>CAVXNV010000001.1:0-39510 GCA_963763165.1 uncultured Alphaproteobacteria bacterium
CCGCAACCAAAATTTACGGCGAAATCAAAAGCTTAAAACCCGACTTAACCAGTCGGGCTTTTGCGTTTGCACTCTACATCAACGCCACATCAACACCGCGCCAGAAAAACTGTACCTGCGCGCATGAGTGGGCAGCAACATGCAACCACGTGCAAAGAGCGAGCCTCACTGTCATAAACAATGAACCGCGCCGGATTTGCGGGAGGCTGATTGACGTTAGTTACGCGGCCACGGGTTCAGTTTCCAGAGCTGCGTAGAAGTTTTCTTCGGCTTCTGCTGGCGGGATGTTCCCGATAGGCTCGAGCAGGCGGCGGTTGTTGAACCAGTCGACCCATTCGAGTGTTGCGTATTCGACGGCCTCGAAGCTGCGCCACGGGCCGCGACGGTGGATGACCTCAGCTTTGAACAGGCCGTTGATCGTTTCGGCGAGGGCGTTGTCATAGCTGTCGCCGACGCTGCCCACAGAAGGTTCGATACCCGCCTCTGCCAGCCTTTCGGTGTATTTGATGGACAGGTATTGGCTGCCTCGGTCGCTGTGATGCACCAGCCCCATGCCTTTGACCGGGCGACGTTCGTGGACCGCCTGTTCTAATGCATCAAGGACGAAACCGGCGTGAGGGGAGGTGCTGACGCGCCAGCCAACGATCCTCCGAGCATAAGCATCGATCACGAAAGCCACATATGCGAACCCCTTCCAGGTTGCGACGTAGGTGAAATCACTGACCCACAGCATGTTCGGCGCGGGCACCCGGAACTGGCGGTTCACTTTGTCCAGCGGACAGGGCTGCTTTTTGTCGGGGATCGTCGTTCTGTGAGGCTTGCCTCGGATAATGCCCTGAATATCCATGTCCTTCATCAACCTCGCGACCGTGCAGCGAGCGACAGTAAAGCCCTCGCGGCGCAGCTGGTGCCAGACCTTGCGCACGCCGTAGACGCTCCAGTTCTCCTCGAAGACACGCCGAATCTCTGGCCGCATCGTCTCGTCCCGGCGCGCGCGATCCGACCACCGGGTTGGATCGGCCCTCTTGGCCAGATGATCATAATAGGTGGACGGGGCGATCGGCAGCACGTTGCAGATCGGCTCGACCCCGTGCGCATCACGATGCGCGTCGATGAAACCCACCATCACTTCGACCGGCGGTCGAGCTCCGCCAGCGCAAAATAAGCCGACGCCTTGCGCAGTATCTCATTTGCCTGGCGCAGCTCGCGGTTCTCGCGTTCCAACGCCTTCATGCGCTCGGCCATCTCGCTGGAGACGCCCGGACGCTTGCCGCCATTGACCTCGGCCTTCTTGACCCAGTCGTTCAGGGTCTGGGGTGCGCAGCCGATCTTCGCCGCAATCGACATAATCGCCTGCCAACGCGACCCGTGCTGACCCTCATTGTCGAAGACCAGTCGCACCGCGCGTTCACGCACTTCAGGGGAAAACTTGTTCGTTGTCTTGTTCATGATGCTCCATCCTAATCAGGAGTTGGAGCCTCCGGCAAACCCGGCGCGGTTCAGTGGCACCGAACGCGCGTTCCCCGCACACGCGGGGATGAACCGACCGCCGACATTAATGGTCCCGTCCGTATTTCGCGTTCCCCGCACACGCGGGGATGAACCGTTCTATAATCCGCGCCTTGCGCCGCGCCTCCTGCGTTCCCCGCACACGCGGGGATGAACCGGAGCCGGATCAGGAGGGAATGGCCTACGTCCTGCGTTCCCCGCACACGCGGGGATGAACCGGCGAAAGCCGCAACTGGTGGGGGAAAACCACCGCGTTCCCCGCACACGCGGGGATGAACCGGGAAAAGGGGGATCGCGGCCCTTCGTTCCGTGGCGTTCCCCGCACACGCGGGGATGAACCGGCTGTCCATTCCCAAATATGGCGGCAGGCAGCGCGTTCCCCGCACACGCGGGGATGAACCGCAGTTTGTCACGCCGATCACCGGGCAGGATCAGCGTTCCCCGCACACGCGGGGATGAACCGTCGATCAAGACCGGATTTAACGCTGCCGTTAAGCGTTCCCCGCACACGCGGGGATGAACCGTGAGATTGGGGGCGCGGTGGCGTTACCCGGAGGCGTTCCCCGCACACGCGGGGATGAACCGGAAATGCCGCGCCGTGAATTGTGCGCCATGTTGCGTTCCCCGCACACGCGGGGATGAACCGATCGAGCGTTCGGGCGGTGTCGTGGTGTCTCTGCGTTCCCCGCACACGCCGGGATGAACCGCGGACGCGGACGCCGAGACGGCCGCCAAAGCGGCGTTCCCCGCACACGCGGGGATGAAGCGCGTGCGTGCGTGCTAGACGCGGCCCACGCAGGATGTTTACGCGTCTCAAGCCGAAAGAAAAAAGAATGCTAGTAAGGCTGCCATAGGTCGTTCCTGCGTGTTGCGGCTGACGGAGCTACGTCGGATGCGCATTTCCTGAGTTTATCCGGAGCATTTCCGAGGTTCGGTCAAGGTCAATGCGTCCTCAAGAATTGAGGAGACGACTATGCTGAGAAACGGAAAATGGGTTGCAGATTGGCAGCCGGTGAGGACGCGATCTCGGTTTCTGCCGAGCCCTTGCTACGGCCACCACCTTGATCGATGGCTAGACGGCAGTCAATTATACAGAAAATTGCTATGGAAGGATACCTGCAGTGCTGTGAGAGCCGTGATTACTTTAATTCTGCTCGGTCGCGGATTCCTCTTCTTCTTTCGAATTGCGGGCGCCGTCGGCTTCGTCGTTTTCGGGATTATCTGTTGGAGCGCCATCTGTCTCGACCGGGTTTTCAATGCCAGTGCCCTTGGTGTCTGTCTCCTCGGTTTCGGAGCCATCGGCATCATCAACCGGCGGTGTTTCTTCGGCTTGAGATCTGAAACTCATGCCAGTATCCGTTTCGCCGTTTTGTGGCGGCTCTTGTGAGGGTGTGTTCCCCGCCGGTTCGGGCGTGTCGGCCGAAATTGCTCCATCAATCCGGTTTTCCAGATCGGCAAGCTCCTGCGCCCGTTGCGCTATCGTATCGGTAAGGGTGGCTAACATGCCTTGCAATTTGGCGCGCTGCGCTTCGGTCGCCGTGACGTCCTTCTGTAGACCTTCCAATCGATCATTTGCTGCCGTCGCATCTAACTGCAGGGCCGCGATTTCCTCCTGCAAAGAGTCGCGTTCGCTGCGGGCTTGCTCAAGCGTCGCGTCAACATCGGCAAACTTGGTGCGAGCCTCTTCGACCCTTGCTTCGTTGGTGGCGGCCTCTTCTGTCAGGCGTGCGGTTTCGTCGGTCAACTGCGAAAGGGTTTCCTGAAGTTCCGCCTCTTGGCTGCGGGCCTCTTCCAGTCGTTGGCTGACTTGCGCCAATTCGGCGTCTTGATCAGAGATGGCTTGTTCCAACTCGCTGCGGCGCTGTTCGAACGTCGCAAGCTCCTCACGGAGCGGCGACAGTTCTTGTTCCAAAGAGTCCTTGTCTGCTTTGGCGGACTCGACCTGCGATTGTAACTCTGCCTCTTCGGCGCGCAGGTCTTCGACACGTTGCAGAAGCGTTTCAGCATCGCCTTCGGCGGCGTCGCGTTGTGACGTCAAGTCTTGCAGTTCTGGGGTCAGCGTTTCGATTTGGGCGTTGAGGTCAGCAAAGGTGCCTTCTGCTTCGCGCTGTTGATTCAACTCTTGTTGAGTCTGATCAAGCTGGCGGAGCGCTTGGGTCAACTCATCATCTGTGCGGTCTTGTTGCGTGTAAAAATAAATGGATCCGATCCAACCCACCAAGGCGACCACGGTCACGATCCAAGTTGCCTTGCCAAATCTGCCACTTGCGTTTTCGTTGTCAGCCATTTGATTCTTCTCCATGACCGGCCAAAGTGTCTTTACCTTTCCAATGTTCGAAGCACGTCAATTGTTCCCAGGGCGACAAGGAAACCTCCGGACCGGGTCGGTGTTACCAACCATCCCAGACTCGAACTTCACCCGAGCTTCGCTTGCGGCCACCGGTAGCGCCTCACCGAGGCTCAGGGAGGCGATCCCTTCTGGCGCAGGTTCTGCGCACCGATGAGACGCCCGGCGCGATCGAGTGGTTTTCAAGGCGGGTCGCCTTGATCCTTCGAGGCCGTTTGGATCCAATCCCGTTTTGTCGAGGCGGCGCTTTTCTACTGGATAAATCTTTCCCGACCGAAACGAGCTAATCATAGGCATTCCCTATTATCCACGAAAAGAAGCAAAGCGCGTCAGACGATGACGCGGCCCCTTTGCGGACGTTCCTGCCGTTCGCTAAGTTTGGGTCGAATGTCCGCGAAGCTCGGAATGCTGACGTTTTTGGCCCGGTGGACGGAGTTGACCTTGATCAGGAGAGCCTATCAGCAGGAGCCGCCGTCGTTATGAGCCTCCGAGTCCGTGGAGAGCAGCAAGCTGTCGATAAAACCCACGATGATCGCGGCGGAGATGCCGCCTGCGCCAGTCAGCAGGATGCGCATGATCGAGGCGTAGGCCGGCGACTGGCTGGACAGCGCGATGGCCACCAGCGCGATACAGACGGACAGCGCGTATTGATAGACCATGCTCGGGTGGCGGCCTTCCACCATCCGCCATCCGAACAGAAGTCCGGCCAGGGCCATGAGACCAAGCAGTATGGCGAAGTGCGCGTTCCAGGTCAGCGCCAGCAAGATCAGCAGCGCCGCCCCGGTTCCGTAGAGCGTGGCGAGCGTCCGCTGCATCGCCTCGGACACCACTTGGCCGCGCGTCGGGAAGACCAGCACGAAGATCGCGCCGATTGCGAGGATCATGTCTGAGGCCGGCATCACCGCGTAGAGCCAGAAGCACAGCAGCAGCAGCACGACGGCGCGATTGAGCGAGCCTATCCCGCGATGGTCCTCGATCAGCGGAACCTCCCTCTGGTGCACCTCTATCGAGGCGGGTGGGATCAGCCAGTAGAGTACCGGCACCGCTACTACGCTCAGCAGCGCACCCTGGGTGAACCCGTCCCGGAAATAGAACAACATCGCCGGTGCCTTCAGCCCCATGATCGACAGCAGCGCGGCGGCCATGATGATCAGCATGCCGATCGGGCTTCCCGTGCGCCGGATCACCCAGAATCCCGCGAAGAAGATCCAGAACGCGATCGCGATCATCAGCATGGGGGTCTGTCGAGTCAATTCGACGACAAGTGTCATCACCCAGACAATGACGATGAACAGCAGCGGCGCGACGACGCCGAGCACCGGGTCAAACCGCTTACGCTGCCCGGCGAGGATGGCGATGGGCAAGGTCACGACCAGCGCGGGCACGACCGGCTGAATCCACTGGATCGCGGCGAAGCAGACCGCACAGAGCAGCCCGAGCCGCAGGGCGAAATGCGGATCGTCCTCGATCCGCGGGCGGGGGGCTACATACATGCCGCCGCTTCAGTAGAGGGCCGTGAGCCACGAACCGACGCGCTGGAAGCCCGAGGCGATCGTCTCCACGATTCCCTCCCCAGTGGCGTGAACCAGAACCGAGACATTGCCGCCGACGCGCGCCTTGCGCGGCCAGGCGTCAAGACCGCCGTCAATCTCGATCCGCACCGGCATGCGCCGGGCAGGTTCAAACCACTGGTTGCTCGGTGCATTGACCGGCAGGCCGCCGGCCTGGGACCTTCCGGGGTTTATGCCCCAGCCCAGGCTTTCGACACGGCCTTCGTAGATGCGGCCGGGGTCGGCGTCGAAGACCAGCGTCGCAAGGTCGCCAGGATCGATCTCGACCAGCTGATTCTCCCGGAACTCTGCCGAGATCCAGACACCCTCATCTTCGATGAAGGTCAGCGCGGGCTGACCCGCACTCACGAACTGGCCGGGCGCCAACTGAAGGTTGGTCACCACGCCGCGCCGCGGTGCGACGACGTCGGTCGAGAGGAGGTCGTATTCCGCCTGCTCAAGAGCAAGTTGCGCGGCCCGGATCTGCGGGTTTTCCTCTCCGGTTACGCCAAGGCTTGCCTCTGCGCTCCGCGACTGGGCCTCGGCAGCCTCGAGCTCGGCCTCGGCATTGGCCAGTTGGGTCCGCGAGACCTCCAGCTGCGCCGTCGGGACCAGCCCGCGATTGGAGAGTTCCTCGATCCGAGCGTTTTCCGACCCTGCATTTTCGAGGTTGGCGCGCGCCTGCGCCACCTGCGCGTAGGTGGCCGAGAGCTGTGCCGACGAGGCGTCGATTGATTGCGTCGCCTGGTCGAGTTGCGCCCGGGCCTGCTCGACGGCGAGCTCGAAGGGCCTCTTTTCGATACGGAACAGCGTGTCGCCTGCCGGAACCACCTCATTGTCGGAAACCATCACCTCCGTCACCCGACCCGACATTCGGGGCGCTATTTGGACAACATTGGCCGAGATGACGGCACGTGAGGTGGTGGGGGCATGGCGGTCCGAAAGCGTATACCACCCCGCAATCGCGGCAAGCAGGACGATGATCAGGATCGCCAACGGCTTCGCCGGATTCGAAGTGTGGACGGACGGGGACTGCCCGGAGGCAGCGGAGTCAGTGGGGGGCATTCTGAAACTCCTTTGGTGCGGGGGTGGCGATCCCGAGACCTTCGATAAGGATGGATAGGGCGCGCTGGGCTTCGGCTTGGCGCGTATCTTGCGACAAGCCGCGACTGGCCGCGCCAAGCATGCGAATGGCGAGAAACATATCCTCGACGCACAGCCAGGCGGTCGCCCGGCCAGTGTTATGCGCGCGTTGCAACGGTCCTTCGAGAACCGCCTTTAGGCGATCGACCAGAGGTGCTGCGGCCGGGTCGAGGCGGACCTTGTCCCAGACGCCGTGAAGGGCGGGGCTATGGGCCGCCTCGTTCGCGGCAAGGGCGAGAAGGTCACCGAGGTCCACGGTGCCGTGGGTCCCGTTTGGGCGGCAGGCTTCGAGCCGGGCAAGTAAATCGTCTACAATCGCGAGATGGAGGTCGCGACGGTCCGGAAAGTGACGATACATCGTCGCGCGCCCCACTCGCGCGCGGACCCGGACCAGGTCCATGGGTGCGTCCACGCCATGCTCGGCAAAGACGTCGCGGGCGGCTTCCAGCAGCGCGTTTCGGTTCTCTTCTGCGTCGGCTCTCTGTCTCATTGGCGCTAAGTGGACATTTTTGTCCGATTGATCAAGGGTTGCAGAATAATGATTTCTCGCTGGCACCGAAGGGATCTACGGGCGCAATACATCTCACCGGTGCGGAAGCGGGCATCCGTTCATCCCAGCATCCTACAGTTTTGGCTCGAAGCGGAAGTGCACTTCAAAGCTTCACGGCCACCGAAGTCCCCATAAGCGGGTGCGCCTCACCTGTCGGCCGACGGCCACGCGGAGCAGGCCTCGCATCTGGTCCACAACCGGGATCGGCCTCCATACCGTCGTGGTCTCGGCGGTTGGGAGGCCCGATGAAGATTTCCGCTTCTAAACTTTTCTCTCCGGCGTCCTGTGGTTCCACCGCCATATGATCTCGTCCGGGTATCGCTGTAGGTGTTTCCGTCCGAGACGGTGATACACGCCGATCAGAGCGATCTGGACGACCGCGTTCACGGCCTCGACAGTGTTGATGTGCGCCCGGTCTTCGTGTTCGCATACCCGCGCTTTTTGTGCTGGAGTGTATGGTGGCTGGCAAAAGATGCCCCGATCTTTCCGTAACTTGGATTCTTGTCGGTGATGAGCGCCGAGGTTGGGTCGATCCAACCCTCGATGATGGGCTTCATCGTGCGCCCTTGGGCATTCGGGATGAGCACGGCTCGAGCCTGACCGTTTCGTGCCGCAGCAACGAACGCGATAGGTTTGCCTGTTCCTCGCCCCCGCTTTCGATCCAGGTCCGGCGATCCAGTTTCGTCGCGTGGAATGCGGACAGAACCGATCATCGCCCCAGATGGCGTTCTCGAGGAAGAGCCGCGCGTGACGTTCGGTCGGCATCTTCTTCCAGACATCGCGGACGGACTTCAGTTCGGTGATCATGGAGTGGCGTCGCTTCGGGGAGAACCCAAAATTGGCTGATTTCTCCTATCCGGAAGCGACTACGTTATGGCGCAGACGGGACCTTCGCGAGGCAAGCAGGCTGAGCATTTCCGAAAGCTCTGCTTTTTCTGGTGGATAATAGGGTAGGCATTCTACGTTTTATCGTAGCACTCCCGAGGTTCGGTCAAGGTCAATGCGCCCTCCCGCAACCAACTTTAGCGATCACGCCGTATCCGAATGGTATGCGGCGTTTTTTGCATCCGCACGGTGCAACAATCCCAACAACTTTCCTTCGATCTCCGCCGGATGCCCCGGCGGTCGCATCGTACCGGATGACAATGCAGTTGACCTGCTCCGCTGAAACGTCCGCGATTTTCCGCCACCGACCTACAGTGAACATCCTCACGCCCGGCCCACTGCGGACCTTGGTGGGATGCGCCGACGCGGCGGTGCGGCTTCACAAGATCGGACATTCGTGCATCGGGGACGTTTGGGCGGGTCGCCAGCAACGGCCCTGGAGAAGGGGCAGGCTCGTCCGGCTGAAGGGCGGCAAGTCTGCTCCACTTGGTGCGGCCTGCACGGCGACCCGGTAGAGGGAGGGGCAACCAGCCTCCAGAAGACGCGGGAGGAGCCCTTGCGGAATCGAAAAAGCAGCTGCGTCAAGGCTCCCAGCCGTCAGGTTTCGCGCAAACAAGCGGCCAGACCGTTGGCCGACGCGTGCGGTGTCAGTTCTTGCGAGAGCCTTTCCCGCCGCCGCTGGGCCCGCCTGCGCCTCGGCCACCGCCAATGACGCCGAGCAGAGCTCGTACGCGCTCCTGCATCGCCTGGCGGTGCTCCTGCATGATGCGCGTGCGCTCCTGCTCAGTCTGGGCCTCGTCAAGGCGCCGGAACAGCTCGTCGTGTTCGTCGAGCGTCATGAGGTCATACCCGTAGATCCGGCCACGGTCGCGGAGCTGGTCCAGATCCATCTCCTGCATGCGGTCTTGGTCCTGATCCCGTTCCTGGGCGACTGCCGGGGAGACGGCGAGCATTCCTGCCGTCGCAGCCAGCATCAGGATCATCTTCGCTTTCATCGTAATTCCTCCTGATGGCGCGCGTCGTTGTCCCGTCCGGCGCGGTGTCCGCAGGACGATTGCAGCGTCGGCGCGCCGTCCGGCGCCGCAGATCGATCAGTTGCCGTGGCCGCGGAACACCCGATCCTCGATCGACACGCTGTGCCGGCCGGTCAGGATCGTCTCGGTACCCCGCCCCCCCATGTAGCGCGGCCCGCGTTTTCCGTCGGCGTGGTCGTCGCCGGAGTCATGGCCGTCGGCGGAGTCTTCCCCATCCTCATGGCCGCCGTCCTCGTGGCCGCCACGTTCTCCGGACGACCCGCCGCCCTTCCAGCGGGGCCCACGGCCCAGACCGGTACTGCCAGCGTGATCCTCGCCCGGATCAATATGGTCGGAGTCCTCGTGGCTCGTCGTCAACCCGTCATCGACGTGACCGCCGCCACGCGCCTGCGCCGCCGCCGGAACGGCGAACGCGGTCAGGCAGCCGACCAACGCGAATGCCAAAGCAGCCCGCTCGAGAGAAGGGTGCGTTCTAAAACGGAACGGGTTCATGATGCGCTCTCCATGGTGGGATGGCGACGCGACCGGCAGGCCGCGCCGCGCCGAGTCCGTCACAGTTCCCCTGGAACCTCGTACTCGTGGATGTAGTTGATGACCGCGCGCGCGTCGTCGGTGGCCTGGGTGAAGGCGGTGAAGGTGCCGTCCGTCACGTCGGGTTCGGATCCACCAAAGACCGCTTCGTAGATGTTGACCTCGGTCGGCATGTAGCTCCCGTCCTCCTGCCGGATCAGAACCGTGTAGAGCACATCCCCGTACGCGTCCGAGCGATCGTAGCTGAACTGCGAGTAGTCGACGGCCGAATAGGTGACGTCTGAATCGCCAACCGTTGAAATGCCGATATCGAGGATGCGGTTCAGGTAGGCAATCTCGTCGTTCGTCAGTGGCGCGGACTTGTCGGTCGCCGCCGCGAGGAAGGTGCCGGCCGAAGTGAGATCCGCGGAACTGAAGGTGCCATCGGTCAGGTTGGACAGTTCCGCCGGCAGCGTGGCCGTGACGCCCTGGATGGTGCCGTTTGTCATCAGCGCCTCGTAGATCGCGAGGTTCTCAAGCGGGGAGTCGATCGTGCGCGTCTCTCCATCGATCGTCACAAGGATCCGGCCCGCCGGGTCGAGCGCGATCGCCTCCGCCGTGTTGAGCGCGATGACGACTTCCTCAAGCCGGTTCGCGAGCACGCTGTCGGGCGATCTTGCCACGTTCGTCCGGCCAAGCTCAACCTCCTGAACGAGCGTCGCGTCGACTGGAGCGCCTTCTTCGTCTAGGGGGATCAGCGTGCCATCCGCCGCGACGGGCTGCACGAAGCCATTGGGGCTGAGGATCGGGACGCCCTGGTCGTCGCGCAGGATGACGTAGAGATCGCCGTACTCGTCGCCGCTACCGCCTGCATCCGGAGAGGTGCCGCCGCCCGCCTTGCCGCCGGGAACGCCCGCCCACTCGGGGCGGTCCGAATCCTCGTCTCCGCCGCCCTTGCCTTGGGGACGTCCGCCCTTGTCTGCGGCGCGGCCGCCCTGCCCGACGTTGTCGGCGCCGCGATCAGGTTTGCCGCCGCGCTCGCCAGCCCAGTCGGGCGTGTCCTCGCTGTCATCGTCCTCTTCGAGGATGCTATCCATGCTGCGGCCGCCCTGACCGCCAGCGGCACCGCCCTTGCCGCGGTTGCCGGTACCAGCGCCAGCGCCGCCCTGTTGCGCGCCGGCGGACTGGCCGCCCTGCCCCTGGCCCTGAGCGCTGGCCCAGTCCGGGGACAGCGCGGTCAATGCTACTACAGCCACGCCCGCGAGAATCGCGCGCCGGACAGTTTTCGTTCCAAGATCTGAGGTCATGTTGTTAACAGTCTCCATCACAATACCTTTCTGAGTCCGGAGTTTCGGCGGCACCTGCTGCCGCACTTTCTGCCGTACTTCAATCTCATGGTATTGGCCGTGGCGACCCACACCATTAACCCAGATCAACCGACATCCGGTTCCAAGACTGTGCCGCCGCGATGGATCGTCAGAACCGCTTCGTGATTCCGACACGGAACAGGTTCTCTTCCGGATCGAAGCTGTCTGTGCCGTTGGCGTAGTCGACCTTGTAGGAGTTGAATTCCGAATGGGTATAGTCGAAGCGGACGTGCAGTTCGTCCTTGAGGGGCACTTCCACGCCGACACCGAACTGCCAGCCGGCCAAGGAGTCGTCCTGCGATATCTTCGATCCGCCTTGCTCGTAGTCGGTCCTGAAGAAACCCTTCACGGCGCCGGCCCGCGCATAGACCAGGAACGAATCGTCGACGACATAGCCGGCGCGGACCGAGGCAGCGATCCCGCCCCGCCGATCGGAAGAGATGATCCTGCCGTCGGGATCGCGTTCGATGTTCCAGTTGCTCGACGTCAGGTCGCCGTCGACCTCGCCACCGAAATAGACGTCCGAGAACATCCATCCGTAGCCCAGATACGCGCCCAGCGCGGCACCGCCGCTCGCACGCGGCACGTCGAGGATGAAGCTCGTCGCGCCGGCGTTCGGGCGGGGTCCGACGTTGTCGGTGGACAGCACGCCGTGGCCGATCTGCACGCCGCCGTACAGACCGTCGAACGCCGCGGGTTCCGGATTAATGTCAGTGCGATCGCCGAAACTGTAGAGAAGGCCAAAGCGCGCCATGGCCTCGAGATTGGCGAAGTTGTCGGTCTGCCCCCCGACTCCGAGGTCATAGTCGGGATACGCGGCAAGCATGTATTCCATGCGTGCCGACCACCGGTCCTGCACCGGGATCTCCACCCCGACGCCGCCGCGCAGGCCCAGCTCGCGCTCGGACCGCTCGGACATCATGCCAGCCCGCGCATAGTCGGTTACGAAAGTCGTGCCGGCGACGCCGGCGCGCGTGTAGAGCAGCGCGCCATTGCGCGCCCGAAAGCCGAACAGGAGATCGGCCGAGATGCTGTCCGTACGCTCCACCGAGAAATCCCGTCCACCGGCATGGGTCCAGTCGGAATTGCCCGCTTCGGCGCCGATCTCGGCGCCGACGACCAGGCTGCCGACCTCGGTGCGGTAGCCGGCAAAGACTCCGGCCGATCCGCCGTCATCACCGAAATCGGCCGTCAATCGTCCGCTGCCGCTCCTCTGCCCGTCGACCGCCGTCACGAGCGATCCGTAGCCAACGTCGAACCCGCTGTAAAAGCCGCCATTCGCGAACCGCGCGCGCGGCCCGGTCCCGTCGTCGAGCGGCTCGAGTTCGGTGCCGAGACTGAACAGGATCGTGTGTTCGTCATAATCCGCACCGGCGGCGTTCGACGCGCGTTGTTCGTAGGAATAGGCACCGCCGACATAGATGTGTGGCGTCAGGTGGTAGCGAAGGCCGAAGCCCGCTTCGGTCAGGTAGTCGGCCCGGTCGAGGTTCTGGTAGTCGTTCTCGGTGAACCAGAGCCAACCGTTGACGGTGACATCCCCCGCGACCCAATGCGAGGCACGAACGCCCGCGCTGGTCGAGAGATAGCCCGAGGCGGCCACGCCCGCGTTGCCGTCATACAGCGTCGTTTCGCCCAGCCGGCGGTCGATCGAGGCAGTCACACGGGTGCGGGTCGATGGGCGCCACGTCATGTCGAGCCCGAAATCGAGCGCGTTCGCCGTATCGAACCGCGGGTCGTCGTAGTCCTGCGACAGCACGCCGATCATCGCTTCGCCGGTGACGTTTCCCATACGACCGGCAAGACCGACACCAGTGCGAAAACCGTCCGAGGCCCGGTCATACCCGAAATCATCGGTGCCAAGGTCATAGTCGCGGTGGTCATAGACGCCCTGCACGAAGACGGTGCGGTCCGGGGCCAACTCATAACCGATGCGGCCGCCGAGTTCGGTAAGCGTGCGGTCGCGGTCATCATTATTGATGATCTGGCCGGTCCCGGTGCGGACATCGTCAAAGTCGTAGCGTCCGACATTGGCGCCGATCCGGATGCCGGTGCGTCCGAAGCTCAGCGCGACGCCAGCGAAACCGCTGTCGCGGGTGTAGTCGGTCGGCTCGATGCCGTTCAAGTCCTCGGGCGAGGTGCGCGGCTCATGTTCCCACGCGCGGTCGAGGCCGCCGAATACGGATACGTTCTCATTGATGTTGTATCGGCCCTCGGCGCGCAGCAGCGCGTCTTCGTAATCCTCGCTCCCCTCGGAGGCAAAGCGGCCGACATCGACCTCGGCTCCAAGGCTCCACTCGTAGGCATCCGTTGCGTCAGAAACCTCACCCGAAAACGACAGCGTGGTGACGAAATCGCCCACCTTGTCGTTTTCGGTGGCGTAGACGTTGTCTGTGTAGGCGGTGGATATGGAAGCGCCGAAGTCGAGTTCGGGACCGGACGCAGTCTCCGGCGTTTGCGCAAAAGCGCATTCTGCGCCCAAGGCCGAAGCGACAATGCAATGCACGAGTAGCTGACGATTCTGCTTCATCCTGCGATCCCCATGAATTCGAGTGCTGGCACATTGCTTAACATGGCCGGTGAGCCCCGTCCCGCGGTCATCAGGGGAATTCATGCCGCAGTTGCATCCGCGCATCAGCAAGACGTCGGCGACGAACGCCGTTCGATCCAATCAGAACGCCCTTTGCTTCCTTCTCGGCCAATTCCTTCTGCATGGTCTGTCGATCAACAAGCTGCATATCAGCGCTGTGTCCGCATGGATATCAAAGCGGTCGTGGGCAGAAACGTGAAGCACCACCGGGAGGGCAGGGGTCTCTCGCAAGAGCAGCTTGCGTTTGAGGCTGACCTGCACCGCACCTGTGTCAGCGGCGTTGATCGCGGTGTACGAAACCCTACAGTACTCATCGTCGCCAAGCTCGCGAACGCGCTGGGCGTCGAGCCGTCGAAGCTATGGGAATTAAGTGGTTAATTCGAGAAGAATGGTCCCGGTTATAGCACTCGAACCTGCGACCCCATCAATACGCATGATCGGGACTTGCGACCAATCACCTTGAAAAACCGGCATTTTCCGTGATCCCGCAGACCCATTGCAAGAATGTCGCAAGGTTCGTGGTGCCCCAAGACGGACTCGAACCGCCGACCTCTTCATTACGAATGAAATGCTCTACCAGCTGAGCTATTGGGGCACAGCACGGGGACGTTTAAACGACGCCGCCGCCGCGCGCAAGCGGGACTTGCTGCCTTGTCTGGCTCTCGCTCGAGGGCGGTGTGGTTCGGCGCCACTCGGATCTTGACGGTGCGGCGTGCTGATCTGTCGCGGAGGCCAGGCCCCTGACCCGGTCCGGCAAGATCGCGCGTTCCGGCGCGATGCAACAGCCCGCGCCGACAGGGGCGCGGGCTTTGGCGTCAGGCCCAGACCTTGGGCAGCACGCAGAGCATCTCGTAAAGCAGGTTGGCGCCCAGCATCGCGGTGGCGCCGGTCGTGTCGTATTGCGGCGACACCTCGACCAGATCGCCGCCCACAAGGTTCAGCCCCTTGCAGCCGCGCACGATCTCCAGCGCCTGAATCGTGGTCAGCCCGCCGATCTCCATCGTGCCGGTGCCGGGCGCGACGGAGGGATCGAGGCTGTCGATATCATAGGTCAGATAGCAGGGGGCATCGCCGATCTTCGCCCGGATATCGTCCATCAGCGGGGTCAGCGACTTGTGCCAGCATTCCTCGGCCTGGACGACGGTAAAGCCTTGGCGACGCCCCCAGTCGAAATCGTCCGGCGCATAGCCGGTGCCCCGCAGGCCGATCTGGAACACCTTGTCGTTCTGCAGGAGTCCGTCCTCGACGGCACGACGGAAGGGGGTGCCGTGGGCGATCTTCTCGCCGAACATCTCGTCATTGGTGTCGGAATGAGCATCGACATGGATCAGCGCGACGGGCCCGTGCTTGCGGGCGATCGCGCGCAGCACCGGATAGCTGAGCGTATGATCTCCGCCCAGCGTCAGCGGCACCACGTCATGCTTCAGGATCTCGTCATAGGCGGAGGTGATGAGGTCCACCGTCTTTTTCAGGTCGAACGTGTTGATCGCCACATCGCCGATATCGGCCACCTGCATTTTCGCGAAGGGCGCGGCGCCGGTCGCCATGTTGAAGGGCCGCATCATCGCACTTTCGGCGCGGATGGCGCGCGGGCCGTGGCGCGTGCCGGTGCGGTTGGAGGTGCCGATATCCATCGGGATACCGACGAAACAGGCGTCCAGCCCCTCGGCGGTCGGCTGCTGCGGCAGGCGCATCATGGTGCTGGGGCCGCCAAAGCGCGGCATGTCGTTGCCGCCCAGCGGCTGATTGAACTGGTGAGGGTTGCTCATGGTGATTCCCTTTGGCATTGGCGATATTTCAGGCGATAGTCATAGGACATCGCGCGCCGGAGAAGAACACCGGCGCCGAACGAATATTTGCCGGGCGGCAAACTGCCTCTCCTCAAGTGAAGCGTGCCTGGCATACGCGAAATTCACGTTGAGGGATGCCCGAAGGGAGAACATCATGAAGCCTATCAAGCCCGAGAACCGCCGCGTCGCCAATATCCGCACGGCGCAGTTCACGCCGATCCAGACCAACGGAATTCCCGATGGCGAGGTGCTGCAGTTGAACGATGCGCATCCCAAAGGCGCGGGTTTCTATGTCTATCGCATGGCGCCGGGCACCACGACCGTCCCGCACCGCCACATGGGCGACGAGGAGTTTCTGATCATCGAGGGCGATCTGACCGACAATGACGGCACCCAGTACGGCCCCGGCGATCTGGTCTGGCTGAAGGACGGGACCGAACATTGCTCCACCACCAGGGGCGGCTGCCTGATTGCCGTCTATGCCCGCATCCCCGAGGACTTTCCGGACCAATAGCCGCCCGGCCGCGCCCCTCACGTTTTCGCGCCTTGCAAACAGGGCTCTGCGCCAATAGGTTCCGCAAAATTCGCGGGGACGGCCCCGCCGTCAACAGGAGTGTCCCCATGGAAGGCGGATCGGCGTTCGCGCAGTTCATACCCCTCATCCTGATCTTCGCGATCATGTATTTCCTTCTGATCCGCCCGCAGCAGCGCAAACTGAAAGCGCATCGCACAATGGTAGAGAACCTGCGCCGTGGCGATCAGGTGATCACGCAGGGCGGGCTGATCGGCAAGGTTTCCAAGGTCAAGGACGACGACGAGGTCGAGGTCGAGCTGGGCGCGAACATGAAGGTGCGGGTCGTCAAGTCGACCATCGCGCAGGTCGTCTCGAAGACCGAGCCGGCAGGCGACGCGCCCAAGGCCTGAGCCGGGCCGACGGCCCCGCACCTATCCGCCCGAACTGCATTCAAAGGCGCCGACATGCTTCAGATCGATCTGTGGAAACGTATTCTCATTTGGGGTCTCGTCGCCCTCGGCATCCTCATGGCGGTTCCGAACGTGTTCTATGGCCGGGTCGAGGCGCATAACGATGCGGTGCGCGCGGTCGAGCAGGGCACCGATCCATCGCAGGTCGCGGGCGCGCTGAATGCCTGGCCCGACTGGATGCCCGGCGGGCTGGTCAATCTGGGCCTCGATCTGCGCGGCGGCGCGCATCTGCTGGCCGAGGTCAAGGTCGAGGATGTCTACCAGTCCCGGATCGAAGGCATGTGGCCCGCCGTGCGCGATCTGCTGCGCGAGCACCGCGACGAGATCGGCACGATCCGGCTGGAGCCGACAAAAGGCGCCGAACTGGTCGTGCGCCTGAACGAGCAGCCTGAACAGGCCGCCCGCGCGGCCGATCTGGTGCGCGGCCTCGCCACGCCCGTCGCCAGCCTGACCGGCGCCGGCGTCAGCGACATCGAGGTGACGGCGCGCGATGGCCGCGTGGTGGTGCGCCTGTCCGAGGCCGAGATGCGCGCCACGGACGAGCGAACCGTGCGCCAGTCGCTCGAGATCATCCGCCGTCGCATCGACGAGGTCGGCACGCGCGAGCCGACAATCCAGCGGCAGGGCAACGACCGGATCCTGATCCAGGTGCCCGGCATCGGCAGCACCGCCGAGCTGAAGGACATGATCGGCACCACCGCGCAGCTGACATTCCAGCCCGTCGTCGGGCGCGCCTCCTCGCCGGACGAGCGCGCGGGCGCGGGTAACGAGATCCTGCCTTCGCTGGACGAGGAGGGCGTCTATTACGTGCTGGAGCGCGCGCCGGTCGTCACCGGAGACGAGCTGGTCGATGCGCAGCCCGATTTCGATCAGAACGGGCGGCCTGCGGTCTCATTCCGTTTCAACCCCACCGGTGCACGCGCCTTCGGCGACTATACGGCGGCAAATATCGGCAGTCCCTTCGCCATCGTGCTGGACAACGAGGTGATCAGCGCCCCCACGATCCAGAGCCATATTCCCGGCGGATCGGGCATCATCACCGGCCGCTTCACCGTCGAGGAAAGCACGAATCTCGCCGTTCTTCTGCGCGCGGGCGCGCTGCCGGCCGGTCTGGAGTTCCTGGAAGAGCGCACCATCGGCCCCGAACTGGGTGCCGACAGCATCGAGGCGGGCAAGGTCGCCAGCATCGTCGCCTTCTGCCTCGTGCTGGTCTTCATGTTCGCCAGCTATGGCCTTTTCGGGCTTTTCGCCAACATCGCGCTGGTCATCAACGTGGGGCTGATGTTCGGCCTGCTCAGCATGATCGGCGCCACGCTGACGCTGCCGGGCATTGCGGGGATCGTGCTGACCATCGGCATGGCGGTGGATGCCAACGTGCTGATCTTCGAGCGCATCCGCGAAGAGATGAAGACGGCCAAGGGTGCCGCCCGCGCGATCGAGCTGGGCTATGAAAAGGCGCTCAGCGCCATCGTCGACGCCAATATCACCACCCTGATCACCGCCGTCATCCTTTTTGCGATGGGCAGCGGGCCGGTGCGCGGCTTTGCAATCACGCTGGGTCTCGGGATCATCACGTCGGTCTTTACCGCGATCTTCGTCACTCGCCTCATCACCATCATGTGGTTCGAGCGCAAGCGGCCCAGAACGGTGCTGCAAGGGCGCTACCTGAAGCTGGTCAAGCAGGAGACGAACATAAATTTCTTCCGCCGCTGGAAGCTGTCCATCGGGCTTTCGGCCGTGCTGATCGTGGTCGCGGCGGGATCGTTCCTGACCCAGGGGTTGAATTTCGGCATCGATTTCAGGGGCGGCACGACGATCCGCACCCAAAGCGAGCAAAGCATCGACATCGGCCAGTACCGGGACGCGATGAGCGATCTGGGTCTGGGCGACATTTCCATCACCGAAGTGTTCGACCCCACCTTCGGCCCCGATCAGAACGTGTCGATGATCCGCATCCAGGCGCAGGACGACGCCGAGGCGGTCACTCCCGAAACCATCGCCGCGGTCGAGACCGCGCTGCAGGCGGCGGTGCCGGATGTCACATTCACCTCGGTCGAAAGCGTCGGTCCGAAAGTGTCTGGCGAGCTGATCCAGACGGCGGCCATTGCCGTGCTGCTGGCGATCGGGGCGGTGCTGATCTACATCTGGCTGCGGTTCGAGTGGCAGTTCGCTGTCGGTGCGGTCGTGGCGCTGGTCCATGACGTGATCCTGACCATCGGCGTCTTTTCCGAGGTGCAGCTTCAGTTCGACCTGGCGACCATCGCGGCACTGCTGACCATCGTCGGCTATTCACTGAACGACACGGTCATCGTCTTCGACCGGGTCCGCGAGAACCTGCGCAAATACAAGACCAAGCCGCTGGCCGAGGTGCTGAACCTTTCGATCAACGAAACGCTCAGCCGCACCATCATGACGTCGTTCACCACGATGCTGGCGCTTCTGGCGCTCTACTTCCTGGGCGGCGACGTGATCCGCGGGTTCATCTTCGCGATGATGTGGGGCATCGTTGTGGGCACCTACAGTTCGGTCTTCGTCGCCTCGACGATCCTGCTGTGGCTGGGGGTCAAGCGCGACTGGTCCAAGCCCGACAACACCGTCGGCAACCAGTTCGCGAATGTCGATGCCTGACGCGATCCCGGCGGCGCTGGCGCTGCCGGGGTTCTGGTGGCTTGCCGGCGTGCTGCTGGTGGCCGGCATCGTGCGCGGCTTTTCCGGATTCGGCTCGGCGCTGATCTTCGTGCCGGTGGCGGGGATATTCCTGCCGCCAACCCACGTCATCGCCATAATTGCGCTGGTCGAGGTGGCCAGCATCGCGGCGCTGGTGCCGCGCGCCTGGGGGCAGGCGGATCGCGCGCAGGTCGGGCTTCTGGTGCTGGCCGCGCTGCCCGCGGTGCCGCTGGGCCTGGCGGTGACCGAGGCGCTGGATGCGGCC
Organism: uncultured Alphaproteobacteria bacterium; assembly: GCA_963763165.1. Taxonomy (GTDB): domain Bacteria; phylum Pseudomonadota; class Alphaproteobacteria; order Rhodobacterales; family Rhodobacteraceae; genus Roseovarius. Next base: position 19,189 of record CAVXNV010000001.1, read on the forward strand.
GCCGTGCGCTGGATCGTCGCCGCCTTCGCAACCTGCACGCTGATCGCGCTCGCGTCGGGCTGGTATTTCACCCACAAGGTGCGGCTGCCCGCGCTCCTGCTGATCGGCGCCGCGGCCGGTTTGCTGGGCGGCATGACGGGCATGACCGGCCCCATCGTGGTGCTGTTCTACCTCGCCGGGCGCAGCGCCGCACAATCGGTGCGCGCCAACACGATCCTGTTTCTCGCCGCGCTCGATCTGGTGATCGTGATCAGCCTCGGTCTGCGGGGTTTTGCCGAAATTCCGGTCCTGTGGCTGGCGGGCCTGCTGGCGGTGCCCTATTTTCTGGCCATGATGATTGGTCAGGCCCTCTTTCACCCCGAGCACGAGCGGCTCTACCGCCGCGCCGCGCTGGCGATCATCGCGCTGGCGGTGGTCACTGGCCTGCCGGTCTGGGCCTGACCCGAAGAAAGGAACGCCAGAATGCAGATGTATGAGGTCACTTTCGCGGAGGCAACGCCGATCGACGGCTACGGCCCCGGCTTTTTCCGTGTCGGCGGACAGATCATCCGGGGCGCCGCCCTGGTAACCGAGATCGGCGCACGCCGCTGGGACGGGCTGGACGACACGCAGCCGCTGCTGGACATCGCGGCGGAAATCGATGTCATCTTCATCGGCACGGGGGCCGAGATCGCGCATATCCCGCAAAGCCTGCGCAGCGCTCTGGAGGACGCGGGGCTGGGCGTGGAGACGATGAGTTCGCCCGCCGCCTGCCGCACCTACAACGTGCTTCTGTCCGAAGGGCGCCGCGTCGCCGCCGCCGTGCTGCCGGTCTGACGGGTGGCGCCGCTTCCCCCTGTGCGCGCATTGCGCTAAGCGTGGCCGCATGTTGCTGGCCGCCCATAACCTTAGCGTCTCGCGCGGCGGGATCGCCGTTCTGGACGGCATCGGATTTTCGCTCGCCCCCGGCCGCGCGTTGATCCTGCGCGGGCCGAACGGGTCGGGCAAGACCACGCTTTTGCGCACGCTGGCGGGGCTGCAGCCGCCCCTGCGCGGCGGCGTCGAGGCGGCGCCCGAAGCCTGCGTCTATGCCGGGCACGCCGACGGGATCAAGAGCGCGATGACGGCGCAGGAAAACCTGGCCTTTTGGGCCGATATCTTCGGTGGCGGCGATGTGCCCGCCGCAATGGCCGCGTTCGAGCTCGAGGGGCTGGCGGACCGTCCGGCGGGGGCGCTTTCGGCCGGGCAGAAGCGGCGCCTCGGGCTTGCGCGGCTGATCGTGGCCCGCCGCAAGGTGTGGCTTCTGGACGAGCCGACCGTGTCGCTCGACGCGCACGCCACGGCGATGTTCGCCCGCGCCGTGCGCGCACACCTCTCCGCTGGCGGGGGCGCCGTCATCGCCACTCATATCGATCTGGGCCTGGACGAGGCCGAGACGCTGGACGTGGCGCCCTACCGCGCGCGCGCCGCCGCGCTGGACACATTCGACGAGGCATTCCTGTGAGGGCGATCCTGATCCGCGATCTGCGCCTTGCCATGCGGGCGGGCGGCGGTTTCGGCCTCGGCCTTGCGTTCTTCCTGATCGTCGTGGTGCTGGTGCCCTTCGCGGTCGGGCCGCGCGGCGATCTGCATCAGGCCATCGCATCCGGCATCCTGTGGCTGGGCGCGCTGCTGGCCTGCCTTCTGTCGCTCGACCGGATCTTCGCGCTGGATTACGAGGACGGCTCGCTCGACCTGCTGGCCACGGCGCCGCTGCCGCTGGAGGCATTGACCGCCATCAAGGCGCTGGCGCATTGGCTGACCACCGGGCTGCCGCTGGTTATGGCGGCGCCCTTCCTGGCGGTCCTGCTGAACCTCGCCCCGGCGGGGTATGTGCCGCTGCTGACGTCGCTGGCGCTGGGCACGCCCGCGCTCAGCGTGATCGGCACCTTCGGTGCGGCACTGACCGTGGGGGTCAAGCGGGGTGGGTTGCTGCTGTCGCTGCTGGTCCTGCCGCTCTACGTGCCGACGCTCATTTTCGGCGCGGAGGCAGCCCGCCGCGGCGCCGAAGGGCTGGATTACGCGATGCCGCTGATCATGCTGGCGGGGATCACCTGCGGCACAATCGCGCTCTTGCCCTTCGCCTCGGCTGCGGTAGTAAGGGTCAATCTGCGCTAAGCTCGAAGGACGTTCATGGCCTCGCTCTGGGAATACGCCAATCCGCGCAAGTTCATCGCCACGTCGGACCGTGTCCTGCCGTGGGTGGGCGCGCTGGCGCTGATCTGCCTCGTGCTGGGCCTCGGCTGGGGGTTCTTCTTCACGCCCGACGATTACCGCCAGGGCGCCAGCGTCAAGATCATCTACCTGCACGTCCCTTCGGCCCTGATGGCCATCAACGCCTGGCTGATGATGCTGGTCGCGTCGCTCATCTGGATCGTGCGGCGCCACCATGTCAGCGCGCTCGCGGCCCGCGCGGCGGCGCCGGTGGGCGCGGTGATGACGCTGATCGCGCTGGCAACGGGCGCGCTCTGGGGACAGCCGATCTGGGGCACATGGTGGGTCTGGGATCCGCGCCTGACCTCGTTCCTGATCCTGCTGCTGTTCTACTTGGGCTACATCGCGCTCTGGGCCGCGATCGAAAATGACGACACCGCCGCCGACCTGACCTCGGTGCTGTGCCTGGTCGGATCGGTCTTTGCGCTGCTCAGCCGCTATGCGGTGCTGTTCTGGAACCAGGGGCTGCATCAGGGCGCGTCCCTCAGCCTCGACAGGCAGGAAAACGTGGCCGACGTTTTCTACCTGCCGCTCCTGGTGTGCATCGCGGGGTTCGTGCTTCTCTTCGTGGCGCTGGTGCTCTTGCGCACGCAGACCGAGATACGGGCTCGCCGGATGCGGGCGCTGCTGGCCCGCGAGAGGATGGGATGATGCCTGAGCTTGGAAAGTACGCCTTTGAGGTGCTGACGTCCTACGGAGTTGCCGTGGCACTTCTGGCGGCGCTTGGGACCATCAGCCTGATCCGGGCGCGCCGGATGCGCCGCGATCTGGCAGCTTTGGAAAAGAGAGTTCGCAAGAATGGCTAGACTGTCGCCCCTGATGATCGCGCCGCCGGTGCTTTTCGCCTGCCTCGCCGTGCTGTTCTATGTCGGCATGCAGCGCGGCGATCCCGATGCGCTGCCCTCGGTGTTCATCGGCAAACCCGCACCGCCCCTGCCCGAAAAGGGACTGCCCGGCCGGCCCCTGCTGAGCGATGACGACCTGCGGGCCGGCGATATCACCATCGTCAATTTCTGGGCCAGCTGGTGCCCCCCCTGCCGCGCCGAGCATCCCACGCTCGAGGCGCTGAGCGCCGAGGGGCTGCGTGTCGCCGCGGTGAATTTCAAGGACGAGGCGGCTCAGGCCGAGAGGTACCTCGAGGACGAAGGCGATCCGTTCTTCGCCCATGGCTTCGATCCCAGAGGCAGCACCGCGATCGACTGGGGCGTGACCGCGCCGCCGGAAACCTTCATTGTCGACGGGAGCGGCACGGTGCTGTTCCGCTTCGCCGGCCCCCTGATCGGCAGCGACTACGAGCAACGCTTTCGCCCCGCGCTGGAAGAGGCGCTGGCCGATTGACAAAAAAACGCCCGCGGGCAGAGGCCGCGGGCGTTTCGGTGTGATTGGCCTCGGGTAATCAGGCGGATTTCGCCAGATCCCGAAGCACGTAGTTCAGCACGCCGCCATTTTCCACGTATTCCTTCTCGATCGCCGTATCGATCCGGCACTTGATCGTGATCTCTTTCGTCGTGCCGTCTTCCATGGTGATCGTGCAGGGCACTTCCTGCTGCGGCTTGATCTGGCCAAGGCCGGTGATCGTGACGCTTTCCTTGCCGGTCAGGCCCAGCGACTTGCGCGTATCGCCGCCCGTGAACTCGAACGGAATGACCCCCATCCCGACCAGGTTCGAGCGGTGGATGCGCTCGAAATCCTCGGCGATGACCGCGCGAACGCCCAGCAGAGCCGTGCCTTTCGCCGCCCAGTCGCGGCTGGAGCCGGCGCCATACTGCTCGCCCGCGAAGATCACCAGAGGCGTGCCCTGCTCCTGATAGGCCATGGCGGCGTCGAAGATCGGCATCTGCGCGCCATCCGGGTCGAGGGTATAGCCCCCCTCGACATCATCCAGCATCTCGTTGCGGATGCGGATATTGGCGAAGGTGCCGCGCATCATCACCTCATGGTTGCCGCGCCGCGAGCCGTAGGAGTTGAACTCGCGCACCGGCACCTGCCGCTCGCGCAGGTATTGGCCTGCGGGCGTCGATTCGCGGAAACTGCCAGCGGGGCTGATGTGGTCGGTGGTGACCATGTCGCCCAGAAGCGCAAGGATGCGCGCGCCGTCGATATCATCAATCTTGCCCGGATCCCTGGACATGTTCTGGAAATAGGGCGGGTTCTGCACATAGGTCGATTCGGGCGGCCAGTTGTAGGTTTCGCCCTCGGAGGTATCGATCGCGCGCCACCGTTCGTCGCCCTTGAAGACATCGGCGTATTTCGACTGGAACGCCTCGCGAGTGACCGTCTGTTCGACCAGTGCCGCAATCTCGTCCTGGGCGGGCCAGATATCCTTGAGATAGACGTCGTTCCCGTCATGATCCTGCCCCAGCGGCGCGGTGGTGATGTCGACATTCATGTCGCCGACCAGCGCGTAGGCCACCACCAGCGGCGGCGAGGCGAGGTAATTCGCGCGGCAATCGGGGCTGATCCGGCCCTCGAAGTTGCGGTTGCCCGACAGGACCGACACGGCGATCAGGTCGTTGTCGTTGATGCACTTGCTGATCTCGGGCGCCAGCGGTCCCGAGTTGCCGATGCAGGTGGTGCAGCCATAGCCGACAAGGTTGAAGCCGAGCTTGTCCAGATCCTCCTGCAATCCCGCCGCCTCCAGGTAGTGCGAGACGACCTGGCTGCCCGGCGCGAGCGAGGTTTTCACCCAAGGCTTGCGGTTCAGCCCCTTTTCGGCCGCCTTGCGGGCAACAAGGCCCGCGCCGATCATCACGTAGGGGTTCGACGTATTGGTGCAGGACGTGATCGAGGCGATCACGATCGAGCCGTCATGCAGCTGATAGGGATCGTCGCTGACGACATAGCCGCGGTGGTGCCGGCCCTCGTCGCCGGGAATCTTGCGCGGCTCTGGTTGGCCGCCTTCGCCTTCCCAGCGGACTTCGGCGCGTTCGCTGGTGTCCTTGGCGGTGCGCTGGCCCTCAATGTACTCGTGGAACGTCGTCGCTGCCTTGTCGAGCGCGATGTAGTCCTGCGGGCGCTTCGGCCCCGAAATGGCCGGGACGATGGTGCCCATGTCCAGATGCAGCGTATCGCTGTAGATAGGCGCGTAATTCTCGTCCCGCCAGAGGCCGTTTTCCCTCGCGTAGGCCTCGACCAGGGCGATGCGGTCCTTGTCCCGGCCGGTGTTGGTCAGATACCGAAGCGTTTCGCTGTCGATGGGGAAGAAGCCGCAGGTCGCGCCATATTCCGGCGCCATGTTGGCGATCGTGGCGCGATCGGCCAGCGGCAGACTGTCGAGCCCGTCACCGTAGAATTCGACGAACTTGCTCACCACGCCCTTCTCGCGCAGCATCTCGACGACCTTCAGCACAAGGTCGGTGCCGGTGGTGCCCTCGGTCATCTTGCCGGTCAGCTCGAATCCCACCACCTCGGGGATCAGCATCGAAATGGGCTGACCCAGCATGGCGGCCTCGGCCTCGATCCCGCCGACGCCCCAGCCCAGAACGGCGACGCCGTTGATCATCGTGGTGTGGCTGTCGGTGCCGACCAGGGTGTCGGGATAGGCAACCTCTTCACCGTTCTGGTCGGTATCGGTCCAGACGGTCTGCGCCAGGTATTCCAGGTTGACCTGATGGCAGATGCCGGTGCCGGGCGGCACGACGCGGAAGTTGTTGAACGCGCCCTGACCCCATTTGAGGAACTGGTAGCGCTCCATGTTGCGCTCGTATTCGCGGTCGACGTTCATCTGGAACGCGCGGGGATTGCCGAATTCGTCGATCATGACCGAGTGGTCGATGACCAGGTCGACCGGGTTCAGCGGGTTGATCTGCTGCGCCTTGCCGCCAAGCGCCACGATCCCGTCGCGCATTGCAGCCAGGTCGACAACGGCCGGAACGCCGGTGAAATCCTGCATCAGCACGCGCGCCGGGCGATACGCGATCTCGCGCGGGTTCCGGCCGCCATTCTCGGCCCATTCCGAAAAAGCCCTGATGTCATCCTGCGTCACGGTCTTGCCGTCCTCGAAGCGCAGCATGTTTTCCAGCACGACCTTCAGCGCGGCGGGCAGGCGGCTGAAATCGCCGAGTCCGGCCTGTTCCGCGGCCGCGATCGAATAATACGCAACGGATCGGTCGCCGGATTGCAGCGTCTTGCGCGTCCGGGCGGCATCATGTCCCACATTGATTGGCATCTGGCTATCCTTTCGGGTCAGTCGGGTTATGCATCGGTCCGGTTACGTTACCATGAAGAAACGCCCGGAAGAGCCATTCGTTGCAGTCCGCACTCCGCGCGGCGCTGACTTCGCTTCTGGCTGATCTGAATTCGGTCTTCAAGAGGGCATCGACATTTTTGTATACTATTGCACACAACTGCCGCCGCCAAGCGCCGAACCACGCATCTGACGAAACCTTGATTGGCCTTTCCCGCGGCGCATGGCTAGCGTCCCGCCATTCCGTGACGGTGGTAAGGAAGGTTCGATGCGGTCATGTCTCATCGCATTCTGCACGGCGCTGCTGGCGCTGCCGCTCTGGGCCGGGCCAGACGCAAGGGCGCCGGTCCTGGTCGAGCTTTACACATCGCAAGGCTGTTCGTCCTGCCCGCCCGCCGACGCGTTCCTGCGTGAGCTGGCGGCGCGCGACGATGTCATCGCACTGGCCCTGCATGTCGATTACTGGGACTATCTGTTCGACGATGTCTTCGGAAAGCCCGAGCATACGAAGCGGCAATACGGCTATGCCGAGGCGGGCGGGCGGCGGATGGTCTACACGCCTCAGATGATCATCGACGGCAGCGACGAGGTGGTGGGCAACCGCCCTCAGGATGTCAACGCGCTGATCGCGCGCCACCTTGATGAGGCGCCGACCGTGGCGCTGGATCTGCGCCGCGAGGATGGGCGGCTGAGCATCGCCGCGCGCGCGCTTGCGGATGTGGAAGGGCCACTCGACGTTCAGCTGGCGCGGATCATTCCGCAGCAGGATGTCGCCATCGGGCATGGCGAAAACGCGGGGCACACCTATAGTTACGTGAACATCGTGACCGACCTGCAGAAGGTGGGCCAGTGGGATCCTTCAGAGCCGCTTGCGATGCAGGCCCCGATCGACGGCGACGCGCCCGTTGCCGTGATCCTGCAGCGGCCTGATCATGGCCGCGTCGAGGCGGCGGCGATGGCCCGGTAGCACTCAGACCTCGGGCGCGCCATCCGGCTGCGCCGCGATACGCGCGGCGCCGAGGTCGGCCATGTCGCCCGTGCCATCCTTCCAGCGCCGGTGAATCCAGAACCACTGATCCATGTGCGTGCGCACCTGCGTCTCCAGCCGGGCGTTGAAATCGCGGGTCATCTCGACGGGATCGCCGTGGGGGATCGGCGCCTCGACATGGATGTCGAAATCCAGACCGTTGTCGCGGCGGATGCCCCAGACCGGAACGAGCGGCGCATCGAACTTGAGCGCCAGTTCCGCCGTCACCAGAGACGTCAGGGCAGGCTCGCCGAGGAAGTCGAGCGGCACGCCGCCATGCGCGTTGAGATCGTTGAGAATGGCCAGAACGCCGCCGCTGCGCAGATGCTTGGTCATCTGCACCATGCCGCGGCGGCCCTGTTCGAACATGGGCTGGCTGAGCGCGCCCATCGCGTTTGTGTAATGCGTGTTGAAATAGCGGTTCTTCATCGGACGGTAGAACACGCCCATTTCAAAGCCCTGCTGGACCATCGCCACACGGGCGGCGTTGAAGCTGCCAAGATGGCCGGTGACGAAAATCACCGGACGGCCTTCGGCGCGGGCGGCCTCGATCGCGGGCAGACCCGGCCCGCTGACCGGCGAATGGCGTGCGCGGGCGGCAAAATCGGCGGCCGAGAACATCTCCATCATGTTGCGCCCGGCATTGTCGGGCACGGCGCGGGCAAGGCGGCGCACCTCGCGTTGCGGCAGGTCGGGCATGACCAGCGCCAGGTTGTCGCGCACGCGGCGGCTGTAGCCGGCAAGCGGCGCGACGATATGCGCCGTCATCCACCCCAGCGCGGGAATGCGCCAGCGATACGGCAAAAGGCCGGCAAGGCCGATCAGCGCCCGCAGGACCAGGCTGACCATGTATTCGCCGAAGCGTGCCAGGGCCAACTCCTGTCGTTCGCTCATAGATCTCACCGCCGCGCTGCCAAGTTGCGGCAGACATAAAGCGCAGCGCGCGCGACCACAAGGCGCGCAGGGGGCAAGGCTTGCGTGGCCCCCTTCAAGCGTCCTCGCCGTCCTCCGGCATGACCAGTGCGATTTCTCCCGACGCGGCAAGGCGGCGGGCGGTATTGACCACCTGCGTCATCGCCTCGTCGCCCGCCCTGAACTTGACGCGGCCCAGTTGCTCCACCTCCTCGCGCAGGGAATCGGCCAGTCGGCGCGGCATGTTGTCGAGGATGAACCCGGCCACTTCGGCCAGATCGCCCGCCGAGGCGGCGGCCAGCGCCATGACCAGCGTCGCGGCCTCGACCTCGCGCGCGACCTTGGGAATGTCGGCGCGAGCCACGCGGGCGGGAATGTTGGCGAAGGTAAAGATGGCGCGGCGCACCTCGGCCGCGAACGCCTGGTCTTCGGCATCGAGCCCCGTCAGCACGTCGTCGCGCAGCGCCGACGGCGTGGAGTTGAGGATCGCGCCGATGCGGCTGGCCGGTCCCTCCTCGAACGCGGCGGGCGGCAGATCGCTCAGCTGCGCGGCAAGCGCGAGGCCGATGCGGTCCACGGCGCCGGGGCTGACAGCGTCGGTTTGCGACACGGCAAAGGTGATGCGGCGCGCCCTCTCGCCGGGCAGGCGGCTGAGCAGGTCGGCCGCGCGGGTGACGTGGAGCTTGGACAGCATGACGGCGGCGACTTCCGTGCTTTCGGCCAGCACGATAGGCACCAGATCGTCCAGATCGGCGGCGCCCACCTGCTCCCACGGGTCGCCAAACTGGCGCACGCCCGCCTCCTTGCGCAGGCGCGCGGCGGTCTGCGGGCTGATCCGCCCGTCAAGGGCGGTCAGCGCGCCGACCACGCCGTGCGGAAAGGTCAGGCCCATCCCCTCGAGTTCGGCCACGAATTCGGTGACGACGGCAACCAGCGTGGCGCGGTCGACATAGCGCATCGATCCCATCTGCGTGGTCAACGTCGCCTGCAGCCCCTCGGGCAGATCCGACAGGGGCACATCCGCGCCCTCGTTGATCAGGAAGCGCACGATGATCGCCGCCTTCTGCTTGCGCGTGAGGCGGCTTGTGGTGGGCGCGGGCGGCGTCTGGACCTGCGGCGTGATGCGGGCAAGCGGCGTTGGCTGGCTCATTCCATCCCTCTTTGCGGACGTTTGGCCGACCATAGCCGCCGAAGAGTGAAGAAATGTCTAAAGCGTCACCATCGCGCCCGGCCATCCGCGCGGGCGCAATGTATCAGCTGTTGACCGGCACGCACGCCTTGGCGTCGGCATCATAGCTGGTGCCGGCCGCGCAGGTCATGGCTTGCGTGTTTTTCCTGGCGTGATCGCACCCCGTCGCGAGCGACAGGGTCGGTGCCAGCGTCAGCAGCGCAGCAATCGTCAGAGTCTTCATGGCGAGGTCTCCTTGTCAAAGGTGACGCAAGGGTAGCTTCGCGAAGCCGCCACGCCTAATCACTTTTTCGCAGGTTCACCCGCCAAAGACACGTTTGAAGATCGTGTCGACATGTTTCGTGTGATAGTCCAGATCGAATTTCTCCTCGATCTGCGCGGGGGTCAGCGCCTTCAGCACGTCCTCGTCTGCCAGAAGCTCGGTCTTGAAATCGCGGCCTTCCTCCCAGACCTTCATCGCGTTGCGCTGGACCAGCTTGTAGGCGTCCTCGCGGCTGACGCCGGCCTGTGTCAGGGCCAGAAGAACGCGCTGCGACATGACGAGGCCGCGGAATTTATGCATGTTGGCCAGCATGTTGTCCGGGTAGATCACCATCTTGTCGACGAGGCCGGTGAGCCGCGCCAGCGCGAAATCCAGCGTTACGGTGGTATCGGGGCCGATGTTGCGCTCGACCGAGGAATGCGAGATGTCGCGCTCGTGCCAGAGGGCCACGTTCTCCATCGCCGGGATCACCGCCATGCGGACAAGGCGGGCGAGGCCGGTCAGGTTTTCCGACAGCACCGGGTTGCGCTTGTGCGGCATCGCTGACGAGCCCTTTTGCCCGGCGCTGAAGAATTCCTCGCCTTCCAGCACCTCGGTTCGCTGCATGTGGCGAATCTCGATGGCGATGTTCTCGATGCTGCTGGCGACGACACCCAGCGCGGCAAAGAACGCGGCGTGACGGTCGCGCGGGATGACCTGCGTGCTGATCGGCTCGGGCTGAAGGCCCAGCTGCTTGCAGACATGCTCCTCCACCGCGGGGTCGATATTGGCGAAGGTGCCGACGGCGCCGGAAATCGCGCCTGTGGCGATCTCTTCACGGGCCTTTTCCAGACGGTTCAGGTTGCGATCCATTTCCGCGTAGAACCGCGCGAAGGTCAGGCCCATCGTCGTGGGTTCCGCATGGATGCCGTGGCTGCGGCCGATGCGGACCGTATCCTTGTGCTCAAACGCGCGGCGTCTCAAAGCGGCCAGAAGCGCCTTCATGTCGTCGATCAGGATGTCGCTGGCGCGCACCAGTTGCACGTTGAAACAGGTGTCGAGCACGTCCGAAGAGGTCATGCCCTGATGCACGAACCGCGCCTCGTCGCTGCCCACATGCTCGGCCAGATGGGTCAGGAAGGCGATGACGTCATGCTTGGTCACGGCCTCGATCTCGTCGATGCGGGCAACGTCGAATTCCACGTCCTTCGCCTTCCAGACGGCTTCGGCATTCTCGCGCGGGATGACGCCCAGATCGGCCATGGCATCGCAGGCATGCGCCTCGATCTCGAACCAGATGCGGAACTTGGTCTCGGGCGACCAGATGGCGACCATTTCAGGGCGGGAATAGCGGGGAATCATGGCGTTGGCCTCTGGCGGTTGGGAACGGGTTGCGCGCCGTTTATCGCGGGCGCGCCCCGATGCCAAGGCGCGTGGCCCTCAGCCGGCGCGCGTGATGATCTGCGAGGTCGCCTCCAACGTGCGGTGCACAGGGCATTTGTCGGCGATTTCCAGCAGACGCGCGCGCTGGTCGTCCGACAGATCGCCCTTGAGATAGACGACGCGCGTGAACTGATCGACCTTGGCCGCGCCGCTGGCACCTGCATCCTGTGCATGAACCTTGTCGTGGCATACATCGACGCGCACATGATCCAGCGGCCAGTCCTTGCGCCGCGCATACATGCGGATCGTCATCGACGTGCAGGCGCCAAGACCCGCCGACAGGAAACCGTAAGGCGACATGCCGCGATCCGTGCCGCCATAGGCCAGCGGCTCGTCCGCAAGGGTGTGATGGCGCGGGCCTGAATCGATGTCCTGCAAATAGCCGTCCGGGTCCGCTTCGGAAACGCGCACGACACCCTCGGGCGCGCCGGGGGGCGGGGCGGGCTTTTGCAGGTCGAGATACCGGGCCGCCCAGGTCGCGATCACCTCGGCGGCATATTCGGCATCGCTGGCGCGGGTAATCAGGTGGTCGGAATCGCACAGGGTGACGAAGCTCTTGGGATGTTTGGCCGCGCGGAAAATCTGCGCGGCGTTGTCGATGCCGACCACCTCGTCGCGTGGGGCATGCATCACCAGAAGCGCGGCCTTCAGCCCGGCGATTTCGGGCGCCAGCGCATCGGCCCGCACGTCTTCGACAAAGGCGCGGCCGATGCGCACGGGTTGGCCGCCCAGATCGACCTCGGCGGCGCCATGCTCTGCGATCTCGTCTAGGGCGCCCTTGAAATTCCGGGTGACATGACCCGGATCGAAGGGGGCGCCGATGGTAACGACGGCGCGCACCGAGGGGATGCGGCGCGCCACGCGCAGCACCGCCGCGCCGCCGAGCGAGTGACCGATCAGCAGGCCCGGCGCCAGGCCGCGCGCCTCCAGCGCCTTGGCGGCCAGCTCCAGATCCTCGACGTTGCTGGTGAACGTGGTGTTCTCGAACTCGCCCCCCGAATGACCCAGACCGGTGAAATCGAAGCGCAGCACGGCGATGCCCGCCCCCGCCAGACGCGCGGCGATGCGGCGGGCGGCATGAATTTGCTTCGAGCAGGTGAAGCAATGCGCGAAGAGCGCCGTCGCCAGATGCGGCCCCTCCGGCAGGTCCAGCCGCGCATCGAGGTCGGCGCCGTCATGGCCGGTGAAAGTCAGGCGTTCGGTGGGCATGGGCGCAGTCCTCTGGTTACACGCCCACAGACTAGGCATGGCGCCCCGCAGTTACACCCCTCTGGCGCCGTTTGTCACGGCAAGGTGAGGTTGAAGCGCAACAGCAGCGTCTAGCGCCCGGCCCGCTCGCCTGCATAGGCGATGGCGCGCTGATAATTGCCGCTGTCGTTCCATGCCGTAAGCACGTCGAAATTGGCCGTGCCGGGGCCGAAGGGCTGCCCCGGACGCCAGCCATGCGCGCGCAGCATGTTCGCCGCCGTGGCCAGCGCATCGGCCGCCGCGTAGGGGTCGGCCCGGCCGTTGCCATCGGCGTCCACCGCGTATCTCAACCAGTTGCCGGCCAGGAACTGCATGTGCCCCAACTCGCCCGAAGGTCCGCCGCGCGTGCCGGCGGTGATGATCCCGCGATCCACCAGTTGCAGCGCCGCGATGGCGTGGGGCACGAAGCGCGGATAGCGGCGGCAATAGGAGGACAGCGTGACCGCGCCGCTCACCACCGGCGTCTTGCCCATGTAGCCGCCCCAGCTGGTCTCCAGTCCCCAGATCGTCGCCAGCACGCCGGCGGGCACGCCGAAACGCTGCTCGATCGCGGCAAAGGTGTTGGGGTTGCGCGCGATGCGGTTACGGACATGCGAAATGAAATCTTCGGCGGAGCTGCCGGAGCGTTTCGCCAGGAAACGCGCCGGATCGTCCTGAAGCGTGCCGGTCTGGCTGGAGGGCTGGGACTCAAAGCGCCACGTGATGCCCGAAAGCCCCGCCTGGGCCAGCGCATCGCGGCCCCGCTGGCCCACCCCTTGCGCGGCGGCCTGCTCTAGCAGCGTCTGCTTGTATTGACCGAACGCGCCCTTGGACGTGATGCATTGCGCACCCGCAGGGGCGGCAAGGAGAGCGGCGAGAAATGCAAAGACGATGAGGCGCATGGGGATTCCGGAAATGAACAAACGACGGATACAGTCTAGCCGGTGCATCCGGCCGTGAACAACCCGCCGTGAGCCCGAGAAGGATGCATCAAAGCTGACGCATTCTGCCGGCGGGACGCGAGCAAACCAGAACCTGACGCGGCATATCCTTGGTATTGAGAAACTATCGTCAGCCCCATTCGCGGACAAGAACTGGGAATATCCACAAACTCTGCAAAGATTGACGAAAACGGCTTTTTTGCTGTAACATATAACATAATATCAAACAGCCTCGGGGGGATGATGTTTGATTTTGTTCGCATGAGCGCTGCGGTATTTGCGCTCCTGGGTTTCGTGACTTCCGCATTTGCGTTCGACGTCAACGATCTCAGCAAGGGAATTGCCATCCTGAACCAGCTTTCTGTCGGGACGCCACCAACACCGAATACCGCCGCCAGACCGGTCGAGCAGCCGCGCGCCGCCAAACCGCGCGCGCCGCGTCCTTCTTCTGCCGCGACCAGGGAAATCCAGACGCTGCTTGCCCGGCTTGGCTATGATCCCGGTCCCGCGGACGGGCTGGTGGGCCGGCGGACGGCCGCGGCGATCCGGGCGTTCGAACGGGACCGCGGCCTTGCGATCACAGGCGCGCCGGGCGCTCGCGTCCTGGCAAACCTGCGGGAGGCGGCGCAACATGGCGCCGGCAGCGGCACCGCCGCGGCATCGTCCGGGCCGAGTTTCGACTGCCGAAAGGCAACGACATCCACCGAACTGGCGATCTGCGGGTCCGACGATCTGGCCGAGCTGGACCGGGCTGTTGCACGCAATTACGCCGCCGCCCTCGACGTGCGTGATGCGCATGGCCGCGCCCGGTTGCAGGCCGGGCAGCGCGACTGGATGACCGAGCGCGACCGTTGCGGTGCGGATGTGATGTGCCTCGTCGCCGCTCTCGCGGCCCGCTCGCAGGCACTTGTGATGCTTGCGAATGCGGAAGATGCCGGTCCGGAAATCCCGATCTCGCCAGTGCCGTCACCCGAACCCGGACCAGGCGCATCAACGACAGCGGGCCAAGCGATCTTGCCCGCGTTCGACGCCATCGAGCAGGCGGAAGACCCACGCGCCGACATAGCCGCCGGATCGGAGGATCGGCCCCGTTTCTTTCTGACGAACCACTTCACGCCGCGCGAGGATGCCTCCGCGCTCGAGGCCGACCGACGCCGGATGGTGACACGGCTGGAATATGCGGCCGATCCGGGCGCGATGGCTGACGACAAGTTCCTGATGCGGCTGCTGGACACTCTTCCCGACGACAGATTGGATGAACTGATTGGCCGCATCTATCCCGGCGACATGCCCGACATCGTCGCCAACAACATCGCCGCGGTTCGGCAGACCCACGGGCCGGTCGTGACGCAGGTGTCGGGCCTGCTCAATGAATTCGACCGCCACCTCTTGCTGCAGGAAGGCCGCGCGATGGTGGAGCGGGAACTTCCTCACGATCAGGTGCCCAACCCGCTTGAGGTGGATCTAATCTGTTCGGTCTCGTTCGGAGTTTACGACTTCGACACGAAAGCGTTCGAGATGCTCGCGAGTTCGTGCCGTGAGGGTCGCCTGGATGTGACCGGAGCGTCGCTTCTGACCGAGTATCGAACCGGCCCCTCGGTGGGCCCGATTCTGAAGGAGGTGACGGAGGCGAGGGCGTTCTCCGAACGCCTTGGCGCCAACCGCCAGGTCCTCGTCTCGACGCCGGCCAGGCTGTCGGTCGACAAGTCGGGACCCTACCCCAAGCTCCTGATCGAGGAAACCGGTGCGCCGGTGCTGCATCCCATGCAGTCGCTCGACGAGGTGCTTTATCGCTACCCGGTGGCAGAAGGGGCCGCCCCTGAGGTGCCCGAAACCCCCGACTTTCTGGCCGCCACCGAAGGCATGCATCATGTGCCGGCAGCCTACTTTGCGCTGCGCGTCGCGCCTGATGTGCTTTCCGAAGAGGACTGGCTGTCGCTGACCGAGCGCCAGATCGAGTATGATCAGCACCGGAACGATCCCGCGGTCTTCGCGCATGAAAAGGTCGCAGATCGGCAGGCATCCTTTGCAGCGCCGGAACTGGTCGAAGAGTTCAAGGACAAGGTCGGGGCGGTTCTCTCCGAACTCGACACGGCGGCTGTCGCCCGGATGGAGGTCATGTCCCAATGGGTCGACTACCGCGATGGCAAGCTGACCTCTTCGGAGCCCTGGGGTTATCTGCGGGAGCTCTACCAGGACGACCGGCAGCAGGCGATGGCATCGGAACTGGGGGCGGCCGCAATGGTCGCCGATCCGGGCCTTCTGGAGCGTTTCAACGTGCAGGAACTTCCCAGGTCACTGGTCACCAACCTTCCGCTATTGGTGAAGAACGTTAAGTTGATCATGGACCGACGACCAAGGATCCCCGAGATCGGAATGGAGCCATCCGCGGCGGAGGAGCTTTTCGTCGAGAAATGCAGGCGCGAGAGACTCGCGATGGACGCTGCAACCGGCGCCGATCTCGCTCGTGCCCATGATGGCTGGAACGAATGTATCAGTCGCGCCAACGAACTGCCAAAGGGCTTCGTCATCGACCTTGCGGTGGAGTTTGCCGGCGCAAAGCGCTGGGCCCAGGGCATCGTACTGGAGACGCGTCTGAAGGAGGCCAGGCTTTACGATTCCAGAGGCCGGAACTTCGCGTCACTCGATGCGGCCGCCTTCCCGAAACTCGATGCGCTCCTGGCGTTCCGCATTTCGGAGGTCGACACGACCTACGGAACCGATTTCGGGCCCAACATCGCCCTCGTCTACGAACCGGTGGAAATGATCCTGTTCGATGCCGGGCAGGGCGGACCGGTGATCGATCCCGGTGCGGTGCGGTTCCGGCATGTCTTTGCACCTTCCCCCGAGGGTTCGGGCACAATCTCTCCCGATGATGGAAACGCGACCGCGGCCGCCGGGCCACCGCCCGGCGCCTTTGCCGTCCTGGGTGTGCAGCTGGGTGACGATTTCGATACCGGAGTTGAGCAACTCGCCCAAAAGGTCGGTGCCGAGCAGCGTCTTCATGCCCGCACAGCCACGCGGCAGGCGGCGCTTGAAGATCAGACTGCCGCGCCGATCCTGGACTGGGAAGCCTACCACAACGCGGTCCTGCTCCAGGCTCCGGAAAGCCGCGACATGGTGGCCGTTTATCACGAGCCGCCGGTCGAGGCATCGACGGTAACAGCGATCGTGCGCACCAAACTCTTCGAGCCCGGCACCGGACCATCCTGGCCGGCGTTGCGCGACAACCTGTTGAAATCCTATCCGCAGATCGATGCGGCGGATCTGGAGGGACTGGATGATCCGGACACAGTCGTGCTGTGGGATGCGCCCGAGCATCGAGCGGGCGACCCCTTCGATGCACAGGCATCCGCCTGTCAGAGTGCGCTGAACGCGGCTGTAAAGGCATACCTGCCAACGCTCATCAGTCACCGGCGCGCGAGAGACGAGAGTAAGCGGCTGGTTTTCGACCCGCGTGCAACCTGGGCTGACGCCGAGGGCGCAGAGACGGTTCCATCTCTCGCGACCCCCTTATCCATGCCTCGGCTTTTTGGCGAAAGCGCGAGCTGTCCGCCGCATGAAGTCATGGCTTTGATCATGCTCTACGGCGATGACGGGCGCGTTGTCGAATACCGTCAGGCGGTGACGATGCCGGCTCATGTCGCGGCGATCGCCGAACGGCGAAAACCGGAGGCGGCCGAGGCGGCCGAGGCCGACTTCGACCTTTGACTGCCCGGCCGGCAGGGGCCCGCTACGAATGGAACCATCGTGTATTAAAGAACCTGCCGCGGATGCCGCGACAGGTTCTGGTCTTCCCTCCGGGCGGAATGCATCATTCCGCTGCGTCAGCAGCTGTAATACATCCCGAATTCCACCGGGTGCGGCGTCTGGTCGTATTTCAGCACCTCGGTCATCTTCAACGCGGCGTAGCCCTCGATCTGGCTGCGCGTGAAGACGTCGCCGGCCAGCAGGTAATCGTGGTCGGCCTGCAACGCCTCGATCGCTTCGCGCAGGCTGCGGCAGACGGTGGGAATGTCCTTCAGCTCTTCGGCGGGCAAGTCGTAAAGGTTCTTGTCCATTGCCTCGCCCGGATCGATCTTGTTCTTGATCCCGTCGAGACCGGCCATCAGCAGCGCTGCGAAGCAAAGATACGGGTTCGCCGCCGGGTCGGGAAACCGCGCCTCGACGCGCTTTGCCTTGGGGCTTTCGGTCCACGGGATCCGCACGCAGCCCGACCGGTTGCGCGCCGAATAGGCCAGAAGGACCGGCGCCTCGAACCCCGGCACCAGCCGCTTGTAGCTGTTGGTCGTGGGGTTGGTGAAGGCGTTCAGCGATTTGGCGTGGCGCAGGATGCCGCCGATGAACCACAGCGCCTCCTGGCTGAGATCGGCGTATTTGTCGCCCGCGAAAAGCGGCTTGCCGTCCTTCCAGATCGACATGTTGACATGCATGCCGGATCCGTTGTCGCCATAGATCGGCTTGGGCATGAACGTGGCCGATTTGCCGTAGGCCTGCGCGACGTTGTGGATGACGTACTTGTATTTCTGCATCTCGTCGGCCTGCCTGGTCAGCGTGCCGAAGATGAGGCCCAGTTCATGCTGGCACGATCCGACCTCGTGGTGATGCTTGTCCACCTTCATGCCCAGACGCTTCATCGTCGACAGCATCTCGCTGCGGATGTCATGCGCGTCGTCGATCGGGTTGACCGGGAAATACCCGCCCTTGAGGCCCGGGCGGTGGCCCATGTTGCCCATCTCGTATTCGGTGTCGGTGTTCCAGCTGCCGTCCTGCGCATCGACCTCGTAGGAGACCTTGTTGATCGTGTTGGAGAACCGCACGTCGTCGAAGAGGAAGAATTCGGCCTCGGGACCGAAGTAGGCCGCGTCGCCGATGCCGGAGGATTTCAGATACGCCTCGGCCTTCTCGGCGGTGCCGCGCGGGTCGCGGTCATAGGGCTCGCCCGTGTCCGGCTCGACCACGGTGCAATGCACGCAGAGGGTCTTTTCGGCATAGAAGGGATCGATGTAGGCGGTGCCGGTGTCCATCATCAGCTTCATGTCCGACGCTTCGATCGACTTCCATCCAGCGATGGACGAGCCGTCGAACATGAAGCCCTCGTCGATGAAATCCTCGTCGACCAGTTCGGCCGCGATGGTCACGTGCTGCAATGTGCCGCGCGGATCGGTAAAGCGGATGTCGACGTAATCGACGCCCTCTTCCTTGATGGTATCGAGCAGGTCAGATGCGCTCATGGTAAGCATTCCCCTTGGATTGTTGTCCGTTACAGCGCGTCCGAACCGGTTTCGCCGGTGCGGATGCGGATGGCCTGTTCGACCGGGCTGACGAATATCTTGCCGTCGCCGATCTTGTCGGTCTTGGCGGCGTCGATGATGGCCTCGATGGCACCCTCGACCTGATCGTCGTCCAGCACCACCTCGATCTTCACCTTGGGCAGGAAATCGACCACGTATTCGGCCCCGCGATACAGCTCGGTATGGCCCTTCTGGCGGCCGAAGCCCTTCACCTCGATGACGCTCAGCCCCTGGATCCCGGCCTCCTGCAGCGCCTCCTTCACCTCGTCCAGCTTGAACGGTTTGATGATCGCTTCGATCTTCTTCATTCTTCGGCTCCTGCGGCGTGTCTGGTGTCAGCCACGTCAAAGCATGAATGGTGCGGCGGCTCAACGCGGCGAGGGGCGGCCGACGGGAAATCTGCGAAAAAACTCCGGGTGCTGCCTAAATTTTAGGCAGCCATGCCGCCGGCCGGTGGATCGCAAAGGCGCCGGTGCCGCGTTATACCTGTCACACGTATTCCCGTTCGACCCTTTCTGCGGAGGCTTCGATGCCCGCCACCCCGACGCCGATCACCATGACGCCCGACCGGATCGCGGCGCTGCGCAAGACGCAGGAGGCGCATAAATACGGCCACGGGCACGCGCTGGTCCTGTCGGGCGGGGCCGGGCGCACCGGGGCGGCGCGGCTGGCGGCGCGGGCGGCGCTGCGCGCGGGGGCGGGGCTGGTGACGCTGGGCGTGCCGCCTGCCGCGCAGCTTGAGGTCGCGGCGCAGATCACCGCGGTCATGCTGATGCGGGTGCCGGACGCCGAGGCGCTGGATGCGGCGCTGGCGGACGGGCGGATCAACGCGCTCTGCCTCGGGCCGGGCCTGGGCGTGGACCGCGCGGCGCACCTGCTGCCCGAGGCGCTGGGCGCGGGGCAGGCCGCGCCGCGTGCCACGCTTCTGGACGCGGATGCGCTGACCGCGCTGGGCCAGGACGCGGCGCTCTTCGGCCTGCTGCATCCGCAATGTGTGCTGACCCCGCACGAGGGGGAATTCGCGCGTCTCTTTCCCGACCTGGCCGATCGGGCGGGCCGGGAGGTGGGCGACGGGCGGGCCGGGGCGGTGGCGGATGCCGCGCGGCGGGCCGGCTGCACGGTGCTGCTGAAGGGTGCGGACACGGTCATCGCCGCGCCGGATGGCGCGCTGTCGGTCCATGCGGCGCGCGGCGCGATGGCGGCGCCCTGGCTGGCGACGGCCGGGACCGGCGATGTGCTGGCCGGGCTGATCGCGGGCCTGATGGCGCGCGGCCTGCCGCCCGTCGCCGCGGCACAAGGCGGCACCTGGCTGCACGCCGCCTGCGCGCGCCGTGTCGGCCCCGGCCTCATCGCCGAGGACCTGCCCGAGGCCCTTCCGGCCGTCTACGCGGATCTGGGCGTGTAGGGCGCCGGCGGGCATCGCTTCCGGACCACGAACCGGATTTTGCACGCACTGCCGCCGGACCGGGCAATTTCCCCTCGCGCCCGCGTCCGCGCTGCGCTAGACAGGCAGGCGCCGCGCGCCCCCTCGGGCGCCGCGCGGCCCGGTGCGGGTGTGGCGGAACTGGTAGACGCACCAGATTTAGGTTCTGGCGCCTTTGGCGTGGGGGTTCGAGTCCCTTCACCCGCA
>CAVXNV010000002.1:2500-347813 GCA_963763165.1 uncultured Alphaproteobacteria bacterium
GTGCTTAAGGTTTCAAAAGAAACCGAAAACCGAACAAACAGTGAAGCTGACACCGGATCATCGGGTTGCCCCTACCGGCGTGATATATGTGCAGTCATCGTTCATCGAATGAACCAAACCGCCCACATATCTCTTCAGATATCATCAATGTCAAAAAACGTCGGAGCCTGAGCCCCAGAAGAACAAATCGTCCCGACCGCGCAATAACCTCAGCGCCGACGACACCACCTATCCCCCAATGTTCCCGCCGTCAAGTCCGCCAGAGCCCCGCTCCAGCACCCCCTCGGGCAGTCCCGCCAACGCCTCAGCGCCGCCGGTGAAGGGGGGTTTACGGTTTGATACCGAGGGGCGCAAGCGCTTTTTTCGCGGAAAGACATCTTTTCTGTCTTTTCCTGGATTCTTCCCTGAATTTAGACACTTAGAGAACTTTAGTTGCCTGCCTCCATGCTCTTCACGCAACTTTCTTGCCGAGATGGCCCGCCTCACATCCCTCAACCGGCGCGGAGGGCCGATTCTGCCGCCCGACCCTTCAGGAATCGCGGCGGCGGCATCGCTCATGCGCGATTCCCGCCCTAGCGCTTGTGAATCACCGCCACCTGGTCGCGCCGGTTCTTCTGGTATTTCACCGGAAGGACGATGCAGGCGGAAATCTCCGGAACGAGCGCGTTGAACGCTTCGGCCACCGCTGGGTCAGAGTGGCGGAACTCGCGGGTGTCTATGTAGGACCGCAGCAAGTCGGCCGTCTTGGTGATGCCGGGCAGCTCGTACGTTTCCGGCTGCCAGCGCAGATCCTCGATCACATAAAGACCGCCGGATTCCAGCTTGGGAAAGATCTCGAGGAACGCGTTCTGCTGGTGATGGCTGGCATGGCTCGCGTCGTCGATGACGATGTCGAGGCCGGGCATGCCGGCGGCCGCCTCCGCGATCGCGGCGCAGTCGTCCATGTCGCAACGATGAAAGACAAAGCGGTCGTGGTCGAACCACGAGAAATCCGACACATCCAGGCCATGGATCCGCGCCTTGGGGAAATATTCCAGCCACATGCGGATCGACGGAAGGTCGGTCGTCTGCCGGTCCGCGGTGTGGCCCTGCTCGGGTCCGCCGATCAGCAGGCCCATTTCGAGGAAGTTGATCTTGCGCTGCCGGTAGGGATGGAACAGCATGTGGTAAAGTTCGGTATAGCGGTGCTTGGCCGAGCCCTTGTCCGATCCGAACCTGTCGGCGAGGTCCGTCAGGTTGATCGGCGGCTTCCTTGTCATCGGTGCGGTCATGTCGGATCCCCCTATTCTGCCGCTTCGGCGGATAGCGCAGCGGGCGGGAGCGGCGCCGCAGCGGGATCGACCCCGTGCTTCTTCAACAGCTTGTCGATCAGGCCGCCCTCATCGGGAAGCCCCCCCGGCCGCGAAGCGAGGAATTTGCGGATGCGCCGGCCGTAGAGATGGATCGATGCGGTCTGGTCCGTCAGGTAAGCCTCGACCGAATCGACGTGCTTGGGATTGACCATGTGACGCCGCTTCTTGAACGGGACGGGGTAGAGAACCTCGCGCGGGAGCGCGTAACTGTCTTCGCCGCTCTTGCGCAGGTAATGGGTGACGGCGTGCGGCCCCCAGACGCCCCAGGGCATTTCGCTGCAATGGACCGGATTGCCCGCATCGGCCTTGGCCTGCAGTTCCTGCCTGACGTCACCGGCGAACCATTCCGGGATGCCGTATTCGTCATGGCTCATCTCCAGCAGACCGGCCAGCGCGGGGCTGTCCTGCGGCAGGCCCAGAACGCCGCCGTTGATATGGCGCCCGCTTTCCCACGCGTAATAGTGGCCGGTCTGCGTCTCGAACGGTTTGACACAATAGGCGTCGGTATCCGCCCAGATCGTCCGGTCGGACTGCGTCAGCAGATGGTAGCGGAACACGTCGGAAAAAAGCGCCAGACTGCCGGTGCGGCCGTGCTGGATGAAATCGTCGCGCTTCAGGATCGCGTCCCCATGTTCCAGCGTCGTCCCCTCGGGGACGTTCTGAACCGGGCCATAGTGATAGAGCGTGACCTCATGCCCCGCGTCCACGAAGGATTTTACGCAAAGCTGCTCAAGATAGCTGAGCGGGCCTTCCACCCAAAGCATTGCGATCCGATGTAGTTTGCTCATGGCTTGAAACTGCCTTTGTTGTCGTGGTTTCTGCGGCGCGCAAGGCGCCGGTTGTTGTGTGCGGAAAAGCTGTTGGACGCGCCTCGGGGGCGAAATTTTTCAATGCGCATCATGGGGTCAGCAGCGTCACACGCGGACGGCTGGCGATAGCGGCAACATCCTTTTCGTAAAGCCGGGTCAGGTGCGCGCGCTCGTGCTTCGACCAGGGATCGTATCCCGGAAACTCCGGGCCGCGCGGATACGCCTCCTGGATCTCGACGCGCCGCGCCAAGGCAGCGTCCCCGCCGTTCCGTTCGATCTCGATCAGCAGTTCCTGCACCGCGCGATGACTGGCCGACGGGCGCCCGCGCTTGCGCTTGGGGCTGGCGAGCGTTCCAACATCGACTTGGGGGCCGCACAGATTGGCAATGACCGTGTCCGATAATGCGCGGAAATCCTCGTAGCGCCATAGAAACAGCTGCGCTTCCGGAAAGGTCTCCAGCGTGAGGTCGATCAGACCCTTCCAGCTTGGAAGGTTCGACAATACTGCACGTTTCATACTTTCTTCGGAGACCACCTTTTCGCCAGAAGCCGAGCGCAGAAATTCCACGTAGGCAGACGCAAAAAAATCGGGATAGTTGCGGATCGCCAAATGAATTTCGATGACGGGATGCGGAATGTGGTGCGCAAAGATCGGCAGCAGCATTTGGCGCCACCGATAGATAAGGCCGCGCTTGACACAATGGCCGCTGTGACCAGCCATGTTCTCATCCGACAGTACGATCCGCTCGCCTGGGCCAGCGCCGATCTTGGCGAAGAACGCGTTGGCCAGATTAACCAGTTCGTCGTCCGTTACCTTGGGCTGGAAATCCATACCGATCTTTTCGTACCCGTTCAGCTGAATCGGGACCGTGTATTCCTTTCGCATTTCCCTATGATGCACATAATGTACCCCGCTTTTGCGCAATCTGCCGGCGTTGCGCTGAAGGATCGACTGGATATGGCTGGTCGCCGTCTTGTGGACGCCGCCATGCAGCACGACTTCGGGCGGCCGGGCCGGCATCCGCTCAGCTTTCCTGCAACTCGGACGCCGGGTTGATACCGATGATCGCATCGCGGAAACTGTCCCAGCCGTCCCGCTGGCGCAACTCCGCGATCTTGGCACGGTGCCACGCGACCGCCGCTTCGTGCAGACGGGCAAGGTCGGGATCCTTCAGCATCTCTGCCATTGCCTTGCCCAGCGCGGGCAGGTGGGTGTGAATCGAAGTGTCGCGTTCGCGATTGTAGTTCATGTGCGTCCAGTATGCGATCCCCTGATCGTCATCCACATGGTTGGTCCGTCCCCTGTCGCGCTTCACCAGGAAGCTGTCGACCGACCGCACCGCGTAATGATTCAGACGTACATAATCGTGGCTGAACCCATCGTAGGCCTTCCAGCCGTGATCGAGGTAGACTTCCGGCATCGGCTTGCCGCCGCCATCGACCCAGGTGATATCGCCGCGGTCCAGATGAAACATCGGGCGATGCACCCGCAGGTTGGCGAGCCGCGCATTGTTGCGGGTCAGCGTCTTCATTCCATAGGCGCGGTAATCGGGAAACTCGGCTTCACCCAGCGCGCGGTCGAACTGCTCGATCACCGGCGTGTCGCTGTATTCGACGCGCCCGCTATTGCCGAACAGCTTCCAGCAGACCGAAATTGCGTCGGCATCGCCAACAGCCGCATAAAGATCGTCCAGTCGCCCCTTGCCCACGCGGATATTGAGAAACTCGTCACAATCCGCGCAAAGCAGCCAATCGGCCTCTTTCGCGACCTGCTGTTTGGCGGAGTCGCGCAGCGCGGTGCGCTGGGGACTGATACCCTCCTTCAGCGGATTCTGCCGATGCTGCGCAAGCCCCATCTTTTCCAGCTGCTGCGCGATCAGGTCGGTCCCGTCGTCGCAATCATTCGTGTAGATCAGGAAATCGGTAAAGCCGATCAGGCGGTTATAGGCCACCCATTCCAGCATGAAGGGGCCTTCGTTCTTCATGGTGGTGACGATCACGCTTTGGAGGCCCAGCCCCTTTCCGGGCGCCTTGCCGCCGGCATTTTCCGGCACCCTGATCCGCGCCATGGTGCCATCGGTCGGCACTTTGGCGCGCTTGATCTTTGCGTGCCCGTCGGTCCGGGGGCGTAATGCGGCCTTGGCCTCAGGACCGGCCGCCGGTTCGGACGCCGCCACGGGTGCATCATCGGCCTGTGCGGCTGCTTTCCGCTCGGCGGCGCGCTTCATCTTGCGCAGCCGACGGCGAAACGCGCTGTCGAAGTTCTCGGCGAATTCCACGCGGCCCTTGTCGCGGAAATACGTTGAAAGCGCGCCGCGATACCACGGCAGATCGCGCCGCGCGCGGTAGAGACGGTAAAAGTCCGGCTCGGTCAGTTCGTCCATGATGCAGCGGGTCATCACGGGCTTCAGCGCGCCGATCTTGCGCAACAGGACAGCTGTCTTGTGGCTCGAGAACCAGCATTTGAAAATGCGGATGTTGTCGCCCTCAAAGCGGTCGACGTGGCGCTGGTCCAGCCCGAAATAGGGGTCGTAGAAGATGTTCACCCGTCCCGCGCCCGCCGTCAGCGCCGCGCCGTCGGACAGCGGCAGCGTCCAGTCCTGCCGCTGCCCGTTCTGATACCGCGTCTCCCAAGGGACGAGGTCGGGGTCGAGCGTGCTTTGCGGATTGATCGCCACCACATGCGCGCCCGGCACCAGCGACGAGAACGCCAGCGCGGCATAGCCGCCCATCGACACGCCGGCAAAGACGACGCGGTCATACCCCTCAAAAAACCCCTGTGCGACCAGCCCCTCGAAGCGCCCGATCAGACCGGGGTCGCGATACCAGTCGCTGACATGGGCCATGACTCCCAGATGGCAAAAGCCGCTGTCCGAGGCGAATTTATACGCCCACGGTTCGCGCTGCACGTTGTCATCGTTGACGTTGGATAGGTTGTCGAACGTCACCAGCAGGCGATCGCTGCGGCGTTTGACGAACATCAACGAATGTCTCAGATTTTTCTCGACGAACCCTTCGCCTTCCACACCGGGGCGGAGGTCGTCCAGCCATCGCGGGGTTTGCGGGCTGTCATCTGCTGCCTGCTGTGCCATCTGTCCAACTGTGCGCTGCGCCGTGTCATGGTCTCGAAAGCGGCGCTGCGGCGTTCCCTGCCGCCTTGCCGGATGCGCCGCACCTTACAGCGCCGCGTCAAAAGCTGGCAACACGGCAATGGGGATACGGCCGCTCTTTTCCCGATGCGCGACTTTTGTGCCCGCTTTCGCCGCGCCACGGTACGTTGCCGTTGCGCGCCGGCGCCCTATGCTGAACCCCGGCGCATCGCAACGGAAAGATACGGCATGCTCGACACGCTCAAACGCGCAATCATTCCCGTCACGGCGCTGTTACTGTCCGTCCTCGCCGTTGCTCTGGCGGTCTGGGTGCATCCGGGGTGGCTCTGGCTGCTGATCTTTACCCTGCCGGTGGTGGCGCTGGGGCTTTACGACCGCCAGCAGAAGACATGGACGATCACGCGCAACTACCCCGTCGCAGGCCGCATCCGCTGGGTGTTCTACAAGCTGCGCCCCTATCTGCGGTCCTATATCGTCGAGGACGATCTGTCGGGCACGCCCTATTCGTTCGACGCGCGCAACCTTGTCCACGCCCGCGCGCGGGGCGAGACCGACACGCATCCCTTCGGCACCGAGCGTGACACAGACGCGCATGACTACCATTGGCTGATGCATTCCATCGCGCCCGAGGATCATCCCGACCACGATCCGCGGGTCGATGTCGGCCATGACCAGACGGGCAAGCCCTATTCGGCCTCGATCCTGAACGTCTCGGCGATGAGCTTCGGTTCGCTCTCGGCCAATGCCATCCAGGCGCTCAACATCGGGGCGAAACAGGGAGGCTACTACCACGACACCGGCGAGGGCGGCGTGAGCGATCACCACACCCGGCACGGCGGCGATCTGGTGTGGGAGCTTGGGTCGGGCTACTTCGGCGCGCGCACGAAGGACGGCAATTTCGACCCCGACATCTTTCGCGACACGGCGCAGCGCGATCAGATCAAGATGACCGAGATCAAGCTGAGCCAGGGCGCCAAGCCGGGCCATGGCGGTCTGCTGCCCGGTGCCAAGGTCACCGCCGAGATCGCCCGCGTGCGCGGGATCGAGGAGGGCAAGGATTGCCTGTCGCCGCGCGGGCACAAGGCCTTCTCGACCCCTGTCGAAATGCTCGAATTCGCCGCCAGGATGCGCGATCTGTCGGGCGGCAAGCCGGTGGGACTCAAGCTCTGCATCGGCCAGCCCTACGAAGTCTTCGCGATCATGAAGGCGATCCGGAAGACCGGGATCAAGCCCGAGTTCATCGTCGTCGACGGCGCCGAGGGCGGCACCGGCGCCGCTCCGCTCGAGCTGTCTGACTGGGTCGGAATGCCCCTGACCGAAGGGCTGATCCTGATGCGCAACGCGCTGGTCGGCTGCGGCCTGAAAGGCGACATCCGCCTGGCCGCCAGCGGCAAGGTCTATTCCGGAATGGGGCTGGCGCACAACATCGCGCTGGGGGCGGATTGGTGCAATGCGGCGCGGGCCTTCATGTTCTCGGTCGGTTGCATCCAGTCACAGCGCTGTCATCTCGACACCTGCCCCACGGGCGTAACCACGCAGAATGCGGCGCGCCAGCGCGGGCTGATCCCCGAGGTGCAGGGCGCCCGCTCGGCCCGGTTCCACGACAAGACGATCGACGCGCTGACAGACATGGTGGCCGCCGCCGGGCTGAAACATCCGCGCGAGCTTGAGCCGCATCACCTGATGCACCGCGTCGGGCCGGAGGCGGCGTTGCCGATGGACCTGATCCATTCCTTCCTGCCCGAGAACATCCTCAACGAAGCGCCGGAGGATACGCTTTATTCCGACTGGTGGGCCGCCGCGCAGGCCGACAGCTTCCGCCCCGCGACCGATCTGGTCCGCCGCCGGGCGAAAGCGAACCAGAACGTCGCGCTCAGCTAGGGGCGACCGTGGGCGGCGCGCCGGATCACGCGCCTAATCCCGCGCCCTCAGCTCGCGCGCATCCTGCATCTGATGCCAGCGCACCATCATCCCGGCGCCCCAGGGCGCGAGCGGGCGCAGCGGCACCGGCTTGAACGGGAGACTGTCAAAGGCGGTTTCGCCATCCGCCTCGCCCAGCATCCGGCGGGCCAGCCTGGTCCCGAAATACAGGCTTCGCGTCACCCCCGAGCCGCAATAGCCGCCCGCCATCCATACGCCGTCATGGTGGCCCATATGCGGCGAATGATCGACGGTATAGGCGATCTGCCCGGACCAGACATGCGAAATGGGCGCGGTCTCAAGCTGCGGGAACACGCGGCTGATCGCGCGGCGGAACGCCTTCTTGCGCGCCTCCAGCCCCACGCCGCCCGCCCCGAACCGGCCCCCGAAGATGAAGGAGCGGCCATCGGGCGTCGGGCGATACCACATGAAGACGCGCCCCGTCTCGCCAAGCATCCGGCCCTTGGGCGACAACTCCGCCACCAGCGCGGGGTCGAGCGGGCCGACCGCGCAAGCGCCCGTCTCGATGGGCACGATCCGGCAGCTCAGCGCCGCGCTGCGCCGATCCGAATAGCCGTTCGTCGCCAGCACGACCTCGCGCGCCGCAATCCGGCCGCGCGCGGTCAGCACGGCGGTGCCGCTGCCTTCGCGGCCGAGGCCGGTCACCGAACAGGGCGCGAAGATGTGCGCGCCCGCCTCGACTGCGCGTGCGGCCAGCCCCAGCAGCAGCTTGCGCGGGTTCAGCCCCCCGTCGCGTTCGTAGACGACGCCGCCGCGATAGAAGTCGCTGCCGATCTCGCTGCGCTGTTCGGTGCGGGGGACGTGGTGGGTCGGCAGGCCGATATGCTTTTGCAGCCAGTCGCATTCGCGCTGCGACGCCTCGTATTGCGCGGCGGTGCGCGCGCCGCGGAACCGCCCCGTCAGCGTCAGGTCGCAATCGATGCTTTCGGTCGCGACAAAGGTTTCAAGATGATCCAGCGCCTTCAGCCCCTCGCCCAGCAGTGCGATGGCGCGGGCCTCGCCATAGGCGCCGATCAGCCCCGCGATGCCCAGCTTGTGCAGCCCGGGCCCGACCATGCCGCCATTGCGCGACGACGCGCCAAAGCCCACGGCCTCGGCGTCGAACACCGCCACGCTGCGGCCCGCGCGGGCAAGGTAGAGCGCGGCGGCCAGCCCGGTATAGCCCGCACCGACAATGGCGACATCAACCTCGCGGGGCAGAGCGCCGGACTCGCCCGGCGCCGTGGCGCCCGATTGCATCCAATAGTTGCTTTCGCCCGTGAATGACATGCGCGCCTCCCGCTGGTTCGGGGCAAGACTCGGCATTTTTCCAGGCGAAGCGCAACAGGAAACGCCGGGCGCGAAAAAAGGCCGCGCATACAACCATGCGCGGCCTTGTGGCAGATCAGTGAACCACCGCGTCCTGAGGCGGATGGCGCTTGGTGCTACCGACCCGGTCGCCGATCAGCAGCCCTTCCGGGCCGACCCTCACCGGCACCGTGCTGCCGTCCAGAACATCTCCGGCCAGCAGCATTTCGGCCAGCGGATCCTGCACCGCCCGTTGCAGCACCCGCTTGAGCGGGCGGGCGCCGAAGACCGGATCGTAGCCTTCGTCGGCCAGCCACTTCCTGGCCTCCGCGTCCAGATCCAGCGTGATCTTGCGCGCGGCCAGACGCTTTTTCAGGCGTTCAAGCTGCACCTCGACGATGCCGGTCATGTTGTCGCGGCTGAGGCGGTCGAAGATCACCGTTTCATCCAGCCGGTTCAGGAACTCCGGCCGGAAATGCGCCCGCACCGCTTCCATCACGCTGCGCTTGGCTTCGGCCGCGTCCGCGCCGTCGGGCAACTGGCTGAGCGCCTGGGAGCCGAGGTTCGACGTCAGCACGATCAGCGTCTGCTTGAAGTCGACGCGGTGCCCCTGACCATCCGTCAGAACGCCATCGTCCAGCACCTGCAAGAGCACGTTGAACACGTCCGGATGTGCCTTCTCGACCTCGTCGAACAGCACCACCTGATAGGGGCGCCGGCGCACGGCCTCGGTCAGGACGCCGCCCTCGTCATAGCCGACATAGCCCGGAGGGGCGCCGATCAGACGCGCGACCGAATGTTTCTCCATGAACTCGGACATGTCGATGCGCACCATCGCGTTGTCGTCGTCAAAGAGGAATTCGGCCACCGCCTTCGTCAGCTCGGTCTTGCCCACGCCGGTCGGCCCGAGAAAGAGGAAACTGCCCAGCGGCCGATTCTCGTCGTTGAGGCCGGCACGCGCGCGGCGCACCGCATTGGCGACGGCCCGCACGGCGGTATCCTGGCCGATCACCCG
Organism: uncultured Alphaproteobacteria bacterium; assembly: GCA_963763165.1. Classification (GTDB taxonomy): domain Bacteria; phylum Pseudomonadota; class Alphaproteobacteria; order Rhodobacterales; family Rhodobacteraceae; genus Roseovarius. The sequence goes on from CAVXNV010000002.1 coordinate 12,015, forward strand.
CTTATGCAGGTTCTCTTCCATGCGCAGCAGCTTCTCGCGGTCGCCTTCCAGCATCTTGGCGGTGGGAATGCCGGTCCAGCGTTCGACCACCTGCGCGATCTGCTCGGGGCGCACGGCCTCTTCGACCATGACGCCCTCCTCCTCGGCCTGCTCGGCCTCCGCCAGCTGCTTTTCCAGACCCGGAATGACGCCGTAGCTCAGCTCGCCCGCCTTCGCCAGATCGCCGGCGCGCTTGGCGTGATCCAGATCGATGCGCGCGCGGTCAAGCTGCTCCTTGATGTCGCGGGCACCGGCCAGCTTGTCACGCTCGGCCTGCCATTTCGCGGTCATCTCGGCGCTGCGTTCCTGAAGCTCGGCCAACTCCTTTTCCAGCTTGTCCAGCCGGTCCTTGGACGCCGCATCATCCTCCTTCTTCAGCGCCTCCGCCTCGATCTGCTTTTGCAGGATCTCGCGGTCCAGCGCGTCCAGCTCCTCGGGCTTCGAATCCACCTCCATCCGCAGACGGCTGGCGGCCTCGTCCATCAGGTCGATTGCCTTGTCGGGCAGGAACCGGTCGGTGATGTAGCGATTCGACAGCGTCGCCGCCGTCACCAGCGCCGCGTCGGAGATGCGCACACCATGATGCAGCTCGTACTTCTCCTTGATCCCGCGCAGGATGCTGATCGTGTCCTCGACCGTCGGCTCCTGGATCACCAGCGGCTGGAACCGGCGGGCCAGCGCCGCATCCTTTTCAACGTGCTTGCGATACTCGTCGAGCGTGGTGGCACCGATGCAATGCAGCTCCCCGCGTGCCAGGGCGGGCTTGATGAGGTTGGCGGCATCCATCGCGCCGTCGCCCTTGCCCGCGCCGATCAGCGTGTGCATCTCGTCGATGAAGAGGATGATCTCGCCCGCGGCGGAGGTCACCTCGTTCAGCACGGCCTTCAGCCGCTCCTCGAATTCGCCGCGATATTTCGCGCCCGCAATCAGCGCGCCCATGTCGAGGCTCAGCAGCCGCTTGTCGGCCAGGCTCTCCGGCACGTCGCCATTGACGATGCGCAGGGCAAGCCCCTCGGCAATCGCGGTCTTGCCGACGCCCGGCTCGCCGATCAGGACGGGGTTGTTCTTGGTCCGGCGACTAAGCACCTGCATGGCGCGGCGGATCTCGTCATCGCGGCCGATGATCGGGTCGATCTTGCCCTCGGCGGCGGCCGCCGTCAGGTCGGTCGCGTATTTTTCCAGCGCCTCGTAAGTATCCTCGGCGCTCGCCGTATCGGCGGTGCGGCCCTTGCGGATATCGTTGATCGCCTCGTTAAGCGTCTGCGCCGATACGTTGCCCGCTTCCAGAGCCTCGCGCGCGGCGGATTTCACCATCGCCAGCGCCTGAAGCAGCCGCTCGACCGGAACGAAACTGTCCTTGGCCTTGGTCGCCAGCTTCTCCGCCTCGGCCAGAACCTTGCCGGTCTGCTGGTCCATGTAGGTCTGGCCCGCGTCGCCCTGCACCTGCGGGATCTTGGCGACCGCCGCATCATTGGCCTGCGCCACGCGCGCCGGATCGCCGCCCGCGCGTTTGATCAGATTGGCGGCAAGGCCTTCGCCATCGTCCATCAATGCCTTCAGCAGATGTTCGGGGGCCAGCCTCTGATGGCTTTCGCGCATCGCGATCGTCTGCGCCGCCTGAATGAAACCGCGCGACCGTTCCGTGAACTTGTTCAAGTCCATTATAGATTCTCCTTTTACAAGCGTTCATCCGGGGGGCGCACCCGCCAGGCGGCATACGCGGTCCGGAAACCTCACGTTTTATTTGGGCACGCCAATGGTGGCTTCAAGTGACCAACCCCGAAAATGCCGTTCTGGTCGCTTTTTCGCGGAACGTGATGAAACCGCGCCGGGCATTGTCAGGTTATCCTGTGCAGAGGCAAGTTATCCACAGCTTTCTCGGGCCGGATATCCGGCTCAGAAAAGGAGCAGTCAAAATGAAGATCGAAAAGATCCAGTTCGACGATGTGCGCTACAATCCCGGATGCGAAGCGTTCGAGACGCTGGTGAAAATCCACGATGGCGGCCGCACCTATTCCTATCCGGCGCGGGTGGCGGCGCCGCTTCACGCCGAATACGGGCTGATCGTCCGCAACCTGGCGCAGGCCGGGCGGCAGGCGCATGATTCGGCCAAGGGCGGCACGCGCCTTGTGCATGCGGTGCGCGCGAAGGCGGCCGGTGCGGATGCCAGCCAGACGTCCCTGCTCAGCCGACTTCTGGGATGTGCCGCCGCCTGACCGCGATGGTTGACGAGCGGCACGCAGAGCGCGACAAGCGTGGCACCAGCCGCGCAGGAGCATCCAATGGCCGCATCTCCCGACACCCGCCTGATCGTGGCGCTCGACGTGCCCGACGCGCTCAGCGGCCTGAATCTGGCCGAGCGTCTGGGCCCGCAAGTGGGCTTCTACAAGATCGGGCTCGGCATGCTGACCGGCGGCGGGCTGGCTCTGGCGAACGAGTTGAAGGCCGAACACGGCAAGCGCATCTTCCTCGACATGAAGCTGTTCGATATCGGCGCCACGATCGAGGCGGCGGTGCGGGGGCTGGCGCAGTTCGATCTGGATTTCCTTACGGTCCACGGCGATCCGCATGTCGTGCGTGCCGCGCGCGAGGGGGCGGGCGGATCGGACATGAAGATCCTTGCCGTCACATTCCTCACGTCGCTGGATCGCGCCGATCTGGACGCCGGAATGATAATTCCCGGAGACATCCCCGACCTCGTCGCCACCCGCGCTAGCCGCGCCTTCCAGGCAGGCGCGCATGGCGTCATCGCCTCGCCGCAGGAGGCCGCGCTGATTCGCGCACTGCCCGAGGCGGCGGGAAAACTGATCGTCACTCCCGGCGTTCGCCCCGCCGGCAGCGCCCTGGGCGACCAGAAGCGCGTCACAACCCCGGCCGAGGCCATCGCTGCGGGCGCCGATCACATCGTCGTCGGCCGCCCCATCTGGGCGGCAAAGGATCCGGCAGCAGCGGCAGGCGACATCCTGCGCAGCCTGCCTTGAGGCGCGACAGCGTGAATCGTCGAGCAGGCTCCGGCCCGAAGCGCGGCGAACGCCCGGCACAAAAAGACGAACCGATGCCCCAGGTTTTTGACTGCTTCCCGTTTTTCAACGAACTGGATCTTCTGGAAATTCGCCTTGAAGAACTCTACGAAGTTGTCGATCATTTCGTGATCGTGGAAGCCGAGGAAACTTTCTCCGGTAAACCCAAGCCGTTCAACCTCGAAGAGAATTTCGAACGGTTTGCGAAATTCAAGCCGAAGATCACCTATATCAAGATGCACCGGCTTCCCGAAGATATGGGCAGTTGGGAGCGTGAGCATGCGCAGAAGGAGAAGCTGATCGAGGGATTGGCGAACTGCCGGGACAGCGACATTGTCCTGCTCTCGGATCTGGACGAAATCGTATCGGCTGACGCTGTGCGGCGCATAAGGCAGCATCCGCCAGCGCCCGGCGAAGTATATTGTCTGGAGTTGCGATATTTTCAGTTTTTCCTGAATTTGGAAGTGCCCCGGCTCTGGACCCGAATGGGGCCGAGGGCGGCGCGGCGGAACACATTCAACAGCATCAGGAACCTCCGAAGAGTACGCCCCCCCATCCACAAACTCATGCAGAATATGCTTCGCTCCGCCAAGGCCAGCTACCACATGCGCCGGATCATCAAACGAACCATGATGCATGATGCCGGATGGCATTTTTCCTGGCTGGGCGGTTACGAGAAAGTTGCGCTCAAGGCGAACGCGATTCCCAAGCACTCCAACCTTCCCACAGACATGGGCACTCTATCGGGCGCCGAGCGGGTCGTCGAAGATGCCTTGAACAACCTGCAGATACGAAAGATAGGGTCAGATTTTCCCAAGCCTGTGCGCGAGAAGCGCGACAGGTACAGCCATCTCATTGTCGAGGACAAGCAAGGCTGACCCGACAAATCAGAACTTGGCTTTCCGTTCTCTTAGTTCGTGCGCTTCGCTCATCAACTCCGTGCGGATCGGCTCGGGCAGATTCCGGATGATCTTCAACGTGATGTCGGATCCCTCTTTACTGAGCCAGACCGGCGATTTTTTCAGAAAGGAATGCCCCATTTCACTGATTGAATACTGGGCAAGCACGTAGCTCACGCCTTGCCTGGCGACGCTCGTGAGGATGAGGGAAATCATTTGTTCCGACGTCACCTCGTTTAGCGATTCGGCGAATTCACGGGTCACCGCCTCCATCCGCTTGTCGTCAGCGAAGATCAGGCTGCTGGCCAGTTGTGACAACCTCTGTCGATCAAGTTTTTGCAAATCCTTGTCCAGATGAGCGATGTCCAGCGTCGCACCATGACTGTAGCCCCGCGCCAGCACCCATTGCGTCAGCCCGATTTCACCACGGCGGACCGTTACGTTCTTCTCGTTGGACAACGCAAAGCGTTTCCAGAAGCTGTAGAACCGTTTGGTTCTGAAAATCTTTGGCGAAAGCGACAATGCAAAAGACGAATAGTGGAAATACGAAGGCGTCGTGCGATATTTCCATTCAATCGTCTCGTAGTCAGTCGCATCCGGATGCCGCACTCCGAAATGCGAGGAAGCGCCCACATAATCCAGATCAAGCGATTTTGCACGACTCAACCAGTCGTCATTTTCGGTTAACGGAAACCAGCACGAATCATTCAACAAAACGAGCCTGTCCAGGCGCTTCAGCTGATTTCCCAACGCGAAGATCCCATCGCGATATCCGCCAAAATCATAGCCGAAATTGGGACGCTCCAAAAGCTGGGAACAGCTGGAAAGAACGGCGGCGCGGTCTGTGTCTGAAAGAGCTATATTCGAGACGACAACAGTCGCATAACCTTGATCTTCAAGATGATCCAGCGTGCGCAAGTGGGAGGGCTTGATGCCAAACTGCGGGTATATCAGAAAAATCGCGGCTTCAGGCCGCTCTGAAACTTCACCGACGTGCCTGACGATCCTCGGGGCCAGAACATAGTCGTAGTAAGTCGTCAGGAACAGGAACTTGCCCAGAGTCACCGGCGCCTGACGGGTTTGTCGTCCAAGCCGACGAATTTCCCGCTTTATCTTCCATCCCGGGGGCATCTTCATAACCGAGCGCCGAACCCTGTCACAGCCAAATTGCTCATTCTCACAGCCTTCTAGATCTTGTCAGTCAAACTGGCGCTGACGACGCCCTTGAAAAACGCCACCTGCTTGGCCCGCTTGCGGCGGGAAAACAGCACCGCTGGCGAGCAGAGTTGGATGACAGCCGAGCCGAGCGACAGCGCGCGCGGGAACGGGCGGCCGTGCTTGCGCTGCACATAGACGCGCGAGCGGCCCATGTGCCAGGCCTTCAGCGCCGCGATCTGCGGACTGCGCGCGGACGAGCTGCCGCCGATATGCTCGGCGCAGGCGTCCCGGATGAAATAGAGCGGGCCGCACCGGTCCTTCAGCCGGCGCGACAGGTCGTCGTCCTCGTGGTAGAGGAAGATGCGCGGGTCGAACCCCCCCACGGCCTCGAACGCGGCGCGGCGCACGAAGAGCGCTGCGCCCGACAGGATCGGCACCTGGCAATCGCCATCGGGCCAGCCTCGCGGCATCCGCTCGGCCCGGTCGATCAAATGGCTGCTGCGCTGAAAGACGGCGCGCCCTTCGGGCGTCGCGATGCGTGGATTGAAGGCCGATGCGTCGGGATGGCGATCCGCCGCCGCAACGAGCGCCTCCAGGCTGCCGGGGGTGAGCCGCGCGTCGGGGTTGAGGAACAGGATGAACTCGGTTCGTGCCAGCGCCGCGCCCTGGTTGCAGGCGACGCCGAAGCCCTTGTTCTCGTCATTCTGGATCAGCGTGGCCCCCCGCCCGTCCGCCAGCGCGCGCAGCGTGCCGCCGCCCGTCGCGGCGTTGTCGACCAGCACGACCGCCGCAGCATCGGGGAGGGAGCCGAGCATGGCAGGCAGGACGTCGTCGCTGTTGTAACAGACGCAGACAATCGTCACGCGCGCCGCCGGGCCTTGGTCTGAAACCGGATCGCTCATCTGTGCGGGATGCCTTGCGCTGCGTGACGGTCGCGGCAGACAGTATGGCCTGCCGCCCGCGTGGTAAAGCCGCCTAGCGTGCCGCCAGCGAATGATCGCGGAAGGCGCGGGTGGTCAGGATCAGCTGCGCGAGCCCCTCCATCCTGGTCCGGGCGGCGTCGAACTCGTCCGGCGTCATGCCACGGCCCGACAGAAGGCGTCGCGCGGCGAAATCCACCTCGGCCACGCCCTCGGCGCCGTCCATCGGTGCGATCTGGAAACTGGCGCGCAGCCAGATGCCGTCCATCACCGTGCGCAGGTGAAACGCGATGCGGGGCGCGGCGTCGGCGCCCACCATCGGGCGCAGCGCGCTCATCAGGTTGCTGCGCATGCGGGCGTGCACGGCGGTCTGGATGCGCTGGCTCTGCCGGTTGTGCGGCACGTCCGAGCAGAGCGAGATCCAGGCGTGGCAGATCTCCTGCTGGAACACCGGCGCCGCGAAATTGCCGACGATGATGGCGTAAAGCCGCTCCAGCGGGGTATCGGCATGGCGCAAAAGCTCGGTCACGCAGTCGCGCAGCACGGTGTTGGCCTTGCGCTGCACCCCTTCGAAAAGCGCATCCTTGTCCTTGAAGTGATGCAGAACGACGCCCTTGGAGACGCCCGCGATCTTCGCCACCCGGTCCAGGGTCGTGCCGCGGATGCCGTATTGCACCAGCGCGTCGAAGGCGGCCTGCGACAGCTCCGCGCGCCTGATATCCCGGATTGTTTGCCGTGCCATTAACCTGCCGCCTTGCTGCCCCGGCACCCTATCCCGGCGCCCCAGGGGTCACAAGATTTACCTTTTGACAGCAAAACTGACCATTGGTAAGTATTTGCGACCAGCACACTGAGAAAGGGTCGTCATGCAGGCGGATTTCGTCATCATCGGATCGGGCTCGGCCGGGTCGGCCATGGCCTACCGGCTTTCCGAGGACGGCCGGCACAGCGTTCTGGTGCTGGAATATGGCGGCAGCGATGCGGGCCCCTTCATCCAGATGCCCGCCGCGCTCAGCTATCCGATGAACATGAAGCGTTATGACTGGGGCTACAAAACCGAGCCGGAGGCGCATCTGAACGGCCGTCGCCTCGTCGCACCGCGCGGCAAGGTCGTGGGCGGGTCGTCCTCGATCAACGGGATGGTCTATGTGCGCGGCCACGCGCGCGATTTCGACCATTGGGAAGAAAGCGGCGCCGCCGGCTGGGGCTATCGCCACGTCCTGCCCTATTACAAGCGGATGGAGACGTGGCACGATGGCGGCCACGGCGGCGATCCGGCATGGCGCGGCACCGACGGGCCGCTGCACGTCACCCGCGGGACACGGAAAAATCCGCTGTTCAACGCCTTCGTCCAGGCAGGCCAGCAGGCCGGCTACGAAGTGACCGACGATTACAACGGCGAAAAGCAGGAGGGTTTCGGCCCGATGGAGCAGACCGTCTGGCAGGGGCGCCGCTGGTCCGCCGCCAACGCCTATCTGCGCCCCGCGCTGAAGCGCCCCAACTGCGACATGCTGCGCTGTTTCGTGCGGCGCGTCATCATCGAGGAGGGCCGTGCGACCGGCGTCGAGGTCGAGCGTGGCGGCAAGGTGCAGATCATCCGCGCGAATCGCGAGGTGGTGCTGGCGGCCTCGGCCTTCAACTCGCCCAAGATCCTGATGCTGTCGGGCATCGGCCCGGCCGCGCATCTGGCCGAGCATGGCATCGACGTAGTGCAGGACCGGCCGGGCGTGGGCGGCAACCTTCAGGATCATCTGGAGCTTTACATCCAGCAGGCCTGCACCCAGCCGATCACGCTGTTCAAGCACTGGAACCTCTGGTCCAAGGGCCTGATCGGCGCGCAGTGGCTGTTTTCGCGGACCGGCCTCGGCGCGTCGAACCAGTTCGAAAGCGCGGCTTTCCTGCGATCGCGCCCCGGCGTGGAGTATCCCGATGTCCAGTACCATTTCCTGCCGATGGCGGTCCGGTATGACGGACAGGCCGCGGCCGAGGGGCACGGGTTTCAGGCGCATGTCGGCCCGATGCGTTCCGCCTCGCGCGGGCGGGTCAGCCTGGCGTCAGGCGATCCGATGGAGGCGCCGAAGATCGCGTTCAACTACATGACGCATGACAGCGACTGGGAGGATTTTCGCCGCTGCATCCGCATGACGCGCGAGATTTTCGGGCAGGAGGCGTTCGACTGCTATCGCGGGAAGGAAATCCAGCCCGGCGCGCATGTGCAGAGCGATGATGATCTTGACGCCTTCGTCGCGGAGCATGCCGAAAGCGCCTATCACCCCTGCGGCACGTGCAAGATGGGCGCGGCGGACGATCCCGCTGCCGTGGTCGATCCCGAATGCCGTGTGATTGGAGTGCGCGGCCTGCGCGTCGCCGACAGCTCGATCTTTCCGCGCATCACCAATGGCAACCTCAACGGCCCCAGCATCATGGCGGGCGAGAAGGCGTCGGATCACATCCTCGGCCGCGATCCTTTGCCCGCGTCGAACCAGCAGCCTTGGGTGCATCCCGCCTGGCGGGTGACGACCAAGGCCGCCGTGCCCGCTTAATCCTTGCCGCGTTTGGGTGCTGCGTTGCCGCCTTTGGGTGCCGCGGCGCGCGGCTTGCCACCCGGTTTGCCGAAAGGTTTCGCACCGGGCTTTCCGGCAGGTTTGCCGCCGGGCTTGCCAGCCGGTTTGAACGGTTTCGCCCCCGGCTTGCTGCTGTAGCCTTCGGCGGCTTTCGCAGCGGCGCGGGCGCGGTTCTTCTTGCTGCTGGGTTTGCCCACGGCAGGCGCCGTCCCCGCTTTGGCCTTCGGCTTCGGCCCGGTTCCGGTCACGGCACCATCGCGGGTGAAGTCGGGCTTCGGCCCCTTGCGGTGCGGCTTGCCCGCCCCGCCCGGTTTCGGCTTCTTGACGCGCGGGGCCGGCGCGTCGTCATACTGCACCGGGGGGGCATCCTGCGCGGGCCGCTCGGCACGGGGCTGGATCGGCGGCAGATCGTCCATCTGGCTCGGCGGCGGCGGCCCCTTGCGCGCGGGTTTCTTCCAGTCGGGCTTGGGGCCGGGATGGGGCTTTGCGGCGGGCCGCTGGGCAATGGCCGGAGGCTGCGGCAACTCGGCCACCTCGGCGCCGTCCTCGACGCGCATGGTCTCGCCGATCGACGCCTTGAACCCGGCGGCGGCGGATTTGCGCAGCTCGACATAGCTTTCCGTGTCGCCGATGCGGATCGCGCCGATATCCTCGCGCGTGATCCCGCCCGCCTTGCAGAGCATCGGCAGCAGGCGGCGCGGCTCGGCCCCCTTGTCGCGCCCGCCCGTGACGGAGAACCAGACCGACGGCCCGAAGGGCGCGCGGGGCGCGGGTTTCTCGCCCGGATCGCCAAGGTCTTCGGGCGCGGAGTGGCGGCTGTGATACTGGCGCAAATAGGCGGCGGCGATCTGTTCGGGGTCGAACCGCTCCAGCAGCTTGGCAATCGCGGGCGCCTCGCTTTCGGTGATCGCCTCGGCCCATGCCTCGTCGTTCAGCATGCGCTCCTCGTCCTTGGCGGACACTTCGTCGGCCGAGGGCGCAGCCCCCCATTCGGCCCGCAGCTTGGCCCAGCTCAGGATGCGCTCGGCCTTCTTGCGCGCCACCGGCGGCACGATCAGGACGCTCACCCCCTTGCGCCCCGCGCGGCCCGTGCGGCCGGAGCGGTGGAGCAGCGTCTCATGGCTGCCCGGCAGTTCGGCATGCACCACCAGATCGAGGTTCGGCAGATCGATGCCGCGCGCCGCCACGTCCGTCGCCACGCAGACCCGCGCGCGCCCGTCGCGCATGGCCTGAAGTGCATGGGTCCGCTCCGACTGCGTCAGCTCGCCCGAGAGCGCCACCACAGCAAAGCCGCGATTGGACAGCCGGGTGGTCAGGCGGGCAACCATCGCGCGGGTGTTGCAGAAGACGATGGCATTGGGCGCCTCGTAATAGCGCAGCACGTTGATGATCGCGTTCTCGCCATCGCGGGGCGAGACGTTCATCGCGCGGTATTCGATATCGGCGTGCTGGCCTTTTTCAGCCGCCGCCGTGCTGACGCGCACGGCGTCCTTCTGATAGCCCTCGGCCAGCTTGGCGATGGCGGCGGGCACGGTGGCGGAGAAAAGCAGCGTCTGCCTCTCTTCCGGCGCCTCGCCAAGAATGAATTCCAGATCCTCGCGGAAGCCCAGATCCAGCATCTCGTCCGCCTCGTCCAGCACCACGGCGCGCAAGGCGCCAAGGTCGATCGAGCCGCGCATGATGTGATCGCGCAGGCGCCCCGGCGTGGCAACGACGATATGCGCGCCGCGGGCCAGCGCGCGCCGCTCGTCCCGCATATCCATGCCGCCAACGCAGGAGGCCAGCACGGCCCCCGCCCCGGCATAAAGCCATGTCAGCTCGCGCTTCACCTGCAGGGCCAACTCGCGCGTCGGCGCGATGACCAGCGCCAGCGGCGCGGCGGCATCGCCGAACATTTCAGCCTCGCCCAGCAGCGTCGGCGCGATGGCGAGGCCAAAGCCCAGCGTCTTGCCCGATCCGGTCTGCGCCGACACCAGCATGTCGGCGCCAGCAAGGTCCGGATTCGTCACCGCCTCCTGGACAGGGGTGAGCGTGGTATATCCACGGGCGGCAATGGCATCGGCGAGGGCTGTTTTCACGGGATCCGGATTTTCTGCTGTTTCAAGGGCGCGCGCAGAGGCAGCGGCGCAAGTTGCCGCCTCTATACCCTATGGCCCGCGTTGTATAGCCTCAACGCCGCGGCACCTGCGCACCCGTCTCGCCCAGCACCTCGTCCAGGACATGCAGGATCATGTCGATCCCCTCTTCGTCGATGGTCAGCGGCGGGCGGATCTTCAGGATGTTGTCGTCCGGTCCTTCGCGGCCCATGAGGATTCGCCTTTCGCGCATCCGGTTCATCACATAGGCGGCGATATCCGTGGCGGGGCTGCGTCCGAGCCGATCCGTCACCAGCTCGACCCCGACGAAAAGGCCCATGCCGCGCACGTCCCCGACCGCTTCGTGCCGCTCCATCAGGCCGTGCAGCCCGCGCATCAGCCGCGCGCCCATGACTTCGGCGTTCTGCGCCAGCCCCTCGTCGTCGACGATGTCCAGCACGGTCTCGCCCACGCGGCAGGACAGGGTCGAGCCGCCGAAGGTGGAAAAGAATTCCGGTCCCTCGGCGAAGGCATCCGCGATCGCCCGCGTCGTGACCACAACGCCCAGCGGGTGACCATTGCCGATGGGCTTGCCCAGAACCACCATGTCGGGCAGCGCGCCCTGCGCCTCGAACGCAAAGTAATGCTTGCCCAGCCGGCCCAGCCCCGTCTGCACCTCGTCGGCAATGCAGACGCCCCCGGCGGCGCGGATGCGCTTGTAGACCTGGTGCAGATAGCCCGGCGGCGGGATGATCTGGCCGCCGACGGACGGGAACGTTTCAGCGATGAACCCGGCAAGGGTGTGGCCGCGCCGGTGAAGATTGGCAATGGCGGTCGTCACCTGCGCCGCGTAAAGGCCCCCCGCCTGCGGGTTGCCGCGCCGGTGGACGCCGCGGTAATCGTCGGGCAGGTCCACCAGCGCGACGTGATCGGGCCGTCCGATGCCGCCCCTGGCGTTGAACTTGTAGGCCGAGATGTCGATCACGCCGGTGGTGTTGCCGTGATAGCCGTGATCGGGCGTGACGATCCCGCGCCCGCCGGTCGCCGCGCGGGCAAGGCGCAGCGCCAGCTCGTTCGCCTCGCTGCCCGAATTGACGAAGTAGCAGACCGACAGGTGCGGCGGCATCTTCGACAGGATCTTCTCGGCAAAAGCCGCCTGCGCGGGGTGCAGGTAGCGCGTGTTCGAGTTCATGCGCGTCAACTGGTCCGCCACCACCGCCTGAATACGCGGATGCGCGTGGCCGACATGCGGCACGTTGTTATAGGCGTCCAGATAGGGGCGCCCCCATTCGTCGAACATGTGGTGGCGCCAGCCGCGCAGCAGCATCAGCGGATCGCTGTAGCTGAGCCTGAGATTGCCGCCGAAGTGGTCCTTCCGCACCGCCAGAACCGCCGCCTTGTCGGGCGGGGTATAGGCGACCCTGGCATCGGGCAGGTTCAGCAGCGCCGCGGGGTTGGGGCAGATGGCGCGCCACAGTTCGGCCTCGTCCGGGTCGGCGACGCCGGGCCAGTCGTTGCCCATCCCCGCCAGCGTCAGCGCCAGCTGGAAATGCAGGTGCGGCGCCCAGCCGCCATTGCAGGTCTCGTCGCCCAGCGCGGCGAACGTCTCGCCCGCCGCCAACGCCTGACCCTCGCTGAGATGAGCGAAACTGGCAGGGTCGAGATGGCCATAGAGAGTGTGGAACACGTCGCCCTCGGGCGTCTCGTGCGCGAGGATCACCATGCCGCCGTAATCCAGCGGCGCGTCGCGTTGCTCGGTGAAGTGGACGGTCGCGGCCAGCGGGGTGTAAACCGCGCGGCCCGCGGGCGCGAACACGTCGATGCCCAAGTGGACGGTGCGCCGGTTCGATGCCTTCCACCGCCCCTTGCGAAAGGCGGGGGCGGTATAGATCAGGCGTGGCTCGCCGTAATAACCCAGCCACAGATCATCGCGCCCGAAACGGTCGCTGCCGATGGCTGCCGCCTCGGGCGGGTCCAGATGGAAGGGATCGCGCGGGATCGCGCACGCCTCGACCGACAGCGCGCCCATGGGTGCGGCGGCAAGATCGCCGTCCATGACGGGCGCGAACCTGCCGCGCGCCCCCTCCAGCCATGCCACAACGCGCGCGGCGGCGTCGTCGATCGGCAAACCGCAGACGGCGCGCAGGCGACAGGCCAGCAGATCGCCCCCCGGCTGCGGCCCCTCGAGGAACCGCCATGCGGGCGCCTGGCTGATGGTGACGTAAGGATCATCCGGATTTTCCGCCGCCATCAGGGTGGAGTTCACCACGCTTACCGCCAGGCGCATCTTCAGGAGCGGCAGCAGCATGTCCAGCTCCGGCCCCGTCAGCGGATTGGCGCGGTGGTAGCCGCGCACGAGCGCCTCCAGCGCAGTCTCGGGCGCGGGGTGGTCCAGCACCACGTAGGCGGCGGCAATGGCCAGATCGCAGATGCGCGGCGCGGCGCACATGTCGCCCATGTCGATGAGGCCCGTGACGCGAGGGCGCGGCCCCTCCAGCGACACCAGAATGTTGTAATCGTTCACGTCGTTGTGGATCGCCTGCACCGGCAGCGCGGCCAGGGACGCCCCCAAGCCCTGAAAGCGCGCGACGATCCCTTCCAGCAGCGCACGGCGCGCCGGATCGGTCACAGCATCCAGCCGGTCCGCGATCCAGTGGCCCTGCATCAGGTTCCACTTGAAATCGCGGCTCAGCGCCGGATGCGCATACCCCTCCAGCGCGGCGGCCAGCCCGCCCACCCTGGCGCCCAGGCCCTCGATCAGCGCGGGCGTGTGCGGGCGGAACTCCGCATAGCAAACGCCCGGCAGCGCCTCCTGCACCCAGGCGAGGCGGGGCTGCCCTGCGGCATCCTCGGCGGTGACGACCTTGGCGCCGCTCAGCGCCGGAATGACGCGCGGCAGCGGCAGATCGGGCGCCGCCGCCAGCGCATGGCCCAGCGCGCCCACCTGCATGTCGATGAAATCCGCCGCACAGCCGGGGCGCATCACCTTCAGGATATGGGTTCCCCGGCGCGAATCGGCGCGAAAGTTCAGGTCATACTCGCCGTCCAGCCGCGTCAGCCGCGCCTCGATCCTCCATTCGGCGCTCAGCACCGCGGCCCAATCGTCATTCATGTCAAGCGCCCCACGTAAGCTGGCGCATTGATGGAAAATAAGGCCCGGAATGACAAGCGATATCGCCGGTCGCCCCGTCCTCATGCGACGGCAAAGACCGGGTGCGGGAAATCTTGCGATCGTTAACGGGATTTTCAGCAACAGGCGCACAGGGTCGGTCATCGACCGGAACTTTTCGGCAGCCTGCCCGGTTAAAAGGCAATGGCGCCGACAAAGCGCCCGCCGGGCGGGGTCAACCGCGCCGACGTATCACGTGAGGCAGATACCATGATGTACCAGACCGAAACGGACCTCGTCGCGCTGAATCTCAAACGCGCCTATCGCGACGCCGAACCCTCGAACCTGCCACCCGGCATGCAGGAGCTTCTGCAAAAGCTGAAGCAGCAGGACGAGGGCGAGGAAGACGACGACGATTGATCGGCGCGGCAGCGGGAACTTCGGCGTGTCCGGGGACGTTGGAGCGCGAATCGCCGCTGCGGCTGCCCGGAGGATTGATGCTCAAGACCATTTCAACGTCTGACCTGGTCAGCGACCCGGCCAAAGCGCCAAGGGCCGAGGCATCCGCAGACACGGCCCGCGGCGACGCGATGCCGGAGAAGGCGAATGGCGATATACGCGTTCTTCTGACCGCCGAGGAGGTGTACCCCGCGATGGAGCGCGCGTTTCTTGGCGCTACTTCCGAGATATCGGCCGGCTATCGCGTCTTCGACCTCAGCACCAAACTGCGCAGCGACGAGGGGCGGGCCATCGGCGAGGACTGGTTCGATCTGATCGTGCATGTTCTGCGCAAGGGCGTCGCTCTGGATTTCATCCTTTCCGATTTCGACCCGGTGCTGGCGCCCGAGTTGCATTATGCCTCGTGGAATTCGCGGCGGGCCTTCGTTGCGGCAAAAGAACTCGCGGGACCGGACGCGCGCATGAACGTCACCAATGCGTCCCATTCCGCCCGCGTCGGCATCCTGCCGCGCCTCGTCCTGTGGCCCCGGCTGATCAAGGAGATCGCCAAGACGGCGCTGCGGCTCAACGACGCTCCCGCCGGCGAGCGGGCGCGCCAACTGGAATGCAGCCCCGGCCTGCGCCCGCTTCTGTACATCCAGCAGCAAAAAGATTTGTCGGCGCGGCGCTGGCCCGTGCCGCCGCTGGTGCCGGGCACCCATCATCAGAAAATCTGCGTGATCGACCGCAAGACCGCCTTCATCGGCGGTCTCGACCTTGACGAGCGGCGCTACGACGACAAGCGGCATCGGCGGGTCCGCGACGAGACGTGGCAGGATGTGCAACTGATCTGCACCGGCCCCGTGGCGCAGGATGTCCACAACCACCTGCACGAATTCCTGGACGTGATCGCGGGCCGCCGTCCCCCGTCATCCGAGGGGCGGCTGCTGCGCACCCTGTCGCGCAAGCGCCGCTTTCCTTGGGTCTTTCTGGGGCCAAGGCCCCTGGTCCGCACGATCGTCGAGGATCATCACCGCCTGATTTCGCGGGCGCGCAACATGATCTATCTCGAAACCCAGTTCCTGCGCGACCGCCCGCTTTGCCGGCACCTTGCGCGGGCGGCGCGTGACAACCCGGCACTGACGCTGATCGTGGTCGTTCCGGCCGCGCCCGAAACCGTCGCCTTCGACGGCAACACGGGCGCGGATGCGCGGTACGGCGAATATCTGCAGGCCCAGTGCGTCACGATTCTGCGCGACGCCTTCGGCGACAGGTTCACCATCTGCTCGCCCGTGCGGCCCAAGGCGCTGGATACGGGCGGGCGCGACACGCTCTGCGGCTCTCCGATCATCTATGTTCATTCCAAGGTGTCGATCTTCGACGACGACCGCGCCATCGTGTCGTCGGCCAACCTCAACGGGCGCTCGCTGAACTGGGACACCGAAGCGGGCATCATGCTGAGCGAGCGGCGCCATGTCGAGGAGCTGAAGGGCCGCATTTTCGCCCACTGGCTGGGCAAGGATGCGGGGCCGGAATTTTTCGAAAGCGGAACCGCCGCCGCTCTCTGGGCCGAGCGCGCGCGCCAGAACGCAGATGCCGCGCCGGAGCAGCGCAAGGGATTTCTAGTGCCCTACGACGTGCGCCCGGCCAAGAAGTTCGGGCACCGCCTGCCGGGAATTCCGGAGTCGATGGTCTGACGCGCACGCCGTTGGCCGATCCCCAGAAATGGAACCAACCCACCCGGAGCGCGGTTTTGCATGCAACGCGCCAACCGCGCCACCGAAAGGAGAGTCTCGTGGATCTTGTCCGCATTATCGTTGCCATTTTTCTTCCGCCCCTGGGCGTTTTTCTTCAGGTCGGTCTGGGCAAACATTTCTGGATCAACATCCTGCTGACGCTTCTGGGGTATGTCCCCGGCATCGTGCATGCGGTCTACATCATCGCCTCGCGGGGACCAGGACGTGCCACGCACTGACGCGGAACCCGGCAGCACCAGCCGCAGCCCCGAGAAGGCCGCAGCGATCGAGCGCGATCTGGCGCGGATCGACCAGATGGCGCGGCTTCTGGATGCGCGGTTCAAACTGCCCTTCATCCCGTTTCGTTTCGGGCTGGATACGGTGGTCGGGCTGGTTCCGGGGATCGGCGATCTGATCGCCGCGGCGCCCGCCGTCTGGATGTTGGGCAAGGGCTGGCAGCATGGCGCGCGGCGGCGCGTGCTGCTGCGCATGGCGTCGAACAGCGGGCTCGACCTCGTACTGGGATCGGTCCCGCTGATCGGCGACATTTTCGACGCGACCTACAAATCCAACCTCAGAAACGCCGAAATGTTGCGCCGCGAGTTGCGGCGCTGAGGCGGAGCGCCCTTACAACCAGCCCGCCCAGTAGATCGCCAGGAGGATCGCCAGCGGCACCGCGAACCACAGGCCGATCCGCGCCCAACTGGCCTTGGGGGTGCGAGGCGTCTTGGGCAGGACCTCGGGCGCGTCCTGCGCACCGGCGTCGCCCGGCCCGGCCCGCACCTCGTGACGAAGATTGCGTCCGCGCCCGTCGAGGGGCGGGCGCACCGGATCGTTGGGAACACGGTCCGCGGGGGTTTTCGCCGCGCCGGACCCGCTGTCCGCTTTTGCCTCGGCCCTTGTGGCGGCGGGCGCGTCCTCGCGGTTCCTTGTTTTGCGGTCGTCGGAAGTTTCGTTTGCCATTGCAGAGCTCCTTCGTCTCGTGGCGCACCATGTCGCCGATAACAGGACCCTAACACCCGACGGCGCCGCACCGTTCCGCGCCTGCGACGTGATCGTGTCGCCGCGCGCTCACGCGCCGCATCACGTCATTGCGAAGAAACTGTGAAGGAACTGCCGCGTTGCAGTGGTTGAACACGGGATTTTGCCCCCCAACTGATCGAAACCAGACACCGAAGGACCAAACGGATCATGAAGATATTCCAGACACCCATTTCCACGCCCTCGCGCCATTTGGTCGCGACCGCAACAGCCATCGGCCTTGCACTGAGCGTTCCGATGACCACCATTGCCCAGCAGCAAGGTACCGTGGCCGAAGCGGCCGCCCCCACCACGCCCGTCAGCTTTGCCGGTATCGTCAAGGAAAAGCTGCCTGCCGTCGTCGGCATCATCAGCACCATGCCCGATGAGCCGCAGATGCAAGGCGGCCCGGTTCCGCAGCTTCCGCCCGGAATGGACGATTTCTTCGGCGTGCCGCGCGGCGGCCCGGCGCCCGCGCCCGGCCCGTCGCAGGCCTTGGGCTCCGGCTTCATCGTTTCGGAGGACGGGTATGTCGTGACAAACAACCACGTCATCGAGCAGGCGGACGCCATCGAGGTGGTGCTTGAGGACGAGCGCAGGTTCGACGCCACCCTCGTCGGCACCGATCCCGCGACCGACATCGCCCTGCTCAAGATCGAAAGCGACGAGGCGCTGCCGCATGTCGCCTGGGGCGATTCGGACGATCTGGAGATCGGCGACTGGACCATCGCCATCGGCAACCCCTTCGGTCTTGGCGGCACTGTCACCACCGGGATCCTGTCGGCGCGCTCGCGCAACATCAATGCCGGCCCCTATGACGACTTCCTGCAGACCGATGCCGCGATCAACCGGGGCAACTCGGGCGGGCCGCTCTTCAACGCGGCGGGCGACGTCGTGGGCGTGAATACCGCCATCGTGTCGCCCTCGGGCGGCAGCGTCGGGATCGGCTTTGCCGTACCCTCGGCAGTGGCGCAGCGGATCGTCACCGACCTCAAGGAGGACGGATCGGTCGAGCGCGGCTGGCTGGGCGTCGGCATTCAGCCGGTCAGCGAGGATATCGCCGCCGCGCTGGACATCGACGCCACCAACGGCGCGCTCGTCACCTCGGTCACGCGCGACAGCCCGGCGGAAAAGGCGGGGCTGAAGCCTGGCGACGTGGTTGTCGGCCTAAACGGCAATCCGGTGGACGATCCGCGCGCCCTGTCGCTGGCGGTCGCCGACCTTCAGGTGGGCAAGAGCGTTCCGCTGACCGTTCTGCGCGACGGCGAGACGCAGGAACTGACGGTGGAGATCGGCCTACATCCCAGTCAGAACCTCTCCGGCGCCGAGGGGGAGGGCGATTCAGCGGCACCCGGAACGCCGCAGCTGGGCGTTACCATCGCCACGCTCGACGCATCCTTGCGCACGCGGCTGAGCCTGCCCGAGGAGCTGAGCGGCATCGCCATCACGGGCGTTCAACCGGACAGCGCGGCCTCGCGGGCCGGTCTGCGCCCCGGCGACGTCATCACCGCGGCTGCGGGCGAGGACGTGACCGATCCGGCTGCGCTGCGGAGCGCGGTCGCCGAAGCGGCCAAGACGGACGCGCCGCTTCTGCTGCGGGTCTACCGCGGGGGCAATTACACCTTCGTCGCGGTCAAACTGGCCGAAGCCGAAGAATAATCGCCGGCCTCAATCCCGCCCGGCCCCCTTGGGGCCGGGCGCCTGCCGCAAGGCCGCTGCCTTTGCCACGGCCGCGAAAGCGGATAGTGTCGCCCGGATCCGCCACCGTTTCCGAGGCACCCGCTGTTGAAAGCCGCCGCACTTCCCCTTCTGGCCGTTCTTGCCGCCGCCTGCTGCGCGGCGCCGGAGAATCCAAGGCCGGACCCCTTGGAGATCCTGACCGAAGCGCCGTCCGGCGCTGCACCCGGAACGTGCTGGAGCAAGCTCGTCACGCCCGCACTGATCCAGACGGTAACGGATCAGGTGCTGACAGAGGCGTCCGAAAAGCCGGGCGACGACACCGCTCCGGCTCCCGCGACCTACCGGACCGGAACGCATCAGATCATCGAGCGGGAGCGCGAGGACATCTGGTTCGAGACGCCCTGCCCCGCCGATCTGCCCCCGGATTTCACCGCTTCGCTGCAACGCGCGCTGAAGGCGCGCGGTCTCTATTCCGGTGCCGTCACCGGCCAGATGGATGCGCGCACCCGCGCTGCCGTGCGGCGCTACCAGATGCCGCTGGGGCTTGACAGTGGCATCCTGTCGATTGCCGCCGCGCGCAAGCTGGGGCTGGTCCCGGTGGAATTGCCGGAAGCGTAGCGGCCGCGCTCAGCCGACGGCGCGCGCCACGGCAACGCCGGCCGCCGCCGACACCCCGGTCAACAGGCTGCCCCAGGTGAAATCGGTGGCCACCATGCGCCATGTCCAGTCCTTGAGCGTGGCGAGGTTGGTGAACTCGTAAGTGCCATACGCCATCGCCCCGATCAGCACGCCCGTTCCGAAGACCCAGGCCAGCGATTTGCCCTGCTCCAGCGCCGGCCAGCTGACGAACCACAGAAGCACGCCGACGTAGAAGGCATAGAAGATCACCGCCGGACCGAAGCGCGGGCTGTCCGACAGCAGATCGCCGATATACTGCTGGAAGGTCGGCTTGATGAGGTAGGTCAGGCCGAGATAGTCGATCCCCAGAAACACGATGAAGGTGACGGCGTAAAGGACGATGAGGGTCATGGGCGGCTCCTGCTGCCGGGGGGAAGGGATGAGCGTCAGACGATGCCGCCCTCGATCAGGCGCCGCGCCATGGCGGCATAGGCGGCGGCGGCGGGCCCGTCGCCCGCGGCGATTGGCGTTCCCGCATCCCCGGCAAGGCGGGTGTCGAGGTCGATGGGCAACCCGCCAAGGAAGGGCACGCCCAGCTTTTCCGCCTCGGCCGCGACGCCGCCATGACCGAAGATCTGCGCCTCGTGCCCGCATTCCGGGCACACGTAGGTGCTCATGTTCTCGATCATGCCCAGAATGGGGGTCTTCAGCGTCTGGAACATGTCCATCGCCTTGCGCGCGTCCAGAAGCGCCACGTCCTGCGGTGTCGAGACGATGATCGCGCCCGACGGCTCGGCCTTCTGGCAGAGGGTCAGTTGCACGTCGCCGGTGCCGGGGGGCAGATCGACGATCAGAACGTCCAGCTCACCCCAGTTGACCTGCGAAATCATCTGTTGCAGCGCCCCCATCAGCATCGGGCCGCGCCAGATGACCGCCTTGGCCGGGTCCAGCATCAGCCCGATGGACATGAGCGTAACGCCATGGGCGTGCAGCGGCTCGATGGTCTTGCCGTCCGGGCTGGCCGGGCGTTTGGAGACGCCCATCATGCGCGGCTGGCTGGGGCCGTAGATATCGGCATCCAGCAGGCCCACGCGCTTGCCCGCGCGCGCCAGCGCGACGGCGAGGTTGGACGCCACGGTCGATTTGCCGACGCCCCCCTTGCCCGATCCGATGGCGATGATCGACTTGACGCTGGACGGCTTCATCGAGCCTTGCTGCGGCTTGGGATGGCCGCCGATCCGGAGACTGGGCGGCTCTGCCCCGGCGGGGCGCTGCGGCGGCGCCTTGGCGGCGGGGCCGTGGGCCGTCAGCGCGGCGCTGACGCGGGTCACACCCTCCAGCGCGGCGACGGCACGTTCGGCGGCGGCGCGCACCGGCTCGGACTTTCGGGCAATCTCGGGGCTGGGCGCCTCGATCACGAAGCGGACCTCGCCGTTCTCGACGCTCAGCGCGCGCACCCAGTCGCGCGAGATCAGGTCGCCGCCCTCGGGAAGCTGGATACGGGCAAGCTCGGCCTCGATTTGCGCGCGCGTGACAGTCATGACGTCCCTTTCCTCTGCACTCGGGCTCATACGTGGCAGTTTTTGGATCGAGGGCAAGACCGATCCGGCAAATGCAGGAAAATCGCCCGCCGGGATCTGACGTTAGGTCAGCGTTACTTATGCAATTGCTGCATGGCGGCATTGCCTTTGCGGCCGTTGTGAAAGGACGGCAAAGGCGTATGTAGGCGTCAGAACACGAACCGGTCGAGCCACAAGGCACATGAGGCCGATGATGAAAAAGAGGTAGAGAACATGAGCTATGCATCCCATACACATACCGGCCGCGCCACTCTGACGCAGTCGATCATGGCCGCCCTGTCGGACATGAAAATCCGCGTCGCACAGCGCCGCTCGTACCGCCAGACGGTCAACGCGCTGTCGCAACTGTCCGAGCGCGAACTGGCCGACCTGGGGCTGAGCCGCGGCTCCATGCACAGCGACGCCTGGCAGGCGGTCTACGGCACGCGCCAGCGCTGACGATTTCGCCTGCCATCGCGGCGGGCATGACGGTTTCGGATATCTTTCTCCTCCCTGTAGATATCCGACATGGCGGCGACCCCTTCTCCTCCCTTGGGGGTCGCCGTCAAAATCCCCTCCTTGCGACGGGATCGGGAGGTTTCCCTGAAAATCCGGACGGACGGCGCAAACCTTGCGCGCAGCGCCCATGGCCTGCGGCAGGGTTTTGAGTATTTTTGGGAAGATGAAAGGCGGGCGCGCCGGTCAGCTGCCGGGAACGTTCAGCATGTGACGCTCGCCGCGCGCCTCGGCGAGGGCAATCTGCTTTTGCCGTTCACGAAAGCGGCTCTTGTCGGCCTCGCCGGTCTCGGCCACGCAATGATGACAGGACACGCCCTGCTCGTATTCGGGGCGCTCCGTGTCGGCGGGCAGGATGGGGCGGCGGCAGGCGTGGCACAGCAGATGCGGCCCCTCGGACAGCCCGTGCCCGACCGACACGCGCCCGTCGAAGACAAAGCATTCGCCCTGCCACGCGCTGTCCTCCTGCGGCACCTCCTCGAGATACTTCAGGATGCCGCCCTTGAGGTGATAGACCTCCTCGACACCCTGACCCAGCAGGTAGTTGGTGGATTTCTCGCAGCGGATGCCGCCGGTGCAGAACATGGCCACGCGCTTGCCCGCGAAGCGGTGCCTGTTCGCCTCCCACCAGGCGGGAAATTCGCGGAAACTGGCGGTCTGCGGATTGATGGCGGCCCGAAACGTGCCGATGGCGATCTCGTAATCGTTGCGCGTGTCGATGACGGCGACATCGTCCTGCGCGATCAACTCGTTCCACTCGGCCGGGGCCACGTAATGCCCCGCGCGGGCACGCGGGTCGACGTCCGGCTGGCCCATGGTCACGATCTCGGACTTCAGCCGCACCTTGAGGCGGCCGAAGGGCTGCATCGCGCTGGTGCTTTGCTTGTGCTCCAGATCGGCGCAGCCGGGCCAGGCGCGCAGATGCGCCAGCACCGCGTCGATGCCCTTGCCGCTGCCCGCGATGGTGCCGTTGATTCCCTCCCGCGCCAGGATGAGCGATCCGGTGATGCCCTCGGCGCGGCACAGCGCCAGCAGCGGCGGCTGCAGGGCGGCGGGATCGGCGAGCGGGGCGAAGTGATAGAGCGCGGCGATGGTATGCATGGGCGCGGATGTAAGCTCAACACGTCTCTGCGGCAAGAGGCGGTTGTTGACGCGGCGCAGGGGCGTGCCTACGCATGGGAAGGCAGCAAAGGAGACGACGATGACCCATGCGCTGATCGTGATCGACATGCAGAACGATTTTTGCCCCGGCGGCGCGCTGGCTGTGCCGGGGGGCGATGCGCTGGTCGACGGGATCAACGCGCGCATGACCGATTTCGGCGCCGTCGTGCTGACGCAGGACTGGCACCCGGCGGCGCATGCGTCCTTTGCCTCAAACCATCCGGGCGGCAAGCCGATGGACATCACCGACATGCCCTACGGACCGCAGATCCTGTGGCCAGATCATTGCGTGCAGGGCACCCAGGGCGCGCGGTTCCACCCGGACCTGGACACCGACCGCGCCGACATGATCCTGCGCAAGGGATACAACCCCGCGCTCGACAGCTATTCCGCGTTTTTCGAGAACGACCGCCAGACGCCGACGGGGCTGCACGGCTACTTGCAGACGCGCGGGATCGGGGCGGTGACGCTGGTCGGGCTGGCGCTGGATTTCTGCGTCAACTTCTCGGCGGTGGACGCGGCGGGGCTGGGCTATGATGTGCGGGTCGAAACCGCCCTCTGCCGCGGGATCGATACGGGCGGATCTTTGGACGCCGCGCTGGCGGGGATGCGCGGCGCGGGCGCCGCTCTGGTATAGTGCCGTCAGCGGCGCAGCACGCGCGCGATGACGGCGGCACTGGCCGCGCCCAGCGTGTCGGCCAGCAGATCCGCCCATTCCGCGCTCCGCCCGAAATAGGGCTGCACCAGTTCGATCGCCGCACCGAAGGCAACAACCCCCACCACCACCGCCAACGCCCGCTGCGGACGCGCAAGGCAAAGCGGCAGCGCCAGCATGCCGAAGCCGATGAAATGGTGCAGCTTGTCATTGCCCGCCCCGGTGGGCTCCGGAGGCGGCGGCATGAGGGTCAGGACCGTCAGCACCGCCGCCAGCACGAAGGTCGCGGTCCAGGCCAGGTGGACGGGATGGCGCAGCGACAGCGAATTGTACATCGGGCAGGCTCCGGCAAACTGGGGCTAGCCCGAGTTCTGCCCGCCGCGCCGCAACATTGCAATAGAGGGCGCCGCGCCCCTCGCCAAATCGTTATCGAGGCGATATAGGATGGCGCGACGTCGTCACCAGCTCAGACTACCCCGCGAAAGGCACAGGATGACATCCAGGATCTTCGGCACCGACGGAATTCGCGGCACGGCCAACACCTATCCCATGACGGCGGAAATGGCGCTGCGCGTCGGGGCGGCGGCCGGGCGTCACTTTCGCAAGGACGGGCTGAACGGGCACCGGGTGGTCATTGGCAAGGATACGCGCCGCTCGGGCTACATGCTGGAGAACGCGCTGACCGCCGGGCTGACCTCGACCGGGATGAACGTGCTGCTGCTGGGGCCGGTGCCGACGCCGGCGGTGGCTTTCCTGACACGCTCGATGCGGGCGGATCTAGGAATCATGATCTCGGCCAGTCACAATCCGCATCACGACAACGGGATCAAATTCTTCGGCCCCGACGGGTTCAAGCTGGACGACGCCTCCGAGGCCGAGATCGAGCGTATCCTCGCCGGGGACATCCCCCCCGTCAAACCGATCAACATCGGCCGCGCGCGGCGGATCGAGGAAGGGCAGGGACGTTATGTCGAATATGCCAAGACGACGATCCCGCGCGCGACGCGCCTCACGGGGCTCAGGATCGTCGTCGATTGCGCCAATGGTGCCGCCTACAAGGCCGCGCCCGACGTGCTGTGGGAGCTGGGCGCGGACGTGATCCCGCTGGGCGTGTCGCCGGACGGCTACAACATCAATCTCGGCTGCGGCTCCACCGCGCCGCAGGCGGCGGCGGAGGCGGTGCGCAGCCACGGGGCGGACCTGGGAATATGCCTCGACGGCGACGCCGACCGCATCGTGCTGATCGACGAGACGGGGCGCATCACCGATGGCGATCAGATCATGGCGCTCTTTGCGCGGCTCTGGTCCGAGGCGGGCACGCTGGCGGGCGGCGCGCTGGTCGCCACGGTGATGTCCAACCTCGGGCTGGAGCGGTATGTCGAAGGGTTGGGCCTGAGGCTGGAGCGCACGCAGGTCGGCGATCGCCACGTGGTCGAGCGGATGCGCAGCGGCGGCTTCAACCTCGGAGGAGAGCAGTCGGGCCACATCGTGATGACCGACTATGCCACCACCGGCGACGGGCTGGTGGCGGGATTGCATTTTCTGGCCGCGATGGTGAACGCAGGGCAGCCCGCCAGCGCCCTCTTGAGCAGTTTCACGCCGGTGCCGCAGCTGCTGGAAAACGTGACGCTGGGGGCAGGAACGGCGCCCCTTGCCGAAGACGCCGTGCAGAAGGTCATCGCGACGCAGGAAGAGCGGCTGAACGGCAAGGGCCGGCTGCTGATCCGCCCCTCGGGAACCGAGCCGCTGATCCGGGTCATGGCCGAATGCGAGGACGAGGCGATGCTGCGCGATGTCGTCGCCACCATTGCCGGCGCCGTGCGCGCCGCGGGATAGCGGCCGCGCTCAGCGCCGCGCGTCCCAACTGGTCGACGCGTGGCGGCGCGTGTAGAATTCGCCCATCAGGCCGATCATGGTCAGCGTGACCGCCACGACGATTGGGTAGGTCAGGCTGGAATTGTGCGGGAAATAGTTGACGAAGACGAAACCGCGCGCCTGATCGATGGTGTGAAACAGCGGGTTCCAGTCGAACATGGCCAGCATGTAACCGGGCAGCGTGTTGGCGACGAACATCTTGCCCGACGCGATCATGTTGGCCCGCTGGTACACCGTCGCGAAGGTGGCGACGAAGGTGGGAAACCACGGTTTGACCGACAGCAGCACCAGCCCGATGGACGCGCCGGTGAACCACGCCAGCAGCAACATGCCGCTTGCGGCAAAGGGATACTCCACCTCGAACGGATGCACGGCGACGTGGTAGACGAAAAGGATCAGGCCCATCGTCAGGACCTGGATGTAAAGCGCCCCCAGAGCGGCCGAGGTGATCGCGATGGCGGTATTCATCGGCGCATGCTTCATCATCGGCGATGACGGCCCGTCGGCCGCCACGACGGCGCCCAGCGTCTTGACATGGGTGAGGAAAAGGAAAATTCCCGACATGAGATAAAGCAGGAAATCCCCGCGCAGCGCCGCGCCCCGCAGGCCCAGCACCGAGAACATCACATAGAACGTCAGAAGGAAGACCAGCGCCTGAAGGATGTTCACCCCCAGGGCCATCAGGGCATTGCCGTGCCTCTTGCGCACATCGCGCACCGTCGCGTGATAGATCAGCTCCAGGATGGAGACGGCGGTGAGCAGGGTCGATTTCCGCCTGACCTGTTGAAACATGATTCCGCTTCCGCGCCCTTGCTGCCGCTTTGACCGTGTCACGGACTTCTTGCCGATCCGTTAGCCGCACAGCATAAGGGGCGCGGCCCCATCCCGCAACATCGCGTTGCATCCCAGACCATCCGGAGCATTCGACATGGACTACGACAAGCTGACTGACGTGATGCGGCGCCTCGCGCTGGAGGCCGGCGATGCGATCATGCGGATCTACGGTCAGGACGATTTCGACGTGAAGGCGAAATCCGACGACAGCCCCGTGACCGCCGCCGACGAGGCCGCCGATGCGCTTATCTCGGCCGGGCTGCGCGATGCGTTCCCCGATGTTCTTCTGGTCACGGAGGAGCAGGCGGCCTCGCACACGCAGCGCGCCGGGACGTTCCTGATCGTCGATCCGCTGGACGGCACCAAGGAATTCATTCACCGCCGCGGCGATTTCACCGTCAACATCGCGCTGGTCGAAAACGGCACCCCCACGCGCGGCGTCGTCTATGCGCCCGCCAGGGGCCGCATGTTCTATACCCTCCCCGACGGCACCGCCGTCGAGGAAACCGGCGCGCTGGCCAAGGGCGCCGCCGGCACGCTGACGCCCATCCGCGTGTCCACGCCCGACAACGGCGCGCTGATGGTGGTCGCGTCGAAATCGCACCGCGACCAGGCGACCGACGACTATATCGCGCAATATTCGGTCAAGGACAGCAAGAGCGCCGGATCGTCGTTGAAATTCTGCCTTGTCGCGACGGGCGAGGCCGATCTTTACCCCCGCGTCGGGCGCACGATGGAATGGGACACCGCCGCGGGCCACGCCGTTCTGGCCGGCGCCGGCGGCCATGTCGTGCGATTCGACGACCACACGCCCCTGACCTACGGCAAGGCCGGGTATGCCAATCCGTTCTTCATCGCCCACGCGCCTGGCGTCCAGCTCAAGCAGGCTCAGAACGCCTCCTGAAGCTGCAACAGCGCAGTTTCCGACAACACCGGCGAAAAAGATTGCAACATTTTGCGCCCGCTGTTGTTCTAGATGTGACACTACTGGGCCGAAAGGCAGCCAAGGTCGTAAAAACAGCAAACGGATCGGCCTGCCCTCGCGGCAGGCCCGGAGACATTTGAAAGGACGGGCGATGCGAACAAAGGTCACAAAGGCAATTTTCCCCGTCGCAGGCATGGGAACGCGATTTCTGCCCGCCACCAAATCGGTGCCGAAGGAAATCATGACGCTGGTGGATCGCCCGCTGGTTCAATATGCCATCGACGAGGCCCGCGCGGCGGGCATAAGGGAATTCATTTTCGTCACATCGCGCGGGAAGGGCGCGCTGGAGGATTATTTCGACAACGCGCCGCAGATCGAACAGGAACTGCGCAAGAAGAAAAAGACGGAACTGCTGGAGATCCTCAAATCCACGGACATGGATTCGGGTGAAGTCGCCTATATCCGTCAGCACAAGCCGCTGGGGCTGGGCCACGCCGTCTGGTGCGCGCGTCGCCTGATCGGGAACGAGCCCTTCGCCGTCATCCTGCCCGACGACGTGATCGCGGCCGACAAGCCCTGCCTTCAGCAGATGGTCGAGGCATTCGAGGAAACCCAGAGCAACATCGTCGCCGCGATGGAGGTGCCCGACGACAAGGCATCGGCCTACGGCATCCTCGACGTCAAGGAGCGTCGGGGCGATCTGGTCCTGACCAAGGGCATGGTGGAAAAGCCGGCGCCCGGCACGCAGCCGTCCAACCTTGCGGTGATCGGCCGCTATATCCTGACGCCAACCGTGCTGCAGAAGCTGAACAAGAAGACGGTCGGCGCGGGCGGTGAAATCCAGCTGACCGACGCCATCGCCGATGCGCGGGCCGACGGCGAAGAGGTCTATGGCTTCTGCTTCAAGGGACACCGCTACGATTGTGGCTCCAAGGCGGGGTTCCTTCAGGCGACGGTCGCCTTCGCGCTGGCCCGCGACGATCTGCGTGACGGGCTGCGCAACTTCCTTTACGACGTGATCGAGGCGGACAAGGCCGCGCAGTAACGCGAGCGGCGAAGGCAGGGGCAGGCGTGACGAACATCCTCGTGACAGGCGGGGCGGGCTACATCGGCAGCCATGCCTGCAAGGCGCTGGCGGCTGCGGGCTATACTCCCGTGACCTACGACAACCTCAGCACCGGCTGGGCCGACGCCGTCAGGTTCGGCCCGTTCGAGCAGGGCGATCTGCCCGACCCCGAGCGGCTGGACCAGGTGTTTGCCGCCTACAAGCCCGCCGCCGTCATGCATTTCGCGGCCCTCAGCCAAGTGGGCGAGGCGATGGGCAACCCCGCGCTCTACTGGCATAACAATGTCGCCGGATCACTGGCGCTGTGCCAGGCGGCGGTGCGGGCCGGGTGCCTGAGCATCGTCTTCAGCTCGACCTGCGCCACCTATGGCGAGCAGGACAACGTGGTTCTTGACGAGCATTCCCCGCAACACCCCCTCAACGCCTACGGAAAATCCAAGCGCGCGGTCGAGGATATGCTGGGCGATTTCGCAAGCGCCCATGCGCTGCGGCACGTCATTTTCCGTTACTTCAACGTCGCCGGCGCCGATCCCGAGGCGGAGGTCGGCGAATTCCACCGGCCAGAGACGCATCTGGTGCCGCTGGTGCTGGAGGCCGCCGAGGGCAAGCGCGGCGCGCTGACGATCTTCGGCACCGATTACGGCACGCCCGACGGCACCTGCATCCGCGACTACGTGCATGTTTGCGATCTGGTCGACGCGCATGTGCTGGGCCTGAAATGGCTGATGGAGGGCAAGGGCGACCGCGTGTTCAACCTTGGCACCGGCAGCGGGTTTTCGGTGCGCGAGGTGATCGATCAGGCGCGCGCCGTGACCGGCCGCGACGTGCCGGTGATCGAGGGGCCGCGCCGCGCGGGGGATTGCACGAGGCTGGTCTCGGGTTCGACCCGCGCCGGGGCCGAACTGGGCTGGAGCCCGGCCCGCAGCACCATGCACTGCATGATCGAGGACGCCTGGCGCTGGCAGCGCTCGGGGCGCTACGAAAAATAGACCCGATCCTGCCGCACCGAACCGCCGCCGGAGCACGAATGAAGCCATGCGCGCAAGGCAAAGCGACGGCCGCGGCGCTGGGCATGGCCTATCGCCTGCGCTGGAAGCGCCGCCGTCTGCTGTGGCGGAGCTTTCGCAAGCGCCGGCAGCTCAGCGCGGTTGCCGACCGCACCGGCGCCATCCGCCCCGGCGCGATCCTCGCCTTCTCCACCATGCGCAACGAAGCGATTCGCCTGCCGCATTTTCTCGACCATCACCGCAAACTGGGTGTCGATCACTTTCTGATCGTGGACAACGACAGCACCGACGGCACGCGGGACTACCTTGACGCGCAGGCGGACGTATCGCTCTGGCGCACCTGCGGCAGCTACCGTTTGTCGCGGTTCGGGGTGGACTGGCTGACCTGGCTGCAGATGCGGCATGGCGACGGCCACTGGTGCCTGACCGTCGACGCGGACGAGCTGCTGATCTACCCGCATCACGACACGCGCCCGCTGCGCGCGCTGACGGAATGGCTGGACAGGGGCGGGCGGCGATCCTTCGGTGCGCTCATGCTGGACATGTATCCCAAGGGCCGGCTGAGCGCGCAGCACTACAGCGCCGGCGACGACCCCTGCGGGACGTTGCAATGGTTCGACGCCGGCAACTACATGATCCAGAAGCAGAAGCGCCTTGAAAACCTGTGGATTCAGGGCGGTCCGCGCGCGCGGCTGTTCTTTGGCGAAAACCCCCGCCGCGCCCCGACGATGGGCAAGGTGCCGCTGGTCAGGTGGAGCCGCCGCTACGCCTATGTCAGTTCGACCCATTCGATCCTGCCGCGGCACCTGAACCACGTTTTTGACGAAGCGGGCGGCGAATTGACCAGCGGAATCCTGCTGCACACCAAGTTCCTGCCGATGATTACCGGCAGATCCGCCGAGGAAAAGTGCCGGCGCGAACATTTCGCCAATTCGCGGATTTACGACAGTTATTATGACAGCCTGACGGACGATCCCGACCTGTGGTGTGCCGGCTCGACCCGCTATCGCGGCTGGCGCCACCTCGAGGCGCTGGGCCTCATGTCGCGCGGCGGCTGGCTGTAAGAGGCGCAATAACAGTTTACGTGGCGTCAGCGACAGCTTAACGCTGGCCGCACAGGTTGCCGGACGGCCGGCGTGATACATAACCTTAACGTCCGGCGCGTATGCTGCGGGCAAAGTCTGGATCAGGGGAAGCCTCGCTGAGTTTCGTGCAATCATACCGGATGCGTCTGCGCCGCAAGCACGCCAAGGCGCGCGCGCTGCGCAAGGGGTTGTCGCTGCGACCGGTCGCCGATCGCACCGACCGGATCAAGCCGGGCGACATCCTGCTGTTCTCGACCCTGCGGAACGAACAGGTGCGCCTGCCCTATTTCCTCGACTACTATCGCCGGATGGGGATCGATCACTTCCTGATCGTCGACAATGACAGCAGCGACGGCAGCGGCGGCTATCTGTCGGACCAGCCCGACGTGTCGCTCTGGCACACCGCCGGCAGCTACAGGAACGCGCGCTTCGGCGTGGACTGGCTGAACGGGCTTCAGGCCAGGTATGGCCACGACCACTGGACGCTGGTCGTCGATCCGGACGAATTCTTCATCTATCCGTTCTGCGACACGCGCCCGATCCGCGCGCTGACCGATTGGCTGGACGGTGCGAACATGCGCAGCTTCGGCGCGATGCTGCTGGACATGTATCCCAAAGGCCGGCTCGATGCGGTGCCCTATCGCGCCGGGCAGAATCCGTTGGAGATCGCCGCCTGGTTCGATCCCGGCAACTACATGATCGAAAAGAACCTCAAGTTCGGCAATCTGTGGATCCAGGGCGGTCCACGGGCGCGCGTCTTTTTTCCGGACGCGCCCAGGAAGGCGCCCGCGCTGAACAAGATACCGCTGGTCAGATGGCACCGGCGCTATGCCTATATCAGTTCGACCCACATGCTGCTGCCGCGGGGGCTGAACCTTGTCTATGACGAATGGGGCGGCGAGAGGGCCAGCGGCATCCTGCTTCATGCCAAGTTTCTCAACACGTTCGGACAGAAGGCCGAAGAGGAACTGGCGCGCGGACAGCATTATCGCGCGTCGGCGGAATACAAGGCCTACGCCGAAAAACTGTCGGCCACGCCACAGCTTTGGTGCAAATGCTCAGAGAAATACATAAACTGGCGTCAGTTGGAAATCCTGGGCCTGATGTCCAAGGGGAACTGGGCATGACAAGAAAGGCAGCCGCAGCGTGAGCGTCGGGATCGTCATGCTGGTTCACAACGCGCTGGGCCGCGCCGAGCAGGTCGCGCGGCACTGGTCCGCCGCCGGTTGCCCGCTGGTGATCCATGTCGACGCATCGGTGCCGGACAAGACATTCCACAACTTCCGCAAGTCGCTGGCCGATCTGCCGGAAACCCGCTTTTCGCGGCGGCACCGCTGCGCATGGGGCACGTGGAGCCTGGTCGAAGCATCGCAAAGCGCGTCCGAGGTGATGCTCGCCGAATTTCCGCAGGTGGGGCACATCTACCTCGCCTCCGGCTCGTGCCTGCCGCTGCGCCCGGTGCAGGAGCTGATCGACTACCTCGCCGCCCGCCCGCAAACCGATTTCATCGAAAGCGCGACGACCGCCGACGTGCCCTGGACCATCGGCGGGCTGGATTCCGAGCGGTTCACGCTACGCTTTCCGTTCTCCTGGCGCAAGCACCGCTATCTCTTCGACGGCTACGTCGCCTTGCAGCGCCGCCTCGGGATGAAGCGGCGCATTCCCGGCGACCTCGTGCCGCATATGGGCAGCCAGTGGTGGTGCCTGACGCGCCAGACACTTTCGGCCATTCTGAGCGATCCGAACCGCGCGGCCTATGACCGCTACTTCTCGAAAGTGTGGATACCCGACGAGAGCTATTTCCAGACGCTGGCCCGCCAGCATTCGCGCCGGATCGACAGCCGGTCCCTGACGCTGTCGAAATTCGACTACCAGGGCAAGCCGCATATCTTCTACGACGATCACCTGCAGCTTCTGCGCCGGTCCGACTGTTTCGTCGCGCGCAAGATATGGCCGCAGGCCAACCGCCTTTACGATGCCTTCCTCACCGACGCGGCCGGCGCGATGAAACGGACCGAGCCGAACCCGGCCCGGATCGACCGCATCTTCGCCAAGGCGGTCGAGCGGCGCACGCGCGGTCGGCCGGGCCTTTACATGCAAAGCCGGTTCCCGGTGGAAACCCGCGAAAACGGCCTCACGTCGGCCGGATACTCGGTCTTTCATGGCTTTTCGCCCCTGTTCAATGATTTCGAGCCGTGGCTGGCCCGCGCGACGGGCATGCGTGTCCACGGTCATCTCTTCGCGCCCGAGCGCGCCGAGTTCAGCGGGGGCGACACGGTGATCAATGGCGCTCTGTCGGACAGCGCTGCGCTGCGCGACTACAACCCGCGCGCCTTTCTTGCCAGCCTGATCTGGAACACGCGCGGCGAGCGGCAGTGCTTTCAGTTCGGCCCGCGCGACAATCAGGCGGTGAACTGGATCATCGCCAAGGATCCCAACGCGCAGCTTTCCGTCATCTCGGGCGCCTGGGCAGTGCCGCTGTTCAAATCCGGCGGGAATTTCGCCGATATCCGCCGCGAGGCGGCGCGCCTGCAACGGATCGAGGCGAAACACCTCGAAGCGCTGCGGTCCGGCTGGACCAAGGCGCACGTGCGCATCTGGACGATGGCCGAGTTCATCGAGGCGCCGATGGAGCCGCTGCTATCAATCATCGGCGAAGTCGCCCCGAAGCATAAGCAGCGGATGCTGAGCGAAGTGCCAAAAATGACCGATCTGACCGGCTTCGGCCAGTTCCTGCAAGACCTCAAGAACCAGGGCATGCACCCGTACCTGATGGGCAATTTCCCCGATGATGATGAGCGGCGCGCGGTGCGGTCCCGCACGCGCAAGCCTTACCCGGTGCCGTAGGGCATGGGGCGTTTCGACTGCTTCGTGATGCTGGCGGAGATGCGGACAGGGTCCAACCTGCTGGAATCGCACATCAACGCCTTTGACAGCTTCGAATGCCACGGCGAGGCGTTCAACCCTTCGTTCATCGGCTATCCCGACCGGACCGAGCTTCTGGGCGTCACGCAGGCCATGCGCGAAGCGGACCCCGCCCGCCTGATCGACCGGATCAGGACCGGCTCGGCCGGGATGGGGGGTTTCCGGCTGTTTCACGACCACGATGCGCGCGCGCTCGACATCTGCCTGGACGATCCGCGCTGCGCCAAGATCATCCTCACGCGCAACCCCGCCGAAAGCTATGTCAGCTGGAAGATCGCGCAGGAAACCGGCCAGTGGAAGCTGACCAACGTCAAGCGGCGCAAGGACGCCAAGGCAGTATTCGACGCGGCGGAGTTCGACCGTCACATCACCCGGCTCCAGACGTTCCAGATCGAGGTTATGGGACGGTTGCAGAAATCGGGCCAGACGGCGTTCTACATCTCTTACGAGGATCTGAACGATCTCGACGTCATCAATGGGCTGGCCCGTTTTCTGGGCAGCGACGAAAGGCTCGGCGCGCTGGACAGCAGCCTCAAGATCCAGAATCCCCAGCCGCTTTCCGAAAAGGTCGCCAACTTCGACGAGATGACGCAGGCGCTCGCGGGGATCGACCGGTTCAACCTGACGCGCACGCCCGATTTTGAGCCGCGCCGCGGCCCCGCCGTGCCGTCGCATGTGATCGCCCATTCCGCGCCGCTGCTCTACATGCCGATCAAATCCGGCCCGGAGGCCGCGGTGCGGGCGTGGATGGCCGCGCTCGACGGTGTGGCGGACGATGCGCTTGCGTCAGGGCTGAACCAGAAAGACCTGCGCGGCTGGATGCGGGGCCGGGCGGGATATCGCAGCTTTACCGTGCTGCGCCATCCGGCCGCGCGGGCTCATGCCGCGTTCTGCCAGTGCATCCTGAACCGCGGCCCCGGCTGCCTGACCGAGATCCGGCGCGTTCTGCGCAACTTTCACAAGCTGCCTATCCCCGGCCCCGGCCCTGATGACACCTATGACAAACGCGCGCATTACCATGCGTTCAAGGCGTTTCTCGAGTTCGTGCGCGCCAACCTGCGCGGCCAGACCGGCGTGCGGGTGGATGCCAATTGGGCAACGCAGACGGCCATCCTGCAGGGCATGGCGCAATTCCGTCTGCCCGACGCTCTCGTGCGCGAGGATGAGATGGCGCAGCACCTCGATACCCTGGCGCGTCAGGTCTGCTATTGCGGCGCCGCGCCTGCGGCACCGGCGGCACCCGACAGCCCGTTCACCCTGGGCGACATCTATGACGACGAGATCGAGGCGATGATCGCCGACATCTATCAGCGCGACTATCTCATGTTCGGCTGGGACCGCTGGCGCTGAGCCGTCGGCGGCGCTGCTACGCCACCAGCATGGACTGCGCTTCGGTCACGATGGTGTAAAGCGTTGCCGGATCGGGATTGGCCCGCAGCTTGGCGCAAAGCTGCGCATCGCGCAGCGTCCGCGACACCAGCGCGAGCGCCTTGAGATGCTCGACCCCGGCTTCGCGCGGCGCGAAAAGGGCAAAGGCCAGATCGACCGGCTGCCGGTCGACCGAGTTGAAATCGATCGGCTTTTCCAGAAGGACCAGAACACCGACCACCCGGTCGATATCGTCCAGCCGCGCATGCGGCAGCGCCACGCCGTGCCCCACGCCGGTGGGGCCCAGTAACTCGCGCTCCAGCAGGGCATCGACGGCGGCCTGCGCGTCCACGCCGTAAACGGCGTGCGCTATATCGCCCAGCTCGTGCATCAGCCGCTTCTTGCTCGATGCCGCACCAAGAACGCGCACAGCTCCGGGTTTCAGGATCATGGGAATGTCCATTCACTGCTCCGACGGCCAGGGCCGCCCGCGCGCCGCCTGACCCGTGTTACGGATCGATCCACCCGATATTGCCGTCGTCGCGGCGGTAGACCACGTTCAACCCGCTTTTCGCCTCGTTCCGAAAGACAAGGACGGGGGCCCCCGCCAGCTCCATCTGCATCACGGCCTCTCCGACGGAGAGGGACGGGATCTTCGCCTCCATTTCGGCGACGATGATGGGCTGAAGGCTTTCGGGCTCCGATTCCCCCCCTTCGGTTTCAGACGCGAGGATATAGGAGGACCCGCCGGAAAGTTCAACCGGCTGCGCCCGTTCCTTGTGATGGTCCTTGAGGCGGCGCTTGTAGCGGCGCAGCTGCTTTTCCATCTTTTCGCGCGCGGCGTCGAAGGCGGCGTAGATTTCATGCGCCTTTCCGGTCGCTTGCGCGGTCAGGCCGGTAGAGAGGTGAACCACGGCCTCGCAACAATATTCGCTCGCGCTTTTGGAAAAAACCACAGTCGCATCGGTCGGGCGCTCGGCGTATTTCGCCACCGCCTCGCCCAGCTCGGTCTTCACATGTGTCTGCAGGGCTTCGCCAATGTCGATCTGCTTGCCAGTGATTTGATAGCGCATGGTTCCTCCTTCAAACGGCGCACCCACCCCATTTCCCGAAACGCAAAAGCGCCTTCCGGGCCATCAGGAAGGGCTGCTGGAATATGACATTTCGCCAGCGTTTTCAACGTAGGACCGGATGATCTGGGAGCGTCTGAAATTGCGAAATACCATGACTGATTGACGCGCTTTCCGCCGCGATTGTCAATGATGATCGCGGCGGCGCCGGTGAATTCTGCCGATGGAGCGCGCGACATCGACGCCTCGCCGGCGGCTCGCCTGCCTCTGGCGCTTCCGGGCGCTCGGCCGTCAGGAAATGCGAAAATTCTCGCCCAGGTAGACGCGTCGCACGTTTTCGTTCTCGACCACCTCGGCGGGGGTGCCCGACATCAAGACCTGGCCGTCATGCAGGATATAGGCGCGGTCGACGATTTCCAGCGTCTCGCGGACGTTGTGGTCGGTGATCAGCACGCCGATGCCGCGCTTCTTGAGGTCGGCGACAAGGTGGCGGATATCGCCGACGCTGATCGGATCGACGCCGGCGAAGGGCTCGTCCAGCAGCAGGTATTTCGGATCGGCGGCCAGGCAGCGGGCGATCTCGACACGCCGCCGCTCGCCACCCGAAAGGGCCAGCGCGGGCGCGCGGCGCAGATGCTCGACCGAGAATTCGGACAAGAGCTCTTCCAGCCGCTCACGGCGCTTGTGCGTGTCGCGGACCGAGATGTCGAGGATCGCCATGATGTTGTCCTCGACCGAGAGGCCCCGGAAGATCGACATTTCCTGCGGCAGATATCCCACGCCCAGCTTGGCCCGGCGATACATCGGCAGGTTGGTGACGTCCCGCCCGTCGATGGTCACGCGCCCGCCTTCGGGATAGATCAGCCCGGCGATGGCGTAGAAGGTCGTGGTCTTGCCCGATCCGTTCGGTCCCAGCAGCGCCGCGACCTCGCCCTGCCGCAGCCGCAGCGATACGTCGCGGATGACGACCCGCTTCTTGTAGCTCTTGCGCAGGTTCCGCACGATCAGGCCCGAGGTGTCCGTGTCCGTCCCGTCGGCGACATGCAGGTCCGGGCGGCTCATTCCTCTGCCTGGGGTTGCAGCACCGTCCTGACCCCGCCGGTCATGCGCGCGGTTCCGGCGACGGTATCGACGGCCATCCGGTCCGCCGTCAGGGTTGTGCCCCTTTGCACCAGCAGAACATCGCCCGCCATGTCGATCATGCCGGTTTCGACGTTGTAATCCGCCTCGGCCGCCTCGGCCGCATCCTCGCCGCTTACCAGCGTCACGCCGCCCGTCGCCTCAAGCCGGGCGATGCCGCTGCGGTCCTCCAGGTAGACGACCAGGACACGCGGCGCCGACAGACGCATCTGCCCCTGCCCGATCACCACATTGCCGGTAAAGACCGCGGTTCCGTCATTCTGGTCCACGTCAAGGTTTTCCGCCGTCACCTCGACCGGCAGATCGCCCTGCCCGGCGGTGCCGCCGAAGGCCACCTGCATGCCCTGCGCCTGCGCCGCGCCGGCCGCAGCCGTCAGCCCGATGAAGAGGATCGCTTGGAGGATACGCAGCACTTTTCTCAGTCCTTCGACTTTGCGGGCATGTATATCAGCTTGACCCCGTCCGTGAACCGCAAATGTGCGGCGCCCGTTTCCGGATCCGAGGTCAGCAGCATCCGCCCCGCGCTCAGATCGCCGGGCGGGCCGGTCCCGGTGACGGCGCCGGGGGTTTCGGCGAACAGCGTGTCGAACCGGGCGGTGATGCTGTCGGTGCGGATGTCGTAGCCTGTCGTCGTTGTGACCCGCACATCCCCGTCCAGCCGGGCGGTTCTGTCCGTCTGGTTGGCCGCCCCTTCGCGCGCGGTGATATCGACGACGCCGCCGCCCTTCAGGCGCAGGCTGGCCGATGCCGTATCGGCCAGAAGAACCTCGGCGTTCTCGGGGTCCGGGCGCACGGTTTTGGCGCGGAACGATATTTCATCGCCGCCCGAGGTGACGCCGGCAAAGCTGGGATTGGTCGCGCCCTGATCATGCGCGCGCTGCGTCAGATCGACGTCCGACGCGGGCAGGACCGTCTCCAGATCGACCTTGTCGGACAGCAGGAACAGCGTCGACAGAAGCCCCAGCGCGATCAGCGGCAGGATGATCTTGGCCCAGTTGACCAGCCGCGTGTGGAAATTGTCGCCCCGGCGGATCAATGCGCAAAGATATCCTGATCCGGCCAGCCCGCCAGATCCAGCGCCGCGCGCGTCGGCAGGAAGTCGAAACAGGCCTGCGCCAGGTCCATCCGGCCTTCGCGGATGAGGCGCGCGTTCAGCTCTTCCCGCAGACGGTGCAGGTAAAGGACGTCCGAGGCGGCATAATCCAGCTGAGCGGCGCTCAGTTCCGCCGCGCCCCAGTCCGAACTTTGCTGCTGCTTGGAGATGTCGACGCCCAGCAGTTCCTGCAGCAGGTATTTCAGGCCGTGCCGGTCCGTATAGGTGCGGATCAGCTTGCTGGCGATCTTGGTGCAATAGACGGGCGCCGCCAGCGCACCGAAGGCGTTCTGCATCGCCGCAATGTCGAAGCGGCCGAAATGGAACAGCTTCAGAACGTCCGGATTTTCCAGCATCGCGCACAGGTTCGGCGCCGCGGTCTGGCCCCTGGCGATCTGCACCAGATGCGCGTTGCCGTCGCCACCCGACATCTGCACCACGCACAGCCGGTCGCGATGCGGGTTCAGCCCCATCGTCTCGCAGTCGATGGCCACCACCGGGCCAAGGTCCAGCCCGTCCGGCAGATCGCCCTGGTAAAGCGTGTTCGTCATGTCGTTCCCTTTGCAGCCTCGCGCATGGGATACATAGGATCGCAGGGCGAGGCCACCAAATTGCGGCGCCACCGAAGCCTTGAAACGTTTCGCGGCGCTGTCTGCTCGGGACGGCGGGACCGGCGCGATCACTCCGGGCCGGGGGTCACGTTGCCGCGCAGGGCCTTGACCTCGCCGCGCGCCTTCTTCGCCTTGAGGCGGCGCTTCTTCGATCCCAGCGTGGGCCGCGTCGGAATGCGGCGCTTGGGCTTTTCCGTGGCCTTGCGGACCAGTTCGGCCAGCCTGTCGCGCGCGATCTCGCGGTTGCGGGCCTGATGGCGCGTCTCGTCGCACTGGATCACCAGCGTGCCTTCCGTGGTCCAGCGCCGCCCCGCCAGCCGCTTGAGCCGACGTTTCACCGGATCGGGCAGGTTGGGCGAGCGTTCGGCCTCGAAGCGCAGCTCGACCGCGCTGGCGACCTTGTTCACGTTCTGCCCGCCCGGACCGCTGGCGCGGACGAACTGTTCGGTCAGTTCCCAATCCTCGATGGCGATGGTGTCGGTGATGCGCAGCATGCGGATCAATCTAAGCCGTCTCGCGGCAAATCGAAAGGGCCGCCCCATCCGGGACGGCCCTCTAGAAGTCTTTCGGAGGTGGGCCGGTTAGGCGCACCAATCAGGTTGGTTCAGATATCCGAGGGCTGCCTCAGATACGCCCCTCCCCGACTGTTCCGACACCTCGCTCCAATACCTCTATAGACACTGGGCCACCTCCTTTCAGTTGTTGAACTCGAGGTCAGCCTGCCACAGATTTCGGATATGTCAAAATAAAATTTGCGCAGCGGGTCAGCGCGACTGAAGCACGCCGACGCATTGCTGCGGCAGGTCGGCCAACGTCAGCTCGCGGCGCGGTTTGGGTTTCGGCGCGTTGGGATCGGGCGGCGGCGGGTTGAGGATGTTGTTCACCCATTGCTGCGCATCGGCGCAGCCGTCGCCGGGCGGCGGCGGAGCCTGATCGACACAGCCGCCGGCGCCGCTCGGACAGGCAAGGCGCACGTGGAAATGATAGTGATGCCCCCACCACGGCCGGATCTTGCGCAGCCAGTCGCGGTTTCCGCGCTCGTCGTTGCACATCTGCACCTTGGCACCGGGAAAGACAAAGATGCGCGCGACGCGCGGATCGCTGGCGGCGGCCTTCAGCAGCTCGTGCTGCCCGCGCGTCCAGTTGCCGTTGACATAGGCGCCTTTCGCGCGCCGGTACGAGGCCGCCGACAGGTTCTCGCGCTCGTTGATGCTGAGGTTCAGCCGGCCGGGCGGCATCAGCCAGATATCCGCATCCAGCCCCAACTGGTGCGAGCGGTGCCCGCTCAGCATCGGGCCGCCGCGCGGCTGGCTCATATCGCCCACGTAAAGGCCGCTCCAGCCCATGCGCGCCGCCTTGACCGACAACTCGGTGACGAAATCCACCAGCTGCGGATGACCCCAGTTGCGGTTCCGGCTCAGGCGCATCGCCTGCCATGTCGGCCCCGTCTGGGGCAGTTGCACGCCGCCCGACATGCAGCCCTTGGCATAGCTGCCAAAGGGCGCTGGCGCCTGCTTCGATGCGACGCGGGCGGCGCCGAAAAGCTGCTTTGCCTCCTGCGCCGAGGCAGGCGCAGCACACAAAAGCGCCGCAGCGGAGAGGGCAATCGCCCAGAGACGGCGGGTCATACGGCGGGATCTCCTTCCGGTTTCACCCAGACTAGCAGCACCAGCCCGATCAGGAAAAGCCCGATCAACGGGCTCACGCCAATCTGCTGGCTGCCCGTCGCCGCCGTCACCGCCCCGATCATGCCTGGCGCGATGAAGGCCGTCGCCTTGCCCGCCAGCCCATAAAGGCCGAAGGATTGCGCGACATGGCCGGGCCGGGCCTGATGCACCATCATCGTCCGGCTGGCCGACTGCATCACGCCCCCCGCCGCCCCGATCACGGCGCCGCAAAGATAGAAGATCGCATCGGGCAGGGCCGAGTCCGGCGGAACGGGCGCGCCGAAAATCTTTGCGCGCGAGATGAAGACGATCACGACCGCGACCGCAAGCAGCGCCAGGATGGCCGTGACGATCACCGGTTTCGGTCCGAAGCGGGCATCGGCACGACCGCCGAGAAATGCGAACACCGCCCCGGCGATCAGCGCGAGGATGCCGAAGACGCCGACCTGCACCACGTCCCAGCCCAGAACGCCGGCGGCATAGATGCCGCCGAAGAAATACATGCCGTTCAGCGCATCGCGGTAGAACATGGAGGACGCCAGATAAGCGAACATCGAGGGCGTGCGCGGCAGGTGGCGGATGGTGCGCATCACCGTGCCCAGCGCCCGGCGCGCGGCCAGCGCGCCGCCGCGCCGGGGCCTGGGGTCGCGCACCCACATGAAAAACGGCACCATGAAGGCGATATACCAGAACCCGGTAAGAGGCCCGACAAAGCGCGTCCCTTCCCGCTGCGCCGCATCCAGCCCGAATGCCGGGTCGAGGCCGAGGATCGTCTTGCCCGTCTCCGCGCTTTCCGCGAAGAACCCCAGCATCAGCACCAGCGCGACCAGCCCGCCGACATAGCCGAAGGCCCAGCCGGTGCCGGAAATGCGCCCGATCTCGCCCCCCTTGCCCAGGTCGGGCAACATGGAATTGGTGAAGATCGTGGCGAATTCCATTCCGACCATGCCGATCACGAAGAAAACCAGCACCAGCACGAGGTTCATATCCTGCGGCGTCGCCCACCAGATGCCGAAGGCGCCCAGCACATACATGCCGGAAAAGACCTTGATCCACTGCATGCGCGCGCCCGAATGATCGGCCATCGCCCCGAGGATCGGCGCGCCCAGCGCGATGATCACGCCCGCCGCCGCGATGCCCGCCGCCCAGATCGTCTGCGCCCGCGCGCCGTCTCCGATCAGCTCGCCGATATAGGGCGCGAAGATGAAGGTGATGAGCAGCGTGTTGTAAGGCTGGCTCGCCCAGTCGAAAAAGAACCAGCCCCAGAGGCGGCGGCGATAGGTCGGATTGGTCATGCTTTTCTCCGCGATGGCCGGCGCAATTGCGCCGATATGACAGCGCCGCCGGCATCGGGGCAAGTCCAACCCGGGCGCACTTGCGCTTTTACCTGCCCTGTCTTACCTGCAGGTCAGATTTGGGAAGGGAACGCATCGACATGCTGGCAATCTACGGACCGCTGCAACTGATCCTCAGCGTCATCTACTTCGTGATGATCATTCACATCATCATGAGCTGGCTGATCAATTTCCAGGTGCTGAACCTGCGTCAGCCGCTGGTCGCGCAGATCTGGGAAGGGCTGAACCGCCTGCTGGAGCCGATCTATCAGCCCATCCGCAACATCCTGCCCGACACCCGCCCGCTGGACCTTGCGCCGCTGGTCGCGCTGATCGTGGTGATTTCGCTGCGCGCCTACGTGCTGCCGGTGATCTTCGGCTTCGCCTGAACGGCATCCGGGGCTTGTTCCCCGAATCTTAGTGTGAAAATACTCTTGCAAGAGCAGCCAAGCCAACTTGCAGGTATCCAATGCCCCCCGCCACCGCCCTTCTGAGGGACATATTCGGATTCGACTCCTTCCGTCCGGGGCAGGAGGAGATCGTGACCGCCGTGGCCGAGGGGCGCAACGTGCTGGCCATCATGCCCACGGGCGGCGGCAAATCCCTGTGCTTCCAGTTGCCCGCGCTGATGCGGGAGGGCGTGACGGTGGTAATCTCGCCGCTCATCGCGCTCATGCGCGATCAGGTCCGCGCGCTCAGGGCCGTGGGGGTAGAGGCCGGCGCGCTGACCTCCGGCAACACCGAGGAGGAAACGTCGGAGGTCTGGGATGCGCTGAACGCAGGGCGGCTGAAGCTGCTCTACATCGCGCCCGAACGCCTTGCCGCCGGATCGGCCATGGGGATGCTGCGGCGCGCGGGTGTCAGCCTGATCGCGGTGGACGAGGCGCATTGCGTCAGCCAATGGGGCCACGATTTCCGGCCCGATTACCTGCGCATCGGTGAATTGCGCCGCGCGCTGGGTGTGCCGCTGGCCGCCTTCACGGCCACGGCGGACGCCGAAACGCAGGACGAGATCATCGAGAAGCTGTTCGACGGCGCCGCGCCGGAGCGGTTCCTGCACGGGTTCGACAGGCCCAACATCCACCTCGCGTTTCAGGCCAAGGACAGCCCGCGCCGCCAGATCATGGAGTTCGCCCGCGCCCGCAAGGGTCAATCCGGCATCGTCTATTGCGGCACCCGCGCGCGCACCGAAACGCTGGCGCAGGCGCTGCGCGAAGGCGGTCACAACGCCGTCGCCTACAACGGCGGGATGGAGGCCGGGGACCGGCGCGCGGTCGAGGCGCGCTTCAACACCGAGGACGGGCTGATCGTGGTGGCGACTGTCGCCTTCGGCATGGGCGTGGACAAGCCGGATATCCGCTGGGTCGCCCATGCCGACCTGCCCAAATCCATCGAGTCCTACTATCAGGAAATCGGCCGCGCCGGACGCGACGGCGCCCCGGCCGAGACGCTGACCCTCTATGGACCCGACGATATCCGCCTGCGCCGTTCCCAGATCGACGAGGGGCTGGCCCCGGCCGAACGCCGCATGGCCGATCACGCGCGCCTCAACGCGTTGCTGGGTCTGGCCGAGGCGCTGGAATGCCGGCGCGTGAAACTGCTGGGCTATTTCGGCGAAGACGCCGAACCTTGCGGCAATTGCGATCTCTGCGACACGCCCCCCGCCACCTTCGACGGGACCGAGGCGGTGCGCAAGGCGCTGTCGGCCATCCTGCGCACTGGCGAATATTTCGGCGCGGGTCACCTGATCGACATCCTGACCGGC
The DNA here is from genome assembly GCA_963763165.1 of uncultured Alphaproteobacteria bacterium. Taxonomy (GTDB): domain Bacteria; phylum Pseudomonadota; class Alphaproteobacteria; order Rhodobacterales; family Rhodobacteraceae; genus Roseovarius. Next base: position 54,947 of record CAVXNV010000002.1, read on the forward strand.
AAGCTGACCGACAAGGTCCGCCAGCGCGGCCATGACGGTCTGCCCACCTTCGGCGTCGGCAAGGATCTGTCGAAACAGGGCTGGCAGGCGATTTTCCGGCAGATGATGGGGCATGACCTGGTCCGCCCTGATCCCGAACGCCACGGCGCGCTGCGCATGACAGACCCCGCCGTGCCCATCCTCAAGGGCGAGGCGGAAATCACCCTGCGCCGCGACACGATGCAAAGCGAAAAGCGCCGCCCGGCGGTCCGCGCGCTCGTCTCGGACGAGGACGCGCCGCTTTTGTCCGCGCTCAAGGCCAAGCGCCGCGCCTTTGCCGAGGCGCAGGGCGTGCCCGCCTACATCGTCTTCAACGACCGTACGCTGATCGAGATGGCCGAGGCGCGGCCGACGACGCTGGACCAGATGGCGCGCATCGGCGGCGTCGGCGCGAAAAAGCTGGAGCAATACGGCGATGCGTTCCTGTCGGTCATCAACGGCGAAGCGGCGCAGATGCATCCCAAACGGCGCAAACTGGCCGGGCGCGCGGCGGGCAGCGTCTATGACCGGCTGATCGAGGTGCAGCAGGAACTGGCGCGCGGCGCCGAGGGGCTGGACAAACCGCTGAGCTGCTCCACCACCCTCATCACCCGCATCGCGGAGACCCGGCCCCGCGATCCGGCGCAGATGGCGCGCATCCTTGGCGACAAGCGGGCCGAACGCTTTGGCCCCGCCTTTCTGGACGTTCTGCAAGAGGCGGACTAAGTCAGGGCCAGCCTGAAAGGATCCGCCATGCTCGTCGTTATCTCGCCCGCCAAGCGACTGGATATGTCGCCCACCGATGTCGTCGCCACTGTGCCCGGCTTTGCCAGGGACGCCAAGGCGCTGGCCAGGGTGGCCGGCGATCTGAGCGCGGCCGAGTTGCAGAAGCTGATGGGCATCAGCGCCGATCTGGCCAGGCTCAACGCGCAGCGCTTTGCCGATTACGGCGGCATGGACAGCAAGCCCGCCGCGCTGGCCTTTGCCGGGGATACCTACCAGGGGCTCGAGGCGGGCAGCCTCGATCCGGAGGAAATGGACTGGGCGCAGGATCATCTGCGCATCCTGTCGGGCCTTTACGGGGTCTTGCGCCCGCGCGACGCGATCCAGCCCTACCGGCTGGAGATGGGCAGCAAGCTGAAGACCGAAAAAGGCAAGTCGCTCTACGAGTACTGGGGCGACCGGATCGCCGAGGCGCTGAACCGCCACGCTGCCGATGTGGGCGCGGAACTGCTGATCAACTGCGCCAGCCAAGAGTATTTTGGCGCGGTGGACGGCGACGCGCTGAAGCTGCGCGTCGTCACTCCCGTCTTCATGGAGGACACGGGCGGCGCGCCTAAAATCGTCAGCTTCTACGCCAAGAAGGCGCGCGGCGCGATGGCGCGGTTCATCATCCAGAACCGCCTGACGGACCCGGCCGCGCTGACGGATTTCGACACCGGCGGCTACCGCCACCGCCCGGACCTGTCGGAAGACGGAAAGCCGGTTTTCGTGCGCAGTGCCGACGCAGCTTGACCCGCCTCCGGAAGGGGCGGCGCGGGCGGGCGCACGCCCGGCGGACAGGCGGCGAGGATACGCTCGTGGATGGCGGCCTTGCGCAGCGGCTTGGTCAGGTAGTGATCCAGCCCGGCAGCCAGAATGCCGGCATCGTCGCCCTCCATCGCGTGCGCCGTCATGGCGATGACCGGCACATGCGCGCCTGTCCCGGCTTCGATGGCGCGGATCCGCTGCGTCGCCTCCTTGCCGTCCATCATCGGCATCGAGATGTCCATGAAGACGATGTCGGGCCGGAAAGACTGGTAAAGCTCGACCGCCTCGGCACCGTTGCCCGCAAAAGCGAGGTCTATATCCAGCGTCTTGACCATCTTGCCGAATACCAGCCGGTTGGTCTTGTTGTCCTCGGCGGCCAGAACGCGCAGGGCGCGCGGCAGCGGAACCGGCGCGTCTGAAGGGGTCGCATCGGGCGCGGCCGTCGGCGCCAGCGCGTCCATCATCGCGAAAAGCGCGCGCCGCGGCACCGGCTTTTGCAGCACCGCATGCAGCAGCGGCCGGGCGGGATCCTGTTCGGCATAGCCGGTATTCTTGCTCAGCAGGACGATGGGCGCGGCGTGGCCCGCACCGCGCAGCGCCTCGGCCAGTTCCAGCCCATCCATGCCGGGCATGTCATGCTCGGTCAGTACCAGCCCGATATCGCCGCCCATCCGCGCCAGCGCCTCGGCGCCATCGGCGCAGCACACCGTCTCGATCCCCAGCAGCTCCAGCTGCTTTTGCAAAACGATGCGGTTGGCGTCGTGGCCGTCGACGATCAGTGCCCGGCGCAGGCCAGGCGCGCGCATCGCCGGCGCCTCCTCGGCGCCCTCCGCGAGCGGCAGCGAAAGGCGGAACCCGAAGGTCGACCCGGCGCCCGGCGCGCTTTCGACCCAGATCTCGCCGCCCATCAGGCGGATCAGCTGCTGCGAGATGGCAAGGCCCAGCCCCGTCCCCTCGAAGCGGCGGTTATGTTCGTCATCGACCTGGTTGAATTCGCCGAAGACGTGGGCGACCTTGTCTTGGGGAATGCCGATGCCGGTATCCTCGACCGTGACATGCACCTGCGCCGTGCCGCCCGCGCCCTGCACGCCGGTCACGCGGATCAGGACATGCCCCTCCAGCGTGAATTTGATCGCGTTGCCCAGCAGATTGGTCAGGACCTGCCGCAGGCGGCCCGGATCGCCGATAAACTGCGTCGGCAGGAACAGATCGTAGTCCAGCAGGATCTCCAGCCCCTGATCGCGGGCCTTGGGCTGCATCAGCATGATCAACTCGTGAATGCAGCGCTCCAGATCGAAGGGTTCGGGGTGCAGGACCAGCTTTTCCGCCTCGATCTTGGAGTAGTCCAGCACGTCGTTGATGATGACCAGCAGCGCCTCGCCCGAATTCCTGATCGTGTTGACGTAAAGCAACTGCTCTTCGGTCAGGTCGGTATCCCTCAGCAGGTCCGCCATCCCGACGACGCCGTTCATCGGCGTGCGGATCTCGTGGCTCATGTTGGCGAGGAACGACGATTTCGCGCGGCTCGCCGCCTCGGCCTTGGCGCGCGCCTCTTTCAGCCGCTCTTCGTAGCGGATCGTCGAGGTGATGTTCAGCGCGAGGCTGACGACATCGCCGCCATGCCCGCGCTGGTCGATCAGCTTGATGTACGCGCCGCTCCAGAGGCGGATGATGACAGGCTCGGGCGCGGGACCCTGCCAGCGGTCCAGCATCTCCTCGCGCCACTCGGCCGGCGTCCGGTCGCCGATGTTGACGATCCCCTCTTCGGTGGCGAGCTGCAGGATCTCGACGTAGCTTATGCCCGGCTCGATCGCCTCGAGCCCGTCGAAGACGGCGATATAGGCGCGGTTCGCCGCGATCATGCGACCGCTTTCGTCGAAAAAGGCGAAACCGTCCTGAATGGTCTCGATCGAGTGCCACAGGCGCCGTTCGGCCACCTGCACCTTCTCGTTGGCAAGGTGGAGGTCGGATTTCACGCGCAGGTTCTCGTCCAGCGCGGTCTGCACCTTTGCGCGGGTGACGACGATCTCGTCCGACAGGGCCCGCGCGTGCTTGCCCAGCTTGCGGTTGGCCGCGTGGAGTTCGGCCTGCTTCTGCTCCAGCAGGCGCTCGGCCGCCAGCCGCCCGCGCCGTTCCTCCGCCAACTTGTTGGCAAGGCTCATGCCGCTCCTCCGCCATGCCATTCCCCAGGGTCATGCAGACATTCGCCCCAGAAGGTGAACAAGCGTTTAACGGTGATCCCTGAATCATTGCCCCGCGCATGGCCGCATGCCACCATGCGGCATCTGCCGGTCGGAGGGTTCCATGCGTCGCCGTCTTCTCCTGTCGCTCTTGCTTGCGTGCTTTGCCGTCCAGGTGTCGGCGCAATCGGCGGTTCCCGAGCGACGCGCCATCGTGACGCCCGACGTCGATTTCTACGGCGCCGACCTCACCGCGCTGTTCGGCACCACCTATTCCGCATGCCGGACCGCCTGCCTGAGCGACCCCGACTGCCGGGCGTTCACGTTCAACACCAGGTCGAACGCCTGTTTCCCGAAAAGCGCGGTGCGCGAAGAGACGCCGTTCGCCGGCGCCCTCTCCGCACGCGTGGCGCAGACCGATCCCGCGGTGCTGGCGCAGGCGGAGGAGCGCGCGCGCGATCTGGATTTCCTCGGCGGGGATATGCGCATGCGGATGCGCGAACAGGCGGATGACATCGGGCGCAAACATCCCGGCGGCGGCCAGCCTGCCGGCTCGATGATCGAGGCGGCGCAGGACCGCATGGCGAATGGCGACGCGCTGAACGCGATGCGCTGGGCGGGGGCGGCGGTTTCGGCCAGCGATGCCGCCGATCACTGGACCGAATACGCGCGCCTGCTGTTGCTGAACGATCCCGAATACCGGCCGCAGGCGATCATCGCCGCCGCCAATGCGTATCTGCGCGCCCTGTCGGACGGCGCGCGCGTCAATGCGCTTCTGATCATGGCGGAGGCGCTGGAACAGGCCGGGCAGGGCCGCGACATGGTGCAGGCCCTGCGCCTGGCCGAGCGGATCCAGCCGCGCGCCGATGTGGTCGCCGCGCTGAACGCGGCAGCGGCGAAATACGGCTTTCGCATCACCGGCAACACCACCGAAAGCGACAGCGCCGCGCCGCGCATCTGCGCCGAGTTCAGCGAAGAGTTGATCCAGGCGGGCACGGACTATGCGCCGTTCGTGCGCCTGCCCGATCCCGGCCTCGTGGTGAAGCCCGAGGAGCGGCAGATCTGCATCGACGGCGTCCGGCATGGCGAGCGGTATCGCATCACCTTCCGCCGGGGCCTGCCCGCCGCCACCGGCGAGACGCTGCTGAAGGATGTGGAAATCGCCGCCTATGTGCGCGACCGGGCGCCGGACGTGCGCTTTGCCGGCCGGGCCTATGTGCTGCCGCGCGCGGCGGACGCGGCGCTGCCGGTCGAGACGGTGAACCTCGACCGCGTCGCGCTCAGCCTGCGGCGGGTCAGCGACCGCAACCTTCTGCGCAGTATTCAGGAGGGGTATTTCAACCGCCCGCTCGGCGGCTACGAGCTTGACCGGTTCACCGGCGAGGTGGCGCAGGAGGTCTGGACCGGCACCGGCGAGGTCCGCAGCGAGCTGAACCGGACCATGACCACGCGCCTGCCGCTGGGTGACGTGCTGAAGGATCAGCCGCCGGGCATCTACACCCTGACCGCGAAGGTCGAGGATGCCGAGGACGACGCCGGCGCGACGCAATGGTTCGTGCTGACCGATCTGGGGCTAACGACGCTGATGGGCAATGACGGGCTGCATGTCATTGCCCGCAGCCTGGCCAGCGCGGAGGCGCTGGAGGGGGTGGAGGTGACGCTGCTGTCGCGCGCCAATGCGGTGCTGGGCACGGCGCTGACGGATGCGGACGGTCATGTGCGCTTCGATCCGGGGCTGACGCGCGGCACGGGCGGCGCCGCGCCCGCGCTGGTGCTGGCCGCGCAGGGCGGTGACGACTCGGCGTTCCTGCCGCTGACCGATCCGGCCTTCGATCTGTCCGACCGGGGCGTCGAGGGGCGCGCGCCCGCGCCGCCGGTGGACGTGTTTCTCGCCACCGACCGGGGCGCCTACCGCGCGGGCGAGGTCATCCACGCGACCGCGCTCGCGCGCGATGACCGGGCCGAGGCGATTGCCGGCCTGCCGCTGACCGCGATCCTGACGCGCCCCGACGGGGTGGAGTATGCCCGCCGCCTGTCGGCGGAGGGCCGCGCCGGCGGGCATGTCTTTGCCCTGCCCATCGCGCAGACCGCGCCGCGCGGCACCTGGACGCTGGACATCAAGGCTGACCCGGATGCGCCGCCGCTGGCCAGCACGCAGGTTCTGGTCGAGGATTTCCTGCCCGAGCGGATCGACTTCACTCTGTCGCTGCCCGAAGCCACGCTCGCGCGCGCTGCCCTGCCGCCGCTGGAGGTGGAGGCGAGGTATCTCTTCGGCGCGCCCGGCGCGGGGCTGGCCGCCGAGGGTCAGCTGGTGCTGCGCCCGGTGCGCAGCCTCGACGATTTCCCCGGCTACCGCTTTGGCCGTTTCGACGCCGAGGACGGCCCGAAAGCCCGGATGCTGGGCCCGCGCAGCACCGAGGCGGACGGCACGCTGACCCTGCCGCTGACCCTGCCTGACGGGCTGAACGGCGCGCAGCCTTACGAGGCCACCGCCGTTCTGCGCCTGCGCGAAGGCTCGGGCCGCCCGGTGGAGCGGCAGATCACCCGCACGCTGGCGCCCGCCAAAGCCATGATCGGGATCAAGCCGGCCTTCGATGGAACGCTGCCCGAGGGCGGCGAGGCCCGGTTCAGCCTGATCGGCGTCGCGCCCGACCTGACACGCGCCGACATGGCGGTGACATGGACGCTGAACCGCGTGACCACGCGCTACCAGTGGTATCAGCAATACGGCAACTGGAAGTGGGAGCCGATCACGACCCGCACGCGCATCGCCACAGGCGAGGCGGCGCTGGGCGCGTCGGTGCAAGCGGTCTCGGCGCCGGTGGAGTGGGGGCAATACGAGCTGCTGGTCGAGCGCACGGATGGCCCCTATGCCGCCTCGTCCGTGGAATTCACCGCCGGCTGGTATGCGCCCGCCGAAGGCAGCCAGACGCCCGACACGCTGGAGCTGTCGCTCGACGCTGAAACCTACCGGCCGGGCGAGACCGCAAAGCTGCGCATCGTGCCGCGCCATGCGGGCACGGCGCTGGTCACGGTGATGTCGAACCGCGTCATCGCGCGCAAGGCCGTCGAGGTGGCGGAGGGCGAGAACGTCATTCCCGTCGACGTGACCGAGGATTGGGGCGCCGGCGCCTATGTCAGCGCGCAGGTGATCCGGCCGATGGACGTGGCGGCGGGGCAGATCCCGGCGCGGTCGCTGGGCCTTGCCTATGCCAGCATCGACCCCGGCGCGCGGCAACTGAACGTCTCCATCGACGCGCCCGGCACGACGGACCCGCGCGGCCCGCTGACCGCGCGCGTCAAGGTCGAGGGGTTGGCGGGCGGCACCGGCTTCGTCACGCTGGCGGCGGTGGATGTCGGCATCCTCAACCTCACCGGATTCGACAGCCCCGATCCTTCTGCGCATTATTTCGGCCAGCGGCGGCTGGGGGTGGAGATCCGTGATCTCTACGGCCGCCTCATCGACGGCATGAACGGCGCGGCGGGGACGGTGCGCTCGGGCGGCGACGCGGGCACGGGGATGGAGCGGCAATCGCCGCCCCCGACCGAACGGCTTGTCGCCTTCTTCACCGGCCCGCTCTCTGTGGGCGCCGATGGCACGGCAGAGGCGGCGTTCGACATTCCCGATTTCAACGGCACCGTGCGCCTGATGGCGATCGCGTGGAGCGCGGAGGGCGTCGGGCAAGCCGCGCGCGACGTAGTGGTGCGCGATCCGGTGGTGCTGACCGCATCGGTGCCGCGTTTCCTTGCGCCGGGCGACCGCAGCTCGATGCTGCTGGAGATCGTGCATGCCACCGGCCCCGCCGGGCGCGTCGGCCTCGATGTGTCGGCCGAGGGGGTGACGCTGGCGGGCGAGGTGTCTTCCGGCTTCGATCTGGGTGCGGGGCAGAAGCAGAGCTTTCGCCTGCCGATCACCGCGGGCGAGGTCGGCGATCATGGCATCCGCATCGCCCTGACCACGCCGGACGGCCGGCAACTGACCAAGGACCTGACCCTGCCCGTGCGCGCCAACGACCCGGCCGTGTCCGAAACCCGGCGGTTCGAACTGGCCGCGGGGGATACCTTCACCCTCACCGACGATGTCTTCGCCCCCTATCGCCCCGGCACGGGCGAGGCGGTGATCTCCGCCGGGGCGCTGGCGCGGCTGAACGTGCCGGGCCTGCTGCAATCGCTGAACCGCTATCCTTACGGCTGCACCGAGCAGGTGACGTCGCGCGCGCTGCCGCTTCTGTACTTCGATCAGGTCGCCTCGGCGCTGGGGATGGGCACGGACGGCGCCATCAAGGCGCGCATCGCCGAGGCCGTGGACCGCGTGCTGACGCGCCAGACGGCCAATGGCGCCTTCGGAATGTGGCAGGCGGAGTCGGGCGATTTCTGGCTCGATGCCTATGTGACCGACTTCCTGTCGCGCGCCCGCGCCGAAGGGGTGGACGTCCCCGCCCGCGCCTTTACCGCCGCGATGGACAACCTGCGCAACCGCTTGAACTACGCCCCCGATTTCGAGGACGGCGGCGAGGATATCGCCTACGCGCTGATGGTGCTGGCGCGCGAGGGCGCGGCGGCGATGGGCGATCTGCGCTATTACGCCGACGTCAAGGCGGATGCCTTCGGCACCCCGCTGGCGCAGGCGCAACTGGGTGCGGCGCTCGCCTTCTACGGCGATCAGACGCGGGCCGACCGGATGTTCCGGGCGGCGCTGGCGAGCGACGGCGCGGAGCGCGGCAATGTCTGGCGCGCCGATTACGGCACCGCCCTGCGCGACCGCGCCGGGGTGCTGGCGCTTCTGGCCGAGGCGGGCAGCGACGTGGGCGACCGCGCCGCTCTGGCGCGCGACATCGCGCAGGCGGGCCCGCACCTCTCGACGCAGGAAGAGGCGTGGAGCCTTCTGGCCGCCCGCGCGCTGATCGAGGTTACCGGCGCGAGCGGCCTGACGCTGAACGGCGATCCCGTCACCGGTTCCTTCATCCGCAAGCTGGAAGCGGGCACGGCCGAGCCGCAGCGGATCACCAATGGCGGCGCGCGCGACACCGACCTCACCCTGACCACCTTTGGCGTGCCGAAGGTGCCGGGGCCCGCAGCCGGCTATGGCTACCGGATCGAGCGGCGGTATTACGACATGGAGGGCGCGCCCGCCGCGCTGGACGGGGTCGCGCCCGGCACCCGCCTTGTCGCGGTGCTGACCGTGACGCCCTTCGAGGAGGCGCAGGCGCGGCTCATCATCGACGATCCGCTCCCGGCGGGGCTGGAGATCGATAACCCGAACCTGCTGGCCTCGGGCGACGTGCGCAGCCTCGACTGGCTGGAAACGGCCCCTGCCGAGCATAGCGAATTCCGCACCGACCGCTTCATCGCCGCCGTCGACTGGCGCGGCAGCGATGCGTTCAACCTGGCCTATGTCGTGCGCGCCGTGTCGCCGGGGCAGTATCACCACCCCGCCGCCACGGTGGAGGAGATGTATCGCCCCGAATACCGCGCGCATACCGATACCGGCCAGATGACCGTGACCGAGTAGGCGCATGGGCGCGCATCGCTTGCTCTTCGCGCTCGCCCTGACGCTGACGCTGGCGGCGGGGCTGCGCGATGGGCTGGACCGCTGGATCGACAGCACGCCGATGCCCCCGCTGCTGAGCGTGACGGGCGCCGAGGTGCTAGACCGCGATGGCGAGACGCTGCGCATCTACACCGTTGCCGATGGCCGCTGGCGGCTGGCGCCGGGGGCGGTGGACCCTGCGTTTCTCGACATGCTCATCGCCTACGAGGACCGGCGTTTTCGCACCCATTCCGGCGTCGATCCGCGCGCCATGGCGCGCGCGGCGGTGCAGGCGGCATGGCATGGGCGCATCGTCTCGGGCGGCTCGACCCTGACGATGCAGGCCGCGCGGCTGCTGGAGGACGGAAGCACCGGGCAGTGGTCCGGCAAGCTGCGCCAGATCCGGCTGGCGCTGGCGCTGGAGCGGCGGCTGACCAAGCCGCAGATCCTGGCGATCTACCTCACCCGCGCGCCCTATGGCGGCAATATCGAGGGCATCCGCGCCGCCGCGCTGGCGTGGTTCGGCAAGGCGCCCGCGCGCCTCACGCCCGCGCAGTCGGCGCTGCTGGTCGCCCTGCCGCAATCGCCCGAAGCGCGCCGGCCCGACCGCCACCCGCATGCGGCCCGCGCCGCGCGTGACCGGGTGCTGAACCGCATGGCGCGGCAGGGTGTGCTGAGCACCGACGCGGCCGAGGCGGCGCGGCTGGACCCGGTGCCGACCGCGCGCCGCCCCTTCCCCGCCCTCGCGCCGCATCTGGCCGACCGGGCGGTTGCCGACGATCCCGCCGTCCTGCGCCACGATCTGACCATCGATGCCGCGCTCCAGACCAGGCTGGAGGCGCTGGCGGCCCGCGCCGTGCGCGGCCTGCCGGACGCCGTTTCAATTGCCATCGTGCTGGCCGATCACCGCAGCGGCGAGATCCTCGCCTCGGTCGGCTCGGCGGGCTACGACGCGGGGGCGCGGCAGGGGTTCGTCGACATGACGGATGCGCTGCGCTCGCCCGGATCGACGCTGAAGCCGCTGATCTACGCCATGGCGTTCGAGCGCGGGCTGGCGCATCCCCAGACGCTGATCGACGACGCGCCCGTCAGCTTCGGCAGCTATGCGCCGCAGAATTTCGACGGCCATTTTCGCGGCGAGGTGACGGCGGCGGACGCCCTGCGCCAGTCGCTGAACATCCCCGTGGTGCGCCTGATGGACGCGATCGGGCCGGCGCATTTGATGGACGCGCTGCGGCGCGCGGGGATGCGGCCCGACCTGCCGGAGGGCCGGGCCGGGCTGGCCGTCGCGCTGGGCGGCATTGGCGTCACGCTGACCGACATGGTGCAGCTTTACGCCGCCCTTGCGCGCGGCGGCGAGGCGATCCCGCTGCGCTGGCGGCAGGGCGATGACGCGCCCGCGCCGGCCCGCATCCTCGGCCGCGTGGCGGCGTGGCAGGTGGGCGACATCCTTGCCGGTCTCGCCCCGCCGCCGGGCGCGCCGCGCCGCGCGCTGGCCTACAAGACCGGCACTTCCTATGGCCACCGCGACGCCTGGGCGCTGGGCTGGGACGGATCGCACGTGGCGGGCGTCTGGATCGGGCGGCCCGACGGCACGCCGGTGCCGGGCGCCTTCGGCGGCGATCTGGCCGCGCCGATCCTCTTCGAGGCGTTCCAGCGGCTGAAGGCGCGGCCGGATCCGCTGCCCCCGCCCCCGCCAGAGACGCTGATCGTCCCGACGGCGGAGCTGCCGCAACCCCTGCGCCGCTTTGCCGCGCGCGGCGCCGCCTTCGCGCCCGATCCCGGCGCGCCCGAACTGACCTTTCCCCCCGATGGCGCGCGCATGGCCGTCGCCCTGTCAGACCTGCCGATCAAGCTGCGCGGCGGCACACCGCCCTTCATCATCATGGCGAATGGACGGCCCGTCCTGACGGGCGTGCAGACATATCACGCAAGCCTTTCCGGCCTCGGCGCCGGGTTCAGCCAGATCGCGGTGATCGACGCGCTGGGCCGCAGCGCGCGCGTAACCGTGCGGCTGGATTAAAGCGCGCCCTCGGCGGCGGCGCGGATGGCGCGGATATTCTCGCCGTAGACAGCCGGATTATCGACGCTGCCGCCCTTGAACACGCCCGATCCGGCGACGAACACATCGGCCCCCGCCGCCGCCATGAAGGGCGCGGTTTCCGGCGTCATGCCGCCGTCGATCTCGATATGGATGGGCCGGTCGCCGATCATGGCGCGCAGGTTACACACCTTGTCGATCTGGCTGTGGATGAACTTCTGCCCGCCGAAACCGGGGTTGACAGTCATCACGCACACAAGGTCGATCATGTCCAGCAGATGCCCCAACGCGTCCAGCCCGGTGCCGGGGTTCAGCGCCAGCCCCGCCTTGCACCCCGCGCCGCGAATGGCCTGAAGCGTGCGGTGGATGTGCGGGCCAGCCTCCAGATGCGCGGTCAGGATATCCGCGCCGGCCTCGGCGAAGGCGTCGATATAGGGATCGACCGGCGCGATCATCAGGTGCACGTCCATCACCGTTTTGATATGCGGACGGATCGCCTTCAGCAGAGGCGGCCCGAAGGTGAGGTTCGGCACGAAATGCCCGTCCATCACATCGACATGCACCCAGTCGCAGCCTTCGGCCTCGATCGCCTGAATCTCGCGCCCGAAATCGGCGAAATCGGCAGAGAGGATTGACGGGGCGATCTTGATCTTGCGGTCGAATGTCATGGGCCGGCTCCGGAGTTTGATGCTGCGCCGTAGATGGGGTCTGCGGGCGGGGAAGGTCAAGGCCGCGCGATTGCGGCCGGCCCACGTTTATGCGACCAGAGGCGCAACCGCAGATCGAAAGGCCGGCCCATGACCGACACTCCCACAGACCCCGCCACGCTGGAGGCGCCTTACAAGCTTCAGGACGTGCTGGGCTACCGCCTGACCGAATGGACCCGCGATTTCGCGCGCGTCGAGGCGGAGTTCAGCGAGATCCTGCAAAACCGGCAAGGGCTGCTGCATGGCGGCATCCATGCGCTTCTGCTGGACACGGCGATGGGCTATGCCGGGTGTTATACCGGCGATCCGGCGCAGAAGCAGGACGCGCTGACCCTGTCGATGACCGTCAATTACGTCGGCCAGTTGCAGGGCGCGCACCTGATCGCGACGGGGCGGCGCACCGGCGGCGGGCGCCGGATCTATTTTGCCGCGGCCGAAGTCGCCGACGAAACCGGCGCTGTGCTTGCCACCGCCAGCGGCGTCTTTCGCTACCGCGCGGGACCGATGACAGGCTGAGATGCAAGGCCGCGATCGCGCTTGACACCGCGCGGCGGGCGCGCCAACGCTCTGCGCCATGTTGGATCTGCGCCCGGTAGGATATGTGATCGGCCTGACGGCCATGGCGCTGGGCCTTGCCATGCTGTTGCCGCTGGTCGTGGATATCGCCGAGGCGCGGGGCCATTGGCACGTCTTTGCGCAATCGGCGATCCTGACCATCCTGATCGGCGGCCTCGTCGCCGGGGCCTGCCGCAACGGCGTGGGCGAGGGGCTGACGATCCGGCAGACCTTTTTGCTGACGACGGGTGTGTGGGTGGTACTGCCGCTTTTCGGCGCGCTGCCGTTCATCCTGGGCGCGGCCGAGCTGAACTTCACCGATGCGTTCTTCGAGGCGATGTCGGGCCTGACCACGACCGGATCGACCGTCGTCACCGGGCTGGACACGCTGCCCAAGGGCATTCTTCTGTGGCGCGGCATCATGCAGTGGCTGGGCGGCGTCGGGATCATCGTCGTGGCCATGGTGTTCCTGCCCGAGCTGCGCGTCGGCGGCATGCAGATCTTCCGCGCCGAAGCGTTCGACACGATGGGCAAGATCCTGCCCCGCGCGACCGAGATCGCCAGCCGCATCGCGGTTATCTACCTCACGCTGACGCTGTCCTGTATCATGGCCTATGTCATGACCGGCATGACGCCCTTCGATGCGACGGTTCACGCGATGACGACCGTTTCGACCGGGGGCATGGCCAACTATGACGCGTCCTTCGGGGCGCTGCACCGCTCGGCCGAATATGTCGCCGTCGTCTTCATGCTGCTGTCGGCGCTGCCCTTCGTGCGGTTCGTGCAGCTCATGGCCGGCAGCGCGCAGCCGCTGCTGAGCGACCCGCAGATCCGCGGCTTTTTCAAGACGGTCGGCTCCATCGTCCTTGTGATGACGCTCTGGCAGTTCCTTCAGCGCGAGCACCTGACAGAAGAGACGTTCCGCGAAGTGCTGTTCAACGTCGTGTCGATCATCACCGGCACGGGATATGCCAGCGAAGACTACATGCTCTGGGGGCCTTTCGCGGTGTCGATCTTCTTCTTCACCGGGCTCATCGGCGGCTGCGCCGGATCGACCGCCTGTTCGGTCAAGATCTTCCGTTACCAGCTGCTGTTCGCGTCGATCCGTGTGCAACTGGCCCGCATCCGCACCCCGCACGGCGTGTTCACGCCGCGCTATGGCGGGCGCAACGTGGATGCGGACGTGCTGAATTCGGTCATGTCGTTCTTCGTCTTCTTCACCGTGACTCTGGGGGTCATATCGGTGCTGCTGGGGCTGACCGGGCTGGATTTCACCACCGCCGTGTCGGGCGCGGCGACGGCACTTGGCAACATCGGCCCCGGCCTCGGAGACAAGATCGGGCCGTCGGGCAATTTCGCCATGCTGGGCGACACCGCCAAGTGGATTCTGTGCGCCGCCATGCTGATCGGGCGGTTGGAGGTGCTGGTCGTCTATGCGATATTCACCGTATCATTCTGGAGGAACTGATGTCTGACACATCCCGCACGCGCCCGTTGGGTGCCCAAATCTCGCACATGCTGAAATCGCGCGGGGTCGACACGATCTTCGGCATTCCCGGCGTGCATAATCAGGAAATGTATCGCGGCATCGAAGAGGCCGGCATCCGCCACCTTCTGGCCCGGCACGAGCAGGGCGCAGGCTTCATGGCCGATGGATATGCGCGCGCCAGCGGCAGGCCGGGCATTGCCTATGTCATCACCGGGCCGGGCCTCTGCAATGCCATGACACCGATGGGGCAGGCCTATTCCGACTCCGTGCCGGTGCTGGTCCTGTCCTCCTGCCTTGACGAGACGGCGGCGACGCGCGGGCAGCTTCACCAGATGCTGGATCAGCAGGCGGCGGGGGCGACCGTGTCGGACTGGTCCTACACCGGGCAGACGGCGGACGCGGCCTACGGCCTGATCGACCGCGCGCTGACGGAGTTTCAGACCAAGCGCCCCCGCACCAAGCATATCCAGGTGCCCATTCAGGCGCTGGTGGCCGAGGCCGACCCGGCCCCGGACGCCGCACCCGACGTGGCGCGCACACCGCAATCGCTGCCGGACGGCATCGCCGGGCGGATCGCGCGGGCGAAACGCCCGCTTTTCATTCTCGGCGGCGGCAGCGTGGCGGCATCGAAGGAGGCGCGGCGCGCGCTGCGCACGCTCAAGGCCGCCAGCTTTCCCACCTATGCCGGGCGCGGCGTGGTTTCGGTGAAGGACGACCCGCTGCATTTCAGCGGCTTCCTCGGCCGCCCCGAAAGCGCGACCGTGGCGGCCAGCGCCGATCTGGTGGTGGTCGTCGGCAGCGAGCTTTCGGAAATGGATCTCTGGCGCGACAAGCTGGGCCATGAGGGCGCGATGATCCGCGTCGACATCGACCCCGAGGTGCTGGGCCAGGTGCCGGGTAGTATCGCCGTTCAGATGAGCGCGCAGGATTTCTTTTCCGGGCTCAACGCCGCGCTGGAGGGGCACGAGGCCGACACCTCATGGACCGAGGATGAGGTCGCACGCGCGCGCAAACGCTGGCGCGTCGAATCCGATGCCGAACGTCCCGGCATCGTGCGCGTCTGCGATGCGCTGATCGAGGTGATGCCCGAGGATACGATGTATTTCTCGGACATGACCCAGTTCGCCTATACCGGCAAGGAAGTGTGGGACATGCATCGTCCCGGCCATTGGCACCACCCCTACGGCTTTGGAACGCTGGGCTATGCCCTGCCCGCCGGCATCGGCGGCGCGGCGGCGCGGCCGGGCCTGCCGACGGTGGTGATCGCGGGCGATTACGGCTTTCAATACACGGTCCAGGAGCTGGGCACGGCGGTTGAGCTGGGCCAACCCCTGCCGATCCTGCTGTGGGACAACGGCAAGCTGAAAGAGATCGAGGACAGCATGGTCGCCGCGCAGATCGCGCCCAACTCGGTGATCGCGCACAACCCCGATTTCTGCGCGCTGGCCGAAGCCTATGGCGCCAAATCGGCGGCGCCCCAATCGCTCGCGGAGCTGCAGGAGGCGGTCAAGGCCGCGTTCAAGGCCGATGGCCCGACGCTGATCTACATGACGGCGGGCATGAAGGACTGAACATCTGACGGCACGGCCGGGAGGGCGCGCGCCCTTCCGGCTAGCCGATCTGCCCCACGGGGCCGATGCTGCCGGTTTGCCCGCGATGCAGCAGCAGATGATCCAGCAGCACGCAGGCCATCATCGCCTCGCCCACCGGGACGGCGCGGATGCCGACGCACGGATCGTGGCGGCCTTTCGTGACCACTTCGGTCGCCGTGCCATTCATGCGGATCGACGCGCGCGGGCTGAGGATCGACGAGGTCGGCTTGACCGCGAACCGCACCACGATGTCCTGCCCGGTGGAAATGCCTCCAAGGATCCCGCCGGCATGGTTGCTGCCGTATTCCGGCCCGTTCTCGCCCATGAAAATCTCGTCCGCGTTGTCGGTGCCGGTCAGTCCCGCCGCCGCCATGCCTTCGCCGATCTCGACCCCCTTGACGGCGTTGATCGACATGCAGGCCGCGGCCAGATCCGTGTCGAGCTTGCCATAGACCGGCGCGCCGAGGCCGGCGGGCACGCCGCACGCGACCAGCTCGATCACCGCGCCGACCGAGTTGTGATCCTTGCGCAGCTTTTGCAGGTAGGCTTCCCATTCGGGCGCGGCACCCGCGTCCGGCAGCCAGAAATCGTTGCCGTCGATCGCGTCCCAGTCGAACGCTGCGCGGTCCAGCACCATCGCGCCCATCCGCACCATGTAGCCCTTGATCCGCACATCCGGCACCAGATGTTCCAGAACCGCCCGCGCGATGCCGCCCGCCGCGACGCGCGCCGCCGTCTCGCGCGCGCTGCTGCGCCCGCCGCCGCGATAATCGCGCAGCCCGTATTTCTGATGATAGGTGATATCGGCATGGCCGGGGCGGAAGGTGTTGGCGATATCGCCATAATCGCGGCTGCGCTGATCGGTGTTCTCGATCATCAACTGGATCGGCGTGCCGGTCGTGCGCCCCTCGAAGACGCCCGACAGGATCCGCACCGCGTCGGGTTCGTTCCGCTGGGTCATGTTCCTGTTCTGGCCGGGGCGGCGCTTGTCCAGCCAATGCTGAAGCATCGCCTCGTCCACCGCCACGCCGGGCGGGCAGCCGTCCACCGTCGCGCCCAGGGCGGGGCCGTGGCTTTCGCCCCAGGTGGTGACGCGGAAAAGATGACCGAAACTGTTCAGGCTCATGGCGCGGCTCCTTTGGCGCCCGGTCTAGCGACCCGGCCCACGTGCCTCAAGCCATTTTGACGGGGCCGCCCCCCATGAAGGCGGCCCCGGACCTCAGATCAGCAATTCCGCCTTGACGGATTCAATGTTCAGCGCGCGGCCGACCGCCTCGTAGGTCAACTGGCCCGCGTGGACGTTCAGCCCGTTCAGAAGGTTCGGATCGTCCTTGCAGGCCTTTTTCCAGCCCTTGTCGGCCAGCGCCAGCATGAAGGGCATCGTCGCATTGCCCAGCGCGATGGTCGAGGTACGCGCCACTGCGCCGGGCATGTTGGCCACGCAGTAATGCACGATCCCGTCCACCTCATAGATGGGGTCCTGATGCGTTGTCGCCTTCGACGTCTCGAAACAGCCTCCCTGGTCAATGGCCACGTCCACCAGGACCGAGCCGGGCTTCATCAGCGACAGCTGATCGCGGCTGATCAGCTTGGGCGCGGCGGCACCGGGAATCAGAACGGCGCCCACGACCATGTCCATGCGCGGCAGCAGCTCCTCGATGGCGCCCTGGTCGGAAAACTGCGTCGTCAGACGCCCCATGAAAATGTCGTCGAGATAGGACAGGCGCGGCACCGAGCGGTCCAGCACCGTGACATTCGCGCCCATGCCGACCGCCACGCGCGCGGCAGCGGCGCCGACGACACCGCCGCCGACAATCGCCACATTCGCCGGCCGCACGCCCGGCACGCCGCCCATCAGCACGCCGCTGCCGCCATTGGCCTTTTGCAGCGCCCAGGAGCCGCTCTGCGGCGCAAGCCGGCCGGCCACCTCGGACATGGGCGCCAGCAGGGGCAGCCCGCCCTTGGCGTCGGTCACCGTCTCATACGCGATGGCGGTCACGCCCGATGCGATCAGATCATGCGTCTGGTCGGGGTCCGGCGCCAGATGCAGGTAGGTGAACAGGATCTGCCCCTCGCGCAGCTGCTTGCGCTCGCTCGCCTGCGGCTCCTTGACCTTCACGACCATCTCGGCGGTGGCGAAAATTTCCTCGGCAGTGCCGAGGATCTTGGCGCCGATGCCGGTGTAGGCGTCATCCTCGAACCCGGCGCCCGCGCCTGCGCCGGACTGGATGAACACCTCGTGGCCACGCGCGATGGCCTCCTGCGCCGCGTTGGGCGTCATGCCGACGCGGAACTCCTGCGCCTTGATTTCGGTTGGGCATCCGATTTTCATGTTTTCCTCCTGTTGATGGTCGGATCTTCGTCTATCAGCCGCGCAAGGCGAATGGAACTTTCACCGCCAATCGGCTTTTCTTTGCAAGAATCTTCGACTAACTGCGGCCCCAAGCAGAGGTGCTCCGACAATGTCCCTTGATACACTCGACCGCCGCATCCTGGCCGTTCTGCAGAAAAGCGGTCGCATATCCAATGCCGATCTTGCCGAGAAGGTCAATCTTTCGGCCAGCGCCTGCCACCGCCGCGTGCAGCGGCTGGAGGCCGACGGCTACATCGTCGGCTATGTCGCGCTGCTGGACCGGCGCAAGATGGGCGTTTCCGCGACGGTGTTCGTCGACATCACGCTGCACGCGCAGGCCGATGACGTGCTGGAGGCGTTCGAGACCGCCGTCGCCCGCGTGCCGGACGTGCTGGAATGCCACCTGACGGCCGGGACCGCCGACTACATCCTGAAAATCGTCGCCGAAGACACCGAGGATTTCGCCCGCATCCATCGGCAGTATCTGACGCGGCTGCCGGGGGTGGCCAAGATGCAGTCGAGTTTCGCGCTCAGGACGGTGTGCCAGACGACGGCGTTGCCAGTTTGAGGGCGGTTATCACATGAAAACCCGAAGCACGCTAAGCGGACGTCGTCAAAAGATCCTCAGTTTATGATTTGAAATTATTATTCAGAACAGCAGTTTAAACACGTTACCGTTGCTGTCCTTTGCCACTCCATATCCATTCGCCGTTCCACTACCCGTAACGAACTCCCCTTCAACGCGAGTATTGTCGCTGCAGATTGCATAAAGTTGCCCTTTATTCACGCCCGGAACTATTCCTGCTGTCGTTCCTACGCCAGTAACGCCACCGTAGGCGTTGAACATGGTTCCCCAAGTAGCCGAAGCGAACTGAGGCGCCGCCGAAGACCAAGTACCTTTGCAAGATACTTGGTTCGGCATTGCGAACGTCAAATCTCCCGAGTTCCCCGTAATGCCAGCTGCCTCGGCCTTAATGATAGGAACCGGGTTCTGCCGAGCCAGCGGACCTTCAGTAGGGTACATATTGACCGGCGCAGACATGCTGCAGCCGCTTAAAATTGCGACAGCGACAATCCCAAAACCAGTAGACGTCTTCATCGTATACTTCTCCGCTAATTAGCTAATCTATCAACAAAAAGTTACTGTAGCCCATAAACTCCCGCAACCCTCCGTATGAACTGCGACATTCGCAGGCTGACTTTGATAGGCTGCACATTATCTGTGATATTTTCGTTGTAAGCCGCTAGTCACCTGCAATCAAAAAAGCCCCGGCGCTTCCGCCGGGGCTTCTTCATTCCAACCTAAGTGCGATCCCTCACCCTTCGGCTTTTTCTTCCGTCACTTCCTCGCCGGTCTCCTGATCGACGACCTTCATCGACAGGCGCACCTTGCCGCGATCGTCGAAGCCCAGCAGCTTGACCTTCACGTCCTGGCCTTCCTTCAGCACATCCGAGGGATGGTTCAGGCGGCGGTTCTCGATCTGGCTGACATGCACCAGCCCGTCGCGCTTGCCGAAGAAGTTCACGAAAGCGCCGAAATCGACGATCTTGACGACCTTGCCGTCATAGATCTGGCCCTCTTCCGGCTCGGCCACGATCGAGTGGATCATGTCATAGGCCTTCTTGATGGCGTCGCCGTTGGGCGATGCGATCTTGATCACGCCCTCGTCATTGATGTCGACCTTGGCGCCCGACAGTTCGACGATCTCGCGGATGACCTTGCCGCCCGATCCGATGACTTCGCGGATCTTGTCCGTGGGAATGTTCATCGTCTCGATGCGCGGCGCGTGGATCGAGAATTCCTGCGCCCCGGTGATGGCCTTGTTCATCTCGCCCAGAATGTGCATGCGGCCGTCCTTGGCCTGCGCCAATGCCTTTTGCATGATCTCGGGCGTGATGCCCGCCACCTTGATGTCCATCTGGAGCGAGGTGATGCCGTCCTTGGTGCCCGCGACCTTGAAATCCATGTCGCCGAGGTGATCCTCGTCGCCCAGAATGTCGGTCAGCACCGCGTAGGAGCCGTCATCCTCGAGGATCAGGCCCATGGCGACACCGGCCACGGCGGTTTTCAGCGGCACGCCCGCGTCCATCATGCTGAGCGATCCGCCGCAGACGGTCGCCATCGAGCTGGAGCCGTTCGATTCGGTGATCTCGCTGACCAGGCGCACGGTATAGGGAAAATCCGTCGCCGCCGGCAGAACCGCCTGAAGCGCGCGCCACGCCAGCTTGCCGTGACCGATCTCGCGGCGGCCCGGAGGGCCCACGCGGCCCGCTTCGCCCACCGAATAGGGGGGGAAGTTGTAATGCAGCAGGAAGTTGGATTTGAAATTGCCATGCAGCGCGTCGATGAACTGCTCATCGTCGCCCGTACCCAGCGTCGTCACCACAAGGCTCTGCGTCTCGCCGCGGGTGAAGAGGGCCGAGCCATGCGTGCGGGGCAGAAGACCCGTTTCGCTGACGATGGGGCGCACGGTGTCCAGCGCGCGGCCGTCGATCCGCTTGCCGGTCTTCACCACATCGCCGCGAAGCACGGACGCTTCGAGCTTTTTCAGCGCGGCGCCGAGGTTCGGATCCTCCTGCTGCTCTTCGGAAAGCGAATCGCGGATCGCCTCCTTGGCATTGGAGACCGCCGTCGTGCGCTCCTGCTTGTCGGTGATGGCGTAGGCGGCGCGAATCTTGTCCTCGCCGGCCGCCTTCACGGCCTCGTAAAGCCCGGAATAATCGGCGGGCTGGAAATCGAACGGCTCTTTCGCCGCCTCTTCGGCCAGGTCGATGATCAGGTCGATCACCGGCTGGATCTGCTCATGCGCGAAGTTCACCGCGCCCAGCATTTCCTCTTCGGTCAGCTCGTAGGCTTCGGATTCGACCATCATCACGGCATCTTTCGTGCCGGCGACAACCAGATCGAGGCGCTGATCGGGGTTGTTCTTCAGATCCTGCATGTCGTCGACGGTGGGGTTCAGAACATATTCGCCCCCCTCATAACCCACGCGGCAGCCGGCGATCGGGCCGCGGAAGGGCGCGCCCGAAATCGTCAGCGCGGCCGAGGCGGCGATCATCGCCACCATGTCGGGGTCGTTGACCAGATCGTGGCTCAGCACCGTGCACATCACCAGCGTTTCGTTCTTGAAACCGGGCACGAAGAGCGGGCGGATCGGACGGTCGATCAGGCGCGCGGTCAGCGTTTCCTTTTCCGTCGGGCGCGCCTCGCGCTTGAAGAAGCCGCCGGGCACCTTGCCGGCCGCGTAATATTTTTCCTGGTAGTGAACCGTCAGCGGAAAGAAATCCATGCCCGGCTTGGGCGATTTCGCGAATGTCACGTTGGCCATGACGCTGGTTTCGCCCAGTGTGGCGATGACCGAGCCGTCGGCCTGGCGGGCAACCTTGCCCGTTTCGAGCGTCAGCGTCTCCTCGCCCCACTCGATCGATTTTTTCACTTCGTTGAACATCTATCGTATCCTATCTGGAGGCATATCGGACCCCTGCCCGACCCTCCGTTTCAATGGCGGCCCCATTGCCGCCGACCCCAATCATCTTGTCTTCCAGGTGCCGGGGCCGTGGCACGCAGTCTCAGATGGGCGGGCCATATAGCAGTTTGCGCTGAATTGAAAGGGATCGCAGCGCCGCTTTGCCGCAGCGCCCCCCGCTGGCATCCGGCGTCGCGGTGCGGTAGGGCGAGGGCGTACCCGCAACGCGGACCGCGGACATGAAGCCCAAGATATTGACAACGCTGCAGGGATATACCCGGCATCTTTTCATGGCCGATGCGCTGGCCGGCGCATCGGTGGCGATGGTGGCCCTGCCGCTGAGCCTGGCGATCGCCATCGCGTCTGGAGCGGATCCCGGCAAAGGTCTGGTCACGGCGATCGTCGGCGGGTTTCTGATTTCGCTTCTGGGCGGCAGCCGCGTGCAGATCGGCGGGCCGACCGGCGCCTTCATAGTGGTCGTGTTCGGCACCATCGCTGAATTTGGCTATGACGGGCTGGTGCTGGCCACGTTCATGGCGGGTATCATCCTGATCGCGGCGGGGCTGCTGCGGCTGGGCAACCTGATCGCCTATGTGCCCGAGCCGGTGATCAACGGCTTTACCATCGGGATCGCGATCATCATCGGCACCAGCCAGTTGGCCGATCTCTTCGGCCTCGCGGTGACCGACCTTCCGGCCGATTTTCTGCCCAAGATTGCGGCGCTCTGGCAGGCGCGGGGCAGCATGAACCTGGCCGCGCTCGGCATTGGCGTGTCGACCATGGTGCTGATCGTGCTGCTGCGCCGGGCCGCGCCGAAGCTGCCCGGCCTTTTGCTGGCCGTGGCCGTGACCTCCGGTCTTGTCGCGTTTGCCGTCTTGCCGATCGAGACGGTGTTTTCGCGCTTCGGCGCGCTGCCTTCCAGCCTGCCCCGCCCGCAACTGCCCGAGCTTTCGCTCGCACGGATAGGCGAACTGCTGCCCTCGGCCTTCGTCATCGCCTTTCTGGCAGGGGTAGAGTCGCTGTTATCCGCGCTGGTGGCGGACCGCATGATCGAGGGGCGCCACAGGCCCAACGCGGAGGTGCTGGCGCAGGGCGCGGCGAATATCGGCTCGGCCCTTTTCGCCGGGCTGCCTGCCACCGGCGCGATTGCGCGCACCGCGACCAATGTCCGCGCGGGCGGGAAGACGCCCGTTGCCGGCATCGTTCATGCGCTGGTCATTCTCGTGGTGATGATGCTTGCCGCGCCTTTGGCGGGATATCTGGCCATGCCGGCGCTGGCGGGGCTGCTGATGCTGACGGCCTGGAACATGAGCGAGCCGCAGAAGTGGCGCGGTTACATGGCGGGCCGCAAATCGGACGTGCTCCTGCTGCTGCTGACCCTGACGCTGACCGTTCTGGCCGATCTCACGGTTGCGATTGGTGTCGGGGTGGCGGTCGGGCTTGCGATCAGGCTGCGCCGCCGCGATGTGCCTGCGGCGGACTGGACGCCGCCGGACAGATAAACGAAAAACCGCGCCCGGAGCCGGGCGCGGCCAATGATGTCAACACGTTGGGGCGGTTTTAGCGGCGGATGCCCAGACGCTTGATCAGGTCCTGATACCGGGCCTCGTCCTTGGCGCGGGTATAGTCCAGCAGCTTGCGGCGCAGGGCGACCATCTTCAGAAGACCACGACGGCCGTGGTTGTCCTTCTTGTGGGTCTTGAAGTGCTCGGTCAGGGTGCTGATGCGCGAGGTCAGGATGGCGACCTGCACCTCGGGCGAGCCGGTGTCGCCTTCCTTGGTCGCGAATTCCTTGATCAGGCGGTGCTTTTCTTCGACGGTGATCGACATCGGTATCTCCTTGTCATCAAAGGTGGCGGGCGCAAGCCGGGATGTCGTCCAGCAGGGTCCGGAAAATCTGCGCCAGACCGAAGCCGGGCGCATCGGCGGCATATAGGGCACTTCGCGGCAATTGGAAAGGGCTGGTGTCACCATCCCGCCGCAGCGGCCAGAAGGCTGGAGCCGATCAGCGTGATGTGCCCCGCGTTCAGCCCCGCCGCATTGTTGACCGCGGCGATGGGAACGCCGTTCAGCGTGACATGCTGGAGGCCCGCGTCCTCGGCGTCCGGGACAAGGTCCACGTCGGGATCATCCTCCGAGGTATCATCGAAGACGACCATGATCGTGTCCTCCTCCGGCATGAAGTCGAGGATATGCGCCTGATGCCCGGCGCTGAGCCAGTCGCCCAGCAGCACAGAATCGGCGCCATCGCCGCCGGTGACGATATCGCCCGCGCCCGCGGTGATAATGTCGTCGCCCTCCGCGCCCCAGAGGGTGTCATCGCCCTCTGCCACGGTCAGCCCCATTTCCAGAAGTCCCGTCATCAACAGCATGTCGCCAATCCCGCATGACCGGCGTCATCCTGCGCCGCATCACACTGTTCTGGCAGAATTTCCTGCACCAGACGTTAACGGCCGCGAGGAATGTCCCACAATTCCGGCTGGCGCGCGTAGGCGAGGTAGAGAGGGTGCCGCGGGTGCCCGTCCCTGGTCAGCCCGAGGTGATGCACCGGGCGGCCCGTTCCGGCCAGCAGCGCGGCCACCGCGGCGCCGCGATTCAGATGTGCGCCATGCGCGCCCCAGGCGGCAACATTCGTGTCGGCCCAGGCGCAGCCCTCCAGAATCGCCGCGTCATTGGCGGGGCCGACAGGGTCGGGCGCCGCGCGCATCGCGCGCGGATCAGTGTCGCGCCAGGCAAAGATGTTGCTTACCCGGAACGCGCCGAAGCCCAGCGCGCGCGCGCGCCGCTCGCACCGCTCGACCGTGGGATCGTTCTGGTGCTCGGTCGCGGTCGAGGGATTCAGCATGATGAAATGCGCGCGCTTGCCCCCGGCGTCCCAGACACGGGTCAGGGCATAGCGGTAGCGCTCGCAATCGGAATAGATCGCGGTCGAGGCCGCGTCGCCCTTCTGATGCGTGCGGGTGATCACGCCGGGTCCACGAAGACGCGGCTGGGGTGCAGTTCGCCCGCCTTGTAGATGCCGACGGCCACCGCGCGCCCGTCCAGCGAGGCCCAGCATTCATCGCCATATTCGACATCGCCGGGATGGACCATGCCGGGATTGCCGTTGCGCAGCCGCGCCGCGCCTTCGGGCGTGCAGCGCAACTCGGGCAGGTCGGTCAGCCCCGCTTCGAGCGGCAGGATGTGGGCATCGAGCGCGGGATCGTGCGCCAGTTCCTCGATCTGCGCCAGCGTCAGCCCGTCCTCGGCCTCGAAAGGGCCGGACCACACCCGGCGCAGCCACGTGACGTGGCCCTTGCAGCCCAGCTTGTCGCCCAGATCGCGGGCGATTGCGCGCACATAGCCACCCTTGCCGCAGACCATTTCCAGCACCGCGCGGTCGGGGTCCGGCCGCTCCACCAGCAGCAGCTCGTCCACCCAGAGCGGGCGGGCGGCCAGCGTCACATCCTCGCCGTCGCGGGACAGTTTGTAGGCCCGCTCGCCGTCGAGCTTGACGGCGGAGAATTTCGGCGGAACCTGCATGATGTCGCCAACGAAGCCGTGCAGCGCCTCCTTGATCTCGGCGTCGCTGGGACGGGTGTCGCTGGTGGCGATCACCTCGCCCTCGGCGTCGTCGGTGTTGGTGGCGGCACCAAAGCGAACCTCGAACTTGTAGGCTTTCAGCGCATCGGTGATGTAGGGCACCGTTTTCGTGGCCTCGCCCAGCGCCACGGCAAGAACGCCCGTCGCCTCCGGGTCGAGCGTGCCGGCATGGCCCGCCTTTTTCGCCTGAAGCGCCCAGCGCACCTTGTTCACCACCGAGGTCGAGGTGATGCCGGCGGGTTTATCCACCACCAGCCAGCCCGAGATATCGCGGCCCTTGCGCTTGCGTGCCATCTGTCGCCCCCTTGCGTTTCAGAAGCGCGGGCTAGCCCAAGGCCGGGGCTCCTGTCAATCGCGGGCCGGGGCGCCCTCGGGCGCCAGCCGCGCGTTCAGCCATTCCGACGGCGCCCGCACCGGCGCCCAGCCCACCGTGCCGAGCCCGACCGAGCGCACCGCGATCAGCGCCAGCCACGCGCTGATGAGGTTGCCGGCGAGCGCGCCGAAGATCATCCCCTCGTAGCCCGCCGTTTGAACCCCCGCCCATGTCAGCGGCACGTAGAGAACGAAGATGCGCGTGCCGCTGAGGCTCATCGACCAGAGGGCGCGGTCGCGCGCGTTCATGGCGGCGTTCGACGTGATCAGTATGCCGAACCCCAGGTAGCCCCAGCTGGCGATGCGCAGATAGGTGGCGGTGTAGGCCTGCGCCTCGCTGCCCGAGGTCATCAGTTTCGCCAATGGCCCCGCGAAAAGAGCGAGAAAGACCGCGACGCCCACCCCGATGGCCGCGCAGCTCAGATGCGTCAGGCGCAGGCCCTCGCGGGCGCGCTCCGCGTCACCCGCGCCCCAGGCCTGCCCCACCACCGGGCCGATGCCCGACGAAAGCGCCAGCATCGGCACCACCAGCACGCCCTGCACCCGCGTCGCGGCGCCGAAACCGGCAACGGCGGTATCGCCCAGCGTGGCGACAAACCCGGTGACGATGGCCATGCCCAGCGGATTGATCGCAGTCGACATCGCGGCGGGCGCGCCCACACGCACGATGCGCCGCATCGAATCGATGGCCGAGCGCCAGGGCGCCGCGTTCAATTGCAGCACTTCGGCATAGATCGCGTAAAGCACGAGGCCGGTGAAGGCCGCCATCCGCGCGATCAACGTCGCCATCCCGGCGCCCTCCATCCCCAGCGCCGGGACCGGGCCCGGCCCGAAGATCAGCACCGGGTCGAGCGCGATGTTCAGCAGCGCCTGAAACAGCATGGTCGTCGCCGCCACGCCGCTGCGGCCCCCGGCGCGAAAGACCGCGTTCAGCGCCATGCCGGTCACGAGAAAAGGAAAGCTGAGGCACCAGAAGCGCATGTAGCCGAGGACCCGCTCCAGCACCTCGCCCTCGGCGCCCATGAAGCCGAAAAGATAAGGCGCCCCCAGCCGCACGATCAGCGCCAGCGTGCACGACAGCCCCAGCCCCAGCGCCATCGCGTGCAGCGTCATGCGGCGGCGCCGGTCCTTGTCCTCACCGCGGCCGATGGCCTGGCTGATGACGGTGTTGGTGCCCGCCGACAGCCCGATTGAAAGCGAGGTCAGCGCCGTGATGACCGGAAAGACAAACCCGATCGCCGCCAGCGACACCTCGCCGTCCCGCGCGAGGAAGAACGCGTCGGCCAGCCCCACGCTGAGAACGCCGAGGATGCCGATGGTCATCGGCGCGCTGACGGAAAACAGCGCGCGGCCCACCGGCCCGTCGTTCAGCGTCTTCTCGGCGGCCATGATGATCCTTTCGGCAATGCGGGCGGCACCGCTTTCGGCGGCGCTGCTGCCTCTGCCATTTAAGGCGATTGCCGGAAAAACCCAGCGATGGCCGCATCAGTCGCCTGCGGGCGCCGCCGTCACGGTTCCGACGATCGGCCCGATGGGAAAGCCGATGTCGCTGCGGCGCAGGGCGGGCGCGTAAAGGCGCGAGATGTTGCCGTCGAAATACAGCGCCTGGGGCAGGTCCAGATGATCGCGGAAGAACCGCCCGAAGGTATGGAAATTGACCGGCGCGTTCGAGATCGCGAAGATTGCGCGCGTGCCATCCGCGTTCGTGCCGACGCCGTTGCGGATATAAAGGCTGTCGCTATCCCGCAGGAACCGGGGATGCAATTTGCCGCCCAGCACCAGCATCGGCCCCGATTGCGTGGCATGGCGGCACGCGGGCGCCTCGCGCGCAAAGCGCAGCGTCTCGATCACGTCGGCGCGGCCCTCGCGGATGCACAGCACGCCGTTCGGCAGCAGCCCGAAATTGCCCGGCCCGGCCTGTGTGACCAAGGGCGCGGCCTCCTGACCGTCCTCGATATAGAGGCCCACGGGGCGGCGGTCGGAATGGTACATGCCGGCGTTCATGGCGAAATCCAGCGCCTGCCCGCCCGCGTGCAGCATGCCGTCGACGGCACGGAAACTGCCCAGCGTCTCGCCGGTCTCGGGGGCGTTCAGGAAGACGCGCAGATCTTCGGCGGTCATGTCGACCGCGCAAACCGAATAGTCGGTGCCCTCGAACATCTCGGTCCGGCACTCGGCCGCCAGCGCGCCCAACGGCGCCAGCACGCCCAGTGCGGCACCGACGAGCGCGCTAATCTTCCAGATCACGCTGAACCTCGTCCTGCGCGAAGAGGCGGCGGGTTTCGTCCATCTGGTCGAACGTGCTGTCGAGGCGAAAGCGCAGATCGGGCGCGAATTTCAGCCCCAGCTTCTTGCCGACGACGCGACGCAGCTCGCCCTTGTTGCGCGCCAGGAGGCCGATCAGCTCGTCCTGCCCCTGCCCGCCCAGCGGCATGACATAGGCCGTCGCGATCTTGAGGTCGGGCGACATGCGCACCTCGCCCACCGTCACCGACATGCGCGCCAGATCGGGGTCGTGGATGTCGCCCCGCATCAGCACCTCGGCCAGCGTGCGGCGGACATTCTCGCCCACCTGGAGCTGTCTTTGCGACGGACCTGCGCCGTCCGGGAACCTGTTCTTTGCCATGCGCCCGCATGTAATCGCTCTGCCGCCCTTTGCCAAGCGATGAAGCCCGCGCTATCAAGACCGTGAACATGGCGGGAGAGCGGGCATGACCACAGGGCCGGGCATTGCAGTGACGGGCGCATCGGGCCGCATGGGCCGCATGCTGATCGAGACGATCGCCGCCAGCGGGCGGGCGCATCTGGTCGGCGCGGTCGAGCGGGCGGGACACGCCTGGATCGGGCAGGACGTGGGCAGCGCGATGGGCGGCGCGCCGCTGGGCGTGACCGTGACGGACGAGGCCCTGGAGGCGTTCGCGCCCGCGCAGGCCATCGTCGATTTCACCGCCCCCGCCGCCACCCTCGGCTTTGCCAAGCTGGCGGCGCAGGCGCGCGCGGTGCATGTCATCGGCACCACCGGATTTTCCGAGGACGAGCTGGAGGCATTGAAGCCCGCCGCGCGCCATTCGGTGCAGGTGCGCGCCGGGAACATGAGCCTCGGAGTGAACCTGCTGGCCATGCTGACGCAAAAGGTGGCCCGCGCGCTGGACGAGGATTTCGACATCGAGATCGTCGAGGCGCATCATAACCAGAAGGTCGACGCCCCTTCCGGCACCGCCCTGATGCTGGGCGAGGCGGCCGCCACCGGGCGCGGTGTCGCCCTGGGCCGCGTCGCCGACCGCGCGCGCGAAGGCATCACCGGCCCGCGCGAGCGCGGTCACATCGGCTTTTCCGCCATCCGCGGCGGCGATATCGTGGGCGAGCATGACGTGATCTTCGCCGCGCCGGGCGAGCGGATCGTGCTGCGCCACATCGCCACCGACCGCGCGATTTTCGCGCGCGGCGCGCTCAAGGCCGCGCTCTGGGGGCAGGGCCGCGATCCGGGGGCGTATGACATGCTGGACGTTCTCGGGCTGGACTGAACAGCCCCTGCGCAAGCCTTAGAAACCGCTGGTTTTCTGCTCCGGGATCGGTCAGTTTTACCGGCAAAAGGAGTTGGTATAGATGAGAAAACTGGTTTTGCTGCTGGCCTGCGCCCTGCCCCTGACCGCTTGCGACGGGATGGCCGTTACCGCCGACAAGGACGATCCCTCCGACCGCTTCATGAAGCCGCTCCCGCCAGCCGTGCGCGACATGGCCGCGCCCTATCAGGACCTGGAGGCTGTCAAGCTGGAGCCGTCCACCGGCTGTTTCGTCTATCGCCATGTCGGCCCGGTGGAGACGACCTTCCTGCCGCTGCGCACCCGCGACGGGCGGCCCATCTGCACCCAGCAGCCCGAAGAGCCGCCCGCCGCCTGACGGCAGCAAGGCGCGCGTCAGCTTTGCGCGGTGATCCGGTCCTCGGCGGGGTAGAGCCGCGCGGTCGATCCGGTCGCCACCTCGTCGTAAAGCCCGATGATATGCGCCATCACCATGCGCACGCAGCCCGAACTGGCCCGCCCCCCGATGGAGCGTGGCTGCGGCGAGCCGTGGATGCGCAGATACGTGTCGCGATTGCCGACATAGAGATAGAAGGCACGCGATCCCAGCGGGTTGTTCGGCCCGGCATCCATGCCGTCCTCGTGCTGCTTGTAGAGCTGCGGATCCCGCTCGACCATGGCCTTGGTCGGCGTCCATGTCGGCCATTTCGCCTTCTTGCGAATGGTGTAGGTACCGGGCTCGTAAAGATCGCCGCGCCCGATGGCCACGCCATAGCGCATCGCGGTGCCGCCGGGGCGGATATGGTAGAGATAGCGCGCGATGGCATCCACATGGATATCGCCGGGGGTCAGGCCGTCATTCGCCTCGACCAGCCGGGGCAGGAAACGCGGGTTCAGCCCCCAGGGGTTCGACGTGGCCGGATCGTAATTCGCCGGCGTCACCTGCGCATCCCACTTCGCCCATTTCGAGCTGTCGGTGGTAGCACTGGCCAAGGCTGCGCCCGGTATGGGCGCGGAAAAGAGCGCGGCGGTGGAAATGACGAAATGGCGTCTGGTCAACATTGGTAACGGTCCTTGTCTGCGTCTTCGGTCAACGACCAAACTCCTATCCCCCGCCAAAGGTCCGGTCACCTTCTCGTGTCCGCATCCACAGCGCGCATGGCCAAGGGGCCATTCTATCCGCTGCCGCGCGAAATTCCTAGCGTTTCGCGACATGCGCCTCCAGCGCCGCCAGCCCCTCGTCCAGCCCCCTGCGGCCAAAGCCGATGCGGAACCGGTCCTGCGGCGTCTCGCCCAGCGCTGAGCGGTAGATCGTGCCCGGCAGGATCAGAACGCCTGCCTCCTCGACCAGCCGCCGCGCGAATTCCTCGACGCCCTCGGAGCCCTTGTAGCGCGGATAGGCCATGCAAGACCCATCCGGCCGCTGCCAGTCGAAAAGGTCGGGATGACGGGCAAAGAACGCCTCCCATTTCGGCAGGTTCTCGTCCACGATGGCGTTGTTGCGCGCCAGGAGGCGACCGCGCGCCTTCAGCGCGATGCGCGCCAGATGCTCGGACGGGCCGGAATTGCAGATCGACAGGTAATGCTTCATCCGCTCCATCCGGCTCAGCACGTCGCGGTCCTGGCACGCGATCCAGCCGATGCGCAGCCCGGGCAGGCCGTAGGATTTCGACATGACGCCCAATGACAGCCCCCGTTCGTACTCATCCGCGACAAAGGGCAGGTGCTGCGCGCCCGACGGCCCCAGCCCGTGAAAGATCTCGTCATGCAGGATCCAGATGCCGTGATGGCGGCAGAGCGCGATCAGATCGCGGTAGCGGTCCAGCGGCAGGATGGCGCCCGTGGGGTTGTGCGGGAAGTTGATCGTCACCAGCCGCGTGTTGGGCCGGATCGCCGCCCTGATCCGGTCGATATCCAGCGACCAGCCATCCTCGGGGTCCAGCGGCACGCCCGTCGCCTCGCAGATCATCGTCGGCAGTGTTTCGTGCGATTGGTAGTTGGGCGTGACCACGATGGCGTGATCGCCCGGCTCCAGCAGCACCGTATTGGCGGCGAAGATCCCCTCGCTCGCGCCCGCGAAGCACAGGATGTCATCGGCTTCCTGCCGCTGATAGGTGCG
Organism: uncultured Alphaproteobacteria bacterium; assembly: GCA_963763165.1. Taxonomy (GTDB): domain Bacteria; phylum Pseudomonadota; class Alphaproteobacteria; order Rhodobacterales; family Rhodobacteraceae; genus Roseovarius. Next base: position 86,003 of record CAVXNV010000002.1, read on the forward strand.
GGCGATCTCGGCTCGCAGCATCGGCGCGCCCCAGGTTTCGGTATAGCCCAGCCACATCGTCTGGAACGCCTCACGGTCCTCATCGCTCGCCATGTTCAGAAGGTCCGCCAGCGACATAGCCTCGGCGTCCGATGCGGTCAGGTGGTGGCGGGCGCTGAATTCCCATTTCGCGAAATGGGTCTCCAGCCGGAAATCGGGGAGCTGCGTCATGTCCTGCCTCCTGCCTTTTGCGGGCCAATATGATCCATTTGGTGGCCTGCGCCGTAGTCAGAGATGACAGATGGGTCAAGAAGAGGAAAGTCATGCGCCACATTCACCTTCACCTTGCCCTTTGTGCCGCATTGGGCATTGCCGCCCCGGCACCGGCGCTGGCCGATGGATTTGCCACCGTCAGTGAACGCGACCAGTTCGTTCGGATCGTGTCGGGCCGCGCGCTGACCCGGCTTGGCATCTCCGTGGACGTGTCCGCCACGGGCGAGATCAGCGGCCGCGCCTTCGGCTACCCGGTCAGTGGCGTGTGGCAGTGGACAGGCGGATATTTCTGCCGCGATCTTTATTGGGGGTCCGACAACCTCGGTCCCAACTGCCAGGTCGTCCGGGTCAGCGGCGACACGATCCGCTTCATCGCGGATCGCGGGCAGGGTCAGAGCGCGGATCTGAAGCTGAACTAGCCGCCGTGGCATGGAAGTGATGCGTCGGGCCGTGTCCAGCGCCGACATCCAGCAGATGCGCGGCGGCGATGGCGCCGGTGACGTACTCCTTGCCGCGCGCCACCGCATCGGAAAGGGTGCGTCCGCTCCCCAAGGCGGTCGCGATGGCCGACGACAATGTGCAGCCCGTGCCATGCGTGTTGCGGCTGTCGATGCGCGGCGCCCTCATCCAGCGGGCACCGCCCGGTGTCAGCAGCAGATCGGGGCTGTCGCAGCCCGGCAGATGCCCGCCCTTCAGCAGAACGGCCCGCGCGCCGAGGTCTCGCAACCCCTGGGCATGAGCCTGCATCCCGTCTGCGCTCTGCGCCTCGTCCTCGCCCAGAAGGTCGGCCGCTTCCGGCAGGTTCGGCGTGATCAGCGTCGCCATCGGCATCAGCCGCGTGCGCAGCGCCGCGACCGCATCGGCACGCAGCAGGCGATCGCCGCCCTTGGCCACCATCACCGGGTCCAGCACGATGGGCGCGTCCAGCCCCTTCAGCGCCTGCGCGACGGCCTCGACAATCGCGGCGTTGCCCAGCATCCCGATCTTGACCGCGGCGATGCGGATATCCTCGCGGAGGGCGCGGATCTGCGCGGCGATCATGTCGGGGTCGATCAGCTGAACCGCCTGAACGCCGCGCGTATTCTGCACCGTCAGCGCCGTGATCGCGGCCATGGCGTACCCGCCATTGGCCGAAATCGCCTTGATGTCCGCCTGAATGCCGGCCCCGCCGGAAGGGTCGGACCCGGCGATGGAAAGGATGTTGGGGATCATGGCACGCTCCATTCCGCGATCAGCGCGCGCGCCGCGGCTTCCATGCAAGGCGCGCGCGATATGGCCGAGACGACGGCGATGCCGCCCGCGCCCGCCCGCCGGATGGCCGCCGCGTCGCCGGGCTTCACACCGCCGATCGCCACGCAGGGCAGCGGCGTGGCCGCGATGATGCGCTCCAGCCCGTCCATGCCAAGGGGCGCAGCCGCGTCCGGCTTGGTCGCCGTGGCGCGCAGGGGGCCGACGCCGAAGTAATCGGCCGTATCCGGCGGAACAGCGCCGATCTGCTCCAGCGTCTCGACCGACAGGCCCAGCGCCATGCGCGGCCCGATCCGCGCGCGGATGGCGGCAATATCGCCGTCGCCCTGCCCCACATGCAGACCGTCCGCGCCCGCGTCGATCGCCACCTGCACCCGGTCGTTGATGACCAGCGACGCGCCCGCAGCGCGCGTGATCCGCTGCAATTCGCGCGCAAGGGCCAGCATGTCGGCGTCGCTGGCGCGCTTGTCCCGCAACTGCACCGTGCCGACACCCGCCGCGACCGCCGCACGCACCTGATCGGGCACGGGTTCGGGCGCGTCGGGGTCGGTGACGAAGTAAACCGGGCCCAACCTCATGCCGCCGTGATCCTTGCGCGCCTGTCCACATCCTCCGGCGTCAGCGCATGCAGCGCGTCGATGAATGCCACCTGAAAGCTGCCCGGCCCTTGCGCCGCCTCGCCTGCCATTTCGCCCGCGACCGCATAGCTCGCCAGCGCCGCGACCGTCGCCTCCAGCGGCGGCTGATCCACCGCGAAGGCGGCGACCACGCCGGTCAGCGAACAGCCCAGCACCGTGACCCGCGGCATCAACGCATGCCCGCCCGCCACGCGGTAGGCTTTGCCGCCGTCCGTGACGTAATCGACCTCGCCCGTCACCGCCACCACGCCGCCGGTCCGCCGCGCCAGCGCGCCCGCCGCCTCTTCCGCGTCGCTGACGGCATCGACCGTGTCGGCGCCCTTGCCCGCCGCCTCGGCCCCCGCGAGCGCGAGGATCTCGGACGCGTTGCCGCGTATCACCGCCGGCTTCAGCGCCAGGAGCCGCGCGCCCGCGTCGCGGCGCAGCCCGGTCGCGCCGACGGCAACGGGGTCCAGCACCCACGGTTTGCCCGAACCCGCCATGACGCGCGCGGCCTCCTCCATCGAGATCACCCAGTCGGGATCGAGCGTGCCGATATTGACGCTCAGCGCATCGGCCAGCCCGGCGAATTCCGCCGCCTCGCCGCGCGCATGCGCCATGGCGGGGCTGGCGCCGATCGCCAGCAGGATATTGGCCATGATGTTCATCGCCACATAATTGGTGATGTTCTGCACCAAAGGCGCGCGGGCGCGCATCCGCGCCAGATAGTGCCCTGCTTCGTTCATCAAGTTCCCCCCTTTGCACGGCGGGGGAGCATGGCGAAAGGGTGCGGGTCCGGCCCCCTTGCGCGCTGCAACTCCCTCCGCCGGCATGATCCGGTTCAGGTTCAAAGGGTGCATCTCAGCCCTGGTCGGGGCGCCCCTGTCACGGGTGGCAAGATGACCGCCGCACGGGTCGGCGTCAAGCGCTCAGAAGTCGATGGCGATGCCCTTCTTTTCCCAGTCGCCATAGCGCACGGGCTCCGGCCCGTCCTTGCGCCCGCCCAGCTCCCTGGGCATCTCGCGGGCTTCGGCGGTGCGGCGGCGTTCCTCGGCCTCGGCAAGGGCGCGCTGGGCTTCGGGGGGCAGATCGGGGCGGTCGGTCATGGCACGGGTTCCTTTGGTCGCTGCCCCTTGATATACGCCGCGCGCAGCATTCAGCAAGGATCCGCCATGCCCCCGCCCAGCCCCCGCGCCGCCGCCGCCCATCTGCTGGACCAGATCCTGGGCGAGCATCGCCAGATGGCCGACCTTCTGGCCACCGGCGCGCTGGACCGGCTGGAGGCGCCGGACCGCGCCCGCGCGCAGCGCCTTGCCACGCAGACCCTGCGCGGGATGGAGCGGGCGGACCGCATCCTGAAGAAACACCTGCGCAAGCCGCCGCCGCTGACGGTGATGAACATCCTGCGCATGGGAACGGTCGAGCTGTGCCTTGGCGGCGACGCGCACGGCGTCGTGAACGAGTGCGTCGGCCTGATCGCGGGAAACAAGCGTTTTTCCAAGCTGAAGGGGCTGGTCAACGCCGTGCTGCGCAAGGTGGCGGCCGACGGCCCCGCCGAGTGGGCGATCCTGCGCGTGCCGCACCTGCCGAAATGGCTGCGCGCCCCTCTGACGGAAGCCTATGGCGCGAAGGCCGTCGCCGGCTTCGAGGCCGCACATTTCGCCGGTGCACCGCTGGACCTGACAGCGAAATTAGACGCTGCCGCGCTGGCCGATGCGGTGGGCGGCACGGTGCTGCCGACAGGGTCCGTAAGGGTGCATGATGGCGGGCAGGTCAGCACGCTACCGGGGTTCGATACCGGCGACTGGTGGGTGCAGGACGCCGCCGCCGCCATTCCCGCGCGCATGCTCGGCGCGGCGAAGGGCGAGGCGGTGCTGGACATGTGCGCCGCGCCGGGCGGCAAGACGTTGCAACTGGCCGCCGCTGGCGCGGATGTCACCGCGCTGGATATTTCGGAGGCGCGCATGGCGCGGGTGCGTGAGAATCTGGGCCGGACCGGGCTTGACGCGCGGCTTGTCACCGGCGACGCGCTCACGCATCAGGGTCGCTATGACGCCATCCTGCTCGACGCGCCCTGCTCGGCCACGGGCACGATCCGGCGGCACCCCGACCTGCCGCACGCGCGCGACGGCAGCGAGATCGGAGACCTGATCGCGCTTCAGGCGGCGATGCTGGATCATGGCCTGAGCCTTCTGAAACCGGGCGGACGGCTGCTTTACTGCACCTGCTCGCTGCTGCCGGACGAGGGCGAATGTCAGGTCGAGGCCGCGCTGGCGCGCCATCCCGGCATGACCGTCGACCGGGGCGCGCTGGACCTGCCGGGGATCGACCCCGCCTGGATCACCGAAGAAGGCGGGCTGCGCCTGCGCCCGGATTACTGGGCGGAGGCGGGCGGCATGGACGGGTTCTACATCGCGCTGCTGCGCGCCTGAGCATTTTCGCAATCCTGCGGTGACTTGCCCCCTGCCGCGCGGTATGCTGCCCCCCAGGTGGCGCCGCGAAGAGCGCCCCACGAGGCGAGGCAGACGGGATGGATTTGGCAAGCAGAACCCGCGCAGGATGGTCGCATTGGATGAACCGCGCCGCCGCGCGCCGCGCGGTATCCGCCAAATCCGTCACCGCCTTCGTCTCTTCCCCCGAACCGCGCACCATCGGCAGCTTTGCGCGCGGCCGACAGCTTTCGGCGGGAAATTTCATGTTCGCCGGACATCTTCTGGAGCGGCCCGGCGCGTCGATCTGGAATCTGGATCCGCCCGACGCCGCTTTCGAGGCGGCGCTGCACGGTTTTGCCTGGCTCGACGATCTGGCCGCGGCGGGCGATGCGCCGGCGCGGGCGCGCGCGCAGGAGTGGACGCAAGGCTGGATCGCCCGGTTCGGCGCCGGGCGCGGCCCCGGCTGGACGCCCGAGTTGACCGGACGGCGCCTGATCCGCTGGATCAACCACGCGCTGCTTCTGCTGGCGGTGCAGGACCAGGCGGCATCGGACGCCTTCTTGCGCTCTCTCGCGCAGCAGACCCGGTTCCTGGCCCGGCGCTGGCACACGGCCGCCCCCGGCCTGCCGCGGATCGAGGCGCTGACGGGGCTGGTCCACGCGGGCGTCGCGCTGGAGGGGATGCACGAGCATGCGCCGGTCGCCGCGCGCGCGCTCAGCCGCGAGTGCGATGCGCGCATCGGCGCCGAAGGCACGCTGCCCTCGCGCAACCCCGAGGAACTGCTGGACATCTTCACCCTGCTCACCTGGGCCGCCGCGGCGCTGGAGGAGGCGGGGCATTTCGCCCCCCCGCCGCTGACCGCCGCGACCGCCCGCATCGCGCCGACGCTGCGCACGCTGCGCCATGCAGACGGCGGGCTGGCCCGGTTTCATGGCGGCGGCCGGGGGCTGGAGGGGCGGCTCGATACCGCGCTGGCCGCCAGCCGGGTCAAGGAGCGCCGCAAGGACGGGCTGGCCATGGGATACGCGCGGCTGAGCGCGGGGCGCACCTCGGTCATCATCGACGCGGCGCCGCCGCCCGGCGGCGCGGCCGCGGCGGGCGCGCATGCCTCGACGCTGGCGTTCGAGCTGACCTCGGGGCGCCGTCCGCTGATCGTCAATTGCGGCTCGGGCGCCAGTTTCGGCGCCGACTGGCGGCGGGCGGGGCGCGCGACGCCCTCGCATTCCACGCTGGTCGTCGCGGGCGAATCCAGCGCCCGGCTGGGCACCGACGCGCAGGCCGATTGGCTGATCCACGCGCCGCACCATGTGCCCGTGCAGATCAGCCAAGCGTCGGACGGCGTGCGCTTCGAGGGCGGGCATGACGGGTATGTCGCGCGGTTCGGCCTGACCCATGCGCGCACCATCGAGATGACCTTCGACGGGCGCGGCGTCGCGGGCGAGGACATGCTGCTGGCCCTCTCGGACGCGGACAAGCGACGGTTCGACCGCGCGCAGGAGGCGCGCGCGCTGCACGGCCTGCCCTACCAGATCCATTTTCACCTTCATCCCGAGGTGGACGCGGCGCTCGACATGGGCGGCGCCGCCATTTCGCTGGCCCTGCGCAGCGGCGAGATCTGGATCTTCCGCACCGACGCGCGCGCCGAAATGAAGCTGGAGCCGTCGGTTTACCTGGAAAAAACCCGGCTGAAGCCGCGCGCGGGCAAACAGATAGTTTTATCCGGGCGGGCGTTGGAGTATGCGGGCCGCATCAGATGGTCGCTGGCCAAGGCGCAGGATACCCCGATCAGCATTCGTGATCTGGCGCAGGACGGTGACTGAGACGCCACAAATCAGGATCGCCCCATGACCGATATCGTCCCCATCCGCCGCGCCCTTCTGTCCGTCTCGGACAAGACCGGGCTGACCGATCTGGGCCGCGCCCTTGCCGCGCGGGGGGTCGAGCTGCTCAGCACCGGGGGCAGCGCCAAGGCGCTGCGCGAGGCGGGGCTGGACGTGCGCGACGTGGCGGATGTGACGGGCTTTCCCGAAATGATGGACGGGCGGGTGAAGACGCTGCACCCCGCCGTGCATGGCGGCCTTCTGGCGCTGCGCGACAACGACGATCACCGAAAGGCGATGGAAGAGCATGGCATCGGCGCGATCGATCTGCTGGTGGTCAACCTCTACCCGTTCGAGCGCACGGTCGCGGGCGGCGCGGACTATGCGACCTGCGTCGAGAATATCGACATCGGCGGCCCCGCGATGATTCGCGCGGGCGCCAAGAACCATGGGTTCGTGAATGTCGTGGTCGATGTCGAGGATTACGCGCCCCTGCTGGACGAGATGGCCGCCCATGACGGCGGCACGACTCTGGCCTTCCGGCAAAAGCTGGCGATGACGGCCTATTCGCGCACGGCAGCTTACGATTCTGCCGTGAGCACATGGATGGCCTCGCAGCAGCAGGACAACGCCCCCCGCCGCCGGACCGTGGCGGGCACGCTGGCGCAAGTCCTTCGCTATGGCGAGAATCCGCACCAGTCGGCGAGCTTCTACACCGACGGCAGCGCGCGCCCCGGCGTGGCGACGGCCGAGCAGCTTCAGGGCAAGGCGCTGAGCTACAACAACATCAACGACACCGACGCGGCGTTCGAGCTGGCCAGCGAATTCAGCAAAGAAGACGGCCCCGCCTGCGCCATCATCAAGCACGCCAACCCCTGCGGCGTCGCCCGCGCGGCGACGCTCAAGGAGGCCTATACGCGCGCCTTCGACTGCGACCGCACATCGGCCTTCGGCGGGATCATCGCGCTCAACCGGCCGCTCGACGGCGCCACCGCCGAGGAGATCGCGCAGATCTTCACCGAAGTCGTGATCGCCCCCGGCGCCGACGCGGACGCCCGCCGCATCTTCGAGGCCAAGAAGAACCTGCGCCTCCTGATCACCGAAGGCATGGCCGACCCGGCCGAGGCCGCGCAGACGATCCGGCAGGTGTCGGGCGGCTACCTGATCCAGGACAAGGACAACGGGCACATAGGCGCGGGCGATCTGAAACTCGTGACCCGGCGCCAGCCGACCGAGGCGGAACTGGCCGACATGCTGTTCGCGTGGAAGGTGGCGAAACACGTCAAGTCCAATGCCATCGTCTACGTCAAGGACGGCGCCACCGTCGGCGTCGGCGCGGGCCAGATGAGCCGCGTCGACAGCTGCCGCATCGCCGCGCGCAAAAGCCGCGACATGGCCGAGGCGCTGGGCCTGCCCGCCCCCCTGACCCAAGGCAGCGTCGTTGCCTCCGACGCGTTCTTCCCCTTCGCCGATGGCCTTCTGACCGCCGCCGAGGCGGGCGCGACGGCCGTCATCCAGCCCGGCGGCTCCATGCGCGACGACGAGGTGATCGCCGCCGCCGACGAGGCGGGGCTGGCCATGGTGCTGACCGGCATGCGCCATTTCCGGCACTAGCCCCGCGCCCGGCAGGAGAACGCGATGAAAACGGTATTCTGGGCGGCCTTCTGGGTGTTCCTACTCGATCAGGCCAGCAAATGGCTGGTGGTGCACGGGATGGACCTGCGCACCCTGCAGGCGATCGACGTCTGGCCGCCCTTCCTCAACCTCAGGATGGCGTGGAACGATGGCATCAATTTCGGGCTTATGGCAGGGGACGCGCCGCTCACCCGCTGGGTGCTGATCGCCGTGGCGCTGGGCATCTCGGGCGCGGTGCTGTGGTGGGTGCATCACGAGCCGGGCGGCAAATGGCAGAAAATCGCCGCCGGGATGCTGGTGGGCGGCGCGCTGGGCAACGTCGTGGACCGCGTGCTTTACGGCGCGGTCGCGGATTTTCTCAACATGTCCTGCTGCGGGATCGACAATCCCTTTGCGTTCAACGTCGCCGACATCTCGATCTTCGCGGGGGCGCTCGGCGTGGTGATCTTCAGCCCCAGCAAAAAGCCCGCGTGACGACGGCGCGCTCATGCGGTAAACAATGCCGCAGATACCTATGACAGAAGGGCCACGACCATGCGCCGCGGCATCATTGCACTGACGATCCTCACCCTCGCCCTGACCGCCTGCGGGCGCGACGGCAAGCTGAGCCGTATTCGGAACACCGGCAACGGACCCGACGAATTCACCGTCCTGCCGACCCGGCCGCTGCAGACGCCCGCCAGCTACAACATGCTGCCCCCTCCCACGCCGGGCGGCGCCAATCTGGTGGATACCAACCCCACCGCCGAAGGCATCGCCGCGCTGGGCGGCAACCCGGCCGCCACCGTGCCGGGACAGGGCATCGGCGCCGGCGACGCGGGGCTGGTCAACCACGCCCGCCGCCACGGCGTCACCCCCGCCATCCGGCAGGAACTGGCGCTGGAGGATGCTCAGACCCGCCGCAGCCATGGCCGGGTGAACATTTTCAACGTCGGGCCCAGCGACGACTACACCGACGCCTATAAGAAGCAATGGCTCGACGCGCAGGCCGAAAGACAGCGGATGCAGCAAAGCGGCGTCGTCACCCCCTCCGCCCCGCCGGCGCAATAGGCGCGGGCTGAACTCGCGGCCCGGTCACGGATTCGACATCGGCGGTTGCATGGTCGCGGGGCGGCTGTATCTATGCCGCACGTGTTCCCCAACCGGAGATCTCCATGCGCGCCCTGCCGATCATCCTCGCCGCCCTTCTGCCCTTCGCCGCAGCGGCACAAGAGTCCGCCTCCGCGCAGGACACCGCCCCGGCGCAGGACAACGTCACGACCTTCACGCTGGACAACGGCCTCGACCTTGTCGTGATCGAGGATCACCGCGCCCCTGTCGTCACGCACATGGTCTGGTATCGCGCCGGCGCCGCCGACGAGCCGCCCGGCGCCTCGGGCGTCGCGCATTTCCTGGAACACCTGCTGTTCAAGGGCACCGACACGCTGGCGCCGGGCGAGTTTTCCGCGACCGTGGCCAAGCAGGGGGGCAATGACAACGCCTTCACCAGCTACGACTATACCGCCTATTTCCAGCGCATCGCGGCCGACCGGCTGAAGCTGATGATGGAGATGGAATCCGACCGGATGGTGAACCTGCAGCTCGACGAAGAAAACGTCGCGACCGAGCGCAACGTGATCGTCGAAGAACGCAACATGCGCGTCGAGAACGATCCCGGCGCGCTGTTCCGCGAACAGAAGAACGCGGCGCAATACCTCAACAGCCCTTACGGCGATCCGGTCATCGGCTGGAAACAGGAGATCCCCGAGCTGACGCTTGAGGATGCGACCGATTTCTACAGCCTCTACTATTCGCCCAACAACGCCACCGTCGTCGTGGCGGGCGATGTCGACCCGCAGGAGGTGCTGGCGATGGCGCAGGAGACCTACGGCGCCCTGCCCGCCAACCCCGACCTGCCCGCCGAGCGCAGCCGCCCGCAGGAGCCGCGCCAGATGGCCGCCCGCAAGCTGACGATGGAGGATCCGCGCGTCGCCCAGCCCTATGTCACGCGCAGCTACATCGCGCCCGAGCGCGACAGCGGCGATCAGGACCGCGCCGCCGCCCTGACCGTCCTGGCCGAGATTCTTGGCGGCGGCACCACGTCGCTCATGGCCGAAAAGCTGCAATTCGACGAGCCCGTGGCGGTGCAGTCCTCGGCTTGGTACAATGGCATATCGCTTGATGAAACGACCTTCGACATGGTCGTCGTTCCCGTGCCCGGCGTCACCCTGCCGGAGGCCGAGGCCGCGCTGGATACGGTCATCGCGACGTTCCTCGAAGAGGGCGTCGACACGGACCAGCTGGAGCGCATCAAGATGCAGGTGCGCGCCGCCGAAATCTATGCCCGCGACGATGTGAACGGGCTGGCCAACCGCTATGGCGCCGCGCTGACCTCGGGCCTGACGGTCGATGACGTCCAGACATGGCCCGCCGCCCTGCAGGCCGTCACCGCCGAGGACGTGATGCAGGCCGCGCGCGATCTGTTCCAGCCGGCCAGATCCGTTACCGGCTATCTGACCACCCCCGCCACGGAGACCGCACAATGACCCCCCTGCGCATGATCCGCCTCTGCCTTGCCGCCCTCGCCGCCGCGCTGCTGGCCGCCCCCGCCAGCGCCGAAATCGAGGTTCAGGACCTCACCACGCCCGGCGGCGTCGATGTCTGGCTGGTCGAGGATCACACCATCCCCTTCGTCGCGCTGGAGCTGCGCTTCCGCGGCGGCGCCTCGCTGGACGCGCCCGGCAAGCGCGGCGCGGTAAACCTGATGACCGGCCTTCTCGAGGAGGGCGCAGGCGACATGGACAGCCGCGAGTTCGCCCGCCGGGCCGAGGCGCTGGCGGCGAATTTCTCCTACAACGTGGGCGACGATGCGCTGGCCGTCTCGGCCCGTTTCCTGAGCGAGAACAGGGATGAGGCGATCGCGCTGCTGCGCCAGAGCCTTGTAGATCCCGCCTTCAACCAGAAATCCATCGACCGCGTGCGCGGACAGGTCAATTCGATCATCGAGAATGACCGGAAGGATCCCGGTGCCATTGCCGCGCGTGCCCTCGATGCGCAGGTCTTCGGCGACCATCCCTACGCCACCTCCGCTGACGGCACGCTCGACAGCGTCGCCAGCCTCACGCGCGAGGATATCGTCGCGGCACACCGCGCCGCGCTGGTCCGGGACCGGCTCTATGTCGCGGCGGTGGGCGACATCACCGCCGAAGAGCTGACCGCGCTGGTCGACGATCTGACGCAAGGGCTGCCGGAAACCTCGGATGCGGCCCTGCCGGGCGAGGCAACGCTGAACCTTCCCGGCGGGACCACCGTCATCGACTTTCCGACCCCGCAATCCGTCGTCACCTTCGCGCAGCCCGGCATCGACCGCGACCATCCCGATTTCTTCGCGGCGTACCTTCTGAACCAGATCCTCGGCGGCGGCGGGTTCGAAAGCCGCCTGATGCAGGAAGTGCGCGAAAAGCGCGGCCTCACCTATGGCGTCTATACCTACCTTTCCGACAAGGACGGCGCGCAGCTCTGGCTGGGTCAGGTCGCCTCGGCCAATGACCGCGTGGCCGAGGCCATCGACGTCATCAAGGACGAGTGGCGCAAGATGCAGGAGGAGGGTGTCACGGCCCAGGAACTGGAGGATGCCAAGACCTACATGACCGGCGCCTATCCGCTGCGCTTCGACGGCAACGCGCCCATCGCCAACATCGCGGTGGACATGCAGATGGAAGGCCTGCCGACCGACTACATCGCCACCCGCAACGACAAGATAAACGCCGTCACGCTCGAGCAGATCAACCGCGTCGCGCGCGAATTGCTCGACCCCGACAAGCTGACCTTCGCCGTGGTGGGCCAGCCGGAGGGTCTGCCGGGATAGCGCCGCCTTTCCGGCTTCATCTTGGCAAAAATACTCATGGCGCTACGCTGGCAGCGCGCCTAGACTCCAAGGTAACGCGCCACCAGCGACCGGTCGCGCCTGAGCGCCTCCACCGGCACCACATCGCCGCCGCGCCCGTTCTCGATGAACGCGACGCGGTCGGCGATGTCGAGCACCGCATCGACGCGCTGCTCGACCGTCAGGATCGCGACTCCCCTGGCCCTCATCGCCACCGCCACGCCGTGAAGCGCCTCGACCATCGAGGGCTGCAAGCCCTCGGTCGGCTCGTCCAGCAGCAGCGCCTTGGGGCGCAGGCAAAGCGCGCGGGCGGTTGCCAGCATCTGCTGCTCGCCACCCGACAGGGTCTGCGCCGGCTGGCGGTATCGCTCGCGCAGGCGCGGGAACAGCTCCAGCACCTCCTCCAGCAATTCGGGCGGGCTGGACCGCGCGCGCATGCCGATTTCGAGGTTCTGCGCCACCGACAATCCCGCAAACAGCCGCCGCCCCTGCGGCACGTAGCCGATCCCGGCGCGCGGCACCTTGTGCGGCGGCAGCGCGCTGACCTCGGCCCCGTCCAGCAACACGCGCCCGCCCATCAGCGGGATAAGCCCCATGATCGCGCGCATGCACGTCGTCTTGCCCGCGCCGTTGCGCCCCATCAGGCACAGGATCTCGCCCGCCGCGACGCTCAGAGACAGCTCGCGCAGCACCTTCGCCGCGCCGTATCCGGCGCTGATCCGGTCCAGCTCCAGCATCAGGGCGCCCCCAGATAGGAAGCCTGCACGCCCGGATCGGCGCGCACCTCGGCCGGCGTGCCGGTCATCAGCACCTCGCCCGCGTTCAGCACCGTGACGCGGCTGGCCAGCGCCATGACCACGTCCATGTTGTGCTCGATCAGCAGGATCGTCGTCTCGCCCGCCAAGTCGCGGACCAGCGCCATGAACTCGGCGATCTCGCCCTCGGACAGTCCCTGCGTCGGCTCGTCGAGGATCAGAAGGCGCGGCGCCTGCACCAGCCCCATGGCGATTTCCAGCAGCCGCTGGTGCCCATAGCTCAGATCGCCGGCGCGCGCCTGTGCCTCGCCGTCCAGCCCGACCCGCGCCAGCGCGCGCCGGACCGCGCCGGATACCTCGCGCGCCGCCATGTGCGGCCGCGCGGCCAGCGCGACGTTCTCGGCCACCGGCAGCCCGGCAAAGATGGACGTTACCTGAAACGTATAGGCGATGCCCAGCCGCGTGCGCCTGTGCGCGGGCAGCCGCGTGATGTCGCGCCCGTCGAAGGCGATCCGCCCGCCATCCGGCTGAGTCCGCCCGGCGATCATCCCGACCAGCGTGGTCTTGCCCGCACCGTTTGGCCCGATCAGCGCGCGCACCTCGCCCGGAACGATGTCGAGGTCGACGCCCGCAACCGCCCGAACGCCCGCATAGGCCTTGGTCAGCCCCCGCACGCTCAGCAGGCTCATGGCAGCCACCGCCAGAACCGGCGCCTGACCTCGCCCATCAGGCCCTGCGGCGCGAACAGCGTCAGCAGCACCAGCGCCGCGCCCGCGATCAGCATGTAGGCCCGCGTCACGTCGGCCGCGAGGTCGATCAGGTAGAACATGAAGAGCGTGCCGATGAACGGGCCCAGCACCGTCCCGGCCCCGCCGAGCAGTACCCAGAGCAGCGGCAGGATCGAGTATTCGACGGCCGCGAAACTCGCCCCCGCATATCCGAACAGCACCGCATAGGCCGCCCCCGCCGCGCCCGAGATCGTGCCGGACAGCACCAGCGCCAGCAGTTTCAGCCGGAACGTGTCATAGCCGAGCATGGTCATGCGCGCCTCGTTCTCGCGGATCGCGACAAGGCTGCGCCCGAACGGCGCGCGCACCAGCCACAGGCACCCCCCCGTCACCACCGCGAAAAGCCCGAGCGCGGCGATGTAGCGGTTGCCGGCATCGGCCAGATCGAACCCCCACAGAAAGCGCGCGGCGCGGGCGATCACGAACCCTTCGTCGCCGCGCGTCCAGTCCGCGAAGTAGATAACGCACAGATACCCCGCCTGCGCGAACATCAGCGTGACGATCATGAAGGCCACTCCGGCGGTGCGCAACGCCAGCATCCCCAGCGCGGCCGCCACGGCGGCCCCCGCGCCTACCCCGACCAGCAGCGCCGCGCCGGTGCCGAGGCCGCCATGCTGCACGCTCAGCCCCATGCCATACATCCCGGCGGAAAACAGCAGCGCGTGACCGAGGCTCAGCATCCCCGCATAGCCGAAAACGATGTTGTAGCCTGCCGCATAGCTCGCCAGCACCATGATGCGCGCGAGGTTGCCGTGATGATAGGCGGGCAGCAGGAAATGGGCCGCCAACAGCGCCGCCAGCAGCCCGCCATGCAGGGCCAGAACGCGCGTCCGCTCGCTCATGCCGCGCGCGCGCCGAACAGGCCCTGCGGACGGAACACCAACACCAGCGCCACCAGCAGCGTCGCTAGGATCTTGGCCAGCGTCGGCGAGAAGAATACCGAGATGATGCCGTCGCTCAGCCCGATCAGGATCGCCGCGACCACCGTGCCCGGCAGGCTGCCGAGGCCGCCGATGATGACGACCGTGAAGGCCAGCAGAAGCGGGTCGGCGCCCATCAGGTAATGCGCCTGTGAGATCGGCACGATCAGGACGGCGGCCAGCGCCGCCAGCGCCGCGCCGATGCCGAAGACCGCGGCATAGACCCGCTCGACCGGGATCCCGAAGGCCAGCGCCATGTCCCGGTCCGCCTGCACCGCGCGCATGACCAACCCCAGCCTAGTGCGCGCCATCATCGCCCAGACACCCAGCAGAACGACGGCGCCAGCGCCGATCACCGCCAGCTTGTAACTGGTGGTCGCCAGCCCCCATGGCCAGTAAAGCGCCAGCGCACCGTCCTTCATCTCGAACCACGGCAGCGCGAGGCGCGTGTTGAAGGGCGGCTCCACCGGCCGCGCCTCGGGGCCGTAGCCCATCAGCGTCAGTTGCTGGATGATGTAGAGCAGGCCGATCGTGGCGACGATGGTGCGCTCGGGATCGTAGTCCAGCCGCTTCAGCACGGTCATGTCGGCGGCGACCGCCACCGCCCCCACCGCCAGCGGCGCCGCCACCAGCGCCACGGCAAAGCCCAGCGCGGGCGGCCCGCCCACCGCCTGCGTGACGAACCATGCCAGCACGGCGCCCAGCATGAAGAACTCGCCATGCGCGATGTTGACCACCCGCATCACGCCGAAGACCAGGCTCAGCCCGACCGCCGTCAGCGCCAGGACCGACGCCATTACCGCGCTCTCCAGCACCGCCAGCAGCAGGTAAGGGCCCAGATCCACCCGCTCAGCCCGCCTCGGCCAGCTCGGCGCGATGCGCCTCCACCAGATCGGCCATCGAATGGAACATCATGTCATAGCGCGGCATGTCCCCCGGATCCATCGTCGCGCCAAAGCCGTCCTTGTCATGGCGCCGGTAGATCCAGCAGTTGGCCAGCCCGTGCCGGTTGGCCGGGCCGTGATCGTGAAACATGCTTTCGGCGGTATGCAGGATGTCGCCCGGCCCCACTCCCAGCCGCGCCATCTGCGCCAGCATGTACTCGAAATTGCGCGGATCGGGCTTATAGCTGCCGATATCCTCGGCGACGTAAGCCGCGGTGAACGGGCGGCCAAGTTTCGCATCGCTATGGGCGAAACTGGCATTGTCGACATTCGACAGCACGATCAGCTTGAAGTGGTCCTTGAGATAATCCAGCGCGCCCGCGCTGTCGGGAAAGGCCGGCCAATCCTGGACCGAGCGGCCATAGGCCAGCGCCTCTTCCCACGTGGCGGCGACGCCCCACTCCTCGGCCAGCCGCTTGTAGACGGTGGCCAGAACGTCGCGGTAGTTCTTCGCCGGGGTCATGCGCTGGCAGGTGCTCTCGTGATACGCATGCGCCTCCAGGATGGCGTCGCGGCCAATGTCCAGCCGATCCGTCAGCGGCTTCAGCCCCGCGATCATCCCGCTTTCCCAGTCGATCAACGTGCCATAGACATCGAAGGTCAACGCCTTGTAATCGCTCAGCTTCATCGCCGCGCCTTTCATCTTTCCCTGAAATACTCAAAAACTGCGCCGCGCCCGCCGCGCGCGGTTCGCTCAGAGGGGCTCTTGCGTGTAATCCACCTGATCGGGATAGAGCGATTCGTCGATGGCGGTGGTATGCACCCGCACCAGTCGCCCTTCCTCGACCCGGCTGATATATTGCTGCCCGAACACCTGATGCGTGCGCCCGTTGAACCGCATCGGCCCTTGCGGATAGGCGCGGCTGTGGGGCATCTCGCCCATCGCCTCGACCGCTTCGATCAGCGCGGCGCGGTCCTGCGGGCCGCGATATCCCGCCGCCTCCATCCCGGCCTTGATCGCGTGCAGCGTGACCCAGCAGCCGAACATGTGCCCGTAGGCCGACACGTCGTCCGGATCGCCGATGGCGGCGCCGCGGTCGTCGACGCCCACGGCGGCGCGGTAGAACGTCTCGTCCGCGGTGTCGTCGGGCTGGGCGTGGCGGCACATCCCTTCCCAGAAATAGGACCCTTCGAGAAATTCAAGGCCGGGGCTGGCGATATCGACCGCTTCGAGCGAATCGATGAAGCCGAACAGCTCGGGCCGCGCCGGGCCGAAGAATTCGCCCATTTCCTTGACGAAGGTCAGGACCGACGGGCCGACCATGACGTGATACAGCACCTCGGTCTCGCGCGGGATCTTGGGGAAGTAGCGGGTGAACGACGTCTCGTTTGGCGGGATGGCGATATGCGCCAGCACCTCGCCGCCCTCCGCCTCGATCGCCTTGGTGAAGAAGTCGCGGTGGTTATGGCCGAAGGCGAAATCGGCGAAGATCATCGTGACCTTCTTGCCGAGGTTCGCGGCCACGAAGGGCGCCATCGCCACGACCTGACTGCGCACGTCCGTGATGCCGGGCTGAAGCGTATAGCGGTTGAGCATGCCGCTGGCGACGTGGTGCCCTTCGGAGACGACGAAATAGGGTAGCTTCAATTCGCCCGCCCGCGGGGCGGAGCCGATCACCACATGGCTGAACAGCGTGCCATAGCCGACGTCGCAGCCATGCTGGTTGGCGAACTTCTCGACCACCTCGGCGCCGCGCTTGGGGTCGGTGCCGTCATCCTCGGCGATGATCCGGACCTCGCGGCCATTGATGCCGCCGCCCTCGTTGATCAGCTTCACCGCCGCGTCGGTCGTCCGGTCATACCAGCGCCCGTAGGACGCGCCGATACCGGTGCGATGCACCTGGAACCCGATCCTGATCGGCTCGGCGGTCTGGGCATGGGTGTAGCGCGCCCAGAGCGGCAGCGCCGCCGCGGCCCCCATGCCGGTCAGCGCACCGCGCCGTGTCATACCCTTTGTCATCGCCAAACCCTCCTCGCAGGTCGGGCGCATCCTGCGTAGCAGCGTGCGGCTTGTCCAGTTCTTTGCGCGATGCGCGTCAATTCGCGCCCCTAGCGGCCGAACACCATGTTATAGAGCCAGTCGGGCCAGATCCGGCTGAACCGGAAGACATAGCTGAAAAGGCGCGGGAAATGCCGCACGGTCGCGCCGCGATCGTTCATCATCTCGAACATTTCCTGCGCGGCCTCTTCCGGCGTCATCAGGAAAGGCATCGTGAAATCGTTCTTGTCGGTCAGCCGCGTCTTGATGAATCCGGGATTGGCGATCTGGACCCGCACGCCGGTTCCGTGAAGATCGGCCTGAAGGCTTTCGCCCAGCGCCATGACCCCCGCCTTGCTGGCCGAATATCCGATGGCCCCCGGCAGACCGCGAAAGCCCGAGAGCGAGCCGGTCAGCACGATATGCCCCGCATCGCGCGCCACCATCTGCGGCAGGGCGGCGCCGACGGCGCGCATCGCGCCGGTGAAGTTGATGTCGCCCATCGCCTCGACCTGCTCGTCGTTCCAGTCCTGCGCCTTCATCGGCCAATAAACTCCGGCGGTGTAGACCATGCCGTCGATCTGGCCGACCTCCTCGGCCGCGCGGCGCACGCTGTCCAGATCGGAGGTGTCGACCGTCACCACATGCGCGCGCCCCGGAAGGCCCGCCGCGACCTGTCGCAGCTTGTCCTCGCTGCGCGACGACAGGATCACCTCGGCGCCCGCAGCGCTCAGCTTGTGCGCCAGCGCTGCGCCCAGACCGTCGCTGGCGCCGATCATCCAGTAACGTTTTCCGATCCACTCGGTCATGCGGCGTCCGTCCTTTTCATACCTGATGTATCGCGGGAAAAACCCGGCCCCGACGGCAATGGTTCCGCCTCGTGCGGCAGGCGCGTCCTTGCCAGCAGCGCGATCGCCACCAGTTTCAACGCGCAGGGGACGCCGCAGTAAAGCCATGTCAGCAGCGCCAGCGCGGCCGCGTCGTTCTCCGCCCCCGCCCGAAACCCGCCGACCTCCAGCGCCGGCAGCAGAAGCGCCGCGGCCAGTGCCAGCGTCAGCTTCGACACGAAGGACCAGAGGCCGAACCCCTCGCTCGCCCCCGGCGCGACCTCGGCCATGCGCCGCGCGAAGATGGCCGGCAGCAGCGTCATGTCCGCGCCGACGGCGGCGCCCGACAGTGCGCAGACCGCAGCGAAGGCAAGCACGTCGCCCGTGCCCAAGAGCGCCGCCCAGCCGAAGGCAGCTATCGCCAGAACCATCGCCCCCAGCAGCACGGGCCGGGCGCCCCACCGCTCGGCCGCGCGGCTCCAGAAGGGCGCGGCGGCGGCAGCCGACAGGAAGAACAGCAGCAGCAGCGGCCCCTGCCACTGGGGCGCGCCCAGGCGGCTTTCGACGAAGAACAGAAACAGGGTCGAGCTGACCGCGACCGGCGCCGCGTTGACCAGCGCGATCAGCAACAGGCGGCGCGACAGCGCGTCGCGCAGCACCGGGCCGAACCCCTCGGACGGCACCCGTCCGCCGCGCCACTCATTCCGCATCGCCCAGAGCGCAACCACGCCCAGCGCCGCGAAGGCCAGCGCAAAGCCGGTGAACCCGCCCAGCAGCAGCGGCGCGACGGCCGCCGCGCAGATGCCCAGAAGTGCGCCGGTCTCGCGCCAGCGGGCCAGCCGCAGATGCCCGTTGGATGCCTGTTGCGCCGCCGCGACGCCCTGGGAATAGAAGCAGATCGTCAGGTAGCTGAAGCCCGAAAAGATCACCGTCAGCATCAGCGCGAACCACCAGACCGGCGCAATGGGCGGCCGCACCGCGAAGAGTCCCAGCATCGCCGCCGCCATCGCCAACCCCGCGATCAGGACGGTCGCTCCGCGCCATGCCCGCGCCCATGCCGCAAGTCGGCCCAGCAGCGGATCCTGCACCACGTCGATCAGGCGCAGCGCGAAGAGGACTGCCCCCAGCAGCGCCAGCGACACGCCGTATTCATCGACGTAGAATTTCGGCGCGTGGATATAGATCGGCAGGCCCGCCGCCGCCAGATACGCGGCGAAAAGCGCATAGGCGGGCAGGCGCGGCGCCGCGCCGCTCAACGCGACACTTCGCTTTCCGGCGGCTCGGGTCGGGCGCGGTATCTCGCGCCCTTCCACCACAGTTTCAGCGCCTGCCAATGGATCAGCGTCAGCACCCGGCGCGAGCCGAAGGGGCGGCGCAGCATGGCACGAACGAGCCCGCGATTGCTGAGCGCGCGGCGCCGTCCGACCAGGTTGGTGGCCAGCCCGCCATTGCCGCCGGTCATGTCGATCCAGATGCCGATGCGGTCATCGCGGATGTCGAAACGGAATTCGTAATCGCCCTCGAGCTGTTGAAAGGGCGACACGTGGAATATCTTGGCCGCGTGCAGCCGGTCGCTCCGCCCGATCACGGTGCCGTCCGCCTTGTGGCAAAGATAGCTGTGCCTGTCGCCGAAAGTGTTGCTGACCTCGGCGATCACCTGCCGCAGCCCGCCCGCCTCGTCCCGGCAGAGCCAGAAGGACACCGGGTTGAACACATGCCCCAGCATGCGCGGCTGGGCCAGAAGCTCGATCCGGGCCGGTTGCGGAAGCTGGTATTGCTCCAGCACCTGCCGCACCCAGGGCGCGCCGATGCCCTGTTTCGGCGGGCCGCCATGATCGCTGTCATGGAGGCTCGCCAGCCCGGCCCCGTTGCGCGCAAACAGGCGCGGCGCGGCGGGCGCCTTGTCCTCGGCGTCCAGCAGCACGTAGTCGATGGAATAGCGGAACGCGTTCTGCACCGCCCCCTTGCGCGCGTGCCAGGTGTGGGCCGCGATATGATCGACCCGGCTCATGCCGCGGCCATGGCCCCACGCGCGGCGATGGCATCCGCGACGCCCACGGCGCTGCCCAGCCCGTCCTCGTGAAAGCCGTTCTTCATCCAGGCGCCGCAGAACCACGTTGCGCGGGCACCGTTCAGCGCCGCGATCTGCCCCTGCGCGGCCAGCGCGGCATGGTCATAGACCGGATGGCGCAGCGTGACTCGATCGTGGATCAGCTCCTCGCGGATCGGGCGCAGAGTGTTGAGCGTGACGAAATGCGGATCATCCATGGGAATTGGCTGCAGCTTGTTCATCCAGTAGGTCAGATCGATCCGTCCGTCCGCCTTGCCCTTTTCCTCGGTATAGTTCCACGAGGACCAGACGGCGCGGCGGCGCGGCATCACCGACGGATCGGAATGTAGCACGATATCGTTGGGCTGATAGCAGATTGCGCCCAGAAGGCGCGCTTCGTCCGGGCTGGGGTCGGCCAGCAGGCGCAGCGAATCGTCGGAATGGATGGCCATGACGACATCGTCGAACCGCTCCCAATCGCCCCCCGCCTTCACCTCGGCCCCGCCGGGAAAGCGGCGGACCGCCTGCACCGGGCAGCCAACGCGCAGCCGAGTTCCGACATGGCGCAGATGCGCCTCCAGCCGCCGGACATATTCCACCGACCCGCCCTGGACGGTGAACCATTGGTGCTGGCCCTCATACCCCAGAAGCGCGTGATTCTCGAAAAACCGCAGCATCGCGGTGGCGGGAAAATCGAGAATTCTTTCCTTCGGCGTCGACCAGATCGCGCCCGAGAGCGGCAGCAGGTAATAGTCGCGGAACCACGGGCCCAGCCCCAGCTGCGCCACCAGATCGCCGATTGTCAGATCGCCGTCCTGCGCCGCCGCGAGCGCGCGGGCGTTGAAGCGAAAGATGTCGCGGATCATCCGCAAGTAGGCGGGCCGCGCCACGTTGCGCCACTGCGCGAAGGCCGCGCGCGCCCCGGCCAGCCCGTATTCCACCCGCCCGCCATCGATCGAGGCGGCGAAGCTCATGTTGCTGGGCACGACCGGCACATCGAGCTGCGCAAAAAGATCAGCCAGGTGCGGATAGTTGGCGTAGTTGAAGACGATGAAGCCGGTATCGACCGGCTGATCGCCGTTCTTGCCCGCCATGATCGTGCGCGCATGTCCACCAAGGCGCGGCTCGGTCTCGTAGAGGGTGACGTCATGCTCGCCCGACAGCCGGTGCGCCGCCCCCATGCCCGATATCCCTGCGCCGATGATGGCGATCTTGCGCCGCTGTGCAGGCTGAAGCTCGAATGGCATCCTGAAGGTGTTCCGTTTTCTGTTGCTTCAGGGTTCTACGCGCCAGACACCCATCCGGATGCAAGTTTTATTTTGCACACCGCCGATGATCCAACCGGCGCCGCGCCGCGTAAGGGATGCATGTTAGGCACAATTGACACTGCCCGCCATGACGCGGCATCCTTCTCCGGCGCCATCGCTGCCGTAGGGCTGCCGCGTTCCGTGTCCAAGCAGAAGTCAGGATCCAACCCAGTGCCGGCCACAAGGCAAAGCGAAAACAGCCGCTGGTGCGCCTGCATCCTGCGCATCCACCGGAATGCGGATGAGAACGCCTTTGCCGAGCTCTTCGATCACTTCGCGCCGCGCATCAAGGGGTATCTGATGAAGTCCGGCGCCAGCGCCACGCTGGCCGAGGAATGCGCGCAGGACGTGATGGCGACGCTGTGGCAGAAGGCGCATCTGTTCGACCCGTCCCGCGCCAGCGCCGCGACGTGGATCTTTACCATCGCGCGGAACCGGCGCGTCGACGCGCTGCGCAAGTCGCGCAGGCCCGAACCCGAAGAGGTGGACTGGGGCCCCGAGGCCGCGCCCGATCAGGCCGACGCGCTGGCGCTGGAGGAGGCGAGCGAGACTCTGGGCCGCGCGATCGCCGCGCTTCCGCCCAAGCAGAAGACGCTGATCGAGGCGGCGTATTTTCACGACCTCAGCCATTCCGAAATCGCCGCACGGACGGGGCTTCCGCTCGGCACGATAAAATCCCGCATCCGCCTGGCGCTCGATCGCCTGCGCCACGCCATGAAGTGATGACCGCCATGACAGACACTATCCGACACCACCTGACCGACGCGCTGCTGATGGCCTATTCGGCCGGATCGCTGCCCGAGGCGTTCAACCTGACCGTCGCCACCCATATCAGCATGTGCGACGAATGCCGCGCGCGTACGGGCGCCTTCGACAGCGTCGGCGGCGCGCTTCTGGAAGGGGCCGAAAGTGCCGGGATGTCCGAAGGCAGCATGCGCGCGGCGCTCACCGCGGCCAAGGCCGGACGTCCGGCGCCCGCCGCCGCTGCGCCGCGCGCGGGCGATCTGCCGGCGCCGCTTGCTGAATATGTCGGCGGCAGTCTTGCCAAGGTGCGCTGGCGTCCGGTCGGGATGGGCGTGCGTCAGGCCATCCTGCCGACCGACAGGCGGGCCAGCGCGCGCCTGCTGTATATTCCCGCCGGAAACGCGGTGCCGGATCACGGCCATCGCGGCACGGAACTGACGCTGGTGCTGCAAGGCGCGTTTGCCGATTCGGTCTCGCGCTTCGGGAAGGGCGATATCGAAGTGGCGGACGAGGATCTGGATCACACGCCCGTCGCGGAACCCGGCGCCGATTGCATCTGCCTTGCCGCGACCGATGCGCCCTTGCGTTTCCGCGGCTTGATCCCCCGCTTCGCGCAGCCCTTCCTGCGGATCTGAGACGGTTGTCCTGCCCCGCAGCAGGCCATTACCCCGCGCCGCGGCACCCTCAGACGCCGACATCGGGCCCGGGGCATGACAGCGGCTCGGTGCTGCGCTCGACCTCGTAAAGCTCCCCGAGGCCCGGATCGTTGGCGAACCGGGCGACAAGCCCGCCGCCCTCGCGCCGGAAGGTCCAGCATTGGGGCTCGGGCTCATCCTCGTAGACAAAGCAGATCAGCCCGTCCCGCTCGTACCACTTCCCCTCCAGACAGCGCCCGTCGAGGAAGGACCAGCGCACGCGGCGGCCTTGCCTGTATTCCTCGGCGCCGTAAGGCAGGCCCATGCTGCCGTAGGTGAAGGTGTGGCCTCGCGTGTAGGCGTCGAATTCGTCGGCGCTCATGGTGTCACCGGCGAGCGCCGCGGCGGGAAGCAGGCAGAGGGCAAGAATCAGGGCGCGCATGTGCCCGATCCTGCCACGGTGCCGCGCCGCTGACCAGCGCGATGTCGCCCCCGCGCCCGCAACGCCGTGGGCGCGGCGCCTTGCGCCATCCCTTCCATATTCACGCCAAGCGGATTAGGTCATGGGCTGTGTGCAATTTCGGGGGCGTCATGGCGTTTTTCAAAAAGCTCAAGGACCGTCTGTTCAATTCGTCGTCGAAGCTCGACGAGGGGCTGGAGGCCATCGTTCAGGAAGGCGCACCCGAGCCGGACGAGACGCCCCGGCCCGACCCCGCCCCGCCGACGATGCCGGAGCCTTCGCCGCAGGAGATTCCCGAACCGCCCGCCGAGGTGCCGCCGGCCGCGCCGGCCGAGGTTCCCTCGGGCCGCGCCGATCCGCCCGCCGCGCCCACGCCGCTCGAGATCCCGGTCGAGGAGCCGGGCGATGGCGCCCCGCGCTCCGGCATACTGGGCCGCCTGCTCGGCCAGGGCAGCGCCCGCGCGCCGCGCCGCGTGCTGGACGACGACATGCTGGAGCAGCTCGAAGAGCTGCTGATCACCGCGGACATGGGCGTCGACACCGCCCTGCGCGTCACCGCCAACATGGCCGAGGGGCGCATGGGCAAACGCCTGTCCGCGCAGGAGATCAAGGAACTTCTCGCGCGCGAGATCGCCCGCATCATGGAGCCTGTGGCGCAGCCCATGCCGATCTTTCGCAAAACGCCGCAGGTGGTGCTGGTGGTGGGCGTCAACGGCTCGGGCAAGACGACGACCATCGGCAAGCTGGCCAGCCAGTTCAAGGCGGCGGGCAAGTCGGTGGTCATCGCCGCCGGCGATACGTTCCGCGCCGCCGCGGTCGAGCAGCTTCAGATCTGGGGCGAGCGGGCCGGCGTGCCGGTGCTGACCGCGCCCGAGGGCAGCGATCCGGCCTCGCTGGCGTGGGACGCGATGGAGCAGGCCGAGCGGGACGGCGCGGACCTGCTGATGATCGACACCGCCGGGCGGCTGCAGAACCGCGCCGATCTGATGGAGGAGTTGGCCAAGATCGTCCGCGTCATCCGCAAGAAGGACCCGAGCGCCCCGCACAACACCCTTCTGGTGCTGGACGCCACCACCGGCCAGAACGCGCTGAGCCAGGTCGAGACGTTCCGGAAGCTGGCCGACGTGTCGGGCCTCGTGATGACCAAGCTCGACGGCACGGCGCGCGGCGGCGTTCTGGTGGCGCTGGCGGACAAGTTCGGCCTGCCCATCCACGCCATCGGTGTGGGCGAGCAGATCGACGATCTGGCCCCCTTCGATCCCGAGGAGTTCGCGGCCGCCCTCACCGGGCTCGGCGCGGAGTGAGGGCTATTTCTTTTCCGGCCCGATCCGCCGACCGACCAGCCCGACCAGCGTCAGCACCGTGACCACGATCACCGTCGCCAGGGCCGCCAGCGGCATCTGCCCCGATCCGCAGGCCAGGCCGATGGCGCCGGCCAGCCACATCGACGCGCCCGTAGTGGTGTTGCGCACCTTCCCGCCGGACGTGAAGATGATCCCCGCCGCCAGAAACGCAACGCCCGCCGTCACCGCCTCGATCAGGCGCAGGGGATCGACGCGCAGCGCATCCTGCGGACCGAAAGGCGTGTTGGCCAATTGCTGGCTGACGATGATGAACAGGCACGCCGCCATCGACACCAGCATATGGGTGCGCAGGCCCGCGGGCTTGCTGCGCCATTCGCGCTCGAACCCGATGATGCCGCCAAGGATCAGCGCCGCCGTCAGGCGGATGCCGGCCACCAGCGGCGGCACCGAGGTGAATGTGCCGCCGATCTCATCGCCGATTGTCTCGAACATCGCGCTCCCTCGTCCAGATTTTGCCCAACGTATCGCCGTTCGGCGCAGTTCCCAAGGGGCGCGGGCATGAGCGGCTGGCTGATCTCGCTCGAAGGCACGGCGGCGGGGCATCACCTTGCGCTGGCGCTGGCGCTTCTGGCGGCGATCCTGCACGCGGCCTTCGGCGCGCTGCAGAAGGGGCGGTTCGATCCGTGGCTGACGCGCGGCGCCATCGATGCCAGCTATGCGGTGATGGCCGCGCCCTTCGCCGTCTTCGTCGTGCCCTGGCCCGAGCCGCACATGTGGCCCATCTTCGCCGGCGCCTGGGCGATCCACATCGTCTACAAGCTGCTGCAGGCGATGGCCTACACGCGCGGCGCCTATACGGTGGTCTATCCCGTGGTGCGCGGCACCGGGCCGCTCTTTGCGGTGATCGGCGCCTATCTCATCTTCGGCGAGCAATTCAACGCGGTGCAATGGGCAGGGGTGGCGGTGCTGCTGACGGGGATCTTTGGGCTGGCGGGGTACAACCTCGTCTTCCTGACCGCCGCGCGCGACACGCTGCCCGCGGCGCTGATGCTGGCCTTCCTGACGGGCCTCATGGTCGCCGCCTACACGACCTACGACGCCTACGGCATCCGCGCGACGGGCAATCCCTTCACCTTCCTGGCGTGGTTCTTCCTGATCGACGGGCTGACCATGCCGGTCATCGCCTTCCAACGCTGGCGCACCATGGCGGCGCCGCCCGCGCCCGGCCCGCTGATGCTGCGCGGCATGATCGGCGGCATCGTCGCCTTCTTTTCCTTCGGGTCGATCATGCTGGCCACGCGCCTCGACAGCGTGGGCGAGGCGGCCGTCTTGCGCGAGACATCCACCGTCTTTGCCGCGCTCATCGGCTGGCTGGCACTGGGCGAGACGGTGGGACCGCGCCGCGCAATCCTGATGTCACTGATTGCCATCGGCGCGGTAATCGTTGAAATGGGCGGCTAAGCTTACCAGGAGGCCACATGAGCGAACGCAAGATCAACGGCACACTGAAAACCGCCCTCGAACTGGGCCCGATCCTGGCGTTCTTCGTCGCCTATATCTGGCTCAAGGACCGCACGTTTTTCATCGGCGGCACCGGGTATGACGGCTTCATCGTGGTCACGGCCGGGTTCATCCCGGTGTTCCTGATCTCCATCGGCACGCTTTGGGCGCTGACAGGCCATCTGTCGAAGATGCAGGCGATGACGGCGATCCTCATCACCGTTTTCGGCGGGCTCAGCATCTGGTTCAACGATCCCAAATTCTTCAAGATGAAGCCGACGATCATCTACCTGCTGTTCGGCGGCATCCTCGCCATCGGCCTGGCGCAGGGCAGATCCTATCTTCAGACCGTGATGGATACCGTGATGCCGCTGACGCGGACCGGCTGGATGATTCTCACCCGCCGTCTGATGCTGTTCTTCTTCGGGCTCGCCGTCCTGAACGAAATCGTCTGGCGCACCCAGTCCGAGGAAACCTGGGTCTACTTCAAGACCTTCGGCCTGACCGCCGCGCTTTTCATCTTTTTCGTCACGCAATCCCGGCTATTCAGCGAACACAGCTCCCATCCCGAGGAGTGAGCGCATTTTCATCTTTCGGCCAAATACTCCCGCCGGAGGCTCCGCCAGTTGACGCAGGCGCGCCGCGGGGGTAATTGCGGCGCGTGGCGATTTGTTACCGGATTGCGGGCCACGTTAAAGAATTCGCTAAAAGGTCACGGGAAAGGCCCCCTTTTCGCATGACCGGCACGGGGTTTTCAGGGGCAATGGCCCGGAGGTCGAACAATGGCAGATAGCTGGAATACGCGCACCGCGCTGGTGCATGGCGGCACCGCCCGCAGCCAGTGGGGCGAGGTGAGCGAAGCGATCTTTCTCACCCAGGGGTTCGTCTATGACTCCGCCGAGGCGGCGCAGGCCCGCTTTATCGAGTCCGGCCCGGACGAATTCATCTATGCCCGCTACGGCAATCCCACGGTGTCGATGTTCGAAAAACGCATCGCCCTGCTGGAAGGGGCCGAGGATGCCTTTGCCACCGCCAGTGGCATGGCGGCGGTGTCGGGCGCGCTGACGTCGCTGCTGAGGGCGGGCGATCACATCGTCGCGGCGCGCGCCCTGTTCGGCTCGTGCCTCTACATCCTCGAGAACATTCTGGCGCGCTTCGGCGTCGAGGTCACCTTCGTCGACGGCACCGATCTGGACCAGTGGCGCAGCGCGATCCGCGCCGATACCACCGCAGTCTTCTTCGAAACCATCGCCAATCCCACGCTTGAGGTCGTCGATATCGAGGGCGTCGCACGGCTGGCCCATGCGCACGGCGCAACCGTGGTGGTCGACAATGTTTTTGCCACGCCGGTCTTTTCCGACGCCATCGCGCAGGGCGCCGATGTCGTGGTCTATTCCGCGACCAAACATATCGACGGTCAGGGCCGCGCCCTTGGCGGCGTCGTCCTTGGCACGCGCGATTTCATCCGCGGCACGCTTGAGCCCTACATGAAGCATACGGGCGGTTCGATGTCGCCCTTCACCGCCTGGATCATGCTCAAGGGGCTCGAGACGATCGACCTGCGCGTGCGCGCCCAGGCCGCAACGGCGCTGGCCCTGACCGAAGCGTTGCAGGGCCACCCCAAGCTGGCGCGCGTCGTCTATCCCGGCCATGCCAGCCATCCGCAGCATGATCTGACCCTTCGCCAGATGGGCAAGGGCGGCACGGTCGTCGCGCTCGACCTCGGCGGGCAGGCCGAGGCGTTCCGGTTTCTAAACGCGCTGCGAATCGTGCTGATCTCGAACAATCTGGGCGACACCAAATCCATCGCGACGCATCCGGCGACCACCACGCACCAGCGCCTTCCCGAAGATCAGCGCGCCAGCCTCGGCATCACCCCCGGCCTCGTGCGCCTGTCGCTCGGGATCGAGGACGAGGGCGATCTGATCGCCGATATCCGGCAGGCTCTGGACGCCGTCTGAGGCTTTCGCGCCCTCGGTGTTTCCTCTACTGTGCGCGCATGCGACACGCGATTGCGAGGCCCCGATGACAGCCCGACTGACCGGCGTGATCACGCCGCTGCTCACCCCTTTCAACGGCGACATGAGCGTTGCGGACGATCTCTACCTCGCCCACGCGGCGGAGTGTCTGGCACAGGGGGCGCATTACCTTTCGCCCTTCGGCACCACCAGCGAAGCGCTCAGCCTGTCCGTGGCCGAGCGGATGCGCCTGCTGGAGCTGCTGGTCGCCAGCGGCGCCGCGCGCGCCGATCAGTTGATGCCGGGCACCGGCCTTTGCAACCTCGAAGAGACGGCGACGCTGTGCCGCCACGCAACCGATCTTGGCTGTGCGGCGGTGATGACGCTGCCGCCCTTCTTCTATGTGGGCGCGACGGACGAGGGGCTATACCGCTACTTCGCCGCCCTGATCGAGACGGTTGCCCGTGATACGCTGCGCATCTGCCTTTATCACATCCCGCAGAATGCCGGCATCGGCTTCACCCCCGCCCTTGCCGCGCGCCTCAGCGAGGCGTTCGTGGGCACCGTCATCGCGCTCAAGGACAGCGCGGGCCAGTGGGACAACACCCGCGCGGTGATCGAGGCGGCACCGCGCCTGTCGGTCTTTCCCGGATCGGAAACCGCCATGACGGAGGCGATGGCATTGGGCGGCGGCGGCTGCATCTCGGCCAGTTGCAATTCCAATGTGGCGGGGATTCGCAGGTTCTACGACCTGCTGCGCGCGGGCGATGCCGAGGGCGCCGCGGCGCTGCGACCACAGATCGATGCGCACCGCGCGGCGGTGCAGGCGGGCGGGCTGATTCCCGCGCTCAAGGCGCTGAAGGCGCAGCAGACGGGCGATGCGCGCTGGCTGAACCTGCGCGCGCCGCTGATGAATGCGGATCCGGCGCTGGCGGCGCCGCTGGCCGCGACTTTTGCGAGGCTGTGATCAGGTGACGGAAATCAAACCGGCGTTGCGTGCGTGCGTGCGGCCGTTTTGCGCTGCGGCGGCATAGACGGCACATTGGCGCTCCTGACCGGCGCCCTGCCTTCCGGCGAAATCTCGGCAGGCCTGTCCGCGCAGTTTTCCTCGGCGGTCGGAACCGGGCGCACCAGCAACGGATTGCTGGCAATCGCGGCCGCGCCGAGCGCTTGCGCGATGCGCACCTGCTGCTCAAACATGCGTCCCATCATCTGGATGCCGACGGTCGCATAATGTGGCGGAAGGTAGGAACGTGTCATTGAAGTCTCCCTTGGCAGAGGGTTGAACCCTTCACAGCATTGCACAACCGCCGCACGAGGACCAAGGGACGCTTTGACGCGCCCCCGGTTTGGTCGGAAATCCGCCGGCGGGCTGCACGCCGCCCGCTTCATCCTACGTGAAAAAGGGTCGTGAAGAGCTTGGGATCAAGGCTTTCTGCGGCGAAGGTCGGACCTTCGGTCAGGACGCTGACCGCGTCGTGGCTGTGGAGGCTTTCCTGGTGGCTGGCCACCACGCGGAAGTCGCCGATGCGCGAATCGGCCAACAGCGATTCGCAGAAAAGACGCGCGGCATCCTCGACGAAGATCGGGTTGGCGGCGTTCAGCTCGGCAAAGGCCTGCTCGTCCTCGCGCTTGACCATCACCTGCGTCTCCGTCGGCACGGCAGCGCGGGCCAGATCGATCAGATCCTCGAACCACAGGCAATCGTCGCAGGTCACCTCGACCGAGATCCGCGCGACGGACCGCTGCGAATGCGGCGTCGCCAGCTGACCGCGCGCCTGCCGCGCATGTTCGCTCAATTCCAGCGAACAGGGGCAGGTGGACGAATAGACATAGTCCAGATGCATGAAGTGGCGGCGCAGCCCGTCCCTCTCCACCAGTTCCAGCGCAATATCGTAATACTGATACCCCTCAAGCCCCGAGCGCAGCGAGCGGACCTTGGCCGGGTAGGAAAAACGCATCTGGATACGCGCATCGACGCTGCCCAGATCGGCGATGTAATCGTCCAGCGCATGCGCGATCACCTTGAAGCTGAAGGTCTTTTCGGCATGCTTGTAGAAACTGCGCATGATCCGGGACATGTTGATGCCCTTCTTGTTCGCCTCCAGACTGACGGTGCCCGTCACCGACGTCTCCAGCGTCAGATCGCCGCCGCCGCGCGTGTGGAACACGATCGGCAGACGGAAATTGGAGATCCCGACATGCTGCAGCTGCTGACGCGAGCCCTTGATCAGCGAGGAGGGGCCGTTCTGCAAGTCGGGCATGGTGGCGCGATAGGCATCGTCCACGGCAAACGCCTCGGGATAGGCGCGCGCCAGGGCGGGATAATTCGCAACCTCCCCGCGCGGCAGCAGGCGCGCAATGGCGGGGTCCAGATCGGCGACCTCTTCGGGTGTGGCCTGCGCGGCCCAGCGCCGCAAGAGCGCCAGCGCGTCCTGCGCCGCCGCGCGTTCCGGCGGCGCGATGATATCCTTGGAATGATGTGTCATGCCGCGTCCCCTCCGTTCGGCCTATCGCGCTTATGTAGTCGGGCAGCGCACGATTGCCACGTCATGACGGCGCAAATTTCGCGCAGGCCGCTCAGCCGAACGCCAATTCGCGGCCGAAATGCTTGGTCAGCATGTAGTAGATCACGGCGCGATACTTGTTCCGCTCGGACTGACCGTAGGTGTCGACGGCCTTTTGGATCGCGTCCATCAACTGCGGACCGTCCGTCAGGCCAAGCTTCTTGACGAGGAAATTTTTCTTGACCGTCTCCAGCTCGCCCGGCTGGCTGGCCGCGACGGTGGCGGCATCGGCGTCGTAGATGGAGGGGCCGCAGCCGATCGTCACCTTGGTCAGAAGATCCATATCCGGCGCCATGCCGCATTTTTCCTTCAGATCCTGTGCGTAGCGCGCAATCAATTCATCGCGTTTTCCCATCTGAAATCTCCTTTGCCACGCGGTGCGGCGCGGCCTTCAATAAACGAGCCGCTGTCCGGCCCACCCCGACACTACCGCTTCGGCCGGACATCACAAAGAAAAAACCCCCGCCGACAAAGGGCGGAGGTCGGGAAACAGGAAACCCCCGGCCGGGGCGGGCCGGGGGTGGAGGGCGATCAGGCAGCAAGATGCCGCATCGCTCATTCGGTCGTTGTGGTGTCATCCGTCATGGTGGCGTCGGTATCCATCGTGCCGTCATCGGTCACGGTGGCATCGGTATCCATCGTGCCATCATCCGTCACGGTGGCGTCGGTATCCATCGTGCCGTCATCCGTCGCGGTGGCATCGGTATCCATCGTGCCGTCATCCGTCGCGGTGGCGTCTGTATCCATCGTGCCGTCATCGGTCACGGTGGCATCGGTATCCATCGTGCCGTCATCCGTCACGGTGGCATCGGTATCCATCGTGCCGTCATCCGTCATCGTGGCATCGGTATCGGCCGTGCCGTCATCCATCACGGCATCACCGCCCGACGCGTCATCGCTTGCCATCAGATCGGACAGCGGAGTTTCCTCGGGCAGGCTTTCGACACCCGTCTCATCGAATTCCGCCTGCTCCTTCAGGGCGTCCTTCGTCGTGTCCAGCGTCACCATCTGCTGTGCCGAATCGTAATTGAACTCGGAAAGCGGCAGCGCGACGGTATATTCGCCAAGGCCGAGAAAGCCGCCGATGCCGATCACGGCAGAGGCGCCGCCTGCATCACCGACGATGTAATCGACGTCGCCGATCTTGGCGCCATCGGGTTGATAGACGGTCTGTCCGACCAGATCGCCAACAGTCATCTCCTCCATCGACGTGAAGGCCGGTGCGACGGCCGCGTCGTCGGTGGCGACGGCTGCGCTGTCGTCGGTGGCGGTATCGGTCTGCGCGATTGCACCGCCCGCAATCAACGCGGACATGGCAGCGCTCATCATCAGAGTCTTGAGTGTCATTGGTTGTTCCTCCACAGCTTCAGTCTGGCCGATAAGCGCCGCTGCGCCGCGAAGGTTCCGCATCAAGCGCGCAAACGGGATAAGGCAGACTTCCCACGCGGAAACCTGCCTGATCCCGGCTCAAAAACGGCTGCTATCCGCCGAAATTGGCCATTTTTCTGCGTGCTGCTCCAAAGCTTCGCAGAACCTCGCCGGGCGGGACCCACCCGCCAGACGCGTCAATACCGGTAGTGCTCGGGCTTGTAGGGGCCTTCGGGGGTCACGCCGATATAGGCCGCCTGCTCGGGCGAGAGCGGGGTCAGCTTGACGCCGATCCGGTCGAGATGCAGGCGCGCCACCTTCTCGTCCAGATGCTTGGGCAGGATGTAGACCTGATTGTCATACTGATCGGCGTTCTTCCAAAGCTCGATCTGCGCCAGCACCTGGTTGGTGAAGCTGGCCGACATGACGAAGCTGGGATGCCCGGTGGCGTTCCCGAGGTTCAAAAGCCGCCCCTCGCTGAGCAGGATCAGGCGGTTGCCCGAGGGCATTTCGATCATGTCCACCTGTTCCTTGATATTGGTCCACTTGTGGTTCCTGAGCGACGCCACCTGAATCTCGTTGTCGAAATGGCCGATATTGCCGACGATGGCCATGTCCTTCATCTCGCGCATGTGCTCGATGCGGATCACGTCCTTGTTGCCGGTGGTGGTGATGAAGATGTCCGCCGTGGGCAGCACGTCCTCCAGCAGCACCACCTCGAACCCGTCCATCGCCGCCTGAAGCGCGCAGATGGGGTCAACCTCAGTCACCTTCACGCGCGCGCCGGCGCCGCGCAGCGACGCGGCGCTGCCCTTGCCCACGTCGCCATAACCCAGCACGACGGCGACCTTGCCGGCCATCATGGTGTCGGTGGCGCGGCGGATGCCGTCGACGAGGCTTTCCTTGCAGCCATACTTGTTGTCGAATTTCGACTTGGTGACGGAATCGTTCACGTTGATCGCCGGGAAGGGCAGCAGGCCCTTTCGCTGAAGATCGTAGAGGCGGTGAACGCCTGTCGTCGTCTCCTCGCTGACGCCCTTGATCGCATCGCGGGTCTTGGTAAACCAGCCGGGGCTTTGCTCCATCCGCTTCCTGATCTGCGCGAAAATCGCCTCTTCCTCTTCCGAGGTGGGGGTCGCCATCAGCTCGGTCTCGCCCGCCTCGACCCGCGCACCCAGCAGAACGTAAAGCGTCGCATCCCCGCCATCGTCGAGGATCATGTTCGCGCCGTCGGGGAACTGGAAGGACCGGTCGAGGTAATCCCAATGCTCCACCAGCGTCTGCCCCTTGACGGCAAAGACCGGCGTTCCGCCCTCGGCGATCGCCGCCGCCGCGTGGTCCTGCGTGGAAAAGATGTTGCACGACGCCCAGCGCACGTCCGCGCCCAGCGCGTTCAGCGTCTCGATCAGCACGGCGGTCTGGATCGTCATGTGGAGCGAGCCCACGATACGCGCGCCGGTCAGCGGCTTTTCGGCGCCGAACTCCTCGCGCAGGGCCATGAGGCCGGGCATTTCCGTCTCGGCGATGTCCAGCTCCTTGCGGCCATAGGCTGCGAGGTTGATGTCCTTGACGATGTAGTCCTGCGCCATGACGGTCGGCTCCTTCGGGAAAAACGGGTTTCAGCGCAGATAGCACCGGCACCCCATTGCGGCAATGCTGGAATACCGCGCGCACGGGCGCTATGGGGTGCGGCAACCTGTTTTTCCCGGAGGCCCCCATGGCCAAACCCCGCGCCTGGCAAAAAATGCTCTCGGGCCGCAGGCTGGACCTGCTGGACCCGACCCCGGTGGATATCGAGATTGCCGACATTGCCCACGGCCTTGCCTTCGTGGCGCGCTGGAACGGGCAGACCTTGGGCGACTATGCCTATTCCGTCGCCGAACATTCGCTGCTGGTCGAGCAGATCTTCGGCCGCATCGCGCCGAAAGCGCCTGCGAAATGGCATCTGGCGGCGCTGCTGCACGACGCGCCGGAATACGTGATCGGGGACATGATCTCGCCGGTGAAGAATGCCGTCGGGCCGGGCTATGACGCGCTTGACGCGCGGCTCAAGGCGGCGATCCACATCCGTTTTGGCCTGCCCGCGGCGATCCCCGTGGCGGTGAAGCGGCAGATCAAGAAGGCCGACAAGGTCAGCGCCTGGATGGAGGCGACGCAGATCGCGGGGTTCGGGACCGGCGAGGCCGACCGTTTCTTCGGCCGCCCCGATCCGGCGCTGACCGAGGGGCTGGCGATCCGCCTGCGCCCGCCGCTGGAGACGCGCGGCGAATTCACCGCCCGCACCGCCGCGCTGCTGGAGCGCATGGGCTGAGCCGGCCAATCACCGCGTTTCACCCTTGCGTGAGCCGACGCAGCACAGGCTTGGCGGGGCCGCGGCCTTGCGCCATGGTCGCACCGAACCCAAGGAGGACAAGGCCGTGACGAAGGTGATGACGAACCTCAAGACGTTTCTGCTGGGCGCGCTGATCGTGGTCGGCCTGGCCGCGCAGGCAAACCGCGCCCACGCCGCCGCCAATGAGACGCTGACCGTCGCCGGCGGCTGCTTCTGGTGCGTCGAGGCCGATTTCGAGGCTGTGAAAGGCGTGAGCGAGGTGGTATCGGGCTATACCGGCGGCACCACCGACAATCCCACCTATAAGGAGGTCAGCCGCGGCGGCACCGGTCATTACGAGGCGGTCCGGATTATGTACGATCCGGCGCAGGTCACGCGCCCCCAGCTTCTGGCGATGTTCCTGCGCTCGATCGACGTGACCGATGCGGGCGGGCAGTTCTGCGATCGCGGCGAAAGCTACCGCACCGCCATCTTCGCGGACGGAAAGGCCGCCGAGGACGCGCGGCAAGCCATCGCGCAGGCCGAGCAGAAGCTGGGCCAGAAGATCGTGACGCCGGTCCTGCCCCTCGGGACCTTCTACAGGGCCGAGGATTACCATCAGGATTATTATAAGGGCGACGACCTGCAGATCACCCGTTTCGGCATCAAGAATCAGGCGGAAGCCTACAGGCGCTACCGCAGCGCCTGCGGCCGCGATGCGCGCGTGCGCCAGCTTTGGGGTGACGCCGCCCCCTTCGCCAAGGGGCATTGACGCATCCGGCGGGCGCCGCCTGCCGATCTTCCCAAGCGTTTCGCGGAAATCCGTCGATCAGGTTGCGCGAAACGCGTCAGTCCGACAGGTTCCACGCTCGTTCAAGCGCCGCCAGACCGCCGCGCCACGCCTGCGCACGCGTGACATTGTCCGCCTGAACGCCTTGCGCGGCGAGTGCTGCGCCATAAGGCTCCGCGGCGCCGACGATGGTGACGGACTGGCCCAGCCAGTAGGGCCGCATCGCCGCCAGTTCGGCACCGATCAGATGACCCAGGAGCGCCGCCGCATCCCCTGCCAGATGCGCCGCGTTCAGATGCACCGCCAGACGTTCCGGCCGCGCCAGGGTGTCGCCGACCGCCTCCGCATCCGCCGCCTCCGCCGCGCCCCCGAAGGCCGCGGTCAGACGCCCCGTCGCCGCGCTTTGAAAGCTGACGATCTCGCGCGCGCTGACATGCACCCAATGCGTCTGCTCCGCATCGGGCACACAAATGATCCCGTCGTGATCCGGCCGCTCGGCCAGCGCGCCGGCGATCAGCAGGCGCATGTGCGGCGGCAGGAGGCCCCGCGGCGCCCGCTGACCGATGGCCCCGATGCGGCCGGGCGCGGCGGGCAGAATGGGGGCCGGGGTGTCGGCGTCCTTCTGCGGCGTCAAAGGGAACAGGCGCGTGGCATCCACGTCCGGCTGCGCGGCGTCCGGGCCTGCGACATCGCGCATCGTCACCTCCCCCGCCTGAAGCATGTGCAGCGTGACGCGGCCGCCCTCATAGCTCAGCACGCCCCAGGGGGCCGTCATCAGCGCGCGCCGCCCTGCCCGCCAAGCTGCGCCACGACGGCGCGCATGTCGTAGCCCGCATCGGCCGCGGCCTCGACGATCCGCTCCGGGGGCATGTTGCCGATCTGGCTTATGCTCCACAGCATCGTGCAGCGCGTGCCGGAGCGGCAATAGGCCAGAACCGGACCGGGCATGTCCTTCAGCGCCGCGTTGAAATCGTCCATGTCGGCGCTGCTGATACCGGCATTCGTCACCGGAACGTGGCGGAACGCCAGCCCATCGGCCTCGGCCGCTGCCTCGATGGCCGCGTGATCGCATTGCCCCGGCTCTTCGCCGTCGGGCCGGTTGCAGAGGATCGCGCGGAACCCCGCCGCCTTGATGGCCGGCACGTCGTCGGGCACGATCTGGGGCGAGACGCTGAAAGTGTCGGAAATCTTGCGCAGGTCCATTGAATCGCTCCTTGGGTTGACTGCGGCCACTATGAAGCCAAAGCCGCGCGGGTATCAATGCCCCGGGGCGCAGGCGGTAAAGCATTAACCGCGCGTTAAGCTCTTTCGGCGAAGGTGGGCGCCATGACAGGTCATTCCCACTTGCGCGAGGCGGCGCTGCCCCTCTTTGCCCCGGACGAGGCGCCCGCCCCCGACCTGCCGGGCGCGCGCCTGCCATCCTATATTCGCGATCACCGCGCCCGTCTGCGCGCGCGCTTCATGCAGGGCGGGGGCGACGCGATGCCCGACTACGAACTGCTTGAGCTTGTCCTCTTCCGCGCCATCCCCCGCCGCGACGTCAAACCGCTGGCGCGGGCGCTGCTGGACCAGTTCGGGGACCTGGGCGGTGTGGTCTCGGCGCCGGAACAGCGCCTGCGCAAGGTTTCCGGCGTGGGCGACGCCGTCATCGTCGAATTGAAGATCATGGAAGCGGCCAGCCGGCGCCTGTCGCGGGCGCGCGTGATGCGGCGGCAGGTCATTTCGTCATGGGATGCGCTGCTGGACTACTGCCACACCACCATGTCGCATCGCGAGACCGAGGAATTCCGCCTGTTTTTCCTCGATACCAAGAACACGCTGATCGCGGATGAGGCGCAGGCCACCGGCACGGTCGACCATGTTCCCGTCTATCCCCGCGAAGTCGTGAAACGCGCGCTGGAGCTTAACGCCTCGGCGCTGATCCTCGTGCACAACCACCCTTCGGGCGATCCCACCCCTTCGCAGGCCGACATAGAAATGACCCGGCGGATCAAGGAGGCGGGCGAGGTGATGGGAATTACGCTCCACGACCACCTCATCATCGGCAAATCCTGCGAACTCAGCTTCCGCAGCGAAGGATATTTGTGAGGCAGTGCGACGGCGGCTGTAGCTTGCAGGGATTTGGTTCAACACGTTCACGGTCTTGCGGACCCGGCAGCGTGCGCCCGGCGCTTGTCTGAACCGAAAGGGACGATTGTCGCAGCCAGTCTCCGGCCAGTGTGGTATTCTGCCACGGTGTCAAGGCGACCGGGCCCGAAGGCCCGGCCGATAGCGCTTTTCTCAGAAGCTCATCTTGGCATAGACGCCAAGGCCATGGCTCGTGTAGTCGTTCGAGAACGAACCGCGATACTCGGCTCCGAGCTCGATTGCACGGCCGGGCCTGCTCGAGACGGTCCGCGAAAGGCCCAGGGAGACATCGGCCCAATCCTTGTCGATTCCGTCGACCGGAAGCGAGGCGGCAGGAAGACCTATGAAACCGGCGCCGATAAGCTGATCGTCGCCATCGGCAGCGGTATAGGCAACGCTGCCATAGGCGCGGGTCTGGCTTGCGGGGTCGATGAGGTAATCACCGCGCAGGCCGATGCTGGCCAGGGTGATCGCGCCCTCCTGACTGCCCACGGAGAGGTTCCATGCGCCCGCGCCGCTTTCGTCGAAGGCATCGGCTTCGAGACGGTAATACTCGACCGAAGCCATCGGACCCCATGCCAGCGCGCCTCGCTGGAACATGTAGTCGGCTTGCAGCGCGAGAGCGAGCTGGTTGCCGTCGGTCTTGCCCATTGCCAAGCCGCCCGGAGAAGCGCGCGTCGTGTCGAACGACAGATCCTGATAGCCGATGATCCCCTGCACCGTGCCGCCGTCACCGAAGGCCGCGCGTCCGTAGGCGGCCACCGCCACGCCGGAGGCTTCGATCTTGCCGCGCCCGGCATAAGCCTTGGCCTCGCCGTCCAGACCGCCGATCATGACGCCAAAGGCGGCGTTCTCGGCAATCGAGGCCTCGACCCCGGCGGTCACGCCAAGCGAGTCCACGTCATAGCCGATCCCGCTTGCCGTGGTGTCGTATTCGGATGAGCTGCCCCGTATCGAGAAGCGCCCACGCAGGTTCTCCGTCATCGTCCAGCTGTCGTCGCCCTTGGTCGAAAGAGTCGTGTTTTCCTTGCTGAAGTCGTATATCGGCCGGCCGACCGCGTAGACCTGTTCGCGGCCCGTGGCCATACCCAGACCTTAGAAGGCGCCAAGGAAGCTGAAGCTGACCCGTTCCAGCGCCTCGGCCCGTTCGGCTTCGCTCAGCGTATTGATGCGGGCGATCTCGGTGCGGTATTCAGCCGCGTTGCCGATGTCGAGATAGGGCACATTGGCCATGCCGTCGAGGTTGCCGGCGACGCGGAACTGGTAGAGCGAAGTCGCGTCCTCGACGATCTTCTCGTGGATCGGCACGATGCGCAGGGTGAATTGACCCGCCGGCAGATCGCCCACGTCAAGGATGAAGTTGAAGTTGGTGTTGCGCAGATCCTCGACCGCATCCCGAGAGAACGTGTTGTCTTGCATCATCTTCGCAACGATCTGGTCGGGAACGGGATCATCGCCATTGCCCCTGCCGTTTGTCCCCAGATCGGCGACCGTGACGCCCAGCCGGTCGGCCAGCGCAGCCAAGCGCGTGTTGAGATCAGCAAAATCGCTGGGGTCGGCCTGGGACGGAGGGCTTGTTATCTTGTCGCGACCGAGATTGCCGTAGAACCACTGACCCTTGCTCCGGTCATACCAGGCGATTGGCATATCATAGTCGGAGGGCATCCCGTATTTGCTGGCAATGCCGGGATCGGTCAGATCCCACAGAAACACTCGGGCACCATCGTGTCGTCAAGGATGGCGGTGCCGAACTTGGCGACATGTGACGGGTTGGTGATGAAGTTCGTTCCCGTGGCAACGACATTGCGGTTCACGGTATCGGCGGGATTGCTGACGAGCACGTCGGTATCGCTGAAGAAGCCAACGCCGACCGGCTGGCCTTCGCCCTGTCCACCCTGCCCGAAAAGTCCGTCGGGCAGACGAAAGAGCGAGTTGCTGTCCTCGTCGAACAGGACGGCGCTGCCGGGAATGCTCTGATCCATGGCGACGAAATTGTTGCCGGTGCCGGTGCCGATCTGAGCCTCGAGCCCTATGATGCGGGCGCCGGTCGTGTTCCACGTCTTGCCATAGGTGTAATATTCGGTGACCCCGCCGCTGGCATTGCTGCGAAAGGTGATGTCGGTGGCGCCAGGGCCATTGAGGTCGATCTTGACCCTTTTGCCGGTATTCGAGCCGGTGTCGCAAATTGCCCAGCCGCCCGTCGCCGCGTTTCCAGGATCGGGCACACTGGCGCGAATGCAGTTCTCCAGCTTGCCACCGCCCGAGCCGGTCCATGTGAAATTGTTCGGATCTCCCGGATCGCCATTGTTGACATATGTGGTCACGGCATGCAGGCCCGGCGGCACTATGCCGTCGTCGACGTCGACGTAGACATAGCCCCCACCGCTGGCCCCGATTATCGGCAGCACGGGCAGCGTGCCGGCCAGGGCGGGCGCCGCCGTCAGACCGGATACCGCGCATAATGCTGTCGTTCGCAGAAGAGATGTCGAACGAGATCTTTTGCAAAATATCATGACACTGAACTCCGTTATCTGCCAGGATTTCCATTCCATCATGGCGACTTGAGCGAACGAGCGTTAACCGTAGCGACCTCAAGAAAAAAAAAGATCTGGCGTGAAACTTTATTGTCTCGATGACTGAGGGAACGGCTGAAAGCGCTGTTTTACCGGGACTGAAATAACAAGCGTTCTGCGCCGGAGGCAGAGGGGTGTGCCCATCTAGCCGAGGGAATTCCGCATCCTTTCCGCTCCCGCCCAAGAACGGAAAAGGGAGCGGTTCGAACCGGGCGCCGAGCGCCGGGAATCGGTGACCTTTCCAGGGAGAAAAAAGAGGAGTGTCTGGTGACCCCGGCAGGATTCGAACCTGCAACCTGCCCCTTAGGAGGGGGCTGCTCTATCCAGTTGAGCCACGGGGCCTCGGACGCCTGAATAGCGCGGTTGATGCGGATTGTCATGCCCCAATGCGGGTGATGAGCACGCTTGATCAATGCATGATGTTCGCGTTAACATCCGCGAAAATCTCAGGGTGATACAGTGAATTCAAGCCATAACCGCCCGCTGACGCTCCGCGACGTGTCCGAAGCCTCGGGCGTGTCGGAAATGACCGTAAGCCGGGTGCTGCGCAATCGCGGCGACGTGTCCGACGAAACCCGGCAGCGCGTTCTGGCCAGCGCCAAGGCGCTGGGGTACGTGCCCAACAAGATCGCCGGCGCGCTGGCGTCGAACCGGGTGAACCTGGTCGGCGTGATCGTGCCGTCCATGTCCAACCTCGTGTTTCCCGAGGTGATGACGGGCATATCGCAGGTCCTGGAGGAAACCGATCTGCAGCCGGTGATCGGCATCACCGACTATACCCGCGAAAAGGAAGAGAAGGTCCTTTACGAAATGCTGTCCTGGCGTCCGTCGGGCATCATCATCGCGGGGCTGGAACATTCGGACGCGTCGCGCGCCATGCTGCGCGCGTCGGGGATACCGGTGGTCGAAATCATGGATGTCGACGGAACGCCCGTCGATTCGGTGGTCGGCATTTCTCACCGCCGCGCGGGCGAGCAGATGGCGCGCGCGATCCTCAAGGGCGGCTATCGGCGGATCGGCTTCATGGGGACCACGATGCCGCGCGACCACCGCGCGCGCAAACGTTATGAGGGCCTGACCGATGTGCTGGGCAAGGCCGGCATCGAGATCGCCGAGCGGGATTTCTATTCCGGCGGCTCCGCGCTGGTCAAGGGGAGGGAGATGACGCAGGCCATGCTTGCCCGCGATCCCGATCTGGATTTC
The DNA here is from genome assembly GCA_963763165.1 of uncultured Alphaproteobacteria bacterium. Classification (GTDB taxonomy): domain Bacteria; phylum Pseudomonadota; class Alphaproteobacteria; order Rhodobacterales; family Rhodobacteraceae; genus Roseovarius. Next base: position 126,981 of record CAVXNV010000002.1, read on the forward strand.
CTCTATTATTCGAACGACATGATCGGCGCGGGCGGGCTTCTTTGGCTGCTCGAACAGGGGTATGACATTCCGGGCCGGATCGGCCTTGCCGGGTTCAACGGCCTGAACCTGCTGAAGGGTTTGCCGCGCGAACTGGCGACGATGGATGCATGCCGGCTGGAAATCGGGCGACGGGCGGCGCAGATCATTGCAGACCGGTTGAAACCGGATGCCGATCAGTCGCCGCAGCGCATCGCGCTGGAGCCGACGATCAGCTATGGCGACACGCTGCGCCGTCCCTAGATCGTTCCCGCAAATTCCTGGACGTCAGGCCGACCGGGCAAAGGTGATCCGGCATCACCACAGGGCCGATCGGGCACGAAAAAGCCCCGCGGGCCGGTGGCACGCGGGGCTGGTTTCGTGGCGTTGCAGAGGTCGCGATCAGTGCCGCTTCTTGCCCTTGATCGGCGCCCAGAGCCGCTTGTTCGTCAGGTAGAGCAGGACCGACAGGATGGTCAGGAACAGCACCCCCGTCAGGCCGGCGTTCTTGCGCGCCATCATCTTGGGCTCGGCCGTCCACATCAGGAAGGCGGCGACATCCTTGGCCTCGGCGTGGATCGTGGCTTCGGCGCCGTCGTCGAATTCGACGTCGTCGCCCCAGAGCGGCTGCGCCATGGCGATCCAGCTGCCCGGCACCGTCGGATGGCCGGCCTCGTCCCGACACTCTTCCGGATAGCCGCCGGCAGCGAAGGCGGTGTTGTAGTTACCCGGAAAATCCTCGGGCGCGCAGGCCGGCGCCTCGTGATAGCTGGTCAGAAGGGTATAGATGTATTCCGGCCCGCCCATGCCGTTCACCAGCTGGCTGAGACCGGTGCCGTAAGGTCCGTGGAAACCGGCCCGCTTCTTTGCCATCAGCGACAGGTCGGGAGCCTCCGGAAGGTTGGACATCGGGAAGCGGTCCGACGGCCTTGCCTCGCGGTAGTCGTCCAGTTCGGCATCGAAGACCTCGAACTGGGTGGCATAGGCACGGACCTGATCAGCGGGAAGCGCGGGGCCGCCCTCGTCCTGCAGGGTGCGGATCGGCACGTATTGCAGGCCGTGACAGCCCGAGCAGACCTGCGTGTAGATCTTGAGCCCGCGCTGAAGTTGAATCGGATCGTACTTGCCGAACGGCCCCTCGAAGGAGAAGTCGACATCCTCGACATGCGCCTCGCCGGCGGCCAGCGCCGACCCGCCCGGAAGCGCGAGGGCGATTGCGACGGCGACGGGCGCCGCGAATTTGCTGAACATCGTTTTCATGCTCTTCCCTCTTATTCGGCTGGGTTGACGACGGTGTGGGTGCCACCGGTCTTGGCGTCGTAATGCGCTTTGAAATCGTCCTCGATCGTCGCTGGCTGCGGCAACGGTTTCTCGATGACGCCCAGGAGCGGCAGGATGACCAGGAAGTAGGCGAACCAGTAGGTCGCCGCGATAAGCGAGATGATGGCGTAGATCCCTTCGGGCGGCATCGCGCCTGCCCACATCAGCACGACGAAATCCAGCGCAAGCAGCGCGAACCACCACTTGAACATCGGGCGATACCGGCCCGAGCGCACGCTGGACGTGTCCAGCCACGGCGCCAGCGCCATGACCGCGATTGCGCCGAACATCGCCAGCACGCCGAAGAACTTGGCGTCGACTATGCCGCCGGTGATCCAGCTGGCCGCGATGACCACCCAGACGTCGCCGGTGAAGGCGCGCAGGATCGCGTAGAAAGGCAGGAAGTACCATTCGGGCACGATATGCGCCGGCGTGACCAGCGGATTCGCCTCGATGTAGTTGTCGGGATGCCCCAGGTAGTTCGGCATGAAGCCGACGATCGCGAAGAACACCACCAGGATCACGCCCAGCGCAAAGAGGTCCTTCATCACGAAATAGGGCCAGAAGGGCACGGTGTCCCGTTCCGCTTCGGCCTTGGACGTGCGGCGCACTTCGACGCCCGTGGGGTTGTTGTTGCCCGTGGTGTGGAAGGCCCAGATATGGACCGCGACCAGCGCCGCGATGATGAAGGGCAGCAGGTAGTGCAGGCTGAAGAAGCGGTTCAGGGTGGCATTGTCCACCGCAGGCCCGCCCAGCAGCCAGGTCTGGATCGGCTCGCCGACGAACGGGATCGCGCCGAAGAGGCCGGTGATAACGGTGGCACCCCAGAAGGACATCTGACCCCAGGGCAGCACATAGCCCATGAAGGCGGTGGCCATCATTGCCAGGTAGATCAGCATGCCGATGATCCACGTGATCTCGCGCGGGGCCTTGTAGGAGCCGTAGTAGAGGCCGCGGAAGATGTGCAGATAGACGGCGACAAAGAAAAGCGACGCGCCGTTCATGTGCAGGTAGCGGATGAAATGCCCGCCGTTCACGTTGCGCATGATGTGTTCGATCGACGCGAATGCCATATCGACATGCGGCGTATAGTGCATCGCCAGAACGATGCCGGTGACGATCTGAAGCGCGAGGCAGAATGTCAGGACAATGCCCCAGATCCACATCCAGTTGAGGTTCCTGGGCGTGGGAAGCATGAGAGTGTCATACATCAGCCCGACGACGGGAAGGCGGCGGTGAAGCCACTTTTCGCCCCGCGTGCCGGGTTCGTAATGATCGTGCGGAATACCAGCCATCTCTTCGTGTCCTATCCCAGTTTGATCGTTGATTCGTCGGCGAATTCGGCAACCGGAATGTGCAGGTTCTCCGGCGCCGGACCTTTGCGGATGCGTCCGGCGGTGTCGTAATGCGAGCCGTGGCAGGGGCAGAACCACCCGCCGAAATCGCCCGCGCCGTCCCCGATGGGCACGCAGCCCAGGTGGGTGCACACGCCGATCATGACCAGCCATTCCTCGGCGGCATCGCCCTCGGCGCCCGGAGGCGCGATGGTGCGGTTGTCGTCGGTCGCGGGCTGCACGCCGCCGAGATTGGGGTTCCGCGCGACCGGGTCGATCAGGCTGTCGATGGCGACTTCGCGGGCGGCCTCGATCTCGGCCTGGGTGCGGCGGCGGATGAAGACCGGCTTGCCCAGATACTTGACCGTGATCTGCGTGCCGGATTCGACACCCGCGACATCGACCCGGATCGTGCTGAGCGCCTGCACGTCCGCCGACGGATTCATCTGGTTGACCAGCGGCCAGACAGCGGCGCCGGTCGCAACGACACCTGCGCCTGCGGTGGCGTAATAGAGGAAGTCCCTCCGGGTGCCTTCGTGATCGTCTGCGTGGGACACGAGGTTTTCTCCATTCTCGAGGGCCGCCCTGCAGCCCATGCGCGTTTCGGGCCACGGGAGAAGCCCGCAACCGTTTCGACTGCGTTTTAGCGGGGCTTTCCCAGCCCGTCCAGTGCGCAATGCCGCGCACCGGGCAGGGGGCGCGCATGTGTCGCGCTTGAGGCGCGGGCTCCCCCGGTGTAAGAGTGCGCGCGGGCGCGTCGCGCGGCGCGCCCTGCTGCATGCCGGTCGAAAGGAGAGCATCGCTCATGTTCAGGACATTCAAGACAGCCGCCGCCGCGATCCTGCTGCTGGCCACTCCCGCCGCAGCGGAGATCGAGCTGAGCTTCTATCTCGGCACGCAAGCGGTCAGCGACAGCGACGCGTCGGGCTATCTGCCAGATGGCAGGGCATTCGACCGCAACGTCAGCTGGGACGGCAAGTCCTTCGACAGCCCCCTCTATTACGGCGGCCGCGCGATGTGGTGGATGTCGAACGATCTGGGTTTCGGCATCGAGGCCACCCACACCAAGGCCTATGCCGGCGCCGCCGACCGCCAGGCCATCGGTGTCGACCGTCTTGAGTTCACCGACGGGCACAACATCGTCACCGCCAACGTGATGAAACGATTCCCCGATGCGTTCGCCGGGACCGGCTTCACCCCCTATGCCGGCGCGGGTATCGGTGTCGCGGTGCCGCATGTCGATATCAAGGTCGCGGGCGCCAGCAACCGCACCCATGATTACGAAATGACGGGCCTTGCCCTGCGCGGCATCGCCGGCATGAAATACGCGATCAACGATACCTGGTCGCTTTTTGGCGAGTATCAGATCGTGTGGTCCGACAACGATGCGACCATCGACCCCGATCCCGGTCAGGCACCGGGCAAGCTGCGCACGGAGCTGTTGACCCACGCATTGAATATCGGCGTCAGCTACAGCTTCTGAGCAGCGCCAGCCCGTCACCTTGTTGCGCGGTCGAACCTGAAACCCGGTCCTGTTCAGGGCCGGGTTTTTTCCATGCTCTCGCGCTGCTCGAACCGGCCATGCCACGCGGCCAGTTGCGGGCGGCTGTCCCGCCAGTTGCGATCGTCATGGCGGAAATCGAGATAGCCCAGCGCGCAGGCGATGGCGATCTGGCCGGCATCCAGTGGCCCGGACAGATGACTGATCCAGCGCGCCTCCAGCGCGTCCAGCGCGGCGGCGACCTTGGTCCATTGCGCGTCCAGCCAGCCCTCCCACTGCTTGTCCACGGGGCGCAGGCGCCGCTCGTAGACCATCGCCAGCGCGGCCTCCATCATCGCGTCGCCCGTTGCCTCCAGCGTCAGCGTCTGCCACAGCCGCGTGGCGGGATAGAGCGCGCCATGCGCCTGCGCATCCAGATAGCGGCAGATTACCCGGCTGTCGTAGATCGCCGGACCGTCGGGCAGGATCAGCGCCGGGATCTTGCCCAGAGGATTGGCGGCGGCGACCGCCGGATCGGTCTGAAGCGGTGTCGTCGTGGCGACGCACATCTCGACCGAATCGGTCAGGCCCAGCTCGTGCACGGCCACCGCGACCTTGCGTGCGAAGGGCGAGGTGGGGCCGGTCAGCAGTTTCATCGCGTCGCTCCTGTCAGGAATCTGCCACAGCCTATGGCGCCGCCGATCCGCTGTCCACTGCGCCGCGCATCAGCGCCGCCAGCAGGCGGGTCTCCTGCCCCATCCCGTAGGCGTCGACGTGATCGGCGGCGGAGCGGCGCACGGCGTCCGGTTTGTTCTGGTTCAGCTTCCACGTGCCCTGAACCTCGGTGACGGTCATGCGGTAGGGCACGATCTGCCGCATCATGCGGTCCAGCAGATCGGGCGTCATCTTGGCTGCGGTCCAGGGCGTTTTGGGCGCCAGCCGGTCCTCGAACTCCGCAGACTGCCGATCCAGCAGCACGCGCAGCTCCTCCGCCGGGCGCGGGGCGATCTCGCCCATCAGATGCACGGCAATATAGTTCCACGTCGGCACCTGATCTACGGCGCCATACCAGTCGGGCGAGACGTAGGAATGGGGGCCTTGCACGGCCAGCCGCGCAGGCGCCCCCGCGGCCAGCCGCGCGATGGGGTTCGAGCGCACCAGATGAAACTCGGCCACATCGCCGGCATCGTTCAGAACGAACGGGATATGACTGACCAGCGGCGCGCCATCCGCCGCGACGGCCAGCATGCCAAAGCCCTGCTGCCGCGCGAAGTCGAGGTTGAAGCCGGCGCTCGCGCCGCGATAGGCCGGATTGGGATGCATCAGGCGGCGACCAGCCGTGTGCCGCGTGCGCCGGTGATGCGGGCGGTCACGATCTGCCCCTCCGGGCGCGGCGCGTCGAAGGCGACCTCGGCGAACTGCTGCGTCCGGCCCATGAGAGGGCTCTCCATCAGCACCGCGTGATCGCGCCCCACCTGCCCCGCCAGATGCCGTGCAACCTGCGCATCGCCCGCGCCGCGCAGCCGCGCCGCGCGTTCCTTGATCTCGGCGCCATTCACCTGCGGCATGCGTGCGGCGGGGGTGCCGGGGCGGGGCGAATAGGGAAAGACATGCAGCCAGGTCAGGTCGCATTCGCGCACCAGCGCGAGGGAGTTCCGGAAATGCGCCTCCGTCTCGGTCGGGAATCCCGCGATGATGTCGGCGCCGAAGGTCATGTCGGGGCGCAGGCGGCGCGCCTCCTCGGCAAAGCGGATCGCGTCATCGCGCAGATGCCGCCGCTTCATGCGCTTGAGGATAAGATCGTCGCCATGCTGAAGGCTGAGATGCAGATGCGGCATCAGCCGGGGCTCGGCCGCGATGGCCTGCATCAGGTTCTCGTCCACCTCGATCGAATCGATCGAGCTGATGCGCAGGCGCGGCAGATCCGGCACCAGCCGCAGGATGCGCATGACCAGATCGCCCAGGCGCGGCGCGCCGGGAAGATCGGCGCCCCAGCTGGTCAGGTCCACACCGGTCAGCACCACCTCGTTATACCCGCGCTGCACCAGCCGCTTGATCTGGTCCACCACCACGCCCGCCGGGACGCTGCGCGAATTGCCGCGGCCGTAGGGGATGATGCAGAACGTGCAGCGATGATCGCAGCCGTTCTGCACCTGTACATAGGCGCGGCTGCGCGTGCCGAATCCGTCGATCAGATGACCCGCCGTTTCGGTGACGGACATGATGTCGTCGACCTGCACGGGCTCCGTTCCAAAATCATTGGCAAGGCTTGCCCATGTTCCGGCCTGCATCTTCTCGCTGTTGCCGATCACGGCGTCGACCTCGGGCATGGCGGAGAATGTCGCAGGTTCGGTCTGGGCCGCGCAGCCGGTGACGATGATGCGGGCGTCCGGATTGGCGCGGCGCAGGCGGCGGATGTCCTGCCGCGCCTTGCGCACGGCCTCGGACGTCACCGCGCAGGTGTTGACCACGACGGCGCCCTCCAGCCCCGCCTCGGCGGCCAGTTCCTTCATCGCCTCCGTCTCGTAGGCGTTGAGGCGGCAGCCGTGGTTGGAGAAGATCGGCGCGCTCATGTCACGCTGTCCAGAAACTGCGGCGTCAGCGTGCCGCTGGCGACGTGCATCGTCGGGCCGGTCATCCAGACGCCATCCTCGCGCCAGTCGATCATCAGCGTGCCGCCGTCGAGATCCACCCGCACCGCGCGCCCGGTCAGCCCCCGCCGCGCCGCCGCCACCGCCACCGCGCAGGAGGACGACCCCGAGGCGAGCGTGAGGCCGACGCCACGCTCCCACACCCGCATGCGGATGCGATCCTTTCCGATGATGCTGGCAACCTGCACGTTCGTCCGCTCGGGAAACAGCGGGTGATGCTCGTAGCGCGGGCCGAACTGCTCCAGCGGGATCGCCTCGGCATTTGCGACGAAAAAGGTGCAATGCGGGTTGCCCATGCCGGTGGCGACGGGACCGCCCTCGATCGGCAGTTCCAGCGTGTCCATCGCCTCGGACAGCGGGATGTCCTGCCAGTCCAGCTGCGGCGCGCCCATGTTGACGGCGGTCAGTCCGCCCCCGGCATCGCGCGCCTGAAGATGGCCGCGCGCGGTGGTCAGGTGCAGCGTGTCCTTCCCGCCCTCGTCCATGAGGTAGCGCGCGATGCAGCGCGTGGCGTTGCCGCACGCGCCCGCGACGCTGCCGTCGGCGTTCCAGAAGGTCAGATGCGCGTCGCCCTCGCCCGCCGTGATGACCGCCAACTGGTCGAACCCGATCCCCTGCCGCCGGTCGCCCAGCGCCTGCGCCAGCGCAGCCGACATGCCGACGTCCCGCGTGCGGGCGTCGATCACGACAAAGTCGTTGCCCAGCCCATGCATCTTCATGAAGGCCAGCGCGGGAGGGTCGTTCACGTCCATGTCGCGGCGTATAAACCCGCACCGTAAATGAATCCAGAGACCGCGCACCATTATCGTCGCAATTGGGGTTGACCCCCGACGAGTGTCTTTCTAATTACGCCACCTAGTGGGCCGTTAGCTCAGTTGGTAGAGCAACTGACTTTTAATCAGTGGGTCGCAGGTTCGAATCCTGCACGGCTCACCACTGATCCTGATAAGTCCGTTCGCGGGGCGTCCGACATTCATGGCGTGACGGAGCCGGCTTTCTGCGCTGGATCGCGCGGGACGTGGCGTAATCGTCGCATGGTCCTGCCCCGGCACTTTCGCTCGCCGCCGGATCGGCGCTAGATGAGGTCAGGCGGTGTCCAGCCCGTCCGACGCAGCGAAAGGAATGCCAAGGCCATGTTCGACAGCACCCATATCGAAGAGGCGGTGGCGTGGCGCCATGACCTGCACCGCCATCCCGAAATCGCTTACCGCGAGACGCGCACATCGGACATGATCGCGCGGCTGCTGGACGGCTGGGGCTGGCGAGTGTCGCGCGGGCTGGCCACGACCGGCGTGGTTGCCACGTTGGGCGGCGGGAACGGCCCGCGCGTCGGGTTGCGCGCCGATATTGACGCCCTGCCGATCACCGAGGTGACGGGGCTGGGCCATGCCTCGACCATTCCCGGCATGATGCACGCCTGCGGCCATGACGGGCATACCGCGATGCTGCTGCTGGCCGCGCGGCAGATCGCGGCGGAGGGCGTGGCGGGCGGAACCGTTCACCTGATCTTCCAGCCCGCCGAGGAATCCGAGGCCGGCGCGCGCGTGATGATCGAGGAGGGGCTGTTTCGGCAGTTTCCCTGCGATTCCGTCTACGGCATCCACAACTGGCCGGGGCTGGCGCCGGGGCGCCTTGTGGCGCGAGAGGGTGCGATGATGGCGGCCTTCGCCGTCTTCGACATCACCGTGACCGGCAAGGGCGGCCACGGCGCCATGCCCGAGCAGAGCGACGGGATCATCGCCGCCGCCGCCCGCATTGCCGCCGCCGCGCAGGAGATTCCGGCGCGCGATCTGTCGCCGCTGACCGCCGGGGTCGTGTCGATCACGCAGATCCACTCCGGCTCGGCCTACAACATCTGCCCGGACCGCGCGGCGCTGGCGGGCACCGCCCGCTGGTTCGACCCGGCGGCGGGCGACGTGCTGGAGCGTCGGCTGCGCGAGGTCGTGCAGGGCATCGCCGCCGCGCATGGCTGCAAGGCCGAACTGGATTATCAGCGCCGCTATCCCGCCACGATCAACTCCGCGCCCGAGGCCGCCATTGCGCGCGAGATCGCCGAAGAGATGGGACTGGATACCGGCAGCGTGGACCCCAGCATGGCGTCCGAGGATTTCGCCTTCATGCTGCAGGAGGTGCCGGGCGCCTACCTGTGGCTGGGCGCGGCGCGCGAGGGCGACAATCCGGGGCTGCATGCGGCCAGCTATGACTTCAACGACGCAATCCTGCCCGTCGGCGCGGAATTCTGGGTGCGGCTGACGCGGCGCGCGATGCGCGGCTGATGGACAGCCTCGACCCCCGCTTCCTGCGCGAATTCCTCTGCGTCGCACAGGCGGGGTCGATCCGGGGTGCGGCGGCGCGGCTGGGCGTCGCGCCCTCGGCGATCAGCCGCAAGATCACGGAGGCAGAGGCGCGGCTGGGCGTCCCCCTGCTGGAGCGTAGCGCGCAGGGCATCCGCCTCACCGATGCCGGGTGCCTGCTGCGCGACCATGCCCTGCACATGCAGGACGAGCAGACCTTCCTGCTGGACCAGATGGGCCGCTTTGCGGGCGGGGCCAGCCATGCCGTGCGTATCGCGGTGGGCGAGGGGTTCACCGCCGATCTGATGCAGAACGGGCTGGCCCCGCTGGCGCGGGCGCATCCGAACCTGCGCTACCGCATAGACCAGGCCGGGACGGGCGCGCTTCAGGATCGCGTGATGATGGGCGAGGCGGATATCGGCATCGCCTACAATCCGGCGCCGGGCGAAGCGATCCGCTCGCTCGCCGTCGGGCGCCAGCCGCTTTGCGCCATTGTGCCCACGCGCTCGCCACTGGCCGGACGCGGGTCGGTGCGGCTCGCCGAGGTGCTGGCGCAGCCGCTGGCGCTGCTGGATGCGCGGCACGCGATCCGCGCGCTGGTGGGCCGCGCGGCGGGCGATCAGGGGCTGGCCCTGCAACCGCAGATCGAGACGAGTTCGATCACGCTCCTGATCCGCTATGTCTGCGCGGGAATGGGCCTGACGTTCCTGCCGCGTTTTGCCGTGTCCATACAGGCCGAGCGGGGCGAGCTGGCCATCGTCCCGCTGACCGAGGCATCGCTGCAGGAGGTGAGCGCGCATCTGATGGTGCGCGCCCGCCGCCGTCTGCCGCAGTCGGTTCAGCTTGCGGCGGAGTTTCTGGCACGGGAAATGGTGGCATTCCGAAGCTGAGGTGTTGCGCCTGGTGCAACGCGTTGTGCAGGGAATATGCACTACAGAAGGCCACCCGGCGCCGACATGGTCGCCGCCGGACCCATTCAATCCGCAGGAGCCCTCATGTCTGACACGCAGCCGCTTCGCACCGGGATCATCGGCCTTGGCGCCATGGGCATCGGCATGGCGCAGAACCTTGCCGCCAAGGGATTCGACGTTGCCGCCTTCGATCTGTCCGAGACGGCCCTCAGCCGCGCGGCGGACGCGGGCGCCACGGTGATGCCCAGCGCCGCGGACGTCTTCGATGCTGCCGATCTCATCGTTCTATCGCTGCCCGCCGCGCATCACGTCGAGGCGGTCATCGTCGAGGCGACCGAAGCCGGGCATCTTGCGCCGGACGCGGGCAGCCGCATCGTGATCGACACCTCGACATCCGAGGCGGCGGTCAGCCGCAGGCTGGCGGCGACGCTGGACGCCGCTGGCCACGGCTTCATCGATGCACCTGTCAGCGGCGGACCGGCAGGCGCCGCCGCAGGCACGTTGGCGATGATGCTGGGCGGGGCCGAGGCGCACGTGATGCGCGCGCGTCCGGTGCTGGAGGCGCTGGGCGACAAGATCATCCATGTCGGCCCCAGCGGAGCGGGCAACGTGGCCAAGCTGGTCAACAACATGCTGGTCGCCAGCCACATGATCACGACGCTGGAAGCGATCAAGCTGGCCGAGGCGTCGGGCGTTGCCGCCGAGGACGCGCTGCGCGTGGTCAATTCGGCCACCGGGCGCAGCGCGATCAGCGAGATCCATTATCCCAACTGGGTGCTGACGCGCAGCTTCGACAGCGGGTTCTCGACCGGGTTGATGCGCAAGGACGTGCGGCTGGCGCTTGAAATGGCGGACGCGCAGGGCTGCGCCATGCCGCTGGCGTGTCTGGTGGCGGAGCTGTGGAGCGAGGAACGCTCGGGCCTGCGCGACAGTGACGATTTCATGCTGATGGGCGATCCCGAGGCAGGGCGCTTTGAAGGAGACGAAGGATGAGCGATATTTCAAGCCGCGTCGCGGAGTTGATGCAGGAGCTTCTCGGCACCCGCGATGTGCAAAGCTACGTCGCGGGCAGTTTCCTGCCCGGCGCGGGCGAGGAGTTGTCGCTGACCGATCCGGCCACCGGCACCGTCTTTGCCACCTACCGCGACGCGGGCGAGGGTGTTGTCGCGCAGGCTGCCGAGGCGGCGGAGGCGGCGCAGCGCGAATGGTGGGGCAAGACGGCGTCCGAGCGCGGCCGCATCATGTTCGAAATCGGCCGCCAGATCCGCGCCCATGCGGCCCCCCTGTCGCAGCTTGAGTGCCTCTCCACCGGCCGGCCCATCCGCGACACGGGGGGCGAGCCGGGGCGCATGGCGGAAATGTTCGAATATTACGCCGGCTGGTGCGACAAGATCACCGGCGACGTGATCCCCGTGCCCAGCACGCATCTGAACTACACGCGGCACGAGCCCATCGGCGTTGCCGCGCAGATCACGCCCTGGAACGCGCCGCTTTTCACCTGCTGCTGGCAGGTCGCGCCCGCGATCTGCGCCGGCAATGGCGTGGTGCTGAAGCCGTCCGAGCTGACCCCGCTCAGCAGCCTCGTCATCGGGGTTCTGTGCGAAAAGGCGGGGGTGCCGCGCGGATTGGTCAACGTCATCGCGGGCGCAGGGCCGACGAGCGGTCAGGCGATGATCGACCATCCGGCGACGGGGCTGGCCGTCTTCGTCGGCTCGGCCGAGGCGGGCGCCAGAATCGCCGCGCGCGCGGCGCTGAAGCCGATGCCCTCGGTGCTGGAACTGGGCGGGAAGTCGGCCAACATCGTTTTTGCCGATGCCGATCTGGACCGCGCCATCGTCGGCGCGCAGGCCGCCATTTTCGCCAGTTGCGGGCAAAGCTGCGTCGCAGGCTCGCGCCTTCTGGTGCAGAAATCCGTGCATGACGAAGTGGTGGAGAAGCTGGCCCGCGCCAGCGCGCGCATTCCGGTGGGAATGCCAACCGATCCCGACACCCAGATCGGCCCGGTGAACAACGCGGCGCAGTGGCAGAAGGTGGACGCCATGGTGTGCGCCGCGACGCAAGGCGGGGCCAGCATCGCCACCGGCGGCGGCAAGCCCGAGGCGCTGAGGGGCGGCGGGTATTTCTATGCGCCCACGGTGCTGACCGGCGTGACGCCGGACATGGACATCGCGCGCGAGGAGGTCTTCGGCCCTGTCCTGTCGGTCCTCACCTTCGACACCGAGGAGGAAGCCATCGCGCTGGCCAATGGCACGCCCTACGGGCTGGCCGGGGCGGTCTGGACGCAGGACGTGGCCCGCGCGCACCGTGTCGCGGCCAAGGTCCGCGCCGGGACGTTCTGGATCAACAGCTACAAGACGATCAACGTCATGTCGCCCTTCGGCGGCTTCGGCCGCTCGGGTTATGGCCGCTCGTCCGGACGCGAGGCGCTGGCGGCCTACACGCAGACCAAATCGGTCTGGGTGGAAACGGCGGAAGATCCCGCAATCGCTTTTGGCTACGCGCCGGGGTAGAATTCGGCCATTGCCATTCGGGGCGGTGAATTTAAGAAAGGGCCACTGCGGTCCGCGCGCCGGGATGGGCGCGTCAGAAAGGGAGGGACGAAATGCAACGAACCATGGACATGGTGCTGGATTGGCGGCTGCATCTGAGCGTGCTGATCATCACCATCATCAGCGAAATCATCGGCGTGATCGTCGTGCCCATCGGCATCGGCTCGATCCTGCTGCTGCCGCTGCTTTATGCCTTCATTCTCGGGCTGCTCATCAACCCCAACGTGATCAGGGGCGTGGGCGCCTGGATCAAGCAGAACGACGTCAAGGCCGCGTCGCCCCTGATCGTGGTCGCGATCATGCCCTTCATCGCCAAGTTCGGCACCATCATCGGCCCGCAGATGGAGCAGATAATCGACGCCGGTCCCGCACTGCTTTTGCAGGAGCTGGGTAACCTCGGCACCATCATCCTTGCCTTCCCGGTCGCCGTTCTGGTGCTGCGGATGGGACGCGAATCCATCGGCGCATGCTTTTCCGTCGCGCGCGAGCCGAACATCGCCATCATCGCCGACAAGTACGGCCTGAAAAGCCAGGAAGGCACCGGCGTCATGGGCGTCTATGTCATCGGCACGCTTTTCGGCACGTTCATCTTCGCCATTCTGGCGTCGCTGCTGGCGACCGCAGGCCTCTTCTCGGTCGAGGCGCTTGCGATGGCCTGCGGTATCGGCTCGGGCTCGATGATGGCGGCCTGCACGGGGGCGCTGGCCAGCGCGGTGCCCGAGATGAAGGACCAGATCCTGGCGCTGGCGGGGGCGTCGAACGTGCTGACCTATGCCACGGGCATCTATCTGGGCGTCTTCGTCGCGCTGCCCGTTACCGAAAAGCTGTATGACCTGATGGGCCGCAAGGACAAGCCCGTGCGGGCGGGAGAATGACCATGAACACCAACGAGACTCAAATGGACCCCACCGAAGAGCGCAAGCTGAGCCTGTCGGCCCATGCGCTGGTGCTGGTCATCGTGTGCGTCATCGGCCTTGTCGGCAACACGGTGGCGACGGATATTCCCATCGCCGACGGCTTCGTCGGGCTGATCGTGCTTTACGTGATCTCCATGATCGGACTGTTGCTGACCGAACTGGTTCCGATCAGGCTGCCTTCGGTGGCGTGGATCTCGCTGGTCGGCATCCTGCTGACCCTGCCCTGGACGCCGGGCAGCGAGTGGATCATCGCGCAGGCCACGAACGTCAACTTCCTGACGCTGGCGACGCCATGCCTTGCCTATGCCGGCATCGCCATCGCGCAGCAGGAGATCGACATCGCCAAATCCTCGGGGTGGAAGATCTTCATCGTCGCGGTGCTGGTGATGACGGGCACCTATGTCGGCTCGGCTTTCATCGCGGATCTGTTCCTGTAACGGCGCGCGACCACTGACATCCGGGGCGCGCGGCGGCGTGCCCCTTGTCATATCCGCCTGGTCCCCGAGCCGCCGACTCTGCTGCTGACCCCGCCACGGTGCCGACAATGACCCTGCCCGACATGATTCTGCTTTCGGTCGCGGCCTTCCTCGCCGGGGGCGTCAACGCCATCGCGGGAGGCGGCAGTTTCCTGACCTTTCCGGCGCTCGTCTTTACCGGCGTGCCGACGATTGCGGCCAATGCGACCAGCGCGGTCGCCGTCTTTCCCGGTTATCTGAGCAGCGCGCTGGGGTTTGCGCGCGAGTTGCGCACATTGCCCGCGCGGCGGATATGGCTGCTCATGGGCGCGGCGGGGCTGGGCGGGTTCCTCGGCTCGGTGCTGCTGCTGGTCTCGTCGCCGGGGGTGTTCGCCATGGTGGTGCCGTGGCTTCTGGCCTTTGCGACGCTGCTTTTCGCCTTCGGGCGGCGGGTCGCGGCCTGGGCCGAGCGTCATGTCGACGCCGAAGGCTGGCAGGCCAGTGCGGCCGGCCTGATCGTCTGCGTCTATGGCGGCTATTTCAACGGCGGGCTGGGCATCATCCTGCTGGCGCTGCTTGCCGGGCTTGGCATGCGCGACATGAACCTGATGAACGGGCTGAAGAACGGCATGTCCTTCGTCGTTTCGGCCGCGTCGGTCGCGACATTCGCGCTGGCGGGGATCGTCCACTGGCCCGAGGCCGTGCTGATGATGGTCGCCGCCACCATAGGCGGCTATGCTGGCGCGCACGCCTCGCGGCGCCTGCCGCAGCGGGTGGTGCGGTTCGCCGTAATCGCCATCGGCACGGTGATGACGGCGGTGTTCTTCGCGCGCACCTAACGTCAGGCTGGACATCGCAGGCCCGACGGGCCGAAGATGGCTCAGTGCCGCGGCACCGCCCGGAACACAGAGCCACCGCGGCGCGTTGAATTTCGGTAAACCGGAGATCGCAATGCCCTCCTTTCGCGCGAACTACGTTACCCGCCCCGTCCACCGCTGGGCCAAGGGCGTCCTGCCCGCCCTGTCGGACACCGAGCGCGAGGCGCTCAACGCCGGTGACGTGTGGTGGGAGGCCGAGCTGTTTTCAGGCAATCCCGACTGGGACATGCTGCACGCCGTGAAGGCCCCCCGGCTGACGCCGGAGGAGCAGGCGTTCATCGACGGCCCGTGCGCGGAACTGTGCGGCATGATCGACGACTGGAAGATCAATCAGCAGACGGCCGACCTGCCGCCCGAGGTCTGGCAATTCCTGCGCGACAAGGGCTTTTTCGGGATGATCATCCCCAAGCGGCATGGCGGGATGCAGTTTTCCGCCTTCGCCCACAGCGAGGTGGTGCGCTACATCTCGACCCGCTCGGTCGCGGCGGCGGTGACGGTGATGGTGCCCAACTCGCTGGGGCCGGGGGAATTGCTGCACCAGTTCGGCACCAACGCGCAGAAGGAATACTGGCTGCCCCGCCTTGCCGACGGGCGCGAGCTTCCGGCCTTTGGCCTGACCAGCGCCGAGGCCGGATCGGATGCCGGCGCGATGGTCGATGAGGGCGTGATCTGCAAGGGCGAGTGGCAGGGCGAGGAGGTGCTGGGCATCCGCCTCAACTGGGCCAAGCGGTACATCACGCTCTCGCCGGTCTGCACCGTGCTGGGGCTGGCGTTCAAGCTGCGCGATCCCGACGGGCTGCTGGGCGGCACCGAGGAGATCGGCATCACCTGCGCGCTGGTGCCGACGGATCTGGACGGGGTCGAAACCGGCCGGCGCCATATCCCCGCCTCGACCATGTTCATGAACGGGCCGACGACCGGCAAGGATGTCTTCATCCCGCTGGAGAACATCATCGGCGGGCCGGACTATGCCGGGCGCGGCTGGATGATGCTGATGAGCGCGCTGGCCGCGGGGCGGGGCATTTCGCTACCCTCCATGGGCTGCGCCGCCATCGCGCTGAGCGCGCACACCACCGGCGCCTATGCGCGCATCCGCGAGCAGTTCCACCTGCCCATCGGCAAGTTCGGCGGCGTGCAGATGCGCATGGGCAGGCTGGCGGCGGATGCCTATTCGATGGACGCGGCGCGGCATCTGACCTGCGCGGGGCTCGATCAGGGCACGGCGCTGTCGGTAATCTCCGCCATCATGAAGGCGCACGCGACATTTCGCATGCGCGAGGCGCTCAACGATGCGATGGACGTGCATTCGGGCAAGGCGGTGATCGACGGGCCGTCGAACTACCTGCTGGCGCTCTACCGCGCGGTCCCCATCGGAATCACGGTGGAGGGCGCGAACATCGTCACGCGCAGCCTCATCATCTTCGGCCAAGGCTCGATCCGCGCGCATCCGCACATGCTGGACAACATGATGGCGCTGCAGGAGCCGAACCGCGAACGCTCGCTCGAGATGTTCGACAAATCCCTCTGGGCGCATGTCGGCCATACAACCAAGACGCTGTTCCGGGCGTGGGGACGGGCGCTGACCGGGGGGCGCTTTGCCCCGGCGCCGGATGCGGGGCCCGCCACGCATATCTATCGCCGCCTTGGCCGCTGGTCGGCGGCCTATGCGCTGACCGCCGATTTCCTTTTCCTGACGCTGGGTGGCGCGCTGAAGCGGAAGGAGATGATCTCGACCCGGATGGGCGACATCCTGTCGGAGATGTACATCATTTCCGCCGCGCTGAAACGCTGGGACGACGAAGGGCGGCAGGAGGCGGATCTGCCGGTGCTGAACTATGCCGCCGAGGCGGGGTTCCAGCGCATCCAGACCGCGCTGGACGATGTGATCGTGAACCTGCCCGCCCGCTGGGCGGCGGCGGTCCTGCGCGCGATCACATGGCCGGGCCGCCGGGAAAAGGGGCCGGACGACGCGTTGACGGAGACATGCAGCAATCTGATCTACGCCCCGTCGCCGACGCGGGAGCGGATCACCGGCGGCATCGGCGGCGGCTGCCTGCATCCGGGCATATCGCTGCTGAACGAATGCTACGTCAGGGTGAACGAAATGGCACCGTTGATGAAGCGCCTGCGCGACGCCCGCAAGACCCCGCAGGAGGGGCTGGAGGCCGGGATCGTCAGCAATGCGGAAATGGAGCGGATCACGGCGATGCAGGATCTGGTCAGCCGCGTGATCGCGGTGGACGATTTCACCCCGGACGAGCTGTCCACGTATTTCAACCAATACAGTCCGAACGCGCACAACCCGCGCGCTGATGAGGACCACCCGAAGGAGGCTGCGCAGTGACTCACCACGACCGCCAGCGTGTCTATCTCGTCGATGGCGCGCGCACCCCGTTCCTGAAGGCGCGCGGCGCGCCGGGGCCCTTCACACCCGTCGATCTGGCGGTGCAATGCGGGCGCCCGCTGCTGGCGCGCCAGCCCTTCGGCCGCACGGCGTTCGATCTGGTCATTCTCGGCTGCGTCAACGTCCTCGCGGACGAGATGAACCCGGCACGCGTCGCCGCACTCAGGCTGGGGCTGGGCGAACGGATGGTCGCCTTCACCACGCAGATCAACTGCGGCTCGGGGATGCAGAGCATCGACACCGCCTATCGCTATATCCGGTCGGGCAGCCATGACCTTGTCCTCGCGGGCGGGGCGGAATCGCTCAGCCATGCGCCGCTGACGCTGCGCCAGTCGGCGACCGAATGGTTGGGCAGGTTCAGCGCCGCGCGCAGCCCGGTGGACAAGGTGCGCGCGATGTCGGGCCTGCGGCCGGAATTCTTCAAGCCGGTCCTCGGGCTGGAGCGGGGCCTGACCGACCCGATCACCGATCTGGCCATGGGCCAGACCGCCGAAGTTCTGGCGCATCGCTTCGGCATCGACCGAAAGACGGCGGATGCCTACGCGATGCAGAGCCATCATCGTCTGGCGCAGGCCCAGGAGGATGGCACGCTGGAGGGCGAGGTTGTGCCTGCTTTCGCCCCCGACGGCACGGTTTACGACCATGACGACGGCGTGCGCCCGGACAGCGACATGGAGGGGCTGGCCAAGCCCAAGCCGGTCTTCGAGAAACCCTATGGCAAGGTCACGGCGGGCAATTCCAGCCAGATCACCGACGGCGCCAGCTGGGTCATCGTCGCGTCGCAGAAGGCCGTCGACCTGCACGGGCTGGAGCCGCTGGCCGAGATCACCGACAGCGAATGGGCGGGGCTCGATCCCGCTGTCATGGGGCTGGGGCCGGTGCTGGCCTCGACCCCCATCGCGCAGCGGCACGGATACGGCGTCGACGACATCGACCTGTGGGAGCTGAACGAGGCGTTCGCGGCGCAGGTCCTGGCCTGCATCGCCGCCTGGGCCGACGATGATTTCTGCCGCGAGGTGCTGGGCTATGATTCTGCCTTCGGGCGGATCGACCGGGACCGGCTTAACGTCGATGGCGGCGCGATCAGCCTCGGGCACCCGGTGGGCACCAGCGGCAACAGGATCGTGCTGCATCTGGCGAACGCCATGAAGAAACGAAAGGCAAAGCGCGGCATCGCCACCGAGTGTATCGGCGGCGGTCTGGGCGGCGCCATGCTGTTGGAGGCTGTGCAATGAGCGGTGTCGTGATGGAGTTCCTGGGGGGCGAGCTGCGCGAGATGGGCGGCGCGGGCCCGCGCGAGGGCAACTGGCGCAGCGGCCGGGACGAGGACGGCATCCTGTGGCTGGTAATGGATTGCGAGGGCAGCGGCACCAACGTCATCTCGCGCAAGGTGCTGGAGGAGCTGGACGCGCATCTGGACGCGGCGAAAAAGGACATGCCGAAGGCGCTGGTCATCCGCTCGGCCAAGGAGGGTGGATTTGCCGCGGGGGCGGATATCTCCGAGTTCAAGGATGTGGCGGACGACCCGGAGACGCTGTTGAAGGAGGGGCATGCCGTCTATGACAAGCTGGCGGGGCTGCCGTGCCGGACAATCTGCGTCGTGCATGGCGCGTGTCTGGGCGGCGGGTTCGAGATGGCGCTGGCCTGCGACATGCGGATCGGCGTCAAGGGCGCCTCCTTCGCCTTTCCCGAGGTGCAGCTGGGCCTGCATCCGGGGCTGGGCGGCACGTTCCGCTCGACCCGGCTGATCGATCCGGTCGAGGCGATGACGCTGATGCTGACCGGCAAGACGGCGCACACGAAGAAGGCCAGGGCGCTGGGCCTTCTCGATGCCGTGGTCGAGGAGCGTCACGTTGCCGCCGCCGTGCGCGCCGCCGCGGACGGCGATCTGGAGGGGCACGAGCAAAGCTTCAAGGCCAAGGCGATGAGCCTCAACACCGCGCGCAGCTATGCCGCGCGGCAGATGCGCAGCCAGACCGAACGGAAGGCGCCCAAGGAGCATTATCCGGCGCCCCATGCGCTGATCGACTTGTGGGAGGAGCATGGCGACGATCCCAAGGCGATGCAGAAGGCCGAGATCGAATCCTTCGGCAGGCTCCTGCAGACCGACACATCGAAGAACCTGCAGCGCGCGTTTTTCCTGCGCCAGCGTCTGCGCGGCAATGCCAAGGGCGAGGACGGCATCGCGCATGTCCATGTCATCGGCGCCGGTGCGATGGGAGCCGAGATCGGCGCCATGGCCGCAATCCGCGGCAAGCGCGTGACGCTGGGCGACACCTCGGTCGAGGCGCTGGGCCGGGCGGTCCGGCAGGCGGGCGAGATCTGCGATTCCAAGCACCTGAGCGGTATCGAAAAACGCGACGCTCTGGACCGCCTGATGCCCGATCCCGACGGGTATGGTATCGGCGCCGCCGATCTGATCATCGAGGCCGGACCGGAGAAGATCGGGATCAAGCAGAAGATCTATGACGGGCTGAAATCGCGCATGAAAGAGGGCGCGATCCTGGCCAGCAACACCTCCAGCCTGTCAATCGACGATCTGGCGGATCATGCGCCCGACGCGGCGCGCTTTGCCGGGCTGCATTTCTTCAATCCGGTGTCTAAGATCGACCTGGTCGAAGTGGTCAAGGGTGCGCAGACCTCGGACGACACCGCCAGCCGCCTCGCTGCCTTCTGCGGCGCGATCGGGAAGCTGCCGGTGCATGTCGGCGACTACCCCGGCTTTCTCGTCAACCGCGCGCTGGTGCCTTACATGATGGAGGCGATGGCCCTGATGGACGAGGGCGTGCCCAAGGAGGTGATCGACGTGGCCGCGCTGCGCTTCGGCATGCCCATGGGGCCGGTGACGCTGGCCGATTACGTCGGCCTCGATATCGGGCTGCACGTGGCCGAAAGCCTGGCCGAAGGGCTGGAAAAGCCGATGGCGCCGATCAGCCAGACCCTCCGCGACAAGGTGCAGGCGGGCGAGACGGGCAAGAAATCCGGGCAGGGTTTCTACGACTGGACCGATGGCACGCCCCACCCGTCGACCGGCGAGGAAGGGCCGGAGGATCTGACCGACCGGCTGATCCTGCCCATGCTGGATGCCTGCGTCGAGGTGCTGCGCCGCGACATTGCCCATGCCGAGGACGATATCGACGCCGCGATGATCTTTGCCACCGGCTGGGCGCCGTTCCGGGGCGGGCCGATGCATTATGCGCGGGCGCGCGGCGTGGATGATGTGGTGGCCCGGCTGGAGGAGCTGGAGAAGGCGCACGGCCCCCGGTTTGCCCCCGATCCGGGCTGGAAGACGCTTGGCTGAGCCCCAAGGTTTCGGCAGCGCGGACGATCTGGCGCAGGCCCTCTTCGCGCGCACGGGCGGCGAGGTCCGGCTGGCCCTGCCGCTGGGGCTGGGCAAACCGGTGAGCATCGTCAATGCCCTGACCCGTGCCGCCGTGGCCGACCCGTCGCTGCGCCTGACGATCTTCACCGCGCTCACGCTCAGCCGCCCGCGCCCCGGGACGGACATGGAGCGGCGTTTCCTGGAGCCGGCGATGGAGCGTCTGTTCGGGGATTACCCCGACCTCCAATACGCGCGGATGATTCGGGACGGGACCATCCCGGACAACATCACCGTCTCGGAATTCTTCTTTCAGGCGGGTGATTGGCTGAGCGAGGAATACGCGCAGCGCCATTACATCGCGGCCAACTACACCCATGCGCGCGACGTTCTGATCGCGCAGCGGCCCAATGTGCTTGCGCAGCTGTTCGCCGAAGAGGGCGGACGGCTGAGCATGTCGTGCAATACCGACATCTCCGCCGACCTCTTTGCCTTCCGCGCGGCGGGCCGGATGGATTTCATCGCCGTGGGCGAGGTGTCGGATGCGCTGCCGTTCATGGGCGGCCCCGCGACTCTGGCGATGGACGAACTGGCCATGAAGCTGGAGCCGAAGGCGCCCTACGGGCTGTTTTCCGTGCCGCGCCGGCCCGTCTCCGATGCCCAGCACGCGATCGGGCTGCACGTGTCGCGGCTGGTGCGCGACGGCGGGACGCTTCAGATCGGGATCGGCGGGATCGGCGATGCCGTGGCCAACGCGCTGCTGCTGCGCGATGCCGGCAAGCTGGACGAGGTTTGGCGCGCCGCCCCCTTTCCACTGACCGGCGAGGGGACCGCGCCGTTCGATTCGGGGCTCTATGCCGTCACCGAGATGCTGGTCGGCGGGCTGGTCGCGCTGTTCGAGGCGGGCATCCTGCGGCGCGAGGTCGAAGGCGCGGCCATCCATGCCGCTTTCTTCGTCGATGCGCAGGACATGTATCACAGCCTGCGCGGCATGAGCGCCGAGCGGCGGGCGAAGATCGCGATGATGCCGGTGAGCCATACCAACACGCTCTATGGCGGCGAAGCCGCGAAACGCGCCGCGCGCGCCCACGCGCGGTTCGTCAACGGCGCGATGCAGGCCAGCGCGCTGGGCGACGTGATGTCCGATTCGGCCAAGCCGGGGCAGGTCGTCAGCGGCGTCGGCGGGCAGTTCGATTTTTTCGAGCAGGCCTTCGCGCTGGATGGCGGGCGCGCCATCGTCGCCTTGCCGGCGACGCGCAAAAGCGGGGGCGCGCTGACCTCCAACATCGTCTGGACCACGCCTGTCGTCACCGTGCCGCGCCACATGCGCGACATCGTCGTGACGGAATACGGCGTTGCCGATCTGCGCGGGCAGACGGACGAGGAGGTGATCAGGCGCATGATCGCCATCGCCGACAGCCGCTTTCAGGCGCAGATCGCCGCCGAGGCCAAGCGGGCGGGCAAGCTGGACCGCAACTGGCGCCTGCCCAGGGCGCACCGGCGCAACACACCGGCGCGCGTGGCCGAATGGCTGGCGCCGTGGCGGCAGGGCATCCTGCCGGATTTTCCGCTGGGCACCGAATTCACCGAAGTCGAACGCCGGCTGATGCCGGCGCTGGACAGGCTCCGCACGGCGGCGATGGGCAAGGGGGCGATGGCGCGCCTTCTGCTTGCCTCCGTCTTTTCCCGGCCCCACCCGCAGGAGGCCGAGGCGATGACGCGCATGGGGTTCGCGCCCCGCCCGCATCTTCTGGAGCGGCCGGATGCGCGCGCCCTGCGCGGCGCCCTGCGGCGCACGTCGGCAGATCGCGCTTGACCTTCGGGGCGGCGGCGGGACAGGAGGGTGCGACGAGGCAGAGAGGAAGCGACATGCGCAAGGCATTGGTGACGGGGTCCGCCGGGTTCATCGGCTATCACCTGGCGCGGCGGCTGCTGGACGAGGGCTGGCAGGTGATCGGGCTGGACGCGATGACGGATTACTACGACGTCGCACTGAAACGGCGCCGTCACGCGATGCTGCAGGAGTTTTCCGGTTTCACCGCCATCGAGGCCCGCGTCGAGGAGCCGGACCTGGTCAGGAAGCTGGCGGCGCGCGAGCGGTTCGACGCGATCCTCCACCTCGCCGCGCAAGCCGGCGTGCGCCATTCCATCGAGGCGCCGCGCTCCTACGTGGAAGCCAACCTTGTCGGCACCTTCGAGGTGCTGGAGGCCGCGCGCCACACCCCGCCCGCGCATCTGCTGATCGCGTCGACATCGTCGGTCTTCGGCGCCAACACGCTGATGCCCTATGCAGAGACGCACAAGGCCGATCACCAGATGTCGTTCTATGCCGCCACCAAGAAGGCGGCCGAGGCGATGGCCCATTCCTACGCGCATCTTTACGACGTGCCGACGACGATGTTCCGCTTTTTCACCGTCTATGGCCCCTGGGGCCGACCCGACATGGCGCTCTTCAAGTTCACCAAGGCAATTCTGAGCGGCGAGCCCATCGAGATCTACAACCATGGCGAAATGCGGCGCGATTTCACCTATGTCGACGATCTGGTCACCGGCATCATGCGCCTGATCGACACGCCGCCGCAGCGCGAGGCCGAGCGGGCGGTGCCGGATGACAGCCTGTCGCCGGTCGCGCCGTGGCGGGTGGTGAATATCGGCAACGGCACGCCGGTACCGCTGATGGAGTTCGTCGCCGCCATCGAGGCCGCGACCGGGCGCAGCGCCGACAAGCGGTTTCTGGACATGCAGCCCGGCGACGTGCCCGCCACCTGGGCCGATGCCAGCCTGATCGAGGCGCTGACCGGGCCGCTTCCGCGCACGCCGGTGCGGGTGGGGGTGCAGCACTTCGTCGACTGGTATCGCGATTACTACGATGTCTGACCGGCGCTGGTCACCGGGCGCGGCCGGCGCTATCTGTCCGGGCATGACATCGCCCATGCCACTGCGGCCGGCGCGCATGGCAGCGCGCGGATGAAGCTGACCCTGACGGATATCGCGCAGCTTGCCACGCTGCCGGTGGATACGCTGATCGACGCCCGCTCGCCCGCCGAATATGCCGAGGATCATCTGCCCGGCGCGATCAACCTGCCCAGCCTCGACGATGCGGAGCGCGCACGGGTCGGCACCATCTATGTGCGGGAGGACCGCTTCAAGGCGCGGCGCATCGGCGCGGCGCTGGTCGCGCGCAACGTCGCGGCGCATCTGGAGGGACCGCTGGCGGGCAAGGACGGCGGCTGGCGGCCGCTGGTCTATTGCTGGCGCGGCGGGCAGCGGTCGGGCGCGTTCGCGTCGATCCTGGAACAGATCGGCTGGCGCGTGTCGCTGCTTGAGGGGGGATACCGCGCTTACCGGCGGCTGGTCGCGGACATGCTGTATGATGCGGAACTGGCTCTGACTCCGGTGCTGCTGGACGGCAATACCGGCACCGCCAAGACCCGTCTGCTGGAGCTGCTGGAGGCGGCGGGCGTGCAGGTGCTCGACCTCGAGGGGCTGGCCAATCACCGCGGTTCGGCGCTCGGGGCGCGGGCGGGCGGGCAACCGCCGCAGAAGCTGTTCGAGGGGCGGCTGGCGCAGCGCATCGCCGCGCTCGACCCGGCCCGCCCGGTGGTGATCGAGGCCGAATCCCACAAGGTGGGCACGCTGATCGTGCCGCCGAGCCTCTGGGTGGCGATGAAATCCGCCCCCGTGCTGCGCGTCACCGCGCCGGTCGGGGCGCGCGCCGCCTATCTGGCGGCTGCCTATCGCGACCTGAGCGAACGTCCGGAGCAGTTGAAGCGCAACCTTGATCTTCTGCGCCAGCTGCGCGGGCACGAAATGGTGGAACACTGGCGGCAAATGGTCGATGCGCAGGACTTCACCGCGCTGGCCCGCGATTTGATCGTGCACCACTACGACCCCGGTTACGACCGCGCCCGCGCCCGGCATGACCGGACGGCGCGCGAGACGGTGGAGCTGAACACGCTGGACGATGCCGCGCTGGAGGCGGCGCTTCCGCGGCTGATCGCGGCGATCGGGCGGGCGGCCGGCGCTAACGCAGGGTGATGCGCGGCGGCGTGTCCAGCATCTCGCCGACCTCGACGGCCGGAACATCGCGCGCCTGCAGGGCCTTCAGGGCACGCTCGGCATCTTCGGGGGCGAGCGCGGCCAGAAACCCGCCGGCGGTCTGCGGATCGAACAGGATGTCGCTGCGCGCGGAGCTGTCCAGCCCCACCATGTCAGGCGCCGCCCAGGCGCGGTTTGCCACGTGCAGGGACGAGCGGTGCCCCGCCTCCAGCAGCGCCTGCGCCCCGTCCAGCAAAGGCAACTTGCACACGTCCAGCGCTGCGCCGCAACCGCTGGCACGGCAGATGGCCAGCAGATGTCCGGCAAGGCCGAAGCCGGTGACGTCGGTCATGGCACGGGCCGAAATCAGGCTCTGCGCGGCGGTTTCGGGACTGGTCGCCATGCTGTCCAGCGCATTGCGCACCGCATCGCCGTCGGCGGAGCCCTTCATGTCGGCGGCAAGGATCACGCCCGTGCCCAGCGCGCCGGTCAGGACCAGCCGGTCGCCGGGCCGCGCGCCGCCGACACCGATGGGCGTGCGGCCCTCGGGCAACAGGCCGGTGACGGTGAAACCGATGGTCATTTCGGCGCCTTGCGTGGTGTGGCCGCCGATGATCTCGGCGCCCGCTTCGGCCATGACGTCCCGGGCGGCGGACATGATTTCCTCGAGCGTGCGGGCCTGGAGCGGGCCGCTCATCCGCGGCAGGACGAGGGTCAGGAGCGCAGCCTGAGGCGCGGCGCCCATCGCCCACACATCGCCCAGCGCGTGCAGCGCGGCGATGCGCGTCATCTGCCATGGATCGGCGGTGAAGGCGCGCAGGTGGTCGGTGCTGAGCACCTGGACCTTCCCGCCGATTTGCAGGGCGCCGGCGTCGTCGCCGGGGCGGATCAGCACGTCCTCGCGCTGGCCGGTGCGCGCGTTCGCCAGCGCGGTGTTCAGCGCCTCGGGGCCGACCTTGGCGCCGCAGCCGCCGCAGATCATCGGGTGGTCCGAAAGCTCCTGCCGGGCACCCTGCGCCATCTCGCGTGGGAGGGATGGTGGCGGCATGGTGGGAAGATCATGGAATTTCCGCATGAAGCGCTGGTCGATGCGGTCCTTCCAGTGCCAGAGGCCGGGCAGGTAGAGGCCAATGCTGCCGCGATCCGCAATGGCGGCCTTCCGGCCCATCGAGATCAGCTTGAGATAATGCTTTTGTGGCTCAAACCGGCGGGTTCGGCCCTCTTCGGTCAGGGCAGCGCGCAGGTTGGCGTAAAGGATGGGTGCGGCGCGCACGGCGTAGACACCGGCCTTCGGGCGCGGCGCATGTGTCAGATGTGCGCAATCACCGACGGCGAAGATCGCCGGATCGGACACGCTGCGAAGATCAGGGCCGACGCTGATGAAGCCGTCCCTCAACTCCAGCCCCGTCCGGGCCAGCCACGGCCAGGGCTGCGCGCCGGCCGCGCCGACGCAAAGGGCGGCGGGGATGCGGGTGCCGTCCGCCAGTGTGACACTATCGCTGGCGATCTGCGCGATCCCCGCGTTCTCGATCAGCGCGACGCCCGCCCTTTTCATCTGCGCGCGCAGCAGGCGGGCGGTGCGGGCGGCGACGCCGGTCAGCGCCGTCGCCTCGTCTATCACATGCACGCGCGGGGCGGCATGAACCTGCCCCAGGCGGTGCCGCATCGCCAGCGCCAGTTCGACCCCCGCGACGCCGCCGCCCAGAACGGCGCAGTCGGGCGGCGCATCGCCGTGCTGCACATCGGCGACGAAGCGGGCCCAGCGGTCGGCGTAGGGGCCGAGCGGTTTGGCCGCGATGCCATGTGCATCGAAGCCGGGCACATCCGGCGGGGCCGAGGTGATGCCGATGTCGATCGACAGCACGTCATAGGCGATGTCGGGGCGCCCGTTGAGCCGCACGCGCCGCGCGGCGCGATCGATACCCGCCGCGCGTCCGACGATCAGCCGCGCCCTGGCAATGCGGGCGAGACGGCCCAGATCCACGTCCAGGGCGCCGCGCGGATAATGCCCGGCGACATGGCCGGGCAACATGCCGGTGTAGGGAGCCTTGGGGTTCGGGTCGATCAGCGTCAGGCGCGCGCCGGGCAGCGGGTTCATGCCCCACTTGCGCAGCACAAGCGCATGCGCATGGCCGCCACCGACCAGCACCAGATCGCGCGTGAGGGGATAATCGCCGTTCATGTCATCGCAGGATGTGCCGTATATCGCGCCGCCTGTCGAGGGGCCGGGAGCGGGCCTTGACATGCGCCCGCAAAAGATTGCCCCCTGGCCTGCGCCATGCTCTAACGCGGGGCAGGAAGGCTGCGAAGGCATGGCAGACGTGCAGGACCGATTGACGCCGCTCACCCTCGGGCTGGTCGCGCTGGTGGGTGTCCTTTGGGGGCTGAACTGGCCGGCGGTGAAATACATGCTGACGGACGTGCCGCCCCTGACGCTGCGCGCAGCGGGGTTCACAGGGGGCGCGGCGGTTCTGCTGGTGATCGTGCGGGCGCTGGGCCATTCCCTGACGCCGCAGCGGGCCGAGATCGTGCCGATTGCCGCAGCGGGGTTGTTCGTGCTTTTCGGCTTCAACATCCTTACCGTGCTGGGCCAGCTTTTTACCGAAGCGTCGCGCGCTGCGATCATCGCCTACACGATGCCGGCGATGACGGCGGTGCTGGCCTCGATCTTTCTCGGCGACCGGCTGACGGGGCGGCGCGTGCTGGCCGTACTGATCGGGCTCGCGGGGCTGGGTGTGCTGGCCTCGGCCGATCTGGCCGCGCTGATCGCGGCGCCGCTGGGGCCATTTCTGATGCTGATGGCGGCGCTGTCCTGGGCCATTGGCAACGTGCTGGTGCAGGGGCGTCAATGGTCGCTGTCGCCGCTGGCGCTGACCTTCTGGTTCTTCGTTCTGTCGCTGCTGCTGACATGGCCGCTGGCGCTGTGGCTGGAGCCGGGGGCGCTCCACCTGCCGCCGGCGCCCATCCTCGCGGTGTTCGCCTTCCACGTCAGCGGGCCGATGGCGACCTGCTATTTCCTCTGGGCGGTGCTGCTGCGGCGCCTGCCCGCCACGGTGGCGGCCATCTCGATCCTGACGGCGCCGACGGTGGGCGTGCTGTCGTCGGTCCTGCTGCTGGGCGAGCCGCTGTCGTGGCAAAAGATGCTGGCGCTGGGTCTGATCGTGCTGTCCATCGCCATCACGCTGAGGGGCAGCGCGCCGCATGTTCCAAAGCGTCAACCTGCACGCTAGACGCCGATGCGTGAACTGAAAGGTATCTTTCCGCCGTCCGTGCCGAACTGGCCGACCAGCGTTACATCAAGCGGGCGGGCCGAACCTTCGATGAACCGAGCGCCGCCGATATTGTGCGCGACGCCGAGCTGCGCGAGGGTTACGTTGGCGTCGGCGTCTGACGCCGCCCTGCCCGCACAACCCAAGGAGGCCCCGGATGCGTATTGTCGCCGCACGGTTCAACCACGAAACCAACACCTTTTCGCCGGTGGAAACGCCGCTTGAATCCTTTGCGCCCCTGCACGGGCAGGATGCGCTGGAATTCGGGCGCGGCTCGGCGACGGCGCTGGGCGCCTTCATCGCCTACGCCGACGCGGAGGGCGCCGACATCAGCGTGCCGCTGTCGGCGACGGCCAATCCCAGCGGCCCGGCCCCTGCGGAGGTGTTCGAGGCGCTGGCAGCGCCGATCGTGGAGGCGGTGAAGGCCGGCTGCGATGCGATCCTGCTGGACCTGCATGGCGCGATGGTGGCGGATGGCATCGACGATTGCGAGGGCGAGTTGCTGGCGCGGGTGCGTGCCGCCGCGCCCGGCGTTCCCTTGGGGGTGGCGTTGGACCTGCACGGCAACATCACGCCGCGGATGGTGGAGAATTGCGACTGCATCGTCGGCTTCAAGACCTATCCGCATATCGACATGTACGAGACGGGGCGGCACGTGAGCGAGATCGTCCATGCGATGCTGCGTGACGGGCTGAAGCCCAGGATGGCGCTGAGCCATCCGCCGATCCTGGCGCATACGCTGAAGATGAACACCGAAGTGCCGGGCCTGATGGCCGATCTTGTCGCCGCCGCAAAGGAAGGCGAATCGCGCGAGAGGGTGCAGGCCGCGACGATCTTCGGCGGTTTTCCCATTGCCGATCTGGCGGAGGCGGGCATGTCGGTCGTGACGGTGGCGGATGACGCCGCCGCTGCACGCGATCTGGCGGACGAACTGGCGGTCATGGCCTGGGAGGGGCGCGAGGGGTTTGTCTATGACGAGGACCCGCTCGCCACCTCGCTGGCCGAGGCCGCGCGCGCGGCCGAGGGGCCGGGGAGCGGGCCGGTGCTGTTGCTGGATCACGGCGACAACTGCATGTCGGGCGGCACCTGCGACACGGTGGATGTGCTGCGCGCGGCGCTGGAGGCGGGGATGCGCGGCATCGTCGCCGGTCCGATCTGCGATCCCCAAACCGTGGCGCGGATGGTCGAGGCCGGGACGGGCGCGGCGATCACGGTCGATCTGGGCAACAAGGTGCCGCTGCCGGGATTTGCGCCGAAGGCGCCACTGCGGCTGGATGGCACGGTGGGGCAGATCAGCGACGGCACCTATGTCGTCAGCGGGCCGATCTATACCGGGCAGACCTGCCGCATGGGCCACGCCGCGGTGCTGGAGACGGGCGGCGCGACGGTGCTGGTCACGGAACTGCCGCATGAGCCGTGGGATCTGGGCGTCTTTCGCTGTGCCGGAATCGACCCCATAGAGGCGCGGTTCCTGATCCTGAAATCGCGGATGTATTGCCGCCCGGTCTTCGCACCGCTCTCGCGCGCGGTGGTGGAATGTGCGAGTGAGGGGATCACCAGCTCGAATTTCGACCTGTTCCCGTTCGAGAAACTGAAGCGGCCGATCTTTCCGCTGGACCGCGACACGCGCTGGACGTCGGAGCGGAACACATAACAGCGCCGGGCGTTCGACCGGCAATCAGGAGAAGGAGACAGCAGCATGAGTTTCAACGCCCTTGTCGTGGAAAAGGACGAAAGCAGCGGCAAGACGAGCGCCGCGGTAAAGCAGATCTCCGAAGACGATCTGCCCGGTGGCGACGTGACCGTCGCGGTCGAGTATTCGACGCTGAACTACAAGGACGGGCTTTGCATCGGTCCCGGCGGCGGATTGGTGCGGCACTATCCGCATGTGCCGGGCATCGACTTTGCCGGGACGGTCGAGCAGAGCAGCGACAGCCGTTACAAACCCGGCGACAAGGTCATCCTGACCGGCTGGCGCGTGGGCGAGGCGCATTGGGGCGGCTACGCGCAGAAGGCGCGGGTCCGCGCGGACTGGCTGGTGCCGCTGCCCGGCGCGCTCGACACGCGGCAGGCGATGGCGGTGGGCACGGCGGGGCTGACCGCGATGCTGGCGATCATGGCGCTGGAGGATCAGGGGCTGAAGCCGGGCGCCGATCCTGTGCTGGTGACGGGTGCCGCGGGCGGTGTCGGAAGCGTCGCCGTCGCCGTGCTGGCGCAGCTGGGATACAATGTCGCCGCCGTCACGGGCCGGCCCGAGACCGAAGATTACCTGCGTGATCTGGGCGCGTCGCAGATCGTGCCGCGCGAGGAACTGACCGAGGTGACGAAGAAGCCGCTGGAGGGCGAACGGTGGTCGGGCTGCGTCGATGCCGTGGCCGGGGCGATGCTGGGCCGGGTGCTGAAACAGATGAGATACGGCTCGTCCGTCGCGGCCATCGGACTGGCCGGGGGCGCGGCCATCGAGGGTGCGCTGATCACGCCCTTCATCCTGCGCGGGGTGAACCTTCTGGGGATCGATTCGGTGATGCAGCCCTACGCGCGCCGGGTCGAGGCGTGGCGGCGTATCGCGCTCCACCTGCCGATGCAGAAGCTGGAGGCGATGGTGCAGCCTGCGACGCTTTCGGACCTGCCGGATCTGGGACGGGCCATCCTGAGCGGCCGCGTGAAGGGACGCGTCGTGGTGGATGTGAACGGCTAAGTGCCTCCCTCCGGCGAGGTGGAGATCATTCGGGGGCGCATCCGGGTTGGCGCCGCGCCCCTCGCCAAATTTGCAGGCTGGCATGAGCGCAGTATCCGAGTGAATCGATCAGATTATTGATTTGATCCGTCGAATGTGGTGTCTCCATGCAAAAGCGGTGCCCGGCCGCTGCCTCACCGCGAAAGGAATCGCCATGAAACTGCGAACGGCGCTGGTCAGCCTGCTTGTCTGTGCGGCCATTCCCGCCACGGCGGAGGAGGGAATCGGCAAGGCCGTGTCGGTCGAGTTGAACGCGGTGAAACCTGTCGACAGTGGCTGCATGCTGACCTTTCTGGTCATCAACGGGCACGACAGCCAGATCGACAAGCTGGTTTACGAGACGGTGCTGTTCGATCCGAACGGGCAGGTCGAGCGCCTGACGCTGCTGGATTTCGGCGCTCTGCCCCCGGCCCGCCCGCGCGTGCGGCGGTTTACGGTGCCTGGCCTCGCCTGCGACCAAGTGAGCCGGATCCTGATCAACGGGGCCAGCACCTGCGAGGCACCAGGACTTGATCCTGCGGCCTGCGAGGCGGGGCTGGTGACACATTCGCGCACGGACATCGAGGTGCAGGGTTGACGGCGCTGCTGGAGCCGCTGCGCCAGATCGCCGATCTGGGCGGGCCGGTCGTGCTGCTGCTGATCGCGGTGTCGGTGGTGACGCTGGCGACGGTATTTTACAAGGCGTGGCAATTCGCGGCGGCGGGCGTGGGGCGGCACAAAGCGCTCGGCCGCGCCGTCGAGGCGTGGGACAGCGGCGACCCTGCCGGGGCGCGGGCGGCATTGAGCGAATCGCGGAGCTATCTGGCGCCGGTGGTCGAGATGGCGTTCAGCTCGGATGCGGTCGACACACCGCGCCTGACGGCGGAGGCGGAGATGCGGTTCGCACGGCTGGAAACGGGCTTCCGGTTTCTCGATTCGGTCGCGCAACTGGCGCCTCTGCTGGGCCTTTTCGGCACGGTTCTGGGCATGATCGAGGCGTTCCGCTCGCTTCAGGAGGCCGGTGCGCAGGTGGACCCGTCGCTCTTGGCCGGGGGGATCTGGGTGGCGCTTCTGACCACGGCGGTCGGGCTGGCCGTGGCGATGCCGACCGCGCTGGTGCTGAGCTGGTTCGAGGGGCGGATGGACCGCGAGCGCGTCACCGCCGAGCGCGCCATCGCAACCATCCTGCGCCCGCGCGGCATGGCGAAGGGCGCGGCACCGGCCGCCGTGCCGCAGCGTGTTTAAGCCGCGCCGAAAGCGCAGCAAGCTGTCGATGACATCGCTGATCGACGTCATCTTTCTGCTCTTGCTTTTCTTCATGCTGTCATCGACCTTCTCCAAATTCTGCGAGGTGGAGCTGTCGGCGGCCAGCGCGGGCGCGGCGCCCATCGCGGCCATCAAGCCGCTTTTCCTGCAACTGGGCGCGGAGGATCTGACGCTGAATGGCGATCCGCTGGATCTGGCCGGGCTGGTCGCTGCGCTTCCGCCCGAGACCGATTCGCCCGTGCCGCTGCTGATCTCGCTGCGCGGAGACGTGACCGCGCAGCGGCTGACCGATCTGCTGGTCGCGCTGCGCGGGGCGCCGGGCCTCGCGCCGACGGTTCTGGGGGGCACATGAGACGCGCGCGCACCCGAACCAGACGCGAGCCGACCATCGCCCTGATCAACATCGTGTTTCTCATGCTGGTGTTCTTCATGGTCGCAGGAACGCTGGCGCAACCGCTGGACGGTGACCTGAAGCTGATCCGCACCGCCGATCTGGAAGGGCGCGCACCGCCCGATGCGCTGGTCATCGGCGCGGATGGCGCGCTGAGCTACCGCGGCGCGCGGATCCCGTCGCCTGCCGCCTTCATGCGGCGGCAGGAGGATAGGGTGGCGCCGGCGGTGCGTCTGGTGCCCGACCGCGAACTCCGCGCGCGGGAGTTGGTGCGCATCACGCGCGAGTTGCAGGTTGCGGGCGCGGGGCGGGTTCTGATCGTGACGGAAAAGGCGCTGGAATGATCGCCGGGTCGCGCAGCCTGGGGATGCTGGCGCTGGTTCTGGCTGTGGCGGTTCATGCGGCGCTGGCCTGGGCGCTGATGGCCGAGGTGGAGGCAGACGTGGCGGGCGGCGGCGGCGCGCAGGAGGTCCGCATCGGCACCAGCTTTGCGGACATGACGGCAGGCACGCTGGAAGCCGTCAAGGCCGGAGAGATCGCGCAGCCCGTCGAGGCGGAGACGGCGGAGACCCTGCAGCCCGAGATGCCCGAGTTGGTTCAACCGGAAACACCCAAGCCCCTGACGGCGGAGCCGGTGGAGGCGGATGTAACCCCGGCTGACGTGGCCAAGGATGCGCTGCCGACCATCACGGCGCTGACGCCGGAGCCTGCGCCACCCTCCGAGCGCGCCGAGGCGGTGACCGCAGACAGGGCGGAGGATGTG
The DNA here is from genome assembly GCA_963763165.1 of uncultured Alphaproteobacteria bacterium. Taxonomy (GTDB): domain Bacteria; phylum Pseudomonadota; class Alphaproteobacteria; order Rhodobacterales; family Rhodobacteraceae; genus Roseovarius. The sequence goes on from CAVXNV010000002.1 coordinate 159,954, forward strand.
CAGGCTGTAAGCCGGTCGCTGAGGCCTAGGCGGCGCAGCGCGGCGTTCGAGGAGAGGAACCGAGAGGTCGTCGAAACGGTGCCGGCGAAGCCGAAGAAGACGCGCCAACCCGAAGCGTCGAACCGTGGCAACGCCGAGCAGAGCAGCACCGCGGGTGCGGTCACCGGGACTGCGGGTTCCACGGCGGCGACGTCCGGCGTGGCCGGAAGCAACGCCGCATCCTCCGGCAACGCGGCGGCGAGCAGGTATCCGGGAAAGGTGATGCAGCACCTGTCGCGGGCGCCGCGGCCAAGCGCCGGCGCCCGCGGCACGACAGTCGTCGCGTTCTCCGTCCTGGACGGCGGCGGGCTGGCCGGGGTGTCGATCGCGCGCAGTTCCGGCTCGGCCGCGCTGGACCGGGCGGCGGTGGACATGGTGCGCGGCGCCGCACCCTTCCCGCCGCCGCCGGCGGGGGCGCAGCGCAGTTTCTCGATCAGTATCGAAGGCCGGTAAGGCGGCTGCGCTGCGGGAGCCATCACTCTGCAGACATTAACGAAGTGTAACAGTTCCGGACGGTTAGCTTCGATCGGCCTTCCGTGCGGCATTGACTCGGCGAACGGTTTCGCGTATAGGTTGTGACATGCTGGAAGAAATGGGCAAGCGGCCCCGGGGGTGACACCTCGGCGGTCGCTTTTTCAATTTGCGCGGGCGGTGGGGCAAGCAACGCAATCGCATGAGGCAGTGGTCACGAATGAGTTTGATAACACCCGAAGAGGGCCCTTCGGGTCTGAGCGCAACGGTCACGACGCTGGAGCGTCAGCTGCGCGGCATGTGCGAGGATCTGGAAGCGCTGTCCGAAATGGTCAGGGCGCAGCAGTTCGACGATATCAAGAGCCAGAGCCGGATACTTGGCGACATCCGGCAGTGGCTGAAAATGGCAATCGAAGCGGAGACACAACTTGAGCAACGCAAGAAGAAAGAGCAGGGGATCGTCAATGGATACGCCCTCGACATGGACGCGGCACGGGATTCGATCGGGTGCCGTCTGGATCGCCTCAGAAGAGCCGGATGTCCGGGACGCTTTCCTCGATGAGTTGAGCGAGGGGGAGCTTCTGGCGCTGCCGTATCTTTTCGAGTTCTGGGCGATGGAGCATCAGTTGCCGCCCGAGGGCGACTGGCGGTCGTGGGTCATCATGGGCGGGCGCGGCGCGGGCAAGACCCGCGCCGGCGCCGAATGGGTGCGCAGCATGGTCGAGGGATCGACGCCTTTGGATGCGGGTCAATGCCGTCGGCTGGCGCTGGTGGGCGAGACGGTGGCACAGGTTCGGGATGTCATGGTGTTCGGCGAAAGCGGGATCCTCGCCTGCTCGCCGCCAGATCGCCGTCCCGAATGGCAGGCGACCAAGGCGCGGCTGGTCTGGCCGAATGGTGCCATCGCGCAGGTGTTCTCGGCGCACGAGCCGGAGGGGCTGCGCGGGCCGCAGTTCGATGGCGCCTGGGTCGATGAGATGGCCAAATGGAAGAAGGCGCGCGAAACTTGGGATATGTTGCAGTTCGCGCTGCGGCTGGGCGAGCGGCCGAGGGTCTGCGTGACGACCACTCCGCGCAATGTGGGGGTGCTCAAGGAGCTGTTGAAATCGCCGTCGACCGTCGTGACCAGCGCGCCGACAGAGGCGAACAAGGCGTTCCTGGCCGAAAGCTTCCTTGAGGAAGTGCGCACGCGCTATGCCGGGACACGGCTGGGGCGGCAGGAGCTGGACGGCGTGCTGATGGAGGATGCCGAGGGGGCACTGTGGACGACCGGCGCGCTGGAGGCGGTGCGGCTGGACAGCGCGCCCGAAATGGACCGGATCGTGGTGGCGGTCGATCCGCCGGTGACGGGCGGCGCCAGGTCCGATGAGTGCGGTATTGTCGTGGTCGGGGCCGTGACGCGCGGGCCGGTTCAGGACTGGCGGGCCTATGTTCTGGCCGATGCGTCGGTCAGCGCGGCCAGTCCGATGACATGGGCCGCGGCAGCGGTGCGCGCCATGCAGGACTGGCGGGCCGAGCGGCTGGTCGCCGAGGTCAATCAGGGGGGCGAGATGGTGACGGAAGTGATTCGCCAGATCGACCCTGTGGTGCCGGTCAGAGCAGTTCACGCCAGCCGCGGCAAGGTGGCGCGGGCGGAGCCTGTGGCGGCGCTTTATGAGCAGGGGCGCGTGCATCACCTGCGGGGATTGGGCGAGCTTGAGGACCAGATGTGCGCCATGACGGTGCAGGGCTATGAGGGCAAGGGTAGCCCCGACCGCGTCGACGCGCTGGTCTGGGCGCTGCACGAGCTGATGATCGAGCCGGCGGCGAAGTGGCGGCATCCAAGGGTGCGAGTGGTTTAGGTTGGACTGAACGGCAGAACCTGGAAGGGCGGCGCGGCGGTTATCGCTGGCGCCGCTTTTTCATTCTGCATGCGGCTGCGCCCAGAGAGCCCAGAGGGCAAAAAGCGGCACGGAGCCTGATCTCATCGCGTGCAGGATGCCCGGCCGATTGTAGAGGGTGCCGCCGATGCCCATGGTCCTCCAGTGACCCGCGCCTTGCATGAATTGGCCGGGGCTGAGCACGAGATAGGTTTCTTCGGGCGGATGGGTGTGGTCGGGATAGCGGATATCGGGTGCCACCAGCGACATGCCGATCCAGACATCGCTGCGCCGTTCCAGCCCGCCGGGGCCGACGATGTAGGTGTTGGCATGGTTTTCGGCGAAGCCCGGCCCGGCATTGGCGCAATCGCCCGTTCGGGCGCGCCAATGGAGATGTGGCTCAAGCTTCATGAAGGTTATGACGAGGCGGCGGAGGGACGGGTCGGTGAATTTGGCCGGATCGGCAGCCTCGGCCAGATGGGTACAGGCGGGGATGCGGGCGCCGCCGGTGTCGGCCTCCTGACCGGGTGCCTCAAGCGCAGTGAAGATGCGGCCGAGCGAGGCCCTGGCCTCTGGATTATCGACATGCACGTCGAAGGCGTCGCGGGCGGCGTCAAGGAAATCTTGCAGGGATTCGGATCGCATGGCGGGCCTCCTTCGGGAAATGGTTAGCGGCGGATCGGCGGGTGCGCCAGTCTTTGCTGCGGTTTGGGCAGCGCGCCGGTCAGCGCGCGGTGCCGTTCAGCTTTCTTAAACCTTTAGGTGTCTGATGCCTTCAACAGCGGATCGGGGCAGGCGCCACGGATCGACACGGGCAAAGGAGCAACGGCAGATGATCATGGACTTCTTTCGGCAGGGCGCGGCGCAGGAGCAGCCGAAGCCCCCCGAGGCCAAGGCCAGCGCGGCAGGCCGGGTGATGGCGTGGCACGGCACGAACCGGGTGGCGTGGAGCGCGCGGGATACGGGCACGCTGACGCGGCAGGGCTTTGCGGCCAATCCCGTCGGCTTTCGCTGCGTCAAGATGATTGCCGAGGCGGCGGCATCCCTGCCTCTGGTGTTGCAGGACGCCGAGCAGCGGTTCGCCGAGCACCCGATGCTGTCGCTGATGCGCCGCCCGAACCCGGCGCAGGGGCGCGCGGAACTGCTGGAAGCGCTTTACGGGCAGCTTCTGCTGACGGGCGATGCCTATATCGAGGCCGTGGGCGACGCGGACGGCACGCCGGTCGAGCTGCACGTGCTGCGGTCGGACCGGGTGAGCGTGGTGCCGGGCGCAGATGGCTGGCCGGTGGCGTATGAATATGCGGTGGCGGGGCGTAAGCACCGGTTCGATGTCGTCCATGGACATCCGGCGGTCTGCCATATCAAGAGCTTCCATCCGCAGGACGATCATTACGGCCTCTCGCCCATGCAGGCGGCAGCGCAGGCGGTGGATGTTCATAACTCCGCCTCGCGTTGGTCCAAGGCCCTGCTGGACAATGCGGCGCGGCCGTCGGGGGCGATCGTCTATCACGGCGCCGAAGGTCAGGGCGCGCTGAGCACGGATCAATATCAGCGGCTGGTGGACGAGATGGAGAGCCATCACCAGGGCGCGCGCAACGCGGGTCGGCCGATGCTGCTGGAAGGGGGGCTCGACTGGAAACCGATGGGATTCTCGCCGTCGGACATGGAATTCCAGAAGACCAAGGAGAGCGCGGCGCGCGAGATCGCGTTGGCCTTCGGCGTGCCGCCGATGCTGCTGGGGGTGCCGGGGGACGCGACCTATTCCAACTACCAGGAGGCGAACCGGGCGTTTTTCAGGCTGACCGTGCTGCCGCTGGCCAGCCGCGTGGCGGCCAGCCTGTCGGACTGGCTGAGCGGGTACGAGGGCAGCTGTCTGGAGCTGAAGCCCGACCTCGACCAGGTGCCCGCGCTGGCGGCGGAGCGGGATGCGCAATGGGCGCGGGTCGCCGGGGCTGATTTTCTGACGGACGGGGAAAAGCGGTCATTGCTGGGGCTGCCTGCCCTGCCCGAGCCCGGTTGCGCGGATGGATGAGGAGCGTCGGCCCGAGCGCTACGGCTTTGAGGCGTTCGATTGTGCGCCGGCGCTGCGGCTTGAGGCGAACGAGCGGGTGGCCATGCTTAAATTCCAGGCGGTCGCGGAGCGGCAGAAGAAGCTGGAAGAGGCGATGGAGCGGCTGGAGCGGCGGCTGTGGCTGGCGGTTTACGGAATTGCGGGCGCAATCGTGGCGCAGGCATTGCAGCCGCTTCTGGTGGCGCTGCCCTGAAGGTTTGAAAGGATGAGGTTTATGGACATGGATACGGGGCTGGAGCGCAAGTTCGCACGGTTCGATGCGGATCTGACCGTGAAGGATGGCGCAGGGATCGAGGGTTATGCCAGCTATTTCAACGATGCCGATCAGGGCGGCGACGTGGTGGTGGCGGGGGCCTACACGAGATCGCTCGCGCGGCTGAGCGCCGACAAGCGGCAGGTCAAGATGCTGTGGCAGCATGACCCGGCGCAGCCCATCGGCATCTGGGACGAGGTGCGCGAGGATGCGCGCGGCCTCTATGTCAAGGGGCGGTTGCTGGAGGCCGTGGGCCGTGGCCGCGAAGCGGCGGCGCTGATCGCGGCGGGTGCGATCGATGGCCTCAGCATCGGCTATCGTACGGTGCGGGCCGGCAGGAACGAGAAGGGCCAGAGGCTCTTGCAGGAACTGGAGCTGTGGGAGGTGTCGCTGGTGACGTTCCCCATGCTTCCCAGTGCGCGGGTGGCGGCGAAGGGCGAGAGCCTGGATGGCGGCGATCTGCGCGAACTGGCGGCAGCCTTCGAGGCCGCGCGCCGGGAGTTGGCGCGCGAATAGCGCCGGTCAAGCGACACAAGCAAGGAGCGGATGATGAGTGAAACCGGAAGTTCCGGTGCCGGGGAAGGTGCGCGCGGCGCACACGCGCCGGTGGCCGAGGTGAAGTCCGCCGTGGCGGGCTTCGTAGCCGAGTTGAAGGGCTTTCAGTCCGACATCGAAACACGACTGCAACAACAAGAAGAGAAGATGACCATGATGGAACGTAAATCCTTTGCCCCTGCCCGCCCTGTTCTGGCGGGTGCCAATGACGGCGCGGCACCGCACCAGAAGGCATTCAACGCCTATCTGCGCTCGGGCGACGATGACGGGCTGCGCGGGCTGGAGATGGAAGGCAAGGCACTGGGCACATCGGTGGCAGGCGATGGCGGTTACCTGGTGGACCCGCAGACGGCGAACGCGATCAAGTCGGTTCTGAGCAGCACCGCGTCGATCCGTGCGATCGCCAATGTGGTGGCGGTCGAGGCGACCAGTTTCGACGTGCTGATCGACCGTGGCGATGTGGGCCACGGCTGGGCGAGCGAAACGTCGGGCATGACCGAGACGGCGACGCCGGGCATCGAGCGCATCACCATCCCGCTGCACGAGCTGAGCGCGCTGCCGAAAGCGTCGCAGCGCCTGCTGGACGACTCGGCGTTCGATATCGAGGGCTGGCTGGCGGGCCGCATCGCCGACAAGTTCGCGCGGGCCGAGGCGGCGGCGTTCGTCAGCGGGAACGGCGTGGACAAGCCGACGGGATTCCTGACAAAGCCGACGGTCGACAATGACGTCTGGACCTGGGGCAATCTGGGGTACGTGCCGACCGGCGCGGATGGTGACTTCGGCAGCGCCGATGCGGTGATCGATCTGGTCTATGCGCTGGGTGCCGAGTACCGCGCCAACGCGAGCTTTGTCATGAACTCGAAGACCGCGGGCGCCTTGCGCAAGATGAAGGACGCCGATGGCCGCTTCGTTTGGTCGGACGGTCTGGCTGCGGGCGAGCCTGCGCGCCTGCTGGGCTATCCGGTGCTAATCGCCGAGGACATGCCCGATATGACCGCCGGTTCGATGTCGGTCGCCTTCGGTGATTTCGGCGCGGGCTATACCGTCGCCGAGCGCCCGGACCTGCGCGTGCTGCGCGACCCGTTCAGCGCCAAGCCGCATGTGCTGTTCTATGCAACCAAGCGCGTCGGCGGCGATGTCAGCGATTATGCGGCGATCAAGCTGCTGAAATTCGCGGTCTCCTAAGCGGGGCGTGGATCGGACGGGGGCCTTTTGTCCCCGTCCGGGGCGCGCGCCGCCGAATTTCAGTGCGTTGTCCAGCTGCTCCCCTCCGTCCGAGCAACGCGGCGCGGCGCGCGCCTGAACCACCGGAGAGATCCGGGACTTTCGGAGTTATTCCATGATGTTGATTGAAGAAACCGCCGTGCCCGAAGCCGCGTTGCCGCTCGCGCAGTTCAAGGCGCATCTGCGGCTGGGAACCGGGTTTTCGGACGATGACGTGCAGGACACGGTTCTGGCCAGTTTTCTGCGCGCGGCGATCGCGTCGATCGAAGCGCGCACCGGCAAGGTGCTGATCGAGCGGGTGTTCTCGTGGGAACTGGCCGCGTGGCGCACGGGCTATGGCCAGGCGCTGCCGGTGGCGCCGGTGACGGGGATCGAGGATGTGGTGCTGCGCCATATGTCGGGCAGCGAGGAAGTTGCCAATCCGGCGCATTTCCGGCTGGAGAAGGACACGCACCGGCCGCGTCTGATGCCGGTCGGCACGGTTCTGCCGCCGGTGCCATCGGGCGGCGCGGTGGTGGTGCGGTTCCGCGCTGGTTTCGGCGCCGCGTGGGGCGATCTGCCGGCCGACCTGGGTCAGGCGGTGCTGCTGCTGGCGGCGCATTATTACGAATACCGGGCCGACACGGCACTGGGCGGCGGCTGCATGCCCTTCGGCGTCACCAGCCTGATCGAGCGGTACCGCACGGTGCGCCTGCTGGGCGGGGGGGCGAGACAATGAGCCGCGTCAACCTCAACCGCCGCCTGATTCTGGAGACGCCGGAGCGCGTTGCAGATGGCGCGGGCGGCTATGCCGACACATGGCGGCAGCTGGGCGAAGTCTGGGCGCAGGTCGCCGCGCGCACGGGGCGCGAGGTGACGGACGGCACGGCTCAGCTATCCTCCGCCGGGTATATGATCACGGTCCGCGCGGCGCCTTGGGGTGCGCCCTCGCGCCCAAAGCCCGAGCAACGGCTGCGGAGCGGCGGCCGGATTTTCAGGATCGAGGCAGTGACGGACAGCGACCCAATGGGACGTTACCTGACCTGCTATGCGCAAGAGGAGGTAGCGGTATGAGCTATGGCGGATCGGCGGCGCTGCAGGCGGCGGTTTACGGGCAACTCATCGGCGATGCGGAGCTGTCGGCGCTGGTGGGCGGGGCGATCTTCGACGCGCCCCCGGCGGGGATCTTGCCGCCGCTTTACGTGACGCTGGGGCCGGAGGATGTGCGGGACCGCTCGGACGGCACATCGGGGGGCGCGTGGCATCAATTCACGGTGACAATTCTCAGTGATGCCGCCGGGTTCACGGCGGCCAAGGCGGCCGCTGCGGCAGTGGGCGATGCGCTGACGGACGCAGAACTGGCGCTGGATCGCGGACATCTGGCGGCGCTGAATTTCCACAAGGCGCGGGCGCGGCGGGAAGGCAAGCTGCGGCGGATCGACCTGACATTCCGCGCGCGCATCGACGACGCGGTTTAACCATTACAAACGGAGACAAGACATGGCAGTTCAAAGCGGCAAGGACCTGTTGATCAAGGTCGATCTGACGGGTGACGGGAATTTCGACTCGGTGGCGGGGCTGCGCGCGACGCGCATCAGCTTCAACGCGGAAAGCGTGGATGTGACCAGCCTGGAGAGCGCGGGCGGCTGGCGCGAATTGCTGTCGGGCGCGGGCGTCAAATCGGCGGCGATCAGCGGGTCGGGCATTTTCCGCGATGCGGCGTCGGACGAGCGGACGCGCCAGATCTTCTTTGACGGCGAAACGCCTGATTTCCAGGTGGTGATCCCCGATTTCGGCATCGTTGAGGGACCGTTCCAGGTAACGTCCATCGAGTATGCCGGCACGCATGACGGCGAGGCGACATATGAGCTGTCGCTGGCATCGGCGGGCCGCATGACCTTCACGGCAATCTGAGATGGCAAACCCATGGGCAGGTGAGGTGGCACTGGTCATCGACGGCGAGCGGCGCGTGCTGAAGCTGACTTTGGGCGCCTTGGCCGAATTGGAGGCAGGGCTGGCGGCGGGATCTCTGGTGGATCTGGTCGAGCGGTTCGAGGCGGGCGGGTTTTCGACCCGCGACGTTCTGGCGCTGATCTTGGCCGGGTTGCGTGGCGGCGGCTGGCAGGGGTCGAGCGGCGATCTGATCACCGCCGAAATCGAAGGCGGGCCGCTGGCGGCTGCCCGCGCGGCGGCGGAACTGCTGGCGCGTGCCTTCATGCTGCCGGAGGCGCGATGAACGGTTTCGACTGGCCGGGGCTGATGCAGGCGGGATTGCGGGGCCTCGGTTTGAAACCCGCGGAGTTCTGGGCGCTGACCCCGGCAGAGCTGCGCCTGATGCTGGGAGAGGCGCAGGGCGGCGCGCCTTTGGTGCGTGAGAGGCTGGATGCATTGATGCGGGCCTACCCCGATACGCGAGGAGAGAATGATGAGTGACAGTGAAGACATGAGCGCGCTCGAGGCGCAGATCGAGGCGCTTGACGGCTCGCTTGGCGCGGCGACGGACATGGCGGCGGCGTTCAACGCCGAGCTGGCACGGGTGCGGGGCACGTTCGAGCAGACTGGCCAGGACGTGGCGACGCTGGACCGCGGCATGAGCCGGGGATTGCGCAGTGCGATCAAGGGGGCGGTGGTGGACGGCGAAAGCCTGTCCACTTCGCTGCGCACGCTGGCAAATTCGATGATCAACACGGCGTTCAATGCCGCCGTCAAGCCGGTGAGCGATCATGTCGGCGGCATGCTGGCGAGCGGGATCGGCAACCTCGTCGGCGGGCTGATGCCGTTCGCAAACGGTGCCAGCTTTTCGCAAGGGCGCGTGCAGCCTTTCGCCAGTGGCGGCATCGTCAGCAAGCCCGTGGCCTTTCCCATGCGGGGCGGCACCGGCCTGATGGGTGAGGCGGGGCCGGAGGCGATCATGCCGCTGGCGCGCGGCCCTGATGGCAAGCTGGGCGTGCGCGGCGGGGGCGGCGGCGGGAATGTGAGCGTCGTGATGAACATCCAGACGCCCGACGCCGAAGGATTCCGCCGCAGCCAAGGCCAGATCGCGGCGCAGATGAGCCGCGCCATCGGGCGCGGTCAGCGCAATCGGTAAGGGAGAGGGACGATGGGTTTTCACGAAGTGAGATTTCCGGCGGGCCTGAGCTTCGGCTCGATCGGCGGGCCGGAGCGGCTGACCGATGTGGTGACGCTGGCCAACGGGTTCGAAGAGCGCAACACGCCCTGGCAGCATTCGCGCAGGCGCTATGATGCGGGTGTGGCCATGCGCGGGCTGGACGATATCGGCACGCTGATCGCGTTTTTCGAGGCGCGGCGCGGGCAGATCCACGGCTTTCGCTGGAAGGACTGGGCCGACTACAAGTCGGGCGGTGCGAAACGGGATGTCGCGTATGACGACCAGTTGATCGCGTTCGGAGACGACGTAGCGCCGACGTTCCAACTGCTGAAGGCCTACCGTTCGGGCGAGTACGAATACGCGCGCCCCATCACCAAGCCGGTGCGCGGCACGGTGCGGATCGGTATCGGCGGTGACGAGCAGACCGAAGGCGTGCATTACGAGGTGGATCCATCGACCGGAATCGTGACCTTCAACCATCCGCCGAATGCCGGAGAGCGCGTAACGGCGGGCTTCGAATTCGACGTGCCGGTGCGGTTTGACACCGACAGGATCATGGTGAGCGTCGCCAGTTTCCAGGCGGGCGAAGTGCCCAGCGTTCCGGTGGTGGAGATCCGGGTATGAGCGGGCTGAACGCGGAGCTGCACGCGCATTTGCAGACAGGGGTTACGACCACATGCCGCGCCTGGGCGCTGGAGCGGCGGGATGGTACGGTGCTGGGCTTCACCGACCATGACGGGCCGCTGACATTCGACGGGATCGCGTTTCGCGCCGATACCGGCCTGAGCGCGCTGGCCATACAGCAGACCACGGGGCTGTCGGTGGACAACACCGAAGCGCTCGGCGCGCTGAGCGATGCGTCGATCCGCGAGGAGGACATCGAGGCGGGTCGGTATGACGGCGCCGAAGTCCGCGCATGGCTGGTGAACTGGCAGGACGTGCGCCAGCGCCATTTGCAGTTTCGCGGCACGATCGGCGAGTTGCGCCGCTCAGGTGGCGCCTTCGAGGCGGAGCTGCGCGGGCTTACGGAGGCACTGAACCGTCCGCTGGGGCGGGTCTACCAGAAGCCGTGCGGGGCCGTCTTGGGCGATGCCGCTTGTGCGTTCGACATGGCGCAGCCCGGTTACACGGAAGAATTGCCGGCGCTGCAGATCGACGCGCGCCGCCTCTTTCGCTTCGATGCGTTTGGCGGCTTCGATGCTGGCTGGTTCCAGCATGGCAGGCTGACGGCACTCGACGGCGCCGCGCGGGGCCTGAGCGGGGTCATCAAGCGCGATGGTGTGGAAACCGGGCAGAGGGTGATCGAGCTCTGGCATCCGCTGCGCGCGGAGGCGCGCGCGGGCGATCTTCTACGGCTGGAGGCGGGATGCGACAAGCGGGCGGTGACGTGCCGTCTGAAGTTTCGGAATTTCCTCAACTACAAGGGGTTCCCGGATATTCCGGGCGATGATTGGTCGATCTCGGACCCGTCCAAGGCGGGCAGCCTGAACGGGGGAAGTCGGCGATGAGCGACGTTCTGCAAGACCGGATCGTGGAAACGGCGCGGGGCTGGATCGGAACCCCCTATCTGCATCAGGCGTCCTGCAAGGGGGCGGGCACGGATTGTCTGGGCCTTTTGCGCGGTGTCTGGCGCGAGGTGCTGGGTGCCGAGCCGGAGGTGCCGCCTGCCTATTCGGTGGACTGGTCCGAGCCAGCCCGGATCGAGGCGCTGTGGCAAGCGGCGCAGCGACATCTGCTGCCGAAACCCTCGGGCGAGGCGCCGGGGGATGTGCTGCTGTTTCGGATGCGCGATGGCGCGGTGGCCAAGCATCTGGGCATCGCGGGGCGTATCGGCGCCGAAGCCAGTTTCATCCACGCCTATTCAGGCCACGCGGTGGTGGAAAGCCCGCTGAGCCTGCCTTGGCGGCGCCGGATCGTGGCGCGGTTCACATTTCCGGAGGAGGACATCTGATGGCAACCATCCTTTTATCGGCCGCGGGGGCGGCTATTGGCGGATCTATCGGCGGCACGGTTGCGGGCTTGTCAATGGCCGCTGTCGGGCGTTTTGCCGGTGGCCTGGTCGGGCGGGCCATCGATCAGCGGCTGATGGGCCAGGGCTCGGACGTGGTGGAAACGGGACGCGCCAACCGCCTGCGGCTGACGGGCTCGGGCGAGGGGGACGCGATCGCGCAGGTCTATGGGCGGATGCGGGTCGCGGGACAGACGATCTGGGCCACGGAGTTTCGCGAGACTGTCAGTGTCACGCGCTCGGGCGGGGGTGGCAAAGGCGCGCCGAAAGGACCAACGGTGCAGCAGTTCAGCTATTCGGTCAGTGTCGCTCTGGCGCTTTGCGAGGGCGAGATCAGCCATGTCGGGCGCGTCTGGGCGGATGGAACCGAGATCGCCCGCGACAGCCTGACGATGCGCGTCTATACCGGCACGCGCGATCAATTGCCGGACCCCCGGTTGGAGGCGGTCGAAGGCGCGGGCACAGTCCCCGCCTATCGCGGCACGGCCTATGTCGTGATCGAGGATCTGGAGCTGGGCCGGTTCGGCAACCGCGTGCCGCAGTTCACCTTTGAAGTCACCCGCCCGTCGCAGACGGCGCAGGATCCGAACGGTCTGGACCCCGTGCGCTCGGTCCGGGCGGTGGCGCTGCTTCCGGGCAGCGGCGAATATGCGCTGGCAACATCGCCCGTCACCATGGAGCGGGGGCCGGGATCGTCCTGGCTGACGAATGTGAACACCCCTTCGGCCAAGTCGGATTTTTCGACCGCGCTGGACAACATGACGGCGGAGCTGCCAAATTGCGGCGCGACATCGTTGGTCGTGAGCTGGTTCGGCGACGACCTGCGCTGCGGCATGTGCAGCTTGCGACCGAAGGTCGAGCAGGCAGAGTTCGAACTCGAAAAACATGCCTTGGCGGGTGGCCGGTCTGACGCGCAGCACCGCGCGGCAGGTGCCAAAGATCGATGGCAAGACAGTATTCGGCGGCACCCCGACGGACGATGCGGTGATCGAGGCGATCAAGGCGCTGAAGGAGGCGGGGCAGGACGTGATGTTCTACCCGTTCATCCTGATGGACCAGATCGGGGGCAACACCCTTTCCGATCCCTATAGCGACGCGGAAGGCCAGCCGCCGCTGCCATGGCGCGGGCGCATCACGCTGAGCAAGGCGCCGGGACGGGACGGCAGCCCCGACCGCTCGGCCGCCGCAGACGCCGAGGTGGCGGCCTTTTTCGGCACCGCTTCGGCCAGCGATTTCGCAACCGGGTATGAGGCCCCGACCCGGCCGGCGGTGGATCCGCAAAATGCGCGAGAAGCCGGCGTGCCCTATTGGCAGCAATTCGTCACCCCCGCGCCGCTCAGCCCGGTGCGTTACAGCGGCCCGGCGGAATGGGGGTATCGGCGGTTCATCCTGCATAACGCCGCGCTTTGTGCGGCGGCGGGCGGCGTCGAAAGCTTCTGCATCGGCTCGGAAATGCGCGGACTGACGCAGATCCGGGACGCGGAGGGGCGCTTTCCGGCAGTCGATGCTTTGATCGCCCTGGCCGCCGAAGTGCGCGCGCTGCTGGGACCGGATGTCAAGATCGGCTATGCCGCCGACTGGTCGGAATACTACGGATATCAGCCGCAGGACCGATCTGGCGATCGGCTTTTCCATCTTGATCCGCTTTGGGCGGACGAAAACATCGACTTCATCGGGATCGACAACTATATGCCGCTGTCCGACTGGCGGGATGGCGAAGACCACGCGGATGCGGCCTGGGGTTCGATCCATGATCTGGATTATCTGAAGTCCAATATCGAGGGCGGCGAGGGCTACGAATGGTTCTATGACTCCGAAGAGGCACGGGCGGCGCAGATCCGCACGCCGATCACGGACGCAGAACATGGCGAGCCGTGGATCTGGCGCTACAAGGACATTCGGGGCTGGTGGTCGAACGCGCATCATGACCGCTTGGAAGGCGTGCGCGCGGCGCAGCCGACCGCGTGGGTGCCGCAGTCGAAACCGATACGGTTCACCGAGATCGGCTGCGCCGCCGTCGACAAGGGCACGAACGAGCCGAACAGGTTCGTCGATACCAAATCGTCCGAATCGTCGCTGCCGCGGTTTTCGGACGGGCGGCGGGACGACTTGATCCAGCGGCAATATCTGCGCGCGATGCGGGATTACTGGATCGATCCGGCGCATAATCCGGTCTCCGTGGAATACGGGGCACCGATGATCGACATGGATCACGCCCACGTCTGGGCCTGGGACGCGCGGCCGTTTCCGTTTTTCCCGAACAACCGGACGCAATGGGCCGATGGCGGCAACTTTGCGCGCGGTCATTGGATTACCGGGCGCACCTCCGCGCGGTCGCTGGCGTCGGTCGTGGAGGAGATCGCGCAGCGCGCAGGTGCGCGACATGTGGATACGTCGCGGCTGCATGGATATGTTAGCGGATACGTGGTGGATCAGGTGGGCGATGCGCGTGCGGCGCTTCAGCCGCTGATGCTCCGCTACGGTTTTGACGCGATTGAGCGGGGGGGCAAGCTGATCTTTCGGATGCGCGACGGGCGGCCGGATGCGCAGATCGGCGCGGATCACCTGGTGCGCGATGCCGAAAGCGGCACGCGACTGGAGGAGACGCGCGCCAGCGCGGCGGAAATCTGCGGCCGTGTGCGCCTGCGCTTTGTCGAGGCCGACAGCGATTTCGCGGTCATCGCCGAAGAAGCGATTCTGCCGGATGACAGCACGCACGCGGTGTCCGCGTCGGAGGTGCCGCTGGCCATGACGCGCGCCGAGGGACGCGCGGTGACCGAAAGGTGGCTGTCCGAGGCGCGGGTCTCGACCGACACCGTGCGCCTGACGCTGCCGCCATCGCTGCTGATGCTGGGGGCGGGGGATGTCATCGGATTGGACGAGGCGGGCGGCAAGGGCCATTTCCGGATCGACCGGGTCGAGCAGATGGGAAATGCCCAGCGCATTGACGGCGTGCGGATAGAGGCCGAAAGCTATCGTCCCATAGACATCGCCGATGTGGTGCCGACGGTGCGGCCCTTCGTGCCGCCGGTGCCGGTTCTGCCGCTGTTCCTGGACCTGCCGCTGATAACCGGCGACGAGGTGTTCCATGCGCCGCACCTGGCGGTTTCGGCGCAGCCGTGGCCGGGAATTGTCGCGCTTCATTCTTCGTCGAGCGACGAAAACTACCGGCTGGCCAGCCTGGTCGAAGCACGCGCCAGAATGGGTGTCTTGGGAACGGCTATGCCACCGGTTCGCGCGGGGCTGATCGACCGAAGCGAGGGTGTGACGGTGCGGATGCTGTCGGCGCAACTTGAAAGCGTTGGCAACGATGCGCTGCTGGGCGGCGCGAACCTCTGCGCCATCGGCAACGGCCGCACGGATGGATGGGAGCTGGTGCAATTCCGCGACGCGGTGCTGGTGGGGCCGGATACTTACATCCTCAGCCATCGCCTCCGAGGCCAGTTGGGCACCGAATGGGCGGGCGCCAATGGCTGGCCCGAAGGCAGCTACATCGTCATGCTGGACGGGATTCCCGGTCAGATCGATTTGCCGGAGGGCATGCGCCGCCGCGCGCAGCATTACCGGATCGGACCTGCCGGCCGCGCAATCGACGATCCATCCTATCAGCACGCGGTCTTGGCATTCGAGGGGGTCGGTCTGCGCCCTTACTGTCCTGTGCATTTGCGCGGCGTGGTGGCGCCGGACGGCGCGCTCGACGTGCGCTGGATCAGACGGACGCGCATCGACGGCGACAGGTGGGACACGCCCGACGTACCGCTGGGTGAGGAAAGCGAACGCTACCTTCTGCGGGTGATGAAGGAGGACGTGATCCTGCGCGAGATTGTCCTGACGGCACCAGAATGGCGTTACGAGGCGTCAGAGCAAGCTGCGGACGGGGCCACGCTGCCGCTGGACCTGCATGTGGCGCAGATTTCCGCCAAGTTCGGGACTGGCGTGTTCGCTAAAACGATCATCAGCGCGTAGCCGCGTGCGCAGGAAACGCAAAGCGTGGCGGCCGGATCAAGGTCCGGCCGCGCAATCTCATACATCCCTTGACCGCCTTTCGCCGCGGCATTGCATTTTGCCATTGCGTTGGACGTGCTATATTGAGTGCCAAGAACAAGGAGCTTGGCCATGGGAAAATCGCACGCAAAGCTGAATGAATGCGACCCGGTCTGGCAGCAGATCAGGTCAGAGGCGGAGGACGTCGTCAGGGATGAACCCTTGATGGGCGGGCTGGTTCACTCCAGCATCCTGCACCACAAGACGCTTGAGTCCGCGCTGGCATATCGCAGTTCGATGAAACTGGCCTCGAACGAAATGCCCGAGCAGATCCTGAGGGAAATCTGTGACTGGGCTTATCGCGACGATCCGGCCATCGGCCTCGCGGCGCGCGCCGATATCGTGGCTGTGTTCGACCGCGATCCGGCCTGCAACCGCTACATCCTGCCGCTTTTATTCTTCAAGGGGTTTCAGGCGCTTCAGGCTTATCGCATTTCGCATTGGCTCTGGACCCAGGGACGCCGGGATATGGCGCGCTTCTTCCAGATGCGGGTTTCCGAGGTGTTCGGCGTCGATATTCATCCTGCCGCGAGGATCGGCAAGGGCATCATGATCGACCACGCGCACAGTATTGTTATCGGCGAGACGGCGGTTGTGGGCGACAATGTATCTATGCTGCATTCGGTCACACTCGGCGGCACGGGCAAGGAGGAGGAGGACCGGCATCCCAAGATCGCGGATGGCGTGCTGATCGGTGCGGGCGCCAAAGTGCTGGGCAACATCAAGGTCGGCCATTGCAGCCGTATCGCCGCCGGTTCTGTCGTGCTGTCAGAGGTGCCGCCCTGCAAGACGGTGGCCGGCGTTCCCGCCCGCATCGTCGGCGAGGCGGGCTGCGATCAGCCGTCCGTGCGGATGGACCAGCTTCTGGGCGTGCGCTGAACCGCTGAGCGCAAACAGGGAAGCACCGGGTTTGCGCCCGGTGCTTCGGTTTTTATACAACAATCGAATTAAAACAGATTGTCGGCCAGCGTCGACACAGCATTATGACGCGGAGTCATGACACTGTCGGCCAAGCTGTTGAGCGGGGCGCTTTTGGCGCGGTTGCCCAAGGGCATGGTAAAGCCCACGCGAACGGTATCCACGTCAGCGTCGCCAATCCCGCCAGCATCAAGATTAGTGCGTGCCAATTCCAATGAAACCTGAGCGGGCAGACGGGAAACCTGGCTAAGGTCATAGCCTACGCCCAGACCGTAAGATGTGGCATCGACCGCGAGCGCATCGTAATCCACACGGCTGACACCGCCAAAACCAATGAAACCGGCGCCGAAATCATGGCTTGCGCCGATCCCGATACTATAGAGGTTCGTGTTTACGAAGCGCGTGCTGACATCGCTCAACTGCCAGTGGCCTGCGATCTTGGTATTTTCCGTCGGTGTGTAGGCGACATTTACTCCGTAGTCGCGCCACTTGTCATCCGGTCCGAAACGCGCGATCGAGACCTCTGCCCAGCCGACATTCGCCTCGACTTGAAGGAGCTGGCCGTTGTATCCGCCGGTCAAGCCGTAGGATGTCAAACCTCCGTCGAAATTGAAAAACCCGTTGCCGTCGAGATCCGCGTAGTCGACGTAACCGCCGAATACCGCACCGCCGAATGTCGCATATTCCAGCACGACACCAACATCTGTTACGCCGATATCGCCGGACCCGTCCGGGTCGGCATGCGCGAACGAGCCATCCAAACCCAGATTAAATCCGTTCTGAAAGGCGATCAGGCCACGTCCATCCAGAGTGAAGGAATCCATATCGCCGCCACGATCCGAAATCGATCCATTACCATAGCCCAGCGTCGCCGCGCCGGAAATGTCCTGCGCCTGGGCTGCACCCGGCACTGTCAGCAGGGCACACGCCACCAGTTTGTTCATGTTGATCTTCACAACGCTCACCTCGTCTTTTTTTGTTGTCGCAAACTTGGGTTGTGAATCACATATCCGCGACCGCATATGAATCAAAAAACGCGCCGTGAGACGCATTTTTCTCATTTACCGATTTTTCATACAGCCTTTCAGGCCAGCATCACCATCGGGTTTTCCAGATTTTCAACGATGTGCTTCAGAAGGTCGGCCCCCATTGCCCCGTCGATCACGCGGTGATCGACGCTGAGCGTGACGGACATGACTGTGGCAACAGCCAACTCGCCATCCTTGCCGACGACGGGCTTCTTGACGCCCGCGCCAACCGCCAGGATCGCGCCGTGGGGCGGGTTGATGACCGCGTCGAAATTGTCGATCCCGAACATGCCGAGGTTGGACACGGCAAAACTGCCACCCTGATACTCGTGCGGCGCCAGTTTGCGGTCGCGCGCACGGGCGGCGAGATCCTTCATTTCGGCGGAAAGGACGGAGAGGGATTTCATCTCGGCATCCTTCAGGACCGGCGTGAACAGCCCGCCCTCGATCGCCACGGCGACGGCCACATCAGATGGCTTGAGCTGCAATACCCGATCACCCGCCCAGACGGCATTTGCCGTCGGCACGGATTGCAGGGCCAGCGCGCAGGCCTTGATGATGAAATCGTTGACGCTGAGTTTCACCCCGCGCCCCTCCAGCTGCTTGTTCAACTCGCTGCGGAATTTCAGCAGCGCGTCCAGCCGGATATCGCGGCGCAGGTAGAAATGCGGCACGGTCTGCTTGGCCTCGGTCAGCCGGGCGGCGATGGTGCGGCGCATGCCGTCCAGCTTGACCTCCTTATACTCCCGGCCCTCATAGATCGCGGCGATGGCATCGGCGGATTGCCCGGCCTTCGCAGGTTCGGTCGCGGCAGGGGCGCCTACGGCGTCGGCCTCGGCAACATCCGCCGTGGGGGCCGCCGTCGCGCCTTCGACATCGGCCTTGACGATACGGCCATGCGGACCGGAGCCTTCGATCCCGCTCAGATCCAGGCCCTTGTCCGCCGCGATCCGGCGCGCGAGGGGCGAGGCGAAGATGCGCCTGCCATCCGCGCCCGTGGGCACGGCGGGGGCTTCGGCGGCCGCCGCGTGTTCGGGTTCGGGTGCGGGTTTCTTCGCTTCTTCCCTGGCAGGGGCAGGCTGTGTCTCTTGCCCTGACGATTCGATGTCGTCTGCGCTTTCGCCCTCTTCCAGCAGCACGGCGATGGGTGAATTTACCTTGACGCCCTCGGTGCCCGCCTCGACCAGGATCTTGCCGATTGTGCCCTCGTCCACAGCCTCGAATTCCATCGTGGCCTTGTCGGTTTCGATTTCGGCCAGCAGATCGCCGGAGGATACGGTGTCACCCTCCTTGACCAACCACTTCGCCAGCGTGCCTTCTTCCATCGTGGGCGAAAGCGCGGGCATCAGGATTTCCGTTGGCATCGCTCTTTCTCCTTACCGATAGGTGACTTTGTGCACCGCGTCCAAGACCTCCCTGGTCGAAGTCAGGGCCAGCTTTTCCAGGTTCGCGGCGTAAGGCATCGGCACGTCCTTGCCCATGCAGTTGATCACCGGCGCGTCCAGATAGTCGAACGCCCGCTCCATCAGGATGGCCGAGATGTGGTTGCCGATACTGGCCACCGGCCAGCCCTCTTCGACAGTCACGCAGCGGTTGGTTTTCTGCACGCTGGCGATCACCGTGTCATAGTCGATGGGGCGCAGGGTGCGCAGATCGATCACCTCGGCGGAAATGCCGTCCTCGGCCAGCTTCTCGGCGGCTTCCATCGCGTAGGTCATGCCGATGCCGAAGCTGACGATGGTCACATCCTCGCCCTCGCGCCAGATGCGGGCCTTGCCGAAGGGGACGGTGAAATCGTCCATCACCGGCACGTCGAAGGATTTGCCGTAAAGGATCTCGTTTTCGAGGAAAATCACCGGGTTCGGATCGCGGATCGCGGTTTTCAGCAGGCCCTTGGCGTCGGAGGCCGAATAGGGCTGCACCACTTTCAGGCCCGGAATATGCGCATACCATGCCGCATAATCCTGGCTGTGCTGCGCGCCGACGCGGGCGGCGGCGCCGTTGGGGCCGCGGAAGACGATGGGACAGCCCATCTGCCCGCCCGACATATAGAGCGTCTTGGCCGCCGAGTTGATGATCTGGTCGATCGCCTGCATGGCGAAATTGAAGGTCATGAATTCCACGATCGGCCGCAAGCCGCCAAAGGCCGCGCCGACGCCGATCCCGGCAAAGCCATGTTCGGTGATAGGCGTGTCGATCACCCTCTTGGCGCCGAACTCCTCCAGCAGGTTCTGCGTGATCTTGTAGGCGCCCTGATACTCGGCCACCTCCTCGCCCATGATAAAGACATCATCATCGCGGCGCATTTCCTCGGCCATCGCGGCGTTGAGCGCCTCGCGCACGGTTTGCTTCTTTGTCTCGGTGCCTTCCGGCCAGTCGGGGCTGCGGTCCGGCTGTGGGGCCTTCGCCTCGGCGGGTTTGGACGCGGGCTTGTCGGCCGTGGGCGTCGGCTTCTCGCTTTTCGCTTTCGCCTCTTTGGTGGGTGCGGCCTCCTTCTTGGGGGCGGCGTCGATGTCATCGGCGCTTTCGCCCTCTTCCAGCAGCACGGCGATGGCTGTGTTCACCTTCACGCCCTCGGTGCCCTCGCTCACGAGGATCTTGCCGATGGTGCCCTCGTCGACGGCCTCGAACTCCATCGTGGCCTTGTCGGTCTCGATTTCCGCGATGACGTCGCCCGAGCTTACGGTATCACCCTCGCTCACCAGCCATTTGGCCAATGTGCCCTCTTCCATCGTCGGGCTGAGGGCGGGCATGAGAATTTCTGTCGGCATATGTCTGGCTCCTCAGGCGTTCTGCGGCGCGGTTTCGGCGTAGACATCCGTCCACAGCTCGGCCTCGTCCGGCTCGGGGCTGTCCTTGGCGAATTCGGCGGACTCGTTGACGATCTTCTTGATCTCCTTGTCGATTGCCTTCAGATCCTCCTCGGTCGCGTGCTTGCCGGTCAGCAGCAGGTCGCGCACATGCTCGATGCAGTCCTTTTCGTCGCGCATCTTCTGCACTTCCTCGCGGGTGCGGTACTTGGCAGGATCCGACATCGAGTGGCCGCGATAGCGATAGGTCTTGATCTCGAGGATATACGGCCCCTTGCCGGCGCGGCAATGTGCCACCGCCTTTTCGCCCGCCTCCTTCACGGCCAGCACGTCCATGCCGTCGACCGCCTCGCCGGGAATGCCGAACGCCTCGCCTCGCTTGTAAAGTTCCGGCGTCGAGGTGGACCGCTTCTGCGCGGTGCCCATGGCATACTGGTTGTTCTCGATCACGAAGATCACCGGCAGGCTCCAGAGGGCGGCCATGTTGAACGTCTCGTAAACCTGGCCCTGATTGGCCGCGCCATCGCCGAAATAGGTGAAGGTCACGCGGTCGTTGCCGCGATACTTGTCCGAAAAGGCCAGTCCGGCGCCCAAGGGCACGTTGGCGCCGACAATCCCGTGACCGCCGTAGAAATCCTTTTCCTTCGAGAACATGTGCATGGAACCGCCCTTGCCCCGGCTGTAGCCGCCCTCGCGGCCTGTCAGCTCGGCCATGACGCCGTTCGGGTCCATGCCGCAGGCCAGCATATGACCGTGATCGCGGTAGGTGGTGATGCGCTTGTCGCCCTCCTCGGCCGCGGCCTCCAGCCCGACGACGACGGCCTCCTGCCCGATGTAAAGGTGACAGAACCCGCCGATCAGACCCATGCCGTAAAGCTGTCCCGCCTTCTCCTCGAATCGTCGGATCAGCAGCATGTCGCGGTAATACGCTTTCAGATCATCCGCAGAAGCGTTTGATTTGCTTGCTTTCTTCTGGGTAGCC
Source organism: uncultured Alphaproteobacteria bacterium (assembly GCA_963763165.1). Classification (GTDB taxonomy): domain Bacteria; phylum Pseudomonadota; class Alphaproteobacteria; order Rhodobacterales; family Rhodobacteraceae; genus Roseovarius. The sequence goes on from CAVXNV010000002.1 coordinate 181,304, forward strand.
ATTGGCAGGAACCCCCTCGGTTGGCCTCAATTCGCCGATAGTTCAAGGCTAAACTATAGGCGGTACAGACAGTTGATGGGATCGCGCAACGATTTGCAACCGCCCTGCCGCCGCCTGCGCGCGTCAGCGAATCACGATCTCGTCGCCGCGCAACAGACCGATGACCGAGCGCGCCTGCTCGTCCAGCAGATCGAGGTCGAGATAGGTATCGGACAGCCGGTGGGTCAGGTTCTCCATCACCGCGATGTCGGCGTTCAGCTTGTCCAGTTGCGCCTGAAGCATCTCGGCCTCGGCCTCGACCTCGGCGCGGCTGAACAGACCGTAATCGCCCTGCACGGCGGCAAAGGTGAAATAGGTGCCCAGCGCGAAAGCAACGGCGAAATAGACGAACACGCCCCAGGCGGGCTTCTTGCGGTTGGTCACTGGTCCTGCCTCATTCCTCGGGCCTCTGGCGGGCCTTGCGGGCACCCTGCCACAGACGCGGGATCATGGAAATCCCCTATCGCCGCATCGCGGCCGCCGGGCAGTCGGCGTTGCAATCTTGCGGCAGGATCGCCAGATTGTACTCGCAACGGGAGAGCATGCGATGGCAACCTCCGGCCCCCACATTCACATGGAGACGCACGAGGTGCGCAACCAGCCGCCGCCGCGCGGCGATCTGGATCTGTGGGCGGACGATCCGGCCCTGCGCGATCACGCGGGCAGCGCCGACGGCGCACATCTGGCCGATTACGGACGCAAGATCGGCCGCGCCGCCATGCGCGAGGCAGGAATGGCGGCGAACCGCCACCCGCCCGAGGCGCGGCTTTTCGATGCCGGCGGCCGGCGGCTGGACGAGGTGTCGTATCACCCGGCCTACCACATGCTGATGCAGACCGGGATTTCCGCCGGCTATGCGGCGCTGCCGTGGGAGGGGGCGGAGGGCGGCCATTCCACCCATGCCGCCATGGTCTACCTGACCAGCCAGGTCGAGCCGGGCGTGTGCTGCCCCATGACGATGACCTACGCCGCCGTTCCGGCGCTGCGGGCGTCCCAGCCGCTCTACGACGAATGGGCGCCCAAGCTCACCGCGCGGCACTACGATCCGGCGGTGGCGCCGTTGCAGCGCAAGGCCGGGGCGACGATGGGCATGGCGCTGACCGAAAAGCAGGGTGGCTCGGACCTTGGCCAAACCTCGGCGCAGGCGGTGCGCGACGGCGATGCCTACCGTCTGCGCGGGCATAAATGGTTCTGCTCGGCGCCGATGTCGGACGGCTTCCTGACCCTTGCGCGGACGTCCGAGGGTCTGACGGCGTTCCTCGTGCCCCGGTGGCTGGACGGCACGCGCAACCGGGTCCATATCCAGCGGCTCAAGGACAAGCTGGGCAACCGCTCGAACGCGTCGGCCGAGATCGAATATGCGGATGCGCTGGCCTACCGTCTGGGCGACGAAGGCGATGGCATCCGCCGCGTGATCGACATGATTCACCACACCAGGCTCGATACCGCCATGGCGCCCGCCGGGCTGATGCGCGCGGCGCTGGGTGCGGCGCATCACTGGTGCACGCATCGCAGCGTGGCGGGCGCGCAGCTGATCGACCAGCCGCTGATGCGCAGCGTGCTGGCCGATCTTGCGCTGGATTGGGAGGGTTCGCTGGCCCTCGGCATGACCGTCGCGCGCGCCTTCGACGGCAGCGGCGAGCGCGACCGTGCCTTCGCCCGGCTGGGCGTGGCGCTGGCGAAATTCCTGGCCAACCGCCTGTGCCCCCTCGTGGTGAGCGAGGCGATGGAGTGCCTCGGCGGCATGGGCTATGTCGAGGACACGCGCCTGCCGCTTTTCTACCGCGAGGCGCCGCTGAATTCGATCTGGGAAGGGTCGGGCAACGTCATCTGCCTCGATATCCTGCGCACCTTGCGCACCGTTCCGCTGGCCGGCGAGGTGCTGAACGACATGCTGGCCGACGCGAAGGGCGGCGATGCGCGCTTTGATGCCGCGCTGCGTGCGCATGCGGACCGCTTCCCCCATCTGCCGGACGAGGCACAGGCGCGCTGGTATGCGGGCAGCCTGGCGACGCTGCTGACGGCATCCGTCCTTCTGCGCGACGCGCCGCCCGCCATCGCGGACGCCTACATCGCCACCCGCCTCACCGAAGGTCGCGGCAGGTTACCGGGGGCGGTCGAGGGGATCGACACGGCGGCCATCCTCGCGCGACTGGGCTGAGCCCGCCCCGGCGGCCTATCCGGCGACGGACGCGGCGTGGATGCTGTCGATGGTTGCGCCGATGGTCGCGTTGAACTCCGCGTCCGTCTGATCCGCCGAAAGCCCTTCGGTCAGGGCGCGGCTGAAGCTGGCGACGACGCCGGTATTCTGCGCAAGGCGGCGGTTCGCCTCCTCGCGGCTGTAGCCGCCCGACAGAGCGACGACGCGCATGACGGCGGGATGGTCGACCAGCGGTTTGTAGTGGTCCGGCGTCTCGGGCAGGGTCAGCTTCAGCATCACCTCGGTGCCCTCGGGCAGCGCGTCGAGATGGCGCTGGAGCGCCTCCAGCAGCAGCGCCTCCGCCTCGGCCTTGTCGTCGATGGAAATGGTGACCTCCGGCTCAATGATCGGGATCAGGCCGTGCGCCAGGATCTGCCTGCCCAGTTCGAACTGCTGCGCGACGATCCTCTCGATCCCCTTGGGCGAGGCCGCGTCGATGACCGAGCGCATCTTGGTGCCGAAAATCCCTGCGCGCGCCGCACGCTTGCAAAGCGCATCCAGATCCGGCATCGGCTTCATCAGGCGCACGCCGTCCGTGGCGTCCTCCAGCCCCTTGTCGACCTTGAGAAACGGCACGATACCGCGCTCTTCCCACAGATAGGCGGCCGACGGTTTGCCGCCGATGTCCCGGTCCATCGTCATCTCGAACAGGATCGCGCCGATCACCTTGTCGCCGTTGAAATCGGGCGCCTGCGCGATGCGCGAGCGCATGGCGTGGATCAGGTCGAACATCTCCGCATCATCGGAATAGGCGCTCTCATCCACGCCATACAGCGCCAGCGCCTTCGGCGTAGAGCCGCCGGACTGGTCCAACGCGGCGATAAAGCCGTCACCGGCGCGAATCTTGTCTGCTTGGGCTGCGTTCGGCATGGTTTCCGCTCCACTCATATCATTTTACTGTCCTGCGTAAGCTTTATGGCAGGGTCCTCCTGCCTGCAATCGTGGTCGCGCTAACGCGTCCCGCCCTTGAGCGCGGCGACGCCGGGCAGGTCCTTGCCCTCCATCCATTCAAGGAACGCGCCCCCGGCGGTGGACACATAGGTGAAACCCTCAGCCGCCCCTGCCTTGTTCAGCGCGGCGACGGTATCGCCGCCGCCGGCGACGGAAATCAGCTTGCCCGCCCTCGTCAACTCCGCCGCATGGCGCGCGGCTTCGGTGGTGGCGGCGTCGAACGGCGCGATCTCGAACGCTCCGAGGGGACCGTTCCAGATCAGCGTCCGCGCCGCATCCATCGCCCGGACGATCCGCCTGACGCTTTGCGGCCCGGCATCGAGGATCATCGCGTCGTCAGGACACAGATGAACGGCCAGCGTCTCGTTCTCGGCGTTCTCGGCGAATTCGCGCGCCACGACGATATCGGCGGGCAGGATGATCTCGCACCCCTTGTCCGCCGCCTTGGACATGATCTGCCGCGCGGTTTTCGCCATGTCATGTTCGCAGAGCGATTTGCCCACGCTCAAACCCTGCGCCGCGAGGAAGGTATTGGCCATGCCGCCGCCGATCACGAGGCTGTCGACCTTTTCCACAAGGTTGCTCAGCAGATCCAGCTTGGTCGAGACCTTGGCACCGCCGACGATGGCGATCACCGGGCGGCTGGGGGCGCCCAGCGCCGCCTCCAGCGCCTTCAGTTCCGCCTGCATCAGCCGTCCGGCGCAGGCCGGCATCAGGTGCGCGATGCCTGCGGTGCTGGCATGGGCGCGGTGCGCGGCCGAAAAGGCGTCGTTGCAGTACACGTCGCCCAGCGCGGCAAGGCGGGCGGCAAATTCGGGATCGTTCGCCTCCTCGCCGGGATAGAAGCGGATGTTCTCCAGCAGCAGCACGTCGGCGGCCTCGGCCTCGGCCGTGAGGTTCTCGGCCCCGTCCAGCGTCTCGATCAGGCGCACCGAGCGGCCCAGCGCGTCCCGCAGCGCGGGCAGCACCGCGCGCAACGACAGATCCAGCACCACCTTGCCCTTGGGGCGCCCGAAATGCGCGATCAGGATCGGTTTGCCGCCCTTGGCCAGAATGTCCTGAACCGTCGGCACGATCCGCTCGATCCGCGTCGCGTCGGTGACGCGGCCCTGCTCCACCGGCACGTTGATATCGACCCGGCACAGCACCCGCTTGCCGCTCAGGTCCATGTCGTCGAGGGTTTTCCAGCTCATGCGCTCATCCTTGCCTTGCGATCGCCGCGATTGTCTTGGCGATTGCGCGCGCATGCGTCAAGACCGGGCGCTTGGCAAGCGATGCCCAAACGCCTAGATATCGACGCAACGCCCATCAAAAGGAGGCCCGCATGGCCGAGATCAAAGACCCCGAAAACACCATCCTGATCGAGTTGAAGGACGGCACCGTGGCGATCGAGCTTCTGCCCGACGTCGCCCCCGGCCATACCGCGCGGATGAAGGAACTGGCCCGCAGCGGCGCCTATGACAACGTGGCCTTCCACCGGGTGATCGACGGCTTCATGGCGCAGACCGGCGACGTAGCGAACGCCAACATGGAAAAGGACTACAATCCCCGCGCCGCAGGTACCGGCGGCAGCGATCTGCCCAACCTCAAGGCCGAGTTTTCCAAGATCCCGCATGACCGCGGCACGCTGGGCGCCGCGCGCAGCCAGAGCCCCGACAGCGCCAACAGCCAGTTCTTCATCAATTTCAAGGACAACCATTTCCTGAACGGCCAATACACCGTCTATGGCCGCGTCATCCAGGGGATGGAGCATGTCGACAACATCGCCAAGGGCGAGCCGCCGGCGAACCCCGACCGCATGATCAGCGTCAAGGTGGCCGCCGATGCGTAATGTCCTGACAGCCGCCCTCATCCTCGCCGCCGCGCCCGCGCTGGCGACCGAGCTCAAGATCGACGTCGCGGGCGAGGCGAACGGCACGATCACCATCGACTTGTTCGAGGATGTCGCCCCCGCCCATGTCGAGCGCATCACGACACTGGCCGAAGAGGGCGCCTATGACGGCGTCGTCTTTCACCGCGTGATCGATGGCTTCATGGCGCAGACCGGCGACGTCGAATTCGGCAAGCTGGAAGGCGGCGACATGAGCAGCGCCGGGATGGGCGGGTCGGACCTGCCCGATCTTCCAGCCGAATTCTCGGACCGCCCGTTCGAGGCCGGAACCGTCGGCATGGCGCGCGGTCCAAGCCCCGACAGCGCCAACAGCCAGTTCTTCATAAACTTCGCGCCGGCGCCGCATCTGAACGGCCAATACACCGTCGTCGGCAAGGTGACGGACGGCATGGACGTGCTGAACGACATCAAGCGCGGCACCGGCGGCAATGGCGCTGTCGTCGGCCAGCCCGACGTGATGACCTCCGTCACGGTCGTCGAGTAGCATTGCCGCGAAAGAACCGCGCCACGGGGCACGAGCCGCTGAACACGCTCAAACCCGTGGCGCGGGATATCTGGCTGATCGACGGGCCTGCCGTTTCCTTCTACGGCATGCCCTTTCCGACCCGCTGCACCGTCGTCCGGCTGGAGAACGGCGATCTGTGGGTCCATTCCCCGACGCTGCTGACGGATGGCCTGCGCGCCGAGTTGCAGGCGCTGGGGCCGGTGCGGCACCTGATCGCGCCGAACTGGCTTCACTACGTCAACATCGCGGATTGGCAGGGCGCCCATCCCGGCGCCACCGCCCACGCCGCCCCCGGCGTGGCCGAGCGCGCGGCGGCTTCTGGCCTGACGTTGCGGCTCGACGGTGAACTGGGGCAGACGTCCGCGCCGGAATGGGCCGGGCAGATCGACCAGATGATCGTCCGCGGCAGCAAGAAACACCGCGAGGCGGTGTTTCACCACCGGGCCTCATCGACGCTCATCCTGACCGACCTTATCGAGAATTTCGAGACGGCCAATCTGCCGGTCTGGATGCGCCCGCTGGTCTGGCTGGCGGGCATCGACGACAGCGACGGCAAGATGCCGCCCGAAATGCGCATGACCTTCCGCAAGACACCGCTGGCCGAATCGGTCGAGGCGATGATCGCCTGGCAGCCCGAGCGCCTGATCCTGGCGCATGGCCGCTGGTATGACAGCGACGCCGTGGCCGAACTGCGCCGCGCGTTCCGCCGCATCCTGCGGGATCGCGAATGGAACGCAGCTATGAAGCGGATCGAAGCCGAGCGCGACAAGGATGGCGGGCCGCGATGACGGCGGGCGCCGGACCGCCTCCGGCGGGGATATCGTCAAGCAAGAAAGTAATTACGTAACAAATCTGTAGGAGTGTAAGCACTTACCGGATCTACGAAAATATCTACGTCTGGAGTTTGGCAAAAAAACTGCTTTCGGTCATAATAGAACTTCAGGCGCTGAATAGTCTCCATCCACCGGCCAACCACCACCTTCCTTGCGCGTCGGCTTTTGCGCCAGTGTGCCATCTGGGCAGCAACCCGACCAAGAGGTTGCGGAGATGCCCACGCGAGCCGGCCACCTTCTTGAAACGCCGGGGCATCGGGTCACGCCCTTCGAGTCGTCCGCACACAGCAATCCGACAGATGCAGCAACACCACTTTGGGCTTCGGAAATCGCGTCGCTCGTCGATATCCGCGTCCGGACCTTGGACCGCGCGCCAACCGACCAGGAGCTTGCACCGCTGGTGCGCTTCGCACTTCATCAGGCGACGACGCTGACCGTCGCAGGCGGCGCGCGCCTTGCGTCTGAACCGCTGGGACATCCGCCGCGGGTGCCTTCGCCCCCTATACCCGCGAGGTCTACAACCTCACCGGACAGCCCGCCATGTCCGTGCCTCTGTACCATGGGGTGGATACGATCGAAGGCGGCCGGCTTTTCCCGCCGAGTGCTGATTGGCGTCGGTGCGTATTGTCCGGGATCCCGTTGGCTCAACGTGACGGCGGGGCGGCGGCCGCTGGACGCATTGTGGCTGATACCGCCGGAGCGGCCCTCGCCGCAGATATTTTGGAACAATCGCTGCGTTGACAGGTTTGACATTTGGAACCGGGTGGCCCGCGTGCCGGCGGTTTCCACAGCGCGGCGCTGCGCGCGGTCCGCTGCTTGAATACTGAAGATGCTGCATGGCCGCCTGCCAGTTGTGGGAGGCAGAGCACAAGGCCACGTGCCGCGCAGCCTGCCAAGGAGGTACGTTCATGTCGAAACGCGATAAGTCATGGCGCGAGACCGACGATCACATTTGGTCCAGGCGCACAATGCAGCCCCGCGAGCGGTCGAACACGGATCTGTGGCTCGCCATCGGGGTGGGCGCGGTGGCTGGCGCGGCGGGATACGCCTACTACAAGCAGTCCACGCGCAACCAGGTGTACCACCGCCCGCCCGATGACGCGCCGGGGCGAGTGGCACGCCAAACCCGCTTCGGCCGCTATGCCGTCACCGGGCGCACCGTGACGATCAACAAGCCAAAGGACGAAATTTACGCCTTCTGGCGGAATTTCGAAAACCTGCCCCGCTTCATGGAGAACGTGCACGAGGTGCAGCAGGACGGCGACATCACCCGCTGGACGGTCCGCGCTCCGTTGGGTCGACCGGTGACGCTCGTCACCCGCATCGTTCAGGACCGCGAAGGCGAATTGATCGCCTGGCGCGCTACCGAGGACAGCGATATCGACACCGAAGGCAAGATCACGTTCCGTGACGCGCCCGCCGGCCGCGGCACCGAAGTCGAGGCGATCATCGCCTACGTGCCGCCGGCGGGCGAACTCGGCCGCTGGGTCGCCAAGGCATTCCAGGCCGAACCGTCGATGCAGGGGCGCCGCGAATTGAAGCGCCTGAAGATGCTGATGGAGGCGGGCGAGATCGCCACCGGCAACAATCGAAACGAAGCTACCTGAGGAGAAACCGATGCGCGCCCTGACCTGGCACGGCAAGCACGACGTCCGCGTCGACACTGTTCCCGACCCCGAGATCGTAAACCCACGCGATGCGATCCTCAAGGTCACGTCCACCGCGATCTGCGGCTCGGACCTGCACCTTTACGATGCAGTGATCCCCGGCCTGATGGCGGGTGACATCCTGGGCCACGAGTTCATGGGCGAGGTCGTCGAGACAGGGCCGAAAAGCACGCTGAAGAAGGGCCAGCGCGTCGTCGTGCCCTTCACGATTTCCTGCGGCAAATGCTTCTTCTGCGAAAGCCAACTCTATTCGGCCTGCGACAACTCCAACCCTGCCGAGAAGCAGGACGCGAGCGAGGCGCTTTACGGCCACGCCATGTCGGGGCTTTTCGGCTATACGCATCTGACGGGCGGCTATTCCGGCGGGCAGGCCGAATATGTGCGCGTGCCGTTCAGCGATGTCGGCCCCATCGTCGTCCCCGAGGGGATCGAGGACGATAAGGTGCTGTTCCTGTCCGACATCCTCCCGACCGGCTGGATGGCCGCCGAGAACTGCGACATCCAGTCCGGCGACACCGTGGCCGTCTGGGGCTGCGGCCCGGTCGGGCTTTTCGCGGTGCAATCGGCGCTGGTAATGGGCGCGGGCAAGGTCATCGCCATCGACGAGTACCCGAACCGCCTGGCCCTTGCCCGGCAGCTCGGCGCCGAGGTGATCGACTTCAAGCAAACCCATGTGCTCGAGGCGCTGATGGAGATGTCGGGCGGGCTGGGGCCGGACGCGGTGATCGACGCGGTAGGGCTCGAGTTCGCATGGCTTCGCCCCCGACACCATCCTCGACAACATCAAGCAGAATGTCGGTATGGGCGCCGACAGCGGCCATGCGCTGCGCGAGGCGATCATGGCGGTACGCAAGGGCGGGCGGGTCTCGGTCCCCGGCGTCTATGGCGGCTTTCTCGACAAGTTTCCGCTGGGCGCGATGATGGAGAAGGGGCTGCAGATCCGCACCGGACAGACCCACGTCCAGCGCTACACGAAAGATCTGCTGCGCCGGATTCAGGAGGACGAGCTTGATACCACCTTCATGATCTCCCACCGCCTGCCGCTTGAGGACGCCGCCCGAGGCTACGAGAATTTCCGCTATAACCAGAATGACTGGACCAAGGTCGTGCTGAAGCCCGGTACGGCGGTGAACTGACGGGCGGGGCGGGCAAACTCGCGGTCGTCACTGATGCGTAGAGCGGTACGCGATCTGAAGGCGGCTTTCTCGGGTTAATGACGCGCCGGCTGGGGTGCCGACGGATGCTCGCGGCGACCTGCGCTCCGAACCATCTGCACCCGCACCGTATTCTCGACAGGTCGCCACGCAGAACAGCAGGCGCCGGAGCTTGGTGCTTGCCGGTGCGTGCGGTTCTGAGCCGGTCTCGGGGATGACTGGCGGGAGCTTCCTCGACGATAATATCCTGCGCGGCGGAGGCTCACTCTGCCGACATGCCCACCAGAACCCGTGCGGCGCGGATCAGCACCATAGGGTCGAGATCTGTGCGCGCGACAGGCGGCGGCGGATCGGCCTTGCCGGTCAGGCTTGCCACGGCGGTGCGCGCGGATCGTACGGAGTACTCCACAGTGAAAACGCAATCGCGGGGCAGCTCGACATATTGCCCGATCACCGCAAAGTTCCGGGCGCCGCGGGGGCGCACGTCTGGGCGGTCGCCGAGGATGCGCGGCATGAACTGGCTGGTGATGAAGGGCATCCGGCAGGGCACGCAGCGGACGTCCCTGAACCATTCTTTCTGTGCCGCCGTAAGGTTCAGATGCCCACAGAGTTCTTCGATGATCTCGTTACCCGTGGCCTCCCACATCGGCTTGGACACGAAATCGCCCTCGCGGTCGCCACTCAGCCCGTAGCCCCAGAAGACATAGGTGCCATGTTTTTGCCTGCGGAAATGCGGCTGATGGAAGAGCACGATGGAGAGCGTCCAGCCCGACGCGGCAAAGGTGAGCAACCCGCCCGTGCCCGTGCGGTTGTTGGTGAAATCCTCCATGAATTCCAAGAAGTCAGGGCTGTCCATCGTGACGGTGAAGGAATGCCAGGCGGTCTTGCTTGTGTCGCCGCAGAACGCCTCGGGATTGCCAAACCCTTCGTGTTTCGCCGCAAGGCTGCGCCAGAGCGCCCATGCACCGCCCCCTTGATCCTCGAGACCGGGGGCCTTGGTGTTCGACCCCAGAACCGAATCGTCGGTCATGGATCCCAAGGTGAGATACACGCGGTCTGCCTCGCTGATCGGCACCGCCTCGTCACCAGCGAGAACCAGGGCGACGACGCGGCGATCCTGCCAGGTGCCCTCGATCCTTGCGTCGGTGACCTGCGCGCCGGTTGCGATCTGAACGCCCCTGTCCTGAAGCCAGGTCACGATCGGACCAATGAGCGAGTCATACTGGTTGTAGCGCGTCCGCAGGATCCCCGCGATCCGGGTGAACCCGGGAAACAGGTGGATGAAACGTCGCAGGTAGCGCCGCATCTCGATCACCGAGTGCCAGGGTTGGAACGAAAACAAGGTGGACCACATAAGCCAGAAATTGCTGTCGAAGAATTCGGGCCGGAACCACTCATCGATCTTCTGCGCGCTCAATGTGCGTTCCGAATGCAGGATCAGCCGGTTGATGTCGACGATGTCGTGGGCGCCAAGCGTGAGATCGTAGCGATCCTCGGCGGGCTTTCCGTCACGCACGAGGCGGCAACTGGATGAGCCGGGCACCATCTTGTTGAAGGCCCGGATATCCTCGCTGACCGTCAGGCCCGGATCGTCGGCAGAAGGGATCGTGTCGAGCAGGTCGAAGGTGCAGGCGAAATGGTCTTCGAACATCCGGCCGCCGCGGACCACGTAGCCGGGTTCGGCGGCGCTGGAGCCGTCCAGCGACCCGCCGAGGACGTCGCGTTGGTCGTAAATCCGGATACTCTTGCCCACTACCCCGGCATCGCGGATCAGGAATACGGCCGTGGCAAGACCGGCAATGCCGCCGCCGACGATATGGTGCTGCCCTTGGGGTTCGTTGGTCGGCATGGCGCGGGCTCCTTTTTTGTCTGGTTCCGCTCATCTTCGACGCAATTCGGGTGGGTCATCGTTGCCGGTCACTTCACCCGCGCGGCCAGATAGGACACGGCAAGCGCCGGGGTGGCGATCTGCGGATAATCCGTTTCCGGGATGTCGACATTCAGCCTCCGATGCAGCGCGGTCACCAGGTTCAGGACATCCATCGAGTTCGAGCTCCAGGTCGTCCTGCAGGTGATCGTCCTCGCCCAGGGTATCCGGGTCGATGTCGGGGGCGATGGCGATCAGTTCCTCGATGAAAGCGGTGCGGATGTCTTCCTCGGTCATAGTGTCTCCGGCGATGCGATGTGGGTCTGGAATTCAGCGATGAAGCGCGCGGCCTGTCGGCCGTCGCTCACGCGGTGGTCGACGGACAGGGTCAGGGTGACAACGGTCCGTGGCACGACTTCGCCGTCCACGACCCAAGGGCGCAGCTTGGGGGCCCCCAGGCCGACAAGCGCCACCTGCGGCGGAAAGATCACGCCGGCCATTGCCTCGGCCCCGGTCGCGCCGAGGCTGGAAATGGTGATCGTACCTTCCGTCATTTCCGAGGATCGGAGCCGCCCGGTCCGCGCGCGGGAGACCAGGTCACGCATACCCGCCATCGTCTCGTCCACGGTCATCGCGCCGGCGTCGATCAGCGCCGGTGCGACCAGGCCGCCGCCCCGCAAGGCCACGGCGACACCGGCGTTTACCCGGTCGGAGGGCCGCCAGGTGCCGTCGACAAAATGCCCGTTCACCGACGGTGCCTTCGCGGCAGCCAGCGCCGTCGCCCGCACGAGCAGCGCCCCCAGGAGCAGCCGTTCCGAGGGCAGCCGATCCGCGTTCCGGGCTTCGGCCCATTCGAGCGCGGGTTGCACGTCGATGGTTTCCGACAGGTAGAAATGCGGGATCGTCTGCTTGGACCGCGCCATCGCCGCGGCGATGGCCTTGCGCATCTCGACCATCGGCGAGGCGGGTCTTTCCCTCATCGCGCCGGACTTCTGCGCATCCACGTCCTCCAAGAGGACGGCACCCGCCGGACCGCTTCCGGTGACCGTCGCCAGGTCGATGCCCAGTTCACCGGCCCGGACGCGTGCGGCGGGCGAGGCAGAGGTGACACCAGGGGGCATGGGCGCAGCAGCGGGACGAGGCGCGGCTTCAGGCCTTGCGGATTCGTCCGGCCTGGGCGCAGCTTCGAGCTTGGCGGCAACGGCAGGCGCTTCGGGCTCCTTCGTTTCCGGCGCGGTCTCTCCGTGACCGACGATCAGCGCCAGCGGCGCGCCCACCGGCAGGTTTGCACCCACATCGGCCCGCAATTCCAGCACTTTCCCGTCTTCGAAACATTCAATCTCGATGGCGCCTTTCTGGGTCTCGACCACTGCAACCACGTCGCCTCGATGCACCTCGTCACCCGGTTTCACCAGCCACTCGATCAGCGTCGCCGCCTCCATGTCGGCCCCGAGCGACGGCATGGCGAAGATACCCATCAGGCCCTACCCAGCAACGCCCGTGCAGCCGCGACGATGCCGGGCACTTGCGGTATCGCAGCGTCTTCCAGGTGTTTGGGATAGGGGATCGGGACTTCTGCCGAGCAGACGCGCCCCACCGGCGCATCAAGCGACCAGAAGGCCTGCTCCATGATCCGTGCCGAGACCTCGGCGGCCAGTGATCCGCTGCGCCAGCCCTCGTCCACGATCAGCGCGCGGCGCGTCCTGGCAACGGAGGCCATGATCGCCGCGTCATCCAGCGGGCGCAGGCTGCGCAAGTCGATCACCTCGGCCTCGATGCCGTCCCCGGCCAGGTCCTCCGCTGCCTCCAGTGTCTTGAACAGCGACCCGCCATAGGTGATGAAGGTCAGGTCGCGCCCCTCGCGCCGTAACGCGGCTTTCGAGATGTCGACCGCGCCGGCGTCTCTGTCGACCGTGCCCTTCATGCTGTAGAGCATCACGTTCTCGAAGATCAGCACCGGGTCAGGGTCCTGAAGCGCGGTCCAGAGCATTCCGCGCGCGTCCTCCAGCGTGGCGGGGGCCAGGACCTTCAGCCCCGGAATATGTGCATACCATCCCTCCAGGCTATGCGAATGCTGCGCCGCGAGCTGCTTGCCCGCCCCGGTGGCCATTCGGATGACCAGCGGGACGCCGAATTGCCCGCCCGACATGTGCCGGATCGTCGCCGCCGTGTTCATGATCTGGTCGAGGGCCAGCAGCGAGAAATTGACGGTCATCAGTTCGACGATCGGCCGCATCCCTGCCGCCGCCGCGCCGATGGCCGCGCCTGTGAAACCGCTTTCCGACAGCGGCGTGTCGCGGATCCGGTCCTCGCCAAATTCCGCCATCAAGCCTTTCGAGACCGCATAGCAGCCGCCATAGGCCCCCACATCCTCGCCCATCAGAAAAACTCTGTCGTCGCGGGTCATCGCATCGCGGATCGCCTGCTTCACCGCCTCGCGGTAGGTGGTCTCTACAAGCTCGCCCGAGGGCTGCGTTGACTCCGGCGGCCCGGGTGCGGGGCCATGCACGTTCTGTGCCAGCTGTTCGACCGGCTCCCATGTCCCGTCCTCGGCAAAAGCCACGGCGCCGGCAATCTCGTCATCGGCCTCGGCTTCGATTCGGGCCACATCGTTCTCGTGGATCAGGTGGTTCTCCAGCAGCCAGCCCTGGAAGCGGACGATGGGGCCGTGCTTGCGCCACTCCTCGATCTCGGCCTTGTCGCGGTACAGCTGCGCGTCGAACATGGAATGCGCGCGGAATCGGTAGGTCTTGCACTCGATGAACATCGGTTTGCCGGTCTCGCGGATCCTTTGGATGGCCTTGCGCGCGGCAGCCTCCACCGCGACGACGTCCATGCCATCCACTTGGCGCGCCTCCATCCCGTAGGAGGCTGCCTTGTTGTGGATATCGGTTTCCGACTCGGTCCGTGCCAGCGCCGAACCCATCGCGTAGCCGTTGTTCTCGCAGACGAACAGAACCGGCAGGGACCAGAGCGCGGCCAGGTTCATCGCCTCGTGAAATTCCCCTTCCGCAACGGCGCCCTCGCCGAAGAAGCAGGCTGTCACCGTGTCCGCACCCTGCATCCTGTCCGCCAGTGCGAGGCCAGTCGCCAGCGGCAGTCCGCCGCCCACGATCGCGTTGCCGCCGTAGAAGTTGGTGTCGGCATCGAAAAGATGCATCGAACCGCCGCGCCCGCCCGAGCAGCCTTCGGCCTTGCCGAACATCTCGGCCATGATTTTTGTCATGGGCACGCCGCGGACGACCGCGTGCGCGTGTTCGCGGTAGGTAGCGACGATCCGGTCCCGCGGTCCGAGAACCGGAATGACCCCGGCGGCAATTGCCTCTTCCCCGTCATAGAGATGCAAGAAGCCGCGGATTTTCTCCTGGGTGTACAACTCGGCACACTTGTCCTCGAAACGGCGGACGCGGATCATGTCGCGGAGCAGCGCAAGAACATGATTTCGGTCGAGTCTGGGCTTGTGGGGCGCACTCATTTCTCGTCGATCTCCAGAGTGGAAATGTCACCTTCCGGAAGGCCCAGTTCCCGCGCCTTGAGCAGCCGCCGCATGATCTTGCCAGAACGGGTCTTGGGCAGGTTTTCGCGGAACACCACCGCGCGCGGGGAAACGGCCGGGCCAAGCTTTTTTCGGGCATGGCCGCGCAATTCGCGCTCCAGCGCCACACCGGCCGTGAATCCAGGGTTCAGCGTGACATAGGCCTTCACGATCTCGCCCGCGGTTTCGTCCGGCAGACCTATGACGCCTGCTTCGGCCACCGCCGGGTGCTCGATCAACGCGCTTTCCACCTCGAAAGGCCCGACCAGGTGGCCGGAGGTCTTGATCAGGTCGTCGGCCCGCCCGACGAACCAGAAATACCCGTCCGCATCCCGCGTGGCGAGGTCGCCCGACAGATACCAGCCGTCGACGAAGCACTTGTCGTAGCGGGCCTGCTCGTTCAGGTAGGCCCGCATCATCGACGGCCAGCCGGGCCGGAGCGCCAGTTCGCCGACCTCGCCGGTGCCGAGTTCCTTCAGCGTTCCGTCCGCACGTTCGACGATACCGGCCCTGACCCCCTGCAACGGTTTGCCCATCGAGCCGGGTTTGATCGTCATGCCGGGCAGATTGGCGATCATGATCCCGCCGGTCTCGGTCTGCCACCAGTTGTCGTGGAACGGCTTGCCGAAGACCTTTTCCGACCAGACCACCGCCTCGGGGTTCAGCGGCTCTCCGACGCTCGCCAGGAACCTCAGCGAGGAAAAATCGTGAGTCTTCGCCGCATCAGCGCCCGAGCGCATCATCATCCGGATCGCGGTTGGAGCGGAATACCAGACCTCGACCTTTTCCCGCTCGATCGTTCCGTACCAGCGATCCAGATCGAATTCCGCCTCGTCCGCGATCATCTTCACCCTCTGAACGAGCGGCGCGATGATCCCGTAGGAAGTGCCGGTGACCCAGCCGGGATCGGCCGTGCACCAGTAGGTTGTTCCGGGCGTCAAATCCAGCGCGTGCCGCCCCGAGAATGCGTGGTAGAGCACCGCCTCGTGGACATGGACCGCGCCTTTCGGCCGCCCCGTCGTGCCGGACGTGAAATGGATCAGCGCCGGGTCCTCGGGCCTCGTTTGGGCCGCCACGAAATCGGGCGATGCAGCGGCCATCGCGGGGCCGAGAGCGACGCAGCCCTCGGCTGCATCCTCGCCGGTGACAAGGACCAGCTTCAGTGTGTCGATCTCTTCGCGCCAGGCCGCGACCTTGCGCTTGTAGAGTTCCGGCGTCGTGACCAGCACCTTCGCGGCGCCGATCTCCATCCGGGTGCGGATCGGCTCCGGCCCGAAGGCAGAGAAGAGCGGCGTGAAAACCATGCCTGCCTTGAGCGTGCCGAGCGCGGCTATGTAGAGTTCGGGAATGCGACCCACCAGCGCGAAGACGCTGTCGCCAGACGCGAGCCCGTGGGCGGCAAGGACGTTGGCGAAACGCGAGGATTGTCGGGCCATGTCGGCATAGCTCAGTTCCTGCCGATCGCCGCCTTTGCCGAGCCAGAGCATCGCGGTCTCGTCCCCGTGCCCGTGGATCACGTGCCGGTCCACCGCCTCATAGGCGATGTTCAGCCTGCCGCCGGGCATGTCGAGCATCGCACGGGCCTCGGCCCACGGGTCCGCATCCTGGTCTTTTGCCCGGTTGCTCATCGACGGAAGCTCCTCCTCGATGACCAGAGTTGGGTGGGGCGCGCGAGGCCGCATTAACGGGGATCAATGCACCGATGAATCAATCCCGGTCGTCTGCCGCCAAGGACGCAGTCCAATCGGCCGGAACCGCTTGGAGCGCCGCCCGGTCGGTACCGACGCCAGCGGATCGAGGAATATTCAGACTGCGCCTCATTTTGCAGGCGATGGCGGTGAGGCGGACCTTACCGGCGGCCTTGGCCAGTCCGCGCCGTCACATGCGGCGAAGCCTCTGACTGCGCTTCCAGGTGCCGAAAATCTTCTCCCGCCGAGGAAGCTTTTTTATTTATGACCTGATGGCGCTTTCGGCTCGATCTGCCGCCCGAACATTCGAACCGCAGATGATGTAAAGCTGTCCGATCGCAAGGGGCACAAAACTCGTGCCGACGGCCAACACCAACCCGGCGATACCGGGATCGGGAAGTTTTAGAATGTCCGACAGGTCCGGTACCCAAATCGCCGCTCCAATCAGTCCGAGACAAAGCGCGATCGCACCCCAAATCCACGGGTTGCGCGTTACCTCGTTGACGAAAAGGCTGTCATCCCGCGCCCGAACGTTGAACACGTTCCACAGTTGCGCCAGTGCCAGCGTCAGAAAGGCCACCGTGACGGCGGGGGCGACGGGCAGCATCAGCCAATGCAGCGCCAGCCAGAATGCGGCGAGAGTTGCCAAGGTAATCGCGCCCCCCAGGACGCCGATCGTGATCCAGCGGTCGCGATTGACGATCGCTTCCGCGGGGTCGCGGGGCGGTTGACGCATGACTTTCTCGTCCCCCTTTCCCAATCCCAGTGCGAAGGCGGGGAAAACATCGGTGACAAGGTTCAGGAACAGGATCTGTAGCGGCAGTAGTGGCATCGGCAACCCTGCACCAACGGCCAAACCGACAATCAGAACCTCGCTGACATTGCAGGACATCAAATACACAACGAATTTGCGGATATTGGCGAATATGATGCGCCCCTGCCGCATTGCCGCGATGATCGTGCCGAAGGAATCGTCCTTCAGCACCATATGCGCCGCCTCGCGTGCCACCTCAGTGCCGCGCTGGCCCATGGCGATGCCGATATCGGCTTTTTTCAGCGCCGGCGCGTCATTCACGCCGTCGCCAGTCATCGCCACGACATGACCATTGTTCTGATAAAGCGCCGCAAGCTTCAATTTGGTCGCCGGGGCAACTCGGGCAAAGACATCGGCGGCAAAGATCCGATCCCGCAGCGGACCGTCCGTGCCTTCGGGATCAAGATCGGCCAGTTCGCCGCCCTCGATCACCGTCAGACCAGCATTCTTCGGATCCCCTTGCCCCAGCCCGGCCTTGCGGGCGATTGCAGCGGCGGTATCGGCATGATCGCCGGTCATCATCACCACACGCACCCCTGCGGCGCGGGCAGCCGCGATGGCCTGTGGCACGTCATCGCGCAGCGGGTCGCGCAGACAGACCAGACCGACCAGGGTCAGATTTTCGTAGGGCTCTGCGTCGGCACGATTTGTCTGCTTCATCGCCAAGGCAAGCAGGCGCAGCCCGTCGCTGGCGGCAGTGCGGCTGCGATCCAGCCAATCGGCGCGCATGTGGGCACTCATTTCCTGTCTGCCATCCGACCCAAGGACATGGCTGCAAACATCTATCACCGCTTCGGGGGCACCCTTGACTGCGTAAAGAAAACCTTCGCCGTCCTGATGCACGCTTGCCATCATCTTGCTGTCTTGGTCGAAGGCATGTTCGTCCACTTTTGCAAGCGTTTCCAGCAGACCTTCGCGTCGTTGACCGACCTGTGCCGCGACACGCAGCAGCGCCAATTCCATCGGATCGCCTGAAGGGTTCGCATCCCCCTGCCCCATCGAGGCGCTGTTGCAGAGCGCCCCGATCCGTAGCGCCGTGCCAAGGCGAGGGTCGTCGGGTTCAAGTGCGCCCTCACCCATTTCAAAACGGACGGTTTCCGCCTGTCTTCTCAGATCCACCTCCGCCCCGGAAAGGATATAGCGCGCCACCGTCATCCTGTTCTCTGTCAGCGTGCCGGTCTTGTCGGCCAGGATCACCGTTGTGGCGCCCAGGGTTTCCACCGAGGACAGGTTCGAGATGACCGCATTGCGTGCTGCCATCCGCCACATCCCGCGCGCCAGACTGAGTGTGGCGACCACCGGCAATCCTTCGGGGACGGCGGCAACAGCCAGCGCCACGCCCGTCTGCAGCATCGTTACCATCTCATGGCCGCGAAGGATGCCTGCTCCAATAACCAGCACCGCAAGGGCCAGCGTCAGCCAGACCAGCCGACGCCCAAGCTGATCTAGACGCCTTTCCAGCGGCGACGCTGCGGATTCGGCCCGCTGCACAAGGTGGCCGATGTGGCCCAGTTCGGTGTTCATCCCTGTCGTGGTCACGATGCCGGTGCCGGACCCTTGGGTGATCGCCGTGCCTTTGAACGCCATGCAAGCCCGCTCACCGATCGACGCGTCAGGCGCGACCGGATCGGTCTGCTTTGCCACCGGCACGGATTCGCCGGTCAGTACGGATTCGTCGCTTTGCAGGTTGGAGGCCTCGACAAGCCGCATGTCGGCCGTCACGACGTCACCCGCCTCCAGCACGACGATATCGCCGGGCACCAATTCATGCGCATTGACACGAATGACCATGCCGCCACGCCGCACCCGTGTCGTGACCGCAGCGATATTTTGCAGCGCCTCCATCGACCGTGCGGCGCGCAGCTCTGTGAAAAAACCGATTGCGGCGTTAAGAGCCAGAACGACGACAATCGCGACGCCTTCGGCGATATCCTGAAAGAAGAATGACAACCCGGCGGCAAACGCCAGAAGCCAGACGATCACCCCCTCGAACTGGTGCGCCAGAATGCCCAGCACGCTTTGTTTTTCTTGTTCGCGTAGCTGGTTGGGGCCGTGACGTTTTCGTCGCTGAACGACTGCGTTGGCGTCCAGTCCACACTCGGGATCGACGCGAAACCTTTCAGCTACGGTTTGTGTGCGTGCGGTGAAAACCGCGTTCCGGTTCGTGTCATCCATTGCATTTGCCCGCTTCGGCGTGCTGACCTGCGTCCTCCGACGGGCGTCACAGTGCATTAACCGTGATCAAGAAGAAACCGTTCAGGTCGGTCATGGTCAATCAGGCAGCGCGGACCAATTATGAACCGCGGGATATGAGAGCCTCGGCAGGCGGCTTCTCGTGCTTGGCAGATACGATATGCTCTGCTCTTGGCATACCCGTCACAGAGGCCGTAGGATAAGTATGTCCCGGGAGAGGGAAACTGCGCTCAAAGCCCGATTTGCGCAACAAGGCCCATCAGCATAACGAAGTACGTTCAGCAACAAGGTGTTCGGATGAGGGGACAGTCTCAGGCAGAGGTGATCGCATTCCTGTCGGATGAGATGAATTTGCCGGGACGTGTGCCGGTTGAGGTTGTTCGCACGCACGGGGCAATCGTCTTTCTGAGCGGCCGGGACGCCTACAAGATCAAGCGTGACGTGCAATATGACTACCTTGACTTCTCGACCCTGCGAAAGCGGCACGACATGCTGTTGCGAGAGCTTGAACTGAATGCGCCGACGGCGCCCTCGATCTATCGCGACCTGATTGCTGTGACGCGGGACAAGGAAGGTCGATTGCGCCTGGGTGGTGTGGGCAATGTCGTCGAATGGGTTCTGCGGATGTACCGTTTCGATGCTGTAGATGAACTGGACAAGGTAGCCGAGCGTGGCGCGCTGGATGACCGGATGGCAGAGACGCTGGGTGTCTCTGTCGCGCAGTATCACAGCAAATCGGCAACTTGCACACAGACCTCCGGATCTGATCTGATCGGTGCAATTCTGGTCGAGTTGAATGATGCATTCGCGACCATGACGGGCGATCTGGGTATCGATCAGGTCGAACAGTTTCGGTCGGCCGCTGATCACATGTTTTGCGGCCTCATGTCAAAATTGGACACACGAGGGACAGGCGGACATGTACGGCGCTGCCATGGCGATCTGCATCTACGTAATATCGTCTTGATAGATGGCGTCCCGACGCCGTTCGATGCACTGGAATTCGAGGAAAAGCTTGGCACTTGTGATGTGCTTTACGATCTCGCGTTTCTGTTGATGGATTTGCGCCACAAAAGGTTGGCGAGGGCGGCAAACATCGTCCTCAACACCTATCTGTTTCAGGCCCGCGACGCGGATCACTATGCCGGCCTGTCGCTCTTGCCGCTGTTTCTGAGCATTCGCGCTGCGATCCTGGCGATGGTCGCTGTGCAGACGGCCCGGTTCAACCCGAAAGACAGCCGGCTCTTGCCGGAGGCGCGCAGCTATCTGGCCAGCGCACTGGACTATCTGCGCCCCGCACCCGCGCAACTGATCGCAATCGGTGGCCTCTCGGGCACGGGCAAGACGGTGCTGGCGACATTGCTCGCTCCTGAGATCGGCGCGCCGCCGGGAGCGGTGCATCTGCGCAGCGATCTTGAGCGCAAAGCGCTCTTTGGCGTGTCGCCCCTCTCCAGCCTGCCGCAATCCGCTTACGGGTCCGAGGCGAACGTGCGCGTCTACGAGGTCATGCGCGACAAGGCGCGCGACATCTTGTCTGCAGGGCACTCTGTGGTCATGGATGCCACATGGCTGAGCGCGGATGAACGCGCAACGCTTCGCGCTCTCGCCGAAGAGGCGGCTGTGCCGTTCACGGGCGTGTGGTTGACGGCGGACATCGGCGTTCTGGAAAAGCGGATCAGTGCCCGCCGCGGTGATGCTTCCGATGCAGATGTAGCAGTTGTTCGCCAACAGGCTGAAAACACCAATGCGCCGACAGCGTGGGAGCAGATAGATGCCTCTGGAAGCCCCGAAGATACGTTCTTGAAGGTGCAGGATATTCTGTCCGGATCAGCTAGAGCTGCAACTGCAACTGGAGCAGAAGGGAGTCGCCAAGATGCGTAGCGCCACATATGACAAGAGAATATTCTCTTCCGGCGTTCTCTTTATGGCCCTGGGATTCAGCGTTCGCCGGACAAGAAGCCTGATTCAACCGGAGAAACACCATGAACCGCGGAGCCCAAATCAATATCTGGTACATCCTGCTGGCCGTCATGGGGGTTGTCCTGATCCGCGACGTCTGGGTCCAGAGCCAGACGATAGAGGCGATCCCCTATAGCCAGTTCGAAACCTATCTCGATCAGGGGGCGATCGAGGAGGTAATGATTGGCAGCAACACGATCCGCGGCACATTCAAGACCGAACAGGAAGGCAAAACAGGTTTCGTCACAACACCCGTGACGCCCGACCTGGCTGACCGGCTGAACGACACCGGCGTGACCTATTCCGGTGCGGTCGAAAACACCTGGTTCACCACGCTTCTGTCTTGGGTCCTGCCCGCGCTGATCTTCGTCGGCATCTGGATGCTGTTGATCCGCCGGATGGGCGGCGGGCAGGGCATTGGCGGCCTGATGTCGGTCGGCAAGAGCAAGGCCAAGGTTTATGTCGAGAGCGACACCAAGGTGACTTTTGCCGATGTCGCCGGCGTGGACGAGGCCAAGGCGGAACTGCAGGAGGTCGTCGACTTTCTACAAGACCCCAAGGGGTACGGCAGCCTTGGGGCGCGGATGCCCAAGGGCATCCTGCTGGTCGGCCCGCCGGGCACCGGCAAGACATTGCTGGCGCGTGCCGTGGCGGGCGAGGCGGGCGTGCCGTTCTATTCGATCTCGGGCTCCGAATTTGTCGAGATGTTTGTGGGGGTCGGTGCCGCACGGGTGCGCGACCTGTTTGAACAGGCGCGAAAGGCGGCTCCGGCCATCATCTTCATCGACGAGCTGGACGCCTTGGGCCGCGCCCGTGGTGCGGGCACGATCCAGGGCGGCAATGACGAACGCGAACAGACCTTGAACCAACTTCTGTCGGAACTGGACGGTTTCGATCCCAGCGAGGGCGTGGTGCTACTGTCGGCAACCAATCGCCCCGAAATCCTCGACCCTGCGCTGTTGCGCGCGGGTCGCTTTGACCGGCAGGTGCTGGTGGATCGGCCAGACCGCGCCGGGCGGGTGCAAATCCTGAAAGTGCACATGAAAAAGATCGTCCTTGCCCCGGATATCGAGCTGGACGACATTGCCGCGTTGACCACCGGGTTTTCCGGTGCCGACCTGGCCAACCTGGTCAACGAGGCGGCGCTTCTGGCCACACGGCGGCGCGGCGAGGTCGTGACCATGGGCGATTTCACCCAGGCGGTTGAGCGCATCGTGGCAGGGCTGGAAAAGCGCAACCGTCTGATCAACCCGCGCGAACGCAGGATCGTGGCCTATCACGAGATGGGTCATGCGCTGGTCAGCATGGCGCTGCCGGGGGTCGACACGGTTCACAAGGTTTCGATCATTCCGCGTGGCATCGGCGCTTTGGGTTATACCATCCAGCGGCCGACCGAGGACCGTTTCCTGATGACGGAAGCCGAGTTGCGCGACAAGATCGCGGTGCTGATGGGCGGGCGCGCGGCGGAAAAGCTGGTGTTCGGTCATTTGTCCACCGGGGCGGCAGACGATCTGGCACGCGCCACAGATATCGCGCGCTCGATGGTGGCGCGCTACGGAATGGACACGGAGCTGGGCAGCGTAAGCTACGAGACCGACAAAAGCAGCTTTCTGGGTGACCGCAGGCCGGGCTATTTCGAGCGCAACTACAGTGAAGCGACTGCCGAAGCGATGGACGCCGCCGTGCGCGAGGTATTACATGAGGTTTCCGAGCGGGCTCTGGAAATCCTGACGAAAAACCGCGAACTCCTGGAGCGAGCGGCCACGCGCCTGCTGGAGGTCGAAACGCTGGATCAAGCCGCGTTACAAGAGTTCGCGCAGAGTCTGAACCGCGAGACGCGAGATGACGTAAAAGTCGCGCTGAGTGAGTCGTAACCCGTAATAACTGCGCGGCATTCCCTATCTTCCGGCCCATTTTTCCTCGAAAGCGTCCAACTCGGCGGCCGCCTGTTCGGCGGTGGCGGCTCTGTAAATCCGGCGCAATCCGGTCTCCGATAGTACGGTCCCGCCTTGGCACATCGATGCCGTCGGGGGGCGGTCACAGCATCAGAGCCCCCCAATGCTCAATTCCTACGGGTCCTGATCTTGTCGCGTGTTGTCGTTGAGTCCGCTCAGGTTTTAAAGACCCGATAGATTGCCGGGATCACCAGCACCGTCAGCGCCGTGGACGTCAGCAACCCGAATAGCAGCGACAACGCCAACCCCTGAAAGATCGGATCGGCCAGGATCACGACAGCGCCGATCATCGCCGCGACGGCCGTCAGCAGGATCGGCTTGAACCGGGTGGCACCCGCCTCGATCAGGATCTCGACGGTGATCCGCCCTTCGGGGTCTGCGTGGCGAATGAAATCCACCAGCAGGATGGAGTTGCGTACGATGATACCCGCCAGCGCGATAAAGCCGATCATCGACGGTGCCGAGAACGGCGCGTTGAACAGCCAGTGCCCCAGAATGATGCCAAGGAACGTCAGCGGAACGGGCGTCAAGACCACCAGCGGCAGGCGGAACGATCCGAATTGGGCGACGACGAGGATGTAGATTCCCAGCAGCGCCACCGCAAAGGCGGCGCCCATGTCACGGAACGTGACCCAGGTGACCTCCCATTCGCCATCCCACAGCAGGACGGGGTGGCTGGTATCGGCAGGCTGGCCATTCAGACGGATTTCGGGCTGGGGCGTATCGTCCCAATCCATCGCGTCCAGCCGATCCGCGACCGCCAGCATACCATACAGAGGCGCCTCGAATTCACCGGCCATCTCGCCCATCACCATGACAATGGAATAACCGTTGTGGCGGAAAATGGGATAGGAGGCGCGCTCTTCGCTGATCTGAACGACATCGCCCAGTTCGACAATCCCACGCGCGCCCGGCAATGCGTCCGCGGGGATCGGCGTGGACAGTGCCGTCTCATCCATCACGCGGTCGCCGCGGGCGCGGGCCATGACGATAGGGATGGGAGGACGTCCCTCGCCCCGGTGCGAATAGCCGATGGTGGTGGCAGAATTGAGCAAACGGAGCGTATGCAGCGCGTCGCCTTCCTGGACCTTGAAGAAATCCATGTCGGTGGGGTTGAGCTCTGCGCGCAGGCGGCGCGGGCGGGTGCCTTGGCTGTCGTCTGTATCGACGATGAACGGCGTGTCCTCAAACGCTGTGCGAACCTTTTGCGCGACGGCGCGGCGGGTGGCGGGATCAGGTCCATAAATCTCGGCCAGAAGCGTTGACAGGACAGGCGGCCCCGGCGGCGGCTCGACCACCTTGAAGACGGCGCCCTCGGGCAGGTCAAGCGCCTCGGTCAGCCGGGCGCGCAGATCCAGCGCGATGGCATGGCTGTTGCGGTCGCGGTGATCCTTGGCCGCAAGGTTCAGCTGCACCTGCCCCTGCTCGGGGCTGAAGCGGATGTAGGAGTGTCGCACCAGACCGTTGAAATCGAACGCCGCGGGCGTGCCCGCATAGGTCTGTGCGGTCAGGACTTCGGGCAGGTCCAGCGCGATCCGCGCGATCGCCTGCGCGGCGGCATCCGTGGCCTCGACCGACGCGCCCTCGGGCATGTCGATCATGACCGAGAGTTCGGATTTGTTGTCGAATGGCAGCAGCTTTACCGTCACATCGCGGGTATAGAACGCGATCAGTGAGCCAAAAGACAAGATCGCTACTAACAACAGAAAGACGCCCGAGCGCCATTTTCCCGCCAGAAGAGGGCGCGCGACGGCGGCATAAAACCGCCCGAGCGCGCCACCGTGATGCCCGGTGCCCTCCCCCGCATGGGCGATGGTGGTGGGGCTTGCGAACCGCATCATCAGCCAGGGGGTGATCGTCACCGCAACAAAAAAGGAGAAAATCATCGCGGCTGACGCGTTGGCGGGAATCGGGCTCATATAGGGGCCCATCATGCCCGACACGAACAGCATCGGCAGCAAGGCCACGACCACGGTCAGCGTGGCGACGATGGTGGGATTGCCCACCTCGGCCACCGCCTCGATTGCGGCCTGCCGGGCGCTCTTGTCCTTCGGCTTCAGACCCCAGTGGCGGGCGATATTCTCGATCACCACGATGGCATCGTCCACGAGGATGCCGATGGAAAAGATCAGCGCGAACAGCGACACCCGGTTAAGAGTATATCCCATGATCCACGCGGCAAACAGCGTCAGCAGGATCGTCACCGGGATCACCACCGCCACCACCACCGCCTCTCGCCAACCGATGGCCAACAGGATCAGCGCGACGATGGACAGCGTGGCAAGCCCCAGATGGAACAGCAGTTCATTGGCCTTTTCACTGGCCGTCTCGCCGTAATCGCGGGTGATCTCGACGCTTACACTATCGGGAATCAGGTCCCCCTGCATCGCATCGACGCGGTGCAGGATTTCCTCGGCCACCGTCACGGCGTTGGCACCGGCGCGCTTGGCCAGCGCCAGCGTGACCGCCGGACGGCGCAGGATCTGGCCGTCACCGGCGCGGGCAAGCGTGGCGACATGCGCCTCGTTCATGTCGGACACGAAGGCAACATCGGCCACATCGCGCACATAGACGGTACGCCCGTCGCGCGCGGTCAATTCCAGATTGCCGATCTCGCCGGGGGCCGGCAGGGTCTGCCCGATGACCAGGCCGATCTGTTCGCCGCCGTCGCGCAGATCGCCCGCAGGCGACGCGCGGTTGGCCCCCTCAACCTTGGCCGCCAGTTGTTGCAGCGTAATGCCGTAGAGCGCCAGCCGCTCGGGGTCGGGCGCGATGCGCAGCGCCTGATCGGTTTCACCGACCAGATAGGTCAGGCCGACATCTTCGATGCGGGCCAGTTCGACCGCGACCTCGCGGGCAATGCGGGTCAGGGTATCGGCGCCGACGCCCTCCTGCCCCGGTGCCGGCGCAAAGGTCAGCGCGACGATGGCCACGTCATCGATGCCCCGGCCAACGACCAGAGGTTGCGGAATACCCACGGGGATCCGGTCGAGATTGGCAAGGATCTTGTCCCGCACCCGCAGGACCGCGGTGTCCGAGGATACCCCCACCTCGAACCGGGCTGTCACCATCACGCGATCATCGCGGGTGTCGGAATAGACATGTTCGACTTCGCTGATGCCCTTGACGATGGTTTCCAATGGTTCAGTGACCAGTTTAAGCGCATCCTGCGCGGCCAGCCCGTCGGCCTGCACATGGATATCCACCATCGGCACGGAAATCTGCGGCTCTTCCTCGCGCGGCAGGCTGACCAGCGCAATCAGTCCAACGGCAAGCGAGGCGATCAGGAAAAGCGGCGTCAGCGACGACGCGATGAAGGCGCGGGTCAGCCGACCGGCGATGCCCAGATTGCCTGAATCGTCACTCATCGGGGGTCACCACGCGGTCCCCGGCGCTGAGCCCCGTCAGGATCTCGCGCCATGCCTTGCCGTCGCGCTGAATGAGGTCACCGGGCACGACGACGCGCTCCACAGTGCCGTCCGATCCTTCGACAGTGACGTAATCGAGCCCGCTCCGAGTTGACACTGCATCGGCAGGCACAAGGATCGCCTGCCGCCTGCCGATGGGCAGGCGCACCGGCACGCGGCGTCCGACGAAACGCGCATCAAGGTCGGAAACCTCGACGTCGGCCTGCACGCGGCCACCCTCGATCTGTGGATAGACCTTGGCCAACCGGCCGGTGCGCTGGCCATCGCCCTCGGACCCGATCACGATCTCGTCGCCCTCGGACAATGCCTCGGCATGGCGTTCGGGCAGCGCGAGGCGCAGGAACACGCCGCCACCGCCAATTTCGGCAACCGCTTCGCCCGGAGTGACCACCGATCCGCGCGCCACCGGCACCGCCAGGACAATGCCTGTCTGTGGCGACAGAACGGCGCCCTCAGAGACCCGCTGTTCCAGCACCTGCCTTTCCGCATCGAGGCTGCGGATCTGGCCATCAATCACATCGACCTCGGTGCGCAACTGGTCCGCCCGCTGGCTGGTGATGACCCCGCGTTCGAACAGGGTATCGCCGCGGTCGCGATCCGCTTGTGCGGTCGCACGCCGGGCGCGCAACGCCTGAAGCTGCGCGTCGATGGAGTCGAGCTGGAAGGCGAACTTGGTATCCTCGACCAGCGCGATCTGCTGCCCGGCCTCGACCTGGTCTCCCTCGGTCACGTCCAACGTGTCGATGGTGCCAGCGATGCGGGCGCGGGCAGGCACGCGGTCGCGGGTTTCGATCTCGCCATAGACGGATTTCCATTCGGTGACCTGGGTCGGTTCAATCGCCAGGCTGCCTGCCTGCGCCAGGTTCGCCGTGAATATCATGCCGGATGAAATCCCGAGAATCGCCAATCGCCTGATCATCCATCCGCTCCTTGGTCGTGATGCAACAACACATTCCACTTATTGCATAATACAGTAGTGTGCCACATTGGCGCAGGAACTGTAAATTTCCACGCAGAAGTGAGCCGGGGTTTCTATCGTGACAGACTGATCTGATCCCGGAGAACCGGGCCGTTTGAAGCTGGAGTTTTCCGCTACGATTTCCCGGCTGGGAGAGGAGCGAACTTACCTGAAGGCATCGAAGTTTTCGGACGCGGAAAAGGCGTTCATGATTAGATCGTTCGACGTTTCACTAAAAGTCCCGCCGCACCGATCAGGCTGCCGTCGAAAAGCGGATCAAGGAGATCTGCGAGACGCGCGTGCGCTATGGCTACAGGACTGGCAAGCCATTCGTTGAACCAGAAGCACTTGCGGTCGCTATGCACTAAAGCCGGGGGTTCCACCGCGCCGCGATTATCGCGGGCGAAGGTTCATTCTCACCGTCTGGCCGCGACCGTTGCCATAACCGAACTGCACCTCTCCTCCGAGACGATCCATCGCGCTTGCCACGATGGAGAGCCCCAGCCCGCTGCCGTTCGGCCCGCTTTCCTGCCCTCTTGTGAACCGGGTGCTCACCCGATCCAGAAGCGCTGGTGGAATGCCTTGCCCTTCGTCCCGGACGATGACCTGCACGCCCGCGTCCCAGCCCGCGAGCTCGATCGTCACTCGTCCGCCGCGGGGCGAGGCGTGGATTGCGTTCTCGATCACGTTCCGCAGGGCGGCTTGTAACAGGAACGGATTGGTTTTCTGCCGCATAGCGTGATCGGGCGCGACGGTCTCGAGCATCACATCCCTTTCCGCTGCCAGGGTCCGCAGGTCATCCACTGTCTCGTGCATCAGATGCCCCAGGTCGATCTCCTGGAGCTCATGTTCCGACCGTTCGACCGCTGCCAGATCGAGCAGTTGTCGCACCATTCGGTCCGTCCGCTCGACCGAGCGCTCGATCGCCGAGAGCGCATTTGCCCGCACCTCCGGCTCGTCTGACAGGCGCATCACCTGCGCCTGCGTCCGCAATCCGGCCAGAGGGGTCTTCAGCTCGTGGGCGGCATAGGTCGTGAAGTCCCGCTCCACGTCACGGGCAGCGGCCACCCGCGCGAACAGGCTGTCGAGCGCCAGCCGCACGGGGCGGAGTTCGCGCGGCGCCACACCTTCGGGAAGCGGGCTGAGATCGGACGGTGCGCGGGCGCGAAGCGTGCTGGCAAGCCGGTCGAGCGGCGCGAGTCCCTGCGCAACGCTGATCCAGAGGATCGCCGCCAGCAACGGCAGGATGAGCGCCGCCGGCAGCAGCAGCCCCTCCAGCACGTCGCGCACAAGACGGTCCCTGACGGCAAGGCTGTCGCCGACCATGACCCGCACTCCCAACTCTTCGTTGACCAGCGTGTAGACCCGCCACGGTTCGCCATTGATGATCGAGCGGGAATACCCTTCGGCTGCCGCATCCGTGAGCACGACATCCGGAGCGCCATCCGACTGGCCGACCAATCCGCCGTCCATGGACCAGATCTGGCAGGACAGCTGCTTCGAATAGCCGGCTTTGCCCGGCATCGGGATCGGCAGTGTCTGATTTCCGGCGCGGGCAACCTCGATACGGCGGTCCGAGATCAGCGACGAGACCATGTTGGCCGCTTCGGAGAGCCGCGCGTCCAGCACCTGCTCGATATCCGCGCGGGTCGATGTCTGTATCCACAGCGCGGCGGACAGCCAGACGGCGCCGGTCGCGAGCGCGAGAATCAGGAAGAGCTTCAGCTTGATGGAGATGTTGCAGCCTCCTCCTCGGCAAGGCGGTAGCCCAATCCTCGCACCGTCTCGATGAAATCGCGCCCGATCTTGGTGCGAAGCTTGTGGATGTGAACCTCGACGGTGTTGGATTCGACCTCTTCCTGCCAGCCGTAAAGACGTTCCTCGATTGCGTCGCGCGACAGCACGAGGCGGGGATGCTCCAGCAGCGCGCAGAGGATCGCGCATTCGCGGCGGGAAAAGCTGATCGAACGCCCGCCAAGCCGCCCGCTGAGAGACGCGGGATCGACGGTGAGACCGTTGTGGCGCAGGACGCTGCTGGCCCGCCCCTCGCCCCGCCGCAACATGGCGCGCAACCGGGCCGATAGCTCTTCGAGGTCGAAGGGTTTGCCAAGGTAATCGTCCGCGCCCGCATCCAGCCCGCGGACCCGGTCCCGCACCCGATCACGCGCGGTCAGAAGCAGGACGGGCAAGACCGAACCTTTTGCGCGCAGCTCGGCGAGCAGGTCGAGACCGAGGCCATCCGGCAGCATGATGTCGAGCACGATGCCTCCGAATGTCGAGGTCTCAAGTGCCGCGCGGGCGTCTGCCAATGTTCCGACGAGGTCCGGGGTAAACCCCGACAGCCGCAGTCCGACAGTCAAACCGTTGGCCAGAACCTCGTCGTCTTCCACGATCAATATGCGCATCTTGCCTCCGTCTGATGTGGATTTCGCACGCCGACATTAAGGCCTGTTTAAGGTTGACCATGCATCCGGCGCAACATGATGATCTCTCGTTCCCCATGGGCCACCCTGGCTGCACTCATACTATTCGTGGCCGCGGCGGCCTCTGCGCAGGTCTCATCCGCCCCGCTTGCGGCCGAGGATGCTTTTGTGCTGTCGGTGGAGCAGGATGATGACGGGCTTTCTCTGTCGTGGACCATCGCCGAGGGGTATTACCTCTACCGCGACTATCTCGGCGCCGAGGGGCCGGAGGGGACAAGCCTCTTGTTACAGACCCCGGACGGCGAGATGAAGGACGATCCGAATTTTGGGGTCGTGGAGGTCTATCACGACGCCGTCGTCGCACAACTCGAGGCGGAAAGCGGCCCAGTCAAGGTGACTTGGCAGGGCTGCAAGGAAGATAGCATCTGTTATCCGCCGCAGACGCGTGTGATCGAGGCCAACAGCGCTGAGGGTGCGACGCTCCTGCGCGGCACGGGCATCGAAGCGGCACGAGCCGGCACGAGCATCATGCCCACCGGCACTGAGGTCAGCCTGACCCTTGCCGACGATCCCGGCATCCTCGAAGGGCTGTCGGCACGGGGCGGGACCGCGCTTGTGGTTGCAGGATTCCTTGGCCTCGGGCTTCTGCTTGCTTTCACCCCGTGCGTCTTTCCGATGTTCCCCATCGTCGCGGGCATGGTCATGGGACAACGCGAGGCGCCGGGCATCCGCAGGGGCCTCACCCTTTCAGGCGCCTACGTGATCGCGATGGCCACGGCGTTCGCCGGGTTGGGCGTCGTGGCCGCATGGTCGGGGCAAAACCTTCAGGTTGTCCTTCAGTCGCCGGCGGCCCTCGGCGTGGCGGCGGTGATCTTCGTGCTCCTCGCCCTGTCCATGTTCGGTTTGTTCGACCTGCAAATGCCGCACGTCATCGCCGCGCGATTGGAGCGCGCCGGCGGCCGTGGCGGCTCGCTCGGCGGTGCGGCACTGCTGGGTTTCACGTCGGCGCTGATCGTCGGCCCATGCGTGACCGCGCCCCTGGCGGGCGCTCTGCTCTACATAGCCCAGACCGGGGATTTGGCTCTTGGCGCGCTTGCGCTCTTTGCGCTGGGGTTGGGTCAGGGCCTGCCGCTGCTGGCGATCGGAGCCTTCGGCCCGCGGGTGCTTCCGAAATCCGGCGCATGGATGGAAGGGGCGAAGAGGCTGTTCGGTATGCTGTTCCTCGGCTTCGCGATCTGGCTTGCCGGGCGGGTGCTGCCGGGGCCACTGACCCTGGCGCTGTGGTCGGCGCTCCTCATCGGCGCCAGCGTTCTCGTGGCACAAACGCCGCGTGATGGCACCGCGGGTCGGCTGAGCATCGCCTTGGGCGCAATCGCGATCTTTGCCGGGGCGCTACAGGGCGTAGGCGCGGCGCTTGGCGCAGGTGATCCGACGCGCCCATTGGCCCCGCTCGTCGTGCGCGGCTTTGCCCCGGAAACGCAGGCCGCAGCCTTTTCTTCGATTCGAACCCGAGACGCCCTGAACGCTGCCCTGGCCTCGACCGACAGCCCGACCCTGGCCTATGTGACGGCGGATTGGTGCACAACCTGCCGCAGCATCGAACGGGGGCCGTTGTCGGACCCCGAAGTTCAGGCGGCCCTTGCCGAGCTTTCTTTGCTCAAGGTCGACGTCACCGAATTCGGACCGGAAAGCCAGGCCTTGCTGGACCTGCTGGGTGCGGCGGGGCCACCGACCATGATCTTCTTCGATGAACACGCGGCCGAGGCACCGGGCAGCAGGATCGTCGGCGATACCGACAACGACGATATGCTCCGCTCGGTCGGCATGGTGTCGCTATGACGGGCATACAGATCGGGCCGCTGGCTTTCGACATCGACCGCTTCGCGTTCATCTTGGCCTCGCTGGTCTTCTTCGCGCTCTTTCACCTGCTTACCATTTCGCAATCCCGTCGGGGTGAGGATGTCCGGCGATGGGCCCTTCCGGCGGCAGTGGTCTGGTTGCTGGCGGCACGCGCGGGCTACGTGGTCCAGCACTGGGACATCTTCTCGGTGCATCCTCTCGATGTCCTCAAGCTCTGGCAGGGGGGCATCTCGGTTTACACGGGGTTTCTCGGCCTCGCTGCTGTCGCCTTCGTCGCAATTCTGCGTGGCAAAGCCGCCGTGGCACCTATCATGGGTGCGGCCTTCGCCGGGTGGCTGGCAAGCGCGGCCTTCGTCGGTTTCTCCAAGGAAGGCCAAGTGGCCGGTCTGCCGGGGACAGCCTATCCCACGCTGACGGGCGCCTCGCTCCGGCTGGACGAACGGGGGGGTCAGCCCCTCGTCCTCAACCTGTGGGCCAGCTGGTGCCCGCCCTGCCGGCGCGAAATGCCGATGATGATGGATGTGGCGGAAACAACCGACGAGGCTGACCTGGTCTTTGTCAACCAGGGCGAGACGCACGCACAGATCTCGCAGTTCCTCGGAGCACTGGACCTGGGCGCAGAGCACGTGGCCCTCGATCCGGCGTCCACTCTGACGACGCGCTTCGCCGCCCTCGGACTGCCGGCGACACTGTTCTTCGACGCGTCCGGCACGCTTTCGAACCTGCATTTCGGCGAAATCTCACGTGCCGAACTGATGTCGCAGATCGCGGCGCTCGACGACACCGCGCGACCGACCGGCGCCGGTGACGCGCAAACACACAAGACAGGAGACAGCCCATGAACATGACACGACGCGACCTTCTTGCCACCGGGGGCGGTGGCCTTCTCCTCGGCTCCGGTGCATTGATGCTCTGGCCAAGAGGGGGCCAGGCGCAGCAACTGACGGTCGATGCCGTCCTGAACGACCCGGATGCGCCGGTTCAGGGCAATCCGGCGGGCGACGTCACCGTGGTCGAATACTTCGACTACCAATGCCCATTCTGCAAAGGCATGTACCCGACCCTGAAGGACGTTGTTGCCGAGGACGGCAATGTGCGCCTCGTGATGAAGGACTGGCCGATCTTCGGGGTCCCGTCCGTCCGGGCAAGTCAACTGGCCCTCGGCGCCGTTGCTCTCGGTGCCTACGAAGATGTGCATGCGGCGCTGATGGCTACAGACGCCCGGCTCAGCGAGGCGGATGTCGAGGCCATCGTCGGCCGGGTTGTCCCGGTGGACGCCGCGACGGATGCTTACCACGCCGACCGGGCAACATGGGACGCGCTTCTGACGCGCAACGACTTCCAGGCCGCAGCCATGGGATTCCGCGGGACGCCCGCCTTCGCGATCGAGACGACGCTCTTCAGCGGCGCGCTGGACCGCCAGACCCTTGTGGATGCCATCGCTACAGCGCGTTCCGGGGCTTAATTCCCCCGTAAGGTTCGCCAGCAGGATAAGGCCCGCTGGCGCCACAAGCCCGCCAGCACAAGAAAAGGAAACAAACA
Organism: uncultured Alphaproteobacteria bacterium; assembly: GCA_963763165.1. Lineage (GTDB taxonomy): Bacteria > Pseudomonadota > Alphaproteobacteria > Rhodobacterales > Rhodobacteraceae > Roseovarius. The sequence goes on from CAVXNV010000002.1 coordinate 214,766, forward strand.
TGAAACAACCTTTCACACGACGTAGCGCCATCGCTTTCGGTCTGGCCGCGGGTGCGAGCCTCGCCGCGCCGTCCCTGGCTCTGGCACAGGCGGCGCGGCGCAACATCTCCAGCTTCTCGATGCAGGACTGGCGAGATCACTTCGATAGCCTCGGCAAGGCCACGATAGTGGCGGACACCTCCTCGCGCGCACTGCACTTCTGGAACCACGACGGGAGCGATTATCGTATCTATCCCACCTCTGTCCCGATCTCCGAGGAACTGACGAAGCGGGGCTACACCAGCATCGTTCGCAAGAAGGTCGGCCCCTCCTGGACGCCGACACCGTCGCAGCTGGAGCGGTACCCCGACTGGGAACCGATCGGCCCCGGCCCGGAAAATCCACTTGGCACCCACGCGATGTATCTGAGCTGGCCCGCCTATATCATCCACGGCACGCACGACACGCGAAAGATCGGTCGGGCGTCCTCGGACGGCTGCATCGGGCTCAACAACGACAAGATCGAGGAACTCTACAGCCTCTGCCCCGTGGGCACGCAGGTTCGCATTGTCTGAGGCAACCATGAAACGCAGAAACTTCGTCCTGAGCGGTTTGGCCTTGTGCGGCCTTCCCGTAGCGCAATCTGCTGTCGCGCAGGAATTATCGGGTGTGATGGCCCCACATGCCGAAACCGGGTGCCATTGGATGAAAACCAAACGGAACTTCCAATCTCTCCGTTTGTTGAAACCCTGGAAGGAGGACTGTCCATGACCCTGCGCTTCGAACAGATCCTGGCTGACGGCGTCGCCGAATGTTCATACCTGTTGGGCGACGATGCCGCGCACGTCTGCGCGATTGTGGATCCCCGTCCTGACGTGGAGGTCTATCTCGAAGCGGCACGGCGCTTCGGCCTCGCGATCACGCACGTTTTCGAAACCCACATCCACGCCGACTTCATGAGCGGCGCGCGCGAGTTGGTCGACCGTCTTGGCGGTCAGGCCAGGCTTTATGTCAGCACCGAGGGCGGCGCCGAATATGGCTTTGAGCACGAGGCGGTGCGCGACGGTGACGAATTCAGATTCGGCGGGCTGCGGATGAAAGCCTGCTTCACCCCCGGCCATACGCCCGAGCATATCTCCTACCTGCTTCATGACGGCGAAACCGAGATGCCTTGGGGCGTCCTGTCGGGCGATGCGTTCTTCGTCGACAGCGTCGGGCGGCCGGATCTGATGGGCGATGAGCAGACCGATGAACTGACCGAGAAGCTGTTCCACACTGTGCGCGACGTGTTCATGGCCTTGCCCGACGCTGTCATGATCTATCCCTGCCACGGCGCCGGGTCTGCATGCGGGCCCGACATCGGCGACAGGATGTCGAGCACGATCGGCTACGAGCGGCGCTTCAACGACTACGCCAAGATCGGGACGCTCGACGAGTTCAGGAAGGCCATGCAGGCGGATGCCCCACCGGTGCCGACGCATTACCCGCGGCTGAAGAAGGTCAACGCCAACGGTCCGGAGGTGCTGCGCAACCTGCCGCGCGTGCCACCCTTGACGGTGGATCAATTCTCCAAGGCGGCCCAGGGCGGTGCGCAGATCCTCGACGTGCGCGACATGATGGCCTTCGGTGCGGGTCACGTGAAGAACGCGATCAACATCGGCGCGCGCCCCGAGCTGTCGGTCTGGGCCGGCTGGTTGCTTGATCCGGAACGCCCCATTCATCTGGTTCTGAGAGACGACGACGACCTGGCGGATGTCGTGAAGCTTCTGTGGCGCACCGGGTTTACCGAATTCGGCGGCTACCTCGCCGGCGGCATGAGCGCATGGCGAGAGGCGGGAATGGATTTCGCGCAGATCCCGCAGATTTCGGTGCACGAGCTGAAGGATGCGGAGGAAATCACGCCCCTCGATGTGCGAAAGCCTGACGAATGGAAGGCCGGCCATGTGCCGGCCGCCCTGCACGTCTTCCTCGGTGAGTTGCGCGAAAGGATGGACGACCTCGACCGTGGCGCGCCCTACGCGACCTACTGCGCCAGTGGCTTCCGCGCCAGCATTGCCGCAAGCCTGTTGGCGGCCGAAGGCTTCAGGAACATCCGCAACGTGCCGGGTAGCTGGAATGCCTGGAGCGCCGCCGGTTACCCCAGCGAAACCCCCGCCAACAAGTGAAGACCAGCATGGACGAGATCATCACCATCGACAGCAACCAGGTGGCGCTCTTCGGGCCGGACGAAGCGCTCTTCTCAAGGCCGCTTCCGCCGGCGTCCGGAGCGTGATGAACTTCCGAACCTCGAGCGTCGTTTGGCCGAGGCGGCGGGGGCTGAACCGCCTGCAACCGGCTTTGTCAGGTTGTTGACGCGCCTCTGTTGCACGCATGGCCCTCTGTCTCGGCGCCTTTCCAGCGGGCAAGCAGGCGGGTGGCGCCGCCGCCCCCGCCCCTCCTTTTTTATCTACGATCTCAAGTGACACTTCGCGGAATTTCCCGAAACACAGTGACGCTTATAAGCCACTGACGTTTAATGGAACTTGAAAAGCCGGTGAGACGTCATGAGACCGCTGGAACAACGGGGATACCCCTCGGGCGCGCGTTTTTTCGGGAGGATGAAAGACGTCCGGCTCGTCCGCGGATCGAACAGTTGGGCGCTATCTGACCCAGACCTCGACCCGGCGATTGGCGCGGCGGCCCCATTCGCTGTCATCGCAGGCCATCGGCATCGCTTCGCCAAAGGCATCGGTGTCCAGCTTCAGACGGTCGAGCTGTGCGGTTTCGGCGGCGCGCAGGACCGCGTCCTTCACCGCGCCCGCGCGGCGCAGGGCGATGGTGCGGTTGGCCGCGGCCGGGCCTTCGCCGTCGGAAAACCCGACGAAGACCAGCCGTCGGCCGTCGTAGAAACCGCTTTCGAGCGCGCGGGCGAGGCTGCCGATATTCGAGCGCGACTGCGCATCGAGCCGGATCGAGCCCGGTTCGAACCGGAAGGTCGTAGTCAGGCGCTTCAGCGGGCTGAGCACCTGCACCATGCGTTGCAGATCGGCCAGCGTCACGTCCTCGCCCGCGCGCAGCACGGCGTTGGCGAAACGGTCGCCCTGCGCGTCGATCTCGATCTCTTCGGGCAGTTGGTCGACGAACCCGGCGCGGCGGATCACCAGTTGCGCTGCGGGCTCGCGCGTGAAAGCCAGGAATTCGCGCACCAGCTTGGGCATCCGGCGGGCGGGAAGGTAAAGAAACATCGGCGCGGTGAGCGGATAATCCTCGGTCTTGATCGCGCGGCGTGTGGCCTGCATGGCAAAGCCGCAGGCGCCGGTGAGGGCCAGCTCGAAGGTCAGCCCCTGTTCCGAGCGGCTGCCGATGCCCAGCGCGAAGGGGTCCTGCGCCACCGCCTGCGACAGCGCCTCGCCATCGCGGTGATAGGTGACCTGCGGCGCGATCTTCGTGGTGCCGTCCGCCAGCACCCTGCGCTCGGTCGACTGTCCGAGGCCCGTGGCCGGATCATGCAGGTGCAACGCAATGGGCGCATCGGCGCCGCCCAGCGCGACCCAGTCGGCGATCTCGCCCGACAGCACCCTGGCCAGCTGCGGCGTGGTGATCGTCGTCACCGGATTGCCCGCCGACACCAGCGGCACCAGCGCATCCAGCGCCAGAACCCGGCTGCGCCGCGCATCGCGCAGATCGCCCAGGCCCGCCTCGCGGCCGCGGATCGCCTCGTTCCGGGTGACTTCGCGCAGCGACATGACGATGTCCGCCTCGTCCGCCAGCAGATCGGCAAAACCCTCGTCCGAGTCGTTCAGGCGCAGGTGAAAGCGCCCGCGCGGCGCGCCCTTTTCCGGCTCGCTGAGCGTGTAGGTGAAGGCGGTGTCCGACAGGTTCCGGCGCGACAACTCCAGTCCCTGGCGCAGCGCGAAAGCCTCGATCAGGGCGGGCATCAGGACACGGCCGATGGTCGGCGCGCCGGACAGGGTGACTTCGGCGACATAGGCGCTGAGGTTGGGGCATCCCGGCCCCTCGCACAGCACGCCCGATCCGTCGATCGTCAACTCCCCGTAGATCGTCTCGACCCGGTAGAATTCACCGTCGAACCCCAGCAGGTTGCCGGTGATCTCGACGGCGCCATCCCGCGAGGTCAGAGTGACGTCCTGCGCGGCGGCAGGCAAGACGGTGCAGAAAACGGCAAGTGCGGCGAAGATCGCCGCACGCAGGACGGTCATCAAGGAAAAGCCCCGGACGCTAAATGTCAGTTGCTGGCGATGGTGAGATCATTCAGCAGGTTTTTCAACACAATAAAATCGCCCACGGCATCGCATTCAGGCATCATCAGCGTCACGTCCTGCACCTTCAGCCCGCCGCCCTCGCGTGTTTGCAGCGACTGCGCCTCGATGTCGCGGGCGCAGTTGGCCGGCGTCACCTCGGCCTCGACCGTGAGGGTGACAGCGCCGTCGCGGGATGCCGGGACGCTGGGAAGGGTATAGACCTGCGCCATGAACGCATCCGGCTGATCGGCGTCACCCAGCAGCGACATGAAGCCCTGATCGCCGGTCGCAGCCGCCGCCGCGTCGCGCCGCGCATCGGGGCGGACATGGCCGGCGCTGCCGAATTCGGCGCCGAATTCCAGCGCGTGAAGGCTCATGCCGGTATTACCCTGCCACTGGACCGCGACCCGCTGATAGGCCCCCAGATCGGGGACCTTTGTCTTGGCAACGGCACCCTCACCATTGGCGAACGCGGCGATGAAGACTGCGGATTCCGTCAGCGCAGGCACCAGCATGGCGGCGCGCCCGCCCTTATCCGTCGCGCGGGTGAACATCATGCCGTTATGGTGCAGCGTGAAACGCTCGACCGGCGCACAGGGCGCGTCGAGCAACAGGGCCACCATTGCACCCGGCGCCGCATCTGCCGTCATCTTGCGCTTGCAAGCCATGCTGGGCGCCGGATGCTCGACCGGGAGCGCATCGCTCCGGATGACGGAGGCGGCGCCAAGCGCGGCCTCGCGCAGATCGGGAAGGATGGCCGGTTCGGGCAGCGCCGCAGGTGCGCGCCTGTCGCCCGGCGGGCTGGGCATGGCCGAGGTCAGTTCGATCGACGACAGCGCCAGCTTCCTGTCCTGCGCCGGCACGTCATCCGAGACCGGATCGGGGATCTGCGCGACCGCCGGGCCGGGTCCCGCCACGGCGCCGGCCTGCATGAAATGGCCAGCCCCCAGTGCCAGAGCGAGCGTCCCGCAGCCCATCGCCAAAATCCTGACCTTCTGCATTTCGATTCTCCACGCACCGTCCGATTGTCGTCGTGGAGAGACCTTGCGCGGGGAAAACGGCGCTCGTGTGGCAGCGAAGCGGAGTCATTCGGGCCGCTAGGTGGCGGCCCTCATCTCCTGCCCGGCTTCAGGCGATACGTCCGTGGCAATGCTTGAACTTGCGCCCCGATCCGCAGGGGCAGGCCGTGTTGCGGCCCGGATCGCCCCAGGTCGCCGGATCGTTCTCGTCGAACCCTTCACGCGCGGCCTGCTGCGTCGTTTCCGCGTGCTGCCTGCCCTCCTCGCGTTCGGTCGCGGCGTCCGTCTGCGCCTGCAGCGCCGCGCGTTCCTGCATCATCTTCTGAAGGATCGCCTGCTGCTGCGCCTCGGACACCGGCTGCACCTGGCTCAGCTTCTGCGTCACGTCCTGGCGAAGACCGTCGAGCATCGTCTCGAACAGCTGGAACGCCTCGTTCTTGTATTCGTTCAGCGGATCGCGCTGCGCATAGCCGCGAAAGCCGACGACGCTGCGCAGATGTTCCAGCATCAGCAGGTGATCGCGCCACTTGCCGTCGATGGTCTGGAGCAGAAGCTGCTTTTCGATCATGCGCATGTTGGTCGGGCCGAATTGGGCCGCCTTCTTGGCCATCATCTCGTTCGCGTGTTTCTCGATCCGCTCGCTGATGTCCTCGTCGTCGACGCCCTCTTCGTCGGCCCATGCCTGAACCGGAAGATCCATGTTGAGCTGTTCCAGAATGGCGCCGTGCAGACCGTCCATGTCCCACTGATCGGCATAGGTCTTGGGCGGCATGTATTGATCGACCAGATCGTCGATAACCTCGCCGCGCATGTCCTTGACGATATCGCTCAGGTCGTCGGCGCGCATGATGTCGAGCCGCTGCTTGAAGATCACCTTGCGCTGTTCGTTCATCACGTCGTCGAACTTGAGCAGCTGCTTGCGGATGTCGAAGTTGCGCCCCTCGACCTTGGCCTGCGCACGCTCCAGCGATTTGTTCACCCACGGATGGATGATCGCCTCGTCCTCCTTCATGCCGAGGCCCGACAGCACCTTTTCCAGCCGTTCCGACCCGAAGATGCGCATGAGATCGTCGTCCAGCGACAGAAAGAACGCGGACTGGCCCGGATCGCCCTGACGGCCGGACCGGCCGCGCAACTGGTTGTCGATCCGGCGGCTTTCATGCCGCTCGGTGGCCAGAACGAAGAGGCCGCCGGCGTCCTTGACCGCCTGCTCCTCGGTCTTGTGCGCCTCTTCGATGCGGGCGCGGATTTCGGCCGGATCGCCCTCGGGATCGGCATTGATCGCTTCCATGATCTTCATGTCGATATTGCCGCCCAGCTTGATGTCGGTGCCGCGCCCGGCCATGTTGGTGGCGATGGTCACCGCGCCCAGCTTGCCCGCATCGCCGACGATCTGCGCCTCTTTCTCGTGCTGGCGGGCGTTCAGGACGTTATGTTCGATCTTCGCCTGCGTCAGCATCTGGCTGAGCATTTCGGATTTCTCGATCGAGGTCGTGCCGACCAGCGTCGGCTGCCCCTTCTCATGGGCCTCCCTGATCGCCTCGATCACGGCCTTGTATTTCTCGGCGGCGGTCCGGTAGACGGCGTCGTCCTTGTCGATCCGGGCGATGGGCCGGTTCGTGGGCACCTCGACCACGCCGAGACCGTAGATTTCGGCGAATTCCTCGGCCTCGGTCGCGGCGGTGCCGGTCATGCCGGCCAGCTTTTCGTAAAGGCGGAAATAGTTCTGGAACGTCACCTGCGCCAGCGTCACGTTTTCCGGCTGGATGTCGGCGTCTTCCTTGGCCTCGATGGCCTGGTGCAGACCGTCCGACAGGCGGCGCCCGGCCATCATGCGGCCGGTGAATTCATCGATCAGCACGACCTCGCCGTTCCGCACGATGTAGTCCTTGTCCTTCTGGAACAGCTTGTGCGCGCGCAGGCCCTGGTTGACGTGGTGCACGATGGTCGTGCTTTCGGGATCATAAAGCGACTGATCCTCGGGCAGCACCCCGCGTTCGACCAGCAGGTGTTCCAGAAACTCGTTGCCCTCGTCGGTGAAGGTGACGCTGCGCGCCTTCTCGTCGATGGTGTAGTGCTCTTCCTTCAGCTCCGGGATCAGCTTGTCGATCGCGACATAAAGCTCGCTGCGGTCCTGCGCCGGGCCCGAGATGATCAGCGGCGTGCGCGCCTCGTCGATCAGGATGCTGTCGACCTCGTCCACGATGGCGAAGTGATGGCCGCGCTGGTTCATCTGGCTCAGCTCGGATTTCATGTTGTCGCGCAGGTAATCGAAGCCCAGCTCGTTGTTGGTGGCATAGGTAACATCGCAGGCATAGGCGCGCTGCTTCTCGTCCTCGGGCTGCTGCGGATAGACGACGCCGGTGGTCATGCCCAGCGCGGCAAAGACGTTGCCCATCCATTCCGCATCGCGGCGAGCGAGATAGTCGTTCACGGTGACGATATGCACGCCCTTGCCGGTCAGCGCGTTCAGGTAGGCCGGGAACGTGGCGACCAGCGTCTTGCCCTCGCCGGTCTTCATCTCCGAGATGTTGCCCTGATGCATGAAGATGCCGCCCATGAGCTGCACGTCGAAGGCCCGCAGGCCCAGCGTGCGGCGCGCGGCCTCGCGGCAGTTGGCGAAGGCTTCGGGCAGCAGCGCATCCAGTGACTCGCCGTTCTGCACGCGCTGGCGCAGATCGTTCGTGCGGGCCATGATGGCGTCGTCGTCCAGCGCCTCGATCTCGGGTTCGAGCGCGTTGATCTTGTCGATCAGGGGGCGCGTCGCCTTTACCCTGCGATCGTTCGGGGTGCCGAAGACCTTACGGGCGACTGTTCCAATACCCAGCATGTTCAATCTGTTCCCGTGTTGTGATCCGTTGCGCGCGCGGCGGTGCCTTGCCGCCTGTCCATTGCGCCCCTAGATGGGACAAGGTATCAGCGGGAAAGCCTGTATTGATTGGCGATGTAAGGGCCTGCTGGCTGAGTGTCAACGTCGCGCCTCCGCGCGGCAACAACCCGATCCAACTGCGAAGGAACGTCTTATGTTCGACCGTCTCAAACCGATTGCCACCTGCGTGATGCTGATGGGGGCAGTCGGCGCTGCGCCGGTCCTCGCCGAGGAAGATGGCGCGCCGACCGCCGATACCGTTGTCGCCACCGTCAACGGCACCGACATCACGCTGGGCCACATGCTGACCCTGCGCGCGGGGCTGCCGGAGCAGTTCGCCCAGGTTCCGGCCGACGTGCTCTACAAGGGGATCCTCGACCAGCTGGTGCAGCAGACCCTTCTGGTAGGCTCGCACGAGGGCGATCTGCCCAAACGCGCCGAACTGGCGCTTGAGAACGAGCGCCGCGCGCTGATCGCGTCCGAGGAAATGGCCGATATCGCCGAGACGGCGGTGACGGACGAGGCGGTGCAGACCTATTTCGACGACAATTTCCTGAACGGCGAGGAAGAGACCGAATACAAGGCCGCGCATATCCTGGTCGAGACCGAGGAAGATGCGCAGAAACTGGTGGAAGAGGCCCGTGGCGGCGCCGAATTCGCCGGGCTGGCCAAGGAACATTCGACCGGCCCCTCCGGCCCCTCCGGCGGCGAGCTGGGATGGTTCAGCAAAGGCATGATGGTCGAGCCCTTCCAGAACGCCGTTGAGCAGATGGAGCCGGGCAGCATCAGCGATCCGGTCCAGACGCAGTTCGGCTGGCACGTGATCAAGCTGGACGAAACCCGCCTGAAGGAAGCGCCCAAGCTGGAGGACGTGCGCCCGCAGATCGAGGAAGCGCTGCGTCAGAAGGCCATCGAGGCCCGGATCGCCGAGCTTCAGGAGGCCGCCAAGGTCGACCGCACGGCCGGCGATGCGCTGGACCCCGCCGTTCTCGACCAGTTCGACCTTCTGCAAGAGTGACCGGGCGTGGCCAAGATCACCTCCGTCTCGCCGCTGGCGCCCGCGACCTTTCCCGATCTGCCCGTCATTGAAGGCGTCCGTTTCGCCAGCGTCGAGGCCGGTGTGCGCTACAAGGGCCGCACCGACGTCATGCTGGCGCATCTGGCGCCGGGCAGCACGGTGGCGGGGGTGTTCACCCGCTCGGCCACACGCTCCGCGCCCGTTCTCGATTGCCAGGCCAAGATCGGCCGCGGCGGGGAGGAGGGCGCGGCGATCATCGTCAACTCCGGCAATTCCAACGCCTTCACCGGGCGGCACGGGGTCGACTCCGTCCGTGCGGTGACGTCGGCTGTCGCGGATCTGCTAGACCTGCCTGCGCACCGCGTCTTTTCCGCCTCGACCGGCGTCATCGGCGAGCCGATGAAGCACGAGCGCATCATCGCCAGGCTGGGCGATCTCAAGGCCGCGCTGCGCGCGGACGGCATGGAGGACGCGGCGCGCGCCATCATGACGACCGACACCTTTCCCAAGGGGTCGGCCACCGAAGTCGAAATCGACGGCAGGACGGTGCGCATCGCCGGAATCGCCAAGGGATCGGGCATGATCGAGCCGGACATGGGCACCATGCTGGTCTATATCTTCACCGATGCGGCGGCCCCGCAGCCGGTGCTGCAATCCATGGTGTCGGCGCTGAACCGCACGACGTTCAACTGCATCACGGTGGACAGCGACACGTCCACCTCGGACACGCTGCTGGTTGCCGCTACAGGCGCGTCCGGGGTGGGTATCACCGAACACAGCATCGGTTTCATGGAAGCCCTGCGCAGCGTCATGCTGGACCTGGCGCAGCAGGTGGTGCGCGACGGCGAGGGCGCGACGAAATTCGTCGAAGTGTCCGTCACCGGCGCCGCCAGCGGCGCCGATGCGCACCGGCACGCCAAGGCAATCGCCAATTCGCCACTGGTCAAGACGGCCATCGCGGGCGAGGATCCGAACTGGGGCCGTGTCGTGATGGCGGTCGGAAAATCCGGCGCGCGGGCGGACCGCGACACGCTGTCGATCCGGTTCGGCGACATCAAGGTGGCCGAAAACGGCTGGGTCAGTCCCAGTTACGACGAAGAGGCGGCAGCCGCCTACATGAAGCGTCAGGAACTGGTGATCCACGTCGATCTGGGCATCGGCGGCGGCACCGCGCGCGTCTGGACCTGCGATCTGACGCATGGGTATATCGACATCAACGCCGACTATCGCTCGTGAAAGTGGTCCTGGTTTCGGCCGTCGCGCTGATCGACGTCGACGGGCGCGTTCTGCTGGCGCAGCGTCCCGAGGGCAAGTCGATGGCCGGTCTCTGGGAATTTCCCGGCGGCAAGGTCGAGCCGGACGAGACGCCCGAGGCCGCGCTGATCCGCGAGCTGCACGAGGAGCTGGGCATCGACACTTGGGCCAGCTGCCTCGCCCCGCTGACCTTTGCCAGCCATTCCTACGAGGATTTCCACCTGCTGATGCCGCTTTTCGCCTGCCGTAAATGGAACGGCATCGTGCAGGGGCGCGAAGGGCAGGCGCTGAAATGGGCGCGGGCGAATGACCTGCGGAACTATCCGATGCCGCCCGCCGACGTGCCGCTGATTCCGATCCTGCGCGACTGGCTCTGACAGACGGGAGGACGCAAAAAAGGCGCCCGCGAAGGCGCCTTTTTGCTCATTCTCTTCGTTGCGCGATCAAGCCAGCGTGCGGACGATTTCCTCGCGCTCGAAGATCTCGATGACGTCGCCCGGACGGATATCATCGTAATTCTCGAAGGCCATGCCGCATTCCTGGCCCGACTGGACCTCCGGCACCTCGTCCTTGAAGCGCTTGAGCGTTTTCAGCGTCCCCTCGTGGATCACTACGTCGTCGCGCAGGAGGCGCACCCCGGCAGAGCGGCGCGCGATGCCTTCGGTGACAAGGCAACCGGCAACCTTGCCGACGCCCGTGACCTTGAAGACTTCCTTGATCTTGGCGTAGCCGATGAACTTCTCGCGGATCTCGTTGCCCAGAAGGCCCGAGGCCGCCGCCTTCACGTCGTCGACCAGGTCGTAGATCACGGAATAATACCGGATCTCCACACCCTTCTGGTTGGCGCTCTGACGGGCGGGAGCGTTGGCCCGCACGTTGAAGCCGAAGACCGGAGCGCCCGACGCTTCGGCAAGGCCGATGTCGGATTCGGTGATGGCGCCGACACCGGAATGCAGCACGCGCACGCGCACTTCCTCGTTGCCGATCTTCTCCATCGCCTGCGTGATCGCCTCGGCGGAGCCCTGAACGTCGGCCTTCACCAGAATCGGCATCTCGGCCACGTTCTTGCTTTCCTTGGCCTGCGCCATGAGCTGATCGAGCGTCACGGCAGCGCCAGCAGCGGCGCGTTTCTCCTTGGCGGCGTTGGCGCGGTATTCGGCGATCTCGCGTGCCTGCGCCTCGGTAGAGACGACGTTCAGAACGTCGCCGGCCTCGGGCGTGCCGTTGAGGCCCAGAACCTCGACCGGAACCGACGGGCCCGCCTCCTTGACGCGATCGCCATGGTCGTTCATCAGCGCGCGGACCTTGCCGTATTGTTCGCCTACGACAAAGATGTCGCCCTGGCGCAGCGTGCCCTTCTGGATCAGAACGGTGGCAACCGGGCCACGGCCCACGTCCAGCTGCGCCTCGATCACGGCGCCTTCGGCGGCGCGGTCGGGGTTCGCCTTCAGCTCAAGGATCTCGGCCTGAAGCGCGATGGCTTCCAGCAGGTTGTCCAGACCCTTGCCGGTCTTGGCGCTGACCTCGACATCCTGCACGTCGCCCGACATCGCCTCGACCACGACCTCGTGCTGGAGCAGGTCGGTGCGCACCTTCTGCGGGTTCGCCTCGGGCTTGTCGATCTTGTTGATGGCCACGATCATCGGCACACCCGCCGCCTTGGCATGATTGATCGCCTCGACGGTCTGGGGCATCACGGCATCGTCGGCGGCAACCACCAGAACCACGATATCCGTCACCTGCGCGCCGCGCGCGCGCATCGAGGTAAAGGCCGCGTGACCCGGCGTGTCGAGGAAGGACAGCACGGCGCCGCTCTCGGTCTTCACCTGGTAGGCGCCGATATGCTGCGTGATGCCGCCCGCCTCGCCGGCGACGACCTTGGCGTCGCGGATCGCGTCGAGCAGCGAGGTCTTGCCGTGGTCGACATGGCCCATGATGGTGATGACCGGCGGACGCGGCTGCATGTCCTCGGGCTTGTCCTCGACCTTGGCGATGACGTCCTCCACGTCGGCGTCGGAGACGCGCACGACGCGGTGGCCGAATTCCTCGATGATGAGCTCGGCGGTGTCGGCGTCGATCGCCTGGTTCTGCGTCACCATCATCCCCTCTTTCATCAGCGCCTTGACCACATCTGCCACACGCTCGGCCATGCGCTGAGCCAGTTCGGCGACCGAGATCGTCTCGGGCAGCTGCACGTCGCGGATGATCTTCTCGCGCTCCTGCGTGCCGCCCATCGCCTTCTGGCGGGCGCGCTCCTGCTTGCGCTTCATGGCGGCCATGGATTTCTGGCGACCGCCTTCGCCGCCGGACAGGGCCTGGTTCAGCGTCAGCTTGCCCGAGCGGCGGTTGTCGTCGCCCATGCCCTTGCCCTTGGTCCGTTTCGGCTCGTTGTCGCGGTCCTGCTTGCGCGGGGTGGACGCGGGTGCCGGGCCGCGGGGTGCGACACGGGCGGCGTCCGGCTCGGCCGGGGCGGCGGCCTGCTTGGCCGCATCCTCGGCGGCGCGGCGCTGGCGCGCGTCCTCTTCTTCCTTGGCCTTTAGCGCCTCGACGCGCTCCTGCTCCTCGCGCTCCTTGGCCTCGGCCTCTTCGCGGCGGCGCAGGCGGTCTTCCTCGCGCTCCTTTTCCTCGGCGGCGCGGCGCGCGGTGTCCTCGACCTCGCGGGCCTTCGCGGCCTGAAGCGCCTTCATCCGGCGCTCCATCTCGGCGTCGGAAATGCCTGCGGGACGCTTGGACGGATCACTGATCGGAGCAGGCTTGCCCGCGCCTGCGGTATTGCCGGCGCCCGGCTTGGGCACGACAACGCGCTTGCGCTTGGTTTCCACCACGACGTTCTTGGTCCGGCCATGGCTGAAGCTCTGCTTCACGCTCCCGCCACGCGGACCGCCACGAACACCCAATGTCTTCTTTCCGTCGTTGTCGCTCATCTGGTCTTCTTTCCTTTCCGATGGCCGCTGCCATCGTCCGAAACGCGCAGGCCCTTGAGCCTTGCCGCCTCATCTACAACACGTTGCGTCAAACCACCAGCGGACAGTGCCGCGTGTATCGTGGTTTGTCGCCCGAAGGCCTGTCCCAGTTCATCGGCGGTCAGCCAGCCGATGAAAGAGCCGAAATGCGGCGTGCTGAGCTTGGATTTCCCGCGCTCCGAGCCGTCGCTGGCCTGTATCAATACCTCGGCCTCGTCCTTGGCCAGCCAATCCTTGACCTTCTCATACCCCGAGACGGCATGCCCGCCCTTGCGCGCGAGGCTGATGAGGTTGACCACCCGCTGCGCCAGCAGGTCCTCCACCCAATCGGTCAGCCCCTCGGGCACCTGGACCGGCCGCCTGGCGGCGCGGGCGAAAAGGCCCTTTGCCGCCGCCTTGTCCAGCGCCGCCCGGTCGGCCGCCACCCAGATGCCCCGGCCCGGCAGCTTTTCCATCAGATCCGGCGCGACCTGCCCCTCCGGGCCGATGACGAACCGGATCAGCCCGTGCTTCGGTTGCACCTCGCCGGTGGCGATGCACTTGCGCTCGGGACCGGTCGTCCGGTCCTTGGATTCTCCGCCGCGGGCCATCTGCGTCACCTCCGGGAACCGCGATCAGGCGCCGGCCTCCGCCGCCGCTTCGCCGTCCTCTTCTTCGGCCTCGCCGCCCAGCTCGGTCGGATCGACCCAGCCCAGCAGGACGCGCGCCGTCATGACCAGATCCTGCGCCTCTTCCAGCGATACGTCGAAAGGCTCCAGCAGGCCGTCGTCCTTCACGCGCTCGCCGTCCTGAATGGTCCAGCCGCCGGCCAGTTCCCAATCGGCGCAGGTCGCGAAATCCTCCAGCGTCTTCACGCCGTCCTCGGCCAGCGCAAGCACCATCTGGGGTGTCAGCCCCTCGAATTCAACCAGGCTGTCCTCGACGCCCAGCGCGCGCGCCTTGTCCAGCGCCTCCTTCGCCTTCGCCTCGAGGATATCGCGGGCCCGCGCCTGAAGCTCCTGCGCCGTGCCTTCATCGACGCCGTCGATCACCAGAAGCTCGTCCAGATCGACATAGGCGACCTCTTCGAGGTTGGTGAAGCCTTCGGACACCAGCAGCTGCGCAAAGAATTCGTCGAGGTCGAGCGTCTCCATGAAGAGCGCGGTGCGTTCCTCGAATTCCTTCTGGCGGCGCTCGCTGTCCTCGGCCTCGGTCATGATGTCGATATCAAGGCCGGTCAGCTGGCTGGCCAGACGCACGTTCTGCCCGCGGCGGCCAATGGCGAGGCTCAGCTGATCCTCGGGCACGACGACGTCGATCTTGCCGGCCTCTTCATCCAGAACCACCTTGGACACTTCGGCGGGCTGCAGCGCGTTGACCAGGAAGGTCGGCTGGTCGTCGTTCCACGGGATGATGTCGATCTTCTCGCCCTGAAGCTCGTTCACGACGGCCTGAACGCGGCTGCCGCGCATGCCGACGCAGGCGCCCACCGGATCGATGGAATTGTCATAGCTGATGACGGCGATCTTGGCGCGGCTGCCGGGATCGCGGGCGACGGCCTTGATCTCGATGATGCCGTCGTAGATTTCGGGCACTTCCATCTTGAAGAGCTCGGCCATGAATTCGGGCGCGGTGCGGCTGAGGAAGATCTGCGGACCGCGCTGTTCGCGGCGCACGTCCTTGATGTAGCAGCGGATGCGGTCGCCGGGGCGGTATGCCTCGCGGCCGATCTTCTCGTTGCGGCGCAGGATCGCCTCGCCGCGGCCCACGTCGACGATGACGTTGCCGTATTCCTCGCGCTTGACGAGGCCGTTGATGATGGTGCCGGCGCGGTCCTTGAATTCCTCGAACTGGCGGTCGCGCTCGGCCTCGCGGACCTTCTGCAGGATCACCTGCTTGGCCGACTGCGCGGCGATGCGGCCCATTTCGACGGGCGGCACCTCTTCGTGGAACTCGTCCCCAACCTTGGGATCTTCCATGTGTTGCCGCGCCTGCTCGACAGTGAATTCGGCCTGATAGTTCTCGACCGCGTCATCCTCGACCACGGTGCGCACGCGGGTGAATGTGGCGCGGCCCGTCTTGCGGTCGATCTTGACGCGGATATCCATCTCAGCGCCGTAGCGGGATTTCGCAGCCCGCGAGAGCGATTCTTCCATCGCCTCGACCACCAGACCGGGGTCGATCATTTTTTCGCGAGCCACGGCCTCGGCTGTCTGCAAGAGCTCCAGCTGGTTTGCGGATGTGATTGCCATGGGTTTCAGTCCTCCTCGGAACCGGTATCGGTCTGGATTTCGTCGAAATCTGTTTCGTTCATCGTGCCCGCCGCCTTGCGTTGGCGCAGCATTTCCTTGATCAGCTCGTCCGTCAGGACCAGCTTGGCATCGGCCAGCCAATCGAATTCGAGGCCGATGGTGCCTTCCTCGACATTGATCAGCACCTCGGTGCCCTCGACGCCGGCCAGCATCCCCTTGAAGCGTTTGCGCCCGTCGATCAGATCGTTCGTCTCGATCTTGGCCTCGTAGCCCTCGAACGTCTCGAAATCCTTGAGCCGGGTCAGCGGGCGGTCGATGCCGGGGCTGGACACTTCCAAGGTATAAGGGTCGGTAATCGGATCCTCGACATCGAGTGTCGCACTGACGGCGGTGGAAATCTGCGCACATTCGTCCACCTCGATGCCGCCCTCGGGGCGTTCGACCATGATCTGCAGGGTGTGGTGCTTGCCGCCCATGAGCCGCACGCGCACCAGTTCGAATCCCATGTCCTCGATCACCGGGGTGATGATCTCGGCCATGCGGCGGTCGATGGCGGCTTTGGCGATGAGGTCGTTGGTCATGGCATATCGCAGTCTTATAGGCACAAAAAAAACGGGCGCGCGGCCCGTTTACTTATCCGGTGGAATGCTTCGGTTTGGACCCGAAGCATGCCGCTGTTGAAGCGCATATAGCGAGGGCGTGGGCGAGATGCAAGGGGATTGCGCCCGCCCCCCCGGAATCACTCGCGCCCCAGCGCATCCATCACCCGCACCAGATCGGCGCTGATTCCCGGCTCGCTGAGCGCATGACCAGCCAGCGGGATCATGTTGAGGCGGCATCCGGGCCACGCCTTCGACAGATCAAAGGCCGTCGCGGGCGGGCAGATCATGTCGTATCGGCCTTGCACGATGGTGCCGGGCACCTGTGCCAGCTTGCCCATGTTGGCCAGGATCCAGCCGTCATGCTCCAGAAAACCCGCATGGGTGAAATAATGGTTTTCCAGCCGGGCGAAGGCGCGCGCGTATTCGGCCGGGCTGTCGCCGCCGGATCCGGTGGAGTTGACCGTTGCCAGCGCGTTTTCCCACGCGCTCCACGCCTTGGCGTGCAGGATCTGGGTGTGGGCGCTGCCCGAGAACAGGCGCTTGTGATAGGCGGCGATCAAGTCGCCGCGCTCGGCCTCGGGGATCGGGTCCTGGAACCGCGCCCACGTTTCGGGCCAGAACCGCCCGGCGCCGCCGCCGTAGAACCAGTCAAGTTCGGCCTGCGTCATGGTGAAGACGCCGCGCAGCACGATATGCACGCAGCGCGCCGGATGGGTGATGCCGTAGATCAGCGCCAGCGTCGCGCCCCAGCTTCCGCCGAAGACGATCCACCGCTCGATCCCCAGGGTGCGGCGAATCAGTTCGATATCATCCACCAGATGCCATGTCGTGTTCGCCTCGACCGACGCGTGCGGGGTGGACCGGCCGCAGCCGCGCTGATCGAACAGGACGATGCGGTAGATGGCCGGATCGAAATAGCGCCGCATCGCCGGGCTGCACCCGCCGCCGGGGCCGCCGTGGAACACGATGACAGGGCGCCCTTCGGGGTTTCCCGACTGCTCGACATAGATCTGGTGGCCATCGCCCACGTCCAGCATCTGCCGCTGGAAGGGTTCGATCGGCGGGTAGAGATACTGCACCGCGCTTTTATGCCCCGAGATTTTATCCATGCCCGCCCTATGTTAAACGCCAGCTACAAATGACCACACGGAGAGCGAAATGCAAAGGGCCGCATCCACCATAGACGAGGGCGAAGTCGCCAAGTTCCAGGCCATGGCCGAGGAATGGTGGGATCCTGGCGGCAAGTTCAAGCCGCTGCACATGATGAACCCTTGCCGGCTGGATTACATCACCCGGCAGATCGCCGCCGAGTTCGACCGCGATCTGAAGGGCGCCGCACCCTTCAAGGGTCTGCGCATCCTCGATATCGGCTGCGGCGGCGGCCTGCTGTCGGAACCCATGGCGCGGCTGGGGGCGGATGTGATCGGCGCGGACGCGGCCGAGCGGAACATTCCCGTCGCGCAGCTTCATGCCGAACAATCCGGGCTGGAGATCGATTATCGCCACACGACAGCAGAGGCGCTGGCCGAGGCGAATGAACAGTTCGACGCCGTGCTCAACATGGAAGTGGTCGAGCATGTCAGCGACCCGCTGGCCTACCTGACCGCCTGCCGCCAACTCCTGAAGCCCGGCGGACTGCACATCTGCTCGACCCTCAACCGCAATCCGAAAAGCTATGTCGCGGCCATCATCGGCGCCGAGCATGTCATGCGCTGGCTGCCGAAGGGCACGCATGACTGGTCGAAATTCATCACGCCGGACGAGCTTTACGATCTTCTGCGCCAGGCGGGGCTGGAGCCGGTGGACCGCAAGGGGTTCGTCTTCAACCCGATCAGCTGGAAATGGTCGATCTCGGACCGCGACCTGAGCGTGAATTACGTCACCGCCAGCCGCAAGGCGGCTTAGGCGTCCGGTTCCAGCCGGGCGCGCAGGCTGCGCAGCACCGGCAGGGCCGCGCGCACCTTGTCCTCGCCCAGTTCGCTGACGACCTCTGAAATCAGCGGGGTGATCGACGAAATCGCCGCCTCGCGGGCGGTGCGGCCGGCCGGGCTGATCGACACGCGCTTGCGCCGCGCGTCGTCCCAATCGGGGCGGATATGGACGTATCCGGCCCATTCCAGCTTGTGCAGGGTATTGGTCATGGCGCCGCGCGTGACGTGAAAGCTGCGGGCCAATTCCGTCGGGCTGCGCTCGGCCCCGGCGCGGGCCAGATGGTTCAGCACGGAAAAATGCGACACCTCCATCCCCTTGGGCAGAACGCGGCTCAGCTGGTTGCGGATCAGCTGATCGTTCATGAGGATCTCGCCGAACAGCGCGACGGCAAGGGCATTGGCGGGCGTGTCGTCCATCAGGGGCCGCCGAATTCTGCATCATGCATCAGCGCCGGGATGCGCCGGCGCGCCTGGGCCACCTCGGCCAAGTCCAGATCAACGCAGATCACCCCCGGCGCGGTGCCCGCATCGGCCAGCACCTCGCCCCAGGGCGAAACGGCGATGCTGTGCCCCCAGGTCTGGCGCGGCTTGCCGCAGGCCGCGTCATGCGTGCCGGTCTGCGCCGGGGCCAGAACATAGGCGCCCGTCTCGATCGCGCGGGCGCGCAGCAGGGTTTCCCAATGCGCGGCGCCGGTGACGGGAGAAAAGGCCGAGGGCACGGTCAGCACCTGCGCGCCTGCCTGCGCGAGGTTGCGATAAAGGTGCGGGAAGCGGACGTCATAGCAGATGGTCATGCCCAAGGCGCCGAAGGGCATGTCCGTCAGCACCGCCTGCGTGCCGGGCCGGTAGCCGGCCGATTCGCGGTAGGTTTCGCTGTCCGAGATCGTCACGTCGAACATGTGGATCTTGTCATAGCGCGCCCGGATCGCGCCATCCGGGGCGATCAGGAACGAGCGGTTGGCGAACCGCCCGTCCGCATCGCCGGTCTTGAGCGCGAGCGAGCCGATCAGCAGCCAGATGCCCCGCGCCGCCGCCAGATCCCGCAGCGCGGGCAGCGTCGCATCCTCATGCTCGGAGCGCAGCACCTGCTGCTGCCGCGCACGGCTGGCCGAGACGCAGTTGGTCACTTCGGGCGTCAGCACGAATTGCGCGCCCTGGGCGGCGGCATCTTCGATCAGCGCGGATGTCTGCGCAAGGTTCGCGGCGGGGTCGTCGCTGCTGCGAAGCTGGACCAGCGCGGTCTTCATGCCGCCAGCAGCGCGTCCAGCTTGCCCGCCCGCTCCAGCGCGAAAAGGTCGTCGCAGCCGCCGACATGCACCTCGCCGATGAAGATCTGCGGCACCGTGCGCCCTCCATTGGCGCGCTTTGTCATCTCGCCGCGCCGCTCGGGATGGGCCGCGACGTCGATCTCGGAAAAGTTCACCCCCTTCTGAGACAAGAGGCGCTTGGCCGCGTGGCAGAACCCGCAGAGCGGCGTGGTGTAGATTTCGACAGGTTGCATGGCGGGGCCTTTCTTCGGATCAAGGTTTGACGGGAAACCTAAGCATCCTTGCCCGCGCGCGCCAGTGCCAGAATGGCCACCCCCGCCGCCCCGGCGGCACGGCACGCCTCGGCTGCCGCCGCAAAGGTGGCGCCGGAGGTCATCACGTCATCGACCAGCAGGATGTGCCGGCCCGCCATACGTTCCCGCCGCTTTGGATGCACCTTGATCGTGCCTTCGAGCGTGGCGAACCGCGCGTCGCGCCCCAGCCCGCCCAGGGACGGCGTCGCGCGCGGGCGGATCAGCAGATCGGGGCACATCGGGCGGTCCACCGCGCCCGCCACCGCGCGCGCCAGCAGCGCCGCCTGATTGTAGCGGCGCCCCAGCAGCCGCAGCCAATGCAGCGGCACCGGCGCGATCAGCGTGTCGTGCCGCAGGAGCGGGCGCGCGGCCCGCGCCATCCAGAGCGCGGCGGGGCGCACCAGATCCTGCCGGTCGCCGTGTTTCAGCGCCAGCACCAGCCTTCGGCCGTTGCCCCCATACATCACCGCCGCGCGGCCCGCGTCCCATGGCCGCGGCGTGGCAAGGCAGGCATCGCAGCTCAGCATGTCATCCGCCACGTCCGGTCCGGCCGGGAGCGGCACCCCGCACAGATGGCACGCCTGGCCGGAGATGAACGGCGTATCGCGCCAGCAGGGGCCGCAAAGGCCGAAATCGCTGTCGACCAGATCGCCGCAGGCGGTGCAGCGCGGCGGATAGACCAGCCGCAGCGCCGATTGCAAATGCGCCGCCTTCACCTATATGTCCCCTGCATGAAACCGATGATCCCCCGATGACCGCGCCGCACCTGACCGACCGCCCTGCCCTGCTGCGCCAGCGCGCCCGCGCCGCCGCCGCCAGTCCCGCGCTGTTCCTGCACGAGGAAGCGGTCAGCGAGGTGCAGGATCGCCTGGCGATGGTTAACAGAACGTTTACCGCGCCCGGAATTGTTACCGGATGGCCCGCCCCGTGGCAGGACGCCTTCCCCGACGCCGCCATCCTGCCCGACGACGACACGCTCGCGCTGGAGCCCGAGGCACATGATCTGATCGTACACGCCATGGCGCTGCACTGGGCGAGCGATCCCGTTGGCCAGATCATCCAGGCGCGCCGCGCGCTGAAGCCCGACGGGCTGTTCCTGGGTATCATGCCGGGCGGCACCACCCTGCATCAGCTTCGCACGAGCCTTGCACAGGCCGAGGCGGAAATGACCGGCGGGCTGTCGCCGCGCGTCGTTCCGACGGGTGAGGTGCGGGACCTCGGCGGGCTGCTGCAGCGCGCCGGCCTGACGCTGCCGGTGGTGGACAGCGTGCCGCTGACCGCAAGCTACGCCGATATGACGGCGCTGATGCGCGACCTGCGCGCCATGGGCGAGGCGAACGCCATGCAGGCGCGGCCGCGCCATTTCACCCGCCGCACGATTTTCGAGCGGGCGGCTCAGATCTATGCGCAGAATTTCGGCGACGGTGAGGGCAGGATCCAGGCGACCTACGATCTTATCTGTCTCACCGGCTGGTCGCCGCACGAATCGCAGCCCCAGCCGCTGCGCCCCGGCTCGGCCAGGATGCGGCTGGCCGACGCGCTCAATACCGACGAGACGCCCCTGCCGGATTGACCCCCGCCGCCATTCGCTTATGTCCGGCAGAACCGCGGTTCAGGACAAAGGACAACACCAGATGAACGAGCCAAAAACCGAGGCTGTCTGCCCGGTTCACGCCCCCGAAGGCCACCCCGCGATCCCGCGCGAGAAGGTGGGCATCCTTCTGGCCAATCTCGGAACGCCCGACGGCTACGACTACCGCTCGATGCGCCGATATCTGAACGAATTCCTGTCGGACCGCCGGGTGATCGACTATTCGCCGTGGAAGTGGCAGCCCCTTCTGCAACTGGTGATCCTGACGAAACGTCCCTTCACCTCGGGCAAGGCCTACAAGTCGATCTGGAACGAGGAAAAGGGCGAAAGCCCGCTGATGACGATCACCCGCGATCAGACCGACGCGATGCGCGACGTGCTGAGGTCCGAGCATGGCGACGATGTCATGGTCGACTTCTGCATGCGCTACGGCAACCCCTCGACCCGCTCCAAGGTGCGCGAAATGACCGAAGCGGGCTGCACCCGCATCCTTTTCGTGCCGCTTTATCCGCAATACGCCGGAGCAACCTCCGGCACCGCCAACGACGAATTCTTCCGCGCGCTGATGAAGGAAGTGCGCCAGCCCGCCGCCCGCACGATTCCCCCTTACTTCGAGGAGCCGGCCTATATCGACGCACTCGCCCGCTCGATCGAGGCGGCCTATTCCGGCGACGCGCGCCCCGAAATCCTGGTCGTGTCCTATCACGGGATGCCGAAACGCTACCTGATGCAAGGCGATCCCTATCATTGCCAGTGCCAGAAAACGACGCGGCTTCTGAAGGAACGGCTGGGCTGGGACGACAGTCAGATCACGACGACGTTCCAATCCGTCTTCGGCCCCGAGGAATGGCTGAAGCCCTATACGGTCGAGGAGGTTGCGCGCCTTGCCCGCGAGGAGGGCAAGCGCCGCATCGCCGTGGTCGCGCCCGCCTTCTCCGCCGATTGCATCGAGACGCTGGAAGAGATCAACGAGGAGATCCGCGAAAGCTTCGAGGAGGCGGGCGGCGAGGAATTCACCTATATTCCCTGCCTCAACGAAAGCCCGGCGCATATCGACGCGCTGGCGGGTGTCATCCGCGCGAACCTGAAAGGCTGGCTCGGCTGAGACGTCGGCCTGAAGCGCTTCATGCCGTCAGCCTGCGCACGATATCGGCTAGGTCGGCCTTCCAGTCAGGCGGCGTGATGCCGAAATCCGCCGCGAGCGCCGAACAATCGAGGCGGGAGTTCAGCGGCCGCGCGGCGCGCGTCGGATAGTCGGCGGTGGGAATCCCGGCAACGCTCACGTCCCTGCCCGCGCAGCTGAATATCTCGCAGGCGAACCGCTTCCAGCTGGTCGCCGGCGCGCCGGCAAAATGATAGGTGCCGCCCTTCTGCCCGTCCTGCATCGCGCGCGCCATGATCAGCAGCGCGTCGGCGATGCGTCCCGCCGGCGTCGGCCCGCCGATCTGGTCGTCCACCACCGACAGCGCATCGCGCGTCTCGGACAGGCGCAGCATCGTCTTGACGAAATTTGTGCCATGATCCGAAAACACCCATGACGTGCGCAGGATCGCATGTGCGCCGCCCGCCGCGCGGATGGCCTCCTCGCCCGCGGCCTTGCTGCGGCCATAGACCCCCAGCGGAGCGATGGGCGCGTCCACCGGCCACGGCGCCGTGCCGCTTCCGTCAAAGACGTAATCGGTCGAGATATGCAGGAACGGGATCCTCAGATCGGCGCAGGCGCGGGCCATGGCGGCGGGCGCCTCTGCATTGACGACATGCGCCAGATCCGGCTCATCCTCCGCACGGTCGACGGCGGTGTAGGCGGCGGCGTTGATCACCGCCGCCGGGCGCCGCGCCGCGATTGCAGCGCCGCAGGCTGCCGGATCGGCAAGGTCCGCGGCAGCGCGGTCAAGCGCGACGACAGCGGCACGCTGCTGCAGCGCGTGCGCGACCTGACCGGTTTTGCCGAAGACCAGAATGTCCATGCCGCGCTCCCGCCGATTTCGTTCCCAATCCCGCTCTTGTTGCCTGTCTGGCGGCAAAACTCAATCAGGCAAGGGGAAGGCGCCGAACCGGGTGGTCCGGCGCCTTGCAGTGACGCCCGGCTCAGTCGGTCGCGATGACGGCGGCGACGACGGCCAGCAGGACCAGCGGAACCCAGACGCCCGCTGCGGACGAACTTGCACTGGTTTCCTCGACGATCACGGGCGCCTCCATGACCGGCGCCTCGAGGTTACCGGCGAAGCTGGCCGAAGCTGCGGCTGACAGGGCAGCGGCGAGAGCGAGTTTTTTCATCTTTCCTCCAGACATATTGCCTGCTGCCACGGATCGCGGCCGCGAGACCCCGAGGCGGATGCCTCGTCCATGTCTTGTAACGGGCCCGTCTGCCGGATGACAATCGCGGCCTCACCCGAACGTGCATTCCGCAATGCGCCCTTGGTCAAATCAGCAACACCTGCGTGCCGACCCGGGTCAGGCTGAACAGCTCGGCGATATGCCGGTTGTAAAGTCCGATGCAGCCGTTGGACGACTTGCGGCCGATCTTGCCGTTGTCGTGCGTGCCGTGGATCCGGTAATATTTCCATCCCAGATACAGCGCATGCGTGCCCAGCGGGTTGTTCGGCCCCGGCGGGACGTAGCGCGGCCAATCGGGATTGCGCTTGAGCATGTTGGCCGTCGGGCTCCAGCTGGGGCCTACCACCTTGCGGATCACGCGCGTGCGCCCCCGCCGCGTCAGATCCTCCGACAGCGGCACCGACGAAGGATAGAGCCTGTAGATGCTGCCATCCCCGCTCCAGAAATGCAGCGCGCGCGAATCAATGTCGACCAGAACGGCACCGTTGCGCAGGGACGAGAAGTAGGGCCGCCAGTCCCGTGAGCGAAAGCTCGAGATGTTGCGGCGCACGCCGCCGGGCGCTCCGGCGTCCTGAGCGATGGCAGGCGCCCCGATCAGAGCAGCCGTTCCGGCAAGAAAACTGCGCCTGTTCAACAGATTGGAGAGATCCTTGGTCATACGTGCCTCCCATAGGGTCAGGTGAAGCCAGAGCCGTGCAACGATATTGCGCGAAAGACGCAGTCGCAATTCAAACCGCATCCGGCAGGCAAAGTTCCGGGGATGCGGGTTTGAATCGCAACGCTGCTGCCTGTAGAGCTTGCGCAAATGTCTCAAGCCGGATGGTCCCAAGCCTATGTCGCGAATCCTGGTCCTCTTCCTTTCCGCACTGCTCGCGCTCAGCGCCTGCGCTCCGACGATGCCGACGCAGCCCCGCATCGGCCCCGATGGCAAACCGCTGCCGCAGGTCTACCCGATCCGGGCCAGTGACACCTCGACGATCCAGTACCGCATGCTGGATGCCGTCAACTCGCTGCGCAGCGCCGCCGGACGTGAGCCGGTCGCACTGAACGCAAAGCTCAACGCCGCCGCCGCGACCCATTCGCGCGACATGTCGATCCAGAACCGGCCATGGCATTTCGGCTCGGACGGCTCGTCCCCGATCGACCGCGTCCGCCGCGTCGGCTATGCCGGCCACCTCGTCGGCGAGAACATCTCGGAGACCTATGAGACGGAGCTGGAAACCCTCGCCGCCTGGATGGACGAGCCGACGACGCGAAAGGTGGTCCTGGCCCGCGATGCCCGCGAGATGGGTTTCTCCTGGCTTCAGGAAAACAGCGGCAAGATCTGGTGGACGCTGGTAATGGGCGGCTAAGGCGATGAGCGCGCGCGACATGTCGGCGTTGCGCGCAACTCGCCTTTATCTGATGTCTCAGGTCAAAGAAGAACTCATGTAAGGCGCCGGGCGGAAAAATCGTCTACACGGCGCTTCATCTTGGCAAAAATACTCAGCCCCGGCCCGCGCCGGGCGACCCCCTACTGATAGATGGTGATGGGGGTGCCGTCCCTCACCATGGCATAGATCCACTCCATCTCCTTGTTCGAGACGGCGATGCATCCGGCGGTCCAGTCGCGGCCCTGCCGTTTTTTCCCGCCGCCGTTCGGCTGGCCGTGGATGAAGATGTCGCCGCCGGGGCTCTTGCCCTCCGAGAAGGCCCGCGCGCGGTCCACCACGTTGGGATAGGAGATGCCGATCGACAGGTGGAACTTGCTGTTCGGATTGCGGCGATCGATCAGATAGGTGCCCTCGGGCGTGCGCCCGTCACCCTCATAGAGTTTGTGGCCAACCGGCATGAAGCCGAGGTCGAAATCGTAATCCTCCAGCACCTTGTCATGGTGCAGGAGATACATTTTGCGCTCGCCCTTTTTCAGCACGACATGCGTGACTTCGGGGCCGTTATACGTCCTGAACTTGGAACTGCACGCCGACAGCCCGACGACGATCAACGCGATTGCGAAAAACCTGAAAATCCTCATTTGCCCTACTCGATCCTTTTTTTGTCAAACATAACCCGGATCGGGGGCGTCGAGATAGGGGGTTTTTTGCTGCCCGAGCGTCAGAGCCTCGAGAATTCGGCCACCAGCTCGACATGGCTGGACCAGCGGAACTGGTCGACCACGCGCAGTCCGGCCAAGGTATAGCCGCCTGAAACCAGGGCCGCGGCATCGCGCGCAAAGCTGACGGGATTGCACGACACATAGGCGATGCGCGGAATGGTCGCGGCGGCCAGTTGTGCGATCTGCGCCTCGGCGCCCGCGCGTGGCGGGTCGATCACCGCACCGTCAAAGCGTTTCAGCTCGTCCGGCAGCAGCGGGCGGCGGAAAAGATCGCGCGCCTCCGCCGTCACCTGGCGGAGCCCCGGCGCCTTGCGCCAGCCGGCATCGAGCGCCTCAATCATCGCCGCGTCGCCCTCGGCCGCATGAACCTGCGCTGTAGCGGCGAGCGGCAGCGCGAAGGTGCCGCAGCCGGCGAAGAGATCGACAATGCGCGCCGCGCCTTCCATTGCCGCCGCCACATCGGCCAGCAGCGCCGCCTCGCCTTGGGCCGTCGCCTGCAGGAACGCGCCGGGCGGCGGGACGACATGCGCCCTGCCAAAACGTTGAAGCGGGGGGCGGCGCATTGCGATCACCTCGCCCTCCCATGCGAGCCGCGCCAGATCATGCGCCTCGGCCAGCTGCGCCAACACGATCCGAAGCAGTCCGTCCAGCGCGCGCCCGCCCGTCACGCTGACATCCAGCCCGCCGCCCGAAAGGCAAACCGCCACGTCGAGCGTGCCCTTGCGGCTGGCGGTCTGCAACGCCAGCGCCTCGGCCACCGGAATTGCGCACATCAGGTCGGGGTGCAGCAGTTGACAATCGGGTATTTCCACGATGACATCCGACGCGCGCCCGTGAAATCCGGCCATCGCCGCCTTCTTGGTGCGGCGCGCCGAGAAGGTCGCGCGGCGCCGCGCTTGCGCCGGCGAGGTGGCGATGGGGCGAAACGGCGCGTCCAGCCCGTGCGCGGCAAGGGCGGTGCGCACCACATCCTCCTTCCACGCGGCGACGAAATCATCGTCGGCATGCTGAAGCTGACAGCCGCCGCAGGTCCTGAAATGACGGCAGGGCGGTTTGACGCGCCGCGCGCTCGGCTCGATGATGCGGATATCGGTCAGGCGCGGGCCTTCCAGCGTGCCGCTGACCACTTCCCCGGGCAGGGTCATGGGTGCAAAGACCGGCCCCTCCGCGATGCCGTCACCCTGATGGCCCAGCCGCTCGATCCGGTGAGTCATGGCGTGTCTTCCAGCAAATCCTGCCGCGTCAGCGCAAAGCCCGAGGCGATCCATCGCGCCTCCAGCGCCGACAGGCGCGCGCCCAGCGCGGCGCCCTCGTATTCGGGCATGAGATCCCTGGCGCTGATCGGAAATTCCGCCGCGGCGCCGAACCGGGCCTGCTCCAGCTCGGCCGGGTTCAGCGGCATCTCCAGCAGCGCCGCGCGCAGCAGAAGAACGTCGCGCGCCGCCTCCGCGCCGTGGCGATAGCCCAGCGCCCCGGCGCCCGTCATGTCACCGGTGGCGCGGCGCAGCAGGTCGAGCCGTGTGGCGTCGGCCTTGGACAGGCGCAGGCGGCCGCGCGCCCCCTCCCCGCCCAGCGCGGCCAGCCGGCGCATGGCGTCGGGCGCCGCGCCAACCTGCGCCTCCAGATGCACCAGCGGCGCCAGCGCGCGCGCATCGGCGCCCGGCAGAACGCGCGCCAGCGCGCCGACCTGCGCCATCGCGGCAACGGCGGGGGAAGGGTCCGGCGCGGACAGAAGCCGCCGCATTTCGGCGCCGACACGCTCGCGCGCAAGGCTGTCCAGCCCGTCCAGATTGGCCGCGACAGCCGCCAGCCCCTCAGGATCGATGCCGCGATCCTCGCCATATTGCGCGTGAAAGCGGAAAAACCGCAGGATGCGCAGGTAATCCTCGGCGATGCGCTGGCCCGCGTCTCCGACGAACCGCACGCGCCGCGCCAACGTGTCCGGCAGCCCGCCCAGCGGGTCGATCACCTTGCCCTCCGCGTCGGCGTAAAGCGCGTTCATCGTGAAATCGCGGCGGCGGGCGTCCTCGGCCATCTCGCGGGTGAAGGCGACGGTCGCGCGGCGGCCGAAGGTTTCGACGTCCCGGCGGAACGTGGTGACTTCGTGCGGCACGCCTTCGGCGATCAGCGTCATCGTGCCATGCTCGGCGCCGGTCGGCACCGCGCGGATGCCCGCAGCCTCGGCAAGCTGCGCCATCTGGTCCGGCGTCGCATCCGTGGCAAGGTCGAGATCGCCGACCTCCTCGCCCAGCACCGCGTTGCGCACCGCGCCGCCCACCAGCCACGCGCCGTGGCCCGCCGCATGAAACGCGGCAAAAACAGCCTGAAGCGGCGCCGCCCGGATCCAGGGCGTATCGATCCTCATGGCCGCCCCGCCACGTCGGCCAGCGCCCGCAGCATCCGCGCGGTCGCGCCCCAGATGTAATAGGGGCCGAACGGGACGGTGTAGTAGCGCCGCATCGTGCCGCGCCAATAGCGCGCCTCGATCCGGTAGCGGCCTTGCCGCAAGACATGATCGAGCGGCACGTCGAACACCTCGGCCACTTCCGCCTCTTGCGGAACCGGCGTATAGGGCGACAGGACGTGCGCGACGACCGGGGTGACGGTAAAGCCCGTCACCGTCTCATGTGTGGGCAGATATCCCAGCACCTCGACATTCGCCGGATCCAGCCCGATTTCCTCCTGCGCCTCGCGCAGGGCGGCGGCGGTCACGTCCGCGTCGCCCTCCTCCTGCTTGCCGCCGGGAAAGGCGATCTGCCCCGGATGATGCTTGAGCACCGACGAGCGCTGCGTCAGCACCACCCGCGCGCCGCCCGGCCCCATCATCAGCGGCACCAGAACGCCGGCCGGGCGCAGCTTGCGGCCCGCCGGCAACACGGTTTCCGGGTTCAGATCGAAATCGGACGTCGCCGCATGCGGACGGCCCAGCGCATCGGCAACCGCCGCGATGGGATCGCGGGCGCTCATGCGGGGCCGCCGTCACCCTTGCTGTGCGACGTGCCGTCTTCGGCCTCGAATCCCAAAGTGTCCGGGTCCAGATCGTAATGCGCGCCGCAGAACTGGCAATCGGCGGTGACGCGGCCGTCATCGGTGGTCATCGTCGCGATATCCTTGGCCGAATAGATCGACAGGCTCTGGCGCACACGCTCTTCCGAGCACGTGCAGCCAAAGCGGACGGGCTGCGCGTCGAAAACACGGGGGCCTTCCTCGTTGAAAAGCCGCAGCAGCATGTCGGTGGGCGCGATGCCGGGGCCGATCAGCTCGAGCTCGTCCACCGTGTCCAGCAGGATGTTGGCGCGGTTCCAGTTCTCGCCCGCCTCGCCCTCTGGCGCGACGTCCGCGGGCTGGAGCAGGCCCTGCTCGCCGCTGCCGCCACCGGTCACCGACGGCGACGCTTTGGGCATATGTTGCAGCATGACGCCCCCGGCGCGCCAATGCTCGTCCCCGCCCTGTTCGGTCGAGCGCCCGAAACTCAGCGCGAAGCGGGTCGGAATTTGCTCTGACTGGGCGAAATAAGCCTCGGCGCAGGCGCGCAGGCTGCCGCCGGACAGGGGCGTGATGCCCTGGTACGGGGCCATACCCTTGCCCTGGTCGATCATGATCGCGAAATACCCCTCGCCGATCTGCGCCCAATGCCCGCCCTCGGACAGCCGATCCGCGTCGTAACTCGCGTAGGCGCGGATGCGCGCGGGCTTTCCGTCCTCGGAGGGGCCGTAATAATCGGTCGCGATCATGCGGACGGGGCCGTTCGACTGGACCTGAAGCGACAGCTTCCAGCGCAGCTTGATCGTCTGCCCGATCAGCGCCGTCAGCAGCGCCATTTCCGCGACCAGCGCCTCGACAACCGGGGGGTAGGTGTGCTGCTCGAGGATACCGCCCAGCACCCCGTCAAGCCGCGCCACGCGCCCGCGAATGTCTGAATTGTCCAGCTGGAACGGCAGAACCGTGTCGTCCCAAGCGAGTTTGTCGTCGAGTGTCATGGGGTTTCCTTATCTGCCGAACCTTGGCATATCGCGAAGATATAGGGTGGGGCAACCCGCCGTCCAAGAGGAACCAGCCTTATGATCCGCCGCGTAGGCAGCCCGCCGCAACCCGACAGATCGTACCGCCTGCGCCATGGTGTCTATGCGATCCTGCCGCGCGAGGGCGGTCTGCTGGTCACACTGCAGCACGCGCCGCAGCCGGAACTGCAACTGCCGGGCGGCGGGGTCGATCCGGGCGAATCGCCGCTGCGCGCGCTGCACCGGGAGGTGATGGAAGAGACTGGATGGATCATCGCGGCGCCGCGGCGCATCGGAGCGTTCCGCCGGTTCGCCTACATGCCGGAATACGACATCTGGGCCGAGAAGCTCTGCACGATCTACGCCGCCCGGCCGGTGCGGGCCCTCTGTGCGCCGACGGAAGAGGGTCACACGCCGCTGACCGTCAGCCTTGCCGATGCCGCGGCCGAGCTGGGCAATCCCGGTGACCGGCTGTTCGTCAGCCGGTGGGCCGGGCTGGCTTGATCTCCAGCAGGATGGCGGAGACGTCGTCGGCAAAGCTGTCATCGCCGGCGAATTCCGCCAGTTGCCACACCAGAGATTCCAGGCAGGCCGTCCCCCGCGCGCCCCGCAGCCCCTGCAACAGCCGCGCCAGCCCCGCGTCATCCAGCAGCGTCCCATCGGGCGCGGCGCATTCCGTCACCCCGTCGGAATGGATCATCAGCCGGTCGCCAGGCGCCAGATGCACCTCGGTTTCGTGATATTCCGCGCCGGGAATTAGTCCCACGGGAAGCCCTCCGTCGCCGATCATCTCAACCCGTCCGTCGGCGCGCTGAACGGCCGGATAGGGATGGCCCGCCTGCGCAAGGATGACACGGCCGGTGGACAGATCGACATCCGCCAGCAGCAGGGTGAAGTAATGCTCGGTCTCCAGTTCCCTCAGGAACAGATCGTTCAGCGCCGCGATCGTCTGCCCCGGCGGGCGCGGCGCGAAACTGCCATCCGGCATACGGCGCAGCGCGACGTTCTGATCCGGCGCCGCGCCGGACAGGTATCCTGCCAGACGCGCGGTCATCAGGGCCGAACTGATGCCATGCCCCGACACGTCGATCCCATATAGGCCGATGCGCGTGCTGCTGACCTGGAACATGCCCACCAGATCGCCGCCGACATGCCCGGACGAGCGCAACAGCATGGACACTTCCGCCGTACCGAAATCCCGGTGGCGGTCGCTGACCAGCGACTGCTGAAGCTTTTTCGCCTCGATCAGGTCATTGTCCAGCGAATCGTAGAGCGCGCGCAATTCGTTCAGCGTCGCACTGACAAGGCGGTTCTTCTCGGTCAGCTCGCGCTCCATCCGCAGGATCCGCTCTCCGGCGGCGATGCGCGCGCGCAATTCGCCGGCATTGACCGGCTTGGTCAGGAAATCGTCCGCGCCGGCGTCAAGACCGCCGGCAATCTCGGCCTTGTCCGACTTGGAGGTCAGAAGGATGAAATACCCGTAATTTTCCCGTGGCATGCGGCGGAATTCCCGGCAGAATTCGATCCCCGACATTCCCGGCATCATCCAGTCGCTCAGCACCAGGTCAGGCGGGCTCCTGCGGCATTTTTCAAGCGCCTCCTCGCCCGTCGCGGCCTCGTCAATCGCGAAACCCCATTTGCGCAAGGACGCCACGAGGATGCGGCGTTGCAGGCGGCTGTCGTCAACCACCAGAACACGCCTAATGGCTTCTTGGGCGGGAGCGAGCGGAGCAATCTTCGACCGCTCCGCAACCGTACAAGGATGCGACATGAAAATATCCTTCGCGTGTAATCATCCGGTTCTAGGTGCGATGGATTAAGGGATCGTGAACGCCGCCGATTTGCCGGTTTCTCCGCTCGTCCTAACTGCTTGTTAGGGAATCTGCGCCATCCTTCCGAACAAAGGGAACGGAGGCGGCATGATCGATTGGGCCCGTGTCGGGCAATTACGCAACGAGATCGGAGAAGAGGATTTCGACGATGTGGTCGACCTCTTTCTGGAGGAGGTCGAGGACGAGATCGCGATGCTGCGCGGCGGTTGCTCTGACGCTCTGCTGGAGGGGCGGATGCACCTGCTGAAGGGCAGCGCGCTGAATCTCGGCTTTCAGGCCTTCGCCGAAAGATGCCGCCAAGGCGAGGCTGCGGCGGCAGAGGGGCTGCATGACCGGATCGACCTGCCCGAAACGCTGGCCTGTTATGACCGCTCCAGGGCCGCTTTCCTGACAGGCCTCGAATGTCGGGGCTGGTAGAGCGATGAGGCGCGGCTCAGATCAGGAATTCGGCCAGAACGGTATCGTCGGTGATGTCGCGGTAATCGAATCCGGCCGATTGGAACGCCGAGAACAGACGCGCGAAATTCTCCTCCTGCGTCGTCTCGATCCCGATGAGGACAGAGCCGAAGTTGCGCGCGGATTTCTTGAGATATTCGAACCGGGCAATGTCATCTTCCGGGCCGAGCAGCATGAGGAAATCCTTCAGCGCGCCGGGCCGCTGCGGCATGCGGAGGATGAAGTATTTCTTGACGCCCGAATGGCGCTGGGCCCGCTCCTTGACCTCCGGCAGCCGCTCGAAATCGAAGTTGCCCCCGGATGTGACGCAGACCACCGTCTTGCCCCGGATACGGTTCTTCATGTCCTTGAGCGCGTCGACGGCCAGTGCGCCGGCAGGTTCCAGAACGATGCCCTCGATGTTCAGCATCTCGATCATCGTCGTGCAAAGCCGGTCTTCATTAACCTTCAGCGCCTGCCCCGGATCGAGGTGGCTGAGCCGCCGGAAGGTCCGCTCGCCGATCTGCGCCACGGCGGCGCCATCGGCGAAATTGTTGACATGTTCCAGCCGTACCGGCGCGCCCGCGATCAGCGCCGCGTGCAGGCTGGCGCCGCCCTCGGGCTCGACCAGCGTGATCTCGGCGCGGTCCCCGACATAGCTGCACACCCCCGCCGACAGGCCGCCGCCTCCGACCGGCATGACGATGTGGTCGGGCATCCCGCCCAGATCGCGCTCGATCTCGACCATGACCGACGCCTGGCCCTCGATCACGTCCTCGTCATCGAAGGGCGACAGGAAATGCGCGCCGATCCGCGCGCAATAATCCTGCGCCGCCGCAAGGGTCACGTCGAAGTAGTCCCCCGTCAATTCGATCCGCACGTTGTCGCCGCCGAAAATCCGGGTCTTGCCGATCTTCTGCTGCGGCGTCGTCACCGGCATGTAAACCACGCCCTGCACGCCGAAATGCCGGCACATGAAGGCCACGCCCTGCGCATGGTTGCCCGCGCTGGCGCAAACGAATGTCGGCGTCTCGCCGCCCCGCGCCAGAACCTTGCGCATGGCATTGAACGCGCCGCGCAGCTTGTAGGACCGCACCGGCGTCAGGTCCTCTCGTTTGAGCAGGATGTTCGCTTCATAGCGTTCGGACAGATGCTCGTTCCGCTGCAGCGGGGTGGCGTCGAAGACGGGACGCATCGCCGCCTCCGCGGCGCGGGCATTATGTCGAAAGTCGCTCATGGCGACATGCCTGCCCCAACCGCCCCTCTAGCGCAAGACGCTGCGCGCCGCCCCGCACGGATTTTGCGCCGACCCGCCCTTCTGCGGCCGCTTCCGGATGACTTGCCTGATCCCGCAAAACCCGATAATCCCCGGCGCGACCCTGACAAAGGAACATACAGATGTCCGCGCCCAAGAAAGTCGTGCTGGCCTATTCCGGCGGCCTCGATACCTCGATCATCCTGAAGTGGCTGCAAACCGAATACGGCTGCGAGGTGGTGACCTTCACCGCCGATCTCGGCCAGGGCGAAGAGCTGGAGCCGGCGCGCGACAAGGCGGTGATGCTGGGGATCGACCCCAAGAACATCTATATCGAGGATGTGCGCGAGGAATTCGTCCGCGATTTCGTATTCCCGATGTTCCGGGCGAACGCGGTCTACGAGGGTCTTTACCTCCTGGGCACCTCCATCGCCCGCCCCCTGATCTCCAAGCGTCTGGTCGAGATCGCCGAGGAAACCGGCGCGGATGCGGTCGCCCACGGCGCGACCGGCAAGGGCAACGATCAGGTCCGGTTCGAACTGGCCGCCTATGCGCTGAACCCCGACATCAAGGTGATCGCGCCTTGGCGCGAGTGGGACCTGACCAGTCGGACCAGGCTGATCGATTTCGCTGAGCAGCACCAGATCCCGATCGCCCGTGACAAGCGCGGCGAGGCGCCGTTTTCGGTGGACGCGAACCTGCTGCACACCTCGTCCGAGGGTAAGGTTCTGGAGGATCCGGCCGAAATGGCACCCGACTACGTCTATCAGCGCACCGTCAATCCCGAGGATGCCCCGGATGAGCCCGAATTCGTCGAAATCGGCTTCGATGGCGGCGATGCGGTGTCCGTCAACGGCAAGGCGCTCAGCCCCGCCACAATCCTGACCAAGCTGAACGAGCTGGGCGGCAAGCATGGCGTCGGCCGTCTGGACCTGGTCGAGGGACGGTTCGTCGGAATGAAATCCCGCGGCATCTATGAAACGCCCGGCGGCACCATCCTGCTGGAGGCGCATCGCGGTATCGAGAGCATCACGATGGACCGCGGCGCGATGCATCTGAAGGATCAACTGATGCCGCAATATGCCGAGCTGATCTACAACGGCTTCTGGTTCAGCCCCGAACGCATGATGCTTCAGGCAGCGATCGACGCCAGCCAGACCCACGTGACGGGCACCGTGCGGGTGAAGCTCTACAAGGGCAGCGCGCGCACGGTCGGCCGCTGGTCGGATCATTCGCTTTACTCCGAGGCGCATGTCACGTTCGAGGATGACGCCGGCGCCTATGACCAGAAGGATGCGGCAGGCTTCATCCAGCTCAACGCGCTCCGGCTCAAGCTGCTGGCGGCGCGGGAACGTCGCCTGAAAGGCTGAGAGGCTGAGAGGCTGAAGGGCGGCACTCCCGCCCTTTCATCTTCCCGAAAATACTCATTTCCACCGACGGCGCGGACGCGCCCCGCAAGTTACCGGGGCGAGCGTTTGGCCAGGATCCGCTGCAATGTGCGCCGGTGCATGTTCAGGCGCCGCGCGGTTTCCGAGACATTGCGATCACACAGCTCATATACCCGCTGTATATGTTCCCAACGAACGCGGTCGGCGCTCATCGGGTTCTCCGGCGGGGGCGGCAGGTCGTCCCCCGTCGCCATCAGCGCGTTGACGATGTCCCTGGCGTCGGCCGGCTTGGACAGGTAATCGGTCGCCCCGATCTTGACCGCCGCCACCGCCGTCGCGATGGCGCCATAGCCGGTCAGAACCACGATCCGGCTTTCGGGGCGTTTCTCGCGGATGACTTCGACGACGTCCAGACCGTTACCGTCCTCCAGCCGCAGATCGCAGACCGCGTAGGCCGGCGGGCGGGCCATCGCGCTGGCGCGGCCCGCCGCCACCGACATGGCAATCTCGACGTCGAAGCCGCGCTTTTCCATGGCCTTGGCAAGGCGGCGCACGAAAGCTTCGTCGTCATCGACCAAAAGCAGCGATCGGTCCTCGCCCAGATCCAGTTCGGTGTCGCCCATTGCGCGCATCCAGTTCCTGAGTGTTCCTGGACAGGCACTTAGCCCGGCGTGGCGCGCCGGTCAAACCGCAAGGCGCGCCGGGGTCAGGCCGCTTCGAGGAAGCATTGAACCTTGTCGGCCATCTGCTCGGCCGTCGCGTCCCGGCGAAAGAACTCGACAAATCCATAGCCCGGTATCGTGAAATAGGTGAAGGTCGAGTGATCGACGAGGTAATAATCCTCTTCGCCCGGCGCCGGCGTCTGCGCGTTGTAAAAGGTGCGGTAGGCCTGGCTTGCCTGCCTGACCTGCTCGGGCGTTCCGGTCAGGCCCAGCATCCTGGGGTGCATCGCGTCGGTGAAATCGGCGACGACTTCGGGCGTGTCGCGCTCCGGATCGATCGAGATGAAGACCGGCTTGACCATCAGCCCCCGCTCTTCGAGGAGCTCGACAGCCTCGGCATTGCGCGCCGCGTCCAACGGGCAGACGTCGGGGCAGAAGGTGTAGCCGAAATAAATGAGCGCCGGCTGGTCCAGCACCTCGGCGCTGGTGACGGTCTTGCCGGTCTCGTCCACCAGCGTGAAATCCCCGCCGATATCGCCCGGCCCGGCGACCGACGTGCTGCGGCATTCGGCAAAGTCGCCGCCCGAGCGGCCGGCCGTCACCAGGTAGAGACTGCCCGCCAGAATGACAAAGGCAGCGGCCAGAGCAAAGACAAGCGCACGGGTCATGGTGGATCCTTTCGGGTATGCGAACCTGCGGGCGGGCTGCTTCTGGGCAAGGCCGCCGTGATGTGACACATCTAACGAAAGCGACAGCGCACGCAACGGGGCGATTTACCGCAGATGAACAGCATACGCGCACCGCGCATGATTCCGGGCGATCAGGGAAGCTGGATCCGCCTGCGCACGCTCATCCTGTTGCGCTGGTGGGCGGTCGTCGGCCAGATCACCGCACTGACCGTGGCCGAGCGCGCGCTGAACCTGAATCTGGAGCTTGGCCTGTGTTACCTGGTGATCGGCGCGTCCATCATCAGCAACCTGGTCGCCTCTCTGGTCTTTCCGGTCAACAAGCGGCTGAACGAGACCGAGAATCTGGCGATGGTGCTGTTCGACCTGGTCCAGTTGGGAGGCCTTCTGTTTCTCACCGGCGGCCTGAACAATCCGTTCTCGGTGCTGATCGTCGGCCCGGTGGTGGTGTCCGCCTCGTCTCTCTCGTCGCGCTCGACACTGTTCCTGGGCCTGACCGCGATCCTGATCGTCACGGCGCTGACACGGTTCCACCTGCCCTTGATGACCGGGGACGGCTTCGTCCTTCAGGTGCCGGTGATCTTCCTCTTCGGGAACTGGGTGGCGATCGTCATCGGCATCGTGTTCCTGGGGGTCTATTCGCGCTGGACGGTGACGGAGATGCGCGCGATGTCGGGCGCGCTCCAGGCCACGCAGATGGCGCTTGCGCGCGAGCAGAAGCTGACCGATCTGGGCGGCGTCGTGGCCGCTGCCGCGCACGAGCTGGGCACGCCGCTGGCCACGATCAAGCTGACCAGTTCCGAGCTGGCCGAGGATCTGCCGCCGGGCAGCGATGCGCGCGAGGACGCGTTGCTGATCCGCGAGCAGGCGGACCGGTGCCGCGACATCCTGCGCTCGATGGGCCGCGCCGGAAAGGACGACCTGCACCTGCGCAGCGCCCCGCTTACCGCCGTGATCGACGAGGCGGCCGAGCCGCATGCGGACCGGGGCAAGATCCTGAGCTTCGACACCCGGCCCTCATCCGGCGGGCCAGCCGCGCCGCCGCTCATCCTGCGCCGCCCGGAAATCATCCACGGCTTGCGCAATCTGATCCAGAATGCCGTCGATTTCGCCGAAAGCCGCGTCTGGATCGAGGCGCGGTGGAGCGACCGGACCGTCGCCCTGCGCATCATGGATGACGGACCGGGCTATCCGCCGCATCTTCTGGGGCGTATCGGTGATCCGCTGATGCGCCGCCGGGCCCGCGTATCGGTGCCGGAGCGGCCCGAATACGAGGGGATGGGGCTGGGGCTGTTCATCGCCAAGACGCTGCTGGAACGCTCGGGTGCCGATCTCAGCTTTGCCAACGGATCCGAGTCGTTCAAGGCCGATTCGGCCCGTCGCGAGCGGATCGGTGCGGTCGTCGAGGTGGTCTGGCCGCTGGACCAGCTGGTGCCCGAGGATGGCGACGCTGTCGGCGGTATCGGGCAGAATGCGCCGATCACGCATTGAAAACCCGCGATTTTCACGCGCGCCGACCGCTTTGCGCTTTGGGCTTAACCGCACGTTAACCACCCGTGCGTCATCCTCGTCCTGAACAGGCGTCTGAAAGGATCGGGGCATGGCGGCGACATCGCTGGTGACTTGGCTGGGCTTGAGCGCGCTGGCCGGTGTGATCTCACTGGCCGTGCTGTGGCTGATCGGCAGGTGCGCGCCAGCGCCGGATACTGCCGCACCTGCGCCGCACGCGCGGGACGCGAAGGCCAGCTTCCTGTTTCAGGACGACCTGATGTTCGACAGCCACGCCGGCGCCTTGCCGCCCATGCAGGACGGTGTGCTGCGCTGGTCCGATCTGCGGGCGTGGTTCGGCGACAGGTTCGCCGACCTGCCCCGCTCGCTTGCGGAGCTTGACGAGGACCGGTCGCTTCTGGTGCCCGCGCAGGGCGATGACGATTCTGCCGAACTGACCTTCCTGCGCACGCAGCATGGCACGCGGGTCACGCTCTGCGATCCGCCCCATACCCATCCGGCCGAACGGCACGAGATGCTGATGGCGCGCGCCCGTCTGGCGAACGGCCCCGGATGGCGCTGTCATCTGGAAGAACGCGGCCTGCTGCGATGCGTTCGATCCCGCAGCGCAGAACACGCAGGTGCCGGGGCCGGGCCTGAGTGACAACAGCCGGTTTTCCGTCACTCCGGCGACGGGCGGGCGGCCGACCTGGTATGAAACCCATTCCTCCGCCAGCCGATCGGGCGTGCTTCACCATGCGACCGACATCACCAAGGTCGTCACGGCCGAGAAGATGCAGAAGGATTTCGTCCAGACGCTGACCAAGACGTTCGCCTATCTGACGACCGGGCTGGCCGTGTTCGACCGCAACCGCAAGCTCGCGCTGTTCAATCCGGCGCTCATGGACCTGACGTCGCTTCCCGCCGGGTTTCTCAGCGGTCAGCCCGACCTGATGGCGTTCTTCGACAACCTGCGCGACCGCCGCGTCATGCCCGAGCCGCGCAGCTATGCCTCCTGGCGCACGCAGATCGGGCAGGTGATCGAAAGCGCGGAGGGCGGACTCTATCAGGAAACGTGGTCGTTGCCGAAGGACGTGACCTATCGCGTCACCGGCCGCCCGCATCCCGATGGCGCGGTCGCGTTCCTGTTCGAGGATATCACCGCCGAAATCATGCTGACGCGGCGTTTCCGCCTGCAGGTCGACCTGCGGCAATCGGCGCTGGATCGTCTGCCGCAGGCGGTGATGGTGATTGGCGCGGACAATGTGCTGTCCTTCTGCAATTCCGTGGCGACGCGTCTGCTGGGGATAGATCCCGACATCTGTTTTGCCGACATGACCGTGCCCGACCTGATCCGCGCCTGTGCCGCCGTGCTGCCCGATCCCGGCAACTGGTCCGATATCGAGGCAAAGCTGACCTCGCGCACTCCACCCAGCGATGCGCGCTCCATCTCCACGACGTCTGGCCGCAACGTCACCTGCCGGATCGAGCCGCTGCCCGGCGGCGCCCGCATGCTGACGCTGCTGGGAAATCTCGACACCGCTCCGCGCATCGCCGCAACCGCGGAGGCCGGTTGATCGCGGTTGCAGGTGGCACCGGCGCGTGTAAGTTGCGCGCATGCATGTTCCCACGATCCGCGCCATCACCTCAGACAGTCCCGGCGAGACCTGCGCGATCGCGCGGCGGCTCGCGCCGGTGCTGCGCCCAGGCGATACGGTGCTGCTGACCGGAGATATCGGCGCGGGCAAGACACACTTCGCCCGGTGCATCATCCAGTCGCTTCTGGCCTGCCCCGAGGATGTGCCCTCCCCGACCTACACGCTGGTTCAGACCTATGCCGGCCGGAGCGGAGAGATCTGGCATGTCGATCTTTATCGGCTGACAGACACCAGCGAGGTGTTCGAGCTGGGGCTGATGGACGCCTTTTCCGACGCGATCTGTCTTGTGGAATGGCCAGACCGGCTGGGCGATCTGGCGCCACCCGGCGCGCTCCACCTGGCGCTGACGGTCGAAGACGCTCCCGACGCGCGGCGGCTGACCTTTGGATCGCTTGGCCCGGAGTGGGCGCACCGCTTTGAAGGCATCTGGAATGACTGACCGCACGGCGCTTGCCATGACTTTCCTCGACAGGACAGACTGGGCCGGTGCCCAGGTCGCGCCCCTCGCCGGTGACGCCTCGAACCGCCGCTATCTGCGCGTCCGGCGTGGCGGCGACACGGCGGTCCTGATGGACGCGCCGCCGGAGCGCGGCGAGGATGTGCGCCCGTTCCTATCGGTTGCCGATCATCTGACCGGTCTGGGCCTGAGCGCGCCCCGGATATTCGGCCGAGACATGGACCATGGCTTTCTTCTGCTCGAGGATCTGGGCGACGATCTCTACGCGCGGATCATACCACGGCAGCCGTCCATCGAGTCCGAGCTTTACCGCACCGCCACCGACGTGCTGATCGAGCTGCACAAGCATCCGGCACCGGAATCGCTGAATGCTTACGACACGCCGCTCATGGCCGAAATGGCGGCCCTTGCGCTCGACTGGTATGCCAAGCGCGGCGACCACGAACTGCGCGAAAGCTTCACCAGCGCCATGTCCCATGCACTCGATACCCATGCGGCCCGGCGCGATGTGCTGATCCAGCGCGACTACCACGCCGAGAACCTGCTCTGGCTGCCGGACCGAACCGGGATCGCGCGGGTCGGGCTGCTGGATTTTCAGGACGCGATGCGAGGTCATGCGGCTTATGACCTGGTGTCGCTGCTGCAGGATGCGCGGCGCGATGTTCCGGCCGGCATCGCGGCCGACATGGTGGCTCGCTACATCGCCGGATCGGGGCATGACGGGGCCGCGTTCGATGCGGCCTATCACGTGCTGGGCGCGCAGCGGAACCTGCGCATCCTCGGGGTTTTCGCCCGGCTCTGCCTGCGCGACGGCAAGCCGCATTACGTCGATCTGATGCCGCGCGTGTGGGGTCACCTGATGCAGGACCTAGGCCATCCGGCGCTGGCCGGTGTCGCGCCCATGATCCGCCGCACCCTGCCCGAGCCGACGCCACCATTCCGCGAGGATCTGAAACGCAGATGTCCGACGCACCCGATTCAATAATGCTGTTTGCCGCGGGTTTCGGCACCAGGATGGGCGCGCTGACGGCGGATCGCCCCAAGCCGCTGATCGCGGTCGCCGGCAAGCCGCTGCTCGACCATGCGATGGAGATTGCCGCCGCGGTGAGCCCGGCGCGTATCGTGGTGAATGCGCATTACAAGGCGGAGCAGATCGCCGCGCATCTCGAGGGGCGCGGCGCCTGCGTATCGCTGGAGGCGCCGGACATCCTCGACACCGGCGGCGGTTTGCGCGCGGCGCTTCCGCTGCTGGGGGCGCGGACGGTCTTCACGCTGAACACGGATGCGGTCTGGCGCGGGGCGAACCCGCTGAGGCAACTCGCCGGGGCGTGGCGGCCGGAGGCGATGGATGCCCTGTTGCTTTGCCTGCCGCCCGCGCAGGCTGTCGGTCATTCGGGCCGGGGCGATTTCGTGATCGGCGCGGGCGGCGCGCTGGCGCGCGGCGCCGGCCTTGTCTATTCCGGCGCGCAGATCATCAAGGCCAGCGCGCTGGACGGGATGCCCGAAGGGGCGTTTTCGCTGAACAAGGTCTGGGACAGGCTTCTGGACCGTGGACGGCTCCACGGCTGCGTCTATGATGGAAGATGGTGCGATGTAGGCCATCCCGGCGGGATCACGCTGGCCGAGGACATGTTGATTGCAGACGATGTTTGAATCCTCCGACAGCCCGCGCGTCTTCGGCCTTCCGCCGGGCGTGGATTTTCCGGCCGCGCTGGTCGACGGTCTGCTCGGCCGGCTGGGCGGTTCGCCGCCCGAAGCGCTGGGGCGCGTGCATCTGATCGTGAACACCCGGCGCATGGCGCGGCGCGTCCTGTCGCTGCTGAGCGCCGGTGAGGCGCGGCTGCTTCCGCGCGTCTCGCTTGTCACCGATCTGGGGCGCGATTGGCGCGTGGCCGACATCGCGCCGCCCGCGCCGCCGCTGCGCCGGCGGCTGGAGCTGATCCGGCTGATATCGTCCTTGCTGGATCAGCAGCCGGGGCTGGCGCCGCGCACCGCGCTTTACGATCTGGCCGACAGCCTAGCCAAGCTCATGGACGAGATGGAGGGCGAGGGCGTGTCGCCCGATGTCATCGACCGGCTGGATATCAGCGACCAGTCGGGTCATTGGGAGCGTATCCGGGCATTCCTGAACATCGTGCGGCACTTTACCGACGGGCGCGGCGCCCCCGGCGCCGAAGCGCGGCAGCGGCAGGTGGTGGAGCGTATCGCCCGCCATTGGCAGGAGGCGCCGCCGCCGCATCCGGTTCTGCTGGCCGGCTCGACCGGCTCGCGCGGGACGACGCAGATGCTGATGCGCGCGGTGTCCGGGCTGCCGCAGGGGGCGGTCATTTTGCCGGGCCATGATTTCGACATGCCCGATCATGTCTGGGGGGCGCTGGACGATCCCATGCTCAGCGAGGATCATCCGCAATACCGTTTTCACGCGCTGCGCGCCGCGCTGGGGCTGCGGCGGGTCGAGCGCTGGACGCAGGCCCGGCCGCCCAGCCCCGCGCGGGCGCGGCTGGTGTCGCTGGCGCTGCGGCCGGCGCCGATCACGGATCAATGGCTGGAAGAGGGGCCGGCGCTGACCGGCATTCCCGAGGCGATGGACGGCGTGACCCTGCTGGAGGCGCCGTCGCATCGGATCGAGGCGCTTTGCATCGCCATGCGGCTGCGCGAGGCGGCCGAGACGGGGCAGACGGCGGCGCTGATCACGCCCGACCGCAGCCTGACCCGCCGGGTGGCCGCGGCGCTGGATCGCTGGGGGATCATCCCCGACGACAGCGCCGGCATGCCGCTGCACCTGTCGCCGCCTGGACGGTTCCTGCGCCATGTGGGCGAGCTGTTTCTCGGCCCGCTGACCGCCGAGACGCTGCTGACGCTGCTCAAGCATCCGCTGACGCACACCGGCGGCGCCCGCGGGACGCATCTGCGCCTGACGCATGAGCTGGAGCTGCATCTGCGGCGCAACGGCCCGCCCTATCCCGGCCCGGACGACATCACCGGCTGGGCGGCGACGCTGAGCGAGCCGATGGCGGCGCGCTGGGGCGACTGGATCGGCCGCCACCTCGCCGCGCGGGACGCGCCCGGCCCGCTGCCCCTCGCGGCGCGGGTGGAGGCGCATCTGGCCGCGGCCGAGGCGATCGCGCAGGGCTGCGACGGCGACGGGCCGGGCGATCTGTGGCAGAAGGAGGCCGGCACCAAGGCCCGCGCCATCTGTGACACGCTCTCGGCCGAGGCGGCGGAGGGCGGCGACATGACCGCCACCGACTATGCCGCGCTGTTCACCGCGATCCTGCGGGGCGAACAGGTGCGCAGTGCCACCGCGCCGCATTCCGGCATCTTGATCTGGGGCACGCTGGAGGCGCGCGTGCAGGGCGCGGACATGCTGATCCTCGCCGGGCTGAACGAGGGAAGCTGGCCCGAATCCCAGCCGCCCGATCCATGGCTGAACCGCGCGCTGCGCCATCAGGCCGGGCTGCTGCTGCCCGAGCGGCGGATCGGCCTTGCCGCGCATGATTTCCAGCAGGCGGTGCTGTCGGGCGAGGTCTGGCTGACCCGCAGCCTGCGCTCGGACGAGAGCGAGACGGTGGTCTCGCGCTGGGTGAACCGGATGCAGAACCTGCTGGCCGGTCTGCCGGGCCAGGGCGGCGGCGATGCACTTGCGGCAATGCGCGCGCGCGGGCAGGAGTGGCTGGACAAGGCCGCCGCGCTGGAGGCGGCCCAGCCCGCCGCACCCGCCCCGCGCCCGGCCCCCTGCCCGCCCGTCGATGCGAGACCAAACCGCCTGTCAGTGACGGAAATCAAGCGGCTGATCCGCGATCCCTATGCCATCTACGCAAGGCACGTGCTGCGCCTGCGCCCGCTCGATCCGCTGATGCAGGCGCCCGATGCGCTGCTGCGCGGCATCGTCCTGCACGAGGTGCTGGAACGCTTCATCAGGGACAGCGTCGACGACCCGCGCCGCCTGACGCGCGAGGCGCTGATGGACCTCGCGCAGGACGTGCTGATGCGCGAGGTGCCCTGGGCCGAGGCGCGCGCGCTGTGGCTGGCGCGGCTGGAGCGGGTCGCCGACTGGTTCATCGATACCGAAATCGCCCGCCGCGATCTGGCCATGCCCACCGCCTTCGAGGTGCGCGGGCAGGCGGTCATGGCCGATCTGGGATTCACGCTCGTGGCCGAGGCCGACCGGATCGACATCGATGCGGACGGGCGGCTGCACATCTACGACTACAAGACCGGCAAGCCTCCGTCGAAGAAGGAGCAGGCCCATTTCGACAAGCAGCTTCTGCTGGAGGCCGCCATAGCCCAGCGCGCCGGTTTCGGCGATCTCGCGCCCTGCGAGGTGGCGCGTGCGGTCTATATCGGTCTTGGCAGCAAGCCGGCCGAAATGGCCGCCCCGCTGGAGGATGAGCCGGCCGACAAGGCCTGGCAGGGCCTGCACGATCTGATGGCCGCCTATGCCGAGCTGC
Organism: uncultured Alphaproteobacteria bacterium; assembly: GCA_963763165.1. Taxonomy (GTDB): domain Bacteria; phylum Pseudomonadota; class Alphaproteobacteria; order Rhodobacterales; family Rhodobacteraceae; genus Roseovarius. The sequence continues at coordinate 258,770 of CAVXNV010000002.1, forward strand.
GGCAGGGCTACACCGCCCGCCGCGCCGTCCAGCGCAAGGACGAGGCCGGCGATTACGACCAGCTGGCGCGCTATGGCGAATGGGACATCACCGACGATCCGGTTCCGCAGGAGGTGCCATGATGCGCGACGACGCAACCTTGCGCCAGATGGCGGCGGCGCGGCCCGACTGCTCGACATGGCTCAGCGCCAATGCCGGGTCGGGCAAGACGCGGGTTCTGACCGACCGGGTGGCGCGGCTGCTGCTGAACGGGGTCGATCCGCAGCATATTCTGTGCCTGACCTATACAAAGGCCGCCGCGAGCGAGATGCAGAACCGCCTGTTTCAGCGGCTGGGCGCGTGGGCGATGCTGGACACGGAAGCGCTGACCGCCGCGCTGACCGAGCTGGGCGCCGATGGCCCGCTGGGCGAGACCGCGCTGCGCGACGCGCGGCGCCTTTTCGCCCGCGCGATCGAGGCGCCCGGCGGGCTGAAGATCCAGACGATCCACTCGTTCTGCGCGTCGCTGTTGCGGCGTTTCCCGCTGGAGGCCGGGGCAAGCCCGCAGTTCGTCGAGATGGAGGATCGCACCGCCAGGTTGCTGCGCGCCGAAATCGTCGAGCAGATCGCGGCAGGGCCGGACGCCGACGCGCTCTATGCGCTGGCGCGGCATCATTCGGGCGAGACGCTGGACGATCTGACCGCCGAGATTGCCGGAAAAGCGCCGCTTTTCAAGGCGCCTTGGACCGAGGCGGGACTGGCCCGCGCGCTGGGCCTGCGCCCCGACGTGACGCGTCGAGGCGTCGAGGCCGAGGTGTTTCACGGGCATGAAACGCAGCTTCTGACCCGATTGGTGTCCGCCATGAGCGCGGGCAGCGCGACCGACGTCAAGGCCGCGGCCAAGCTGGGGCGCATCGGCGCGCTGGGCTTCGACGCGCTGCCCCTGCTGGAGGACGTGTTCCTGACGGGCGCGGGCGCCAAGGCGCCCTTCACCGCCTCGCCGCGCTGCCCGACCAAGGCGACGCGCGCGGCGCTGGGCGACACGATGGACCTGATCGAGGCGTGGATGCACCGCGTCGAAGCCGCCCGCCCGACACGCGTTGCGCTGACGGCGCTCGATGTCAGCCTCGCGCTGCACCGGTTCGCGCAGGTCTTTCTGCCCGCGTATGACAGGACCAAGCAGCTGCGCGGATGGCTGGATTTCGACGATCTGATCTTTCGCGCGCGCGATCTTCTGACGCGCTCGGACGTGGCGGCCTGGGTGCTGTTCCGGCTCGACGGCGGGATCGACCATATCCTGGTGGACGAGGCGCAGGATACCAGCCCGGCGCAATGGCAGGTGATCGACCGGCTGGCGCAGGAATTCACCAGCGGCGAAGGCGCGCGGCAGAATGTCCAGCGCACGATCTTTGTCGTCGGTGACAAGAAACAGTCGATCTATTCCTTCCAAGGCGCGGATCCGCGCGAATTCGACCGGATGCAGCGCGATTTTGCCGACCGGCTGGCGGCGGCCGGCACTCCGCTGCAGACCCAGCGGCTCGAGCATTCCTTCCGCTCGTCCGGCGCCGTGCTGGATGCGGTCGACGCCACTTTCGAGGGCCGCGAGGAATCAGGATTTTCCCCGGATCAGAGCCACATCCCCTTCTGGCCCGACCTGCCCGGACGGGTCGATCTGTGGCCGGTGAACGCCGCAAGGGAGGCGTCCGAGGATCCGCCCTGGCACCTGCCCGTCGATGTGCGCGCCGCGGACGATCCAGACGTCGTGCTGGCAAACCAGATCGCGGACGGCATCGCCCGGATGATCGGCGCGGCCAGCCCGATCCCCGAGGGGCGCGCCCTGCGTCCGGTGCGCGCGGGCGATTTCCTGATCCTGGTGCAGCGGCGCGCGGCGCTGTTTCACGAGATCATCCGCGCCTGCAAGGCCAGGGGCCTGCCCATCGCGGGCGCCGACCGTCTGAAGGTGGCGGGGGAACTGGCGGTCAAGGATCTGGCGGCGCTGCTGTCCTTTCTGGCCACGCCCGAGGACGATCTGTCGCTGGCGGTCGCGCTGCGCTCGCCCCTTCTGGGCTGGGACGAGGCGCAGCTATATGCGCTCGCGCAGGGGCGGCGCCAGAAATACCTGTGGGAGGCGCTGCGCCACCGCGCGGACGAGTTTCCCGAGACGATGCGGATTTTGGGCGATCTGCGTGACCACGCCGAATTCCTGCGGCCCTACGACCTGATCGAGCGCATCCTGACGCGCCACGATGGCCGGCGCCGCATGCTCGCCCGGCTGGGCGCCGAGGCCGAGGACGGTATCGATGCGCTGTTGTCGCAGGCGCTGGCATACGAGCGGCGCGCGGTGGACAGCCTGACCGGGTTCCTCGTCTGGCTCGAAACCGACGATCTGGAGATCAAGCGCCAGACCGACAGCGCGGGCGATCTGATCCGCGTGATGACGGTGCATGGCGCCAAGGGGCTGGAAGCGCCCGTCGTGATCCTGCCGGAGACGGGCAAGCGGAACAACACCGTCCGCGACCAGATCCTGAACGCGGGCGGCGCGCCGCTGTGGCGGATGCGGGCGGAGGCGATGCCGGATGCGCAGGTATCCGCCGTCGACGCGATGAAGCTGGCGCAGGAGGCCGAGCGCGACCGCCTGCTTTATGTGGCGATGACCCGCGCCGAGACGTGGCTGATCGTCGCCGCCGCCAAGGATCCCGGCGATGCGGGCGACAGCTGGTATGACAGGATCGCGGACGGCATGACGCGTCTCGGCGCGGTGCCGCATCGCTTTGACGGGGGTGACGGGCTGCGGCTGGAGCGGGGCGAATGGACCGGCCCCGCAGGCGGTGCGGCCATGCTGCGGACGGCGCGGATGCCGGATCTCGACCCGCATTTCGGCACGCCCGCCCCTGCCCCCGCTGAGACGCCGGAAATCCTTAGCCCCTCGGATCTGGGCGGTGCCAAGGCCCTGCCCGGCGATCCCGGCCAGGACGAGGAAACTGCCATGACGCGGGGCCGGCAGATCCACACACTGCTGGAGGTGCTGCCTTCCCTGCCCGAGGCGGAGTGGCCCGCCGCGGCGGCGGCCCTGATCGAGGGGCCGGACACGGCCGACCTGCGCGCGCTTCTGGCCGAGGCCGCGCGGGTTCTGCGATCGCGCGCGCTGGCGCATCTTTGGGGCGCCGATGCCCTGCCGGAGGTGGGCATAAGCGGCGAAATCGCCGGTCTGGGCCGCCTTCAGGGCGTCATAGACCGCCTGATCGTCAGCGCCGACACCGTCCTGATCGTCGATTTCAAATCCAACATCCTGGTGCCCGGAGACGCCAACGCATGCCCCGAAGGTCTGCTGCGGCAGATGGGCGCCTATGCCGCGCTTGCCGCGCAGATCTACCCGAACCACCGGATCGAGACGGCGATCCTCTGGACGCGGGACGCCGCGCTCATGCCGCTGCCGCCCGGCCTGACGCGCGCCGCACTCGGACGCGCCGGGGCAGCTTGACCTTGGCGGCGGCGCTACCTAGGTATCTGCAGAACCCAAACGCAGGAGCAAAGACATGGCAACCGTAGCTGTCACAGACGAAACCTTCGACGCCGAAGTTAAAAATTCCGACATCCCGGTCGTGGTCGACTTCTGGGCCGAATGGTGCGGCCCCTGCAAGCAGATCGGCCCCGCACTGGAAGAGCTGTCGAACGAGATGAACGGCAAGGTCAAGGTCGTGAAGGTCGATGTCGACAGCAATCCCAATTCCGCGGTCGCGATGGGTGTGCGCGGCATTCCCGCGCTCTTCATCTTCAAGAACGGCGAGGTTGTCTCGAACCGTTCGGGTGCCGCGCCCAAGGCCGCGCTGCAGAGCTGGATCGAAGACTCGATCTGATCCCGGCCGGACCCCGACATCGAAGGGCGCCCCAAGTGGCGCCCTTCTTGCTTCATACGGCGCGAAACTTGCAGTCGCGCGGCGCGGCTTCCATATAGCCCGCAAAGACACAAGGATTGACCACATGGCGAACGAGCAGTTTCCCGGATGGCACGGCACCACCATCATCGGCGTGCGCAAGGGCGGCGAGGTGGTGATCGCCGGCGACGGACAGGTCAGCCTGGGCCAGACCGTCATCAAGGGCACCGCCCGCAAGGTGCGACGCCTCAGTCCCGGCGGCTTTGACGTTGTGGCGGGCTTTGCCGGTTCGACCGCCGACGCCTTCACCCTGCTGGAGCGGCTGGAGGCCAAGCTGGAGGCGACGCCCGGACAGCTACAGCGCGCCAGCGTCGAGCTGGCCAAGGACTGGCGCACCGACAAATACCTGCAAAAGCTTGAGGCGATGCTGATCGTCACCGATGGCGCCGATCTTTACGTCATCACCGGCGCGGGCGATGTGCTGGAGCCCGAGCATGACGTGACCGCCATCGGATCGGGCGGCAACTATGCCCTCGCCGCCGCGCGCGGCATGATGGACACGGACCGCACGGCCGAGCAGATCGCCCGCGCCGCCATGGCCATCGCCGCCGATATCTGCGTCTACACCAACGGCAACCTCACGATCGAGACGATCGCCAGGTAAGCCGCAGAAAGGACCGACATGACCGACCTTACCCCCCGCGAGATCGTCAGCGAACTGGATCGCTTCATCATCGGCCAGAAGGACGCCAAGCGCGCCGTCGCCGTCGCCCTGCGCAGCCGCTGGCGCCGCCGCCAACTGTCGGACGACCTGCGCGACGAGGTTTTTCCAAAGAACATCCTGATGATCGGCCCAACCGGCGTCGGCAAGACGGAAATCAGCCGCCGTTTGGCAAAACTGGCCCGCGCGCCCTTCATCAAGATCGAGGCGACCAAGTTCACCGAGGTCGGCTATGTCGGCCGCGACGTCGAGCAGATCATCCGCGATCTGGTGGACAGCGCCATCGCCATGACCCGCGAGCAGATGCGCGAGGATGTCGCCACCGCCGCGCGCAAGGCCGCCGAAGAGCGCGTGATCTCCGCCATCGCCGGCGAGGATGCCCGCGAAGGCACGCGCGAGATGTTCCGGAAAAAGCTGAAGGCGGGCGAGCTGGACGATACCGTCATCGAACTGGAGGTCGCCGACCATTCCAACCCGATGGGCATGATGGACCTTCCGGGCCAGCCCGGCGGGCAGATGGGGATGATGAATCTCGGCGATATCTTCGGCAAGGCGTTCGGCGGACGCACCGTGAAACGCAAGATGAGCGTGGCCGACAGCTATGACGTGCTTATCGGTGAAGAGGCCGACAAGCTTCTGGATGACGAGACGGTCAACCGCGCCGCGCTGGAAGCGGTCGAGCAGAACGGCATCGTCTTTCTGGACGAGATCGACAAGGTCTGCGCCCGCAATGATGCGCGCGGCGGCGAAGTCAGCCGCGAGGGCGTGCAGCGCGACCTGCTGCCGCTGATCGAGGGCACGAGTGTCAGCACGAAACACGGCGCGGTGAAAACCGATCACATCCTTTTCATCGCGTCGGGCGCCTTCCACATCGCCAAACCGTCGGACCTTCTGCCCGAACTGCAGGGCCGTCTGCCCATCCGGGTCGAGCTGCGCGCGCTGACCGAGGAGGATTTCGTGCGCATCCTGACCGAGACCGACAACGCGCTGACCCGGCAATATACCGCGCTCATGCAGACCGAGGAAGTGACCGTGAGCTTCACCGATGATGGCATCGCCGCCCTCGCGCGCATCGCCGCCGAAGTGAATTCGTCGGTCGAGAATATCGGCGCGCGCCGGCTTTACACGGTGATGGAGCGGGTGTTCGAGGAGCTGAGCTTCGAAGCGCCCGACCGCACCGGCGATCAGGTCGTGATCGACGAGGCCTTCGTCGAAAAGAACCTGGGCGAGTTGGCGAAATCTGCCGACCTGAGCCGGTACGTCCTTTGACGAATCCGCGCTCCGTGCGATTTCAACGCGAACGGCGCAGATAGACGTAATAGGCCCCGCCGCCGCCGTGGCGCTGATGGGCGTTCGTCACCTGCATGACCAGCCCCGAAAGGGGCGGAATGCTCAGCCAGTGGGGCACATTGTGGCGCAACACGCCCTGGCGCACCGGGATCGGGCCGCCCGCATCGCTGCGGCGGCCCTTGCCGGTGATGACCAGCACCAGCCGCTTGCCCTGTCCGTGCGCGCGGAAAAGGAAACCCGACAGCGCCCCGTGCGCGCGGTCCACCGTCATGCCGTGCAGATCGATCCGCGCTTCGGGCTGCAGCTTGCCGCGTTTCAGCTTGCCATAGGCCTTGCGGTCCATTGTGACGGGCAGGGTGCGCATCCGGTCGGTGAGGCCGGGCAGGACATCGTGCGCGGGGCCGCTGCGCGGGGCCTTCTCGCCCACGGCAAAGGACGGGAGCGGGCGCGGGGCGTCCCGTTCTTGCCGCGCCGGGCGCTCGGGTGCCGGCTCCGGCGGTTTCGGACGCGGCTGCACCGGGTCCAGCGGCTTGGCGGTGCGGGCGACCCTTTTCCACAGGTCAAGCTCGTCGGGGCGCAGACGTCGGCGGCTCATTACAGGATATCCGGCGCCATGGCATAGGCGCGCTGGATAGGCATGAGGACCAGCATCCGCCCTTCATCGCGCAGCGTTCCGGCGGTGCGCCCGGCCGCGTCGCCGGTGCCCATGAATATGTCCGCGCGCTGTGCGCCCTTGATGGCCGAGCCGGTATCCTGCGCGACCATCAGGCGGTGGATCGGCGCCTCGCCCGCCTTTTCGATCCAGACGGGCGCACCCAGCGGCACGAATGCGGGATCGACGGCAATCGACCGCCCCGTGGTGATCGAGCGGTTCATCGCGCCGCGCGGGCCGCGCGCCGGGTCCAGATCGTCGATGCGGCGGAAGAACACGTAAGACGGGTTATGCAGCAAAAGCTCCGGCCCCTCGACGGGATTGCGCCGCACCCAGCTGCGGATCACCTGCGCCGATACCTGGTGAAGCTCAAATATCCCGCGCCGCACCAGTTCGGCCCCGATCGAGCGGTATTCATGCCCGTTGGAGCCGCCATATCCCACGCGGATCACCTTGCCGTCCGGCAGGCGGATGCGGCCCGAACCCTGGATTTGCAGAAAGAACAGCTCCACCGGATCTGACACCCATGCAATTTCCAGGCCCCGGTCCTTCATCTCGTCGCCCGTCTCGATCTCGCGCCGCGTCAGCCAAGGGCTGCTTTCGCGGGCCTCGGGTGGCTGCCGATAGATCGGATAGCGGTATTTCCCACCGGGCGTGAGAGAGCCGTCAAGTTCCGGCTCGTAATACCCGGTGAAGAGCGCCGGACTGCCCTCGCTGATCAGGACCGGACGGAAGAAAAGTTCGAAGAATTCCCGTGCGCCGGGCCTTTGCTGCGCCAGCGCACAAAGCGCGCGCCAATCGACATCCTTCATGTCCGGGCAGGTCTGAAGGAATACGCCGAGCGCGCGGGAGTGGTCATCGTCCTCCCACCCGTCGAGATCGGCAAAGCCGAGAATGTCATACCTCGGCTCTGCCGCTCCGGCGCCGCCTGTCCATGACAGGGCCAGCGCCAGCGCAGCACAAGCCGCGCGGATCATTCGCCCGTGGCGACGAGCCGCCAGTTGGGATCGTCTGCGCCCATCACACGCTCGAACGTCCAGATATCTTTCTGGCGTTTGGCTTTCTTGGGATCGCCCTCGACAATCTCGCCGTCCGGGCCGCGCACGACCGACGTCAGCTCGCCCACGAACTTGACGGTGATCTCTGCCGTGCGGGTGGCCCCGTCGAAGCTGGCGGAGGACAGTGTCATGTCGCGCACGCCAAAGAATTCGGCCTCGATGCTGAGGCCCTTTTCCTCGCGGATGGCGATCACCTCGGAGAAGGAGTGGTAGACGTCGTCCGACAGGAAGGGGCGCACGTCGTCCATATGGCCGCGCTCGAACGCCATGAGGATCATCTCGTAGGCGCCGCGCGCGCCGCCGAGGAATTCTGTGACGCCAAAGGACGGCTCGGCGCGCTTCATCTCGGCCAGGGCCGCAGCGGTTTCACTGTCTTCGGGCACGTTGTCGGTGATGTCGCGGTCCGGCCCGCCTTCGATCACTTCCAGTTTGTGCGGACGCGACGACGGGACGCTTTGAACCTCGCGCGCGGGCTCGTGACCCTCGCGCGTGCCCAGAACGGTCCTGAGACGCAGGATCAGGAAAACAGCGATGCCGGCAAGCACCAGAAGCTGCAATACGGGCGAATTCATGGGCACCTCATTCGGCCAAAGCGTTGAAAACCGCGTGTCGTCGAACTTATGTAGGCGTGACGGCACGCCAAGTCCACCATCGCGGGCCGCAAAACAAAGGAGTCGCACCCCATGTGGCTGTTGCTGACGTTTATCATCGTCCCGCTGATCGAAATCGGCCTTTTCATCCAGGTCGGGGGCGTGATCGGGCTGTGGCCGACATTGCTGATCGTGGTGCTGACCGCGATACTGGGGACATGGCTGGTGCGTGCGCAGGGCGCGGTGGCGATGGGTCAGCTTCGCAGCTCGTTTTCGACGCAGACGGACCCGACCGAACCGCTGGCGCATGGCGCGATGATCCTGATCGCGGGGGTCCTGCTGTTGACGCCGGGATTTTTCACTGACGCCGTTGGTTTTGCGCTGTTGACGCCGCCGTTCCGGCGCGCGGCCTATGCCTACATATCCAAGCGCGTGGTCGTGCGCGGTTTCGGGCCCGGCCCGCAAAGGCCGCCGCATGGACCCACCACGATCGAGGGCGACTATCATGAGGTTCCGCCAAGGGATGCCCCCCGCGATCCCTCCGGCTGGACAAGGGATTGAGGCGGGCCCGCCGACCTGATAGATCATCCGCCTATTCCGCCCAATGAGGAGATGACGATGGCCGAGCAGGAAAATGGCGCCGACGGCGCAAAGGAGCAGCAGCCCCAGGTCAAGATGACGACCCTGACGCAGTTCGTGCGCGATCTGTCCTTCGAGAACATACTGGCCCAGCGGGGCGCAGGCGGCGAGGTGCAGCCGGATGTCACCGTAAACGTCCATCTGGAGCCGAAGAAACGCAGCGCCGAGCATCAGTATGAAGTGATCGCCAAGCTCAAGATCAACTCGAAAAACAAGGGCACCGACGAGGACCTGTTCCTGCTGGAGCTGGAATATGCCGGCGTCTTCCATATCGAGGGCGTGCCCGAGGACCAGATGCACCCCTTCTTGATGATCGAATGCCCGCGCATGATGTTCCCGTTCTTCCGCCGGATTGTCTCGGACGTGACGCGCGACGGAGGGTTCCCGCCGCTCAATCTGGAAAACATCGATTTCGTCGCGATCTATCGGCAGGAGATCGCCCGCCTTCAGGCCGAAAAGGCCAAGCGCGCCGACGCCTGAAGCGCACTCTGACCGCTGCGGATCATCCCAGCCTGCGCCACAATGCCTTGTCGCCCAGCGCCGCGATGAACAGTTCGTGCGCTGCGGCTTCGGCGGCGGTCAGGCGCGGGGGCAGGGGGCGTTGACGCGGCGTCGGGCGCCAGCCGGTGTCCGTCTCTGCCGTGCTGCCCCGGCTCTCGCTTCCGCCAAGGACGAGGCCCGGCTGCCGACCGCCGATCAGTTCAAGATAAACTTCGGCCAGGATCTCGGAATCCAGCAGCGCGCCGTGCAGCGTGCGCGCGCCGTTGTCGATGTTGAACCGCCGGCAGAGCGCATCCAGCGACGCGGGCGAGCCGGGAAACTTCTTGCGCGCGATGGCCAGCGTGTCGATGGCCTGCTCCCACGGCAACTGGGGCAAGTTCAGCCAGCGCAGCTCGGCGTTCAGGAATTTCATGTCGAAGGCGGCGTTGTGGATGACCAGCCTGGCATCCCCGACAAAGGCCAGAAACGCATCGGCGATATCGGCGAAAACGGGCTTGTCGCGCAGAAAATCGTCGCCGAGGCCATGCACCCTGAAGGCATCCTCGGGCATGGCGCGCTGCGGGTTGATATATTGGTGATAGGTGCGCCCGGTCGGCATGTGATTCAGCAGCTCGATGCCGCCGATCTCGACGATGCGGTCGCCCTGATCGGGCTCGAATCCGGTGGTTTCGGTGTCGAGCACGATTTCACGCATGAGCGGTTCCTTCCCTGATGGCGCTGACGACAGACTGCACTTGGGCGCGGGTCTCTTCAAGCGTGCCGGTCGTGATCACCCATGTGGCGCGGGCACGTTTTTCGGCGTCGGACATCTGCTTGGCGTTGATAACATCGAACTCTGCCGCGCTCATGGTGCCGCGTGCAAGAACGCGGGCGCGCTGCACCTCGGGCGGGGCCGTCACGCATACCGTTGCGTCCATCATCGCATCAAAACCGCCCTCGAAGAGAAGCGGGATGTCCAGAACGGCGATGTCCGCCTCGGTTTCGGCCAGAAACCGGGCCCGGTCCTCGGCAACGAGGGGATGGACGATCGCCTCGATCCGGTGCAGCGCATCGGGATCCTCGGCGATGAGCGCCTTCAGACGCGCGCGCGAGACGCCGCCATTCTCGATCGCGGCGGGAAATGCGGCGCCCATCGGCGCAACGGCCGCGCCGCCCGGCGCGTAGAGGCGATGAACGGCGGCATCCGCATCCCAGACGGCGCAGCCGAACGCGGCAAACATCTGCGCCGTCGTGGATTTTCCCATGCCGATGGATCCGGTCAGGCCCAGCAGATATGTCACCTGAGCGCCGCCGCGCGCGCCGCGGCATCGACTTCGGGCCGCTGGCCGAACCACCGCTCGAACCCCGGCACCGCCTGGTGAAGCAGCATTCCCAGCCCGTCGACGGTGCGGCAGCCCATCTCCTCCGCGACTTCCAGCAGCCTTGTCCGCAGCGGGGTATAGACGATGTCGGTCACGACCGCGCCCTTCTGCAACCCGTCCAGCGGCACGCGAAGCGGCGGCTGGCCGACCATGCCCAGCGATGTGGTATTCACCACCGTCGCCGCATGATCCAGCATGTTTCCCGCCTGCACCCAGTCGAAGACGCGCAGCCGCTTGCCGAATTCCTGCGCCAATGCGTCGGCCCGCACACGGGTGCGGTTGGACAGGAATATCTCGGGCACGCCGGCGTGCAGAAGCGCCGCGATCACGGCGCGCGCGGCGCCACCGGCCCCCAGCACGGCCGCCGGGCCGGCAGCGGCATCCCATCCGCCGGGGGCGCTTTGCAGGTTCTTGACGAAGCCGTAGCCGTCGGTGTTGTCGGCATGTATCTTGCCGTCGCTGCGAAAAATCAGCGTGTTGGCCGCCCCGATGAGCGTCGCGCGGTCGGTCACGAGATCGGCGATTTCCAGCACCTTTTCCTTGTGCGGAATGGTAATGTTAACCCCCACGAATCCGGCCTTCGGCAAGGCACGCAGAACCTCGGGCAGGTTATCGGCGCTGACATTCATGGGAATGTAATGACCGGCAATACCCAGCGTGCGAAGCCAGTGGCGATGGATCTGGGGCGATTTCGAGTGGGCGATGGGGGTGCCGATGACCCCGGCGAGGGGGATGGTCTGCTCTGTCATGTCTCCAGTGCTCCGCGCGTCGTCAGGTAGCCGAGAAGCTCGAGCAGCGGCAGACCCAGCACGTGGAAATGATCCCCGGTGATCCGCGCAAACAGCCGCACGCCTTCTTCCTCCAGCTTATAGGCGCCGACGGAGTGGCGGATACTGTCCCAGTTCCGCGCCACGTAATCGGTCAGATATGTGTCGGATACATCACGCATCTGCATCTGCACAACACCCGTATGCCGCCAGACCGGTTTGCCGCCTTCGCAGACCACGGCGGCCGATACCAGACGGTGCGTCCTGCCGCGCATCGCCCGCAACTGCGCCAGCGCGTCATCGGGCGATTCCGGCTTGGACAGAAGGGCGCCCTCCAGTTCCAGAACCTGATCGCTGCCTATCACCAGCGCCTCGGGCGCGCGGTCGCTGACCTTGCGCGCCTTCATCTCGGCCAGGGCATCTGCGATGTCCCGCGGCGCGGCCTGCTCGGCCAGAAGCGCGGCTTTCAGCGTATCCTCGTCCAGACGCGGATCGGCAGGCTCGAACGGGACGGCTGCGTTTTGCAGCAACATGCGGCGGGTGGGCGAACGCGAGGCCAGAACGATGCGGATGGTCATGTGGAAAACCCCGGGAGCAAGCGGTGCGGAACGGGCCGGTTTTATCCCCAATACGGCCGACGCGCCAAGAGGATGGGGAGGATTGCGCAGCTTCATGTTCCGCCAGTGTCATCATCCCGCTGAGGATTGTATGAATTCACGGTGTGAAGGAATCACAGAAGCGATTGTTTGTCCACAGCAGGGGATAAGACAGGCCGGCTGAGTTCTGTATTTAAATTCATACTAATCAAATAGTTAGGTATATTCCGGCTTCAAGATGTGCGATTATCCCGGTACTGTCCCCGTCGCCTCGTGCTGTGGCCGGATCTGTGAATAGCTCGGTAATCCACAGGATTCCACGTCCCTACCAAATCATCATCCTTTTCTATATTTCTTCTTTTTATTAGACAGGCGTCCAGAAAGGCGCGGCCATGATCCAGATTCTTGCCGACCATTATCTTTGGACGAAGGCGCTGCACATCGTGTCGGTGATCGCGTGGATGGCGGGGCTGTTCTATCTGCCGCGTCTTTACGTCTATCACGTCGAGTCGGCGCAGAAGGGCGACAGCCGCGACGAGATCTTCCAGGTCATGGAGCGCCGTCTTCTCAAGGCGATCATGAATCCGGCGATGATCGCGACCTGGGCTTTCGGCCTTCTTCTGGTGCTGACGCCGGGCATCGTCGACTGGTCCTCCGTCTGGCCCTGGACAAAGGCGGCGGGCGTGCTGGCGCTGACGGCGTTTCACATGTGGTTGGGCGTCCAGCGCAAGGCGCTGGCCGCGGGAACCTGTACGGTGAGCGGGCGCGGCTTTCGCATGATGAACGAGGTGCCGACGCTTCTGTTGCTGGTCATCGTCTTTTCCGTCGTTCTGAAGTTCTAGGCTGATTGACTCGCGTCATGTCCGCTTGTATCAGGCGGGCATGCGTCCCGTCCGGGCTGCGCATTTCCCTGACGTTCTACTTGATGTTCGCGCTATCAGGCGCGTGTGAGGCACCCATGTCCGACGACCGTTTAAACCTGTCCGATCTCAAGGCGCATACCGCCAAGGATCTTCTGGCGATGGCCGAAGACCTGGAGATCGAGAATGCCTCGACCATGCGCAAGGGCGAGATGATGTTCTCGATCCTCAAGGAGCGGGCCGAGGATGGCTGGACCGTCTACGGCGACGGTGTTCTTGAGGTCCTGCAGGATGGCTTCGGCTTCCTGCGCTCGCCCGAGGCGAATTACCTTCCGGGTCCGGATGACATCTACGTATCGCCGGACATGATCCGCCGGTATTCGCTGCGCACCGGCGACACGATCGAGGGCGAGATGAAGCAGCCCGACGACGTCGAGCGCTATTTCGCTCTGACCAGCGTTACCCAGATCAATTTCGAGAACCCGGAGAAGGCGCGCCACAAGATCGCCTTCGACAACCTGACGCCGCTTTATCCTGACGAGCGTCTGACGCTCGAACTGAACGATCCGACAGTCAAGGATCGCTCGGCCCGTATAATCGATCTGGTCGCGCCGATCGGCAAGGGGCAGAGGTCGCTGATCGTGGCCCCGCCGCGTACCGGCAAGACGGTGATCCTGCAGAATATCGCCGCAAGCATCGAGCAGAACCATCCTGAGTGCTACCTGATCGTGTTGCTCATCGACGAGCGGCCCGAAGAGGTCACGGACATGCAGCGGTCGGTCAAGGGGGAGGTCGTCAGCTCGACCTTCGACGAACCCGCGACGCGGCATGTCGCGGTCGCCGAAATGGTGATCGAGAAAGCCAAGCGGCTGGTCGAGCATAAACGAGATGTAGTTATTCTTCTGGATTCCATTACAAGACTTGGTAGAGCGTACAACACCGTCGTCCCGTCCTCCGGCAAGGTGCTGACGGGCGGTGTGGACGCCAACGCGCTGCAACGGCCCAAGCGGTTTTTCGGCGCCGCTCGCAACATCGAAGAGGGCGGGTCGCTGACCATCATCTCGACGGCGCTGATCGATACGGGCAGCCGCATGGACGAGGTGATCTTTGAAGAGTTCAAGGGAACTGGCAACTCCGAGCTTGTTCTGGACCGGAAGATCGCGGACAAGCGTGTTTTCCCCGCCATTGACATTCTGAAGTCGGGAACGCGGAAGGAAGAGCTTCTGGTCGACAAGACGGATCTGCAGAAGACCTTCGTGCTGCGCCGGATCCTGAACCCCATGGGTACGACGGACGCCATCGAATTCCTGCTGTCCAAGCTCAAGCAGACCAAGACCAACGCGGAATTCTTCGATTCGATGAACACCTGACACGGGTGATCCAAACGGAGGAACGGTCGTGGAAACGATCTTTGCAATGTCCTCGGCGCAGGGCAAGGCGGGTGTATCCGTGCTGCGTGTCTCGGGCGCGGAAGCCTTCGATGCCTGCCGTGCGCTCTGCGGCGATGTGCCTCCGGCGCGCGTGGCGTCGCTGCGCGTTTTGCGGGATGAAGAGGGGCGCGTTCTGGATGAGGCGCTTGTCATCGTCTTCAACGAGGGCGCCAGCTTCACCGGCGAAAGAAGCGTTGAATTTCAGGTGCATGGCAGCGTTGCCGTCGTCTCGGCCGTGCTGGCCCGGCTGGCCCGGCTGCCAAACTTGCGACCGGCGGATGCGGGCGAATTCACGCGGCGCGCGTTGGAAAACAACCGCCTCGACGTCGCGCAGATCGAGGGGCTGGCGGATCTCATCGATGCTGAAACCGAAGCTCAACGCAGCCAAGCCCTTCGGGTTCTGTCCGGCGAACTTGGCGCGCGGGCGGAAACGTGGCGTCGTGATCTCATCCGCGCAGCCGCACTTATCGAAGCCACCATCGATTTTGCCGATGAGGATGTTCCCGTCGACGTGACGCCCGAGGTAGAGAGCTTGATCAAACGCGTCATCACCGATCTGGAACGCGAAAGCGCTGGCGTCGTCGCGGCGGAGCGGATCAGGTCGGGATTCGAGGTTGCCATCCTTGGCGCACCGAACGTTGGGAAATCCACGTTACTGAACTGCCTGGCGGGACGCGACGCTGCAATTACATCGGACATTGCCGGGACAACCCGCGACGTGATCGAAGTGCGCATGGACATTCAGGGTTTGCCCGTAACCTTGCTCGACACCGCGGGACTGCGTGAAGCGGTGGACGCGGTGGAGGCCATCGGCATCGAAAGGGCGCGTGCCCGCGCAGAGGCCGCCGATCTTCGGGTTCTCCTGGTAGCGCCAAGCGGGCCGATGCCATTCGAGCCGCGCGGCGAGGACATTGTTCTCATTGCGAAAATTGATCTCCAATCCGGTGAATTTACAGGGATTTCGGGCCTCACGGGGCAAGGTGTCGACAGGCTGGTGGAACAGATTGGCGCGATCCTGCGAGAGCGCGTGAGCCGCACCAGCGTCGCCACCCGCCTGCGCCACAAGATCGCGATGGAGCGGGGCGCGGCCGCGCTGACCGCAGCGCTCAATATCTTGAGGATCAGTGGCGATGCGCCGGATCTTGCCGCGGAAGAGCTTCGGACGGCTGTTCGGGCGCTCGATTCTCTGGTAGGACGTGTGGATGTCGAAAATGTTCTGGATGAAATTTTCGCCAGCTTCTGCCTCGGAAAGTGAGGAGTGTTTCACGTGAAACATGATTTCGATGTTCTGGTAATTGGCGGTGGTCATGCCGGCTGCGAAGCGGCCCATGCCGCAGCTCGCATGGGCGTGAAAACCGCACTGATCACTCTGAGCAGGGATGGTATCGGCGTCATGTCGTGCAACCCGGCAATCGGCGGATTGGGCAAAGGTCATCTGGTCCGGGAAATCGACGCCTTGGACGGCGTGATGGGGCGGATCGCCGATGCGGCGGGAATCCAATTCCGCCTTCTCAATCGGCGCAAGGGCCCGGCGGTGCAGGGCCCGCGCGCCCAGGCGGATCGGCAGATCTATCAGCACGCGATGCTGGCTGAAATGAGCGCAAGGCCGAACCTGACCATCCTTGAGGGAGAGGCTGTCGATTTCCGGATGGAGCGGGGCCGCGTCTGTGGCGTGGTCCTCGCGGATGGGTCAGAGGTGCCCGGTGGCGTGGTCATCCTGACGACCGGAACTTTCCTGCGCGGCGTTATTCACTTGGGCGAGCGATCATTCTCCGGGGGGCGGATGGGTGACGATGCGTCGGTCAGATTGGCCCAGCGCATCGACAGCTTCGAGCTTCGGATGGGCCGTCTGAAAACCGGAACGCCGCCCAGGCTGGACAGGCGCTCGATCAACTGGACCGCACTTGAAGAGCAGCCGGGAGACGCCGAACCGACGTTGTTTTCGTTCCTGTCGACGGGTGTTCAGGCGCGCCAAGTTCCCTGCGGTATCACGCACACAAACCCGTCCACGCATGACATCATTCGGGAAAACTTGGGCCGGTCGGCCATGTACGGCGGCCGTATCGATGGCGTTGGCCCTCGATATTGCCCGTCCATAGAAGATAAGATCGTCCGTTTTGCTGACAAGTCGTCTCACCAGATCTTTCTGGAGCCGGAAAGCTTGAGCAGCGAAGCGATTTATCCCAACGGCATCTCCACGTCGCTTCCGGAAGAAGTCCAGGAGCGATACGTCCGATCGATCCACGGGCTTGAAGAAGCTCGGATTCTTCAGCCGGGCTATGCGATCGAATACGATTATGTCGACCCCCGGTGCCTGACGGCATCGCTTGCTGTTCGGGAGGTTCCGGGCCTCTACCTCGCGGGGCAGATAAACGGAACGACCGGTTATGAAGAAGCCGCCGCGCAGGGGCTGGTTGCGGGCATTAATGCCGCCCGGTCCATGCGGTCCGAGGACCCCATTATCTTCCAGAGGTCGAACGGCTACATTGGCGTGATGATCGACGATTTGATCACGCGCGGCGTTTCGGAGCCGTATCGGATGTTTACCTCCAGGGCAGAGTTCAGGCTTTCGCTTCGCGCCGACAACGCGGACCAGCGCCTTACCGCCCGCGGCGTCGAAATTGGGTGCGTCAGTGCGGAGCGCCGGAGGTCGTTTGAAGAAAAGATGGAAAAGCTCGAAAACGCGCGTGAGAGATTGGAAGCAGCCACATACACCCCTCAGCAGTTGGAGGTCATCGGCTGCAAAGTCAACCACGATGGAACGCGCAGGAATGGCTTCCAGATCTTGTCATTGCCGGAGGTTGCTTTCAGGGATCTTGTCGAACTTGACCCGGATTTGGCGGACGTCGAGGGTGATATTGGTGATCAGCTGGTAAAAGACGCCACCTACGCCAATTATATTTCGCGTCAGGCGCGCGACATCGCGCTGATGGAGCGGGATGCTGCTTTGCTCATACCGGCAGATTTCGACTACAGCGTCGTTGGCGGCCTTTCGAATGAGCTCAAGTCGAAACTTTTGTTGGTCCGGCCAAGCGATATGTCCCACGCATCGCGCATTGATGGTATGACGCCTGCAGCCTTGACGACGCTGCTTGCCCACATCAGGCGTCAGCGGGGAAGGCAGGCGGGATGACGATCTCCTGTGATTTTGTTTCACGTGAAACAATCGGACGACTCCATCTGTTCGCCTCTCTCGTGGAGAAGTGGACGCCGACGATCAACCTGGTGTCACGAGCGGATCGAGCGCAGGTGTGGGATCGCCACATCGCCGATTCTTTGCAGGTTTACGAATGTATTCCACGGGGTTACAGAAGCTGGGTCGATTTGGGATCGGGCGGCGGTTTTCCCGGCGTTGTAGTGGCTATATTGGCGCTGGAGGATCCCGCGTTGCCCGAAATCACTTTGGTTGAAAGCGACGCCCGCAAGGCGGCGTTCCTCCGCACCGCCTTGAGGGAAACCGGGGCGCATGGCCGTGTCATCAAAGAGAGGGCTGAGAGCATTCCACCTCTCCAAGCAGATGTAGTCTCGGCGCGGGCGTTGGCCGATTTGTCCGCGCTTTTGGACCTGGCGCAGCCGCATCTTTCGAGTAACGCAATCTGCGTTTTTCCAAAAGGAAAGGCGTGGCGGAAGGAGCTTGAGGATGCGAAAACCAAGTGGATTTTTCAGCATCGCGTTGTTACAAGCAAACTGGATCCTGATGCCGCCATCCTCATCATAAAGGACGTCACCCGTGCCTGAGTCTCTTCATTCGAACCGGCCGCGCATCATAGCCGTGGCCAATCAGAAAGGCGGCGTCGGCAAGACCACCACCACGATAAATCTGGGTGCGGCGCTTGCGGAGAAGGGGCTGAAGGTGCTGGTCGTCGATCTTGACCCGCAGGGGAACGCGTCAACCGGGTTGGGAATCGAGAGTGATGATCGCGAGTATACCACGTACGAGCTGCTTCTTGATGACATCGATCTTGGCCAGGTCGTCCAGCCGACGCGCAACCAGAATCTGCTGATCATCCCGGCCACCGTCGATCTGAGCTCTGCAGATATCGAATTGATTTCGAATGAAAAAAGAAGCTTCCTTCTGCACGACGCCTTGCGCCAGACCGCGATGGACCGATACGATCTGGACTATGTGCTCATCGATTGCCCGCCGTCGCTGAACCTTCTGACGGTGAATGCAATGGTTGCGGCGCACTCGGTTCTGGTGCCGCTTCAAAGCGAATTTTTTGCGCTTGAAGGTCTGTCGCAGCTGATGCTGACGGTTCGAGAAGTTCGTCAGTCGGCCAATCCAAAGCTGAGGATCGAGGGTGTCGTCCTAACCATGTATGATTCCAGGAACAACCTGTCCGGCCAGGTCGAGAAGGATGCGCGCGATAACCTCGGCGATCTTGTTTTCCAGACGCTCATTCCCCGCAACGTGCGGCTTAGCGAGGCGCCGTCCTATGCCATGTCGGTTCTGGACTACGATCCGCAATCACGCGGCGCCGAAGCGTATCGGATGCTGGCAAGCGAACTGATCAAAAACCATGCGCCTGTGGCGGCATGATCTAAAGGACGAAGAATGGCTGAAAAGGTGCAAAGACAGCGCGGACTCGGTCGCGGACTGTCAGCGTTGATGGCGGACGTGAACGAGCGGAACGAGGCGGAGCAGAGCGGCCCGCGTCAGCCGGACATGTTTGTGCCCATCGAGCGCGTCGCCGCCAATCCCGATCAGCCACGGCGCCGGTTCGATGCCGATCTTCTCAATGATCTGGCTGCGTCGATCAAGGAAAAGGGCATCATCCAGCCGCTGATCGTGCGGCGGAAAGGCGGCGGATACGAGATTGTCGCCGGCGAAAGACGGTGGCGTGCCGCGCAGCAGGCCAACCTGCACGAAATTCCTGTGATTATCCGCGACTTCGACGATACCGAGGTTCTTGAAATCGCGATCATCGAGAACATCCAGCGCGCGGATCTGAATCCGGTCGAGGAGGCGGCAGGCTATGTCCAGTTGATGAACAAGTTCGGCCACACTCAGGAGAAGCTGGCCGAGGCGCTGGGGAAAAGCCGCAGTCACATCGCCAACACGATGCGGTTGATGCAACTTCCTGAAATCGTTCAGAACTTTGTTACCGAAGGGAAATTGTCGGCCGGTCACGCCCGCACCCTGATCACCGCTGCCGACCCGGTGGCGCTGGCCAGAAAGGTCATCTCGGGCGATCTGTCGGTGCGCGAGACCGAGAAGCTCGTTCGCAAGGCCGCAGAGGGAACCAAGCCGGAGAATGGCGGTGCGGCGCGGCGCTCAGGCAAGAGTTCAAGCCAAGACGGCCGACACCCGCGCGCTGGAGGATGATCTGTCCGCGAACCTCGGGATGAAAGTTTCGATCGACCACAGAGACGGGGCGGAAAACGGCATGATATCAGTATCTTACGAGAGCCTGGACGATCTTGACGAGCTTTGCCGCCTCCTGTCCGCAGGCAGATAGCCGTCAGTCCGGCAGAAGTTCCGTGATGACCGCGTTGAGAACCATGCGCCCCTGACGCGTGGCTTTCAGGGTATCGCCGTCGGAGATTACCATTTCGAATTCGGCCAACCGGTTGACGCTTTGCGCGTCGATCGGCGCGCCGAGCAGGTTTTGATATCGCACCAGGTCGATTCCGCTGCCAATCCGCAAACCCATCATGAGATATTCCCCCGCCTGGTCGCGGGGCGAAAGGATGACGGCCGGTTTCTCGGTTGCGCCCGAACTGCTGGAGGCCAGCCAGTGGGCCGGGTCGGTATGGGCCTCGGTCGCGCGCCGAGTTCCGCTCAACGTGATCCGGCCGTGCGCGCCCGGTCCGATACCGATGTAATCGCCGTGCTGCCAGTAGATCAGGTTATGCCGCGATTCGGCGCCCGGAATGGCGTGGTTCGAAACCTCGTAGGCGGGCATTCCGGCGGCCTCGCACAACTCCTGCGTTACCTCGTACATGTCCACCGCCAGATCGTCGCCGGGTAGGCCCCGCAGACCGCCCTTGTCGAAGCGGGCGCCGAACACCGTGCCCGGCTCGATCGTAAGCTGGTAGAGCGACAGGTGATCCGCCGCCAGCGAAAGCGCCTCGCGCAACTCGGCGCGCCAGTCGGCGAGGGTCTGATCCTGCCTCGCATAGATGATATCGAAACTCACCCGGTCGAAATGCGAGCGGGCCACGTCCAACGCCGCGCGCGCCTCGGAGACGGTGTGAAGGCGGCCGAGCCGCCGCAGATCCACGTCGTTCAGCGCCTGGATGCCCATGGACACGCGGTTCACCCCGGCCTCTGCATATCCCGCGAACCTGCCGGCTTCGACCGAGCCGGGATTGGCCTCCAGCGTGATCTCGACATCGTTCGCCAGCGTCCAGTGCTGCCGCACGCGGTCGAGAATCGCCTGAACCGTTTCCGCGGGCATCAGGCTGGGCGTGCCGCCGCCGAAGAAGACGGAGTTGAGGATACGCTCGCCGGTCAGGGCGGCATAGCGGTCCAGCTCGCGCAGATAGGCGCCGCACCAGGCATCGTGATCGATCACGTTCGAGACATGGCTGTTGAAGTCGCAATAGGGGCACTTGGCCGCGCAGAAGGGCCAGTGGATGTAGAGGCCGAAGCCCCCGAGGCGCCAATCTTCAGTCAAAACAGCCTTCCACCAGCTTGGCGAACGCGTCGGCACGGTGGCTGATCACGTTCTTCGCGGCCGGTTCCATTTCCGCAAAGGTCTTGTTGTAGCCGTCCGGTTGAAAGATGGGATCATACCCGTGGCCGTTCGTGCCACGCATGGGCCAGACGATCCGGCCTTCGGCGGTGCCGGGGAACACCTCGTCATGGCCATCCGGCCATGCCAGAACCAGCGTGCAGCAAAACCGCGCCGTCCAGGGCTGCGCCGCGCCGCGCGACAGCAGCTTGTCATGTGCCTTGGTCATTGCCATGGTAAAATCGCGGCCGTGGGGCGTTTGCGCCCAATCGGCGGTGTAGACACCCGGCGCGCCGTCCAGCGCGTCGATCTCAAGACCGGAATCGTCGGACAGCGCCGGCAGGCCGGTCGCCCGCGCGGCGGCATGGGCCTTGATGCGCGCGTTGCCGGCGAAGGTGGTTTCCGTCTCGTCCGGTTCGGGCAGGTTGCGCGCGGCCGCGCCGGTGACGGCGATGCCATAGGGGCGCAGCAGCGCGGCGATCTCGGCCAGCTTGCCCGCGTTATGCGTGGCGACAAGCAGCGTATCGCCGGCGAATCTACGCATCGACCGCCGCCAGTTGCGCGGCCGCAAGTTCGGCCACACCCATTTCGGCGAGGTCCATCAGCTGGCTCATCTGATCGCGGCTGAACGTCGCGCCCTCGGCGGACATCTGCACCTCGATCAGCTTGCCGGACCGGGTCATGATGAAGTTCCCGTCGACGCCGGCTTCGCTGTCCTCGGGATAGTCGAGGTCCAGCACCGCCTGGCCTGCGTAAAGGCCGCAGGACACCGCGGCAACAGGATCGGCCAGCGGATCGGAGGTGACGGCGCCCGTCTTCATCAACTTGTTCACGGCCAGTTTCAGCGCCACCCAGCCGCCGGTGATGGCGGCGCAGCGCGTCCCGCCATCGGCCTGGATCACGTCGCAGTCGACGGTGATCTGCCGTTCGCCGAGGGCCACGCGGTCGACGCCGGCGCGCAGGCTGCGCCCGATCAGCCGCTGGATTTCCACGGTGCGCCCGCCCTGCTTGCCCGCCGTCGCCTCGCGCCGCATCCGCGACGTCGTCGAGCGCGGCAACATGCCATACTCTGCCGTGACCCATCCCAGGCCGGACCCCTTGATGAAGGGCGGCACGCGGTCCTCGATGGTGGCGGTGCACAGAACATGCGTGTCGCCGATGCGGATCATGCACGAGCCCTCGGCATGTTTCGTCACGCCCGTTTCGATTGAAACGGCGCGCATTTCGCTTAGATTTCGTCCCGACGGGCGCATGCAAGGCTCCTTTGTGCTGCTTTACCGCGGCAATACAAGGGCGCGGGCCGGTAAGGCAACCCCGATTGACCTTGGCCCATTGACAGCCTCTAATGCGCGGCAAGGCAGGGAACAGGGCATGAGCGACGGCAGGAAGCTGCTCGAAGAGATGAACGACCGGTCACGCGAGGTGTTCCGCCGCGTGGTCGAAGGATATCTGCAGACCGGCGCGCCGGTCGGATCGCGCAACCTGACCCGGGACATGAGCGAGAAGATCAGCGCGGCAACCGTGCGCAATGTCATGCAGGACCTTGAATACATGGGACTTCTGGACAGCCCGCATGTCAGCGCCGGACGGGTGCCGACGCAGACCGGGCTGCGCATGTTCGTCGACGGGTTGCTCGAGGTGGGGGATCTTCAGGCGGCGGACCGGGATCTGATGGACAGCACCATGTCCTCGAATTCGCAGGACGTCACCGGCATGCTGGACCGCATCGGGCAGACGCTTTCGGGCGTCACGCAAGGCGCGTCGCTGGTCCTCGCGCCCAAGCACGAGGCACCGATCAAGCATATCGAGTTCGTCAGCCTCGGCCACGACCGCGCGCTGGTGGTGCTGGTCTTTGGCGACGGGCACGTGGAAAACCGGATATTCACGCCGCCGCCGGGGCAGACTCCCAGTTCGATGCGCGAGGCGGCGAATTTCCTAAACGCGCTGGTTGAGGGCCGCACGCTGGGCGAGGTGCAGACCGTCATAGCGCGCAACATTCAGGACCGGCGGCAGGAAATTGACCGGTTGGCGCGTGAAATGGTCGAAAGCGGCCTTGCCGTCTGGTCCGGAGAGGAGGACGGCCCCGACCGCCTGATCGTGCGCGGCCGGTCGCACCTGCTCAACGCCGGAGCGGGCGAGGCGGATCTGGAGCGTATCCGCACCCTTTTCGACGATCTGGAACGCAAGCGCGACATCGCCAGTTTCCTGGAGCTGGCGGACGAGGGAGAGGGCGTCCGTATCTTTATCGGCTCGGAAAACAAACTTTTCTCACTTTCGGGTTCCTCTTTGGTGGTCTCTCCTTATATGAACGCTGACCGGAAGATCGTCGGTGCGGTTGGCGTCATCGGGCCCACGCGCCTGAATTACGGCCGCATCGTACCGATCGTGGATTATACGGCGCAGCTGGTAGGCAAGCTGATCGCCGACAGAAGTTGAAGGGCTGAGACATGGCAGAGCGCAATCAGGAAGAATTTCTCGACGACATCGAACAGGCCGAGGCCGAGGAGTATCGCGAGGACGAGACGGAAATTTCCGACGAGGCGGTCGAACTGGACACGCTCCGCGCCGAACGCGATGCGTTTCAGGACAAGTTCATGCGGGCACTGGCCGATGCCGAGAATGCGCGCAGGCGGGCCGACCGCGATCGCCGCGAGGCCGAGAATTACGGCGGCTCCAAACTGGCGCGCGATCTGCTGCCGGTTTACGACAACCTCAAGCGCGCCGTCGATTCCATTCCCGAGGATCAGCGCGAGGCGTCCGCGGGCCTGATCGAGGGAATCGAGCTGACAATGCGCGAGTTGGTCAGCGTCTTCGCCAAGCACGGCGTGCGCATCGTCACGCCGCAGGTGGGCGACCGCTTCGATCCGAAGGTTCACGAGGCCATGTTCGAAGCGCCGCTGCCGGGCACGAAGGCCGGAGACGTCATTCAGGTGTCGGCCGAGGGTTTCATGCTGCATGACCGGATCCTGCGCCCCGCGCAGGTCGGCGTGTCGTCGATGAAAGAGTGATTCCGGTTTCTTGAATGATGATGCCCCGGATGCATTGTCCGGGGCGTTTGCATGTCAATGGGCCTCGTCCAGCAGCGCCTTGAGACGGTAGATCAGCGACAGCGCGTCGCGCGGGCTCAGGTCGTCCGGCAGCACCTCGCGCAGCGCCTCCTCGACCTTCGAGGGTGCGGTCTTGACCGGCATCGGCGCGGGGCGGCTGGAAAAAAGCGGCAGATCGTCGATCAGCGCCTGACGCGCACCGCCGCCCTCGCGCTCGCCGCGCTCCAGCGCGTCCAGCACGACGCGCGCGCGCTCGATTACCGCAGCCGGCAGCCCGGCCAGCTTGGCCACCTGCACCCCGTAGGACCGGTCGGCGGCGCCGCGCCGCACCTCGTGCAGAAAGATGACATCGCCCTCATGCTCCTTGACGCTGACGGTGGCGTTATCGACGCGCGCCAGCGTGTCGGTGAGGTTCGTAAGCTCGTGGTAATGCGTGGCAAACAGCGCGCGGCAGCCGTTGACCTCGTGCAGATGCTCCAGCGTGGCCCAGGCGATGGACAGCCCGTCATAGGTCGCCGTTCCGCGCCCGATCTCGTCAAGGATGACCAGCGCCTTGTCGTCGGCCTGGTTGAGGATCGCGGCGGTTTCGACCATCTCGACCATGAAGGTCGAGCGGCCGCGCGCCAGATCGTCCGACGCGCCGACGCGGCTGAAAAGCTGGCTGACCATGCCGATTTCGGCGGATCGGGCCGGAACGAAGCTGCCGATCTGGGCCAGAAGGGCGATCAGCGCATTCTGCCGCAGGAACGTCGATTTGCCCGCCATGTTCGGCCCTGTCAGCAGCCAGATGTCGCTTTCGCCCCCCAAATTGCAATCATTGGCCACGAAAGGGCCGCCGCCCTGCGCCCTGAGCGCCTGTTCCACGACCGGATGCCGCCCCTGCACGATATTCAGCGCGCGGCCTTCGCTCACCTTGGGTCGGCACCAGTTCTGTTCGGTCGCCAGATCGGCAAGCGCGGCGGTCAGATCCAGTTCCGACAGCGCCCGCGCGGTCTGGGTCAGCATCGCCGCGCGCTCCAGAACCGCGTCTTTCAGGCTGTCGTAGAGCCGCTTTTCAATCTCCAGCGCACGCCCCCCGGCGTTGAGGATGCGCGTCTCGATCTCGGACAGCGGGACGGTGGTGAACCGCACCTGATTGGCCGTCGTCTGGCGATGCCGGAACGTGTCGTTCAATGGCGGCGAAAGCATTTTCTCGGCATGGGTGGCGGTGACTTCGATGAAATAGCCCAGCACGTTGTTGTGCTTGATCTTGAGCGACGAGATGCCCGTCTGCTCGGCATATTCGGCCTGCATGCGCGCGATCACGCCGCGCCCCTCGTCGCGCAGCTGCCGCGCGTCATCGAGATCCGCGTCGTAGCCTGCCGCGATGAACCCGCCATCGCGCGCCAGCATCGGCGGCTCGGCAATGAGCGCCTGATCGAGCAGGTCCAGCAGCGCGTCATGTCCGGTCAGGTCCGGCGCCAGTTCCGCAAGGGCCGCGGATTGATCGGCGTCCGGCATCATGCGGGCCACCTCTTCGGCGCATTCCAGCGCATTGCGCACGGCGGCCAGGTCGCGCGGCCCGGCCCGGTCCACCGCGAGGCGCGAGAGGCTGCGATCCAGATCGGGCACCTTGCGCAGATGGCCGCGCAGGTCAGTGCGGAATCGGGACTGATCCACGGCAAAGGCGACGATTTCCTGCCGCGCGGTTATCACCTCCAGCCGACGCGACGGGGAGGACAGCCGCCGCTCCAGCAAACGCGCGCCGCCGGCCGTCACCGTGCGGTCCATCACCGACAGCAGCGATCCCGCGCGCCCTCCGGACAGCGCATGCGTCAGTTCCAGATTGCGCCGCGTTGCCGCGTCGATCTGCATCACCCCGGCCAGGTTTTCCCGCTGCGGCGGCTGAAGCAGCGGCAGCTTGCCCTTCTGCGTAATCTCCAGATACTCCACCACCGCGCCCATCGCCGCGACCTCTGCCCTCTGGAACGTGCCGAACGCATCGAGCGTGTTGACCCCGAAAAGCGCGCAAAGCCGTCTGCCCGCGCCCGTGCTGTCGAAGGCCGACCGCCCCAGCGGCGTGACGGCCGCGCCCGATTCAGTCACCAAACCGGCGAAATCCGTGTCGCCGCCATCGGCCAGCAGAACCTCGCTGGGATTGAGGCGGGCCAATTCCGGCCCGATCCGGGCCGGGGGCAGGGGGATGACGTGCAGCGCGCCGGTGGAGATGTCGGCCCAGGCCAGCGCATGTTCGCCGCGCACCTCGGCGAGGGCGGCAAGGTAATTGTGCCGCCGCGCCTCCAGCAGCGATTCCTCGGTCAGCGTGCCGGGCGTCACCAGCCGCACGACGCCGCGTTTGACCACCGATTTCGCGCCGCGCTTCTTCGCGTCGGCGGGGTTTTCCAGCTGCTCGCAGACGGCCACGCGAAACCCTTTGCGGATCAGCGTCAGCAGGTAGCCTTCGGCGGAATGCACCGGCACGCCGCACATGGCGATATCCGCGCCCTTGTGCTTGCCGCGTTTGGTCAGCGCGATGTCCAGCGCCTCGGCCGCGGCGGCGGCATCGTCGAAGAACAGCTCGTAGAAATCGCCCATGCGGTAGAACAGCAGCGCGCCCGGATGCTCGGCCTTGATTTCCAGATACTGCGCCATCATCGGCGTGACTGTCTCGGTGCTCACAGGCCTTCCCCCATCGTTGGCGCGAACCTACAAATCCTCGCCGACCGGCGAAAGCCCTCATCGCTGCGCTGTTGAGGCGCCGCGCATAGCCGGGTATGCAGGATGAAACGCATTTTCAGGACGCACCCCAGATGGCAAATCCCAAGTTCACACCCGAAGAGGCGCTGGCTTTCCACCTGGAGCCGACGCCGGGCAAATTCGAGATTACCGCGACCGTGCCGATGACGACGCAGCGCGATCTCAGCCTCGCCTATTCGCCGGGGGTGGCGGTTCCGTGCCTCGCCATCCAGGATCATCCCGAGACGGCCTATGACTACACCAACAAGGGCAATCTGGTCGCCGTGATCTCCAACGGGACCGCCGTCCTGGGCCTCGGCAATCTTGGCGCGCTGGCGTCCAAGCCGGTGATGGAGGGCAAGGCGGTCCTGTTCAAGCGGTTCGCCGACGTCAATTCCATAGATATCGAGCTGGACACCGAGGATGCCGATGCCTTCTGCAACGCGGTGCGGCTGATGGGGCCGACCTTCGGGGGCATCAACCTCGAGGATATCAAGGCGCCGGAATGTTTCATCATCGAGCAGCGGCTCAAGGAAGAAATGGACATTCCCGTCTTTCACGACGACCAGCACGGCACGGCGGTGATCTGCGCCGCGGGGCTGATCAACGCGCTGCATCTGTCGGGCAAGAAGATCGAGGAGGTGCGCATCGTCCTCAACGGTGCGGGCGCGGCGGGGATTGCCTGCCTCGAGCTGCTCAAGACGATGGGCGCGCGGCACGAGAACACGATGATGTGCGACACCAAGGGCGTGATCTACCAGGGCCGCGAAGTGGGCATGAACCAGTGGAAGACGGCTCATGCCGTCGTCACCGACCGGCGCACGCTGGCCGATGCGATGGACGGCGCCGATGTTTTCCTGGGCGTCTCGGCCAAGGGCGCGGTGACGCAGGAGATGGTCGCCAGCATGGCGCCCAATCCGGTGATCTTCGCCATGGCAAACCCCGATCCCGAAATCACCCCCGAGGAGGCGCATGCCGTGCGCGAGGATGCGATCGTGGCGACGGGCCGCAGCGATTACCCCAACCAGGTGAACAACGTCCTCGGCTTTCCCTACCTTTTCCGCGGCGCGCTGGACGTGCATGCGCGCGCCATCAACGACGAGATGAAGATCGCCTGCGCCGAGGCGCTGGCCGCGCTCGCGCGGCTCGACGTGCCGGACGAGGTCAACATGGCCTACGGGCGCAAGCTGGCCTTCGGGCGTGACTACATCATTCCCGCGCCGTTCGATCCGCGGCTGATTCACATGATCCCGCCCGCCGTCGCCAAGGCGGGGATGGATACGGGTGCCGCGCGGCGGCCCATCATCGACATGGAGGCGTACGAGCTGGCGCTCAAGGCGCGGATGGACCCGACGGCCAGCGTCATGCGCTCGATCAACGCGCGGGCGCGCCATGCGCAGGCGCGGATGATCTTCGCCGAGGGCGACGATGTGCGGGTGCTGCGCGCCGCCGTGCAGTATCAGCGCGCCGGCATGGGCAAGGCGCTGGTCGTCGGCCGCGAGGCGGATGTCGAGGCCAAGCTGACCGCCGCCGGCATGGCCGATGCCGTGGCCGAGCTGGAGATCGTCAACGCCGCCAAGACGCCCCATCTGGAGGAATATCGCAATTTTCTCTACAACCGGTTGCAGCGCAAGGGGTTCGACCGGCACGACATCAACCGCCTTGCCAGCCGCGACCGGCACGTGTTCGCATCCCTCATGCTGGCGCATGGGCATGGCGACGGGCTGATCACCGGGGCGACGCGCAAGTCGGCCTACATCCTCGATCTGATAAACCACGTCTTCGATGCCGATGCGGAACACGGTGTCGCCGGCGTGACGGCGCTCATGCACAAGGGGCGTATCGTGCTGGTCGCCGACACGCTGGTGCAGGAATGGCCGGACGAGAACGATCTGGCCGACATCGCCGAGCGGGCCGCGACCGTCGCGCGCAACCTGGGACTGGAGCCACGCGTCGCCTTCGTCAGCTTCTCGACCTTCGGCTATCCCAAATCCGAGCGCGCCGAAAAGATGCACCGCGCCCCGACGGTTCTGGAGGCGCGCGGCGTCGATTTCGAGTTCGAGGGCGAGATGACCGTCGATGTCGCGCTGAACCCGGCCGCGCAGGAAGGCTACCCGTTCCAGCGGCTGACGGGACCGGCGAACATCCTCGTGGTTCCGGCGCGGCATTCGGCCTCGATCTCGGTCAAGCTCATGCAGGAGATGGCGGGCGCCACGGTGATCGGGCCGATCCTTTCGGGTCTCGACAAGTCGGTTCAGATCTGCTCGTCGACGTCGACCGCGACCGACATCGTCAACATGGCCGTTCTGGCCGCGTGCAAGGTGGGGTAGCCGCGCGTCAGGCCGGCACGGGCCGCCGCGCCAGTTGCACCGCCAGAATTCCGGCCATGATGACCGCGACGCCCACCAGGTCCGTCGCGTGCAGCCGTTCGCCCAGGATGATGGCGGCCGTCGCAACGCCGAGGAACGGGTTGAGAAAATGGAACGTCGCGGCGCGCGTGGCGCTGATCCGCTGCACCAGCCGGAACCACAGCAGCGTGGCGGCGAGGCCGGGGATGAACAGCGTCCAGACAAAGGCGACGACCAGCATCCAGTTCCAGTCGATGACCAGAGTTTCGGTGCTCACCGCCAGAACGCTCAGGATCGCGCCCCCGACCAGCATCTGGAGCCCGACGATCATCATGAAATTGCCGCCAGACGTCGCGCCCGGCACGCTGAGCGTCGCCACGCTCAGAGCGACGGCGCCGATGACGCAGAGCGACAGCCCGAAAGGGTCGACCCCGCCGGAATAACGGCTGCTCATGATCAGCGCCACGCCGGCAAAGCCGCCGACAAGCCCCAGCACTGTCAGCGGCGTCGCCCGCTCGCCGAAGACGGCCCACGACGCCAGCGCCACAAGAAGCGGCATGGTGGATGCGATGATGACGGCGACAGAAGCTTCGACCGTCTGCATGGCGACGAAGTTCAGCCCGAGGTAAAGCGCGTTCTGGCAGATCCCGAGGATGATGCACGCGCGCCACTGCGCGGGCGTCAGGCGCCAGGTCTGTCCCAGCGCCCGCGCGATCAGGATGCCGATCAGCCCCGATACGACAAACCGGATGGCCAGCGCGCTGATCGGAGGAGCGTAGGTGACGATGATCCGCGCGGAGGTGAAGGCGCTGGACCACATGAGCGAAAAGGTGACGCCCATGATGATGCTGCGTAAATCCATGT
The DNA here is from genome assembly GCA_963763165.1 of uncultured Alphaproteobacteria bacterium. Lineage (GTDB taxonomy): Bacteria > Pseudomonadota > Alphaproteobacteria > Rhodobacterales > Rhodobacteraceae > Roseovarius. The sequence goes on from CAVXNV010000002.1 coordinate 288,740, forward strand.
CAGCCCGTCCTGCTACGCCCGTGCGAAATGCGAAAGGGCCGCCCGCTGGCGACCCTTCCGGAAACTCGTGTCTAATGCAAGCTCAGCCGTTGACGCTGTCCTTGAGCGCCTTGGCGATGGTCATCTTGACCACCTTGTCGGCGTCCTTCTTGATCTGCTCACCGGTGGCGGGGTTGCGCACCATACGCTCGGGGCGCTCGCGGCAATAGATCTTGCCGACGCCGGGCAGGGTGACGGCGCCGCCGCTGGACACTTCGCGCGTGATCACGTCGATGATCGCATCGAGCGCGTTGGCCGCGGTCTTCTTGTCACTGTCCATCTGCTCGGCCAGTGCGGCGACGAGCTGGGTCTTGGTCATCGGTTTTGCCATGCGTGTGGTCTCCTTCTACTGCCCGGGCCGGGCCTCACAACAACGTGTAACGCTATTTTGAAGGGCATTACAACGTATAGCGGGCGATTACAGGGCAATATTGCGCAAAAATGCGCTGGTCACAGGAACGCCGTCTCGTCGAACGCGCGCAGTTTGCGGCTGTGGATCCGTTCCAGCGGCATCTGGGCCAGCATTTCCATCGCGCGGATCCCGATCATCAGGTGGCGCGCGACCTGGTCGTTGTAGAACTCCGAGGCCATGCCGGGCAGTTTCAGCTCGCCGTGCAGCGGCTTGTCGGACACGCACAGAAGCGTCCCGTAGGGCACGCGAAACCGGAATCCGTTGGCCGCGATCGTGGCGCTTTCCATGTCCAGCGCGATCGCGCGGCTCTGGCTCAGGCGGTGGACCGGGCCGGACTGGTCGCGCAGCTCCCAGTTGCGGTTGTCGACGCTGGCGACGGTGCCGGTGCGCATGATGCGCTTCATCTCGAACCCGTCCATCTGGGCGATCTCCTCGACCGCCTGCTCCAGCGCGATCTGGATTTCCGCCAGCGCCGGAATCGGCACCCAGGTCGGCAGATCGGCATCCAGCACGCCATCCTCGCGCAGATAGGCGTGCGCCAGGACGTAATCGCCCAGCCGCTGCGAATTGCGCAGCCCGGCGCAGTGCCCGACCATGATCCAGGCGTGGGGGCGCAGCACCGCGATGTGGTCGGTCGCCGTTTTCGCATTCGACGGGCCGACGCCGATGTTGACCAGCGTGATGCCCGAGCGGTCCGGCTTTTTCAGATGATATGTCGGCATCTGCGGCAGTTTCAGCGGCGTCTCGATGGGCTGGTGGGGGTCGCTGATCTCGGCGTCGAAGGTGCCGACGAAGCTGGTATAGCCGCTGTCGGGATCGGCCAGCGCGCGGCGGCCGAAGGCCTCGAACTCGGTCACGTAGAACTGGTAGTTGGTGAACAGCACGTGGTTCTGGAAATGCGTTGGCGAGGTGGCGGTGTAATGCGCCAGCCGCGCCAGCGAATAGTCTATCCGCTGCGCGGTGAACGGCGCCAGCGGCGCGGTGTCGAACGCGCCGTTCCGGGCGAACCCGTTGATGATGTCGTCATTCGTGGTCCCGAGGTCGGGCACGTCGAAAACGTCGCGCAGGGTAAAGCCCGCGGCCCCTTCATGCGGAACCGTCATGCGCGCGTCCTGCGCCACCGCGAAATGAATAGGGATCGGGGTGGAGGATGTGCCGATGCTGACGGGCACGCCATGATTGTCGATCAGAAGACCGATCTGCTGGATCAGGTAATCGCGGAAAAGATCCGGCCGGGTGATGGTCGTCGCGTGCGTGCCCGGCCCGGCGACATGGCCGAAGGCAAGCCGGCTGTCGGTCAGCGCAAAGCTTGAGACGGTCAGCCTGACCTCGGGGTAGAAGGCCCTGATGCGGATGTCGGGCACGGGGCCTTCCAGCGCCTTCACGAAGGCATCGCGCAGAAAGTCGATGGACTTGTCGTAGAGCCTGCACAGGTGATCCACCGCGTCGACCGCGTCTGTAAAATCGCGCGCGGGCGGCATGTCCGGCGTCAGGGCGGTGTCGTTGGCATTGTGCATATTCAGTCTTTCCCGGAACTGCGCGCGGCCACGTTTGCATGGCGGCCCCCGGTGTTCAAGGCGCGCCCTTGCCAAGGGTATCGGCCCGGCGCATATCTGGCGGATGACACGCGTTCTGCTTTCCTTCGGTCATGGCTATTCGGCGGGCGCGCTTGCGGCGCTCCTCCAGCGCGAGGGCGGCTGGCGGATCATCGGCACCACCCGCAGCGCCGACAAGGCCCAGGTGCTGGCGCAATCGGGGGTGGAGCCGCTGATCTGGCCCGGCGCGGATGTCGGCGCCGCGCTGGAGGCGGCGAGCCACCTTCTGATCTCCATCGGGCCGGGCGAGGGGGGCGATCCGGTTCTGGCGGCGCTGGGGCCCGAGATCGCGTGCATCGCGCCACGGCTGGAATGGGCCGGCTACCTGTCCACGACCGGAGTTTACGGCGATCATCAGGGCGGCTGGGTCAGCGAGGCGACGCCGCTCGCCCCCACCACGCGCCGCGGCCGCCTGCGCCAGCAGGCCGAGGCCGCGTGGCAGGCGGTTCCCGGCCTGCCGCTGCATATCTTCCGCCTGGCCGGGATCTACGGCCCCGGCCGCGGGCCTTTCGCCAAGGTTCGGGCCGGCACCGCGCGCCGCATCATCAAGCCGGGACAGGTGTTCAGCCGTATCCATGTCGAGGACATCGTGCAGGTGCTGCGCGCGTCGATGCTCCGGCCCGATCCCGGCGCGGTCTACAATGTCTGCGACGACGATCCCGCACCGCCGCAGGACGTCATCGCCCATGCCGCCGAACTTCTGGGTCTTCCCCTTCCCGCAGCGGTGGACTTCGAGACCGCCGAGATGTCGCCGATGGCGCGCAGCTTCTACGCCGAATCCAAGCGTGTGGCGAATGACCGGATAAAGCGGGATCTGCACATCCGCCTGAAATATCCCGGCTACCGCGATGGCTTGCGCGCGATGGCGGATGCCGAAACTTCGAGCGGCGGCTGAGCGTCAGAACTGCCAGCAGTCGGGCGGCGAAAATCCTGCCGCCTCGACCTCGCGCCGAACGGAGGCCAGATCGCGGGCGACATCCGGCGGCACGTGCTGGGGATCGGGAGTGTGCCGCACCCCGTCCGGCACCGGCGGCAACGGCCTGCCGGGCGTGGCGGGAAGCCCGAGGAAACGCTCGACCGCGTCCAGCGTCGCCTGCGGATCCTCGGCCAGATCCTCGTAGAAGATGACGCGCCAGGACCCGATCTTCAACCCGTCCTGCATTGCCGCCAGGGTGCGGGCGTAATCGCCGGCCCGGCGGATCGTGCCGCTGCGATGGAATGCCGCATATGGCGCCCCGGCATCCTGCGGCGGCGCGGCCTCTGCGTGGCCGTCCGCTTGCCCGTGCTGCCACAGCCGCGTGAGCGGGTCGCGCATGAGGTAAAGCACCCGGAGTGTGCGGCACTGCGCCTCGATCTGGCGCCAATGCGCGGCGGTGAGCAGCGCGCCGCTATTCGAGAAATCGCACGCATAGCCCGGATCGGGATGCTGCGGAAAAAGGCGGCGATACCACGCGTCGTCGACCGGGTCCGACAGGTAAGCCGCCACCCAGTCGGACGCGGGCCCTTCGTTGTTCGGCCCGTCCATGGCCGCATCGACCGCTGCCGCGCGCCCCAGCCGCGCCCGTCGCCGCTCGGCCGTCAAGTGATCCGGATCGACATGCCGGTGGTGGAAATAATCCACGTCGGCAATCGGGCAGACCGACAGGTGCGGATGCCCCACCAGCGCCTGGCGCAGCCAGGACGTGCCTGCATGGGCCGCGCCGATACAAAGAAACAAGTTGCCGAATACCAGCTCGCGCGTCATGCACGTCCTCCTGCCGATCAACTCCGAACGGGATACACCGGTTTCGTTAAGCAACGATTGGCCTCGAAGCGTGTGATATCTGCACCGCCAAGCCTTTCCATCCCGCGCCGGCCCTGCTTTAACTTCGGTCAGCCCCCGGTCGGAGAAAGACATGGTCGACATCGCCACACGCGTTCACAACCACAAGTGGAAGATCGACCCGATTGTGCGCTCATTGATCGACACCGACTTCTATAAACTGCTGATGTGCCAATCGGTGTTCCGCAATCGGCCGACGACGCAGGTGACGTTCAGCCTGATCAACCGGGCGACGCACATCCCGCTGGCCAGGCTGGTGGACGAGGGCGAGTTGCGCGAGCAGCTCGATCACATCCGCTCGCTGTCGCTGTCGCGCGGCGAAAGCACCTGGATGCGCGGCAACATGTTCTACGGCAAGCGGCAGATGTTCAATCCGGCCTTCATGGACTGGTTCGACAACCTGCGCCTGCCGCCCTACCATCTGGAGCGCGTCGGCGACCAGTACGCGCTGACCTTCGAGGGCAACTGGCCCGAGGTCATGCTGTGGGAAATCCCCGCGCTTGCCGTCATCATGGAGCTGCGCAGCCGCGCCGTTCTGAACGGCATGGAGAAATTCGAGCTTCAGGTTCTTTATGCCCGCGCCATGACCCGGCTTTGGGAAAAGGTCGAGACGCTGCGCGACGTGCCGGACCTGCGCATCGCCGATTTCGGCACGCGGCGGCGGCACAGCTTCCTGTGGCAGGACTGGTGCGTGCGCGCCATGCACGAGGGGCTGGGCGAGAAATTCGTCGGCACGTCGAACTGCCTCATCGCCAAGAACCGCGACCTCGAGGCGATCGGCACGAACGCCCACGAGCTGCCCATGGTCTATGCCGCGCTGGCCGACACGGACGAGGAACTGGCCCGCGCGCCCTATGACGTGCTGAGCGACTGGCATGACGAGCATGAAGGCAACCTGCGCATCATCCTGCCCGACACCTACGGCACCGCGGGGTTTCTGAAGAACGCGCCCGACTGGCTGACCCGCTGGACGGGGATCCGCGTCGATTCGGGCGATCCGGCCAAGGGCGCCGAAATGGCGATCGACTGGTGGAAATCGCGCGGCGAGGACCCGTCGCAGAAGCTGATCATCTTCTCGGATGGCTTGGACGAGAACAAGATCGTGGAGCTGCAGGCAAAGTTCGCCGGGCGCGTGCGCGTCTCGTTCGGCTGGGGCACGCATCTGACCAACGATTTTCGCGGCCTCGTGCCGGGGGACGCGCTGGCGCCGTTTTCGCTGGTGTGCAAGCCGGTCTCGGCGAACGGCCGCCCCACCGTCAAGCTGTCGGACAATCCGAGGAAGGCGATGGGGCCAGCCGATGAAATCGCGCGTTACAAGCGGGTCTTCGGCGTGGGCGCGCAGAAGGAATTTGAGGTCGAGGTGTGAACGCGGCCGGCGGTCATTCGTCCCACGGCTGAAGGTTCTGAAGCTGCTCTTCGGTCATTTTCGACACGTATTCCTTGCCGTTCCATTCCAGCGCTTCGAGCGGCACCGCGACGTCATCGTCCCCGAAGTTCAGCAGCCCCCCCATTTCGACGTGGAAGCCCGCCGGCTTGCCGTCCGCGTCCACGAGGATTTCCTCGATCTCGCCGATCTTTTCGCCGTTCGCATTGACCACTTTCGTGTCATCGACGCTTTGCAGATAGGTATCGTCGCGGATGTCCTTCGGTCCGGCGCTGCCCTCCTCGGCATCCTGCGCGGCCAGCGGCAGGGCGGTCAGGGTGGCGGCGGCGATGATGAGCGGGCGTAGCATGGCAATCTCCTTTCGGTCGGGTCGATGCGTCAACGTCCGGTGCTATCGCCGGTTCCCTTGCGCGGCGCGCCCGAACATCGGACTTTTCGGGCCCGGCTGTCTTTCGCACCCTTCGCGGCCCGGTTACTCTGCCGATCTTGCGACGACAGGAGAAGCGCATGACCGAAATCATCCTGGTGCGCCACGGGCAGGCCAACAGCGGCGCGGCGAACGAGGCCGAGTATGACCGGCTGTCCGAGCTGGGCCATCGACAGGCCGAGTGGCTGGGAGCGTGGCTTGCCGGGACCGAGCCGCATTTCGACCGGGTGATGACCGGCACCCTGACGCGTCAGCGCCAGACCGCGCGCGCCATGGGCTATGGCGCCACCTCCGAGGATGTGCGCCTGAACGAGCTGACCTATTTCGACCTGGCCCACGCGATGGAGGCGCAGCATGGTGTTCCCGCACCCGATACGGCGCAGGAGTTCGCGCGCTATCTGCACGATGTGATCTCGCACTGGGCCGAGGACCGGCTGCGGGACGTGCCCGAAACCTTCGGCAGTTTCCGCACCCGCATCGTCGCGCTGATGGAGGAGGCGTGCGATGCCCATGGCCGCACGCTCATGGTGACGTCCGGCGGCGTCATCGGCATGGTCATGCAGCATGTTCTGGGGCTGGAGCCGCGGGCGATGGCGGGCATGATGCTGCGTATCCAGAACAGCTCGGTCCACCGGCTGCGCCACGTGCACGGCGCATTGACGCTGGACACGTTCAACGCGACGCCGCACCTTGACGCGGCGGACCGGGCGCATGCCCGCACGTTTATCTGAACCGCAGGGCAGGAGCGCTCATGACACATATCCGACTCCGCGCCGAGCAGCGCCAGAACGAGGAACGCGCGCCTCTCGTCCCGGAGGGCGCCGCCGCCCTGCTGGCCGCCGGAATGGAGGTGACGGCGGACGATAGCGCGCAGCGGGGAGACGGAATTTGACGGACAGCGCCAGATCCGTCCCCGACCGACTGCAAAAGAAAGCCGATCAGACGCCGCCCATGCCCCGCAAGACTGCCAGACAGCCCGATCCCCTGACCCGCCTCATCCGAGGGGCGCGGCGCTGGGTGCTGTGGGCGGTGACGGTCGCCGCCATCTGCGTCACGGTTGCCGCGCTGGCGCATCGCTTCGTGGCACCCGGTCCCACGTACTACATGAAACAGGAGGCGCGCCGCCTCGGCAGCATCCGCCATGACTGGACCGCGCTGTCCGACATGGCCCCGGAAATGGCGCGCGCGGCGGTGGCGGCCGAGGACGCCAATTTCTGCGATCACTGGGGTTTCGACATGCAGGCGATCCGCAAGGTGCTGGAAAAGGGCTCGGCCCGCGGCGCGTCGACCATCAGCCAGCAGACGGTCAAGAACGTCTATCTCTGGCACGGCCGATCGTGGCTGCGCAAGGCGCTGGAGGCCGTCATTACCCCGGTGGTCGAGACCGCATGGCCCAAGCGGCGGATGCTGGAGATCTACCTCAACATCGCCGAATTCGACGAGGGCGTGTTCGGCGTGGGCGCGGCCGCGCGGCATTACTTCGGCGTCGCGCCGTCCGAGCTGTCGGCGCTGCAGGCCGCGCGGCTGGCGGCCGTGCTGCCCGACCCCAAGAACCGCTCGGCCAGCAAGCCGTCGGAGTGGCTGCGCAAGCGGACGGCCTCGATCCTCGACGGGGCGGCCACGATCCGCCGCGACGGGCGCGCGCGGTGTTTCGAGGATTGAAAACCGGACGCCGAACAGGCATGGAAGGGCATCACCCCAACCCGAGGTTCGCCGCCCCATGGCCAAGCTCTATCACGTTTCCCTGTCACCGTTCTGCCGCAAGGTGCGGCTGAGCCTGGCCGAGAAAAAGATCGAATGCGAATTGATCGACGAGCGCTACTGGGAGAATCACCCCGATTTCCACCGCCGCAATCCGGCGCGCAAGGTCCCGATCCTGCGCATCGACGGAAAGACCCTGCCGGAAAGCGCCGCGATCTGCGAGTATCTCGAGGAAAAGCACCCCGATCCGCCCCTGATGCCGCGCAGCGCCGAAGGCCGCTACGAGGTGCGCCGCCTGGTGGCGTGGTTCGACGACAAGTTCCACAACGAGGTAACGTCGAAACTGCTTTACGAGCGGGTCAACAAGAAGATGATGGGCGCCGGATTTCCCGACAGCGGCAACGTCAAGGCGGGTGCGAAGGCGATCAAGTATCATCTCGACTACATGGCGTGGCTCTTGGACCACCGGCGCTGGCTGGCGGGCGATGTGATGACCCTGGCCGATTTCGCGGCGGCCGCGCATCTGAGTTCCCTCGACTACATTTCCGATGTCGACTGGAACCGCAGCGAAACGGTCAAGGACTGGTACGCCAAGATCAAGTCGCGCCCGGCCTTCCGCAGTATCCTGGCCGACCAGGTGCCCGGCTTTCCGCCGCCCAAGCATTATTCGGACCTCGATTTCTGATGCGGATGTCGATTGAGTATTTTTTCCAAGATGAAGCATGGACGCGCTGAAGGATCGTCTGGTCGCGCAGGCGGCTGAGGAGGGCTTCGACCTGGCGCGGATCTGCCGACCGTGGGACGTGCCGCAGGTGCCGGACCGGCTGGCGACATTCCTGCGGGAGGGGCGGCATGGCCAGATGGGGTGGATGGCGGAACGCAGCCATTGGCGCGGCGATCCCGCCGCACTCTGGCCCGAGGCGCGCTCGGTCATCATGCTGGGCGAAAGCTATACGCCCGAGCACGATCCGCTGGCGGTGCTGGAGCGGCCCGATGTGGGCGCGATCAGTGTCTATGCGCAGAACAAGGACTATCACGATCTGGTCAAGAAGCGGCTGAAGCGGCTGGCGCGCTGGCTGATCGCCGAGACGTCGGAGGAGACTGCGGTCAAGGTCTTCGTCGATACCGCGCCCGTGCCGGAAAAGCCGTTGGGCGCGGCCGCGGGGCTGGGATGGCAGGGCAAGCACACCAACCTTGTCAGCCGCGACATGGGCAGCTGGTTCTTCATCGGCTCGATCTTCACCACGCTCGATCTGGAGACCGATCCGGGCGAGACGGATCACTGCGGCAACTGCCGCGCCTGCCTCGACGCTTGTCCGACAGGGGCCTTTCCGGCGCCCTATCAGCTGGATGCGCGGCGCTGCATCTCGTATCTGACGATCGAGCATCACGGCCCCGTCGCGCCGGAGCTTCGCGCGCTCATGGGCAACAGGATCTACGGCTGCGATGACTGTCTGGCGGCCTGCCCGTGGAACAAGTTCGCCAAGGAGGCGCGCGAGGTGCGCTATCACGCGCGCGGGGATCTGCTGGCGCCGCCGCTGGCCGAGCTGGCCGAGCTGGACGATGCGGCCTTTCGCACAAAGTTCTCCGGCAGCCCGATCAAGCGGATCGGCGTCGCGCGGTTTTTGCGCAACGTGCTCTATGCCATCGGCAATTCCGATGATCCGACGCTGATCCCCGCGGCCGAGCGGCATTGCGCGGCCGAGGATCCCACCGTCGCCGATGCCGCGCAATGGGCGGTCCGGCGGCTGCGGCAGGTCGAAATCGAGATGGATGGCGCGCAGGATCCGGCGTAAGGCGGGCGAAGCGTTGGGCGGGAGTGGAAAATGGCGATCTTGCTGGGTGTCGACACGGGCGGAACCTATACTGACGCGGTTCTGATCCGCGACGAGAAGGAGGTCATCGCCAGCGCCAAGGCTTTGACGACGCGGCAGGATCTGGCCATCGGCATCGGCGCGGCGGTCGCCAATGTGCTGGCATCGAGCGGCGTTGCCCCCGGCGACATCGCGCTGGCGTCGCTGTCGACGACATTGGCGACCAATGCGCTGGTCGAAGGGCAGGGCGGGCGCGCCGGGTTGATCTATGTCGGGTTCCGCGAACAGGATCTGGACGGGCACGGCCTGCGCACCGCGCTGGGCGGTGATCCGGCGCTGGTTCTGGGTGGCGGTCACAATCATGCCGGAGTCGCCGCGCGCCCGCTGGATACAGCAACGCTGGAGGCTTGGCTGGCCCAGGATCGCGGCGTTTCCGCCTATGCTGTGGCCGCGCAATTCGCCACCCGCAATCCCGAGCATGAACTGGAGGTCGCGCGCATCGTCGCGCAGATTACGGGGCGGCCGGTGTCCTGCTCGCATCACCTGTCGGCCAGGCTGAACGGGCCGAAGCGGGCGCTGACGGCACTGCTCAACGCGCGGCTGATCGGGATGATCACCCGTCTGATCGCCAGGGCCGAGGCAACGCTGCGCGATCTGGGCATCGAGGCGCCGCTCATGGTCGTGCGCGGCGACGGGGCGCTGATCGCCGCCAAACAGGCACGGGAGCGCCCGATAGAGACGATTCTCAGTGGGCCTGCGGCGTCGGTCGTCGGCGCGCGGTGGCTGACCGGGGCGCAGACGGCGCTGGTTTCGGATATTGGCGGCACGACGACCGATGTCGCCGTTCTGCGCGGCGGAAAGCCCATGATCGACCCGGCGGGCGCGCAGGTCGGCCCGTGGCGCACCATGGTCGAGGCGGTCGCCATGCGCACCACCGGCCTTGGCGGCGACAGCGAGGTGCATGTCCAGGAAGACGGCCTGACCGGCGGCGTCACTTTGGGGCCGCGCCGGGTGCTGCCCGTCAGCCTGATCGCGCATGAGGCGCCGGAAATCGTGCATCGCACGCTGGAGGCGCAGCTGCGCAGCACGGTCCCGAACGAGCATGACGCGGTTTTCGTGCGCGCCGTTCCGGGTGTGGAGGCAGATGGCCTTGCCGACCGGGACGCGGCGCTGCTGGAGCAGATCGCGGAGGGCGGCGTGCAGCCCGTCGGCGCCATTCTGCGCACGCGAATGGACCGCCAGGCGCTGCGCCGGCTGGTGGGGCGCGGACTGGTGCAGGTCTCGGGCGTCACGCCGTCGGACGCCAGCCACGTGATGGGCACGGTTACCGCGTGGGACGCCGAGGCGGCGCAGATGGCGCTGAGCCTTCTTGCGCGCAGGCGGACCGGGTCGGGCAATCCGCTGGCGGCCGACGCCGCCCAGATGGCGGGGATCATCGTCAACCAACTGACGCGGCAGACCGTTTTGGCCCTTCTGGAAACCGGTTTCGCCGAAGAAGCGGCGCATTTCGGCCTTCCGCCCGAGCAACTGGCGCGGCACATCCTGACGCAGCGCGGGCTGGACGGGCACAAGGGGCTGGTGCGGCTGGACGCGGGTCTGAACGTGCCTGTGGTGGGCCTCGGCGCGTCGGCGGGATGCTACTACCCGGCGGTCGGCGCTCGGCTGGGCTGCCGGATGATCCTGCCCGAGCATGCGGGCGTCGCCAATGCCATCGGCGCCGTCGTGGGCCGCGTGACGATCCGGCGCAGCGGCACGGTGACATGCCCTTCGGAGGGGCTCTACCGGGTCCATCTGGAGAGCGGGCCGGTGGATCACGCGGACGCGGCAAGCGCGCTCGACGCGCTGCAAGCCGCGCTGGAAGGTATCGCGCGAAGCGAGGTGACCGCGGCGGGCGCGGAAGACATCCACGTCACGGCGACGCGCGATCTGCGCACGGCCACCGCCGAAGCGCGGGAGGTGTTCCTGGAGGGCGAAATCACCGTCGAGGCATCCGGCAGGCCGCGGGTCGCGCAGTGACAGGCCCGTTTTGCCCGCCGCCGAAATGCATTAGCTTGCGAGCGGGATCCGCGTGAACCCGAAATGACGGAAAGGACATGAGATGAGTGCCAGAACGGATTTCGACGCCGACATCTCGGCGCGGCTGGAGGGGCTGAAGGATGACGGCCTCTACAAGGTCGAGCGGGTCATAACCTCGCCCCAGGCCGGGCGCGTGTCGCTGGCGAGCGGCGCCGAGGTAATCAACCTGTGCGCCAACAACTACCTGGGACTGGCCGACAACCCCGAGATCATCGGCGCCGCGCATGATGCGCTGGACCGCTACGGGTTCGGCATGGCATCCGTCCGCTTCATCTGCGGCACGCAGGAAGAGCACAAGGCGCTGGAGGCGCGGATTTCGGAGTTTCTGGGGATGGAGGATTGCATCCTCTATCCCAGCTGTTTCGACGCCAATACGGGCCTGTTCGAGACGATTCTCGGCCCCGAGGACGCGATCATCAGCGATGCGCTGAACCATGCCAGCATCATCGACGGCGTGCGCCTGTGCAAGGCGCAGCGCTATCGCTATGCCAATAGCGACATGGAGGATCTGGAGCGTTGCCTGAAGGAGGCGCAGGGCGCGCGGCACCGGCTGATCGCGACCGACGGCGTGTTCTCGATGGATGGCTACTATGCCAGGCTGAAGGAGATCTGCGATCTGGCCGACAGGTATGACGCGCTGGTGATGGTGGACGATTGCCATGCCACCGGCTTTGTCGGGGCCACCGGGCGGGGCAGCCCCGAGCGTTGCGGCGTCATGGGGCGCATCGACATCCTGACCGGCACGTTGGGCAAGGCGCTGGGCGGCGCCTCGGGCGGCTATACCGCCGCTTCGGCCAAGGTGGTGGACTGGCTGCGCCAACGCTCGCGGCCCTATCTCTTTTCCAACACGCTGGCCCCGGTGATCGCCGCCGCATCGCTGAAAATGTTCGATCTGGTCGAGAGCGGCGACGATCTGCGCGCGCGGCTTTGGGACAACGCCGCACATTTCCGCGCCCGCATGACCGACCTCGGGTTCGAGCTGCTGCCGGGCGAACACGCGATCATCCCCGTCATGCTGCGCGATCCCAAGCTGGCACAGGACATGGCCGCGAAGCTGGGCGAGCACGGGGTTTATGTGACCGCCTTCAGCTTTCCGGTCGTGCCGAAGGATCAGGACCGCATCCGCACGCAGATGAGCGCGGGCCATACAAGGCAGATGCTGGACGAGGCGATTGATGCCTTCGGACAGGTCGGCCGCGAACTGGGGGTGATCTGATGGAAAACCGCATGAAGGCGCTGGTCAAGGCAAAGCCCGAGCCGGGGCTGTGGATGGAATATGTCCCGGTGCCCGAACCGGGACCGAAAGATGTGCTGATCAAGGTCAAGAAATCCGCGATCTGCGGCACCGACGTCCATATCTGGAAATGGGACGAGTTCAGCGCGAAAACAGTGCCGGTGCCGATGGTCGTCGGCCATGAGTTCGTGGGCGAGATTGCCGATACCGGCGCGGCGGCGACGCGTTATAAAATCGGCCAGCGGGTCAGCGGCGAGGGGCATATCGTCTGTGGCACCTGCCGCAACTGCCGCGCCGGGCGCGGGCAGCTGTGCCGCAACACCAAGGGCGTCGGCGTCAACCGCCCCGGCAGTTTCGCCGAATATGTCTGCATCCCCGAGATGAATGTCGTGCCGATCCCCGAAGACGTGCCGGACGAGATCGCGGCGATTTTCGATCCCTTCGGCAACGCGGTGCACACCGCGCTCAGCTTCGATCTTGTAGGCGAGGATGTTCTTGTCACCGGCGCCGGGCCGATCGGTATCATGGGCGCGCTGGTGGCCTCGAGGGTCGGCGCGCGGAAGGTGGTGATTACCGACATCAATCAGTATCGCCTCGATCTGGCGCGCAAGATGGGCGTGCAGCATGTCGTCGACGTCTCGAAAGAGCGGCTTGAGGACGTCATGGACCGGATCGGCATGACCGAGGGCTTCGACGTGGGGCTGGAAATGTCGGGCGCGCCGGCGGCGATGCAGCAGATGATCAGCCGAATGAACAACGGTGGCAAGATCGCCCTTCTGGGCATCGCGCCGACCGAGTTCGCCGTCGACTGGAACGCCATCATCTTCAAGATGCTGCACGTCAAGGGTATCTACGGCCGCGAGATGTTCGAGACGTGGTACAAGATGATCGCGCTGGTGCAGAGCGGTCTGGATGTGTCGGGCCTGATTACCCACCGCATCGGCATCGACGATTTCGAGGAGGGTTTTGCGGCGATGATCTCGGGCAATTCCGGCAAGGTGGTGATGGATTGGAACTGATGCGCGGCCGGGCCGTATCAAGCCGCGGTGAAGTGGCTGAAACAACGGTTGGCTTTTGCCGCCGCGCACACATCTATACCGCCCAGAGCCGACACATGAGGAGCCTGCCATGAGCCGATATACCAAGGACCCGGACGCCATTGCCCGGCTGAGCCCCGAAGAATTCCGCGTCACGCAACACAGCGGGACGGAGCGGCCCGGCACGGGCAAGTACCTGAGCAACAAGGAGCCGGGCATCTACGTCGATATCGTGTCCGGCGAGCCGCTGTTCGCCTCTTCGGACAAGTTCGAAAGCGGCTGCGGCTGGCCCAGCTTTACCAAACCGATCGAGCCCGCGCATGTCGCCGAGCTGCGCGACAATTCGCTGGGGATGAGCCGCACCGAGGTGCGCAGCACCCACGGCGACAGCCATCTGGGCCACGTCTTTCCCGACGGTCCGCGCGACCGGGGCGGGCTGCGCTATTGCATCAACTCGGCCGCGTTGCGATTCATCCCGAAGGACGAGATGGAGGCGGAAGGTTATGCCGATTACCTGGATCAAGTGGAGGATGTGACATGAGCGAAGAACGCGCCGTTCTGGCCGGCGGCTGTTTCTGGGGGATGCAGGACCTGATCCGCAAGCGCGATGGGGTTGTTTCCACCCGCGTCGGCTATACCGGCGGCGAGGTGCCCAATGCCACCTACCGCAACCACGGCAATCACGCCGAAGCTATAGAGATCATGTTCGACCCGGATCGCATCACCTATCGCGAGATCCTGGAGCTGTTCTTCCAGATCCACGATCCGACCACGCCGAACCGGCAGGGTAACGACATGGGGCCCAGCTACCGCTCGGCCATCTACCATGTGAACGAGGCGCAGCGCGAAGAGGCGCTGCGCACCATCGCGGATGTGGAGGCCAACGGCAAATGGCCCGGCCGCGTCGTGACCGAGGTCGAGCCGGTGGGCGATTTCTGGGAGGCCGAGCCCGAGCATCAGGATTATCTGGAGCGCGTGCCGAACGGCTATACCTGCCATTTCCCGCGCCCTGACTGGGTTCTGCCGCGCAGCTGAAGGACGCCGCGCCCCGGCCTTGACCTTGCTCGGGGCCGGGCGCAAGCATGGCGCAAAGGAGCCATGCATATGCAGCCGGTCAAGGCGATCACGCTGAAATTATGCGCGGTCGTGCTGTTCATCATCATGTCGTCGCTGATCAAGGCGGTGTCGGACGCAGTGCCGCCGGGCGAGGCGGTGTTTTTCCGCTCGGCGCTGGCGATCCCGGTGACGGTGGCATGGCTGGTGATGCTGGGGCAGCTTTCGACGGGGCTGCGGGTGCACTCGGTCTGGGGCCACGTGCGGCGCGGCGTCGCCGGGACGGTGGCCGTGGCGATGATGTTCGCGGGTCTTGGCCTTTTGCCGCTGCCCGAGGTGACGGCGCTGGGCTACACGTCGTCCCTGCTGGTCGTCGTCTTCGCCGCGCTGTTCCTGGGCGAGAAGGTAGGCATTTTCCGCATCAGCGCCGTCTGCATCGGGATGGTGGGGGTGCTGATCATCCTCGCCCCGAAGCTGAGCGTCCTGGGCGGCGCGCCGGTCCGGCCCTCCGAGGCGCTGGGCGCGGTCGTCGTCCTGGTTGGCGCCACCTGCGCCGCCATCGCGCAGATCACCATCCGCAAGCTTGTGCAGACTGAACACCCCGCTGCCATCGCATTCTACTTCTCTGTCACGGCGACGGTGCTTTCGCTGCTGACCGCGCCCTTCGGCTGGATCTGGCCCAGCGGGATGGTCGCGCTTCAGCTGATCCTTGCCGGGCTTTTCGGAGGGGTGGCTCAGATCTTCCTCACGCTGTCGTATCGCTATGCCGATGCCAGCATCGTGGCGCCGTTCGATTATGCCTCGATGATCTTCGCGCTGGGCATCGGGTATTTCATCTTCGACGAGGTGCCGACCGGCCCGATGCTTCTGGGGGCCGCGCTGATCGCGGCGGCGGGCATCGCGATCATCCTGCGCGAGCATCACCTGGGGCTGAAGCGCGGCAGGGCGCGGGCGCTGCGCACGCCGCAAGGGTGATGGAACACGCGCACCCGCTTGCGCGTTCGCTCCGCAAATCCACCTGATTTGCGGGGCACCCCATGACCGACACGTTCCAGACCACCAACCCGGCCACCGGCCAACCCATCGAGAGCTACACCAACATGAGCGACGACGAGGTGAACTCGAGGATCGAAGCGTGCCATGACGCGTTTCTCGATTGGCGCAGGAAGACCCATAAGGAGCGGGGCAAGGTTCTGAAGGGGATCGGCGAGCAGCTTCGCAACCGCAAGGAAGAGCTGGCCAAACTGATGACCGAAGAGATGGGCAAGCTGCTGGAACATTCCCGGCAGGAGGTCGATCTGTGCGCCGCGATCTGTGACTATACCGCTGAAAACGGCCCCAGGGAGTTGGCAACCGAAGACCGCGAGATCGCAAACGGCAAGCGCGGCCGCGTGGCCCATGCGCCCTTGGGCGTGATCTACGGGATTCAGCCTTGGAATTTCCCTTGCTATCAGGTGGTGCGATACTCGATCGCCAACCTCATGGCCGGCAATGGCGTGCTGCTGAAACATGCGGCGAATGTCACGGGCTCGGGCAAGATGATCGAGGAGATCTACCGCGCGGGCGGTTTGCCGGAGAACCTTTTCACCGTGCTCGTCATCTCGCACGATCAATCCGACAAGGTCATCGAGCACAAGCTGGTGCGCGGTGTGACCCTTACCGGCAGTCCCGCCGCAGGCAGCCACATAGGCGAAAAAGCCGGCAAGGCGTTGAAGAAAAGCGTGCTGGAGCTTGGCTCCAACGATGCCTATCTGGTGCTGTCGGACGCCGATCTGGAAACGGCGGTTCAGACATGCGTGAACGGCCGGATCTACAACAACGGCCAGACCTGCATCGCGGCCAAGCGGTTCATCGTGGTCGATGCGCAGTATGACGCCTTTTGCGATGCGTTCGTCGAGCGGATGAAGGCGATCAGATCGGGCGATCCTACGAAGGAAGGCACCGATCTGGGCCCGATGGCGCGCAAGGATCTGCGTGACGATCTGCACGAGCAGGTCGAGAAAAGCGTGGCGAACGGGGCAAAAATCCTCTGCGGCGGCAAAATGCCGGAGGGCGAGGGATATTTCTATCCGGCCACCGTTCTGGCCGATGTCGCGCCAGGACAGCCCGCCTATGAGGATGAGCTGTTCGGCCCCGTCGCCTCGGTGATCCGGGCCACGGACGACAAGGACGCCATGCGCATCGCCAACGACAGCCGCTATGGCCTTGGCGGTGGCATCATCTCGGCGGACACGGAGGCGGCGGTCAAGCTGGCCGAGGAAGAGTTCGACACCGGCATGGTGTTCATCAACGGGTTCGGCATGGCGACGCCGAACATGCCCTTCGGCGGCGTCAAGGATGCCGGATACGGCCGCGAGCATGGCGGCTTCGGGATGAAGGAATTCACCAACACCAAGGCGGTGCTGGTGATGAGCTGACGGTCAGGCCCCCGTCGCCCACATGGCGGCATAAACCGGCCAGAACCACGCCCGCCGGAACCGGCCCAGCGGCCAGCGTTCCGGCGGGTTTTGCATGATCCGGGGATAATTGTGGCGCGGGGCGCGGTCCTGCGCCAGATCCGCCAGAAGTGCCCCGGCATAGGTGGCCATGGCGACGCCGTTGCCGTGGTAGGACAGGGCGGTGAACGCGCCCGGTATGGTGTCTATCGGCCCCGCGTAGGGGGTCAGATCGCGCGAAAGGCTCAGCAGGCCGTGCCAGCTGTACGGCGTGTCGACGCGGTGCCAAGCCGGGAACATTTCCTCGAAATGGCGCCGGATATTGCGGTCCATCCGAGCGTCCGCCCAAGGCGCGCTGAAAAGTCCCCCGCGCATGCCGAACAACATCCGGCTGTCGGGCATCAGCCGGAAATAATGCAGAAAGAAGCGGTCGTCATAACAGGCCTGCCGGGTGGTCCAGCCCTGTGCGGCCAGTTCATCCTCGCTCATCTGCCGCGTCACGAGGACATTCGATTGCGTTGGCAGGTAGCGCCCCTTCATCCAGTCCGGCAGATCGTCCGAGCTGTAGCCGTTCGTTGCCACGATCAGGCGGCGGGCGCTGATCGTGGCCTGCGGCGTGGTCAGGGTAAACCGTGCGCCATGCTCGATGCGCTGAACCGGAGTTTGGCCATGAATTCGCGCGCCCGCTTTCCGGGCGGCGTCAGCAAGGCCGCGGACGTATTTGATCGGATTGAGTCCGCAGCCGATGGGAATGGTCAGCGCGCCGTGAAAAGGGCCGCTCATGCCGTTCTGAGGCAGTTGCGCTTTGGGGGTCAGGGTCGGCGTTACGCCGTAATCGCGTTCGACATCGGCGGCCTGCGCCTCCAGCCCCTCATACGCGGCGGGCGTGTGGGCCATGATCGTCTCGCCCTCAGAATGGCGGTCAACCTTCATGGCGTGCTTGTCGATCAGGCTTTCCGCCAATTCGACCGCGCGGCGTTCGGCCATGCGGAATTCCCGGCGCGCGGCCTCGCCATATTGCCGGACGAGCGCCTTGTCGGTCGCGGCAGAGCCGCCCAGACAGCAGAACCCGCCATTGCGCCCCGATGCGCCCCAGCCGACATCCTGCGCCTCCAGCACGATGACATCCGCCCCATCCTGTGCCAGATGCAGCGCCGCCGAAAGGCCGGTGAACCCGGCCCCGATGATCGCCACATCGGCACTGAGCGTGCCACGTGCAGGCGGATTGGGCGCACGGTCCACCGTTGTCGGCCAATAGCAACGCTCGCGCGGTGCCTCGCCATAGGCATGGGCCGGATAGATGCGCTTCATGTGCCGGCGGCGCGCTCGTCTGCCTGCCGTTTCAGGCTGCTGCGCTTGCTGATGAGCGACGCGGTGATGACACCGACCGTGACCACCGCGATCATCAGCGTCGACAGCGCGTTGATCTCGGGGCTGAGGCCCAGGCGGATCGACGACCAGATCTTGATCGGCAGCGTGGTCGAGGACGGCCCGGCGGTAAAGCTGGCGATCACCAGATCGTCAAGGCTGAGGGTAAAGGCCAGCAGCCAGCCCGAAATGACGGCGGGTGCGATGATCGGCAGCGTCACGAGGAAAAATGCCTGCATCTGCGAGCAGCCCAGATCCAGCGCCGCCTCTTCCAGCGACTGATCGAACGTGACAAGGCGCGAGGAGACGACGACCGACACGAAGCACATCGAGAAGGTCGTATGCGCCAGCACGATGGTCAGCACGCCCCGGTCGATGTTCAGCCCGATGAAGAGCAGCAGCAGCGACAGGCCGGTGATGACCTCGGGCATGACCAGCGGCGCGTAGATCATGCCGGAAAAAAGGGTTCGGCCCTTGAACCGCCCCGACCGGACCAGCACCAGCGCCGCCATCGTGCCCAGCACCGTCGCAATGGAGGACGACATGACCGCCACCTTGATCGTGACCCAAGCGGCATCGAGAAACGCCTCGTTCCCGAGCAGTTCGCTGTACCAGCGGGTTGAAAACCCCGCCCAGACCGTCACCAGCTTGCCGCCATTGAAGCTGTAGGCGATGAGAAGCACCATCGGCATGTAGAGAAACGCGAATCCCAGCGTCAGGGATGTCGCGTTGAACCATGTGACCCGCCTCATCCTTCGGCCTCCCTCTGTTTCTGCTCGTTCCGCTGGAAGAGGATGATGGGAATGATCAGGATCAGCAGCAGGATCACGGCCACGGCGCTGGCCACCGGCCAGTCGCGGTTGTTGAAGAACTCCTCCCACAGGACCTTGCCGATCATCAGCGTCCTGGAGCCGCCCAAAAGCGACGGGATGACGAATTCGCCGATGGTCGGGATGAAGACCAGGAAACATCCCGCGATGATGCCGTTCTTGGACAGCGGGAACGTGACCAGCCAGAAGGCTGTCGTGCGGCTGCATCCCAGATCCTCGGCCGCTTCCAGAAGCGAGCCGTCCATCCGTTCGAGCGCGGCATAGATCGGCAGGATCATGAAGGGCAGGTAGGTATAGACGATGCCGATATAGACCGCCGTGGGCGTGTTCAGGATCGTCAGCGGGGTCGTAATGACGCCAAGGCTCAGAAGGACCTGGTTCAGGTATCCCTCGTTGCTGAGGATGCCGACCCACGAATAGACCCGGATCAGGAAGCTGGTCCAGAAGGGCAGGATCACCAGCATCATCAGCGTCGGGCGCCAGTGATCGGGCGCGGCGGCCATCCCGTAGGCGATCGGATAGGCGACCAGCAGGGTCAGGAAAGTCGCGATCACCGCGATCTTGAGCGACGAAAGATAGGCTTTCCAATACAGATCGTCGGTCGTCAGAAACTCGAAATTCTCGAAATCGAGATCTGCAAAGAAGTCCTGAAGGCCCGTCCATCCTTGGGAAGGGTCCAGCGTCGGGGTATAGGGCGGGATGGCCATGGCGATGTCGCTGAGGCTGATCTTGAGCACGATCAGGAATGGCACCAGAAAGAGCGCCAGCAGCCAGATGTAGGGAACGGCGATGAGGGCTAGGCGGCGCATCGGCTCAGCCCTCCAACAGCACGGCGGCGGTGTCGGTCCAGCTCAGCCAGACGGTATCCTCCCAGGTGAAGCTGCGGCGCGACAGGCGACGGGTGTTGGCCGCCTGGGCCTTGACGATCTGCCCGGTGTCCAGCTTGACGTGGTAGGTCGACAGATTGCCAAGATAGGCAATATCCAGAATCTCGCCCTGCAGCGCATTGCGCGTGTCGGGTTTTTCGGCGGTGATGGCCACCTTTTCGGGACGGATGGCCAGGTGGCAGGTCTGCCCGTCCTTGAATTCCTTTCCGGATTCGGCATGCAGGATCGGCTGCCCTTCGGCGAAGACGACGTCATAGCCATTGCCGCTTTTCGTCGCGCGCCCCTCGATGATGGTCACATCACCGATGAAATCGGCGACATAGACCGAATTGGGCTGCTCGTAGATATTGGCGGGCGTGTCTGCCTGCATGATGCGGCCCTCGTCCATCACGGCGACGCGGGTTGCGACGGTCATCGCCTCTTCCTGGTCGTGGGTGACGATGACGAAGGTGGTGCCGGTCTTCTCCTGGATATCCACCAGCTCGAACTGGGTATCCTGCCGCAGCTTGGCGTCGAGCGCGCCCAGCGGCTCGTCCAGCAGCAGAAGCTTCGGCGCCTTGGCGAGCGAGCGGGCCAGCGCGACGCGCTGGCGCTGGCCGCCGGAAATCTGGTGCGGCTTGCGTTTGGCAAACTTCTCCAGCCGGGTAAGCTTCAGCATCTGGGCGACCCGGTCGGCGATCTCGTCCTTTGGCTTGTGGTCACGCCTGAGGCCGAAGGCGATGTTGTCCCAGACCGACAGGTGCGGGAAGAGCGCGTAGGACTGGAACATCATGTTCACCGCGCGCTTGTTCGGCGGGATCGGTGCCATGTCCTTGCCCGATAGCAAGATGGTGCCCTCGGTCGGTTTCTCGAAGCCGGCCAGCATCCGCATCATCGTGGTCTTGCCACAGCCAGACGGGCCGAGCAGCGCGAAGAATTCACGCTCGTAAATATCGAATGACTGGTTGTCGATGGCGGTGAAGTCACCGAAACGCTTGGTGACATTCTTGAACTGGATCAGCGGCTTGGCCTCTGGATCATTCCACGGCTCGAAAACGGTCTGGCTCATCATGGCTCCCGGCAGGGGGTGTCTGGAGAGCCCGCGCAGACCATGCTGCGCGGGCGGCGCGTCCGGGGTCAGGTGCCAGACTTGATCTTGGTCCACAGGCGCGTGACAACGCGCTGAACCTTGGGCTCGAACGGCGTCGTGGTGAAGAGATTGTTCAAGGTCTCTTCATCCGGGTAGATCGCCGGATCGTTTATCACCTCGTCATCCAGATATTCCTGGCTCGCCTTGTTGCCGTTGGCATAATAGACGTAGTTGGAGGCGGCGGCGGCATTTTCCGGTTCCATGATGAAATTCAGGAACTTGTGCGCCGCGTCCGGGTTGGGCGCGTCTACCGGGATCGCCATCTGGTCGAACCACATCTGTGCGCCTTCCTTGGGTGCGTGATAGGCGATATTGACGCCGTTGCCCGCCTCGGCCGCGCGGTCGCGCGCCTGAAGGATGTCGCCGGACCATCCGACCGCCACGCAGATGTCGCCGTTCGCCAGCGCATTGATGAATTCGCTGGAGTGGAATTTCTGGATGTAGGGGCGGACGGGCATGAACACGTCCTCGACCTTGGCAATGACGTCGGGGTCGTGGCTGTCGGGATCCTCGCCAAGGAATTTCAGCGCCATCGGGATCATCTCGGCCGGGGCATCCAGCATGTGAACGCCGCAGGAGGCCAGCTTTTCCATGTTCTCGGGCTTGAACACCAGGTCGAGCGAGTTGATCGGCGCGTCCTCGCCCAGCACTTCGCGGACCTTGTCGACGTTCACGCCGATCCCCGTGGTGCCCCACATGTAGTTGATCGAGTATTCGTTGCCGGGGTCATACTGCTCGGTCCGGTTCTCGACCAGTTCCCACATGTTGTCGCGGTTGGGCAGCTTGGAATCGTCCAGCTTCTGAAAGGCGCCCGCCATGATCTGCCGTTGCAGGAACGTTCCCGAGGGCACGACCACGTCATAGCCCGATCCGCCGGCCAGCATCTTGGTCTCGAGCACTTCGTTGCTGTCGAACACGTCGTAAATCAGGTCGATCCCGGTTTCCTGCTGGAATTTGTCCAGCAGCAATTCGTCAATATAGTCGGACCAGTTGTAGACCCGCACCTCTTCGGCGGCGGCGGCCGTGGCCAGCATCGCGAAGGCGGTCGTCGTGGTCAGTATCGTTTTCTTCATCTCAATCTCCCGTTGGTCGATGGTTGTGCCACCGCTGCCGTGAATTTGATCAAGTTTTTTCGCGCATGGCAATATGGTATTGTTTTCACGCTCTTGCTAAACTCGCAATCTTGGAAATCACGCGGCTTGCGATGCGCCCCATACCGGGGCCTGTCGCAAGATGCGGCGAGGCGCCCGTGCGCCGGGCCGCATTTCGGCATATCCCTTTGGCAGGTATGGACCGAAACGCCACGGCAACATTGTTCGGAGCGCACTGCATGATGCAGCATATTGCCAAGGATCGCACCGCGCTGGAAACGGCGATGCCTGCCCATGCGCAGGTTTATCTGCGCCTGCGGGAAATGGTGCTTTATGGCGATCTGACGCCGGGGCAGGCGGTGACGATCCAGGGCCTGACCGAGCGGTTGGGCGTCGGAATGACCCCGGTTCGCGAGGCGATTCGGCGGCTCATCTCGCAGGGCGCGCTGGAGTTTCAGGGCAACCGCCGGGTCAGCGTGCCGCTTCTGACAGCCGCCGACATCGGCGAAATCATCGTCGCGCGGGAATGGCTGGACCCTTACCTGACGCGCTGCGCCATGCGCCATGTGACCGCGTCCGACATCGACAGACTGGCCCGGCTCGACGCGGCGCTGGACGGGGCCATCCGGCAGGGCGATCTGCGCGGCTATCTGCATCTGAACCATCAGTTCCACCTCAGCCTCTACAGGCTGGCGCGGTCCCCGATCCTTGCCGATCTGGCCGAGGGATTGTGGCTGCGCTTTGGCCCGTCGATGCGGGTTCTGTGCGGCCGGATCGGCACGCAGAACCTGCCCGACAACCACAAGAACACGCTGAAGGCGATGCAGGCGGGCGACGCGGATGCCGCCGCCGCCGCCATCGCCGCCGATGTGCGGCAGGGGATGGATCAGCTTCGCGCGTCGCTCGCGGACATGGTGGGCGGCGGGTGATTCGATTGACAATGCGAAATTTGATCATAATCTTTCCGGCACGCGGCAAGGGTGCGAAGGTTGCCCGCCGGAAATTTCGCAACGACAGTCAGAAACCTGAAAGGCCAGCACATGAACATGATCGCCAACCATCCGCCAACGTCCGAGCTCAAGGCGCTGGATGCTGCGCATCACATGCACCCTTTCACCCATGGCGGCGAACTGGAGCAGAAGGGTGCGCGCATCATCACCCGCGCCAGGGGAGTCACGCTGACCGACAGCGACGGCAACGATTATCTTGACGGGATGGCTGGCCTCTGGTGCGTCAATATCGGCTATGGCCGGGATGAACTGGCCGAGGCCGCGTCGCGCCAGATGCGCGAGCTGCCGTATTACAACACGTTTTTCCAGACCACCCACGTTCCCGCCATCGCGCTGTCGAGCAAGCTGGCCGAGCTGGCGCCGGGCGATCTGAACCACGTCTTTTTCGCCGGCTCCGGGTCCGAGGCGAACGACACGAACATCCGCATGGTGCGCACCTACTGGGCCCAGAAGGGCAAGCCGGAAAAGAACGTCATCATCAGCCGCAAGAACGCTTATCACGGCTCTTCCATGGGCAGCGGCAGCCTTGGCGGCATGTCCTTCATGCACGAGCAGGGCGGCCTGCCGATCCCGAACATCGTCCATATCGACCAGCCGCACTGGTGGAAGGAAGGCGGCGACATGTCGCCGGAGGAATTCGGGCTCGAGCGTGCCCGCCAGCTTGAGAAGAAGATCGAGGAGTTGGGCGAGGACCGCGTCGCAGCCTTCATCGCCGAGCCGATCCAGGGCGCCGGCGGCGTCGTCATCCCGCCCAGCACCTACTGGCCGGAAATCCAGCGCATCTGCGACGCGCATGACATCCTGCTGATCGCCGACGAGGTCATCTGCGGCTTTGGCCGCACCGGCGCGTGGTTCGGCTCGCAGACGCTGAATATCCGCCCGCATATCATGACGGTGGCCAAGGGCCTCAGCAGCGGCTACGCGCCGATCGGCGGGTCCATCGTCTGCGACGAGGTGGCCGAAGTCATCAACAACTGCGAATTCGCGCATGGCTATACCTATTCGGGCCACCCCATGACCTGCGCCGTCGCGCTGGAGAACCTGCGCATCCTCGAAGAGGAGGGCATCGTCGACCGTGTCGCCAGCCACTCGGCCGGGTATCTCGCGGACAAATGGAAAACCCTGGCCGATCACCCGCTGGTGGGCGAGGCGACGAGTATCGGCATGATGGGCTCGATCGTGCTGACGCCCGACGCGCCCAGCCGCGCCGCCTTCGCCGGAGAGGAGGGCGACGCCGGGCTGATCTGCCGCGAGCATTGCTTCCGCAACGGTCTGGTGATGCGCCATGTGGGCGACCGGATGATCATCTCGCCGCCCCTGGTCATCACCGATGCCGAGATCGATACGCTGGTCAGCCGCGCGTGGACCGCGCTCGACCTGGCGCACAAGCAGCTGAAGGACGAAGGCCGGATGAAGGCCGCCTGATCGGCAACGCATCCGATGGGTTCATGCGCGGGCGCGGCATCGGCTGCGCCCGCCGTGTTTGCGCCATTCCATTTCGCGTTTCCGATTTCCCTGCTAGGTTCCTGGCATCCATGCAGCGCAGCGGGATGAGGAACGCATGAACAGACGCAAGAAGAACAGCGCCAAGGATACCTTCGCGGTCGTCGGCCTCGGCAATTTCGGCGGCACGGTGGCGAGCGAGCTGATCCGCTTCGGCAATTACGTCATCGGCATGGATCTGGATGAACGCGCGGTCAACGCACAGGCCGACACGCTGAGCCAGGCACTGATCGTCGATGCCCGCGACGAGACCGCGCTGCGCGAGGCGGGGGTTGCTGATTGCGACGTGGCGCTGGTCGCCATCGGCGACGATCTGGAGGCCAGCATCCTGGGCGCCATCAACCTCAAGACCATCGGCGTGCCGGTGGTCTGGGCCAAGGCGACGACCAAGACCCATCACCGCATCCTCAGCAAGCTGAAGGTCGACCGCATCATCCACCCCGAGGTGGAGGTCGGCCAGCATATCGCCCAGGTGCTGCACAACCCGCTGGTGCGCGACTATGTCAGCCTGGGCAACGGGTTCAACGTGGTGAATTTCCGCATCCCCGAATCGCTCGAGGGCAAGAGGCTTTCCGAGATTCCCTATGACGAGAAATACGATCTGCGCTGCGTCGGCGCCATGCGCGGCACCGAATGGCTGGGTTGCGACGGGGATGACTGCACCTTGCAGAAGGACGATCTGCTGCTCCTGCTGGGGCAGCGGTCGAACCTGCGCAGCTTCGCGGCCAGCCTCTGATGTCAACGGCGCGTGCGCGAGCAGTCACCGGGAGCGGGCGCCGCATGGCCCCGCCTGCGGTTCTGGCGCTGATCTACATGGGCTGCATCGTCGTCGGCGGCATGGTGCTGTGGCTGCCGGTATCGAACACGGGCGGCGTAAGCCTGTGGGATGCGTTCTTCATCTCCACCTCGGCCGTCACGGTGACGGGGCTTGCGGTGGTGGATACCGCCACCGCCTTCACCCCGTTCGGACAGGTGGTGATCGCGCTGCTGATCCAGTTGGGCGGGCTGGGCCTGATGACCTTCGCGGTGCTGCTGCTGACCTTCCTTGGCATCCCGGTGGGCCTTCCGCATCGGGTGATCCTGCGCGAGGAGGTCAACCAGGCCAGCCTGCACAACCTGACCGAGATCACCCGCGTGATCCTGATCGTCTCGCTCGGGTGCGAGGCGGCCGGCGCATTGTTGCTTTGCCTTGTCTTCGTGCCGGAATTCGGCTGGGTCACCGGAGTGGGGCACGCGGTGTTCCATTCCATCTCGGCCTTCAACAACGCGGGATTTTCGCTTTATCCCGACAACCTGACGCGCTGGGTCGGCAACCCGGTCATCAACGTGACCATTCCCGCGCTCTTCATCCTCGGCGGGCTGGGGTTCATCGTGCTGGCCGATATCTACGAGCAGCGCAGATGGCGCAAGCTGACGCTGCACAGCAAGCTGATGATCGTCGGAACGCTGGCCCTGATCGGGTTCTCATGGCTCGCCTTCGCGGCGCTGGAATGGGGCAATCCGGGCACGCTGGGCGCGCTGCCGGGCACGGCAGCGCGGCTCTGGGCCAGCTGGTTTCAGGCGGTGACGACGCGCACGGCGGGGTTCAACACGGTCGATTTCGCGCAGGTCCATGACGGCACCGCGCTGATGACGATGTCGCTGATGCTGATCGGGGGCGGCAGCACCTCGACCGCGGGCGGGATCAAGGTGACGACGCTGATCGTGCTGGCGGCGGCAACGCTCGCGTTCTTCAGGCGCCAGACGCAGATGCACCTGTTCGGCCGTTCCCTTGGGTCAGAGGAAGTGCTGAAGGTGCTGGCCCTGACCATGGTCAGCATGCTGCTGGTGCTGACGGGGATATTCATCGTCTCGATCTCGCATGACGGCGATTTCCTGGACATGGCGTTCGAGGTGACGTCGGCCTTCGGCACCGTGGGCCTGTCGCGCGGCGCCACGGGCGAATTGGACACCGTGGGCCGCTGCGTCATCATGGTCATCATGTTCCTGGGCCGTGTCGGCCCCCTGACCCTCGGGTTTTTCCTGGCGACGCGCAGCGCGCCGCGCGTGCGTTACCCCAGGGGTCAGATCTACCTGGGCTGAGTTCAGTCCTTGATGAACAGCTCGCGCGGCTGGGTGCAGAGCGGCTCGGCCGGGCCGTCCTCGGCGATGAGGATCGTCTCGGTGATCTCCATGCCCCAGTCATCCATCCAGAGGCCGGGCATGAAGTGGAAGGTCATCCCCGGCTCCAGCACGGTATCGTCGCTCGCGCGCAGGCTGATCGTGCGCTCGCCCCAGTCGGGCGGATAGCTGAGCCCGACGGGATAGCCGCAGCGCGCCCCCCGCTCGATCCCGGCCTTCTCCAGCGCGCCGTTGAGCGCATTGGCGATGTCGGCGGCGCGGGCGCCGGGGCGCGCGGCCTCGATCCCGGCATTCAACCCTTCGACAAGGGCGCCTTCCGCACGCTTCATCTCGTCCGAGGGTTGGCCCAGCATCAGGGTCCGGCAGCAGGGCGCGTGGTAGCGGCGATAGACGCCCGACACCTCGAAGAACGTCGCCTCGCCGCGGGTAAATGGCCGCCCGTTCCAGGTGATATGCGGCGCGCCCGCCTCCGCCCCGGAGGGCAGCAGCGGCAGGATCGCCGGGTAGTCGCCCCAGGCGCCCGGCACGCCGCGCACGGCGTCGCGCAGGATTTCGGCGACGACCTCGTTCTTGGGCACGCCCGGCTCGACCCGCTCGCGCAGGCCGTTGATGATCTTGTCGGTGATGCTGGCCGCCTTGCGCATGAAGCCAATCTCTTCGCCCGACTTCACCGTACGCTGCCAGTTCACCAGCGCGGTGGCGTCGACAAACGTGGCGTCCGGCAGTTCCGCCTTCAGCACCTCGTAGGCCTTGGCCGAGAAATAGTAGTTGTCCATCTCGACCCCGATCCGCGCGGCGCCGAGGCCCAGATCCTTCAGCCGCCGGGCCAGATCCTCCATCGGGTGGCAGAGGGTGGTCTGGATATACTTGTCGTCATACCCCCAGACACGGTCATCCTCCATCCAGACGGTGCGGATGCCGCCATTGGCGTCCATGTTGCGGCCCCACCAAGCGGGATCGGCGTCGGGAAAGACCAGCACGCCCTGATGCACGTAGAACGACCAGCCGTCATAGGCGGTCAGCCAGTTCTGGTTGCTGGGATCGGTGCAGAAAAGCACGTCAATGCCGCGGCCCTCCATCGCGTGCCGGGTCTTGACCAGCCGCCGCTGATATTCGGTGGTGCTGAAGGGGATGTCCTTGACGATCATTCGGGTGCCTTTCCTGCCGGTGCCGAGTGGTTCGGTTTTGCGCGCATATCACGCTGAATTCACGCGCGGCGCAAGCCATGCGTTGACGCCGTCCGCGCCCGCGCCCAAAGGTGGCGCATGATGAGCCATTGAGGGGCCTGAACATGATCCGCCTCGACGCCCGCGATCTGGATATCCTGCGCGCGCTGGCCCGCGACGGGCGGATGACGAACGCGGCGCTGGCCGCCGCCGTGGGCCTTTCCGCCAGCCCCTGCTGGGAGCGGGTGCGCAAGTTGCAGGAGGCAGGCGTGATCGAGGGCGTCCATGCCCGCATCGCCCTGCGCAGGCTCGGCCCGCATGTCAGCGTTTTCGTCACCATCGAGCTCAGCGATCACACCGCCGCCGCCTTCCGCGCCTTCGAGGCGGCGATGGCGCGTTACGATCAGGTGACCGGCTGCTGGGCGCTGGGCGGCGGGTATGATTACCTGCTGCACATCGTGGCGCGCGATATAGAGGGGTATCAGGCGCTGCTGGATGACATGCTGGAGGCCGGGATCGGGCTGGCGCGGTATTTCACCTATGTCGTGACCAAAACGGTCAAGGACAGCGCCGTGCCGCCCTTTGCCGCGCTGCTGGAGATATAGGCAGAAGAATCTTCTGCAAGCTGCCGGAAATTCGGTTACACACGCTGCGCGGATTGCGGCATTTTCCGCGCCAAGCCGCGCCGCGATTCCGCGCGCCCGCATTTACAGGAGACATCATGCTCAGAAACGATCAGCTGGCCGAATGGGACCGCGAGAATTTCTTTCACCCCTCGACGCATCTGGCGCAGTTCGCCCGCGGCGAGGTGCCCAGCCGGATCATCACCGGCGCCAAGGGCTGTCATATCGAGGACCGCGAGGGCAAGCGCAGCCTTGACGCCTTCGCCGGGCTTTACTGCGTCAATGTCGGCTATGGCCGCACGGAAATTTCCGAGGCGATCGCCAAACAGGCGCATGAGCTGGCCTATTACCACGCCTATGTCGGCCACGGCACCGAGGCCAGCATCACCCTGGCCAAGATGGTGCTGGACCGCGCGCCGGATCATATGTCGAAGGTCTATTTCGGCCTGTCGGGGTCGGACGCCAATGAGACCAACATCAAGCTGATCTGGTATTACAACAACATCCTCGGCCGCCCGGAGAAGAAGAAGATCATCAGCCGCTGGCGCGGCTATCACGGCTCGGGGTTGATGACCGGCTCGCTCACGGGGCTGGAGCTGTTTCACAAGAAATTCGACCTGCCGCTGGCGCAGGTGGTCCACACCGAGGCGCCCTATTACTTCCGCCGCGATGATCTGGACATGACCGAGGCGCAGTTTACCCAGCATTGCGTGGACAAGCTGGAAGAGCTGATCGCGCGCGAGGGCGCCGATACCATCGCCGCTTTCATCGGCGAGCCTGTTCTGGGCACCGGCGGTCTGGTCCCGCCGCCCGCCGGCTACTGGCCCGCCATCCAGAAGGTTCTGGACAAGCATGACATACTGCTCATCGCGGATGAGGTGGTGACGGGCTTTGGCCGTCTCGGCACGATGATGGGGTCGGATCATTACGGCATGAAGCCGGACCTGATGACCATCGCCAAGGGCCTCACCAGTGCCTATGCGCCGCTTTCGGGCAGCATCGTTTCGGAGCGCATGTGGAAGGTGCTGGAGCAGGGCACGGACGAAAACGGCCCCATCGGCCACGGCTGGACCTATTCCGCGCATCCCATCGGCGCGGCGGCGGGGGTTGCCAACCTCAAGCTGCTGGACGATCTGAACCTGATCCAGAACAACCGCGAGGTCGGCGCCTATCTGAACGCGGCCATGAAGGACGCGCTGGGCGATCATCCGCATGTCGGCGATATTCGCGGCGAGGGGATGCTCTGCGCCGTCGAGTTCGTGAAAAATCGCGACGGGCGCGTGTTCTTCGACGCGGCCGACAAGATCGGCCCGCAGGTCGCCACCGCGCTGGCCGCGGATGGCGTGATCGGACGGGCGATGCCGCAGGGCGACATCCTGGGCTTCGCGCCGCCCTTCTGCCTCAGCCGCGCCGAGGCGGATGAGGTCGTCGGCAAGACCGTGCAGGCCGTCGCGGCCGTTCTGGGCTGAGCCGCAGCGGACGAGACAACGCAGCGGGGGCGCTTCACGGCGCCCCTTTTTACGTCGGCCACAATGGGAATCCGGCAGCCGGAGCGCTTCTTGCCAATCCGGTCGATGCCGCGATACGTGAGAAATGTGTCGCAACGCGGTTGCAATGCGAACGGATAAGCGGTTTAGTCTGCATCCAACGCGGAGAAACCGCGAGCAAATAGACAATGGGGAGACTCCTACTTGGCTGAGTCGCAGACCGGCGACGCGTTCGTGGAATTCGAACGCGTGCAGAAAAGCTACGACGGTGAAACGCTGGTCGTAAAAGATCTGAACCTGTCCATTCCCAGGGGCGAATTCCTGACGATGCTGGGTCCGTCGGGATCGGGCAAGACGACGTGCCTGATGATGCTGGCCGGGTTCGAAACGGCGACGCATGGCGATATCCGCCTCGGCGGCACGTCGATCAACAACATCCCGCCGCACAAGCGCGGGATCGGCATGGTGTTCCAGAACTACGCGCTGTTCCCGCACATGACGATTGCCGAAAACCTCGCCTTCCCGCTGGAAGTGCGCAAGGTCGCAAAGGACGAGCGCGAGAAGAAGGTGAAGCGCGCGCTCGACATGGTCGAGATGGGCAAGTTCGGCGGTCGCCGTCCGGCACAGCTTTCGGGCGGGCAGCAGCAGCGCGTCGCGCTGGCCCGCGCGCTGGTCTTCGAGCCCGAGCTGGTCCTGATGGACGAGCCGCTGGGCGCGCTGGACAAGCAGCTGCGCGAAAAGATGCAGTTCGAGATCACGCATCTTGCGCACAATCTGGGCATCACCACCGTCTATGTCACCCACGACCAGACCGAGGCGCTGACGATGTCCGACCGCGTCGCCGTGTTCGACGATGGCCGGATTCAGCAGATCGCGGCGCCCGACACGCTCTACGAGCAGCCCGAGAACAGCTTTGTCGCGCAGTTCATCGGCGAGAACAACACGCTGAACGGCACGGTCAAGGAGATCAAGAGCGAAGGCCTGGCGCTGGTCGAGCTGGACGGCGGCGAGATGATCGACTGCAAGCCGGTCAATGTCAGCAAGGTGGGCGAGCGCACGCAGGTCTCGATCCGGCCCGAGCGCGTCGAATTCGACAAGAAGCGTCTGCAGGAGGGGGCCCATACGCTCAAGGCCGAGGTGCTGGAATTCGTCTATATGGGCGACATCTTCCGCACACGGCTGCGCGTCGCCGGCAACGACGATTTCATCGTCAAGACACGCAACGCCCCCGACCAGCGGCGCCTGCAACCGGGCGAGCAGCTGGAAATCGGCTGGCTTCCGCAGGATTGCCGCGCGCTGGACGCGTGACACAGGGATATCGCGGCCGTACGTGGCCCGATGAAAAGGGGGACAGATCGCCCCACCCGTGGCGGTCCCCTCAAGGCAGAAACGGGCATGAAAGGGAGAATATGATGAAATTCACGACAACTTTGATGGCAACGACGGCACTGACTGCCGCAGCCAGCATGGCATCCGCCGAGGAAATGGCCGATTCGATGACGATCGTCTCCTGGGGCGGCGCCTATCAGGAGAGCCAGCGGCGCGCCTACGCCGAGCCCTATATGGAAAACCATCCCGAGGTCAGCATTTCCTGGGACGAAAGCTCGAACGAGGCGGTGGCCAAGCTGCGCGCGATGAACGAGGCCAATAACCTGACCTGGGACTTGGTCGATGTCACCGGCGCCGACGCCATGCGCCTGTGCGACGAAGGTCTGGCAATGGAGATCGACCATGACGAGCTGCTTGCCGAAGGCGACGACGGCTCGTCGCCGACCGATGATTTCGGCGAAGTCATCGTGTCCGACTGCTTCATCCCCCAGATCGTCTATTCGATCACCTTCGGCTATCGCACCGACATGGTGCCCGAAGGAACAGAGCCGCCCAGCAAGCTGTGCGACGTGTTCGACCTTGAGAAATATCCCGGCAAGCGCTCGCTGGAAAAGCGTCCGATCAACAACATGGAATGGGCGCTGATGTGTGACGGCGTGGCGAATGAGGATGTCTACGACGTTCTGGCCACGGACGAAGGCCAACAGCGTGCGCTCGACAAGCTGGAGACGATCAAGGACGACGTCATCTGGTGGTCCGCCGGCGCCGATACGCCGCAGCTTCTGGCAGATGGCGAGGTCTTCGTCGGCTCCACCTACAACGGCCGCCTCTTCAGCGTGATCGAAGAGCAGAAGCAGCCGGTTGCGATGCTGTGGGATGGGCAGGTCTATGACTTCGACGGCTGGATCATTCCCACCGGCCTGCCGGAGGATCGCCTGGCGCGTGTGAAGGATTTTGTCCGCGAAACCACCGACACCCAGCATCTGGCCGATCAGGCGAAATACATCTCCTACGGTCCGGCCCGTGCGTCCTCGGCGCCGCTGGTCGGCCAGCACGCCGACCTGGGCATCGAGATGGCGCCGCACATGCCGACGGATCCGGCCAATGCGAAGAACGTGCTTCAGCCCAACTTCACCTTCTGGGCTGATTACCGCGACGACATCGACGCCAAGTTCCAGGCCTGGCTGGCCCAGTAACGAAGGCGCGGGGCGGGCCCATCGGCCTGTCCCGCACCATCCGGAAAGTGCGGCCCGCCCCGAACGGGCCGCACGCGACCAAGCGGGGACGGCACACCTATGCCCAAAGGGTATCTGATCGGCCACATCACGGTGAACGATGCGGAGGCGTATCGCGAGTATGTCGAGCGTGACACGCCGATCCTGGAGCGGCATGGCGGGCGGTTCATCGTCCGGGGCGGCCACTCCGAAACGCCGGAGGGCGAGACGTTGCAGCGGCATGTCGTCATCGAATTTCCCAGCTTCGAGGCTGCAAAGGCGGCATACAACGATCCCGCCTATCAAGAGGTGGCGCAAATCCGCAGACGCACTGCCGACAGTGTAATCATTCTGGTCGAGGGGGCCTGAGATGAGCGACGTGACCGACGCAACGACGGCGAAACGCGGCCCGACGCCGGACGATGCCCTGCGTATCGCCGACAGCGACGACAGCGGCCCGGTTCTGGCCGCCGACGGCAAACCGCTCAAGCGCAGCCTGGCGCGTGCCCTGCGCGTGCAGAAGGTGCGTGCGCTGGCGCTGATCGCGCCCCTGCTGATCTTTGTCCTGATTTCCTTTATCGTGCCCATCGGCGACATGCTGTTCCGTTCGGTCGAGAACCGCATCGTCAGCGACACGCTGCCCTATACCGTCGATGAATTGGCGAAATGGGACGGCGCCAGTGACACCCTTCCGCCCGAGCCGGTTTACCGCGACCTCTATTACGACCTGTTCCTCGCCGCCGAGATGAAGCGGCACACGCGCCTTGGCTCGCGCCTCAACTACGAGGCCAGCGGCATGTCCTCGCTCTTCCGGCAGGCGGGCCGCAAGCTGGACGATGCCGGCGATGCGGCGCAGGAGGCTCTCGAAGCTGTCGATCCGCGCTGGGGCGAACGCGAGACGTATTTCCAGCTCTTCAACGCGTCCGAGGGGGCCGAGGTCGATACCGACCTGCTTAAAGCGCAGCAACGGCGCATTCGTCTGTTGTCGGACGAAAAACCCGTGGGCGAGATGAATTTCGCGCCTTCGGCCCAGGTGTCGGCGCTGCTTCCGCTGGCATCGCGGGTCTATACCTCGTTCGCGGTCATCACAGGCATGGTCGACAACAAGGTCGTCGCCGAGACGAAGCCGATGGAGTCGGTATATCTGGCGCTGGTGCAGGAGGTCACGCGCCCCGGTTTTGCACAGGATCTTGCCGCCTATGACGGCCCGCTGAAAGACGCGCTGGCAGCGCTGGCCGCCGCCGGTCTGACAGCGCCGGACTACACCGCCATTTTCGAGGAAGCCGACCGCGACTGGGTCGATCTGGAGACCTGGCGCATCATTCAGACGCACAGCGGCGCCTATACCAGCGGCTACTTCCTGAACGCCGTGGACATGCAGAAAACGCCCGAAGGTGCCGCGTTCCAGCCGGAAAACAAGCGCGTGCTGATCCAGCTTTTCATCCGGACGCTGATCATGTCGCTGACCATCATGGGGGCGTGCATCCTTCTGGGCTATCCCATTGCATGGCTTCTGTCGAACCTGCCCGCGCGCAAGGCGAACGTGCTGATGATCCTCGTGCTGCTGCCGTTCTGGACATCGCTTCTGGTGCGCACCTCGGCGTGGAAGGTGATGCTGCAAAGCCAGGGGGTGATCAACGACGTGCTGGTGTGGATCGGTCTTGTCGCGGATAACGACCGGCTGGTTCTGATCAACAACCAGTTCGGCACGATCATCGCCATGACGCATATCCTGCTGCCCTTCATGATCCTGCCGATGTATTCGGTGATGCAGACGATCAATCCCAGCTACCTTCGCGCGGCAAAATCGCTGGGCGCGACCAACTGGACGGCCTTCTGGCGGGTCTATTTCCCGCAATCCATTCCGGGTATCGGCGCGGGCTCGATCCTGGTCTTCATCCTGTCCATCGGCTACTACATCACGCCCGAAATCGTCGGCGGGACCAAGGGCGTCTTCATCTCGAACCGGATCGCCTATCACATCTCGTCCAGCCTGAACTGGGGCCTCGCGGCCGCGCTGGGCACGATCCTGCTGGCCGTCGTGCTGCTGCTATACTGGTGCTACGACAGGATCGTCGGCATCGACAACGTGAAACTGGGGTAACGCGCCATGAGCCTTCCTGTCTATGCAACGTTCGGCCAACGCGTCTGGTATTACGCCTTCCGGGTGATCTGTGCGCTGATCTTCATCTTTCTCATCGCGCCGATCCTGGTGGTCATTCCCCTGTCCTTCAACGCCGAGAACTTCTTTACCTTCACGCCCGAGATGCTGCGGCTGGACCCTGACGGATACTCGCTTAAACACTACGTCGATTTCTTCACAAACAACGAATGGCAGCGCAGCTTCAAGAATTCGCTGATCATCGCGCCGATCGCGACCCTCATCTCGGTCAGCCTCGGCACGCTGGCCGCCATCGGCCTGAGCCAGAGCCATGTGCCGTTCCGCCGGGCGATCATGGCGGTCCTGATCTCGCCGATGATCGTGCCGCTCATCATCTCGGCGACGGGGATGTTCTTCTTCTACTCGAAGATCGGCAACTTCATGGAAAACTCCATGGGGCTCAACAAGGATCTGGTCGGGTATATCAAGGTCATTCTCGCCCACGCGGTTCTGGGCATTCCCTTCGTGATCATCACGGTGACGGCGACGCTGGTGGGGTTCGACCGTTCGCTGACGCGCGCGGCGGCGAACATGGGCGCGGGCCCGGTGACGACATTCTTCCGGGTGCAGATGCCGCTGATCCTGCCGGGGGTGATTTCGGGCGGCCTCTTTGCCTTCATCACGTCGTTCGACGAGGTGGTCGTCGTGCTCTTCGTCGGCTCCGCCAGTCAGAAGACCCTGCCGTGGCAGATGTTCACCGGCCTGCGCGAGCAGATTTCGCCGACGATCCTTGCCGTTGCGACGATCCTTGTGGGCATTTCGATCCTGCTGCTGACCACGGTCGAGCTGCTGAGGCGGAGGTCCGAACGGCTGAGGGGCATGTCGCCCGGCTGATGTGACAAAAAAGGGCGCTTCGGTTGAAGCGCCCCTTAAAGTCCCAGAAATCAGGTGCCGTCAGCTGCGCACCAGCTTTTCATACGTCTCGCCGATGTCGCGGGTCAGCGCGCCCACCTCGAACGTGTAGCTGCCGATCATGCCGACCGGCGTCACCTCGGCGGCGGTGCCGGTGAGGAAGCACTGCTCGAACCCTTCCATCTCATCGGGCATGATGTGCCGCTCGTGGACGGTGACGCCCTTCTCCTTGAGCAAGCCGATGACGGTCTGCCGGGTCAGCCCGTTCAGGAAGCAATCGGCCAGCGGCGTGTGCACCTCGCCGTCCTTCACGAAGAAGATGTTGGCGCCAGTGGCCTCGGCCACGTAGCCGCGGTAATCCATGAACAGCGCGTCCGAGCATCCCTTGGCCTCGGCCGCGTGTTTGGAGGTCGTGCAGATCATGTAAAGCCCCGCCGCCTTGGCGTGAACCGGGATCGTCTCGGGGCTGGGGCGTTTCCATTTGGAGATATCGAGCTTCGCGCCCTTGGTCTTGGCGTCGCCATAATAGGCGCCCCATTCCCAGGCGGCGATGGCCAGGTGCACCGCGTTGCGTGACGAGGCCACGCCCATGTCCGGCCCGGCGCCGCGCCAGGCGATGGCGCGGACATAGGCATCCGTCAGGCCCGCCTCTTTCAGCACCCGTTTCTTGGCTGCCTCGATTTCGTCGACGGTGTAGGGGATCAGGAAATCCAGCTCGCCCGCGGAATAGTGCAGCCGCTCGGAATGCTCGCGGCTCTTGAAGATCTTGCCGTTATACGCGCGCTCGCCCTCGAAGACGGAGCTGGCGTAATGCAGGGCGTGCGACAGGACGTGCAGCTTCGCCTCGCGCCAGTCGACCATCTGGCCGTCCATCCAAATCTTGCCATCGCGGTCGTCATAACTTGCCATCTTGCGCTCTCCAGAGTTGCGAATTTCCATTTGTTGCGCCGCATAGGGCCGCATCGGCCGCTTTGTTGCGCAAAAACTGCGATTCGGTAACAGTTGAACCTTGGAAAGTCAATGAAGCTGACGTAAGTTGAATTCAGAAGCTGTGGAGGAGCAGGCAGATGGCACAGGCCCAAGGCGGCGAGGCATTGCTTTTCCTGACGGACGAGCAGTTGCAGCAGGGCATCGAGGCGATGTTCTTTGCCTATCAGGGCTTCACCGCCGATCCCGACCGGATACTTGCGACGATGGCCTACGGGCGCGCCCATCACCGGGCGATCCATTTCATCGCGCGCAAGCCCGGCACGACGGTCACGGCGCTTCTGGGCATCCTTGGCGTGACCAAGCAATCGCTGAACCGCGTGCTGCGCACGCTGGTCACGGACGGGCTGGTGGACAGCCGCGTCGGCACCTCGGACAAGCGTGAACGCAACCTGCACCTGACCGAGGCGGGGCTGTCGCTGGAGCGCGAGCTGAGCGAGGCGCAGCGCAAGCGCCTGCGCGCCGCCTATCGCGCGGCCGGCCCCGATGCCGTGGCGGGATTCCGGCAGGTGCTGGAGGCGATGATGGACCCCGACATGCTGCGCCGTTACCAGACGCTGCGTGGACGCGACGCATGAGCGATCCAGCCCCTCATCTGCTGATCGTCGACGATGACGAGCGTATCCGCGGCCTTCTGCGCAAATTCCTTGCGCGGCACGGGTTCTTGGTTTCGGTCGCGCGCGATGCGGCGCATGCGCGGCGGGTGCTGGCGGGGCTGGAGTTCGACCTGATCGTCCTAGACGTGATGATGCCGGGGGAGGATGGCGTCGCCCTGACCCGTGCGCTGTGCGCGTCGCTGGACACGCCGATCCTGCTGCTGACCGCGCGGGGCGAGACGGATGACCGCATCGCGGGGCTTGAGGCGGGTGCGGACGACTACCTGCCCAAACCCTTCGAGCCGAAGGAACTGCTGCTGCGGATCAATGCGATCCTGCGCCGCATGCCTGAACCCGAACCGGGCAGCGCTGCGCCCAAGATCCTGCATCTCGGCCCCGTCCGCTATGACATCGAGCGGTCCGAACTGACGCAGGACGGCGCGGCGATCCGCCTGACGGCGACCGAGGTGCAGCTGATGCGCCTGTTTTCGCAACACCTGCGCCGGCCCGTAAGCCGCGCGCAACTGGTCGAGGATCTGGGCCGCGACCGGGGCCAGGCGCAGGAGCGCGCCATCGACGTGCAGATCACCCGCCTGCGCCGCAAGATCGAGACAGACCCGAAACAGCCCCGTTACCTTCAGACCGTGCGCGGCGAAGGTTACATGCTGGCGCCCGACTGAGCGAAAGGACGTGCCATGAAATTTCTGATCCCCGGAGCCGCCCTGATGCTGGCCACCCTCCAGCCCGCCCTTGCCGATGATGTTCGCCTGCATGCCGCCGGCAGCCTCAAGGCCGCGATGACGGAGATCGCCGATGCCTACGAGGCGGCAACGGGCACGGCGGTGCAGGCGGAATTCGGGCCTTCCGGCCTTCTGCGCGAAACGCTCGAAGCGGGCGAGGCGGCTGAGGTTTTCGCATCGGCCAACATGCGGCACCCCAGGGCGCTGGAGGAGGCCGGGCTTGCCGGCGACGTGACGATGTTCGCGCGCAACAGGCTCTGCGCGCTGGCGCAGGAGGACGTGGATGTGACGGGCGCCACGCTTCTCGAAGTCATGCTGGCGGAGGGTATCCGCCTTGGCACCTCGACGCCCAAGGCCGATCCCTCCGGCGATTATGCCTGGGCCGTTTTCGGCAAGGCCGAAGAGGTCCGCCCCGGTGCGGCCGCGCTGCTGGAGGCGAAGGCGCTGCAACTGACGGGCGGGCCGGACAGCGCCGCGCCGCCCGAGGGCCGCAATCCCTATGCCTGGGTGATGAGCGAGGATCGCGCGGACCTGTTCCTGACCTACTGCACCAACGCGGTTCTGGCCCGAAAGGACACGCCGGGCCTGCAGATCGTGCAGTTGCCGGACGCGCTGTCCGTTGGCGCCGATTATGGCCTGACCGTGATGAAGGGCGCGTCGCAGGAGGCGCAGGGTCTGGCGGATTTCATCCTTGCCGCCGAGGGGCAGGCGATCCTGGCGGATTACGGGTTTGCCCCGCCCGACTGACGCGGCGCGCGGGCGCGATCCCATGAGACTTGCGAGACTCGGGCGCAGGTAGTATCTGAGCGTCATGACAAGGATCTTCGACATGGACGATCGCGCGCGCCTGCCCTGGCGGTTCTTCGGGGCGTCCCTGTCCGTGCTTGCGCGGCTATGAGCCGCCGAGGCTCGCCGACCACCTGTACATTCTGACAAACACGGGAGAGGACCGATGTCCCCCAAGACGCTCTATGACAAGATCTGGGATGCCCATCTGGTGCACGAGGCCGAGGATGGCACCGCGCTCATCTATATAGACCGGCATCTGGTGCATGAAGTGACCAGCCCGCAGGCCTTCGAGGGGCTGCGCATGACCGGGCGCACCGTGCGCGCGCCGGACAAGACGATTGCCGTGCCGGATCATAACGTGCCCACCACGCTGGACCGCGCCAAGGGGATCGAGAACCCCGAGAGCAAGATTCAGGTCGAGGCGCTGGACAAGAACGCCGCCGAATTCGGCATTCACTATTACCCCGTGTCGGACGTGCGGCAGGGCATCGTGCATATCGTCGGCCCCGAGCAGGGCTGGACCCTGCCCGGCATGACCGTCGTCTGCGGCGACAGCCACACCGCCACGCATGGCGCCTTCGGCGCGCTGGCGCATGGCATCGGCACGTCGGAGGTCGAGCATGTGCTGGCCACTCAGACGCTGATCCAGCGCAAGGCGAAAAACATGAAGGTCGAGATCACCGGCAAGCTGGCCCCCGGTGTCACCGCCAAGGACATCACGCTCAGCGTCATCGGCAAGACCGGCACGGCGGGCGGCACCGGCTACGTCATCGAATACTGCGGCGAGGCGATCCGCAGCCTTTCCATGGAAGGCCGCATGACCGTCTGCAACATGGCGATCGAGGGCGGCGCGCGCGCGGGCCTGATCGCGCCGGACGAGACGACGTATCAGTATTGCATGGGCCGCCCCCACGCTCCCAAGGGCGCGCAGTGGGAGGCCGCGCTGACCTGGTGGAAGACGCTCTACTCGGACGACGATGCCCATTGGGACAAGGTCGTGACCCTGCGCGGCGAGGATATCGCCCCTGTCGTCACCTGGGGCACCAGCCCCGAGGACGTGCTGCCCATCACCGCCAGCGTTCCCGCGCCCGAGGATTTCACCGGCGGCAAGGTCGACGCAGCCAAGCGCGCGCTTGAATACATGGGTCTCAAGGCCGGCACACCGCTGCGCGAGGTCGAGATCGACACCGTCTTCATAGGATCCTGCACCAACGGCCGGATCGAGGATCTGCGCGCGGCGGCCGAGATCCTGAAGGGCAAGAAGATAAAGGAGGGTCTGCGCGCCATGATCGTCCCCGGATCGGGTCTTGTCCGCGCGCAGGCCGAAGAGGAGGGGCTGGCCGATATCTTCATTGAGGCCGGGTTCGAATGGCGGCTTGCCGGCTGTTCGATGTGCCTGGCGATGAACCCCGACCAGCTGTCACCGGGCGAGCGTTGCGCGGCCACGTCGAACCGCAATTTCGAGGGCCGTCAGGGCCGCGGCGGGCGCACGCACCTCATGTCGCCCGCGATGGCGGCGGCGGCGGCCGTGACCGGCCGCCTGACCGATGTGCGCGAGATGATGTGATGACGGCCGCGCCCTCACGATTTGCGAAGCTCGCTGTGCGATTTCAGCACCTCGTCACCGTCATCCTGCTCGATACGATAGGCGGGGCAGTCGTCCGACGCTTTGCGGGTCACCTCGGCGCCCTTGATGTTGAGCGTGATCTTCGCGGTATAGACCCTGGCGATCCTGCCGGTTCCGGTGCCGTTGCCCCAGTCCCATTCCACCTTCGTGCCTTCGCTGTATGACATGAGCTATTCCCTTCCGGCGTTCCCGAAATGAACGCGCGCCGCCGCGCCCCGGTTCCGGGCGGGCGGCATCCGACAAAAGGACAGACCGATGGAAAAATTCACCACGATCAGCGGCGTCGCCGCACCCATGCCGATGATCAATATCGACACCGACATGATCATCCCCAAGCAGTTCCTCAAGACGATCAAACGCTCGGGCCTTGGCGTGAACCTTTTTGACGAGATGCGCTATGACGATCAGGGCGACGAGATCCCCGATTTCGTGCTGAACAAGCCCGCTTACCGCGATGCCGAGATCCTTGTTGCCGGCGACAACTTCGGCTGCGGATCATCCCGCGAACATGCGCCCTGGGCGATCAAGGATTTCGGTATCCGCTGCGTCATCGCGCCCAGCTTCGCCGACATCTTCTACAACAACTGCTTCAAGAACGGCATCCTGCCGATCGCGCTGCCCCAGGAGCAGGTGGATATCCTGATGAACGAGGCGCAGAAGGGTGCGAATGCCCGGATCGAGGTGGATCTCGAGGCGCAGACCGTCACCACTTCCGAAGGCGAGGTAATCGCGTTCGAGGTAGACGCGTTCAAGAAGCACTGCCTGCTGGAAGGGCTGGACGATATCGGCCTCACCATGGAGAAGGCCGCGGCCATCGACTCGTTCGAATCCGGCGCGGCGCTCCAGCGTCCCTGGGTGTGACGCTTGGCGCCGAATCGCGTCGCCCTGTTGCTTTGCAACTCATGGTTGCGATTTGACGCGATTTCGGGCGAAGCACCGTAGAAGTTGATGCAATCGCGCATCAGTCGCGGCGCGGTAGTTGCGTCTTGAACGGCCGGACGTAGGGTAATTCTTGAGTGCTCGTTTCAAACGAGGCAGTGTTAAGACCTGATTAATGGCAATCCGCCGGCAAGAGCGGAATCAGTTCGGAACCATGCCGCGGCAATGTATCGCGGCAGGCCTATTTGAAGGGAACGGAATTGCTAGCTCAGATTTCAGGCGCGCTCGCGCGCGCAATAGTTGTGGCCGTCGTGGTCGCGCTACCGTCACTCATGCTGACGTCCGGCACTCAGGACACCAGTCCCATCGTCATCCTGATCGCCTTCGTCGCGGGCGCGCTGGTGTTTGTCGAATACATCGCCTTTTCGCCCAGCATCGTCGAATTCCGATTCGCCGCACCCTATAACCGCATCAGGTTCACCGGCGTGGCGCTGTGCGTCGTGGCACTGTCCATCATCGCGCGCGGGATGGCCGATCCCGGCCCGGTCAGCGTGCTGTTGACCGACATGGGGTCTGTCCTGCGCGGGGTGCTGGATTTCCCGTATTCGCCGGTGCGGCTGGTCATCCTGCTGGTGCCCGCACACGCGCCGGGGGCTGTGGACGCTTTCGTCGGCATGGCGGCGGCGCTCAGCTACGGCATGTCGCTGATCGCGTGCGGCATCTTCGCCGCCATCGTGCGCGTCTTCGGCTGGCCGGTGCGGAACGGGGCGTTCAATGTCTGGATGAACCTGCCGCTGTTCGACCCCACGGGAGGCTGCGACGTGGTGCAAAAACTCAATCGCGAGGCGGCCATTAACATTTCCTTAGGGTTCGTGCTGCCATTCTTGATCCCGGTTCTTGCCTCTGTCCTGTCCGGCTTCGTGGACTTCGGACCGGTGCAGGATCCCACGACGCTGATCTGGATCGTTTGCGCATGGGCGTTTCTTCCTGCCAGCCTGACCATGCGGGGCATTGCGATGCACCGTGTGGCCGAGCTGATCACCGCAAAACGTCGGCGCTTCTACGCGCAGGACGAGGATACGCTGCAAGCCGTCTGACGGCGCTTTGCGCGCTGTGGCTCTGCCTGGTCGGCCCGGCATGGGCGGAAACCCTGCGCGTCGCCACGTGGAATGCCGAACTGTCGCGCGACGGACCGGGCGTGCTGTTGCGCGACATCCTGCGCGGCGGCGATGCGCAGATCGACGCAGCGGCCCGGATCGTCGTGCGGGTGGCACCGGATATCCTGCTGCTTCAGAACGTCGACTATGACATGGAGCTGCGCGCGCTCAGCGCCTTCCGCGACCGGATCGCGGCGGCGGGGCTGCGCTATGACACCGTCTTTGCGCTCCTGCCGAATACCGGGATGGCGACGGGGCTGGACCTGGACGGCGATGGCCGGTTGGGTGAGCCGGAGGATGCGCAGGGGCATGGCGACTTCGCCGGGCAGGGAGGCA
Organism: uncultured Alphaproteobacteria bacterium; assembly: GCA_963763165.1. GTDB lineage: Bacteria > Pseudomonadota > Alphaproteobacteria > Rhodobacterales > Rhodobacteraceae > Roseovarius. Next base: position 331,651 of record CAVXNV010000002.1, read on the forward strand.
TGGCGATCCTGTCGCGCTACCCCGTCGATCCGGGCGGCCTGCGGGATCTGAGCGGGATTCTGTGGCGCGACGTGCCGCAGGCCATGCTGCCGCGCGTGGACGGTGCGCCCTTTCCCTCGCCGCAGGCGCAGGCCGTATTGCGGCTGGCCGATGTGGCGCAATGGGCTGTGCCGGTCAGGCTTGACAGCGGGACGGTCACGCTGCTGGCCTTTCATGCCAATGCGCCGGTTTTCGACGGGCCGGAGGATCGAAACGGGCGGCGCAACCACGATCAGCTGCGTTTCTGGCAGCATTACCTCGATGGCGTTTTTGGTCCTGCACCGGATGCGCGCTTTGTCCTGCTGGGTCATGCCAACCAGGACCCGCAGAGGGGCGAGGGAATCAAGGCCGGCATCACCGCGCTGCTGGCCGACGGGCGCCTGCAGGATCCGCACCCGCGCCGACGGGACGCGCCGCCGGGCGATCCGGCCGAGGCGACGGTCGACTGGCCGCGTGTCACGCCGCCGCAGATGCGGGTCAGCTATGTTCTGCCGTCGCGCGACTGGGCGGTTGCGGGTGCGGGGGTGCATTGGCCGATGGACGGGCCGGACGCGATGGATGCGGCCGTGGCCAGCAGGCACAGGATGGTTTGGGTCGATCTGGCCATTCCGTAGGGCGGGTTCAGACCCATTTCGCCATCGGCGGCAGGGACATCAGCACCGCGTTGGCGTCATGGCCCGTGGCGAGGCCGAACCTGGTGCCGCGGTCGTAGACAAGGTTGTATTCGGCATAGAGCCCGCGATGAATCAGCTGCGTGTCCTTGTCCGCCTCGCTCCATTCCTGCCGCCGCCGCCGCTCGACCAGCGGGACGAAGGCGGGAAGGAACGCGCGGCCGATATCCTGCGTCAGGGCGAAATCGGCCTCCCAATCGCCGGAGTTCTGGTCGTCCATGAATATCCCGCCGACACCGCGCGCGCGCCCCCGGTGCGGAATGTAGAAATATTCGTCGGCCCAGGCCTTGAGCCGGGGATAGTGTTCGGCGCCGTGGGGGTCGAGATGCGCGCGCTGCTGATCGTGAAAATGCGCCGTGTCTTCGGCGTATTCGATGCAAGGGTTCAGGTCCGAGCCGCCGCCGAACCACCACGCGTGCGGCGTCCAGAACATGCGCGTGTTCATGTGAACCGCCGGGCAATGCGGGTTCTGCATATGCGCCACCAGGCTGATTCCGCTGGCCCAGAAGGTTGGATCGCTCTCCATGCCCGGCACGCCGCGCGCGGCCATCGCCTTTTGCGCGGCCTCGCCCAATTGGCCATAAACCTCGGAGACGTTGACGCCGACCTTTTCAAAGACGCGCCCGCCGCGCATCACGCTCATCAGCCCGCCGCCCGCGTCGCTTCCATCACCGGCGCTGCGGGACGTTTCGCTGACCTCGAACCGGCCGGGGGCGGCGTCCGAGAGCGGGCCGGTGTCGTGGCTGTCCTCCAGCCCCTCGAACGCCGTCACGATGCGGGCGCGCAGGGTGCGGAACCAGTCGGCGGCGCGGCGTTTTCGCAATGTGTGCTCGTCGCTCATGCGGGGTTCCCCTTCAATGCGCCGGGGACGAGACCGGATCGACCAGCGACCGCCCCCCGTCCAGCGTGAGGATCTGCCCGGTCATGAATCCCGCACCGTCGCTGGCCAGGAACTGCACCGCCTCGGCCAGTTCGCTGCAGGACGCGATGCGCCCCAGCGGCGTGTGCGCCTCGATGTCGTCGCGATAATCGCCATGTTCCTTGAGCGTCTCCTGCAGCGACCGGCTCATCACCGAGCCGAAGGCCAGCGCGTTGACGCGGATCCGGTGCGGCGCCAGCGTGACGGCCAGCGAGCGGGTCATCTGATCGACGGCCGCCGACGAGATCGCATAGGCCAGCAGATCGGGATGCGCACGGCCCGACGCGATGGACGACAGGTTGATGATGGCACCGCCGGCGGGCTCTTCCTGATCCTCGGCCTGCTTGATCATCCGCTTGGCGACAAGCTGGCTCAGCCGCAGGGCGGTCATCAGGTTCTGCTCGATCAGCAGGCTGACCGCGTCGTCATCGGGGTTGAGCGGGTCCGAAACCGTCACCTGCCGCGATGCGTTGACCAGGATATCGACCGAATCGAACGCGTCGAGCGTGGCCGACAGCAGGTTCGCCAGCGTCAGCTTTTCGCGAAGGTCGCCCGCGAAATAGCGCACCGGGCCGTCTTCCTCGTATTCGCCCAGTTGCTCGATCAGGCCTTCTTCGTCGATGTCGGCGAACATGACGTTGGCGCCCTTGTCGGCCAGGTGCCGCCCTATGGCGAGGCCGATGCCGTTGGCGCCGCCGGTGACGATGGCCGTCTTGCCGGAGATGGAAAGTGACATGTGTGTATCCTTGGAATGGGTGCCGGGGCGTCAGCGCGTCTTGCGCAGGGGCCGCCGTGCGTGCAGCAGTTTGAAACGGGTGTCGCCGCCCGCCGCCTCGGCCACCTCGGCAAAGAGGCCGGCCAGCGTGCGCTCGTAAGGCAGGTGGCGGTTGGCGACCATCCAGAGGTGGCCGGTAGGTTTCAGCATGTCGGCAGCCGCCGCGATGAAGGCGCGCCCCAGCGCCGGATCGGCGCTGCGCCCGGTGTGGAAGGGCGGGTTCATCAACACGGTATCGGCGGCCGCGTCCGGTCGCCAGCGCAAGGCATCCTCCCAATGGAGATGCGCGCGGGCGTCGGTGACGTTGAGCCGCGCACAGGCCAGCGCGGCGTGGTCCGCCTCGATCAGGTCGATGCGCTGGACCGTCTCGCGCTCCAGCGCGCGGCGCGAGAGGTATCCCCAGCCGGCGCCGAGGTCGATCACATGGGCGCCTAGATTTGCGGGCAGATGATCGGCCAGCGCGCGCGAGGCCGGATCGATCCCGTCGGCGGAAAAAACGCCGGGCGCGGTGACGAACCCTTCCTCGATCCTTTGCGGCGGACCTGCGCGCCAGTCGCCCAGCTGCGGAGCCGGGTCCATCCAGAACAGCTTGCCATGCGCCTTGTTGACCAGGCCGTAGCAGTCGGCGCGCGCGCGGCACGCCTTGAGCGCCGATTCGATGCCGTCGGTCTTCAGCCCGTCCACGAGGACCGGCCCGTCCGTCACATCCGCCGCTTCGGCGATCAGCGCGCGGGCATGGTCCTTGGCGCGCGGCAGGCACACCAGCGCGGCGCCATAGCGCCCTTCTGGCGCGGTGTTGCAGATGTAACCAAGCGCCGCGAAATGATCGTGCGCGCGTTTGTCGCCGGTGATGACATGGCACATGTTCAGAGGCAGCGGCGACAGATCGCTTTCCGGCGTGGGCGCGAAGACGGCAATGCGTGCGCCCTCCGGCAGCGCGAGGCCGCCCTCCAGCGCCAGGGATAGACGGATGCCGGTCACGCCCGCGTCATTCCCGTTCCATCGTGCATTGCAGCGGGTGCTGGTGCTGGCGGGCAAAGTCCATCACCTGCGCCACCTTGGTTTCGGCAATCTCGTGGCTGAAGACGCCGACAACGGCGAGGCCCTTCTTGTGAACGGTCAGCATGATCTCGTAGGATTGCGCGGTGCTCATGTTGAAGAACCGCTCCAGCACGGCGACGACGAATTCCATCGGCGTGTAATCGTCGTTCAGCAGCAGCACCTTGTAAAGCGGCGGGCGCTTGGTCTTGGGGCGCGTGGCGACGACGACCGACGTATCCTTGTCGCCCTCTTCCTTGTCGGCCAATGTCCAGGGGTGCAGTGTCATGTCGTCCATGTTGTCTGAGCGAGTCCGTCTTCGCGGTCTATATAGCCTTTGAGGCATTTTATGGAAGAGGTGGCGGCCCGCACAATTTTTCCTGCGCCGCGCCGCCCCATCCCTCGGACTGCATCTCGCGCAGGCGGCTTGCCGTGCGCTCGAACTCGAACGAGCCTTCGCCCTCGACATAAAGAAATTCGGGCGTCGCCGCCGCGCTGCAGATCAGGCGCACGCGCGCCTCGTAGAGCGCGTCGATCAGCGTGACGAAGCGTTTTGCCTCGTTGAAGTTCTGGCGGCTGAGCAGCGGGATTTCCTCCAGCACCAGCACGCGGGCGGCGTCCGCCAAAGCGAGGTAGTCGGCGGGGCCGAGGGGCCGGCCGCAAAGGTGGTAGAAGGTCGCGCGCGCCACGCCGTTGTGAAAGGCCGGAATCTCCAGCTTGCGCTTCTGCACCGTCAGCGTATGGGGCCGCGCCTGCCCGTGGGTGAGGTCCTGCCAGATCTTCTCGATGCTGGCGCGGGCGTCGGCGTTGGCGGGCGTGAAATAGGTCGGGCTGCCGGTGATGAGGTCCTGCCGGTAGTCGCTGGGCGAGGCCAGGTGATGCACGACCATGTGCTGTTTCAAAAGCGCGATGAAGGGCAGGAAAAGCTGCCGGTTCAGCCCGTCCTTGTAAAGGTCATCCGGCACCCGGTTGGATGTCGTGACCACGACCACGCCCGCATCGAACAGCGCCTGGAAAAGCCGCCCGACGATCATCGCGTCGGTGATGTCGGTTATCTGCATCTCGTCGAAGGCCAGCAGGCGCACGTCCTCGGCCAGCTTCGCGGCGACCGGCGCGATGGCGTCCTCCACGCCCTTCTGGCGGGCGGCGTGGATGCCGGCGTGGACTTCCTGCATGAAGGCGTGGAAGTGCACCCGGCGGCGGGGCACGTCCAGCGATTCGATGAACATGTCCATCAGCATGGATTTGCCGCGCCCCACACCGCCCCAGAGATACAGCCCCCTGGGCGGCTCGGGCGCCTTGCGGAACCATCCGTTGCCGCGCGGCTGGGCCAGGGCGGTGCGGATGCGCTCGAACTCGGGCAGAACGCCCTCCTGCGCGGGATCGGCCGTCAGCGCGCCGGAGTTGACGCGATCGGCGTAAAGGTCGGGCATCGTTTTCATGACGCATGGCATAGCGCGCGGGCACCACGCTGAAAAGCGGCGCGTTCGCGGCGTCTGCAAAAAGCGATTCCCAATATTTCCGCCGCCCGCTAATACTGCGCGGATGACGACCGAGCTTTTTACTGCCCTTGTGGCGTTCTGTTTCGTCGGGGTGATCACGCCCGGCCCCAACAACCTGATGCTGATGGCGTCCGGCGCCAATTTCGGCTTTCGCCGGACGGTGCCGCACATGATCGGGGTTGGGCTGGGCATGCCGATCCTGACCACGCTGGTCGGCATCGGCATCATGCGCCTGTTCGAGATATGGCCGCTGGTGCAGCAGGTCCTGCTGGTGCTTAGCGTGCTCTACCTGCTCTGGCTGGCGTGGAAGATCGCCAATGCCGCCCCGCCCGCCGAGGCGGAGGCGGGGCAGGCGGGCAAGCCGCTGACATTCCTTCAGGCGGCCGCGTTCCAGTGGGTCAACCCCAAGGCATGGTTCATGGCGCTGTCGGCGATCACGCTCTACGCCGGCGGGCGCGATCCCGTGGCGATCCTTTGGGTGGCGGGTGCCTATGCCGCCGTGTCGACGATCAGCACGACAAGCTGGACGGCGCTGGGCCAGCAGATGCGCCGATTCCTCGGCACGCCCGTCCGGCTGCGCGTCTTCAACTGGACAATGGCCACGCTGCTGGTCGGAACCCTCGTTCCCGTGCTGTGGCCGGCGTGACGGTGCCCGCGACCTGATTGCATTTCGCCCCCCGCCCCGCCATATATCGCGGGCACCAACCGGAGCCTTCCCGATGACCCATTACCTCGACTTCGAGAAACCCCTTGCCGAGATCGAGGGCAAGGCCGAAGAACTGCGCGCGATGGCCCGCGCCGGCGAGGGCGTCGATGTCGAGGAGGAGGCCGCCGCGCTGGACCGCAAGGCCGCGACGATGCTGCGCGATCTCTACAAGGATCTCACGCCGTGGCGCAAATGCCAGGTCGCCCGCCATCCCGAGCGGCCGCATTGCCGTGATTACATCCGGGCGCTGTTCAGCGAATTCACGCCGCTCGCAGGGGATCGCAATTTCGCCGACGATCACGCGGTGATGGGCGGGCTCGCGCGGTTCGGTGACCGCCCGGTCATGGTGATCGGCCACGAGAAGGGCAATGACACCAAATCCCGGATCGAGCGGAATTTCGGCATGGCCCGCCCCGAAGGCTACCGCAAGGCGATTCGCCTGATGGAGATGGCGTCGAAATTCGGCCTGCCGGTCGTCACGCTGGTCGACACCCCCGGCGCCTATCCCGGCAAGGGCGCCGAAGAGCGCGGCCAGTCCGAGGCGATCGCCCGCGCGACCGAGACGTGCCTCCGGATCGGCGTGCCGCTGGTCAGCGTCGTCATCGGCGAGGGCGGATCGGGCGGGGCTGTCGCCTTCGCCAGCGCGAACCGCGTGGCGATGCTTCAGCATTCGGTCTATTCCGTGATTTCGCCCGAGGGCTGCGCGTCGATCCTGTGGAAGGACGCCGAGAAGATGCGCGAGGCCGCCGAGGCGCTGCGCCTGACCGCGCAGGACCTCATCAAGCTCGGCGTCGCCGACCGCATCGTGGACGAGCCGATGGGCGGCGCGCATCGCGACCCCAAGGCCGCCATCGAGAGCGTGCGCACCGCGCTGCGCGAGATGCTGAAAGAGCTGGACGGCAAGGGCGCCAAGGCGCTGATCGCCGACCGCCGGCAAAAATTCCTCGAGATGGGTGCCAAGGGACTGGCGGCGTAGGCGCCCTAGCCCGTCAGCATCCGCAAGCCTTGCGTCACGTCCGAGCGCACGGCCAGCCGCAGCGTCGGCTCGTCTCCCGCCTTCAGCGCGCTGATGATGAGGCGGTGATAGGGCGGCGGCTCCTTCTTGCGCAGGCGCCCGTAAAGCTTGCGCATCGTCGGCCCCAGTTGCAGCCAGACCGTTTCGGCCATCGCCAGCATCGCCGGTGCCTGCGCGCGCAGGTAGAGCGTGCGGTGAAATTCGAGGTTCCGGCGGATATAGGCCACGGCGTCATGGCGTGCGATATCTTCGGCTATGGCCCCGTTGATCGTGGTCAGCCGGTCGATCAGCGCGATATGCGCGCGGGGCAACGCGCGGCTGGCCAGCTCGACCTCCAGGAGCGAGCGGAGCGCGGCCAGCTCCTCGATGCGTTCGTTGCTGAGTTCGGGGGTGGACACGCGGCCCGACTGGCTGAGCGTCAGCGCACCTTCGGCCACGAGGCGGCGCAACGCCTCGCGCGCGGGGGTCATCGAGACGTCGAATTCCGCGCCGATGCCGCGCAGCGTCAGCGCCTGGCCCGGCGCAATCTGCCCGTGCATGATGCGGGTGCGCAGCCCGCGATAGACGCGGTCATGGGCGGCGGGCGCCGGATCGGGGCGGGGGTTCATCAGCATGCGCCTGTTGTGATCACGAAACGCGCCCGCGTCAATCGAAGCGGTAGCGGTGCAGCGACGTTCCGCTCTGGCGCAGCCATGTGCGGTGCGCCCGGTAATCGGGCATCAGTTGCGCGACATGCCCCCAGAAGGCGGGCGAATGGTTCATCTCGGCCAGGTGGGCGACCTCGTGCGCGGCCACGTAAGCCAGCACGTCGGGCGGCGCCATGATCAGCCGCCAGGAATAGCTGAGCGCGGCTGTGGACGAGCATGACCCCCAGCGCGAGCGCGTGTCGCGCAGCGTGATCCGGGCATAGCTGCGCCCCAGCGCCTCTGCATACCTGTCCGAGGCGGCGACCAGCCGCTCGCGCGCCAGCGTCTTCAGCCATGCCTTGAGCCGTGCAGGATCGCCGCCGGGCACCGCGACGGCCCCCTCGGACAGCGTGACGCGCCGCCCGCCGCCCGCCTCGAGCCGCAGCAGGCGCCCCTCGACCGGCAGCATCGTGCCGGGCGCCATCACCACTTCGGGCGCGCGGTCCGCCAGGTGCCCCGCCAGCCAGCCGCGCTTGGAGCGGGCAAACTCCAGCGCCTCGCGCTCCGGCAGGCCGCGCGGCAGGGTCAGCGTCACCCGCCCGTCCAGCGCCGAGACGCGAAGGCTGATGCGCCGCGCCCGCGCCGAGCGGCGCAAGGTAAGCGCGATGGGGGGGTTGCCGGGAAGGATATGCTGGCCCATATGCCTGTTCTGTGCTGCTGCCGCTCAAAGGCTTTGACACCTTTGCACCGTTATGGCAGGTGGCGCAGATCGCATGCAAGGCACCATATTTGAAAGGGACGCACATGCCCAAGGAAGAATGGGGCGTCAAGCGCCTGTGCCCGACCACCGGCCAGCGCTTCTACGACCTGAACAAGAACCCGATCATCAGCCCCTACACCGGCGAGGTCGTCGAGCTTGACACCGGCAAGAGCCGCTCGATCAAGGCCGATGCCGAGGATGCCGAGACCAAGAAGATGAAAGCCGCCAACGCCGACGACGATTCGGTGCTGGACGATGACGACGTCGATGTCGATCTGGGCGATGACGTTCTGGAGGATGACGAGGACGAGGACGATGTCTCGCTCGACGAAATCGCCGACGTCGCCTCGGAGGACGACGACAGCTGACATCGCGGCGCCGGTCCGGCTTTTTTCGCTTGATCCCGCCCGGCGCTTTGCCTAAGTCAGCACCCAGCGGCCCACGGGCCGCACCGGGGCCTTAGCTCAGCTGGGAGAGCGCTTGCATGGCATGCAAGAGGTCAGGGGTTCGATCCCCCTAGGCTCCACCATTTCACTTCCCTAAATCTAGTTTTCCGCCAGAACCTTGAAAAGGCTGTTTCGGCGGTTCGTGACTCCCGTAAGGGTCCGGCGCGCTCGCCTCTCAGATCTGCCGGCCAAAGCGCAGCAGCACGGCACCGGTCAGCGTGGCCGCGGTGGACAGGACCTTGGGCAGGTCCAGCCGCTCCTTGAGCATGAAGACGCCGATCAGCAGCGCAAAGACGATGCTGGTCTCGCGCAGTGCCGTCACAAGCGCGATGGGCGCCTGGGTAAAGGCCCATGTCACCGCCGAATAAGCGATGAAGGACGCGCCGCCGCCGACGATCAGGGGCAGGCGCCCGCGCCGCGCGATCAGGCGCAGCGTCCGGGGCGTGCGCAGCGCGAGGTAGAGCGTCATCAGCGCCGCGTTCGCCAGCGCCATCCACGAGAAGTACGCCAAGGCCGAGCCCGACAGCCGCGCGCCCAGCCCGTCGACCAGCGAATAGGACGCGATGAAGACCCCCGTCGTCAGCGCCAGCGCCGCCGCGTTCGGGTTGCGCTGCCCGTCCGCGCGCCGCACCAGCGCGAGGCTGAGGATGCCGATGCCGATGATGGCAATCGCCAGCACCTCGGCCCGCTCGAGGTGAACGCCCAGTACCAGAACGGAGAACAGCGCGACCATCAGGGGCGCCGAGCCGCGCGCGATCGGGTAAACCTGCGTCAGATCGCCGCTTTCATAGGACCGCATGAGGAAGATCTGGTAGCCGACATGCAGCGCCACGCCCCCGACCATGAAGGGCAGGCTGTGCGGGTGCGGCCAGGGCACGAGAAACAGCGCCAGCAGGGCCAGCGGCGCGTGGCCGATCACCACCGCGCCCATGGCGGCGCGCTTGTCGGCGCCGTGCTTGACCAGCGCGTTCCAGGTGGCGTGAAGGATGGCGGCGCCGAGGACGACGACAAAGACGGTGGTGCTCATCATGTGTCCCTGCTGCTCCGCGCCGGAGCCTAAAGCGTTTCGCCCTTAACCTGAAGCATCAGATAACGGCGAAACGCGTGTAACGCTGATGTGCCGCGCGCGTTTCGCGAAAAGCCGTGATTCAGCTCTTCGCGAAACGCTTTGGCCGGGACCCCGGTCAGGTTGGAAGGTGAATCTTGAACGCCCGCCGGATCGCCTCGTCCACGTCGGGCGCAAAGCGCGCGGCCGAGCGTTCGGCCAGAATCGCCTCCTTGCGCGCAGTCGCGTCACGGTTGAGGTCGGGCTTTCCGTCCTCGTCCCATGCCTTTGGGCTCATGCGGTTTCCGACCTTGGGATACTGGTAGTCCGACTGCATCCGCGCCAGCGTCTGCGCCGTGCCAAGGTAGTGCCCCGGCCCGCCGATGCAGACCTCGCGGATCTGCTCCAGCGCCAGCGTGTCGTCATCCACCTCGATGCCGCGCACGCAGCGTTGCGCATGGCCGATCAGATCGTCGCCGAGGATCAGCGATTCCAGGCAGAATCCCAGCAGGGACGCATGCATCCCCGCCGCCTCGTAAACCATGTTCAGCCCAGACAGCCCCGCCATGACGTTCGAGCACATCGCCTCCCATCCGGCCTGCATGTCGGGCAGCTTGGCGTCGGTGATTCCCGCCGCCGCGCCGCCTGGCAGGTCGTAGAACCGGTGCATCTGCGCGCAGCCCGCCGTCAGCAGCGCCTGCTCGCCCGACCCGCCGGTCATCGCGCCGGTGCGCAGATCGAGCCCGAAGGGCCAGGTGCCGAAGATCGCCGGATGCCCCGGCTTGACCGCGTTGACATAGACCAGACCGGCGAGGCATTCGGCGGTGGCCTGCACGATGGCGCCCGCGATGGTCGAGGGAGCCGTCGCGCCCGCCATGCCCGCGCTCAGCAGCAGAACGGGCATGCCGCCGAGGATGACCTCTTCCATCACCTCGCAGGATTCGGTCGCGAATTTCATCGGCGGGACCACGAAACAGTTGGAGTTCGACACGAAAGGCCGCGCGCGCCACGCGTCCTCGCCGCCGGCGATCATGTGCAGCAGTTTCATCCCCTCGCGGGCAAAGGCGCGTTCGGTGAAGGACACGCCCACATGCTTGGTCGTGCCGGCGCAGCAGGCGTAGATGGTGTTGAGGTCCATCTCCATGTTGTCGGCAATGTCGCGGCAGACCATGGGGCGCTGGACGAAGTGAATGTTGTCCAGCACATCCGCGATGCGCGCGGCATCATGCAGATCCTGCACGGTGCATTCGCGGTAATTGCGCCCGTCCACATCGACCATGTGCACGGCGGCCCCGGCGGTGCCGTAATGCACGCGCGTGCCGGAAAGCTGCATGTCGTGCTGCGGATCGCGGCCCATCAGGGTGATGCTGCGGTTGGCCGTGGCGATCGTGTCCTCGATCAGCGCGCGGGGAAAGCGGATGCGCCCGTCATCGCCCTGCACCGCGCCTGCGCCGGTCAGATACGCGACCCCGCTGGGCGGTGCGTCGGCCAGACCGATCTGCTCCAGCGCGTCCAGTGCGGTATGATGGATGCGCTGCACGTCGGCATCGGTCAGAGGATTGTAGCGCCCGCCCTCCATTCCGGGGCGGATGGAGCGCATGGCGCCGGTGATTGGTGCAGAGCGTTCGGCGCGCCGCGCGGCGCGTCCACCTGTGCGGCGGGAAGTGATTGCATTCATGGCGGGACTCGTTTCAGTCAGGAAAAATGGGGCAGGGCGGCTCAGGTGCCGCGGGTCGGACCCCCGCGCGCCGCCCGGCCGCGCGCGGCGCCGATGGTGCGTATGATGAGGGCGATCTTGCTGGTTGGCGTCATGGCCTGCCCCTCCCTGTTCGGATCATGCATCCATGAAATTCGCGCCCCGTCTGTCCTGTTTGCGACCTCTGTCGCGTTTGAACCGTGCCGGGTGCGCCGCGCCCTCTGCGCTATTTCAAAACGGCGGCGGAATTGCTAAGTCCGCCGCAACCCGACGCACCCAGCCCTGCGAGGCCGCCATGACCAAGATACAGCTGCACAACAGCAAGACGCGCCGCAAGGAGCCGTTCACGCCGCTCGATCCGCAAAACGTGCGCATGTATGTCTGCGGGCCGACGGTCTATGACCGCGCGCATCTGGGAAATGCGCGCCCCGTCGTGGTGTTCGACGTGCTCTACCGGCTGCTGCGCCATGTCTATGGCGTGGATGCGGTGACCTATGTGCGCAACTTCACCGACGTCGACGACAAGATCAACGCCCGCGCCGCCGAGACAGGGCGCGCGATCGGGCAGATCACCGACGAGACGATCCAGTGGTTCCTCGACGACATGGGCGCGCTGGGCGCGCTGGAGCCGGACGAGATGCCGCGCGCGACGCAGTATATCCCCCAGATGATCGCCATGATCGCGGATCTGATCGCGAGCGGCCACGCCTACGAGGCCGAGGGCCATGTCCTCTTCTCCGTCGAGAGCTATGCAGAATACGGCGCGCTGTCGGGGCGGTCGGTCGACGACATGATCGCCGGCGCGCGGGTCGAGGTGGCCCCCTACAAGCGCAACCCGATGGATTTCGTGCTGTGGAAACCGTCGAGCGGCACGCAGCCCGGCTGGCCATCGCCCTGGGGCTACGGGCGCCCCGGCTGGCATATCGAATGCTCGGCGATGTCATACGAGCTGCTCGGCGAGAGCTTCGACATCCACGGCGGCGGCAACGACCTGATGTTCCCGCACCACGAGAACGAGATCGCGCAAAGCTGCTGCGCCCATCCGGGGAGCGGCTTTGCGCAGGTGTGGATGCATAACGAGATGCTGCAGGTCGAGGGCAAGAAGATGTCCAAGAGTCTGGGCAACTTCTTCACGGTGCGGGATCTGCTGGATCAGGGCGTGCCGGGCGAGGTGATCCGGTTCGTGATGCTGAGCACGCATTATCGGAAACCGATGGACTGGACGGCGGAGAAGGCGAAGGAGGCTAGGGAGACTCTGTGGCACTGGAGAAAAGCAACTCAGGATGTTGAAGCGGCAGAACCTGAGGCCGAGTTAATCGAAATCTTGGCTGATGATCTCAACACGCCACGTGCGATCTCCTATCTTGCACCGGCTGATGAAAAGCGGGGAAGCAGAGAAATTGAAGGGATCCGCGCAAGTATTGGGCTTATTATCGAACGAAATGACATGGACGCATTTTCTGGAAGCCACGCCTCTTGCCGCTAGGTCACACATAAGTGAGCCGAGTCTGCCATCAGGACAGACCCCGTTACTGGGTCAGCGACTGGTAAGAATTTTACTCATTTTTCTGAGCTTGCGATCACTCTCGCAGATCATCACTCAACTGCCATGCATACAAAAGACTTTACCGAAGTTGATCGGCTGAAGAAAGCGCTGATCGATGCGGGGGTTGAGGTCCGAATGACCAACAAGGGCGGTAGAGCTCTTGCCCGGTCCCAACTTCGACCCCTCCAAACTGGACGCCCTGAAATGAGCGTCCCAGTCACAACACAGGCCAGCCCCCGGCCGCGGGTGGGGGCGGTCGGGGGCTGGCCGGGCCGCTGCGAGGCACGGCCCGATTGTTGCGGGCGTTGCACAGCAAAAAGGCATGCGCCGCGCGTTGCTGTTAAGGACAGCGCCCCATGACCCGCACCCGCCTCACCCTCTACGACACCACGCTGCGCGACGGGCAGCAGACGCAGGGCGTGCAATTCTCCACCGCCGAGAAACAGCGCATCGCGGACATGCTCGACTCCCTCGGCGTCGATTACATCGAGGGCGGCTGGCCCGGCGCGAACCCGACCGACTGCGCCTTTTTCGACGCTGCGCCGAAGACGCGCGCGACCTTGACCGCCTTCGGCATGACCAAGCGCGCCGGGCGCAGCGCGGAAAACGACGACGTGCTCGCCGCGGTGATGAACGCGGGCACAAGCGCCGTCTGCCTTGTCGGCAAGGCGCATGATTTCCATGTCGAGCGCGCCTTGGGCATCACCCTGGAGGAGAACGTTCGGAACATCGCCGCCTCCGTCGCGCATCTGGTGGCGCAAGGGCGCGAGGCGCTGCTGGACGCGGAGCATTTCTTTGACGGCTGCAAGGCGAACCCAGACTACGCGCTGGGTCTGCCATGCCGCGCTGGAGGCTGGCGCGCGCTGGATCGTGCTGTGCGACACCAATGGCGGCACGCTGCCGACCGAGATCGGGCGCATCATGGCCGAGGTGATCGCGGCGGGCGTCCCCGGCGAGCGGCTGGGCATCCACACCCACAACGACACCGAAACCGCCGTGGCCGGGTCGCTGGCCGCCGTCGATGCGGGCGCGCGGCAGATCCAGGGCACGCTGAACGGGCTGGGCGAGCGGTGCGGCAACGCCAACCTCACCACGCTGATCCCGACGCTGCTGCTGAAGGAGCCGTATGCCAGCCGCTACGAGACCGGAGTCACGCCCGAGGCGCTGAAAAACCTCAGCCGGATCAGCCGGCAACTGGACGACATACTCAACCGCGTGCCCATGCGGCAGGCGCCTTACGTCGGCGCGTCGGCCTTCGCGCACAAGGCGGGGCTGCACGCCAGCGCGATCCTGAAGGACCCGTCGACCTACGAGCATATCGACCCCGCAGAGGTGGGCAATGCGCGCATCATCCCGATGTCGAACCAGGCGGGCCAGTCGAACCTGCGCCGCCGCCTGTCCGAGGCGGGGATCGAGGTGGCGCCGGGCGATCCGGCGCTGGCGCTCATCCTCGACCAGATCAAGGAGCGGGAGGCCGAGGGATATACCTACGACAGCGCGCAGGCCAGTTTCGAGCTGCTGGCGCGCCGCGAGCTGGGGATCCTGCCCGAGTTCTTCGAGGTCAAGCGCTACAGGGTCACGGTGGAGCGGCGCAAGAACAAGCATGACCGGATGGTGAGCCTTTCCGAAGCCGTGGTCGTGGTGAAGATCGACGGCGAAAAGAAGCTGTCGGTCAGCGAATAGATGGACGAGACGGGCAGCGACCGTGGGCCGGTCAACGCGCTTTCCAAGGCGCTGGCCAAGGATCTGGGCCGCTACCAGAGCGCCATCGACGACATGCGCCTGGTCGATTTCAAGGTGCGCATCACGCAAGGAGGGACCGAGGCGGTGACGCGCGTGATCATCGACAGCGAGGACGGGCAGGGCAACCGCTGGTCCACCGTCGGGGTCAGCGCGAACATCGTCGATGCGTCCTTTGACGCGCTGCTGGACGCGATCAACTGGAAGCTTTTGCAGGGTGCCTGATCTGGGGCAGGATCTGATCGGCTGCGCGGGGCTGGTCGAACGGGCGATCCGATGCGTTTCCGCGCCGCGATGGCGGCGCCCGTGGCGGCGCGGCGGGTGCTGTTCCCGATCTACGCGTTCAACGTCGAGGTCTCGCGCGCGCCCTGGATGACGCAGGAGCCGCTGATCGCGGAGATGCGCCTGCAATGGTGGCGCGACGCGCTGGAGGAGATCGCGGGCGGCGCCACGGTGCGGCGGCACGAGGTGGTAACGCCGTTGGCCGAGGTGCTGGATGCCAGGGGCGCCGCGCTTCTGGATGCGCTGATCGTCGCGCGGCAGTGGGACATCTACCGCGACCCGTTCGAGGACGACGCGCATCTGACCGATTATCTGGAAAAGACCAGCGGCAACCTGATGCTGGCCGCCGCCCGCGCATTGGGCGAAGTGGATGACGCGGTTGTCATGGATGCGGGCTATGCCACCGGCGTCGCGAACTGGCTGCGCGCCATTCCGGCACTCGAGGAGGCGGGCCGCGTGCCGCTGCTGGACGGCAGGCCGGAAGGCATCCGCGCGCTGGCCGAAGGGGCGCTGGCGCGGCTGAAGGCCGCGCGGGCAAGGCGCGGGCGGATCAGCCCTGCGGCGCGGCCCGCGCTTCTGGCCTCCTGGCAGGCCGAGGGGGTGCTGCGCCGCGCGATGGCGCAGCCCCGGCTGGCGGCCGAGGGCGGGCTGGAGCCGTCGCCGATTCGCTCGGCCCTCGCGCTGATGCGGCGATCCTTGGGTGGCGGTGGTAGGAACGCCGTTCCAAATGCTGCGCAGCGTTGCGCAGCAAATTAGGATTATGTTTCGGGTGCGCGGAGAAAACCGGAAGATCCAACGCGGACGTGCCGCGACAGGCGAACGACGCGTGCCGTGCGACCACCCGCGCCGAACGCTGTTTCGCTGCTCTCGCCCGTGCCGACTGGCCCTGCTCTGGGCAAACGCAAAACGCCGCGCAATATGGGCGCCAGTTCGATGCGCTCCTTATCCCGCAGCATCAGCTGCTCAATGACGGGGCCCGGCTGGGTCTGGCTCTGCGGTGCAGGTCCCTGGGCGACCCCGGCCTTCTGACGATCCACGCGCTCAACGCGCTGCGGCAGGCCGATGTCGTGGTGTATGACGCGCTGGTGCAGGAATGCATCCTCGACTGGGCGCCGCAGGCCGAGAAGGTCTATGCCGGCAAGCGGGGCGGCAAGCCGTCCGCCGTTCAGCGCGACATTTCCCTGCGGCTGGTCGATCTCGCCCGCGCGGGCAAGCGGGTGCTGCGGCTGAAGGGGGGCGATCCCTTCGTCTTCGGGCGCGGCGGCGAAGAGGCGCAGACGCTGGTGCAGCATGGCGTGCCGGTGCGGATCATTCCGGGCATCACCGCCGGAATGGCGGGCTGGCCTATGCGGGTATC
>CAVXNV010000003.1:0-201823 GCA_963763165.1 uncultured Alphaproteobacteria bacterium
CCTCTCAACGGGGCATTTTGTGCGGTGGCATCCATGGTCAGGGTTGCAACACGTACGCGCCGGGGGCTGCGCAGAGCGGGGCCAGGACATGGTCCGGAGCGCCCATCGCAGGCGCGTCTACCTGGCCACCACCCAGCACCTTGAGCCACCCCGCCCAGTCCGGCCACCACGATCCGGCCTTGGGCTTGGACTGGGCCAGCCAGGTGTCGGGGCCGACATACAGCGTACCCGCCGGGCGGTGCGAGATGCGATACCGGGGCCTCTTGTGCCCCGGCTCGGAGAGGATGCCGGTGTTGTGTCCGCCCTTTGTCAGCACGAAGGTCAAGTCGCAGTCGGTGAACAGCTGGGTTTTGTAGACCGATCGCCAGGGTGCGATATGGTCCGTCTCGGTCCCCACGACAAACAGCGGCATCGCGAGGTTCTTGAGCGCAATCACGCTGCCCTCGACCGCGAAACGCCCCGCCGTAAACCGATTCTCCAGAAACAGGCTGCGCAGGTATTGCGAATGCATCAGCGCCGGCATGCGCGTGGTGTCCGACAGCCATACGCCGATGTCGGTCGGCACATCCTCCCGACCGAGGAAGTACCGCTGGACGGCACGCGTCCAGATGAGGTCTTCCGACCGAATGGCGGCAAAGGCGCGAGCCATCTGCGGGCGGTCGAGATATCCCTGCTCCCACATCAGATCCTCGAGAAAGGCGATCTGGCTTTCATCGAGGAACAACAGGAGTTCGCCCGCCTCGGCGAAATCGACCTGCGCTGCCAGCAGCGTGACCGAGGCCAGCCGGTCATCGGGGTCGCGCGCCATGGTCGCTGCCGCAATCGAAAGGATCGTGCCACCGAGGCAATAGCCGACGGCTTGAACCTGGGTGTCCGGCACGATCGTCGTCACCGCGTCCAGCGCTGCCATCACGCCGCGCTTGCGATAATCCTCGAGCGACAGGTTGCGCTGATCCGCCATTGGGTTGATCCAGGAGATCATGAAGACAGTGAAGCCTTGCCTGACCAGATACCGCACCATCGAGTTCTCGGGCGAGAGGTCGAGAATGTAGTACTTCATGATCCAGGCCGGAACGATCAGAATCGGCCGCGCCTGCACTTGCGTTGTCTGCGGCGCGTACTGGATCAGTTCCATCAGGTCGTTGCGAAAGACCACCTGCCCCGGGGTGCAGGCCAGATCAGTGCCGATCCGATAGCCTTCGGGGGGTGGATCGTGCCGGTTCGTCAGGGTCTTGATCGCATCCTCCAGGAAATGCGCCGCGCCCTCGGTCAGGTTGCGGCCCGCAGTCCTTGCTGTTTCCTCGATGATCTCCGGGTTGAGTGGCGGAAAGTTCGAGGGCGACAGGACGTCGAGCGTCTGGCGAGCCAGGAACTGGGTGCGCTCGGAATCCTCAAGGCGAAGACCGCGCATCGGATCGGTCGCATGGTCCCACCAATCCTGCACACCAAGAAACCCCTGCTGCCAAAGCCGGAACGGGAGTGACTGCCAGCCGGGATGATTGAAACGCTTGTCATACGGTTTGGGCGCAAACGGCGGAGGGCTGGCGGGACTCGCCGCGAGCGCCATCACCTTAAGCAGGTTCTGCTGGGCATGCTCGGCCAGTTCCATCTGGCGCCCCGGCGAGCGCGCCAGATGCTGCGCCCAGTCGCTCCAGGCCTCAATGAAGGCATGGGGCGACACTCCGCCGCTCAATTTCGCCAAGGCGCCGCGTGCCGCGCGGTCGAGGTTGTTGTGCGGATGGCCCCGCGGCGGTTCACGCAAGGGTGGAACAACAGCGGGGAGCTGGACTGACCTCGGAAGGGGCGCAGCGCGAGGCATCTGTCTCGGAGGTTTTTTCATGACTTCAATCCCAGTCTGATTTGCTTCTCCGTCTCGATTAACGCGAAGAAGACTGCGCCCACCCCCACGATCAGAAATCCATCGAACAGCGACACGTCCTGCGTCCCGAATATCTGTTGCAACGGCGGCAGGTAGGTGATGGCGAATTGCGCCGCAGTGACGGCGAGAACACAGGCCCAGACGATCCGCGTTCCTCGCACCGCCGCCCATGTGAGCGAAGTGCCGTGGATGTTGCGGATGAAGAAAAGGTGAAAGATCTCGAGCACCACCAGCGTGTTCATCGCGATGGTCTGTGCCAGCGCAATGGGATAACCGCGGTCGGTGGCATAGAAATACATGCCGAACACAGCCGTAAGAAACAAAGTTGAGACGAGGACGAGATGCCAGACGAGCCCGCCCGACAGCAGCGGCTCGTTCCGCGGGCGCGGCGGGCGGCGCATGGTGCCAGGCTCGGACGGCTCGAAGGCGAGGGCAAGGCCCAGCGTGATGGCTGTGATCAGGTTGACCCAAAGGATCTGCACGGCAGTGATGGGCAGCGCCATGCCGGCGAAGAGCGCCACGACGATTGTCAAGGCCTCGCCAGCATTGGTCGGCAGAGTCCAACTGATCACCTTCTTGATGTTGTCGTAAACCGTGCGCCCCTCGCGCACTGCGGCGGCGATTGAGGCACAATTATCGTCGGCCAGCACCAGTTCCGCCGCCTCCTTCGCGGCTTCACTGCCCTTCAGTCCCATGGCGATCCCAGCATCGGCGCGCTTGAGTGCCGGGGCGTCGTTCACTCCGTCGCCGGTCATCGCCACGGTCAGCCCGCGCGCCTGCAGGGCGGTGACGAGGCGCAGCTTACGGGCAGGGGAGGTGCGCGCGAAGATGTCGGTCTGCACCGCCGCATCGGCCAGCGCGGCGTCGTCCATCGCCTCGAGATCGGCACCGGTGAGCACACGCTCGTGGTTCTTCAACCCGATCATGCCCGCGATCGCGCGCGCGGTGGCGGCGTGATCCCCGGTGATCATCTTCACCCGGATGCCTGCGGAGTGGCATTCGGCCACGGCCTCGATGGCTTCGGCACGCGGCGGGTCGATCAGGCCGATCAGCCCGACGAGCGTGAGCCGTCCTTCAAGGTCCGCCGTGTGCAGGATTGTATGGTCCTGGGGCACCGACCGCACCGCCACTGCGATCACCCGCTGACCGTCTGCTGCCAGCTCTTCCACCGTTCGATGCCAGTGACTGGTATCGAGCGTTTCGGTCCCGCCATGAGCGGCGCGCTGATCGGCGCAGAGCGCCAGCACCGCCTCGGGCGCACCCTTCACGTGAATGGACGCTTGACCCTCGTGGTCATGGTGCAGAACAGCCATGTAGCGATGGGCGGCGTCGAAGGGGATCGCGTCGGTTCGCGACCACTGACGGACGGGCTCTGCCCCCTCGCGCGTGATCTTGCCGGCGAGCGCCATCAGCGTGCCTTCCATCGGGTCGCCCTCGACGCGCCATCCCGCGTCGTGGGCATGCAGCATCGCGTCGTTGCACAGCCCGGCGGCGCGCGCGAATTCCATCAGAACCGCGTGGTCGTCGGGGTCGACGTCGGCTTCGCGCCAGCGCACAGCGCCCTCGGGAGCATAGCCGTTGCCACCGACCGCATAGACATGTTCGGCCGCCGCCAGCGCCGCCGCCATCATTTCGTTGCGGGTCAGCGTGCCAGTCTTGTCGGAACAGATCACCGACACGGAGCCCAACGTCTCGATCGCGGGCAGACGGCGGAAAATGGCATTGCGCCGCGCCATGGCCTGTACGCCCACCGCCAGCGTGATCGTCAGGACTGCCGGCAGACCTTCGGGGATGGCGGCCACCGACAGGCCGACGACCGCCATGAACAGGTCCGAGAAGGGCAGGTGTCCGACGAAATATCCGTAGGCTAACAGCGCGCCGGCGACGAGCAGAATGAAGACGGTCAGCCAGCGCGCGAAGCCATCCATCTGAGCGACGAGCGGCGTCGTCAGCGTCTGGACGCGCGCGAGCATCCCGCTGATCCGGCCGATCTGGGTGTCCGGACCGGTTGTTGTGACCACGCCGCGCCCTGTTCCCGCGGCAACCAGCGTGCCGGAGAAGAGCATCGAGGTCCGGTCGCCAAGCGCCGCGGCTTCCGTGGCCGGAGCCGTGCCCTTGTCCACCGGCACGGATTCGCCGGTCAGGATTGCCTCCTCGGCCTTCAGTCCGCGCGCCTCGATCAATCGTAGATCGGCGGGCACGCGGTCGCCCGGGACCAGTTCGGTCGCGTCGACGCTGACGCGTCTCCCATCGCGCAGGACGGCCGACCGCGGCGCGAGCATCCCGCGGATCGCATCCATGGCCCGCTCGGCGCGGCCTTCCTGAATGTAGCCGATCACCGCGTTGACGATAACCACCGCGAGGATCACGCCGGTATCCACCCAGTGCTGCAATGCCCCCGTCACGGCTGCGGAGGCAATCAGCACGTAGATCAGCACGTTGTGAAAGTGCGAGAGGAACCGCAGGAAAGGACTGCGCTTCGGTGGCTCGGGCAGCCGGTTGGGCCCGATGTCGGCCAGGCGGCGGGCGGCTTCTGTCGTGGTCAAACCCCCGGGCTCGCCCGCAAGCGCGTCAAGGGCGTCCTGGACGGACAGGGTGTGAAACTCCGTGTGCGGGCGGCTCTCGTTCATTCGCTCGTTCTCGCATTGAAGGCAGGTGCGCCGGTGCTCACGAAGCCTGTTTCTCTTCCGTCTCGATCGACGGGATGTCGGTGCGGGCTTCTTCCGGTGCGCCGCAAAGCAATTCGACTGCTCGATCTGCCGCGTCCTGGAACGGCTCGAGGACAATGTCCGCGCCCGCTCCGAACAATTCCTCGGTATCCTTGGAGTGGTGCGAGGCAACAACCACGCGTCCGCGAAATCCGGCCGCGCGTGTAAGTTGTATAAGGGTTGTGCGCGTATCCTCGTAACTCAGACCGGCCGGGTGGATCGGGACGGTCGACACGACCCATTCGGCGCGCGAGAGCGGCAGTTCGCCAACAAATTCCGGGTCGGTTGCGTCGCCAAACTCGTTATCGAGGCCCAGGTCACGCCAGCGCCGCACGGCGAGCGGATTGAAATCGACCCCCAGCACCCTGATTCCGCGCTTCTGTAGACGCATGCCGATGGCGGTGCCGAAACGGCCGAGTCCAAAGACGATCACCCTGTAGCCGTCGTCGCTGTGCGCACCGGCCTCGGACGGTTCGCGCGGGGCGCCCCGACGTTCGAAAACGCCGAGCAGCGGCTCGAAGACTGCATAGAGCTGGTGGGAGTAGGTGATCATGTACGTCGAGGCGAGGCGGCGTTGCGAGATTCTTTCTCGGTAGCGTGGCGGAAGCCGTTCTACGAATGGCCGACCGGGACGTGCTTGCTGTTCCTGCTTTGTGTAACGCCTGACGGAGTTACGGCGCATCTGTCACGTTGTTTTTTCGGATCGCCGCGTCGCGTTGGACGATCAGCTTGTCGATCCGCAAGTCGTCCATGTCACCGATCTCCACCCGCCAGCCGTCGATGATTACATAGTGTCCGACCTTCGGCATTTCGCCGAGACGTTCCACGACCAGTTCGGCCGCCGTTTCTACGCTTCCTTTGACGCCGGGCATAAGGCCGGGTTGCTGCTCGAATTCATGGACCGAGGCCGCCGTCCCCATCGCAGGCTCTGCTCGCTGTGCCTCTTTCAACGCAGTCTTTCTCTATTCCTTGCGGCGCGCCCTAACGCTCGATCCGGTATTTGAAAAAGGCTTTTACTCGCGTCCCCGGCGGTAGAATGTGCGGGCACTCTTTTGCGTCTCTGCCACTCGCGACACAGTTCGTCCGCTCCGAGCAACGCGTCATTCTGAAACCGGGGGGAGAGGGAGCGACTCGTTCTCGTCGGGACCGGACGGCGCCTCGGGGATTTCGTCGGCCGCGGGTATGGTGCCGGAACGGATGGGACGGCCAGACGGCGCCATCAGCGCCCAATAGCCTCCGAAGCTGTATATTCCTTCACCCTGTGGTTCGACCCCAGCAACGTCTCGATAAAACTGAAACAGGGGTTGATCCGCATAGGTCAATACCTGCTGCCCATCGCTGGCGGTCCTGCCGACCAAATCCGGGTTTACGCCCTCGCCGACGCGGATGTCCTCTTCGGCCGTCACTATCGGCCAGTTGTCCCGGCACATTTGCGAACAAGAGTCCAGCGAGTCGAGTCCGTCCCCCCCGACGCTGTCCGCCGAGAGCATGGCATAGACCGGACGGCCGTCCGGGCCGACGACATAGGCACCGTGCTCTTCGCTCGTGGCGAGCGACAGCGTCGCAAGATCCTGAGCCTGCAAATTCGAAGTCAGCAGCATGAGCGTGAGAACGGATGACAGTGAGTAGCGCATCGGGGGCCCCTCCATGGTTTTCAGCAATCGCCAAAGTAACCCTCTACTGCCCACCGAGGTTCCGGTGGAAAGAACTTTCTGAACGGTACAGACCATGGAGGCCGGTAGCGTCCGCGCTGGGGCGGACACGGAACTGCGAGGCCAGACAGAGGTGGTCGCGGGATTTCGGATCGGGTGTAGAGCGTCGTAGAATTTGCACCTGCGCCGAAAGATGCCCATTGTAAGCGATACGGCACGGCGGCAGAGACCGGATCGTGGCCATGCGGAGATGCGCAATGGAACTGACGGCTCTGACCGATTTGATCGGCGACAATCCCACGTCGGCACTGATGGGGCTGTTTGTGGGTATCCTGTTCGGCGTAGCGGCGCAGCGATCGGCCTTCTGCCTGCGTGCGGCCACGGTTGAGTTCGCGCGCGGCCAACTTGGCCCAAGGATGTCGGTATGGCTGCTGGCATTCTCGTCCGCCGTGGTCTGGGTGCAGGTGGCACGGCTGAACGGCTGGTTCGACCCGGACGAGGCGCGGATGCTGGCCGTGACAGGAAGCCTTAGCGGCGCGGTGATTGGCGGGTTGATCTTCGGGGCGGGCATGATCCTGTCGCGGGGCTGTCCCGGACGGCTTCTGGTGCTGGCGGCGACGGGGAACCTGCGCTCAATCCTGTCGGGGATGGTGTTCGCGATCACAGCGCAGATGGCCCTGCGCGGCTGGATGAGCGAGACGCGCACTGATCTGGCCGCGCTGTGGATCACCCCGGACGGGCGCAACCTCGAACTTCTGCGGCTTCTGCACCTGCCGGACTGGAGCGGGCTGGCCCTGGGCATCCCGACCGCCCTGCTGGCGCTGTATCTCGCGCGGCGCAACCGGATTTCGCCGGGCATCCTGATCTTTGGGGCCGGTGTCGGGGTGGCCGTCGCGATCGGATATTTTCTGACCTATAGCATGTCGCTGATCGCGTTCGAGCCGGTGACAGTTACCTCGATCACCTTTACGGGCCCGTCGGCCAACACGCTGATGGCGACGCTCGAGCCTTTCGGCGACTGGAGTTTCGACATCGGATTGGTGCCGGGGGTGTTCGTCGGCTCCTTCCTTGCCGCCACCGTCGGGGGTGAGTTGCGGTTCCAGACCTTCGAGAGTCCGGGACAGACGCGGCGTGCGCTGATTGGCGCGATGATGATGGGGTTTGGCGGAATGCTGGCCGGCGGTTGTTCCATCGGCAACGGCGTCAGCGGCAGTTCGATCTTTGCGGTGACGGCCTGGATGGCGCTGGTGTCGATGTGGGTGGGCGGGACCGCGACGGATTGGTTGCTCGACCAGCGCCGCGAAGGCGTGCGCTGATCGGGGGGCGCGTCACTCGAACTCCATCTCGGCGTAGACGACGCCGGCGTTCCTGGTCGCCAGTTCTTCGAATGTGTCCATGTATTCCCATTGCGACTGGTCGACGTAATAGGCATCGGTCAGATCGCCGCCATTCTCGATATGGGCGGCGATCTTCTCGCGCAGATCCTTCAGGTAGCCGACCGTCCCGTGCCGCACCGTGGCAAGATCCGTGGGGGCACCGTGACCCGGCACGATGATATCCGCGCCCAGAGGTTCCAGCGCGGTTTCGAACGTCTCGATCCAGCAACTGGTGCATGTGCCCTGAAAGATCGGCGGCATCCGTTCGGAAAACGCGATGTCGCCCGCGATCAGCACCTTGCTGTCGGGCAGCCAGACCTGCGTGTCGCCGGGCGAATGCGCCGGCCCGAGGTGCAGCACCTCGATCCGCGTGTCGCCCATCGTGATATCCTTGCGGTCGGTGAAGGTTTCGCCTGGCGCAACGATGGCCGTGCCTTCCGCATTCTCGCGCGCATAGGACTTCAGCGCCTCAAGCCCGCGCGTCCCTTGGGTGTCCGCGAAATCGGCGGCGGCCTCTTCCTGCGCGAGGGTCGGGACGCCCTGTGCGGCCCAGTAACTGTTGCCCAGCATCGAATGGCCCTGACCGTTCTCGTTGATGACGAGCTTGACGGGCTGATCCGTCACTTCTGTAATCTCGTGGTGCATCGCCTCGGCCAGTTTCCACGAGGCGCCGCCGTTCACCACGACCACGCCATCGGTGGTCACGATGAAGGACAGATTGTTGTTGTGGCCCGCGTTTTCATAGGTGGGGGGCTGGGTCGCGCCGATCGCGGTATAGATGCCGGGCGCGACCTCGACCGGTTTGTCATAGAGGACCGAGCCGGGATACTTGTCCGGTATATCGTCGGCGAACGCCGGAGTTGCCAGCAGGACAGCCGCCATCGAAATCGTCATGCGCATGTCAGGCCCCTGCGATGAATGTATATGTCCCGTCCGCCCGCCCGATCCGGCCGATGCCACCCTCGGGCAGGTGATAGCCGATCAGGGTCCTGCCTTCGTCGGCCAGCCGCGCCAGAACCGCCTTTCTTGTGCGTGCCGCCAGTTCGGGATCATGGTCCGTGCCGGCGGGTATGTCGGGATTGTCGATGCCCACCACCGTTGTCACCACGTCCCCCAGCACGAAAAGCCCGCTGGCCGCATCGCCAAGGGCAAACGACATGTGGCCCGGCGTGTGGCCGGGGGTGGCCACAGCGACGACACCCGGCGCAACCTCGTCGCCCTCTGCGAACGTTTCGAGCCGGTCGGCAACGATGGTCAGACGGCGCATCGCTCCGGCCGCGAAGGACAGCCGATCCTCGGCAATGGTCTCAATGGTGGCGGGGTCCGTCCAATACGCGAATTCGTCCGCCCCCATGGCAAGGCGCGCGTTCGCAAAGCCGGGTTCGTCGAATTCGTCCAGAAGCCCCCACAGGTGATCGGGATGGCCATGGGTGAAAATGACATCGGTGATGTCGTCCGGCGCCACCCCGATCGCCCACAATGCATCCGTCAGCCGCCCTGCCGTGGGCATGAAATCGGGTCCTGACCCCACGTCGAACAGGATCGTGCGGTCATCCTGCCGCAAAAGCGTCACGTTCAGCGGGCTTTTCACCACGTCGCGGGGAAGATTGAACCGTTCGATCAGCCGATCACGGTCCGCATCGGGAAAGGCCGCATAGGCAAATTCGGGCTGAAACTCCAGATGGCCGTCCGAAATGCTGTCGACCTGGAACCCATCGGCGCTGAAGGTCGTGACCGCCCAGGCCCGACGGGGGCCGGCGGACAGCAACGCCCCTGCGGCAAGGGCGGCCGATCCGGTCAGAACGGTGCGGCGGGTTACGATCATGGCTGCGTTCCTTTCAGGCGCATGGGCAGGTCCTGCTGCAACGGGGTCATTCCATGGACGGCGGCGCCTCGCTCCCCTCGTCGGGGGTTTCCGGCGTCACGTCGAGGACGCTGGCGTGGCGCGTGATTTCAGGCATGTCCGCCTTGCAGTCCGACATGCAGGGGGCCTGGCTGAACTGCGGCAACTCGACTTCGTCGCGGTCGTCGACGAAAAAACCGTCGGCGTTCGGCATCTCGACGGTGAGAAAGCTATCCTGCGACAGGACGAAATCATCATCCACGATGTCGTTCATGTACAGGATATATGCCAATGCGGCATATACTTCGTCATCGCTCATCGAATGGGCGTTGCCGAACGGCATGGCGCGGCGGATATAATCGAAACTGGTCGACAGATAGGGCCAGTAGGATCCGACCGTCTTGTCGGGGTCCTCATCGCCAAGCGTGCCGATCCCCCCCGCCAGCGACGGCCAGCGACCGACGCCCTCCGCGAAGTCGCCATGACAGACCGCGCAATTGTCGGTGAAGAAGATTTCGCCGTCCTCAACGTTGCCCTGACCCGGAGGAAGCCCCAGGCCGTCCGGGCGCACGTCGATGTCCCATGCCGCAATTTCCTGGGGCAGGGCCACACGGCCAAGGTGCAGGACAAGCCCCGCATCGCCCGCCGCCGCGTCACCGTCGCCCGGCGTGCCCTCGGGGGACTCCCCGGCCTCGGCGGCATTGGCTTCGGTCAGGTTCGTCGCATCTGTCGCGGCATCGGGTGCCGTCGTGGCGGTCTGTGCGCCAACACCGCCGGCCAACGAGACGGCAAAGGCGACCCCGAGAACGAGTTCAGGAAATCTCGACATTTTCGGCCTCCCCGTCGGAATTGATCGCCCAGGTCTGGATCCCGTTGTTGTGATAGATCGAATTCAGACCCCGGAACTTGCGCAGCGCATCCTTCGTCGGCTGAACATATCCTGTCGAATCGACCGCGCGCGATTGCAGCAGCATTGGCCGCCCGTCCCAGTCGATCTCGTGATAGAAACGGTGCATCGACTTGTCGAGCGACGGCCCGGAAAGCCGTGCCTGATGCCAGTTGACGCCGCCATCAGTGGTAACATGCACCTCCGGGACGGTGCCGCGACCGGACCATGCAACGCCGGTGATGACAAGCCGTCCCTTGCCGTGGCGGATCGGGGCCTGCGGGCTGGGCGAGGTGATGACCGATTTGGCGTCCATCACCCAGGTCCATTTGCGCGACCGGCCATCCTCCAGCGTGTCGGTATATTTCGACGTCTCTTCACGCTGTTCCCACGGTTGGTCGCCAATCTCGAGGCGGCGCAGCCACTTGACCCACATGTTGCCTTCCCAGCCGGGAACGACAAGGCGCGCGGGATAGCCCTGTTCCTTGCGCAGCGCTTCGCCGTTCATCTTGAAGGCGATCATGCAGTCGTCCAGCGCCTTGTCCATCGGAATGGACCGGGTCATCGCCGAGGCATCTGCGCCTTCGGCCAGAAGCCATTTGCCGGCCGTCTTCACGCCCGCCTCGGCCAGCAGATCCTTCAGCATGACGCCGGTGTACATGACGTTGTGGATCATGCCATGAGTGAACTGTGCACCGTTCAGCTGCGGACCGGCCCATTCCATGCCGCTGTTGGCGGCGCATTCCAGAAAATAGATCCGGTTCTCTCGCGGGAAGCGCTCGAGATCGTCATAGCTGAACACCAGCGGGCGATCGACCAACCCGTTGATCATCAGCCGGTAATCCTGTTTGGCAAGATCGATGGATCCGGCGTGGTGGCGTTCAAAGCACAACCCGTTGGGCGTGATGGTTCCGTCCAGCTGGTGGATCGGCGTGAAGTTGATGGAGGATGTCGTCTCGGCCGTCAGCCACGGCACGTTGCGGCGGATCACATCATCCTCGAACTCGATCGGATAGCCGTAGGGAAAGGCCTCGACGCCGTCGCCGAGATAGGACGCCCAAGGCTGCACCTCGGTGATCAGGGGATCGGGGGCGGCCTGCGCCAAGGTCCGGGCCGGGATCAGACCCGCCGTGGCCAGCGCACCGCCGGTGGCAATGCCGCGTTTCAGAAAATGGCGGCGCCCGGCGTTGCGCGGCGATGCATCTCCGGCTCTGGCATTCCTGTCTGTGGTGTCGGTCATGTCAAACCTCGTCCGTATGGTGTGCAAAGAAGGCCGGTGCGATGCTCATAGGCCGGTCACGACAACGGTTTCGCGCGGCGCAAGCTTCACGGTGCCGGTCTTGCGGATATATGCCTCGACCACATCCCAGATCTGTGGCCCCTCGGTGCCTTCGTTGACGCTGGCCCAGCCCGCGACGGTATAGGTCTTTGCGGGGTCGATGGCCTCGCCCGTATCGGCAAGGGTCAGGTTCGAGATACGTTCGCCGATCCCCTTGGACAGATCAATCGCATAGGCGATGCCGCCGACCCGGACCATATCGCCGCCCTGCTGATAATAGGGATCGGGGTTGAAGATGTTGTCGGCGACGTCCTCCATGATCGTCTTCAGCGTTTCACCCGTCATCTCGGTGCGATAGCATTCGCCATAGGTCATCGAGGTCGCGTTGTGGATGTCCTCGCGCCGGATGTCGTCGCCCGGAATCAGCGATGGCCCCCACCGGACGCCGGGCGACAATGCGATCTGGGCGTCGCGCTCGGTGCGGATCGCGTCGCAGATCAGGTCGTCCCATGTGCCGTTGAAATTGCCGCGCCGGTACAGCAGGCTTTCGGTCTTGCCGACCACCTCGTTCAGGTCCGACTCGAACGGGGCGCGCTCCGCATCGATCAGCGCGGCCATTTCCGGATCGGGCGCGATCACGTCCGAGAAGATCGGGATCAGCTTGTGGCGGAACCCCATCATCTGGCCGTCCCGCACGTCAAGGTCGAGCCTGCTGACGAATTTGCCGTTCGATCCCGACGCGATCATCACCGTCTTGCCGATGAGGACCGGTTCGGGAACGGCATCGTGGGTGTGGCCAGACAGGATGACGTCGATACCCTCGACCCGGCCGGCCATCTTGTAATCCACGTCGAAACCGTTGTGCGACAGGCAGACGACCAGATCGACGCCCTCGTCGCGCAGTTCGTTCACGACCGCCTGCATGCGTTCTTCGCGGATGCCGAAGCTGTATTCGGGGAACATCCACTTCGGGTTCGCGATCGGCATGTAGGGAAACGCCTGACCGATGACGCCGACCCGGACACCGGCCCTCTCAAAGATCTTGTAGGGTTCGAACGCCGGTTCGTCCCATTCGGCGTCAAAGATATTGGCCCCAAGGAATGGAAACGGCAAACCGTCAACGATTTCCTTCACGCGTTCGGTGCCGTAGGTCCATTCCCAATGGCTGGTCATCGCCTCGACACCGAGCGCGTTCATCACGTTGACCATGTCCTGACCGCGCGTTTTCAGCGAGGTCATGGAGCCGTGCCATGTGTCGCCGCCGTCCAGCAGAATCAACTCGGGACGCGCTGCGCGGATCGACTTTACCACGGTGGCGACGCGGTCCATGCCGCCCATCCGTCCGTAGGCCCGGGCCAGCGCAACGAAATCCTCGCAGGTAAGGGCATAAGCGTCGGGGCTGCCGGGCGGTATCCCGAACATGTCCAGGAAATCCTTGCCGGTGACATGAGGCGGGCGGCCCTGCGCCTCACCGACGCCGATATTCACCGAAGGTTCGCGGAACCAGACCGGTTTCAGCTGCGCGTGGATGTCGGTGATGTGGATCAGGGTGAGGTTGCCGAAGTCGTCAAACTCGAGCAGCTTGTCCTGGGTCAGGCTTTGCTGTGCGGCCAGACGGCCCCATTCACCCAGTCCCGAAATGCCCCACAACGCCGTGGTGGCAAGGGCCGCCTGCAGGAATTCGCGTTTGTTTATCATGCGATTACCTCTTCGCAATCCACGTCCGCAGGAAGCGACGCCGCAGAGTGGTTTCTGAACCGATGGGTGAAAAAGTCACCTTGTATGGCGTCAATGGCGTACGGAAACGCCTTCGACCGGAAGCCCAGTGCCGCGCGACGCGACATAAAGCTCGAGCGCACGAAATTCGGCAGAACCCGGCTTGAATGTCTCGGCACGGGTGTCGCGGACGCAGCCCACGAACCGCTGGTGGATCGACACCATTCCCGCGGTCTTGAGCCGGTAGGTCGGGAAGCCGTTGATCTGGCCCTGCGACAGGTGGTCGGCGCGGATCATGTTTCCGGCGTTGTCCTCGTGACAATTGGCGCAGGCCATTTCAAGCTGACCATACCTGGTGTAGTAGATTTCCTTGCCCTTCTCCCACCAATCGGCCGCCGCGCCGTCGACCGCAACTGAAATCGGCTCTCCCCGCGACTGCATCGAAATCGCAGACGTCATGTTCTTCATCTGGTCGCTGTTCCAGGACCATGCCTCGGCGCCCATCCGGTTGACCCGGCAATCGTTGATGAAATTCTCCAGAGACCACAGGTCGTCGCCGGCGGTGTTCATCTTGGGCATGTGCGCGCGAACGCCCTGCATGCTTTCGGAGATGTCCTCGTGACAACTGGCGCAGGACTTGCCCTCGCTGCCCTCTGCCGTGTTCCAGGTATCCAGCCCCTGATCGACGAACACCATCGCGGGGTTTTCGAAATCGTCCATCTCCATCGCGCGGGTGTCAGGGTCGCGGAACAGCCAGCCGGAAAGCACCTCGTCGAAGGTGTCCTTCAGAAATTCGGGCGCCGGCACACGCGCGGGCAGCACGACCTCTCCATCGTTGATTACGATCTCGGTCTCGTCGGCGGGGTTCGCCGACGCGATGGACGCGACCGACGCAAGCGCCATTGCGAAGGCCGATGCGACGAGTTTGATGGTCATTACGTTTCTCCCGATTGTTCGATTTGCCGGTCGTCGCGTGGCCAGGCCCGCTGTGGCGGAACCCGGCAACGGGATCAGGAAACCTCGATGCTTTGCTTTTCTTCGTAAACGGATCCGTCATCGTCATACCAGGTGAAGGTGAATTCGCCCGACTGATCGACCTTGGCCTCGAACTCGAAATAAGGATTGGTCGAGATGGCAGGTTCCATCTGGACGTCGAGGACGTTTTGACCGGCGAAATCGACGACGAAGCGGTTGATGATTTCGCGCGGGATGATCTTGCCGTCCAAATCCTTGCGCTGACCCGATTCCATGGGATGGCTGATCAGGGTCTTGATCGTGATCGTTTCACCGGCCTTGGCGGTTTTCGGCACTTTTACGCGGGGTTTGACGTTATCGGCCATTTTATTCTCCTGGATACAAGGGGACGGTGGCGGCTGGATCAGCCGCCGCAGCCGCCGATCGTGACCTTCACATTGGTTTTGGCCTGCCTGAAGCTGCCGTCCTCCATCTTGGCAATGGCAATGACATCCTGCGTGGCGGCAAGCCGGATACGGGTGGACACCTGACGCGACCCGGCTGCCGGGCCGAACCTGGCGATGGCAACGCCTGGCGTGGGATTGCCCGAGGCCAGGACGAGGATCTCCGATGCGCCATCGGCAGAGACAGAAATCGGAACGGTATTGCCGTTTTCGGCGATCTCGGGGGCGGTCAGGGTCACGCCGCCTTCCGTTACGTCGCCGCCACCGGTAAACTCGGCAATCCATTCTTCCATTGTCTTGGCAGTTGCCGGGGCGTCGGTTTGTGCGAAAACGGCGCCCGGAATGACAAGGGCCGCAAGTCCGCCAAGACCGATCATCAGTGCATCGCGTCGGGTGGTGTTCATTTTGTTACTCCTCTTCGGATCGCGGCGTGGCGTCTGCACGGCGACTATTTCAGCGTCAGCAGGTAAGCGACGACATCCTCGATCTGGGTTGCGTCCAGGATCGGCGGCAGCGGACCGTCCGGCGCCTTGCCGGTATAGTCATCGCCAGGGCGGATGAAGCCTTCGGTCTTGTAGAAGGCCGGCATGATCGTACCCTCGAACGTCTGCTTGGCGTTGATCACCATGCCGCGCAGATGCGCCTCGTCATAACGTTCGGCCACGCCGTCCAGGGTCGGACCGACATTACCCTGAAAATCGACATCCGGCATCGCGCTGACCTCGTGGCACGCCACGCAGTTGCCCAGGGAATTGGTGGACATGATGATCTTGCCCTGCTCCGCGTTGCCCGGCGTGCCGGTCAGCGACTGCGCAACGGAACCGTCTTCGAAGACAACCGCCGAAGGGTCGACGGGAGCGTCTGCAAGGGCGGGAACCGTGGCGAACGCCACAAGCGCGGTCGCAAAGGCCGGGCCCAATCTGGCATACCTGAGCATACATTCCTCCCATCTCTGTTTTGTCCAAGTCTATGCGCGATCCCGTAAAGCATGCAACGACAAACACGCAACAATGTTTTGCCGCTGTCGCCAAGGCAGAGCCATTGTTCCGGAAAACCTATGCGAAAGAGAATTATCGTGCTCCGCCGGTGCAAAGCCTGAGAAAGATGTCACAGCGTTGTCGCGCTCCAGTCCGCGGCGTCCAGCATCCATTCCGCGATCGCGCTGACGCTGTCGGTGGAAATCAGAACGGCGAACAGGATCAGCATGACGCCCATCCCCCGCTCGACCCAGGCGACGATGCCGCGGTGCCGACCCAGCCAGCGCAGGAAGGGCTGGGCGAAGAAGGCCACGGCCACGAACGGAAGCGTCATCGACAGACCGTAGACAAGGAGCAGCGCGCCGCCCCGCCACACCTCGCCCAGTCCCGAGGCCACGAACAGGATGGCGGCCAGCGCGGGACCGGCGCAGGGCGTCCAGCCGAACCCGAACGCCAGCCCCATGACATAGGCACCCACAAGCGTCGCGGGAGCGGCAGTGTTTTCGATCCGCGCCTCCCGGTTGAGGATGGGTATGCGGATGACATGCAGAAAATGCAGCCCGAACAGCAGCAGGATCGCGGCGGCGACATACCCCAGTTGCGTGTGCCAGCGCGAGAACGCCGATCCCAGTGCCGTCGCCCCCAAACCCAGAAGCACGAAGATCGTCGTGACGCCGAGGGCGAAGGCCACCGCGCCAACCACCAGACGCCGCCGCGCACCCGTTTGCACCCCGCCGGCGTCGCGCAACTCGCCCATCGACAGGCCGGCGAGATAGCTGAGGTAGAACGGCACCATCGGCAGGATGCAGGGCGACAGGAACGACAGAAGCCCCGCCAGAACCGCTCCGCCTATCGTGATCTCCGGCATTGCGTGCCCCCTCTGTTTCCGCGGCACTCCCGAGGCTGGCGCCCAGTGGTGCGGCACTGGATTCGCTTGTATCGTGGCGGCAAGGCCGCGACAATTTGGCAAAGGTGTCGATGAGGATGCTATGATGCTCCAAAATGGGACGCTCGGTAATGTTGAAAGATCTGATTCGGCGCGGTTGCGCCATGGGTGCCGCAGCGCTGATGCTGGCGGCAGGACCGATGCAGGCGGGCGAGCTGGAACTGCTGATGTTCGAGCGCGAGGGCTGCAGCTTTTGCCGAACCTGGGACGAACAGATCGCTCCCGCCTATCCGCACACCTCCGAAGGTATCGCCGCGCCGCTGCGCCGCATCGACATCAAGGCGCCGTTGCCCGAGGGCACGACGCTGACGGGCCGCTCGCCTGCCTTCACTCCGACCTTCGTGCTGACCGACGACGGAACCGAGGTGGCGCGCATGGAGGGATATGCGGGCGACGAATTTTTCTGGGTGCTGCTGGACCGGATGCTGGGCCAGGCCGGCTGGTCACCCGACGCCCCGGCGACATCCCCGGCCAACTGGTAACTGAATGGAGGAAACGATGACTTTGATAACCAAGACGGCCACCTGCCTGATACTGATCGGCGAATTGACGATGGGTGCGGGTCTGGCATCGGCCCAGCAGGCCGACGCCGACGCGAGCTATACAAGGAAGGTCGAGGGCAGCTATGCCGACGTGACCTTCGCCGTTGAACAGGCGATCACGAACGAGGGACTCGTGATTGACAGCGTCAGCCATGTCGGTGCGATGCTCGCCCGCACGAAAGGCGACGTCGGCGGGGAAAAACCGCTTTTCGTCGAAGCCGACACCTATAACTTCTGTTCGGCAGTGGTATCTCGCCAGGTGATGGAGGCTGACATCACCAACATCCGGTTCTGCCCCTACGGTATCTTCGTCTATGAAACGGCGGATGAACCGGGCAAGATCGTCGTCGGCCACCGGACCCATGCCGTCGAAAGCATGGCCCCGGTCGACGAGATGCTCTCCCGGATCGTGGACACCGCGACCGAATAGCGGCGGCCCGCCCCGGTTGGCCCGGCCTTGGCGGGATGCGGCATCCCGTCGAACCGTGCGCCGCAGGTCGGAGCACGGTTCCGGGGGCCATGACAGCCTAGTTGCCGGTCGCGCCGTCGTCGATCGGCGCTTCGTCGCTGGCGGCGGCTTCGCCGGTCGTTGCGTCCACGACCGGATTTTCCGCCGGAGTGGTGACACCGTCCAAATCCGCCTGATCCGCATCCTGCGTGGCGTCCGGCACCGCCGCTTCGCCGGGGGCCACGTCCTGCGCCGCAGACGAATCGGACGGCGCGGCGGTGGCTCCTCCCTCGACGCTCAGGCCAAGCAACCGCCACGCCAGCATGCCACCGCGATAGTAATGGATCCGCTCGACCGGAAAGCCCGCCTCGATCATCGCGCGGATCGCGGTCGGCGACTGGCCGCACCAGATGCCGTTGCAGAACAGGATCACCTTGCGCGCCTCGGCACAGTCGAACTTGCCGTCGAAATCCGGGTCGCATCCCAGTTCGGCCAGCCTTTCGACGGCCTGCGTATAAGGCACGTTGATCGCGCCGGGGATCGTTCCGCCCGCGTACCAGTCGGGGGTGCGCCCATCGACGAGGAGGGTGTCACCCTCCTTCATCGCCTCGATCAACTCCAGTTCTCCGATCGTTGTAACGCCGGGCGCCGGGCTCATCGGCTGGATGCAGAAGGGCGGACAGTCATGTCCGGTCAGGGCCCAGTCGCCCGTCAGGCTGGCGCCGGGAGTCTGGTCGCGTGTGATGACGACGTCTTGACCTGCAGGCGTCGTCCAGCGCGCCTCGGGCATCGAGCTGGTGATTCCGACGCGAGCGGGCGGTTGATCGGCGGCAGCCGTGCCGCCATCGACCGCGCCGGTCGCCGCCCCGGTTTGCTGCGCGACCGAGGGTGCGGCCGGGGCAAGGACCATAAGGGCCAGCGCCAGGGTAAGGGACCACGAGAAAAGCGGACGTTTCATGGAACGATCTCCTTTTGGATGCCTCCAGCTTAGCACTGCCAGCCTGTGTGACCAGCTTTACATGCGTCCCGGCCCGGATGCCGGGACCCTTCATCCGCCTTCCGGTTCGACGGGCGCAAGAACCCGCGCCGACGTGCAGCTTGCGGATGCTGTCGGGGCTGCCGAGGGAAGGAAACGGGACATCCGCCCTCGCCCTCGGGCCTTTGCTGCGATAGACAATGCGCATCGATGTAACCGGCAGCAGCCGAGCCAGCGCGGTGAACGGACAAAAGGACAGGTCGATGAAAACGAACAGGAAGCTCTTGATTGTCGGGGCGGGTGAGTTTGCGGATATCGCATACGAGTACTTCACCGTGGACAGCGATTACGAGGTCGTCGGCTTTGCCGTCGAGGCCGCGTATCTTGAGGAAACGTCCAAGTTCGATCTGCCTGTCGTCGCGCTGGAAGAGGCGGAAGAGCGGTTCTCCCCGGACGAGGTCGAAGCGCATGTCGCCGTCACCTCGACCAGGCTCAACCGTGTCCGCGCGCATCTGATCGATATCGCCCGCGCGAAGGGATACCGGCTGGCGAACTTCATCAGCCCGCGCGCGATGGTCTGGCGCACGGCCGAACTGGGCGACAACGTGTTCATCTTCGAGAACAACGTCGTGCAGCACGGCGTGAAGATCGGCAACGGGTGTGTCCTGTGGTCCGGCAATCACGTCGGGCACCAGACGCAGATCGCGGAGAACTGCTTTCTTTCGTCCCATGTCGTCATTTCGGGATATTGCAGGATCGGCGCACGGTCCTTTCTGGGGGTGAATGCGTCGCTCGCCGATAATGTCACGATAGGGGCCGATACCCTTGTCGGGATGGCTGCCGTGGTTAACAAATCCTACAAGGACGCAGGTCTTATCCTGAACGGTCATCCGGCGACACCGGCGCGGGTTTCCGCATACCGATACTACAAGTTGGAGGCGCCTGAATGACCTGGCGCAAAATGGGCCGCGTGTATTGCCCTGACGGAGCATCGGCCTGGGCGCGGCATTCATTCATGACGCCCACCCCGTGGCAGCGCGACAGCGATACCATTCGGGTCTTTGGCGGAATGCGGGATGATCAGGGCATCAGCCGGATTGGTTGGGTTGATCTGGATGCGGCAGATCCCACCGTCATCAAGGCGACGTCGCCGGCGCCGGTTCTGGATCTGGGCGCGCCGGGCATGTTTGACGATAACGGCGTCATTCTGGGCGATATTCTGGAAGTCACCGAAGATGAGCTTCGGATGTATTATGTCGGCTTCCAGTTGGTCGAAAAGGCAAAGTTTCTTGCGTTCAGCGGTGTAGCGACAAGCCGGGACCGGGGGGATACTTTCATGCGCTATCAGCAGACCCCCATTCTGGACCGCTGCCCGGAAGGCACCTTTATCGGCGCACTTCATTCCATCGCCAAACTGCCCGACGGCACATTCCGCGCATGGATTTCGCGGGGGCGGGGCTGGCAGGAAATCGGGGGCAGACAGTATCCGCAGTATGACTGCTGGACACTCACAAGCATGGACGGACTGAAGTTCGAAAATGCGTCAGCCCGGCAAATCATCACTCCGGGCGAGGGGGAATATCGCATTGGCCGCCCGCGCGCGAATATGTCGGATGATGGAAACTGGGTGCTGCGGGCGACATCCGATACCCTGACAAAGCAGTATGCAAGTTACAAATTTACGTCCCCCGACGGAATCAACTTTACCAGAACGGAAGATGTCGAGTTGCCGCGCGGCGAAGACGGCAGCTGGGATAGCGAAATGACGTGTTACCCCGCCTATATCCACACATGGAGCGGTGAACATTACCTGTTTTACAACGGCAATGACATGGGGCGCACGGGCGTCGGGTTTGCCAGATGGGCCGAGGCATGAGCGAAGAGCTGACCCTTCGCCGCTATGGCCGTGCGGATCTGAAGCTGTGGAACGATTTCGTCGGCACGTCGAAGAACGCGACATTTCTGCATGACAGAAATTTCATGGAGTATCACTCCGACCGGTTCGAGGATCATTCGATCATCATCGAACGTGGCGGACAGCCCGTCGCGCTCTTGCCGGCCAACCGCGCAGGTGACGTCCTGCAATCGCATGGCGGGTTGACCTATGGCGGCTTGCTGACCCAGTCCTCCATGACGGCGGTCCTGATGCTGGATGTGGTGGAAACCCTGCTCGGCTCCCTGAGTGATTGGGGGTTCTGCGAACTCCATTACAAGGCCATTCCCCATATTTTCTGCACCCAGCCGGCCGAAGAGGATGTCTATGCCCTGATGCGGCACGGGGCGGAATTCTCGCGCTGCGATCTGTCCTTCGCGATTCCGATGGCACGGCGCCTGCCCTTCTCGTCAGGGCGCAAATACGGTGCCAAGAAAGCCCGGAAGGCCGGTCTGCACGTGCGCGAATCCGAGGACTTCGCAGCCTATTGGGACATTCTGGAACAAACCCTGCAGGACCGGCACAACGCGGCGCCAGTGCATAGCCTGGCGGAAATCAACCGTCTTCACGCGCAGTTCCCGCAAAACATCCGGCTTTTCGCGGTCTACGGGGATGAGCGGATGATCGCGGGCATGGTGATGTTCGATTGCGGCCCTGCCGTGCATGCGCAGTATATCGCCGCCTCGGCGGAGGGGCGCGATCTGGGCGCGCTCGATCTTTTGACACAAACCCTCATCGAGACCGAATTTGCCGATCGCACCTGGTTCAGCTTCGGTATTTCGACCACCGACGGGGGCAAGGTTCTGAACGCCGGGCTGTCCCGCCAGAAAGAGATGTTCGGCGCGCGCGGCGTGACGTTTCAGCACTACCGGCTGAAGGTCTGAGGCATGTCACTGTCACAAGATGAGCCGCGCGAGGCCCGAAACCGTTTGCCGTCATCGCAAGCACGCGATAGTCAAAAAGCAGACTGAAACACGAGAAAACTCCCCATGCCCCTCGAAGATTGCCGCGTGATAGAGCTGCCCAGGATCACCGATGCGCGGGGCAACCTGACCTTTGTCGAGGGCGGCCACCACATCCCGTTCGATATCAGGCGCGTCTATTATCTCTACGATGTCCCCGGCGGCGCGGACCGGGGGGAGCACGCGCACAAGGATCTGCATCAGTTCGTGATCTGCATGTCCGGCAGTTTCGACATGCTGCTGGACGACGGTTTCCGGACCCGGCGCTTTCATTTGAACCGGTCCTATTTCGGGGTCTATGTCTGCCCGATGATATGGCGCTACCTGGACAATTTCTCGTCCGGGTCGGTCTGCATGGTGCTGGCCTCCGCACCCTATGACGAGGGTGACTATATCCGCGACCGGGCGGAGTTTCTGGCAGCGGTCGGTGCAACATGAAGGTTCCGTTTCTTGACCTGAAGGCGGCTCAGGCCGATCTGCAGGATGACATCGAGGCGGTGCTGCTGCGGGTGGCGCGGTCCGGCTTCTACGTGCTGGGGGACGAGCTGGAGGCGTTCGAGCGCGCCTTCGCCGCCTATGTCGGCGCCGCGCATTGCGCGGGTGTCGCGAACGGTCTCGACGCGCTCAGGCTGGGCTTGATGGCCAGGGGCATCGGCCCCGGCGACGAGGTCATCGTGCCGAGCAACACCTACATCGCGACATGGCTGGCGGTCAGCCAATGCGGCGCCGTGCCGGTCCCGGTGGAGCCGCGGGAAGACACCTACAACATGGATCCCGAAGCGGCCCGTGCCGCAATCTCGGCGCGGACCCGCGCGATCCTGCCCGTGCATCTCTATGGCCAGCCCGCGGACATGGACGCGATCGACGCCATCGCGGAAGAGCGCGGGCTTTTCGTGCTGCAGGACGCGGCGCAGGCGCATGGCGCGCGCTACAAATCCCGCCGGATCGGCAGTTCGGGAACCGCGGCATGGAGCTTCTATCCGTCAAAGAATCTCGGCGCTCTCGGCGATGCCGGCGCCCTGACCACGGATGACAGTGCGATTGCGGACAGCGTATCCTTGCTGCGCAACTACGGATCGGCCGTGAAATACGAGCATGAGGTCCAGGGGGTGAACAGCCGCCTCGACCCCATTCAGGCGGCGGTGCTGGAGGTCAAGCTTGCCGCGCTCGACAAGGTGACGTCCCGGCGTCAGGCCATCGCGAAACGCTACTCCGAAGGCTTGGCGGCCGGCGGGCTCGACGTGCCCTTCGTGCCGGACTGGGCGGATCCGGTCTGGCATCTTTACGTGCTGCGCCATGCGCACCGCGATGCGTTCCAGAAGCGGCTGGCAGATGCCGGTATCGGAACGGTCATCCACTATCCCTGTCCGCCGCACCTGCAACGGGCCTATGCGGATGCCGGTTACGCCGCCGGCAGTTTCCCCCTTGCCGAACGGCTGGCGAACGAGGTGCTGAGCCTGCCGATGTGCCCGTCCCAGACCGATGAGCAGACGGATTACGTGATCGACACCGTTCTGCGGCTCGCCTGAGCGGATGCGGATCCACGGAAGGATTGCCAAATGACAGACCCGATCGCCCGCGCACCGACATGCTCCATCGTTTGCACCACATATAACCACAGCGCCTTTGCGCGCGCAGCTCTCGAGTCGATATTCCAGCAGGACTACGAGCATATCGAGATCGTGGTGATCGACGACGGCTCGACCGACGGAAATGTGGAGGTGCTGGAAAACGCCCTGGCACAGTCGCCCTATCCCTACCGCCTGATTACCCAGGAGAATACCGGCAATGTCCCGCTGAACGTCAACCGGGCGATTGAAGCCGCGACCGGGGAATATCTCTCGTTCCTTTCGCTGGACGATCTGCTGTTGCCCGATGCCATTTCCTCCAAGATGCGGATCATCAGGCAAAATCCCGACGTGGTTCTGGTCGCCAACACCTCCAACCAGGAGATCGACGACGACGGCAAGGTGACATGCGCACATTTCGCGTCGCCGCTTTATGACCGGGGCCCCGTGTCGGCGCAGGAATTGCTGGATATCGAGCACGATAATCTCGGGACGGTGTATGTGCAGGCCAGTGTCATGAAAACCGACATGGTGCGCGCGGTCGGCGGCATGGACCCTGATATTTCTGGGGACGACATCGTCCTTCGCACGAAGATATTCATGTATATGATCAAGCATCCCCAGCTTGAATGCGCCCTCATTCACAAGCCCGGAATGCAATACCGCAAGCACGGCAACAACCTGCATCTGAACGTCTGGAACCAGATCAAGACGGTGGTCGACTGGCATGACCGCTATTTTCCCGACAGGCCGTTTCCGGAACTGGCAAATGCGTGGATAGATCACTTCGTCGGACAGTCGATAAAGACGGAGAACAGGAAGGCATTGGCGCACGCATCGCGCTACAGCCCGTTCGTGAAGGCGCGGATTGCCAAGCATACAGGAACGTGGAAATACCGCAGAAGACGCGCAAAGGCCGCGTTGAGACGCGCGATCATGCGCTGGCCGCTTTCTTGATCGAAATGAATCAGGCATAGCCTCCCGCGTGGCGATGCCTGACCAAAAAGGGGAAGCTGGTCCTGCCCGCCGCCGAGACGGCGACTGCACCGACGACCTTCGCGCCGCTGGTGTTGTGCGCCCCGGCCCATTCGCAGGCGCCGGAGCCCTCCCGGCAACACGCCGACAAGCTGCGGCTGATCTTCGGTGACGTGGCGATGGGTCGTCTCATCGGCATGGGCGGCAAGCAGAGTGGGACACCGCCATGATATGCCGCCCCTCAGGGGCCATCACCAACTTTCAGCTATATTTCATGCAATCCGGCTATTTCTGCGAACTCCGTCAAAATCTGGCCCTTCTCGCCCTTCGTGAGATGTCTGATCCAATGCGCAGCGATTGGACAGAGAAACCACCTTGGCCCGGCCAGACAGGCAGAAGGATTCCGTCCTTCATGGCGCGGTGCCATTCCGGCCTTGGCGCCCGCCGGCCGAAAGCCGGAATCAGAGGTCCGATGCCACCATGCTCTCATGGCCCGCGCGCGACTGGATTTCGAAAAAGACCTGCTTCACGAATGGAAACTCGCCTCTGATCCGGCTTTCAAGGCTGGTCACGATCGCCTCGATCCGCTGGGATGGCACATCGTCCAGGAAATCCATGCTGAGCGTCAAAAGAACGTCACGCGGCCCGAAATGCAGGCTGCGTACGTCGTTGATCGACAGGATTTCCGGAAGACTGTCGATTTCTGCGCGGACCCGCTTCACAACGTCGGGGTCCGTGCTTTCGCCGATCAACAATCCCTTGACCTCGATCGCCAGAAACAGCGCGGCAACCCCCAGAAGGCCGCCGATCGCTATGGAAGAGACAGCATCCCAGAGCGGATTGCCGGTCAACCAGGACGCCGCAAGGCCAATTGCCGCAATCACCACGCCGATACACGCGGCAGTGTCTTCGGCCAGAACGACGAAAACGGTCGGGTCCTTCAGATCCTGGATGTCCTTCAACAGGCCTTTCCCCTTTCTGACGCTCACGAAACTCCCGGACCGCCACCAGAAGCGAGTATCCCTCGAAACAGAACGCCGCGCCGAGCACTGCAAACGGAATCCACGGCACCCCGTTCGTCTCGTGGCCGCCATGCAGAATCGCGCGTACGCCTTCGTAGATCGACAGGCCGGACCCCAGGGCAAAGATCAGGACGGCGACGATGAAGGCCCAGAAATAGATTTCCGCCGCATAACCGAACGGGTGCTGCGCATCCGCCGGCTTGTCCGAGCGCGCCAGGCCGAGCAGCAGGAACCCCTGGTTCGCGGTATCGACGGTGGAGTGGATGCCCTCCGCCAGCATCGCGGACGAGCCCGACAGCGCCGCGGCGATGAATTTCGTCACTGCGATAGCGCAGTTCGCGGCCAACGCCGCATAGACGATTGTCTTGCCGCTTTGTCGCGAGTCATTTTCCGATTTTGCACAGTGTGTGGCCATCGTCTCCGGCTCAAAGGCTTCAGCAGAACTCAGAAACCAAGCCAGCGAGAGGAGCTTTGGTTCCGATTGACCCAGGGCTTCCACCCGCGACCAACCTGCCACTTTCCCCTTGCGGGGACCGGGACCTGAGATCAGGCAAGGGCCGCGGCCTTTTTCCGCTGCCTAGTATGTCGCTGGCGGATCGCTGGCCGGGAAGGATTCGTCTGCGGCCTCGTCGACGGATGACCAGTTGCGGGGCGGATCGGCCATCTCGCGCGGGCCCGCGACGCGGACGGTGTTTCTCCTCTCATCGGCAAAGGCAAAATCTGGCCTGCGCATACGGCGACGCATCATCACGAGCGCGATCGTCGCGGCGGCAGCACCAAGAGCCATCATGTCTCTACTGCGCATGGACTTTCCTCTCATTCATCAGACGGGAGTAAACGGAAACGACCGTGGCAGGGTTCCCCGGCCGCGTCAGGCGCTGCTCTCCGGGCTTTGCCCGCGCGGACCGTATTGGCGGCTATCCGCGCGCCCGTTCGGGCGGCGCACAAGGCAGGGAACCGCTTTTGCAAAACACGCGTTACGAAGTGGCCAAATCGAAGGAGAGGATGAATGTTTCACCATTCCAGCAAGTTGCAATACCAGGTACGCGTCGACACGCCGGACCCCCAGTTTGCGAAATACTTGCAGCAGGCCATAGGCGGCATCGAAGGCGAAATCCGCGTTGCGATGCAGTATTTCTTTCAGGCCATGGGTGCCCGCGGCGATGAGAAATACCGCGATCTGCTGATGATGACCGCGACCGAGGAATTGTCTCATATCGAGTTTCTGGGACATGCGGTCGCGCTCAACCTCGAAGGGGCGCCGGTGACGGTGCAGGAAG
Source organism: uncultured Alphaproteobacteria bacterium (assembly GCA_963763165.1). GTDB lineage: Bacteria > Pseudomonadota > Alphaproteobacteria > Rhodobacterales > Rhodobacteraceae > Roseovarius. Next base: position 26,387 of record CAVXNV010000003.1, read on the forward strand.
AGGCGGCGAAAGACCCGGTCGTGAATGCGATCATGGGCGGGGCCAATCCGCGCCATATCCTGTCATCGGGTCTGTCCGCGATGCCCGTCAACTCCAACGGCGTGCCGTTCGACATGAGCCATGTCTACGCCACCGGCAATCTTGCCGCTGACATGATGGCGAACGTCACCGCCGAAAGCGGCGGGCGCGTGTTGGCTTCGCGGCTCTACAACATGACCGACGATGCCGGGATGAAGGACATGCTGTCCTTCCTGATCGCGCGCGACACCATGCACCAGCAGCAGTGGATGGCGGTGGTCGAGGAGCTTGGCGGTCTCGAAGCGCAGCTGCCGATTCCCAATTCGACCCCGCAGGAGCATGAGGCGACCGAACACTCCTACTACTTTCTCAATACCTCCCTGGACGAGCCGACGCCGGAAGGCCGCTGGACCTCGGGCCCCTCGCTGGACGGGCGCAGTGAATTCAGCAAACGCGAAAAGGTCGAGCCGTTGGGTCAGAAACCCAGCCTCGGCAGGGCGCGCCCCCATTCGGGTGCGCAAGTTGAGCAACAGTAAGAAAAAAGGAAGAACGATATGTCAACGACAGTTGGAACCGAAAACAGCACGGCGGAAATGATCCGCAACCTTCTGATTCTCGAACACGACGCCATCGCGGCCTACGACAGCGCGATCGAGCGGCTCGATACACCGGAATTTCGCACGCAGATCGAATCCTTCCGCAGCGATCACGAGGAGCATGTGGCAGAGCTGACCCGTCTCGCGCCCCAGTATGACGTGACCCCGCCGCAGGAAGGGGATATGAAGCAGCTTCTCACCACCGGCAAGGTGGCGCTGGCCGGTATGGCCGGGGACAGCTCGATCCTCAAGGCGATGAAAACCAACGAGGACGACACGGTGATGGCTTATGAACAGGCGCTGAAAAACACCGTGGCCGACGCCCAGCTGCGGCCGGTGCTGGAGAAGGGCGCCTCGGACGAGCGTCGCCATCGCTCCTGGATGGAAAGCAATAGCTGACCCTTTCCGAACGCCGGAAATGGTGAGGCCCTCGCACGGGTCGAGGTGAGACCGTCGGAAAACCTCCGCCCTCACGCGGCGATCTTCGACCGGGCGCCGCGACATGGGCGGGGGCTTTGCGCGGAGGATGTCCCGGTGCCGATCCTCGCCCGAGGACGGTATCGGGGCAGCCACCTTTGGATTTCTCGCCTGACGGACTCTTTCCGTCGCCGCGAGCCGCTCAGATCTCGTCGATCTCGAAGACCCATTCGCCCGGATCGATCCGGTTCTGGATCAGCCGCATGATCCAGTCGTCGATCTCATGCGGCTCGAACAGGCCGCAGCGGGCCAGGGCGCGGCGCGTATCGATCTGCTCGCCCAGAAAATCCAGCACCACGGCAGAGGCCGCAGGCTTGCGGCCGCGCCGCGTCGAGCCGCCGGTCTGCACGCCGCGCAGATGGCTGGGGCGGGGCGCGTAGGATGGGTAGAGCATCAGCTGAGTGATCGAGCTGGCGGCCAGAACGTCATGCTCGACGATGTGGATGCGGTGCCCGAGATGGAAGGCAAGCCCCTCGTATTTGCTTACGAAGCGCGTCTGCGGCTTGTCGGGGTCGATCCCGGTTTCGATGTTCTTCCACAGGTGGCGACCGTCCTTCTCCGTGACCACGCCAAGCGAACGGGTGATGCGGCCGGGATAGCCGAACGTGTAGAAGTAGCGGAAATACCAGCCGACATAGCGCCCCATTTCCCCCGAAAGGCGGTGCAGCCTTTCGACCGCGTCGAGATATTGCGGCGCCGCGCTTCGGCCGGCGGGCTTGCGCAGCGAGACGAGCCCGGCAAAACGGGCAGGGTCCATCAGAAGCTCGGATTCGGTAACCCCGAAGAAGTCGCAGATCCGCCGCATGTTATGCCGCGAGGGCCGCACCGAACTGGCCAGATACTTGTTGAATTGCTGGCGATTGATGCCGACGCGGCGGCAGACCTCGGCGATCGAGGGCAGAAGGCTGCAGGCATAGGCAAGATTGGCGGCGAAGGGATCCTGGGTCATGCTGCCTATCGCATACTGACGCACAAAAAGTGTCAAGTGCTGCGTTCCTGCGAAATTGCCGTGTGGTGGAATCAGGCGTTTAATAGCGCCGGAATCCTCAACCTCATGCGGGGCCACTATGAAGATCGTCACCGAGTTTCCGCGTACCGTCCGCGAAATCGAGCATACCGAGATCACGATGCCTGACGGCACGCGTCTGGCCGCGCGCATCTGGCTGCCCGAGGACGCGGAAACCGCTCCGGTCCCCGCGATCCTTGAATATCTGCCCTACCGCAAGAACGACGGCACGCTGGCGCGGGACATCGCCCGCGCGCCCTATATCGCCGGGCATGGCTATGCCTATGTGCGGGTCGATATCCGCGGCTGCGGCGAATCCGAAGGGGTGATGAAAGACGAATATACCGCCTCCGAGCTGGAGGACGGCTGCGATATCATCGCCTGGATGGCCGAGCAGAAATGGTGCGACGGCAATGTCGGGATCGTCGGCATTTCCTGGGGCGGCTTCAACGGGCTGCAGATCGCGGCGCTGCAGCCGCCGGCCTTGAAGGCGGTGGTCACGCTTTGCTCGACCGATGACCGCTATGCGGACGATATCCACTACATGGGCGGCACGATGCTATGCGAGCAGATCAGCTGGGCCGCCACGATGTTCTGCTACAACACCGTCGCCCCCGATCCGCGCCATGTGGGGACCCGCTGGCGCGAAATGTGGATGGACCGGCTGAGGGGCAGCGGCCTTTGGCTCAAGAACTGGCTTGAGCATCAGACGCGCGACGCCTTCTGGAAGCACGGCTCGATCTGCGAGGATTATTCGGCCGTTCAGGTGCCGGTCTATGCCGTGTCGGGCTGGGCCGACGGCTATCCGCGGACGGTTTTTCGCCTGATGGAGAACCTCACCTGCCCCAAAAAGGCGCTGGTCGGTCCCTGGGCGCATAAATACCCCCATATCGGCGCGCCCGGTCCCGCGATCGACTGGCTGACCGAGGAATTGCGCTGGTGGGACCAGTGGCTGAAGGGCAGCGAGACCGGCATCATGGAGGAGCCGCAGGTGCGGCTGTTCATGCAGGATCACGCGGCGCCGCAAGGCAGCTACGAGACGCGCGAGGGCCGCTGGGTGAGCGAGCCGTCATGGCCGTCGCCCAATGTGAGCCGCGTCGCATGGTCGCTGGCCGGCGACGGCACGCTGGCGCGCGGCGGGGCGGGGCAGGGAACGGCGCATGTGTCGACGCCCGCCACGGTGGGTCTTCAGGCGGGCAAGTGGTGCTCTTACGCCAATCACGGCGATCAGCCCGTCGATCAAGGCCCCGACGACGAGGCGAGCGTGACGTTCGAGACCGCGCCGCTGGACGCGGACCTCGAGATCGCGGGGGACGCCGCGCTCGACATCAGTTTCACCTGCGACAAGCCGGTGGCGCTGATCGCCGCGCGGCTGGTCGATGTGGCCCCGGACGGCAGCGCCACGCGCATCAGTTACGGCATGCTGAACCTCACGCACCGCGCCAGCCACGAGCATCCCGAGGATATGGTGCCGGGGCAGACCTACACCGCCCACGTTCCGCTGAAACATGTCGCCCAGACGCTGCGCAAGGGCCATAAGCTGCGCCTTGCTCTCTCCAATACCTATTTCCCGATGGCCTGGCCCGCGCCCGAGGCCGCGGTGCTGACGCTCGACCTGGCGAACTGCACGCTGACGCTGCCCGAGCGGAGCGGCCCCGACGGCGAGGTGCGCGATCTGGGCACGCCCGTCGCGGCGCCGCTTCTCAAGACGGAAGTGCTGGCAAAGGGCGGTTTCGACTGGAAGGTGGAGCGCCTCGAGAGCGGCGGCGCGCGCGTGACCATCACCGATGATGACGGCACTTTCCGCATCGAGGACAATGACCTGACCGTCAGCACGAAATGCGTCGAGACCTACGAGCTTGCCGGTGCGGACGATCATTCCCCGACCGCGCATATAATATGGGAGCACAGCGCCCGGCGCGGCGATTGGGCCACCCGATCCGAGACGGAGACCCATGTGACGACAACCCGCACCCATTGGCTGATCCGCGCCAGGCTGCGCGCATGGGAGGGCGAGAGCCTGGCCCATGAAGAGGAATGGAACGAGAGCATACCGCGCGACCATGTCTAGGGCGCGCGCAGACCATGAATGAATGACGGGCGCCCGCGGGGCGATCCGCGAAAAATCAAGGAGGATGACGACATGACCAGGACAATCCACACCATCACGCTGGGCCGGCGCGGGTTTTTGCAGGGCGCTGCCGCTGCGGGCCTTGCTGCGGGCACCACGCCGCTGGCCAATGCGCTTTATGCGCAATCGGGCAGCGTGCTGCGCGCCTTTTCCTACGCGGACATCGACAAGCTGGACCCCGGTTTCTACCAGAACGGCTATAACGTCGACGTGATGAACTGCATCTTTTCCAAGCTTGCCCGCTACAAGCCCGGCCGCGATTGGGAGATCGAGCTGGAAGCCGCCGAGGAGCTGGAGCAGATCGACGACACCCATATCCGGTTCAAGCTGAAGCCCGGCATCATGTTCTCGGGCGGCTATGGCGAGATGACCGCCGAGGACGTCAAATTCTCGTTCGAGCGCGTGCTGGAGCATGACAGCCCCGTCAAGGGCGACTGGGGCCCACTGCAATCGGTCGAGCTGGACCCGGACGACAAATACGCCGGCACCATCGTACTGGAAAAGCCGTTCCAGCCGCTCTGGACCATCACCATTCCCTACGGCGTCGGCCATATCGTGTCGAAAAAGGCGGTCATGGAGGCGACCGGCGACGGCAGCGATTTCAACATGGAGCCGCCGGCCTTTTCCGGCCCCTACATCCTGGAAGAGTGGAAGCCGAACCAGTACGTCAAGATGGTGCGCAACCCCGAGTATAGCGGCGATCTGAAACCCGGCTATGACGAGATCCGCATCATCCCGATGGACGATGAGAAGGTGGCCGAGCGGGCCTATGAGGCGGGCGATCTGGATTATACCGCGATCACGCTGTCGAGCCTCGCGAACTACAAGGCCAATCCGCCTGCGAACACCACGATCGAGGAATATCCGTCGCTCTATTACGTCTGGGTCGGCATGAACCTCAAGAACGAGGCGCTCAAGGACGAAAACCTGCGCAAGGCGATCCAGTGGGCGATCAACGTGCCGCAGATCATGGACGCCGCCTATTTCGGCGAGGCGGCGCCATCCACGGGCCTGATCGCGCCGGGCCTCATCGGCCACCGCGAGCAATCGCTCGTCCCGCCCGAGGGCGATCTGGACAAGGCGCGCGAGTATCTGGAAAAGGCCGGCGGCCCGCCGTCCGAGCCGCTGACCATCGACACGCTCAATGCGACGACATGGAAGACCATCGCAGAGGTCATTCAGGCGCAGCTGGGGCAGATCGGGATCGAGGTGCAGGTCAACGTGCAGGACAGCGGCTCGTTCTGGACGCTGGGGATGGAAAGCGAGGGCGACCGCTGGAAGGACATGCAACTGGTCATCAACCGCTTTTCCATGATGCCCGACCCCTTCTACGCGACATCGTGGTTCACGACCGAACAGGTCGGCATCTGGAACTGGGAGCGGTTCTCGAACCCCGAATTCGACAAGCTGCACGAAGCGGCGCTGAGCGAGGAGGACACCGAAAAGCGGGCCGAGATGTATCGCAAGATGCAGGACCTGATGGAAGAAAGCGGCGCCTACCGCTTCCTCACGCACGAGGGCAGTCCGGTGATGTTCCGCGACGACGTGGAGCCGGCCCTGCGCCCCGATGCGCGTCCGCTCTACCTGGGCTTCAAACCCGCCTGAGCCGCGCCTGACCAACGGCGCCGGTCCCCCGCTTCGGGGGCCGGCGCGCAAATGACATTCCCGCCGCGCCCGCCTGCGCGGCCCAGACAGGAGGCCAAGGCCACATGGCGCTCTACGCGGTCCAGAGGCTCTTGCTATCGGTGCTGATCATCGCCATCGCGGTCACGCTGCTGAACGTGATGCTGCACCTCGTGCCGGGCGATCCGGCGGTGATGATCCTTGGCCCGCGCGCGACGCCCGAACTGATCGAGCAGACGCGGCAGGCCATGGGCCTCGACCAGCCGTTCGCGATGCAGATGCTGACGTTCTTCGGCAACCTCTTGCGCGGCGACATGGGCACCGACGTCTTTACCGGACGCTCCGTCACGACAATCGTGATCGAGGCGCTGCCATATACGCTGGCGCTCATCACCGTCTCGATCCTCTGGGCCGCGGCCATCGGCATTCCCTTGGGCGCCTATTCGTCGATCCGGCGCAATACCTGGATCGACCGCATCACCGGCATCCTGTCGGTCGGCACCATTTCCATCCCGTCCTTCGTCATGGCGCTTTACGGCGTGCTGATCTTCGCGGTCTGGCTGGGGTGGCTGCCCGCCATCGGCGCGGGCGAGGGTTTGGGCGACCAGGCGATCCATCTGATCCTGCCGGCCTTCGCCGTGGGGGTCAGCTGGGTGGGCTACATCGCCCGCATCGTGCGCGCCTCCATGCTGGAAGTCATGGGCGAGAACCACGTGCGCATGGCCCGCGCGTTCGGTCTGACCGAGGCGCGTATCACCCGCGCCTACGTTCTGCGCATCGCGGTCCTGCCCGCCGTCACGCTGATCGGGGCAGGGGTTGCGCATCTCTTCTCGGCGGCGGTCTTTGTCGAGGTGATCTTTGCGCGCCCCGGCATCGGCGCGCTCATCGTGTCGGCGGTGAACGAGCGGAATTATCCCATCGTGCTGGGCGCCGTGCTGATCACCACGGCCATCATCGTGCTGGCGACGCTGATCTCGGATCTCGTCATCGCGTGGCTCGATCCGCGCCAGCGCGAGGGGATGTAGGATGCACGATACTGCCGCTTACAGACAGCCCTCGGCGCTGCGCATCTACGCGGGCCAGCTGACCCAGAACCCGATGGGCCTGATGGGGGCGATCCTTGTTCTCATCATCGTCGGCACCGCCATTTTCGCGCCCTGGCTTGCGCCCTACGACCCGAACCAGATCATGGTCGGCCCGCGCATGGGCCCGCCCTCGGCGGCGCATTGGATGGGCACCGATCATCTGGGCCGCGACCTTCTGAGCCGGATGATCGCCGGGGGGCGCATCGCGATGCTGGTCGCGGTTGCGACGCTCGGAGCGGCGATGAGCATCGGCCTCGCGCTCGGGCTCATCGCGGGATACGGGCCGAAATGGCTGGATAACATCCTGCTGCTGGTTTTCGACGCGATCCGGTCCTTTCCGGTGATCGTCTTCGGCCTCGCTGTGGTCACGCTGATCGGCCCGTCGCTTTATACCGTGATCCTCGTTGTCGCGATCACGTCGATCCCGATCTATGCGCGCATCGTGCGCACCCAGACGATGGCGCTGCGCGGTGCCGAATTCATCCTCGCGGAAAAAGCGATGGGCGCCAGCACCTTGCGCATCCTCGGGCTGCACGTGCTGCCCAACGTGCTGGGCCCGCTGCTGATCCTCGCCGTCGATGGATGTTCCTATGGTGATCGCGACCGAGGCGGGGCTCAGCTTTCTCGGGATGGGCGTGCGCCCGCCCGCGCCCAGCTGGGGCACGATCCTGAACGACGGCTACAACTTCATCCGCAATTCGCCCTGGCCGGTCATCACGGGATCCGTGCCGATCATCCTCGTGACGCTCGGCTTCACTTTCCTCGGCGAGGCGCTGCGCGACATCTTCGATCCCAAGCTGAGGCGCGATCCATGAGCACGGGCACGCTGCTGCAAGTGCAGAACCTCTCGATCGAGTTCGGCACGCCGCGCGGGCGTCTGCGCGCGCTGCGCGGCATCGACCTCGACGTGCCGAAGGGCCGCATCATGGGGCTCGTGGGCGAAAGCGGTTGCGGCAAGTCCACGCTGGCCTACAGCCTTGCCGGGCTGGTCGCCGGCAATGGAGACGTGACCGGCGGCGCGATCCTGATGGATGGCGAGGATGTCACGAAAATGAGCGACCGGCAGCTGCGCGACATGCGCGGGCAGCGCGTCTCGATGATCTTTCAGGACCCGATGACGGCGCTCAATCCGGTCATTACCATCGGGCGGCAGATGCTGGACATCCAGTATCGCGACCCCGGCACCCGGTCCGAAAAACGCGCCCGCGCCGCCCGGATGCTTGAACGGGTGGGGATACCCGATGCGGCGGCGCAGCTTGGCTCCTATCCGCACCAGTTCTCGGGCGGGATGCGCCAACGGGTCTGCATCGCGATGGCGCTCCTGACCAAGCCCGACCTTCTGATCGCGGACGAGCCGACGACGGCGCTCGATGCCACGCTCGAGGTACAGATCATCGAGCTTCTGCGCGCGCTTCAGCAGGAGATGGGCTGTGCCATCGTTTTCGTCTCGCACCATCTGGGCACCGTCGCCGAGCTGTGCGACGACGTGACGGTGATGTATGCGGGCGAGGTGGTGGAGCGCGGCAGCGTGCGCGAGGTGTTTCACAATCCGGCGCATCCCTACACGCAGGCGCTGCTGGAATGCGATCCCGCCCGGATCGAGGTGGCGACGCGGCACCTGCCGACCATTCCCGGCACGCTTCCCGATCTCGTGGATGTGCCGCAGGGCTGCATCTTTGCCCCCCGCTGCCCGCATGCGTGGGAGCGGTGCCGCATCGAACATCCGCCCGGTTACGAGGCCACGGGGCCGCAGCATCGCGCCGCCTGCCACCTTCTCGACAGAAAGGCCAATACGTGAGCGCGCTTCTGGAAGTCGAGAACCTCGTGATCCGTTACCCGGCGATGGGCCGCGTGCGCGCGGCGCTCAAGGGCCAGCCGCGCGAGTTCGACGCGGTGGCTGGTGTCAGCTTCACCATCGAGGCGGGCCAGACGCTGGGCCTCGTGGGCGAAAGCGGCTCGGGCAAGTCCACCATCGCGCGCACCCTGATGGGCCTGAAGCGCGCCGAGGCGGGCAGCATCCGTTTCGACGGGAGCGACATCACCCGTGCCAGCGCGCGGGAGTATGCACGGCTGCGGCGCGAAATCGCGATGATGTGGCAAGACCCCGTCGGTTCGCTCTCGCCGCGGCTGACGGTTGGCAGCCTCGTGACCGAACCCTTGCGCATCCACGGCAAGAGCGCCGACATGGGCGCCGAGGCCAGGCGCCTGCTCGGGATGGTCGGCCTGCCCGAGCATTTCGCGGGCCGCTTCCCGCACCAGCTTTCGGGCGGGCAGGCGCGGCGCGTGGGCGTTGCGCGCGCGCTTGCGCTCGATCCGCGCCTCGTCATCGCGGACGAGCCGACGGCGGGCCTCGACATGTCGGTGCAGGCCGAGGTGCTGAACCTTCTGGCCGAGATGCAGGGGCGGCTCGGCATCGCCATCCTGGTCATCACGCATAACCTCAATGTCGTGCGCCACATCACCGACCGCATGGCGATCATGTATCTGGGCCGCTTCGTCGAGATCGGCCCGACCGAACGCATCTTCCGCGCGCCCTGCCATCCCTATACCGAAGCGCTTTTGTCAGCCAATCCAGAGCCTGACCCGGACGCGGCGCGTGCGCGCATCACGCTGCAAGGCGAGATGCCGAGCCCCCGCAACCGCCCCTCGGGATGCGAATTCCACAGCCGCTGCCCGCGCGCGCAGCCGCTCTGCAGCAACACGGCGCCGCAAGTCTCGCAACAGGCGCCCGACCATCGCTTCACCTGCCATTTCCCGATCTGTGAGGCCGGTGCATAGGGCCATGCGGGGGATCTACCTGCGCCGTCGGCGTTCGGCATGAGCGCGGTCCGCGGTGCCTCGCTCAGCTGTCGGACAGGATCGCGTGCAGGAATTCGCGCGTCCGCTCTTCCCTGGGGTTGGTAAAGACCTCTTCGGGGTCGCCTTCCTCGCAGATTCGCCCGCGGTCGATGAAACAGACCCGGTCCGAGATTTCGCGCGCGAAACGCATCTCGTGGGTGACCAGCAGCATCGTCAGGTCATGTTCCTCGGCCAGCTGGCGGATCACCGCCTGCACTTCGCCCACCAGTTCCGGATCCAGTGCCGAAGTCGGCTCGTCGAACAGCATGATCTTCGGGCGCATTGCCAGCGCCCGCGCGATCGCGACGCGCTGTTGCTGGCCGCCCGAAAGCTGGTGGGGAAACTTCTTTGCCTGGTCGCTCAATCCGACCATCTCCAGCAATTCCAGCCCCCGCTCGCGCGCTTCGGCGCGGGACAGGCCCAGAACCCGCACCGGTGCCTCGGTCAGGTTGCGCAGGACGGTCATGTGCGGAAAGAGGTTGAACGACTGGAACACCATGCCCAGGAGGCGGCGCATCTCGCGCAGATGCGCTTCGCTTGCCGGGACCAGTTCGTCGCCGCGCCGCTCGTGCCACAGCGGCGCGCCGCCGACATAAACGACGCCATCGGTAATGTCTTCCAGCGTCATCAGGATGCGCAGGATGGTGGACTTGCCCGACCCGGAGGGGCCGATGATCGTCACCTTCTCGCCCTCGGCGACCTGGAAATCGAGCTTGTCCAGAACGGTGACGGAGCCGAACCGTTTGGTGACGGACTCGAGCTTGATGATCGGGTCGTTCATTTCAGCGGAATTCCCGTTTTGGGCAGCGACCTGTCCAGGCGGCGAACGCCGTAGGAGGCCAGAAGCGTGAGAATGAGGTAGATGCCCCCCACCATGGTCAGCGGCACGAGGTAGTTGAAGGTCCGGTCCCCGATGATCCGCGCGACGCCCAGCAATTCCAGCACCGTGACGACCGACAGGATCGGGACATCCTTGGTGATCGCGACAAGGTAGTTGCCCATCGCCGGAATGATGCGCGGAACCGCCTGCGGCAGGACGATGCGGGTGAAGGTATCACGCGAGGTCAGGTCCAGCGCGCGGGCCGCTTCGTGCTGACCGCGCGGCACTGCCTCGATCCCGGCGCGGTACACCTCGGAAAGATAGGCGCTGTACTGAAGTCCCAGCGCCAGCGCCCCGGTCAGGAATGCGGGAAGGATCAGCCCGAATTCCGGCAGGACGTAGTAGAGGAAAAACAGCTGGATCAGCAGCGGCGTGTCGCGCAGGAATTCCGAGATCAACAGCGCGGGCCATGACACGATGCGCGACGGCACCGCCTTCAGCGCGGCCAGCACCAGCCCCAGCACCATCGCCACGAAGAACCCCAGGACCGCCGCCTGAAGCGTCACCCACAGGCCCCGCATCAGGATCGGCAGGATCGAGATTGCGAAGCTCAGGTTGTCGGAGGTGTCCCATTCGATGCCGAAAAGCATTGTCTTACCGTCCTGTCTGCCGCCAGCGGCCGACCATGTGCGCCAGTCCGCGCATCATTGCCGTCAGCACCAGAGCCATTCCGAAATACATCAGGAGGACCAGCGAATAGATCGTGGTGCTGTCCTGGGTGAAATTGCGCAACTGCTCGGCCCGGAAGGCCAGATCGCCCAGCGTGATGAGCGAGACCAGCGCCGTGTCCTTCAGGTTCTGGATCGCCAGGTTGTCGAAAGGCGGCATCATCTCCGGGATCGCCTGGGGCAGCGCGATGCGGAACAGGGTCTGGCGCGGGGTGAAGTTCAGCGCCTTGGCCGCCTCGTACTGCGCGCGCGTGACTGCCTGGATCGAGCCGCGCACGACCTCGGCGCCGTAAGCGCCGATATTCAGCGCCAATGCCAGGATGCCGACGATCACCGGAGAGAACCGCAGATCTATGCCGATCGCCTCGCCGATGATGGGCAGGGCGAAGTACAGCCAGAACAACTGCACCAGCAACGAGGTGCCGCGAAAAATCTCGATATAGGAAACCGAGAGCCAGCGGATGGCACGAAGGTTGGCAAGTTTGCCGATGCCGGCCGCAAAGGACAGGATCGCACCAAGAATGGTCGACCAGAAGGTGAGCTGTACCGTCACCCATGCCCCTTGTCCCAAGGGGACGAGGTAATCGGTCCAATGCATCGGCGGTCTGTCCCTGCTTCAGGTCCGGGAGGCGGCGGGTGCCGCCTCCGGATTGATCACCTCGAATGGCCGCGATTCAGCCCGCGATCGATTCCTTGCACAGATCTTCGGTGGTCTTCGTCGTGGACCCCTTGAGATCGGCATCCGAAAAGCCGTATCCGCTCAGGGTGTTGGCCCACTCGTCGGTTTCCTTGTAGGTCGCAAGCTCCTTGTTCACGGCGTCCCGAAGGTCTTCGGCTCCTTGCGGGAACACGAACGCGCCCCAGCTGCGCACCGGCTCCCCGGCGATGATGGGATCCTCGAAGCCGCTGACGGATTCGACCTTGTCGGATTTGGACGCAAGGTTGCCCGCCGTCAGGCTGGTCGCGGCATAGGCGTCGGACCGGCCGGTCGAGACGCTGGAGATCGCGTCCGCGTTCGACGACAGGGTGACCATCTGGCTTTCATCGACACCCAGGGCCTGCATCATCTCCAGCTGGTCGGCGCCGGCCATGATCGCGACCTTCAGGTCCTTGTTCTCCGCGAAATCCGTGTAGGCGTGGATGTCCAGCGGATTGCCGGCCTTGACCAGAAGACCTTCGCCATAGGACGAATTCGGTTCGGAAAAGAGCACCTTCTCGCAGCGCTGCGGCAGCACCGCCATCTCGGCCGCGACCATGTCGAACCGGTCGGCCTGAAGGCCGGGGATCAGCCCGGAGAAATCGGTGGTGATCCATTCGATGTTCTCGACGCCAAGCTGCTCCATGATATGGCTCGCAACGTCCGGCCCCGCGCCCTTTGCCGCGCCGGTCGGATCGACGTAGCCATAGGGTATCTCGTTGGCCACCGCTATACGGATGGTGCCGCTTTCCTGGATCTCTGCAAGCGATGCCGCCTGTGCGCTACTCGTGAAAGCCATGCCAAGGGCCAGCGCTGCTGCCAACCCGGGATAGAGGCCATGATTACTCATCATCTTTTCTCCCTTTGGATCTCGTTTCAACTGCTGCAAAAGTGAAAACGTAACGGAATTCGGCGCAGAAGTTCATATTGCTTAGCAAAAATATCGGCAAATTTCAAATTTTCTCGCCGTCAGGGTGCCGATCAAGTGCCATGGCCACGCCGAACGACCTGACGGGCGTTGCCAGCCTGGTCCCGGCGAGGAAGCTGGCTGGCCGGCAGCCACGAAGATACCGACCGAAACGGGTCGCCGTGATGTTTTGCGCGTGCCGCGCCTGATCCTGCGCAGCACGGACAGCGACAAGCTGTGATCGCCGCATGGCCTCCATGACCTGCGGCTCAGGCACCGCGATGGTCGGCCCCGATCAGGAAGGGCGCGATGTGGCTGCGGATTCTGCCTTGCATCTCGGTGGTGCCTTGGCCGCGCGCATGGTCGCGCGAGGTGATCATCACGCTTTCATGCACGATGCGCGGCGCGAAGGGGCGCCAGATCACGCCGTCCCGCAGGTCGATCTTGCCGTTGATCGGGTCGATGATCGAGATGCCGCATCCCGCCGCCACCATGTTGCGCGCGATGGCATAGTAGTAGCTGAACGATTTGTAGCCCAGCGGCACGCCCGCCTCGAACATCAGCTGTTTCAGTTGACGGTCGACCATGTGATCGCCGTTGATCCCGATCATCGTGCGCCCGGCCAGACACTCGGGCGTGACGACGTCACGCGCGGCCAGCGGATCGTCCTCGGGCATGATGCAGACGCATTCCATCGCGAAGGTTTCTCCGGTCAGTCCGGCGGCGGGGATGGGGGCGTCGATCAGGCCGATGTCGATCTGCCCGCTGGCCGTCCAGTCGGCGATCTGGCGCGACGAATGAATGCGCAGTTCGACATGCGTGCCGGGAAAATCCGCCTGGAACCGGGCGATCAGCGCGGGCAGGAAGTTCATCGCCAGCACCCCGTTGGTGGCGATGTTGACGCCGCCCGCCCAGCCTTGCCGGATCGCGTCGGCGCGCCGGTCGATCCGCGCCAGCGCCATCAGCCCCTGCGTGATCTCGCCGCGCAGTTGCGCCGCCTCGCCGGTGGGGGCGAAGAAAGCCCCGGTTGCGATGGAAAAGCCTGAAACCCAGCTCCTCCTCCAGGTTGCTCAGCGCGATGCTGACCGCAGGCTGCGTCAGGTTCAGCCTCTGCGCCGCGTGGCTGACCGATCCGGCCTCGTAGAGCGCGTTGAAGACTTCGAGATGGCGGATCTTGAGGCTCATGGCGCAGGCTCGGCGAAAAATATTAGTGAATCGAATGAAACTATATTTTATATTGAATTGATATATTCAACGCCCCTTTCTAACCTCGCTCATGCGGGAGGGGATGACATGGCATCAGCGCAAAACCGGGAGCCCGGCATCTGGGCGGAGGGCTGGAAGGACAGCTCTTACTGGCTGGACGGCCGGGCGCCGCCCGACCTGCCGCAGGGCGATCTGCCGGCGCGCGTCGATGTGGCCATCGTCGGGTCCGGCTATACCGGCCTCAATACCGCGATCGAGACGGCGAGGGCCGGGCGCAGCACGCTGGTTCTCGAGGCCGAAACGCCGGGGTGGGGATGCAGCACGCGCAATGGCGGGCAGATCAGCACGTCGATCAAGCCGACGCTGGAAAAGCTGACCGCGCGTCATGGTCCCGAGCGCGCGAAGGCGATCCGCAGCGAAGGGCAGGCCGCCCTGACCTGGATCGCCGAGCGGATCCGCGACGAGAGCATCGACTGCGATTTCCGCCGCGCGGGGCGCTTTCATGCCGCCCACACCCCCGCCGCCTACGAGACGCTTGCCCGCGAGGCCGAGGCGCTGACGCGGGGCGAAGGGATCGAGACGCACATGATCCCGCGCGCCGAGCAGCGGCGAGAACTGGGGACGGACGCCTATCACGGCGGCGCGATTTTCCCCGCGCACGCGGCGGTCGATCCGGCGCTTTATCATCACGGCCTGTTGCGCGCGGCGGTGAAGGCGGGCGCGCAGGTGCTGGGGCAGATGCCCGTCACCGCCATCACCCGCACCCGCGACGGATTCGAGCTGCGCACGCCGCGCGGCACCGTGCGGGCGCGGGACGTGGCCATCGCGACCAACGGCTACACCGGCGGCGCGACGCCCTGGCAGCGGCGCCGGGTCATCCCCATCGGCAGCTACGTCATCGCGACCGAACCGCTGCCGGAGGAGGTGATCGACCGGCTTTTCCCGACCGACCGGATCGTCTCGGACACCTGCAAGGTCGTCTATTACTACCGCACGTCGCCCGACCGCAGGCGGGTGCTGTTCGGCGGGCGCGTCTCGGCGGGCGAGACCGACGCGCGCGTCAGCGGACCGCGGCTTCACGCCGACATGTGCCGGATCTTCCCTGAACTTTCGCGCACCCGCATCAGCCATAGCTGGATGGGCACCGTCGCCTATACGTTCGACGAGTTGGCCCATATCGGCACGCATGAGGGGATGCATTACGCGATGGGCTATTGCGGCTCGGGCGTGTCGATGGCCAGCTATCTGGGGATGCGCATGGGTCAGAAGATCCTGGGCACGGCCGAGGGGCGCACGGCCTTCGACGACCTGCGCTTTCCCACGCGGCCATTCTACACCGGGCGGCCCTGGTTCCTGCCTGCCGCCGTCGCCTGGTATCGCTGGAACGACCAGAGGGAGCGCGCGCAGGCAAGCTGACAGTTCACGACAGGCCACCGGAATACCGGGGCATGATTCAACACATGGAGGAAATGAAGATGAAACGCATGACATTGACCCTGGCCGCATCGCTGCTGGCCACCACCGCGCTGGCCGAAGGCGACAGCCTGACCGTCGCCAGCTGGGGCGGCTCCTACCAGGACGCGCAGAGCAAGGCCCTGTTCGAGCCCTATGAAAAGGCCACCGGCAACACCATCAAGCAGGAGACATACGGCGGAATGGCCGACGTGCGCCTGCAGGTATCTTCGGGGCAGGTGACGTACGATGTCGTCGCCAGCGGCTCGGGGTCGGCCGCGCGCGCCGGGGCCGAGGGGCTGCTGGAGCCGCTGGATTATGACGTGATCGACGTCAGCAACTTCCCCGAGGAGTTCTACAGCGAATACTGCGTCGGCGGCGACGTCTTTTCGGTGGTGCCCGCCTTCAGCACCGAGAAATACGGCGAGGACGGCCCCAAGGGCTGGGCGGATTTCTGGGATACCGAGAAATTCCCCGGCTCCCGCGCCTATCGCGGCACCGTCTCGGGCGCGCTGGAGCCTGCGATGATGGCGCTCGGCGTCGCGCCCGAAGACGTCTACGCAGAACTGAGCAGCGAGGAGGGGATCGAACGCGCGCTGGACAAGATCCGCGAGCTGAAGCCGAACATCGCGGTTTTCTGGACTTCGGGCGCGCAGCACGCGCAGCTGATGAAGGATGGCGAGGTGGACATGACGACCGGCTGGAACGGCCGGTTCGACAACGCCGCCGCCGATGGCGCCAAGGTGTCTTATTTCTACGATCAGGGCCTGCTGGATTACGACTGTTTCGCGATCCCCAAGGGGGCGCCGAACAAGGATCTGGCGATGCAGTTCATCGCCGAGATCTCCAAGGCCGGAATACCAGGACGATCTGCCGAAATACATCACCTACGGGCCCACGAACTCGAAAGCCTACGACACCGGCGAGATCAGCGAAGAGGTCGCCGCCAGATTGCCGTCCTCGCCCGACAACATGGCGATGCAGCTGCCCATCTCGCTGGAGTGGTATGAAGAGTGGGAGCAGATCGCGGCCGAGATGTATCAGGAAATGCTGACCGAATAAGGCGCATTCCGGCAGCGGGCGGCGCGCCCGTCCGCTGCACCACCACCAGAACAGGGGGAGATCCGCATTGAGCGACCGAGCAGAAGCCCTGCCCATAACCATGCGCGGCATCACCAAGACCTATGGCCGCGTTCACGCGCTGGACGACGTGTCGCTTGACGTGAAAAGCGGCGAGTTCCTGACGCTGCTGGGCCCGTCGGGATCGGGCAAGACGACGCTTCTGATGGTGCTCGCCGGCTTTACGCGGCCCGACCGGGGCAGCCTGAAATTCGGCGAGGACGAGATGATCCGCACCGCGCCGCATCTGCGCGGCGTCGGCATGGTGTTCCAGAACTACGCGCTTTTCCCGCATATGACGGTCGCGGGAAATGTCGGCTATCCGCTGCGCCTGCGCGGGGCGCCCAAGGCCGAGATGAAGGACCGCATCGAGCGCGCGCTGGATCTGGTGCAGCTCGGCGGTTACGGGGATCGCGGGATCGACCAGCTTTCGGGCGGGCAGAAACAGCGCGTCGCGCTGGCCCGCTCCATCGTGTTCGAGCCGCGCATCCTCTTGATGGACGAGCCGCTGAGCGCGCTCGACAAGAAGCTGCGCGACCGCATGCAGATCGAGCTGCGCCACCTGCACGAACAGCTTGGCATGACCACGGTCTACGTCACCCACGACCAGCGCGAGGCGCTGACCATGTCCGACCGCATCGCCGTGGTGAACCACGGCAGGATCATGCAGCTGGCCGCGCCCCAGCAGCTCTATGACCGGCCCGAGAACAAGTTCGTCGCCGATTTCATCGGCGATTCCAGCTTTCTTCCGGTCGCGCGGGACGGGCAGGGGGCGCGCTTCGGCGATATGCCGCTGCGGATGGACGGCGCCCTGCCGGACGCCAGCGACCTTGCCCTGATGGTCCGCCCCGAGCGTGCGCGGCTGCTGACCGGCGAGGCCCCCGAGGATACCAATATCTTCGAGGCGACGGTGACCGAACTGGTCTATCAGGGGGAAAGCTACCTGCTTTATGCGCGGCTGGGGGACGGCAGCGAGATCGCGGTGCGCGGCGCCATCCGCGAAGGCACCTTCGCCAGCCTGCCGCGCGCGGGCGACACCGCCCGGCTGGGCCTTCACCGCGCCGATACGGTCGTGATCGCGCAGGGGGATGCGCGATGACGGCCGCCGACATGCACGCCGCCGACATGCACGCCACCGGACTGCGCCGGGACGAGAGGGCCGAGCGCTGGCGGCTTTTCGGCCTCAGCTCGCCCGCGCTGCTGCTGGTGCTGGTGATCCTCGTGATCCCCGTCGGGTGGCTCTTTTACGTGTCCTTCATCGGTGCCGACGGCAATTTCTCGCTGGAGAACTACGAGCGGATGATCACGCGCAAATCCTATGTGCGGATCTTCATCACGACGTTCCAGATCAGCGTCTTCACCACCGGGCTTTGCATTTTGATCGGCTATCCGCTGGCCTATTTCATGTCGCAACTGCCGACCCGGTGGGCGAATGTCTGCCTGATCACCGTGCTGCTGCCGTTCTGGACGTCGCTGCTGGTGCGCACCTATGCCTGGCTCGTGCTGCTGCAGAAACAGGGGCTGGTGAACCAGTGGGCGATCAATATCGGCCTCTGGGACGAGCCGCTGAAATTCGTGCACAACATGACCGGCACGCTGATCGGCATGGTGCATATCATGCTGCCCTTCCTGATCCTGCCCGTCTATGGCGCGATGAAGGCCATCGACGCCGACTATATCAAGGCCGCGTCCAACCTCGGCGCCAGCCCGCGCCGGGCGTTCTGGACCGTCTTCTTTCCGCTCTCGACGCCGGGCCTCTTCGCCGGGGCGCTCATGGTCTTCGTGCTCTGCCTGGGGTTCTTCGTGACGCCGGCGGTGCTGGGCGGCGGGCGCGTCATCATGGTGTCGATGAAGATCGTGTCGAACATCGAGCTGTTCGTGAACTGGGGCGCGGCCAGCGCGCTTGGCGTGGTGCTGCTGGTGATGACGGGGGCGGTGCTGTGGGTCGCGTCCCGCTTCCTGCGGCTGGAGCAGATGGCGGGCGGGGGGCACTGACATGGCGAACTGGCTGACATCCCCTGCGTCGGAAACGCAGGTCACGCATGGCCAGCGCCTCTGGCTCTACCTCTTCGCGGTGATCGTGATGGTGCTGCTGGTGCTGCCGACGCTGGTGGTCATTCCGATGTCGTTCTCCGATTCGCAATACCTGGAATTCCCGCCCGAGCAATGGTCGCTGCGCTGGTATCGGCATTATTTCGGCTCGGACGAATGGATGCTGGCGACGCGCACCTCGATCAAGACGGCGGTGCTGACGATGCTGGTCGCCACCCCGATCGGCGTGCTGGCCGCCTACGCGCTGCACGCGTCCAAGCTGCCGTTCGTGCGCGCCGCCTTCGTCCTTCTGATCACGCCGATGATGGTGCCCGTCGTGCTGATCGCCATCGGCGCGTTCTATGCCTATGTGAAGCTTCAGATCCTCTACACGATCACGGGTCTGGTGCTGGCGCACAGCCTGCTGGCGATCCCGCTGGTGGTGATCGTCACCGGCTCGGCGCTCAAGGGCTATGACATGAACCAGGAGCATGCCGCGCGCAGCCTCGGTGCGCCGCGGTGGAAGGCGTTCCTGACGATCACCCTGCCGCAGATCCGTTTCGCCGTTGTCACGTCGATGCTGCTGTCGTTCCTCGCGTCCTTCGACGAGGTGGTGATCGCGATGTTCGTCTCGGGCGGGGACAATCCGACGCTGACGCGCAACATGTTCAACGCGCTGCGCGACCAGATCGACCCGACGATCGCCGCCATCTCGACCCTGATGATCGCGATCACCACGCTGATGATGGTGCTTGCGGCGCTGTTCGGGCGTGTTAAGTCCTGACCGCGATGGAACGTTTTCAGCATATCGTCGTCGGCGCCGGGTCGGCCGGCGCGGCGCTGGCCGCGCGGCTGGCCGGGGCGGGCCGGTCCGTCCTGCTGCTGGAGGCGGGCGGCACCGGGCGGCACCCTTGGGTCAACATCCCGCTGGGCTATGGCAAGGTCTTCCATGACGCGCGCTTCAACTGGAAATACATGACCGAGCCCGAGCCCGAACTGATGGACCGCCCCATCTACTGGCCGCGCGGCAAGGTGCTGGGCGGCTCGTCGGCGATCAACGCGATGGTCTGGGTGCGCGGGCATCCCGCCGATTACGCGGAATGGGGCGCGGTGGCGCCCGGCTGGGGCTGGGAGGATGTCGCGCCGGTGTTTCGCCGGATCGAGCGGTGGACCGGCGGCGCAAGCGAGCATCGCGGCGGCGACGGGCCCTTGTCGGTGACGGATGTGAGCGGCGCCATGCACCCGCTGACGCGGGCCTATGTCAAGGCGGCGGCGCAGGCGGGCATCCCGACCAACACCGACTACAACGGCGCGGCGATGGAAGGCGCGGGGTTCTACCAGATTTCGACCAAAGGCGGCCGCCGCGCCTCGACCGCGCAGGCGTATCTGTCGCAGGCGCGCAAGCTTGCCAGCCTGCGCATCGCCTGCGGCGCGATGGCGACGCGCATCCTGATGGAGGGCCGCCGCGCCACCGGCATCGAATACGTTCAGCACGGCAAGACGCGCACCGCCCATGCGGCCGAAGTCATCCTCTGCGGCGGCGCGATCAACTCGCCCCAGCTTCTGATGCTGTCGGGCATCGGCCCCGCCGCGCATCTGCGCGACATGGGCCTCGACGTGGTGCAGGACGCGCCGCAGGTGGGGCGGAACCTGATGGATCACCTGGGCAGCGATCACCTCTTTCGCACGCGCATGCCCAGCCTCAACCAGGTGCTGCGCCCGTGGTGGGGCAAGGCGCTGGCGGGGATGCAATATATCCTTACGCAGCGCGGCCCGCTGGCGATGAGCCTCAACCAGGGCGGCGGGTTCATCCGTCTGGCCGAGCGGGGACGGCCCGCCCGACACCCAGCTATACTTCTCGCCGCTCAGCTATTCCAGCGCGCCCGCGGGCAAGCGGCCGTTGATGAGCCCCGATTCCTTCCCGGCGGTGCGCATCGGCTTCAACCCCGCCAAGCCGACCAGCCGGGGCAGCATCACCCTGCGCAGCGCCGATCCGCTGGCGCCCCCGGTCATGCGCGGCGGCTATATGGCAACGGAACATGACCGCGCGCTGATGGTCGCCGGCACGCGCGAGGTGCGGCGCATCGCCTCGATGCCGGCCCTGCAAGACGTCATCGAGGCCGAGCTCGACCCCGGCCCCGATTGCGTGACCGATGACGAGATCCTCGATTTCGCGCGGCGCGAGGCGTGGACCGTGTTCCATCAATGCGGCACCTGCCGCATGGGGCGGGACGCGCGCGCCTCGGTGGTCGATCCGCTGCTGCGCGTGCACGGGGTCGGGGGGCTGCGCGTCGCCGATGCCTCGATCTTTCCGACCATTCCCACCGGCAACACGAACGCCCCCGCCGTCATGGTGGGCGAGCGCGCGTTCGACCTGATCACCCAAGGATAGAGCCACATGAAGATCACGAAGATCGAGAGCTTCACCAACGAATTCGTCGGCTTCACCCGCCTCACCGCCGAGGACGGCAGCACCGGCTGGGGGCAGGTATCGACCTATCATTCCGACATCACCTGCCAGGTGCTGCACCGGCAGGTCGCGCCGCATGTGCTGGGGCAGGACACCACCGATCTGGACGACCTGCTGGACCGCGTGGCGGAGCGGGAGCACAAGTTTCCCGGCTCCTACCTGCGCCGCGCGATGGGCGGGTTCGACACCGCGCTGTGGGATCTGCGCGGCAAGGCGGCGGGCAAGCCGGTGGTGGAGCTGCTGGGCGGAACGCCGGGCCGCATCCGCGCCTATGCCAGTTCGATGAAGCGCGACATCACGCCGAAGGACGAGGCCGCGCGGATGAAGCGGCTGCGGGATGCCTACGGCTTCGACGCCTTCAAGGTGCGCGCCGGCGCCGAGGTGGGGCGCGGCCAGGATGAATGGCCGGGCCGCACCGAGGAGATCATCGAGACGATGCGCCGCGAGATGGGCGCGGAGGCCGCCCTGCTGATCGACGCCAACAGCTGCTACGCGCCGCCCCGCGCGATCGAGGTGGGCCGGATGCTGGAGGATCACGGATTTTGCCATTACGAGGAGCCGTGCCCATACTGGGAACTGGAGCAGACCCGGCAGGTGACGGAGACGCTCGACATCGACGTGACGGGCGGCGAGCAGGATTGCGACCTGCCGACGTGGCGGCGCATGATCGACATGCGCGCCGTCGATATCGTGCAGCCCGATATCCTCTATCTCGGCGGGATCGCGCGGACGCTGCGCGTGTGCCGGATGGCCGAGGCCGCGAACCTGCCCGTGACGCCCCACTGCGCCAACCTGTCGCTGGTCACGCTCTTCACCATGCACCTTCTGCGCGCCATCCCCAATGCCGGGAAATACCTGGAGTTTTCCATCGAGGGCGCCGATTACTACCCGTGGCAGGAGGGGCTTTTCACCCATGATCCCTACGGGATCGAGGACGGCCACGCCACCGTGACGGACGCGCCCGGCTGGGGGATCGAGATCGCCCCCGAATGGCTGGCGCGGTCGCAATACAGGGTCTCGGCCGCGCAGCAGTGATAGAAAGCAAGGAGAACAGCACCATGATCAGCCTCGACAGCTTCGGCGATCTGTCCGCCATCGACACCGGCCCCTTCAAGCCCAAGCCGACCACCCTGACCGACGGGCAGACGGAGGCCGCGAACAACCTCTGGTCATCGCCGGACGGCAGGACGAATATCGGCGTCTGGGAATGCACCGAAGGCCGCTTTACCGCCGACCGGACGGCGGCGGGCGAGTATTGCCACATCATCGCGGGCCGCGCGACCGTGGTGAACGAGGACGGCACCAACCCGCGCGAGATCGGCCCCGGCGATCTTCTGATCCTGCCGCAAGGCTGGAAGGGGGAATGGACGATCCACGAGCATATGCGCAAACTCTATGTCATCAGCGCGTCGGGTTGAGCCATTGACGCACTCTGGTTGACGAATTATATGTCAACCAGAGTGAGGAGGCTGCCATGACCATTCTCGACTATCAGGCGGACGGGCTGTTCAAGCCCGACCGCATCGCCACGATCCTGATGACCACGCGGGACGAGATCGCGCGCACCGTCGGGCTGGGCCGCGATGCCATCGCGCGGGCCGAGCGGGTCAGCCAGCCCCGCACGCAGCGCCGCCTGCGCGAGATGATCGAGATCATCAACCTTGTCACGCCGCGTTTCGGCACCGCCGCCATGGCCTATGCCTGGTATCGGTCCGAACCGCTGGAAGGGTTCGATGGCATGACGCCGATGGATCTGGTGCAGGAAGGCCATGCCGACTGGGTGCGCGACTATATCGCCGCACTCGACAGCGGCGTTTTTGCCTGAATTGGACTATCGCGGCCCCCTCTTTCGGGCGTTGCACCCGTTCCACGCCGCCAGCCCGCTTTCGGGCGAGGGCGCGCGCCGGTATGGCGGGCGGTTCAACGCGCGCGGCACGCCCGCCCTATACCTCGCGCGCGATTTCGACACGCTGCGCCACGAGATCGCGCGCGGCGGAAGCTTTCAGCCATCGGTGATCGTCAGCTATCGGGCCGAGATCACCGGCCTTTTCGATGCGCGCGACCGGGAGGCGCTGGCGCGGTATCGCATGACGCCGGACGGGCTGGCCGATCCGGCATGGCTGCTGAAGATGCGGCAGGGGCAGGGCGTGCCGACGCAGGATCTGGCGGCCGCCCTGATCGCGGCGGGTCACAGCGGCATGGCGGTGCCGAGCTATGCCAAGGGCGCGCGGGCCGGCGCGCTCAACATCGTGCTGTGGCGCTGGGGTCCGGGGACCCCGGCGGGGCTGGACGTGATCGACGACGAGGGGCGTCTGTCGCGCTGAAAGCCGCGCCTCATTCGCAAGACTGCGCGGCGCGCCCGACGCTGTCATATGCCTCGAATCCGGCGCTCAGCGCATCCTGCGCGGAATAGATGTTGCGCAGGTCCGCCATCCGCGGCGCCGCCATCGAACGCGCGATCCGCTTCAGGTCGAGCGCGCGGAATTCGTTCCACTCGGTCAGGATCACCAGAAGATCGGCGCCATCGGCGGCGGCATAGGCATCGTCCACCCACTGGACCCCCGGCAACAGCGCCTCGCCCTCGTGGCGCCCCTGCGGGTCGGTCACGGCAACCCTGGCGCCGCCGCCGACGAGGGCCGGCACGATGGTCAGCGCCGGCGCGTCGCGCATGTCGTCGGTGTTGGGCTTGAACGTCACGCCCAGAACGCCGACCTTCTTGCCGTTGAAGCTGCCGCCGCACAGGTCGAGCAGCTTGCCGATCATCCGGCGCTTGACCTCGTCATTGACCTTGATGACAGCCTCGGTGATCTGCATCGGCTGGCCATACTCCTGCCCGATCCGCGCCAGTGCGCTGGCATCCTTGGGAAAGCACGAGCCGCCATAGCCCGGCCCGGCATGCAGGAACTTGTTCCCGATGCGCCCGTCGAGGCCCATGCCCTTGGACACCTTCTTGATGTCGGCGCCGACCTTTTCGCACAGCGCCGCGATTTCGTTGATGAAGGTGATCTTGGTCGCCAGAAAGGCGTTGGCGGCGTATTTGATCATCTCGGCGCTTTCCAGATCGGTCGTGACGATCGGAAAATCGCGCAGGTAGAGCGGGCGGTAGATCTCCTGCATGATCTTGGCCGCGCGCGGCGACTGCACGCCAAGGACGACGCGGTCGGGCTTCATGAAATCGTCGATCGCGGCGCCTTCGCGCAGGAATTCGGGATTGGAGGCGACGTCGAACTCCAGATCGGGGTTGGCCTTGGCCACGACCTCGGCGACCTTGCGGTTGGTGCCGACGGGCACCGTCGATTTCGTCACGATCAGGACGTATTCGGTGGCGGCGCGGGCGATTTCCTCGGCGGCGGCCATCACGTAGGTCAGGTCGGCATGGCCGTCGCCGCGCCGCGTGGGCGTGCCGACGGCGATGAAGACCGCGTTGGCCCCGTCGATGGCGCGCGCCAGATCCTGGGTAAAGCTCAGGCGCCCGGCCTCGACGTTCTTCTGCATGAGCTGTTCCAGGCCCGGCTCGAAAATCGGCACCTCGCCCCGTTCCAGCATCTCGACCTTGCGCTGATCCTTGTCGACGCAAACGACGTCATGGCCGAAATCCGACAGGCACACGCCCGAGACAAGGCCGACATAGCCGGTGCCGATCATCGCGATTTTCATGAAAATCCCCTTGTCCTGAAATGTCTGGCGGTCATATTGCGCAATCGCGCCGCGGGGTCAATGCGGGGGCGGTCCCGTGCGGCGGGCCTACGCCTTGACGCCCAGCCGCGTGCCGACACCCGCGCGCGACTGAAGCGGGCGCCACCATGCCTCGTTCGCCAGATACCAGTCGACCGTCTTTTCCAGCCCTTCCTCGACCGTGACGGACGGCCGCCAGCCCAGCTCGGTGCGGATGCGCGTGGGGTCGATCGCATAGCGCGCGTCATGGCCGGGGCGGTCGGCGACAAAAGTGATCTGATCGGCGTAGGAGCCGTCGGCCTTCGGCCGCTTTTCGTCAAGGATCGTGCAGAGCGTGCGGACCAGATCCAGATTGCTGCGCTCGTTCTCGCCGCCGATATTGTAGGAGCGGCCCACCTGTCCCTTCTGCACAACCAGCAGCAGCGCGTCGGCGTGGTCCTCGACATAGAGCCAGTCGCGGATGTTGTCGCCCTTGCCGTAGATCGGCAGGTCCTTGCCCGCCAGCGCACCCAGGATGACCACCGGGATCAGCTTTTCGGGGAAATGATACGGCCCGTAATTGTTCGAGCAGTTGGTCAGCACCACCGGCAGGCCGTAAGTCTCGTGCCACGCGCGCACCAGATGGTCCGAGCTGGCCTTGGACGCCGAATAGGGCGAGCGCGGATCGTAGGGCGTGTCCTCGGTAAAAAGCGCCTCGGGGTCGGCGGGGAGGGAGCCGAAGACCTCGTCGGTGGAGATATGGTGAAACCGGAACGTGTCCGGCTTGCCCTCTGCCGTCCAATAGGCGCGCGCGGCTTCCAGCATGTTGTAGGTGCCGGTGATGTTCGTCTCGATGAAATCGCCCGGCCCGTCGATGGAGCGGTCGACATGGGATTCGGCGGCCAGATGCATCACCGCATCGGGCCGGTGCGCCGCGAACACCCGGTCCAGCGCGGCGCGGTCGCGGATATCGGCGTGCTCGAACGTATAAAGCGGGTCTGTCCGCAACGCTGGCGACATTTTCCAGACAGGCGGCATAGGTCAGCGCGTCGAGGTTGACGACCTGATGGCCCCGCGCCACCGCCTGCCGCACGACCGCCGATCCGATGAAGCCCGCGCCCCCGGTGACCAGCAGTTTCATGCCGCGCCCTCCCATTCGAACGGGCTGTCGAAATCGGCGAAGGCGGGGGCGGCGGCGTCCTTGGCGCTCAGCGTCACGTCCTCGGGGGCGACGCCCCAGTCGATGCCGCAGCTCTGCCAATGCACCGCGCCATCGCAATCGGGCGCGTAATAGTCCGAGCATTTATAGACGATCTCGGTATCCGGCTGGCGCGTGACGAAGCCGTGCAGGAACCCCTCCGGCACCAGAAGCTGGCGCCCGTTTTCGAAACTCAGATCGATCCCGAACCATTGCCCATAGGTCGGGCTGCCCCGGCGGATGTCGACGGCGACGTCAAGCAGCCCGCCGCGCCCGCAGCGCACCAGCTTGGTCTGCGCATGGGGGGGCGACTGGAAGTGCAGGCCGCGCAGCGTGCCGGGCTTTGCCGACAGCGAATGATTGTCCTGCACGAAGTCGATCTCGATTCCGGCGTCCTTCATGCGCTGGCGGTTCCAGCTTTCCGAGAAAAACCCGCGCGCGTCGCCGTGGCGCACGGGGGTGAGGATCAGAAGGCCGGGCAGGGGGGTCGTCTGAATGTCGAGCATGAAGTCTGGTATCCCCGCAAGTGTCGATCCGCATATGCCATCCGTTTACCCAAGGCCGGCCCGTTTCAAAAGGTGCAATCGGGCCGCCTGTCAGCGCTCGATCAGCCCGCGCAGGTAATCGCCGTAGTCGTTCTTGGAGAACAGGCGCGCCCGCTCCTCGATGGCGGCGCGGTCGATCCAGCCGTTCCGAAAGGCGATCTCCTCAAGGCAGCCCGTCTGCTGGCCCTGGCGCTGTTCCAGCGTGCGCACGAAATTGCCCGCGTCCAGCAACGAGCCATGCGTGCCGGTGTCAAGCCAGGCATAGCCGCGGCCCATCCTTTTGACGTCGAGCAGCCCGTCGTTCAGATACATCTCCAGCAGCGAGGTGATCTCAAGCTCGCCGCGCGCGGACGGCGTGACCGCGCGCGCGCGCCTCGGCGCGCTGGCGTCGAGGAAATAAAGCCCGGTGACGGCATAGTTCGAGGGCGGCACGTCAGGCTTTTCGACGATGGTGGTGGCGCGGCCTTCCGCGTCGAAGCCGACCACGCCGTAGCGCTGCGGATCGGCCACGCGATAGCCGAAGACGGTGCCGCCCTCGGATTTGGCATCGGCCTCGGCCAGCATCGCCGAGAGGCCGTGGCCGTAAAAGATGTTGTCGCCCAGAACCAGCGCGGAGGGCGCGCCGTCCAGAAACTCCTCGGCCAGGATGAAGGCCTGCGCGAGCCCGTCCGGGCTTGGCTGTTCCACGTAGCTGAGCGTCACGCCCCATTGGCTGCCGTCGCCCAGCGTGCGGCGGAACTGCTCCTGATCGTGCGGGGTCGTGATCACGCAGATGTCGCGGATCCCGGCCAGCATCAGCGCCGAGATCGGGTAATAGATCATCGGCTTGTCATAGATCGGCAGCAGCTGTTTCGACACGCCCATGGTGATGGGATAAAGCCGCGTGCCGGACCCGCCGGCCAGGATGATGCCTTTGCGCTGTGTCATGCTGCCGCCTTCTGCCAGAAATAACGCCGCCCCGAAAGGAATGGCACCGCAAGATGCCGGGTCTTCATTCCGCAGTCCGGCTGCCGGGTCAAGCTTTCTCGGCCCGTCGCGCGGGCGGGGCGGGGTGGCGGGAGGACGGGGCAGCGCCGATATGTTGCAACCATTTTGAAACGTCCGCTGCTGCGCAAAGTAGAAATGCCCCATTCGGGCGCAGGCGGCAGCGCAGCCGGGCAGGGCGGAGACCTCAGATATCGCAGCCCGGCTGCGTGGCTTTCCCTCTCGGCGCGTTTGCGGGCTTAACAGGCCTCCATCTATGACGGCCGTCGGGGGATTTGTTTCAGTGATTATCTAAGGTCTGTTGTGCGCGGAACCCTTTCAGTCAAATCGAAGCCTCGATCTCGATGCAAATGTCTGGCTAGATTTGAGGCTGCGCGAGAGATAGACCTATGCGATCGACACAAGAGTCTGTTCGGAAGCCCGCCCAACCGTTCGTGGATCAAATCTGCGTCCCCCACGTTGAGGCTATGTCGAGCGGCGGGAATCACCTATTTGAAAGATATTGCGAGCATCCATGGAGACGACCAGAGATCATACCAATGCCCTGCTTCGACCAGGTGAGACCTGCTGGCGGGTTGTGCGCGCCAACCAGGTCGCTCTGATCGTCGACGCGGCCGACTATTTCGTTCACCTGCGCACGGCGCTGACCCACGCCGAGAGGGCGATCTATCTGATCGGGTGGGACTTCGACCTGCGCATCGAGATGATTCCCGGTCAGAGCGACGAGGACGGCAACGCGCCCGATGGCTGGCCCAATCGGCTTGGGGAGTTTCTTGAAGCGTTAGTCGGGCGGCGACCCGAGGTGTGCCTCCATATCCTCAAGTGGGACAGCGCGATGGTCGCCGAACTTGCGACGCAGGCTTGGGAGACGCTCAGCCTCAAAATGGCATCCCACCGCATCCGCTTCGCACTCGATAGCCATCACCCGATGGGTGCCAGCCATCATCAGAAAATCGTTGTGATAGACGATCGCCTCGCCTTTTGCGGCGGGATCGACGTGACCACCGGGCGCTGGGACACCCGCGACCACGCCCCCGATGACGCGCGCCGGACCGACCCCGACGGCTCGTTGCACCAGGCTTGGCACGACGTGACAACCGCGCTGGAAGGGCCAGTGGCTGGGGCTCTCGGGGATCTGGTGCGGGACCGCTGGAAGTCGGCGACCGGGGAGACGCTGCCCTCGCAGGAGGGCGACGGCGCGTCATGTTGGCCAAACGACTTGGAGCCGGACATCCGCGACGTGGAGATCGGCATTGCGCGAAGCGCTCCACGCTACCACGGTGCACCGCTGGTCAATGAGATCGAGGAACTCTACCTCGCAGCTATTCGCTCCGCACGCCGCACGATCTACATCGAGAGCCAGTATCTCGCTTCGGGCTGTCTGTGCGAGGCGATGGAGGCGCGCCTGGCTGAACCGGACGGCCCTGAGATCGTGATCGTCAATCCGCAGTCGGCCCAGAGCTTTCTGGAAGACGAAGCGATGCACTCGGTCCGAGCGCGTATGATAGAGTTCCTGCGCGACGCGGCGGAGCGCGGCGGCGGTAGGCGCTTTTCGATCTTCCACCCTGTGGACGCGGAGGGCAATCCGATCTACGTGCACGCAAAGGTGTTCGTGGTCGATGATTGGTTCCTAAAGCTCGGATCGAGCAATATCGATAACCGCTCCATGGGTTTCGACACGGAATGCGACATAGCCATTGAAGCCGCGTCCGACACCGAACGCGCTCTGATCCGCGATTTCACGCTCTCGCTTCTGGGCGAGCATCTGGACTGCGCCCCGGATGCAGTGCGCGCGGCATGGCAGGAGCACGACTCGCTCCTCGGCGCGATCGAAGCGCTGCGGGTGCCGGAGGGTCGGAGCCTGCACTCCATCGAACCTCAGCCGCTCGACCCGCTGGAGAAGGGGCTGGCGGACAGCCGTATCTTCGACCCACGGTACAAACAGCGCGATCGCTTCAAGCCGAAAGAACGCGCCGAGCACGCCATCAAGCGCGCTGCCGGCCCCTACCATCGACAGGAAATAGGCCTCGCCACAATCCTCATGGCGGCGGGGGTTGCGTCGCTTGGTATCTGGGTCGGACGCAGGATGTTGCATCGCTCCCGGCGGCGGTCACTCGCAACGCCCGCCATCATCACGGACAGGACCTTCCGCCCGTCGGTGCCCCGCGAGCCGCGAGAGTGAGGGACCTTGGCCCATCGACCGGTTCGTCGATCTGACCGGGATCCGTGCCTACCTCGCAGTTTTCCATAGCCATACTGGCCGTCCTTCCATAGGGCCGGAGCTGCTGATACGCATGCTGCTCGTCGGGTATCGTTTTGGCATACGCAATGACGGGTCCTGGACGCGCGGCGACTTTGAGTGAGACGCCGAGAACGACCAATACATCTGCCCCAGCCTCGGCCCATTGCTGCCATTCATCGCAGTCATCTACTCCGGAAAGCAGGTTCGCCGGAGCAGACATTGTTGACCGCGCAGCATCTGATGGCTGCATTGCAGGAGAACACCGGCCGCTGTTCCGTCAGCGAATGGACTTGCCGAGGTAGGCAAAGTGATATGCCAGCGCGACGCCACCCGCACCCCCTACAACATTCCCCAGGGTGACCCAGATCAAGTTGCTCAATGCATTTACTACCGACACGCTGGATGCTGCGAACCATCCCTGAGGAAAGAAATACATGTTTGCCACAGAGTGTTCGAGACCAAGTAATACAAAAGCACTGATTGGCCAAAGGATTGCCAATATTTTGCCGGCCACCGTGCGCGCAGCAAAAGACAGCCAAATCGCAAGACACACTAGCGCATTGCACAACGCTCCACGCATGAAGGCATCAAGCGGCAGCAGAGAGGCTTTGGCAAGAGCGATTTTTGCCGCGACAACACCCATCGGGCCATCCAGAAGGCCGGCCGAACCGAAAGCAATGGCAAGACCAGCCGCGCCCACCAAGTTCCCCGAATAGACCACGACCCAACTTCGCAGCAACTGGCGCATGGTGACCTTCCGATCAATAGCCGCCATCACCATCAGCGCATTTCCGGTAAATAATTCCGCGCCACCAACGATGACCAGAATCAGGCCCAGCGAAAACACGACGCCACCAAGCAGCCGCGCGGGGCCAAAAGTAGCATCCAGACCGACCATCACAGCGGTGTAAGCGGCCGCTCCGAAGCCAATGAATGCTCCGGCAAGGATCGCAAGTACAAACATCTGAAGTATGGGAAGTTGTGCCTTCGTGACGCCAACCGCCTCTACGAGCACTGCAATGTTCGCCGGCTTGTAGGGATCATGGTTTTTCTCGTCCATCATGATTTTGATCATATGGGTGCGGTCGATGAGAGCAAGGTTGATCTGGAGTCCCAGACAACGCCGTTGACGGATAAGATTCCGATCTCAGTGACAATGCATGGGTCAGTCAGTGACATCCAAGCCCGAGGGCCTCGCCCTATTCACGTTGCCTCGCGCTTGTCGTGGCCATAATGGTCGGGCTTTACGGGGTCTGTCGCAGCTCATCGCTCAGAGCGGTGCGACAGCCGAATGCGTCTTTCACGGCCTGCGCG
The DNA here is from genome assembly GCA_963763165.1 of uncultured Alphaproteobacteria bacterium. Lineage (GTDB taxonomy): Bacteria > Pseudomonadota > Alphaproteobacteria > Rhodobacterales > Rhodobacteraceae > Roseovarius. The sequence continues at coordinate 57,528 of CAVXNV010000003.1, forward strand.
ACGCCAAAATCCTGATTGAGAGATGACGCCGAGACGATAACACTGTCGACCGCGCAGCACGCCGGAAGACTTCCACCAGCGCCTGCAAGCATCGCCCCGATAGATCAGGGGCCCAGCATCCACGGACAGACGAATTGCATCCCTCGAAGGTGGCAAGGCCAGCTTGGGCGCTTGGGCAAACTCTCTCAACATCGTCAGAAAAGGTATACAACTGTTTACATTTCGGCCGCACACGTTAGCAATTTACTACTGAAGTGCCCCGGTCGCGTGTTTGCGTACCAGACAGAGGTGCAAGGTCTTGACGAGAGGGTGGAATGGCAGTCGCGCTTGAAGCGAAGGGATTGACGAAGGAGTTCAAGGGCTTCGTGGCCGTGAACAATGTCGATCTGAAGGTCGAAAAGGGTACGATCCACGCGCTGATCGGGCCCAACGGCGCGGGCAAGACGACCTGTTTCAACCTGCTCACGAAATTCCTGCAGCCGACGCGCGGGTCGATCGTCTATGAAGGCCGCGACATCACCAGGATGAAGCCCGCCGAGATTGCCCGGCTGGGCATGGTGCGTTCGTTCCAGATCTCGGCGATCTTTCCCGATCTGACTGTGTTGCAGAACGTTCGGGTGGCGTTGCAGCGCGCGCGCGGCGAGAGCTATGATTTCTGGCGCTCGGACAAGATCCTGTCGAGATTCGACGATCAGGCGCGCGGCCATATCGACGAGGTGGGGCTGAGCGAGTTCGTCAACGAACGTGCCGCCGCCTTGCCATACGGGCGCAAGCGCGCGCTCGAGATCGCCACCACGCTGGCGCTCAGTCCCGACATGTTGCTACTGGACGAGCCGATGGCGGGCATGGGCCGCGAGGATGTCGAGCGTATTTCGCAGCTGATCCGGCGCATTGCCGAGAATCGCACCGTGCTGATGGTCGAGCATAACCTCTCGGTCGTCGCCGACCTGTCTGACCGAATTACCGTGCTGGCGCGGGGCGAGATCCTGGCCGAAGGCACTTATGACGGAGATATCGAAAGCCCCCGAGGTGATCGAGGCCTATATCGGAGCGAGCCATGACTGACGCGACTGATGTGCTCCTGAAGGTCAGCGACCTGAACGGCTGGTATGGTGAAAGCCATGTCCTGCACGGTATCGACTTCGAGGTGCGCCGCGGCGAGGTCGTGACGCTTCTGGGCCGCAACGGCGCGGGCAAGACATCGACGCTGCTGGCGATCATGGGCATCCTCGGCAAGCGCACCGGTTCGATCACCTTCGAGGGCAAGGAGCTGATCAATATGCAGCCGCGCCAGATCGCACGGCTGGGCCTCGCGCTTTGCCCCGAGGAGCGCGGCATCTTCTCATCGCTCAGCGTCGAGGAGAACCTGATGCTCCCGCCCCGCATCGCCGACGGGGGGCTCAGCGTCGAGCGGATCTACGATCTCTTCCCGAACCTGCGCGAGCGGCGCACCAGCAGCCAGGGCACCAAGCTGTCGGGCGGCGAGCAGCAGATGCTGGCGATCGCCCGCATCCTGCGCACGGGCGCCAAGTTCCTTCTGCTCGACGAGCCGACCGAAGGGCTGGCGCCCGTCATCGTGCAGCAGATCGGGCACACGATCGAGGCGCTCAAGAAGGAAGGCTTCACCATCGTTCTGGTCGAACAGAATTTTCGTTTCGCGGCGTCGGTCGCAGATCGGCATTACGTGGTGGATCAGGGCAAGGTCGTCGACATGATCGCGAACGACCAGCTGGAGGAGAACACCGAGAAGCTGCACGAGTATCTCGGTGTCTAGGACAATCAAGGGCGCATCCGCGCCGAAACCAGGGAGGAAATCCATGTTCAGGAAACTAGCTATCAGCTCCGCGGCGCTGGCCGCGACGCTTGCCGCGCCCGCGATGGCGCAGGACATCAACGTCAAGCTCGGCGTGCTCAACGACCGCTCGGGCACCTATGCGGACCTGTCGGGCGAAGGCTCGGCCGTGGCGACGCGCATGGCAGTCGAAGATTTCGGCGCGGCCGACAAGGGCATGAATGTCGAGGTGATCTCGGCAGACCACCAGAACAAGCCCGATGTCGGCTCGAACATCGCGCGTCAGTGGTATGACGTGGACGGCGTGACCGCCATCGTCGACGTGCCGACCTCGTCCGTGGCGCTGGCCGTGGCCGACATTACCGCCGAGGCCAATGGCGTTCTGCTCGACTCGGGCGCGGGCTCGACCAGCCTGACGCGCGACCAGTGCCAGCCAACGACGGTGCACTGGACCTATGACACCGCCGCGCTGGCCAACGGCACCGGCGGCGCCGTCACCAATGCGGGCGGCAAGAAGTGGTTCTTCCTGACGGCCGACTACGCTTTCGGCCACTCGCTGGAAGAGAACACGATGGCCGTGGTCAAGGAAAACGGCGGCGAAGTCGTTGGCAACGTGCGCCATCCCTTCCCCTCGCAGGACTTCTCGTCCTTCCTGCTTCAGGCGCAGGGCAGCGGTGCTGACGTGATCGGCCTCGCCAATGCCGGCGGCGATACCGTCAACGCGATCAAGCAGGCGTCGGAATTCGGTATCACCCAGGCGGGCCAGTCGCTGGCCGCGCTGCTGATGTTCGTCACCGACGTGCATTCGCTGGGCACCGAGACCGCGCAGGGCCTCAACCTGACCGAGGCGTTCTACTGGGATCAGAATGATGCCACGCGCGAATGGTCGGCCCGCTTCGAGGAAGAGATGGGTTCCAAGCCGACGATGGTCCATGCTGGTGCCTATTCCGCCACGATGGCCTACCTGGCGGCGGTCGAGGCCGTTGGCAGCGCCGAGGACGGCAAGGCCGTTGTCGCCAAGATGAAGGAGATGGAGTTCGACGATCCCCTCTTCGGCATGACCACCGTGCGCGGCGATGGCCGTGCGATCCACGACATGTACCTCTTCGAGGTCAAGGCGCCCGACGAGTCGGAAGGCGAATGGGACCTCTACAACCAGGTTTCCTCGATCAGCGGCGAGGATGCGTTCCTGCCGATGCTGGACGAGTGCGACTTCACCAAGCAGTAAGGCACTGCTTCCGTCCGCCCGGCCGTTTTGGCCGGGCGGGCGCGTCTTGATCATTCAGGCCAACGGGACGGCATCATGTTCGAACTTCTGGGAATACCGCCGCAGGTTCTGATGGGGCAGCTCTTGCTGGGCCTCATCAACGGCTCGTTCTACGCGGTGCTGTCGCTGGGGCTGGCGGTGATCTTCGGCCTGCTCAACATCATCAACTTCGCCCATGGAGCGCTCTACATGGCGGGTGCCTTCGTGGCGTGGATGCTGCTCAATTATATCGGAATCGGGTACTGGCCCGCGCTCTTCCTCGCGCCGCTGATCGTGGGGGCCTTCGGCATTCTGCTCGAGCGCACGATGCTGTCGCGGCTCTACCACCTCGACCATCTCTATGGCCTCCTGCTGACCTTCGGCCTCGCGCTGATCATCCAGGGGCTCTTTCGCAATTATTACGGTATCTCGGGACTGCCCTACCAGATCCCCGAGATTCTCGGTGGCGGTCAGAACCTCGGCTTCATGTTTCTGCCGAACTACCGCGCATGGGTGGTCGTCGCGTCGGTTCTGGTGTGCTTCGGCACATGGTTCATGATCGAGAAGACCCGGCTTGGCGCCTATCTGCGCGCCGCCACGGAAAACCCGGTGCTGGTGGGCGCGTTCGGCGTCAACGTGCCGCTGATGATCATGCTGACCTATGGCTTCGGCGTCGCGCTGGCGGGTTTTGCCGGTGTGCTGGCCGCACCGATCTACTCGGTCAACCCGACGATGGGCGAGCAGCTCATCATCGTCGTCTTCGCCGTCGTGGTGATTGGCGGCATGGGCTCGATCATGGGGGCGATCCTCACGGGGTACATGCTGGGCATCGTCGAGGGGCTGACACGGGTGTTCTACCCCGAGGGCTCGGCCGTCGTAATCTTTGTCATCATGGCGATCGTCCTGATGATCAAACCCGAAGGACTGTTTGGGAGGCCCGCATAATGGCGATGGCAGACAACACCAACGCGAATGACCCTGTAGCGCAGACCGCCGGAATGCCGAGGCTGCACAAGATCATTTTCGCCGTTTTGCTGGCGGTCCTGATCGTGCTCCCGTTCGTCGTCTATCCCATTTTTGCGATGAAGGTGATGTGCTTCGCGCTCTTTGCCGCCGCTTTCAACCTGCTGCTGGGCTTCGGGGGATTGCTGTCCTTTGGACATGCGGCCTATTTTGGCGGGGCAAGCTATGTCGCCGCTCATGCCGCCAAGGTCTGGGGGCTGACGCCGGAACTCTCGGTGCTCTGCGGCGCGGCGGCGGCGGGCGTTCTGGGCTTTGTCATTGGCTCGTTGGCGATCCGCAGGCAGGGGATCTATTTCGCCATGGTCACGCTGGCCTTCGCGCAGATGGTCTATTTCATCGCGCTCCAGGCCGAGTTCACCGGCGGCGAGGATGGCATCCAGAGCGTGCCGCGTAACGATCTCTTTGGTCTGATCTCGCTGGCGGACAACATGGCGCTCTATTTCTTCGTGCTGGTGGTGACCTTCGGCGGCATCCTTCTGCTCTACCGGATCGTGCATTCGCCCTTCGGGCAAGTGCTCAAGGCGATCCGCGATAACGAGGCGCGTGCCGTCTCCCTGGGCTATGACGTCAACCGCTACAAGCTGATCGTTTTCACGCTGTCGGCCACGATGGCAGGTGTCGCCGGGGCGACCAAGGCGCAGGTCTTCCAGCTTGCCTCGCTGACGGATGTGCACTGGTCCATGTCGGGCGAAGTGGTGCTGATGACCCTCTTGGGCGGCATGGGCACCGTCTTCGGACCGCTGCTCGGTGCGGGGATCATCGTGACGATGCAGAACTACCTGGCGACCTTCGGGGCATGGGTCACGATCATCCAGGGCGTGATCTTCGTCATCGGCGTGCTGATGTTCCGCGAAGGCATCGTGGGCGTTCTGGCGCGCTGGCTGAAACGGCCCCTTTGACGGTTTTCCTGACCGCGTCAGGCGGAGTCTTCGCGAGGCGACCAGGAATGCTCGTGATGGTATTGTCAGAGGAGACAGGCTTGAGACGGGCAGGGCGGTTTGGTACCGTCCGCTCAAGACCAGACGAGCGCCCTTTCGGTATTTCAAGACCAGCCCCGAGATCATACGCTTGGCCGTGATGCTCTGTGTCCAGTTCCCGCTTTCGCAGCCTGTGGACCTGCCTGCGGCTCAGATCCAGCGTATCTGCTGCCGTCGTCGCCGACATCCGGCCTTGTGCCACTTGGCTGAGAACCTCAATCCGGTTCAGCTCGCGCTCGCTCATCACAACCCATCCCACCGCCACACTCCGATCCTGCCAAAACAGGGAAGTGTGACACTTCTACTTTGCAGATGTGAGACATTCTAACTTTGCTGCTACCCGCGTGCGCCGCATAAGCATAGTTATGTAAATATTAGAGCGGCAGTCCTTCGCCCGGCCAGGCGCGGCATGCGCGTTGACGCGCGAGGTGCGGCCGGGGCATCGTCAACGGGGCAAGCGGGTTCCGAAGGCAGCGGGTTTGTCATTCGCATGCTCCGTGGCTATACGGCGTGCCTGGTTCCGCAAGGAAAGTGGAGGGGATGGTGTCGTCGCGAACGGATGTGGGCATTGCGCCGGGAAGCGTCATCAGCCCGGACCAGACACTGACGCTGGCCGAGGGGCCGCTGGACCGTGCGGGCAGCTCGGGGCGATGACGCGGGACGGCTTCACGCACCGCCTGTTCGCCGCTCTGGTGAACGACACCAAAAGCGGCGGCGGCCTTTCGCAGCGGCAGGCGCGGCACGAGCCGGAGAATTTCCTGCGCCACGCGGCATCCCTGTCGATGAGCAAGATCGCCGACGGCCTGATCGACCCGAAACTGGTGCTGTCCTGGCTGCTTGCCCATCTTGGCGCATCCTCGGTCTTTGTCGGCCTGCTGGTCCCGATCCGCGAGGCCGGTGCGCTGTTGCCGCAACTTTTCACCGCGCCGAGGGTGCAGGCCATGGCGCGGCGGAAATGGGCATGGGTGGCGGGCTGCATCGGCCAGGGAGCGGCGGCGGCGGGGATCGTGCTGGCCGCGCTGACGCTGGAGGGGGCGGCGGCCGGGGCGGCGATCTGCACGCTGCTGGCGGTGCTGGCGCTGGCGCGGTCTGTCTGCTCGGTCAGCTATAGCGACGTGCTGGGCAAGACGGTAGGTCAGTCGCGGCGGGGCGCGGCAACGGGCGTTGCGACCTCGCTTGGCGCGGGTGCGGTCGTGATCTTCGCGCTGGTGCTGATGACCGAGCCTGTGGCCCGTTCGGCGCTGGTGATCGCCGCCATCGGCCTTGCCGCGCTGCTCTGGCTTTCGGCGGCGTTGCTTTTCTCGACGCTGTGGGAGGAGCCGGCACCGGGAGACACCAGAACACCGACGCTGCGCCAGCTGGGCATCCTGCGCGATGACGCGCAATTGCGCCGCTTCATCCTGACGCGGGGACTTCTGACCGCCACCGCGCTGGCGCCGCCCTATATCGTGCTACTGGGCGCCGAGGCGGGTCAGGGCAGTTTCGACCGGCTGGGCGCGCTGGTTCTGGCCTCGTCCATTGCGTCGGGGCTCAGCTCGTGGATCTGGGGCCGGTTGGCCGACAGATCCAGCCGCCGGGTGCTGATGCTTTCCGGCGTTTCCGGCGCCGCCGCCATGCTGGCTGCGGTCGCGCTGGATCTGGCGGGTGCGTCGGGAACGTTCTGGGCGCTGCCGATGGTGCTGTTCGTGCTGATGATCGCCTATCACGGCGTGCGGCAGGGGCGGGTGATCTACCTCGTCGACATGGCCCCGCCGGACCGCCGCGCGACGTATACGGCCGTCTCCAACACGGTGATCGGGGTCGTATTGCTGGGATCGGGCGTGTTCGGGGCGCTCGCGTCGCTCGCCGGGCCGCAGGTGACCCTGGGCATCTTCGCGGCGATGGCGCTGGCCTCGGCGCTGGTGACGCGGGGCCTGGACGAGGTCGGGGGGTAAGGCGTGCCGTTGCCATCCGCTACTGCAATGCCCAGATGAAGGACAGACAGATGAAAGGCCCTGCCATGCGCTATTCCGTTCTCGACCTCGCCCCTGTGCCCGAAGGGTCGGATACCGCCACCGCCATCACCAACAGCGTCGCACTGGCCCGCGTTGCCGAAGCGGCGGGATATACCCGCTACTGGCTGGCCGAACATCACAACATGCCGGGCATCGCCAGCGCCGCGACCGCTGTGCTGATCGGCCACATCGCGGACGCGACGCAGCAGATCCGCGTCGGCGCGGGGGGTATCATGCTGCCCAACCACGCGCCGCTGACCATTGCCGAACAGTTCGGCACGCTGGCTGCGATTCACCCCGGCCGGATCGACCTTGGCCTTGGCCGCGCGCCCGGAGGCGACATGGCGGTTGCCCGCGCGCTGCGGCGGGGCATGGGCGGCGACAGCTTTCCCGATGATGTCGTCGAGCTCATGAATTATCTCGGCGATCCGCGCCCCGGCGCCACCGTGCGCGCGCATCCCGGCGAGGGCACGCATGTGCCGGTCTGGATCCTTGGCTCCAGCCTTTATGGCGCGCAACTGGCGGCGCATCTGGGGCTGCCCTATGCCTTCGCCTCGCATTTCGCGCCCGACGCGCTGGATCAGGCGGTGCAGATCTATCGCGAGCGGTTCGCGCCGTCGCAATATCTGGAGCGCCCGTATTTCATGGTGGCCGCGAACGTCTTTGCCGCCGATACCGATGCCGAGGGCGCGCGTCTTGCCACCTCGATGCAGCAGGCGTTTGCGCAGCTGCGCACGGGCCAGCCCGGCAAGCTGCCCGCCCCCGTCGACGATATCGAGGCCGCCATCGGCGCCGACATGACCCGCGCCGTCAATCAGGCGCTGCGCGTCTCGGCGGTGGGCGCGAAATCCACCGTGGCCAGGACGCTTGCCGCGCTCAGGGACCGCTACCGCCCGGACGAGATCATCCTTACCAGCCAGATCCACGACGCGGACGCGCGGCAGCACTCGATCCGCCTCGCCGCCGAGGTGCTGAGCGACATGGAGGGGGTCCGCGCCGCCTGAGCCCGGTGAAAGCCGCGCGCCATCCTCTTGCATCGCCCCCTTCAATCGCGCCATATGCGCGCGACAAAACAAACCGGGAGATGCCAGATGAAACCCCTTCTCAAGGCCGCCGCCGCGCTGGCCGCGCTTGCCGCCCCCCTGCCCGCGCTGGCCGAGATCGCGCCCGTCACCCTGCGCCTTGCGCATGTGGTGAACGAGCAGGACGGCTTTCACGCCGCCGCGACCAAATTCCGCGATCTCGTCGCCGAACGCTCGGACGGGGCGATCACGGTCGAGGTGTTCCCCAACGCGACGCTGGGCGACGAGCGCACGCTGCTGGAGGGCATGCAGATCGGCACCATCGACATGGGGCTGATCACCAACGGGCCGGTGTCCAACTTTCTCGAGGACATGGCGGTGTTCGAGCTGCCCTTCCTCTTCCCCTCGTCCGAGGCCGCCTATGCGGTGCTTGACGGACCCATCGGGCAGGAGCTTCTGGACCGGCTGGAGGAGGTGAACCTCAAGGGCCTCGCCTATGCCGAGCGTGGATTTCGCAACCTCACGAACTCCGAACGCGCCGTGAACACCCCCGCCGATATTGAAGGGCTGCGCATCCGCGTGATGGAAAACCCCGTCTATATCGACACCTTCCGCGAACTGGGCGCCGACGCCATCCCCATGGCCTGGACCGAGGCGCTGACCGCGATGCAGCAGGGCACCATCGACGGGCAGGAAAACCCGGTGAACGTGGTCCATTCCTTCAAGCTGAACGAGACGCAGACCAACATGACGATGACGCGCCATACCTATGCGCCCGCGATCTTCGTCATGGGCCTGCCGGTCTGGAACAAGCTGGGCGAGGAGGCGCAGACCATCATCGACGAGGCCGCGCAGGAAGCCGCCGAATACGAGCGCGACCTCAACGCCAGCCAGCAGGGCGAGCAGCTTCAGGCGCTGAGCGATGCGGGCATGACCATCGTGGATGACGCCGATCTGTCCGCCTTCGCCGAAGCGGTGAAGCCGGTTTACGAGAAATACGGCGCGAAATTCGGTGACTACCTGCCCCGCATCCAGGCGCAGATCAGCGAATTCCAGGCGCAGTAAATGCTGGCGGGCCTCGACGCGATAGACCGCCTTCTGGGCGCCGTGCTGAGGCCCGTCATCTTCGCCGGAATGGCCGCCCTCACGGCGGTCATCACCTTGCAGATCGTCAGCCGCGTGTTCTTCACCTCGGTCTCCTGGACGGAGGAAGTCGCGCGGTTCCTGCTGATCTGGATCACCTTCCTCGGCGCCGCGCTGGCCTGGCAGCAGGGGCGGCATCTGGCCGTCGCCCTCCTGCGCGACAGCCTGCCGGATGGCCCCCGCCGCATCATCACGGGGGCCGCGATCCTTGTCAGCATCGCCTTCATGGTGGCGCTGACCGTGATCGGCATCCGCTACATGAACGTCCAGAGCTTCCAGAAAAGCCCGTCGCTGCGCCTGCCGATGAGCTATGTCTATGCCGTCATGCCCATCGCCGCCGCGCTGATGGCGGCGCTGTCGGTGATCGACCTCGCGCGCCTTCTCGCCGGGCGGGCGCCGCGCGAGGCGGGCGAGTGACATGAGCCTCGTTCTCGCCGGCCTCTTCATCCTCTTTCTGCTCATGGGCCTGCCCATCGCCGTCGTGATCGGCGCGGCGACGATGAGCGCGCTCAACCTTTCGGGCGTGCCGCTGATGGTGGTGCCGCAGCAGATGTTCTCGGGCATCAACAGCTTTGCGCTGGTCGCGGTCCCGATGTTCGTGCTGGCGGGCGACGTGATGGCGCAGGGCGAGATTTCCAGGCGGCTGGTCGCCTTCGCCGATTCCATGTTCGGCTTCATCAAGGGCGGGCTCAGCATCGTGTCGGTGCTGGCGGGGATGTTCTTTGCCGCGATCTCGGGCTCGGGTGCCGCGACCACGGCGGCGGTCGGCGCCAGCCTCGTGCCGGAGCTGAAGCGCAAGGGCTACGATCCCGCCGCCGCCGCATCGCTGATCGCCGCATCCGGCACCATCGGCGTCGTCATTCCGCCCTCGGTGCCGATGATCATCTACGCGGTGATCGCGCAGGAATCGGTGTCGAAGCTTTTCCTCAACGGCTTCATCCCCGGCGTCGCCATGGGCGTCGGCCTGATCATCGTGGCGCTGATCCAGGGCCACCGCCGCGCCTATCCGCGCGGCACGGCGTTCAGTTTCAGAACCATCGGCCGCACGATGATCTCTGCGATGTGGGGGCTTTTCGCGCCGATCATCATCCTTGGCGGCATCTTCTCGGGCATCTTCACGCCGTCCGAAGCCGCCGTCGTCGCCGTCAATTACGCGATCCTGGTGTCGCTCTTCATCTATCGCGACCTCACCCTTGCGCAGCTTTACCGAATCGTCATCCGCGCGGGCGTGACAACGGCGGTCATCATGTTCGTGATCTCGGCCTCCTCCGCGCTCAGCTGGGCGCTGTCGAACTGGCAGGTTCCGGGCGCCATCGCCGATTTCGCGCTGGCGCTGACGGGCAATCTCTACATGCTGCTGCTGGTCATCATGCTCATCATCCTCGTCACCGGCGTCTTTCTCGAAACCGCCTCGGCCCTCGTGATCCTGACGCCCATGCTGCTGCCGCTGGCGCTTGAGCTGGGCCTTGGCACTGTGCATTTCGGAATCATCATCGTCGTCGGCCTCGCCATCGGGATGGTGACGCCGCCGGTGGCGATCAACCTCTTCGTCGCCTCCACCACCGCCGGCCTGCCGATCGAGAAGATCACCCGCGCCGTGCTGCCCTATCTGGGCATTCTCATCGTGGTTTACCTCATCATCGGGTTCGGCCCGGTCCTGATCTGAACCGGGCCGGAAAGGCTCAGGCGGCTTCCGCGTTCTGCGCCCGTTCGCCGGTATATCCGCGCGCGGCGAGGGTGCGGTATGTGCTCCAGGTCGCGCCCCGGTCGGTGTAGCAGCCGCGCAGATGGCGCGCGCCGCTCTCGGCCGAAAACGCCTCGCGCCCGTGCACGATCCGGTGGTTGTCAAAGACGATGCATTCGCCCGCGTTCAGCCGGAAGCGGCAGAGGAAACGATCCTGCTGCATCATGCGGATGAACTTGCAGAGGGCCGGGTAATAGTCGTCCAGCAGATCCTGCGGCAGGTCAATATCGTCCTGCAAATGCTGGGACAGGGTCACGCCCGCCACGTTGCCGCGCGCGTCCAGCTCGATCACGCGCTGGTGGGCGCGGTAATCCCAGCCGTCATGGCGGTAGAAGAACGGGATATCGTGGCTGGCCAGCAGATCGAACGCGGCGGGGTCCTCCTCGCGCAGCGCCTCGGCAACGGCGGCACCGTCGAGGAAAAGGCTCCGCCCGCCTTCGACGGTATTCTCGCGGCAATGCAGGAACTGCACGCCCGGCGCGGTTTCCTCGCCCGGCAGATCTGTATGCATCTCCAGCGGCCCGGCAGTGAAGGCCAGGTTCGTCGGGGCGATTTCCAGCCGCACCTCGAAATGATCGCCCTCGGCCGAGGGCGTCACGGGGCCGAGGCAATGGACCAGCCGGGTCAGGCTTTCGTCGCTGTTCTCCATATCGGTGACGAGTGCGACACCGTCCTCGACCAGCGCGCGCGCCAGCGCGGCACGCCCCGCGTCCGTGTTCATGGCGTCGGCCTGCCGCACGCGGCGGAACCCGTCATAGCCGTCCGAATACCACAGGCGGCGCGGCAGATCGGCGGGGTCCGGCTTGCGCCCGTGATCGGCAAAGTCCTGCAACTGCGCCAGCGGCAGGCGCGTCTGGTGGTCCTCGTTCGCCCAGTCGATCACCAGCGTATCGCCCTCGATCTGCGCCGCGCCCGCCTTCGGGCCGTTTTCCAGCGACGAGATGTCAAAGACCCGCTCGCGCGTCTGCGGGTCGATGGCACTGGGGCAGGCATCGCGCAGCCAGTGGTAGTTGAAATAGGTCTCGCCCTGGCTCAGCGGCACGTAAAGGCCCTTGTCGGACAGGCGCACGGGTTGGGTCATGGTGAATACTCCGTTCAGAGGTGGTCAGGTGGCGTAGTCGGAACCTTCGGCGTCCAGGATCGCCTTCAGCTCGTTCAGATGCGCGTCGGCCTGGCCGGGATAATCCTCCAGCTCGGCGGCGGTTTTCTCGGCGATCTCGTCGCTCAGCACGCGCAGGGGCTGGCCGGTCTGCAGGGCGCGGATATAGGTCTCGGCCGCGCGCTCGAAGTAGTAGAGCCGGTTGAAGCAGTCCGCGACACCGCTGCCGATCACCAGCACGCCGTGATTGCCCATGACCAGAACGCGGGTCTTGGGATCGCTCAGCAGCCCGGCGCAGCGCGTGCCCTCCTCCTCGAAGGCCAGCCCGCCGAACCGGTCGTCGACGGCGTGACGGCCAAAGAAGGTCGCCGTGTTCTGGTCGATGGGCGGCAGGCGGCTGTCGGCAAGGCTGGCCAGCACGGTGGCATGGATCGAATGGGCATGCATGACGCAGCGCGCATGCGGCACGTGGCGATGCACCGAGCCATGCAAGCCCCAGGCCGTCGGGTCGGGCGCGTTCGGCTGATCCATCGCGCCCGCGTCATTCGCATCCAGCAGCAGCAGGTCCGACGCGCGGATGCGGCTGAAATGCATCTGGTTGGGGTTCATCAGGAACTGCGTGCCATCCCCGTTCACGGCGAGGCTGAAATGGTTCGCCACCGCCTCGTGCAGGCCCAGCCGCGCAGTCCAGCGGAAGGCGGCGGCCATGTCGGCACGTTCGGCCCAGTGGGCGAGATTGGCGGTCGGCTGTCGCTGCGGCAGGCTCATCTGGCGGCTCCTCGTCGGTTTGCGCCGTCAGATGCCAAATTGCCCAAGCGTTTACAAACGATGGAAAATACGTCATGGCATCAGTATTTCTAATGAAGGCTCCGCCATGCACGCCAACCCCCTGCCCCACCTCACATGGCTGCGCGCGTTCGAGGCGGCGGCGCGGCACCTGTCCTTCACCCTCGCCGCGCAGGAACTGGGCCTGACCCAATCGGCGGTCAGCCAGCATGTGCGCAATCTGGAGCTGTACCTCGGCCGCGATCTCTTCATCCGCCGCACCCGCGCGCTGGCCCTGACCGAGGCGGGCGGCAACTATCTGCCCTGCGTGCGCGAGGCGTTCGACACGCTGACCCACGGCACCCGCTCGGTCTTTGGCGAGGCGCGGGGGAAATCGCTGATCGTGCAGTGCAACCTCGGCTTCGCGCTGTTCTGGCTGACGCCGCGTCTGCGCGATTTTCAGGTGGCGCATCCGGGCATCGCGCTGAACATCGTCACGCCGATCTGGGACGCCGAGCAGAACACCGATCCATCATCGCTGGAAATCCGTTTCGCCCGCGACGGCGACGCGCCCCACGGGGCCGAGCGGCTGACCCGCGACCGGTTCTATCCCGTCTGCCGCCCCGATTATCAGAGCGGCGCATTCGATCTGGACACCGCCACCCTTTTCGAATGTTCCGGCCTCACCGGCACGTGGGAGGCGTGGTTCAAATCCCAGGCCCGCCCCTTCACCCGCTGGGCCGAGGTCAACCGCGGCTCGACTTTCGGCATCGCGGTGAACGTGGCGCTGGAAGGGGCCGGAATTGCGATGGCGCATGATACTCTGGTTGCGGACCTGATCGCCGCCGGGCGGCTGGTGCAGCCCTTTACGCACGCGCCGCCGCTGTCGGAAAGCTACTACCTGATCCCGCCGTCCAAGGCGGATGAAACCGCTGCCTCGCGCGCATTCTCGCGCTGGATTCGCAGTCGGGCGGGATTGACCTGTAAAGCCGATTGAAACGACAACAACTCTCCGCAGGAGCGATGGATCCGCGCGCCCGCCGCTTCAGTGTGCTGCGCCACAAGGAACGGCACCTGTCGCTGGCCGGGGCGCGGTTCCTCGACCTTGCGGGCGCATGCGGGAAACCGACCTGACGAAACGTATTTTGACCAAAGGTTAAATTTTCCGCGCGGCACAAGACGTCGTCGGTTGACGCTGCGGCATAAGTTGGGCCTAGTGTTCGCGGCACGGCCGTGTTCCCGCCACGGGGGCAGCGCGCGGCGCGCCCTGCGAAAGCCGCGCGTTTTCACAGACTTGCCAAGGGAGACAGACATGAAAATTGCATTGCATACAACGACTTTTCGCATATTGACCGCCGGCGTCGCGGGCGCGGCGCTGATGGCCGGCGCGGCGCAGGCCGAGACGCTGCGCCTGCTGACATGGGGCGGCTACGCGCCCGATGACGTGATCGCCAAGTTCGAGGAGGCGACCGGCCACACCGTCGAAGTCACCATGTCCAACAACGAGGAAATGATCGCCAAGCTGCGCGCCACCGGCGGCGGCGGCTTCGATCTGGCCCAGCCCAGCCAGGACCGCATCGAAGGCCCGCAGAAGGAATTCGGCATCTACAAGCCGCTCGACATGAGCCAGATCAAGACCGAGCTGTTCGTGCCCTCGATGCTGGACGCCACCAAGAAGAATTCGACCGTCGACGGCGAAGTTTATGCCGTCCCGCACATCTGGGGCACCAGCGGCTTGATCGTGAACACGGCCGAGGCCGAGGGCGTCAAGGATTACACCGACCTGTGCGATCCCGCGCTGGAGGGCAAGGTGTCCTACCGCCTCAAGCGCCCGACGCTGATCGGTTTCGCCTATGCGATGGGGCTGGACCCGTTCGAGGCGTACGGCGACGAGCAGGCCTATACCGAGATCATGGACAAGGTCGAGGAGAAGCTGATCGAGTGCAAGCCGGTCGTCAAAACCTACTGGTCGGGCGGTGACGAGCTGCTCAATCTCGTCCGCTCGGGCGAGGTTGTGGCCGCGATGGCCTGGGACACCGGCGGCTGGAAGCTGAACGCGGACAACGCGGACATCAAGTTTGTCGCGCCCGACTCCGGTGCGCTGGGGTGGATCGACACCTTCGCGCTGCCCGCAAAGGGCAAGGCCGATCAGGCCGCGTATGACTATATCAACTTCGTGATGCAGCCCGAAATCGCGGCGATGATCACCGAATCCGCGGGCAACTTCACCGCGTCCAAGGGCGCGGATGAATACGTCTCGGAGGAGTTGAAGGCGCAGTATCAGGGCAGTTTCCCGCCCGAGGCCGTGGACAACATCAAGTGGTATCCCCCCGTCCCCGCCGGGCTGGAGGCGATCGAGGGCGGCATCCTCGACCGCGTGAAGGCCGCGCAGTAAACGATGCATGGCGGGCGGCCCCCGGACGGGCCGCCCGGACCCAAGACGGAAATACCCATGAAACCCGATCTGACCCCCGATCTGGAATGCACTCATCTGACCCGCCGCTTCGGCGACACGCTGGCCGTGGACGATGTGTCCTTTTCTGTGCCGGCCGGGTCGTTCTTTTCCATCCTCGGCCCATCGGGCTGCGGCAAGACCACCATCATGCGCATGATCGCCGGGTTCCTCGCGCCGACCTCGGGCGACATCGCGATCAAGGGCCGCTCGGTTCTGGACGTGCCGCCGAACAAGCGCCCGGTGAACATGGTGTTCCAGCATCTGGCCCTTTTCCCGATGATGAATATCGAAGGCAATATCGGCTATGGCCTGCGCCGCGCGGGCATGTCCAAGGGGGAAATCGCCCGCAAGGTCGACGAGGTGCTGGACCGCATCGGCCTGCCCGGCATCGGCAAGCGCAAGGTGGACGAGCTTTCGGGCGGGCAGAAACAGCGCGTCGCCATCGCCCGCTGCATGGTGCTGGAGCCGGACGTTCTGCTGCTGGACGAGCCATTGGGCGCGCTGGACCTCAAGCTGCGCGAGCGGATGAAGATCGAATTGAAGTCCCTTCAGGCCGCGTTCGACACCACTTTCGTCTATATCACCCACGACCAGTCCGAGGCGCTGGTCATGTCGGACCGCATCGCCGTGATGAACCACGGCCGGTTCGAGCAGGTGGGCAGCGGTCAGGATCTCTACTACCGGCCCGAAACCGCCTTTGTCGCCAGCTTTGTCGGCGACAGCAACCGCTGGCGCGGCACGGTGGAGCGGGTCGAGGGCGATACGGTGCAGCTTGCCACCGCAAGCGGCCTGACCATGCGCGCCGCCGCCAAGGGGCGGGCCGTGAAGGGCGCCGCCGTCGACATCTTCGTGCGGCCCGAGGCGATCCGGCTGGGCCGCGACGCCGCCGATCTGGAGCAGTTCGACAACCGGCTGTCGGGCACCGTCGGCAGCCTTCTGTTCAACGGCGCCGCCAGCCGCATCCTCGTGAAAAGCGACGAGACCGGCGGCGAGGTCGAAGTGACCCTGCCGCAATCGGGCGAATTCGCAGACCTGAAACGCGGCGCGCCCGTGCATATCGGCTGGTCCGCCGCGCAGTCGGTTTGCTTTGCCGCGGGCGAGGGCTAGGGCATGGCCGCGAGCGCGCGCCTTGGGTTCATCCTGCTGCTGATGCCGCTGCTCTTGTGGCTGAGCCTGCTCATCATCATCCCGCATGTCGACATGGCCCTGCTGTCGCTGCGCGAGCGTGTCGGCGTGGGCGAATATCAGACCAGCCTCGCCAATTACCGGACCGTCCTGACCGAGCCGCTCTACATGCGTACCTTCGCGCGCACGGCCGTGATGTCGATCCTGGCCACGCTCATAACACTGCTGATCGCCTTCCCGGTGTCCTACTACATCGCCAAGATGGTGCGCGGGCGGGCGCGGTCCGTCCTCTTCCTCCTTTGCCTCATCCCCTTCTGGGTGTCCGAACTGGTGCGCACCTTCGGCTGGATGATCCTGCTGCGCGAGACGGGCGTGATCTCGCAATTCCTGCAATGGTCGCGGCATCGTCTCCGGCCCGGTCGAAATGCTCTATAACGATGCCGCGATCATGGTCGGCCTGGTCTATACCTCGATGCTGTTCATGGTGGTGCCGCTGGTGACGACGCTGGACAGCCTCGACGATGCGGTGATCGAGGCGGGCTATGACCTCGGCGGCTCCGGCTGGTCGGTGATGCGCGAGATCGTGATCCCCCACGCGGTGCCGGGGATCGTGTCGGGCTGCATCGTGGTCTTCATGCTGAGCCTTGGCAACTACCTGACGCCAACCATGCTGGGCGGCAAGGACAGCCTGTGGTTCACCGAGATGATCTATTCGCAGTTCATCGTGCGGTTCAACTGGGAACTCGGCGCGGCCTTCGGCTTCATGCTGCTCTTCGCGTCGTCCTTCATCATCTGGGCGATGCTGCGCCTGACCGGCCAGACGCTGGAAAGGACGATGGGATGATCCCGACCATCCCCACCCCCCGCGCGCTGCGCGTCATCTGGACCGGCTATGTCGCGCTTTTCTTCATCTACCTGGTGCTGCCGCTCGCGGTGGTCGCCGTCTTTGCCTTCAACGACAGCCTCTTTCCGTCGCTGCCCTGGGAGGGGTTCACGCTGGACTGGTTCTTCGGGCGGGACGAACCGAAGGTCGGCGTCTTTCACGAGCGGGGCATCCTGGGCGCCATCGGCACATCCGCCATCGTCGGCGCCTGCGTGGCGGTGCTGTCGGTGGGTGTGGGCACGTCCAACGCGTTCCTCTTCAACCGCTACAGGTTCCGCGGGCGCGGCCTTTTATACGTGCTGATGCTCCTGCCGTTGGTGGTGCCGGGGATCGTGCTGGGCATTTCGATCCTGGTCTTTTCCTCGACCGTGGCGAACGGCCTTTGGGACACGGCGCAGATCGACGCGGAATTCCTGCGCCCCGGCCTGCCGCTGGTGGTTTTGGGGCAGTTTTCCTTCATCACCACGATTGCGACGCTGGTGATTTCCGCCCGCCTGCAGAAATTCGATACGTCGCTGGAGGAGGCCGCATTGAACCTCGGCGCCAGCCGCCTGACGGCGGTGCGCACGATCACGATTCCGTTCCTGATGCCCGCCATCGTCGGCGCGGCGGTGGTGGCGTTCCTGATGAGCTTCGAGAATTTCAACACCACGCTGATGCTGGTCGGCTCTGACGCGCCGCTGACCATCGCCATGTTCGACCGGCTGAAGGAAGGCTCGACCCCGCTCCTGAACGCCGTGTCGCTGCTGCTGATGGTCGGCTCGTCGCTGCTGGCGCTGATCCTCATCGCCTTCCAGCGGCGCAGCTGAGCGGCGGCGCGGGGCGCATTTGCGGGCGCGCCGGGGTTGTGGCCGGCCTGACGGCGGGGCGACCTGACGCGGCACATTTGTCACACCGAACTCCTGCACAGGGGACGGCGCTGGCCGCGGAGGGCTGCCACGCTAGCTTGCGCTTGGCCGGGACACAGGCGAGAATGCAAGCAATGAACGACACGCAAACCCATGAAGGCAGCGCGATCCATGAACCGCTCGACAGGCTGATCGCCTGTCCGCACTGCGACCTTGTCTACAGCGTTCCCGCCGTGGACCGCAACGAACGCGCCTATTGCCAGCGCTGCCATACGGTGCTGATCGCGCCGCGGCGCCGCGCGGGCAAGCGGCTGATCGCGCTGGCCAGCACGATCCTGATCCTGATCACAGGCGCGATGTTCTTTCCGTTCCTGTCGATCGGCGCGGGCGGGCTGCATCACGGCACGTCCATCGTGCAGACCGCCCTCGCCTTCGAGGGAATGATGGCGGTTCTGACCCCGGCGGTCCTGGCCTTCATCGTCATCATCCCGATGATCCGGCTCAGCCTGCTGATCTACGTGCTGGTGCCCATCATCCAGGACAAGCCGCCCGCCCCGCTGGCGCGCCATGCCTTCCGACTGGCCGAGGATCTGACGCCCTGGTCGATGGCCGAGATCTTTGCCATCGGCTGCGCCGTCGCGCTGGTCAAGCTGAGCGATCTGGCGCAGGTCAGCCTTGGCCCCGCCGCGTGGATGTTCGCGGTGCTGATGATCGTCGTCGTGCTGACCGACAGCCTGATGTGCCGCTATTCCATCTGGAAATCGCTGGAGCCATGAAGACCGCCCGCGAAATGGGCCTGATCGGCTGCCAGCGCTGCACGCGCGTGTCCCCCGCGGGCACCACGGTCTGTCCGCGCTGCGGCGGCAAGGTGCAGTCGCGCGATCCCGACGTCGCTGCAAAAGGTGATGGCGTGGTGGGTGCTGGGCGTGGCCTGCTACATCCCCGGCAACCTCTACCCCATGCTGGAGACGAAGACGCTGGTTTCCACGCAGAGCAATACCATCATCGGCGGCGCGGTCGATCTGGCCATGCACGGAGCGTGGGGCGTCGCGATCATCATCCTCATTGCCAGCGCGGTCATTCCGGTGGCCAAGTTCGTCATCATCCTCGGCCTTGTCATCGGCGTGCGGCGCGGCCCGCAGATTTCCGACGGCCTGCGGCAGAAACTGTATGAGATCGTCGAATATATCGGCCGCTGGTCGATGATCGACGTATTCGTCGTGGCGGTGCTGTCCGCGCTGGTGCAGCTTCAGACGCTGGTCAACATCTCGCCGGGGCGGGCAGCCTTGTTTTTTGCCTTGTCCGTCATCTTTACCATGATATCTGCGCAAAGCTTCGACAGCCGGTTGATCTGGGACACGGGCCGCACGCCCGGATCCGGTGAGACGCCGCAGACGGCCGCAGAAAAGGAACGCCCGGCGTGAGCCAAGATGTCCAGACCCCTCCCCCGCCGCCGATCAAGCCCGCGGGCAAGCCCGTTCCGGCGCCTCTCGGCGATCTGGATCGTGCCGCTCATCGCGCTGATCGCGGTGATCGGCGTGGCGGTCAAGACCTACTATGACCGTGGCCCGCTGATCGAGATCGCGTTCGACAATGCGTCGGGCGTCACGGCCGGCACGACCGAGTTGCATTACCGCGACGTCACCGTCGGCATGGTCGAGGACATCGGATTCACGGACGGGCTGGACCGGGTGCTGGTGTCGGTGCGCGTGGACAAGGACGTGGCCGAGTTCGTCGACGGGGACGCGCGCTTCTGGGTGGTGCGCCCCGAGGTCACGGCGCAGGGGGTGTCGGGGCTCGATACCGTGCTGTCGGGCGTCTTCATCGAGGGGATATGGGACAGCACGCCCGGCGGGCTGCGGACCCGGTTCGATGGATTGGCCGACGCCCCGCTGGAGCGGCGCGAGGGCCTGCTGCTGACGCTGCGCGCGAACGGGAAGGCGTCGCTGACCGAAGGCGCGCCGGTGATCTACCAGGGCATCACCGTCGGCCAGATCGGCAAGACCTCGATCAGCGAGGACGGCACCACCGCCGAGGCGCGGGCGATCGTCTATGCCCCGCACGACCGGCTGATCGACAGCGCAACGCGGTTCTGGGACACGTCGGGCTTTTCCTTCTCGCTGGGGCCGAACGGCGCGGCGCTGGATTTCTCGTCCATCGCCTCGCTGATTTCGGGCGGCGTCACCTTCGCCACGATGGTCTCGGGCGGGGAGCCGCTGAAGCCGGGCGCGATTGTGCCGGTTTATGCAGATGAGGCTTCGGCCCGCTCCGCGATCTTCTCGGACGCGCAGGGCGAGACGCTGACCCTGTCGGCGGTCTTCGAGGAAAACATCGCGGGTCTGGCCGTCGATGCCCCGGTCGAGATGGCCGGGCTGAACATCGGGCGTGTGAGCGCGCTGAACGGGCTGGTCGATCCGGACCGCTTCGGCGACAACCGCGTGCGGCTGGTCGCGACGCTGGAAATCCGTCCGGGGCGCCTGGGCCTGGAGGGCGAGGCGGATACGGGCGCGGCGCTCGATTTCCTGCGCGATCGGGTGCAGGAGGGGTTGCGGGCGCGGCTGGCGACGACCTCGATCCTGACCGGCGGGCTCAAGGTGGAACTGGCCGATGTCGAGGACGCGCCGGAAGCCGAAATGAGCGATCTGGGCGACGCCGGCGTGCGCATTCCGACCACGGAAAGCGACATCGCCGACGTGTCGGCCACCGCCGAGGGCGTCTTTCAACGCATCAACGATCTGCCGGTCGAAGAGGTGATGAGCCAGGCGATCGCGCTTCTGGGCAACATCAACGCGCTGATCACCAGCGAGGGGGTGCGCGACGCGCCCGAAAACCTCAACGGACTGCTGGCCGAAGCGCGCGGCGTCATCGGCTCGGACGAGGTCAAGGCGCTGCCCGAGCAGCTGAGCCGCATGATCGACCGGCTGGCATCGCTGATCGAGAACTTCAACGAACAGGATCTGGCGGCAAGGCTGGGCGCGGCGCTGGACGATGCCGCCGCTGCCGCCGAGGGCGTCAACACCGCGGTCGAGGGCGTGCCGGAACTGGTCGCCCGGATCGAGGGGGTCGCCGCCAATATCGAGGACGTCGCCATCGACAGGATGGCGGACCAGTTGACCGAGCTTCTGACCACCGTGGACAGCTACCTCAGCCAGCAAAGCACCCGCGAACTGCCCGCCAGCCTGAATTCGGCCCTGACCGAGCTGAGCGGCGTGTTGTCCGAACTGCAGGAGGCGGGCGTTGTCGAGACGGTGAAGAACACGCTGAACTCGGCCAGCTCCGCCGCTGACACGCTCGCCGATGCCAGCCGCGATCTTCCCGCCCTGTTCGAGCGGGCGCGCCTCGTGCTGGCGCAGGCGGGCACCACCATCGAGGGCTACCAGGCCTCGGGCGGGCTGGGCCGCGACGCGCGCGATGCGCTGCGCGAGGTGCAGCGCGCGGCGCAGGCGGTATCGTCGCTGGCCCGCGCGATCGAGCGCGATCCGAACTCCCTTTTGACAGGAAGGTAATGCCATGCTGAACATCCGATCCATCGCCCTGCTTGCCGCCGCCGCCACCCTTGCGGCCTGCGGCGGCACCCCCGAGGCGCGCATCGCCGTGCCGCGCGCGGACGTGGCGCAGAGCCAGCGCATCGCCTACGACAGCGTCTCGCTGCGCGAAGTGTCCCTGCCGACCTATGCCGCATCGGAGGACATCTATGTCTCGGGCCCGGACGGGATCATCGTTTCCGGCGACGGCCTCTTGTGGGCCGACGAGCCCGGCCGTGCCGTCACGCTGGAGCTGACGCGTTACCTGGCGCAGATCACCGGCGCGCAGGTGGCGAGCGAGCCGTGGCCGTTCCTCGACCGACCGCAGGCCGAAGTGGAGCTGCGCATCGAGGAAATGCTGGCCCATGCCGATGGCACGTTCCGCCTGTCCGGCCAGTATTTCGTGGCGCCGGAAAACGGCAGGGCCCGCGCGCGCCTCTTCTCGCTGGCCGCGCCGATCGGCGGCACGTTCTCGGCCGGTGACATCGCGGCGGCACGCGGGGCAGCCATGCGCCAGCTTGCGGGCGAGATCGCGGCCAACGGGCTGCGGTAAGCGCCGCAGGGTTGCCTGCGCCGCGGATATTGCGTAAATCCGGCCAGCGGTGTCGCGGGCTCTTCCGGTGTTGGCAGGTTCCGCTGCCGCGCCATCCTCTTGCTGCATCCAAGGTTCGGGCTATTGTCCGCCCAGCCCGTTCCTGTCCGTCATCTATCTGGATTTGATCACATGACCCACATCCTTCCCCGTCTGCGCCGTGCGGCGCTGCTGATCGCGCCGCTGCTGGCGGCTGTTCCGGCGCTGGCGCAGCAGGGCGAGAGGCCGCCGCCGGCGGTGACGGTGGTCACGGTCGAGGCGCAGGACGTGAACCTGACGACGACCCTGCCGGGCCGCGTCGTCGCCTCGGCCGAGGCCGAGGTGCGCCCGCAGGTGGCCGGGATCATCACCGAGCGACTTTTCGACGAGGGCGGGCGCGTCGAGGCGGGCGATGTGCTCTACCGGATCGACCCGTCAAGCTACAACGCCGCCGTCGCGCAGGCCAAGGCCGCCGTCGCGCAGGCCGAGGCGCAGGTCAAGGCCACCCGCCGCGAGGCGGAGCGGCTGGAGACGCTGTCCAGCCGCAACGTGGTCAGCGAGCAATCGCTGGATTCCGCCATCGCCGAGCGTGACAGCGCCGTCGCCAGCCTTCAGGCCGCCGAGGCGCGGCTTCAATCGGCCGAGATCGAGCTGGACCGCACCGAGATCCGCGCGCGCCTGTCGGGCGAGATCGGCCGCTCGATGGTCAGCCCCGGCGCGCTGGTCACGGCCAGCCAGCAGCAGCCGCTGGCGACGGTCCGCAACATCGACCCCGTCTATGTGGACGTGACCCAATCGGCGGCCGAGGTTCTGGCCTTCCGCCGCAGCGCCGGGAACATGCCGATGCAGGGCAACGTGCAGGAGGTCAAGCTGACGCTCGCCGATGGCAGCGTGTTCGACCAGACCGGCACGCTGACCGCCGCCGAGCCTGTGGTCGATCCGCTGACGGGCGTTGTCGTGCTGCGGATCGCGTTCGCCAATCCCGACAAGCTGCTTCTGCCCGGCATGTATGTGCAGGCCGAAATGCCCAGCGGGGTGGCCAGGGATGCGTTCCTCGTGCCGCAGGAGGGCGTCACGCGCAACCGGCGCGGCCAGCCGACCGCGATGGTCGTCGGCCCCGAGGGCGTCGTTGAGCAGCGCGTTCTGACCGTGCGGCAGGATCTGGATCAGTCCTGGGTGGTGACGGACGGCCTGGAAAGCGGCGACCGCATCGTTGTCGAGGGCCTGCAATCCGCGTCGGCCGGCGCCACGGTGACGGCGCAGGAGCGCGCGGCACCCGCAGCGGAGGCCGAAGGCGCCGCCACACCGGCCGCCGGCGTGACGGAACCCGCGGGCGACGGCGCGGCCAAGGCGCCCACGCCGGCCATCGGCGAGACAGCGACAGATGCGCCCGCCCCTGCCGTGCCGCAGGACACGGATGCGCCCGCTGCCACGGACGCGGCCGAGCCCGAAGACGCCGCAGAATAGACCCCGACCTGACCGGAGCGCCCCAGCATGGCCCGTTTTTTCATCGACCGACCGATTTTCGCCTGGGTCATCTCGATCTTCATCATGGGTGTCGGGGTGCTGTCGATCCTGACTCTTCCGGTCGCGCAATATCCCCAGATCGCGCCGCCCACCGTGTCGGTCAACGCCTCCTATCCCGGTGCCAGCGCCGAGACGGTGGCAAACACCGTCACGCAGGTGATCGAACAACAGATGACGGGGCTGGACGGGCTGCGCTACATGTCGTCAAGTTCGACCAGCGCGGGCGGGGCCAGCATCGAGCTGACCTTCGAGACGGGCACCGATCCCGACATCGCGCAGGTGCAGGTGCAGAACAAGCTGGCACAGGCCACCGCCCTTCTGCCCGAGCCGGTGCAGCGGCAGGGCGTGACGGTGCGCAAATCCTCGTCGGGTTTCCTGATGGTGATCGCGCTGATCGCCGAGAGCGGCGACTACGACGCGACCGATCTGGGCGATTACCTGGAAACCAACATGGTCAACGAGCTGAGCCGCGTCGACGGCGTCGGCAACGTGCGGGTCTTCGGCGCGAAATACGCGATGCGGATCTGGCTGGATCCGGCCAAGCTGGCGGCGTTCGAGCTGACCCCGCAGGACGTGGTCAATGCCGTGCGCGCGCAGAACGCCCAGATTTCGGCGGGCGAGTTCGGGTCGCGGCCGGCGGTAGACGGGCAGGTTCTGAACGCCACCATCACGGCGCAATCGCTGCTGACCACGCCCGAGGATTTCCGCCAGATCGTCATCCGTGCCGAAACCGACGGCGGCCTCGTGCTGGTCAACGATGTCGCGCGGGTCGAAATCGGCGCCGAGAATTACGGCACGATCTCGCGCTTTGACAGGCAGGCGGCTTCCGGCATGGCGATCAGCCTCGCGCCCGGCGCCAACGCACTGGACACCGCCTCCGCCGTCGAGGCGCGGGTCGAGGAGCTGGCGCAGTTCTTCCCCGAAGGCTTCGAATACGTCATCCCCTACGACACGACCCCCTTCGTCGAGATTTCCATCGAGGAGGTCGCCAAGACGCTGCTCGAGGCGATCGTCCTCGTCTTCCTCGTCATGTATCTTTTCCTGCAAAACCTGCGTGCGACGCTCGTTCCGACGCTGGCCGTGCCGGTGGTCCTGCTGGGCACCTTCGGAGTGCTGTCTCTGATGGGGTTTTCGATCAACACGCTGACGATGCTGGCAATGGTGCTGGCCATCGGCCTGCTGGTCGACGACGCCATCGTCGTTGTCGAAAACGTCGAGCGGATCATGGAGCAGGAGGGGCTGTCGCCCAAGGAAGCGACGCGCAAGTCGATGGACCAGATCACCGGCGCGCTGATCGGCATCGGCGTGGTGCTGTCCGCGGTGTTCGTGCCGATGGCGTTCTTTCCCGGCTCGACCGGGGTGATCTATCAGCAGTTCTCGGTCACGATCGTCTCGGCGATGGCGCTGTCGGTGCTGGTGGCGCTGACGCTGACGCCGGCGCTTTGCGCGACGATGCTGAAGGGCAAGCATGGCGAAGGCAGGGGGCGCGGGCCTTTCGGCCTTTTCAATCGCGGCTTCGAGGGGCTGCTGGGCGGCTATGCCAGCTCGGTCGGGTGGATCGTCAAGCGGCCGGTGCGCGTGGGAATCGTCTATCTAGCGATTGTCGCGGTGATGGTCGGTCTCTTCCTGCGCACGCCCGAAGGGTTCCTGCCCGAAGAGGATCAGGGCATCATGTTCACGCTGATCCAGGGCCCCACCGGCACCACCGCCGGGCAGACGCTCGAGGTGCTGAAGCAGGTCGAGAACTATTATCTGACGCAGGAGGACGAGATCGTCGAATCCGTTTTCGGCGTCGTAGGCTTCAGTTTCAGCGGACAGGGCCAGAACCAGGCCATCGCCTTCGTGCGGCTCAAGGACTGGAGCGAGCGCGAGGCCGCCAACCAGAGCGTTCAGGCCCTTGCCGCGCGCGCCTATGGCGCGTTCAGCCAGATCCAAGGCGCGATGGTGTTCCCGATCGTGCCGCCTTCGGTGATCGAGCTGGGCAACGTCTCGGGCTTCGACTTCTACGTGCAGGCGCGCGGCGGGCAGACGCACGAGCAGCTTTTGCAGGCGCGCAACCAGATGCTGGGCATGGCCGCGCAAAGCCCCCTGATCGCCAGCGCCCGGCCCAACGGGCTGGAGGATGCGGCGCAGTTCAACCTCGATATCGACTGGCGCCGCGCCGGGGCGATGGGTGTGTCGGCCACGGATGTGGGCGGTCTGCTCAGCACCGCATGGGCGGGCACCTACGTCAACGATTTTGTCGACGAGGGCCGGATCAAGCGGGTCTATGTGCAGGGCGAGGCCGAGGCCCGCAGCACCCCTTCGGACATCGAGAAATGGCGCGTGCGCAACGCCAATGGCGGGCTGGTGCCGTTTTCCAACTTTGTCACCGCCGGCTGGACCGACGGGCCGCAGGGCGTGACCCGGTATAACGGCGTGCCGTCGATGCAGGTGCAGGGCTCGCCCGCGCCCGGCGTGTCGACCGGCGACGCGATCGACGAGATCTTCCGCCTGGCCGAACAGCTTCCGCCCGGATTCCAGATCTCGCTTACCGGCCTGTCGCTGGAAGAGCAGCAATCGGGCGCGCAGGCGCCGCTGCTTTATGCGCTGTCTCTGGCGGCGATTTTCCTCGCGCTGGCGGCGCTCTACGAATCGTGGTCCATCCCCTTCGCGGTGATGCTGGCGATGCCCATCGGCGTGCTGGGCGCGCTTGTCGGCGCATGGCTCGGCGGGTTCGAAAACGGCGTCTTCTTCCAGGTGGGTCTGCTGGTGGTGATCGGCCTGACCGGCAAGAACGCGATCCTGATCGTCGAATTCGCGCGCGACAAGCGCGAGGCGGGCGAGACGATCTTCGAAGCCGCCGTCGATGCCGCGCGGCAGCGGTTCCGGCCCATCATCATGACGTCGATGGCCTTCTCGCTGGGTGTGACGCCGCTCGTGCTCAGCACCGGGGCCGGATCGGGCGGGCGCACCGCGATCGGCGCCGGCGTGCTGTCCGGCACGATTTCGGCGACGGTTCTGGGCGTGCTGTTCGTGCCGCTGTTCTTTGCCGTCATCGCCCGCCTGAGGCGCAAGAAAGGGGCGTAGGGCAGGGGCGGCGCCGCCCCTTTCCGCGATCTTGGAATGGACATTTCCGGGCCCGGCTGCTTATCTCCGCGCGGTACGTGATTTCATCGCAACAGGAGATTTTCATCTTG
Organism: uncultured Alphaproteobacteria bacterium; assembly: GCA_963763165.1. Taxonomy (GTDB): domain Bacteria; phylum Pseudomonadota; class Alphaproteobacteria; order Rhodobacterales; family Rhodobacteraceae; genus Roseovarius. Next base: position 84,445 of record CAVXNV010000003.1, read on the forward strand.
GATCGTCGTTCATTCATCCGCGCCGGGGCGCTTGGCACCGCGGCCACCGCGCTCGCCGCCCCGGCCATTGCGCAGGGCAACATCACCTGGCGCATGGTCACCACCTGGCCCAAGAATTTCCCCGGCCTCGGCGTCGGCGCGCAGCGTCTGGCCGACCGCGTCACCGCCGCCTCGGGCGGGCGCCTGACGATTCAGGTCTATTCCGCGGGCGAGCTGGTGCCGCCCCTGCAAAGCCTCGACGCCGTCATCGACGGCACCGCCGAGATGAGCCATGGCGCCGCCTATTACTGGCAGAACAAGTCGCCCGCGCTGTCGTTCTTTACCGGCGTGCCCTACGGCATGACCACCGCCGAGCTGACCGCGTGGGTGCGCCACATGGGCGGCCAGGAGCTGTGGGACGAGATCTACGACCAGTTCGGCGTTCAGGGGTTCCTGTCGGGCAACACCGGCACGCAGGCCGGCGGCTGGTTCCGCGACGAGGTGACCAGCGTCGACGATATCAAGGGCAAGCGGTTCCGCACCCCCGGCCTGGGCGGTCAGGTCTGGGAGAAGCTGGGCGCGACGGTCACCAACCTTGCGGCGGGCGAGATTTTTCAGGCGCTGCAATCGGGCACGCTGGACGCCGCCGAATTCGTCGGCCCCTACAACGATCTGGCGCTCGGATTTTACCAGGTGGCCAAGAACTACTACATGCCCAGCTTCGTGGAGCCCGGTCTTGCCACCGAACTGGTGGTCGACAAGGCCAAGTATCAGGAACTGCCGGACGATCTTCAGGCGATCATCCGCTTCGTGGCGCAGGCCGAATACGATGAGGTCTCGTCCGATTTCGTCGCCAACGATCCGCGCGCGCTGAAAACGCTGGTCGAGGATCACGGCGTGATGGTGCGCTACTTCCCCGACGACGTGATGGAGGCGGGGGCCAAGGCGTCCAAGGAGGTGCTGGACGAGCTGCGCAACAGCGACGATGCGCTGGTCAAGAGAACCGCCGACAGCTTTGTCGAGGCCCTGACGCTGGTCCGCCAGCGCACGGAAAAGCTGGACACGCCCTACCAGGTGGCGCGCGAGAAGTATCTGCAGCTCTGACAGCAGCGGCCAGGGCACGAAACCGCCGCCAATGAACAAGAAAATGCCCCGGCCGTCAGGTCCGGGGCATTTTCGTCAGTAAGCGCGGAATGTCAGGCGTGCCTGCGCCGGAACACCATCAGCGCGCCGAGCCCGGCCAACATCAACGGAAGGCTCGCCGGAAGCGGCACCGCCGACACGTTGAAGCTGACGCCCCCCTGTTGTCGCTGATGAAGGTGTCATGGATGAAGAACCCGACATCCTGCGCCGACGCCAGCGTGAAGCTTGCCAGTTTCAGTCCCTTGACCGCGTCGTAACCCTGCTGGCCCGTGCCGAAGAAGTTGCCGGAGTAGAAGGGCGACTGGTTCACCAGGTTCGCAAGGCTGCTGTCGGTCTGGCCGGAATTGGTGATGCCGACCTTGTTGAACGCGCCCGCGATCGCGGTATCGGGCATGAAGAAGCCAAAGGAATATTCATAACCTGTCAGGCAATTCGCGCCGCTGGAATCGCAGCCGGCCGAATGCCTCCAGCGCGACCAGGAATCGTAGAGGTCCAGCGTCGGCGAAATCGCATAGCTTCCCGCCGCGAGCGACAGGTATTTGATCGTGGCGTCGCGCGGCCGCGTGTCGAGGGCGTCGAGGTAATATCCCGACGCGCTCTTGTAGAGCAGGCCGGCATTGCTGCCGGAACCCTTGGTGGCGTCGAGGTTTACAGTGACGGCCGCCGCCGGAAGCGGCGCCAAAAGAGCAGCAATCAGTAAAAGAATTTTTTTCATTTCAACATCCGGAAATAATTACACTTTATCGGGATTAAAGAATGGCGGGATGTTGTTCAACCGGTGACTATCCGCAGATTGGTTGAAAGAATATCGCTTAGCTATCTCTGGACGCGAGTATTCATCCGGCGATCAGCCGCGGCAGCCAGGTCACGATGCCGGGAAAGACGAACAGGATCGCGATTGCGGCGATCTGCAGCAGCACGAAAGGCAGGATGCCGCGATAGATCGCCGATGTGGGCAAGTCCGCCGGCGCGACGCCGCGCAGGTAGAAAAGGGCAAAGCCGAAAGGCGGCGTCAGGAACGACGTCTGCAGGTTGACCCCCACCAGCACGCCCAGCCAGATCGGGTCGACATCCATCATCAGCAGCACGGGCGCCGTGATCGGGATGACGATGAAGATGATCTCGAACGTGTCGAGGATGAAGCCCAGCAGGAACATGATCGCCATGACCATCGCCACCGCGGCCAGCCGGCCGCCCGGCAGCGTGCTGAGGAATTCATGCACCAGGTTGTCGCCCCCCATCAGCCGGAACACGACCGAAAAGACCGACGCGCCCAGAAGGACGATGAACACCATCGAGGTGATCGTCGCCGTCGCCACGACCGTCTCGCGCAGGATGCCAAGGCTGAGGCGCCAGCGCAGCGCGGCCAGCACCATCGCGCCCACGGCGCCCACCGATGCCGCCTCGGTCGGGGTGGCGATGCCGCCAAGGATGGAGCCGAGGACGGCGAGGATCAGCAGCAGCGGCGGGATGAGCGCCGAGAACACCTCGCGCAGCAGATTGCCCCGCTCGGCCTCGGGCACGGGCGTCGCGGGGCAGGATTCGGGATCGGTCAGCGCCTTGAAGATCGTGTAGGCGAGGTAGAGCCCCACCAGCAGGAACCCCGGCAAGAGCGCCCCGGCAAAGAGATCGCCCACCGATACCGGCACCGGCGCGTAATTGCCCTTGGCCATCTGCACCTGTGAATTGATCCCCGACAGCATGTCGCCCATGAAGATCAGCACGGTCGACGGCGGCACGATCTGCCCCAGCGTGTCCGACTGGCGCAGATGACGCCCGTCGACAGCTTGGGATCATACCCCGCGCGCAGCATCGCGGGCAGCGAGATGAGGCCCATCGTGACGACCGTTGCGCCCACCACCCCGGTCGAGGCCGCCAGCATCGCGCCGACCAGCACGACCGAAATCCCGAGCCCCCCGCGCAGGTTGCCGAAAAGCTTGCCCATGGTCAGCAGGAGTTGCTCGGCGATGCGCGAGCGCTCCAGCATCACCCCCATGAAGATGAAGAGGGGGACGGCGACCAGCACCTCGCTGGTCATGAAGCCGATATAGCGGTTCGGCAGCGCGCCGAAATTGGAAGGATCGAACACGCCGAAGAACCAGCCCACCGCGCCGAACATCAGCGACACGCCCGCCAGCGTGAAGGCCACCGGAAAGCCCAGCAGCAAAAAGCCGATGATGCCGAAGAACATGAGCCCGGCAAGGATTTCGCCGATGAGGACGGGATCCATCAGAATTTTCCTTCCACGGCGGCCGCCTCGGCATCGGGGCCGGTGTCGGGATAACGCATCATTTCGGGCACCAGATCGCGCCGCCCGGCCAGCACCAGGATCGACCGGCAGATCGTCGCGATCCCCTGAAGCGCCAGCAGCGCGGCAAAGGCAAGGATGAACGTCTTGAGAATATAAAGCCCCGGCATCCCGCCGACATTGGCCGAGCCTTCGGCATAGGACCAGGCGCGCCGCACGAACGGCACCGAATAGACCGCCACGACCGCCGTGAACGGCAGCAGGAACAACACGGTGCCGAAAAGATCGACCAGCGCGCGGGTGCGCATCCGCGCCGGGCGATAGAAGATGTCGACGCGCACATGATCGTCGCGCAGCAGCGCAAAGCCCGCCACGGCGGTGAACATCGCGCCGCTCAGCCAGATATAGAGATCCTGCATCCAGAGATAGCTGACGCCGAAGGCATAGCGCTGCACCACGACGGTAAAGCAGACCACGACGATCCCCAGCGCCAGCCACGCAAAGACCTGCCCGACGATCCAGTTGATCCGGCAGATCCCGGCGGCGAGTGCTCCGATCAGTCGCATATGCTCAACCCCTCCGGGATGTGCCGCACGCGGCGCGCTGCGGCTGTGCTGCGCGTTTAACCGCGTCGTGCCATTGGCGTCAACTGCACGCCCCAAGGCGAACATCGTCACCCCAAGCGGCCCGATCACGGCACGAAAGCCGCGCATGAGCGGATTTCCCGGATAGTTGGGCCAATTTTCCGCTGATCCCTTCCCCATTGCACGCAAATTTGGCAAACACACGCGAACCATTCGGAAAGGGCGGAAGATGAATGTGCAGGATCTGAGCGTTTCGGACAAGACGCTGACGCATCTGGAGCGTCTCGAGGCCGAGAGCATTCACATCATGCGCGAGGTTGTGGCGAATGCCGACAACCCGGTCATGCTCTATTCCGTGGGCAAGGATTCGGCCTGCATGCTGCACCTGGCGAAAAAGGCGTTCTACCCGTCGCCCCCGCCCTTCCCCCTGCTGCATGTCGACACCACATGGAAATTCCGCGCCATGTACGAGCTGCGCGAGCGTGCGGCGCAGGAGGCAGGGATGGACCTGATCGTGCATCAGAACCCCGAGGCGCTGGAGAAGGGGATCAACCCGTTCGATCACGGCGGTCTGCACACCGACATGTGGAAGACCGACGGTCTGAAACAGGCGCTGACCAAATACAATTTCGACGTCGCCTTCGGCGGCGCCCGCCGCGACGAGGAGAAATCCCGCGCCAAGGAGCGGGTGTTTTCCTTCCGCACCGCCAACCACCGGTGGGATCCGAAAAACCAGCGGCCCGAGCTGTGGAAGCTCTACAACACCCGCAAGGCCAAGGGCGAGAGCATCCGCGCCTTCCCGCTGTCCAACTGGACCGAGCTGGACATCTGGCAATACATCCACCTCCAGGGGATCGAGATCGTGCCGCTTTACTATTCCGCGCCGCGCCCGACGGTAATCCGCGACGGGCTGCTGCTGATGGTCGATGACGAGCGGTTTCCGCTGAACGGGGAAGAGCCTGTGATGCGCTCGGTCCGCTTCCGCACGCTGGGGTGCTACCCGCTGACCGGCGCGGTCGAAAGCACGGCGGCCACCCTGCCCGAGATCATCCAGGAAATGCTGCTGACCACCACGTCCGAGCGGCAGGGCCGCGCCATCGACCACGATCAGGCCGCATCGATGGAGAAGAAAAAGCAGGAGGGGTATTTCTGATGGACGCCGCACCCAAGGACCCCGTTTACGTCACCGACAGCCTCATCGCGTCCGACATCGACGCCTATCTGGAAAAACACCAGCACAAGACGATGCTGCGGTTCATCACCTGCGGGTCGGTCGATGACGGCAAATCGACGCTGATCGGCCGGCTGCTCTATGACAGCAAGATGATCTTCGAGGATCAGCTTGCCACGCTGGAAAACGACAGCAAGACCAGCGGCACGCAGGGGCAGAACATCGACTTTGCCCTCCTGGTCGATGGCCTCGCGGCCGAGCGCGAGCAGGGCATCACCATCGATGTCGCCTATCGCTTCTTCGCCACGGACAAGCGCAAGTTCATCGTCGCCGACACGCCGGGGCACGAGCAATACACGCGCAACATGGTCACCGGCGCCTCGACCGCAGACCTCGCCGTGATCCTGATCGACGCGCGGCAGGGCGTGCTGACGCAGACGCGGCGGCATTCCTACCTGGTGAACCTTCTGGGCATCCGCAACGTCGTGCTGGCGGTCAACAAGATGGACCTTGTCGATTACAGCCAGGAGCGGTTCTACGAGATCGTCAAGGACTACTCGCATTTTGCCGAGCAGATCGGCATGACCAGTTTCGTGCCCATTCCCATTTCCGGCCTCGCGGGCGACAATATCGTCACGCGGTCCGAGAACACGCCGTGGTATCAGGGCCCTCCCCTGCTGAGCCATCTGGAGGACGCGCCGATCAACGTCGCGCAGATGCAGGACCGCCCGTTCCGCATGGCGGTGCAATGGGTCAACCGGCCCAACCTCGATTTTCGCGGTTTTTCGGGGCAGATCGGGTCGGGCAGCATTGCACCCGGCGACGCGGTCCGCGTGCTGCCCTCGGGCAAGACGAGCCATGTGAAATCCATCGTCACCTATGACGGTGATCTGGATCGCGCCGTGGCAGGGCAATCCGTCACCCTGACGCTCAAGGACGAAATCGATTGCTCGCGCGGCGACGTTATCGTGCAGGCGGACGCGCCCTGCGAGGTGGCCGACCAGTTCGAGGCGACGCTGGTCTGGATGGGCGAGGCCGAGATGCTGCCGGGCCGGCCCTACCTGCTGAAGATCGGCACCCAGACCATGACCGCCACCGTGACCGAGCCGAAATACGAGGTGAACGTCAACACGCTGGAGCATCTGACATCGCGGACACTCAGCCTCAACGCGATCGGCGTCGTCAACATCTCGACCGACCGCGCCATCCCGTTCGAGAAATACGAGGACAACCCGGACCTCGGCGGGTTCATCCTGATCGACCGGATCAGCAATGCGACAGTGGCCGCCGGCATGGTGCATTTCGCCCTGCGCCGCAGCCAGAACATCCACTGGCAGGCGGTGGACGTCGACCGCGAGGCGCATGCCAGCGCCAAGAACCAGAAGGCCAAGGTGGTGTGGTTCACCGGCCTGTCGGGATCGGGCAAATCCACCATCGCCAACATCGTCGAGAAAAAGCTGCACGCGATGGGCAAGCACACCTTCCTGCTGGACGGCGACAACGTGCGCCACGGGCTGAACCGCGATCTGGGCTTTACCGATGCCGACCGGGTGGAAAACATCCGCCGCGTGGGCGAGGTCGCGCGCCTGATGACCGACGCGGGGCTGATCGTGCTGACCGCCTTCATCTCGCCCTTCCGGTCCGAGCGGCGCATGGTCCGCGAGATGATGGAAGCGGGCGAGTTCATGGAGGTGTTCGTCGACACGCCGCTGGAAGTCGCCGAGCGGCGCGACGTGAAAGGCCTTTACAAGAAGGCGCGCGCCGGGGACCTGAAGAACTTCACCGGCATCGACAGCCCGTATGAAGAGCCTGAAACCGCGGAACTGACGGTCAACACGGTCGATCTGACGGCCGAGGAAGCGGCGGAAAAGGTCATCGCGGCGCTGATCGGCGGGGAAGGCTTCGACGCCTGACGCGCGGCGGCGTCAGAGCGCCTCCAGCGCCGCCGCCACCGCGTCGACCAGCATCCGCGCCTCGCCCGCCTGCATCACAAGCGGCGGGCGGATCTTGAGCACATGCCCCTCCGGCCCCGTCGCGCTGATCAGCACGCCGTTTCGGCGCATGTGGTTGACGATGGCCCGCGCCCGGCGGCCATCGGGCGCGCCGTCCGTCACGCAATCGGCCGCCACGAACAGCCCCGCGCCGCGCACATCGCCGATGCCGTCATCCCCGGCGCGCAAGGCGCGCAGCCCCTCGGCAAGTTGGCGGCCCACGACGCGCGAATTTTCATGCAATCCCTCATCCTCGATCACGTCCATCACCGCCATCCCGGCCGCGCAGGCGACGGGATTTCCGCCGAACGTGTTGAAATAGCGGGCTTTCGTGCCGAAATCCTGCACCAGTTCCGGGCGCATGCGCGACGCCCGACACTGGAAAGCCGTTGCCCATCGGCTTGCCCATCGTCACCATATCGGGGATCAGCCCGTGCCGCTGGAAACCCCACCATGCCTCGCCGGTGCGTGCGAAGCCCGGCTGCACCTCGTCGGCGATGAAGATCCCGCCCTCGGCCCGGATCAGATCGACCGCAGGGGCAAGAAACCCCGCCGGATCGGGAAAAAGCCCGTCGCTGGAGAATACCGTGTCGCAGATGAAGGCGCCCGGCTCGATCCCTTCGGCCCGCATGTCGGCAATCGCGCGGGCGAGGTCTGCCGCCAGCCGCGCACCCTGGTCCGGCCCGCCATCGGGCGCGTCGATCACCCGCACGCGCGCGCCGCGCGGCACGAATTCGCCCAGGGACGGCGACAGCTCGGCCACCGCCTCGGTCACGCCGTGATAGGCGTTGCGCGTCACGATCACGCCTTGCCGGCCCGAATAGGCGCGCATGATGCGCAGCGCCAGATCGTTCGCCTCGGAGCCGGTGCAGGTGAACATGACATGCCCCAGCGCGTCCGGCATGGTGGCCAGCAGCCGCTCGGCATAGATCACCGGCGCCTCGTGCAGATAGCGCGTATGCGTGTTCAGCTGCTCGGCCTGCGCCGCGATGGCGCGGGTGACATGCGGGTGGCAATGCCCGACCGACACGACGTTGTTGTAGGCGTCCAGATAGCGGTTGCCGGCCTTGTCCCACAGCCACACCCCCTCGCCCCGCACCGGGTGCAGGGGCTCGTCATAGAACAGCCGGTAGGCCGGGACCCAGCACGCGCTGGCGGCGGGCGATCAGGGCGGCATCCTCGGGATCCAGATCGCCTGCCCCGTCATAGGCGTTGACCATTGTCATGTCCGTCTCACTCCACTCCCGCCGCCGCGCGCAGGGTTCGCGCCGCCACATCGGGCGCGATTGCGTCCAGCGCGTCCAGCCCACGCCGCGCGCTGCCCGTGTTGCGCAGGATATAGGCCGCGTTTTCAGGATAGCGCCGCGCGCGCCACGCGCCCAGCACCAGCGTCGTCAGGTGCCGCAGGCGGATGAGATCGGGCAGAAGCGCGACTTCCTCCGCCTCCAGCGGCATCGCGCGGACAAAGCCGCCGATCATCCGCGCGACATCGGCCAGCGGCTCGGACCCGCTGGCGATCTGGTAGGAGCACGCCACCGCCAGATCGCAGGCCACGGGCGTGTGCACCATGTCGCCGAAATCGATGATCCCCGTCACGCGCGCCGCATGCGGGCCGTCGACCAGCAGGTTGTGCGGGTTGAAATCGTTGTGCACCACCTGGGCGCGCAGCGCCCTCAGGCGCGGCGCGATATCCTCGTCGAACCGGTCCAGCAGCGCGGCAAGCCGCGCGCGCAGCGCCTCGTCCGTCACCGCGTCCAGCATCGGGCGCAGGCGGGCCGCCTGCTTGATGTCCCATTGCAGCTCATGCCCCGCGGCAGGGTGGAAAAAACCGCGCATCGCCCGCGTCAGCCGCCCCAGAAGCGTGCCCAGTTCCGCATGCAGCCCCGGCGCCGCCGCCGCGTCGGCCAGCACCGTGCCCGGCAGGAAGCCGAGCAGGCGCACCACATGCGCTTGCCCCGCCGCCTCGACCCTTTCCGAGGCCGCGCCCGACAGGCTGGCATGAACGCGCGGCACCGGAAGCGCGGGGTCCACCATCGCCAGGTGGATCAGCACGCGCGTCTGCATGTCAGTAACCGAGGGGTCTTCGGCGGCGTTGGTGATCTTCAGCAGCGCCTCCTGCCCGTTCTTCAGGCGGATGTGAAAATTCGCGTCCTTCTCGGCGGAAAGCGCGCGAATCTCGCCGCCGATCCCGTAGAGATCCCGCGCCAGATCCGCCGCGTGCCGCGGCGTGATGGCGGGTGCGTCCTGCGTCAACGGATCGGTGCCCGCCAGCCGCGCGGCGGGCGCGGCGCGGTCCAGAACGGGGGGCAGTCCCGCGTCAGGGCGCTCCGCGCGCATCAGGTGTCCAGCGCCTCGACGCCGCACCACTCGGCGATGAAGAGCGCCATCGCCGCCGTGATCTTCTTGACCGAGCTGAGGCTCACGCATTCGTCGATGCCGTGGATGTTGCGCGACACCGGCCCGTAGCAGAGCGCCGGGATCCTGTTGTAAAGCGCATAGACCCGCGTATCGAGATACCCCGCCGTCATGAAGGATTCGAGCGGCGCGCCGATGGCGGCCTCGTGCGCGCGTTCCAGCACCGCCTCGGCGTCGCTGCCCGGCTCCAGAACGTAGCCCTCGGCATGGAAGCCGTTGAACACCACCTTGGGCGGATTGTTCGACAGGAAGCTGTCGGATTGCGCAAAGGCCGCGATGCGGCTCTCGATCTCGCGGGCGGCATCCTCGGCGCTGCGGCCGGGATAGATCGACACGCGGCAGTCGATATTGCACCATGACGGCACCGACGAGGCCCAGTCGCCGCCCTCGATCTTGCCGATGTTGAGGTTGATGGGATGCGCCTCGTCCTCGAAATGGGGATGATCGCCCTTCTCGGCATTCCAGTCTTCCTCCATTTCGCGCAGCACGGCCATGATGCGGGTGGCGCCGTCGATGGCATTGGCACCCTCGCCCATCTCGCGCACATGCACCGGCACGCCGCGCACCTGGATCTGGAACCACAGCACGCCGGTATTGGCGCGCACCAGCATCTCTTCCTCCGGCTCGGGGATCAGCACGGCGTCGGCGGTATAGCCCTGAAGGAAGGTCTGCAGCGCGCCGTTGCCGGTGCTCTCCTCCTCGACAACCGATTGCACATAGACGGTCGCGGCGGGCTGAAGCCCGATCCGCCGCAAGGCATCCAGCGCAAAGATGTTCGCGGCCGCCCCCGCCTTCATGTCGCCGGCGCCGCGGCCATACATCCAGTCGCCCTCGATCTTGCCGGAAAAGGGCGGATCGCTCCACATGTCATGCAGCCCCTCGGGCACCACATCGAGATGCGATTGCAGGATCAGCGAGCGGCCCGCCTCGTCGCGGGGCCGGTGGATGCCGACGACGATGGGCGCGTCGGAATGTGCCTCGGAAAATTTCGAGCCGCCGGGATGCGCGGCAATCGCCTCGCGGTCCATCTTGAACCGGTCCATCGCGTAGCCGCGCGATCTGAGCGTGCGGAACAGCAGATCCTGAATGCTGTGCTCGTGCCCGCGCAGGGACGGGTTGCGCACCAGCTCCTGGGTAAAGGCGATCTGGTCGTCGAAGCCGTCCTCGACCGCCTGAATGATCCGGTCGCGCAGGTCTTTATCCAGTGCCATGTGATGTCCTTCCTATAGCATCGCTTCAATCAGATAGGGGCCGGGCTCCTTCGCCGCGTCCTCGATGGCGCGCATCAGGTCGGCCACATCCTCGACCCGGCGGCCGGGCACGCCCATGCCCTTGGCCATGGCGACGAAATCCAGGTCCGGACGGTCGAGGTTCAGCATGCTGAGCGCGTCGGGGCCGGGCTGGGCGCCGACATTGTGCAGCTCGCCCTTGAGGATCTCGTAGGCGCGGTTGGCAAGGATGATCGTCGTCACGTTCGAGCCTTCGCGCGCCTGCGTCCAGAGGCCCTGAATGGTGTACATGGCCGACCCGTCCGCCTGCAGCGTGATGACGGGCCGCTCCGGGCAGGCGATGGCCGCGCCCGCCGACAGCGGGATGCCGATGCCGATGGACCCGCCGGTCAGCGCCAGCCAGGAATTCGGCCGCGCCGCGTCGCCCGCCGGGAACACCGCACCGCCGGACGAGACGGATTCGTCGACGATGATCGCATCCTCGGGCAGCGCGTTGGCGAGCGCGGCGGCGATGTTGTCCAGCGTGATCGACCCGGCCTGCGGGCGCGCGGGCATGGCGGCGCCGCGCGGCTGGGCCGGCCTCGCGCCGATGCGGTCTGCCAGCGCCTCCAGCGCGGCGGGGCCGTCGCCGTCGTGCCCGCAAAGCGTCACTGTCCGGCAATCCTCGGGCAGCAGCAGGCTGGGCCGGTCCGGATAGGCGAAGAAGGCGACGGGCGGCACCGTTTCCACCAGGATGGCGCGGGCATAGGGGGCCAGACGCTCAAGCGCCATGTTGATCGGGTAGGGGATCTTGTCGATCGGGGTCCTGCCCTGCCCCCGCTCGATCCGCCGGTTCGACGTGGGCGCGATGATGTCGGCGCCGGCCTTGTCGGCGATCCCCTGAAGGAGCGCCAGCGCCTGGGTATTTTCAACCACCGAGTTCCCGGCGATGATGATGGTCCGCTCGCCCGACTTCAGCGCCGCGACGGCCTCGGTCAGCGCGTCCTCGTCCAGCGGCGCGGGGCCTTGGGAAGGAACCGCCTCCGCCATTCTGCCGCCCTCGTCCCAGCCGATATCGGCCGGCGCGATCAGCGTGGCGACGCGCCCCGGCGCGCCCTTGGCGACGGCCAGCGCCTGCATCGCGTCGGCGGCGAAACTGCCCGCATCCGTGCCTGATTTCACCCAGTCCGAAAAGGGCGCGCAGGCGGCTTCGACATCCGCAGACAGCGGCGCGTCATATTGCTGATGGCGCAGCGCGTGATCGCCAACCAGGTTCAGCACCGGCGCGCGCGCCTTGCGCGCGTTGTGCAGGTTGGCAGCGGCATTGGCGAAACCGGGCGCAAGGTGCAGAAGCGTCACCGCCGGCTTGCCCGCCATGCGCGCGTATCCATCGGCGGCGCCGGTGGCGACCCCCTCGAACAGGCCCAGCACGCAGTGCATCAGCTTGGTACGGTCCAGCGCGTCGACGAACTGCATCTCGGACGTGCCGGGATTGGCGAAACAGACATCGACACCCCCCGCATGCAGGCTGCGCACCACGCTTTCGGCGCCGTTCATGTCCTTGGGTGTATCGCTCATCCTGTCCTCTCGTGAAACCTGCCGGAACGGTGCCGCGGGCGGCGCCCTGCCCCGGACCCTTTGGCCGAGTCATCGCAGTTTTGGTTTGCCGGATCAATCCCGATGATGCATCATGCGTCAACGTTCGCCGCGCGTCCGCAAGGATCGCGGCCTTTCGTCCGGGGGAGCCGTGAAGGAAATCAGCAAGGAGTCCATGGGCGACGCGATCTATGCCCGCATCCGTCAGGACCTTGTCCGCGGCACGCTTCGCCCGAACGAGAAGGTGACGATTCGCGGCCTTGCCGATTCGCTTGGAACCAGCTCGACCCCGGTGCGCGACGCGGTGCAGCGGCTGCTTCAGGATCGCGCGCTGGAGCAGCGCAGCATGCGCGACGTGCGCGTGCCGGTCCCGTCCAGGGCGCAATACCTTGAAATCGCGCGCATCCGGACCGAGCTTGAGGGGCTGGCCGCGGCCCGCGCCGCCGAGGTCGCCACACCGCGCGACATCGCCCGGCTAGAGCGCATCGTCGCCCGCAACGAGGACGCCATCACCGCGGCGCGCTGGCTGGATGCGGCAGCGCTGAACCAGGAGTTTCACTTCGCACTGGCCGAGATCGCGGACATGCCCGTGATGCTGGACATCCTCGGCCGGCTGTGGCTGCGCATGGGGCCGCTCATCGCCGGCTATTACGCACGCGGCAAGCTGGGGCTGGTGCACCAGCATCACGTCGTCCTCGCCGCCTGCCGCAGCCGTGATGCGCAGGCCGCCCGCGACGCCATTCGCCAGGATATCAGGGAATCGGAGGAGGGGATCACGAACTACATCGCATCGTTCGGTGTCGCCTGACGCGGATACCGGGGGTGGAAATTGCCGCGAATATCGGTAATCCTTCCCGACACGCAAAACAAAAACACTGCGAAACACTGACTGACAATAGGGAAACGCTATGATCAAATCCATGAAACTGGCCGCCGCGGCGTTGGCGCTGGCCCTTGCCGGCCCGCTGGCCGCGCAGGACACCGCCGAGAACGGCGAGCCGCAGGAGGGCGGCACGCTCAACGTCGTGATTCAGCCCGAACCGCCCAGCCTGATGCTGGGCATGGTGCAGAACGGCCCCACCCAGATGGTCGCCGGCGACATCTACGAAAGCCTCATGTGGTACGATTTCGACCTCGAGCCGCACCCGCTTCTGGCGGAATCGTGGGAGATTTCGGAGGACGGCAAGACCTACACGTTCAAGCTGCGCGAGGGCGTGGTGTTCCATGACGGGGAGCCCTTCACCTCCGAGGACGTGAAATTCTCGATGGACGTGTTCCTGCGCCAGATGCATTCGCGCATGGGCGTCTACATGGAGTATGTGGACAGCATCGAAACGCCCGACGATCACACCGTCGTCTTCAATCTGAAAGAGCCGTTCGGCCCCTTCATCGGTATTTTCGAGGCCGGCACCGCGCCGATGATCCCCAAGCACATCTACGAGGGCACCGATTTCGCCAACAACCCGGCGAACAACACGCCCATCGGCACCGGCCCGTTCAAGTTCGATGAATGGCAGAAGGGCAGCTATATCCATTTCGTCAAGAACGAGGATTACTACCTCGACGGTCTGCCCTATCTTGACGAGATCTATTACCACGTGATCCCCGACGCCGCATCGCGCGCCGTGGCCTACGAGACCGGCAAGGTCGATGTCCTGCCGGGCGGCTCGATCGAGAATTTCGACGTGCCGCGCGTCCGCGAGATGGAGAATACCTGCATCACCGAAAAGGGTTTCGAGTATTTCGGGCCTCATTCGTGGATCTGGGTCAACTTGAACAACAAGCCGCTGGACGACGTGAAGGTGCGCCAGGCCATGATGCATGCGCTGGACCGCCAGTTCGCGCGGGATGCTCTGTGGAACGGTCTTGGCAAGGTCGCGACCGGTCCTGTCTCTTCGTCGACCAAGTTCTACGCCGGCGATACCCCGGACATCTCCTACGATCCCGAAAAGGCCAAGGCGCTGCTGGCCGAATCGAGCTATAACGGCGAGACGATCCGCCTTTTGGGTCTGCCTTACGGCGAGACGTGGCAACGCTGGGCCGAAGCGGTGAAACAGAACCTGACCGAGATCGGCATGAACGTCGAACTGGTACCGGCGGACGTGGCGGGCTGGAACCAGAAGGTGGCGGACCGCGATTTCGACCTGGCCTTCACCTATGTCTATCAGTACGGCGACCCGGCGCTCGGCGTGTCGCGCACCTATCTGGGCGACAATGCCGAACCGGGCAGCCCCTGGAACAACGTGGCCAACTACCAGAACGCCGAGATGGACAAGCTCTGGAAAGAGGCGGCGCTGATGGCCGACCCGGAAGATCGGAAGGCGGCCTACAAGAAGATCCAGGATCAGATCGTCTCGGACGTGCCGAACCTGTGGCTGCTTGAACTGGGCTTTCCGACGATCTATCGCTGCAACATCAAGAACCCGGTCAATACCGCGTTCGGCGTGAATGACGGCTTCCGCCGCACCTGGATCGCGCAGGAGTAAGGGCAAACGCCCCGGGGTTCGGGCCGCAGACCGCGGCCCGGACCCAACGACAACAAAGGCACAAGGCGGAACCCGCGTGATACGTTTCATCCTGGGCAGGCTGGTCAAGGCGGTATTCATCCTGTTGGCCATTCTCGTCTTCAATTTCTTTCTGATCCACGCCGCCCCCGGCGATCCCGCCGCCGTCATGGCCGGCGAGGCGGGCGCGGGCGACGCCGAATACCTGGCCGAACTGCGCCAGCGCTTCGGGCTGGATCAACCGCTGCTGGTGCAGCTCTGGATCTACATCAAGGGGGCGGTTCAGCTCGATCTCGGCTATTCCTTCCGGCAGCAGATGCCGGTGGCCGATCTGATCGCGGACCGCCTGCCCGCGACGCTGCTGCTGACCGGCGTCGCCTTCGTGCTGTCGCTGGTGCTGGGCGTGATCGCAGGCGTCGCCGCCTCGGCCCGTCAGGGCAGCTGGGGCGATACGATCATCTCGTCCCTCGCGCTCCTGTTCTACGCGACCCCGCTTTTCTGGGTCGCGCTGATGGCGGCGCTGGTGTTTTCCGTCTGGCTGGGCTGGCTGCCCGGCTTCGGATACGAGACGATCGGCGCGGGCTATACCGGGTTTGCCCATGTGCTGGACGTGGCCAAGCATCTGGTCCTGCCCGCCTCGACCTTGGGCCTCTTCTTCATGGCGATCTACATGCGGATGACCCGCGCCTCCATGCTGGAGGTCTCGCGCCTCGATTTCGTCAAGACCGCCCGCGCCAAGGGCCTCAAGCGCCGCGTGATCCAGCGCCGGCACATCCTGCGCAACGCCTTGCTGCCGGTCATCACGCTGGCGGGCCTGCAGGCGGGGCAGATCTTCGGCGGGGCGATCCTGACGGAAACCGTTTTCGCCTGGCCCGGCATCGGCCGCCTGATGTTCGAGGCGATCAACCAGCGCGACTATAACGTGATCCTCGGCGTCTTCTACATCTCGGCCGCGATGGTGCTGCTGTTCAACCTGATCACGGATGTCGTCTACGTCATCATCGACCCGCGCATAAGGCTGACGACATGAAGGATTTCTGGAAACGCTTCCGCTACAACCGCGGCGCTGTCATCGGCCTCGTCATCCTCGCGCTGGTGGTGCTGACCGCGATCCTCGCGCCCATCCTCTTTCCCGAAAGCCCTTGGAAGATGGTGCAGCGCCCCTTCCTTCCGCCGTTCGAACAGGAGGGGCTGCCGCTGGGCACGGATGCGCTGGGGCGCGACGTGCTGTCGGGGCTGGCGCATGGCGCCTATGTCAGCCTGCTGGTCGGGCTGGTATCCACCATCGTCGCGCTTGCCATCGGCGTGCCGGTGGGTGCCATGGCGGGCTATTTCGCCGGGCGCGCCGACGATGCGCTGATGCGCTTTACCGAATTCTTCCAGACGATCCCCAGCTTTGCACTCGCCATCGTGCTGCTGGCGATCTTCCAGCCCAGCCTGACCTTCGTCATCATTGCCATCGCCATCGTGTCGTGGCCCCCGGTCGCCCGCCTCGTGCGCGGCGAGGTGCTGAGCCTGCGCACCCGCGAATTCGTCGAGGCGGCCACGCTTTCCGGCCTTGGCAACACGCAGATCATCCTGCGCCACATCCTGCCCAACGCCCTGCCGCCGATCATCGTGCTGGCCTCGCTGATGGTGGCGCAGGCGATCCTGCTGGAAAGCTCGCTGTCGTTCCTCGGCCTTGGCGATCCCAACATCATGTCCTGGGGCTACATGATCGGCGCCGCGCGCACGGTGATCAGAACAGCGTGGTGGCTGTCGTTCCTGCCCGGCATGGCGATCCTGCTGACCGTGCTGGCGCTGAACCTGATCGGCGAAGGCCTCAACGACGCGCTGAACCCCCGCTTGACGAGGAAATCCGAATGAGCCTGCTGCAAATCCGCGACCTGGTCATCGCCCTGCCCGAGGGCGCCGATCGCCCCTATGCGGCCAAGGACATCAATTTCGACCTCGCACGCGGCGAGATCCTCTGCATCGTCGGCGAATCCGGCTCGGGCAAATCCATGTCCGCCAACGCCGTGATGGGCCTGCTGCCGCAGGGGGTGAAGCCGGTGGGCGGCACCATCACCTTCGACGGCAAGCCGATCCTCGGCCTCAGCGAAAAGGAGATGCTGAAGCTGCGCGGCAGCCGCATCTCGATGATCTTTCAGGAGCCCCTGAGCGCGCTCAACCCCCTGATGCGCGTCGGCGCCCAGATCGCCGAGGTGTTCGAGGCGCATGGCGCGCTTAGCGGCCCCGAGCGGCGCAAGCGTGCGCTGGAACTGCTGGACGAGGTCGGCATCCCCGACCCCTCTGCCGCCATCCGCGCCTACCCGTTCCAGCTGTCGGGCGGGCAGCGCCAGCGCGTGATGATCGCCATGGCGCTGGCGCTGGAGCCCGATATCCTGATCGCGGACGAGCCGACGACCGCGCTCGACGTGACCACGCAGGCGCAGATCCTGAAACTGATCGAGGATCTGCGGGCGAAACGCGGCATGGCCGTCATCTTCATCACCCATGATTTCGGCGTCGTCGCCGATATCGCCGACCGCGTCATCGTCATGCAGACCGGCGAGATCGTCGAATCCGGCACGGCGGACGAGGTGCTGCTGAAGCCCCGGCATCCCTATACCCGCGCACTGATCGACGCGATCCCCCGCCTCACCCAGCGCAGCGAGAGCGAGGCAGAGGCGCGCCAGCCGATCCTCAGCGTCGAGGAGCTGAACAAGACCTTCTCGACCGGCTCGGGCACGCTTCTGGGCAAGCGCCGCGTGGTCAAGGCGGTGCAGGACGTGACCTTTCAGCTGTTTGCAGGCGAAACCATCGGCATCGTCGGGGAATCGGGCTCGGGCAAATCCACCGTGGGCCGTTGCCTCGTGCGGCTGCTAAACCCGGATGGCGGCCGTGTCATGCTGGACGGCGCCGATATCGCGCATATGTCGGGGGCCGAATTGCGCGCCAAGCGGCGCAATCTGCAAATGATCTTTCAGGACCCCTACTCCTCCCTCAATCCCCGCGCCCGCGTCAGCCGCATCCTGACCGAGGGGCTGATCGCCTATGGCACCCCGAGGCGCGCGGCGCTCGACAAGGCGCGCGAGCTGCTGGAGCTGGTCGGCCTCGACGGCTCGGCGATGAAGCGGTTCCCGCACGAGTTTTCCGGCGGCCAGCGCCAGCGTATCGGCATCGCCCGCGCCCTCGCGCTCGACCCCAAGATCATCATCGCGGACGAGGCCGTCTCGGCGCTCGACGTGTCGATCCAGGCGCAGGTGCTGGACCTTCTGGCCGACCTCAAGACGCGGCTGGACCTGTCGATGCTGTTCATCACCCACGATCTGCGCGTCGCCGCGCGTATCTGCGACCGGATCATCGTCATGCAGAAGGGCAAGATCGTCGAGGCCGGCCCGGCCGGCAAGGTGCTGCACAACCCCGACACGGAGTACACGCAATCCCTGCTCGACGCGATCCCCGGTCAGGAATACGAGCGCGCGCTGGAATCTGCCGGGCGTTAATCTGACCGATTGTGCGCGTTGCGGCAATCCGGCCGCAAGCCGGCAGATCTGGCGCGGACCCACGCCGTTGCCTTTCGCTACTTGCGCGCTGGTATCACATCAGATCCAGCGCCCGCGGAATGGCCAGCGACAGGTCCGGCCAGAAGGTCGTGACCAGCATCACCGGAAAGGCAACGAAAGTCATCAGCCCCAGCGCGGGCATGACCGCCTGCATGATCGGCGCGCGGGTGATCTTGCAAGACAGGAACAGCGTCGGGGCGACCGGCGGGCTGTTCGCGCCGATCACGACCGAGCAGCCGACGATGGCCGCGAAGTGCACGGGGTCGATGCCGTTTGCCACCATCAGCGGCAGGAACAGCGGCGCGATGACGACGGTGACCGAGATGTCGTCCATCAGCGCGCCCGCGACGATCAGCACGAGATTGACCAGCAAAAGCGCGCCGACCGGGCTGGTGACGACGGATTGCACCGCCTCGGTCAGATCCTGCGGCACCCTCTCGAACGCCATGATGCGCGAGATCATGAAGGAAAACAGCAGGATCAGGATGATCGTGCCGGTCGTCTCGGCCGCCTGCACGACGCTGCGGGTCAGCGTGCGCCAGGTGAATTCGCGGTAGATCAGGCCTCCCACGATCAGCGCGGCAACGGCGGCCACCGCCGCCGCCTCGGTCGGGGTGAAGATGCCGCCATAGATCCCGCCCAGGATGATGATGGGCAGCGACAGCGCCGGCAGCGCCTTCAGCGTGACCTTGGCGAAGCTGTCGCGCGGGCCTGCCTCCTGTTCGGTTGCGGGCAGTTCCTCGAACACGCGGCCCACGAGGAACCGGTTGTAAAGGATGAGGCCGATGATCAGCAGGATGGCCGGGCCGATGGTGGCGGCAAAACAGGCGGCGACCGATTGGCGCGTGACGACGGCGAAGAGGATCATGGTGATCGACGGCGGAATGAGGATGCCCAGCAGCGACGAAATCCCCAGAAGCGCCGCGACCCGCCCCCGCGGATAGCCGCGCGCGACCAGCGGCTCGGTCATGATCGACCCGATCGAGGCGATGGCCGCCGTCGCCGTGCCCGCGATCGCGCCGAACACGCTGGAGGACAGCACCATCGCCGTGCCCATGCCGCCCCTGCCCGTCGCCATCCGCTCGATGAACGAGATGATGCGCTGCGCGATGCCGCCCGATTGCATCAGGTATCCGGTCAGGATGAACAGCGGCAGCGCCACCAGAACCAGCGAATTGAGTGACCGAAATCCCTGCAACATCAGCGTGTTGAGGTTCGCGTCATAGACATAGGTCAGATAGGCCAGCACGCCCGCGAAGGACCATGCGACGGGCAGCCCGATCCCCATCAGGATAATCAGCAGCGGCAGGGCAAGAAGAGCATACATTCAGCTGTGCCTCAGTCTGAGCAACGCGCCGATGAAGTCCCGGACCGCGTAGCAGAAACACCCTATTGCAGCCAGGCCGATGGCCATCTGCGGCACCCAGAGCGGGATCTGGTAGGCCGGCGTCGTCTGCGGGCGTTGCAGCCCCCATGAAAACATCCAGTACGCCCAGACGATGAAGAAAACCGTGATGATGATGGTCAGCACCGCGATCAGCAGATCATGGGCGGCCTTCCTGCGCGGCTGCGTGATCGCGCCGGCGATCCAGTCAACGGTCAGATGTTCGCGCTTGCGCGAGGCGATGACGGCGCCGACCATATAGAGCGCGACAGCGGCCAGCATGATCAATTCATGCAGGCCGACGATGGACATGCCCAGCACATAGCGCGCCAGCACCAGGAACGCCATCAGCCCCGCCACACCCAGCGACGTGGCAACCGCGACGACATCGAGGAGGCGCGCGATGGCCCCGCCGATCCGGGCGGCGGGGCCGTGGGCGGCGTCAGAGTTCGCCGGCATTGGCGCGGATCTTGTCCATGATATCCTTGCCGACGCGGTCCTCCATCAGCGGCCAGACCTCTTCGCGCACGCGCTTGGCCATCTCGTTCAGCTGCTCCTCGGACGGCTCGATATAGGTCATGCCGGCGTCCTTGGCCTGCTGGATGTAGTACTGATCGCGCTCCTGCGCCTGCTCGAACGCCTCGTTCATCACGGTGTTGGCGGCGTCCGCGACGACCTTCTGCTCGTCCTCCGACAGGTTCTCCCACGATCCCTGGTTCATGGTCATCACGCCGGTGATGAACTGCATCTTGGTCTGGTTGTAGTAGTCCAGCACGTCGCGGAAATATTCGTAATCCCAGTAGATGATATTCGCGCCGTCGCCATCGACCACGCCGGTCTGGATGGCGGTGAACACCTCGGACCAGTCGATGGTCGCGGTCTGGTATCCCAGCGCCTGCACGGATTCGGCCATCGGGAACATGGCGGGAACGCGGATCTTCAGATCCGACGCCTCTTCGGGTGTCATGGCGTACTTGCCCTGGGACGCGATCCCGTTGAAGCCTTCGGGCCAGGGGCCGAAGAACTTGATCCCCAGATCGGCCCAGATATCGACCAGCACCTCGTTGACCCAGCCGCCGGGCTTGTAGGCCTCGAACGCCTCGTCCCAGCTTGTGACCATGTAGGGGGTGAAGAGAACGCCCAGCCGCTCGTCATAGGACGTCACCGGCCAGTTGATCATCATGTCCAGATCGCCGGCCACCAGCAGGTCCAGCACTTCGGCCTGGCTGCCCAGCTCGTTCTGGTAGAAGACGTCGACGGTCACCTCGCCGCCCGTGCCTTCTTCGATCAGCGCCGCCCAGCGGTCCATCGCGTCGCCCGAGGGCGACCCCTTGGCGCCCGAGTCGGTCGCCAGTTTCAGCGTCGTCTCGGCCATGGCGGGCGCGCTCAGCGCCAGTGCAAAGGCTGTGCCCAGCCTCAGGATATGCTTGAAATTCATGCGTGATTCCCCCCTTGATGATCCGTGCCCCAAGCGGCATCCGGCCCCTTCGTGCGGTTAACTGGGCATAGATGTCCAGTTCTGTCAATCTCGATTTCCCCGGCCGCATCCATCAGACGGCTGCGCCTTTCACCCACTCCGCCAGCGCCCATGCACGCGACGTTTCCGCAAGGATCACCGCGCCCGCGTCCCGGCGCAGCAGCAGGCAGGTTTGCCCCGCGAACAGCACCGAAGCCGAGGGGGATCCGGCGCCGGGATCGGCCGTGCCTTCGGCAAGGACGCGCTGCGTGGCGCCGCCGGTGATGGTCAAGGCCAGCCACAGATCGTCCGCCTGCGACAGTGCATAGCCACCCGCGCGCCAGCCCGGCGCCACGTCCCACGGCGCGCCGCCCACCAGCAGCGCCCGGTCCCGCGCGATGCGGGCGGCCCATGTGGCGGCGGCAATGTCACCTCCGCGCCCCAGCATCGGTGCGCCCGGCGCCAGCGCCGCCAGTGCGGCCTCCAGATCACCGGAAACCAGCAACGCGCCGCCCAGGTGCGCGGCGGTCACGCGCAGATCTTCGCGGGCGATGATCTCGCCGCTCGGCGGGGGCAGTTCGGGCCACTTCATCTCACGCATGATGCCGCTCTCCTTTCGGGTCGTAGGCGACGGGCGGCACGACCCGCGCGCGGCTGACATCGCCCGCGTGAAAGACGTTCACCGTCTCGCCCATCCGGCTGCGCCCGGCCTCCAGCAGGGCCAGCGCATGACCGTCGGCGACAGAAGTCACAAAGCCCAGTGAGCGTCGCGCGCCCGCGGCCGACACCAGATGCGCGCCCGCGGGAAACGGCGCGCCGTCCAGTGCGGCCAGCCCGACCAGCTGGCGCCGGTCCTCGCGCAGCGCGTCCGGCGTGCCGAGCGCCCGCTTGCCGATGAACTCGTCGTCGCGCCGCATCGGCCAGCCAAGATCCTGCGGCATGGTCAGCCCGTCGGTATCCTTGCCGATCAGGATATAGCCTTTCTGCGCGCGCAGGTTCAGCACGGCCTCCAGCCCGATCAGGCCGCCGCCCGCCGCCCGGACCTGTGGCAGCAGCCGGTCCAGCAGCCATTCGGCGCGCCGCTTCGGAACCGACAGCTCGTAACTGCGCTCCCCGGTGAAGCTGATGCGCGCGATGCGCAGCGGCGCGCCGTCCCAGGTGCACTCGGCCACGCCCATATGCGGCAGCGCGGCCTCATTCAGATCGCCCGGCACGCCAGCGGCCGTCAGCACATCGCGGGCCAGCGGCCCGACCACAGTCAGCGTCGTCCACTGCGCGGTGACGTCATGCAGGAAGACGCGGGAGGGATCGAACCGGTCCTGCCGCGCATCCTCCAGCCGCATCCGCACGCCATCGACATGACTGGATGAGGCAGAGACGATGAAGCGGTCCTCGGAAAGGCGCAGCGTCACGCCGTCGTCATAGACGATGCCCGTCTCGGACAGCATCAGCCCATAGCGCGCCCGCCCCGGCTTCAACGTCGAGAGCCGCGTGAAGAAGCAGAAATCCAGCAGTTCCGCCGCGCCGGGGCCGATCACCTCGATCTTGCCCAGCGGGGAGGCGTCGTAAAGTGCGGCGGCCTGCCGCGCGATCCGCGCCTCGGCGCGCGCCGCCTCGGCCTCCTCAGCGCCATGATGCGCGGGGCGCAGCCAGCCGCCATATTCGCGCAGCGATCCGCCCGCCGCGCGGTGGCGCCGCTCCAGCACCAGCCGCCGGGGCGGATCGAACAGCAGGCCCCGTCGCCGCCCGGCAATGACGGACAATGGCACAGGCTCGAACGGCGGGCGGTAGGTGGTGGTGCCGGTGTCGGGAATGCTGCGCCCGGTCAACGCGGCCATCGCGGCGAGGCCCGCCATGTTCGACGTGCGCCCCTGATCGGTCGCCATGCCGAGCGTCGTGTAGCGTTTCAGATGCTCGACCGACACATATCCCTCGCGCTGCGCCAGCGCGACGTCCTTCAGCGTCACGTCGTTCTGCAGATCGATCCATTGCCGCCCCTTGGCGGCGGGATCGGGGCGCATCGGCAGGATGCCCCAATCGCCCGCCGCCTCCGCCTGCGGGGCCGCGCCGCTGCCGCCGCCCGCCGCGTGGCCCTCGCGCAGCGCCTCGGGGAGCGTGAACGCGCCGTTCGCCGCGCCCGCGACAGCCATCGGCGCGCTGCCGGCGCGCGGCACCAGCGCATCGCGGGCGGCCTTCCAGTCCAGTCGGCCGCCCGCCTGCATGAAGAGGTGAACCGAAGGCGTCAGCCCCCCCGACACAAGCAGAGTGTCAGCGTCGAGCGTGCCGCAGTCCAGCCGCACCCGCGCCGCAGCGCCCTGCCCGGCGGCGGCCGTCACGCGCGCGCCGCGGCGCAGATCGACACCCTCCGGCGCCTCCGGGCCACCCTGCCGCGCGTCGATCAGCGTCACGTCGCAGCCCGCCGCCGCCAGCGCGCCCGCCACCGCGTAGCTGCCGTCATTGCCCGTCGCCAGCGCCACGCGCCGCCCCGCCACCGCGCCGTACAGCCGCAGATAGCGCAGCGCGGCCTCGGCGCTCATCACCCCCGGCAGGTCGTTGTTCGCGAACCAGAGCGGCCGCTCGATCGCGCCGGCGGCCAGCACCGTCTGCGCCGCCCGGATGCGCCAAAGACGGTCCGGGCCGCCCTGCCCCCGCTCCCACGCCGCGAACATGCCGTGATCGAAGGCGCCCCAGAGCGTTGTGTGCCGCATGATGCGCCCGCCCGCCGCTTCTATGCGCGCGCAGGTGTCGTCGGCCCAGTCCCGCCACGGCCCGCCGTCGATGATGCCGCCGCGCCAGCGAAGGCTGCCGCCCACGGCCTCCGCATCGTCGATCAGCCAGACCGCGCGCCCGGCATCCGCCGCCGCGCCCGCCGCCGCCAGCCCCGCAGGCCCGGCCCCGATCACCAGCAGATCCGCGCGCGCATTCAGCGGCGCGCAGTCGGCAGGCGGGGTGTTGGCCGGGTCCAGCCTGCCCAGCCCGGCCATGCGCCTTATCATCGGCTCCCAACGCATCCAGCCGCCAGCCATGAAGGTCTTGTAATAGAATCCCGCAGGCAGGAAGCGATGCGCCAGGTCCAGCGCGCGGCTGCGGTCGCGCGCGGCATCGGGCCATGTGTTGACGGACCGGACCTGCATGCCGCCGCGCAGGGCGGTCGTCGTCGCGCGCATGTTGGGCGTGGTCAGCCCGCCCTCGGTCACGTCGAAGATCGCGTTCGGCTCCTCCGCCCCCGCGCCCCAGAGGCCGCGCGGACGGTGATATTTGAAACTGCGGCCCAGCACCCGGCAGCCGGACGCCAGGAGCGCCGAGGCCAATGTATCGCCCGCGAAGCCCTGCACCTCGCGCCCGTCGAAGGTGAATTCCAGCGGCGCGGCGCGGTCGATCCGCCCGCCTGTCTCCAGCCGCCAGCCGCTCATGTCCGCCGCCCCGGCAATGCCTCGGATCCGGCGGCGTCCCGCGTCACCGTATCGCGCGTCATCACGAAGTATTCGCCGCAGGTCAGGTGCAGCCAGACCTCCCGCGCCGCACCTTTCGGGGCACGGGCGGCGTAGAGGTATTCGGCCCAGTCCGCATCGCTGACGGTCCCGGCCGGTTCGGGGCGGCGCTTGCCCGCCTCGACAGCGAAGTGAAATTCGCGCTCGTCGCGGTCGCCGCAGAAGGGACAGGTGAAAAACTGCATGTCAGGGCCTCATCAATGCGCGATGCCGGAGCCGGCCGCCTCGTCGATCAGGCGGCCCAGGGCAAAGCGGGACAGATCGAACGGCGCGCTGATTTCGTGATGCGCGCCGGTCGCAAGCAGATGCGCCAGAAGCCAGCCGCCCGCCGGGATCGCCTTGAACCCGCCGGTGCCCCAGCCGCAATTGACGAAGAGGCCCGGCACCCCGGCGGGGCCGATCACGGGCGAGCTGTCGGGAACCACATCCACCACGCCCGCCCATTGCCGAAGCAGGCGCAACTGCGCGAAGGCGGGAAACATCTCCAGCAGACCGGAGGTGACGACCTCCTGCGTGGGCAGGTTGCCGCGCTGGCCGTGGGTCGGCACGCGGTCCAGCGCGCCGCCGAAGACCAGCTCGCCCTTGTCCGATTGCGACACATAGGTGCCGGTGCCGAGGTAGAGCAGCACCGTATCGAGGCAGGGCTTCACCGGCTCGCTGACGAAAGCCTGTAGCGCATAGGTGTGGATCGGCAGGACCGCCCCCGCCTGCGCCGCCAGGCCGGGCGTGGCCCCGGCAGCGGCAAGACCGACGCGGCCCGCGCGGATCGTGCCGTGATCCGTCTCGACCCCCACGCAGGCGCCGTTTTCGATCAGCAGCTCGCGCACGGTGCAATTCTCGACGATATCGACGCTCATGTCGCTGGCCGCGCGGGCATAGGCCCAGGCCACCGCGTCGTGGCGCGCCACTCCGGCGCGCCCCTGCCAGATGCCCCCCTGCAGGCGGTATCGTGCGCTCTCGGACTGGTTCACCAGAGGCACGCGGGCCAGCGCCGCCTCGCGGCCCATCAGAGCGCCGTCGACGCCGTTCAGCTGCATCGCGTTGGCGATGCGGGTGCAGATTTCCATCTGCATGGGCGTATGCGCGGCGATCAGCATGCCCCGCTGGCTGAGCATGACGTTGTAGTTCAGCGCCTTCGACAGCCCCTCGTAAAGGCGCAGCGCCAGATCATAGAGCGCGACACTTTCGGGGTGAAAGTAGTTCGAGCGGATGACGGTCGTGTTCCGCCCGGTATTGCCGCCGCCGATCCAGCCCTTTTCCAGCACGGCGACGCGTTTCATCCGGTGGTTCTTCGCCAGATAATAGGCGGTGGCCAGACCATGCCCGCCGCCGCCCACGACGATCGCATCATACGCGCCCTGCGGCACTGCCTTGCGCCAGGCGGGGCGCCAGCCGCGGTGGCGGCGCAGCCCTTCGATGCCAAGGGTCAGGGCGGAATAGCGTTTCATTGCTCCTGCACTCCTCGTGCGTAGGCGACCAGCGCGGCAACCTCTTCGGGGCGGGCCTGTTGCCCGGTGAAGCCCAGGATATAGCCGTCGATCCGGGTCAGACGTTCCTCCAGCGGCTCCAGAAGGTCCAGCGCGTAATACCCGATCTGCATGAAATAGAGGATGCGCGCCCGCGCGTCGGCCTCGTAGGGCGTGTATCCATACCGCTCGAACATCGCGCTCAGCGCGAGGCGGCGGCGCGTGTCGCCCCGGTCGATCGCACGGCGCACATGACCGTCGCGCCGCGCCCATTCGCGCACCGCGAAATCCAGCCGGTAGTTGAACAGCTTGTCATCCACGAAACAGCGGAAGAGGGTGCAGACCGCGCCGGTGATCGTCTCGGACGGCATTTCAGCATGGGCGACGATGGCGGCGGTGTTGCTGCGCTCCCAATCCTCCAGAAGCGCATCCAGAAGCTCCTGCCGGCTGCTGAAATACCAGTAGAAGCTGGAGCGCGACACGTCCAGAAGCTCGCCTATCGCCAGGATCTTGACCTCGCCCACCCCGCCCGAGATCAGCAGATCGCGCGCGACCGCCAGCCAGTCCTGCCGCGTGACCTTGGTATTGCCGCCGGGGCGGGGGCCGCTATCCCCCGGTGCCGGGGTGTCTGCGCTCATATCCTGCCTGCCGGGCCCTGGCCGCGCAGGGTGGTGAAGGCCGAAAGGGTCATCCCCGCACCGCGCGCCCATCCGGGTCGTAGGGCGAGGGCGCGATGACGCGCGCGGGGCGCTCGGCGCCGACGATGTGCAGGCTGAGGTCGGTGCCCTCGGCGGCGGCATCGGGGCGCACGAGCGCCATGGCGAGCGATTTCTCCAGGGTGTGACCGTAGCCGCCGGAGGTGACGAAGCCGACCATCTCGCCGTTTTTCCACACCGGCTCGAACCCGCTGGCGTCGGCGCCGTCGGCGTCCACCTCGAGCGTCACCAGCAGCTTGTCGGGGCCATCGCCATCGCGCTCGGCCAGCGCGGCATCGCGGCCGATGAAACCCTGCTTCTGCCAGTCGATCCAGCGGTCCATGCCGGTCATGGCGGCGGTGTAGCCTTGGGTAAACTCCGCCGACCAGATGCCGAAACTCTTCTCCAGCCGCAGCGACAGCAGCGCGTTGAACCCGATCTCGCGCAGGCCATGCCCCTCGCCCGCCTTCAGCAGCGCGCGGCGCAGCGCGACATGCTCGCTGGAATGGCAGTGGATCTCGTAGCCCAGCTCGCCCGTCACAGACAGGCGGCCGACTTTGGCGCGGATCAGCCCCACGTCGAAGGCGCCGCAACCCATGAAAGGCAGCGCGGCAAGATCCGCGTCGCACACATCCTGAAGGATCTCGCGCGACCGCGGCCCGGCAAGCGCGAAGCCGACGATGTCGTCGGAAAGATCGCGCACCTCGGCGCCGTCCTGGGCATGGTCGCTGAACCAGCGCATGTGCCACGCGCGCAGATAGTAGGATCCCATCAGCCAGTAAACGTCATCGCCCGCCGCGTCCGGCCCCCAGTTGAACACCGTCAGATCGCCCTTCAGCCGTCCGTCATGGCCCAGCATCGGCGCCAGCCGCGCGCGGCCCGGCCCCGGCAGGCGGCTGGCCAGAAGGCGGTCCAGCCATTCGGCGGCCCTCGGCCCCGTCACCTCGTAGCGCGAAAACGCGGTGATATCGAGCAGGCCCGCCGCATTGCGCACCGCGCGGCACTCCTCGCCCACGATGCCATGCGCGTTCGAGCGCCGGAGCGAGCCGCGCTCGGCAAACCCCTCGGGCGCGAAATACAGCGGCACCTCCAGCCCATAGCTCGCGCCCCAGCGCGCGCCGGCGGCGGTCATGGCATCATGCGCGGGCGCCATTTTCAGCGGGCGGCCGGCGGGCAGCTGTTCGTTCGGGTAGGTCATCACGAAGCGGCGGCTGTAGAACTGCCCGGTGGTTTGCTGGATGAACCGCTTGTTCTGCGCATAGTCGCCGTAGCGCGCCACGTCCATGCCGAAGACATCCGCCTCCGGCTCGCCCTCGATGATCCATTCGGCAAGGCTCTTGCCGACGCCGCCGCCCTGCAGGAACCCGGCCATCACCGCGCAGGCGCACCAGTAGCCGCGCTTGCCCGGCACCGGCCCGACCAGCGGATTGCCGTCCGGCGAAAAGGTGAAGGCGCCGTTGACCCAGGTCTTGACCCCGACCTCCTGCAGCGCCGGATACCGCTCGAACCCACTGGTCAGCTCGGCCTCGATACGGTCGGTCTGTTCCTGGAACAGCTCCATCCCGTAATCCCAGGGCGCGCCGTCCAGCGCCCAGTGCTCGTGGTCGATCTCGTAGATGCCCAGCAGCACGCCGGTCTGGTCCTGCCGCAGATATGTGAACCCTTCGAGGTCCACCGACATCGGGATCTCGCGCCCCAGCGTCTCAAGCTCGGGGATCGAGCCCGAGATCAGGTAATGATGCTTGAGCGGCGCCACCGGCAGCTCGACCCCCGCCATGCGGCCCACCTGCTTGGCCCAGAGCCCGGCGGCATTGACGACATGCTCGGTCTGGATGGTGCCCTTCTCGGTCACCACCTGCCAGCCCTCCGCATTCTGGTTCAGCTCCAGCACGCGGTTATGCTCGACCACCTCGGCGCCGTTCATCCGCGCCGCCTTGGCATAGGCGTGGACCGTGCCGGTGGTGTCGACATAGCCCTCGCGGTCGGCCCACATGGCGCCCAGAAGGCCGTGGGTCGACAGAAGCGGGTTCAGCGCCTGCGCCTCCTCGGGGGTGACGAGGCGGCAATCCTCGATCCCGATGGACTGGAACACCCGGTAGTTGGCCTGCAGCCAGTCCCAGCGGTCGGGTGTGCCGGCCAGCGTCAGCCCGCCCGTCATGTGCAGCCCGATGGACTGGCCGGTCTCGGCCTCCAGCCGGCCCAGAAGGTCGATGGTATAGCCCTGCAGCGCCGCGATGTTGGGATCGGCATTCAGCGCATGGATGCCCCCCGCCGCGTGCCAGGACGATCCGGCCGTCAGGACCGCGCGTTCGATCAGGCACACATCGCGCCAGCCCATCTTGGCCAGATGATACAGCACCGACACGCCGACCACGCCGCCCCCGATGACGACGACCCTGTAATGCGATTTCACGAAAGTGCCTCCTGCCCTCGAAACCCGCTTTGGCCGCAGCGTAAATCGGAGCGTGGACCCTGTCTAGACAATCCTGTCCAGACTGGCGTATCTTCGTCAGAGCCAGGGTCCGACCGGAAAAGCCGTGCAAGCGCCGCCGCTACCCCGTGCTGAAGAGATGGCTTTCAGCGGCCTCCCAGCTCAGCCGGATCCTGATCGCCCGGCGCGGCGCCCTGTGCGCCGCCGGCCGAGAGGGGCGCGCGCACGGTGATATCCTCGCCCCAGTCCGTGCGCCCGTCGATCTGGACGGCCTCGCCCAGGAAGGTCATGTCGACGATCCGCACCGGCAGGCCCTCGCCGCCGGAGGCGTCCCTTTGCAGCCGGATCGCTTCGGGGCGCACCATCAGGACGCTGCCTTCATCGCCTGCGCCGCCGCGGTGCAGGGGCACGCCCTCCATCACCATGCCGTCGGGGAAGAGCGCCGTGCCATGCCCATTGCCGGCGCTCTTGGCCTCGACCCGCAGGAAGTTGGAATTGCCGATGAAGCTGGCGGTAAAGCGGGTGGCGGGGGAAAAATACAGATCGTGGCCGGTGCCCACCTGCTCGATCCGGCCATTGTTGAACAGCGCGATCCGGTCCGACAGGCGCAGCGCCTCTTCCTGGTCGTGCGTGACATAGAGGATGGTCACGCCCGTTTCCTTGTGGATGCGGCGGATCTGGGTCTGGATTTCCTCGCGCAGCTTCTTGTCGAGCGCCGACAGCGGCTCGTCCATCAGCAGCACGGGCGGATCGTAGGCCAGCGCGCGGGCCAGCGCCACGCGCTGTTGCTGGCCGCCCGACATCTCGGAGGGCAGGCGATCGGCCATGCCCTCCAGCTGGACCAGGTCCAGCATCTGCGCCACCTTGCGCCGGATCTCGCCCTCCGGCCGGCGCCGCACCCGCAGGGGGAAGGCCACGTTCTCGGCGACGCTCAGGTGCGGGAACAGCGTATAGCGCTGAAAGACCATGCCGATATTGCGCTTGTGCGACGGCACGTCCAGCAGCGGACGGCCGTCGAGGATGATCTCGCCCGAGGTCGGCGCCTCGAACCCGGCCAGCGCAAAGAGCGTTGTGGACTTGCCCGACCCGGACGGCCCCAGAAAGGTCAGGAACTCGCCCTTGGCAATGTCGAGCGTGACATCCTCGACGGCGACGACGGCGCCGTAGGTCTTGCGGATGTTGCGGATGCGCAGGAAGCTGCCTTCGGTCATTTCCCTTGTCCCTTCTGGACTCATTTGTTCCGTCCGTTCTGGACTCACTTGTTCCGTCCCTTCTGGCCTCATTTGCTCCGTCCCTTCTGGACGAGGGCGGCGACGATCATCAGCAGGACCGTCAGCAGAACGAGAAGCGCCGAGGCGGCGGCGATGACCGGTGACAGGTCCTGCCGCAGCGATCCCCAGATCCGCACCGGCAGGGTCTGCAGCGTCGGGCTGGCCATGAAGATGGCGACCACCACCTCGTCCCAGGACAGCAGGAAGCTGAAGATCGCGCCGGCGAACAGGCCGTGCCGGATGCCCGGCAGGGTGACGCGCAGCCGCGCCTCCCACGGGCTGGCGCCGCAGACGATGGCGGCATCCTCGATGGATTTGTCGAACGCCTCCAGCGCGTTCGAGATCGGGATGATGGCGAAGGGCAGGGCCAGGACCGTGTGCGCGATGACAAAGCCGGTCAGCGTGCCGTTGAGGCCGACCCGCAGGAAAAACGCGTAGAGCGCGACGGCGATCACCACCACGGGCAGGATCATCGGCGTGAGGAACGCGGCGCGCAGCGTCTCGCGCCCGCGGAAATTGCCGCGCACCAGCGCGAAGGACGCAAGCAGGCCCAGCGTGACGGCGCTTGCCATCGTCAGCACCGCGATCTTGGCGCTGGTCAGCATCGCGGCCAGCCAGCGCGGATCGGCCAGCAGTTCGTGATACCAGCGCAGCGTCCAGCTGGGCGGCGGAAAGACCAGCCACTGGGACGACCCGAACGACAGCGCGACGATGAAGACCACCGGCACCAGCAGGAACAGCGACACCACGGCGCTGAGCGCCACCAGCACCCAGCGCAGCCCGCCCATTGCCTTGAACGTCAGGAGCATCCCGTCATCCCCCCGCCGCGGTGCGCCCGGCGCCCAGATAGCGCACCTGCACCGCATAGAGCGCCAGCGTGATCGCCAGCAGCACGAACGCCGCCGCGCCGCCCATGCCCCAGCGCAACAGCGATTGCACCAGCTGCGCGATCAGCTCGGCCAGCATCATGTTGGACGTGCCGCCCAGAAGCGCGGGCGTCACGAAATAGCCCAGCGACATGACGAAGACGATCAGCCCGCCCGACGCGATGCCGGGCAGCGCCAGCGGCAAGAGGACACGCCAGAACGCCTGCCAGCGGCTGGCCCCGCAGAGCGCGGCGGCCTGCAACGTCGCCGGATCGATCGTGCGCAGCGTCGCCTGCAGCGGCAGGATGATGAAGGGCAGCATGATATAGACCATGCCGATGGTCACGCCCGTCAGGTTGTTGATCAGGGCCAGCGGCGTGTCGATCAGCCCCAGCGCCATCAGCGACTTGTTGATCACCCCGGTCGTCTGGAGCAGCACCATCCACGCATAGGTGCGCGCCAGAAGGTTGGTCCACATCGACAGCAGGACGACGGCAAAGATCACCGCCGCCCAACGCCGCGGCAGGACCGCCAGCGCCCAGGCGACGGGAAAGCCCAGAAGCAGCGTGACCACCGTCACCACCGTCGCGACGAGGAACGTGTTGAAGAACACGGTCGCATAGGTCGGCGTCGCGATCAGCTCGCGGTAGTTCTGCAGCCCAAAGCTGGGCTCGGTCACCGATTGCACCAGCAGCGACAGCACCGGCGCCACGAAAAAGCCCAGCAGCAGCAAAAGCGCGGGCAGCGCCAGAGCGGCGCCCTTCATGCGGGACCGGCCGGGGGCCGGCGTGGCGGTGGCGGTGCTCATCTGTGGCCTTTTCCTGCCTCGAAGGGTCCGGCCGGGGCGTCATCCACCCCCGGCCGGGACGGGTTCACTCGGCCTGCCACGCATACCAGCGGTCGGCCAGCATGTCGCGGTTCTCGGCCCACCAGGCGACGTTCAGGTCGATCTGGCTGTCCTCATGCGCGTCGGGCAGCGCCTTGGCCACTTCGGGGTCCATCAGCCCGGGCGACTTGAGGTTCGTCGGGGCGTAACCGCTGAGACGGGCCATCTCGGCCTGACCTTCGGGGCTGCTGGCGCGGGCGAGGAACTTCATCGCCGCTTCCTTGTTCGGTGCGCCCTTCGGCACCACCAGCGCGTCGGCGGTGGTCAGGTTCTGATCCCACGAGATGCCGACATCGACGCCGGACTGCTGCACGGCAAAGACCCGGCCGTTCCAGAACTGGCCCAGCGGCGCCTCGCCCGACGCCAGAAGCTGCTGAGACTGCGCGCCGCCGCCCCACCAGACGATCTGGTCCTTGATCGTGTCGAGCTTGGCGAACGCGCGGTCGAGGTCGAGCGGATAAAGCTCCTCCGCCTTCACGCCGTCGGCCAGCAGCGCGATTTCAAGCGCGCCGGGGGCCGACCACTTGTAGAAGGCCCGCTTGCCCGGATAGGTCTCGGTATCGAAGAGATCGGCCCATGTCTCGGGCGTCTTGTCCCCCAGCACCGCCTCGTTGTAGCCCAGAACGAAGGCGTAGTAGAAGCTGCCGACCGCGTGATCGGTGGTAAAGCGCGGGTCCAGATCGTCGCGGGCGATGACGCCGAAATCGAGCGGCTCCAGAAGGCCCTCCTCGGCGGCCTTGATGGCGAAATCCATCTCGACGTCGACCACGTCCCACGCGACGTTGCCGCTGTCGACCATCGCCTTCAGCTTGCCGTAATCGGTGGGGCCGTCCATCAGCACGTTGATGCCTTCGGCCTCGGTCAGCGGATCGGCCCAGGCCTCTTTCTGGGCGTCCTGCGTGGAGCCGCCCCAACTGGTGAATACCATGTCCTGCGCCAGGGCGGGCGTCAGCATCGCTGACGCCAGAACCCCTGCCAGTGCCGTTGTCTTCAGTCCGGTCATTTTCTTCCTCCCTGAAAGGTTCTTCGCTGTTCCCGCGCCGGTCATCGCATGATGAACGGGTCGGGGATGGGTGCGTCTGACGTGTTCATCCAGACCGCCTTGGGGCGCGTGTAATCCAGCATCGCCTCGGCCCCCGCCTCGCGGCCCAGCCCCGAGCGGCCGAAGCCGCCGAAGGGCACGATGGGCGAGATGGCCCGGTAGGTGTTGACCCAGACCACCCCGGCGCGGATCGCGGCAATCATGCGGTGCGCGCGCGCCAGGCGGTTGGTGAAGATGCCGGCGGCAAGGCCGTAGGGCGTGTCGTTGGCGAGGCGGACCGCCTCCTCCTCGGTGCGGAAGGTCAGCACC
Source organism: uncultured Alphaproteobacteria bacterium (assembly GCA_963763165.1). Lineage (GTDB taxonomy): Bacteria > Pseudomonadota > Alphaproteobacteria > Rhodobacterales > Rhodobacteraceae > Roseovarius. Next base: position 118,129 of record CAVXNV010000003.1, read on the forward strand.
GAAAGGACCGGGCCGAACAGCTCGGTCCGGGCGCTGGCGGTCGCGGGATCGCTGCAATCGAGGATCGTTGGCCGGTAATACCAGCCCGCCTCCATCCCCTCGGGCCGCGCGCCGCCGGTGACAAGGCGCGCGCCCTGCTCCAGCGATGTTGCCACGACCTGTTCGATCCGCTCCAGTTGCGCACGGGTGGCCAGCGGGCCGATCTGCGTGGCGTCTTCATCCGGCGCGCCGATCACGATCCGCTCGGCGCGCTCCTTGAGCACGTCCAGCAGCCGGTCCTTGACACCCTCATGCACCAGAAGGCGCGAGCCGGCGACGCAGCTTTGCCCGGTGGCGCCGAAGATGCCGGCCATGACCGCGCCCGCGACGTTCTCGGGATCGACATCGTCGAACACCACGACGGGCGACTTGCCGCCCAGCTCCAGCGTGACATGCGCAAGGTTCATCGCCGTGTTGCGCACCACGTGCTGCGCCGTCTCCGGCCCGCCGGTGAAGGCGACGCGCGCCACCCTGGGATGCGACGTCAGCGTCTGCCCGCAGGCGGCGCCGAAGCCGGTGACGATGTTGAGGACGCCGGGCGGAAAGCCCGCCTCATCCACCAGCCGGGCGAATTCCAGCATCGGCGCGGGGCCGTCCTCGGACGCCTTCAGCACAACGGTGCAGCCCGCCGCCAGCGCCGGGGCGATCTTGACCGCCGACAGGAACAGCTGGCTGTTCCACGGCACGATGGCGGCGACGACGCCGATCGGCTCGCGCCGGGTCCAGACCTGCATGTCGGGCTTGTCCACCGGCAGATGCGCGCCCTCCAGCTTGTCGGCGAGGCCCGCGTAATAGCGGTAGTATTCGGCGGAATAGGCGGTCTGGCCCATCGTCTCGCGCAGGATCTTGCCGGTGTCGCGCGTCTCCAGCCGGGCGAGGCGCCCGGCCTCCCGCTCGATCAGGTCGGCCAGTTTCCACAGGAGCCGCCCGCGCGCCGTGGCCGTCAGCCCCGCCCATTCGGGCGCGGCGAGGGCGCGGTCCGCCGCATCCACCGCCCGGTCCACATCCCCGGCGGTCGCGGCGGGCATCGTCGCCCAGGGCGTGCCGGTGGCGGGATCGACGCTGTCCCAGCTTTCGCTGCCATCCTCGAACCTGCCGTCGATATAGTGGTGGAACCGCTCCACCCTTCAGGCCCTGCGCAATGCGGCGGTGCCGGAAAATTCCGGCATCACGCGGTCGATGAAAAGCCGCAGCGATTTCTTCTTCTGCTCGAAGGGGATGCCGCCGTCGATCCAGACGGAATACTGGTCAAATCCCAGCGCCTCGGCATGGCGGACGCGCCGGATCACCTCCTCGGGGGTGCCGATGGCCAGGTCGCGGCGCAGCGCGTCCTTCCGCATCATCTGGTTGGCGTCCATTTCATCCTGCGTCAGCGTTTCGATGAACCCCTGGCGGACCGGCTTTTCGTTTTTGAACCACGCGCCGAAATAGTTGTAGTAACGGCGCAGCCCCTCGTGCAGCGCCTCCACCTCGGCGGCGTCCTCGCCCACGAAGGTATGGCGCAGCAGCATGCACTCGGGGCGCGGCACTTGCGGGTTGTCGGCGCAGGCGGCGTTGAAGACGTTCATCAGATGCTCGACCTCGTCATCCCCCTTCCAGAGCGGCGTGACCTGCACGTTGCAGCCATGGCTCACGGCGAATTCATGCGTGTTGGGATCGCGCGCGGCGACCCAGATCGGCGGGCCGCCCTGCTGGACAGGGCCGGGAACAGGCGTCGTGCTGGGGAAGCGGAAGAACCGGCCCTCGTGCGCGTAATCGCCCTGCCACAGCCCCCGCAGCGCGGGGATCAGCTCGCGCAGGCGCGCACCGGCCTCCATGGCGTCGAGGCCGGGATGCATCCGTTCGTATTCATAGCTGTAGGCGCCGCGCGCGATGCCGAGGTCGAGCCGTCCGCGCGTGGCGGTGTCCGTCATCGCCGCCTCTCCGGCCAGACGGATCGGGTGCCAGAAGGGCGCGATCACCGTGCCGGTGCCCAGCCGGATACGGCTGGTCCTTGCCGCAAGATAGGCGATGTTGATGAAGGGATTGGGCGAGATGGTGAACTCCATCCCGTGATGCTCGCCGATCCAGGCGGTCTCCATCCCGCCGGCCTCGGCCATCTGCACCAGCTCGGTCAGCTGGTCGAAAAGGTCGCGGTGGGTGTCGCGCGGCTCCACCCGCTCCATATGCACGAAAAGCGAGAATTTCATGTGCCGGCTCCTTCTGCTGTGGTGGCATGGGCCAGGGGGGCGATGCGGCCCGACCGGACCGACCCGGTGTAGACGCCGAACGCATTGACCTGCCGCTCGGCGACAAAGCGGGCGATCATGCTGCGCGTAGGATCATCCGCCAGGCGCGCGGGGTCGATATCGTCGAAGCGGACGAACCCCGCCGCCGCCCCGGGCGCAACGGCGCCCGCCGCGCCGCGGTAGTAGATGAAGCTGCGGTCCGCGTCCGGATCGTCGAACACGGCAAAGATGAACTCGGGCGCCACGTCGACGCCGGCGGCCTTCAGATCGCCGATCAACCCGCCGGTCTGCCCCGGCCCGCCAAGGCGGCGGGCGGCGGGCAGGCGCAGCGTTCCGTCCGCGCCCTCCTGCAGCAGGATCGCGTCGTCATGCTCGACGATCATGCCGTAGCAGACCGGATGCTCGCCCTGCGCCGCCGCCAGCGCCGCGCGTTCCGCGCCGAACGACACGTAGGCGCCCCGGCAGTAGCCCAAAGGCGCGATCGGCGCGTCGGCAAAGTCGATGACGCGGCCCATGAGGATGACGTGATCGCCGGCGTCTATGGTGCGCTCCATCACGCAATCCAGCATCGCGGCCGTTCCCGGCAGGATCGGCGCGCCGCTGGCGCCACTGCGCCAGTCCAACCCGTCGAACCGCGTGCCGCTGCGGCTGGCGAAGCTGGCGGAGATGTGGCGCTGATCCTCGGCCAGGATGTTGATCGCCATGTGGCCGCTGGCCTGCATCACGGCGCAGCACCCCGCCGTCTTGGCCACGCAAACCAGCACCAGGGGCGGATCGAGCGATACGGATGTGAAGGAATTCGCGGTAAAGCCGCGCGGCGTGCCGTCCTCCTGCATCGCCGTGACCACCGTCACGCCGGTGGCGAAGGCGCCAAGCGCGTTGCGCAATTCGCGCTGGTGGGTGGGCGCGGTCATACGGAGCGCCTCCGGCCATCCGCGAAGATGCGGGCGCTGAAATCGCGCAGCGCCGCGTTGACCGGATCGGGAGAGACGAAACCGACCATGTGGCGCGCGTCCGGCACGATCACCGCCCTGCCCTGCGGCGCCGCGTCCGCCATCGCGCGGGCCATGGCGGGGGTCGAGTTTGGATCGTCCGCCCCGGTCAGGAACAGCGCGGGCATCGCCAGCCGCTCCAGCCGCCCCTCATGCGCGCGGTCGCCCGTGGCGAAGATACGGTAGGCGCGGGCGTAACCCTCGGGATCCGCGGCCTCCAGCATGGCGCGCAACGTCCCGGCATGGCCGCCGCGGTGCGCGGTATCGGAGGTGCCCAGCCAGCGCGCGATTGTCGGCGCGATGGTGGCGGCGATGCCGGTCTGCTCCAGCAGGTCGGCGCGCCCCTCGGCGGCGGCGCGGGCGGCGGCGCTGCGGCAATGGACGGCGCTCAGTGCGGCGACGCCGGCCACCTGCGCCGGTGCGTCCAGCGCGACGTCGAGCGCGACCAGCGCGCCCATCGAGTGCCCGGCCAGCAGCACGGGCGCGCTGCCCAGGGCCCTCAGCACCGCGATCACCTGCGCCGCGAAATCGCCCAGCGTCGCGCCGGACGGCAGCGCCGCGCTGCCGCCATGGCCCGGCAGGTCGATGGCGCGGATCCGGTGCGTGCCGGCCAGCGCCTCGGCCTGCGGCGCCCAGACATCGGCGTTGAGGCCGACACCATGCAGCAGCACCAGCAGCGGGCTTTCCGTGCCCCACTGCCGCCAGGCCATCGCGCCTAGCGGCGCGGCCAGCGTATGCCGGTCAGACGTCATTGCCCCCCAGTTCCTCGATATCCTGGTAACGGTCGCCGATACGGTGATGCGGCCGCCCGCCGATCGACCCGCCGATGGCGACGACCAATTCGTCAGGCGCCGGGGCGTCGTCGATGCGGAACTGGATGGTCAGGTAATGCGAGCGCCGGCCGGCGTCATGCTTGTCCATCATCGGAATGGTGATCGGCGCGCCGGGACCGCCGCGCAGGTTGGTGAAGGACAGGTAGCTTTGCGCGCCCACCGCCTTGCGGAAATGGTTGCCGAAACGCAGCGTGTGGGTCAGCGCCGACGCATGCTCGATCTCGCCCTCCGTGCCGACGACAGCGGCCTTGCCATAGGCCTCGACCTTGTCGCCGCCGCCCATCATGGCCAGCAGCCGGCGCGTCAGCTCTTCGCCCAGGGGCGACGCGATGGCGTGGATCTCGGGCCTCAGATCCTCGACGAAGCCGCGCCCGGCCCACGGGTTCTTCAGCACGGCGGCGACGGCGAACTGATGCCACGGCTGCGGACAGGCGCGGCCGCCTTCCTCGGCGATATCCTCGTGGAACGCGACGATCTTGCGAAGTCCCTGAATCATGCGTGCGGCCCTTGTCATACAAAACTACAATCTTCACGTCACACTGACGCCAAACACGCTGTCTTGCAAGATGTCTTTTTGTATGACAATCCTTCAGGAGAAAATTTCGGAGGCGGACATGGCGAAGGAACTGCAGATCAGGGTCGAGCGCCCCGTGTCGCTGCGCAACCAGGTGCAGGTCAGCCTGCGCGCGTCCATCCTGAACGGCGATTTCGACCCCGGCGATCCGCTGGTCGAGCGCGAGCTGTGCGAGGCGTCGGGCGTCAGCCGCCCCATCCTGCGCGAGGCGCTCGCCCATCTCGAAGCGCGCGGGCTGATCGAGCGTGTGCCGGCGCGCGGCTACCGCGTCTCGCAGCCCAGCCGCGCCGAGATATCGGACATCTACGAGGTGCGCGCCGCGCTGGAGGGGCTGGCGGTGCGGTCCTTCGCCGCGCGGGCCGACGATGCCATGCTGGACGACCTGCGCGCGCGCTGGCACGATCTGGACCGTGCCTTCGCCAGCCGCGACCGGGCCAGCCTGCGGGCCGCCACCACCGCCTTCTACGATGTCCTGCTGGAAGGGTGCGGCAATGGCGAGGTGCGCAGCGCGCTGGAGCCGCTGCTGGACCGGATCGCGTTCCTGCGCACGCAGACCATGCTGTCGCTCGAGCGGCGGCAATCCAGCCACGCCGAGATGCAGGCCCTGACCGACGCGATCTGCCGCCGCGACGCGGATGCCGCTGCCGAAATCAGCGACCGGCACATCCGCAATGCCTGCGCCGCCGCGCTGCACAAGCTGAAGGCCGACATGAGCTGATCGCCCGCGCGGCGGCCGTCGCGCCTCACCGCTCCGGCGGGGTGCGCGCGCTGCGCTCCAGCGCGTCCAGCCCGTCGCGCAGCGCCTCGGTCATGCCGCTGGCCGCCATGTGGTTGCGCAGCCGCTGGTTGTAGCCGCCCGGCGTGTCGAGCGCGCGCAGCAAGGCGGCGCAATCGGAGGCCAGAAGGCTGGAGCCGACCAGCATGCGCAGGAACGCCTCGCCCTGCGCGGGATCATCCAGGCGCGAACGCAGCCAATCGGCGGCGTCAGCGACCATGCGCACGGCCGGCGACAGCACCGCCTGCGCCGAGTTCAGGGCCGTCAGGTCCTCCTCGGACGCCACGGGAAAAACCGTGTTCCTGCCGCCGAAGAGACGCTCCAGCAGGCCGGTTTCGCCATGGCCGAGGATAGGCGATCCGCCCCGCGCGATGCCGGGAAAGGGGATCATGATGGCCGCGGCCTTTGCCGGGCCGACCATGCGCGCGACCCGCGCCAGCGGCGCGTCCGCCATCAGCGAGATCACCTTCTGGTCCGCGTGGAATGTCAGCCCCTCCAGCACCTTGCCCGCCGCACCGGCCATGAGGCCGAGCAGGATCACGTCGCTGCGGTCAATCACGCCCTGATTGTCGTGGACGGTGACAGCGGGATATCGGGCCGCAAGCCGCGCGGACTGCTGCGGGCTGCGCTCCGACACGGCGATGTCGTGCCCGTCGGCGGCGACGCCCTCGACCACGGCCGATGCGATCGTGCCGGTTCCGATGATGCCGATGCGCATGTCGATCCTTTCGCGAAACAGCTCCGGTCTCGGGCAGGTCGATAGCACGGCCCGCCCGCCGCGCGCAGGGGCGGCACGAAAAAAATTCGCGCCGCTGCAATTTTTCCGGGAACGCAGGCGCCGCTCTGCGCGTTGGCGGAGGCAAACCCAAATTTTTCGTTGGGAGGCGAAAGATGGCGGACAATCCCGATCGTGTACGAAGAGGCCTGCTTGCAGGTGCGCCCTTGCTGGGGGTGTCGCTCATTCTGACAGAGGATGCGGAGGCCGCCAATGCCCCGCCGCCCGAGGCGCAGGATCCGCGCGTGCCGGTTTTCCGCGAAACGGATCATGTAAAGAAGTTCTACCGCCTTGCGCGGGACTGAACCGGATGGGGTGAAGGGAGCAGGCCATGTTGCGGCGTGTCGACGAACGGACCAGATCAAGCGGCCGCGGCCTCACCAGGCGCGGCTTTTTGCGCAACAGCGGGCTTGCCGGCGTAAGCCTCGGCGCGCTCGGCTGGAGCGCACCGCGCGTACAGGCGGCCACGCCGCCGGCGGCGGTGTCGGACATTGCCCTGCGCAAGACGATCTGCCCCTTCTGTTCGGTCGGATGCTCCATCTGGGCCGAGGTGCAGGACGGCGTCTGGATCGGGCAGGAGCCGGTCTTTGAAAGCCCGATAAACCAGGGAACCCACTGCGCCAAGGGCGCCGCCGCGCGCGAGACCGCCGTAGGCGAGCGGCGCCTGAAATACCCGATGAAGAAGGAAGGCGGCGCATGGCGGCGCATCCCGTGGGACCAGGCGATAGCCGAGATCTCCGCCCAGATGCTGCGCATCCGCGAGGAATCGGGGCCCGAAAGCGTGGCATGGATGGGCTCGGCCAAGTTCTCGAACGAGCAGGCCTATCTGTTCCGCAAGTTCGCGGCCTTCTGGGGCACCAACAACGTCGACCATCAGGCGCGCATCTGCCATTCGACCACCGTCGCCGGCGTCGCCAACACCTATGGCTACGGCGCGATGACGAATTCCTACAACGACATCCGCAATTCGAAATCCATCATCATCATCGGCGGCAACCCTGCCGAGGCGCATCCCGTCTCCATGCTGCACGTGCTGAACGGCAAGGAGAACGGCGCGCCGCTGATCGTCGTCGATCCGCGCTTTACCCGCACCGCCGCCCACGCCGACGAATACGTGCGCATCCGCCCCGGCGCGGATGTGGGCTTTCTCTGGGGGCTGGCGCGGATCATCCTCGAAAACGGCTGGGAGGACCGCGAATACCTGAATTCCCGCGTCTTCGGCCTGGAGGATGCGCTGGCGGAGATCGAGAAATGGACCCCCGGCGAGGTCGAGCGCGTCAGCGGCATCCCGCCCGAGCAGACCGAGCGCGTGGCGCGCATCCTGGCCGAGAACCGGCCCGGCACGCTGATCTGGTGCATGGGCCTGACGCAATCCACCATCGGCAACAACAAGACGCGGGCGGCGTCGATCCTGCAGCTCATCCTTGGCAATATCGGCAAGTCGGGCGGCGGGGCGAACATCTTTCGCGGCCATGACAACGTGCAGGGGGCGACCGATCTGGGCGTGTCCTGCGATACGCTGCCGGCCTATTACGGCCTGACCGAAAGCGCCTGGCGGCATTGGGGCCGCGTCTGGGACGTGGAATACGACTGGCTCAAGTCGCGCTTCGGCTCGAAGGATCTGATGGAAAAGCCGGGCGTGCCGGTCAGCCGCTGGGCCGACGGGTTCCTGGAGAACGCCGAGGATTTCGACCAGCCCGCGCCGCTGCGGGCGATCACCTTCTGGGGCCACGCGACCAACAGCCAGACGCGCGGCCCCGACCGCAAGCGCGCGCTGGAAGAGGCGGATCTGGTCGTGGTCATCGACCCCTTCCCCACGCAGACGGCGGTGGAGTGCGACCGCGACGACGGGCTCTATATCCTGCCGGCGGCAACGACGCTGGAGATGGACGGATCTGTCACCAATTCCAACCGCTCGGTGCAATGGCGCGAGAAGGTGACCGATCCCGCCTTCGAATCCCGCACCGATTACGAGATCACGCGCATGCTGGCCGAGGCGTTCGGGTTCGCGGATCAGCTGTTCAAGCATATCGCCGTCGTGGACGGGGTGCCGCAGGCCGAGGACATCCTGCGCGAGATCAACCGCGGCACATGGACCATCGGCTATACCGGCCAGAGCCCCGAGCGGCTCAAGCGCCACATGGAGCATCAGGACAAGTTCGATTCGATCACGCTGCTGGGCAAATCCGACCCGGTAAAAGGCGAATATTACGGCCTGCCCTGGCCCAGTTGGGGCCGCCCCGAGATGGGCCATCCGGGCACGCCGCTGCTTTATGACACATCCAAACCCGTGGCCGAGGGCGGTCTGCCCTTCCGCGCGCGCTGGGGCGTCAGCCACGAGGGCCGGAACCTGCTGGCCGAGGACAGCTATACCGAAGGCTCCGAGATCGAGGACGGCTATCCCGAGGTGACGGTCGGTATGCTGGACGCGCTTGGCTGGGCGGGCGAGCTTACGGCGCGCGAGCGGCTGATCATTACCTCGGTGGCGCTGGACCGCTTCCGCTGGGGCATGTTCGACATGCCCGAGGAAGAGGCGGCAAAGGCGATGGGCGCGCTGGAGCGCGAGGCGGGCCGCGGGGGCAGCACCTCCGCCGGGCCGGCACACGAGCCGCTGGACGAGGCGTGGCTGAACTCGAACGAGGACGCGTCCGCCGAAGCGCCCGACGGGCTGAACGGGCGCTTCCCCGACTATCCCGAAGCCGCACTGACCGCGATCAAGGCCTATCTTGCCGACAATCCGCAGGAGGACGGGCCGGGCGATCTGTCCCTGGCCGACAAGATCCGCCGCGTCAACTGGAAGACGGACCTGTCGGGCGGCGTGCAGCGGATCGCCATCGCGCACGGTCTGGCGCCCTACGGCAACGGCAAGGCGCGCGCGCTGGTGTGGAATTTCCCCGACCCCGTGCCGCTGCACCGCGAGCCGCTCTATACGCCGCGCCGCGACCTGCTGCCGCAATACCAGACCTTCGAGGACCGCAAGGTGTGGCGCCTGCCGTCGCTCTACCGGTCGATCCAGGAGGTGGACCATGCGGCCCTGTTCCCGCTGGCGCTTACCTCGGGGCGGCTGGTCGAGTTCGAGGGTGGCGGCGACGAGACGCGCTCGAACAAGTGGCTGGCCGAGTTCCAGCAGCAGATGTTCGCCGAGATCAACCCCGAGGACGCCGCCCGCGCCGGCATCGTCCATGGCCGCCCCTGCCGCGTCAGCACGCCCGTCGGCTGGGTCCAGGTCGAGGCGCTGGTGACGCCCCGGGTGGGGCCGGGAACCGTCTTCATGCCGTTCCACTTCGCCGGCATGTGGATGGGCGAAAGCCTTGCCCACCGTTATCCCGAGGGGGCGGCGCCCTTCGTCTTCGGCGAGGCGACGAACACGGTGCAGACCTATGGCTACGACCCGGTGACCCAGATGCAGGAGACCAAGGCGACGCTCTGCCGGGTCGAGGCAATATGAGGAGGATGGCATGGCACGGCTGAAATTCCTGTGCGACAGCGACCGCTGCATCGAGTGCAACGCCTGCGCGACCGTCTGCAAGAACGAGCACGAGGTACCCTGGGGCATGGTGCGCCGCCGCGTCGTGACGATCAACGACGGCGAGCCGGACGAGAAATCCATCGCGATTTCCTGCATGCACTGCACCGACGCGCCCTGCGTGGCGGTCTGCCCGGTCTCGACGCTCTACCAGACCGACCTGGGGATCGTTCTGCATGACAAGGACATCTGCATCGGCTGCGGCTATTGCTATTATGCCTGCCCGTTCGGCGCGCCGCAGTTCCCGCGCGCCACGCTCTTCGGCACGCGCGGGATCATGGACAAGTGCACCTATTGCGCGGGCGGCCCCGAAGAGAACGGCAGCGAGGCCGAGTTCGAGAAATACGGCCGCAACCGGATCGCCGAAGGCAAGCTGCCGCTCTGCGCCGAGGTCTGCTCGACCCGCGCGCTGCTGGCCGGGGACGGCGACATGATCGGCGAGATCTATCGCGAGCGCGTGGTGAAACGCGGTTACGGATCGGGCGCTTGGGGCTGGTCGACCGCCTATTACGCGGAGGAACGGCCATGAGCGGCGAGGTTCGCGTCCACGGCCGGGATTTCACGGCATACCGTATCGGCGGCGCCATCGTCGCGGTGGTGCTGGGGCTTCTGCTGATCTGGCAGATCTGGGAAATCTTCGACGGCGACAACCGCACCGTGCCGGAAATCCGCTGGGGCGCCGCCGTCATGGGCGGCGAGGCGACGCAGGACATCCAGAGCGGCATCCTGGTGCAGGAGGCGATGCGCGCGCGCACGCGGCTTCAGGACGAACGCTTCCGCTCCGGCCCGTCGCCGGAGGGCGTCCTGTCCCGGCCGGTCGTGCGCTCCGGCGAGTGGCTGATCAACGGGCCGGCGGACCCGGCGCTGGGGCTGCGCCTCACGCAATCCTGGTCGCGGCTGGACGGCGATACGGCATCGCTGCTGCGCGGGCCCGAGCGTGTGGTCGGCATCTCGTCCCTGCCCTATTACGGCGCCGCGCTGTTCGAGCGCCCCTTCGGGCGCGACTGGCGCCTTGGCATCGCCGATTTCGCGACGCATCTGGGCGCGCTGGCGATCCTCGGTTTCAGCTTTCTTCTGGCGGTGATCCTGGCGCTGCGCGGCCGCGTGCCGATTGCCGAGGGGCGCAGCGGAAAGACCGTGAAACGCTTCGGCTTTCTCGAGCGGGCGAACCACTGGATGACGGCGACCAGTTTCATCGGGCTGGCGCTGACCGGGCTGGTGGTGGCCTATGGCGACACCCTCATCCGCCCCTTCAGCGAGCCGCTTCTGGGCGATCTGGGCTGGCTGGCGACATGGGGGCATGTGTTGTTCTTCCCGCCCTTCACGCTGGGCATCCTCTTCATGATCTTCCGCTGGACATGGGGCAATCTGCCGGGCCGCTACGACGGGCAATGGCTGGCCCGCGCCGGGGGATTCTTTTCGGACGACCCCCACAATCCGCCCGCCCGCAAGTTCAACGCAGGTCAGAAGCTGATCTTCTGGTCGGCGGTGCTGGGCGGGCTCATCATGATCTCCAGCGGCGTCAGCCTGATGTTCCCGTTCTACTGGCTCGACCTCGAGGGCATGAGTTGGGCCATGCTGATCCACGCGGTGATCGCCGTGCTGCTGATCTCGGTCTTCATCGGGCACATCTATATCGGGACCGTGGGCATGCAGGGCGCCATCGAGGCGATGTGGGGCGGCCAGGTGGACCGCAACTGGGCCAAGGAGCATCACGAATTGTGGCTGGCCGAGATCGAGGGCCAGGCCGCGCACAGGAAAGGGAGCCGATGACATGGGCGCGTTTCTGACCGGGCTGGCTGCGGTGACACTTCTTGGCGCCGTGACATGGGTAACGCTGACCACCTACACCGTCACCACGGTGGAACGCTATGACAGCGCGTCGGTGAACGTGCGCGGCGATGAGAGCCGCAACCCGTTCCTGGAATGAGCAGGACCGGCGGCGACCGAGGCAGCAAGGACGGGCAGGCCGAGGAGCGCCGCCAGAAGCGCGAGCAAAGCGAGAAGGCCCAGGATCCCACCGGCGGCGCCCTGACCGACCGCGAACGCGACGAGGTCAACGACCACCGCCGCCTGTCGGCCGTGACCGTCTATGCGATCCTCTACGCCGAGGGCGAGGAGGAGCTGGCCCGGCCGGTCACGTCCCTCTGGTGGTCGGGTTTTGCGGCGGGAATCGCCATCTCGACCTCGCTGCTGGCCGAAGCCATTCTGCTGCAGGTGTTCGAGGGGCATCCGCGCCGCGAGTTCATCGCGCAGTTCGGCTATTCCGCCGGGTTCGTGATCGTCATCCTGTCGCGCCTCCAGCTTTTCACCGAGAACACGATCTCCGTCATCCTGCCGCTTCTGGCCAGCTGGAGCGTCGACAGGCTGTGGTGCACGGCGCGGCTGTGGGCCGTGGTCATCGTGGCCAATCTGGTGGGAACGTTCGTCACCGCCTTCATCACCCTCAATCTCGTGACGACCGCGCCGGAATATGTCGCGGCCATGCTGGAACTTGCGCGCAAGTCGGCGGAAACCGAAGGCTGGCGCACGCTGGTGCTGGGGGTTCCGGCGGGGTTCTACATCGCGGCGCTGGTCTGGCTGCTGCCCTCGTCGAAGGGGTTCGAGATCTTCACGATCATCTTCATCTCGTGGCTGATCGCGGCGGGCGGGTTCGCGCATGTGATCGTGGGCTCGGCCAAGGTGTTCCTGCTGGTCGTCAACGGCGAGCTGCCGTTCCTCGACGGGATGCTGGTGCATCTTCTGCCCGCCTTCGCCGGCAACGTGCTGGGCGGCACCTTTCTTTTCGCGCTGCTGGCCTATGCGCAGGTCAGCCAGGAGATGTGATCACCCGTCCAGCCGGAACGCCTCGGCCTCCAGCTCCAGAAAGATCAGGCCCAGCCGGGCGACCGGCCGGTAGAACACGGCGCCCTTGGCGGCGTCGACATCGCGCAGGAAATCGCCCATCCACGGCGCGACATGCCCTTCGAAGAACCGGCGCTGCGTCTGCGTGCCGGGGGCCGGTCCGAAACGGCCCGCCGCCAGCCCCGCCATGATTTCCAGCAGCGTCGCCGCGTGATCCTCGGGCTCGCCCCGCTTGTCCGTCCGCGCGATTCCGAGCGTGGCCATGTCGGCGCGCAGCCGCGCCAGCGATCTGCCGTTCAGCTGCCCGTCGCGGTAGACGCTGGCAAAGGGCAGAAGCTCGCCCCGGCCCAGCCCGATGAAAAGCGTGTTGTATTCGCGCTCCACCTCCTGCGGTGCCGCGCTGGCGGCGGCGGCGGCCAGATCCGACAGCGCCGCGCCCAAGGGCTGCTCGTCGCCGCGCATGCCCGCCAGCCGCTGCAACGCCGCCCCGTCCGGCGGTGCCGACAAAAGCGCGGCCAGCAGATCGTAAAGCGCGGCGCGCGCCTCTTCTTCGGGGGCGGCCGCGCCTTCCGCCCGGCTCATGTGCCGGGATCCTTCGGGCAGGGTGAACCGCATGCGGCGCAAGGCCGGCGGCTCGGTGCCGCCTTCGTCCTCGGCCTCCGCCTGCCGTGGCGGGGGCGCCTCCTCCTCCGGCTCCGGCGCGTCGGCCTCCGGCGCGGCCTCGGGCGGTGCGGGCGGTTCGGGATTAACCGGCGCCTCTGCCCGCTCCGCCCCGGCAAAGCCGCTGGCGATGTTCCACGCGGTGCGAAGCTGATCCGGCACCGTCGCCGCGTCGGTATAGTCGTCGTCATAATCCAGCAGCCCGTCCAGCCGGCCGAGGTCGGGTTTCGCCTGCCAGAGCGCGCGCAAGGCGCGGCGGCGCAGCGACGCGGGCAGACCCGCGCCCAGATAGGCGCGGAAATCGGCCATCGCGGTCAGGGTCTCGGGTTCGGGCAGGCCGAGGCGGCGCAGGGCGTCGGCGTCCGTCTCTTCCGGTGCGGGGGCTGGATCGGGTTCGGCCTGCGGCGCGTCCTCGGCCGCCGCATCCTGCCGCTTGAGCCGCGACCAGCGGGCCACGCGCGATTCGCTCTCCTCTTCGTGCATGACGGGCCACCTTGCGCAATCCAGACCGGCCGCAAATCGCGCGGGCCGGGAACCAAAGCCTACATCCGGTTGTTTTCCAAAGTCAAAAGGCTTTACACTCGGCGCAAGGACGACACGAGAGCCGACATGCACAATCCGAAGGCCAGCACATGACCCAACCCGACCGGGTGCTGCTTTGCAGTTGCGAACGCAGCATGAGCATCGACGCCGACACGGCGCGCGCCGCGACGGGGGCCGAAGACGTGCGCCAGTGCAACGCGCTTTGCACCGCCGAGCTGGACATCGCGCGCGACGCGCTGGACGGGGGCGGCCTGACGCTGATCGCCTGCGCGCAGCAGGCCGGGCAGTTCGCGGATCTGCTGGAAGAGGCCGGGGCGCCCGGCAGCCTGCTGACCGCCGATATCCGCGACCGCGCGGGATGGACGGGTGCCGGCCCCGCCCATGCCAAGCAGGCGGCGCTGCTGGCCGAGGCGCTGCTGGAGCCGCCGCAGACGCCGGTGCGGCGGATCGAATCGGGCGGCGTCTGCCTGATCCTTGGCAGCGATGACACGGCGCTCGACGCCGCGCGCCGGCTGTGCGCGGACCTTGCCGTGACCTGCCTGATGGACCCCGCGCCGCAGGACGCGGTGCCGGACGGGCGCTTCGATCTGGCCATCGGGCGGGTGCGGCAGGCCACGGGCGCGCTCGGCGGATTTGCGGTGACGGTGGACGGCTACGCGCCCGCCGATCCGGGCGGGCGCGGGCCTGCGCGTTTCGGCGGGCCCCGCGACGGCGCGGAATCGGCCTGCGACATCATCCTCGATCTGCGGCGCGAGACACCGCTCTTCCCGGCCCCGGACAAGCGCGAGGGCTACCTGCGCGCCGACCCGCAGCACCCGGCCGAGGTCGAGCGCGCGCTGGCCCGCGCCGCGCGCCTGCGCGGCACGTTCGAAAAGCCGCTGCACATCCGCTTCGAGGCCGATCTTTGCGCCCATTCGCGCGCCCGCCAGCCCGGCTGCGAGCGGTGCCTTTCGGTCTGCCCGACCGGCGCGATCCTGCCGGCCGGCGATACGGTCGCGATCGATCCCGACATCTGCGCCGGCTGCGGCGCCTGCGCGGCGGTCTGCCCGACGGGCGCGGCCAGCCGGGACGACCCGCCGGTGTCGTTCCTCTTCGCGCGGCTGCGCACGCTTGGCGCCGCCTACCGCGCGGCGGACGGGGACACGCCGCGGGCGCTGTTTCACGACGCCTACGGGGCCGAGATGATTGCCCTCGCCGCCCGGTTCGGGCGCGGTCTGCCGCCGGACGTGATCCCCGTCGAGGTGCAGTCGGCCGAAGGCGTGGGCCATGCCGAGATGCTGGCGGCAATCGGCAACGGGTTCGGCGCCGCGCTGGTCCTCTGCGGGCCGCGCGACGACCTGACGGCGGCGCAGTCCGAACTGGCGCTGGCGCAGGCGCTGCTGGACGGTGCGGGCGCGGATGCGCGGCGGCTGGACATCATCGCGCCGGCGGAGCCTGACGCGCTGCCTGACATGCTGCAAGGCGGCGCGCGGGACGCGGCGTGCGATCCGGTGCTGACCCTGGGCGGGCGGCGCGAGGTCACGCGGCTGGTGATGGACGCACTGACGGATCGCGGCACCGACGATGCGCCGCCCGCGCCCATCGACCTGCCGCAGGGCGCCCCTTACGGCACCGTGCTGCTTGATACGGACGCCTGCACGCTCTGCCTTGCCTGCGTGTCGCTCTGCCCCACCGGCGCGCTGGCGGACAATCCCGACCGGCCGCAGCTGCGCTTTCAGGAGGCTGCCTGCGTGCAATGCGGCATCTGCGCCAATGCCTGCCCCGAGGACGCGATCGGGCTGGCGCCCCGGCTGGACCCCGGCCCGGACGCGCTGCGCCACCGCGTGCTGCACGAGGAAGAGCCGTTCGCCTGCATCTCCTGCGGGCAGCCCTTCGGCGTGCGTTCGACCATCGAGCGCATCGCGCAGACCCTCGAGGGCAAGCACTGGATGTTCGAGGCGGGCAGCGGGCGGGCCGACCTGATCCGCATGTGCGACGATTGCCGGGTGCGCGCGCAGTTTCGCGGCGAGGGCCGCGTTCTGGCCGGCACGCCCGAGCGCCCGCCGGTGCGCACGTCGCAGGATTACGCGCCGCAGGGGCACGGGGCAGGACAGGATCACGAGACCAAACACGACAAGGAGAGTGGATCATGAGCGACGACAATTTCAACATGTCGATGCGCAAGTTTCTCAAGAAGGTCGGCGTCACCTCCCAGCAGCAGATCGAGGAGGCCATGCGCGATGCCCGCGACGCCGGGCGCCTGCCCGCCGGGCCGCTGCGCGCCGAAGTGGTGCTGACGGTGGAGGGGCTGGACCTCACCCACCGGATCGAGGGCGACATCGCCGTGCCGGACGATAATGGCGACACCTGACGAAGCCGCCATCCGCGCGGCGCTGGCGCAGGTGATGGACCCCTCGCGCGGGCGCGACATCGTCTCGCTGGGCTATCTGCGCGATGTGTCGATCGCGGGCGGCCGCGCATCGGTCGTGCTGGAGGTCGACCCGGCGCGCGCCGCCGCGCTGGAGCCGCTGCGCGCGGCGGCCGAGCGCGCCGTCGCGGCGCTGGACGGCGTCGAGTCCGCCGCCGCCGTCCTGACGGCGCATTCCGATGCGGAAGCGGCGCCCGCGCGCCCGCGCCCGCAGGCCCCGCCCGACCTGCGGCCCTCGCGGGAAAAATCCGCCGGCCCCGCGCCGATGGAGGGGATCGGCCAGGTGATCGCCGTGGCCTCGGGCAAGGGCGGCGTCGGCAAATCCACGGTCGCCGCCAACCTCGCGGTGGCGCTGGCGGCCGAGGGGCGGCGCGTGGGGCTTCTGGATGCCGATGTCTATGGCCCCAGCCAGCCGCGCATGCTGGGCGTGGGCGGCCGCCCGTCCAGCCCCGATGGAAACATCATCCTGCCGCTGCGCAACCACGGCGTCACGCTGATGTCAGTGGGGCTGATGACCGGCGAGGATCAGGCGCTGGTCTGGCGCGGGCCGATGCTGATGACGGCGCTGCGGCAGATGCTGGGGCAGGTCCAGTGGGGCACGCTCGATCATCTGATCGTCGATCTGCCGCCGGGCACGGGCGACGTGCAGATGACGCTGTGCCAGACCGTGCGGGTGGATGGCGCGGTGATCGTGTCGACGCCGCAGGACATCGCCCTCATCGACGCGCGCAAGGGGGTGGACATGTTCCGCCGCATGGAGGTGCCGATCCTCGGCGTGATCGAGAACATGGCCGCCTTCGTCTGCGGCGATTGCGGCGCGGTGCATCACCCCTTCGGCCACGGCGGCGCGCAGGCCGAGGCGGAGCGCCTTGGCGTGCCCTTTCTGGGGGAGATCCCGCTTGACGCGGTGATCCGCCGCGCGGCGGACGGCGGCGCGCCCATCGTGGCCAGCCGCCCCGAAAGCCCGCCCGCCGCCGCCTTCCGCGCGCTGGCGCGCACGCTGCTGGAGGCGCGCGGATGAAACTGGCCCGCGTGATCCGCCTCGACGACAGCGACCTGCGGGTGATGGACCCGGCCGCCGCGCCCGGCGAATGGGCGATCTCGGGCGCCTTCGCCTTCACCCGCTGGACGCCGGACGACCTCGAGGGCGCGCGCGCGCAGGCTTTCGCCAACGGCTGGCTGGGGCTGGACAGCTTTGGCCGCGCCACGCTGGTTGCCGTCGCGCCCGTGACCCAGGCGGAACTGGCGGCGGCGGCGGACCGGCTGACGCAGCATTTCATCGACCACTACGATCCCCCGGACGCGGCCGCCGCGCGCGCCGCCGCCGAGGACGAGCTGGCGCAGATGCGCGAGCTTTGCGAGGGGCAGGACCCCAACACCCTGCTGGTGGTCGAGCGCGCGCTCGAAGAGGTCGGCGTACGCGAGCGGGTGCGCGTGATCCGCCCCTCGGATGCCTCGCTGGCCGGTCTGGCGGGGCAAGGCTTCTGACGCCGCAGCCGGAACAATCGGGAGGCGCGCGGCATTAGTCGGGGGAACGGTCCCTTTTGCACCCCCCGAAAGGAAGGCGGATGACGGCCCAGATCCTCGTTCCCGGTATTCTTTGCAATCGCCGCAGTGTTCGTCGCGCTGGCGCTCCAGCGTTTCGGGCGGCAATCCCCCGCCAGCTGGCCGCAGCGCGCGCCCTTTCTGGGCGGCGGCACGCCCGATACGCACGCCTGGAGCCGCTACCACGTGCGCTATTACCCGATGACGCTGCTCTTCATCGCGTTCGAGATGGAGATGATGTTCATGTATCCTTGGGCCGTCGTCTATGTCGAGACCGGCCTAAAGGCGCTGGCCGAGATGGGGATGTTCCTGGGGATCCTCTCCATCGGCATCCTCTATGGCTGGCGCGAGGGGGTGTTCCGGTGGCAGTAGGCTGGCTTCGCGCGCTGGCCGAGGGGGCCGATGTCGCCGTCTTCGCGGCGGCGGGCGCGCATGGGCTGACGCGGCTGGAGGGCCTGCGCGGCCGCCCCGGCCTGCGCCTGGTCCCGTCGCCGCGCCAGGCGCGGGTGCTGCTGGTTGCGGGCGACGTGGGCAAAGAGAGGGCGCGCGATCTGGAGCGGCTGCACGCGCTGCTGCCGCCCCCGCGCGGGACGGTCTGGTGGGGGGGCGCGCCGGTATTCGACCGCGGCGCGCGCGTCGGGGCAGAGGCCGATCCCCTGCCCGCCCTGCGCCGCGCCGCCGAAGGCGACGAGCCCGACCAGCGCCCCGATGTGCCGCCCCATCCGTGGCAGGGGCTGGGCCCGCACGGCCAGGGCGGCAAGGGCATGATGGGCGGCACCCCCTACGGGCGGCCGATGGCGATGACCGCCGAGGATCTGCGCGACGGTCTGGCGCTGGATCCCTACCGGGCCGATTTCGGGCCGTTCCTGCCGATGTTCCCGCCGGGGCTGAAGCTGGACCTGACGCTGCATGGCGACGTCATCGCCAGCGCGCGGGTGATCCTGCCGCCGCTCGACCAGGGGCCGGAGGCCGACGCGCCCGGCGCCTGCGCCGCACGGATGCTGCGCCTCATGGGGATCGGTCCCGCCGCGCCGCGGGCGCGCGGTGCGCTGCGGGCGCTGCCGCCGGGGCTGGGCCTGCGGCGCCGGCTTACCAGATGGCTGGCGGGCGGGCGCGTCAACGAATCGCCCGCCCCCCTGCCCGACGCGCTGCCGGGGCTGGAATGGGCCGAGGCGATGCTGTGGATGGCCAGCTTTGCGCCCTCCGCGCTGAAGGACGCCTGCCCGGCGCCGGAGGCGGCATGATCGCGGCGGCGCTGATCCTTCTGGTGGCGCTGCCGGGTCTTGTGTGGGCCGCTTCGGTGTTCGACCGGATCGGCACGGGACGCGGCGCGCTGCTGGCCGGACCGCTGCGGGACGGGGCCGCGCTGCTTCTGCGGCCCGCCGCGCCGACCGAGGCGCCCGACAGGCTGAACCGACTGCTAGCGCCGGGCTGGTATCTGGCGCTGGCGCTGGTGGGGCTGTCGGTGGTGCCGCTGGCGCCGGGGCTTGCGGCGACGCATCTGCCGACCGGCATTGTCCTCTGGGGCGCCTGCGAGGCGCTGACCGTCGTGGTCGTCTTCCTGCACGGCTGGTCGCCCAACGCGCCGCTGCCGCTGATCGGGGCCTATCGCTATGTCGCCATCGGGCTGCCGGCAATGCTGCTGTCGATGTTCGTCCTGATCGGGGCCGCCCTGCCCGCGCAGTCACTGTCGGCAATCGCAATGGTCGAGGCGCAGCGCGGCCTCTGGAACGTCGTGCGACAGCCGCTGGGCCTGCCGCTCTTCATCGCGCTCGGCCTGGCGATCACCCTGCGCGGGCCGTTCGACTACGCCGACGGCGCGGAACTGGCGGGCGGCACCTCGGCCGAGGAAAGCGGCCCCGCGCTGGCGCTCTGGCAGGCGGCGCGGCTGTCGATGCTGGTGGCGTTCTCGGCGATGGCGGCGGCGGCGTTTCTGGGCGGATATCTGGGCCCGGTGCTGCCGGGGCCGCTGTGGCTGCTGCTCAAGACGCTGGCGGTGATGGCGCTGACGATCGCCGCCGGGCGCTGGTTCGCGCGGATGCCGCCGGCGCGCATGCTGACCTTCCTTTGGGTGGTGCTGCTGCCGGTGTCCTTCGCCAATCTGGCCCTCGTGGGCGTGGAGGTGCTGCCGTGATCACCGACATCCTCTTCCTCGCGCTCTCGGCTCTGGCGATCTGGTCGGGCTGGCGGGTCTTTCGCGTCAATTCGATGGTGCGGGCGTCGTTCCAGCTGATGTCGTCCTTCATCGCGGTCGGGCTGATCGTGGTGCTTCTGTCGGCGCCCTATATCGGCATCGCCACGGTCTTCATGATGGCGGTCGAGATGATGGTCATGGCGCTGTTCATGGTCATGTTCATGATGAACCCCGCCGGGCTGAACCCGATGACGATGGTGCACCAGCACCGGTTTTCCATCGCGGCGGGCATCGCCACCTTCGGCGGTCTGACGCTGGCGGTGCTGCTGTCGGACCTGCCCGCGCGCGCGGCGCCGCAGCATGCTGACAGCGTCCGCGCGCTCGGGGACGAGCTTCTGGGCCCCTCGATGCTGATCTTCGAGACGGCGGGCGTGACGCTGCTGGCGACGATGATCGGCGCCGTGGTGCTGTCCTCGCATAACGGCCGCTTCGGCGCGTCCGCCGCGGGGTCGGTCCCGCCGGGGCTGACGCCGGGGGGCGCGCCGGCCGGGCGCGTGCCGGACGAGGACGGCGGCGGCGGGCATCACCACCACCACAAGGGAGGACACTGACATGACGCTGACAACGGTCCTGATCGTCGCCGCCGCGCTGATCGGCATCGGCCTTTACGGCGCGCTGTCGCAGCAAAGCTTCGTGATGCTGATGATGGGGCTCGAGCTGATGCTGAACGGCGCCATACTGGCGGTGATGGGATTCTGGTTCTACAGCCTCGGCGCAATGCCCGAGGCGCAGCTTCTGGCGATCATCGTGATGGCGGTCATGGCGGTCGAGATGGCGGCGGGCTTTGCCCTGGTCGTCGCGGTCTATCGCAAGCGGCAGGCCGACACGACCGAAAGCCTGACCACGTTGAGGCGCTGAATGCTGTGGGCGCTTCCCCTCCTGCCGGCGCTGGCCGGGCTGGCGATCTGGGCCGCGGGCGACGGCGGCCGCGGGCGCCTGGGCCTGATGGCCTGCGGCGCGGCGGCGGCGCTGCTGCTGCTGGCGGTGGCGGCCGCATGGCAGGGCTGGCAGGGTGGATTGCGCTGGGGCGCGGGGCTGGAGCTGCGCCTGGCGCTCACGCCGCTGTCGGCGGTGGTGGCGGTGACGGTTCCGGCGGTGACGCTGGCGGTGCTGGCCTTCGCCGCCGCGCACGAGGCGCCGAGGGGGCTGGCGCGGCTTCTGGGGATCATGCTGGGCTTTGCCGGGGCCATGCTGCTCACGGTGAGCGCGGACGATTTGCTGAGCCTGCTGATCGGGTGGGAGATCATGGGCGCCACCTCCTGGGCGCTGATCGGGCACCACTGGCGCGACGGCGAGAATCCGGCCTCGGGGCTTTACGCCTTCATCGCGACGCGGCTGGGCGATCTCGGGCTGTTCCTTGCGCTGATGGCCACATGGGCCGGGGCGGGATCGCTGGAGTTCGCCGCTCTTGCCCGGCTGGAGGGGCCGGCGCTGGCGGTCGCGGCCTTCGGCGTGCTGGTGGCTGCGGGCGCCAAGGCCGGTCAGGTGCCGTTCGCGCCGTGGCTCTTCCGGGCGATGGCGGGGCCGGCGTCGGTTTCGGCGCTGCTGCACGCGGCGACGATGGTGGCGGCGGGCGCGTATCTGGTGGCGCGGCTGCATCCTTACCTCGCGCCGGTGCCGGGATGGGGCGCGGCGGTCATGGCCCTCGGCCTTGTCACCGCGCTGGCGGGCGGGGCGGTGGCGATCCTGCAGGGCCACGCCAAGAAGGTTCTGGCCGGCTCCACCTCGTCGCAGCTGGGGCTGATGTTCGTGGCGGTCGGGGCGGGATATCCCGGTATCGCCATCGCGCATCTGGTGGCGCATGCGGCGTTCAAGGCGCCGCTGTTCCTGTCCGCCGGGATCGCGGGCAAGGCGGCGGGCACCTACCGGCTGAGCGCGATGGGCTTCGGGCGCTGCCTGCCCGTCGCGGCGGGCCTGACGGTGCTGGCGGCGCTGGCGCTGGCGGCGGTGCCGCCCCTCGGCGCGGCCTGGAGCAAGGAGCAGATCGTCGCCGCCGCCACGCATCGCAGCCTCTGGTGGGGCCTCGCCGTCATGCTTGCGGGTGCGCTTTCCGCCGCCTATGCCGCGCGGTTCTGGTGGCTGGCCTTCGGGATGGGCGACGCCGCGCCGCAAGAGCGCCCCGGATGGGCCGAGACGGCGGCATTGGGCGCGCTGGCGCTGGCGGGGCTGGCCTTGGGCGTGCTCTGGTGGCCGCCGGTGCAGCAGGCGCTGCCCGCGCGGCTGCCCGAGGCCACGCCGCTGGAGACCGCCGTTTCGCTGGCGCTGGTTGCGGCGGGGCTGTGGGCGGGGCTGACGCTGGCGCGCCGCCGCGCCGCGCCGCAGAGGCAGACGCAAGCCGCCAACTGGCTGGGCCTTCCGGACCTGATCGACAAGCTGGCGGTGCGCCCGTTCCTGCGCCTCGCGGCCGGGGCGGCCCGGCTGGACGACCGCGCGCTCGACGCCATTCCGCGCGGCGCGGCGCGGGGGGCGCGGCGCATCGCGCGCGGCGGGCGGCGCTTTCGCGGCGCGATGCAGGCGGACCGGGGCCTGCTGGACGCGGCCGTCTGGCAGGTGGCCCGCGCCGCCCGCGCGCTGGCGCGGCTGTCCGGCGACCGGGGCGAAAGGCTGAGCGACGCGCTGCCCGAGGGTGCCGCGCGCATGACCGGACAGGGCGGCACCGACGCGCGCAGGGTGCAGACCGGGCTGTCGCATCACTACTACGCCATTTTCACGGCCGGCGCGGCGCTGGCCATCCTGATGCTGATCTTCTGGAGGTTCTGACATGCTGACCCTCGCCATCCTTCTGCCCTTCGCCGCCGCGGCGCTTCTGGCCTTTGCCCCGCTGCCGGCCTCCGCATCGCGCGGCGTCGCCGTCGGCGCGGCGGCGCTGACGCTGCTGGCGCTGATCGCGGTCTGGGCGGGATATACGCCGGGGGGCGGTTTTCAGGCGGTGCAGGAGGTGCCTTGGGTGCCGGCGCTGGGGGTCGCATGGCGTGTGGGGGTCGACGGCATTTCGCTGGCGCTGGCCTTGATGAGCGGGCTGCTGTTCGTCGCCGCCATCGCCTGGCCGATGGAGAGCCGGACGGACGCGCGGCAATATTACGCCTGGTTCCTTTTCCTCGAAGGCGCGTCGCTGGGGCTGTTCCTGACGCTGGACCTGCTGATCTTCTACGTCTTTTTCGATCTCAGCCTCGTCGGCATGTATTTCCTGATCGGCCGGTGGGGGCACGAGGGCGCGCAGCGCGCGGCGCTCAAGTTCTTTCTCTACACGCTCACCGGATCGCTTCTGATCCTGCTGGCGCTGATCGCGCTGGTGCTGGCGACCGATCCGCTGACCTTCGACATGCGCGCGCTGATCGCGTTGCAGCCGGTGGCGGGCATGGACCTGCGGGCGGGGCTGATCCTGCTGGGCTTCGTCACCGGCTTCGCGATCAAGACGCCGCTCTTTCCGGTGCATACCTGGCTGCCGCCCGCGCATGTCAACGCGCCGGGGCCGGCCTCGGCCATCCTCGCGGGGGTGCTGCTGAAGATGGGGACCTACGGCCTTGTGCGGATCGCGATGCAGATGATGCGCGAGACCTTCGCGACCTATGCGCTGGCGCTCGGCATCGTGGCGCTGATCTCGATCCTGTGGGGCAGCATCGTGGCCTTCGCGCAGGAGAACCTGAAGCGCCGCATCGCCTATACCTCGGTCAACCACATGGGCTATGCGGTGCTGGGGATCGCGGTGGCCGGATCCGCCGTGGCCGGGCAGGAGGCGGCGCGCGACCTGGCGCTGACCGGCGCGGTGGTCGAGATGGTGGCCCACGGCCTGATCACCGGGGCGCTGTTCCTGATCGCCGGAGCGTTCTGGGCGCGCACGCAGGATTACGACCTGGCGCATTACGGCGGGCTGGCGGCGGGCGCGCCGCGCATGATGGCGGCGATGGGCGTGGCGAGCTTTGCCTCGCTGGGATTGCCGGGGCTGGCCGGGTTCGTGGCCGAGGTGCAGATCTTCCTCGGCGCCTTCGCCGTCTGGCCGTGGCTGGCGGCCATCGGCCTTTTGGGCCTCATCGTCACGGCGGCGCTGTTCCTGGGGATGCTGCAACGGATCTTCTTTGGCGAGAGGCCGCCCGCGCGGGAAGGCTTCACCGACCTGACGGGGACCGAGCTGGCCCTGCTGGGCCTGATGCTGGCCCTCGTGGTGCTGATCGGGCTCTGGCCCGCGTGGCTGCTGGACCTGATCGGCGCGGGTGCGCTGCTGGCCACCGGAGGGGGCTGAGATGCCGGTCGCCGATGTCGGCCCCGAAATCGCGCTGATCGTCGGCGCGATCGCCGCGCTGCTTCTGGCGATGATGCTGCCGCAGCGCCGGCAGGGCTGGTGCCTTGCCCCGGCGCTGGCGGCGCTGGCGGTTGCCGCGCTCTGGGCGCTGACGCAGATGCGGGCCGAGCGGCTGACCTTTTCCGGGGTCTGGGCGCTGGACGGCGTCACCGGCTGGGCGCGCCTTATGATCCTGGCGGCGACGGCGCTGTGCCTTGCGCTCGCGCCGCGCTGGTTCGCCCGCGACCGGCGGCATGGCGAGTTCTACACGATGACGCTGTTCAGCGCGCTCGGCGCCATTGCCATGGCCGGGGCGGCGGACCTGATGCAGCTGGTGATGGCGGTGCTGCTGTCCTCGGTCACCGGCTATGTGCTGGCGGCATGGCACCGCGACTGGGCGCTGTCGGTCGAGGCGGGAATGAAATATTTCCTCATCGGCGCGCTGGCGAACGCGCTACTGGTGATCGGCGTCATTCTGGTTCTGGGCACGGCGGGCAGCACGGATTACGCCGCGCTGAAGGCCGCCGGCATCGGCGCGCCTTTGGGGCTGGCCGGCCTCGCGCTGATCGCGGCGGGGCTGGCGTTCAAGCTGGGCGCGGTTCCCGGACACGCCTGGATGCCCGACGTCGCCGAAGGCGCGCCGGTGCCTGCCGCCGCCTTCCTGACGGTGGTGCCCAAGATCGGCGCGGCGCTGGCGCTTTACCGGCTGGTGCAGCTCTTTCCGCAGATCGGGGCGCTGCCGCCGTTCATCGCGGCGCTGTCGGTGCTGACTATGACGCTGGGCAACCTTGCCGCGCTCTGGCAGGAGGACGTGCGGCGGCTGATCGGCTGGTCGTCGGTGTCGCAGTCGGGCTATGCGCTGATGGCGGTGGCGGTGGCGGACCTGACGGCGCGGGCGCTGCCGGCGCTTCTGTGGTTTCTTGCCGCCTACGCGCTGGCAAATGTGACCGCCTTCGCGGTGCTGGCGCATCTGCGAGGCCGCACGCGGCGGGCCGATTTCGACGGGCTGGCGCGCACCCGCCCGGCGATGGCCGCGGCGCTGATCGTGGCCTTCCTGTCGCTCGTCGGTATCCCGCCGCTCATCGGCTTCGTGGGCAAGCTGGGGCTGTTCATCGCCACGATTCATGGCGGCTATGCCTGGCTGGCGCTGGCGGCGGTGCTGAACACGGTCGCCTCGCTGTTCTACTACGCGCGCGTCATCGGACCGATGTATTTCGCGGCCCCGGCCGATCCGCGCCCGGCGGTGCTGGGCCCGGTGAGCGGCGCGGTGGCGGTCCTGGGCGCGGCGGCGCTGGTCGGCCTCGGCCTCTTCGGCGCGGCGGGGCTGGCGGAGGCCGGGCGCATCGCCGCGCTGCCCTGAACGCTGCGGGGAACCGGAACGATTTCCGGCCGTTGAAGAAGGGAGGCGGTCGATCCACGGAGGCACCTCGGCTGAATGGCTCAGATTTTCGCAGCGCGCGCCAACACGCTTTTCCGGGTTTTCCTCGTGCTTCTGGTCCTGCTGCCGGCAGGGGCCGTCGCCGCGCTGCTGACGCTGCAGCGGTCCGACTACGTGACCGGCCGGAACGAGACGGTGACGCAGCCGGTGATGTTCAGCCATCGCCACCACACCGCCGAGATCGGCATTGATTGCCGTTATTGCCACACCTCGGTGGAGGACAGCAGCTTTGCCGGGATACCGCCGACAGAGACATGCATGACCTGCCACAGCCAGCTGTTCACCGAGGCCGAGATGCTGCGCCCCGTGCGTGAAAGCTGGGTCACGGGCATGCGGCTGGACTGGAACCGGGTGCACGATATGCCCGATTACGTCTATTTCGATCATTCCGTCCACCTTGCCGGCGGGGTCGCCTGCACCACCTGCCACGGCCCGGTGGGGGGGATGCAGCTGACGCGCCAGGCGGCGCCGCTGACGATGGGCTGGTGCCTTGATTGCCACCGCGATCCCGCGCCGAACCTGTCGCCGCGCGGCGCCCTTTTCCAGCCGTTCCCGCCGCCGGAGCCGCCCGCCGCGGATCACGCGCTGCTGCGGGAATACGGCATCGACACCGCCGGGCTGACCGATTGCACGGCGTGCCACCGATGAGCGGCGGGGTCACACGCCGCGGCGCGCTTGGCCTCTTCTCCGCCGGGGCGGCGGCGCTGGTGGCCGGGTGCCGCCCGTCCTGGGACAGGATCGTGCCCTACCGCGAGATGCCCGAGGGGATGGTGCCGGGCCAGCCGCTGTTCTTTGCCACGTCGCTGCCCCTGGGCGGCGCCGGGCGCGGCGTGATCGTCGAAAGCCACGAGGGGCGGCCGACCAAGGTGCACGGGCTGCCCGACCACCCCGCCAGCCTTGGCGCCACGGACGTTTTCGCCGAGGCGGCGGTGCTGGGCCTTTTCGATCCCTACCGCTCATCGGTGCCCCGGCGGCAGGGCCTGCCCGCGTCCTGGACCGATCTGGCCGCCGCGCTGAGCGAGGCAGGCGGCGCGGATGGCGCGGGGCTGGCGATCCTGACCGGGCCCGTCGGCTCGCCCACCATGGCGCGGCAGCTGCGCGCGCTGCTGGAGGCGCGGCCGCGCGCCCGCTGGGCCGTGTCGCAGCCGGTGCAGCCCGCCCTGACCAGCATGGGCGCGCAGCTTTGGCCGGATTTCACGCAGGCGCGCTTTGTCGTCAGCCTCGGCGCCGATCCCCTGGGGCCGGGGCCGGGGCAACCGGCGCTGGCGCGGAACTGGGCGGCGGCGCGCCGCGCCGGGATGCGCAGCCTCGCCTTCGAGGCGCAGCCGACGCTGACCGGCGCCGCCTGCGACCGGCGCCGCCCTGCCCGGCCCTCGGACCTGCCGCGCATCGCCGCCGCGCTGGCGGGCGAGGCCGCGGACGCGCCCGAGGCTGTGCGCGAGGCCGCCGCCGCGCTGGCATCGGGCGGGGGCATGGTGCTGCCCGGCCCCGACCTGCCGCCCGAGGCGCAGGCGCAGGTGGCGCGGCTCAACGAGCGGCTCGGCGCGCCGCTGCGCTACCTGCGCCCGTTCAGCGACTGGGACGGCCTTGCCCCCGGCACCGTGGACGACCTGCGCGACCGCATGGCGGCGGGCGGGGTCCGCGCGCTGGTCGTCATCGGCGCGAACCCGGTCTATCACCACGGCGGGGATTTCGCCGCCGCGATGGCGCGGGTTCCGGCCAGTTTCCATTTCGGCACCGGGTTCGACGAGACGGCCGAGGCGGCGCTCTGGCACGGCCCGCTGCATCATCCGCTGGAAGACTGGTCCGACCTGCGCGCGGTCGAGGGCACGGTGGGCACCGTTCAGCCGCTGATCGCGCCGCTGCACCAGACACGTTCAAGCCACGAGGTGCTGGACATGCTGGCGCGCCCGTCGCCGCGCCCCGCGCTGGAGATCGTGCAGCAGACATGGCGCGAAGCCTGGGGCGCGGCCGATTTCGACGACCGCTGGCTCCGCGCGCTGCATGACGGCGTGATCGCCGGCACCGGCCCCGAGGAGGTCGCGCCGCGGATGCCGGCCCGCACGCCGGAGCGCGGCGGCGAGGGCGCCTTCGAGGTCGCGCGCCTGCCCTCGCCCAGCGTCTATGACGGCGCGTTCGCCGGCAACGCATGGCTTCAGGAATGCCCGCAGCCCTTTTCCAAGCAGGTGTGGGGCAATGCCGTGCTGATCGCCGACGCCGACGCCCGGCGGCTGGGGATCGAGACCGGCGACATGGTCGAGCTGTCGGGCGGCGATGCCGTCTTTGGCCCGGCGCTGGTCAGCGACCTGCAGGCCGAGGGCAGCGTCGGGCTGCATCTGGGCTACGGGCGGCCATCGGCGGGGCCGATCGGCACGGCGGTCGGTTTCCGCGCGGCGGGGCTGGCGGCGCGGGTGTCGCTGCGCAGGACCGGCGCGAAGGAGGCGCTGGTCCGCACCCAGACGCATTTCGACATGAAGGACCGCGACATCATCCGCACCGTGCGCGCGCGGTCCGAGGATGTCGCGGCCGAAGGGCCGCCGCCGCCCACGCTCTACCCCGATTACGCCTATCCCGAGACCGCCTGGGGCATGGTCATCGACACCGACGCCTGCATCGGCTGCAACGCCTGCATGATCGCGTGCCAGGCGGAAAACAACGTGCCCGTCGTCGGCGCCGCCGAGGTGGCGAAGGAGCGCAACATGCACTGGCTGCGCGTCGACAGCTATGATCTGCCCGAGGGCGGCCGCGCGTTTCAGCCGGTGCCCTGCATGCATTGCGAAAAGGCCCCGTGCGAGCCGGTCTGCCCCACCGCCGCGTCGGTCCATGACAGCGAGGGGCTGAACGCGCAGGTCTATAACCGCTGCATCGGCACCCGCTTCTGCCAGGCCAACTGTCCCTACAAGGTGCGGCGCTTCAACTTCTTCGACTACGCGGGCGGCGAGACCGTGGAAAGCCAGGGGCACGATCTGCTGCGCGCGCTGCGCAACCCCGACGTCAGCGTGCGCGCGCGCGGCGTGATGGAGAAATGCACCTACTGCGTTCAGCGCATCTCGGGCGCGCGGCGCGCTGCCCGCAAGGAAGGCCGCGACATCGCCGATGGCGAGGTCGTGACCGCCTGCCAGGCCGCCTGCCCGACCGAGGCGATCACCTTCGGCAACCTCGCCGATCCGGGTGCGGCGGTGAGCGCCGCCAGGGCGGACCCGCGCCATTACGCGCTGCTGGAGCATCTGGGCACCCGGCCGCGCACCACCTACCTTGCCCGCGTGGTTCCCGAAGACGGGGAGGACGAGGCATGAGCGCCTACCTGCCCCAAACGCCCCCGGCGGCGATCACCGCGGCCATCGCGGACCCGGTGCTGCGCCCCGCGTGGACCTGGCGCTGGTGGGCGGGCGCGGGCGTGTCGGCGGCGCTGACGGTGCTGATGCTGGTGGCGATCTGGTGGCTGCTGCGCCGCGGGGTCGGCGTCTGGGGCATCGACACCTCGAACGTCTGGGGCTTTGCGCTGGCCAACTATGTCTGGTGGATCGGGATCGGCAACGCGGGCACGCTGATCTCGGCGCTGCTCCTGCTGACGCGGCAGCGCTGGCGCGCCTCGATCAGCCGGTTCGCCGAGGCGATGACGCTGTTCGCCGCCGCCATCGCGGGTCTGATGCCGATCCTGCACCTGGGGCGGCCGTGGCTGTTCTACTGGCTGATGCCCTATCCGGACACGATGGAGCTGATGCCGCAATGGCGCAGCCCGCTGATCTGGGATTTCTTCGCCATCGCCAGCTATCTGCTGTTCAGCCTGATGTTCTGGTATGCCGGCGCGCTGCCCGATTTCGCGACGCTGCGCGACCGCGCGCGCACGGCGGGGGCGCGTTTTGTCTTTGGCGTGCTGGCGATGGGCTGGCGCAACTCGGCCCGGCACTGGCGCATCTGGCAGGACTATTACGGCGCGATGGCCGCGCTCGGCGTGCCGCTGGTGGTGTCGGTGCATTCGGTCGTGGGCATGGATTTCTCGGCCGGGCTGATGCCCGGCTGGGACGAGACGATCTTTCCGCCCTATTTCGTCGTCGGCGCGATGTATTCGGGTTTCGCCATGGTGGTGGTGCTGGCCGCGGCCTTCCGGCGGGCGCTGCGCATCCCGCAGATGATCACGCTGGCGCATTTCGACGTGATGGCGCGGATATTGCTGTTCGGCGCCCTGACCATGAGCCTCAGCTACGCGACCGAGTGGTTCTATGCCTGGTATTCGCAGGAAGAGGTCGCGCGCGATCTGCTGCGCTCGCGCTTCACCGGGCTCTATGCGCCCGCCTACTGGACGATGCTGACGCTCAACTGTCTGCTGCCGCAGCTATACTGGCTGCGCCGCGTGCGCCGGTCGCTGCCGGCGGTGCTGGTCATCGCGGTGCTGATCAACGTCGGCATGTGGCTGGAGCGGATCCTGATCATCAGCCAGACGCTCAGCCGCGGGCACCTGCCGTCGCAATGGGCGGTGTTCATCCCGACGCTGTGGGACTGGGCGCTGCTGGCCGGATCGCTGGGCTTCTTCGCGCTGCTGTTCTTCCTCTTCATCCGGCTCGTGCCGGCGGTGTCGATGCACGAGGTCAAGAAGCGCGCCGCGGAGGCAGGCACATGAGCGGCGCGCGCCTTCTGCTGGCCTTCGACGGCCCCGAGCGGCTGCTGAACGCGGCCCGCGCGCTGCGCGGCGCGGGGGTGGCGGGCATGGACGCGCACACCCCCTACCGCCTGCCCGAGCTGGAGCCGCTGCTGGACCTGCCCGCCTCGCGCGTGCGGCCGATGATGCTGATCTGCGGTCTGGGCGCGGGGCTGGCGATCTTCCTGTGGCAATGGTGGACCTCGACCCAGGGCTATCCGATCAACTCGGGGGGGCGGCCGCTGAATTCCTGGCCCGCCTTCATGTTCACCGTCTTCGAAACCGGCGTTCTGGCGGCGGCGCTGGCCGGGCTGGTGGCGTTCCTTGCCGCTTGCGGCCTGCCGCGCCCGCACCATCCGTTCTTTGTGCCGGTGGCGACCGAAGCGGCCAGCGACGACGGCTTTTTCCTGAGCCTGCCCGCACGGGACGCGCCGGACCGGCTGGAGCTGGAGCGGCTGGTCGCGCCCGACCGCATCATCGAGGTGGCGCCATGACGCGGCTGGCCATCCCCCTCGCCTGCCTGCTCGCGCTTGCCGCGTGCAAGCAGGACATGGCCGAGCAGCCCAAGGCCAGGGCCTATGCCGCCTCGCCCATCTGGGCCGACGGCGCGGCGGCGCGCCCGCTGGTGCAGGGCACCGTCGCGCGCGGTGCGCTGGCGCGCGCGCAGGCGGTGCGCGTGCCGCCCGCCGTGGACGCGGCGCTTCTGGCGCGCGGGCGCGAGCGCTTTGACATCTTCTGCGCGCCCTGCCACGGGCCGGCCGGGCGGGGCGACGGGCGCGTCGTGCAGCGCGGCTTTCCGGCGCCGCCGGATTTCCTGTCGGCCCGGCTGCGCGCCGCCCCGGCGCGGCATTTCCTCAAGGTGATCGACCAGGGCTATGGCGTGATGTTTCCCTACGGCGCGCGCGTGCCGCCGCGGGACCGCTGGGCGATCACCGCCTATATCCGCGCGTTGCAGCTGGCCGGGCCCGAGGTGGCGACCGAGCATCCGGCGCGCGCCATGGTCCCGGTGGGGGGCCGGGAATGAGCGCCGCCGTGCAGACATACCGCCGCCCGCTGTGGCTGGTGCCCGCCGCCGGGCTGACCCTGCTGCTGGCGCTGGCGCTGACGGGCGGGATCGAGGCGCTGGCGGCGGGGTGGCTGGCCGGATGGCTCTTTTGCCTCAGCGCGAGCGTCGGCGCCTCGGTGTGGCTGATGATCCACGCGCTGACGGGCGGCCGCTGGATCGGCGCGGGGCGGCATGTGCTGGTGCCGCTGGCGGCGCTGACGCCCCTTGCCGCGCTGGCGGGGCTGCCGCTGATCGTGGCGCTGCCGCAGCTCTACCCCTGGTGGCCGGACGAGCCGTCGCTGCGCGGTGCGCTTTATCTCAACGCGCCCGCCTTCGGGAT
Organism: uncultured Alphaproteobacteria bacterium; assembly: GCA_963763165.1. Taxonomy (GTDB): domain Bacteria; phylum Pseudomonadota; class Alphaproteobacteria; order Rhodobacterales; family Rhodobacteraceae; genus Roseovarius. The sequence continues at coordinate 149,805 of CAVXNV010000003.1, forward strand.
CCGCGCCGCCGTGATCCTGGCGGGGTGGTCCATCATCGGCCTGCTGGCGGGCCGCATGGGGCCGAAGGGCGCGGCGGCGGGGCTGATCTTTCACGCGCTGGTGGTCGGGATCGGCGGGCTTGACTGGATGCTGTCGCGGGATCCCGATTTCGGCTCGACCACGTTCGGCGCGCTCTGGGCGGTGCTGCAACTGGCCATCGCGGTCCATGTGGGCGCGCTGGCGCTGCGCCCGGCGGCAGGCGGGCGGGCGATCGCGGACTGGGGCGCCTTGATGCTGGCCTGCGTGCTGGGCGCCTTCTACTTCGCGGCGATGCAGTTTCTGGTCAGCTGGTCGGGCAACCTGCCGGACAAGGCGTCGTGGTATCTGGCGCGGCAGTCGGGCGGCGGGTTCTGGCTGGCGATGGCGGCGTTCGTGCTGGGCGCCGTTCTGCCCTTCGCCGCGCTGCTGCCCGCGCGGGTGCGCACCAGCGCGGGCGCGCTGCGGGTGGTGGCCCTGCCCGCGCTGCTGGCGGCGCTGCTGTGGCTTTGCTGGATCTGCGCGCCCGGCGAGGGCGCGCTGGCAGCGGTCGGCGCGCTGGGGCTGGTCGCCCTCCTGGGCGGTGCGGCGCTCGTGGCAGGGATCGGCCAGGCACGGGAGGAGGGCACATGACCGAGCAGCCCCTGCGCGAGCGCACCGGAATCCCCGAGCGCGGCGTTCTGACCGTCATCGGCGGCATCGTGGTCATCGCGGCCATCTGCGTGGTGGTCGCGTGGCTGCTGATCCCGCCGGGCGGCAAGGACTGGCCGCCGCCCCGGGATTTCGCCGCGCCGAGGCTGGAGACATGGCCGGTCGAGAATTACGCGCGTTTTCTTGCGCGCCAGTCGGCCGCGCTTGGCGGGGCCGAAGGGCGGATGCCGATTGGCGAGGCGATGGCGCGGATCGCGGCGCGGGGCGCGAATGCCTTCGCGCCGCTGGAGGGGCAGCCATGATGCGGGCGCTGCTTCTGCTGCTGCTGGCGGCGCCGCTGCCGGCCCAGGCCGCGCTGACCCAGGCCCAGCTGGACCGCGTCGTGGCCGCCCCGCCGCCCGGTGCGCGGCTGGATCTGGGCGCGGACCTGCCGGCGGTGGTGGTCTTTGTCGATTTCGACTGCGGCGCGCTCTGCGATGCGGTGCTGGCGCAGACGGGGCAGACGCTGGCCGAATCGGGGCTGGCGCCGGGCGAGGATTTCACGCTGGTCGCCATCGGCATCGACCCGCGCGACGATGCCCGCCGCGCCGCCGACATGGTGGCGGCGCAGGTGCCCGCCGCGCTGGCCGGGGCCACCCGCATCCTGCAGCCTGACGCGGACCGGCTGGAGCAGATCACCGCCGCGCTCGGCTATGGCTATGCCTATGATGCTGCGAACGACCGTTTCGCCCATCCCGCCGCGCGTTACGTGCTGGACGCGTCGGGGCGGGTCATGCGCGTGCTGCCCGCGTTCCGCGCCGATCCGGGCGATCTGCGGCTGGCGCTGGTCGAGGCGGCCGAGGGGCGCAGCGGCGGGCTGCGCGACCGGCTGGCGCTGCTGTGCTACGGCTTCGATCCCGCAAGCGGCCGCTATTCGCTGGCGATCCGCCGGATCCTGATGACGCTGTCCCTGGTGTTCGCGGCGCTGATGGCCACGGCGATCGCCGCCCTCGTCATCCGCGAGAAACGAAAGGAGGCGCCATGAACCCGATCTTTTCTCCCGGTCAGGCGTCTGAACAGGCGCAGGGGTTTGACACGCTCTTTCTGGTGCTGGTGCTTTTCGCGGCGGCCATCGTGCTGCTGGTCGGGGCGCTGGTGCTGATCTTCTCGGTCCGTTTCCGCGCAGGTTCGGACGCGGCGCGTCACAACGTGCCGCGCCTTCTGTCGCGCGAGCTGGAATGGGGATGGACCTCGGCCACGGTGTTTGTCGCGCTCTTCTTCTTCTGGGGGGCGGGCTCGCTCGTCACCGCGCAGCTCAATCCGCCGCCGGGCGCGATGGAAATCCACATCGAGGCCAAGCAATGGATGTGGAAGGCCCGGCAGCCGAACGGCGCGCGCGAGATCAACGCGCTGCACGTGCCCGTGGGCCAGCCGGTCAAGCTCTATATCGACAGTCAGGACGTGATCCATTCCTTCTTCGTGCCGGCCTTCCGGCTGAAGCAGGACGCGGTGCCGGGCCGCACCTCGACCGCGTGGTTCACGGCGACGCGGCCGGGCACCTACCACCTGTTCTGCGCCGAGTACTGCGGCACCTCCCACGCCGACATGACCGGCACCGTGACGGTGATGGAGCCGGGCGCTTACGCCGAATGGCTCGCCAACCGCCCGGAGGGCGCGACGGTGGTCGCGGAGGGCCGGGCGCTTTTCACCTCGGCGGGCTGTTCGGGCTGCCACGCGGCAAGCTCGGACGTGCATGCGCCGGACCTGCACGGGGTGGCGGGCCGGCGCGTCGCGCTGAAGGACGGGCGCGTCGTGACCGCCGATGACGCCTACCTGCGCGATTCGATCCTGCTGCCAAACCGCGATATCGTCGCGGGATACGATCCGATCATGCCCGCCTTCGCGGACATTCTGGAGCCCGGCGAGGTCACGGCGCTTGTCGCCTGGCTGAACCACCTGGGCACAACCGGGGAGACCACGCCATGACCGACACAGTCAATCCCGACGGCCACCCGGCCATGCCGCGCCCGATGTCCAGCTACCTGGGCGCCGGGCACACCCTGCGGTCCTGGCTGCTGACCACCGATCACAAGCGCATCGCCATCCTCTATGCCGCCGCGCTGACCGTCTTTTTCATGATCGGCGGCGCGGCCGCCACGCTGATGCGGCTGGAGCTGGTCACGCCCGCGGGCGATCTGATGACGGCGGATGCCTACAACAAGCTGTTCACGCTGCACGGCGTCATCATGGTCTGGTTCTTCCTGGTGCCGGCGATTCCGACGACCCTGGGCAATTTCATCCTGCCCATCGCCATCGGCGCAAGCGACGTGGCCTTCCCGCGCCTCAACCTGGCCAGCTGGTATCTGACCATGGCGGGCGGGGCGCTGGCGCTGGCGTCGCTGCTGATCGGCGGGGTCGACACGGGCTGGACCTTCTACACGCCCTATTCGACGCTCTATTCCAACAGCTACGTCACGCTGGCGGCGGCAGGCGTGTTCGTCGCCGGCTTCGGCAGCATCGCGACCGGCCTCAACATGGTCGTGACGGTGCATGTGCTGCGCGCCAAGGGCATGCGCTGGATGCGCCTGCCGCTGTTCGTCTGGTCGATCTACGCCACGTCGATCATCATGGTGCTGGCGACGCCCGCGCTGGCGGTGGCGCTGCTGATGGTGGTCGCGGACCGGCTGTTCGGGCTGGGGCTGTTCGATCCGGCGCAGGGCGGCGATCCGATCATCTTCCAGCACGTGTTCTGGTTCTATTCGCACCCGGCGGTTTATATCATGATCCTGCCGGGCATGGGCGTCGTGACCGAGATCATCACCTGTTTCGCCCGCCGCCGCGTCTTTGGCTACGAGGCGATGGTGTTCGCCATCCTCGGCATCGCCATCTTCAGCTTCTTCGTCTGGGGGCACCACATGTTCGTCTCGGGGCAGTCGGCCTGGGCGAGCCTGATCTTTTCCATCCTCAGCTTCGTGGTGGCCGTGCCCTCGGCGATCAAGGTGTTCAACTGGTCGGCGACGCTCTATGGCGGGCACATCACGTTCGAGGCGTCGATGCTCTATGCGCTGGGGTTTCTCGGGCTTTTCACGCTGGGCGGGCTGACCGGCCTCTTCCTCGCGTCGATCCCGATCGACGTGCATGTGCACGACACCTATTTCGTGGTCGCCCATTTCCACTACATCATGGTCGGCGGCATGGTCAGCGCGTTCTACGGCGGGCTGCATTTCTGGTGGCCCAAGGTCACCGGGCGCCGCTATTCCGAAAACTGGGCGCGTTTCGCGGCCGTCCTGATGTTCGTGGGGTTCAACTTCACCTTCTTTCCGCAGTTCATCCTGGGCTATCTGGGGATGCCGCGGCGCTATCACTCCTACCCCGAGGAGTTCCAGATCTGGAACGTGCTCAGCTCGGGCGGGGCGGTGATCCTGGCGGCGGCCTATCTTCTGCCGCCGATCTACCTGGCACTTTCGCTGCGCTACGGCGAACGCGCGGGCGACAATCCGTGGCGCGCGAAAGGGCTGGAATGGCTCACGTCGTCGCCGCCGCCGCGCGGCAATTTCCTGAAGCCGGTCGCCGTCGACAGCGAGCCCTACGATTATCACCACAGCCACGAGCAGCCCAGCCGCCGGGAGGTGCCCAGCGGCGATCAGCAGGCGGTCCGCGAGGACAAGGTGCCATGAGCGACGCGCGCAACGAGCCGTTCCACGACCTGCCCCGGCAGCGCCACGCGGCCGAGTTCGGCCTGTGGGTGTTCCTCGCCTCCGAGATGGTGTTCTTCGGCGGGCTGTTCGCGGCCTATGCGCTTTACCGCTACATCTATACGCCGGGGTTCGAGGCGGCCGGGGCCGAGACGAACATCTGGCTGGGCACGGCCAACACCGCGATCCTTCTGACCTCCAGCGCGGCGATGGCCGTCGCGGTCTGGGCGGGGGCCGCCGGGCTCAGGCGGCACGTGCTGATCGGGCTGGTGCTGACGGCGGCGCTGGGGCTGGCCTTTCTGGCGGTCAAGGGGCTGGAATACAGCGAGGATATCTCAAAAAGCCTCTATCCCACGGCCGAGGGGTTTCCGGTCGATGCGCGCGGGGCGCGGATGTTCTTCGCGTTCTACTGGGCGATGACGGGCCTGCATGCCGTCCACATGACCATCGGGCTGAGCGCGGTCGCGCTGACCGCGTGGCGCGTGGCGCTGGACCGGTTCGACTGGCAGCGCACGGGGCTGCTGCACACGCTGGGCCTTTACTGGCATTTCGTCGATCTGGTCTGGATCGTGCTCTATCCCCTGCTCTACCTTCTGGGGCGTTCGACATGAGCGCCCGGCGCACATCGCCCGCGCGCCTCTGGCGCAAGGCCGGGCTGGTCTGGCTGGCCCTGACGGCGCTTCTGGCCGCGACGCTGACGGGCGCCTACATGCCCATCGGGGCGTGGAAACTGCCGCTGGCGCTGTTCATCGCGGCGCTGAAGGCAACGCTGGTCGTGACCTTCTTCATGGAATTGGGCAAGGCCGGCGGCGCCTCGCGCATGGCCGCGCTGGCCGGGGCGCTGTGGGTGGCGCTGCTGCTGTCGCTGACCATGTCGGACGTGACCACCCGGCTGATGCTGGAGACGGGGTTCGGCGCCCTGCAGAACGAAGGAGAAACCGAATGAGACGGGACAAGCGCGCGCCGGGAAAGGGGGCGCCATGCTGAGCGATGCGGCGCCCCTGCCCGAGTTGCTGGACCGCGCGGAGCGGGTGATGCGGCAGGTCTGCCTGCGCGACTGGTCCGTCTGCACCGCCGAAAGCTGCACCGGCGGGCTGCTCGCCGCGCTTCTGACGGATATCGAAGGCTGCTCGCACGCATTCGACCGCGGTTTCGTGGCCTATTCCGAAAAGGCCAAGACCGATCTTCTGGGCGTCGATGCGCAGCTTCTGCGCGATCATGGCGCGGTCAGCCGCGCGGCGGCGATCGCCATGGCCGAGGGCGCGCTGGACCGCTCGGGGGCCGATGTCGCCCTTGCCGTCACCGGCTTTGCCGGGCCAACCGACACGCCGGGCGAGGAAGGCACGGTGCACTTCGCCCTCGCCCGCCGCGACCGGGCGACACGGGCAGTCGCCAGGGATTTCGGCCCCAAGGGCCGCGACGCCATCCGGCAGCTCGGCCTCAGGGTGCTGCTGGACATGCTGGAGGAGGCGCTGCGCCAGCCTTGAAAGGCCCCGCGCGTCAGCCTTCTTCGAGGAACGCGATCAGCTGCCCCTCATGCGCGCGCAGCCGGCTGAGCGTGACCGTGCGCAGCGCGGCAAGGCGGGCGGCGCGGTCGTCCTCGGACAGGTCGGCCAGCGCGATCACCTGCGGGTGGATATAGCTCGTGCGCGCGATGGCGGGCGTGTTCGACAGCCGCTCGGCCGCCGCTTCGGTCATGTCGGCGATGCGCAGCGGCCCCTCCCGCGTGGCGGCGGCGAAGGCGGCCAGTGTGCCGTTCCAGGTGCGGAAGGTCTTGGCGCTGGTGCCCTCGCCGCAGATCTCGGCCAGCGCCGCGTTCACCTCGTCCGAGCGCAGCGGATGGGGCGAGCCCTCCTCGTCGATCCAGGCGATGAGGTCGGCACCCGGCAGGTCCTGCACCTTGTGCAGCGCGCGTTGCAGGCGCGCGCCGTGCAGATGGACGCTGACGGGCTGGCCCCGCTTGCCGGGAAAGTCGAGCGTGACGCCGCTCTTGTCAAAGCGCGCATGTTCCCCCAGCAGCGTCGTCGCGCCATAGCTGCCGTTCTCGCGCGCGTAATCCTCGTTGCCGACGCGCAGCGAGGCGCGGTCCAAAAGCGCCAGCACCGCCGCCAGCGCCAGATCGCGCGACCCTTTCGGCGCGCAAAGCCCGTCCGCGATGCGCGCGCGCAGCCGGGGCAGCGTGTGCCCGAAGGCGGCAAGGCCATCGTATTTCCGCTCGGCCCGCTGCGCCGCCCAATCGGGGTGATAGCGGTATTGCTTGCGCCCCTTCGCGTCGCGCCCGGTGGCCTGCAGATGGCCCAGCGGCTCGGGAGTGATCCAGACCGACGCATAGGCGGGCGGCACCGCGATGGCGGCGATGCGCGCGCGCTCGCCTTCGTCGCGGATGAGGGTGCCGTCGGGCCTGTAATAGCTGAAGCCGCACCCGCGCCGCCGACGGCTGATGCCGGGGCGGTCGTCGGGAAAATAGACCAGCCGGGGAAGCCGCGCCGCCATCGCGCTCAGCCGCCGCCGCGCTGCGGTGCGGGCCTCAACGCGGCTCTCATGCCTGCCGGTTTCCGCCGGGCCGGGACTGTTGCGGCCATCGTCGCTGCCTTTCGTCGCGGGTGTCTTGAGGCCCCCGGCGGCGCGCCGCGGCGCCGGGATCACGCGGTCAGGAGGCCGCGTCGAGGTTGCGCGCCCGCTCGGCCAGGTCCGACATGAACTCGTCCGAGCCGTAGATCTTGTCCAGCGCCTCGTCCAGCTGCCGCGCCGCGCCGCTTTCGCCAAGGGCGTCAGCAAAGGCCTTGGCGGTTCCGAAGCCGGCGATGCCGTAGTGGCACATGCGCTGGTACTGCGCGATGATGGCAACATCGAGCGCGGCACCCGAAAGCCCCTTGTCCAGCGCGTGTTTATGCGCCTCCTTCACCAGGCCTTCCATGCCCTTGCAGTGGTCCTTCTTGGCTTCGCCGCCCGACTCCTGCAGCACGCTCTTGAGCATTTCTGTATGTTGCCGGATGCCGTCACGCGCGGTCTTCAGCCGGTCCGACAGCTTGGAATCCTCGGCCTTCTGCGCCATTTCGCCCACGACCTCGTGCATCTGCTCATTGGCCGACCACAGGTCCTGCAGCTCTTCGATGTAAAGATCCTTCAGCGTCGTCATGGTCTTCTCCTTTCCAGGTCAGAGGGACGCCTTGCGCGTCCGATTGCCCCTCCGGCGGCACCGCCGGAGGAATGCCGATCCTGCGCATCGGAATTGCCGGATGCGCATTCGCAATACCAACGACTTGGGGCGCCGACTCGATCCATGCCAGCAGGCTTTGAAGTCGGCGGATTTCCCCCGGCAGGTCGGCGGGACGCAGCCGCGCCGCGGCGGGCGTGTCGGGTGGCCACGCCTCCAGCCGCCCGCGCCGGGCCATGCCTATCAGCATGTCCACCGGGGGGAGCGCTTCGTCCACGCTGTAATCCTCCCCCGCCAGCCGCGCGCGCAGCGTGTCGGCCATGCCGCCCGGCGCGCGCCCCTTCAGCCGGCAGGACGCGTGAACCCGGACATCCTCGGCATGGCGCACGCGGAACCCCGATCCCCGCAGGTGGCGGACCAGATGCCGGTCCTCGCCGCTGCGCATGTCGGCGAACCCGCCGACGGCGGACCACGCGGAAGCGCGGCAGGCAAGGCTTGCGCCCGGCGCCTCGCCGTGATGCGGACTGGCATTGTGCGCCTCGGGGGCGAGCAGGCCGTAGAACCGCAGGACGAGGTTGCGATAGGTAGCCTCGTCCTGCGCCTCGCGTTGCGGCATGTGGGTGAGCACCGAGGTTTCCGTCGCGATCGGATCGACCCGGCCGCAGACCGCGTCAACCTCGGCCAGATGGCGGCGGTTCGCGGCGATCCAGTCACCGGCGACGATGCAATCGGCATCGGTGGTCATAAACTGGGCGATACCGGGATGGCGGGTCAGCGCATGAAGGCAGCCTTGGCGCCGCGCCGCGCCCACGCCCTGCGCCGGCCCCAGCGTGCAATCGAGCAGCGCGAAACGGTCCTGCGGGATCACGCCGCGCGCGGCCCGTGCGGTGCCGTCGGTGCAGTTGTTGGCGACCACCACGACCAGCACGTCCTCGGCGACCTGCGGGGCAAGGGCGGCAAGGCAGGACGCAATCCTGCGCGCCTCGTTGCGGGCCGGAACGATCACGGCGGCGGTAAAGCGCCCGCTCATCGGGCGGCCCGGTGCGGCACGTGGCGGTCGATGCGGTAGCCGGACGTCCGGCGCAGGGTGGCAAAGCGGGCCTCCGGCCCCATGGCGCGGCAGAAGATGTTCAGCGCCTCTTCGCCCTGCAGTGCATGTCCGGTGTCGCCCAGCCAGGTAACGCAGAGGATTTCGGCGCGCGGCCAGCCGCCGGAGATCTGTGCGGCAAGGCGGCGGATATCCTCCGCGCCCAGGAAATAGAGGATCTCGGACAGCACGATCAGGTCGTGATCGCCGCCCGGCAGCGCGCAGGGAAGCAGTCGCCGCAGGAACCGCGCCTCCGGCACCGCCTGCCGGGCCGCCGCGACGGCGCGCGCGACCGCGTCGATGCCGATGTAGTCGTCGCAAAGGGGGGCAAGATGTTCGGCCAGCGCGCCATTGCCGCATCCCAGCTCGACCGCCGAGGCGTAGCGGCGGCGCGCCAGCGCGGCGCGGGTGGCGGCGAATTTCTCCTGCTCGTAGGGGCTGGTGCGGAACTGCCAGGGATCGGCGCTGCCGCGGTACTTGCCTTCCAGCTCGCTCAGCGTCACGGACATGGGGGCACCTCGAAATAGAACTCGTCCTCGTTGCAGAACCGCCGGACCATGTCCGGCTGAAGGCAAAAACCCTCCGCCGCGTCGGGAACGACAAGGCCCAGTTGGCTGCGATGCGCGTGGAGCGCGTCCGACTTGGCGGCGCGGACGGCGGAAATATCGGCCCGCAGCATGTCCCAGCCGCCATGGGCGCGCAGGAAATCCGGATCGCTCCAGCGCGACCAGACCGGATAGAAGAAGAGCCGCAGGCCCGGACGCAGCGCCGCCGCGCGGCGGGCAATGTCGGCCGTGGCCACGTGGTCGGTGTGATGGTCGAGCGGCGAGGCGGAAAAGAGGCGATGGGCCCCCGTCTCACGGCAGATGTCCGCAATGCGGACCGCCAGGGATTGCGCGTCGCACGACACCAGCCGCGTGTCGGGACAATCGAGGAAGGTCACGTCGCGGGGCGTGCCGCCCAGCCGCCGCACAGCCTCCAGAAGCTCGCGCCGCCGCTCGGCCGCCAGCCGCGCGGGTGGCCACAGCGCCGAGCCGGGATGCGAGGCCGCGCCGTCGGTCATGCAGACCACATGCGCGCTCCGCTGCGCGAAGGCCGCCGCAAGCAGACCGCCGCATCCCAGCGTCTCGTCATCGGGATGCGGCGCCAGCACGACCACCGGGCCGGCCCCGGCGAGCGCATGGACGGGCACCGCGCCGTCGCTGCCGATCGCCGCGTCCCTCATGGCATCATCTCCCAGAGCGATTGCGCCCGCAGCAGATGGCCTCCCGCCCGCAGCACCAGCGCATCACGCGCGGCCTGCCGCATGTAGACCGCCAGATCGCGCGCCATCCGCCCGCTTTCGCTGTCGCCGCGGAAATGCATCAGGCCCAGGCTCTGTTCGGCGGCGGCGATGGTCTGCAGGCCCAGATCTTCGGTCAGCAGCCGCGCCGACGCGGAGAGGGCGACCGCCCGCTCAGGCTCGGCGCGGGCGGCACCGCTTTCGGCGAAGTCCGCCGCCCGCGTCACCAGCCGCTCGGCCGCCAGCGCGCGCATCGCCAGCGGCGCGAGGCGGATCATCTGCGCCTCGGCCTCCAGACGGCCAAGCTCGGCCAGCCGAGCGGATGCGCAGTCGAGCAGGCCAACCGCCCCGCCAAGCTGCAGCGCCGCGATGCGCCAGACGCCGCCGATGAATGTCGGCTCCGCGGTGAAGCTGCCCGGCGGGCCGATCCACATCGCGTCCTCGCCGCGCAGGCCGGTGAAGTCGAACCTGCCGGAACGGGTCGCGCGCATGCCGGGCATGTCCCACGCGGCGCTGTCCTGGCGGCGGGTGTCCCGCACGTCCAGAAGGCCCAGCCGCGTCCCCTCTTCGGTCCCGACCGAGACGAGCGCATGGGTCACGACGCCGAGGCCCGAAGCATAGACCTTGTGACCGTGGAGTATGCCCGCCCCATCGTCCAGCCGCACCGGCACTTCGCTGTCCGCGCCCCAGACACCGAGGAAGGCACCGTCCTGCACCAGCTGCGCCACCTCGGCTGCCTGCGCCGCGCTGCCATGGGCGGCGATCAGGCGCAGCACGTTGACATGCCCCTCCAGCAGCCGCGCGGCGGACAGGTTCGCACCCGCGACCCGGGCCAGCAGCCGCGCGGTCCTGGCGGGGTGCGCCTGCCCCGAATCCGCCAGCGCGCCCGCCTGGCGCAGCAGGCCCACCGAGGCCGCAAGGCTTTGGCCGCGATCCTCGCGGGCGGCGTTCGCCCGCAGCTTCCGGAAAAGCGCGTCGGCGGGGGGCTGGGCGTTCATCCTGTCTCCGTGCGATCGGTTTCAAACGAGGGCCGCGAGCCGGATGACGGGAGTCTTTTCCCAGCGCGCCGATCCTAAACCGTCGGCGCCGCGTCCGGTTCCGCCGGTCTGCGCACCCGCAGGTTGTTCTGGACATGCTCGACCCCGGACACCGCGTCGGCGCAATCCTCGGCGCGGCGTTTGGCGCCGCGAGAATCGACAGTGCCGTCCAGAGTCACCTCGCGTTCCGCGACGGAGACCTCGATATCCGAGGCGTCGAGGTAGTGATCGTCGGACAGCCGCTGATTGACATCCTCGGCGATGCGTTCGTCAGAGCGGCGGTAGTTGCGCGGACCCTTGCCGCGGTGATCGTCTGCGCGGCGGCGTTCGGCACCCTCGTCGCCGAACCACGACTGGACCTCGTCGGCGGCCTTGTCGAAGAACCCGCGCTGGTCCCGGTGGCGGGTATCCTGCCGCTCCCAATATCCGCCGTGAGCGCCCTGGTGGCGCGGATCGTTCTGGTAGGAGCCGGGCGCCAGCCCCGGCTCGTAGAAGGGGTCCGGGCCGGGGGCGTCTGGGCGGATGTCCTCTCTGCGCCGGTCGGGATGGCGCCGGTCGGGGTCGTCGTAACGCGATGGGGGACGGCTCATGTCATGGTCCTTTCCGAAAATGTGGATGATGCGCACGGCCGCGACGGATCTTCGCGGCCGTGACTGGCTTTGGGCGCCGCCGGGTCAGTCCGACGTCGCCTGATTGTCGCCGGCGTTCTGATTGACCACGTCACCGACCTTCTGATCCGGCGCGTCCTGACATACCGTCATGATCTTTTCGACCGGGATCTCGAAATGACCGGCGACGCGCACGATGCGCATGCCGTCGGTGCCGCTGGCAGCGTCGCCGGATGCGTCCGATGCGCTGCCGGTCTGCGACATGCCGGTATCGGTGCCGGCGGTGTCGGTGCTACTGGTGCTGTCGGTGTCGGCGGACATGTCCGTTCCGGCCGTGTCAGAAGCCATATCCCCGCCGGCCGTTTCCGCAGCCGTGTCCGCAGCCGTATCAGTGCCGGATGTATCGGAGCCGGCCGTGTCGGCGGACATGTCCGTGCCCGACGCACCGGTATCGGTGTCACCCGTGGCCGACATTCCCGTGCCGCCCGATCCGCCCGCGCCGGCCTTGCTGCCTTCATTGTAGCCAGCCACGAAGTAAAGCACGCCGGGAACGACGGCGGAGTCCATGGTGACAATATCGGCGCAGGTGATGGCATCGGCCGATTTCTCGGTCGGCATCGAGCGGTCGGGCGGGTTGGTCTGCGCCAGCGCGCTGGTCGCCATCAGCAGGCTTGCGGCGGTCGTGATGTAAGGTGTCATTCTCGGCATCGTGTTCTCCCCTTGCACTTCGGTGGCAGATCGCGCCGGACCGTCCCGGCCCGCAGCGCGTTACGGGAGAATCCTTCGATCCTCCGTTTCCCAGTGTCTCACGCGGGCGATGCGCCGCATTAAAGCGCTTTAAATTCGGCGCACATGGGCCGCGACCGCGCCGCGGTTGCGCGGATTTTCGCCCGTGGCGGCAATGGATGCGCCGGGAACCAATCGGGGCCGCGCCCGTTTTCCCGCCGATCGGAAAAAACGCCGGCCCGCCCTTCGTGCAGGCTGGCTCCGCCTTGAAGGAGATGCATGATGACCGACGAATTTCACCCCATGGACAGCCCGCAGCGCCAGCCGGGGCTGGAGCATGAAATGGACCCGGCCCCGGATTATACCCCGCGCTATCCCGGCTCGGGGCGGCTGGAGGGCAAGGTTGCGCTGATCACCGGCGGCGATTCCGGGATCGGACGCGCCACCGCCGTCCTTTTCGCGCGCGAGGGCGCCAAGGTCGCCATCGTCTACCGCGACGAGGACCGCGATGCGGAAAAGACGCGCGATCTGGTTAAGGATCACGGCTCGGAAGCGCTGCTGATTCGCGGCGATGTCGGCGACAAGGCGTTCTGCAAGGACGCGGTCAGCCAGACGGTGGACAAGTTCGGCAAGCTCGACGTCCTCGTCAACGACGCGGGCGAGCAGCACGCACAGGAGGATCCCGAGGACATCGAGGAAGCGCAGATCGAGCGCACGTTCCGCACCAATATCTTCGGCACGATCTTCATGACGCAGGCGGCGCTGCCGCATCTGCAGAAGGGCGCGCGCATCATCTGCCTCACGTCCATCACCGCCTTCAAGGGGCAGGACCTGCTGATCGACTATGCCTCGACCAAGGGCGCGATCCTGGCGTTCCTGCGCGCCATGTCCAGCAAGCTGGCGCCGAAGGGGATACTGGTGAACGGCGTGGCGCCGGGGCCGATCTGGACGCCGCTGATCCCGGCCTCGTTCCCCGAGGAAGCGGTGAAGAAGTTCGGCAAAAGCTCGCCCCTGGGCCGCCCCGGTCAGCCGAACGAGGTGGCGCCCTGCCTGCTGTTCCTTGCGTGCGAGGATTCGTCGTTCATGACCGGGCAGGTGCTGCATCCCAACGGCGGAACGCTGGTCGGGGGCTGAGCCGCCGCACCCCCGCACGGGACGTAACGACAGGGGAATTCGCCCTTTCGGGCCAAAAATTTTTCTTTGTGAAAGCGATTCATCCACTTAACCTTGCGTCATGTTCAATAGAGAGGTGCGCTGATGGATTGGACTTCAAAAAACGTTCTCGTCACCGGCGGCTGCTCGTTCATCGGCTCGCATCTGGTCGAAGGGCTGGTCGCGCGAGGCGCCATGGTACGGGTCGCCGACGATCTGTCGAGCGGCATCCGCGAGAACCTGCAGGGACGCGCTGAAAAGCGGGAAGGTCGAACTGGAAGTGGTCGATCTGCTGGACCCAAGCGCGGCCGCGCGCAATGCGGCGGACATGAACGTGGTTTTCCACCTCGCCGCCACCCACGGCGGGCGCGGCTATATCGACACGCACCAGGCCGCCTGTTCGTCGAACATGGCGCTGGACGGCATCATGATCCGCGAGGCGCAGCGCGCCGGGGTCGAACAGTTCACCTTCGCCTCCTCCGGCTGCGTCTATCCCACCAGCCTGCAGCACGACCCCAAGGAGGAGGTGTTCCTGACCGAGGATCTGGTCCGCCCGCCTTACGAGGCCGACGACATGTATGGCTGGGCCAAGCTGATGGCCGAGATGTCGCTGCGCGCCTATCACAAGGAAATGGGCCTCAAATGCGCCTCGGTCCGCTATTTCACCGCCTATGGCGAGCGGTGCCCGGCCAATCACGCCGTCATCGCCATGATCGGCCGCGCCTTCCTGCAGCAGGACCCGTTCATCGTCTGGGGCACGGGCGAGCAGATCCGCAACTGGACCTACGTTTCGGACATCGTCGAGGGCACGATCCGCGCCGCCGAAAAGATCGAGGACGGCACCGCGATCAACCTCGGCACGATGGAGCGGACATCGGTCATGCAGGCCGCGCGGATGATCCTGGAGCGGTGCAATCACGACGTTGAAATCAAGCCCGACCCCAGCAAGCCGACCGGCCCCTACAACCGCGTCGCCGACAACAGCCTTGCCAAGAAGCTGACGGGATGGGAGCCGAAGGTCAGCTTTTCCGAGGGGCTGGACCGCACGATCCGCTGGTATTTCGACACCTACGACCGCGACGACATCGCCGGAGATTTCGAGGCGTCGCTGACCGAGCGCGGGCTGGAGAAGACCGGCCGCAAGAAGGAGGTCGCCGCGCGCGCCTGAGGCGCGCGGCCCCGCCTCACTCGCCCGGTTTGCGCCTGTAGGAATAGCAGCGGGCGGCCAGCGTCTGCAGCAGCCAGTCCAGCCCGTCCGACACAAAGCGGCGCGACAGGACCGGCGGCCGCACCGCCTTGCCATCGACCCCCTGCTTGGTGTTCAGCTCGCGCGGGCGGGACGGATCGACGATGATGCGGCTGCCGTCCACCGACACCACCTGCGTCAGCGCCATGCCGTTCTCGGCCAGCCGCCGCCAGAGTGCGCCGATGGCCGCGATGGCGGGCGCCAGCAGCGGGCGCAGCGGGCGGGCGCGCGCCTCGAACGGCTGATTTTCGTAGTTGAGGTCCAGAAACGGCACGTCGGGGCTGAGCGTCAGGGCCATCTCGCCCACCGCCGCGTGGCACTTGACGATGTAATCGCAGCGCGAGAGCAGCAGGAAATCGACCAGCACCTCGACCCCGCGCGCGGCCTTCTGATCGGACAGGTGGAAATTGTTCTGGTCCGAATCGCTCAGCGACCATTCGGAAAAGGACAGGATCCTGCCGGGATAGGCTTCCTCCAGCTCCCTGAGCCACTGGCGCTGATCGGTGGCGACGAAGATGCCGGTGCAGTCGGGATTGTCGGCCAGATACCGGTCGATATGCGGATGGTATTCCTCGGGCAGCACCTTGCGCGACAGGTTCGGGCCGGTGCCGAAATCGAACTTGTCCGAGCCGCGCAGTTGCAGCCCCAGCGTCTTGCCGGTGAAATTTTTGGCGGCGAACGTGTCGACCTGCGCGAGGATGGGCTTCTGAAAGCGCACGGTGCCGTCGTCGAGAAATACCCGCGCATGGTCCCGCTGCGCCTGCCACCAGTCATGCGGATAGGCGCCGTCGGCCATGTTGCGGACGCTGCGGTAATGGCCGAACGGGTTCATGAACCAGCTGCGCGGCTCCCACATGTAGAGGCGCGACAGTTCGGACGCGGTGGCCAGGGTGACGACGCGGCCCTCTTTCACCAGGTCGGCCAGATCGCCGCCCGGTCCGACCGGCTCGTAATAGACATCCCACGCGTTCGGGCCGCGCGCCGCGTCGAAATAGGGGTTCGGGCCGCCGAAGTAATAGCTGCGCTCGTGCAGGTAAACGATCGGCTCCAGCCCCAGCCGGCGGGCCAGCTGAAGCTGGACCACCACGCCGTTCAGCTGGGCGACCAGCCCGTCCGACGTATTGCAGATCAAAAGGTAACGCGGCGCGTTTGCGTTCATGCGGCTTCCCCGTTCATTTCTGGCGCACGGCATCGACGAATGACATTAACCGCAAGAGAACCGTGGGCGACAGGAAAACCAGGATCGCGGCGAACGCCGCCGCGCCGATGGCGATGGCCGACGCGACATAGGCCGCGTCCGGCATCCGCCCGAGCGCGGCGAGGCGCCACAGGATGACCGCCGCCCCCATGCCCGCCGCGATCAGCGCCGGCGCCTTGGCCACATGCGCATAGGCGGCGGGCGCGATCCCCTCCGGCGCGAGGGCGAGCGCCGTGCGCGCCGGAAAGAACAGCGCCGCCCGCAGCGCGAAGGCCGCCGCAGCCGCGCCCGCGCCGTATGCGCTGACCACGGCAATGAGGACGGTGGCGAAGACGGCTTCGACGACCACGATCTTCAGGTATCTGCGCGTGCGGTCCAGCGCCATCAGGTAGGATTCCTGAAGATCGCTCAGCGCCTGTATCGCGCCGGCGATGCAGATCCACGGCATGATCGCGGCGGCGCCCCGCCACGCGTCGCCGAACATGACCTCGATGATCGGATCGGCGATCAGCGCCAGCCCCGCGAAACCGGCGAACCCCGCCAGCGCGACGATCTGCGTCAGGTCGAGAAAGAAATCGTCCGTGCCCGTGCCCGCGCGCCGCATCGTGGCGATGGTCGATTGCGCGACCGACCGGATCGGCGCGACGATCAGCGTCAGCAGCACCTCGACCAGCCGCCAGCTGAGCGCGTAGAGCGCGACCGCGTTCGGCCCGATCATCGCCCCCAGCGCCACGGTCGGCGCCTGGAACATCACCAGCATCGCCGCGCGCAGGATCACCACGCGCGGCCCCAGTCCGCCGATCAGGCGGAATTCCGACATTTTCGGCAACCGGCGCGGCAGCCACCCCGCGGCGGCGACGGCAAAGACAGTGTTGACCAGCGTCATCACCAGGCGCTGGCCGACAAGGCTCCACGCGCCGTAGCCTTGCGCCGCCATCAGCAGCCCGGCGACCCCGCCCGCGATCACCCCCGCTGTCGAGCGGATCGCAAGCGTGCGGAACGCCATCTGCCGCCGCAAAAGCGCCGTGGACACGCCCGAAAGGGAAATCAGCAGCACCGTCGGGCTGGCCGCGATCATCAGGCCGACGACCTGCGGCTCGTCGTAAAGCGCGCCCGCGACCTGCGACAGGATCACCAGCACGCAGAACACGGCCGCCCCGAACCCAGCGAGCGCGGCGAAGGTCGCCTCCAGACACCCCTCGTCCAGTTCCATCCTCTCGATCAGCCCCTCGGTCAGCGTGTCCCGCACCAGCACCTCGCCGAACAGCGTGAAGGCGATCGCCATCGTGGCAAGCCCGAAGCTTTCGGTGCCGACCAGCCGGGCGATCAGGATGAATATGAGGAAATTGAGCCCCTGCTCGACCCAGGCGGCGCCGCTGGACCACGCCGCACCGATCATGAAATACCGCTTCAAACCGCCCGTCCCCTTTGCCAGAATGAGCTTGTGCCTTCATAGCCTCTGGTTCCCGCACAAAGATACCGGCAAGATGCGCGGAGGGCAAAAAACAGGAGAGGCCACGCGGCGCGTGTTTTTCGACGCGCGACGCGGCGAATGGATAAATATTTAGTTAACGTTTGACGAATCCGGATTGCAGTTCATATACTGAAAGGGATCGCCGGTTGAGTGGGGACTTGGCCAGCGTGAACGTAGAGTACGATCAATTTGTTTTGGAAGCAGGGGAAATGAGATGTTCAAGACCTTAAAAATGATGACTGTTGCCGTTGCAGCGACAGTCCTGATGGCCGGATCGGCCAGCGCGCTGACCTCCGTATCGGCGGGCAGTTCATACGATATTACCTCCGACAACCTGTTTGTCGGGGCGGCCGAGTCGAATGGCGGGGCGGGATCCTATTCGGTCAACTTCACATCGCCGGTCGATCCGTTGCAGGGCAAGGCCAACGCTTCGGTGACGCTGAACGTCCTGGGCACGTTCAAGGGCCTGACGATGAGCTGGCTCGATTCCGCGACAAGCTCGGTCCTGAACACGGCCTCGGTCCTTGCCGGTGTCACGTCGCTCAACACCACGTTCAGTGGCGCGAGCCTCAGCCAGAACCTCGTGTTCAGCTGGACCGATTCCAAGCTGACGAACAGCGGTCAGCCGGTGAAGTTCGACTTTGACGTGTCGGCCGTGCCGCTGCCGGCGGGCGGGCTGTTGCTTCTGACCGCGTTGGGCGGGCTGGGCCTTGTGCGCCGCCGCAAGACGGGCGTTGCCGCCGCGGCCTGAGGCCCGCGAACGGTCAACCGGGAAGATAATGCTTTAGGGGCCCTCGCGGCCCCTTTTGCTTGTCTGTGAGTCAGATGCTGCGGGTCAGATGCTGCCGCCGGCGGCCTGCCGCAGCATCCACACCATTCGCACGCATCGCAGCCGGATCAGCGTCGCGATCGCGCGGCGGGTTTCGGCGCCCGAGCCCAGCCTGTCGCTGGACAGCACCTTCGGCACATGCACCAGCGCGCTGCCCGGCATCGCCAGCGCGCGAAGCGCCCATCGCAGGCGCGCAGCGGGGTCCGTTCCGTTCAGCTGAAACCCCTCGCGCGTCGTGCGCCGCCACTTGGCTCGCAGCGCCGGCCAGTCCTGCCGCGACGGGTGGCTGACCCTCAGCCGGTCCTCGTAGATCAGGCTGTAGCCGCGCGCCACCGCCCGCATCGTCCATTCGCGGTCCTCCGACACGCCGTTGATGAAACCGCCGATGGCATCGAACACGTCGCGCCGGGTCAGCAGGTTCCCCGCGCCGGAAAAGCCCTGCACCTCGATATATCTGCGGAAATTGAAGGCAAAGACCGCCTCGAATGCCTCGGCGCCGCTGCGCGGCGGCGGGGTTTCGTCGAAGACGTCGACGCGCCCGCCGATCAGGTCGCCCCGCCCGGCCACCTCCCGGCCCACGGTCAGCCAATCGGGCGCCGGAACGCAATCGGCATCGAGGAAGAACAGCCGCGGCGCCGTCGTATCGGCAATGCCGCGGTTGCGGGCATGCGCCGCGCCCTTTTCACGCTCGACAACGAACCGGACGGCAGGAAAGGCGGCGCGCAGCCCGTCAAGCGAAACCGGCGAAGCGTTGTCGACAACGATGATCTCGGTCCCGGCGATATCGTTCCGCATCAGCGCGGCCAGACAGCGTTCCAGCCGCGGAAGATCGTTGTAATGCGGGATGATGACGGCATCCGCCGCCCCGGCCTCAGTAGTTGCCGTACTCATACCCGTAGGCCCCGCTGATATAGCGGCACTTGTTCAGCACGATCCCCATCACGCTGGTCAGCTCCGCCAGTTGCCGCTCGGCCAGGTCGATGTGATCCATATGCGTCTTTTCAGCGGCGACCAGAAGCAGGGCGCAATCGACATTCTTCAAGAAGCCGTGGCTGTCGTCGCTGGCCATCAGCGGCGGGGTGTCAAAGAGGATGAGGTCGGGTTTGTAAGCGGCTTCGATCTGCTCCAGCATCTCGACCGTTCTGCGGCTTTGCAGGATCTCGGACGGGTTGCGCGCAGCCACGTAGTTCAGCCCGAAAATGACGTTGTCGCCGTGGCGGACGGCGTGATCCTCGAAGGCCACCTTGCCCTTGATGACGTCGGCCATGCTGGTCTTGCCGGTCTGGCCGAGGATCGCGGCCAGACCCATGCGGCGCATGTCGAAATCGATCACCACGATGCGCAGATCGGGCTGCCGCCCGAGGCTGAAGGCCAGATTGGCGGTCGTCGTGCTTTTGCCCGCGCCGCTATAGGGCGAGGTCAGCGCCAGCCGGCGCCAGCCGTTGCTGAGGGTCTGTTGCAGAACCTTCGTGCGCAGCATGTCATAGGGCGCGGCGTCCGGGCCGCTGGTGTAGGACATCAGGCGGTTGCGCTTGATCGTCTTCGCGTCGATGGTCATCTCGCGAAGCGCCGTCCAGAGGCCGTCATCCGGGTCTTGCGGCACATGGCGCTGCTCGCCCGTCAGTTGCAGGGGCTGCAGCGGCGTCTCGCGGCGCGCGCGTTCCTCGCGGGCCTTCTGGATGGCCTGTTGCAGACGGTCCATCAGGGCGCTCCATCGTTATTCAAGGTAAAGACAACGTCCGTCACCAGTAAGCCTCCAGCTTGTTCATCACCTTTTCCGCGATCAGGTCGAGCGGCTGGTAATAGGTATGCACCGCCCAGACCGCCAGCGGCACGATGATGAGGATCGCCAGCACCACCCCCACACGGGTCAGCCGCTGGGCCATGATTTCGCCGCGCGAGCGGACATAGGGGAGCGTCGTGATCGGCCACACGTCGAGCTTGGCCACCAGGTCTTCGGGACGGCGCGGGCTGCGGTTGAGAAGCTCCAGCAGCAGAACCAGCGCCAGCCCCAGCATCATGCCGAAGGCCGTGCCGCCGCCCGCGATCATCAGCCGGTTCGGCTTGTCCGGAGAGGCGGGCACGGCCGGCTGCTCGATCACCGAGATGCGCTGGCCCTGCGACGTGGTCTCGATCCGCTCGCCGGTGGAGGCCTGGGCCAGGTTGCTGACCGCGGTGTTGTATTGCAGCTGCACGTTGTCGTGGTTGCGTTGCAGCTCGGCCAGCGCGATCGCGTTGGCCGGGGTTCGTTCGATCGTTTCGGTCAGCTTCTTCAGACGCTCTTCGGTAACGGCGCGCTGATCCTTCAGCGCGGTGATCTGGCTGTCGATCTGGGCCAGCTGGATGTCCAGCGTGGAATTCCCGGTCTGATTGGCGGGCTGGGCGGGGTTCGAATCCTGCTCGGCGGCGACCACGCCCTCAAGGCTCTTGATCCGCGCCTTGAGCAGCCGGATGCGCGGGTTGGTTTCCGAATAGACCACCAGATCGTTGCTCAACTGGGTGCGCAGCTGATCCAGTTGCTGCTCGGCCGGGGACAGGTTCTGTCGGGCGATGCCGACGACCTGACCGGTGGAATTATAGACCTCCATCAGCTTCTCGCGCTGGCCCTGAAGCGAGAATATCTGCTGGTCGAGCTGTTCGATATTGGTTTGAAGCGCGCCCTGCTGCGCCTGCCGGAACTGGAGGCTGTCGGGCAGCGCGTCGGAATTCTTCTCCTTGAACTCAAGGATGAGGCTGCTGCGCTTGTCGAGCTCCTTGCTCAGCCGGTCGACTTCCTGCTGAAAGAATTCCAGCGTGCCCGACGCGCGGCCCTTGCGGTAGTCGACGTCGAGCTTCTGGATCTCGGTCAGATACTCGTTCAGCACCCCGGCGGCGGCCTTGCCTGTCGGCGCCTCGAACGAAATCGTCATCAGCGTGGCCGCGTTGCGCCCCGCGCTGATCTGGACCGACGTGTTGTTCCACATCGCATCGAGGATCCGGTCCGGGCTTGCCTCGGACTGGTCGCGCATGACCTCGTACTTGCGCGCGATGTCCAGCAACACCGGCCGCGTCAGAAGGCGCTGCTCGACAATCTCAAGCTGTTCCTGCGCGGGCGTGGTGACGGTGCTGGCCGCCAGATTCGCGGGGATCTGCGGCGATTCCACGATCAGCCGCATCTGCGACACGTAGGTCGGCGGCAACGTCACCGCGAGCACGATCGACACGGCCGAGACGATCGTGGCGATGATCAGGAAATAAGGCAGCCGCCTCAGAAAAATGGACGAATAGTAACGCACTGGCCCCATCTCAGACCGACGCCTCCTGTTTGAGAGAGTTGCCGCCGAAGAATACCCCGTCGTCGATCACCTGGCGCACGATGTCCTCGTCCACCGTCCGGCTTTCGTTGGTCCATGCGTAAAGCAGGGCGAAGTCGCAGAACTGGTTCACCAGCCGCGGAACGCCGTGGGTCTGCCTGAAGATCATCTTGCACGCCGTGTCGTCGAATTCCTCGCCGCTGCCGCCGGCCGTCCGCAGACGGTGGCGGATGTATTCCCCGACGGTCGCCTCGTCCATCCGCTCCAGGTGGAAACTGGCGGCGACCCTCTGGGTCAGCTGCTTCATCTTTGGGTCGAGCACCAGGTCGCGCAGCTCGGGCTGGCCGACCAGCACCAGCTGGATCAGCTCGTCGGTGTTCGAGTTGATGTTGGTCAGCATCCGCACCTCTTCCAGGCCCTCGACGGTCAGGTTCTGCGCCTCGTCGAAGATCAGCACCACCCGCCGTCCCTGCGCGTATTCGGCCACCAGGAAACGTTCGAGCGTCTGGAACATCTTGACGTAGCTCGCGCCATCCTCCACCGGCACCCCCAGCGCGTTCAGCACCCATTGCAGAAGCTCGCCGCGCCCGCCCTGGGCGTTCGAGATCAGGCCGACCGTGATGTTGTCGCTCATCTCCCTCAGAAGATGCTGGATCAGGGTGGTCTTGCCGGCGCCGATTTCGCCGGTCAGCACGGTGATGGGCGCGCAGGACATGATGCCGTATTCCAGCACCGAGTATCCGCGCTTGTGCAGGGGCGACCAGTAGAGAAACCCCGGATCCGGAAGCAGGGTAAAGGGCCGCCGGTCGAATCCGAAGAATTCCAGGTAGAAGCTATTGCTGGAAGACATGGTGCGAGGCGAACCTTCCAACGTAGTAAATCCAGTTTATGGGCCGCTTCGGGCTGCCGAAGCGTCGACCCTTAACCACCGGTAAATCAATCATAACGTTTGCCATCTTGCAGCGCCGAGTTCGCATTATCAAGCCTCGGCGCCGCAGCGCGGCAATTCGCGGTGCCGAAAGGTTTCACATTGATGCTACGGACGCTGCAATGGCGAAATTAGGGCCCCATCGTGTCCTGCGCGGCATCAATGTTTTTGCCACCAAGCAGGGCTAACCACACGATATAGACGCCGGCACGAAAATTGCCACTTAATCATGAACAATTTGTTAAAAAATAAGGGCAGACTTGCGATTTGACTTGGGTTATCATGACCTTTACCGCAGCTTCATGAGGCCTGAACCAGTAACCAGAACGCTCTGCCGATCCTGATCGGCGTTCGGTGCATAATTCCGGGGCACGATCAATCCCGCAGTAGCACCGGAGGCACCAAACGAGCAATCCCAAGCGGCCGGACACAGGTCGCATCTATGAGTAACCATGTTTTTGTATCCAAGTACCCGGGAGAATCGTATGCGGAATCACTCCAGTGATATTGTGCATGATAGAGCGGATTTTTCTCCCCGATCTATGTTGCCGACATTTTCAAGCAGTCATTCGATGATGCCGACATCTTCAAGCAGTCATTCGATTTACAGACGGTTCGGCAAGCGGATGATGGACATCCTCTTTGTCCTCTTCACCGCTCCTGTCGTTCTGCCCCTGACGCTGCTTCTGGCCCTTGTGCTGGCCTGCCGGGGCATCTCGCCCTTCTATCGCCAGCCGCGCGTCGGTCGGGACGGCAAGGTCTTTACCCTGATCAAGCTGCGCACGATGGTTTGCGACGCCGACAAGGTTCTGGAACGGCACCTGGCCGATAACCCGCAGGACCGTGCCGAGTGGGAGCGCAACCAGAAGCTGCGGAACGATCCGCGCATCACCTGGGCCGGAAACTTCCTGCGCACGTCGTCGCTGGACGAGCTTCCGCAATTCTGGAACGTGCTGAAGGGCGACATGGCCCTGATCGGCCCGCGCCCGATGATGGTCTGCCAGCAGCACATGTATCCCGGCAACAGCTATTACGACATGCGCCCCGGCATCTCCGGCGCGTGGCAGATCTCCAAGCGCAACAATACCTCGTTCGCCGACCGCGCCTATTACGATCAGGCCTACTGGCATGACATGTCGTTCTCGACGGACCTGTCGATCATGGTCCGCACCGTTTTCGTCATCATTCGCGGCACGGGCTGTTGACACTCTGCGCGCTGCGCCCTCAGATCGGGTGAAGCGATCCTGCGACTGAAGCTTTCGGAAAGGCTGCAATGACTGGAACCGGTTTTTTCGGCGGCGGACGTGTGTTCGCCCTTCTGCTTGCGTCCCTCTTGCTTCTGACTGCGTGCGATTCGGCCGAGGAACGCGCCGAGGAGCATTTCCAGTCCGGCATGGCCTTCCTCGAGGAGGGCGATGTCGACCGCGCCCTGATCGAATTCCGCAACGTCTTCAAGCTGAACGGCGAACACAAGGAAGCGCGCCTTGCCTATGCCCGGCTGGAACGCGAGCGGGGCAACATATCGGCATCGTTCGGCCAGTATCTGCGCCTGATCGAGCAGGACCCCGACAACCTGGAAGGCCGCCGCGCGCTGGCCGAGATGGCGCTGGAGACCGGCAACTGGGAAGAGCTGGAGCGTCACGGCAAGGCGGCGGCCGAGCTGGCGCCGGACGATCCGCAGATCCAATCGCTCAACATCGCGCTGGCCTATTCGCAGGCCCTGACGGACGGCGACACGGCCGCGGCGGCAGCGGCGGCAGAGGACGCGCGCGCGCTGCTGGCCCAGGATGCGGACGTGATGCCCGCCCGGCGGACGCTGATCGACCACCTCGTGCGCAGCCGGGACTGGCATGACGCGCTGGAGCAGATCGACGCGGCGCTGGCGCGCGACCCGGAGATGAGCGGGCTTTACGCCATCCGCCTGAGCATCCTGCAGGAGCTGGACCGGCCGGCCGAGGTCGAGGACCAGCTTTTGCAGATGGCCGAGCGGTTCCCGGATGACGCGGGCGTCCAGCAGTTGCTGGTGCGCCATTACATCGAGCGCGACGATCTGGACGCCGCCGAAGAGTTCCTGCGCGCGGAGGCGGCGCAGGCCGGCGCGGATCACCTGCCGGTGCAGCGGCTGGTCGCGTTTCTGGACCAGTATCGCGGACCCGGCGCCGCCATCGACGAGCTGGACCGGATCATCGCCGACGGTGGCCCGAACGCAAGGCGGCTGGGGGCGATGCGCGCCGTGCTGAAATTCCGCGTGGGCGACACCGACACCGCCCTCGGCGAGATGCAGGCGCTTCTGGAGGGCGCCGAGCGCACCGAGGCCACGCCGCGAGATCGAGGCCGAATATGCCCGCCTGCTGTTCCAGGCGGGCCGGCAGGCCGAGGCGCGCGCGCTGGTCGAGACGATGCTGGACGAGGACCCGACGCAGATCGACGCGCTCAAGTTCAAGGCCGCCTGGCTGATCGAGGAGGATCAGACCGGCGACGCCATCGTGCTGCTGCGCAACGCGCTGGGGCAGGCGCCGCGCGATCCGCAGCTGATGACGCTGATGGCCCAGGCGCACGAGCGCAACGGCGACCGCGCGCTGATGGGCGAAATGCTGGCGCTGGCGGTCGAGACGTCGCTGAAAGCCGCGCCTGAATCGCTGCGCTATGCCCGGTTCCTGATCGCCGACGGCAATTTCACCGTCGCCGAAAGCGTGCTGATCGACGCGCTGCGGCTGGCGCCGGAGGATCCGTCGCTGCTGGCCGCGCTTGGCGATCTTTACGTGCGCACGCAGGATTGGCCCCGCCTGAGCGGTGTCATCGACGCTCTGGGCAAGCTGCCCGAGGGCGCCGCGGACGCGATGGCCGCCCAGCTGCGCACGGCGATGCTGACCGCGCAGAACCGCACCGACGATCTGGCCGCCTACCTTGCGCGCCTGGCCGAGGATCCCGAATTCGAGCTCCCGGCCGAGCTTGCCCTCGTGCGCGCACGGCTGGACGCGGGCGACACCGCCGCCGCGCTTGGCCCGTCTGGACCGGCTGCTGGCCGAGACGCCCAATTCGGTGCCGCTGCGCGTGGTCAAGGCGCACGCGCTGCGCCTCGACGGCAAGCCGGCAGAGGCCGAGGCGCTGTATCGCGCGATCCTGGCCGAGCATCCGCAGGCCGCCAATGTCTGGACCGCGCTGCACGATCTGAAGGTCCAGCAGGGCGACGGCGACGCGGCGCAGGCAGTGCTGAACGACGCGCTTGACGCGCTGCCGCAGGACAGGGCGCTTCTGATGATGCAGGCCGCGGCGCATGAACGCGCCGGCCGTCTGCAGGAGGCGATCGAGGTTTACGAGACGCTCTACCGGCTCGACAGCCAATCGGTCGTGGTGGCGAACAACCTGGCCAGCCTGCTCAGCACCGCGCGCGACGACGATGCCAGCCTCGAGCGCGCCTATACCCTGTCCCGGCGCCTGAAGGACATCCCCGAGCCCGCCTATCAGGACACCTATGGCTGGATCGCCTACCGGCTGGGCCATTACGAGGACGCGCTGCACTATCTCGAACCCGCGGCGGCCGCCCTGCCGGACGAGCCGGTGGTGCATTATCACCTTGGCAAAACCTACGCGGCGCTGGAGCGCGGCGACGATGCCCTGCGCGCCTACCGCACCGCGCTCGACCTTGCCGCAAAGCGCGATTCGCCCCCCGATTTCATCGCCGACCTGCAGGCCGGGAATCGAGCGGCTGACGCAGAATGCCGCCGTCGGCCAGTAGGCCGCGCCGCAGCGCGACCGCGGCAATTCTGCCGCACGTTGCGCGCGGCGTAAGCCTGTGGATTGTTTTGAGCCACGGCAGGTGGCACAGTGAGTCCAAAAAAGGAAAGAGAGACAGATGCGCATATTGATCAGATCATTCGTTCTGCTGGCCATCGCGTATGGTCACGGCGTCCGGTGCCACGGCACAAGGATCCTACCAGATCCAGCCGGGCGACGCCCTGCAGGTCGAGGTGCTGGAGGATCCCAATCTCAACCGCACGGTGCTGGTTCTGCCGGACGGGTCGATCAACTTTCCGATGATCGGCTCCGTCAGGGCGACGGGCCAGACCGTCGAATTCGCTCGGCCGCACGATTGCCTCGGGGCTGTCGTCGAATTTCAACACGCAGCCCACGGTTTTCGTGTCGCTCCAGTCGCTGGCGCCGCCGCAGATGCCGTCGCTGACCACGCAGCCCGCGGGACCGACGATAAACGTCTACGTGCTGGGCGAGATCGTCCAGCCGGGCAAGATCGCCGCCGAAGAAGGCACGACGATCCTGCAGGTTCTGGCCGAGGCGGGGGGGCTGACCCGCTTTGCCGCGCACAAGCGTATCGAGCTGCGCCGCACCGACAGCGACACCGGCGACATCCGCAGGTATCTCTACAATTACGACGGCACCGGCCCAAGCATCCAGGGCAGCACCGTCCTGAATGCCGGCGACGTGATCGTGGTGCCCGCCCGCCGACTGTTCGAATAGGGGTAGCCGCATGGCCATTCTAAGACGCAGGCTGCCGTATGTGCTGGCCGGCGGAGCGGTTTGCACCGTTGCGCTGGCCCCGGCGATCGGGCAGCAGGCCATGTTGCAGCCCATCGCCGGTCAGCCTCCGGCCCAGGCGGTCCGGGTTCAGCCGCCAGCCACGATCACCCCGCCGGCGGTGGCCACGGGCCTGCCGCCGGCCAACGCGGCGGGCACGGGTTCGGGCGTGACTATCACGCTCGATTACCTCTCGACCCTGCGGTACGACGACAATATCGGCCTTGACCAGCCGTCGCCGGGCGAGACGACGAGATGGGAAAACCTGCTGGCGCTCGGCGTCACGAGCCAGACGCCGAATTCCCTTCTGTCGTTCGATCTGTCGGGGCTGTACCGGGTCGCCGATGAGCCGTTCCTGGGCACGGACGCGGAATTCAACGACCCGATGGGGCGCCTGAGCTATTCGCGCACCAGTGCCAACGCCGCGCTGGATGCGGTGGCCGAGTATCGGCGGACCAACCTGACCTTCAATCAGGATCTGACCGACGTCAACCAGGACGGTCTGATCGACGCGGGCGACATCACCATCGACCGGGGCACGCGGGCCACCTCGCGCGCCGGGGTGACGTTGCAGACCGGCATCAACGATCCGATGGGGTTCACCTTCAGCTATAACCGGCGCGAGCGTGACTACACGGACACCATCGATCCGGGCCTCTACGACAACCTCATCGACGACTACCTGCTCAGAAGCATCTTGCGCCTGACGCCGGTGCTGCAGGGCAATGTCGGGGTGCGCTATACCGACTATACCGCCGACGACGTCGACCGCACCGACCGGCAGACGACGACGATCTCCACCGGCCTGACCTACGATGTGTCACCCGTGACCGTCATCGATGGCAGCATCGGCATCACGCAGGTCGATGAGACGCTCCGCACGGTGGCGCTGAACACCACCGAAGAGGATTTCGTCGCCGCCTTCTCGATCACCCGCGATCTGCCCAACGGCACGGTTTCGGCGCAGGTGGACCGCACCTTCGGGACCAATGGCGAGCGCACGACTGCGACCGTCGGAAGGTCGCTTCTGTTTCCGGCCGGATCGCTCGACGTCAATGTCGGGGCGACACAGGGCCCCTTCGGCAACACGACGGCCATCGGCGATATCAGCTATGTCCACATGCTGTCCACGTCGCAGATCACCGCGTCGCTGCAACGCCGCGTCGGCACCAGCACGCAGAGCGACGAGACGCAGCAGACGCTGGCCAGCCTCGGCTACGACTATTTCATCAACCCGTTGTCAAGCATCACGCTGGGCGTCGACTATATCGCGCAGGAGAACGAAGGCACCGGCGCGACCAACCGCCGCGAGCGGGCCAATTTCAACGCCGCCTACAACCGCGTGCTGACCGAGAACTGGAGCATGAGCGTCGGCTATCAATACAGCTACTACGACGATCCCGGCCCCGGCAGCGCCGACAACAACGCTGTTTTCGTGACGCTGGGCCGGCAGTTCCTTCTCAAGCCCTGAACGAAGGCCGGTCTGCGGGTTGACTCTGCCGCGCAATGCGGAGGACCATGACCGGCCATCCACCCCTGCCTGAAGAGCCTCAAGATGCATGATGCCAGCACGAACGCGGCGCCCGCGCGGCATGTCCTGCCAACGGTGAACCTGCCGGGGCTGGCGCTGTTCGCGCTGCTGGTGGCCGGATCGGTGCCGATCTTCTGGATCGGCATCGTCTCGCTGGGCGATGCGTGGAGCACGCCGGAATACAGCCACGGCCCGGTCATCCTTCTGGTATCGCTCTATCTTTTCCTGCGCGAGCTGCGGCACAGCCCCCCGCCCCGTCCGCAGATCCGCGACCGCTGGCCCGGCGTGGCGGTGATCGCGCTGGCGCTGGCGGTGGCGGTGCTGGGCAACCTCGCGCGCATCCCCGACATCGTCACCTACGCGATGATCGTCTGGATCGGGGGCGTCGTGCTGACCGTGTTTGGCTGGGAACGGGGGCGCCGGCACCAGCTTCCGGTGCTGCACCTCGTCTTCATGCTGCCGCTGCCGCAATTCGTCTATTGGAAGCTGACGATCCTGCTGCAATGGATCTCGTCCGAACTCGGCGTCTGGTTCGTGCAGATGGCCGGGGTTGCAGTCTTCATCGAAGGCAACATCATCGACCTCGGCGTTTACAAGCTTCAGGTGGCCGAGGCGTGTTCGGGGCTGCGCTACCTCTTCCCGATCCTCAGCTTTTCCTACCTTTTCGCGATCCTCTATCGCGGCCCGCTCTGGCACAAGGCGGTGCTGCTGCTGTCGGCGGCGCCGCTGACGGTGCTGATGAATTCCTTCCGCATCGGCGTGATCGGCGTGCTGGTCGACCGCTACGGGATCGAGCAGGCCGAAGGCTTCATGCATTTCTTCGAAGGCTGGGTGATCTTCGTGCTGTGCGTCGCGATACTTTTCGGCATGGCCATCGGGCTGCAACGGCTGACCCGCGATCCGAAACGGCTTTCGGAGGTGATCGACCTCGATTTTCAGGGCTTCGGCCATATCGCGGGCCGCATCCTGGCGATTCGTCCGGCGCGGGCGCTGGCCGCCGCCATGCTGCTGACCGCCGCCGTCTCGGCCGTCTGGATGCTGAAGGCCGCCCCCGAGGCGCAGCAGGTCGAGCGCGATCCCTTCGCGATCTTCCCGCGCCAGATCGGCGAATGGTCCGGCTCGACCGCGCGGCTCGACCCGAATGTCGAGCGGACGCTGGGCGCGAGCGATTACCTCAACGCCAGCTACATCGACACCGGCACGGGCGACGTCGCCAACATCTTCGTTGCCTTCTACGACAAGCAGACCGACGGCGACGGCATCCATTCGCCCGAAGTCTGCCTGCCCGTCGGCGGGTGGGAGATTTTCCGGCTGGAGCCCTACAGCGTCACCCCCGGCGACACGCCCTACGGCACCTTCACCGTCAACCGCGCGATCATTCAGAAAGAGCTGTCCAAGCAACTGGTTTATTACTGGTTCGAGCAGCGCGGCAAGCGCATGGTCAACGATTTCCGCGCCAAGATGAGCGTTCTCGTCGACGGGTTCACCATGGGCCGCACCGACGGCGCGCTGGTGCGTTTCGTCACGCCCATCAATCCGGGCGAAAACCCCGAGGACGCCGACGCGCGGCTGCAAGGCTTCATGGATGTCGCGCTGGACCGCCTGCCGCGATTCGTGCCGGAATGACGCGTCAGCCTTTCCAGGCCCGAAGGTAGGCCGCGACCAGCGGCGGCACCTGGTAGGGCCAGGCCATTTCCGATTCCACCCGCGCGCGGCCATAGCGCCCCATTTCGGCGCGCTTTGCCTCGTCGGCCAACAGCTCGGCGATCTTTTCGGCCATGTCCAGCGGATCGTTGGCGCGGGCATAGAGCGAGGCCGCCTGCGCCGAATGGCGCCCCTCGGTCACGTCGAACTGCACGATGGGTTTCTCGAACGCCATGTATTCGAGGATCTTGTTCATCGTGGATTTGTCGTTCATCTCGTTCACCCGGTCCGGGTTCACGCAGACATCGGCGGTCGACAGGATCTCGAACAGGTCGCGATCCGGCGCGCGCCCGGTGAAGGTGACGAAATCGGCCAGCCCCATTTCGGCACATTGCGCTTGCAGCTTTTCAAGGCTCGGGCCGCCGCCGACAAGGCAGAACTGGATGTCGTCCCGCCCCTGCCCCTTGACCAGATGCGCAATCGATTCGAGCAGCAGGTCGATCCCCTCCTGATCGCCCATGACGCCGACATAGCCCACCATGTAGCGCCGCCCGTTCCGCCATGCGGGGTTTTCCGGCACCCGCTCCAGCCGCGAAAGGTCGGGGCCGGAGCGGACGATGAACACATCCTCGGGCGCCATGCCGCCGCGCTCGATGGCGATCCGGCGGTAGCTTTCATTCGTGGCGATGGACACGCGGGCCGAGGCGAATGTCAGCCGCTCGAACGCGCGCATCAGCTTCCAGAAGAAACCGCGCCTGCCGAATTTCGCCTCGTAAAGCTCGGGGTTGATGTCGTGATGATCGAAGATATAGCGCACACCCAAAAGCTTGAACGGCAGCGCCACCAGAAAGATCAGGTCGGGCGGGTTGCAGCCGTGGATGACGTCGAAGCCGCGCGTCGCCTTGATCTTCAGCGCCAGCCACGTCTCCCAGAAGAGCGCGGCGCCGTATTCCAGCAGATACCCCATCGCCCCGCTGGCATCCAGAGGCAGCGGGTGGCGGTAGACGCGGATGCCGTCCTCCTCCCACTCGCGCTCCTCATGGCCCTTGCCGGTGGGGCAGATGACCGATACCTGCGCGCCGGCGGCGGCCAACGTGCGCGCCTCCATCCAGACGCGCCGGTCGAAGGGAACGGGCAGGTTTTCGACCACGATCAGCGTTTTCAGCCCGGCCAAGGGCCGCGTTTCGCGCAATTCGTCCAGCGTGATCGCGCGAGGCGCGTCGAGGCGGTCAATCATATTCATAGGTTCGCACGACTTTCGCATCGCCCACATCCAGCCGCCCGACGATCGAATTCGACGCGATGACCAGATCCCACGGCCCCGCCTCGGCGGTGGCCTTGTCGACCAGAAGCTCCCCGACATTCGGCAGGTAGGTGTAGATATAGCCCAGGTTCTGGCCGCGCAGATGCTGGGGCTTGATCGCCGGATCGTAGACCGACAGGCGATACCCCCCCTCCAGCAGCCGCCGGGCGATATCGACATTCGGGCTTTCGCGCAGATCGTCGGTATCCGCCTTGAAGGCCAGCCCCGCCATCAGCACCCGCCCGCCCTTGGGCAGATGCGCCATGATGTCCTGCGCCTGGTAGGTCTTGTGCGCCTCGTTGCTCTGCAAAAGGCTGTCGATCAGGTGGGTATGCGCGCCGATCTCGGTCGCCACGTGGCGCAGCGCGCGCACGTCCTTGGGCAGGCACGAGCCGCCGAAGGCGCCGCCGGGGCGGGTGTAATAGGGTGATATGTTCAGCTTGGTGTCCGAAACGAAGATCTGATGCACCTTCTTGGCCGAAATACCCATGCGGTGACACACGCGCCCGATCTCGTTGGCAAAGACGATCTTGGCCGCGTGCCAGCTGTTGTCGACGAATTTGGTAATCTCGGCCTCTTCATAGCCGACGTAGAAGACCGGCGCGTCCAGCCCCTCGTGCAGCTTGTCCATCACGGCGGATCGTTCGCCGTCCTTCGTGCCGATCACCACCTTGGGCGGGGCAAAGAAATCGGCGACCGCGCAGCCCTCGCGCAGGAATTCGGGGTCATAGACGATCTCGACCGCCGCATCGGTATCGGCGCCCAGACAGGAGCGGAAAATCGGCTCGACCAGTTGCCGGACGGTGCCGGGCCGAAAGGTGGAACGGTAGGTGACGGTCAGAGGCTGCGCCCGGTCCGGCGTGAGGCATTCCGCGATCTGCCGCGTCACGTTGGCGATAAAGCCCATGTCATGCGAGCCGTCGGTCTGGCTGGGCGTTCCGACGCAGACGATGGCAAGATCGACGTCCGACAGATCGGAGATCCCCGTTTCCGCCCGCATCAGGCCCTTTTCCAGCGCCTCAGCCAGCAAATCATCGACCTGCGGCTCCTGGATGGGGGCCTGGCCCGCATTGATTTCGGCCACCTTGTCGGCGTTGACGTCGACGCCGATCACCTCATGGCCCTGGCGCGCAAGACAGCACGCCGCGGTGAACCCGACATATCCAAGTCCGAAAATCGCGATCTTCATCCGGTCACATCACCCACTGCACAGGCAGGCGGCGCCCGGAGCCCACGCGATTTCTGCCGTAATTGTCAACATTGCTCATATGGAATAAGGCTCCCTCAATGACTTTCAGCATCAGATCCGAAGTGTCGCCAATCTTTCCGGTCCTGAAGTATTTTTGATGTGCTTTTTCGTTCGAACGGATAGAAAATCCTCACTAAGGTTAGCAGCGGGCCATACATATTGCCAGCGTACCGATTCGAGGAGCGCCGTCGTGGTAGGCGGTTTTGGAAATGATGCTGTGCTGACTGGAACCTGTTACTCAGTTCGGAAAGAACACCGTTGAAGCGTACCCCCAGGCCAGACCCGACACCGAGCAAGTTCAGCCGCAGCTCCTCGCTCGCCCTCGGCGCGATGACCCTGCTTGCCTCCGGGCTTTTCCGGCAGGGGCTGGGCGTCGTGACGCTGGCGGTCACAGCGCGGCTGCTGCGGCCCGAGGATTTCGGGATCATCGCCTATTTCCTGATTTTCGTCGCGCTGCTGGAGATGATTCAGCGCCAGCTTTCGATGGTCCTGATTCGGCTCAATGACGTCACGCACGAGCATCTTCAGACCGTTTTCACATTGCAGGTCATCTTCGGGATACTCGCGGCGGGTGTCATCTGGGCGTCGGAGCCGCTGATCGCCTTCTTCGACATCCCCGAGCTGGTCGACATCCTGCCGGCGGTATCGGCAATCTCGCTGCTGATCGCGCTGCGCAACCCGCGTTTCCTGCTCTACGAGCGGGGCCTGCGGTTTACGCTTGCCGCCGCGGAAGAGACGTTGAACCGAATTGCGTACGCTGCCGTCGCCATGTACCTGACCTGGCTCTGGCGCGACTTCTGGGGGATGATCGTCGCAGTTTTCGTGGGTATCGTTGTACGGAACCTGTGGACATTCGCCATGGCACCGATGCTGCCCAAACTGTCGCTGTCAAAGTGGCGCGACAGCCTGTCCTTCTCGACATGGGCAATCGGCGCCCAATTGTCGCAATTCATGTCCAACAGCATTCCGCAGATCTTCATCGGCGGGACACTGGGGCTGGCGGATGCTGGCATCTACCGCGTCGGCAACCGAATCATCAGCATCGTGACCACACAGCTTTTCGCGCCGTTGCAGCGGGTGATCTATCCCGGTCTCGCAGATGTGGCACGCACATCAGACCGCCAGAAAGAGGCTTTCATCACGCTCAACGCGCTCTTGTTGGCTATCGTGCTGCCGCTCAGCATCGGAGCGGCGCTGATCGCAGAAGACGCCATCGTTTTCGGTCTGGGCTACAAGTGGATCGCCGCCGCGCAGGTGATCTGGGTGCTTGCCCCGCTCAAGGCGCTTGAGACCTTGCAGGCGAATGTGCGCGCGGCCAGCTACATCGAAGGCTCGACCAGGTCCCTCTTCCTGCGCAACGCGCTGCTTGTGGTGCTGGTATGCCTCTTCATGTGGGTCGGAACCCGCTATGGCTTCCATGGGGCGCTGGCCGCCGCCGCGCTGTCGAGCTTCAGCGCGCTGATGATAACGCTGGTTCTGGCCAAGAGCTTCGGGAATGGCGGCCTTTTCGAGCCGCTGACGGTCGCCTGGCGCAGCTTCATCGCCTGCGCGGTGATGGTGGTGGCCGTGATTGCGACCGACGTCGCGCTCCGCTCGGGGGCTGAGGTGCCGCGCCTTCTGATCATTGTCTCAACAAAGGTCGCGGTTGGCGCCGCAGTCTACACGATCGTGCATATCGCGCTTTGGCGCCTGACAGGGCGGCCTAACGGACTGGAGACGCTAGTTTTTTCTCTGGCGTCGCGCCTGCGGGGGCGCAACGGCGGCTCGCGCGTCTGACCGCGCCTTAGCGGGCCTCCAGCGCATGGCGCAGCCGCTGCGCGATGTGATCCAGATGCGCGGGGCCGAGGAACTGGTGCAGCGGCAATGACAGCGCGTGATTCTTCAGCGCCATTGCGCCGGTCTGCCCCTGCCAGTCCAGGTTTCGGTTGAACCCCGCCCACCAGGGCGTGACGCCGATGCCCTCGGCCTGAAGCATGCGTGCCACGCGGTCGCGCCCCTCTACCATGACCGGCATGTTCAGCGGGCAGGTCTCGGGCGCAAGGTCCGGCATCAGCATCCGCACGCCGGGCATCCCGTCCAGCAGATCGCGGTAATGCGCCCAGTTCGCGCGGCGCGCTGCGATCGCGTCGCGGACGGAAAAGGCGCGCAGGGGGCGGGCAGCAAAGGTGCTGATCCGCCTGCCCCTGAGCGCAGGGTCGAAATAGTAATGCCCCGGCATATCGTCCAGCGCGCCGGCATCCGCCGGGGCCGGGGCATCGGCGGGTGGGGCGCCCCGCAGGGCGCGCATCAGCCCCTGCGCCCGTGCCGGGCCCAGCACGTTCGCCATCCCCGCGCGCACCAGTGTCTTGGCGACCGTCTTGCGCGGGGCGGGCCGAGGGAAAGGCGCCTCCGCCGCGAGGTCGGGCGCATTCAGCACAAGCGCGCCGCCCTGGAGCACCGGCACGAATTTGTAGAAGCAAAAGACCGACACGTCGCCGGCATGCCCCTCGGCTGGATCTGCCCCGCTCAGCAGGCTCAGCGCGCAATCCTCGATCAGCCGCAGCCCGCGGTCGTCGCACAGGGCTCGCAGGGCAGCCAGCTCGGGCTGGATCATCCCGAAGTAATGCGTGACATAAATGGCGCGGGTGCGCCCGGTGATCAGCGGCGCGATCCGCGCCGGATCGACGCGCAGATCCTCCTCCACCGGATAAAGGCGCACGGCGAGCCCCGCATCGATCAGCGGATCGACCTCCGAGCCGCAGTTATAGGCCGGAACCAGCACCTCGTCGCCCGGCGCCAGCCCCAGCAGATCGCAGGCCGCGCGAATCGCCACGCGGGTATTGAAGCTCCAGAACACGCGCCGGTCCGCGAAAAGGGCCGGAAACCCGCCGTCGGGATCGCGACGGACCAGCCGTGCGGCGCTCATCGGCGGGTCGCCGCAATAGGGTGCCTTCGCCGCCGTCATCCCAATTCCTCCGCCGTGCCGTCCAACATGTCGCGCAGGCAGGACATGATTTGCGCGCGCGTGTCATCTTCGGGTTGCCTGCGGCAGACGATTTCCGGCACAGGCGCCGCCGGGGCCTTGCGCGTCACCTTGATGCCTGCGCGCTCCCAGAACGCCGCGACCTCGTCCAGCACCGCGCCAGGCTCGGCGCAGAGCCGGGCGTAGTCGACCTTCAGAACCTTGGCCGCGTCGCCCAGATGCGCCGCGATATCGCGGTGGCTCAGCATGACCTGCGCACAGGATTGCGTCACGGCATCGGCGCCCCCGTATCGCTCCCAGCCGGGCGGGCGCAGGGACCACCAGCCGGTTGCGTCCATCGACGTCTTGTCGGCGCGCGCCTTGACAAGCGAGCGCGCGTTGTCCGCCCAGTCCCGCTCGACGTAAAGGAAAACGGCGTTCGGAAAACTCTGGATCAGCAGCGGGAAATCGGTTTGCAGGATCATGTTCTTGACCACCATCGGCTGCCCCGCGACACGCGCCATCGCCGCCATCTTGCGCCGCATCCGCGCGGGGCTCAGCCCCGGCCGGTCCAGGTGATAGGGCGCGGCATAGGGCATCCAGTGGCTCCAGACGCGGCCGGCCTCGTTGGGCGCGGCGCTGCCGTCCAATTCGCCATAGACGCTGTCGAACGATCCGCTGCGCCGCCCCATCGCGGCGCGGCAGAGCCATGTCGCCGCCACCGGCACGCGAAAGAGCCGCTTGGAGAGGTTGGTGAAGTACCCGCAGCGGAACCGCGTCACGATCAGTTCGTAGAGCAGCGTGGTGCCCGACCGGGGCGGGCCGACGATGAAGCAGATCGCGCCCTCATCCGGGCGCGCGCGGCGCTCCAGCAGGTATTCCAGCGGCGCCAGCAGGCCGGATGCGGCAAGGTTCAGATACCGCGCGCGCCGGCTGCTGTAGGAGACGAGCGGATCGCGCTCCGCTACCCTGCCCGCTCATCGCCGCGCCCGCCGCTGGCCGGTCCGCCGGATCCGGGGAAACAGCCGCTTGACCGCGCCGCGCGCGCGCCGGGGCAGTCCGTTCAGCGTATGCGTCACCGGCTTCAGCACCAGCGTGTGTTCGGCGATGCGCCTCACGTGATCGGGTTTGAATTCGCGCTTGTATTCGTAGACGTTGAAATTCGGATGCGTCTTGTCCTCGACCGGCAGGAACCCTTCGACGTCGAAGCGCGTGCAGCCCTGCGCCTTGGCCCAGAGCAGCCCTTCAAGCCAGAGCGCGGGCGCCACGCGCAGGTTGCCGATGGCCTCGGCCGCGTCGGGATCGGCCACGTAGCGGCGCGCATGGGCAGTGGTGCCGCTGCGATAGAGCAGCAGACCGCCCAGGAAAACCTCGCCGTGATAGGCGCCGAAGATCGCGCCGATGGTGGGATCGGTGTAGATATGCGCGATTCCCGCCTCGTATTCGGCGGGCGGCACCGGCGTCAGGTTGTGGCGGGCGATGACCAGCGTGTTGAGCCGCTCGAAGAATTCCGCGGCCCGCTCGGGCGTGTCGATCCGGCGCAGCACCACGTCGGATTTCTCGATCAGCCGCACCTTGCGCCGGGCGCTGCGCGAGAAGGAGGCACGCAGATCGTCCTCGGTCATGGTCAGGTCGATCAGGCCGGTATCGCGGTGCGGCTCGGGGTCGGTGATCTTCAGCCCGGCCTCGGCCAGCCGCGCGGCCAGCTCCGCCGCCTCGTCGCCCAGCCAGTAGGGCGTGACGCGAATCGCATCCACCCTGGCAAAGCGCGGATGCCCCGCCACCCCCTGCACGAAGGCCACCAGTGCGGCGGCATCGTCGCAGACAGGACCGCTCAGCGCCGAGGCGGCGGCAATGCGCCCCGGCAGGAACCGCGCGCGCTGCATCGTGAAAAGCCCCACGGCACGGATCGCCCCGCCCTGCCGCCCGATGGCGAAGACCACGTCCTGCCCGACGGCCCGCTCGACCGCGGCAAAGCGCGGGTCCTGGCGCGGGTGCTGGTGCCGGGCAGCGGCGAGGAAGGCGCGCCACTCGGCCTCTTGCGGGGCGGTCAGCGCGTCCAGACACTCAATCTCCATCCACCGTCACCTTCCGCGCGCCATGGATTTGCGGCCCTGCCGCAACATGGGGGGCTATCATTTGCTGTTGCTATGGTTTCAAATCCGGGTTTGTTGTTCCATTTGCCGCATCCGCCGGATCGCGGGCCGTATCAGGACCGAAGCTGCCATGAATTCACGCGACAATCCAGTGCAGGCAAGCCCCGCCGTGTCGATCGTCATCGTCAACTGGAATACCCGCGACATCCTGCACGATTGCCTGCGCTCGATCGCCGACCAGACGGCGCTGCCGCACGAGGTGATCGTGGTCGACAATGCCTCGACCGACGGCTCGGCCGACATGGTGCGGCAGGCATATCCGGGGGTGACGCTGATCGCCAATGCCGAGAACCGCGGCTTTGCCGCCGCCAACAACCAGGGGCTGGCCGTCGCCACGGGCGACAAGCTTCTGCTGCTGAATCCCGATACGATCATCCTCGATGGCGCCATCGACGTGATGTGCCGCTGGCTGGACGCGCACGAGGATGTCGGCTGCGTCGGCTGCCAGGTCTGGGAGGACCCGGAGACCATCCAGCGCACGAGCTTTGCCGATCCGGGGCCGCTGAACCTGGCGCTGGTGGAGTTCGGGATCTACCGGATGGCGCCGCGCCACCCGGTTTTCGGGCGGCCCGAATACGGCGACTGGGACCGCCGGTCCGAGCGCGATGTCGATGTGGTGTCGGGCATGTTCATGCTGGTGCCCCGGCATGTGTTCGAGGCGGTGGGATACCTCGACGAGGCGTTCTTCATCTACGCGGAAGAGGCCGACTGGTGCCGCCGCATCCGCGACGCAGGCTGGCGCTGCGTCTTTGCCCCAGTTGCCCGGATCCTGCATCTGGAGGGCGGATCGAAAAGCACGGCGCAGATCAGGTCGCGCATGCATGTGCAAAAGCAGAAGAGCAAGACGATCTACGCGCGCAAGCATTACGGCCGCTCGGGCGAGCTGGCGGCGCGCGCCGTCTTCGTCGGCGGGGCGCTGCTGCGCGGCAGCGTCTTCGCGCTGGCCGGGCTGGTGCGCCCCTCGCCCGACCGCAAGGCCGCCGTGCGGCTGGCCGGGGCGGCGATCCGGTTTCACCTCTCGGGGCGGGAGCCGGCATGAAACACGCGCGCGATCTGACGCTGGAGGCGTTCGAGGGGCCGGCGCACGCGCTGCCCGCGCGCGCGGAATGGGACGAACATGTAAGGCAGACCGGGGCCGAGGTCTATTTCCTCACCGGCTGGCAGGACGCGTGGTGGCAGCATTACGGCGCCGGGTTCGCGTCCAGCCGCCGCCCCGTCTGCGTCATCCTGCGCGACGGCGGGCGGATCGTCGCCGCCCTGCCCTTCTGCATCGAGACGCTTTTTGCCGGGCCGCTGCCGGTGCGCGTCGCGCGGCTGGCCGGGGTCGATCCGAATTTCGCGGTCATGTCCCTGCCCGTTGCGCCCGGCTATGACGAGGCGGCGCTGGCGGCGGCGCTCGCGACATCTGACCGGCCCCATGCGCTGCGCCGGGCTCAGCCTGTCGCCCCTGTCGGACCGTGCGCCGGCGCTGGCGGCGATTCGCGGCGCGGGCGGCAACGCCCGCACCCTGCGCGACCGCAGCGACCGTGGCCATACGCTGATGCCGCTGCCCGGCAGCCCCGATGATTTCATGGCCGCCCTGTCGAAAAGCCGCCGCCGCGAGGTGCGCCGCGACCTCAAGCGCCTGACCGAGCATCAGCCGCTGCGCAACGTCACCACCACGCCCGAGACGCTGGACGCCGCGATGGACCGCTTCGCCGCGCTGCACACGGCGCAGTGGGAGGCCGCCGGAAAGGGCGGCCATTTCGCCGACTGGCGCCCCGCCGCCGCGTTCTACCGCGCCCTGCTGCACCGGCTCGCGCCCGAGGGCCATGCCGCCATCGACGAGCAGTGGCTGGGCGACGATCTGCTGTCCAGCCAGCTGCGGTTCACCCTTGGCGACAAGGCCTACTGGTGGCTGAACGCGCGCGAGATCGCGCCGCCCTGGGGGGGCGCCGGGCTGGGCCGGGTCGGGCTGGTCGAGCGCGTGGGCGATCTGATTCGCGCCGGCGTGCGGCTGGTCGAGGCGGGAGCGGGGGAATACGAATACAAGCTGTCCTATGGCGGCGAGCTGGTGCCCCTGCACAGCGTCGTTCTGGCGGCGGATCGCCCCGGCGCGCGGCTGCGGATGCGGGCGCTGCTGCTTTGGGCGGACGCGCTGCATCTGGGGTATTACCGCGTCTGGTTCCTGAAGCTCCGGCCCCGGCTGGGGCTGCGGCCCCGCCCGCTCTGGACCCGCTGGATAAGGAGCCGCCTGTGACCGCGCCCCTGACCCTGCGATCGGTCGCCCCCGAGGACTGGCCCGCCGTCAGCGGCGGCTTTCGCGACCTGACCTACGAGCAGACGCTGACCTATGCCCGCGCCGCCGCCGCCCGGATCGGCGCGAAGGCGCAGTTCCTTGCCCTGACCGATTCGGGCGGCGAGGACGTCGCCGCCGCCTGCCTGCGGCTCAAGCGCGTGCCGGGGCTGGGGCGCGGCATCGCGTGGATCGCCGCCGGGCCGCTGGTGCAGCGCCGGGGCCGCCCCGATGCGACCCCCGAGGCGCTGCGCGCCATCCTCGCCGCGCTGCGCAGCCACGCGGAGGGCACGGGCCATATCCTGCGCCTGCGCTTTCCCGCCCCTGCCGGGCATGACGGCGCGGCGCTGGAACGGCTGGCGGCGCAGGAAGGCTTCGCCCCCACCACCCGCGCCGCGCCCTACCGCACGGTGATCGTGGATTGCGACCGGCCCGAGGACACGCTGTTGAGCGATCTCCACGGCAAGTGGCGCAACCCGCTGCGAAACGCGCTGAAGGCGGGGCTGACGCTCGACTACATGTCGATCCGGCGGGGCGCCGACCGCTTCGACGCGCTCTATCGCGAGGTGCAGGCGGTCAAGGGGTTCCGGCCGGACATCCCGCCCGCCTTCTACTACGGGCTGAGCGGCCCGGATTTCGTCCATGAGGTCCTGATCGCGCGCAAGGACGGGGCCGATATCGGCGCCATGACCGTCGGGCAGGCGGGGGAAAACGCCATCTACCTCTTCGGCGCGACCAGCGAGGCGGGGCGGCGGCTGAACGCCGGACATTACCTCATGTGGCAGGCGATCCTGCGCTGCCGGGCGCTGGGGCTGAAGCGGTTCGACCTGGGCGGGATCGACGCGGACACCAACCCCAGCGTCACGCGTTTCAAGCAGCGCACCGGCGGGGCCGAGATCCGCGCCCCCGGCCCGTTCGAGTTTCGGCCCCCCGGCCTTGGCCCCGCCCTTGTCGGGGCGGCCGAGACGCTGCACGCCCGGCTGAAGGGGCGGCGATGACGCGGCGGATCGGCGTCAATTTCCACGGTATCGGCGCGCCCCGCCGCACGCTGGAGCCGGGCGAGGCGCCCTATTGGCTGAGTCGCGAGAGGTTCGAGGACGTGCTGGACCGGATCGCCGCCGCGCCCGATCCGGCGGCCTATGCCATCACCTTCGACGACGGCAACCTGTCGGATTTCGACATCGCCCTGCCCGCGCTGACGGCGCGCGGGCTGCGCGCGCGGTTCTTCGTGCTGACCGGGCGGCTGGGCCAGGCCGGATCGCTGGAGCCCCGGCACCTGAATGATCTGGCACAGGCCGGAATGACCATCGGCAGCCACGGGATCGGCCATGTCCCCTGGCCCGCGCTCGATGATGACGCGCTGGCGCGCGAGCTGCGCGAATCGCGCGCGCGGCTGGAGGAGATCTGCGGCAGCGCGGTGCGCGAGGCGGGCATTCCCTTCGGCCGCTACGATGCGCGCGTGTTGGGCGCCCTCCGCGCCGCGGGCTACGGCGCCGCGTGGTCCAGCGATGGCGGGCGGTTCCGGCCGAACGCCTTCCTGCGGCCGCGCACGTCGCTGCGCGGCGATATGACCGACGCGCAGATCGCCGCGATCCTCGCCGGCCGGATGCCGCCCCTGCGTCAGCTGCGCCGCGCCCTCGGCATGGCGCGCCGGCGCTGGACCGTCACGGGCTGACCGCCGCCGCCCTGCGCGCCTTCGGTCTGCGCCGGGAACCGGGTGTAACGCATCCGCCGCTCCGGCGGCGGGCCTTCGTCCTCGGCCTGCTCCTCGCCCTCGCGGCCGTCGGTGTCGATGAACCACACGCCGCTGCCCAGAATGAACATGAAGAGGCAATAGGTCGCCTCCCACAGATGCACCGTGAAGGCCGAGATGGCGAGACAGATGAACGCGATCAGGTACCCGGTGCGCGCCCGCGCATGGGCACCCTCCAGCGGCTTGCGCCCCGCCTGCCAGCAGATGGACACGATCGCCAGCGTGAAGAGCGTGAGCGCCGGAATGCCATAGCGCAGCGCCATCAGAAGCCAGAAATTGTCGACGCTGGGCCGCAGCCAGTTGGGCCGCGTCCATTCGTGCAGGCCGATCCCGAAAAAGGGCGAGCGGAACACGTCGTCAATGGCATTGTTGAAGATATGGATGCGGTTCCAGGCCGAGCCTGAGGAAAAGGTCAGCTCCGTCGCGATGATCTGGAACGCGTTGCGGTTCGAGGCCAGCTCGAGAATGGCGTAGAGGATGCCGAACACGATGGCAAAGATCGTCCAGCGCGATTTCACCGCCTTCAGGATTTCATCCCAGGTAATCAGGAACGCCTGAAGAAGGATGCCCATGAACGCCCCCGACGACAGCGAGGCGAACACCGCCCAGCCGACGACCACCGGCCGCAGGCTTCGCTTGATGAGGCCCTTGCCCTCGCCCAGAACATACCACGCCAGCGCGAAAGCGGCCGAGCAGAACACGCCGAAGAGGATGGGATGCGGAAACGACGCCTGCGCGCGCTCCAGCCCCATCCGGGGCTCCTGATTGACGTCGTAATAGACCCGGAAGATCGGCCGGAACAGATCCAGCAGGATCGGCCGGCCGGTCAGGTTCTCGAACACGGCGAAGGGCAGCAGGACCAGCACGATGGCGAAATACCACCAGACGAAGGTGCGAAAGCTGGCATAGTCGCGGATCAGGACGCGCGCGGCGAGGTAGGGCACGAGCGTTTCCACCACCAGCATGCCGGAGAATTGCCACATGGCGGCGATGCCGTGGTTGAGCAGCAGCGCCGCCGCCATCCACAGCGACCCGATGATGATCAGGATATCGGCGGTGCGGATCGGCCCGGCGGTGCCCTTGAGCCAGCCGATCAGCACCGGGAACGCCGCCGCCAGAAGATAAAGCCGATACGTGCTGAGCTTCATGCCGCCGAGGGAGAAGTAGAACGGCATCGCCAGCGACAGCATCAGCACCGCGATCAGCGTGCCATGCTTCATCCCGGCGGTGACGCCGTCCTGCGCGGCGGCCTTCCTGCCCGTCCGTCGGTCCGAATACGATGCCAGCGTCATGTGCCCTCCCGCGGCGCGGCTCCGCGATCAGGCCGCGAGCATGTCCTGCGCCGCACCAATATCATACATGTTTTTGAGTAATGCGTAATCCGGCGCGGTGATCTGCAACAATCTGTCAATCTGGCGATCCGTCAGCCGATCCTCCCGCAGGCCCGGCGGCGACTTGTTCTCGTGCCGGACCGGAAAGGGCCGCCCCAACCGCCCCGACAGGTATTCCGTCATCTCGCCTATGGCCTCCAGTCTGAAGACGCGGTCGAAGAACCCGATATCATCGCCCAGATGCCAGGAATAAGGCGTCGTGTGGACGCGAACCGGACGGCTGACCGCGCGGTAGTCGTGAAAATGATCGATGAACGTGCCGAAATCCGGGTTCAGCGGCAGGCCCTCGTTTTCGATATCCATCTCTTCGCCGCGCCAGCGAAACTGGTCGCCGTGGATCTTGTCGCGCCAAGCCGACTTGATCCGCGCCGCCGGATCGCGGACCAGCGTGAATGTCGCATACCCGCAGGGCACGTTGGCAAGGCTGAATTTCACCGTGCGATAGCCGTCCTGTTCGTGGATGTTGCGGGGCGCAACCAGCTTGGCCTTTGCCAGCCGCCAGCGCAGATGATTGCCCGCCCGGGCAAGACCGCGGCCCTTGAACGGTGCGCCGTGATCCAGCTCCCAAAGGGTTTCCTTGAGGGTGCTGCTTCCGACCTTGGTGATGTCGAAATAGACCGCCTTCAATGCCTGCGAGGCAACCGCCATCAAATCTTCCTTTTCCCCTGATCCGCCCGCGACCCCTTGAAGCCAAATCATAGCCCCACGCCGGGCGATTACAACTGCGAGGGCGTAGAGCGGGGCGGAACACCAAAATCGCAGGATATCCAACGGAGTGCTAGCCGAAGCGCGTCCAAGCGTCTAAAGTCCATGAACAATTCCAAAAAGAGGCGATCGTGCGCTTTCCGAAACCCTGGATATGGCTTTTTACCCTGATCGT
Source organism: uncultured Alphaproteobacteria bacterium (assembly GCA_963763165.1). Classification (GTDB taxonomy): domain Bacteria; phylum Pseudomonadota; class Alphaproteobacteria; order Rhodobacterales; family Rhodobacteraceae; genus Roseovarius. The sequence goes on from CAVXNV010000003.1 coordinate 193,819, forward strand.
CGGCGCGCGTATGCTGCCCGTTATCGGCCGCCGTGCCATCAAGAAGCTGCGCGGCAAGCCAAACCATATGCGCAAGTCCGCGCCGCGCCCGATCCCCAGGACGATCTGGATCTATTGGGACCGTGGAGAGGCCAACGCGCCTGACCTCGTCCGGCACTGCATTGCCTCCTGGCGCGCGCAAAACCCCGGCTGGGATGTGCGGGTGCTGGACACAGATTCGGCGGCGCGGGCCGTCGACATGCCACAAGGTTTGTCGGACATCCCGGTGCAGTCTTATGCCGACCTGCTGCGCCTGCGGCTGTTGCGTCGGCATGGCGGCGTCTGGGTGGATGCGACGGCCTATTGTCTTGCGCCGCTGGAAGGTTGGTTGCCGCCGCTCGCGCAAAGGGGGTTCTTCGCCTTCATGTGGATCCGGAACGACAGTTGGTTCATCTGGCCGGGCATGCGGCGGACGCTGACCAACTGGTTCATCGCATCCGAGCCCGAGGGCGGCATCATCTCGCGCTGGGAATCGGCGTCGTTCGATTACTGGGAGGGCCGCAAGAGGCCGCATCTCTATTACTGGCCGCATGTGATGATCGATTACCTGTGCCTGACCAGCCGCACCTTCCGACGCCTTTTCGCGGAGATGCCCCGCATCGGCTGCTATGGCGCGCATCTCGTCCACGATTGCGTGACGCATGGGCACGATCCAAAAGACATCGCGGCGCTGCTGGCCATTGGCGCGACGCCGGTGCAGAAACTGCGCTGGAACTGGAGCAGGGAGCGGATCGAGCTGGCCAAGGAGCTACTGGGGATCGACGAAGCTGTGGAAGTCACGAATCCGGATCGTATCCAAGCCTAGAGAAATCTTCCGCATAGCGATCCCGGATCAGTTTGCGGTTCGACTTGCTCAGCTGGTGCCTTGCAAGCCGCCGGTGCCCGGTCGTTGACTGGTTGCGTTTGGGCAGTGACCGCGGGCTGCCGAAAATGCGCTCGAAAACCTGCGGCATCCTGTCCTCCAGATCCTCGAACCGGACGATTTCATCGACGAGGCAAGCGCCTGCTTCGTTGAAAAGGTATCTGCATTGCGGGACCATATGGCGCGTCACATCACGATATTCGTCGCGGTAGCGTTTTCGCAAAAACCAGAAAAGCGGCCCGGTGGTGCGAAACTTCCGATAGCGGAATTCCGACAGGATCCGGTCGTAAGGGTTACGGACCACCGCGAATTTGAAGTACGTGTCCCACCTTTCCTGATCGATATGGCCGCGGCGGACGTATTCGTCAGCGTAAAGATGCGCCAATCGCTGCGGCCCGACCGCCGGATCGTCATTGTAGCGCAGGTTCAAGGCTTCGCGGTCGTCCCACGACAGGCCCAGATCGTCGAGAAACACCTGCTCGATGCTCTGCCCCGCCGTTTTCGGAATGTGGACGAATATGGTTTTGTGTCGATGCGAGATCATCCGTTCAACCTGCCTGCGCGCGCTTCTGCCTTCATTTCGCAACGGCACCGGCATGGCAAGCGATTTGCAGGGTTCGTCACGCCCTGACGTTCGCACAAACGCTTCGATAGAGGGCGATGTCTGCGGCATAGTAGCTGCTGATGAACGCCTGCACGGCGGCATCATCGAACGCCGGGACGGGCGCGGCGATCCCGGGCTTCATCAGTTTGCGCCGCGCCCGGACGCGCAGCGCCTCGTGCATCTCGGCCGGCAGCAGCCGGCGGGCAGCGGCGCTGCCGCCGCGAAGCAGATGTTTTAGCCGCGGGTGGCGGAATACCGTGGTCCGGTTCGCGTGCCCGATCCGCAAATCGTCGGTCCCGATGTGCCGGCCGAGCGCCGCGCCCAGCAGATCGAGCCGCTCGATCGGATAAAGATGCCGGACCACCTGGGCGCCATCCATTGTCACATAATCGCACTGCCGCGCGAAATGGATGAACTCTGGCGCAATGACAGCCGGATCGCCTTGCAGATAATCCACGACACGGTCGATCTCGGCGCGGATTTCGGCAGGTTCGAGCTGGGCGAACTCCTTGCCCAGATACATCTTGGTCCGCTGCGCCAGAGCCGAGCGGAACCGTTGCGCCGGGTCGCGCAGCAGGGCGAAACTATCGTATGTCTTCAGTTTTTCAAAGGCTTCGGGATCGATCTGCCGCAGCAGCGCAAGTGGCAGGTGGCGAAAATCGATCTCGCCCAGATCCGGGTGCCGCTCGACCGCCTTCAAAAAGCGGCTGTCGGCGTCGTGATACGGCAGAACCGCCTGGCGCACCGACGTTCCTGCGCATTTCGGCACATGGATGAACACGAATTGATAGCGGTCGGACAAGATCATTGCGTTCACTCCCTGCGCGGACGCATTCTATGCAGAGCTACGATCGGATTTTCAACCAGCCGTTCCGACGGCATTGTCACTTTGACTTCATGGACGAGCAACGGCGCGAATATTCCCAGATCAGGAAATGCTGGCTGCCGCTCTCCAAGCTTGGAGTGCACGAAGTCGGTGGTAGCGGAATGCGCAGCCATGGAAGATCGCCGCCGGTGCCGTGGCGCGCCATGAGGCACTGCGGTGGAGCTGGTACCACTGCCGAAGCCCCGTCGAGACAAAGATGCATTGCCTGACATTGCTGGGCCAGCGGCTCATGGCACGGGACTTTGACCCTCAGGTCGCCGAACTTCCGGTCCGCTTCGCCGTCCTGTACGGCTACTCCGCGCTCGGCACAGAAGATGTGAAGTTACACCACCCATTCGCTTCGTTGTGCAGCCTTCCTCAATATCTCGGTACCCTATTTCGGCGTTCTGTCCTTGGCCCCGCTTGTGGGTCCATCGCAGACACCGTGTCAGCCCGGTGTGCCGCCTGCGCCCACGTCCCAGAACACGCCCGCCATGACACGCAGCGCATCTCGGCTGAGCGATTTCAGAACATGCTCATTCGGCGCATGTTGCGAGCAGCCGCGATAGGAATGCGGCACCCAGACGGTCGGCAGGCCCAGAATGTCGACAAAGCTGTCATTGGGAAGCGAGCCGGCCAGATTGGGCAGCACATGCGGCGGCTGGCCCGCCGTCCGCTCGATCGAGGCGGTGACGAACTGTACCCACGGATGCGACGGATCCAGCCGTGTCGCGGCAAAGAAACCACGGTCATGCGGCACGATGCGAATCGCTTCGAACCCTTGCGCGTCCAGATGGCGGCGCAGCGCGGGGATGATGTCAGTCGGATCGGTCCCCACGACATAGCGCAGCTGACAGGTGGCGCGTGCGCTGGCGGAAATGGCGTTGACCGGCGCGTCAGGTACGCCGCTGGTCATCGCCAGGACGGCAAAGCTGTTCCAGCCATAGACACGCTCGGCGGGGGTCAGCCTTTCCTCGCCCCAATCCTCGTCAACTGCCGGCCCATCGCCGCCGGTGACGGGCAAGCCGTCCAGCGCCGCGCGCACCTCATCCGTCAGGCTGTCCGGGCGCCATTCGGGGATCTGGATCTGGCCGCGCTTATCGGTGATCGACGCCAGCGCATGTGCCAGAACCATCGCCGGATCGGCCAGAAGACCGCCCCAGTTGCCCGAATGATGCGCCCCCTCCCGCAGTGTCAGTTCCAGATCAAAGGTCACGCCCCCGCGCGAGCCCATGAAAACGGTCGGCACCTCTGGTTGCAGACGCGGCCCGTCCGAGGCGATCAGGACATCCGCCGTCAGCCGGTCCTTGTGGGTGCGGAACACGTCGGCCAGCCCGCTGGAGCCGACTTCCTCGCTCATTTCCAGAACCACGCGGGTATTGAACCCCAGATGGCCGCGCGCCTTCAGCACTGCCTCCAACGCGGCGATATTGATCAGATGCTGGCCCTTGTTGTCGGCGCTGCCGCGCCCATAAAGACGGTCGCCTTCCTCAACCAGCTCGAACGGGGACAGCCCGTCGCGCCACATGCCCTCCTGCGCGCGGATCACGTCGCCGTGGCCGTAGGTCAGCACGGTCGGCAGATCCTCGCCCTCGCGCCGTTCGGCGATCAGCAGGGGGCCGCCCGCGGGATCGGGATTGGCGATGATCTCGCAGGTAAAGCCCATCCGCTCCAGCCGGGGCTGCATCGCCTCGGTCAGATAGCGGGTCAGTTCGGGGCCGGTACCCTCCTTCTGGCTCTCGGTCCGGTAGGTGACCAGATCGGCGAGTTCGGATTTGAACATGCCCTGATCGAAATAGGCGGTGACGGTGTCAATGGCGGTGTCGCGGCTCATCAAAGAGCTCCTTCTTCTTCCAGCACGGCGTCGCCCCAGGGCGACATGATCTCGGTGCATCCGGTGTTGGTGTCCCCCTGGCGCATGACCCCCGCAGGGCAGGCGAACGCGTAGGGAAAGACAGTGCGCGGCGACGTGACCACAGGGTGATCGGCGCGCAGACGGGCCAGCACCTCGGGCGCATGCGTCTCGTCCGCAACCACCTGCGCACCGCCCGACACGTCGATGCGCGGGTGGTGGAACGCCGCGTCGATATCCATTCCGAAATCGGTGACGAAAGATGCCATTTGCGCCATCGCCGAGACGATCTTGCGCCCGCCCGACGCGCCGAAGGCAAAGCGGCGGTCGCCCTGCTGCCCGATCACCGGGCAGACATTCATCAGACACCGCTTGTCCGGGGCCAATGAGTTGGGCCGGCCCTGCACCGGATCGAACCACATGATGCCGTTGTTCATCAAAAAGCCTGTCGAGGGCGACACCACCCGGCTGCCGAAGATCGACAGCAGCGTCTGCGTCTGGCTCACCATGTTGCCATCCCGGTCCACGACCGAAAAATGCGTGGTGCATCCGGGCGCGTCGGGGGATTCGCCGGTGTCGCCCATCCGCCCCAGCCGCGCGGCATAGGCGCCGTTCAGCGCCTCCGCATAGGCGGCAAAGGCATCAGGTTTGGTGCTCATGTCGCGGTCCTCCAGATCGCCCATGGCATGGGCGAAGGTCGGCCCGGCGGTCAGCCCGTCGACCAGATGGAACCGTGCATCGCGGTAGGTCATGCTGAGCGGGGCCTGCACCTGTGCGCGATAGGCGCGCAGGTCCTCGTGGCTCAGGTATCCGCCCTTGTCCTGCACGTCGCGGGCCATCGCCGCGCCCAGATCGCCATCATAAAGCGCGCGCGCGCCGTCCTGGGCGATGATCGCCAGACTGTCGGCCATACCGGTCTGATCCAGCCGCTTTTCGGCCAGCGCGGTCCAGCCCGAGATGGTCGGCCATTGCCCGTCCTCCAGAAACAGCGCCGCCGCATCCGCGTCCTGCGCCAGCGCGCGAGTGCTCGAAGCGATGATCAGCGCCGCATACCAATCGACCAGCATGCCCTGCCGGGCATGGGCAATCGCGGGGGCCAGCAGATCGGCCCAGGGCATACGGCCGTATCGATCATGCACCTGCCCCAGACCGTCGACCACGCCCGGCACAGCGATCGCCCTGGCGCCCTGCACGTTCACGTCGCCTGTCACATGCTCCCACGGGAACAGATCGCTGGCGACACCGCGCCCGGATAGCGGAAAATCCTCGATGCGCAGCCCCTTGGGCGAGCGCATGCCGTGGTTGACCGCCACGGCCTTCTCTTCGCCCGCGCGCCACAGCATCATCGCGCCGCCCCCGGCGGGGCCGCTCATCCACGGCTCAAGCACACCGACGACAAAGGAGGTGGCAACGGCGGCATCCACCGCGTCGCCGCCCGCGCGCAGCACCTCGGCCCCGGCCTCGGCGGCAAGGCGATGCTGCGAGGCGACAACGCCGCCTTTCGTCTCGATAACTGTCTTTCGGGTCTGCATCGTGCGCGACAGGGATGAGGCCATTCGAGCGCTCCTTGAAAGTTAGACGGTGAAATCGGCGCGATACATCGGGCTGGCCGGATCGTGCAGATGACATTCCACATGGCCCGCGCCCACCGGCACCGGGCGTGGCGCGGCGGCCTTGCAATGGTCCTGCACAAAGGGGCAACGCGGATGGAAATGACAGCCCGGCGGCGGCGCAATGGGGTTGGGATAGGCCGCGCCCAGCTGCGTGTCGGGCACGCCCTGCTGCGGGTCGGGCGTCAGCACCGAATTGAGCAGCGCGCGCGCATAAGGGTGGCGCGGCGCATCGAACAGCGCGGCAACCGGCGCCTCTTCGACGATGCGGCCCAGATACATGACGGCAACCCGCGTCGCCAGATGCTCGACCACCGCCAGATCGTGACTTATGAACAGATAGGTCAGCCCGAATTCCTCGCGCAGATCGTTCAGCAGGTTCAGGATCTGGCTTTGCACAGACACATCCAGCGCCGATGTCGGCTCGTCGCAGATGACGATCTCGGGCCGCATGATCAGAGCGCGCGCAATCGCGACGCGCTGGCGCTGACCGCCCGACATCTGGCTGGGATAGGTATTCATCACCCGCGCGGGTAGACCCACCAGATCCAGCGTCTCGCGCACAGATTTGGCCCGGCTTTTGCGTCGCCGATGCCATGCACCCGCAGGGGCAGCGAGATGATATCGGCAATGGTCTTGCGCGGGTTGAGCGACGAATAGGGGTCCTGAAAGATCGGCTGGATCCGCCGCGCCAGCGCCAGCCGGTCCTGACCGCCGATATCCTCGCCGTCGACCAGAACCTGCCCCGAGGTCGGTGCCTCCAGCCCCAGCAGGATCTTGGCCAGCGTGGATTTGCCGCAGCCGGATTCGCCGACAAGGCCCAGAACCTCGCCCCGGCCCAGCGTCAGCGACACGTCGTTGACCGCCGTCAGGGGCTTCGGCTTGCCGAACAGGCCCTGCTTGACCTGATAGGTTTTGGCGACGTTCTTCAACTCCAGAACGGGTGCGGTCATGCGGGTTCTCCTTCGGCGGGGCGGGCGCCATCGGGATGCACGCACAGGAATTGATGGGCGCGCGCCGCGTTCGGGGATCGCCCCGCGGCACGCCACCACCGCATGCGGGCAGCGGGTGCGGAATGCGCAGCCCTCGACATCGCCCACCAGCGACGGCACGATGCCCGGAATGGTGCCCAAGGGCGCGCCGCGCGCGGTCTTGCCGGGTTGCGGGATGCAGCGCAGCAGCCCGCGCGTGTAGGGGTGCAACGGCGTGCCGAACACCAATGAAGCAGGGCCGGTTTCGACCAGCTCGCCCGCATACATCACGCTGACCTTGTCCGCGACGCGGGCGACAACGCCCAGATCGTGGGTGATCAGGATCATCGCCACGTTCATTTCCTGGGCCAGGTCCTCCAGCAGCCGCAGGATCTGCGCCTGAATGGTGACGTCCAGCGCGGTCGTCGGCTCGTCCGCGATGATCAGTTCGGGCTCGCACATCAGCGCCATGGCGATCATGACGCGCTGGCGCAGCCCGCCCGACAACTGGTGCGGATATTGCGTCAGCCGACTGTCCGCGGCGGTGATGCCGACCTTTTCCAGCAGTTCGACCGCGCGTTCGCGGGCGGTGTCGCGGCTGACGCTGCGGTGCAGCTGCAGCGCCTCCATCAACTGGTCGCCGATCGTATAGGCGGGGTTGAGCGAGGTCATCGGCTCCTGAAAGATCATCGCCATCCGCTCGCCGCGCAGCGCGCGCATCTGCCGCTTGCTGGCAGTGGTCAGTTCAGTTCCGTCGAAATCCATCCGCGCGGCGCTGCGGCGGATGTTGCGGTCCAGCAGCCCCATCAGCGCCAGCGAGGTCAGGGATTTCCCCGAACCCCTTTCCCCGACGATGCACAGGGTTTCGCCCCGGTTCAGATCGAAATCGATGCCGCGCACGGCATGCAGCGTTCCGCTGCCCAACGGAATGTCCAGTGTCAGCCTGCGCACCGATAGCAGCGGTTTCTCTTTTCGCTCATCGCCTCAGCTCCGGTTTTCGGGGGCGGTGACATCGCGCAGACCGTCGCCCATCAGGTTGATCGCCAGCACCAGCACGAAGAGCACTACACCCGGGATCAGCACCAGCCACGGCTCGAACAGCATCATGTTCTTGCCCTCGGACACCATCAGGCCCCAGCTGGGCGTGGGCGGCTGCACCCCCAGCCCAAGGAAGGACAGCGCCGCCTCCAGCAGGATCGCGT
>CAVXNV010000004.1:0-428554 GCA_963763165.1 uncultured Alphaproteobacteria bacterium
GCGGAGAGACAGGGATTCGAACCCTGGGAGGGCTTGCACCCTCAACGGTTTTCGAGACCGCCCCGTTCGACCACTCCGGCACCTCTCCGCGGGGGTCTGGTACGTGCGTCTAGATGTGTTTTGGGCGGTGAGCAAGAGGGGGGCATCAAATAAATTTCGGTCGCGTGCACTAGGGCGGTCGCGAATTCGCGTGTAGCGTCAACGGACGTGGTGTAATTTCAGGTGCCAACACCGAGGGCCGCCGCGAGAGCATTGGCCTGGGCATCGGGCCTTCGAGGTCTGGTGCGGGGTTGAATTGGGTACATCAAGGAGAAGCTGAATGCGTGCGATTATCTGCTGCGGAGTCCGCGCGGCGCGGCTGGCGCTGATGCTGCTACTATTCACTGCGCCGCTCGCCGCGGAGGAGCGCGCGGCGCGGCTGGACGTTCTTATGGAGGCGCTGCGCATCGAGGACACCGTTGCCATCATGCGTGAGGAGGGGCTGGTCCATGCCGGCCGTGTCGTCGACGCGATGCTGCCCGAGGCGGACCGGCCGGCGTTGCGCGCGCAGGCGTCGCGGCTCTACGATCCGCCGCGCATGGCGCGCCTCGTCGAGCAGGGCGTGCGCGGCGGCCTCGATGATGTGGATCTCAAGCCGATCCTAGACTTTTACACGTCCCCAACCGGGCGCCGGGTCGTCGAGCTGGAACTGGCCGCGCGGCGCCAGTTTCTTGATCCGAAGGCAGAGGAGGCGGCGCGCGCGGCGGCGGCGGATGCATTGGCAACACCCGGCGGGTCGCAGTCCGCGTTGCTGGAGGACATCACGCGCCTGATCGACAGCGGCGATCTGGTGGAGCGGAACGTGGCCGCGTCGCTCAATGCGGACATGATGTTCTGGCGCGGAGTGATCGACGCAGGCGGGCCGGGACCGGGCGGCGAGGACGGCGATCTGCCCTCTGTCGTTGCCGCCGATCTGGAAGAGACGCGACGCGACACCGCCGAGTGGATCACCGCCTTTCTGCTGATCGCCTGCGAGCCGCTGACGCCCGCGCAGATGGACGATTATGCCGATTTTTACGAGACGCGCGAGGGGCGCGCGTTGAACGCGGCGCTTTTCGCCGGGTTCAACGCAATGTACGACCAACTGGCGTATCTTCTGGGCACTGCCGTCGGGATGATGCTGACGAGCGCGCGGCTTTGACAGGGGACCGATTGCACGCCTGGAATGGCCGAGAACGGGCTTGACACGGGCGGGCGATCGCCTGATAAGCCCGCATCCCGGCAAGGACGAGCCTTGCACCGGGGTATGTTACATGACGCCATGACCGGCGCGCTGTCCAAGGTGGCCAAGGGGCCGCGAACACCCGTAACGGGGACCGGCGGACGCGAAAAATGAAGGAAAGACAGATGTTTGCGGTTCTTAAAACCGGTGGCAAGCAGTATCGGGTTCAATCCGGCGATATGCTGCGTGTCGAGAAACTGGCCGTCGAAGCGGGCGAGACGGTTCAATTCAACGAGATTCTGATGCTGGGCGGCGATAGCCCCGTCGTTGGCGCGCCCCTGATCGACGGAGCCTGCGTTCAGGCCGAGGTCATCGACCAGATCAAGGGCGAAAAGGTCATCCACTTCGTCAAGCGCCGCCGCAAGCATGGCTCGCAGCGCACCAAGGGACACCGCCAGCAACTGACGCTGCTGCGCGTGACCGATATCCTGGACAAGGGCGCTGACAAGTCGGGCGTGAAGGCCGCAATCGGCGCAGGGTCGGTTTCGGGTTCCACCGTGGCATCCGATGGGCGCTATGCCAAGAACCGCGCTCAGCAGGCCGAAATGAAAAAGCGCGTGAGCGAAGGCGAGGCCGAGGAAAAGTCGGCCACGAAAAAGGCGCCGGCCAAGAAGGCCGCAGGCGGCGACGATCTGAAGAAGATCTCGGGCGTCGGCCCTGCGCTCGAGGCGAAGCTGCACGATCATGGCGTCACCAGCTATGCACAGATCGCAGCCTGGACGCCCGAAGAAGTGGCCGAAATGGACGAGAAACTGTCCTTCGGTGGCCGGATCGAGCGCGACGACTGGGTTTCGCAGGCCAAAGATCTGAACAAAGGGTAAGCGCCCTGCGGCGCATGGAACGTTGACACGTCCCGCCGCGGCCGGCCCGAAGGACCGGCAGGCAGGATGAATGAAGGAGAGACCAGATGGCACACAAGAAAGCAGGCGGTTCATCCCGTAACGGCCGCGACAGCGCGGGCCGTCGCCTTGGCGTCAAGAAATACGGCGGTAAATCCGTCATTCCCGGCAATATCATCATGCGCCAGCGCGGCACCAAGATGTGGCCGGGCGAGGGGGTCGGTCTGGGCAAGGATCACACGATCTTTGCCACGGTCGAAGGCCAGGTGAAGTTCCACACCGGACTGAAGGGACGCACGTTCATTTCGGTTCTGCCCGTGGCCGAGGCCGCCGAATAATTCGTCCCGCGCCTGACCGGAAAATTGGCCGGTTGGAGAGCTTCAGGGGATCGGCGTGTAGCGCCGGTCCCTTTGTGTCATGGCCAAGCCGCTCATTTGACCAAGTCAGCGCAATTCGTTCATGCCGCTGAAGTGAAACCTTTTTCAACCCTTGGATGTTGGTATGATGAGCGAACTCCCTGTATCGCGCCCGATGCTGCCAAATGCAGCACACAGCCGTCAGGGGCCGCTTTTTCGACCATGGCGGTGACTGCCGACCGACCGCGCTTCTGGAAAGGAGGCTTGTCATGGAACTTGCCAGTGCTGAACTTCAACCCGTCATTCCGGCCGGTGATTACGACCTGCGCCCCCTCCGCCGATCGGATGCGGGGTTGATATCGCTCTATACCAGCGATCTGCGCGTCGCGCAGGCTACCTCCTCCATTCCGCACCCGTTGCCGCCCGGCACGACGGAAGCCTTCATCGATCGCTGCATGGCCGAGAACCGCAAGGAGGATGCCTGGGCCATCGACGGCACCCGCGCGGGCATGGGCGAGCTGCTGGGCGTCATCAGCCTGACCCGGCTGGACGCGGATCAATCCGAGATCGGCTACTGGGTCGCGCCGCTTTTCTGGAACGCGGGCGTTGCGTCGGCGGCCGTCTCGGCGCTTGTGGGGGCCAATCCGCAGCGATGCCGCACCATTTTTGCCACCGTTCAGCAGGACAACCCGGCCTCGGCGCGGGTACTGACGAATAGCGGCTTCACCTATCTGGGCGACGCGGAAACCTACTGCGTCGCGCGCGGGGTCGCGGTGCCCACTTGGACTTATAGCCGAAAACTGGATTGAGCCGGGCGCGCGCATTGCGTATGGAAGGCACGACGATGCCGCGGGCGATGCTGCCTGCGGGTGCAGGGGCCCGGCCATGAAGTTTCTCGATCTTGCCAAAGTGTATATCCGCTCGGGCGGCGGCGGCGGCGGGTGCGTCAGTTTCCGGCGCGAGAAGTACATCGAATTCGGCGGCCCCGACGGCGGCGATGGCGGCGATGGCGGCTCTGTCTATGCCGAGGCGGTGGACGGGCTGAACACGCTGATCGATTTCCGTTACCAGCAGCACTTTTTCGCCAAGAGCGGACAGCCCGGCATGGGGCGCCAGCGCACCGGCAAGGACGGCGACGACATCGTGCTGCGCGTGCCCGTCGGCACCGAGATCCTCGACGAGGATCAGGAGACGGTGATCGCCGACATGACTGAGCTGGGCCAGCGGGTCGAACTGGCGCGCGGCGGCAACGGCGGCTGGGGCAACCTGCATTTCAAATCCTCCACCAACCAGGCACCGCGCCGCGCCAATCCGGGGCAGGAGGGGGTGGAGCGCACGATCTGGCTACGCCTGAAACTCATCGCCGATGTCGGGCTTCTGGGCTTGCCCAACGCGGGCAAGTCGACCTTTCTGGCCGCGACGTCCAACGCGCGGCCGAAGATTGCCGACTACCCCTTTACCACGCTGCACCCGAACCTTGGCGTCGTCGGCGTCGACAACGTGGAATTCGTCGTGGCCGACATTCCCGGCCTCGTCGAGGGCGCGAGCGAGGGCAGGGGGCTGGGCGATCTCTTCCTTGGCCATGTGGAGCGCTGCGCGGTGCTGCTGCATCTGGTCGATGGCACGTCGCCGACGATTGCCGACGATTACCGGACCATCATCACCGAGATCGACGGCTATGACGGCCCCTTGTGCGAAAAGCCGCGCCTGACCGTGCTCAACAAGATCGACGCGCTGGATGCGGATGCGCTGGCCGAGGCGAAATCGGCGCTGGAGGAGGCGTCCGGCGGTCCGGTGATGACCATGTCGGGGGTCGCCGGCGAAGGCGTGACGGAGGTGCTGCGCGCGCTGCGGGCCGAGATTGACGAAGGCCGCCTGCGCCACCGCGATGCGGCCCCGGACGAGCCCGCGCCGTGGCAGCCCTGAGCGACGCGAAACGGCTGGTCGTCAAGATCGGCTCGGCCCTTCTGGTCGAGCGCGACACCGGCGCGCTGCGCGGCGAGTGGCTGGAGGGATTGGCCGATGATGTGGCGCGGCTGCGGGCTGGCGGGACGGATGTGGTTCTGGTGTCCTCCGGCTCTATCGCGCTGGGGCGCGGCACGCTGGGACTGCCTGCGGGCATCCTGACGCTGGAGCAGGCCCAGGCCGCCGCTGCCGTCGGCCAGATCCGGCTGGCCGGCGCCTATGACGCGGCGCTGGCCGCGCGCGGCCTCATCTCGGCGCAGGTGCTGCTGACGCTGGAGGACAGCGCCGACCGGCGCCGTTACCTCAACACCCGCGCCACGCTGGAGCAGCTCTTGCGCCTGGGCGCCGTGCCCATCGTGAACGAGAACGACACCGTCGCCACCGACGAAATCCGCTATGGCGACAATGACCGCCTTGCCGCGCAGGTGGCGGTGACGGCGGGCGCGGATCAGCTGATCCTGCTGAGCGATGTGGACGGGTTCTATTCCGGCAATCCGGCGCAGGATCCGGCGGCGCGCCGTTTTGACACTATCGACGCCATCACGCCCGAAATCGAGGCGATGGCCGGGGATGCCGGATCGGGCCTCAGCAAGGGCGGCATGAAGACCAAGCTGATGGCGGCCAAGACGGCCATGGCCGCGGGCTGCGACATGGCCATCACCGATGGGTTCGTGCTGCGCCCGCTCGCCGCGCTCGAAACCGGCGCGGCGGCGACGTGGTTCACCGCCCAAGGCACGCCGCAGCAACGGCGCAAGGCATGGATCGGCGGCATGAAGCCGCGCGGCAGGCTGCATGTCGATGCCGGCGCGGCGCGCGCCATGACGCGCGGCAGCAGCCTTCTGCCTGCCGGGGTGACGGCGGTCGAGGGAAAATTCGGGCGCGGCGACCCGGTCGAGATCGTCGATCCGGACGGCGCGCGTCTGGGGCTTGGCCTCACCCGCTATGATGCGCATGATGCGGGCCGGATCAGGGGGCTCCGCTCGGAGGCGATCGGCGCAATTCTGGGGCATCCGGCGCGCGCGGCCCTCGTCCATCGCGACGACATGGCGTTCTGACGCCCGACTGAGATTTCCGGCAGAGTTTCCCGGTAAGGAGCCGAGTCCATGACCGAAATCCAAGATATCCCCGCCCTGATGGCGCGCATGGGCGCCTGCGCCCGCGCCGCCGCTACCGAACTGGCCGTGACCGAATCGGACCGCAAGGACACCGCCCTGCGCGGCGCCGCCGATGCGGTCTGGGCGCGGCGCGCGGCGGTCATCGAATCGAACGCCAAGGATCTGGCCGCCGCGCGCGATAAGGGGCTTTCGCCGGCCATGATGGACCGGCTGGCGCTGGACGAAGGTCGCATCCGCGCCATCGCGGACGGGCTGCGGGCCGTCGCCGATCAGGCGGACCCCGTGGGCCGGGTGCTGGCCGAGTGGGACCGGCCGAGCGGTATCCATATCCGCCGCGTCAGCACGCCTTTGGGCGTGATCGGTGTCATCTACGAGAGCCGCCCGAATGTGACGGCGGATGCCGGCGCGCTCTGCCTCAAGTCGGGAAATGCGGTGATCCTGCGTGGCGGCTCGGAAAGCTATCACAGCAGCCGCGCCATTCATGCTTGCCTGAAACAGGGCCTGCGCGAGGCCGGGCTGCCCGAAGAGGCGATTCAGCTGGTGCCTACGCGCGACCGGGCGGCGGTACAGGAGATGCTGACCATGACCGGCAGCATCGACGTGATCGTGCCGCGCGGCGGCAAGGAACTGGTCGGGCTGGTGCAGCGCGAGGCGCGCGTGCCGGTCTTTGCCCATCTGGAGGGGATCGTGCATGTCTATGTCGATGCCGCCGCCGACGCGGAAAAGGCGATGCGCGTCGTGCTGAACGCCAAGACGCGGCGCACAGGCATCTGCGGCGCCGCCGAATGTCTGCTGATCCACCGCGACCTGGTGGGCGGGCTTGGCAGCGACCTGATCCGCGCGCTGCTCCGCGAGGGTGTGGAGGTGCGCGCGGACGAGACGTTGTCGGCCATCGACGGCACCGTGCCCGCCCGGGAGGATGACTGGGGGCGCGAATACCTCGACAATATCATCGCGGCGCGCGTGGTGGGCGATCTGGGCCTCGCCATCGGCCATATCGAGGAATACGGCTCGCACCATACCGATTGCATCATCTCCGAGGATCCGGCGGCGGTGCAGGCGTTCTTCGCGCAGGTCGACAGCGCGATCCTGATGCACAACACCTCGACCCAGTTCGCCGACGGGGGCGAGTTCGGGATGGGCGCCGAAATCGGTATCGCCACCGGCAAGCTGCACGCGCGCGGGCCGGTGGGGGCGGCGCAATTGACCAGCTTCAAGTATCTGGTGACGGGCGACGGCGCTGTGCGCGCCTAGAAGTCGAGCGTCACGGCCCCATCGCCCAACGCGACCTGCGGGCGGCGCCCCAGCTCGGCCAGAAGGTCGGGCAGCAGGGCGAACTGGACCTGTGCCGCGGGCAGATCGTCAAGGCTGCCATGCGCGCCGCCGATCAGCCAAGCCCAATGCTCTGCCCTGGGGGCCAGCCGTTCGCCTGTGACGCACATCCGCAGGGCCGTATGGTCGCCGCTGATCGTCACCTTGCCGCCGAACGGCGCCGCCTCATCGGCGCAGAGCAGCGCAAGAAACGCGGCCTGCGCCATGCGCCGGGGCAGGGGGACGGACACCTGCCAGTCGCAGGCCAGTTTTCCGGTGTAGACGTCACTCACGATGCCGCGCATTTCGCGTTCGCCCATGCTCTGCGTGTCGCTGGAGAGGCCGAAAGCCACCCGAAAGAACCGCAGCCGCGCATTGGCATGGGCGGCGCTGTCCGCGACCAATGCCATTTCCGGCCCATCCGGAACCCCCGCAAGGCCCAGCAGCTCCAGCCCGTTGGAAATGGCGCCGACAGGGCTGATCAGGTCGTGGCAGATGCGCGAGCCTATCAGCGCGCCAAGATTGCGGTTAGGATGGGTCATCGGTTCCCCTTCGGCAAAGGCGCATGGATGAGCGATTTCGCGGCATTTCTGGAGCCCGGCATGCGGGTCGAGGCGCCCTCCCGCCCCGAATGGGGCGTGGGGCAGGTGCAATCGAACGTGGCGGGCAAGGTCACGGTGAATTTTCCCGATGTGGGCAAGGTGGTGATCGATTCCAGCCGCGTCCTGCTGCTGCCCGTCCTTGATCCGTGATGATCGTTACCAAAGGATTAATCTCATAAGGGGAGCGAGAGAAAATTCTCCGAATCAACCTCAGCGGTAGCACACTGCCGCGCGCCACTCACGCGCCAATCGGTGCCGATATTGCCTTTGCAGGTTGTTTTCCCTAGAAGACGCGGTAGGTCACGGCGCCCGAGGACAGAATGAACATGCGTGCGGCCCGCAGCGGCCCCTTTCCGGAATTCGAGGTCGCGCTTGCCGTCGGCGCCGCGGATGTCCGTGCGGCGCAGCGCCTGCGCTACCGCGTGTTCGTCGAGGAGTTGGGCGGGGGCGGCGAGATGGTCGATCACGCCGCAGGAATCGAGATGGACCGCTTCGACGAATGGTTCGATCACCTGCTGCTGCGCGACCGCGCGCTGCCGGGCGCGCCCGAGGATCAGGTGATCGGCGTCTATCGCCTGCTGCGCGCCGAGCGGGCGGCGCAGGCGGGGCAGTTCTATTCCGAGGACGAATTCGATCTGGGCACGCTGCGCGCCTCCGGCCGCAGCCTGCTGGAGCTGGGCCGGTCCTGCATCGACGCGCGCTACCGCGGGGGCGAGGCGCTGTTGCATCTGTGGCAGGGGCTGGCGAGGTATGCCCGCGATCACGGCGCCGACGTGCTTTTCGGTGTCGCCAGCTTTCACGGCACGGACCCGGCGGCGCTGGCGGCGCCGTTGTCGCTGCTCCATTACCGCCACTCCGCGCCGCCGGAGCTGAGCGCGCGGTCGCGGCAGTATCAGCCGATGAACCTGATCGCGCCGGAGGCGCTGGACCGGCGCGCCGCGATGCTTCAGGTGCCGCCGCTGATCAAGGCTTACCTGCGCCTCGGCGGTCATGTGGGCGACGGAGCATTTGTCGATCATGCGTTCAACACCACCGATATATGCCTCATCCTCGACACCGCGCGGCTGAGCGTGGCGCACCGCACGCTTTACGTTCCGGCGGACGGCGCTTGAGCGTTCCGGTCTGGCCCCGGCCGGAGCCGGCGCTTGCGCCGCCCAAGGGCAAAGGCCGCTTGCGGATGACGCTCCGCGCCGCGCTGCTGGCGATGGTGGTTGCGGTGATGCTGCCCCTCCTGCTGCTGGTCCGCGCGGTGGAGCGGCCCTTCGCCGGCCTGCGGCGGCCGGTCTCCGGGCATGTGGTTCAGGGGTTCTTCCGCGCCTGCCTAGGCATCGCCGGTCTGCGCCTGACGCTGCGCGGCACCCCGATGACGCAGCCGGGCGCGGTGGTGGCCAATCATGCCTCGTGGCTGGACATCGCGGTGCTGAACGCGCGGCACCGCATCGTTTTCGTCTCGAAATCCGAGGTCGCGGGCTGGCCGGTCATCGGCTTCCTTGCACGTGCGGCGGGCACGCTTTTCATCCGCCGCGACGCGCGCGACGCGCAGGCGCAGACCGGCGCGCTGGAGGCGCGGCTGCTGGCCGGACAGCAGCTGGTGTTCTTTCCCGAAGGCACGTCGACAGACGGGCTGCGCGTGCTGCGGTTCAAGCCGACGCTGTTCCAGGCGTTCTTTGCGCCGCGTCTGGCGCCGATGCTCCATGTGCAGCCGGTGACGGTGATCTACCACGCGCCCAACGGCGCGGATGCCGCGTTTCATGGCTGGTTCGGCGACATGGACTTTGCCCCGCATGCCGCCGTGGTCTTTGCGGCGCCGCGCGGCGGGCGGGTTGAACTGATCTATCATCCGCCCCTGCGCGTCGCCGATTTCGACAGCCGCAAGGCGCTCGCCGCCGAGGCGGAGCGGATCGTGCGCGGCGCCATGCCGCCCGAGCGTCGCGGCCTGCCCGGCTGAGCGTCAGCCCATGGCCCGGATCATCTCGCCCAACGCGGCGGCGGGATCGTCGCGGCCCCAGATCTCATCCCCGATGCCGAAGAAATCCGTGACTGGCGCCAACGCGGCGACGATATCCACGTCGAGCGCGCCTTCGGCGACGACGGGCAGCTCGATCATCTCGCTCCACCAGCCGAACAGCTCGGGCTCGGCCTGCGTGCCATCGCCGAGCGACGAGGTGCCGACAGGGCCGAAGGCGATATAATCGGCGCCCGCTTCGCCCGCGCTCATTCCCTCGTGGCGCGACTGGCCACAGAAGGCGCCGACGATGGCATCGGGCCCCAACGCCTTGCGCGCGCGGCGGACCGAGCGGGCGCCGTCGGTCAGATGCACACCGTCGAGGCCCAGCCGCTCGGCCAGGGGGATATGGCTGGAAATGACCACCGCGACATCGCGCGCATGGCACAGTTCGCGGCAGGCGTCGGCGGCGCGCGCGATGCGCTTCTTCGTCATGCGTGGCCAGCGCGATACGCAGGCAGGCGACGGGATGGGCGTCGAGCACCGGAGCAAGCTGCGCCTGGAACTGGCTCAGCTCGAACTCGGCGGGGGTGATCAGGTAGATCTGGGGCTGCTCCTGGTCGCTCATCTGGTGCGCTCCTTCCGACTGGCGTGGCGCCGCTATAGCCCAGCTTTTCGGGCGGCGCCACAGGCGGCAGGGCCCTGCAAGCCGCGGGTGGAGATAATTGTCCGCAAACCGAAGCGGAGCGCCGCACGCAAGAGCGGGGTTTCCAAGGCCCCAAGGCCGGGATATGTCCGCCCCCGAACGGGAGGGACGGCATGCCAAGCGACAGACCCCAGCCGGCCTTCGTGCTGGTGCGCCCGCAGATGGGCGAGAATATCGGCGCCGCCGCGCGCGCGATGTGGAATTTCGGGCTGGACCGGATGCGCGTCGTCGCGCCGCGCGACGGCTGGCCCAGCCAGAGCGCCGTGGCGATGGCCAGCGGGGCAGGGCGGCTGCTGGACGAGGCGGTGCTGGTGCAGGATCTGCCCGGCGCGCTGGAGGATTGCCACTACGTCTATGCCACCACGGCGCGGGGGCGCGAGCTGACCAAACCGATCCTCAGCCCGGAAGAGGCGATGCGCGACGCGGCGCGGCGCATCGGTGAGGGGCAGAAGGTGGCGGTGATGTTCGGACCCGAACGTTCGGGGCTGGAAAATGACGACGTGGTGCGCGCCAATGCGATCATCACCGTGCCGGTCAACCCGGACTTTCCCAGCCTCAACCTGGCGCAATGCGTGCTGTTGACCGCCTACGAGTGGCGCCGCGCCGCGGATGCCGTGCCGGAGGGGCATGTGCACATGCACAACACCCAATGGGCCAGTCAGGTCGAGATCGAGGCGCTGGCCGCGCACTATGATGCGCAGATGGAGGAGGCTGGCTTCTTCTATCCCGCGCACAAGGCGGGCAGCATGCGCCAGACCTTGCGCAATTTCTGGTCGCGGATGCCGCTGACCCAGGCCGACACGCGGCTGCTGCATGGGATTCTGCGTCAGATGGTCCGCTGGAAGGATCGCGGGGGCGGCGGCGCTTGAAGGGGCCGCACGCCCGCCTTACTGTGCCCCGAGCGATCTGAGGAGCGGCGGCAATGGCGGAAAAACGCAGCATTTTTCAAGAGGTGGACAGCCCCGAAGCGGCCCGCGTCCAGCCGAGGGGCGGCATGATCGACCAGGGGCGCCGGGGCGCGCGGCGCGGCATCCGTCTGTGGCTGATGGCGCTGTTCGCGCTGGTCGTGGTGATGATCGCCGTCGGCGGGCTGACCCGGCTGACGGATAGCGGGCTGTCGATCACTGAATGGCGCCCCCTGACCGGCGCGCTGCCGCCCATGAGCGAGGCCGATTGGCAGGCGGAATTCGCCCTCTACCAGAAAATTCCGGAATTCCAGTCGCAGAACAGCTGGATGACGCTGAACGATTTCAAGTTCATCTACTGGTGGGAATGGGCTCACCGGCAGCTCGGCCGCGTGATCGGGCTGGTCTGGGCGCTGGGCTTTCTGGGCTTTCTCGCGGCGCGGCAGATCCCGGCGGGTTGGACCGGACGGCTCTTGCTTCTGGGCGCGCTTGGCGGGCTGCAGGGTGCGGTCGGCTGGTGGATGGTCTATTCCGGCCTTGGCGGCGACCGGACTGACGTGGCTTCCTACAGGCTGGCCACGCATCTGGGCCTCGCCTTCGTCATCCTCGGCTTCATCGCGTGGTACATGCTGCTGCTGGCCCGGCCCGAACGCGAGGTTCTGCAAGCGCGCCGCGCGCGCGAGGCGCGGCTGTTCGGCCTAAGCACGGGATGGCTGCATTTCGCCTTCCTGCAAATACTCATTGGCGCGCTGGTGGCGGGGATCGACGCCGGGCGCAGCTATACCGAATGGCCGCTGATGGGTGGCGGTCTCTGGCCGCAGCAGATGCTGGCGATCGAGCCTTGGTGGCGCAATTTCTTCGAGAATCCGGGAACAGTGCAGTTCATTCACCGCATGGTGGGTTACGCGCTACTGGCGTTTTCGGTCTTCGTGCTGCTGCGCGGGCGGCGCAGCGCCCATATGGCGACGCGGCGCGCCTTCACATTGGCGTTCGGCGCGGTGGTCGCGCAGATCGCGCTCGGGATCGTGACGGTGGTGCTGGGCGCACCCTGGCAGGTGGCGATCCTGCACCAGTTCATGGCCGTGATCGTCTGGGTGCTGATCCTGCGGGCGCGGCTTCACGCAGGATATCCGCTGGCGCAATCCGTGAGGGGCCGGGCGACATGAGCGCGCATAAGACGCGCTGATGGCCGATCAGCCACCCGCGCGATAGGCTTCCAGCGTTCGGTCGAATTGCGCTTCCGCCGCCGCGATGTCGGACGCCGCATTGTCCAGCACGTTGCCGACGTCGTCGGCAAGCGGCGGCAGGGGCCTGTCCGCGGCGCGCGCGCTCTGCAACAGCGTGTGGATGACGTCGAAATCGTCGCCCTGGAGCTCGTATACGCTTAGCAATGCGCCCGCCGAGTCCAGAAATTCGGCCCTGAGCGGGGAATCGTCGGGACCGGTCGCGGTATCGAGCGCGGCATATCCCGCCTCGGCCAGGCGGCGTGCGCCCTGGCCGCAATCCTGCAACTCCGCCATTCGGGCATCCAGCGCGGCGCCGGTGGGGCCGCTGTCGCGGGTCAGGCCCGCGAAACCCTGCGCGCAAAGCTGCGCATGCGCCTGCGCCGCGGCGACCGCCTCCTGAACCGGCGCGATCACGGCACGGCGCGTGACCGGATCGTCGCCGCCGCTGCCGCCCAGATAGGTCCAGAGAGCGACCGCCACGATTCCCGCAACCGCAAGGCTGGAGAGCAGCGCAAGCAATCGCATCGCCGGGCGCGGCCTGATCTGGCTCATGCGCCCTCCGAAGGCGTCCCGTTCGGCGCGGCGCCTTCGGCCGCCTCGTCTTCGGCCTGCTCGGCGATCCAGGCGACGCTCACTACCGTCTCGTTCTTGCCGGTGTTGAAGACCTTGACCCCGCCCGCGCTGCGCGAGCGGAAGGAGATGCCCTGCACCGGCACGCGGATCGACTGGCCCTTGGAGGTGGCCAGCATGATCTGGTCCTCCAGCGTCACCGGGAATGACGCCACCAGCGCGCCGCCGCGCATCGCGCGGTCCATCGCCGCCACGCCCATGCCGCCGCGCCCGCGCACCGGGTAATCGTGGCTGGAGCTGAGCTTGCCGGTGCCCTGCGCCGTGATAGTCAGGATCAGCGTTTCGGCAGCCGACATTTCGGCATAGCGCTCCTGCGGAAGCTGCGCGTTGGCGTCGCCTTCCTCCTCGGCGGCGTCCGCCTCCTCATCCGTCAGTCCGGCCATGGCGCGGCGCATCTTGAGATAGGCAGCGCGTTCGTCCGAAGTGGCGTCGAAATGCGGGATGATCGACATCGACACGACGCTGTCATCGCCGGTCAGGCGGATGCCCCGCACGCCCAGCGATGCGCGGCTGTTGAAGACGCGCACATCGGTGGCCGGAAAGCGGATGGCACGCCCCGAGCTTGTGACCAGCATCACGTCGTCATCGTTCGACGCGATCCGCGCGTTGATCAGGGTGACGCCTGCATTCTCCTCCTCGAAGCGCATGGCGATCTTGCCGTTCGAGCGCACATTGGTGAAGTCCGAAAGCTTGTTGCGCCGCACGGTGCCGGCAGAGGTGGCAAAGACCACCTGCAGGTCGTCCCATTCGGCCTCAACCCGGTCCACGGGCATGATGGCGGCGATGGACACGCCCGTGGGGATCGGCAGGATGTTGACGATCGCCTTGCCCTTGGAGGTGCGGCCGCCCAGCGGCAGGCGCCATGTCTTCAGCTTGTAAACCATGCCGTCGGTGGTGAAGAACAGAAGCTGCGTGTGCGTGTTGGCGACAAAGAGGGTGGTGACCACGTCCTCGTCCTTGGTCGCCATGCCCGACAGGCCCTTGCCGCCGCGCTTCTGGCTGCGGAAATCGGCCAGGGCGGTGCGCTTGATGTAGCCGCCCGAGGTGACGGTCACGACCATGTCCTCACGCTCGATCAGGTCCTCGTCATCCATGTCGCCGGACCAGTCGACGATCTCGGTGCGGCGCGGCACGGCGAAGAGCGATTTGACCTCCGAGAGCTCGTTCGCGATGATCTCCATGATCCGCTCGCGGCTGGCGAGGATGTCGAGGTATTCCTTGATCTTGCCGGCCAGCTCCTGCAGCTCGTCGGTGACTTCCTTGACACCCAGCTGCGTGAGGCGCTGAAGCCGCAGCTCCAGGATGGCGCGGGCCTGCGTCTCGCTGAGGTTGTAGGTGCCGTCGTCATTGGCGGTATGGGTCGGATCGTCGATCAGCGCGATATATTCAAGGATGTCCCGCGCGGGCCAGCGCCGCTCCATCAGGCGCTGGCGCGCGTCGGCGGCGTCCATCGACGCGCGAATGGTTGCCACCACCTCGTCGACATTGCTGACCGCGACGGCAAGGCCGCAAAGGATATGGCTGCGCTCGCGCGCCTTGCGCAGTTCATAGGCTGTGCGGCGGGCGACGACATCCTCGCGGAAATCGATGAAGGAGGTCAGGAACCGGCGCAGCGTCAACTGCTCGGGGCGCCCGCCGTTGAGGGCTAGCATGTTGCAGCCGAAATAGGTCTGCATCGGGGTGAAGCGGAAGAGCTGGTTCAGCACGACCTCGGCGGTCGCGTCGCGCTTCAGTTCGATCACCACGCGCACGCCGTTGCGGTCGCTCTCGTCCTGCACATGCGCGATGCCCTCGATCCGCTTTTCGCGGGCGGCCTCGGCGATGCGCTCGATCATGGTGGCCTTGTTCACCTGGTAGGGGATCTCGTCGATGACGATCGCCCAGCGATCCTTGCGGATTTCCTCGGTGCGTGTCTTGGCGCGCACGATGACGCTGCCGCGGCCTTCCAGATATGCCTTGCGCGCGCCCGAGCGGCCCAGCATCAGACCGCCGGTGGGGAAGTCGGGGCCGGGGATGTGCTCGATCAGGTCTTCGGATGTCAGGTCCGGGTCCTCGATCAGCGCGAGCGTGGCGTCGATCACCTCGCCCAGGTTATGCGGCGGAATATTGGTCGCCATGCCCACAGCGATGCCGCCCGCGCCATTGACCAGCATGTTGGGAAAGCGCGCGGGCAGGACCGTCGGCTCGCGGTCCTTGCCGTCGTAGTTGTCCTGGAAATCGACCGTTTCCTTGTCGATATCGGCCAGCAGATAGGCGGCGGGCCTGTCCATCCGCACTTCGGTATAACGCATGGCGGCGGCGTTATCGCCGTCCATCGAGCCGAAATTGCCCTGACCGTCCAGCAGCGGCAGCGACATCGAGAAATCCTGAGCCATCCGCACCAGCGCGTCGTAGATCGCGCTGTCGCCGTGCGGGTGGTATTTGCCCATCACGTCGCCCACGGCGCGGGCGGACTTGCGGTAGGGCTTATCATGCGTATTGCCGCCCTCGTGCATCGCGTAAAGGATGCGGCGATGCACCGGCTTCAGCCCGTCGCGCAGATCGGGGATCGCGCGGCTGACGATGACGGACATCGCGTAGTCGAGATAGGACGTCTTCATCTCTTCCGCGATCGAGACGGTGGGGCCGTCATAGGCGGGCCGCTCGGGCGTCATTTCGTCCATGTCTTCGGGGGGTTGCGGCGTATCGGTCAAAACGGGGCCTACCTTGTCGCGTAATTCCACATCTGGTGTTCTGCAGCTATATCACCGGCATGATCTGGGGCGCAATGGGGCAGGTTGCCCGGTTCTGGCAGCCAGGCGGAGTGCCTGCTAACAGATTGTTTTCGTTGAAAAGTAATTTCTTTCAGGCATCATGGACTTATGGGGCGCGAAAGGAGCATGAAAGATGCCGATGACCGAAACGGAAATGATGCTGAAGGGGTACGGGCTGACCACGGCGGAGATATTCTATGGGATGCCCGATTACGTCCATGTGCTGAACAGCTATGTCTGGCAGGATTACGACATCGCGCCGGACCATCCGAACCTCTTCCGGTTCGTGGAGTTCTGGCAGCGCGAGATCGAGGGCCCGCTGCATTCGGTGCGCTTCAGCCATCGCAAACTCATCGCACCGGGCGAGTGGCAAAACGTGACCGGGGAATTCACGCTGCACTGACGCGTCTCGCGCTTCGCCCTGAGACACTCATGGATCGGGAACGCCGTGACGCGTAGCCGCGCCGAATTGGCCCCGGCGCGGCGCGTGTCACGGAATGATGCGAGTGTATTTCATGCCTTCCAGCGACGCGCCCGCCATCAGGCCCGCCTGGCCGAACACGACGGCGATCACGGGCGATGAGGCCGTCGTCGTTTCCGCGCGCAGGTTCTCGGCCGTGTCCTTGAACACATAGCCGACATCGGCGCCCGCCGCCCAGCCCGAGGAGCGCCGGAAGTTGGCGAGTGCGCTTTCGGTCATGAAGAACAGCACATGCGCGAATTGCTGCGCGCCGATCTGAAGCCCGACAGTGCCCTTGGCCGCCGAATAGTAATCGACCGTCTGGTTGTTGATCCGCAGCGCGCCGCGCCCGTAACCGCCGCCGATACCCAGCCCCGCCTCGGTCATCAGCGGCATGACCAGCATGCCGGTAGATTTCTCGTAAAGGCTGCGCGTGCCGGGATAGGCGTCATAGAGATAGCGCAGAGTGGTATCGACGCGCGCGTCGATCTGCTGCGCGCCGCGGCTGCCGATCCCGTTGCCGCATGCGGCCGTGACAAGCCCGGTGCCCGCAAGAGCCCCGAGCGTGAATACGCGTCTGGTGATGTCGCTCATGTTTTCATGCCTGTTCGTTGCCTGATGCCCTGCCGGCCTGTTGATCGGCCGATCTGGCGGGAACTATAGGCGGGGCTTCGCCGAATGTCACGCAAAGGTGAAGCGATACGCAGATTATCGCGCGCCTGAAGCGTTTCGCGAAGACCTGAATCAAAGGTTTTCGCCTTGCCCTGATGTCTCATTTTGAAGGCAAGACGCTTCACTGCCGCAGCAGGCGCGCCATGACGGGTGCGAAATAGGTCAGGATCCCGTCGCAGCCGGCGCGCTTGAAGGCCATCAGGCTTTCGCACATGGCGCGCTCGCCGTCGATCCAGCCCTGGCCCGCGGCGGCGGCGATCATGGCATATTCGCCGCTGACCTGATAGGCGTAGGTCGGCGCGGCGAAGGTGTCCTTGGCGCGGCGGCAGATATCGAGATAGGGCAGGCCGGGCTTGATCATCACCGCGTCGGCACCTTCGGCCAGATCGCGCGCGACCATGCGCATCGCCTCGTCCGAATTGGCCGGGTCCATCTGGTAGGTCCGCTTGTCGCCCTTCAAGGCGCCGCTGGCTCCCACCGCATCGCGGAACGGCCCGTAGAATGCGCTGGCGTATTTCGCGGCATAGCTCAGCAGCACCACGTCCTGATGCCCCGCCGCCTCCAGCGCCATGCGGATCGCGCCGATGCGCCCGTCCATCATGTCGGAAGGGCCGATGATGTCGACGCCCGCTTCAGCCTGCGAGAGCGCCTGTTTCACCAGCGCCTCAACCGTCTCGTCATTGACGATGACGCCGCCGCGCACAAACCCGTCATGGCCGGTGTCCGAATAGGGGTCGAGCGCGACGTCGGTCATTACCAGCATGTCCGGCACCGCGTCCTTGATCGCCCGCGTCGCGCGGTTGCTGAGGTTCTCGGGATTCCACGCCTCGGCGCAGTCGGCGGTGCGCTTGTCCTGGCCGGTATAGGGAAAAAGACAGATGGCCGGAATGCCCAGATCCGCCGCCTCGCGCGCCGCGGCAACCACGCGGTCGATGCTCAGCCGGCTCACGCCGGGCATCGACGCCACAGGTTCCTCCACGTTTTCGCCGTCCCGCACGAAGACCGGCCAGATCAGATCGCCGACGCCGAGCATGTTTTCTGCCGCCAGGGCGCGCAGGCCCGGGGTGCGGCGCAGGCGGCGGGGGCGGCTGGCGGGGAACGGGGGACAGGGGTTCTGCATGTGGGGGCTTCCGGCTGCGGCGGTTGGCCTTAGGTGGCATGGATTTTCGCCCATCTCAAGGGTAGGAATTGCCGGGGAGCGGCGCTAAGAGGGTCCGACGCCTGCTGTTTGGAGCCTCCGTGGACTGGTATTCAACCGTTTTCGAGACGATCGACATGCGCAGCTTCAGCAACCTGTGGTTCTGGATCGCGCTCGCGGTGCTGTGGTCCTCGACCAGCCACTACGTGCTGGGCGTGCCCTGGGACATGGTCCTGCGCGCGCGCAAGGAGGAGCCCGATCATGCGGCGATGCAGGACATGGATGCGATGGTGCAGATCAATACGCGCCGCATCCTGCACATCATGCACGAAAGCGGGCTGGTGCTGACCGGGATCGGCTTTTTCATCCTGACGGCCGCCGCGCTGCTGGGCTGGATCTATGGCCGCGAATTCGCGCAGGCGATCTTCCTGCTGGCGCTGCCGATGTCGCTGGTCTGGCTGCTGACCGTCCGCACCGCCCGGCGCATCGATGCCGCCGCGCTGACCGGCCAGCGGCTCATCCGGCGGCTTTACCGCCACCGGCTTAACGTCCAGATCATCGGCATGGTGTCGATCTTCGTCACCGCCATGTGGGGGATGTATCAGAACATGAGCATCTCTGCCCTTGGCGGCTGACATCCCCGGCACGTCCGCGAAAGCAATCATATGACCCAGCCAGCCACCCAGATCACCGTTTCCGGCGCGCCCGAAGGCTTTGACGCACGTCTTGTGCTGGACGAGGTCGCGCGCGCGGGCGGCCCGGTGGTGCATGTCGCGCGCGATGACAAACGCCTGGCGGCGATGGCGGCGGCGCTGCGGTTTTTCGCGCCTGACATGCCGGTGTTTCAGTTCCCTGCATGGGACTGCCTGCCTTACGACCGCGTATCGCCCAACGCCGACATCTCCGCCAGGCGAATGGCGACGCTGGCGGGGCTGGTGCACGGGATGCCCGGCCAATACGTCCTGCTGACGACGCTGAATGCGGTGATGCAGCGGATCCCGGCGCAGGATGTGCTGCGTGGCGCGGCGTTTACCGCCCGCGTCGGCCAGCGCATCGACGAGGCGGCGCTGCGCGCGTTCCTCGTGCGGATGGGGTTCACCCAAAGCCCCACCGTGACCGAGCCGGGCGATTACGCGATCCGCGGCGGCATCATCGACATCTTTCCGCCCGGTGACGGCGATGGCGGCGGCCCGGTGCGGCTGGACCTTTTCGGGGATGTTCTGGACGGCGCGCGCCGCTTCGATCCGGTCACGCAGCGCACGACGCAAAAGCTTGACATGATCGAGCTGGCACCGGTGTCCGAGATCATCCTCGATGACGCGGCGATCACGCGGTTCCGGCAGAATTACCGGATCGAATTCGGCTCGGCCGGCTCGGACGATCCGCTTTACGAGGCGATCAGCGCCGGCCGCAAGGCGCAGGGGGCCGAGCATTGGCTACCCTTCTTTCACGACCGGCTGGAGACGCTGTTCGACTACGTGCCGGACGCGCCGGTGCTGTTCGACGATGGCACAGGCCCCGCGCGCGCGGCGCGCTGGGACAGCATCGAGGACCAGTATGAGGCGCGCAAACATGCGATGACCGCCAAGGGCCGCGAGGACAGCGTTTACAAGCCGATCCAGCCCGGCCTGCTCTATCTCGACGATGCCGCCTGGGACGCGGCGCTGGCACCGCACCGCCGCGTGCAGTTCAGCGCGCTGCCGCAGGCGACGGGGCCGAACGTGACGGATGCGGGCGGGCGGATCGGGCGCAGTTTCGCGCCGGAGCGGCAGCAGGAAAACATCAGCCTTTTCGGCGCCTTGAAGGACCATGTTCAGGCAAAGATGGCCGAGGGACCCGTTCTTCTGGCCAGTTATTCGGAAGGCGCGCGCGAGCGGATGGAGGGGCTGCTGGAGGATGAGGGTCTGATCGGCCCCGTCACCGTCGGCTCCGCCGACCGGCTGGGCAAGACGGGGCTGCATCTGGCGGTCTGGGGGCTGGAGGCAGGCTTTGAGGGGCCGTATCGCGGCGCGCATCTGACCGTCATCGCCGAGCAGGACATCCTGGGCGACCGGCTGATCCGCGCGCCGAAACGCCGCCGCCGCGCCGAGAATTTTCTGAGCGAGGCGCAAAGCCTCACCCCCGGCGATCTGGTGGTTCATGTCGATCACGGCATCGGCCGCTACCTGGGGCTGGAGGTGGTCACGGCGGCGGGCGCCGCGCATGAGTGCCTGGTTCTGGAATACGCCGAAAGCGCCAAGCTGTATCTGCCGGTCGAGAACATCGAACTGCTCAGCCGTTATGGCCATGAAGAGGGCCTTCTGGACAAGCTGGGCGGCGGCGCGTGGCAGGCCAAGAAGGCCAGGCTGAAGGAGCGCATCCGCGAAATGGCGGATCGCCTGATTCGCATCGCCGCCGAGCGTGCGCTGCGCAGCGCCCCCGTGCTGGAGCCCGAGCATCACGCGTGGGAGGAATTCTCGGCCCGCTTCCCCTACGAGGAAACCGACGACCAGCTGCGCGCCATCGAGGATGTGATGGCCGATCTGCAGGCCGGCACGCCGATGGACCGCCTGATCTGCGGCGACGTCGGCTTCGGCAAGACCGAGGTGGCGATGCGCGCGGCCTTCGCGGCGGCGATGTCGGGGATGCAGGTGGCCGTGATCGCGCCTACCACGCTGCTCGCGCGCCAGCACTACCAGAGCTTTGCCGAACGGTTCCGCGGCTTTCCCCTGAATGTGCGCCCGCTGTCGCGTTTTGTCTCCGCCAAGGAGGCGGCGGCGACGCGCGATGGCCTTGCCAAGGGGCAGGTCGATATCGTCGTCGGCACCCATGCGCTTCTGGCCAAGGGGGTGCGGTTCCAGAACCTCGGCCTTCTGATCATCGACGAGGAGCAGCGTTTCGGCGTCGCCCACAAGGAGCGGCTGAAGGCGCTGCGCAGCGACGTGCATGTGCTGACCCTGACCGCGACGCCGATCCCGCGCACGCTGCAACTCAGCCTTTCGGGCGTGCGGGACCTGTCGATCATCGGCACGCCCCCGGTCGACCGTCTGTCGATCCGCACCTATGTCAGCGAGTTCGACACCGTCACCATCCGCGAGGCGCTGTTGCGCGAGCATTATCGCGGCGGACAAAGCTTCTTCGTCGTGCCGCGCATTTCGGACCTGCCGGAGATCGAGGCGTTCCTGGACAACGAGGTGCCGGAAGTCAGCTACATGATCGCCCATGGCCAGATGGCGGCGGGCGAGCTGGACAGCCGCATGAACGCCTTTTACGACGGCAAGTATGACGTGCTGCTGGCGACGACGATCGTCGAGTCGGGCCTCGACATTCCGACCGCCAACACGATGATCATCCACCGCGCCGACATGTTCGGGCTGTCACAGCTTTACCAGATCCGGGGCCGCGTCGGCCGCTCGAAAACGCGCGCCTATGCCTACCTGACCACCAAGCCGCGCCTGAAGCTGACCCCCGCCGCCGAAAAGCGCCTGCGCGTGCTGGGCAGCCTCGACACGCTGGGGGCCGGCTTCACGCTGGCGTCGCAGGATCTGGACATTCGCGGCGCCGGCAACCTTCTGGGCGAAGAGCAGTCGGGCCAGATGCGCGACGTGGGTTACGAGCTTTACCAGTCCATGCTGGAAGAGGCGGTGGCCAGGATCAAGGCCGGCGATACCCAAGGGCTGCCCGACGATGGCGGGCAATGGGCGCCGCAGATCAACCTAGGCGTGCCGGTCCTCATTCCCGAGGAATACGTGCCCGACCTCGACGTGCGCCTCGGCCTTTACCGCCGCCTCAGCAGCCTCGATACCAAGGTCGAGCTGGAGGGATTCGCCGCCGAGCTGATCGACCGCTTCGGTCCGCTTCCGAAGGAGGTGAATACGCTCATGCTGGTCGTGCGGATCAAGGGCATGTGCCGCAAGGCCGGCATTGCCAAGCTGGACGGCGGTCCCAAGGGCGCTACCATCCAGTTCCACAACGACAAATTCGCGTCACCCGAGGGGCTGGTCGAGTTCATCAAGGACCAGCGCGGCCTGGCCAAGATCAAGGACAACAAGGTGGTCGTGCGGCGCGACTGGAAAAAGGACAGCGACAAGATCAAGGGTGCGTTCTCGATCGCGCGGGATCTGGCGCAGAAGGCGGCGGACAAGGCCAGGGCTTCGAAGGCGGCCCAGCCCCAGGACTGACCTACACGCGCTGTTTCGGTGAGTTTCTGTCGTTTGTGTGCGCACCGACAAGGTTGGCCGGTGACGGCGACAGGCAGATGCAAGAGGATACGGTCCCAACGGAGGAGAATTGAAATGTCGGAAGATGCGATTCAACCACGCAAGCCATCATTCGGGCTGGCGCTGGTGCCGGTGGTTCTGACGCTGATCGTTCTGGGCATCCAGCTGTTCTATTTCAACGATTTCACGCCGCACATTCCGCTTGCCCTGGGGCTGGCGATCACGTCACTGGTCGGGCTTTACCTGGGCCATGACTGGCGCAACATGGAAGACGGCATCTTTCGTGTCATCAACGTGTCGCTGCCGTCGGTTTCGGTGCTGATCGTGGTCGGCATGATCGTCGGGGTGTGGATCGCGTCGGGCACGGTGCCGACGCTGATTTATTACGGGCTTCAGATCCTGTCGCCGCAGATCTTCCTCGCAGCGTCCATGGTGATGTGCGCCATCGTCTCGGTGTCGCTGGGGACAAGCTGGGGCACGGTCGGCACCATCGGCCTCGCGCTCATGGGCATCGGCGCGGGGTTCGATGTGCCGGTGTACTGGACCGCGGGCGCGGTGGTGTCGGGGGCATTCTTCGGCGACAAGGTGTCGCCCCTGTCGGACACCACGAACCTCGCGCCGGCGGTCACGGCTGTCAACGTCTTCGATCACATCCGCAACATGATGGCCACCACCGTTCCCTCCATGCTGGTCGCGCTGGGGATCTACGTCTGGGCCGGCTACAGCCTCATCGGCGACGGCACCGTCTCGTTCGCGCGGATCGAGAGCATTACCGGCGCGCTGGAGGCGAATTTCCTGATCTCGCCCTGGCTGCTGTTGCCGGCGGTGCTGGTGCTGGCGCTGGCAGTAGCGAAACAACCGCCGATCCCGTCGCTGTTCGCCGGGGTCGTGACCGGGGCGCTGGCGGCGATGATCGCGCAGGGGGCGTCGCTGCACGACACGTTCGGCTATGCCAATGGCGGCTATGCGATCGATACCGGCGTGGCGGAGATCGACAGCCTGCTCAATCGCGGCGGCATCCAGTCGATGATGTGGACGATCTCGCTGATCCTGATCGCGCTGGGATTCGGCGGCGCGCTGGAGCGGACGGGCTGTTTGCAGGCGATCATCACCAAGATCCTGTCGAAGGTGCATTCCTTCGCCGGGGTGCAGACGGCGGCCATCGCCACCTCGACCGCGACCAACCTCGTGGCGGGCGATCCCTATCTGTCGATCGCGCTTCCGGGGCGGATGTATTCGCCCGTCTACCGCGGCATGAAACGCTCGACCCTGAACCTCAGCCGCGCCATAGAGGAGGGCGGCACGCTGGTCTCGCCGCTGATCCCGTGGAATGCGGGCGGCGCCTTCGTCATCACGGCGCTTGGGCTGGGCATCGCCGGCGGCAATTACCAGAACCTGCTTTACATTCCGCTGGCCTTCGCCTGCTGGCTGTCGCCGGTGATCGGCATCATCTACGCTTGGACGGGGCTGTTCTCGCCGATGGCCAGCGCGGAAGAACTGCGCGACTGGCGCGAGCATGACCGCGCGGTGGCCGATCTGAGCGCATACGGCTATGAGGACCCGTTCCAGGATATGGAGCAGGCACCGACACCGGCCCAATAACAAGCGCGGCCATCGCCGCGGTCGGGGAGGGCCTGCGCCTTTCGGGGCGCAGGTCGTTCCGGGCAGAGGGGCGTGGGGTGCGCCTTCGCCGCTCGTGCGCTCAGCCTGCTTCGCCCTGGGCGGCCTTGAACGCCTTGATCCGGTCCGCCAGCATCTTGCGCGCCTTGGTGTTGGCGCGGCGCACGCGCACGGCCGTCAGGAACGCTTCTTCGGCGGTTTGCGAGGTTGCGCCCATCATGCTGGCCAGTTCGTCGACGATGCGTTCGTCGCCGGTGATTTCCTCGGCCTTCAGCGCGTCCTGCGCCAACTGGTCGGCCAGATCCTCGGTGACGCCCATGGCCTAGCGCGTGCCTTCAGTCAGGCGGCGTTTGACATACCCGGTGACGGAGTCGATCATCGTCTCCATGTGCGGCTCCTCGAAGAAATGGCCGGCGCCCTCGACCTCTTCGTGCTGAATGGTGATGCCCTGCTGATCGTGCAGCTTGGCCACCAGCGCGGCCGTATCCGCCGGCGGCGCCACGCGGTCGGCGGCTCCGTTTATGATGAGGCCCGAGGACGGGCAGGGGGCGAGGAAGGAAAAGTCGTACATGTTCGCCGGGGGCGAGACGCTGATGAAGCCGGTGATCTCGGGCCGTCGCATCAGAAGCTGCATGCCGATCCATGCGCCAAACGAAAATCCTGCGACCCAGCAGTGTTTGGAATTGGCGTTCATCGACTGAAGGTAGTCCAGCGCCGACGCGGCATCGCTCAGCTCGCCCACGCCCTGATCGTATTCGCCCTGACTGCGCCCGACGCCGCGAAAGTTGAAGCGCAGGACAGTGAATCCCATCCTGTGAAACGCGTAATGCAGGTTGTAAACGACCTTGTTGTTCATCGTGCCGCCGAACTGCGGATGCGGGTGCAGCACGATGGCGATGGGCGCGTCCTTTTCCTTCTGCGGGTGATAGCGGCCTTCAAGCCGGCCTTCGGGGCCGGGAAAAATTACCTCGGGCATTCAGCGTTCCTTGCTGTCGGTCAGGGCTGCGGCAATCGACGTTGACGGAACTGCCGACGCGCCTTAGAACAATTCTAAATTCAGAGCCGTCCGGCGGGTGCGGCGCGGCTGGACCGGATGGTCATGCCGTGAGATAAGCATCTCGGCGCGCAAGGTCAATCGTCAGGGCGCCGCCGCCGCGATGGATGAGAGGGGGAGACGATGAAACTCAGCACCAAGGGACGGTATGCCATGGTCGCCCTGGCCGACATCGCGCTGCAGCCCGAAGGCAACCTTGTCACGCTGGGCGAGGTGTCTCGGCGCCAGAACATCTCGCTGCCCTATCTCGAACAGCTTTTCGTCAAGCTGCGCCGCGGCGACCTCGTGACATCGGTGCGCGGGCCGGGAGGCGGCTATCGCCTGGCGCGGCCGATGTCCGAAATCCGCGTGTCCGAGATTCTGGCCGCGGTCGACGAGACGGTGGACGCCATGCACAAGGGCGCGGGCGCGTCGGGCGGCGCCTCGGGCAGCCGTGCGCAATCCATGACCAACCGCCTGTGGGAAGGGCTGAGCGCGCAGGTCTACGTTTATCTGCACCAGACGCGCCTGAGCGATGTGGTGAACAACACTCTGGCCCCTTGCCCTGCGGTGCCGTCGCTGTTCGCGGTCGTGGATGACGAGTGATGCACCGATTTCCTGACGCTGCGCCCGACGAGGGCGGTGGATTTGAGTATTTCTGCCAAGATGAAGCAGGGCCGGCATGACGCGGCGGGTGTACCTGGATCACAACGCGACGGCGCCTTTGCGGCCCGAGGCGCGCGCGGCGATGATCGCGGCGATGGACGTGGTGGGCAACCCGTCGAGCGTCCATTTGGAAGGCCGCGCGGCCAAGGCGCTGGTCGAGCGCGCGCGCGTTCAGGTGGCTGCCGCGCTGGGGGCCGAAGGCGCCGACGTCATCTTTACCTCCGGCGCGACCGAGGCGGCGGCGCTCGCCTGCGCGGACAGGAACCTTGCCTCGGCCCCGGTCGAGCATGAGGCGGTGGCGGCGTGGTGTGATGGGGCGCTTCGCGTGTCGCCGGGCGGCGCGGTGACGGTGGAGGATCCGGCACGCTCCGCTTTGCAACTGGCCAATTCCGAGACGGGAATCGTGCAGGATCTGCCGGACGGCATCGCCGTTTGCGACATGACGCAGGGTTTCGGCAAGTTGCCGGTCGCCTTCAACTGGAGCGGGGCGCAGATGGCGTTGGTCTCGGCGCACAAGCTGGGCGGGCCCAAGGGGATCGGCGCGCTCGTGGTGCGGCGCGGCACCGATGTTGCGGCGCGGATCAGGGGCGGCGGGCAGGAAATGGGCCGCCGGTCCGGCACCGAGAACATCGTCGGCATCGCCGGTTTCGGCGCCGCGGCCGAGGCGGCTGCGCGAGATCTGGAGGCGGGAACGTGGGACCGCGTCGAGAAACTTAGAAACATTCTAGAAAAGACCATTGCAGCCGCCGGAAAAGAGACTATTTTTGTCGGAAATGAGAGTCGTCGGCTTCCGAACACATCCTGCATCCTCACGCCCGGCTGGAAGGGCGAAACGCAGGTGATGGCGATGGACCTTGCGGGCTTTGCCGTCTCGGCCGGATCGGCGTGCTCCAGCGGCAAGGTGCGCGCGAGCGCCGTGCTGAAGGCGATGGGATATGACGAGGCATCGGCCGCATCGGCGATCCGGGTGTCGCTGGGGCCGGAGACGACGGAAGACGAGATCATGCGCTTCGCCGAGACGTGGCTGAGGCATCTGGACAGACACCGCGCCCGCAGTGGCGCCGCTTGATACGGGAGAAATGGACATGACGGCACTGGATGATGCGCAGGCCCGCCACGACGAGGTCAAGGAAGGCGTCGATCAGGACACGGTCGACCGTGTCCGCGAGGTCGGCGGCGCCTACAAGCATGGCTGGTCCACCGATATCGAGATGGAATTCGCGCCCAAGGGTCTGACGCCCGACATCGTTCGCCTTATTTCCGAAAAGAACGAAGAGCCGGAGTGGATGACCGAATGGCGCCTTGGCGCCTATGAGCGGTGGCTGACCAAGAAAGAGCCTGACTGGGCGATGGTGGACTATCCCGAGATCGACTTTCAGGAGCAGTATTATTACGCGCGCCCGAAGTCGATGATGGTCAAGCCCAAGTCGCTGGACGAGGTCGACCCCAAGCTGCTGGCGACCTACAGCAAGCTGGGCATCCCCTTGCAGGAACAGGCGATTTTGGCCGGTGTCGAGGGCGCGGGCGAGATGCCCGCCGAGGCGCGCCGGGTGGCGGTGGACGCGGTCTTCGATTCGGTTTCGGTCGGCACCACTTTTCAGAAGGAGCTGCGCGAGGCGGGAGTGATCTTCTGCTCGATCTCCGAGGCGATCCGTGAGCATCCCGAACTGGTCAGGAAATATCTGGGCAGCGTCGTGCCGGTGAATGACAATTTCTACGCGACGCTGAACAGCGCCGTCTTTTCCGATGGCTCCTTCGTCTATGTGCCGCCGGGCGTGCGCTGCCCGATGGAACTGTCGACCTATTTCCGCATCAATGCCGAAAACACCGGCCAGTTCGAGCGCACGCTGATCATCGCCGACAAGGGCAGCTATGTCAGCTATCTGGAGGGCTGCACCGCGCCGCAGCGCGACCAGAGCCAGCTTCACGCGGCCGTGGTCGAGATCATCGCCGAGGAAGATGCCGAGGTGAAATACTCCACCGTCCAGAACTGGTATCCCGGCGACGAGGACGGCAAGGGCGGCATCTACAACTTCGTGACCAAGCGCGCCGACTGCCGGGGCGACCGGGCCAAGGTGATGTGGACGCAGGTCGAGACCGGCAGCGCCGTGACGTGGAAGTATCCCAGTTGCATCCTGCGCGGCGATGACAGCCAGGGCGAGTTCTATTCGATCGCCATCGCCAACAACATGCAGCAGGCCGACACCGGCACCAAGATGATCCACCTGGGCAAGCGCACGAAATCCCGCATCGTCTCCAAGGGGATCAGCGCGGGCAGGGCGCAGAACACCTATCGCGGGCTTGTCTCGATGCACCCCAAGGCGAAGGAATCGCGCAACTATACCCAGTGCGACAGCCTGCTTATCGGCGACAAGTGCGGCGCGCACACGGTGCCTTACATCGAGGTCAAGAACAACTCGTCCCGCGTCGAGCATGAGGCGACGACCTCCAAGGTGGACGACGACCAGATGTTCTATTGCCGCCAGCGCGGCATGGACGAGGAAGAGGCGGTGGCGCTTGTCGTCAACGGCTTCTGCCGCGACGTGTTGCAGGCGCTGCCGATGGAGTTCGCGATGGAGGCGCAGCAGCTGGTCGCGATCTCGCTGGAAGGCTCGGTCGGGTAAGGCTCGTGATGCTGCGCTGGACCATAAGATGCCGGGGGAGGCAGGGATGAACGCTGTTCTCTTGACACCGCCCGCACCGATGGGCGGGACGCGTTCCGAAGTGTTCCCTTTGGGCGGTCCGGTGGGTGTCGGCCACCGTTGCGGCAATCATCAGCGGGCGCAGGAGGTCTGCCGATGAGCGAGACACTTCTCAAACGCCCCGCCCTGACCCTGCCCGACGCCGAAGCCGAACGCGTGGCGCGCGCCTTTGCGGACGCTGACGTGATCTTGGAATACGGCTCGGGCGGATCGACGGTTCTGGCGTCGGAACTGCCGGGAAAGATGGTGTTCTCCGTCGAAAGCGATCCGGCTTGGGCGGCGATGATGCGCGATTGGCTGGCCCGACATCCGCCCGCCAAAGGCACACACGTCGATGTGGTCTGGATCGATATCGGCGAGACCGGCGAATGGGGCAAGCCGACGGATACCAGCGGCTGGCGCCACTATCCGAACTATCCGCTGGCTGTCTGGCAGCGCGACGGGTTTCGTCAGCCCGATGTGGTGTTGGTCGATGGCCGGTTCCGCGCCGGATGCGCGCTGGCGACCGCGTTCTGCACGCGCAAGCCGGTGACGCTGCTGATCGACGACTACAAGCGGCGCAAGGGCTACCACGCGATCGAGGAGTTTCTCGGCGCTCCGCGTCTGACCGGCCGCATGGCCGAATTCGCCGTCGCGCCGATGGCTGTCCCACCCGACCGGCTCTTGCCGGTCATGAAGATGATGATGCGGCCCTGACCGGCGCCGCAAGACTGGATGAGAGGAAGAAAGATGCTTGAGATCAAGAACCTGCATGTCGATCTTGAAGACGAGGACAAGACGATCCTGAAGGGCGTGGACCTGACCGTCGAGGCGGGCAAGGTGCATGCGATCATGGGGCCGAACGGGTCCGGCAAATCCACGCTCAGCTATGTTCTGTCGGGGCGGGACGGCTACAAGGTGACACAAGGCACCGCCACGCTCGAGGGCGCCGACATTCTGGCGATGGAGCCCGAAGAGCGCGCGGCGGCGGGCCTGTTCCTGGCGTTCCAGTACCCTGTCGAGATCCCGGGCGTCGGCAACATGACCTTCATGCGCACGGCCCTCAACGCACAGCGCAAGGCGCGTGGCGAGGACGAAGTGAGCGCTGCGGATTTCCTCAAGCTGATCCGCGCCAAGGCGAAGGAGCTCAACATCGACGCGGACATGCTGAAGCGTCCGGTCAATGTCGGATTTTCCGGCGGCGAGAAGAAGCGCAACGAGATCCTGCAGATGGCCCTGCTGGAGCCCAAGATGTGCATACTGGACGAGACGGATTCGGGACTTGACGTCGATGCGATGAGGCTGGTCAGCGACGGCGTCAACGCGCTGCGCGATGCCGGTCGGGGTTTTCTGGTCATCACGCATTATCAACGGCTTCTGAACCATATTCATCCCGATTTCGTGCATATCATGTCGGACGGACGCATCATCAAGACAGGCGGCCCCGAACTGGCCGTCGAGGTCGAGCAGAACGGCTATGCGGACATTCTGGCGGAGGTTGCGTAATGGCACAGGCACAACCCATGCAGTCGCAGGGTCAGGCGCGACTCGATGCGCTGGTGCTGCCCGAAGGGACGGGCTGGGTGCAGGCGGCGCGCAAGGATGCGTTGGCGCGCGTGCGCGCCACGGGCCTGCCCCAGCGGCGCGACGAGTACTGGAAATTCACCCGGCCCGACACCCTGACGCAGGCGGACGCGCCCGAAGCGGCCGTTTTCGCTGGTGACGAGCGGCCGGTTTTCGATCCGCTGGACCGGCTGAAGGTCGTCTTTGTCGACGGTGTTTTTGACGCTGAGGCAAGCGATGATCTGACCGCGGAGGGGCTGACGATCGAACGGCTGGCCGATGCGGGCACAATGGATATTCACTGGGCCAAGGAGATCTACGGCGTGCTCGAAAAGCGCGGCCAAACTCCGGTGGCGCGCCCGCTCGCGGCGCTGAACACGGCGATGGCGACGGATGGGGTTCTCATCCACGTAACGGGCCGGGTGTCCAAGCCGGTAAACATGATTTATCGCCACGAATCAACAACCTCCGATGCGATGCTTCACCATGTGATCAGGCTGGAAGTGGGCGCCGAGATGACCCTGCTGGAGAATGGCGCTGCCGCCGCGCGCCTGACCGACGTGCTGGAAGTCGATATGGCGGACGGCGCATCATTCCATCACGTGCGCGCGCAGGGGCGCGATCACGAGCGGCGGACGGCAACACATCTCTTTGCGCGTCTTGGCGCCGAGAGCCGCTTCAAGTCCTTCACCATCACCGCGAATGGCGTGATGACGCGCAATGAATGCGTGATCGAGTTGACCGGCGACGATGCCATCGCGCATGTCGCGGGCGCGTCGATGGGCGACGGGGATTTCCACGACGACGATACGGTATTCGTGACCCATGACGCGCTGCGCTGCGAAAGTCGGCAGGTCTTCAAGAAGGTGCTGCGCAACGGCGCGACGGGTGTTTTTCAGGGCAAGATCCTGGTCAAGGCGGGCGCGCAGAAGACCGACGGCTACCAGATCAGCCAATCGCTGCTTCTGGACGGGGACAGCCAGTTTCTGGCCAAGCCCGAGCTGGAGATCTACGCGGACGACGTCATCTGCTCGCACGGGTCCACATCGGGCGCGATTGACGAGGATGCGCTTTATTATCTGCGCGCGCGCGGTGTGCCCAAGGCGATCGCCACCGATCTGCTGACTCTGGCTTTCCTCGCCGAAGCTGTGGACGAGGTCGAGGGCGAGCCGCTGCAGGACGAGATCAAGCTGCTGCTTGAGGGCTGGCTGGAGCGTCGGCGCGGCTGATGGCCGTCACGCGCGACATCGTGGCGACGTATCGCGGCCCCGGCGCCGTGATGCGCCGACTGCTGGCCATGGGTCAGCGGGAGGATCGCGCGTTGGTGATCCTGATGGCGGGCTGCGTAGTGATGTTCATCGCGCAATGGCCGCCTCTGGCGCGGCAGGCGTATCTGACGGGTGCCGAGCTGAACCCGCTCCTCGGCGGCGCGCTGCTGGCGTGGGCGTTCATCGCGCCGCTGATCCTCTATGCCCTCGCGCTTGTCAGCCATTTGGTCGCGCGCGCCGTCGGTGGGCGCGGCACGGCCTACGGCGCGCGTCTGGCGCTGTTCTGGGCGCTGCTGGCCGCCAGCCCGCTCGTGCTGCTCCACGGCCTCGTGGCAGGGTTCATCGGACCCGGACCGGGGTTGACGGTTGTCGGTGCGCTGTGGCTGGCAGCTTTCGCCGCCTTCTGGATTCTCGGCCTTCGCGAGGCGGAATGGGGCGGCGGGAGGGTCGGCGCATGAACATGAACATCTGGTCGGAACTGGTTCGCCAGACACTCTTTTCCCCCCGCGAGGCGGCGGATCGCATCATGGCGCTGTGGCTGCCGCGTCAGTGGCTGTGGATGGCACTGGCGCTGATGAGCGTGCTGAATGGCATCGTCTATTCGCTGTCGCTTTACCTCGGCCCACCACCCGACCCCGAGGCGCTGCGGATGATCCCGCCAGCGTTCCAGTCGCCGGTTCTGTTCACGCTGTTCCTGTTGGCCGCGCTGGTCGTCACCGTGATAACCCTTTCGTGGATCGGGCGCAGGCTTGGCGGGTCGGGCGGGATCCAGCAGGTCCTGGCGCTGATCACGTGGCTTCAGGTCTTGCGCCTCGGCGTGCAACTGACCCTCCTGGCGCTGATGGCTGTGTTGCCGTTCGCCGGTCTGGCGCTGGTCCTGGTGTCGTCGGTGTGGGGGCTGGTCATACTGGTGGCGTTCGTCGACCGCGCCCATGGTTTCGATAACTTTTTCAAAGCGATAGCCGTGATCATCCTGGCCGTTCTGGCGGTGATCGTCGGGCTGTCGATCATCCTCAGCGTCTTCGCGGCCGCTGTCGTCGGGGGGGCATGATGCTCGAAATTCAAAAGATCCGCAGCGATTTTCCGATCCTCGCGCGCGAGGTGAACGGCAAGCCGCTGGTCTATCTCGACAATGGCGCGTCGGCACAGAAGCCGCAGGTAGTGATTGATGCCGTGAACCGGGCTTATTCGTACGAATACGCGAACGTTCACAGGGGCCTGCACTATCTGAGCAACCTTGCCACCGAGAAATATGAGGCCGTCCGCGGCACTATCGCGCGCTTTCTCGGTGTGCGGGACGAGCGCGAGATCGTGCTCAACTCGGGCACGACCGAGGGGATCAACATGGTCGCCTACGGCTGGGCCATGCCCCGGTTCGAGCCGGGCGACGAGGTGGTGCTGAGCGTGATAGAGCATCACGCCAATATCGTGCCCTGGCATTTCCTGCGCGAGCGGCAGGGGGCCGTGCTGAAATGGGTCGACACCGACATGAACGGCGCGTTGGACCCTCAGAAGGTGATCGACGCCATCGGGCCGCGCACCAAACTGATTGCAATTACCCATCTTTCCAATGTCCTGGGCACCAAGGTTGATGTAAAATCCATCTGCGCCGCCGCCCGCGCCAAGGGCGTGCCCGTTCTGGTCGACGGCAGTCAGGCGGCGGTTCACATGCCGGTGGATGTCGAGGATATCGGCTGTGATTTCTATGCGATCACGGGGCACAAGCTTTACGGCCCGTCCGGCTCGGGCGCCATCTACGTGCGCCGCGAGCGGATGGACGAGATGCGGCCTTTCCTCGGCGGTGGCGACATGATTCGCCACGTGTCGAAAGAGGCGGTAAGCTACAACGATCCGCCAATGAAATTCGAGGCCGGCACGCCGGGCATTGTCCAGATCATCGGACTGGGCGCCGCGCTGGACTACATGACGGGGCTGGGAATGGACGCGATCGCCGCCCACGAAAACCGCCTGCGCGATTACGCGGCCGAGCGGCTGGGCGGTCTGAACTGGCTTCAGGTGCAGGGCCAAACGCCGGACAAGGCGGCGATCTTCAGCTTCACGATGGACGGCGCGGGACATGCGCACGACATCTCGACCATCCTCGACAAGAAGGGCGTGGCGGTGCGCGCGGGGCATCACTGTGCCGGACCGCTCATGGATCATCTGGGGCTGACGGCGACCTGCCGTGCGTCCTTTGGCCTCTACAACACCGAGGCCGAGGTTGACGCGCTGATCGACGCGCTGGAGCTGTGCCACGACCTCTTCGCCTGACGTGCGGATCCGGGCTTTGCGGGCCGGGGCCACGCCGGTTATGTCGCGGCGCAGGAGCTATGCCCAAAAGTCGGTGACGGCGCCAAAATCCTGAGCGACAGCGGAAACTGCCCGTACATGATCGCTGCCAGACGGATGATTCCGGCGGCGTCTTGAAGCCCCGAGACGGGGGAGCGTTCTGGCATCCGACAACGGTACTTTACCGCCTTACCAGCCTCAAGCCGAGCATCGCGGGCGTGGCGACGGGTTTGGGTTGTGAACTGACAGAGGGCAATCTTTCCATCAGCCCAAGGCATAGCCCGCGCCCCGAACGGTGCGTAGGAGATCGTCACCGCCTTGCCGACACAGGGCCTTGCGCAAGCGGCCAACATGGACATCGACGGTGCGGGTTTCGACGTGGATATCGCGGCCCCAGACGCGGTCGAGCAACTGATCGCGGCTGAACACCCGCCCCGGTCTTTCCATGAAGGTGGCGAGCAGGCGAAACTCGGTCGGGCCGAGTTGCAACGACTTGCCCGCGCGGGTGACACGATGGGTTTCGCCGTCAAGCCGGATATCCTGGAACTCCAGCACCATGCCGACGGTCGAAGGGCGCACACGCCGCAGGTTGGCGCGGATGCGGGCCATCAGTTCGACGATGGAATAGGGCTTGACCACATAGTCGTCTGCTCCGGTTTCAAGGCCGCGCACCCGATCCACCTCTTCGGAGCGGGCCGACAGCATGATGACCGGTATGTCGCGCGTTTCGGCCCGCGATTTCAGGCGCCGGCAGACCTCGATTCCTGAAAGTTTCGGCATCATCCAATCCAGCACGATCAGGTCCGGGGTCTCCTCGCGGACCATCATCATTGCCTCTTCGCCATCTTGCGCGAGATTGACGCGGTAGCCTTCGGCGGCGAGATTGTAGGACAGTACATCGCGCTGTGCCGGCTCATCCTCGACCAGCAGGATCAGCGGGTGTTCTATGGTCGCCATGCGGTCTCCGGTTCTGTCGTGCCCGATGTTATTGAAGTGTTGTCCGCCTTGGGGCGATCGTCATCCGGCAAGGAACCGGTGGTGAGATAAATCACCTGCTCGGCAATCCCGGTCGCATGGTCGCCCATCCGTTCCATGTTCTTGGCGATGAAATGCAGGTGCAGGCAAGTCGAGATATTGCGCGGATCTTCCGTCATATACGCCAGGAATTCGCGGAACAGGGAGTTGTACATCTGATCGATATCGTGGTCGTTCTGTCGGACCCGTTCGGCCAGGTCGGCGTCACGCTTGATATAGGCGTCGAGCACGTTCTTCAGCTGTAGCTGTACTGCCCTGGCCATGCGCCTGATCAGCCCGGCGGAGTTTCCGACGGCTGGCATATTGGCCAGAGTAGTCGAGCGTTTGGCAAGGTTCTTGGCATAATCGCCGCAACGCTCTAGCGCCGCCGCGATTTTGATCGCGGTCAGCACGGTGCGCAGATCGGCAGCGGCAGGCGCGTGCAGCGCGATCAGGCGGGCGGACGCGGCATTGATCTGCTCTTCAAGGGCGTCAATGGCCCGATCGCCCTTGCGCACCGCATCGGCAAGTTCGTCATCGCGGGTTTCCAGCGCACGGGCCGCGTCCAGAATGGCCGCTTCAACAAGGCCGCCCATGCGCGTGATCATGGCCTGCACGGATTCCATGTCGCGGTCCAGGTTAGCCGTGATGTGGGATTCGGGTTTCATCATTTCCTCTGTCGGCGATCCGGCTGATCATGTGGCCACTCTGGACCCGGCCCGCCACGCTTTTGCGACAGTTTTGTAACAGTTTTATGAAAGCGTTCAGGTTATCGGTAGAAGAACCGTAAAGCACGCTCCCTTTCCCCGTTCGCTGCTGATGGTGAGCTGTCCACGATGACGGTTGACGATATGCTTGACGATGGCAAGCCCCAGCCCGGTGCCGCCCTTTTCGCGGGAACGGTGGGTGTCGACGCGGTAGAACCGCTCGGTCAGGCGCTGCAGGTGCTGTTCCTCGATGCCTTCGCCCCGGTCGATCACGTCGATATGCAGCAGCGCGCTTTTGGAGGGCGCATGGATAGCGATCGTCACCAGTTTGCCGGAGGCACCGTATTTTATCGCGTTTTCAATCAGATTCTGGAATACCTGCAACAGCTGATCCGCATCGGCCGGAACATGCGGTGCCATGTCTGCCCCGGTGATTTCCAGCGCCACGCCGGCCGCGTCGGCGACAGGGCGCAGGGCGGCTACGGCGGATCGGATCACCGCCCCAACGTCCACGTGGGCGGTGGGGCGGCGGCGTTCCTCTGCCTCGACCTTGGAAAGAGAAAGAAGGTCTTGCACAAGGCGACTCATGCGTCCCGTCTCGCGTTCCATAATGGTCAGGAAACGGTCGCGGGCGGCAGGATCGTCCCTTGCTGCCCCTTTCAGGGTTTCGATGAACCCTGCCAGCGCTGTCAGAGGAGTGCGCAATTCGTGGCTGACATTGGCGACGAAATCTCGGCGCAGTTGGCCGATGAGTTCCTGTTCTGTGATGTCCTGAAAGGCACAAAGG
Source organism: uncultured Alphaproteobacteria bacterium (assembly GCA_963763165.1). Lineage (GTDB taxonomy): Bacteria > Pseudomonadota > Alphaproteobacteria > Rhodobacterales > Rhodobacteraceae > Roseovarius. Next base: position 35,712 of record CAVXNV010000004.1, read on the forward strand.
GCACCGCTCTTGTCGGTGCCGGAAACGGGAGTCACCGTGACGAGATAGGTTACCTCATGCGATGGACCATGAATGACATAGCGTGCCTGCCCAGCCACCCTGTCGCGCAGCGCAACTTCGATCGCGGCCAGCAGGGCGGGTTGGCGCAGGGCGATGGCGTGGTGGCGACCGATCTGGCTTGTTTCCAGAATGGCCTCGGCCGCCGGGTTGGCCGCGAAAATCAGTTCATCTGCCCCGATCATCACCATTGGCAATGGGACGCCGCCCAGAATATCGTCAAGCCATTGCCGATCCATCCCAGATCCTTTCGCCGGCGCTTTCATGCTGTGGGCGCGCTGAGACTTTTCGCAAAAGAGTGTCGGAGTTGCGAGTCCTACATGATGGAAGTGTCGGCACTCAAGGTCAGAAGTTTCAGCCAACCCGAGTACCTCATTCCTGTCCATCTATCCGGAATCATGGAAATAGCACCCCTGTCCTCAAGCGTTCCCGCCAAACGCGTCGAGACTGGAAAGGGATGTCAGGTCGCCTTTCGGTCGATCGTCGTCCGGCAGATCGCCTGTCACCAGATAAATCACCTGTTCGGCGATCGACGTGGCGTGATCCCCCATCCGTTCGATGTTCTTGGCGATGAAATGCAGATGCATGCAGGCGGTGATGCTGTGGGGCTCCTCCATCATGTGCGTCAGGAGTGTGCGAAAAAGGGTGTTGTACATCTCATCGATCTCGCAGTCCCGTGCCCGGACATCTCGCGCGATTTCAACATCGCGCCGCGTATAGGCATCAAGCGCGTCCGCAATCATGGCGACGACCGCCTTCTGCATGCGGCGCAGAGCCGGGGAAACATCTTTGACCGGGTGCGCATGGGCCAGCACGGATGTTCGTTTGGCGATGTTCTTTGCATAGTCGCCGCACCGTTCCAGATTTGAGGCGATGCTCATGACCGTCAAAACGGTGCGCAGGTCGCCCGCGGTCGGAGACCGCGTTGCGAGAATGCGGGCGCAGTCGATCCTGATGTTCTCTTCGAGATCGTCGATGGCCTTGTCATTCCTCCGCACGGCTTCGGCCATTTGCAGATTGTTGGTCTTAAGGGCCTCGGCGGCCCGGATCATGGCCTCGTCGACCAGGCCGGCCATTTTGACGAGCATGGCCTGTGCGCCTTCAAGATCGCGGTCGAAGGCGCTGGAGATGTGTTTCGCGTTCATGACGGGTCTCCTATCCGATCCGGCCCGAGATGTAGCTCTCGGTGCGGCTGTCCTTGGGGTTCGTGAAGATCTCGTCGGTATCGCCGTATTCGACGAGGCTGCCGAGGTGGAAGAAGGCGGTTTTCTGGCTGACCCGCGCGGCCTGCTGCATCGAATGGGTGACGATGACCACGGTGTATTTCTCGCGCAGGGTGTCGATCAGCTCCTCGACCTGCGAGGTCGCGATGGGATCGAGCGCCGAGCACGGCTCGTCCATCAGCAGCACTTCGGGGTCGGTAGCCACGGCGCGGGCGATGCACAGGCGCTGCTGCTGGCCGCCCGACAGGCCGGTGCCGGGGGCATGCAGGCGGTCCTTCACCTCGTCCCAGATGGCGCCGCGGCGCAGGGACCGCTCGACGATCTCGTCCATGTCGGCCCTGGACCGGGCGAGCCCGTGGATCTTGGGGCCGTAGGCGATATTGTCATAGATCGACTTGGGGAAGGGGTTCGGTTTCTGAAACACCATGCCGACGCGGGCGCGAAGCTGCACGGGGTCGATTTTCCGGTCGTAGATATCTTCGCCGTCGATGCGGATATCGCCCTCGACGCGGGCGATGTCGATCGTGTCGTTCATCCGGTTGATGCAGCGCAGGAAGGTGGATTTGCCGCAGCCCGATGGGCCGATGAAGGCCGTGACCGCGCGTTCCTTGATATCGACCTCGACATTCCTGATCGCGTGGGTATCGCCGTAATAGACCTGCACGCCTCTGGCGCTGATCTTGGTAGCGTTGGTGTCAACGTCGCGGTTGACGGCTCTGAGGTCGTCCATGGCCTCTCCTTTCGGGGTTCTTACCATTTGCGTTCGAACTTGCTGCGCAGGTAGATCGCGATGGCGTTCATCATGATGAGGAAGGTCAGCAGCACGAGGATGGCCGCGGATGTCCGGCTGACAAAGCCGCGCTCGGGGCTGTCGGCCCAGATGAAGATCTGCGTCGGCAGGGCGGTCGCGCTGTCAAACGGCGTGGCGGGCGCCGAGGTGATGAAGGCGTTCATCCCGATCAGCAAAAGCGGCGCGGTTTCGCCCAGGGCCTGCGCGAGGCCGATGATCGTGCCCGTCAGGATGCCGGGCATCGCCAGCGGAACCACATGGCCGAACACCACCTGCTGTCTGGACGCACCCACGCCCAGAGCGGCTTCGCGGATTGAGGGCGGCACGGCCTTGAGCGCGGCGCGCGTCGCGATGATGATCGTCGGCATCGTCATCAGCGCCAGCGTCATGCCGCCCACGAAGGGCGCCGAGCGCGGCATCCCGAACCAGCCGATAAAGACCGCCAGCGCCAGAAGGCCGAACACCACCGACGGCACGGCGGCGAGGTTGTTGATATTGACTTCGATGAAGTCACTCAGCTTGTTTTTGGGCGCGAATTCCTCAAGGTAGATGGCCGCGCCGATGCCCAAGGGAAACGAGATCGCGAAGCAGACCAGCAGCGCCCAGAATGAGCCCATGATCGCGCCCTTGAGGCCCGCCAGTTCGGGAAAGCGGCTGTCGGCATTGGTCAGAAGGCCGGTGTTGAGGCTGGAAGTGATCGCGCCGGCCTCGACCAGACGGTCGTAATAGGCGATCTGCATGTCGTCCAGACGGCGCAGGCTCTCGGGTGTATCGCGGTCCAGCAGATCCTTGTAAAGTTGGTCATAGGGGTCCGAGACGGGCACGCTGACGCGGATCGTCTGGCCGATCAGCGACGGGTCGGCAACCACGCGGTCGCGCAATTGAAACTGGGCGCCGTTCGACAGGATGCCGCCCACCACGCGCATCGCCGCGCGGTCGCTCGTGTCAACCGAGGGCAGACCCGCCGCCACCGCCGCCGCGAGCACATCGTCGAAGTTGCCGCGCGGCAGGCGGTCGGCGCTGATCTCCTCGGGGTCGATGAACACCTCGAGCGTGATCTCGGTCTGGGTGAAGGCCTTGTAGCCGGTCGAGACCAGCGAGGCGAGCAGGATGAACAGCATCAGGAACGCCAGGCTGATGGCGGTAATGCCCATGGCCTGCAGGATGAACTGCTTGCGGTGCCGCCGCGAGAGGCTGCCGCGCACCTTCTCCGTCGTGGTTCGTGCCGAGGAGCCGGCAGGGATATCGGTCATGGGAGCAAGCCTCAATCGTAGGCTTCGCGGTATTTCCGGACGATCCGGAGCGCGAAGACATTGATGACAAGAGTGGTGAAGAACAGCATCATCCCCAAGGCGAAGGCGGCCAGCGTCTTGGGGTTGTCGAACGAGGTATCGCCAATCAGCAGCGTGACGATCTGCACGGTGACGGTGGTGACACTCTCCAGCGGGTTCAGCGTGAGATTGGCCATCAGGCCTGCCGCCATCACAACGATCATGGTCTCGCCAATGGCCCGGCTGACCGCCAGAAGGACACCGCCCACGATGCCGGGGATCGCCGCCGGGAAGAGCACGTTGAGCACCGTCTCGGCGCGGGTGGCGCCAAGGGCCAGCGCGCCGTCGCGCATCGCGTGCGGCACCGCCGACAGCGCGTCGTCGGCGAAGGAGGAGATGAACGGGACCAGCATGATCCCCATCACTCCGCCCGCCGCCAGCGCGGTGTTGGGCGCGACGGGAACACCCATCGATGCGCCGAAACTGCGGATCGCGGGCGCAACGACGAGGATGGCGAAGAAGCCGTAGACGACCGTCGGTACCCCGGCGAGGATTTCCAGCAAAGGCTTGGCAACCGCGCGGACGCGCTTGGGGGCAAACTCGAAAAGGTAGATGGCCGACAGCAGGCCGATGGGCACGGCGATGAAGATCGCCACGAAGGTGATGACGATCGTGCCGGCGATCAAGGGGACCCAGCCAAAGGCACCGGCGGCGGCGATCTGATCGGCGCGGATCGGGATCTGCGGCTCCCAGTTGAGACCAAAGAGGAACTCGGTCAGCGGCACGAGGCGCAGGAATTTGTAGGTCTCGAAGGCCAGCGAGGCGACGATGCCCACGGTGGTAAAGATGGCGATGACCGAGCAGAAGATCATCAGGCCGGAGACGATGCGCTCGACCCCTTGGCGCGCGCGGAACTCGGCGGTCACCTTTCGGCGGGCGAGGTACATGATGGCGAGGCACAAGAGCGCGGTCAGCAGCACGAGGCCCAGCGAGGCCATTTGGCGCAGATCGGTCAGATGCTCGGCGGCGGCCAGTTTCCACGGCTCGGGCTCGCCAAAGACGCGGCCGCCGGAAATCGACTGGATCTCGGCGAGGATCAGGTCGACCTGGCCGGTATCCAGCCCGTCCAGCGTGCCAGCGGGCAGCGCCGACATCACCATCGCATTGACGACCGGCCCTTGCAGCACCAGCCACGCTAGAATCACGACCAGCACCGGTACCAGCATCAGCAGCAGCGCAAAGAGTCCATGGTAATTCGAGACCGAATGCAGCCTCGCGCCGCCATCGCGGATTCCGGTCGCGGCGCGCCGGTTCAGGGCGTAAGCCGCAAGGCTGGCAACAAGAAGAATGGCGAAAGCCAAGGTCGTCATCGGATACACCCGCTCAAAATAAAGCGCCGGGCCGGTTTGTGCCGGCCCGGACAGGATCAGAAAGACGTTCAGCCTGCGGGGGCTTCCATCGACTGACCGTTCAGCACGCTGTCCTGCAGGGTCTGCATGCGGTCCTCGGCCAGCGGCACCAGGCCACGTTCGGACAGATAGCCACCGGAGGCCAGCGCGTCGTCCGACATGTATTCCTCGATGAAGGCGTCGAGGTTGGGGATCACGCCGCGATGCGCGTTCTTGATGTAGAAATAGAGCGGGCGCGACACGGGGTAGGATTTGTCGGCGATGGTCTCGATCGAGGGCTCGACGCCTTCGATCTTCACACCCTTCAGCTTGTCCAGGTTCTCATAAAGGAACGAGTAGCCGAAGATGCCCATTGCGTTCGGGTCGGCTTCGATGCGTTGCACGATCAGGTTGTCGTTCTCGCCCGCCTCGACGAAGGGGCCGTCGGTGCGCATGCGCGAACAGTTCTCTTCGACCCAATCCCCGTCGAAATCACCATTCGCAACATAGTCCAGCTCTTCGCAGCCCGCGTGCATCGCCAGCTCGACAAAGGCGTCGCGGGTGCCGGATGTGGGTGGGGGGCCATAGGCCAGGATCTCGGTGTCGGGCAGGTCGGGATTGATTTCCGACCACTTGGTGTAAGGATTGTCGACCCACTCGCCGTCGACAGGGACCTGCGCGCCGAGCGCCTGGTAGATCTCGCCCAGCGTCAGGTTCCAGTCGGTTTCATTCGCGCGCGAAATGGCCAGCGACAGACCGTCAAAGCCGATCAGCGCCTCGGTGATGTCGGTGACACCGTTTCCCTGGCACAGCTCGTACTCGGATGCCTTCATGGCGCGCGACGCGCCGGTGATGTCGGGATGCGCCTCGCCCACGCCGCCGCAGAAGATCTGCATGCCACCGCCGGTGCCGGTCGATTCCACGATGGGAGACGGGGCGCCGGTGTTGTTCGCGAACTGCTCTGCCACCGCTTGGGTGTACGGAAACACGGTCGAAGACCCGACGATACGGATCGCATCGCGGCTTTGCGCGAAAGCGGCAGTTGTGGAGATTGCTGCAACCGCACAGACAGACGCGGTCAGTTTCAGGTAAGACATAGTGGCTCCCGGTTTTGCATCGGTCGCTGTCACGACCATGGTGGCCGAATACGCGCGTTTTGTGATGCTGGTGTAAGAGTTCTGTTACGGTTTCATGACAATTCGCGTGGGAGATTGAACGCTCAACGTACCTGCAGTTTGCTTGGGGCTGAGGTGCCCGCGCAGATAGCGCGCTTGGAGCCCGCGCGGGAGCTGACGGCCCTGATCGAACAGCGCGGAAAGCCGAGCATGATTGTCAGCGACATGGTGGGGCCCGGCGACCGTTATGACAGGCTTCTCCGATTTCTGGCCGAGGAACCGCAGAAGCCGCGGTCCGAAATCGCAGTGCTGGTTAAGATACCGTCCCAGGGTCGCCGCGTCATGTCTCTGCCCGCCCCTGCTTACGGTGAACAAGACTTGCGCGTGGTATCGGCTGCTCCGAGGGGCGGGCAAGAAATTTCTTGACAGAGGTATAAAAAATGAATGTTTTATAAATCATAAAAATGACGCGTTTGTTTCAAAAATGGGTTCCACCCCGACGGGAAGCGTGAGAGTTACATGACCGTTGCGAAAAGCGATCCGGCGCTGGAAATCAGAGGGCTCGAAAAGAGCTTTGGCAAGATCAAGGTCCTGCGCGGCATTGACCTGACCGCCTATCGCGGCGACGTGGTGTCGATCATCGGCGCGTCCGGTTCGGGGAAATCGACGTTCCTGCGCTGCATCAACATGCTGGAGATGCCGTCGGTCGGGACGATCCGCGTAGCGGGCGAAGAGATCAAGACCCGGCAGGGCAGGGACGGACTGGAGGCTGCGGATCGCCGCCAGCTACAGCGCATCCGCTCCGAGTTGGGCATGGTGTTCCAGGATTTCGCGCTGTGGAGCCATCTGACCGTACTCGAAAACATCACGGAGGGCCCGATGCGGGTGCTGGGTCTGTCCCGCGCCGAGGCGCGTGAGCGGGCCGAGGCGCTGCTGGACAAGGTAGGGCTGGCTGAGAAACGCGGCGCGTATCCCGCGCATATGTCTGGCGGCCAGCAACAGCGCGCCGCCATCGCGCGCGCCTTGGCGATGGAGCCGAAAGCGCTGCTTTTCGACGAGCCGACATCGGCGCTCGATCCCGAGCTCGTGGGCGAGGTGCTGCGCGTGATGCAATTGCTGGCCGACGAGGGACGCACGATGATTTTGGTCACGCACGAGATGCAATTCGCGCGCAACGTGTCTTCGAAGGTCATGTATTTCCACCAGGGTCTGGTGGAAGAAGAGGGCACGCCCGAAGAGGTCTTCGAACAGACCAGATCCGACCGCTGCCGACAGTTCCTTTCCGGCGGGTGAGGGCGGCCAGGTCAACCAGGACGACACCAACCAACAGGAGAGAGATACCATGACACCCAAACATATCCTGGCCGCCACCCTTGGCGTTTTCATCGCCCAGGGCGCCGCCGCCGACGCGCTGCGCATCGCCACCGAGGGCGCCTATCCCCCGTTCAACTTCGTCGATGAAAGCGGCGAGGTGCAGGGTTTTGACGTGGAGATCGCCAAGGCGCTCTGCGCCGAGATGGAGGCCGAGTGCGAGATCGTGACGCAAGCCTGGGACGGCATCATTCCCGGTCTCAAGGCGGGCAAATACGATGCCATCGTCGCGTCCATGTCGATCACGGACAAACGCAAGGAAGCGGTCGATTTCACCGATCCCTACTATGCCGCCGGCGCGGCCCTGATCGCCCCCACCGATAGCGATATCACCTACACGCCCGAAGGCATGGACGGCAAGACGATCGGCGTGCAGCGCGCGACCACATATGCCACGCTGGTCGAGCAGAAATTCCCTGGCGCCACGATCAAGGCTTACGACACGGTCGAGAACCACAACCTCGATCTTCAGGCGGGCCGTCTGGATGGCGTCGTCGCGCAGCAGGTGCTGATGTTCGACTGGCTGAAAAACGAAGGCGGCGATGCGTTCGAATTCAAGGGCGAGCCGGTGAAGGATGTCGAATACATCGGCGCCGGCGCCGGCATTGCTGTCGAGAAGGGCAATACCGACCTTCTGGACCGGCTGAACGCCGCGCTCGACACGATCCAGGCGAACGGCACCTACGAGGCGATCAATACCAAGTATTTCCCGTTCTCGATCAGCGCCGAATGATGCGTCCCGCGTCCTGCCCACTGCCGGGGCGGGGCGCACCCGACTGACCTGACCGACAGGAACCGCCGCCGGTGTTCGATCTCGAAGGCTTTGGCCATCTTCTGCTGCAAGGCACGCTGATGACGATCCAGCTGGCGCTGGTGTCGCTTGCCTTCGGGCTTGTCTTTGGCCTGATCGGGGCCGCGATGAAGCTGTCCCGTTTTGCCGTGCTGCGCGTGCTGGCGGGGATCTACACCACGCTTATCCGCGGCATCCCCGAGCTTATGGTGATCCTCTTCGTCTATTACGGCGGGGTCATCTTGCTGAACAATTTTGCCGGCTGGCTGGGCTATGACAGCTATATCGACGTGTCGGCCTTTGCCGCCGGGGTGGCGGCGCTCTCGCTGACCTTCGGCGCATATGCGACCGAGATTTTCCGCAGCGCTATCCGCACCGTGCCGCGCAACCAGATCGAGGCCGCGCGCGCCATCGGCATGTCGCCCCTCGTCACGTTCCGGCGGATCCTGCTGCCGCAGGTCTGGCGCTTTGCGCTGCCGGGGCTGGGCAACACGTTTCTCATCATCCTCAAGGAAACCGCGCTCGTGTCGGTCATCGGGCTGGACGAGCTGATGCGCAAGACCGATATCGCCGTCGGCTTCACAAAGGAGCCGTTCACCTTCTTCCTCTTCGCCGCGCTGATCTACCTGGCGATGACGGCCTTCGTGATGGCGGTGCAGCAGCGGTTCGAACGGCATGCCAATCGCGGCGTGGCCGGGCGGGTGACGCCATGAATTTCGAGGTGATGATCGAGGCGCTGCCGGATCTCGTTGGCGGGCTGTGGGTGACGCTGGCCCTTGTCGCGCTGGCGTTGATCCTGGGCTTTGTGATCGCGCTGCCGACGGCTCTGGCGCGGCTGAGCGCCTGGGCACCGCTGCGCTGGATCGCCTTTGCCTACGTGTTTTTCTTTCGCGGCACGCCTCTGCTGGTGCAGATATTCCTGATCTATTACGGGCTCTCGCAATTCGAGGCCGTCAGAGGCAGCATCCTGTGGCCGATATTGCGCGAGCCATTCTGGTGCACCCTGATCGCGCTGGCGCTGAATACCGGCGCCTATACCGCCGAGGTGTTTCGCGGCGGCATCCTGTCGGTCGCGCATAACCAGGTCGAGGCGGCGCGCGCGATCGGCATGTCACCCGCCGCCACGTTCCGCCGCATCATCTGGCCCCAGGCGATCCGGCAGGCGCTGCCCGCCTATGGCAACGAGACGATTCTGATGGTCAAGGCCAGCTCGCTGGCCTCCACGGTGACGCTGCTGGATATCACCGGCGTCGCGCGCACGCTGGCCGCCGAGACCTACATGCCGATCGAGATCTACACGATGGCCGCGATGATCTATCTCGCGCTGACCTTCGCCATGAGCCAGATCATCCACTTGGCCGAGTGGAAGATGGATGTCACGCGAGCGCGCCCATGACGCGCCCACACCCGGAGAAACCGACATGAACGAGCGTTTTCACAACCGCAGCGGAGAGGCCCTGAAGGCCGCCGACCTGGCGCATCACCTGCATCCCTTCACCGATCACGGCGCGCTGGCCGCGGAGGGCGGGCCGCGCGTGATAACCCATGGCGAGGGCGTCTATCTGTGGGATACCGAGGGGCGCCGCATCCTTGACGGGATGGGGGGCCTTTGGTGCGTGAACATCGGCTATGGCCGCAAGGAGCCGGGCGAGGTCGCGCATCGCCAGATGGACAAGCTGGCCTTCTACAACACTTTCTTCAAGACATCGCACGAGCCCGTCATCGAGCTGTCCGAGCGTCTCGCCGGCCTTGCGCCCGAGGGGATCGACGAGTTTTTCTACGCCAATTCCGGCTCCGAGGCGAACGATACCGCGCTGCGCCTCGTGCGCGGCTACTGGGCGGCGCAAGGGCGCCCCGAGCGGCAGGTCATCATCAGCCGCGAATTCGCCTATCACGGCTCGACAATCGCGGGGGCCAGCCTGTGCGGCCTGCCGTCGATGCACGGCGTGCCCGGCCTGCCGATCCCCGGCATTGTCCACGCGGATGGCCCCTACGCGTGGCATGCCGGGCGCGACCAGCATGATCCGGACTACGGCGTGGAGGCCGCCGACGCGGTCGAGGCCAAGATCATGCAGGTCGGCCCCGAAAACGTGGCCGCCTTCATTGGCGAGCCCGTGATGGGCGCGGGCGGCGTCATCACCCCGCCGCCCGGTTACTGGCCGCGCGTGCAGCAGATCTGCGCCAGGCACGACATCCTGCTGATCGCCGACGAGGTGATCTGCGGCTTCGGGCGCACCGGCAACTGGTTCGGCGCGCAGACCTATGATATCGAACCCGACATCATGTGCATGGCCAAGGGCATGAGCAGCGGCTATCAGCCCATTTCGGCCGTTGGCGTGGGCGCGCGCGTGGCCGATGCGCTGCGCCGGACATCGGGCGTGTTGCCACACGGCTTTACCTATTCGGGCCATCCGGTCGCTGCGGCCGTTGCGCTTGAAAATATCGATATCATCGACCGCGAGCGCATTGTCGATCACGTGCGCGATACCGTCGGCCCCGCCATGCAGGCCGCATTGGGCGCGCTGAAAGACCACCTGCTAGTGGGCGAGGTGCGCGGGGTGGGCGGCATGTGGGCGCTGGAGCTGACCTCGGACAAGGCAACGCGCGCCCCGTTCGATCCGCTGGGCAGCGTCGCGACGCAGGTGCGCAACCTCTGCTTCGAGCGGGGGCTTGCCACGCGCGCGGTGCGCGAAGGGCTGGTTTTCTCGCCGCCTCTGATCATAACCGATGCGCAGATCGGCGAGCTGGCCGAGATCCTGACCGGCTGCCTCGATGACGTGGCCGCCACGCTATGAGCCGGGGAGGGAAGGCATGAAGATCGGCGTTGCACGGCTCTGGCACGAGGCGAATTCCTTTACCGCCGGCACGGTCGGTCTGACACATTTCGAAGGGCGCGAATATGCGCGCGGCGCGGAAGGGGCCGAGGCATTTCGCGGCACTACGGTAGAGACGGGCGGCGCGCTTGACTGGGCCGATCGGGTGGGGGCCACGCTGGCCTTTTCCCGCCTTGCCGCCTCGGCCCCCGGCGGGCCGGTCCAGCAGGACGTGCTGGACGCGATCATCGGCGAGATCGTGGACGATCCGGCGCTGGACGGCGTTGACGGCATTTACCTGTCGATGCACGGCTCGTGCATCGGCACCGATGATCCATCGCCCGAAACCACGCTCGTCACGCGCCTGCGCGCGCGGTTCCCGGACCTGCCGATCACCGCGTCCTTTGACATGCATTGCATCCCCACGGCAGAGCTCTGCGCCGCGCTGGATGGCGCGACCGTTTACCGGAAATACCCTCATACCGACATGCCGCAGGCGGCCATGCGCGCGCTGGACCTGCTGGCCGACCTGATCGCACGCGGCGCGCGCGGGCTGGTGCTGCTGCGCTGCTGCGACGCGATTCTGCCCAGTTTCAACATGCGCACCGACGCTCCGGGCCCGATGACCGAGATCGAAGATCTGGCGCAGGCGGCAGAGGCGGCCAGCCCGCTGGCCATCTATCCCTATGCCAGCTTTGGCTATGCCGACGTGCCCGCCGCCAATTCCGGCGTCATGGTCAGCGCCCTTGTGCAAGACAAGGTGATGATGCAGGCGGCCGAGGAGGCCGCCGATCGCATGATTTCCGAAATGCTGGCGCGCAAGGCTCAGTTCCGCCCGGATCTGCCAAGCGCCGCGCATCTTTTGGGCGAGGCGCCATGGCGCGATGGCCGCCGTTGGGCGATCCTGGAGCCATCGGACAACCCAATGTCCGGCGGCAACGGCGACACAACGGGCCTTCTGGCCGCGGCATTGAAGGCCGATCTTCCCGAAGGGTCCGTCTTTGCCTTCATCGCGGACGGTCACGCGGTGGAGACCGCGCAGCGCGTCGGCGCGGGGGCCTCGCTGACGGTCGATCTGGGCGGGCGGCAGGATGCCCGCTTTGGTGGGCCGGTGCGGATCAGCGGGGTGGTTGAAAAGCTGACGGATGGCACCTTCGTCAATTCCGGCCCGATGGAGCATGGCATACGGATCAACCTCGGCCCGACTGCGTTGCTACGGGTCGGGCCGCTGCGGATCATCGTGACTACCCGCGTCTATTCGCCCAACGATCCGGGCTATTTTCACCTGCACGGCATCGAAGCGAGCGAAATCCCGCTCTTGCTGGCCAAGGCTAAAAACCATATCCGCGCGTCCTTCGGGCGCAGTTTCGATGCCTTCGCGCAGGTCGAGACACCCGGCCCCGCGATGGCCGATACCGCGCAATTGCCATTCCGCCACATTCCGCCCCACCGGCTGAACCTCGATGACTGACAGCAAAGGAAAACCCGCGCCATGACTCTGGCCGAGCTTCACGCCCGCATCATCGACGGCCTGCCGGACATGCCTCGGCAGGTGGCGCTGGCTGCGCGTTACGTGGTGGATCACCCCGATGACGTGCCGCTGATCTCGATGCGCGACCTGGCTGCGCGGGCGGGAGTGTCGCCGGCCACGCTGATCCGGCTGACCCAGGCACTGGATTTCGGCAATTGGGCCGATTTCCGGGCGCTGCATGTCGATCACCTGCGTGGGGCGCCCGTCCTCTATACCGAGCGCGCCACGCGCGCGCTCTCCAGCAGCGGGCTGGGTGCGCTGGTCGCCGAGAGCTTTGAGGCCTCGCGCGCCAATCTGGACCGCACCCAGCAGGCCAACCCGCCCGAAGTATTCGCTCGCGCGGCCAAGCATATAGTCCGGGCCGAGCGCGTCTTCATCGCGGCATTCATGAGCTGCCGGGGCCCCGGCATGACGTTCGCCTATCTGTGTCGGATGCTGCGCAACAATGTCGCGCTGCTGGGGGCCGAGGCCACGTCGCTGGGCGTGGACCTGGCGCTGCTGAAGCCCGGTGATACGGTCCTGTCGATCAATTTCGATCCTTACGGCCATGAGATTCATCACATCGCCCGCGCGATCGAGGACACTGGCGCCACGCTGATCTGCCTGTCCGACAGCCGCGCCACGCCGCTGACCCGGCAGGCGGCGGAGACGTTGTTATTCCCGATAGACGGGCCATCCTTTTTCCCGTCGATTGCCGCCGCGCAGGCGCTGGTCGAGGCGCTGATCGCGGCGGTCCTGACCGAGCTTGGCCCCGAGGCGACCGCACGCATCGGGCATATCGAGCAGGCCCTCTACGACAGCGGCACCTACGCCACCCTCAACAAACGGAACCGCTGAGATGAGCCATGTCTTTCACAGAAGCGCCGACAGCACCCCGCCAATGGCCGTCCGGGCCGAGGGCGCGTATATTTTTGATGCCGAAGGCCGGCGCTATCTGGATGCGGCGGGGGGTGCGGCGGTGTCGTGTATCGGGCATGGCGATCCGCGCGTGACCGCCGCCGTGGCGGCCCAGATGGCACAGCTCGACTACGCCCATAGCGGCGCCTTCACCAATGATCCGGCCGAACGGCTGGCCGAGCGTATCTGTGCGCGGGCGGGCCTTGGCATGGCGCGGGTCTATTTCGTCAGCTCCGGCTCGGAAGCCGTCGAGACGGCCATCAAGATGGCCCGCGGCTATCAGCTGGAGTGCGGCCAGCCGGACCGCCACATCGTCATCTCGCGCCGGCAGAGCTATCACGGCAACACGCTGGGCGCGCTCGCTCGCTCGGGCAATGAGGGGCGCCGCGCGCCCTATGCGCCTATGCTGCCCGAGCGGACGCAGGTGGCTCCTTGTTTTTTTTACCGTCACGCCGAACCGGGCGAGACGCCAGAGGCGTATGGTCGCCGCGCCGCCGATACGCTGGAGACGGAAATTCTGCGGCTGGGGGCGGAAAATGTCGCCGCCTTTCTGGCCGAAACCGTGGTCGGGGCCACCCTTGGTGCCGCCACGCCCGCCCCCGGTTATTTCGCGCGTATCCGCGAGATTTGCGACCGGCACGGCGTGTTGCTGATCCTCGACGAGGTGATGTGCGGCGTCTATCGCACCGGGCCTTTCATGGCCTGCGCGGTTGAGGGGATCGCGCCCGATATCGCGGTGCTGGCCAAGGGGCTGGGGGGTGGTTATCTGCCGATCGGAGCGGTTGCCTGCACGCGCGCGGTGCATGACAGTTTCGCCCAAGGCTCGGGCGGGTTCGTGCACGGTCACACCTATATGGCCCATCCCGTCTGCTGCGCCGCTGCGCTGGCCGTGCAGGACGTGATCGAGGCGGACGATCTGGCGGATAATGTGCTGCGCATGGGCGCCGCGCTGCAATCGGTGCTCCACGAAAAGCTGAGCCAGCATACGCATGTGGGCGATATCCGAGGCCGCGGCCTTCTCTGGACGGTGGAACTGGTCGCCTCTCGCGAAACGAACGCGCCTTTCGATCCTGCGCGCAAACTGTCACAGAGGATCGCGGCCGAGGCCGCCGCGCTGGGCCTCATGGTCTATCCTGGCTCCGGCACGGTGGACGGGCATGCGGGCGATCACGTGCTTCTGGCGCCGCCCTATACAGTTACCGCCGATCAGATTGCCTTCATCGCCGAGCAGCTGCCTCGCGCCATCAACGCGGCCATTGGCGCGTGAGCGCGCCGGAACATCGATATCGGACGATTGCATGACCAAACCTTGCATCATATGCGTCGCCATCACCGGCAGCGTTCCCACCAAGGCCAACAACCCGGCTGTTCCGATCAGCGTCTCCGAGCAGATCGAGAGCACGCAGGAGGCGTTCGAGGCGGGCGCCGCCATTTGTCATGCCCATGTGCGCGAGAAAGACGGAACGCCCAGCTCGGACCCCGACAAATTCGCGACCCTACAGGACGGGTTACACAAACACTGCCCCGGCATGATCGTCCAGTTCTCGACCGGAGGCCGGTCGGGTGCGGGGAAGACGCGTGGCGGAATGCTGCCGCTCAGGCCCGACATGGCTTCGCTTTCTGTGGGGTCCAACAACTTTCCCACACGTGTCTATGAGAATCCGCCCGACTTGGTGGACTGGCTCGCTGGCGAAATGCGTAAATATTACATCAAGCCCGAGATCGAGGCGTTTGACCTCAGCCATATCTTTCAGGCGGCACAGATGAACGCCGACGGCCGTATCCCCGGCAAAATCTATATCCAGTTCGTGATGGGTGTGAAAAATGCGATGCCGGTGGATCGCCAGGTGTTCGATTTCTACCGCGAGACGGTGTCACGCCTCATGCCGGAGGCCGAATGGTGCGCCGCCGGGATCGGCCCACACCAGATCACGCTGAACGATTGGGCCATCGCCGCTGGCGGACACGTGCGCACAGGGCTTGAAGACAACATGCGTCTTGATAGGGAAACACTGGCTCCCTCCAATGCGGCACTGGTGCGCCGTGCCGTGGATTTGTGCAAACAGCGCGACCGTCCGGTCGCCAGCTGTGAAGAGGCCCGCCAACTTCTGGGGCTGCGGTCAGGGTAGGGGGCCAAAGTGGCCGGAATGACTGCCAAAGGCGGGCCCAAGTCCGTCTTTGGCCTTGACGGGAATCAAAACCCGCGGCCCGGTTCCTATTGCCATCTTTCGTGCTCGATCATGTCCGTCGCCATATAAAATGGGACATCAGAGCGATTGGAGCATGGGAGACTCCGGCTCGTTTCCGTGATTGATCATGCGGCTTGTTTCTGATGTTTCAAGCGGCGTTGCCGCCGTTACTGTAGTGATTGAAGAAGGCCCGATCTGGAGAGTGTCCGGTCTTCTGCTTTGGAGCTGAGCACATCCTTGTGCTGTCTGACCAATCGCACGGCTCTCAGTTTGGGGTTGCCGCGGGGTAGATCTCTTGACCGCCCGCCTCGATCTGCGAACGCCCCAGTGCGGACTTTCAGCCTCTGGCGCAACATTTTCCAAAGCGGTCGTTTAGCAAAGCTCGGTTCGGCGTAAATAGCTCTTTCCTGCCATTCATGGGCTGGCGCAATTCTGCGGTGCAGCTTTGCCAGGCCCGAGCCCCGATTGGGTATGGTGCGATCTCGCAAGCCGCGGGTGTCAGTGCCGCGCAAAGCCCTGGCCGGCGAGCCATCCAGCCAGCCATCCGCCCAGATGCGCCTCCCAGGCGAGCCCGCCCGAGAAGATCACGAAGAGAGCGATGTTGGCCGCGACCAGACCCAGGATCGCCATCACGAGCGGCTGCAAGGGAAGGCCGGACCGTCGCCGCATCCGGAAATCTGCCGCTTGCCAAACACCGATCAGACCAAAGACCGCGCCGGACGCGCCGATCATCGGCGCGGCGCTCGAAGACAGCAGCCCGAAACATGCCCCGCCCGCGACGGCCGATATGAATAGCACCAGCAATGTTCTGGCTGCGCCAATATTGGACGAGACGAATTTTCCGAGGGAAAGAAGGACGACACCGTTCATGGCAAGATGCGCGATCCCGCCATGCAGAAAGGCGTGGGTTATGAACATCAGGGCGCTCTGACCCGGATAGACCGGCTGCGCCGCGCCCCAAAGGACCGGCTGCCAGAATGCCCCGAGCACGAATGCAGGCCAGCGCAGGTTCTGCAATCCGAAAAGGCCAGATGATGAAATGCTCAGGATCAGCTCAATTGCAGTCATGATACCGACGAGAATCCAAAGGAAGCCCGGCGCGCCAGTCTGAGGCGCCAGGCGCATCGGTTGTCGACCTCTCGGCGATTTGAGTTCCATGGCTGGGAGATAGCCCCTAATCGGTGCCAAGCCAAACTCGAATGTCAGATCAGATCGAGGAGGTGCCGGCAGCCCAGTGCCTTTGCGCACACGGAAGGTTTCGACACCAGGGCGTGCCGGCGCCAGAACGCATCCCCTTCGTGTGTAGGCGGAAAGATGAACAGCGAGGTCCTGCGTCCACTGCGAAATGGGAGAGACCTGACCACACGCCCGCGGGGCATGTGGGTCATTAAGTTTGGGGAACAGATCAAAAACGAAGCGGCGCTATGCGAGAGACCCCTTGAACACGTCAATGAGTGTGTGAAGCCAACACGGATAAGCTTGAACGATACTCAGCGCCGACGGATTTGGTAGAGATTGGGACGGGGGCAGTCAAAGTTGTGTGCAGGCAATTCCAAGACAAAAAGTTGAGGCTGGTAAAAGCCTTAACCATCGGAAACCGAACGGGGGGAATTTTGTGGGAAGCAGCAAGCCAAGTGTCGCCTAACCTATCGTATTAAAAAGGAAACACCAGATCTCTTGGCGGAGGAGGTGGGATTCGAACCCACGGAGGGCTTGCACCCTCGTCGGTTTTCAAGACCGGTGCATTCGACCACTCTGCCACTCCTCCGACGGGGGTCTGTCTAAACGTCCCGGCGCAATTCTGGAAGCGTCACTTTGGCGGCACGAATCATCCTTTTGCCTTTGGGGAATTCCGCCGAAAAAGGCACTGTGCGCTTTTCTTGACCGGGCGGAGTGGCTATGTTGCGCGGACGCGGCAAAGACCGCGGCGGCGGGAGGATCCGGCCGGTCCGGCAATGCGATGTGCCGGGGCAGGGCGCACAGGCAAGGGGCGGAGCATGGGTTTGACATTGGCGGGCGGCGGCGGGGCTGGATGGCGCAGGGCGGCGTTTGGCGGTGCGGCGCTTTTGATGCTGGCGGGCTGCCAGGGTCTCGACGGCGTCAACCCCTTCAAGTCCGGCAAGGCCGACGCCGAAGCGGCCGAAATGACCGGCGAAGCGTCTTCCATGCGGCTGGTCGAACGTGACGTAGAGGCGCCCGAGGTGTTCCAGGTGACGGACAAGGGGCTCTGGGACGGCCGTCCCTCCCTGGGCGGCGTCTGGGTCGCGCATCCCGACGTGTCCGAGCCCGAGCGCGTCATCATCCGCAACACGGCCAATTCCAAGTTCGTCATCGGCGCGCTCTTCCGGCGCGAGCGGGCAAACCCCGGCCCGGTGTTCCAGGTATCCTCGGATGCCGCCGCCGCGCTGGGCATGCTGGCCGGCGCTCCGTCCCAGTTGAACGTCACCGCGCTGCGCCGCGAAGAGGCGCCTGACCCGGCCGCTGCCGGGGCCGGAACGCTTGCGCCGGACGAGATCGAGACCAGCAGCCTCGATCCGGTGACAGGGGCTGCGGCCGCGGCGATTGACGCTGCGGAGCCTGTGACGTCTGCGGCCACGCGCCCGCCGGTGCAGGCGGCGGCGCCGGACCCCGCGGCAGCCGGCTCGGCGCTGGAGCGGCCCTATCTGCAGATCGGCATCTTCAGCGTCAAGCAGAATGCCGAGAATACCGCCGCCACCATGCGGCAGGCGGGGATGGTGCCGACCGTGCTGAGGCAGGAAAGCCAAGGCAAGGCGTTCTGGCGCGTCATCGTCGGCCCCGCCAGCACCGCGTCCGAACGCGCCGCGCTGCTCGAAAAGATCAAAGGCCTGGGCTTCGGCGATGCCTATGCCGTCACCGACTGAGGCGATCCGCCGGATTGCCGCACGCGATACCGACCTGCACAGAAACCGGATAACTGCCATGCTGACCCATTTCCGCAATGCCCTGACCGCGCTGGTCCTTCTCTGCGCCGCAATGCCTGCCGCCGCTTTCGACACGGCGGCCAAGGCGGCCTACGTGGTCGATGTGGGCACCGGCACCGTCCTGCTGAACAAGAACGCGGACGAGCCGTTGCCGCCCGCCTCCATGTCCAAGCTGATGACGCTTTACGTCGCCTTCGAGGCGATCCGCGACGGGCGCCTGTCGATGGAGGAAAAGCTGCCGGTGTCGGAGCACGCGATGAGCTATGGCGGCTCGACCATGTTTCTCGACACGACCGACCGGGTGAAGGTGGCCGACCTGCTGCGCGGCATCATCGTTCTGTCGGGCAACGATGCCTGCGCGGTCGTCGCCGAGGCGCTCAGCCCTGACGGGACCGAGGCAGGGTTCGCCCGTTTCATGACGCAGCGCGCGCAGAAGATGGGCCTGACCAACTCGACCTTTGCCAATTCCAATGGCTGGCCCGCGCCCAGCCAGAAGATGAGCATGCGCGATCTGGCGCTACTGGCGACGCATATCATCCGGGATTTCCCGGATTTCTATCCGATGTTCGCCGAGACGGAATTCGAATTCGACGGGCGCGCCCCGCAGAACACGCAGAACCGCAACCCGCTGCTGAGCCTTGGCATTGGCGCCGACGGGTTGAAGACCGGGCATACGCAGGCGGCCGGCTATGGCCTGGTCGGGTCGGCCAAACAGGGCGAACGGCGCGTGGTGTTCGTTCTTTCGGGCATGGAGACCCCGCAGGCCCGCGCCGAGGAGGCCGAGGCGATCGTCAACTGGGCCTTCCGCCAGTTCTCGGAAAACACGCTGATCAAGGCCGGCGTCGATGTGGCGCAGGCCGACGTCTGGATGGGGGACGCGGACAAGGTGGGTCTGGTCACGGCCGAGGATGTCACAATGCTGCTGCCCGTGCTGGGCGGCGACACGGTCAGCGCCGAGGTGATCTATACTGGTCCGCTTCAGGCGCCCATCGCGGCGGGCGAGCGCAAGGCCGAGCTGGTCATCACCCCCGAGGGCATGCCCGAAACCCGCGTGCCGCTGGTCGCCGCCAGGGACGTGCCGCGCGGCGGATTCACCGCCCGGATGAAGACGGTGACGGGCATTCTGGTGGACCGTTTGCGACAGGGGCCCGAGGGCGCGTTGTGAGCGCAGGCGGGTTTTTCGTCAGCTTCGAGGGAATCGACGGGTCGGGCAAATCCACGCAGGCGCGCCTGTTGCTGGAACATCTGCAATCGCTGGGCCACGAGCCGGTCCTGACGCGCGAGCCGGGCGGCAGCCCCGGCGCCGAGCAGATCCGCACCCTGCTGCTCAGCGGCGATGTCGACCGCTGGTCGCCCGAGACCGAGCTTCTGCTTTTCACCGCCGCGCGCCGCGACCATCTGGAGCGCACGATCCGCCCCGCGCTGGCCGCCGGGCGCATCGTGATCTGCGACCGGTTCGCCAACTCGACGCGCATGTATCAGGGCCTGCGCGGCGAAGGTCTGCGCGCACAGGTCGAGGCGCTGCACGATCTGATGATCGCGCAGGAGCCGGACATGACCATCCTAATCGACATTGACGCCGAGGCGGGCCTTGCCCGCGCGCTGGAGCGCGGCGGGGAGGGGCGCTTTGAGGCGTTCGGCAGCGATTTGCAGGTGGCCATGCGGCAGGGCTTTCTGGCGCTGGCCGAGGAGTTCGCGGATCGCTTTCGCGTCATCGACGGCGGACGGCATGCAGAGGCTGTCGCGCGCGACGTGCGCGCCGCCGTGATGGAGCGGCTGGGATGAGCGACGATGCCGCCGAACCCGACCGGATCGAAGGCGCGCCGCACCCGCGCGAGACCCGGCGCCTGATCGGGCAGGGCGCCGCCGAGGCCGCGTTCCTGCAAGCCTACACCGACGACCGCCTGCACCATGCCTGGCTTGTCACCGGCCCGCGCGGCGTGGGCAAGGCGACGTTCGCCTGGCGCGCCGCGCGCTTCCTTCTGGCGCAGCAGGAGGGCGGCGGCATGTTCGCCGCCGCGCCGCCCACAAGCCTCGATCTTGCGCCGGATCACCCGGTCGCGCGCCGCATGCTCGCGCGTTCCGAGCCGCAGCTTTACCACATCACCCGCAGCCTCAACGAGCAGACCAAGCGCCTGCGCGACATGATCGTGGCCGACGACGTGCGCAGCCTGCACGGCTTCCTGTCGCTTTCCAGCGCCGATGGCGGGCGGCGCGCGGTCATCATCGACAGCGCCGACGAGATGAACACGCAAGCCGCCAATGCGCTTCTGAAGATGCTCGAAGAGCCGCCCGCGCGCACCACGCTATTCCTGATCAGCCACCAGCCTTCGGCCCTTTTACCGACCATCCGCTCGCGCTGCCGCGAGCTGCGCCTGCCGCCGCTGGGGGCGGAGGATATGGCCGCCGCGCTGGTGCAGGCCGGGATCGACACGGGCGGCGAGACAAAGGCGCTGGCCGCGCTTTCCGGCGGATCGGTGGGCGAGGCGGTGCGCCTGATCAACCTTGGCGGCCTGACGCTTTATGTCGAACTGGTCCGGCTCTTCGCCGATCTGCCGCGTATCGACCGTCCCCGCGCGCTGGCGCTGGCCAATGCCGCCGCGCAGCGCGGCGCCGAGGCAAAGCTGACCCTGCTGATCTGGCTGATCGAACTCTTGCTCAGCCGCATGGCGCAGACGGGCGCCAGCGGCAGGGCCCCCGCGCCCGAGGGCGCCCCCGGCGAGGCGCAGATGCTTGCCCGCGCGGCGCCCGATCTGGCCGCTGCGCGGCGCTGGGCCGACTGTGCGCAGGATGTCAGCGCACGGATGCGCCACGGCCGGGCGGTCAACCTTGACCCTGCCGCGCTGGTCCTAGATACCGTATTCAGAATTCAGAAGACGGCGGCGCAACTGCCCGCCTGAAGGGCCGACATGCACGTTGAAATCACCGACAGCCACTGCCACCTCGATTTTCCCGACTTCGCCGAGGAACTGCCGCAGGTGGTGGAGCGCGCCGTCGCCGCCGGTGTCACCCGCATGGTGACGATCTGCACCAGGCTGCGGGAAGAGCCGCAGGTCCGCGCCATCGCCGAGGCCCATGCGCCCGTTTTCTACGCGGCCGGCACCCATCCGATGAGCGTTGCGAAAGAGCCGATGGCGACCGTCGACGAACTGGTCGCGCTGGCGCGGCATCCGAAATTCGTCGGCATAGGCGAGACGGGGCTGGATTATCACTACACCAGCGATAGCGCCGAGGCGCAGCAGGAAAGCCTGCGCGTCCACATCGCCGCCGCGCGCGAGACGGGTCTGCCGCTGATCGTCCACGCGCGGAGCGCCGACGACGACATGGCACGCATCCTGACCGAAGAGCATGGCAACGGCGCCTACTCTTGCGTGATGCATTGCTTCAGCTCCGGGGCGGCGCTGGCGCGTGCGGCGCTCGATCTGGATTTCTACCTCAGCATGTCGGGCATCGCCGCCTTCCCCAAAAGCCAGGAGATCCGCGACATTTTCGCCGCCGCCCCGCGCGAGCGGATCCTGGTCGAAACCGACGCGCCCTATCTCGCGCCGCCGCCCCATCGCGGCAAGCGCAACGAGCCGGCCTATACCGTCCACACCGCCCGCAGGGGCGCCGAGACGATGGGCATGGACTGGCCCGAATTCGCCGCCCGGACGCAAGCGAATTTCGACCGCCTCTTCTCCAAGGCCGCTGCCTGGCAGGAGGCGGCGTAGTGGCGGTGCGGCGGGTCACGATCCTGGGCTGCGGTTCGTCGGGGGGCGTGCCGCGCATCGCCGAGAAACCTGACGGCGACTGGGGCGCGTGCGATCCGCAGGAGCCGCGCAACCGGCGGATGCGCTGTTCGATCCTGATCGAGCAGGAGGGGCCGGAAGGCCTGACAAGGGTGCTGATCGATACGTCGCCGGACCTGCGCGCGCAGCTTCTGCGCCACGGCATCGGTACGCTGGACGCGGTGGTTTATACCCACGGCCACGCCGATCACTGTCACGGGCTGGACGATCTGCGCGTGGTCGTCTTCAACATGCCGGGCCGCCTGCCGGTTTGGGCCGACCCGATCACGCGCGACGCGCTGCTGCAGCGGTTCGAATATGCCTTTCGCCGCCCAGAAGGCTCTACATACCCGCCAATCCTCGAGATGAACACGATCGAGGGCGACATTACCGTGAGCGGCGCGGGCGGGGACATCGTATTGACCCCGTTCGAGGTGAATCATGGCGCCATCGACGCGCTGGGTTTCCGCTTTGGCGACGTTGCCTATCTGCCGGACGTGGCCGACATGGGGCAGGCGGCCTGGGACGTGCTGGAAGGGCTGGACACGTGGATCCTCGACGCGCTGCGCCGCAAGCCGCATCCGACGCATATCCACCTTGCGCGGGCGCTTGAGTGGATCGCACGGGCGGGCCCGCGCCGGGCCGTCCTGACGAACATGCATAACGACCTGGATTACCGCACGCTGAAGGCCGAGGTGCCCGAAAACGTCGATGTGGCCTATGACGGGATGATCCTGACCTTCGAGGTCTGAAGGGTCATGAGCGCGCTTCTGGATGTCGTCCTGCCCGTTTTCGTGGTTATCGGCGCGGGTTATGGGGTGGTCTGGCTGCGCTGGTTCTCTGCGGAAAATATCGAGGGGCTGCTGCGCTTCACCCAGAATTTCGCGATTCCCTGCCTTCTTTTCACCGCCATCTCGACGCTGGATCTGGGGCAGGAGTTCAACGCGCCGCTCTTGTTCAGTTTCTACACCGGGGCGCTGGCAGGCTTCGCGCTGGGCACGTTCGGGGCGCGGCTGGTCTTTGGCCGCGCATGGGTCGAGGCGATCGCCATCGGCTTTTGCTGCCTTTTCTCCAACACCGTGCTGCTGGGCCTGCCCATCACCGAGCGCGCCTATGGTGCGGGTGCGCTGAGCGCGAATTTCGCCATCATCGCGCTGCATTCGCCGTTTTGCTACGCCGTCGGCATCACCGCTATGGAGATCGCCCGCGCGCACGGCGCGCCGGGCGGCGCGGTGGCGCGCAAGGTGCTGAAGGCGATGTTTTCCAACGCGCTGATCATCGGGATCGCGCTTGGGTTCATCGTGAACCTGACCGGGCTGGCCGTGCCGGTCACGCTTCAGCATGGGCTGGATTTGATCGCGCGCGCGGCGCTGCCCGCCGCGCTGTTCGGGCTGGGCGGCGTTTTGGTGCAATACCGGCCCGAGGGCGATCTGCGGGTAATAGCGGCGGTCTGCGCGGTGTCGCTGATGGTGCATCCCGTCATCACCCTGGGGCTGGCAACGGCGCTGCATCTGCCGGATCCGGCCCTGCGCAGCGCGGTTCTGACGGGGGCGATGGCGCCGGGGATCAACGCCTATATCTTCGCCAACATGTATGGCGCCGCGCGCCGCGTCGCGGCCTCGGCGGTGCTGCTGGGCACGGGGCTGACGATCCTGACGGCGTGGCTGTGGCTGGGTCTGCTGCCCTGAGCCGCGCCCCGCGCCGGTTGCGGCGCCGGGCGCGCGGCGCTATGGCGTCTGCCGGACCCAGATGAAGGGAGCGCGCCATGCGCAGCACAGCCGATCGTATCCGTCATGCGCTTCTCTTCGAGGGGCTGGGGCTTGCCATCGTGGTGCCGGTGGGCGGCTGGATCTTCAGCCTGCCGGTGCAGGACATGGGCGTGGTCGCCGTGGTCAGTGCGACGCTGGCGACGCTGTGGACCTATCTCTACAACCTCGTCTTCGACAAGATCATGCAGGCGCGGGTGGGGCACACGCGCAAGGGGCTGGGCCTGCGCGTCATCCATTCGGTGCTGTTCGAGTTCGGCCTTCTCCTGATCCTCGCGCCCTTCATCGCATGGTACCTGGGCATCACGCTGATCGCGGCGTTCTGGATGGATATCGCCTTCGCGCTTTTCTACCTGGTTTACGCCTTCGTCTATAACTGGATCTACGACATCGTCTTTCCGGTGCCGAACCAGCCCCGCGCGCCTCAGTCCTGACTGTCAGTCCTGACTGCGCGGCGCGCCGCCAAGGAACGCGTTGGGGGCGTGGTAGTTGCACGGCTCCTCGGCCATTTCCAGGTGCAGCCCCTCGCCGCGCCAGGGATGCGCGCGGGCCAGGTCCTCGTCCACCTCGATGCCGAGGCCGGGGGCGTCCGGCAGGGTGATATAGCCGTTCTCGATGCGCAATGAGCCGCCGATCAGATCGCGGTGGAACTCGGTGTCGATGGTTTCGGCCATCAGCAGGTTTGGGATGGAGGCGGCCAGCTGCACATTGGCCGCCCATTCGACGGGGCCGGCATAGAGATGCGGCGCCACCTGCGCGTTGTAGACCTCGGCCATGGCGGCGATCTTCTTGCACTCCCAGATGCCGCCCGCGCGCCCCAGCGCCGGTTGCAGGATGCTGGCCGCGCCCTCGCGCAGGACGGGTGCGAATTCGGCCTTGGTGCAGAGCCGCTCGCCCGTGGCGATGGGCAGGCCCGTGGCGCGCGCGACATGCGCCATGGCGGCGACGTTGTCGGGCGGAACAGGCTCTTCGTACCAGAGCGGATCGTAGGGCGCGATGGCGCGGCCCAGCCGGATCGCGCCCGCCGTGGTAAACTGCCCGTGCGTGCCAAAGAGCAGATCGGCGCGGGTGCCCACCGCCTCGCGGATGGCGGCGCAGAACTGCACGGATTGCTCGATATCCATCAGCGACGGCATATGCCCGCCGCGCGCCGTATAAGGCCCGGCGGGATCGAACTTGACGGCGGTATATCCTTCGTCCACCAGCTCGGCGGCGCTTTCGGCGGCCATGTCGGGCGAGGACCAGAAGTCATCCTCGTCGTGATGGGGCAGGGGGTAGAGATAGCTGTAGGCGCGGATGCGGTCGTTCATCCGTCCGCCCAGCAGCGCATGCACCGGGCGGCCCCGCGCCTTGCCCAGAATATCCCAGCAGGCGATCTCCAGCCCCGAAAAGGCGCCGATGGCTGTCAGGTCGGGCCGCTGCGTGAAGCCCGACGAATAGACGCGGCGGAACATCATCTCGATATTCTCGGGATTCTCGCCGGCCATGTGCCGCTCGAACACGTCCTCGATCACGGCGCGCATCGCCTCGGGCCCGACAGAGGCGGCATAGCATTCGCCCCAGCCGGTGATGCCGGTGTCGGTCGTCACCTTGACGAGAATCCAGTAGCGCCCGCCCCAGCCTGGCGCGGGCGGCGCGGTCACGATGATGTCGAGCGTCGATAGGCGCATGGTCTGGCTCCTGACTGGCGGTCTTTCGCGGCGCAAGGGGGGCGGATCGGCGCGCATCATTCGAGGCTCCCGTAACTGCTCAGCGCGCGCCCGAACACGCCCGCATCGACGTTGCCGCCCGAGATGACGACGATGACGTCGTCGCCGTCGATCCCGTCCGCGCGGAAAAGCGCGGCGGCCAGCGCGACGGCGCCGCCGGGTTCCGCCACCAGTTTCAGCCGGCCCCAGGCGAGCGCCATGGCGCGCAACGCCTCTTCGTCGCGGACGACAAGGCCGGGGCCGCAGAGGCGCTGCATGATGGGAAAGGTGATATCGCCCGGTTGCGGCGTGATGATCGCATCGCAAAGGCCGCCCGAGAGGCGCGCGTTGCGCCGGATTTCCCCTGCGGCGAGCGAGCGGGCGGTGTCGTCGAAGCCCTCGGGCTCGCAGGGACAGGCGCGCAGGCCCGGCGCCTCCGCCTCCAGCGCCAGCGCGATGCCGGAGGTAAGCCCGCCGCCGCCGCAGCAGACCAGCACATCGGCGCGGGTAATGCCCATCGCGGCGGCATCCTCGGCGATCTCCAGCCCGGTGGTGCCTTGCCCCGCAATGACCTGTGGCTCGTCATAGGGGCGGATGAGGGTGAGGCCCCGCTCGGTGCGCAGCGTCTCGCCCAGATCCTCGCGGCTTTCCCCGGCGGCGCGGTCATACAGCACCACTTCGGCCCCCAGCGCGCGGGTGTTGGCGATCTTCAGGCTTGGCGCATCGGCGGGCATGATGATGACGCTGGGCACGCCATGCTGCGCCGCTGCCAGCGCGACGCCCTGCGCGTGATTGCCGGACGAATAGGCGAGGACGCCGCGCGCGCGCAGCTTCGCGTCCAGCGCCGAGACGGCGGCATACCCGCCGCGATACTTGAAACTGCCGGTATGTTGCAGGCATTCGGGTTTGACCCAGACGCGCCGCCCGGCGATCCGGTCGAGGAAGGGCGAGGATAGAAGCGGCGTGCGCCGCGCATGCCCCTCCAGCCGCTTGGCGGCGGCGCGGATCATGTCGATATCGCTCATGCGTAATCCCGCAGATGGCTCAGGATGCCGTCCAGCGCCGCGCCTTCGTCGAGAAAGGGCACATGGCCGCGATCCGGCACCGTATGCGCACGCATCCGGGGCGCGCGCGCCTGCATCTGCGCGAGGATCCCGGCGCTCAGCAGATCGGAATTGGCGCCATGCAGCACCGTCAGCGGCAGCGCCGCCAGCGCCTCGAAGAGCGGCCAGAGATCGGGGGCGGGCAGCGCGCCGGCCGCTTCCAGCGCGCCGCGCAGCCGCGCGTCGTAGCGCAGCGCCAGACGCTCGCCCTCGCGCTCCTCCCAGATGTTTTCGGCATGAAGGCGCCAGCGCGCCTGCGGCACCCCCGGAAACTGTGCCGCATTGAGCGCGGCCAGGCCGTCCGCAGCCTCGTCATAGCTGCGGTATTTCGGGCGCCGCCCGACATAGTCCATGATCCGGTCCAGACCGCCGGGCACCAGTTCTGGCCCGATATCGTTGAGGATGGCGCCGGCCAGACGACCGGGGGCCGTTCCGCCCAGCAGCATGGCGATCAGCCCCCCGCGCGATGTGCCAAGGATCGTCACGCGGTCCAGCCCAAGGTGGTCGAGCAGGGCCAGAACGTCCTGCGCCTCCTGCGGCACGGTATAGCTGGCGGCGTCCCCGCGATCCGAGCGTCCGCGCCCGCGATAGTCGAGCCGGATCACCCGATACCCGGCCAAAAACGGCAGCACGAAGCGGAAGTCGCCCGAATTCCGCGTGAGCCCCGCGAGGCACAGCACCGGCGGGCCGTCGCCACCCGGACATTCGGCGGTGTCGCTATAAAACAGGCTCAGCCCGTCTGCCGTGGTGAAGCGCCCCATCTAGACCCCCGCCACGGCCGGGACCTCGGCCAGATTGGTCAGGACATGGGCTGGCCGGCCCGGCAACCGCTCAACCGGGGCGCCGCTGCGGTTGAGCCACGCGACGGTGAACCCATAGGCTGCCGCACCTGCCGCGTCCCACCCGTTCGCGGTCACGAACAGCACGTCGCTGGGCGCGCAGGCAAAGCGGCGGGGAACCATGTCGTAGACCGCCCGCGCCGGTTTGAAGACGCCGCAGGTCTCGACCGACAGCACGTCGTCCAGATAGGCGCCGATACCCGCGCAGCTTACCGCCGCGTTCAGCATGTCCGGCGCGCCGTTCGACAGGATGGCGGTGTTCAGCCCCGCCCGTCTCAGCATGGCCAGCATCTGCGGCACCTCCGCATAGGCCTCAAGCTCCCGGTAAAGCGCCAGAAGCCGATCGCGCAGGTCCGAATCGCGGATGCCGTTCGCCTCCAGCGCCCAGTCCAGCGCGTCCTGCGTGATGCGCCAGAAATCGGCGTGATCCTGCATGATGGTGCGCAGCCAGCTGTAATGCAGCTGGCGCTGGCGCCAATCCTCGGCGATTTCCGCCCATGTCTGCGCCAGTGCCTCGCGCCCCGGCTCGCCCGCCGCGCGTCGTGCGGCGGAGGACACGTCGAAGAGCGTGCCATAGGCGTCGAAGATGCAGGTCGAGATGGGCATGTGCCCTCCTTCGGGATCGAGGGCAGAGTGCCACGGATACGTCACCGCGAAAAGAGCGCATTTGCCCCTCCGGCGCGCCGGAGGGGCGGCCAGTCAAGGCGTCGAAAACGAGGGCAGCGCAAAAAATCTGTTCGCCATTACAGGCGGATGGCAGCAAACATGCCGACCCCCCTTTGCAATCCGGCGGCGGCGTTGCTAGGTATTTGGTCAATTCGCACAAGCACCCGCGCGCGGCGCGGCCTTGCCATTCATTCACCCCCCACAAATAGAACTGGAGTTTATCCATGACCGAAGTGAAATCGGGCGATACCGTTCATATCCACTACACCGGCACGCTGAAAGACGGCACCGTCTTTGACAGCAGCGAAGGGCGCGACCCCCTGAAATTCGAAGTCGGCTCGGGCCAGATCATCCCCGGCCTCGACACCGCCATGCCCGGCATGAGCGTGGGCGAAAAGAAGACTGTCGAAGTCCCCGCCGAGCAGGCCTATGGCCAAGTCGATCCCAACGCGCGCCAGCAGGTTCCGCGCGAAGGCATCCCTGACAATATCCCGCTCGATCCGGGCACGCAGCTGCAGGTCCAGACGGAAAACGGCCAGGTCCTGCCGGTGACGGTGCTGGAAGTCACGGAAGATCACGTGACGCTCGACGCCAACCACGCTCTGGCCGGCAAGGATCTGAAGTTCGAGGTCGAGCTGGTCGCAATCGCGTAAGGCGCCCGTCGAAGAATTTGAGAAGGCCCCGGATTACGGTCCGGGGCCTTTTTGATTCTGAAGGTCCGGATCCTGATGATGCGCGAGTGATACCGTCGCATGTGAGGCCACGACTTCGAGCCTAAAACATGCTACTCTGCGCCGGCACTTTCGCAGTTTTTTGGAGGGTGGAGATGTTGGGTCAGTTGACTTTTACCGGGGGAGATCCCCGTCCGGTTCTGCGCGCGTTTTTTGAGGATGTGATAGATTTTCTGACCCGCGTTCTGACCAAGGACGACCGGTATTGGCGGATGGATTGGGATGAAACGCTGCAAGAGCCGATGTGGGAGGCGTGGCAGGAGGCCAGGTCGGACGCTGCGCTGGCGCCTGTCAGGGAAGGGATTGAAACTTTATCCGAGGGGGCGATACGTGCGCATGGCCTTGCGGGCGCCCAATTGCGATTTAAGCTGAACGTCATCAACCGTCATTTCCTCAACCCGGCGCGCGGGTTCGGTGCCGCGGGTTTTCGCAAGCTGCTGGAGGCGCTGGACGTGCTTCTGGAAAGCTTGCTGTCAGCCATCCCCGCGGGAACTGCCGTTTCCGAAATGAAGGATTACATCGGGTTGTCGGTGAAGGAGTAACGATCGGGTCGCGGTCCTCGTGCCGCCACTGAGGTCAAATCTCCAGCAGTACCGCCCCCGCGCGGCCCGGTGTCATCACCGCCTCATGCGCCTTGGCGCAGTCGGTCAGATCAAAGACCTGGTCAATGGCGGGCGTCAGCGCGCCGGAGGACAGGGCCCGGTGCAGATGGCGGATCGCGATGTCACGCTGGGCGTCCGGCAGGATGTAGATCAGCGTGATGTCGATCTTCAGCGCCTTGAACAGCATCGGGCCGAAGGGCAGGGTCGGCGTCATGTCCTTGCCCGATCCGTAGGCGGCAATGGTGCCCAGAGGCGCCATGACCTCGGCCAGCAGATCGGCATTTGCGCCGAACTCCACCTCGACGGCGCGGGCGATGCCGGCGCTGCCTGCGGCATCCGTGATCTGCGCGGCCAGATCGGGATCGGCATAATCGAAGACCGCATCGGCGCCCGCCGCGCGAACCCGGTCGAGCGCCTTCGCGCTGCATGTCGCGATCACCGTCGCTCCGGCCCATTTCGCCAGTTGCACCGCATTGTGACCCACGGCCCCCGCGCCGCCGCTGATCAGGATGGTCTGGCCGCCGATATCGCCGCCGCCCAGCACGGTCTGCGCGGCGGTGAGGCCGGGGATGCCTAGCGCGGCACCGACCCTCAGGTCGAGCCCGTCGGGCATCGCCACCGCCTGCGCGGCCGGCAGGCAGATATACTCGGCGGCGGTGCCAAAGGCGCGCTGCCATTGGCCGTTCCAGACCCAGACGGGTTGACCCACGCGGGCGGCGTCCACCCCATCCCCGACCGAGTCGATCTCGCCGGAGCCATCGGAATGGGGGATCACTTTCGGGTAGGGCGGCCTGGTCACGCCGGGGCGAGTGCCCGCCCGGGCCTTGGCATCCGAGGGATTCACGCCCGAATAGGCCAGCTTGACGCGCACCTCTCCCGGACCGGGCTCGGGGGTCTCGATCTCGCCCAGTTCGATCACGTCGACGGGCGCGCCGAAGCGGCTGTAGAACGCGGCGCGCATCAGGATTTGCGGCGCAGGCGGATGACGACGTCGATCGACGCGATCTCGGCCCCGTCGGGCGCACTGGGCAGGCGCGTGATTTCCAGCTGATCTGCCGGCGCGTCGCTCAGCCGGTTCTCGTCTTCCCAGAAGAAATGCGGATGATCGTGGGTATTGGTGTCGAAATAGGATTTGGTGCCGTCGACCAGCACCTCCTGCATCAGCCCCGCCTCGCAAAAGGCGCGCAGCGTGTTGTAGACAGTCGCCAGCGACACCTGTTCGCCGCAGCGCTGGACGTCGGCAAAAAGGCTTTCGGCGGTGACATGGCGGTGCTGACCGTCGCCGATCAGCATGGCCGCCAGCGCCACGCGCTGCCGCGTCGGCCGCAGCCCTGCGCTGCTCAGCCATTCCGAGCCTCGGCGGCTCGCATCAGGGGTCGCTGTGCATGTCATCTTTGCGGGCATCCTTCCGTCTTGCGCCAATATAGGGTGCGGAGGGGCGGAATTTCAAACAGATTTCCCGGCAGGACGCGGCGGTGCGCCCGCGCAGGCTTGCACCCGCGCGGGCGCGGGTGGTAGAGGATATGGCGCGATAACCGAAGACGACCAGACTGCATAAGAGATTCAAGTTCAAGAGGACCGCCCCGAATGGCAGACTATCCGACGCACTTCGGAAAAGAAGACCTGCTGAAATGCGCCCGCGGCGAGCTTTTCGGCCCCGGCAATGCGCAATTGCCGCTGCCGCCCATGCTGATGATGGACCGCATCACCGACGTCTCGGCGGATGGCGGGGCGCATGGCAAGGGACATATCACGGCCGAGTTCGACATCACCCCCGACCTGTGGTTTTTCGAGTGTCACTTTCCCGGCAATCCGATAATGCCGGGCTGCCTTGGCCTCGACGGGCTTTGGCAGCTCACCGGCTTCAACCTGGGCTGGCGCGGCTGGCAGGGGCGCGGCTATGCGCTGGGCGTAGGCGAGGTCAAGCTGACCGGAATGGTAAGACCGGATCGCAAGATGTTGACATATCAAGTCGATTTCACCAAAGCCGTGCAAAGCCGCCGGCTGACCATGGGTGTTGCCGATGGCCGCGTCGTGGCGGACGGCGAAGTGATCTATCAGGTCAAGGATATGAAAGTGGCGCTCAGCGAAAGCTGAGCGCGCCGTGCAGGACAAGAGGGAGAGCGTCATGCGCCGCGTGGTCGTAACAGGGCTGGGGATCGTTTCGTCCATCGGGAACAGCGCGGATGAGGTGCTGGATTCGCTGCGCGTCGGCCGGTCCGGAATCACCGCCAATGCCGAGATGGCCGAGCATGGCTTTCGCAGCCAGGTCGCCGGGGCGATCAATCTCGATGTGTCCGAGCAGGTGGACAAGCGCACGCTGCGCTTCATGGGGCCGGGTGCCGCTTATGCCTATATCGCGATGCGACAGGCCATCGCCGATGCGGGGCTGGAAGAAAAGGACGTGGTGAACCCCATGACCGGCCTCATCGCCGGATCGGGCGGCCCGTCGACCAGCGCCATGCTGCAAGCGCACCAGACCGTGCTGAAAACCGGCGGGACCAAGCGGATCGGTCCCTTCGCGGTGCCCAAATGCATGTCCTCGACGGTCAGCGCGAACCTCGCCACGGCCTACCAGATCAAGGGCATGAATTTTTCCATCACCTCGGCCTGTTCGACGTCGCTGCACTGCATCGGCATGGCGGCGCAGCAGATCGCGCTTGGCCATCAGGATGTGATGTTCGGCGGCGGCGGGGAGGAACTGGACTGGACGCTCAGCTGCCTGTTCGACGCGATGGGCGCGATGTCCTCGAAATACAACGACACGCCGGACAAGGCATCGCGGGCCTTCGACGTTGGGCGCGACGGCTTCGTCATCTCGGGCGGGGGCGCCATGCTGGTGCTGGAAAGCCTGGAACATGCGCAGGCGCGCGGCGCGAAGATTTACGCGGAAGTTACTGGTTTCGCGGCAACTTCTGACGGTGCCGACATGGTCGCCCCGTCCGGCGAGGGCGGCGAGCGGGCGATGCGCGGCGCGCTGCGGACGCTGGGCGAGGATCGCAAGGTCAGCTACATCAACGCACACGGCACCTCGACGCCGGTGGGCGACGTGGGCGAGGTGGAGGCGGTGCGCCGCGTCTTCGGGCAGGGGTCCACCCCGCCCATCAGCTCGACCAAGTCGATGACCGGGCACAGCCAGGGTGCGACTGGCGCGCAGGAGGCGATTTACTGCCTTCTGGCACTTGAACATGACTTCATAATCCCTTCGATCAACGTCGAAACTCTCGATCCCGCGCTCGATCCTTCCGAAGTGGCGACGATGCGTGTCGACAACGCAGGGCTCGATACGGTGATGACCAATTCCTTCGGCTTCGGCGGCACCAACGGCTCGATGCTGCTCAGCAGATTTCACGGATAGGACGCGCATGACACAGACATCCGACCTGCCGACGGCTTCCCTGCGAATGCAGGGCAAGCGCGGGCTGATCATGGGCGTGGCCAACGACCGCTCCATCGCCTGGGGCATCGCGCGCGCGATGCACGCGGCAGGCGCCGAACTGGCCTTCAGCCATCAGGGCGAGGCGTTCGGAAAGCGGCTGGAGCCGCTGGCGGCGAGCGTCGGGATCGGATTTCATGGTCGACGTGGATGTGACCGACGATGCGTCGCTGGACGAAGGCTTCGCGGCGCTGGCGGAACGCTGGCCGAGCATTGACTTCGTCGTGCATGCCATTGCTTTTTCTGACAAATCAGAGTTGACTGGCCGGTTTCTGAATACCAGCCGCGCGAATTTCAAGCATTCGCTCGACATCTCCTGCTACAGCTTCATCGACGTGGCGCGCCGCGCGCATCCGCTGATGCGGGAAAACGGCGGCACGCTGCTGACCCTGACCTATCAGGGCAGCAACCGGGTGGTACCCAACTACAACGTGATGGGCGTGGCCAAGGCGGCGCTGGAAAGCGCGACGCGCTACCTGGCCAATGACCTTGGCCCCGACGGGATCCGCGTCAACGCGATCAGCCCCGGCCCAATGAAGACGCTGGCGGGGGCGGCCATCGGCGGCGCGCGCCGCACCTACAAGCACACGGGCATGAACGCGCCCTTGCGTGCCAACGCCACGCTGGAGGCGGTAGGCGGCACGGCGGTCTATCTCGCCTCCGACGCGGGCGCCTGCACCACGGGCGAGATCATCCACGTCGATGGCGGCTTTCACGTGCTGGGCATGCCGCAGGCCGAGAACCTCTGATCTGCATCGCCGCGCCCGGAACCTCGGTGCGGATTCGAGTATTTTTGCCAAGATGAAGCAGGGGGCGCGCGCGGGAACGCGGGCGCGGCGCGGGGCGTTGTCGGAGCAAAGGAGGTCTGATCATGGCCCATATCCTGACGCTGCGCGCGATCGAGCCTGTCACCCACAACACGCATCATCTGGTCTTTGACCGCCCCGAGGGTTTCGATTTCGAGCCGGGGCAGGCGATCGAGATGAAACTGCAAAAGGACGGCTGGCGCGAGAAGGGGCGGCCCTTCACGCCCGTCAGCCTGCCGGATGAGGAGACTCTGGAATTCGTCATCAAGAGTTATCCCAGCCGCGATGGCGTGACCGAGCAGATCGGCCAGATGCAGCCGGGCGACGAGGTCAACATCGCTGGCCCTTTTGGTGACCTGAGGGACAAGGGGCCGGGCGTGTTCATCGCCGGGGGCGCCGGCATCACGCCGATGATCGCCATCCTGCGCAAGCGGCTGCGGGACGCGGGCGATCTGGAGGCATCCACTCTGGTCTTTTCCAACAGGACCGAGGCCGACATCATCTGGCGCGACAAGCTGTCGGCGATGCCGGGCCTGACGGTGGCGTATGTCGTCAGCGAGGGCGAGGGCGAGACGGTGCCGAAACGCGAATTGAACCGCGACTACCTGGGCCAGTTCATCGCGCCGGGCACGCTGTGTTACCTCTGCGGTCCGCCGCCGATGATGCGCGCCGTTCAGGGCGAGCTGGATGCGCTGGGTGTGGATGCGGACCACCTGATCTTCGACGACTGGAGCTGAGCGGCCGTTAGACGCGCGCTTAGAACCACTGCCCAGGCTCCATCAGGCCGAGATCGAGCAACTGGCGCGAATTCCACTCGAACGGGACGGAGTTGTGCCATTTGAAGGTGGCGATGTCGAAGGTCGAGCCGGGATTGCGCTTGAGCGCCTTGGCGGTGCGGAAGGACGCGATGGCCGACGTCAGGTTGTTGTGCCACGGGCAGGCATAGGTGTTGTATTCCTCGTCCGAGAAAACGTGCCCCTCGCGCAGCGTCAGTTTCGGCTTGGCGCGGAACAGCGCGATGCGGTCGATGTTGCGGCGCGGGACGGGAATGTGTTCTTCGTAGCGCCAGCGCAGACCACCGTGGAAATCGAGCTGCCGCTCCTTCGTGCCGCCGCGGTTGGCCGGATCGGGGCGCGCGAGCGCATAGTAGCCGGATTTGTCCAGCCATGCATCGCGCCTCGACACCGCATCCGGATGGGCGGCGAGATCGCCGGCGTAGATGTCGATGACATAGGACAGCATCGCATCGCGCCGTTCCTCGGCATGGAAGGCCAGCATTTCACCGATGCTGCGGCTCTCGCAGAAGGGGTAGAACAGGTATTCGGCGTTGAAGCAGTAGAAAAGCCATGTCCCCTCCGGCGCGGCCGCGATGACCTGGTTGACGGCGGCGACATGGTTTCCGCCCACAACTTCCATGTCGACGCGCACGATCCGGTCGGCGATGTCGGCGGGAATGGTGAACATGCGCGGCAAAAGCGCGACGACGGCCTTGAAGCCCAATGACAGATGATGGCTCAGGGTCGAATGCAGCTCGACCTCGTCTTCGGCAAGGATCAGCGCGACAGGCCCCTTGGCCAGATGATGCGCGCCGTTCCTGCAGAACTCGCCGACAGATGTGTAGTGCATACCGCTCGTTTTTCCGCCCCCGGCGCGCAGGGTCTGCCAATTCGTCGCGCATTGCAAGATGGCGCCGCTGTGATATAGCCTTCCCATCACATCCGCAGACCCCGGAGGCCGCTCATGGCAGAGCCGAAGAAGCTCTACATCAAGACATATGGTTGTCAGATGAACGTCTATGATTCCGAGCGCATGGCCGAGGCGATGGGAGGCGCGGGCTATACCGAGGTCCAGTCGGCCGACGAGGCTGACATGATCCTGCTGAACACCTGCCACATTCGCGAAAAGGCCGCCGAGAAGGTCTATTCCGAGCTCGGTCGCTTCCGCGAGTTGAAGGATGCAAGGCCCGATCTGAAGATCGGCGTCGCCGGCTGCGTCGCGCAGGCCGAGGGCGCCGAGATCATGCGCCGCCAGCCGCTGGTCGATCTGGTTGTCGGCCCGCAAAGCTATCACCGCTTGCCCGAGATGGAGGCGAAGCTGCGGCAGGGGGGCACCGCTGTCGATACCGATTTCCCTGAAGAGGACAAGTTCGAGGCGCTGAAGGCGCGTCCCAAGGCCAAGCGCGGGCCGACGGCGTTCCTGACCGTGCAGGAGGGATGCGACAAGTTCTGCGCCTTCTGCGTCGTGCCCTACACCCGCGGCGCCGAAACGTCGCGCCCTGCGGCTCGCGTCATCGAAGAGGCCAGGGATCTGGTGGAACGCGGCGTGCGCGAGATCACCCTGCTGGGCCAGAACGTCAACGCCTATCACGGCGAGGGCCCCACGGGGGATGATTGGTCGCTGGCGCAGCTGATCTGGGCGCTGAATGACATCGACGGGCTGGAGCGCATCCGCTTCACCACCAGCCACCCGAACGATATGGCCGACGATCTGATCGAGGCGCACGGCAACTGCGCCAAGCTGATGCCCTATCTGCATCTGCCGGTGCAATCGGGCAGCGACCGCATCCTCAAACGGATGAACCGCAGCCACACCGCCGACTCCTACATTCGTCTGATCGAACGCCTTCGGGCCGCGCGGCCCGACCTGCTGCTGTCGGGGGATTTCATCGTCGGCTTTCCCGAAGAGACGGAGGCCGATTTTCAGGCGACGATGCAGCTGATCGAAGAGGTCCGCTACGGCCAGGCCTACTCCTTCAAATACTCCGCCCGCCCCGGCACCCCGGCGGCGGAGCGTGCGCAGGTGGACGCGGTCGAGGCGGACGAGCGACTGCAACGCCTTCAGGCGCTGTTGACACGCCAGCAGCGGCAGATTCAGGAGCAGATGGTCGGCCGCGACGTGGACGTGCTGTTCGAGCGGGCAGGGCGCCTGCCGGGGCAGATGGCGGGCAAGTCGCAATATCTGCATGCCGTCCATGTCACCGCGCCGGATGCCGCACCGGGCGACATCGCTCGCGTGCGGGTGGTGGAATCGGGTGCCAATTCGCTGGGCGGCAGGCTGACCGGCCTCTGAGGCCGGCAGTCCGGGTCGCCGGGATGCTGCCTGCGGCATGATGAAGCCGCGCCGCAGAGGCGCAGCTTTGCTGTTGCGCCGAAGCCCGCCTGCGGTCAATCTTGACCTTGCGTCCGCTGCGTCCGCTTGGCACCAGTGCAGGCGCGCCTTATGTGTATCTGACAACCCACGCATCGCACGAACCGGAGATCTGCTTGCCCCCACCCCAGACCGAGAGCCCATCGCAACCGGGCGAGATGTTTAGCCAGATCGTCGAATTTCCCGACAACTTTCTGCTGATCGACCTGTGCGGCGCGCATGACCGCAACCTGGCCGAGATCGAGCGCACGCTGGACGTTCAAATCCTGCGCCGCGGCAACCAGTTGACCGTGCATGGCGACACCGCGCAGGTGGCCGAGGCGGTGCAGGTGCTTCAGGCGCTTTATCAGCGGCTGGAAACCGGCAAGGAGGTCGCTCACGGCGATATCGACCGCGAGCTGCGCATGAACGGCAGCGAATCGGCGGGCGGCGCGGACGGGAGCGGGCAGCTCGAGATGTTTCGCGGCGGCCGGGTCGAGATCAAGACCCGCAAGAAGCTGGTCGAGCCGCGCACCGAGGCGCAGAAGGCTTATGTCCGCTCGCTCTACGAGAACGATCTGGCCTTCGGCATCGGCCCCGCCGGCACCGGCAAAACGTATCTGGCCGTCGCCGTCGGCGTGTCGATGTTCATCGAGGGCCATGTCGACAAGATCATCCTTGCCCGCCCCGCCGTCGAGGCGGGCGAAAAGCTGGGCTATCTGCCCGGCGACATGAAGGACAAGGTCGATCCCTACATGCAGCCGCTCTATGACGCGCTGAACGATTTTCTGCCGGGCAAGCAGCTGGCCAAGCTGATCGAGGAGAAGAAGATCGAGATCGCGCCGCTGGCCTTCATGCGCGGGCGCACGCTCAGCCGCGCGTTCGTGGTGCTGGACGAGGCGCAGAACGCCACGACGATGCAGATGAAGATGTTCCTGACCCGCCTGGGCGAGGGCAGCCGCATGGTGGTGACCGGGGACCGCACCCAGATCGACCTGCCGCGCGGCGTGGCCTCGGGGCTGCACGATGCCGAGCGGCTGCTGAAATCCATCCCGCGTATCGGGTTCAACTATTTCACCGCAAGGGACGTGGTGCGTCACCCGCTCGTCGCGGCGATCATCGAGGCGTATGAGGCCGATGCCTGAAAGATTGCCGGCGGCACGGACCGGGCGCCGTCCATGCTGACCCACGTGATGATCGAGGATCGCCGCTGGCGCGCGGTGGGGCTGGAGGCGCTGGCCGAGCGTGCGGCGCGCGCGGCGCTGTCGCATCTGAAGCTCGATCCGAAGGCGTTCGAGATCAGCATTCTGGCCTGCAACGACGCGCGCATCACAGCGCTCAACGAGGATTTCCGCGGCAAGCCGCAGCCGACAAACGTGCTGAGCTGGCCCAGCGGCGAGCGCGGCGCGGCGCGCGACGGCGGCGTGCCGGCGCCGCCCCTCGCCGACGCCGATGCCGAACTCGGCGATATCGCCATCGCCTACGACACCTGCGCCGCCGAGGCCGCGTTGGGCAGCAAACCGCTGGCTGACCACGCCGCCCATCTGATCGTGCATGCGGTGCTGCACCTCCTGGGCTATGATCACGTGCGTGACGCGGATGCCAGGCTGATGGAATCGTGCGAGGTTGCCATCCTTTGCAAACTGGGCATAGCTGACCCATATTGAATGCAGGCACCCGTTGCAGTGGCTTGGGGGCTGTAGTGGTATTTGTGGAATTGCGAGTTTGGAAACGGGATCGATGAACGACAGCAGCGACGGATCTTCTAGCGCAGCGCATGGCGCGCAGCCGGGCAAGGCAAGTGACGATGATGACAGTAGCGGATTTTTCAGGCGCATCTTCAGCGCCTTCTCCGCACCGGACCCCCAGGGCGGCGACGAGCGCAGCGTCGCTTCGGCGCCGAACGGGCGCGGTCTGATCAACCTGCGCGACATGGTGGTCGAGGACGTGGCGATCCCCAAGGCCGATATCGTGTCGGTGCCCGCGTCGATCACCCAGGCCGAACTGGTCCATGTCTTCCGCGACAGCGGCATGTCGCGTCTGCCGGTCTACGAGGGCACGCTCGATTCGCCCATCGGCTTTGTCCATCTGAAGGATTTCGCGCTCCGCCACGGCTTCAACGGCGACACGGAGGACGCGTTCTCGCTCCGGGACATGCTGCGCCCGCTGCTTTACGTGCCGCCGTCTATGCGCATCGGTGTGCTCTTGCAGAAGATGCAGACGGACCGGCGCCACATGGCGCTGGTGATCGACGAATATGGCGGCGTCGACGGGCTGGTGACGATCGAGGATCTGATCGAGCAGGTTCTGGGCGAGATCGAGGACGAGCATGACATCGGCGAGGACGCCACCTGGACCGAGGAAAAGCCGGGTTGCTACATCGCGCTGGCCAAGACGCCGCTGGACGAGTTCGAGCAGCAGATAGGCCAGTCGCTGACCGATGTGGACGACGTGGACGAGGAAGAGATCGACACCTTGGGCGGGCTGGTCTTCATGCTGCTGGGGCGGGTGCCGGTGCGCGGCGAGGTGATCGAGCATCCCGGCGGCACCGTCTTCGAGGTGATGGACGCCGATCCGCGCCGGATCAAGCGGCTGCGCGTGCGCGTGCCCTATGCGGGCGCCCATGCCTGACACGGCCGCGCTACGCCGGACAAACGCGCGGGTGCGGTGGGGGCAGAGCGGAATCGCCGCCGCGCTGGGCGCCGTGGCGGCGCTGGGCCAGGCGCCGCTGGACCTCTGGCCGCTGACGCTTCTGGCGTTCGGCGGGCTTTATGGCTGCTACAGGGCCGCGCCTGGCTGGCAGCGTGCCGTGTGGCTGGGCCTTGCCGGCGGCGCCGGATATTTCGCCATCGCGCTCAGCTGGATCGTAGAGCCGTTTTTGGTGGACGTGGCGCGCCACGGCTGGATGGCGCCTTTCGCGCTGGTGCTGTCTGCGTTGGGTTTTGCGCTGTTCTGGGCCGGAGCGCAGGGGCTTGCGCGCAAGCTGGGTGGCGGCGCGCTGACATGGGCCGCGATGCTGACGCTGTCCGAGGCGCTGCGCGGCGCGCTCTGGACGGGGTTTCCCTGGGCGCAGCCGGGCCATGTGCTGATCCCGACGCCGCTGCTGGGCTGGGCGGCCATCGGGGGCGCGCTGCCGCTGACCTTCCTCGTGCTGATCACCGGCGCCGCGCTGTGGCATCTGGCGCTGGGGCGCCGCTGGGTCGGCGCCGCCGGGATTGCCGCGTTTGCCGCGCTCTTCGCCGCCGCGCCGTGGCTTGGCGGCGCGCCTTTGCCCGGCGAGGATGCGCCCGTCATCCGCCTTGTGCAGCCCAACGTGCCGCAGGATCAGAAGTGGGATCCGGCCTATATGCAAGGACATTTCGATCGCCAGATGCGTTATACGGCGGCAGGCACGGCGCCCGATCTGATCGTCTGGCCGGAAACGGCGCTTCCGACGCTGCTGAACTACGCCGACGATCTTCTGGGCGCCATCGTCGAGGCCGCGCGCGGCGCGCCCGTGGTGCTGGGCGTGCAGCGGTCCGAGGGCGCGCGCTATTACAACTCGCTTCTGGTGCTGGACGACGCGGGGCGCGAGGCGGCGCTTTACGACAAGCATCACCTCGTGCCCTTTGGCGAATATGTCCCTTTCGGCGATCTGCTGGGCCGCTTCGGCATTCGCGGTCTGGCGCAGAAGGGCGGATACGGGTATTCGCCGGGGCCGGGGGCGCGGCTTCTGGACATGGGGCGGCTGGGCACGGCGCTGCCGCTGATCTGCTACGAGGGCGTGTTTCCGCGCGATGTCGCCGCCGCAAAGGGCCGCGCGGACTACCTGCTGCTGATCACCAATGACGCGTGGTTCGGGCAGATCTCGGGGCCGTTCCAGCACCTCGCGCAGGCGCGGCTGCGCAGCGCCGAGCAGGGCCTGCCGATGATCCGCGCGGCCAACACGGGCGTATCGGCCATCATCGACGCCGCCGGGCGCATCACCGCCGAAATTCCGCTGGGGCAGGCGGGCTATCTTGACGCAGCCCTGCCGCCGCCTGCGCCGCCCACGCCATACGCGCGCACGGGCGACTGGCCGGCGCTGGCGCTCCTGGTCTGTCTCGCGCTGGTGCCCTTGCTGCTGCACCGGCGCAGAAAGCCAGGCACGCGCGGGGATAGAGATTGACGTTTCCACGCGGCCCGGTCTACCCAAGCATATACCGTCGCAACGGCTTCCTGGCGCGGCGGGATTTCATAATGGAGCGTTCTCATGGCACGACAGAACTACACGCTGACCTCGGAGTCGGTCTCGGAAGGGCATCCCGATAAGGTCTGCGACCGGATTTCCGACGCGATCCTCGACTTCTTCCTTGACAAGGAACCCGAAGCGCGTGTCGCAGCCGAAGCCTTCGCCACCACGAACCGCGTCGTGATAGGCGGCGAGGTCGGGCTGTCGGACAAGGAGAGGCTGACCGAATACAAGGACCAGATGGCGACCGTGGTGCGCAAATGCGTGCGCGACATCGGCTATGAGCAGGACAAGTTCCACTGGCGGTCCCTGGAGGTGACGAACCTTCTGCACGAGCAGTCGGCGCACATCGCCCAAGGCGTCAACGCCCGCGAGGGAAAGGAAGAGGGCGCCGGCGATCAGGGCATCATGTTCGGCTATGCCACCACCGAGACCGAAGCGCTGATGCCGGCGCCGGTGCAGTTCTCCCACGCGATCCTGCGGCGCTTGGCCGAGGTGCGCAAGGACGGGAGCGAGCCGCTGCTGCTTCCCGATGCGAAAAGCCAGCTTTCGGTGGTCTACGAGAACGGACAGCCGTCGCATATAAGCTCGATCGTGCTGAGCACGCAGCATCACCAGTTCGACGACAAGCACCACGAGCTGACCCCCGGCGACGTGCGCGATATCGTCGAGCCCTACATCCGCGAAGTGCTGCCCGAGGGCTGGCTGCGCGGCGACACCGTCTGGCACGTCAACCCCACCGGCACCTTCGTCATTGGCGGACCCGATGGCGACGCAGGGCTCACGGGGCGCAAGATCATCGTCGACACCTATGGCGGCGCCGCGCCCCATGGCGGCGGCGCGTTTTCCGGCAAGGATCCGACCAAGGTCGACCGCTCGGCCGCCTATGCCGCGCGCTACCTCGCCAAGAACGTGGTGGCCGCGGGCATGGCCGAACGCTGCACCATCCAGCTGAGCTATGCCATCGGTGTGTCGCATCCTCTGTCGATCTTTGCCGATACCCACGGCACCGGCGAGGTCGATCCGGCGGCCATCGAAAAGGCGATCCGCGACTGCATGGACCTCAGCCCGCGCGGCATCCGCGAACATCTGTCGCTGAACCGCCCCATCTACCAGCGCACGGCCGCCTACGGCCATTTCGGCCGCGCCCCCGAAAGTGATGGCGGCTTCAGCTGGGAGCGGGTCGACCTGGTGGACAGGCTGCGCGCCTGCGTCTGACGGCGCGTTCGTAAAAGCTGCGCTGGCGCCGGGCAGGAGGTGTCGTGCGGCGGTCCCTGACAGGGCCGCCGCGGCGGGAGTCTTGTCAAGTCAGAAAGTGTCTGTCCATCAACGGTATGGCACCGGTGGCAGTTATCGTGCCTGCAAATTCGATCAGCAACTCAAGAGTTGAGTAGTATGATTGCATTCAGGGCTGCGGTTTGCTTGTGGCCGATGTCCTGATGAGACGCAACGAAAGTTAGGAACGAATGAAAAGGATTGGCCTTGACGCAACGGATATTCGCATCCTCAGTGCGGTTCAGCAGCATGGGCAACTGAGCAAGACCAAGCTGGCTGAGATCGCCAATATCTCTGCGACACCTTGCTGGGCCCGCCTGGCCAGATTGAAGGCCGCGGGTTACATCCGGGGCTATCACGCCGATATCGCGCTGGACCGGATCTGCGCGTTCACCCAAGTTGTCGTGACGATTTCGCTGACCCATCACCGCAAGGCGGATTTCGAGCGCTTCGAGACCTTTGTCGGCGGTCGGGAGGAGATCATCGACTGCATCGCCACGGGCGGGGGCACGGACTACGTGATGAAGGTGATATGTCCAGACCTGGAGGCGTTTCAGGCTGTGATGGAATCGCTGCTGGCGGCCGAGCTCGGAATTGAACGCTACATGACCTATATCGTGACCCGTGTCGTCAAGAAGGGGCGCCCCAATCTTGCCGATCTGGCGGCCAAGGGGACCAGATAGGCGCCTCCGCCCGAACGGGCCGTTCAGCGCCGGAAAATTGGTCTGTTCGGTCTGGTCGCGGCCATTTTTCAGCCCGCCATCGTTCCGCACCCGGTGGTAGCACTATGGTCAGGTTCAAACGCTCCGCAGCCGGTCCGGCTGTTGGCAATCGAGGTAAATCATGATGCAAGCAGATGGCTTCGGGTTCGGTACGCAGATCCGCAAATCCCCCTATTTCGATGCCACCGTCCGTTGGGGCGCCAAGGGGTTTTCCGTCTATAACCACATGTACATCCCGCGCGATTTTGGCGATCCGGAGCAGAATTTCTGGAATCTGGTAAATGACGCGATCCTGTGCGACGTGGCGGTGGAGCGTCAGGTAGAAATCACCGGGCCGGATGCCGCCAGGTTCACCCAGATGCTGACCCCGCGCGATCTGTCCAAAATGGCTGTCGGACAATGCAAATACGTGCTGATCACCAATGCCGACGGCGGCATTCTGAATGATCCGATCCTGCTGCGGCTCGCCGAAAACCACTTCTGGATTTCCCTGGCGGACAGCGACATCCTGCTTTGGGCGCAGGGTGTGGCCGTGCATTCCGGCCTTGATGTCACGATCCGCGAGCCGGATGTGTCGCCGTTGCAATTGCAGGGCCCAAAATCGGGCGAGGTCATGCAGGCGTTGTTCGGTGGAAGCATCATGGATCTACGCTATTACTGGCTGCGCGAGCTTGAACTTGACGGTATTCCGCTGATCGTGTCGCGCACCGGGTGGTCCAGCGAGTTGGGATACGAGCTTTACCTGCGCGATGGATCGCGCGGCGACGAGCTGTGGGAGAAAATCATGACCGCTGGGGCGCCGTTCGGCCTGAAACCCGGCCACACGTCTTCGATCCGTCGCATCGAGGGCGGAATGCTGTCCTATCATGCCGATGCGGATATCAATTCGAACCCTTATGAGCTGGGGCTGGACAGGCTCGTAAACCTCGACATGGAGGCTGATTTCATCGGCAAGGCTGCGTTGCGCCGCATCAATGAAGAGGGGGTGAGCCGCAGGCAGGTGGGTCTGGTCATCGAAGGGACGCCGCTGAAAGGGCCCAATACCACGTTCTGGACCATCACCAAGGATGGCGACGAGATGGGCAAGGTCACCTCGGCAGTATACTCGCCCCGGCTGAAGCAGAATATCGCCTTGGCGATGGTCTCAGCGGATATTGCGGAAATCGGTACTGAGGTCGAGGTCAGCATCCCGTCCGGTCTCGCCCGGGCGACGATCGCGGAACGACCGTTCTACGACCCGAAGAAGAAACTCGCCGCCGCCTGAACA
Source organism: uncultured Alphaproteobacteria bacterium (assembly GCA_963763165.1). Lineage (GTDB taxonomy): Bacteria > Pseudomonadota > Alphaproteobacteria > Rhodobacterales > Rhodobacteraceae > Roseovarius. The sequence continues at coordinate 80,093 of CAVXNV010000004.1, forward strand.
CCGAAGCCCAGACAGGAATCCAGAAACATGTCCGATGATCTTTCGATTCGGCTGCATTGGCAGCGCACGGAGCCGAACCTGCAGCCAGGCAGGTACTCAAACGTACACACGGTACATTTCAACGGCAGCAATGATCTGAACGTGGACTCCGCCCCCGATTGGGGCGGTGATGCCAGCAACACCAACCCCGAGCAGGCCCTCGCTTCGTCGTTGTCCAGCTGCCACATGATGACCTTCCTCGCGCTTGCCGCCAAAGCCGAATGGCCAGTGGCGAGCTACCACGATCATGCCGTCGCCCACCTTGGCAAAAACGCCAAGGGGCAGATGTCTGTGACGCGCATCGACCTTCATCCGGTGGTACGCTTTGATGCCGGGTTCGCGGTGGAGGCGGCGAAGCTCGACGAGATGCAGCATCGCGCGCATCGCTACTGCTTCATCGCCAACACGCTTGCAAACAGCGTCGAGGTCAACATCCTATAGGCGCCGGTAAGGGAGGTACAGAATGCAAACGAACGAGATTTTACTGCATGACCTGGATGAAGACGGAATCCTGCGTCTGACCATGAACGATCCCGGGCGGCGCAACGCGCTGTCCGAGGCGATGCTGCGAGAACTCGCCAGCGCCTTCGCAGAGGCCGGGTCCGACCCTGCGGTGCGCGTCGTCATTCTGGCCGCAAACGGGCGGGCCTTCTGCGCCGGTCATGACTTGAAGGAAATGACTGCCGGTCGCGCGGCCGAGGATCGCGGCCGTGCCTACTTCACCAAGGTAATGGGGATGTGCGCCGGGGTCATGCAGGCGATTGTGAATTGCCCGAAGCCCGTCGTTGCCGAGGTCGAGGGCGTTGCGACGGCGGCGGGCTGTCAGCTGGTGGCGAGCTGCGACATTGCCCTTGCAGCGGAGACCGCGACATTCAGCACTCCCGGCGTGCATATCGGCCTGTTCTGCTCGACTCCGATGGTGGCTCTGTCGCGTAACGTGGCGAGCAAGCACGCGATGGAGATGCTGCTGACGGGTGACATGACCTCGGCCACCCGCGCGGCAGAGATTGGCCTGGTCAACCGGGTTGTTCCGACGGAGGCTTTGCGGGATGCCACGTTGGAGATCGCCCGCAAGATCGCGTCGAAATCGAGCATGACGCTGGCAATCGGGAAACAAGCATTTTACGCACAACGTGAGATGTCTCTGTCAGAGGCCTACGAGTATGCCTCAAACGTTATGGTCGAAAACATGCTGGCTCGCGACGCCGAAGAGGGCATCGGCGCGTTCATTGAGAAGCGCGCGCCCCAATGGCAGGACCAGTGAGATCATGAGTAATCCCTACAACACCGATCTCGATCCCAATCCGGCGAACTATCAGCCCCTTACGCCCCTGAACTTTCTGGATCGAGCCGCCAGCGTATTTCCCGGTCACACGGCGATCGTCCACGGTGCCCTGCGGCGCAACTATGCGGAGTTCTATGCGCGGTCCCGCCAGCTGGCCTCAGCCCTGGCGCAGAGCGGTATCGGGCGAGGCGACACCGTGTCGGTGCTGCTGCCCAATACTCCGGCCATGCTGGAATGCCACTACGGCGTGCCGATGTGCGGCGCGGTCCTGCATTCGATCAACACCAGGCTGGACGCGCCCATCATCGCCTTTCAGCTTGATCATGCCATGTCGAAGGTGGTGATCGTCGACCGGGAGTACATCCCGCTGATGCAGGAGGCGCTTGCACTTGCCACGGTTTCGCCCGTCATGATTCAGTATGACGATCCGGAGTACGACGGCGCGCGGACTGAAACAGACGCGACCGACTACGAGGTATTCCTGACCCGTGGCGACCCGGATTTTGCCTGGCTGCTGCCAGAAAACGAGTGGGACGCGATTTCGATCAACTACACCTCCGGCACCACCGGCGACCCCAAAGGCGTGGTCTCGCACCACCGAGGTGCTTATCTGCTGGCGCAGGGCAACGCGCTGACCACGTCAATGCAGAAACACGCAGTCTATCTCTGGACCCTCCCGATGTTCCATTGCAACGGCTGGTGTTTTCCCTGGACGTTGTCCGCCATCATCGGCACCCATGTGTGCCTGCGGCAGGTGCGGGCCGAACCGATCTGGGATGCTCTTGCGAACAGTGGGGTGACACACCTTTGCGGTGCGCCCATCGTGATGTCGCTGATGATCTCGGCGCCGGAAAAGATCAAACGCAATCTAGACCATTCCGTGCAGTTCTTCACCGCCGCCGCGCCGCCGCCCGAGAAGCTGCTGGCGGAGATGAGGACGGCGGGTTTCGACGTCACGCACCTTTACGGTCTGACGGAAACCTATGGTCCTGCTGTGGTCAATGATTGGCATGACAGCTGGTCCGACCTGCCGCCGGCCGGGCAGGCGGCGCTGAAGGCGCGTCAGGGTGTGCGCTATCTGCCGCTCGAGCAACTGGACGTTCTTGACCCCGTAACAATGCGCCCGGTGCCGCGCGATGGCCAGACCATGGGAGAGGTCATGTTTCGCGGGAACGTCGTGATGAAGGGGTATTTCCGCAACCCCAAGGCGACGCAAGCGGCCTTTGAAGGCGGCTGGTTCCACTCGGGAGACATGGGCGTCATGCATTCCGACGGCTATATCCAGCTCAAGGACAGGTCGAAGGACATCATCATCTCGGGCGGGGAGAACATCTCTTCGATCGAGGTCGAAGAAGCCCTTTACAGGCACCCTGCTGTTGAGGTCGTTGCCGTCGTCGCAATGCCACACGAAAAATGGGGTGAAACACCCTGCGCTTTTGTCGAGCTCGCTGACGGCAAGCAGGCGGATGCGGAGACGCTGCGCGCGTGGTGCCGCGATCATCTCGCTTTATACAAGGTTCCTGGACAAATCGTTTTTATGGCCATCCCCAGAACCTCGACAGGCAAAATCCTGAAGTTCGTCCTGCGCGAGAAGGCAAGAGATATTGCGGCGGGTCGATCCGACGCTTCCGCGCAAGGAATGGGAATGAATTAGACCGGGGACTGGGAACAGACACACGGCCACACAGTTGCGAAGCGGGCGCGCTACAGCGCAGATCGAATTGAGGAAACACTCATGTACCGGATCCGTCTATTCGCCGTTCGTCATGCCAGGGCCTTCGAATGGCTCTACGCCCGGCTCGAGACCGCGATGGTCGCGCTCGACCCGCTGTTCGCGCGCGTTGGCTACGCGCGGATCGAGCCTCCGGTCGCCGCGCTCGAGCGGGTGACCAAGGGGCTGCTGTTCGACTGCAAGATGTGCGGCCAGTGCGTGCTGTCCTCGACCGGAATGTCCTGTCCGATGAACTGTCCGAAGCAGCTCCGCAACGGCCCTTGCGGCGGTGTGCGTCCGGGCGGCTATTGCGAGGTCAAGCCGCAGATGCGCTGCGTCTGGGTGCTCGCATGGGACGGTGCCGCGCGCATGAAGGACGGCGGGACGATCCGCGACGTGCAGCCGCCGGTGGACCGCAGCCTCGAAGGCTCGTCCTCGTGGCTCAGGGTCAGTCGCGAAAAAGCCGCGCAGCTGCGCGAAGCCCACGACGCGCCTCGCACCACCATTGCAGCGGCGTTCCCCAGTGCCCGCGCGCACGAGCCGACTGTGGCGCCGCTGGCTCCGGAGCCAGCCTCGGCCGTTCGAGCTGGAGACCGGCAATGACCGACGACGAACGGCCCGAATTCGCTCCGTGGCTGCCCACCTATGAAGAGCCGCCGCCCGGTCACGTCTCGGGCAGCCGGCTCGAGCGGGTTTTGCGCCAAGGCCGCTTTGCGGTCACGGCCGAACTGAACCCGCCGGACAGCGCCGATCCGGCCGACGTGTTCGAGGCGGCGCGGCCGCTGGCCGAGGTCGCCGATGCGATCAACGCAACCGATGCCTCCGGCGCCAACTGCCACATGTCCTCGATCGGCATCTGCTCTCTTTTGACGCGGGCGGGTTATGGGACAATCTACCAGATCTCGTGCCGCGACCGTAACCGGATCGCGATCCAGGGCGACGTCCTCGGCGCCGCGGCGATGGGGGTCCGCAACGTCCTCTGCCTGACCGGTGACGGTGTCGGCGTCGGCGACCAGCCGGGGGCGCGGCCGGTCTTCGACTTCGACTCGCTCTCGCTCCTGCGCACGATCCGCACAATGCGAAACGAGGGCATGTTCCTCTCCGGCCGCCGGATCACCCGGCCGCCGCGGATGTTCCTGGGCGCAGCCGAGAACCCTTGTGTCGAACCACTCGACTGGCGGCCCGAACGACTGGCGAAGAAGGTCGAGGCCGGCGCCGAATTCATCCAGACCAACTACATCTTCAACATACCCGTTTTCGAGCGCTTCATGGCGCGGGTGCGCGATCTCGGACTCGAGGACCGGGTCTTCATCCTGGCAGGCGTCGGGCCCCTTGCCTCGGCCAAGGCGGCGCGCTGGATGCGCAGCAACGTGCCGGGAATCCACATCCCCGACGCGGTGATCGAGCGGATCGAGAAGGCCGCGAAGCCGGCCGAGGAGGGCAAGCGCATCTGCATCGAACTGATGCAGCAGATCCGCGAAATCCGGGGGGTCGCCGGTGTTCATGTCATGGCATACCGCCGCGAGCACCAGGTTTCCGAAATCGTCGCGGAATCGGGCGTGCTTCAAGCGCGCGTTCCGCAGCGGAGCCGGACATCCTGCACAAAGGTCGATTGAAAAGCCTTCGACACGGCAGCAAGCTTCAAGAATGTTAGCCAAATCCTGCGACTGGAAAGCGATTGGAACGCAACACGTCGAATATCAGCATACCGGGACCGGCCGCGCCGACCGATGCGGAGGCCGGTCATGACGTCATTTCTTGCGAATTCGCGCCATTTGCCCGGCGGCAGCCGCGCTGGCGAACGGGTTGACGTAGAGCCTGTCGTGACTTTCGACGCCCACGTCGAAGACGCAATCCTCGTTCGGGCGCGCGACGCAGAGCAAAACATAGCCCTCTTCGGACTGACGTTTGTTCAGCGCTGTGCCCTGTGGCTGGCGAACCGAGCCCGAAATCATTCTGGCCGCACAGGTGATGCAGCCGCCGTACCGACAGGCAATCGGCAGGACATGACCCGCCGCCTCGACCACGTCGATGATCGGCTCGTCTTCGCCGACTTCGAAAGACAACCCACCGCGATTTCGGAGCGTCACTGTGTGCTTGCGCATCTCCCCTCCTTTCGAACGGAGCCCGGCCCCGGAAGGCCGGGCATGGCGGGAGAGATCGTTCAGACCCAGATGTCCGACGAACAGTCACCGCCCGGATAGCGCGTCTCGTGCGCGCGTGCAGGGCCATGCGGTTCCTCGTTGAAATCGATTATGAAGTTGTCGCGGATTTTCATGCCGCCGTTTTCATTATCGCAATCCACGATCAGCATGATGCCGCCCTTGTCCTTCATCGACGGATAGAACTGGTTGTCCCAGGTCGAGAACAGCGACGTCGTCACGTAGAGCCGTTTTCCGTCGAGCGACAACTGGATCATCTGCGGCGCGCCATCAACGGTGCGGCCGTTCACCTCGGGCGCCTTGCCCAGCATCCCGCCGATCCAGACCTGACCGGTCAGCTTCGGGTTGAATGGATCGGAGATGTCGTACTGCCTCAGATCCCCGTGCAGCCAGTTCGAGAAATAGAGATACCTGTCGTCCATCGACACCAGGATGTCGGTGATGAGGCTCGGCATCGGAACGGGGAAACCTTCGACATCTTCGGTCGGCACGTCGATGACCTTGTTGATCTCAACCTTTCCGTTGTCCTTGTGGTAGTGAAAGATGTTCGAGGAAAGCGCCGCCCCGACGAAACCGTGCGTGCTGTCGGGATCGTGGTGAAACCGCGCCTCCAGCGGGATCATCCCTTCCTCGCCCAGGTCGACGGAGTGTTCCACCTTGCGGTTCTTGAAGTCCCAGAAATGGACATGCTGGCCGTATTTTCCTCGCGCCACGTCTTCCAGATCAAAGCCGGGCATGAAGGTGTTGGGCGAGGCCCATTCGGTCGAGATCATCATGTTGTGGCGTGGCTGATACCAGAAGTCGTAGTTGTACTTCATCTCGCCCAGGTCTTTTTCCCAGCGCCCGATGATGTTGAAATCCTTGTCCAGATGCAGGAAACCGCCGGGGCCGTTGCCATCGGCATCGCCCAGCATCGACACGATGATATCAGCACCGAGGCAATGCACGGTGTGTGGGGCGGACAGGTTGGTCTTGGCCTTGATCTCGTCGCCGTCGATGGTCTTGAAAAGCGTCGGCTTACGCGGATCGGTGGCGGTGTCCACGATATAGAAATTGGTGGTACGCACGCCCGGAATGATCAGATATTTTCTCTCCATGCTGCCGTCGGTGTTGCACGAGGAACATGCGTTCCAGCCCATGTGGTGCAATTCGTCCCCAACGACCGACATTTCCGTCCGGTGGATCACCTCGCCGTAGGTCGCACTCTCCTCGTCGACGTCGATGGTGGCCAGGTAGTCGGGTTTCTCGATCCCGGTCCCGGTATAGATGCAGATCGTGTAGACGACCTTTTCACGCGGCGCCTTGATCGCTTCTTGCGGCGAGGCATAGCCCGGTCCTGCGCAGCAGCTTCCATTGTTTTGCGACATGTCATCCCTCCTCTAATGTTGACGTAGTGATTCTTTTTCTCGTTCTTGCACCGGGTTGAGCAGCGGGACGTCGGCTTCCTGAATCTGCGCTTCGTTGCACAGCAGGATCAGCGCGCTGATCTTGGCGGCGACCTGTATCAATTCCTGGCCAATCTCTTTGCGATATGCCGGCAGGCCGCGACAATCCGTTTGCCTTCTGCACCTCTGCCGCGGTCAGCCCGCGACCGGCAATGGCAACGATTTCCAGAATTGCGATGTGGCGGTCCAGGTGCATGAGACCCTCGTGAATTGAGATCACTGTCTTAAAAGATGGTGCTCCGCATGGCTTTGATGCAAGTAAAATCAGGGAGTGTCCGCATTTCGCCGGGCGACGCGAAAGCAGTATTCGGCGGAAGAGAAGATCAGGGTCGTTCTGGACGGCTTGAAGGGGGAGGACTATGGTTGTCATCATCTCAGCCAAAGGGTTTCAATGTGCCGGGTTCAAGTATCGAAGAAGATCTGATGATCGAGGGCAACATCAGATCAAGCGGGGGAAGTGTCGACGTCAAAGGTCGCGTGGTCGGGGACATCAGCGCCGAGACGATCACCGTGCAGGTAAGCGGGTCGGTCGACGGGGCAATGTCGGCAACGAAGATCGCGGTTGAAGGCTGCCACACGGGCGGTTTGAAGTGCGACGATCTAAAGCTTGCATCCACCTCAAAGGTTCAGGCTGATATCGTGGCCAAGGTGCTGGCAACGGAAAGCGGCGCCAGGGTTAAGGGCAAGATCGATATCACCGGGCGGCAATAGGACAATTCCAGTTTTGCTACGCGGCCGAGTCGTCCGCCACGCCGCCGCATGTCGGCTTAGAAATCATGTTATCGGATGCTGCGTTAGCTTGAAAGCCGGCTAAACGCAAATAGCGACCTTCGCAAATTCCGGGCAGCTTTCGGACTGTTTCGGTGCCGACGACCGGATGATGACGGCGGTCAGAAGCCGTGTCGGCTCAACTCGGCAGCGATCCGCGCACGTGACGCCGTGTCGCGCGTGGGGAAGGCCGCGAAATAATCTGCCGCCGTGGCATCAGGTTTTAGTCGGCGGACTTTCTGCCGCCACCGCGCCGCCTGGTCATGACGGCCGGCCAGACCGTTGGCGCAAAGCGCGATCATGGCGATCAGGTAGTGTGCGCCGGGTGTGGTGGCTGCACGGTCGGCCCAGCGGGCAGCCGCCTGATGGTCCTCCTGCTGGATCAGCATCTGCGCGCGGACGCCGTGGAATCCGTAGAGCAGCGGGTCGAGAGGACTGAGATGCAGCGACGTTTCAATCGCGGCGAATGTCGCCGTTGCGTCGCCTGTCAGCATCTTGGTGAAGGCGGAGGCGTAAAATCCCTGCGCGTAATTGGGGTTCAGCGCAGTCGCGCGCGCCAGCCAGTCCGCGGCCACATCGGGTTCGTTCGTCAGCCAGAACGAGCGGCCCATCGTAAAGTTCGCGAAAGGGTCCAAAGCGTCCAGTTCCAGGCTGCGCTCGGCGTGGCGCCGGGCGTTCAGGGCCGCGGACGCCCGATCCGGGACCTGGCGCAGGAAGGCGTCGAGAAAGCTGGTAAAGGACAGTCCCGCATGGGCGCGTGCGAATTGCGGCTCCGCCTTGACGGAGCGTTCGAAACAGGCCTGCGCAAGGGCCGTATCCGCTTTGGTGAACCGGTAGAGGTGACCCAATCCAACGTGATAATTGGCCCAGGCGTCCAGACTTTCCGGGTCGCTCAGCCGCGCGAGGCGCGCTTCGTTCAGGGGAATGTGGGTTTCGAGGGCGGCAACCAGGTGCGCCACGATACGCGCTCTCAGGTCGCCGATTTCGTTCAGGGGGGCAACGAGTTTGTCGGCCCAGAGGATTTCGCGGGAACTGGTATCCGTCAGTTCCAGCGTCACGGCGATGGTGCGGTCCGGGTTCTCGATGATCCCGGACAGGACGTAACGCGCCGCCAGCGCGGTCGACACCAGATCCAGATCTGCGTCGACCTGTCGAAAGCGGAAGGACGAGCCACGCGCGATCACCGCAAGCCAGCGCAGCCGCGACAGCGCCTCGATAAGCTCGTGCGGGATCGCATCGCCCAGAATGGCGAGGGCTGGCGAAATGCCGAGCGGCTGGAAGGGCAGTACCGCGATCGAGGGACGGCCGCCCGGATGGTCGGGCAGATCGAAAACCGCGGCATCCGATGCCGCAACTGCGGACTGCAAGACGGTCACTTCGGCAATGAAGCGGAACCCCCGGCCATGCACCGTGTGGATCACCGCCTGTTGCGCACCGTCGTCGCCAACTGCCTGACGGGCTGAGCGGATTCGGCTGGAAATACTTGCGTCCGACACCGCCTGACCGTTGCCAGATGGCGGCGACAATTTCGTCTTTCGTCACCATGCGGTCGCGGTATCGGACAAGATGGATCAGCAGCGAAAGAACCTGCGGCTCCACCCGCACCGGCTCTCCCTGGCGGATGAGCTCGAACCTCTCCGGGTCGAGTCGGAAGTCTCCGAATGTCCACGTCATGAGCGATTATACGGTAAAATCCCTGTCTTCTACAGGAATTCTTCAGGAACCCGTCAAGCCTGCCAGAAGCGAATGCCTCAGACTGCAAAGGTACAAGGGCGCTGCACCATGTAGCAAACCCGTTTCCAGGAGGGGATGAAATGAAGATCTCGTCAATCATGACGGCCATGACAGTTGCGCTTTGCGGGCTGTCGACTGCCAGTTGGTCTGATGAGCCAGACGATTATTTCGACGTCGTCACGGCCAAACTGTACAGTGCCGGATATAGCCAGGTGCGCTGGATCGACATGGATAACCAGCTTCTGGCGGCGCATGATGACAGCGGAAAGGAAGTGCTTATCGTCGTCGGCATACCTGATGGAAATATCGTCACTGTCAGCTATGGCCTCGCAGCAATAGGCCGCTGACGAACACCTGCATCGGCCGCCCACGACATCTTCCATACCCCGTCAGGGCATGACGGCTGCGTCGAGGAGAGGAGCGAGCCAACGTGAACGTGTTCGCGCCCCGTCCGAGCGTCAGCGACCGTCGCCTCGGGGAACATACGAGGCAGATCGCTTGCGTTGGCCAGGATCGCCACACTCGATGAATACGGAAGGGAGAAAATCAATGGATGACTTGAATATTCGCACAACACAGGGATGCGGCAGGCTTTACGCCAGCGTCCTTGAAACGGTCGGAAACACCCCCGCTATCCGGATCAATTCGCTCGCGCCCGCCGGGATCGAGATCTACGTGAAGGCCGAGGCGTTCAACCCGGCCGGGTCGGTCAAGGACCGGCTGGCGCTCAGCATCATCGAAGAAGCCGAGCGGGACGGAAGCCTCAGCCCCGGCCAGACGGTGGTCGAGGCGACCTCGGGCAATACCGGCATCGGGTTGGCGATGGTCTGCGCGGCGAAGGGCTATCCGCTGGTGGTGACGATGGCCGACAGCTTTTCGGTCGAGCGTCGCAAACTGATGCGGATGATGGGCGCGAAGGTCGTCCTCACGCCGCGCGCGGAAAAGGGCCTCGGGATGTATCGCAAGGCCGTGGAACTGGCCGAGGCAAATGGCTGGTTCCTTGCCCGCCAGTTCGAGACCCAGGCCAACGCCCTCATCCACGAGAACACGACCGCCCGCGAGATCATTGCCGATTTTGCCGGTGAGCGGCTGGATTACTGGGTCACCGGCTATGGCACCGGCGGCACAGTGACGGGCGTTGGGCGCGTTCTGCGCCGCGAGCGGCCTGAAACCAGGATCGTCCTTTCGGAGCCGGCAAACGCGCAGCTTCTGGGCAGCGGCCAAGCACAGCCGCGCAATCCCGACCACTCACCCGCCGGAAGTCACCCGGCCTTCGAGCCGCACCCGATCCAGGGATGGACGCCTGACTTCATTCCTCATGTCTTGCAGGAGGCGGTGGACGACAGGCTTTATGATGAATTGATTCCCGTGGCCGGCCAGGACGGCATCGGCTGGGCGCAGAAACTGGCGCAGCGGGAGGGCATCCTGACGGGAATTTCGGGTGGATCGACCTTCGCCGTCGCCATGCAACTGGCCGAACGGGCCGAACCGGGGGCCGTCATCCTCTGCATGCTGCCCGACACCGGCGAACGCTACATGTCGACGCCGCTGTTCGAATCCATCCCCGCAGACATGACCGAGGAAGAAACAGCGCTGTCGCGGTCCACGCCCGGATACCAGATGGCCTCGGAATGAAAAGACGATCAATTACATCTCAACAAGGAGTATGGACCATGTTCAAGTCAAATCACCCTGCCATGACGGCCGCTCTTCTCGGCACGATCCTTTCGATCGCAACGTCCGCAGCGAATGCTGAAGCCGCCGCTGACAAGATCGCGCGCGCCAAAACGGCGGCACCGTCCAACATCGCCGAAGAGGCAACATTCCTGGACATGGACGGGGCGGTGTTGCAGGAGGGGACAAACGGCTGGGTCTGTTTCCCCGGCGTTCCCATGGTTCCCGGCGACACGCATCCGATGTGCAATGACGCCGTCTGGATGAAGTGGATGGATGCCCTGACGTCCGGACAGGAATTCTCGACCGACGTTATCGGGGTGTCCTACATGCTGGCCGGTGACGCGATGGTAAATAACGACGATCCGATGGCGACGGACCAGAACGATGGCGGCATGTGGATTCAGGAAGGCCCCCACCTGATGCTGCTTTTCCCCACGAAGGAGATGGTGGCGAACCTGCCGAACGATCCCTATGCGGGCGGGCCCTATGTCATGTGGGGCGACACGCCGCTTTGGCACGTCATGGCCCCGATTGAGGCACAAGACCCGGCGCAATGACCCGCGGGGCGGCGTGGTCAGGGAAAAGGACCGCTCGCTCGCGGGCCGGCCCGGCAGCGGAGATCCGGCCGGCCACGCTGACAAACCATCCATTTCGGAAAGGCGAGCCATGGACGCGACAATGGAGAAAGCAGACTCCGTTCGAGCCGAAACCCTTGACCCGGCCGACTGGGAGACGCTGCGCGTCCTCGCCCGGCGCATCGTCGACGATGCGGTAGATTACACCCGCGACGTGCGTGAGCGTCCGCTCTGGCAGGATATGCCGGCCGAGGTACGCGCGCGGTTTCGCAGCCCGGTGCCGCAGGAGGGCCGGCCGCTGGCGGAGGTCTACGAAGATCTCGTCAGGAACATGCTGCCCTACCCGATGGGCAACATTCATCCGCGCTTCTGGATGTGGTACATGGGCGCCAGCAATTTCACCGGCGCGCTGGGAGATTTTCTGGCCGCGATCCTCGGCTCGAACCTCGGCGGCGGCGACCATGCCGCGGCGGAGATCGACAAACAGGTCGTCAACTGGCTGAAAGAGATGATGGGATACCCGGTGACAGCCAGCGGCACGCTGGTCTCGGGCGGGTCGATGGCCAACCTGATCGGGTTGACCGTGGCGCGCAACCGGATGTCCGGCATCGACCTGCGCGAACTGGGCGTGGGTGCGCTGAAGGCCCCCCTGCGGTTCTACGGCTCGGACCAGATCCATTCGTGCCACCAGATCGCGATGGAGGCGATGGGGCTCGGCAACCGGGCTTTGTACCGCGTGCCGACCGATGCAGCCTGCCGGATGGACATTGCGGCCCTTCGCGCGGCCATCGCGCAAGACCGGGCGGCGGGGGACCAACCCGCTTGCGTGATCGCGACCGCAGGCACGGTCAATACCGGTGCCATCGACGATCTGGAAGCCATCGCCGACCTCTGTGCCGACGAAGGGCTGTGGTTGCATGTGGATGGCTGCATCGGTGCGCTGCTGGCCATAGCGCCCGAAGGAAAGGCGCTTGTGCGCGGGATCGCGCGGGCCGACTCCATCGCGCTCGACCCGCATAAATGGTTGCACGCCCCCTTCGAGGTGGGCTGCGCCCTGGTGCGGGATGCCGAGGCGCACTTCGGCAGCTTTACCGTGACACCCGAGTATCTGGAAAATGCCCCGCGCGGCATTGCTTCCGGGGCCTGGTTGCACGATTTCGGCCTTCAGACATCGCGCGGGTTTCGTGCGCTCAAGGTCTGGATGGCGCTGGAGGAACACGGCGTCGCCAAGTTCGGCCGCCTGATAGATCAGGACCTCGCCCACGCCCGGTACCTGGCGGAGCGGATCGAAGCAACTACGGATCTGAGCATTTGCTTTCCGACGGAAATCAACATCGTCTGTTTCAGGTATGACCCCGGTGGACTGTCCGAAGCGGCACTCAAGAGTCTCAACACCGAAATCATGGTGCGGATGCAGGAGGCCGGCATCGCGGCGGTATCAGACACGACGGTGCATGGCCGACACTGCCTGCGCGCCGCAATCAACAATCACCGCACGACGCGTGCCGATCTGGATATTCTGGTCGACGAGGTGGCGCGTCAGGGGGCAGTGTTGCTTGAGGAATGTCGTTTCTGACCGCAGCGCGATCGACCAGCAGACCAAGCCATTCGGCGTGGCTGAGATTGGCGGCACCATCTTGGGCCTGAAGGTCCGCGAAGGCTTCGGCCATGCCGTCCAGTCGCATGGCTTTCAGATGATCGAGGGTTGGGTAAGGGAGCATGACGTGTCCTTTCAATGGAAGTAATCGGCGATGTTGGTGTGGGTGATGGCAGGCTCGTCCGTGGCGCGGGCGCGGGGCTTGCTGTCCAGCCCATTCTTCAGAATGGATTGGACCGACGAATAGGAGCGGGCGTTGATTTCGAGCGCCCTTTTGCAGGCGGCATCAAGGCGGTCCCGACCGGACATGCGGCCAGCCGGATCACACCCAGACAGGTGCGATAGCCTTGTTCGGGTGCTTGCGGTCGCGCATCACGACCTCTGCGCCGAGGACGTGACGGACACGATTGAACTAGCTCTGACCGCGTCGGGCTGTGACCAGGCGGTTGTGCGTCACAAGCCGCGGCTGCTCAGCAACGGCTCCTGCTACATCTCTGGCGACCTGGCGGCATGGCTGGGGGATCAGAAGATGGACCACGTTCGCGGGGCACCATTCCATCCACAAACCCAAGGCAAGATCGAGCGGTGGCACCAAACGATGAAGAACCGGGTTCTGCTGGAAAACTACTACCTGCCCGGCGATCTCGAACGCCAGATCGGGGCCTTCGTCGATTACTACAACAACGAGCGCTACCACGAGAGCCTGAGCAACGTCACACCCGCCGATGTCTACTTCGGTCGCGACAAAGCTATTCTGAGAGAAAGGGAAAAGATCAAGAAACAGACTATCCGACAACGCCGCTTGCAACACCAGAAACAAGCCGCATGATCAATTACACAAACGAGCCAGAGCCTCCACTGCTCAAGCCGCTCTGATGTCCCATTTTATGTGACGACGGACAGTTCCAAAAGGGCGGAAGGTAGCCGGTTAAAAATTGCCTCGCAGCAGCACGTCACAGGGGTGGGCGAATACCCCGAAAAGGTGGGCAGATGAAATCGGAACGGGTGGGCGCATCAAATCGGAATAGGTGGGCGCATGACCCCGGAATACGCAACCGAATGACGTGAAGGGCGTTGTTGCGGGAGAGGGAGGATTTGCAGGTGCCTGACGAACATGCACAGACGGTTGCAGACGAACTGAGGCGGCAACGTGCGGCGCTGGCCGAGTTCGGTCTCTTCGCGTTCAGATGCGATGACATCGATAGCTTGCTCGACCGAGCAACCGATCTGGTATCGACGGCGCTTTCAGTGCCTCTCGTGAAGGTGCTGGAGCATCTTCCGAGTCGCGGAGAAATGCTCATCCGAAGCGGAGTGAACTGGCAGCCGGGCGTCGTCGGTCACGAAACCTTCGGGGACCACGAGAAATCGCCAGGGGGCTACGCACTCAGGGCAGATCACCCCGTCATCTCGAGAGATCTCGAAAACGAAAACCGCTTCGAGACGCCGGATGTGCTGCGACGCCACGGTGTCCGGAGTATGGTCAACGTCATAATCGTCGGGGAAGACGACCCCTTCGGGGTTCTGGAAGTCGACGCTCAGGAACCAAGGGATTTCAGCGACGATGACATCGCGTTCCTGCGCAACTACGCGAACCTGCTCGCTGCTGCGATCGAACGACATCGCAAGATCAAGGAACTTCACCACTCCGCCCGCGAACAGAGGGTTCTTGCTCGGGAACTTGGTCACCGGGTCAAGAATTTGCTCGGGTTGGTTCGGGCGCTGGCGTCCCAGACGTCGACGCAGGACCGCACTGCAAGTGAGTTCCGCACCGCGTTCGTCGACAGGCTTCAAGCCTTGTCTACAGCGGAAAGTCTGGTCTTCGAAAGCAGTGGCGAATGGGTGGACCCGCTAACCCTCGCGAAGGAGGTTCTCTCGCCCTACCGTCAGGACAACCCCGAGAGGATCACCATCGACGCAGCATCGGTCCGGCTACCGCCAAGGCATGCGCGCATGTTCGGCCTCGCGCTCCATGAACTGGCGACGAACGCGGCGAAACACGGCGCGCTCGGCGTCGAGAACGGACGGGTTCACCTCGAATGGCAACTGGAGCCGGACGAACACGGTCACACGCATCTTTCGATGACCTGGCAGGAAAGGGACGGTCCAGAAATTACTCAACCGCAGAGAGCCGGTTTCGGAACGAAGCTGCTGAAGGATGTCGTCGCGTGGGAGCTGGAGGGAGATGCGGAATTGGTCTACGGGGTTCAAGGGCTTTGTTACCAACTCAAATTTCCGGTGGAGGCGGAATGATGTCCAACGATCCGAATCGAGATCTCAAAGGTCGGCGAGTGCTTGTCGTCGAGGACGAAGGACTGATTGCGCTCGATATCCAGAGCATTCTGGCAGGATGGGGTTGTTCGGTGGTCGGCCCGGCCGCGACTGTCTCTGCAGCTCTGAAATTGCTCGCCATCGATCCTCCGGATTGTGCCGTTCTCGATGTGAACCTAGGAAATGAAACCTCCGAACCGGTCGCTGCCGCTTTGCGGTCCAGCGGCCGTCCTTTCGTCGTGATGACAGCCTACCAGCGCAGCAATCTCAGCGGTGACCTTCTCGATGCACCGCTACTGAGCAAACCCCTCGACGAAAGGAAGCTGTGGCAGGAGTTGTCCTCCGTGCTTCGCGAGTTTGATCATCCCTTACCGCGAGGTTAGCTTGGGACATTGCAGCCAACCGATAGCCGCGTCCGACTTGCCTGCGCAGAGGCAATGAGTACGCATCCAGTGAATGCAGCTCCGCCACATTAACATTCTACCAGTGGCGGATGAGCCTGCGGCAACGGCAATAAGCCGAAACGGTCGAAAGCCCGGTGGGATGTGATGAAACCGCATGACAGAAGGATGATACCTCTCTGGCGGGAGTGTTTTTCGGGAAGATGAACAGGGGCGCGCCGTTCTCTTGCGCGGACAGCGCGGGCGGGGTAGAGGCTGCGGCCATGATCAGGGACAGGCATCCATCGGGCGCGCCGTGGCGCAATTTCTACGGGCGGTTCAAGGGCAAGGCGCTGCGCAAGTCGCAGGAGGCGCTGCTCGACGAGGATCTGGAGGCGCTGTCGCCCGGCCCGGTCGGCTGGGACGACAACCCCGAGCGCGAGGCGCTGGACCTGAACGCGCTGTTCGGCGGGCGCGATCTGTGGCTGGAGATCGGCTTTGGCGGGGGCGAGCATCTTGCGCATATGGCGGTGGAGCGTCCGGATGTCGGGCTGATCGGATGCGAGCCCTATCTCAACGGCGTCGCCATGCTGCTGGCCAAGCTGCGCAAGATCGACGCGCCCAATTTGCGGGTGCATCCCGGGGACGCGCGCGATCTTTTCGACGTGCTGCCGGAGGCGTCGGTGGGACGGGCCTATCTGCTCTATCCCGATCCCTGGCCCAAGGCGCGGCATCACCGGCGCCGGTTCGTCACGCCCGAGCATCTGGAGCCGCTGGCGCGCGCCATGCGGCCCGGCGCGGAACTGCGCGTGGCGACCGATATCGAGGACTACGTGCGCCAGACGCTGGAGGAGGTGCCGCGCGCCGGGTTCGAGTGGCTGGCCGAGGGGCCGCAGGACTGGCGCCGGCCCTGGGATGGCTGGATCTCGACCCGCTACGAGCAAAAGGCGCTGCGCGAGGGGCGCGTGCCGCATTACCTGCGCTTCCGGCGTCAGTAGGCGGCCATTTTCACGCTGAGCCGGTCCAGCATCTGAAGGCACTGGGTCAGTTGATCGACCGACACGAACTCGTCCGCCTTGTGCGCCTGCTCGATCGAGCCGGGGCCGCAGAGGATGGCGGACATGCCCATGGTCTGGAAGATGCCGGCCTCGGTGCCGAACGGAACGACGTCCGCACCATTGGCGCCGGTCAGCTCCATCATGATGTCCCGCGCCTCGGAGACTTCGGCGGGGATCAGCCCCTCGACCTCGCCGATGGTTTCGGTGCGGATATCCGCCTCGGGATGGACCGCGCGCATGGCGGGCAGCAGGATGTCGGTGCAGTAGTGGTGCAGATCCTCCCTGACCAGCGCGAAATCCGAGTGCTGCACGGGCCGCATTTCCCAATCGACTTGCGCGGTCGAGGGGATCACGTTATGCGCCACGCCGCCGATCAGCGCGCCGGTGTTGATCGTGGTCCAGGGCGGATCGAAGCGGCTGCCCTGCGGCGCGCGGGCGCGCAGCGTATCCTTCAGCGCCAGCAGGCGCGCGACGAAGCGGGCGGCGTATTCGACGGCGTTCACCCCCCGGTCGGGGCCGGAGCCATGCCCGGCCAGTCCGGTGAAATGGGTGGAATATTCGCAGCAGCCCTTGTGCCCCTCGATCACGCGCATGCTTGTCGGCTCGCCGATCAGCGCGACCGACGGCTTCAGCCCGCGCGCCGTCAGCATCTGCGCCAGATCGCGCGCGCCGACGCAGCCGGTTTCCTCGTCATAGGTGAACGAAAAATGCAGCGGGCGATTGCCGATGCGCTGCGCGAAGGTCGGCGCCATGGCGACGGCGGCGGCGATGAACCCCTTCATGTCGCAGGTGCCGCGCCCGTAGAGGCGGCCGTCCGCCTCGTGCAATGCGAAAGGGTCGGTCGCCCACACCTGATCGGCCACCGGCACCACGTCGCTGTGGCCGGACAGGACGATGCCGCCATCGCCCTCGGGGCCGAGGGTGGCAAAGAGGTTAGCCTTTCTTCCGGCCACATCATGCATCACCTCGACCCGCGCGCCCGACGCTTCGAGCCGCGTGGCAAGGTAGGCGATCATGTCGAGATTGCTGTCCTCGGACACGGTCGGAAACCCGATCAGGGAGCGCAAAAGAAAAAGGGTGTCGTCGAATGGCAGTGACACGGGATCAAGCGGTCCTTTGGCGGCGGCCCGAACGGCGCGAGCGGGAAATGGCGCGTTTCCCGATCCATGCCACGCCCGCTGCGATCTGCCAAGAGCCGCGAGAGGTTATCAGATCCGCGAAACCGTTTTTGCCCTCCTTGGCCGCTCAGACCTCCAGCCAGATCGTGACGGGGCCATCATTGACCAGCGACACCTGCATCGAGGCACCGAAGCGCCCGGTTTCGCAGGGCACGCCGTGGCCGCGCAACGACTCGGTGAAATACTCGTACAGGCGCTGGCCTTCGGCGGGGGCGGCGGCAGTGGAAAAGCCGGGGCGATTGCCGCTGCGCGTGTCGGCGGCCAGGGTGAACTGGCTGACGACAAGCGCGCTGCCGCCGATGTCGCGGAGGCTGAGGTTCATCTTGCCCTGGTCGTCCTGGAAGATACGCAGCTTGGCGATCCTGGCGGCGAGCAGTTCCGCCTTGGCCGCGTCGTCGCCCTGCATGGCGCAGACTAGGACCAGAAGGCCCGGCCCGGTCTGGCCGATCGTCTCGCCGTCCACGGCGACGCTGGCCTCGGTAACGCGTTGGATGAGGGCGCGCATCGCCAGGCTCCTTGTTTTTGCGCGATGCTGCGATGGCCGTGCGGCGGGGTCAAGCCCGCCGGAGCCGCGAAAATGCGCGTCCATCGGACCGCCACAAGCAAAGCCGGGACAGGCGCGGGCCGCCTCAGATCGCGCCTTGCTGGAGGGCATAGGCATAGCCGACCGCCGCGGCAATCAACAGGCCGATGATGACAGCGAAGGCGATCTTCCACGCCGACCAGGGGCGTTCGCCCTGCACCCGGCCCGTCCGGCCATTGACGACGAAGCGGAAGCTGCGGCCGCGATACTTGTAGGCGGCCATCCAGACGGGCAGGAGGACATGCTTGAACGAGGCGCTGCCGATTTCGGTCTCGATGGCATGAATACGCTGACGGTCGCCGCCGATGTCGAAGCGCACGTCGCGGGCGATGACGTTATCCATGTGGGCGCGGGCCTCGGCATACCCCTCCTCCAGCGGAACGGTATAGGCCTCGGCGGCGAAACCGGCCAGGAATTCGGGGCTGTAGGGCTGAAGCGCCGACATATCCCACGGCTCCAGCCCGTCGGTATAGGTTTTGGGCAGCGCGTGCGAGGCCAGCACGAGGATGTCATCGAAGGCGCGCGCGACGCGCCCCGACACGGGCCGCCAGCGCACCTTGGCCACCTGCACCGTCTGGCGCTTGCCGTCGCGCATGACGGTCCGCGTTTCGTAATAGACCGTGCCGCGCTCGCCGCGATAGGCCGAGCGGGTGTCGGCGTCGTAGGTCCAGTAGGGCACGTAGATGCCCTGCATCCTGCGGCCCTTGCGGGCGTAGTCCCTGAGCCCGGAGGGGGCGAACCAGAGACGGCCCAACCAGTCGTTCATGGCCTTGCGGGCCGATTTTTCATCCAGCGCGAAGGGCAGTACCCCACGCGGCTTCAGGCGGCGCGCGGCACCGGTATCCGTGATCATCGGGGTTGCGCAGAAGGGACATTCGCCGGCATGGGCTTCGCCCGCGAGCACGACCTCGGCGCCGCAATTGGGGCATCTGAGAAGCGCGCGCGTTTCGGCTTCTTCCTCGGGCAGCTGCGCCGAGAGGGCCGCGGCCAGGTCCAGTTCCCGTAGCGCGGTATTCCAAGGGCCGGGGTCGGTGATGTTCTGCCGGTTGCCGCAATGGTCGCAGATCAGCGCACCCTCGCCGGGGGCATAGCGCATCTCGGCGCCGCAGGTGTCGCACGGATAGCTGTGCTGCACGTTTGCCGGAACGAGGGCGGCAGAATCTTGCGGAGGCATGGGGCGGCGCCGTTGACTGAGTATTTGCGGGAAGATGAAAGCCTGCCGTGTCTATTCCGGTGGCGGCGGGGGCGGTGGCGGCATGACGGTGAAGAGCTGCGCCAGCTCGGTCACGTCGCCCGCGCGCATCCAGCCGTCCTGACCGGCGGTCCAGACCAGCGCCTCGCGCGTCAGCTCGCCCTTGGCGGCCATCCTGCCCATCGCGGCGCGCGAGTAGGGGCCGCGCGTTTCGCCTTTTTCAGCAATGTGCCAGACATGTTCGGGCTGGGGCGGGGGCGGCGGTGTCTGTGCCGGGCGCGCGCCCCAGGGGCCGGACTGGCCCGAGCCCTGGTGCGTCATCTGCTGCGCCATGGCCATGCCCATCCCCATGCCAAGCCCGGCGCCCATGCCGCCGCCCGAAGGGTTCGCGGCGGCTTCGGTCATCGCCTCGGCGGCGGAATATCTGGTGTAGGCGCCCAAATCCCCGGCAAGGCCGAGCGACGTGCGCTTGTCCAGCGCCTTTTCCACCGCCGGAGGCAGCGAGATGTTCTCGATGTAAAGCTCGGGCAGGGCCAGCCCGTATTCGCCGACCGTCTGGCTGATCGCGGACGCCACCAGCTTGCCCAGGTCGGCGGTATTGGCGGCCATGTCGAGCACCGGGATGCCTGACGATGCGATGACGCGTGAAAATTCCTGAACGATGATGTTGCGGATCTGAAAGCTGATCTCGTCCATCGTGAATTCGCCGTCGGTGCCGACGATCTCCTGCAGGAAGCGCGCGGGATCGGTCACGCGCACCGTATAGGTGCCGAACGCGCGCAGGCGCGTCGGGCCGAATTCCGGATCGCGCAGCATCACCGGGTTCTTCGTGCCCCATTTGAGATTGTTGAAGCGGGTGGTCGAGACGAAGTAGATCTCGGACTTGAAGGGGCTCTGAAAGCCGTGATCCCAGTGCTGGAGCGTCGTCAACACCGGCATGTTGTTCGTCTCGAGCAGGTAGAGGCCGGGTGTGAACACATCGGCCAGCTGGCCCTCGTGGACAAAGACGGCGGCCTGCCCCTCGCGCACGGTCAGCTTGGCGCCATATTTGATCTCGTGGCCCTGTCGCTGGAAACGCCAGACCATCGTGTCGCGGGTGTCGTCGGTCCATTCGATGACGTCGATGAATTCGCCGGTCAGAAAATCGAAGATGCCCATGATGCACGGTTCCTCAGCCGATATGTCCGCCGCAGAGTGAACCATGTTTGACCGGCGGTGCCAAGCAATTGCGTGGGCCGCGCGCGGCCGGCATGCGCCTCGAGCCGAACCGGAAACGCTTCAGCTGGACCCGCCCCGGCGCTCGGCGATCAGTTGCGTCAGGATCGGACGCGCCTCGTCATAGCGCATTCCAGGCTTGAGGCGCGGCGAGTAGAGCAGGCGGAGCAGCTCTTCGTCCTGCGTGGTCAGCAGCGCGAACTCGTCATCGTCGTTGAAGATCGACGGGCGCGCGCGGGGGCTGTCATTGGCCAGGCCCAGCCCCTGGGCCAGTTCCTCGTGCACGCAGGACTTGCGCAGGAGGTTCGGGTGCTCGGCCCGGATCAGGGCAATGGCCCGGCGGTAGGTGTGGTCCTCGTTGGTGTCGGAGAACGCGACGACAAGGCAGTGGATCGACCGCGGCAGCGTCTCGAACAGGTTGATCGACGACGGGTCGATATTGGGCACCAGCGACCTGATGCGGGCGACGGCCTGGGCGCGGTCGTCCTCGCCCATGAAAAGCACGTTGAAATTGGCGTCTGCCCCGGCGCCCGCCGTGATCGGATGGCCGGTGACGCGCGCCAGCCGTGCGGCGTAGCCCGCGACGATGCGGCGGTCCGCCTCGCGCGTGGCCAGCGGCACCGAGGCGCCGAATTCGACCGACATGCGCACCGGGCCGGTCCATTTGCGCAAGCCGCCGGGCTGCCCGTCCGAGCGTGCCAGACCGCGGTTGCGCGCGTATTCGTCGTGGAAGGCGATCTGCTCGAAGTTGCGCAGGATGTCGGTGTCCGTATAGGGCGTGTCGGGCCCGCCGCCATCGGTGCGCAAGAGGCCCTGCGCCACAAGGCTCGCCTCGACGCGGGCGTAATGCGCGGCCAGCGCGCGGCTGCGCTCGGACGGCTCCGTGGGGGGCATGGGGACAGGCGGGCGCGTGGCCGAGGGGCGCCGGGCCGGCGCCTCCGCGCGGGGGGGCGGCATGTCGGTGCAGGCGGCAAGGCCCGCGAGGAGCGCCGCGCCCGCCGATGCCATGATGATCCCGCGCACGCCCATCGTCTCAGCCCTTCGTTGCCGTGGCGACCGTATCGCCAAGCCCGGTCTTGCGCGCCTTGGCCGCGGCGAGCGTCTGGCGCAGCTCGGCCTCCATCTTCTTGAGGTCCTCTTCGGCGGCGGCGCGGCGGGCCTTGCCTTCGTCGGCGATCTGCAGGCTTTCCTGGATGGTGCCGATCAGGTCGGCATTGGCCTTCTTGACGGCCTCGATGTCGAAGACGCCGCGCTCCATCTCCTGGCGGATTAGCTTGTTGCTGTCGCGCAGGTTGGCGGCGTTGGCGGTCAGCAAATCGTTGGTCAGGTCATTGGCGCCGCGCACCGCCTCGGCGGCCTCGCGCGAGCGCTGGATGGTGACGGCCTGCGCCAGCTGCGTCTCCCACAAAGGAACGGTGTTGACGAGGGTGGAGTTGATCTTCGTCACCAGGCTCTTGTCGTTCTCCTGCACCAGCCGGATCGAGGGCAGCGATTGCATCGTCACCTGGCGCGTCAGCTTCAGATCGTGCACGCGGCGCTCCAGATCGTCGCGGGCGGCGCGCAGGTCGCGCAGTTCCTGGGCCTTCATCACCTGATCGTCCTCGGGCGCCTTTTCGACCTCTGCCTCCTTGGCGGGGATGTCGTTCTCGTCCAGCAGGCGGATCTTTTCTTCGCCCGCCGCGATATAGAGCGCCAGTTCGTCATAGAAGGTCAGGGTGCGGTCATAGAGCATGTCGAGCGCCTTGATATCCTTCAGCAGGACGTGCTCATGGCGCAAGAGGTCGTCCGTCACCTTGTCTATCTGGCCCTGCACCTCCTCGAAGCGGGCGGTGAACTTGGCAAAGGGGGCGGCGCGGCCCAGCAGCTTTTCCCACCACGACCGCTCGCGGCGCACGTCCAGCTCGGAGACCGAGAAACCCCGGATGGTGGTGACGATGCCGCGCAGGCTGTCACCGGCGGGGCCGATATCCTTGTTGCGCACGCCCTGAAGCATGGACTGCGAGATTTCCTGCAATTCCGCCTGCGCGGTCGAGCCGAAGGAGACGATGGATTGCGTATCGCTCATGTCGATCTCGGCCATACGCTTCTTGATCTCGGCGCCTTGCGGCGCGTCCGCGTCCTTGAGCGGCACGATCGCGTTTGCGTCCTTCGGCTCGGGCAGGATGCGCCGGCTGACTTCGGTGATTTCGGCAAGGCTCGCTTCGGCCTTCTGGCGCACGGAATCGGGCATTATCGGTCCTCTCGGGTGGGGGATGATGTTTGCGGCAGGCGCACGCCTTCGCGCTCCAGCCGGTCGCGCAGCACGCTGATTTCGATCTCCAGATCGCCCTGGTCGTCCTTGAGCAGTTTCTGCGTCTTGGCGGCGAAATTCACCTCCAGATCGTCAAGCAGCGCCAGGTAATCGGCGCGCGCGCTGTCGTCCCGGCTGCGCGCGTAGATGTCGGCGAACTTGATCGTCGCGTCTCGCGCTCCCATCAGGTAAACGCCGGTATAGCGGCGCACCGAGGTCAGATCGCGGGGATCGTCCTCGATCGTGCGCAGCATGCCGCGCACGGTGGCCTGGAACCGCTCGACGCGGGCCTCGGCACGGGGGTCGCGGGCGCGGCGGATCGCGTCCGACATCTGCGCCAGCAGGCTCTCGGCCTGCTCGACCGTACGCGCGACGCGGTCCTGCTGGAAGGTGTCGATGCCTTCCATGCCCTTGTCGCGCAGCGGATCGATGCCGAAGGATGCGATATGCAGCCCGGTCGTGACGGCGCCGTAGAGAAGCGCGGCCAGAACGCTGCCGTCGCCGGAGAGGGCCGCAAGCGCAATGCCGGCCCCGGCCAGCACCGACGAGAACAGCTTGCGCGGTATGGCAGGGCGGCGGGCGACCTTCCGCTCGTCATAGGCGGCCGCGGCCCGAAGCCCCGCGCGCAACAGCCAGGCCGACAACGCCAGAACCGCCGCCGACGCGGCGCCAAGCGCCAGACCGGCGGCGCCGGAGGCGAGCGAGGCAAAAAGCACGACGGCGGCAGGCACGAACAGAAGGTTCGCCCGCGCGCCCACCGGATCGACGCGCGGCCGCGCGGTCGCACCGGGCGCGTCTTTCGCACCCGTCTCACCAGGGCTGTATTTGCCGCCGAACCGCTGCGCCATGGCTGTCACAGCCCTCCCAGAAGGCCGCTGGTCACGCCCAGCATCAGCAGGATCAGCGCGGCATAGCTTACGCGTTCCATCGTCACCCCCTTGCCTGTTCCGGTGCCTGGCGCGGTCAGGTCCCTTGCGAGCTTGCCGCCATCGCGCGCCGCGCGGCTGAGCGACGATATTGCCGCGCTGACCAGCACCACGACGGCGCAGATCAGACATATCAGCAAAAGCAGCCGTGCCATGTATTCTTTTCGCCCTTCTCAGTGTCATTGCGGCGACAACCTTGCGTAAAAACGTAGGGGATGCGCCACCCCGTTACCAGAGGCATCCTTTGCCTTGGCGGTCTAACGCAGGATCCGTCGCGTGTTCGCCTGTAGAAGGCGCCGGGCCCGAAAACGGTTCCGCCCTCACGTCGTCCGGCGGCGGCGCTGGACGGTGGGGCGGGCGGGCTTGCCGCCCTTGGGGCCGGGTTTGCCGGCAGGCTTTGACGTGGTTTTGACCGTCGGTTTTCCTGCGGACTTGCTTGCGGGGTTGCCGGCGGATTTGCTGCCTTTGCCAGGTGCACGTTCCGGTCTGGTGCCCTGCGGCTGTGCCGGACCCGGCTTGCCCGCAAGCGATTGCTTGCGGCGCGGCACACCTTTGCGGGCGCGGCTTCGGCGCCCCGCCTCCTCGGCGGCCTCCAGCCCCAACTGGTCGCGCAGCACGCGCGGGCGGATTTCCTCGACCGCGCCCGGCTTCAGATCGCCCAGCTGAAAGGGGCCATAGCTGACGCGGATCAGGCGGTTGACGGTCAGGCCCACGGCCTCCATCGCGCGGCGCACCTCGCGGTTGCGCCCCTCGCGGATCGCGACCGTCACCCAGGCGTTCGCACCCTGCTGGCGGTCGAGCGTCACCGCCATCGGCTGAAACCGCTCACCCTCCAGCACCAGCCCCTCGCGCAGCGGCGCGAAGGTGGCATCGGTGGGCCGCCCGTTGACCCGCGCGCGGTACTTGCGGAGCCAGCCGGTGCTGGGCAACTCCAGCCGCCGCTTGATGCCGCCGTCATTGGTGAGCAGAAGCAGCCCCTCCGACGTTATGTCGAGCCGGCCCACCGTCACCACGCGCGGCAGATCTTCGGGCAGCTCGTCGAAGATGGTGCGGCGGCCCTGTTCGTCGCTGGTGGTGGTCACGAGGCCGGCCGGCTTGTGATAGAGCCAGAGGCGCGCAGGCTCGGGCGCGCCCAGCGGCTTGCCATCGACCGCCACCTTGTCCTGCGGCGTCACGTTCAGCGCGGCACGATCGACCGCCTTGCCGTTGACGGTGACGCGGCCCGCCTCGATCAGGCGCTCCGCGTCGCGGCGGCTGGCGATGCCGGCGCGCGCGATGACCTTGGCGATGCGTTCGCCGGACGGGGGCGCGGCGCCGGAGGAGGCGGGAGGTTTGCTCATGGCGCCGGACATAGCCCATACGCGGCCCTTGCGAAAGCGCCTATCGCGGGGCAGGAAGGGCGCATGAGCTTTGCCAGCCAAATGGACGCCGCTTTGGCCGAGGCGCGCGCCGCCGCCGCGCGCGGCGAGGTGCCGGTGGGCGCGGTCCTGCTGGATCCGGCGGGGCAGGTGGTAGCACGCGCCGGGAACCGTACCCGCGAGCTGTGCGATCCGACAGCCCATGCCGAAATCCTGGCCATCCGCGCCGCCTGCGCCGCAGCCGGGTCCGAGCGGCTGGCGGGCCATACCCTCTACGTCACGCTCGAGCCTTGCGCGATGTGCGCCGCCGCCATCGCCGCCGCCCGCCTCAAGGCGGTCTGTTTCGGCGCCAGCGATCCGAAATCCGGCGGCGTGCTGCACGGGGCGCGGGTCTTCTCGCACCGCCAGGCGCATCATGTGCCCGAGATCTATGACGGAATCTCCGCAGCCGCCTGCGAAGACCTCCTTAAGACGTTCTTCGCCGGGCGGCGCGGATAGGTCGGCGCGCGCCGGGACATGGAACCAGATCCCGAGCGGCTGGTTTCCTACGCACGACTTCCTGCGGAGACTGTCCATGGCACCCAAGAGCAAAAAGTCCGCCCGCGCGCTGGAAGCCATTTCGGCGCTGGCCCGTCACCGGATCGCGATCGAGAACATTTCGCATGAAATCGACGGCGGGCGCTTTCCGGCGAAGGTCATCGCCGGGCGGACCTTCACCATCGAGGCCGACATATTCGGCGACGGGCATGACCGCATCCACGCCGCGGTCAGTCTGCGCGGCGAAGGCGGCGGGCAGCCCGTGGAGATCGAAATGGTCCATGCCGGCAACGACCGCTGGACCGCCGATCTGTCGGTGCCGGAGCCGGGAGCGTGGTGGATTTCATTCTTTGCATGGCGCGACCTCTTCGCGACCTGGCACGAGGACACGGCCAAGAAGATCGCGGCAGGGCAGGATATCACGCTGGAACTGGAGGAAGGGCGCGGCCTGGTTGCGGCGGCGCTCGACGCCGGCGACGCGCTGAAGGCGCGGCCCCGCAAGGCACTTTCCAAGCTTCTGGCGCAGCTCGAGGATGCGGAGGGGCCAACGCGGCAGGCCCTGCTCATGTCGGATGAGGTGCTGGCGCTGATGCGCCTCGCAGGGCCGCGCACGAACCTTTCGCATTACGGCCGCGACGTTCCTTTGCGTGCCGACCGCGAGGCGGCTGGGTTCAGCGCGTGGTATGAAATGATGCCGCGCTCCTGGGGCGGCGAGGACCGGCACGGAACGTTCGACGACGTCATCGGCCGGCTTGAATATGTGCGTGACCTGGGGTTCGACGTGCTTTATTTCCCGCCGATCCATCCCATTGGCCGCACCAATCGCAAGGGGCCGAACAACGCCCTGACGGCAGGGCCGGACGATCCCGGCAGCCCCTACGCCATCGGCTCCAGCGAAGGCGGGCACACGGCGATCCATCCCGAGCTGGGCACGCTGGAGGATTTCGAGCGCCTGGTCGCCGCCGCCGCCGAGCACGGGCTGGAGATCGCGCTGGATTTCGCCATCCAGTGTTCGCCCGACCATCCGTGGATCAAGGACCATCCCGAATGGTTCGACTGGCGCCCCGACGGCACCATCAAGTTCGCCGAGAACCCGCCGAAGAAATACGAGGACATCGTCAACGTCCATTTCTACCGCGACGCGATCCCGTCGCTATGGCTGGAACTGCGCGATGTGGTGCTGTTCTGGGTGAAGCACGGCGTGCGCATCTTCCGCGTCGACAATCCTCATACCAAGCCGTTTCCGTTCTGGGAGTGGATGATCGCCGATGTGCAGGCGCGCCATCCGGACACCATCTTTCTGGCCGAGGCCTTCACCCGCCCCAAGGTGATGAAGCGGCTGGGCAAGCTGGGTTTCACCCAGTCCTACAGCTATTTCACCTGGCGGCACGCCAAGGCGGAGCTTACGGAATACCTCACCGAACTCACGCGCGAGGAGTGCCGCCACTACATGCGGCCCAATTTCTTTGCCAACACGCCCGACATCAACCCGCGTTTCCTGCAGACCAGCGGGCGGCCCGGCTTTCGCACCCGCCTGGTGCTGGCGGCGACGCTGGCGGGGAATTACGGCATCTATAACGGGTTCGAGATCTGCGAGGGGCGCCCCGTTCCCGGCAAGGAGGAGTATCTGGACAGCGAGAAATACCAGCTGCGCCAGTGGGATTTCGACCAGCCGGGCCACATCAAGGACGACATCCGCCTGATCAACCGCATCCGCGCCGAGCATCCGGCGATGCGCGACTTCACCAACTTGCAATTCTATCCGGCGGATGACGACGCTGTGCTTTATTACGGACGGATGGACCACGAGCAGGACAGCTTTCTGCTGTTCCACGTCAATCTGGATCCACAGGCGCCCCATGAATTCGCGTTCGAGGTGCCGCTGTGGGAGTTCGGCCTGCCCGAAGACGCCTCGATCGAGGTCGAGGATCTGCTGCATGGCAACCGCTTTACCTGGCACGGCATCCGTCATCGTCTGGCGCTCGATCCCGAAAGCCGTCCCTACGCTGTCTGGCGGCTGTTTCCGCCAGGCGGGGGGCGCGCATGATGGCGCAGACGGACCAGTTGAGTGAACCCGGCGCGGATGTTCTGCACGCGCTGACCGGCGAATGGCGCGCGCCGCTCGAGCGCGATCTGCTGCCGCGATTTCTGGCGGCGCAGCGCTGGTTCGGAGCGAAGGATCAGAGCATTCAGGGCGTCTCGCTGGAGCCGCTGGCGGAAATGACGCCCGATTGCGCGCTCTGCGCCGTCCATCTGGCGCTGAGCGGCGAAAGCCAACGCTATTTCCTGCCGCTGGCGATGCGACCGGACAGCGCCGGTGCCGGTGCGGTGGCCGAAATCGCAGAGGGCCGCGCGCTGGTCGACGGTGTGCGCATCCCCGAGGTGGCGCGGGCCATCCTCGACGCGATGCGCGCCGGGAGAGTCCTGCGGGCGGGGCAGGGCGAGCTGCGGTTCGAGGGCACGCAAGCCTTGGGCGAAACCGTCGCGGGCGCACCCCGGCTGCTGGACGTCGAGCAGAGCAATGCGTCCGTTCTGTTCGGGCAGGAGATCATTCTCAAGATATACCGCCGCCTGCGTCACGGCGTGCAGCCGGACGTGGAAATGGCGCGGCATCTGACCCGCACGGGCGGTTTTGCGCAGACGCCGGCCTATCTCGGCTCGGCGGCGCTGCACGAGGGCGACGATGTGACGGTGTTGGCCGCCGCGTTCGCCTTTGTGCCCAACCGGGGCGACGCGTGGAGTTATCTGACGGGACTGTTGGCGCAGGCGGACGTGGCGCCGGACACCGGCACTGATCTGATCCGCCGTCTGGGACAGCGCACCGGCGATCTGCACCGCGCACTTGCGCGGCCGGGCGGCGCCGAGGCCTTCGCGCCCGAACCCATCGCCGCTGCCGACCTCGCCGCATGGGCGGCGGAGGCGCAGGAGGATCTGGCGGCGGCGCTGAATCTGCTGGAAGCGGCCGATCTGGACCGCCGCGCGGCGCCGCTGGCCCGGCGCGTGCTGGCGGCGCGCGAAGACCTCTCGAACCGCATAGGGCGCGTGGCCGATCTGGCGCCATCGGGGCAGCGCACGCGCATTCATGGCGACTATCATCTGGGACAGGTGCTGGTCACGGAGGATGACGTGGCTATCATCGATTTCGAGGGCGAGCCGCGCCGCCCGCTCGCCGCGCGCCGGGCCAAGACCGCGCCGCTGCGCGACGTGGCCGGCATGATCCGCTCGCTCGACTACGCCGCCCGCAGCGTCATCGCGGCGGACGGCGCCGCCGATGACTGGCGCAGGCAGGCGGTAAAGACCTACCTCGGCGCCTATGCGGCGGCGGTGGAGGGCGATCCGTCGCAGCCCGAGCCCGAGCTGGGGCATGCGCTGCTCGACCTCTTCCTGGTGCAGAAGGCGGCTTATGAAATCGGATACGAACTTGCCAACCGTCCCGGCTGGGCGCACCTGCCGCTGGCGGGACTGGTGGCACTGATGGAGGGCGGGACCACGCATGACTGACACTTTACCGGCACACGCGCCGCCCGCCGCGGAGATACAGCAGATCCTGCGCGGCCAGCACGCCAACCCCTTTTCCATCCTCGGCATGCATGGCGGCAACGAGGGCGCGCCGGTGGTGCGCGTCTTCGCCCCCGAGGCGGCGGAAGTCACCGTGATCGAGCGCGCCACCGGCCGCGCGGTTGCGCCGCTGGAGCGCATAGACGCCGAAGGTTTCTTCAGCGGCCCCATGGGACGGCGGCGCCGGACCTTTGCCTACCGGCTGCGCCTGCGGGCGGGGGACGTGGAATGGGAGCGCGACGATCCCTATGCCTTCGGCCCGGTCCTGAGCGATTTCGACGAACATCTGCTGTCCGAAGGCCGCCAT
Organism: uncultured Alphaproteobacteria bacterium; assembly: GCA_963763165.1. GTDB lineage: Bacteria > Pseudomonadota > Alphaproteobacteria > Rhodobacterales > Rhodobacteraceae > Roseovarius. The sequence continues at coordinate 109,936 of CAVXNV010000004.1, forward strand.
GAGGAGCTTTATTGCCGTCTTGGCGCGCATCCCGTCACCCACGAGGGCGTGGAGGGCACGGCCTTTGCCGTCTGGGCGCCCAACGCGCGGCGCGTCAGCGTCGTCGGCGACTTCAATGCCTGGGACGGGCGGCGCCACGCCATGCGTCGCCGCTATGGCGCCGGTCTTTGGGAGCTGTTCATTCCCGGTCTCGGTGAGGGTGCGATCTACAAATACGAGATCCTCGGCGTGCACGGCGACCTTCTGCCGCTCAAGGCAGATCCGTTGGCCTTCGCGGCCGAGCCGCCGCCGGCCACCGCCTCGATCGTCAGCGGCCTGCCGGACCACGACTGGCAGGATGGCGACTGGATGCAGGCGCTGCCCGGCCGGTCGCCGACGCAGGAGCCGGTGTCCATCTACGAAGTCCACCCGGGCAGCTGGCGGCGCGGCGAGGGCGACCGCATTCTGACCTATGACGAGCTGGCCGAGCAACTGGTGGAATACGTGACCGAAATGGGCTTTACCCATATCGAGTTCCTGCCGCTCAGCGAACATCCCTTCACCGGGTCGTGGGGCTATCAGCCGATCGGCATGTTTGCCCCGACATCGCGGCACGGCTCGCCCGAAGACTTCGCGCGGCTGGTGGACCGGCTGCACGGTGCCGGGCTGGGCGTGATCATGGATTGGGTGCCCGCGCATTTTCCGTCGGACGCGCATGGGCTGGTGCATTTCGACGGCACCGCGCTTTACGAGCACGAGGATCCGCGGCTGGGCTTCCACAAGGACTGGAACACGCTGATCTACAATTTCGGCCGGGTCGAGGTCGCCAATTTCCTGCGCGCGAGCGCGCTTTACTGGCTGCGCGAATTGCACATCGACGCGCTGCGCGTCGATGCGGTGGCGTCGATGCTCTACCTCGACTATTCGCGCGATCCGGGCGAATGGGTGCCTAACCGCTTCGGCGGGCGCGAGAACCTCGATGCCATCGACTTCCTGCGCGGCACCAACAGCGCGGTGTCCGAACGTGCGCCCGGCGCGCTGACCATCGCCGAGGAATCCACCGCCTGGCCCGGCGTCAGCCGCCCCGTGAGCGAGGACGGGCTGGGCTTCGATTTCAAGTGGAACATGGGCTGGATGCACGACACGCTGGAATACATGCAGGCCGATCCGATCTACCGCCGATACGACCACGGGAAGATGACGTTCGGGCTGCACTACGCTTTTTCCGAGAATTTCATCCTGCCGCTCAGCCATGACGAGGTGGTGCATGGCAAGGGCAGCCTTCTGGGCAAGATGCCGGGCGACCGCTGGCAGAAATTCGCGAACCTGCGCGCCTATTACGGCTTCATGTGGACCCATCCGGGCAAGAAGCTGCTGTTCATGGGCGGCGAGTTTGGCCAGCAGCGCGAGTGGAACCACGATGCCAGCCTCGATTGGCACCTGCTGGACGATCCGGCCCATGCGGGTCTGCAGCGGCTGGTGCGCGATCTGAACGCGCTCTACCGCACGACGCCCGCGCTTCATGCGCGCGACTGCACACCCGAGGGGTTCGAGTGGATCGACGGCGGCGACACCGAGAACAACGTGTTCAGCTATTTGCGCAAGGGGGGCGACGGCGATCCACCCGCCGCTGTCGTGTGCAACATGGCGCCGGTCCTGCGCGAGGGGGTGCGTGTCGGGCTTCCCGCCGAGGGGCGCTGGCGCGAGGCGCTCAATACCGATGCGGCGGAATACGGCGGCTCTGGCGCGGGCAATGGCGGCGCGGTGTTCGCGACCGCTCCCGGCGCGCATGGTCGCCCTGCCGCCGCCACCCTGACACTGCCGCCCCTTGCGGCCATCGTTCTCGTGCCGGAGTCCTGAGATGCCAAATGCGAAAATTCCGCTGACCGGGTCGCAATCGCCCCTCGGCGCCACCTGGGACGGATCGGGCGTCAACTTTGCCCTCTTTTCGGCGAACGCCACCAAGGTGGAGCTTTGCCTCTTCGATTCGACCGGTCGGCGCGAAACCGACCGGATCGAACTGCCGGAAAACACCCACCAGGTCTGGCACGGCTATCTGCCCTGGGTGCGGCCCGGCCAGCTTTACGGCTACCGCGTGCACGGGCCCTACGCGCCCGAAGAGGGCCACCGCTTCAATCCGAACAAGCTGGTGCTGGACCCTTACGCGCTGGCGCTCAGCGGCAATCTTCGCTGGCATGACTCGCTTTTCGGCTATCGCATCGGGCACAAGAAGGGCGATCTCAGCTTCGACCGGCGCGACAGTGCCTTCGTCATGCCGAAATGCGTTGTGGCCGATACCGCGCATACCTGGGGCGACTACCTGCGCCCCTCCCGCCCCTGGCAGGAAACAATCATCTACGAGGCGCATGTCAAGGGCATCAGCGCCCGCAACGAGGCGCTTCCAGATCAGGTGCGCGGCACCTTCGAGGGACTGGCGCATCCGGCCACGATCGAGCATCTGGTGCGCCTCGGCGTCACCGCGGTCGAGCTGCTGCCGGTGCAGTCCTTCGTCGACGACCGCTACCTCGTCGAAAAGGGGTTGAGCAACTACTGGGGTTACAACACGCTGGGCTTCTTTGCCCCCGCGCAGCGATTCCTCACCCGCGACGGCGCGATCAACGAGTTCAAGCTGATGGTGCGCCGCCTGCACGAAGCGGGCATCGAGGTGATCATGGACGTGGTCTACAACCACACCGCCGAGGGGAACGAGATGGGCCCGACCCTGTCGTTCCGCGGCATCGACAACGCCAGCTATTACATCCTCGCGGACGATCCGCGCCATTGCTTCGACACGACCGGCTGCGGCAACTCGCTCGACATGCGCCACAGCCGGGTGCTGCAGATGGTCATGGATTCGCTGCGCTACTGGGTCGAGGAATGTCATGTGGACGGCTTCCGCTTCGATCTGGCGGCGACGCTGGGGCGCGAACGCGAGGCGTTCAACATGCATGCCGTGTTCCTCGAGGCGACGCGCCAGGACCCGGTGCTGAGCCGCGTCAAGCTGATCGCCGAGCCGTGGGATATCGGGCCGGACGGCTATCAGTTGGGCAGCTTCCCGCCCGGCTGGGCCGAGTGGAACGACCGCTATCGCGACGCCACACGCGCCTTCTGGCGGGGCGATGGCGGCACGGCGAGCGATCTGGCCGACGGGCTTCTGGGTTCGTCGCACCTGTTCGACCGGCTGGGCCGGCGCCCGTGGAGCAGCGTCAACTTCCTGACCGCCCATGACGGTTTCACTCTGAGGGACCTGGTCAGCTACAACGACAAGCACAATGAGGCCAATGGCGAGGACAACAGCGACGGCAACGATCACAACCTGTCGTGGAACTGCGGCGCCGAAGGGCCGACCGACGATCCCGACATCCTTGCCCTGCGCGACCGGCAGCGGCGCAACCTGATGACGACGCTGCTGATTTCGCAAGGCACGCCGATGCTGCTGATGGGCGACGAGCACGGGCGCAGCCAGCATGGCAACAACAACGCCTATTGTCAGGACGTCGAATTCAACTGGCTGGACTGGGGGGCCGACGGGGCGGGCGACAGCGCGTTCGAGGATTTCGTGATCGCGCTGATCGCGATCAGGCGCAGCCGCGGGCTGCTGCAATCGGACAAGTTCTATCATCAGGAGCCCTATGGCCGCTTTCCCGGCCAGGCGCGGTGGCTGCGCCCTGACGGCGGCGAGATGGAGGCGGGCGATTGGGACAATCCCGACACGCGCGCCCTTTGCCTGCTGCTGTCGCAACCCGGCGAGCGGCTGGCCGTCCTGCTGAACGCGTCGGACGCGGAGGTGGAATTCGCGCTGCCCGAGGCTGCGGCGGCGGGCTGGCGGGTTCTGATCGACACGGCCAGCGGGTTCGCGTCGGCGCACCCGGCCGAACGGGCGATGGAGGATCGTGTCGGGCTGGAGGGCCGGGCGATGCTGGTTCTGGAAAGCGCGGATTCATGAGCGGCGACACATTTCCACGCTGGGGCGGCCATCCGCGGGGGGACGGCGCCGCCTTCGGGCTCTGGGCGCCGGCGCAGCGGGCGGTGTCCGTGCGGACGGGCGGGCGCGACATACCGATGGAGGCGGGCAGGGACGGCTGGTTCGCCTGCACCGTTCCCGGCCTCGAGGCCGGCGATACGTACGCCTATGTGCTGCAGGATGGCATGGCAGTGCCCGACCCGGCGGCGCGCGCGCAGGCGGCGGACGTGCATGGCCCGTCGCTTCTGGTCGATCCCGCCGCTTATGACTGGCAGTGCGACTGGCAGGGCCGGCCGTGGGAAGAGGCGGTGATCTACGAGCTGCATGTCGGCACGTTTACCGAGAAAGGCACGTTTCGCACCGCCATCCACCGTCTGTCCGATCTTGCGGAGCTTGGCGTCACCGCGATCGAGCTGATGCCCGTCGCGCAGTTCGCGGGCAATCGCGGCTGGGGCTATGACGGCGTTCTGCCTTATGCGGTGCATCCCGCCTACGGACGGCCCGAGGATCTGTGCGCGCTGGTCGATGCGGCGCACGCGCAGGGGCTGATGGTTCTGCTGGACGTGGTCTATAACCACTTCGGTCCCGAGGGAAATTACCTGCACCTCTACGCGCCCGATTTCTTCGACCCCGCCCGCCAGACCCCGTGGGGCGCGGCCATCGCCTATGAGCGCGCGCCGGTGCGGCAGTTCTTCATCGACAACGCGCTCTACTGGCTGCGAGAATACCGTCTGGACGGGCTGAGGCTGGACGCGATCGACCATATCCATGACCCGTCCGAGCCGGAAATCCTGGTTGAGCTTGCCCAAGCGGTGCGGCGCGAGATCACGGGCCGTGAAGTTCACCTGACGACCGAGGACAACCGCAACGTCACGCATCTGCACGAGCGCGAAGGCGGGCGCGTGCCGCTTTATACCGCCGAGTGGAACGACGACTGGCACAACGCCGCCCATGTCGCCGCCACCGGCGAAACCGCGGATTACTACGGCGATTTCGCCGAAGCGGCCCCGGCGCACCTGGCACGGGCGCTTGCCGAAGGGTTTTCCTACCAGGGCGAGGTGTCGCCGGGCAAAGGCCGCCCGCGCGGACGGCCGAGCGCGCATCTGCCGCCCGCCGCCTTCGTCGACTTTTTGCAGAACCACGACCAGGTCGGCAACCGCGCCTTCGGCGAACGGATCGACCGGTTGGCGGGTGAACGTGCGGTGCAGGCGCTGCATGCGATCCTGCTGCTGTCGCCGCATGTGCCGCTTCTGTTCATGGGCGAGGAATACGGCGAGACGCGCCCGTTCCTGTTCTTCACCGATTTCCACGGCGATCTTGCCGATGCGGTGCGGCAGGGGCGGCGGCGCGAATTCGCCGGATTCGCCGAATTCGGAGGCGATGCCGCCGCCATTCCCGACCCGAACGCGCCCGAGACGTTCGCCGCCTCGCGGCTGGACTGGGCGCGGCGCGAGGGCGCGGGATCCGGCCGCCTGGAAGAGATGCGCCGCCTGCTGGACCTGCGCCGCCGCGAGATCGTGCCGCATCTGGCCGGGACGGGCGGCCGGAGCGGCCGTATTGTCGAAAGCGCCGGGGGGATCGTCGCGGTGGACTGGCGTCTGGACGGCGCCGATTTGCATCTGCGCGCAAATCCGGGGCCGGACGCGCGTGATGCGCCGCCCGCGCCCGGCCGCGTGCTCTGGGCGAATGGCGGCGAGGGGGACGCGCTGTCGCCCTGGCAGGTGCGCATCGCCAAGGTGGACCGATGACGCGCCGGCTCGACCTGCTGGCGCGGTGGCATGGCATTCCGCCGGCCTACACCGATGCGCATGGCACCCGGCGCAACGTGCCCGCCACCAGCCGCAGGGCATTGCTGGCGGCGCTGGGGGTCGATCCGGCGGGCGAGGTGCCGGCCGCTCCGGCCCCCGACCGCGCATTGGCGGCGGGCGGGGCCGAATGTTTCGTGCCCTCATCGCTGCACGCGGCGCCGGCCTGGGGGTTCTTCTGCCAGCTTTACGAATTGCGCTCGGCGCGCAACTGGGGGATCGGCGATTTCCGCGATCTGGCGGAGCTTGCGCGCATCGCGGGGCAGGCGGGGGCGGATTTTCTGGGCGTCAACCCGCTGCATGCGCTGTTCGTCGCCGCGCCCGAGCGGTGCAGCCCCTTTTCACCCTCGAACCGCACGTTCCTGAACCCGCTCTACATCGCGGTGGATGATGTGCCCGGCGCCGCGCCGCCGCCCGATCTGAGCGCGCTCCGCGCGGCGGAGCGGGTCGATTACAGCCGCGTCGGCGCGCTGAAGATGACCGCGCTGCGCGACATATTCGCGCGCGCGCCTTTCGCGGACGATGCCGCCCGCGCCGATCACGACAGTTTCGTGCAGGAGCGGGGCACGCCGTTATACCGTCACGCCATGTTCGACGCGCTGTCCTGCGAGTTCGTGCGCTCCGGGCGCGGCGCCGGCTGGACGGACTGGCCCGAGGACTATCACCGCCCCGATACCTCGGCTGTGCACGCCTTCGCGGACGCTCATGCGGACGATATCGCGTTCCACACCTGGCTGCAATGGATTGCCGACCGCCAACTGGCGCGGGTGCAGGTCGCGGCGCGGGACACGGGAATGCGGATCGGGCTTTACCTCGATCTGGCGGTGGGCGCCGCGCCTGACGGGTCGTCCTCCTGGGGCGGGAGCGCCATGCTGCGCGGCGTGCGCATCGGCGCGCCGCCTGACCTGTTCCAGACAGGCGGGCAGGACTGGGGCCTTGCCGCGTTCTCGCCCGCAGAGCTGGAGCGCCGCGATTACGCGCCCTTCCGCGACATGATCCGCGCGCAGTTGGCCCATGCGGGGGCGCTGCGGATCGATCACGCGATGGGCCTGTGGCAATTGTTCCTGATCCCCGATGGCACGACGGCGCGCGAGGGGGCCTATCTGCGCTATCCCACCCGCGATATGCTGCGCGTCCTGGCCGAGGAATCGTGCAAGGCGCGCGCCATGATCGTGGGCGAGGATCTCGGCTCGGTTCCGCGCGGGTTTCGCGCCGAGATGTCCCGCGCGCACATCCTGTCCTACCGGCTGCTCTATTTCGAGCAGGACGACAACGGATTCCTGCCGCCGCGCCGTTATCCGGCATCGGCGCTGGCGTGCCTTTCGACACATGATCTGCCGACGCTGGCGGATTGGTGGCAGGGGCGCGACATCGAGCAGCGCGAGACGTTCGGGCTGGTCGACGGGCAGACCTCGGCGCAGCACCGCGAGGACCGCGAGCGCGAGCGCAGCGATCTGGTGACGGCGCTGCGCAAGGCGGACGTGCTGAAGGAAGCGAAGGCAGGCGAGGGCACCCTGCCGCCGGATATCCTGCGTGCGGCGCATCTCTTCATCGCCCGCACGCCTTCGGTGCTGGCGGCGGTGCGACTGGCCGATCTGGCGGGGCCGCAGGCTGCCACCAACCTGCCCGGCACCACCGAGGCGGAGTATCCCAACTGGCAGCTGCGCAGCCCGACAGCCATCGAGGATCTGCCCGCGCAGCTTACGTTTCGGCAGGTGAGCGCGCTTCTGTCGCGGGCGCGTCCCCGGCCCGAGTGAGCGACGCGTAAAGCGCCGCGTAGCGTGCCGCGCTCGACTCCCACGAGACATCGGTGTCCATGGCGTTGCACATCATCTCAAGATGGCAATCCGTATCGCCCAGTATAGCGTTCAGCCGATCGAGCGCGGCGACGATGCCCGCGGCCGACGTCTCGCGCAGGTGAAGCCCCGTCGCCACCCCGCGCGCCATGGCGGCGGGGGTCGCGTCGATCACCGAATCCACCAGCCCGCCGGTCGGCGCGACCACGGGCAGCGCGCCGTAGCGCAGCGCGCAAAGCTGGGTCAGGCCGCAAGGTTCGAACCGCGACGGCACCAGCAGCGCGTCGGTGCCCGCCTGGATGCGGTGGGCCAGTGCCTCGTCATAGCCGACATGCACGCCCACGCGCCCCGGATGGCGCCGCGCCACGTCCAGCGCCCGCCCCTCGTATTCCGCATCGCCCGTGCCCAGCACGATCAGGTTGAAGCCCCGCGCGACAATGTCCTCGGCGGCGTCAAAGACCAGATCGATGCCCTTCTGACCGGTCAGGCGGCTGACGACGGAGACCAGCGGCCGGTCGTCCTCCAGCGCGAACGCCGTGTAGAGCGACCGGCGGTTGACCTTGCGCCGCTGGAGACTGCGCGCGTTATAGTTCCGCTCCAGCAGCGGATCGGTTTCGGGGTTCCACTCGCGCGTGTCGATCCCGTTCAGGATCCCGGTGAAATCCGCCGCCCGCGCCCGCAGCAGCCCATCGAGGCCATGCCCGAAATCGGGCCGCGTGAGTTCCTCGGCATAGGTGGGGCTGACGGTGGTGATCGCGTCGGCAAAGACCAGCCCCGCCTTGAGAAAACTGACCTTGCCGTAGAACTCCACGCCATCGATACTGAAAAGACGCTCCGGCAGACCGAGATTGGGAAATATGGCGCCGGGAAACTGGCCGGAGAAGGCGATGTTGTGAATGGTGTGCACGCAAGGCAGATCGCTGCCTTGCGCGCGCAGATAGGCGGCGGTCAGCCCCGCCTGCCAGTCGTGCCCATGCACCACGTCCGGCCGCCAATCGTCCGCCCCCGAATGCGCCAGCCATGCCGCGGCCTGTGCCAGAACGGCGAAACGCTTCCAGTTGTCGGGATGATCCCGCCCTTCGGTGTCGAGATAGGGCCCGCCCGGCCGGTCGTAGAGATCTTGTGCCTCCAGAATCCGGACGGTGACACCGCCCACTTCGCAGCACCGCAATTGCGCCGCCGCCCCCGGCAGATCCAGCGGCACCGCGTTGCCGCACACCTCGACCGATTCCAGCACACCGGGATAGCCCGGAAGAAGAACCTGCATCTCAATTCCGTGCCGCGCCAGCGCCAGCGGCAGCGCGCCGGTCACGTCGGCAAGCCCTCCGGTCTTGATGAGCGGATACATCTCGGAGGCGACCGACAGAACCTTCATCGCGCACCCCCTTTGACCTGCACCAACATCCCAACTGCCAAGGCCGACCGGCGGTTCCTTGCGGAACCGTGCCATCGCGGGGCGCGTTGCGTCTGCGGTGACAAACTCTTCGGCCCGTCCAGCAAACAGGGAGCGACAATGCCGCGCCTGCCGTCCTCGTGCTATCGTCTGCAACTGCGCGGCGGCGTCGATTTCGCCGCGGCCGAACGGCTGCTGCCCTATCTGGTGCGGCTGGGGATCACCCATCTTTACCTCTCTCCGATCTTCGCCGCGCAGCCAGGCTCGACGCATGGCTATGACGTGATCGACCCCTCCCGCATTGAGCCGTCGCTGGGCGGGCGCGAGGGGTTCGACCGGCTGTCCAGTGCGGCCCGTGCGCAGGGGATCGGGATCATCCTCGACATCGTTCCTAACCATGTGGCGTTCACGCTGGACAACCCCTGGCTGCGGGACGTGCTGAGGCATGGCCGCGACAGCCGCTACTTCGGCCATTTCGATACCCTGCCGGGCCGGCGCCTGGCCTTGCCGATGCTCGACGCGCCGTTCGAGGAAGTTCTGGAAAGAGGCGGCTTTGCCCTCGAGCAGGACGAGGGTGGCGCGGTTCTGGTTCATGGACCGCTGCGCGTGCCGCTTGGCCCTGGCACGTTGCAGGACGGGCAGGCGCCCGATGATCCCGCCGAGATCCGCGCGCTGCACGCGCGGCAGGTCTGGCGGCTTTGCCACTGGCGCACCGAGCGTGACGCGATCACCCACCGCCGTTTCTTCAACGTGACCAGCCTCATCGGCCTGCGGGTCGAGGACGAGGCGGTGTTCGAGGACACTCACCGCCTGATCTTCGATCTGGTCGACTCGGGCGCGGTGGACGGGCTGCGCATCGATCATATCGACGGGCTGGCCGATCCGGCGGCCTATCTGCGGCGCCTCGATGCGCGGCTGCCCGGCACCCCGATCTGGCTGGAGAAGATCCTTGCGCCGGACGAAAGCCTGCCCGAGGGCTGGCCGACGCTCGGAACCACCGGATACGTGCTGGCCCGCGACATCGCGCAGGTCCTGACCGATGGCGGCGGGACGGATCGGCTGGATGCCCTCTACCGGCGCGAGACCGGGCGGAATGCGCCGTTTGGCGCCATCGTTGCCGGGGCCAAACGCGCGATGCTGGAGACCGAGCTTGCGGCCGAACTTTGGCATCTGCAGCGTCTCGCGGAGGATTTGGCGGCATCCGACAGCATTGCCTGCGAATACGGCCCCGAGGCATGGCGCCAGACAATCCTGTCGCTGATCGCCCAACTCGGCCGGTATCGCACCTATCTGGACGGCGGCACCCCCAGCGGCGACGACATGGCCGCGCTGGCCGAGGCGGCCGACGCGGCCGCGACCGGCCTTGCAGACCGCCGGCCGCTCGATTTCCTGCGGCGCGCGCTGCTTGCGCCCGATGCGGCATATGCGCCGCTGCGCCTGCGGTTTCAGCAGGTGGCGGGCGCCGTGATGGCCAAGGGGCAGGAGGACACCGCCTTCTACCGCTACAACCGCCTGCTGTCGGCGAACGAGGTCGGCGCGGAGCCCGATCTGCCCGCCATCGGCGCCGAGGCGTTTCACCGCCGGATGCAGACCCGCGCGGGGGCTATGCCGCATGGCCTCAGCCTGACGTCGAGCCATGACACCAAGCGTTCGGAAGACGCGCGGATGCGGATCGCGGCGCTGGCCCATCATCCCGAGGCGATGGCGGCGCTGATGGAGCGGGCGAATGGCGCCGCGGGGGCGGGCGGTGTCGATCCCAACCTGCGCTGGTATCTGGTGCAGTCCCTTTGGGCGATGCATCCGGGCGGCGGCACCGCCGAGGCGATGACCGAACGTCTGTGTGCCCATGCCACCAAGGCGATGCGCGAGGCCAAGGAAGGCACGACCTGGCAGCACCCGAACGAGGAATTCGAGGCGGCGGCGCTTGGCTATGTCCGCGCGCTGGTGCATGCGCTGGACACGATGCCCGCGCAGACCGCCGACGCCGCGCGCACCGCCGCGCGGCTGTCGCTGGCGCAACTGGCCCTGAAGCTGACGCTGCCGGGAATTCCCGACATCTACCAAGGGTGCGAGATCGGCAATTTCCGCTTGACCGATCCCGACAACCGCGCCGCCGTGGATTTCGCCCGGCTCGCAGCGGCGCTTGACGATCCCGCCGCGCTGGAGCCTTTCGACCGGGCCAAGATGCACCTGACACGTGCGGTCCTGACGCTGCGGCGCGAACATCCCGAGCTTTTCGTGGCCGGATCCTACGAGCCGCTGGACGCGCCGCCCCGCGCGCTGTCCTTCCGGCGCAGCGCGGGCGGCGGGTGGCTGCGCGTCGTCGTCTCGTGCGGGCCGGAACTTGAGCCGTCCCTTATGGAAACCTCCGCCGGCGAGACCCGCCTCTGGCCGCCCGAAGATGCCGCAGAAGACGGTGCCGCGCGCGCGGCGACCGCGATTTTCCACGCGGCGGAGTCCCAAAACGGCGGTCTGCCGGAAACAAATTGATCCCAGATCGGAACCAGTGCTGCCACCGCACGTTGAATCGTCAAATGGATGAAAGACCTGCTGCGGCGGGTCATTTTCCGGGAGAGATTCAGATGAATGTCGTTCCAGACGCCTTTCGGGCGAACCCAGAAGTCATGGCCGGTTGCCCGGTCGTCCTGCTTGCCGGCGGTCAGGGCACGCGCCTGCACGAATTGACCGATGACACGTGCAAACCGGCCGTTCGCTTCGGCAACCATGCCAGGATCGTGGACTTCGCCATGGGCAACGCGCTCAATTCGGGTGTGCGTCATGTCATCGCGGCGACGCAGTATCGGCCGGATTCGCTGAGCGAACGGCTCGTCAAGTTCTGGCAGCCGGTGTTTCAGCAGAACGGCGGCACTGTCGATCTGCGGTATGGCCCCGGTGTCACCGGCACCAGCGATGGCTACACCGGCACGGCCGCGGCGGTCGCCGAGAACATCGCCCGCATCGACGCGCTTGCACCGGATCACGTGCTGATCCTGGCTGCGGATCATGTCTATCGCATGAATTACGCGAGGATGCTGCAGACGCACCGTCAATCCGGCGCCGACATGACCATCGCCGCGGCGGCGGTGCCGCGCACCAGCGCCAGCGCCTTCGGCATCATCGATGCGGATGAGAACGGGCGCATCGTCGACTTTCTCGAAAAGCCCGCCGATCCGCCGGCGATGAAGGGCGATCCCGAACGCGCCTTTGCCAGCATGGGCATCTACGTCTTTCGCTGGGCCGCCCTGCGCGACGCGCTGCTGCAAGACATGGCTGACGAAGGCTCGGGCCATGACTTCGGCTTCGACCTTGTTCCGAAATTCGTGGCTGCGCAGAGTGCGGTGGTGCACCGGCTGCAATCTCCGGTTTCGGGCATTGACGCCTACTGGCGCGACGTGGGCACGCTGGACGCTTACCGGGAGGCGCATCTCGATCTGCTTTGCGAGCGCAAGAACCTGCATGGCGCCGAGGCGCGTTGGCCGATCCTGCCCGCCGTGGACGGCGCCGCGCCTGCATTGGGCGGCCCCGCGTCCGCGGGCGAACTGAAGCCGCATGGCGCGGTGCAGTCCTTCGTCGCCGCCCACAGCCTCATCGGAAGCGGCGCGCGTCTTCGCAGATCGGTCCTCATGCAGGGCAGCATCGTCGGTGCGGGCAGCCGCCTGACCAATTGCATCGTCGCCCCTGATGCGACGATAGATCCCGGCATGGTCATCGGGGAAGATCCCGAAGAGGATGCGCGCTGGTTCCGCCGCAGCCAGGGCGGCACGACCCTCGTCACCTCGCAGATGCTTGCCGCACGGCGGCGTGCCGCTGCGCGGCTGGTGTCGGGCATGCGCATCGGCGCAAGGGAACCGGGCCAGCCCGTCGACCGTTTGCACAAGGCGCGTTGACGCCTGCGCCAGGTGCGGCGCGCAGCGGTTCGCCGTAGAGGGAGAGTGAATGCCCAAGGATCCAGACCCGAGCGACAAGCGGAATCCGGTGAACCCCGATCTGCACAAGCAGGCGGCCGCGCTGGCACGCATGTCGATGCTGCACCATGCGCGGCAGGCGGCGCGTGCCTATGGCGGCATCGGACGCATGTGGCGGCGCCCCTACGCGGCGGCGCGGCCGCGGCTGGCTTCGGCGGTGGCGCCCGTCTGGATCACGACCTACCCGTCGGCCATCATCACCTCCGAAGGGCGGTCCGTGCTGGGGATGCTGGGCGATCCGGCGCTCTGGAGTGCGCTGTCCTCCATCGGCATCCGCGCAATTCATACCGGCCCGACGAAGCGGGCAGGGGGCTATCGCGACGGCCAGTATACCCCCACCATCGACGGCCATTTCGACCGGATCGGCCTTGATATCGATCCGTCCTTCGGCACGCGCGACGAATTCGTGTCGATCGGAAGGATGGCGGCCGCGCATAACGCGGTGGTCATCGACGACGTGATCCCCTCGCATACCGGCAAGGGGCCGGATTTCCACCTCGCCTGCATGCGGCACGAGGATTATCCCGGCCTCTATCACATGGTCGAGATCGCGCCAGACGACTGGGAAATCCTGCCCGAGGTGCCGCCGGGGCGGCAATCGGTGAACCTGTCGCCCGACATCGTCGATCTTCTGGCCGAGAAGGACTATATCGCCGGGCAGTTGCAGCGCGTCATCTTCTTCGAGCCGGGCGTGAAGGAAACAGACTGGAGCGTGACCGCGCCCGTCACCGGCGTCGACGGGGTCGAGCGGCGCTGGGTCTATCTGCATTACTTCAAGGAAGGCCAGCCCAGCCTGAACTGGCTGGATCCGTCATTCGCGGCCCAGCAGATGATCGTCGGCGATGCGTTGCATTCGCTCGACGACATGGGCGCAAGGGGACTGCGGCTGGACGCGAACGGCTTTCTGGGCATCGAGAGGGGCGAGGACGGCACCGTCTGGTCGGAAAGCCATCCACTGTCGGTCGTCGGCAACAGCCTGCTGGGCGGCATCGTGCGCAAGGCGGGCGGGTTCACCTTTCAGGAATTGAACCTGACGGTCGACGACATCGCCGCCATGTCGGGGAACGGCGCGGATCTGTCCTATGATTTCATCACCCGGCCGGCCTATGCACATGCGCTGGTGTCGGGGGATACGGAATTCCTGCGCATGATGCTGCGCATGGTGCATGATTACGGGATAGACCCGGCCTCGCTCATCCATGCGCTGCAGAACCATGACGAGATGACGCTGGAACTGGTGCATTTCTGGACGCTGCACGCCAACGACATGTTCAACCTCGGCGGCCAGACTTGGCAGGGGCGCACGCTGCGCAGCCACATCCGCGAGACTGTGTACGAGGGGATCAGCGGCCCCGACACGCCCTACAACCTGCGCTTCGTTACCAACGGCGTCGCCTGCACCACCGCCAGCATGATCGCCGCCGCGCTGGGATATACCGACATCAGCGATCTGGACCCCGAGCAGGTCGCCACGATCAGGAAGGCGCATCTGCTGCTGGTGATGTACAATGCGTTCCAGCCCGGCGTCTTCGCGCTTTCAGGCTGGGATCTGGTCGGCGCGCTGCCGGTCGAACCCGATCAGGTGGCCCCCCTGATGGAGGAGGGCGACACCCGATGGATCGCGCGCGGCGCCTACGATCTGACCGACGCCGAGCCGGAGGCGACCCACTCCGCCGACGGTCTGCCCCGCGCGCCGGCCCTATACGGGCCCATCACCCGGCAACTGGAGGATCCGGACAGTTTCGCCAGCCGGTTGAAAAAGCTGCTGGCGGTGCGGGATGCCTATGACATCGCGGCCAGCGAGCAGGTGGCGATTCCCGACGTCGAAGCGCCGGGATTGCTGGTGATGGTTCACAAGCTGCCCGACCGGCGCGGCACGCAGGTCACCGCGCTGAATTTCGGGCGAGAGCCGGTGGACGAGCGCCTGACGCTGGATATTGCGGGATCCGGCCCGGTCTTCGACATAGTGGCCGAAACGATCGAGGGCGACATGGCCGAGGACGGCGTGCTGCACATCCAGCTGGGCCCGCTCGAGGGCCGGGCGCTGCGCATCGCCTACCCCTTGCCGGCATAGGCGCCGCTCGGCCGGGCGCGCGCTGCGGCCGTTTTCACGGCTCCTTCGGGGAACGCGCCTGCCGCTCCGGCGTTGAGGCGAAAACATGCGAGGTCCGCCATGACACAGTCCCAAATCGCCGTCGTGACAGGTGCATCTGCCGGTGTCGGCCGCGCCTTGGCCCGCGCCCTGGGCGCGCGTGGAAACCGGGTGGCGCTTCTGGCGCGGGGGCGCGCGGGGCTGGACGCGGCGGCGCAGGAGATTCGCGATCTGGGGGGCGAGGCGCTGGTGCTGCCGACGGACGTGTCGGATGCCGACCAGGTCTTTGCCGCTGCCGAAGAAGTGACCGGCCGCTGGGGGCGGATCGATCTGTGGATCAACAATGCCATGGCGACGGTCTTTGGTCCGGTGCAGGACATTACCCCGGCAGAATTCCGGCGCGTGACCGAGGTCACGTATCTGGGACAGGTCAACGGCACGCTGGCGGCGCTCCAGCACATGCGCACGCAGGGGGGCGGCACCATCGTGCAGGTCGGCTCGGCGCTGGCCTACCGCTCGATCCCGCTGCAGGCGGCCTATTGCGGCGCAAAGGCCGCCGTGCGCGGTTTTACCGATTCCCTGAGGGCCGAGCTGGATCATGAAGGCAGCCCCATCCGGCTGACCATGGTGCATCTGCCGGCGGTCAATACGCCGCAATTCGATTGGGCACGCTCGCACATGGGAGCCGAGCCGCAGCCGGTGCCGCCGATCTTCGCGCCCGGCGACGTCGCCCGTCAGATCCTGCGCGCGGCCGATACCTGCCCGCGCGAATTGTGGATCGGCTTGTCGGCGGTGGAGTCGATCCTCGGCACGCTCGCGGCGCCGGCGATCATGGACCGGATGATGGCCCAGAAGGCATGGGACAGCCAGATGGGCGCACCGCTGTCGGGGAATGCGCGCCAAGACAACCTGTTCGAGCCCGTCGATCGCGACATGGGCGCCGACGGGCGGTTCGGCGCGCGCACCCGCAGCGGCGTCACCGGCTGGTCCGCCGGCACGGTGCGCGTCGGGTTGGCCGCGGCCGGTCTGGCCGGGGCGATGGGCGCCGGCTGGCTGGCCGCGCAGGCGGCGAAACGGCGATCCTGAGAAAGCTAGGGTAGCGTCATCCCGTAGCCCGCACCGAAGATCAAACCGAACAGAACCTGCGCCGCAATCGTCGTGGCGGGCGTCGCATAGCCGTAGTTCAGCCCGAAGGGCCCCGGCGGCTCCAGCCGGGCCAGTGCCGATGGGCCGTCGTAGTGGGTGGCCAGGTTCGGGTGCACGAAGGGCAGCAGCGGCAGGAACACGGTGACGAGGAACGCGCCATGCACCAGCCCCATCAGACCGCCGATCCACCACGATGCGGCCGCAAAGTCGTGCAGGACAAGCGCGTAGAGAAACGCAACGATCCAGCCGCCAAGAAGATAGGCGATATAGCCCACCGCCATCGCCAGCGCCCGGTGCATGGTAAAGAACGTGCCGAAGAGGAACGGCAGGCTCATCCGCGAGAAGCCCAGCAATCGCGAACCTTCGAGCGCGGTGGCCATCGCACCCGAGGCGATCAGCCCCCACAGCGCGATCGCGGGCCATGTCGGCATGGTCTGCTGCCATTCTGTCATGTCTTCTCCTTCGGCTTGAGGCCCTTCTTCTGTCGGTCCAGTGTCGCGGCGGCGCGGATCAGGTCGGCATGGGAAAACGCCTGCGGAAAGTTGCCCAGCATCTCGTAGGTATGGGGATCGGTCTCTTCGGACATGAGCCCCAGATCGTTGGCATTGCGCAAGAGTTCGGCAATGCGCTCGTGCGCCGCTTGCGTGTCGCCGCGCCGCGCCAGGTAATCGGCGGCCCAGAAGCCGCAGGCGGTGAAGGTGCCCTCGGTCGAGGCGAGGCCGTCCATCCCGTCGGGGTAGCGCCGGATCTGCGCGCCGTAGCCCAGATCCCGCTGGATCCGCTCGAACGTCGCCACCATCAGCGGATCGTCCGCCGCGATCAGCCCCAGGCGCGGCAGCAGCAGCAGGGAAGCATCCATGTAATTGTGCCCGTAGGCGCCGGTAAGCGTGCCGTGCTCGGTACTGACGCCGTGCGACAGGATGTTCTCGCGGATGGCATCGCGCTCGCGGGCGAGGCGCTCCCTGTCCAGCCGCAGATGCCCCATCTCGCAAAGCTGGAGCGCCGAATCGAGGCCCGCCCAGCACATCGCCTTGGAGTAGGTGTAATGGCGGCGGACATCGCGCATTTCCCACATGCCGTTGTCGGGCAGGGTCCAGCTTTGGCAGATCACGTCGACCAGCTCGCGCAGGCGGCGGCGCTGGGCGAAGTCGAGCGTGCCGCCCGCCTTCACATAGAGCAAAGACGAGTTGACGATCTCACCGTAGACGTCGAGCTGCAGCTGCCCCTGCGCGCCATTGCCCGTGCGCACCGGCGCCGAGCCGCGCCAGCCCTCCAGCGCGTGGCGCGTGCGCTCGGGCACCATGGTGTGGCCGAAGACATCGTAAAGCACGTCGAGATAGGGCGCCGTAAGCTGCGTGGCGTGAATCAGCCAGCGAAAGAACGCCTCGCCCTCCTGCCTGTAGTCGAGATCGAGAAAGCTGCTCAGGATGAAGGACGAATCGCGCAGCCAGCAGTACCGGTAATCCCAGTTGCGCCTTCCTCCCACCGCCTCGGGCAGGCTGGTGGTGGGCGCCGCCAGCACCGCGCCCGACTGGCTGAAGGTCAGCAGCCGCAGGGTGATGAGGCTGCGCACTACCTCGTCCTGGAACGGGCCGTCATAGGTGCAGGTCCCGCAGAATTCCTGCCACCAGTCCAGCGTGTCCTCCAGCTCGGGGCGGCAACCGGCAAGCGGCATCAGCACGCCGATATCGCTGCGGCAGAACGACAGGGCGAAGGCGCGTTGGTCGCCTGCCGCCAGACGGATGCGCGCGCTCAGCGTGCCTTGCGCGCTGCGCTCGAGCGTCACGTCCGATTGCAGCGCCAGGAAATCGCGCCCGCCCGACATCGTCCAGAGGTTTGCGCTGCGGCGCCGCAGGTTGGGCAGCACCTCGCCATAATTGGGCCGGGGCGCAAAGCGGACGGCCAGTTCCGGCTGCCCCTCGACCGCCTCGACAAGGCGGATCAGCCGGCGGGCGGGGGCGACATGGCGCTGGCGCCCGCCACGGGGAACGGGCATGAAGTCGGTGACCCGCAGGACGCCATCGGCGGTTTCATGGACAGTCTCCAGTATTGCCGTATGGGGCAGGTAGCGGCGCGTCGTGCGTGCATCCTGTGCGGGGCCGACGTAGAAACAGCCGCCGCGTTCGCGGTCCAGCAGTTCGGCGAAGATCGATTCGTTGTGCATGTCGGGCAGGCAAAGCCAGTCGATCGCGCCCTCGCGCGCCACCAGAGCGGCGGCGTGGGTGTCCCCGATCAGGGCGTAATCGGCGATCGGGGCATAGCGCGTGCGCCGTCCGGGCGGTGCGGCCGCGTCAGCCATGGGCGCGCTCCAGCTCGCCCCGCGCGGCCAGCTTCTTGATCCGGTCGGCGATGCGCGCGGCGTTGGCCATGATCGTCATCGACGGGTTGACCCCGCCCGCCGTCGGCATCAGCGATCCGTCGCAGATCCACAGGTTGTTCACGTCCCAGGTGCGCCCGTCGCTGTCGGTGACGCTGGTTTCGGGGTCGCGCCCCATCCGGCAGCCGCCCATGAGATGCGCGGTCGAGCCGGTTTCCAGCAGATCGCGCCCGCCCGCCGCCGCCAGCATCCGCGCCATGAAGTCGCGCGCGTGGCGCCGCATCCGCCGGTCGTTGTCATGGTGTGAAAAGGTGACGCGCGCGCGGGGCAGGCCGAAATCGTCGCTCTCGTCCGCCAGCGTCACGCGGTTCTCGGCCTGCGGCATCGTCTCGCCCACCATCTTCAGCCCCGCCATCCGGTTGTAGAGCGCCATCTGCCTGCGCAGATCATAGCCGAAGACGCCTTCGTTCGTCACCAGCGTCTTGGCGAAATCGGTGGGCAGCGGGCCCTGGCTCATGAAGGAATAGCCGCCGTCGAAATCCTTGTCCGGGTGATCGTCGGCATAATTCCAGTGCTCGCAGCAGGCCATCGAGGGCGGGCCTTTATACCAGCGGATCTCGTCCTCCATCACGCCCCAGACGGCATCGTTCAGATGCACCATCAGGTAGCGCCCGACATTGCCCGAGGAATTGGCCAGCCCCTCCGGCTGGCGCGCGTTGGCCGAATTCAGCAGCAGGCGCGGGGTTTCGATGGAATACCCCGCGCAGACGACATTGCGCGCCCGCTGAAAGCGCCACGCGCCGCCACGGTGGTATTCGACGCCCGTGGCGCGGCCGTTGCCATCGGTCTCGATGCGCCCCACCATCGCCAGATCGCGGATTTCCGCGCCCGCGTCCAGCGCGCGGGGGATGAAGGTCACCAGCACGCTTTGCTTGGCATTGGTCGAGCAGCCGATCTTGCACATGCCGCGATAGGCGCAAGGCGGCGACTTGCCGCGCGGCGCAGAAACGGTGGCCAGCGGCGTCGGCGCCCACGGCACCCCCATCGCCTCGGCGCCGCGCGCCAGCACCTGCCCGGCGGCGTTCACCTCATGCGCGCGGTAGGGATAGCGGCCCCGGTCCGGCCCCCAGGGATAGCGCATGGGGCCGGAAATGGCGCAGGCGCGCTCGACCTCGGCGTAGTAGCGCCACATCTCGCGCCAGTCCACGGGCCAGTCCACCGCGTATCCGAGGCGGCTGCGCGCGGCGAACCATTCGGGGCGGAAGCGCAGGGCGACCATCTGGAAATGCACCGAAGAGCCGCCTACCGCGCGGCCAGAGTTGTTCGCGCCCAGCTCGATCGGGTCGTCGCCTCCCGAGATGCGCGGGTCGAGCCAGTAGAGCTTGTCCTGTTCGCGCTCGTCCGAGGCGAAATCGGCCAGCGGCCGCCAGAAGGGTCCGGCGTCGAAAGCCACCACGGAAAATCCCGCCTCGGCCAGTTTGGCCGCCAGCACGCCGCCGCCGCATCCGGTTCCGACGATGGCGAAATCCACTTCGTCCCGGTCGTCGAACTGGCGCATCGGCACGGTGCCGCCCTTGCTGAAGACATCGGGCGCGCGGCCGCCGGTGGCGCGCGGGCCGGGATGATGCCAGCCCGTCATCAGTCCCGGTCCTCCCACTCGCCCGGCGGCGCCTCCCAGCTGTCGGCGCGGTTCGCCTGCAGGCGGACATATCCGCGCGGGCTGGCCGGGCCGCCGAAGCCGATCTCGCTCTGCCCGGTCGGGTGCGCATAGTAGATGCCGACGATCTCGGCCAAGACCAGATGGCGGAAAAAGCGTTGCGGGGGCAGGCCGCGCCACTCTGCGGCGGCTACGTCGCTGCTGTCCACATCGCGCAGAAGCGCGCCGCGCGCCGCGCGGTCGAGCGCGGCGAAACCCGCCGCGCCGCGTGCCTGTGCCTCGGCGTCGAGCGCGGCAAGGCCCTGCCGCCACGCCTCGGGCGCGGGGGGCATGTCGGCGTGGCGGGTGCCGCTGCTGCGCCCCTCGTGCAGCGCGGCGTCGATCCAGGGCGCCAGCGGAACCGGGTCCGGCGCGCCCTCCTGCGGCATGGCTGTCTCGCACAGCGCCTCCAACGTGGGCCATTCCTGCGCCGTGAAGAACCGCCGCGGGGGCACCTCGGTCAGGCGGCGATGCAGCACGGCGCGCGTCGTGTCGTTGAAGGAGGGGCTGTCCCACTTGTCGAGGACATTCCAACCGGGGTAGGGGGAGCGGAATCGCCCGTTCATCGCGCCGCCTCCATCAGGTCGAGCGCCGCGTCGCCCGCCAGCGCGAGGGCGATGAAACTGGACGGCGCCGGCACGGGTGGACCGGCAAAGGCGCTCTGGCGCCAGTTGCCCCAGCCGCCCATGTGCCGGCTGACGCCGTAGATGTGAAATCCGGTGCCGACCACGCCCAGCGCGCCCATCAGCCGCAGCGCGGCGCGTGGCGCAGGCCGTGCCCCGGCGCGCGGGCGCAGCGCCTGATCCAGCAGCAGCGCCGCTGCGGCAGGCGGCACGGTCACCGGCAGGAACATCGCCGGGTTGTGCCATGCGCCGCGATGGTGCAGCAGCGCGACCTCGGCCACCTCGGCCAGCGTCGCCAGCCCGATGAAACCGCCCAGCAGCCGCCCATCCTGCGCCGTCCGCGCGCCTTCGGCAAGCCCGAGCAGCCCCGTCACCAGCAGACCGCCCGGCGCACCGATCGGCGCGGCATAGAACAGGTTGTTCCAGCTGATCCCGCCGGGACGCTTCAGGACGTCGTAGGAGTGAAAGGCCAGCCCCGCCGCGCCGACGGCGATGGCGGCGGCATGCGCGGACCGCGCCGCCCGCGCACCGCGCGCGGCGCTTAGCGCCGAAGCCGCCGCCACGGCCGGTGCGGCAAACATCGCCGGATTGTAGAACCCGCCGCGCATATGCTCCATCGCGCTGTCGGCCAGGATCCCGGCGCCCATGGTCATGGCAGACCTGCGGATCTTGCGGCGCGGGGCGGCGCGGGCCTGCCGCCGCATCAGCATCGCCGTCCCGCCGAGTATCGCCAGTGCCCCAAGTCCCAAGGCCGCGCTGCGGGTATCACGATGCCTGCGGTTTTGGGCGATCTGTCGCAATGCTTTCTCCTGCGCAGGGTCGGGTATGGGCGAAACGACGCGAGGGCGGGCTTCGTTCCCTCACGATTTGGGCGGTGGCGGAACGTTTTGCGGCAGGAGGCGTTTTGCCGCAAACGTTCAGCGTCAGCAGAAGGAGGGTCCGCATGAACATCGCCCCGATAGGACAGGAACGCTGGGCCATCGCCGAAGGCTACATCCCCGAATGGAGCAACGGCCCCGAGCCCGAGATGACCAGTCACGAGACCGTCTGCATCCTGAATACAGGCGATGAGGACGCGAACGTGACCCTGACGCTCTTCTTCGCGGACCGCGAGCCTGCCGGACCCTATCGGCTGACGGTTGCCGCCCGGCGCACGCTGCACCAGCGGTTCAACGATCTGAGCGATCCCGAGCCGGTGCCGCGCGGCACCGACTACGCCTGCCTCATCGAGGCCGACAGGCCCGTCGTGGTGCAGCACACGCGGCTCGACTCGCGCTGTGCCGAGAACGCGCTGCTGACGACGATGGCCTATCCGGGCTGAGCGGCGACCAGACAGAAAAAGGAGACATGCCATGGCTGACACGGTCGGAGATTTCATCCTCAAGCGCCTGCACCAATGGGGTGTGCGCCGCATCTACGGCTTTCCCGGCGACGGCATCAACGGGCTTGTGGGCGCGCTGGGCCGCGACGAGACCATTGATTTCATCCAGACCCGGCACGAGGAAGAGGCCGCCTTCATGGCATGCGCCCACGCCAAATGGACCGGCGAGGTGGGCGTATGCATGGCGACATCGGGACCGGGGGCGATCCACCTGCTGAACGGGCTATACGATGCCAAGCTCGACCATCAGCCGGTGCTGGCCATTGTCGGGCAGCAGGGGCGCGCCGCACTGGGCGGCAATTACCAGCAGGAGGTGGATCTGCAGGTCCTGTTCAAGGACGTGGCCAAGGATTACGTCCACACCTGCATGGTGCCCGCGCAGGCGCGTCACCTGATCGACCGCGGCATGCGCATCGCCATGTCGAAGCGCCTGCCGACGGCGCTGATCTTTCCGAACGACGTGCAGGAGGCCGCAGCGGTCGAGACACCGCCGCACGCTCACGGCACCGTCCATTCGGGTATCGGCTATTCGGCGCCGCGCGTCGTGCCCGAGCAGGCCGATCTCACGCGCGCCGCCGAGGTGCTGAACGCCGGCGAGCGGGTCGCGATCCTTGCCGGGGCGGGTGCGCTGGGCGCGGCGGACGAGCTGGTGCAGGTGGCCGATCTTCTGGGCGCGGGCGTGGCCAAGGCGCTCTTGGGCAAGGCGGTGCTGCCGGACGATCTGCCGTTCGTGACCGGGCAGATGGGCCTTCTGGGCACCGAGCCGTCGGACTGGATGATGCGCCACTGCGACACGCTGCTGATGATCGGCTCGCGGTTTCCCTATTCCGAGTTCCTGCCGAAGGAGGGCAAGGCGCGCGCCGTGCAGATCGACATCGACCCGGCGATGGAATCGATCCGCTACCCGATGGAGGTCAACCTGGTCGGCGACGCCGCGGCCACCCTGCGCGCGCTGATCCCGCATCTGAAGGCGCGCGGCGACAGCAACAAGTGGCGCGAGGATATCGAGCGCCGCGTCGGCAAGTGGTGGGACGGCGCCGAAAGCCGCGCGCATCAGGAGGCCGACCCGATCAATCCCGAGCGGCTGTTCTGGGAAGCGTCGCCGCGCCTGCCGGACAACGCCATCATATCGGCCGATTCCGGCTCGTCCGCGAACTGGTTCGCCCGCGCGATCAGGATCCGCAAGGGGATGATGGCGTCGCTTTCGGGCACTTTGGCGACGATGTGCCCGGGCGTGCCCTATTCGACGGCGGCCAAGTTCTGCCACCCGGATCGCGTGGCCGTGGGCTTTGTCGGCGACGGGGCGATGCAGATGCTGGGGATCAACGGGCTGATCACGATCGCGAAATACTGGCGCGAATGGAGCGATCCGCGCCTGGTGATCGCGGTGCTGAACAACAACGACCTGAACCAGGTGACGTGGGAATTGCGCGCCATGGGCAACAGCCCGAAGGTGCCGGAGACGCAGGACGTGCCGCGCTTCGACTATGCCGGATATGCGCGCTCGCTCGGGCTGAACGGAATCCGCGTCGAGACGCCCGATCAGATCGCCCCGGCCTGGGACGAAGCCTTTGCCGCCGACCGGCCAACGGTCATCGACGCGCTGACGGACCCGGATGTACCGACCCTGCCGCCGCACATCACGCTGAGCCAGGCGAAAAGCTATGCCAAGGCGCTGGCAGCGGGCGATCCCGATGCGGGCGGCATCCTGTGGCAGACTTTCAAGCGTGTGACGGGATAGGGCGGTGCGCGGCGTGCCGACACTGGAGACGCCGCGCGTCACGGTGGCGCGGGTGCCGACGGACGCGCCGGAATCCGATGGCACGCTGGAGTGGGACGCCACCACCATCGTCTTGGTCGAGATCGGCGCGGGCGGGCAGACGGGTGTAGGTTACACCTATGGCAGCCCTGCGGCCGGTGCCTATATCCGCGAGACACTGGGCGAGGCCGTGACCGGAATGGATGCCTTCGACATTCCCGCCGCGCATCGCGCAATGCTGCACGCCTTGCGCAACGACGGACGGCCCGGCATCGCGTCGATGGCTCTCTCCGCGCTCGACAACGCGCTGTGGGACCTCAAGGCGCGGCTGCTGGATCTGTCGGTGGCGCAGCTGCTGGGGCAGGCGCAGGAGAGCGTGACGCTGTATGGCTCGGGCGGGTTCACCTCGTATGACGACGACCGGATCGAACGGCAACTGGGCGGCTGGGCCGGGGAGGGGTTCACCGCCGTCAAGATGAAGGTCGGACGCGATCCCGCGCGCGATGCGCATCGACTGCGGGTCGCCCGCGATGCGATTGGCGGCGATTGCGCCCTTTACGTCGACGCGAACGGCGCCTTCACCCGCAAGGAGGCGCTGGCGATGACCGCCACGTATGCCGACCACGACGTGCGCTGGCTGGAAGAGCCGGTGCCCTCGGACGACTTGCCTGGGCTGCGCCTGCTGCGCGACCGCGCGCCGCCCTGCATGGACGTCACGGCCGGCGAATACGGCTACGATCCCTGGTATTTCCGCCGGATGCTGGAGGCCGGAGCGGTGGACGTGATCCAGGCCGACGCGACGCGCTGTGGCGGTGTCACCGGGTTCATGCAGGCGGCCGCGCTGGCCGAGGCGTTTCAGGTGCCCATCTCGGCCCATTGCGCGCCGGCGCTGCATCTCCACACCTGCGCGGCCGTGCCCTGGGCGCGCAACATCGAATGGTTTCACGATCACGTCCGGATCGAGCACATGATCTTCGACGGCGCGCCCGATCCTGTCCGGGGCCGTGCCGCGCCCGACCCGTCGCGACCCGGTTTCGGCCTGAGCGTCAGGCGGAAGGCGCTCGACGATCTGGCAATCTGAGGGGGAAGCGTCATGTGCAGCAATGCCAGCGCAGGTGACACGCCGCAGCAAGGCGGCGCGACGTGCCGCGATACAGGGCGTCCCGCCCCGTGCAGCATGGTGATCTTCGGCGCCGGGGGCGATCTGACAAAGCGGCTGCTGATGCCCGCGCTCTACAACCTGTCGCGCACCGGCATGTTGCCGGACAGCTTTGCGCTGATCGCCGTCGACCGCGCGGACGAAATGGCCGAAAGCTGGTGCATGCGGATGCGCGAGACGCTGGAAAGCTTCGTCGGCGACGAGTTGGCCGAGTTCGACATCACCCATGTCGACGACGCGGCGTGGCAGCGGCTTGTGCGGAATGTGACCTATCTTTGCGGCGATCTGGCGAAGCCCGACATCTACCGGACGCTGCGCGACGTGACCGCCCGCTGCGGGAATGGCGCCGCCGGCGGCAACGTGATCTTCTACCTTGCCGTCTCCGACCGGCTGTTCGGAACGGTGGTGGACGCGCTGGGCGAAGCGGATCTGGTGGGCCGGCAGCAGAACGGCGACGGGTCCGGCGGCTGGCGGCGCGTCATCATCGAAAAACCCTTCGGCCACAGCCTCAAATCCGCGCACGAGCTGAACGCGCGCCTTCTGCGCACGCTGCAGGAGGATCAGATCTATCGCATCGATCATTTCCTGGGCAAGGACACCGTCCAGAGCATCATGGCCTTCCGCTTTGCCAACGGCCTGTTCGAGCCCGTCTGGAACCGCGACCGGATCGACCATGTCCAGATCACCGCGGCCGAGACCATCGGCGTGCAGCAGCGCGGCGCGTTCTACGAAGAAACCGGAGCCTTGCGGGACATGGTCCCCAACCATCTGTTCACGCTGTTGTCGCTGGTGGCGATGGAGCCGCCGACCGATTTCGGGGCGACGGGGGTGCGCAACAAGAAATTCGAGCTTCTTGCGGCGATGCCTGCCGTGACGGCCGACTGCGCGGTGCGCGGCCAGTACGGCAGCGGCACCGTGCTGGGCAGTCCTGCGGTTGCCTACCGCGAGGAGGAGGGCGTGGACAGCGGGTCCGACATCGAAACCTTTGCCGCGCTGGAGACCCGGATCGACAACTGGCGGTGGGCGGGCGTTCCGTTCTACCTGCGCACCGGCAAGCGGCTTGGCCGGCGGCGGACCGAGATCGCGATCCGGTTCAAGCAGGCGCCCTATGCCGTCTTCTCGAATACGCCCGTCGACGCGCTGCGGCCCAACTGGCTGGTGTTGTGCATCGCGCCGGACGAGGGGGTGACGCTGCGGTTCCAGGTGCGGCGCCCCGGCCCGTCGATGACGCTTGCGACGGTGAGGATGGATTTCTATTATGACAACTGGTTTCCGGAGCAGGAGAATGTCGGTTACGAGACGCTGATCCTGGACGTGATGAACGGCGATCCGACGTCGTTCATGCGCGCGGACATGGTCGAGCAGACATGGCGGATCGTGCAGCCCGTCCTCGACGCGTGGTCCGGGCAGGGCTGCAGGCCGCCCGCGATCTATCCCGCGGGAAGCGCGGGACCGGACGAAGCGGACGCGTTGCTGGCCCGCGAAGGGCGCGCATGGCGGCCCGTGAGCGTCGACGAGGTGCCCTGAGCGGCGGCGGGCGCCAATCGCACGGGCGGCCTCCGTTACCGTCGGTGCAGGCAAGGAGGACGGCGATGAGCGGCGAGGATGGCGGCCGGGATTTGCCGGAACGGGAACGCGAGGGAGCCACGCAAGAGCCTCTCATCCTCGTGGTCATGGGGGTTTCCGGCTCGGGCAAGACGACGATCGCGATCCTGCTCGCGACGGCGCTTGGATTCCAGTTTCAGGAGGGCGACGATCTGCATCCGGCCGCGAACATCGCGAAGATGGCGAACGGCATCCCCCTGACCGACACCGACCGGCTTCCGTGGCTGCACCGGATCGCCGGGGTGATCGACGGCTGGCGCGGGAGCGGAGAATCCGGCGTGCTGACGTGTTCGGCGCTCCGGGAACGCTACCGCGACATCATCATCGGCGGCCGTCCGGACGTGACGCTCGTTTATCTAAAGGGATCATACGAGGTCATTCGCCGCCGCATGATCGCCCGCCACGGGCACTTCATGCCGCCGGATCTGCTGGGCAGCCAGTTCGCGGATCTGGAGGAGCCCGCACCCGGCCCGCGAACGGTAGTGGTCGACGTTGCCGGCACGCCTTCGGATATCGTCACGGAAATACTGCGCCAACTGGGCCGCGGAGCGGCGCACGGCTGACATGTCGCGGCAGATGCGGCGGGACAGCATGGGCAGTAATTTCGGAGCGGCTTAGGCAGCAGATGCTCTCAGCGACCGTCCCACCCGTGCGGCTTTTCCGCGTGTAGCAACTGCGGCGACACCGAATAATCGAGGGCCCGGCGCGGTTTGCAGAAGCTGCGGCTCCTGCCGGATTTCCTGAGCAGGATGTCCGGCGGAAGGCCCATCGGCTCGTAACCGATCATCCTTTGCATCTCGGCGCGTCGGCGCAGGAGGATACGTTCGCCCCTGCGCTCAATGAACCCTTCGGTGGAAAGCTGGCACAGCGTCTTGCTGACGGACACGTTGGTAAGGCCGATCAGATCGCCGATCTCGGACTGGTTGAGCGGAAGTTCGATTTCATCCTGCTCGTTCGCGCCGCTGACGCGGTCATGCAGCATGAGAAGCAGCCAGATGAGCCGGTCCCGGGCGCACATGCGGCCGACCGCCATCAGCGACCGGATCAGGATCGCATGCATCTCTGCCGACTTGTGCAGGAAGAACGTCGCTGTGCCCGGTGTGAGGAACGATGGCGATGTGAAGGACGACACCGGGATCGGATGAAGGACACATCTTCCAAGGCTACGCAGCGAGCAGATCGCGCGCTCTCCGTTCAGGTTGGCGAATCCGGCCATGTCGCCCGGCTTGTGCAGGAAAAGCAGCTGGCGCTGACCGTGTGCAAGCGTTCCGTAGGAAAAGAGCCAGCCCGACTGCACCAGATAGACGAATTCCGGCCGGTCGCCCTCGTGCTGGATATCTGTGTCCTTCTCGACCGTGACGGACGGAACGTCAGCCCGGCCTAGCGCGTCACGGATCGCCGTGGCCACGGAAATTGCTGCGTCGTTGTCTTCGATCTTCGGCAGGCACGACATCCGCGTGTTCCATCTATGGTGGTGGAAAGCCAACTCGGCCAGCGCGCGCCGGTTCCGCCGGTTCGGGCCTCAGACGCCGAACGGCCAGGTCTGCGGCGTTCCGCCGCGCCGTTCGCCGTCCTTCAGCGGCGTGACCGCCTGCGTGTCATCGAACCACAGCCAGGCGTCGAACTGCCGGGCAAGCGACGCGCCGGCATAATGGCTGCGATGCTCCGTCTCGGGCCGGTAGATGACGCCGATGAAACGCTCCGGCCGCCTGTCCTCCAGCCGCCCGCGCAGCGCCGCATCACGGTGCAGGTCGAGCAGGAAACGCGGAACGCCCGCGTCGTGGCATAGCCGCTCGTAGCTGTGCTCGCGCGACGGGCGGACCCGCTTGACCTCCATCGGGCCGCCCCAGTCGGTGGCGGCGGCGACGGTCCCTTGATGCGTGCCGAGGCCGATCAGCGCGGCCTCCTCGCCCCAGCGTTCGCGGCAAAGCTGGCCGATGTTATGCTCGGCCCTGGCCGTGCCCATGTCCGTCGCCCGCGCGTCGCCGACATGGCTGTTATGCGCCCAGACCACGGCCTTGGCATCCGGGCCGCGCGCATCCAGCACGTTTTCAAGCGTCTCGAACATATGGCTGTCGCGCAGGTTCCAGCTTTCGGCGCCGCCGTGATACATGATGCGGTAATATCGTTCGGCCGAACGGATGAGGCGCGCGTTCTGCGCCGCGTCGAGAAAGCCGGCGGAAACTTCCTGCGCTTCGTGATCGAGCTGCTGTTCCAGAACCGCGCGAAGCTGGGCCACCACCTCGTTCTCGCAGGCGGTGTATCGCTCGCTCAGCACGGCGCGGCCGTAGGTGGCCGGATCGCTCTGCCACGGGGTGAGGCATCCATAGCGTTCGCGCGCGACCTGCGCGGCCTCGGGATCGACCTCGTCGAGATACGCCAGCACGGCCGCGATGGAGCCTTGCATGTTGTAGATGTCGAGGCCGTGGAACGCCGCGCGCGCCTCCGGCGCCAGATCGGCGTTGTGATCGTGCAGCCAGTCGACAAACTCCGCGACGTCGGTGTTGCGCCACATCCATGTCGGGAAACGTGCGAAGGGCGGCTCGCCCTCGCGGTGCGGGAGGTGGCGCACGTGGCGGTCGATGGCGGCGGCGTCGGGCCAGTCCGCCTCGACCGCGACGATGCAAAAGCCGTGCCGCGCGATCAGGTGACGGGTGATGGCGGCGCGGGCGCGGTAGAATTCGGCGGTGCCGTGGGTGGCCTCGCCCAGCAGTACGACGCGACGGCCCGCGTAGCGGTCGAAGAGCGCGCCGAAGCCGGGATCGTCGAAGCCGGGTAGCGGCTCGGCGGCGTCGGCGATCATCTCGGGCAGCGTTCGCGCGGGCGCGGCGGCCTTCGAGGCGCGGCTGCCATCCTCGGCATAGCCTTCCGCGCCGATCAGCGGCACGAACCGCACGGCGCCCAGCCCGTCCTCCTGCCATTCGTCAGGGCCGTTGCGGCGGATGCGGGTCAACGCCTGATGCGCCCCGCCGGTCTGCACCGGGATCACCAGCGATCCGCCGACCGCCAGTTGCCGCTTCAGCGATTCCGGCGCGGCAGGCGCCCCGGCTGCGACGAGGATGGCATCGAACGGCGCGGCATCGGGCCAGCCGAGCGTGCCGTCCCCGGTGCGCAGCCGGACGTTGCCGTATCCCAGCCGCTCAAGCCGCGCAGCAGCCTTTCGCGTCAGGGCCTCGTGCCGCTCGATGCCATAGACGGCTTCGGCGATGCGGCTGAGAACGGCGGCGGCATAGCCCGAACCGGCGCCGATTTCCAGCACGCGCTGGCCGGGCCGCACACCGGCCGCTTCGATCATCGCCGCCACGATATAGGGCTGCGAGATCGTCTGCCCTTCGCCGATGGGCAGCGGCCCGTCGTCATAGGCGTAGCGCTCCGTGCCCGGATCGACGAAAATCTCGCGCGGGACCGCACGCATGGCGTCCAGAACATGGCGGTCGCGGACCCCGCGCCGCCGGATCTGCTCCTCGACCATTGCCTCACGATCCTTTGCCCTGTCGGTCATTTCCATCGAAACCCTTAATAGCCGTCCAGAACAGCCGCGCCGGGGCCGTCAGATTTCCTCGCGCCTTTCAGCCTCAAGGCTGATGTCGCTGATCGGGCGGACCATCGACGCCTGCGGGCCCATCGCGCCTTCGCCTTCGGCAACCGTCAGCTCGACCGGGGCGCCGACTTCCAGCGCGTCGAAGCCTTCGTTCAGCACCGCGTTCGGCGCAAAATAGATCTCCTGCCCGTCGCTCATGCGCGCAAAGCCGTATTCGTCGAATTTGCGCACCACGACGGCCTGAGGCGGCCCCGACAGCGTCTTCGTCTCGCCGCGCACCTTCTGCGAATGCGCCTCGAGCCGCCGCTCCATCGCGTCGAAGGCGTCGCGGATGGCGATATTGGGATCGAAATGCGCGTTCCGGTCGCCCGGATCGCCGCTTATGACGATCTCGCGGTCGGGGACGCGGACTTCGATCCTCAGGTGGAACTCCTTGCCGTGATACTGACTGCGATGGGGGCGCTCGACAACGACATGACAGCTGTTGATATGGCTGAAATAGCGGTGCAGCTTCTCGACCCTTTCGCGTATGCGCAATTCGAGCGGCTGCGATTTCTCGACGTTGTGCCAGGCGATCTCCAGCGGGGTGTCCATGCGGCGGCCTCCTTTGAATGTGGTGTGGAGGACCAACGCGGCGCGTCACCGGCAGTTCCGCCCAGCCAAGGATGCGGGGCGGGGGAAAAGCTGCCGGATCGCCCGCGCCTTAAAGTTCGATCGGCTCCATCACCTGCGGCTCGATCACCTGGACGCCGGGCAGGGCGCGCACCAGCGCATCGGCCGATTGTTCGAGCGCGTCGAACGTGCGGTAGTGGCAGGGGATGACCGTCTTGAAATCAAAGAACGTCTCGGCGGCGTAGGCGGCACGCTTCATGTCCATGGTGAAATGCCCGCCCGCGCAGAGAATGCCGATCTCGGGCCGGTGCAGCGCCTGGAAAACGCCCATGTCGGCCATCACGTCGGTGTCGCCGCTGACATAGATCGTGCGCCCCTCGTGCTCGATCATGTAGCCGCATTCGCTGCCCGGCACGTTCGGGCCATCCTTGCCCGGAAAGCTGCTGGAGTGGGTGGCGTGCACCATCGTCACGCGCACGCCGCCCAGATCGACGGTGCCGCCCTTGTTGAAGCCGACGGTCTCGATCCCCTCGTTTTCGGCCCAGTGGTTCATCAGGTCGAACTGGCCGACGACGGGGATATTCAGCTTGCGCGCGAGGTCGAGCGTGTCGCTGGCATGGTCGAAATGCGCGTGGGTCAGCAGGATGTGCGTCGCGCCTTCGGTGGCCGCGCCGTGCTGCGCCTCGTCCAGCATGGGATTGCCGTTCAGCCACGGGTCGACCAGCAGTGTCTGCCCGCCCCATTCGATGCGGAACGAGCTGTGTCCAAGCCATGTGATCTTCATGTTGTCCTCCTCCGGGGAATTGCGCACATCTTCCCCGATAAAGCGTATGGAGGCCAGCGCCGGTTCCCCGCGCGATGCTTGCACCGGCGGCGGGGCGGCGCTAAACGCGGGGCAACGCCAAATTGCCAAGGATCGCCTCCATGTCCATCGACACAAGCACCGCCGCGCGCGTGGCCAAGCTGGCGCGCATCCGCGTCGAAGAGGATGCGCTGCCCGCGCTGGCCGCAGAGTTCAACACCATCCTCGGCTTTATCGAGCAGCTGGGCGAGGTGGACGTGGACGGGGTCGAGCCGATGACCTCCGTCACGCCCATGCGCCTGCCGCGCCGCGCCGACGAGGTGACGGATGGAGGGCAGCAGGCCAAGGTGCTGTCGAACGCGCCGGATGCGCGCGAGGGGTTCTTTGCCGTACCGAAGGTGGTGGAATGATGTCCGATCTGAACAAGCTCACGATCGCCGAGGCGCGCGACAGCCTGCGCAAGGGCGACGTCACCAGCGCCGAGTTGACCCAAGCGTGCCTTGACGCGGTCGACGGGGCAGGCGCGCTCAACGCCTTTGTCCACGGAACGGCCGATCTGGCACGCGACATGGCCGCCGCCGCCGACACGCGGCTCAAGGCCGGGGACGCGCCGGCAATGTGCGGTATTCCGCTGGGGATCAAGGATCTTTTCTGCACCAAGGGCGTGCCGAGCCAGGCAGCCAGCGGCATTCTGAAAGGCTTCAGGCCGGAATACGAATCGACCGTCACGGCCAAGCTGTTCGAGGCGGGCGCCGTCATGCTGGGCAAGCTCAACATGGACGAATTCGCCATGGGATCGAGCAACGAGACCAGCGTTTACGGCAAAACGGTAAGCCCGTGGCGCCGCAAGGGCAGCGACGCGGCGCTGACGCCCGGCGGCTCGTCCGGCGGCTCGGCTGCGGCGGTGGCCGCAGACCTCTGCCTTGGCGCGACGGGGACCGATACGGGCGGCTCGATCCGCCAGCCTGCCGCCTTCACCGGCATCACCGGGATCAAGCCGACCTACGGGCGCTGTTCGCGCTGGGGGATCGTCGCCTTCGCCTCCAGCCTGGATCAGGCGGGGCCGATGACCAAAACGGTCCGCGACAGCGCCATCATGCTGGGCGCGATGTGCGGGCATGACCCCAAGGACAGCACCAGCGCCGACCTGCCCGTGCCCGATTTCGAGGCGGCGCTGACCGGCGATATCCGTGGCAAGGTCATCGGCATCCCCACGGAATACCACATGGACGGCATGCCCGAAGAGATCGAAAAGCTGTGGTCCGACGGCACCGCGATGCTGAAGGATGCCGGTGCCGAGGTGCGTGACATATCCCTGCCGCACACGAAATACGCGCTGCCGACCTATTATGTCATCGCGCCCGCCGAGGCGTCCAGCAACCTCGCGCGCTATGACGGGGTGCGCTATGGCCACCGGGCGAAACTGGCGCCGGGGGACGGCATCACCGAGATGTATGAAAAGACCCGCGCCGAAGGCTTCGGCGCAGAGGTTCAGCGCCGCGTCATGGTGGGCACCTACGTGCTGTCGGCGGGCTTTTACGACGCCTATTACAATCGTGCGCGCAAGGTGCGCACGCTGATCAAGCGCGACTTCGAGCAGGCCTTCGACAGCGGCATCGACGCGATCCTGACCCCTGCCACCCCCAGCGCGGCCTTCGGGCTGGGCGAGATGGCCAGCGCCGATCCGGTGCAGATGTATCTTAACGATGTCTTTACCGTGACGGTCAACCTGGCGGGCCTTCCGGGTATCAGCGTGCCTGCCGGTCAGGACGCGCAGGGCCTGCCTCTGGGGCTGCAACTGATCGGGCGGCCGTGGGAAGAGGGCGAGTTGCTGAATTGCGCCTACGCGCTGGAGCGCGCCGCCGGCTTTGTAGCCAAGCCGGAAAAATGGTGGTAATCCGCAGAACCCATTGAGTGAGGCGAGCGTGACAATGCGATTCCCGATGACGAGCGTGGCCCTGCTGGCAC
Organism: uncultured Alphaproteobacteria bacterium; assembly: GCA_963763165.1. Taxonomy (GTDB): domain Bacteria; phylum Pseudomonadota; class Alphaproteobacteria; order Rhodobacterales; family Rhodobacteraceae; genus Roseovarius. The sequence goes on from CAVXNV010000004.1 coordinate 143,539, forward strand.
TGGCCGCCTGCGGCACGTCCATTCCCGAGGGCGGGCCGGACAGCGGCGCCGGCGTCGGCTTTGGCAGCTACAGCGACTACGAAAGACGCCAGGCGGAGCGCGAGGCGCAATTGACGGGCGCTGCCCTGCCGGCGCCGGGCACGGTTGGCATGGCGCCGCTCGACGGCACCGCGGGCACAGGCGGCGACAGCGACGATCTGGTGGCGCAGACCCGCGCCGCGCTGGGCGTCGGCGTCTCGGCTCCGGCCGCCTCCGCCCGCGCTCCCGTCACCGCCGCTCCGCCGCCGGCCGTCACGGGCAGCGACGGCATGTCGGCCGAAAACAGTTTCGAGGCCGTCAGCTCGCGCCGCTCGATCGAGGATGACGCGGCGCGCGTCGCGGCGCAGCGCCAGCAATACCAGATCGCCGCAGTCGAGGCGCTGCCGCCGCGCAGCGGCGGGGAGGGGCCGAACATCGCAGCCTATGCGCTGGGCACCAGACACGCACCCGGCACGCAGATCTACAAGCGGATGGGGCTGAACAAGCAGGCCAAGTTCGAGCGGAACTGCGCCGCCTATTCCGGTCCCGATCTGGCGCAGATTGCCTTCCTCGAGAATGGCGGACCGCAACGGGACCGGCTGGGCCTCGATCCCGACGGCGACGGCTTTGCCTGCGGGTGGGATCCCCGTCCGTTCCGCAAGGCCGCCGGCGGCTAGATTGGCCCGAGCGGCCGCGGCGATCTGGCACCCCTCGCCGAACTGCGGGGCGCGGCGGGGCGGGGCGCGGCCCGACATGCTGCTGCTGCACTTCACCAACATGCCGACGGCCGAGGCCGCCATTGCGCGCCTGTGCGATCCGGCGTCCGAAGTCTCCTGCCACTACGTGATCGGGGAGGACGGAACGCTGTGGCAACTGGTGGACGAGGCCGAGCGCGCGTGGCACGCAGGCGCGGGGTGCTGGGGCGGGGCATGCGACGTCAATTCCCGCTCTGTCGGAATCGAGCTGGCCAATCGCGGCACGCATCCCTTTCCTGAACCGCAGATGCGCGCGCTCGAGGCGCTTGTGCCCGCCGTCATGGCGAACTGGCACATTCCGCGCGAGCGCGTCGTCGGCCATTCCGACGTGGCGCCGGATCGCAAGGATGACCCCGGACCGCATTTCGACTGGCGGCGCCTGGCGCTTCGGGGCTTGGCGGTCTGGCCCCGGCCGGGCGCCGGTGCCGCAGCATCAAAGTTTCGCGATCTCAGCGCAAAGGTCGGTTATGGCAGGGATTACAGCGATGACGACGTGCTGGCCGCGCTGCGCCTGCGCTGGCGTCCGTGGGCGCGCGGGCCGCTGGATGCGGCGGACATGGCCGTGCTGGCCGACATCGCCGCGCGCTTTCCCGTTGACCGGGACGGGCAGGACGCTTAACTGCAATCTGCGCGGAGGGCCGGATGGCCGCTTGCGGTGGTGCCTGTAGGTGCCGCTGCGGGAGGAAAGTCCGGACTCCACAAGACAACGGTGCCGGGTAACGCCCGGCCGGAGCAATCCGAGGGAAAGCGCCACAGAAAACAGACCGCGTTCGGGGATCGCCTGCGATCCCCTTATGTAAGGGTGAAACGGTGGGGTAAGAGCCCACCGCGGGGCTGGCAACAGCGCCGGCACGGCAAGCCCCACCGGGAGCAATGCCAAATAGGGACCGCGCGCGGGGCAGGTCGGGCACGCTCGATACCGCCCGCAGGCACGTCTTGGCCCGGCGGTCCGGGTTGGCAGCCAAAGGGGCGGTGGCAACACCGTCTTCAGATGAATGGCCATCCAGGGGCAGGTTACGGCCCGCCCCGGACAGAATCCGGCTTACAGGCCCTCCGCGCGCATCGTTGGCGATGGAAAATTCCACGAATGTTCCTTCGCCCGGCCGATTGCGGGTGGTTGCGCGGCGGTGTTGGCCGGGTTCAGGTGTTTTCATCAGGAAAAAACCGGGGCGGGGCGTGCGTTGATGTCGCAATGGCGGTTGAACTCGGGGGGCGGCGGCGTTAAAAGGCAGTGAATTGAATTTACCGGCAGCCCGTCTGCCCGGCGCAGGAGATGACCAATGGCGAAGCCGACCACAATCAAGATCCGCCTGAACTCGACCGCGGGCACCGGCCACTTCTACGTGACCAAGAAGAACGCGCGCACCATGACCGAGAAGATGGCGATCAAGAAATACGATCCCGTCGTGCGCAAGCATGTCGAATACAAGGAAGGCAAGATCAAGTAACGATCTGCCTGTCCTGGAATGCCGGAAGGCCGCGCCGCAGGGTGCGGCCTTCTTGCATTTGTCTGGGGCGCTCTGGGATGCGGGGCGGCCCCGGCGCCGCCATGAGCGGAGCGGGAAGGCCTGAAGATATGAAAAAGGCCGCCCGGAAGGACGGCCTTGATCTCTGTTCATCCAGGCGGCGGATTATTCGCGGCCGCCCATCAGTTGCAGCAGGAACATGAACATGTTGATGAAGTCGAGATAGAGGCGCAGCGCACCCATGATCGCCGACTTGCCCAGCCACTCGGCATCGCCATGAGCGGCATGCGCCACGTATTCGTTCTTGATCGACTGCGTGTCGTAGGCTGTCAGGCCCGCAAAGATCAGCACGCCGATGACCGAGATCGCGAACATGATCGCCGGGGAGCCGAGGAAAATGTTGATGATCGACGCCACGATCAGGCCGATCACGCCCATGATCAGGAAACTACCCCAGCCGGAGATATCCTTTTTCGTCGTGTAGCCCCAGAGCGACAGGCCCGCGAAGGCGACCGATGTGGTCAGGAAGACCTGAGCGATCGAGAAGTCGGTGAAGACGACGAAAATATAGCTGAGCGACAGGCCCATCACCGCCGAAAAGGCGTAGAAGAACAGTTGCGCGGCGGCGGCCGACAGCTTGTTGATGACGGCGCCGAAGGCAAAGACCATGATCAGCGGCGCGAACATGACGATCCAGCGGGTGATGCCGGTGAACATCGTCTCCATCATGTAGGCGTTGTTGCCGACGGCCCAGGCGGTCAGGAAGGTCAGCAGCATGCCGACCGACATGGTCCCGTAGACCTTGTTCATATGGGCGCGCAGGCCCTGATCAATCTGGGCGGTGCGGGTTCCCGCCGCCGTCCGGATCGTGTTGAAGTCTGCCATCTGATCCTCCGAGTTGATGGTCCCAGGCTCCCCTGCGGAGCTTTGTCCTCAATATCGGTGGAGGGGGTTACTAATTCAAGGCTTTTCGGTCAGGGATTCGTATCACGTTGCGCCGATATTTCGGGGGTGCGTCAGACGGTGACGACGATCTTCCCGGTCGAGCGTCGGCTGCGCAGCATCTCGAGCCCCTCCATCGCGCGCTCCAGCGGGAAGATGTGATGCGCCCTGGGCGCGATACGCCCCTCGGCGGCCCAGTCCAGCAACGTGGCGAGGGACCCGGTCAGCACCTCGGGGGCAAAGCGCAAGTAGCCGCCCCAGTAGAGGCCCATCACGGTCAGGTTCTTGACCAGCAGGTGATTTGCCGGGATCTGCGGGACGTCGCCGCTGGCAAAGCCGATGGTCAGGATGCGCGCTTCGGGGCGGCAGGCGCGGAAGGCGGCGGTGAACTGATCGCCCCCCACCGGATCGTACACCACGTCGAGACCGCCCAGCTCCTTGCAGATGGCGCGGATGTCGTCCGTCTCGGCGTCGATCAGGTGGTCGGCCCCGGCGGCGCGCGCCGCCTCCAGCCTCGCCTTGCCGCGGGCGCAGGCGATGACACGCGCGCCCATCGCGCGGCCGATCTCGACCGCGGTCAGCCCGACGCCCCCGGCCGCACCCAGCACCAGAAGCGTCTCGCCCGGTTGCAGCCGCGCGCGGTGCGCCAGCGCCAGATGCGACGTGCCATAGGCGATCTGGAAGGTGGCGGCCGCCTCATGCGTCATCGCGTCCGGCAGCGGCAGCGCCCGGCGTGCGTCGAAACAGCCGTATTCCGCCAGCCCGCCTTGGCCGCCGTAGATCGCAACGCGGCTGCCGGGGGCAGGGCCTTCCACGCCCTCGCCCAGTGCATCGACCGTGCCCGACACCTCCATGCCGAGTGTGAAGGGCAGGGACGGTGTGTCCTGATAGCGCCCCTCGATCATCAGAAGATCGGCAAAATTCAGCCCGCAGGCCCGGATGGCAAGCCTGATCTGCCCGGGCCCGGGATCGGGCACATCGCATGTGGCAAGCACCGGAGGCGCATCATGCGACGTCAGGCGAAGGGCACGCATGGTCATGGATCGAAAAGCCTTTTCCTGCTTGCGCGGGACGAAAGGCCGCGTCTGTCATCCGGGCGCAATCTGCCTACGGCGTCTTGCCCTGTCAATTTCTCGCCGCGTCAGGAGCGTTGATTTCCGCACCGCCGCACGTTATGATTGAACCTCATTGCCCTTCGCATCTTATTGGCTGCGAAAATAGTTGAATAATTCTGCGCCACTGCTAAACTTTCGCCACGTTTACGAGTGTATTCCACAAGCGACTGCACGGTCAGATAATCAGATCGGCACTCCTGCGCTTCGCGGCCGTGGCCGCCTTATAAAGGAATTGAACATGCCTCATCCCGTTGACGTCCATGTCGGGAAACGCATCAGGCACCGCCGCTGGCTGGCCGGTATGACGCAGCAGCAATTGGCTGAAAGCGTCGGGATCAAGTTTCAGCAGATCCAGAAATACGAAACCGGCGCCAATCGCGTCAGCGCCTCCCGGTTGTGGGACATCGCCGCCGCAATGGGCGTGGATGTCGCATTCTTCTTTGAGGGAATGGAGACCGCGCAGAACGGCGGTGCTGCGCAGGCGCGTGCGGTCCGGAACGGCCCGGCCGACCTTCTGGGCGACAAGGAGGCGCTGGATCTGGTCCGCTCCTACTATGCCATTCCCGAAAACCAGCGCCGTCGCCTGTTCGATCTGGCCCGCGTGCTGAGCGACGTGGCCTGAGCGCGGCGCCTGCCTTGCAATTCGCGTCATCCGGTGCCGGCGGGGGCGGGCGCTTGAGCTGCGCCGCGCCGGGGCCCGATCAGGGGCGATCCGAAGCCACCTGAAAGGGCCAGCGTTCATGTCACCCCGCGATTCGATCGACCTTGCGGCGGAGGGCCGCATCATTGAGGTCAGCCACCTTCTGGCCGATGCCGCGCGCGCGGCCGTACTGCCCCATTTCCGGGTCGAGGCGCTGGCGACCGAGAACAAGTTCGTTCCCGGCATGAAGACCGAAGGCCGCTTCGATCCCGTCACCGCCGCCGATCACGCCGCCGAGCGCGCGATGCGCGACATCCTGGCACAGCGCTGCCCCGAGGATGGCATCCTCGGCGAAGAATTCGGCACCACGGAGGGGACCAGCGGCCTGACATGGGTGCTGGATCCGATCGACGGCACGCGCGGCTTCATCACCGGCACGCCCACCTGGGGTGTGCTGATCGCGGCGGTGACCGGCGCGGGACCGGTTCATGGCATCATCGATCAGCCCTATATCGGCGAGCGGTTCGAGGGCGGCTTGGGCCGCGCGCAAATGACCGGGCCGATGGGCCCGCGCCGCCTGCAGACGTGCGGCGACCGTCCGCTGGAGCAGGCAAGGGTGATGACGACCTTTCCCGCCGTCGGCACGCCGCAGGAAGGCGCCGCCTTCGCCGAGGTTGCGGCGCGCGCGCAAATGGTGCGCTATGGCTGCGATTGCTATGCCTATGCGCTTCTGGCGTGCGGTCAGATCGACCTGGTGATCGAGGCGGGGCTGAAGCCTTACGACATCTGCGCCCCCATCGCCGTGGTCGAGGCGGCCGGCGGCATCGTGACCGACTGGCAGGGCGGCCCTGCGGCAGAGGGTGGCCGCGTGGTGGCCGCCGCCGGCGCACAGCAGCATGCGGCCGCGCTCGCCATTCTGTCGCAGGTCGATTGAGCGCTCTGGCAGATCCGCAACACCTGCGGGAAGGGGCTGGAACCGCGCGCGCCGGCTCGATAGATTGCGGCCAGCGCCCCCAGCCGGAGAATGCTTCATGCGCCGCACCCTTTCCATAGCCCTGTCACTCGGCCTTGCCGCCGCTGCCGCTGCCGCCGCCGCGCAGGATCTGAGTAGCGCCGCGCAGCCCCAGGTCAACAGCCTGCGCGCCAATGGCGGGCTGGACCCGCTGACGGTCAGCGCCGCGCTGGTCCGCGCCGCCCAGGGGCATGCGCGCGACATGGCGCAGAACGGGTTTTTCAGCCACACCGGCTCGAACGGGTCGGGCATCGGTGACCGCGCCCGCGCCGCGGGTTACGGGTACTGTTTCATTGCCGAGAACATCGCGCAGGGACAGGACAGCATCGACGCGGTGCTGAACGGGTGGATGAATTCGACCGGCCACCGGCGCAACATCCTCAGCGAGGGCGCGCAGGAATTCGCGCTGGTGCGCGAAGGCGCCAACTGGGTCATGGTGCTGGGCCGGCCCGGCTGTTGAGCGGGCGGCTCAGCCGCCGAAGAACTTCGGCTTGAGCCGCAGCAGGGTTTCGCAGATCTGCGATGTGAGGCTGCGCGCCAGTCCGAGCGCTTCCTTGTGGGCGCCGTGGCCCGTCGCGACCGCCGCCTCTATGGTCGCCGACTGCACCAGCGCCGCCACCAGCTCGGGATGGTCGGCCGCGTAACCGGCGCCGAATTCGGCGTCGATGGCCGCGACGGCGGCGCGAAGGTGGCGCGCGGCGGACGTGTCCGGGCTGGACATGGGGCATTTCTCCTTCCTGGGGCACCGGCGGCAATCTAGGGCGGCGTGCGCGCCGGTCGAGGCGCGGACAGGCGCCGCGGTCCGCATTTTTGCCTGCCCCAACCCGCCTCGCACGTTGTTCTCGGCGCCCCCATTGCGTAAAGCTGCGCGGATGGACCACAGGCAGAGCGCGGGAGAAAGCATGCAAGATCCGGACCAGACCCCGCACGATCCCGCCCCCGAACCCGCCCCCGAGGAGGAGCGCGAGGACGCCTACGAGCTGGATCGCCAGTCGGTCGCGCGTATCATCCACGCCGTCGACAACGATGACCGGGCGGCGCTGATCGCCGAGCTCGATCCGCTGCACCCGGCCGACATCGCCGACCTGCTGGAGCAGATCGACGCCTTCGACCGCCGCCGCCTGATCGCGCTTTACGGCGACGAGTTCGACGGCGACATCCTGTCCGAGCTTCAGGATTCGATCCGCGAGGAGGTGCTGGGATACCTCCACCCAGAGGTGCTGGCCGAGGCGGTGCGCGAGCTGGACAGCGACGACGTTGTCGATCTGGTCGAGGATCTGGGAGACGCCCAGCAGAACGCCATCCTCGAAGTGCTGGAGCACAGCGATCGCCTGGCCGTGCGCCAGTCGCTGACCTACCCCGAATATTCCGCCGGCCGCCTGATGCAGCGCGAGGTCGTGATGGCGCCCGAGCATTGGAATGTCGGCGAAGCCATCGACTTCATGCGCAATCAGCAGGAGCTTCCCGAGCAGTTCTATCACATCATCCTGGTCGATCCGAAACTGCACCCCGTCGGCAACGTCACCCTGGGCAAGCTCATGTCCTCGCGCCGCGAGGTCTTGCTGAGCAGCCTTGTTGAGGACACGTTCCACGTCCTCCCCGTCACCCGCGACGAGGAGGATGTGGCCTACGCGTTCAACCAGTATCACCTGATCTCGGCGCCGGTGGTGGACGACGAGGGGCGGCTTGTCGGCGTCATCACCATCGACGATGCGATGGCGGTGCTGGACGAGGAGCACGAGGAAGACATCCTGCGCCTCGCCGGGGTCGGCGAGGGCGGGCTGAGCGACAATTTCCTGCAAACGACCAGGCAGCGTTTCCCGTGGCTGGCCGTCAATCTCGTCACGGCCATCCTTGCCTCGCTGGTCATCGCGCAGTTCGAGGCGACCATCGCACAGTTCGTCGCTCTGGCCGTGCTGATGCCCATCGTCGCGTCCATGGGCGGCAACGCGGGCACGCAGAGCCTGACTGTTTCTGTGCGTTCGATCGCCACGCGCGATCTGACCGGCGCGAACGTCTGGCGCGTGATCCGCCGCGAGGTGACGGTGGGGCTGATCAACGGGCTGGTCTTCGCGGTGGTGATGGGCGCGATTGGCGTCTTGTGGTTCGGCAGCCCGACGCTGGGCTACGTCATCGCGGCGGCCATGGTCATCAACCTCGTCGTTGCCGGGCTGGCGGGCACGGCCATTCCGGTGCTGCTGGAAAAGGCGGGCGTCGACCCGGCGCTGGCCTCGGGCGCGTTCGTGACGACGGTGACGGATGTCGTCGGCTTCCTGGCCTTCCTCGGCCTTGCTGCGGCGTTCCTGCTGTGACGGACCTGGCGCAGATCAAGGCCGCCGCGCGCAAGGCCGCCTTCGCCCGCCGCCGCGCCGCGCACGAGGCCGATACCGGCGCCGCCGCAGGGCGGCTGAGCGAGGTTCTGGCCGGGCATCGCGGCGCGGCTCTGGCCGGTTACATGCCGATCCGCACCGAGATCGATCCGCTTCCCGCCATGGCCGAGGCCGCCGCTCATGGCCCCGTCTGCGTGCCGGTGATCATGGGCGAGGGAAAGCCGCTGAAATTCTCGCGCTGGACACCGGGCTGCGCCATGAAGGACGGCCCCTTCGGCGCACGCCTCCCGGCCGAGGAGCGTTTCATCACGCCCAAGATCCTGATCGTGCCGCTTGTCGCCTTTGACCGGGCGGGCGGGCGCCTGGGCTATGGCGGCGGGTTCTACGACCGCACCCTGGAGCGGCTGCGCGCCGAGGGCGGGGCGCTGGCCATCGGGTTCGCCTATGCCGCGCAGGAGGCGGAGGATCTGCCGCTGGAGCCGACGGATCAGCCGCTCGACATGATCGTGACGGAATGGGACGTGATCGCCTTCGGTGGTGCGGGCGCGCGGAACATAGGCTGAACATCACTTTAACTCCGCCACCGCTGCCGCTATGTTGGACGTTATGAGCCATTTTGACGAATCCGACGCCTTCGAGGGCGCCTCGCTTTCCGCCCGCGCCATGGCCGCGCGGGGGGCACCCTATCTGGACGGTCTGAACCCCGAGCAGCGTCTTGCCGTCGAAACGATGGATGGCCCCGTGCTGATGCTGGCCGGGGCCGGGACGGGCAAGACCAAGGCGCTGACGACGCGCATCGTGCACCTGCTGAACACCGGCCGCGCACAGCCGAACGAGGTGCTGGCCGTCACCTTCACCAACAAGGCGGCGCGCGAGATGAAGAACCGCGTCGGCGCGCTTCTGGGGCACGCGATCGAAGGGATGCCGTGGCTGGGCACCTTCCATTCGATCTGCGTCAAGCTGCTGCGCCGCCATGCCGAACTGGTCGCTGTAGAGGGCGGCCGCGAGGTCACGCTGAAGTCGAATTTCACGATCCTCGATACCGACGACCAGCTGCGCCTGCTGAAACAGCTCATCCAGGCCGCCGGGATCGACGACAAGCGTTGGCCCGCGCGCCAGCTTGCCGGTGTCATCGACCACTGGAAGAACCTCGCCTGGACGCCTTCCAGCGTGCCCGCCGCCGAGGCGGGGGCCTATAACGGCAAAGGTGTGCAGATCTACAAAGAATACCAGCGCCGCCTGATCGAGCTGAACGCGGTCGATTTCGGCGATCTTCTGCTGCATGTGGTCAGCATCTTCCAGACCCATGACGACATCCTTCGGAAATACCAGCGCTGGTTCCGCTACATTCTGGTCGACGAATATCAGGATACGAACGTCGCGCAGTATCTGTGGCTGCGGCTTCTGGCGGGCGGGCACAGGAATATCTGCTGCGTCGGCGACGATGACCAGTCGATCTATGGCTGGCGCGGCGCCGAGGTGGGCAATATCCTGCGGTTCGAAAAGGATTTTCCCGGCGCCCACGTGGTCCGGCTAGAGCAGAATTATCGCTCGACCCCCCATATCCTCGCCGCCGCGTCCGGCGTGATCGCGGGCAACAAGGGGCGGCTGGGCAAGGAGCTGTGGACCGACGTCGAGGAGGGCGAGAAGGTCCGCCTGATCGGCCATTGGGACGGCGAGGAAGAGGCTCGCTGGATCGGCGAGGAAATCGAGGCGATGCAGCGCGGCACGCGTGGCCTGCGCGCCTTCGGCCTTGACGACATGGCAATCCTCGTGCGCGCCTCGCACCAGATGCGCGCGTTCGAGGACCGGTTCCTGACCATCGGCCTGCCATACCGCGTCATCGGTGGACCGCGCTTCTACGAGCGGATGGAGATCCGCGACGCGATGGCCTATTTTCGCTGCGTGACCAGCCCTAGCGATGATCTGGCCTTCGAGCGGATCGTGAACACGCCCAAGCGGGGGCTTGGCGACAAGGCGCAGCAGAAAATCCAGGTAACGGCGCGCGCACACGGCGTTCCGCTGATCGAGGGCGCGCGCATTTTGCTGGAAGAGAAGGGGATTGGCGGCAAGGGCGCCAGGGAACTGGCGACATTGCTGGACGGCCTCGCCCGCTGGGGCCGCATGACGGGCGACGAGAGCATCAGCCATATCGAACTGGCCGGGATCATCCTGGACGAATCCGGCTACACCGGGATGTGGCAGGACGACAAGACGCCCGAGGCGCCGGGGCGGCTTGAAAACCTCAAGGAACTGCTGAAGGCGCTCGAAAATTTCGAGAACCTCACCGGGTTTCTCGAACATGTCAGCCTGATCATGGACAACGAGAGCGACGAGAGTGGCGAGAAGGTCAGCATCATGACGCTGCACGCGGCCAAGGGGCTGGAGTTTCCCGCGGTGTTCCTGCCGGGCTGGGAGGACGGGCTTTTTCCCTCGCAGCGCTCGATGGACGAGTCGGGCCTCAAGGGCGTGGAGGAAGAGCGCCGTCTTGCCTATGTCGGCATCACGCGGGCCGAGGAGCTCTGCACGATCTCCTTCGCCGGCAACCGCCGCGTCTTCGGCCAGTGGCAATCGTCGCTGCCGTCGCGCTTCATCGACGAATTGCCCGAGCGCCACGTCGAGGTGCTGACGCCCCCCGGCCTTTATGGCGGCGGCTATGGTGCGGCGGCGGGTGTGCAGAACAGCATCGACGCCAAGGTGGCGGACGCCAATGTCTACAACTCGCCCGGCTGGCGGCGCATGCAGGCCCGCGCGGGCCAGCGCCCCACGGCGCAGCCGCGCGAATCGACCTCGCCGGTGCTCGATATGGCCGCCACCTCGTCGCACACGGTGGGCGAGCGGGTGTTCCATCAGAAATTCGGCTATGGCGAGATCGTGGCGCTGGAGGGCGACAAGCTGGAGATCGCCTTCGACAAGGCGGGCACGAAAAAGGTCGTCGCCCGTTTCGTCACCAGCCCGGACGACGTGCCGTTCTGAAAGTGCCGCCCTTCTTCCTGCTTCGGATATCTTCCGCGCGGAGCTGAAAACTCTTTCGGCCCGCCGCGATGAATCATTGCGCGCGCCGGCGCATTGCGCCAACCTGACCGTCCAGGGTGCCGCCTTCCGGGGCGGAGAATTGGGAAGCCGGTGCAAATCCGGCGCTGCCCCCGCAACGGTAAGGGTGGGCGAGACGGCATGATGCCACTGGGCCGATTGGCCTGGGAAGGATGCCGGATCATGGGCCAGTGAGGCCCGGCCCCTCAAGTCCGGAAACCAGCCCTGGACCGACGTCAAGCCGCGGGGGGCGGTGCGGGCGCTGTTGGCGGCTCTTGCACCACGGCCTTGCGCATCCCTCCGCCCCATCCGGCCCGGGGTGCGGCCGTGGAGTGAAACGAATGACCGCAACAAAGATCCTCAGCGGGCTGGAGCGCAGCGATGCCGCGGGCCCCGAGGCCGATGCCGCCGCGCGCATGGGATTTCTCGAATGGGCCTTCGCGCTGCCCATAGACGCCACGCCCGAGGCCGCGCGGGAGGCACATGGAAGCTGCGTCGCGCAGGGCCCGGCCAGTGCCGCAGCACAGGCTTTCGTTGCCTATCTGCGCGAGGCGGGCCTTGACCTGCAGCGCCCCGTGCGGCGGGGTCGAAAGGCGCGGCTGCACTAAGGGCGCGCCCTGCGCAGACCCGCGACGATGCTCGATGCACAGAACATCAGCGCGAGACCGCAGACGATTGTCGGCCCCGTCGGCGTGTCGAGCATGTAGGACGCGCGTAGCCCGCCAAAGGCCGCAAGCATCGCCAGCGCGGCGGCGATGCCTGCCATCGCCTCGGGCGTGCGGGCGAAGGGGCGGGCCGTGGCCGCGGGGACGATCAGCAGCGCGGTGATCAGCAGAACGCCGACCACCTTGATCGCGACGGCCACGACCACCGCCAGCGCCAGCGTCAGGATCAGCTCTTCGCGGCGCGGGTCGATCCCGGCGGCGCGGGCGAGGTCGGGGTTCAGCGTCGCGGTCAGCAGCGCGGACCAGCGCCAGAGCGTCAGCGCCAGCACCAGCGCCGCACCGCCCCAGATGACCCCCAGATCGCCGCGCGATACCGACAGGATGTCGCCGAAGAGATAGGCCATCACGTCGATGCGCACACCGCCCAGAAATGACACCGCCACCAGCCCGAAGGCCAGCGCCGAATGGGCCATCACGCCCAGAAGCGTATCCATCGCGTGCCCCCGCCCGGCCAGCAGCGTCACCAGCAGCGCCATGACCAGCGCCACCGCCAGCGCCCCGGCAAAGACCGGCAGCGACAGCGCCAGCGACAGCGCCACGCCCAGGATCGCCGCATGCGCCGTCGCGTCGCCGAAATAGGCCATGCGCCGCCAGACCACGAAACAGCCCAGCGGCGCCGCCGCCAGCGCCGTGCCGATGCCGGCCAGCGCCGCGCGCACCATGAAATCGTCCAGCATCATTCACCCGCCTTCGCATGGTCATGTCGGCAATCCGGCCCATGCGTGTGGTCATGGTGATGCCGGTAAAGCGCCATCGCCCCTTGCGTTCCCTCGCCGAAGAGCGCGCGGTAAACCGGCGCCTCGGCCACGACCTCGGGCGTGCCCTCGCAGCAGATATGGCCGTTGAGGCAGATGACGCGGTCGGACGCGCTCATCACCACGTGAAGATCGTGGCTGACCATCAGCACGGCGCAGCCGGTGTCGGCGCGGACCTGCTCGATCTGGCGGTAGAAGGCGGCGGCGCCAGGCTGATCCAGCCCCGCCGTCGCCTCGTCGAGGATGAGGAGCTGCGGCCGGGCGATCAGCGCGCGCGCCAGCAGGACGCGCTGGAACTGACCGCCCGAGAGCGCGGCCATCTGGCGCTCCCCGATGCCCGGCACGCCCGCGCGCTCCAGCGCCGCGCGCGCCTCGGCTGCCGGTATGCGGCGCGGCAGCGCAAGGAACCGCGCCACCGTCATCGGCAGGGTCGCGTCCAGCACTAGCCGCTGCGGGACATAACCCAGCCGCAGCCCCGCGCGCCGCGTCACGGTGCCCGACGCGGGGCGCACGCCGCCGAGGATCGCGCGCAGCAGCGTCGATTTGCCCGATCCGTTGGGGCCGACGATGGTCACGATCTCGCCGGGCGCGATGCTGAGATCGACGTTTTCCAGAACCGCCGTGCCGCCATGGCGCACGGTGAGGCCAGACGTGCTGACCAGCGGCGCGCTCATGCGGCGGCGCAATCGGGGCAGAGTCCTTCGGCCTCGCGTACGCTGCGCTCGATGGTGAAGCCGGCCTTGCGCGCGGCGCGTGCCAGCTCGCCCGCCGCGGGATCGGCCTCGGCCTCGACCACGCGGGCGCAGGTGCGGCAGATCAGGAAGGCGGGGCTGTGACGTTCGCCCGCATGGGCGCAGGCGATGAAGGCGTTCAGCCGCTCGATCCGGTGGGCAAAGCCGTGCGTGACGAGGAAATCGAGCGCACGGTAGGCCACGGGCGGCTGCGCGTTCAGCCCGTCCTCGCGCAGCCGGTCAAGGATCTGGTACGCGCCGAGGGCCGTGTGATCGCCCAACAGGATTTCCAGCACGCGGCGACGGACCGGCGTGAACTGGAGCCCTGCCTCGGCGCAGTGCAGCTCGGCCGCTGCAAGCCCGTCGGTGATGCAGTCCTGATGGTCGTGCGGATCGAAAGCGTCGGCTGGCATGGCGCACCTCGGAGCGTGAGAAAGGGCTTGAACTGTTACTGTGTATCACATACGCACTCGTCGGATGCAATGTTATACTGTCACAAGGAGCCTTCATGTTCAACCGGATGACGCGCGTTGGTCTGGCCCTGCTGGGGCTGTTTACCTGCGGTGGCGCGGCGCTGGCCGAGGCGCCGCAGGTGGCCACCGACATCGCGCCCGTGCAATCGCTGGTGGCCCGCGTGATGGAGGGGGTGGGCGCGCCAAGGGCCCTTGTCCGCCCCGGCGCATCGCCCCATGGTTATGCCATGCGGCCGTCCGAAGCCGGGACGCTGCAGGAGGCGGAAGCGATCTTCTGGATCGGGCCGGAGCTGACGCCGTGGCTGGAGGGCGCGATCGCCAATCTGGCCGCAGGCGCGTCGGCGACACGCCTGCTGGACGCGCCAGACACCCATGTGCTGAACCTGCGGAGCGGCACGCGCTTTGCGGCGCACGATCACGAGGGCGAGGGGCATGACCACTCGGACCGTGACCCTCACGCGTGGCTGGACCCGCAGAATGCGCAGCTTTGGCTGGGGGTGATTGCGGAGCACCTTGCGCAGATCGATCCGGACAACGGGGAAACCTACCGCGCCAATGCCGCGGCGGGGCAGGCCGAGATCGCCGACCTTACCACAGAACTCGACGCGGCGCTGGCACCCGTCCGAGGCAAGCCGTTCGTCGTTTTTCACGATTCTCTGCATTACTTCGAGGATCGCTTCGGCCTGACCGTGGCCGGCGCCATCGCGCTTGGCGATGCATCGGACCCCGGTCCGGCCCGGATCGCGCAGGTGCGCGGCCTTGTGCAGGATCTGGGCGCCACCTGCGTGCTGACGGAGCCGGCTTATAATCCGGCACTGGCAGCGACGGTCACTGACGGCACGGATGCGCGTCTGGGGGAGGTCGACCCCATGGGAAGCGGCATCGCGCCAGGGGCGTCATTCTACCCCACGCTTCTGCGCACCATGACGGCCGATCTGGTGCAGTGCCTCGATTGAAACAGAGGGGCGCTCGGCGGCGGATCGCACGCCTGACAAACCTTGTGGAGCATCACCGTCACCTATCACGGCGTTCCGATGATGTTCTTCATGGTGATCCCGCCGCTCTTCGGGGGCTTCGGAAACTATCTCATGGCGCTCATGATCGGTGCGCCCGACATGGCCTTTCCGCGCGACAGGATTTTTCGGATCAGGAACGCAAATTCGCCGCACTCGTGCACGAACATCCCCAAGCGCAGGAGTATCTGGACCACCGCGTGCCGTATTACGGTAAGCTGATGGCCAATACCTCGAAGGCGTGATGCATCGCCGCCACCTGTCCAAAGGATGAACCATGCCGACCCGGACCATGACCCCCGTTCCCGAACTCTATGTCAGCCATGAATCCGCGCAAAAGCTGAAGGCGGAAGCCGCGAACCTTGTCAGCCACGATCTGACCCCGCGCCAGATCTGCGATCTGGAACTGCTGATGAACGGCGGGTTCAATCCGCTCAAGGGCTTCATGGGCGAGGCCGATTACAAGTCGGTCGTCAGCGACATGCGCCTCGCCGATGGAGCGCTCTGGCCGATGCCGATCACGCTGGACGTGAGCGCGGAATTCGCCGAAGGGCTGGAACTGGACCAGGATATCGCCCTGCGCGACCAGGAGGGTGTGATCCTCGCTACGATGACCGTCACCGATCGCTGGACTCCGGACAAGTCGCGCGAGGCGTCGATGGTCTTCGGCGCCGACGACAGCGCGCATCCGGCCGTCAATTACCTGCACAACATTGCTGGCGCCGTCTATCTGGGCGGCCCCGTCACCGGCCTTCAACCGCCGATGCATTACGATTTCCGCGCCCGCCGCGACACCCCTAACGAGCTGCGCGCCTATTTCCGCAAGGTCGGCTGGCGCAAGGTCGTCGCCTTCCAGACGCGCAACCCGCTGCACCGCGCGCATCAGGAACTGACCTTCCGCGCCGCCAAGGAGGCGCAGGCGAACCTGCTGATCCATCCCGTCGTCGGCATGACGAAACCCGGCGATGTCGATCACTTCACCCGCGTGCGTTGCTACGAGGCGGTGCTGGACAAATACCCGGGCTCGACCACCACGATGAGCCTGCTGAACCTCGCCATGCGCATGGCCGGCCCGCGCGAGGCGGTCTGGCACGGCCTGATCCGTGCCAATCACGGCTGCACCCATTTCATCGTCGGGCGCGATCACGCCGGCCCCGGCAAGACCTCGGCCGGCGAGGATTTCTATGGACCCTACGACGCGCAGGACCTCTTCCGCAAATACCAGGACGAGATCGGCGTCGAGATGGTGGATTTTAAACACATGGTCTATGTTCAGGAGCGCGCGCAGTACGAGCCGATGGACGAGATCGCGGACAAGGACGACGTCACGATCCTGAGCATTTCCGGCACCGAACTGCGCCGCCGCCTGTCGGAGGGGCTGGAAATTCCCGAATGGTTCAGCTTTCCGGAGGTGGTGGAAGAACTGCGCAGGACGCGCCCGCCCCGGGCGCGGCAGGGCTTTACCGTGTTCTTCACCGGATTTTCCGGGTCCGGCAAGTCCACCATCGCCAACGCGCTGCTGGTCAAGCTGATGGAGATGGGCGGGCGCCCGGTGACGCTGCTGGACGGGGATATCGTGCGCAAGAACCTCAGCTCCGAGCTGGGCTTCTCCAAGAAGCACCGCGATCTGAACATCCGCCGCATCGGCTATGTCGCGAGCGAGATCACCAAGAACGGCGGCATCGCCATCTGTGCGCCGATCGCGCCCTACGCCACCACGCGCCGCGCCGTGCGCGAGGAGGTCGAGGCGTTCGGTGCCTTCGTCGAGGTGCATGTGGCGACCAGCATAGAGGAATGCGAGCGGCGCGACCGCAAGGGTCTGTACAAGCTGGCGCGCGAGGGCAAGATCAAGGAATTCACCGGGATTTCCGACCCCTACGACATTCCCGAAAATCCCGAACTGCGGGTTGAGACCGAGAATGTCGATGTCGACAATTGCGCGCACCAGGTCGTTCTGAAACTCGAACAGATGGGCCTGATCGCAGGTTGACGCGACTTCGTGGAGGAGGCGATGAGGGGACCGCTGAACGGCCTCGAACGCCCGCCTCCTCGGCTGCCGCTGTCACGGCAGCAGGACGGTTGAGCCGGTCGTCTTGCGGTCTTCCAGGTCCTGATGCGCCCTGGCGGCGTCCGCGAGCGGATAGGTCTGTTTGACCTCGATCCTGACGGCGCCGGATTCGACCACGTCGAACAGGTCGGCCACATTGGCCTGCAATGCCTCGTCGGACTGCACATAGGTGTTCAGCGTCGGGCGCGTCAGATAGAGCGATCCCTTCGCCGCCAGAACGCCTGTATCGAAACCCTTGACCGGCCCGGATGCGGAGCCGAAGCTGACCAGCAGGCCGAACGGGCTGAGACTGTCGAGCGACGCGTCAAGCGTGGCCTGACCGACGCCGTCGTAGACCACCGGCACCCCTTTGCCGTCCGTCAGTTCGCGCACGCGCTCGGCCACGTCCTCTTCGGTGTAGTTTATCACCTCGTCACAGCCCACGGATTTCGCCAGCGCGGCCTTTTCCGCCGAACTGGTCGTGCCGATGACGCGCACGCCCAGATGTTTCGCCCATTGCACGGCGATCAGGCCGACGCCGCCGGCGACAGCGTGCCAGAGAATGGTTTCGCCTGCCTTGACCTTGTAGGTCTCGCGCAGCAGATAGCGCACGGTCATGCCCTTGAGCATCATCGCAGCCGCCGTTTCATCCGCAATCGAGTTCGGGCAGTTTGCTGAGCCTGCCCGCCGGCATGTTGCGCGCCTGCGCGTAGGATCCCACGGGTCCGGCGCCATAGGCAACCCGGTCGCCTTCTTTAAGGGTGGTGACACCATCGCCGACCGCTTCGACGACGCCGGCCGCCTCGAACCCCAGGCCACTGGGCAAAGGCAGCGGATAGGCGCCGGTGCGATAATAGACGTCGAGATAGTTGACCCCGATGGCGGTGTGTCGCACCCTTACATGGCCGGGCTGCGGAGCCTCCAGGGTGATGTCCTCATACTGCAGAACCTCGGGGCCGCCCGTCTTGTGGAACCTGATCGCTTTCATGTGCTGACCTTCCTGTCACTCTATGCTGCTTCAAGGCCAAGGATAGCGCCCCGGCCATGCGTGGCCAAGGCGCCGGAGTCCTTTGCCAAAAATGGCGACCGGGCATCCGCCGGTGCCGTCGCTGTCTCAGCCGCGCCGTCTGCGGCGCCTGCCGCCGTCTTCGCCGCCCGAGCCTGCGTTGAAGTTGGGGCTGGGCAGGGACGTGATCTTGGCCAGTTCCGGGAACGGCGCCGTCTTGTGGGGGATGGCGTTGGCGGCGACGAAATGTTCCTGGAACTTCGGCTCGATCGCGGTTTCGACCTTGTTGATCTGGCGCACCGTGCGCTCGATCTCGGCGCGCGCGGCGATGTTGCACAGGGCGATCCGCGCGCCTGTGCCCGCGGCATTTCCGGCCGAGGTCACCTTGGCCAGCGGTGCGTCCGGGATCATGCCCAGCACCATCGCGTGCAGGTTCGAGATATGCGCGCCGAATGCTCCGGCCAGCACCACCCGGTCAACCTTGTCCACACCCCGCGCATCCATGAGCAGCCGCGCGCCCGCATAGAGCGCGGATTTCGCAAGCTGGATCGCCCGGACGTCGCCTTGCGTCACGGTGATACGCGGGCCGCCTTCGTTGGTGCCGTCATGGATCAGGTAGCTGTGCGTGCGCCCCTCGGCCACCATGCGCGGCGTGCCCGTCGCCTCGGCCGAGCCCATGAGCCCGTTTTCGTCCATGAGGCCGGCCATGCGCAGCTCGGCCACCGCCTCGATGATGCCCGAGCCGCAGATGCCGGTGATGCCCGAGGCGCCCACGGCCTCGGCGAAGGCGGCATCGTCCGACCAGATATCGCAGCCGATCACGCGGAAACGCGGCTCTTTCGTGTCCGGGTCGATGCGGATGGCCTCGATCGCGCCGGGCGCGGCGCGCTGGCCCGAACTGATCTGCGCCCCCTCGAACGCGGGACCGGTGGGGGAGGAGCATGCCAGCACGCCCTGCTTGTCGCCCAGGAGGATCTCGGCATTGGTGCCGACATCGATGATCAGCACCAGATCATCCGACTTGCCCGGCTGCTCGGCTAGCGTCACGGCGGCGGCATCGGCGCCGACATGGCCGGCGATGCAGGGAAGAACATAGACGCGCGCGCGGTCGTTCACGGCGGTAATGTCCATCTCGCGCGCGTCGAGCGTGATGCTTTCGGACGTGGCGAGCGCGAACGGCGCCTGGCCCAGCTCGACCGGGTCGATCCCCAGCAGGAGGTGGTGCATCACCGGGTTGCAGACGATGACCGCCTCGACGATCAGATCGGGCGTGATCTGGGCCTCCTTCGCGATCTCCTCGGCCAGCGTGTCGATGGCCTCGCGCACGGCGCGGGTCATCTCCTTGTCGCCGCCGGGGTTCATCATGGAATAGCTGACACGGCTCATCAGATCCTCGCCAAAGCGGATCTGCGGGTTCATGATGCCCGAGGACGCGATCACCTCGCCATTGTGCAGATCGGTCAGGTGCGCCGCGATGGTGGTCGAGCCAAGGTCGATGGCCAGCCCGTAAAGCCCTTCCTCGTGCAGGCCCGGCCAGATTTCCAGCACGCGCGCGATTTCATCGTCATGCGCCTTGTTCAGCGCGACCGTGACCTGCCACTTGCCCTTGCGCAGCGTGGGCTGCAATTTCGACAGAAGGCTCAGGTCGGCGCGGATGGCGGGAATATCCCACTGCTCGCGCAGCGCGCGTTCCAGACGCTCGAAATCGCCGGTGGGGCTGTGCATGTCGGGCTCGTCCACCTGCACCATGTAAAGCCGCGTGGCCGGGTCCATCTCGATTGCGCGGACCTGCGCGGCCTTGCGCACCACCTGGCGGTGGACCTGGCTTTCGGGCGGCACGTCGATGACGACATCGCGCTGCACCGTTGCCTGGCAGCCGAGGCGCCGGCCCGGCTTGAGCCCGCGCTTTTCGTCGTAGCGCTGCTCGACCGCGTTCCAGTCCGACAGCGCATCCTCGGCCACGGTCACGCCGTGCTTGGGAAACTCGCCATAGCTGGGCGTGATCTGACATTTCGAGCAGATGCCGCGCCCGCCGCAGACCGAATCAAGGTCGACCCCAAGCTGGCGCGCGGCGGTCAGGACGGGCGTGCCGACGGGAAAGCGGCCGCGTTTGCCGGACGGGGTGAAGACGACGAGGGGATCGGTGCTCATGGGGATGGTCCAACTCTTGCGCGAAAGGGCGTTGCCGCGACATTAGGGGTTTTGTGGCGAAGGGAAAGTCCTTGAGCGCCTCAAACCGATGCAAGGGCGGCATCGGGCATGATGCGGCGCTCGCGCACGCGGAAGCCGGTGTCTTTCGCCGCTATCGCCGCTCGGCGCGCAGCGGCCGGCCGTCGGGCAATGTGATGTCGGCCACCTGCTCGGAAATCGAATCGTTGGTCAGCGGGTGAATCTGCGCGCTGTAGTCGGACGGATCGCGCATCTGTTCCCACCGGCCGCCGACGTAAAGCTCCAATCCGGAAAAGCCCGCCTTGTAGTTCATCTTGGGGCTGCCTGGCACCCAGTATCCCAGGTAGACATGCGGCAGGCCCGCCTCGCGGGCGATGTCGATATGGTCGAGGATGATGAAGGTTCCCAGCGATGCCCGCTCGCGCTGCGGATCGAAAAAGGAATAGACCATGCTGACCCCGTCATCCAGCACGTCGGTCAGGCACACGGCGATCAGATCGTTCGTTTCCTCGTCGACATATTCGACGACGCGCGTGCGGATGGGCGTTTCCTCCACCATGGAGGCGAATTCGAACGCGTCCATGTCCGCCATTCCGCCCGTGGCGTGGCGGCTTTCCAGATAGCGGCGGAAAAGGGCGTATTGATCCTCGGTCGCCCAGGGCGAGGTCGCGCGCCGCTCCAGCCCGGCATTGCGGCGCAGAACGCGCCGCTGGCTTTTCGACGGGCAGAATTCCTCGACATTGATGCGCGCCGACAGGCACGCGGCGCAATCGGCGCAGGACGGGCGGTAAAGCACGTTCTGCGACCGGCGAAAGCCCTGTTTGGACAGCCCGTCGTTCAAACGCTGCGCGCCGTCTCCCTGCAGCGCGGTGAACAGCTTGCGCTCCATCCGCCCGGCCAGATAGGGGCAGGGTTGCGGCGCGGTCACGTAGAACTGCGGTGCAATGGTGTTGGTGTGTCGCATCAAGGGCTGTTCCGTCAGTGTTGAGTCAAACTTAAAGCGTTTCGAGTTCGACTTGCAACATGGCTGGGCGCGGCGCGGGCGCCGCGCGTGTCAGACGCGGCGGTTGATCGCGGCGGTCCCCAGCACGAGATCGGTCAGCCCCTGCGCCCGCGCGCCCAGCAGCATCAGGATCACCGAGATCACCTGCGGAAAGACGAAGGCCATCGACATGGCATAGCCCAGCGTATGCAGAAGCGCCGTCAGCGTGTCGAAGCGCGCGCCATCATGGCGCCGCATCTCCATCGCCATCAGGGCCATGCCCCAGGTCGCCGACCCGCGCGCCAGCGTGACGCTGCGATAGACGAAGCCGACGGTCAGCATGAGCAGCGGCAGGAAGAAAAAGCCGATGCCCAGCGTCAGGATCAGCGCCAGAACGCAAAAAAGCGTGATCAGCGCCGAATCGACCAGCCACGCGAGGAAACGCTTGGTCGGGATCGCGGTGTAGAATTCGGGCTGCGCATCCGGGTCGGGCAGAGCATGGCCGTTGATGCGGTCGTAAATCCCCGCGTTGAGCGGAATGTAGGTCATGTTGGATCTTTCTCGGATCTGTGGCGGGACGCGCCACCTTTATCAAGGTATCGCGCCCCCACATGTCAACGGGCAGGGAGCCCGGCCCGGCACAATGGTCGTCGCACCCCGATGGCGGGGTGCGGGACCGGCTCAGTGCTCGCCAGCGGTGCCGTTGTCGGCGCGGCGGTCTTCCGCGGACTTGGCGCGCTCTTCCATGAACTGGTCGAACTCGGCCTTGTCCTTGGCCTGGCGCAGCCGGTCGAGGAACCGCTCGAAGCTGGCCTGTTCATCCTGAAGACGGCGCAGCGTCTCGTCGCGGTAGGCGTCGAAGGCGCTGTTGCCGCTGCTGCGCGTCATCGAGGCGGCGGTGGCGAAGGAGGCGCCGGTGCGGCGCTTGCTGCAGGATCCGAACATGCGTTTGCTCCATATCATGTAGGCAAGGATGGCAAGCCCGACGGGCCAGACCAGCGCAAAGCTGATGACCAGCGCGGCGATCCAGGCCAATTTGCCGCGCTCGTCCAGCCAGTGCGCGGCGCGCTCCAGCCAGCGCAGCGGGCCGCCGGCGGCAATGGGGGTTTGTGCATATGTGCTCATGGTGGTCCTCTGCGGGTTGTGGTCAATCTATGTGAATTGGCTTCACATCGGATAGATCGGCACGCCGAGGGCCGTTCGCAAGGGGTATGTGAAAGAAATTAACATGGCGCGGCGGCGCCACCCGGCGTCATTGCGGTGCAGCGAACTCCGCCAGCGTCGCACCCGACAGGCGCAGAAGATCGCCCGGCGCGGCGGCAAAGACGTGCCTCGGGGTGCCAGCGGCGGCCCAGACTACGGTGAAATCCATCAGCCTCGGGTCGAAAAACGCGCGCACCGGCCCCAGATGGCCGACGGGCGCGACGCCGCCGATGGCAAAGCCCGTGCTGGCGCGGATCAGGTCCGCATTCGCCTTGGCCATCGGCTCGGCGGCGAGGGCGGCGGCGCGGTCCGGATCCACCTGGTTGCCGCCCGCAGTGATGAAGAGGTGCACAGCGCCGCTGGTCGCGCCAGCGAAGACGATCGACTTGGCGATCTGGTCGATTTCGCATTGCAACGCGTCCGCGGCCATGCGGGCGGTCCGCGCCGGGCCCGTCTCGACCGGAGTCGCGGGCAGACCGGCGTCCTGCAGCGCACGCATGACGCGTTTCAGACTCTTGCTCATGGGCGGTATCCCCTTCCAGCCGCCATTGACCGCGGCTGCCGCCTCGGTATCACTGAACGCATGGATTTCGCCAGCCGCATCACCCGTCTTCCGCGCCGTTTCCAGGACGACCACGCCGAGGAGGCGCAGGCGCGGTTCGCGGGCCTGACAGGCGATCTGGCCGATCTGATCGGCAACGCGGCGTCCTGCAGCCCCTATCTGCGCCAGCTTCTGCAGATCGAGGCGGAGTGGCTGCAACCGGCGCTGGACGCGCCGGAGGATGCGCTGGAACGTGTTCTGGCAGATCTGCACGGCGTCGAGGGCGATCCGTCCGGTCCGCTGCGGCAGGCCAAGCGGCGCACGGCGCTGCTGACCGGGCTTGCCGATCTGGCCGGCGTCTGGCCGCTGGAGAAGATCACCGGCGCGCTGACCGATCTGGCCGACCTGTCGTGCAAGCTGGCCCTGCGCCACAGCGTCGGCCACGAGATCCTGCGCGGCAAGGTGCCGGGCATGGGCGAGGACAATATCGAAAGCGCCGGAGGCATGGTCGTGCTGGCCATGGGCAAGATGGGCGCGGGCGAGCTGAACTACAGCTCGGACATCGACCTCATCTGCCTCTATGACGAGACGCGCTTTGACGCCGACGACAGCGCCGTCGCCCGCACCGCCTTCGTGCGCGCCACGCGCCGCATGGCCGCGATCCTGAGCGAGAACACCGCCGAAGGCTACGTCTTTCGCACCGATCTGCGGCTGCGGCCCGATCCGGGCGCAACGCCCGTCTGCATGTCGATGGCCGCCGCCGAAAGCTACTACGAAAGCCTCGGGCGCACCTGGGAGCGCGCCGTCTATATCAAGGCACGGCCCTGCGCGGGCGATCTGGCGGCGGGCGATGAATTCCTCGAGATCATCGCGCCGTTCGTCTGGCGGCGGCACCTCGACTTCGCGGCGATTGAGGACGCGCACAACATGCGGCTGCGCATCCGCGCGCACAAGGGGCTGGGCGCGGATCTGGGCGGCCCGCTCGACCTGATGGGCCACAACATGAAGCTGGGGCGCGGCGGCATCCGCGAGATCGAGTTCTTTACCCAGACCCGCCAGCTGATCGCGGGCGGGCGCGATCCGTCGCTCAGGATGCGCGGCACGCTGGACGGGCTGAGGGGGCTGGCGGCAAAGGAATGGATTCCGCAGGACGTGGCCGAGGACCTCATCGGACATTATCGCTTTCACCGCGAGGTGGAGCACCGCCTTCAGATGCTGCGGGACCAGCAGACGCACGATCTGCCCGAAACCGACGAGGGGATGGAGCGGCTTGCCGCCTTCATGGGGCGCGAGGCGGGCGATCTGAAGGACGAGCTGCTCCGGCGCCTCCTGGCCGTCGACGGCGTGATCGAGCGGTTCTTCAAGCCGGGCGAGGCCGCGCAACCCGTCGACGAGTCCGAGCAGGGCGCGTGGCTTGACGCCAAGGTGATCGCCCGCTGGCCCACCTATCCGGCGCTGCGCTCGGACCGGGCGGGGCAGATCTTTCGCCGTTTGCGGCCCGACATCCTGGCGCGGCTGTCGCGAACCTCGCATCCCGAAGAGGCGCTGCTGGCCTTCGACGGCTTTCTCGCCGGGCTGCCGGCGGGGGTGCAGGTATTCTCGCTGTTCGAGGCCAATCCGCACCTGGTCGAGCTTCTGGTCGATATCGTCGGCACGGCGCCAGCGCTGGGGCGATACCTGTCGCGCAATGCCGCCGTTCTCGATGCGGTCATCGCCGGGGATTTCTTTGCGCGCTGGCCGGGGCTGGCGGCCCTGCGCGCCGATCTGGCCGCGCGGCTGGAGCGCGAGGAGGATTACGAAAGACGCCTCATCGCCGCGCGTCACTGGCGCCGCGAATGGCATTTCCGCATCGGCGTGCATCATCTGCGCGGACTGGTCGATGCCGCCACCTCGGCGCGACACTACGCCGATCTGGCCGAGGCGGTGCTGTCGGCGCTCTGGCCCGAGGTGGTGCGCGAATTCTCGGTCAAGCATGGCCCGCCGCCGGGGCGGGGCGCCAGCGTGCTGGCCATGGGCTCGCTCGGGGTGCGTGCGCTCAACGCGGCATCCGACCTCGACCTGATCGTGATCTACGACGCGGATGGCGCCGACGCATCCCAAGGGCGCCGACCGCTGGCGCCCGGCGCCTATTACGCGCGGCTGACGCAGGCGATGATCTCGGCGCTGACGGCGCAGATGGCGGGCGGGCGGCTCTACGAGGTGGACATGCGGCTGCGCCCGTCGGGCAACCAGGGGCCGGTGGCCACATCGCTGGCCGCGTTTTGCGACTACCAGCGTGGCCGCGCCTGGGGGTGGGAGCACCTGGCCCTGACCCGCGCGCGCACGGTCGCAGGCGCGCCCGATCTGGGCGCGGATATCGAGGCATTCCGCACCGAGCTGATCGCCGAGATCGCGACATGGGACGATATCGCCGTGCGCACGGCCCGTGCCGTGTCGGACATGCGCGCGCGCATCAGCGCGGCGAAGGCGACCGAGGGGCCGCTCGACGCCAGGACGGGGCCGGGGCGGCTGCAGGATGTGCAGCTTATCGCGCAGGCGGCAACGCTGGTGGCGGGGCGGGCGCGGCGGGGCACGCAGGCGGGGCTGAATGGCGGCGCCGCCCTCGGCTGGTGGAACGAAGAGGGCGCGCGGGCGCTCTCGCGCGCCCTGTCGCTATGCCGCGACGTGCAGATGGCGACCAAGCTTCTGGGGGACAGCACGCTCGATCCGCAAAGCCTCGGCGCGGGGGCGCGCGCCTTCATCTTGCGCGAGGCGGGCTGCATGGATATTCCCGAACTGATCGCCGCGCTGGCAGAACGGTCCGATGCGGCCGCCTCCGTCATCGACGGCGCGCTGGCGCATGCCGGCTCGGCGCAGAAAGGTACGCCATGAAGCCATTCGACGACCCGCTCGACCGCAAGGCGCTGATCTACGAAGCCTACCGGATCGAGGGCATCACCGCCGGAGAGTGCCGCTCGGTCTTCCTTGACTGGGCGTTGACGCTTCCGGACGGGCAGGACCAGCAGGAGGCGATTGCGCATTACCTGAACCGCTATGCGCCCGATTTTCCCGACCATCCGATGACCGACGTGCTGCGCCAGGGACAGGAGGCCGCCGGGAAACCGCGCCGCCGCGGCGGATGGAAGTCGCGCCAGCGGGAATGACGCGTCCTGCCTGCGGCGCTGCGGGATGCCCCGCGATGGCCGCAGAAGAGGCATGCAAGCGCACAAGTTGCGTCGTAACATCGCCGCAATCCGGTGCGAGGTATCACGGCAGCGGCCGGACCGGCGCCGCAGGAGGACAGACATGATCCCGCTTCGCACATCCATCCGGCTTCTGGCCGCGCTGGCCATTGCGGCCGGGCTGTCTGCATGCGGCGCCGCACCGCGCGACAGCGGCACCGACGCCGAAATGCCCGCGGCGCTGAACGTCGCGGAAACCCGCGTGGATGTCCCGCCTGGCCTGAAAGTGTCGGAAAAGAACCGGTATTATCCCAGCGGCGACATCGTCTGGCGCGGTGATCCGCCCGGCGACCGTCATGCGCAGGTCGCCGCCATCTTTCGCGACGCCGCCGCACGCGGCACTGCCGGGATGACCGGCGGCACCCCCGTGATCGTCGAGATCGAGGTTGAGCGCTTTCATTCCCTGACCGAAAAGGCACGCTATTCCGTTGGCGGCGTGCATGACATCAACTTCGTGCTGACGCTGCGCGATCCTGAAACGGGGCAGGTGCTGAATGGCCCGCGCCGTGTGCAGGCCGATCTCAAGGCTTATGGCGGGCAGGCCGCCATCGCCGCCGATCAGCGCGGCGAGACGCAGAAGGTGCGCATCACCGACCACCTGGCCGAGGTGATCCGGGCCGAGCTGACCTTGCCGGGCAGTTCCCGGAACGAGGGGCTGGGCCTCATGTCGGGTTTCAACAAGGATTGAGCTTTTCGCATCGCTGAAAACCGACTAAGGGGGCGGCATGATGCCATCCCCTTTGCCCGTGATCCGCCTGAAACCCAAGATCTCGCCACGCGGGGTGCGTCGCGGCGTTCCTTGGGTCTATGACAACGAACTGGTCACCGACCGGCGCACCAAGGCGATCGCCCCCGGCAGCGTTGCACTTCTGGAGGATGCCGAGCGCGCGCCGCTGGCGCTTGTCGCGGTCAATCCGGCCTCGCGGATCATGGCGCGGGTGCTGGACCTGGACCCCTCGCAGACCATCGACCGCGCCTGGCTGACGGCGCGCTTGAGCCGTGCGCTGGCCCTGCGCGAGCGGCTGTTCGATGCACCTTTCTACCGGCTGATCCATGCCGAGGCGGACGGGCTGCCCGGCGTCATCATCGACCGGTTTGGCGATACCTGCGTGATCCAGCCCAACGCTGCCTGGGCCGATGTGCTGCTGGACGATCTGGCGGCCGCGCTGGTGGAGGTGACGGGCGCGGCCAATGTGCTCAAGAACGCCTCGGGCCGCGCGCGCGGGCTCGAAGGGCTGGACGAAGCCAGTGCCGTGCTCATCGGCGCCGCGCCGGGCGCGCCGGTTCAGGTGCCGATGAACGGCACCCTCTATATGGCCGATCTGACTCACGGGCAGAAAACCGGCCTGTTCTTCGACCAGCGGCCCAATCATGCGTTTGCCGCACGGCTCAGCCGCGGTGCGCGCGTGCTGGACGTCTTCAGCCATGTCGGAGGGTTTTCGCTGGCCGCGCTGGCGGGCGGCGCGGTCTCGGCGCTGGCCGTCGACGGCTCGGACCCGGCGCTGGCACTGGCGCGCAGCGGGGCCGATGCAATGGGCATGGGCGACCGGTTCGAGACCCGCAAGGGCGATGCCTTCGACGTGCTTGCGGCGCTGGGGGAGGAGGACGCGCGCTTTGACGTCGTCATCTGCGATCCGCCCGCCTTCGTGCCCTCGAAAAAGGCGCTGGAGGCGGGGCTCCGCGCCTATGAGCGCATTGCGCGGCTGGCCGCGCCGCTGGTGGCCGATGGCGGGTTTCTGGCCCTCTGCTCGTGCAGCCACGCCGCCGATCTCGAAGCGTTCCGCCGCGCCAGCCTGCGCGGCATCGGGCGCGGCCTCGACGGCACGCGCCGCAGCGCGCAGCTGATCCACACGGGCGGCGCGGGGCCGGACCATCCGATGCACCCGCAATTGGCGGAGTCGGGATACCTCAAGGCGCTGTTCTTCCGGCTGTGAAGGCGCTTCTGGATACGTGCGTGATCTATCCCACGGTCATGCGCCAGATGCTGCTGGGCGCCGCGCGCGCGGGCGCCTTCACGCCGCTCTGGTCCGCGCGGATCATCGCCGAATGGCAGCATGCGGCGATCAAGCTGGGCCCGGGCGCCACCGCGCAGGCGGGCGGCGAGGCGGCGCTGATGGCGGCCGAATGGCCGGGCGCCGAAGTCACCTGGCCCCCCTCGCTGGAGGCGCGGCTGTGGCTGCCCGATCCGGCCGACACCCATGTGCTGGCCGCCGCCATTGCCGGATCGGCCGACATGATCGTGACGCTCAACGCCAAGGATTTCCCGCGCCGCATCCTGGCCGAGGAAGGGCTGTCGCGCAGCGATCCTGACGCCCTGCTGCACGGCATCTGGCAGGCGCAGCCGCAGTTGATGACGCAGGTGGCAGAAGGGGTGCTGGACGATGCGCGCCGCCTCAGCGCCGGCGACTGGACCATGCGCGCGCTGCTGAAAAAGGCGCGCCTGCCGCGTCTGGCCAAGGCGCTGGGGTAAGCTCAGGCACTGCCCCAGCGCGCCTCGTTCTTCTCGATGGCGGCGATGCGCTCGGCCGTTCTGGGGTGGCTCATCAGCCAGGCGGGCGCGGCGCCGGAATTCGACTGCGTCAGCCGTTCCAGCTTCTGAAAAAGGGATTTCTGCGGCCCCGTCCCGATTCCCGCCTTCACCAGCAGGGCGGAAGCGTATTCATCCGCCTCGTATTCATCCCGCCGCGACAGCCGCGCCGACAGAAGCGAGGTCAGCGCCCCGGCGATCATCACCCCGATTCCCGGCAGGAAGCGCGACAGGACCATCGCCAGCGCCGTGCGCAGCGCGTTTTGGCCGGAAAAGTCGATCATCCGCCGCCGCGAATGGCCCAAGGCCACGTGCCCCAGCTCATGCGCGATGACCGATGCCATCTCCTCGCCCGTCACCTCGCCCGATCGGAACTTGTCATAGAACCCGCGCGTGATGAAGATCCGCCCGTCCGGCGCGGCGAGGCCGTTGACCGGCGCGATCTCGTAGATGTCGACGCGGATCCGCGCCAGATCCAGGGCTTCGGCCAGACGGTCGGTCAGTGCCTTCAGCTTCGTATCGGCCAGCTCGGTCGAGTGCGCGCCCAGATCCCGCGTCGTCCGCCAGACCGAGAAGCGGAACATCACGTAGGCGTAGAGGATCGCCAGAAGGATCGGGGTGAACTTCAACATGGCGTCAATATGGGATCGCGGCGCGCGCGGGACAAGCGGAATGGTACGGCGGCCGGCATGGCGGGCGCGTATTCTTCCTGCCCGGTATATCCGCAGCGCGCCGGTGTCCGCCAGCGCCGGTCAGGCCGTGCAGCTTGCCCCGCCCAGCACGCAGAATTTGGCGCAATGGGGGTGGTTGAGAGCGACGTCGCGCTCGGCCTCCTTCAGGCTCTGGCCCAGCTCGAATTCCGGCGAATAGGGCAGCAGCGTGCAGGCCAGAACGGCGGGCCGGTCCGCGCCCTTGCGCTTGACCACCATCCGCGAGGAGGCGCACATCACGTCATCCGGTGACTTGCCCAGAATGTCCCAGCAGGCGGTGGTGATTTCCGGCACGTCCACGGTCTCGTCCATCTCCGGAAACAGCACCGTCGCGCCGGGGTCATTGGCGTCGATTTCGAAACCGTGGCGCGCATAGAGGGCGGCGTAACCGGCACGGCCGTCCGCCTCGCTTTCGTTCCACACCGTGCGCCCGGCGACGGCCATGCGGATACCGGCAGCCTTCAGCCATTCCATTCCTTCGATCGTGCGCGCAAAGGCGCCCGCGCCGCGCTTGGCGTCGTGCAGCGCCTCGGACCAGTGATCGACCGAGATGCGCAGCGTCATGCGGCCGGGAAAGTCCCGCTCCAGCGCGCGCAGCCCGTCCTGCATGTTCCTGCGCATCATCGGGCGCATGGCGTTGGTCAGGATCAGCACCTTGTAGCCCCGCGCCAGCGCCGCGCGGGCCATGCCGATCATCTCGGGATTCATGAAGGGCTCTCCGCCGGTGAAGGCGATCTCCTTCACGGGCCAGCGGCGCGTTTCGATCTGGTCCAGGTAATCGCGGACCTCGGCCTCGGAGATGTAGACCAGCGCGTCGTTGGTGGGCGAGCTGAGGATGTAGCAATTGGCGCATTCGATGTTGCACAGCGTGCCGGTGTTGAACCACAGCGTTTCGGGATGCGTCAGCGCGACATGCGCACGCGGCTCGCCCTTTGCCGTTGTCCGCGGGTTCTGGAACTTGCCCGGCTTGGCCGCGGGCGGTGCGTTGTCTTTCATGCTGCAATCGCCTTCTTGATCCTCTCATGCCTAACGCGGAGGGTGCGCGGAGGAAAGCCGCCCGCGCGCGCCTGACATAGTTGTGAACGCGGCGCAGGCTGCTAAGGTGCCAGCGGTGCAGGGGGAATTTGAATGGTATCGCGCGTCATTCCGGTCGAGCCTTTCGATCTGGTGATCTTCGGCGGCACGGGCGATCTGGCCCGGCGCAAGATATTGCCCGCGCTCTTCCGCCGCTTCTGCGCGGGGCAGATGGATGCGTCGGCGCGGGTCATCGGGGCGGCGCGCAGCGACATGGACGATGCCGGTTACCGCGCCTTCGCGCGCGACGCGATCACCGAGTTCGACCATGACATCACCGAGGTCGCGCGGCACCTTGAGGCGTTTCTCGGTCAGATCGGCTATGTCACGCTGGACGCCACGGGCGATACCGGCTGGGCGACGCTGCGCGACCGGCTGAACGATCCGGGCCGCGTGCGCGCGTTCTATTTTTCAGTCGGCCCCGCGCTGTTCGGCGCATTGGCGATGCGGCTGCATGATCACGGTCTGGCCAGCCCCGACTGCCGCATCGTGGTGGAAAAGCCGTTCGGCCGCGATCTGGCATCCGCGCGTGCGCTCAACAAGGTGCTGGCCGAGCATTTCAGCGAAGCGCAGATCTACCGGATCGATCACTACCTCGGCAAGGAGACGGTGCAGAACCTGATGGCGATCCGCTTTGCCAACACCCTGTTCGAGCCGCTCTGGAACAGCCAGTATGTCGATCACATCCAGATCACGGTGGCCGAATCCGGCGGCGTCGGCTCGCGCGGGGGGTATTACGACAAGGCCGGCGCCATGCGCGACATGATGCAGAATCACATCATGCAGCTTCTGTGCCTGACCGCGATGGAGCCTCCGGCGAAATACGATCCCGATTCCGTCCGCGACGAGAAGCTGAAGGTCATCCGCGCGCTGGAGGCGGTGCCGCCAAAGGATGTGGTGCGCGGCCAATACGAGAGCACCGAGACCCTACCGGGATACCGCAACGAGGTGGAAAGCCGCGACACCACCACCGAAAGCTTCGTCGCGCTCAAGGCCAAGATCGGCAACTGGCGCTGGGCCGGCACACCGTTCTACCTGCGCACTGGCAAGCGTCTGCGCGCCCGCGCCAGCGAAATCGCGGTCGTCTTCAAGGACGCGCCGCATTCGATCTTTGGCGCCGATGCGGGGCGGCACCGCAACATCCTGACCATCCGTCTGCAACCCAATGAGGGCATCGAAATGGGCGTGACCATCAAGGAGCCAGGGCCGGGCGGCATGCGCCTTGTCGACGTGCCGCTCGACATGACCTTCTCCGAGGCGTTGGGCCCGCAGGCCGAGGACATCCCCGACGCCTACGAGCGGCTCATCATGGACGTGATCCGGGGCGACCAGACGCTGTTCATGCGCGGCGACGAGGTCGAGGCGGCCTGGGCCTGGACCGACCCCATCATCGACGCCTGGGAAGCATCGGGCGCGCAGCCGGTGCTTTATGCGACGGGCAGTTCGGGACCGGACGACGCCCTGGCGCTCATCCATCGGGACGGGCGCCGCTGGAGGGAGATAAAACCATGATATTTCACGACTACCCTGATTCCGAGTTCATGGCGATGGGGCTGGCCGACACGATTTCGGCCCAGCTCAACGCGGCCCTGCGCCAGCGTGACCGTGCGCTTCTGGTGGTGCCCGGCGGCACCACGCCTGCGCCGGTCTTCGACACGCTGTGCGGCGCAAGGCTGGATTGGAGCCGCGTCGACATCCTGCCCAGCGACGAGCGGTGGCGCCCCTTGGCGCATATCCGCTCGAACGGCGGGATGATCGCCAAGCGGCTGCTTCGCGAGCGCGCGGCGGCGGCGAATTTGCTGCCGCTCTACCTCGATGATACCTCGCCCGAGGATGCGGCGCCCAAGCTGGCGCAGGATCTGGCGCCACGCCTGCCCGTCGACGTGGCATTGGTCGGGATGGGCGCTGACATGCACACGGCGTCGCTCTTCCCGCGCGCGCCGGGGCTGGAGGCGGCGCTGGCGCATGACGCGCCGCTGGTGCTGCCGGTGCGAATCGAGGGCGAGCCGGAGCCGCGCGTAACGCTGGCCGCGCATGTGCTGAAATCGGCGATGAACCTGCATATCGTCATCACCGGCGACGCCAAGCGCGAGGCGCTGGAGCGTGCGCGCGGGCAGGACGCGCTGGATGCGCCGGTGGCGGCGCTGCTGGACGATGCCACCGTGCATTGGGCCCCCTGAGATGTGGCGCGATCTGAAGCTGATGGCCGACAAGGCCCGCGCGCGCGGCATCGCTCCGCTCTTCGGGGACGGGCGAGCGCAGGATTTCTCGGTCGAGGCCGACGGGCTGCTGCTGGATTACTCCAAGACCGCGATCGACGCGGACGCGCGCGCCGCGCTGGTGGCCGAGGCCGAGGGGCGCGGCGTGCCCGAGCGGCGCGAGGCCATGTTCACCGGCGCGCCGATCAACGAGACCGAGGGGCGCGCGGTGCTGCACACGGCGCTGCGCAACCTGTCGGGGCAGCCCGTCATGGTGGATGGCGCCGACGTCATGCCGGGCGTGCTGGACACGCTGGCGCGGATGAAAGCCTTTGCGGGCGCCGTGCGCAGCGGCGCCTGGCGCGGGGCCGGGGGGGCCTTTACCGACGTCGTCAATATCGGCATCGGCGGGTCTCACCTCGGGCCCGAAATGGCGGTGCGCGCGCTGTCGCCCTATGCGGACGGGCCGCGCTGCCACTTCGTGTCGAACGTGGATGGCGCGGATATCGCCGACACGCTGGCACGGCTCGATCCCGCGCGCACGCTGGTGCTGGTCGCGTCCAAGACCTTCACCACGACCGAGACGATGACCAATGCCGCCACCGCGCAGGCGTGGATGGCGGGCGCGGTGGACGATCCCGGCGCGCAGTTCGTCGCGCTGTCTTCGGCCGCGGACAAGGCGGCGGAATGGGGCATCGACGCGTCGCGCGTCTTCGGCTTCGAGGATTGGGTCGGCGGGCGCTATTCCATCTGGGGGCCGATCGGGCTGTCCCTGATGATCGCCATCGGACCCGAGCACTTCACCGAGTTCCTGCGCGGTGCCGAGGCGATGGATACCCATTTCCGCACCGCGCCGCCGAAAGACAACATGCCGGTGATGCTGGGGCTTATCGGGCTGTGGCACCGGATCGCCTGCGGCTATCCCACGCGGGCGGTGCTGCCGTACGATCAGCGGCTGGGGCGCCTGCCGGCCTACCTGCAACAGCTCGAGATGGAATCGAACGGCAAGGGCGTGGCAATGGACGGGCGCAGCCTGACTTATCCTTCGGGGCCTGTCGTCTGGGGCGAGCCGGGCACCAATGGGCAGCACGCGTTTTACCAGCTGATCCACCAGGGTACTGCCGTCATCCCGTGCGAATTCATGGTCGCCGCGCGTGGGCACGAGCCCGAGCTGGCGCATCATCACACGCTGCTGGTGGCCAATTGCCTGGCGCAGTCCAAGGCGCTGATGGCGGGCCGCGACCTTGAGACCGCGCGCGACCTGATGCGCGCCAAGGGCTACCGCGGCGCCGAGCTGGAGCGGCAGGCGCGCCACCGCGTGTTTCCGGGGGACCGCCCGTCGACCACGCTGATCTATGATCTGCTGACGCCGTTCCGCCTGGGGCAGATCATCGCGCTTTACGAGCACCGCGTCTTTGTCGAGGGGGTGATCCTTGGCATCAACTCCTTCGATCAATGGGGGGTGGAACTGGGCAAGGAACTGGCCGACGCGCTGAAGCCCATGCTGGATGGCACGGAATCCGCCGAGGGCAAGGATGGATCGACAAGGCAACTGGTCGCCTTCGCGCGCAGGCATGGAAAATGATCCGCGCCAACGGCTGCCCGCCCTGCGCACGCACAAGGCAGGTTTCCGCCCGAAAAGCGCAAAATTTCGGCGGCGCTGGAACCGGGCGGTTTTTGCTGCGTTAGTGGCTCAGCGTCCTGCGGGGGGCTGTGCCCGAGGGGCCGAGCCTGCGACGGCGACAGTGAAGAAATTACAATGGGAGATGAGGATGAAAACCTGGATATCTGCGATGGCGTGCACCGCCGTATTGGGCCTTGGCGCCTGCGACAACATGACGTCCAACCAGCGCACCGTCGCTGGCGCCGCGGGCGGCGCGGCTGCCGGTCTGCTGACGGCCGAAGCATTGGGCGCGGGTAGTGAATGGAAGCTGATCTCGGCCTTGGGCGGCGCGGCGGCCGGCACGGTCGTGGCACAGAACCAGCAGAACAAGGTTTGCGCCTATGCGCGCGGCGACGGCACCTATTACGAGGCGCCTTGCCCCTAAAAGCAGCATAGCGGGTCAAATCGGGGCGCGGCATCATTGCCGCGCCCCTTTTCCGTTCAGAGGCGCATTGCACTGCCGCGCAGGACGCTTTGCCCCGCATATTCCGCTGTCTCGCCCAGCATTTCCTCCATCCGGATCAACTGGTTGTATTTTGCCAGCCGGTCCGAGCGGGCAAGCGATCCGGTCTTGATCTGTCCGCAATTCGTGGCCACGGCCAGATCGGCGATGGTTGCATCCTCCGTCTCGCCCGAGCGGTGGGACATGACGTTGGTATAGCGCGCCCGGTGCGCCATATCGACCGCGCGCAGCGTCTCGGTCAGCGTGCCGATCTGGTTGACCTTGACCAGCATCGAATTGGCGCAGCCACGCGCGATGCCCTCGGCCAGACGGTCGGGGTTGGTCACAAAAAGATCGTCCCCCACCAGTTGCACCTTGTCCCCGAGGGTCTGCGTCAGAACCTTCCAGCCGTCCCAGTCATCCTCGGCCATGCCATCCTCGATGGAAATGATGGGGTAGTCGGCCACCAGCGCCGCCAGATAGTCGGCATTTTCATGCGAAGTCAGCGATTTGCCTTCGCCCTTCATCTCGTACTTGCCGCCCTTGAAATATTCCGTCGCGGCACAATCGAGCGCAAGGTAGATATCCTCGCCCGGCTTGTAGCCCGCCTTTTCGATGCTCTTGAGGATGAAATCCAGCGCCTCGCGCGCGCTGGCGATATCGGGGGCGAATCCGCCCTCGTCGCCGATCCCGGTGGAAAGGCCCGCGCTCGAAAGCTCTTTCTTCAGCGTGTGGAATACTTCGGCGCCCATGCGCACGGCCTCGCGGATGTTTTCCGCGGCGACCGGCATGATCATGAATTCCTGGATGTCGATCGGATTGTCGGCATGCTCGCCCCCGTTGATGATGTTCATCATCGGCACCGGCAGCACGCGCGCCGAGGTGCCGCCGACATAGCGATAAAGCGGCTGGCCGGTGTAATCCGCCGCCGCTTTGGCAGCCGCAAGACTGACACCCAGAATCGCGTTGGCGCCAAGGCGCGACTTGTTCTCGGTCCCGTCCATCTCGATCATCGCCATGTCGATCGCCACCTGCTCGGTCGCGTCGAACCCTTCCAGCGCATCGGCGATTTCGCCGTTCACGGCCTCGACCGCGTCCAGAACTCCCTTGCCCATGTAGCGGCTCTTGTCGCCGTCGCGCCGCTCGACCGCCTCGTGCGCGCCGGTGGAAGCGCCCGACGGGACCGCCGCGCGGCCCAGCGTTCCGTCTTCGAGGATCACGTCCACCTCGATCGTTGGGTTGCCCCGGCTGTCGAGGATTTCGCGCGCGTGGATGTCGATGATGCTGCTCATGTAAGGTCCCTTGATGAAATGCGTTCGGGCCGCTTTATCAAAACTGAGCGGCGATTGGAATTGCGGCGATCATAGCGGCCCCACGGGCCTTGCCCGCCGGTAGGCGCGCGCAAGGCGCTGCTCGCGGATCAGCGTGTAGAGCCCCGATGCGATGATGATCGCCGCGCCGGTCAGCGTCCAGAAATCGGGACGCTCGCCCAGCAAGGTCATCCCGAGGATCAGCGCGAAGATCAGCCGCGCATACCGGAAGGGCGTGACGGCGGCCACTTCGCCCACGCGCATCGCGCCGACGATGAAGTAATAGGCCATGACGCCAAAGACCATCGCGCCGAAAAGATAGGCCCAGCCAATGGGTTCGGGGGCGGTAAGGTCGCCGTGAAACATCAGCAGGACCGCGCCCGTCGGCACCATCGTGCCGAACGCATAGCATGACAGCTGCATCGACGAGACGGACGGAGGAATCGCGCGCGTCGCCAGGTCGCGGACCGCCAGACCCGCAACGGAAACGACGGCGAAGATCGACGACGCCTCGAACGCATCGAGGCCGGGGCGCACGATCATCAGCACGCCCAGCATCCCCACCAGAATCGCCGACCAGCGCCGCCAGCCTACCTGCGCCCCCATGAACAGCGCCGCGCC
This sequence comes from uncultured Alphaproteobacteria bacterium, assembly GCA_963763165.1. Classification (GTDB taxonomy): domain Bacteria; phylum Pseudomonadota; class Alphaproteobacteria; order Rhodobacterales; family Rhodobacteraceae; genus Roseovarius. Next base: position 180,261 of record CAVXNV010000004.1, read on the forward strand.
CACTGTCACCGCCAGCGGCGTGGCCTGAAGGATGGCCGAGACGGTCGACAGATCCGCCAGCGCCAGCGCGGTGACATAGCTGACGGCGGCGATGATCTCGCCGATGTTGCGCAGCATGACCGCGCGGGTCAGCAGGACGCGCGTGAACAGCTTGCCGCGCCCCATCTTTGTGAAGACGGCAAAGATCAGGCACCCCGCCGTGCCCAGCATCATCAGGATCTGGCCCACGGGCAGGCCGTGCGACAGCAGTTTCACAAAGTAGTCTTCCAGCGCGAATCCGGCCATCGCCAGAACCATCAGCGCGCTGCCGCGCAAGTTATCCATTCGGGGGCCTTTCCGGGGCAGGTCAGGCGCGCAGGCGCACCCAGACAGGGACGTGATCGGAGGGTTTCTCGCGGCCGCGGATCTCGGCGTCGATCTGGCAGTCTTCCAGCAGATCGGCGCAGCCGGGGCTCAGCAGGAAATGGTCGATGCGGATGCCGTCGCCGCGATTCCACGCGCCCGCCTGATAGTCCCAGAAGGTGTAATGCCCTGGCCCCGCGTGCCGCGCGCGGAAGGCATCGGTGAATCCCATGTTCAGGATCCGGCGATAGGCGGCGCGGCTTTCGGGGCGGGCCAGCGCGTCTTCCTGCCATCTGTCGGGATGCTTCGCATCCTCGTCCTGCGGAATGACGTTGTAATCGCCGGCCATCAGGAACGGCTCTTCCTGCGCCAGAAGCGTCCCGGCGCGGGCCTGCATCCGCGCCATCCAGTCCAGCTTGTAGTCATATTTCGGCCCCGGCGCCGGGTTGCCGTTGGGCAGGTATAGCCCGCAGACGCGCACCGCCGTGTCGCCCATCACCGTCGCCTCGATCCAGCGGGCCTGTTCGTCGGTCTCGTCGCCGGGCAGGCCGCGCGCGACGTCCTCCAGCGGCAGTTTCGACAGGATCGCGACACCGTTGAAGCCCTTCTGCCCGTGGGTTTCGACGGTATATCCGCGATCCTCGAAGACCTCGCGCGGGAACGCCTCGTCGACGGACTTGATCTCCTGCAGCAGCACGACATCCGCCTGCGCCTCGTCCAGCCAATCGCAGAGCGCGGTGATGCGGGCCTTGATGCCGTTGATGTTGAACGTCGCGATCTTCATGGGCGGTCCTCCCTGGCGGCCGGAACGCCCCTTCTATCGCCCAGCGCCGCGCCGGGGGCAAGCGGCAGCATCGCAGCGCAGCGAATCGCGCTGCGGATTGTGGAGGATGTCGCGCCCGATTCCCGGCAGATCACAGGACGAAACACGTATAAATTGTAATCTGCCGCTCCACTTTTGCGCCGGTTCTATCCACAAAACGATCCACAAGCCCTTTTGTGGATAAGTTTTTTTCTATTCCGATTCTTCAAAATGCCGTCCCGTTTACACTTCGAAGTTGAAGTGGATAAGTGGGTGAAACTCGCCTTCAGGTTGAAATTTTACTTGGCAGGTCGCCGAACTGCTGCAAGCCTTGAGAGGTCTGCAACACCAATCTGGGGAACCTGAAAAATGACAGCACAACGCAAAGTAGAATCGACCTTCGCAACCGCCGCTACGGCACGGACCCACGTGACCAGCCTGCATGACGGTGCCGCCGTCGAGGCCTTCACCTCGTCCCTGGGCCCCGTCGCCCATGCGGACGCGATCCTGGGCGACGGTCTGGAAATGTTCACGTCCTCGCTCAGCCCCGCTGCCCGGGCCGACGCTTCGACGGGCGACAGCGTGGAGATGTTCACCTCCTCGCTCAGCCCCGCCGCCCGCGCCGACGCCTCGGCGGGCGACAATGTGGAGATGTTCACCTCCTCGCTCAGCCCGTCCATGACGGCCGATGCCGCCACGGGCGATGCGGTGCAGATGTTCACCTCGTCGCTGGCGCCGCGCGTCACGGCAGGCGACGCCGTCGGCGCGTTCACCTCCTCGCTGACCCCGGCAGCCGAAGCGCGCGAAGGCGACGCGGTCGAGATGTTCACCTCCAGCCTCTGAGGCTGAGACCTTGAACGGGGCGCGCGCGCCCGGAAGATCAATGGAGATCCACGACATGACCACCATCATCCGGCTCGACGTCCCGTTCCGCCAGCACAGCAAGGCCGCCCGTCAGGCGGCCTTGCTGAAAACCTTTGCGCAGGCGCGCCGCACGCAGGAGGACGTTTTCTGGCTCAAGGAAAACGCCGAGATGCTGAACATCGTCGAGTCCACCGGCGGCGACATGGCGCCCGGCGCTCTTGACGTATTCGCATGCTTCTATGAGAGTATCGAACAGCGGATGGAGTTCTTTCCGCAGTATTACAGGTTTCTGCTGTCGATCTGCCTCGATCTTGAAAATCTGGGTCTGCAGGGCAGCAAGGGGGCGACCCTGAGCGAATGGGTGGCGCATCAGGGCCTTGCGCAGGCCGAATTGTCCGATCTGCAACGCGCCGAGGCGCGACGTCTTTGCGCGCGGCGAGGCATCGACCCGCTTCCCGACGATGGCGGGCTGGATGCGCGGCTGCGCAGTTTCGCGGCCCGCTCGCAAACATTCGCCATGCCGAACAAGAAGGCCGCGTATGAGCTGACGCATATCGTCTTCTATCTGTCGGAATACGGCCGCAAGGATCCGGCGATCTGTCCGCAGGCGGTGACGAGCCTGATGTTCGCGGGAACGCTCGCGTTTCTCGACTTCAACGCCGATCTGCTGGCCGAGATCTGCCTCGCCTTGCGCTTTGCCGGCCAGGTGCCGCCCGAGCCGTGGGAAATCTGGCTGACCCAGCAGATCCGCACCTTCAGTCTGGAATGCGGCGAGGGGCTCTCAGACGATTACCACGAATACCTGATGCTGAACTGGTTCATGTGCCGCGCGGGGCAGGGCGGTTTCGGCGATCACGTGCCCGAAGGGCGCGTCAGTTTCACACGCGACCGCCGCGCGCCCGCGCCCCTGCGCGAGCTGTCGCATTGCATCTACGAGATGGGCGCCAGCCGCTCCGCCGACTGGGAGGTGATGAAGGGTGCGCTGGCCCGCCGCCTTTCCGAGCAGGCGCAGGCGGCGCTGATCGCGGCCGAGGCCGCGACCGATGCGTTCGGCGCCTTCTTCGAGGGATTTGCGCGCGTCGGGCTGCGGCACACGGTGGGGGCGCACGCATGATCGCGGTTCGCGCCAGAGGGGCCGCGATCGCGGCCGGTGTCGTCCTGACGGTCGGATATACGGCGCTGATTTCCGGCGCCGATGCGATCACCAAGCTCTTTGCCGAGAGCTACGCCGCGCCCCAGCTTTTTGCGTTGTCGGGCGGTCTCGTGGCGCTGTTTTCGCTGTTTGCGGATCGCGCCGGATACGCGCCGCGCGGCCTGCGCACGGCCTGTCCGCGCGCCATGGCGATCCGCAGCATCGCGACCGTCCTGGGCGCTGTCGCGTTCTTTTCGGCATTTCACCTGCTTCCCTTCGCGCAGATGTTCCTGTTCATCGCTATGATCCCTCTCTTCACCGCGCTGCTATCCGGTCCCGTCCTGGGCGAGGCGGTGCGCCCGCATGCCTGGGGCGCGCTGATGCTGGGGCTTGCCGGCCTTCTGTGCCTTGCGCCGGGCGGCATCGGCACACTGGGGGCGGGGCACGCGGTAGCGCTGGCGGCGGTCCTGCTGGGGACGGTGTCGATGCTGGCCTCGCGCTATATCGGGCTGCGCGAAAGCAACCTTCTGGCGCAGGTGTTCTGGCCCAACCTCGCGCTGGCGGCGGTCATGGCCGGCGCGCTGCCCTTCGTCTGGACGCCGATGGGGCTGGCCGATCTCGGCTGGGCCTGTGCCTATGCGGTGCTGCTTTTCGCCGCGCGCTGGGTTCTGGTCGGCGCGCTGCGCATGCTGCCCGCCTACGTGATCACGCCGATGATGAACCTGCAATTCCTGTGGATGGTCGCCATCGGCGCCGCCGTCTTCGGCGAGATACCGGGCGTCGCGCTCTATCTTGGCGCCGCGCTGGTGATCACGGCGGGGGCGTGGCTGATCTACGATCAGGCATGCCCCGGCACCGGCCCGCGCCGGGTGGTTCCGGCCGAGTGATGCGTTACCTTCGCTTGGCGTTCCAAGCTACGGAATTACATGGAAAATGACGTGCCGCAGCCACAGCTGCTGCTGGCGTTTGGATTGTCGATGACGAAGCGCGCGCCGATCAACTCTTCGCTGAAATCGATTACGGCGCCGGTCAGGAACGGAAGCGACACCAAATCCACCACCACCTTCTGACCCTTGCCCTCCAGAACCAGATCGTCGGTGGAGGGGCTATCCAGCTTGATCTCGTATTGGAACCCCGAACATCCGCCGCCCTCGACGGCGACGCGCAGGGCCTGGCCCTGCTGCCCTGCACCAATCTCGCTCAGACGCTCGAACGCTCGGTCGGTGACTTTGGGGGGCAAGTTCATGGGAAGACTCCGTATCGGCTGTCTGGGCAGTTTCGCAGTTGCTCCGAATGCAATATATGGGCCATGTCCACTCCCGGCAAGGAGGCCCTGCCACACGATGACCGAGCCGACCCCGTCGCCCATCGCCGCACGGCCGGGCCGCTCGCGCGGCCGCCTCACGCCCGAGGAGGAAAGCGCGTTCCGCTCGTGTTTTCAACGCGACCGCGACCGGATCATCCACTCCAGCGCGTTCCGGCGATTAAAGCACAAGACGCAGGTTTTCGTGGCCCACGAGGGCGATTATTTCCGCACGCGCCTGTCGCATTCCATCGAGGTGGCGCAGGTCGCGCGGACGATTTCGCACGCGCTTGGCCTCAATGGTGACCTGACCGAGGCGGTCGCGCTGGCGCATGATCTGGGGCATACGCCCTTCGGTCACACCGGCGAAGACGCGCTGCATCGCCTGATGGCGCCCTACGGCGGCTTCGATCACAACGCGCAGGCGGTGCGCATCGTCACCACGTTGGAGCGGCATTATGCGGAGTTCGACGGGCTGAACCTGAGTTGGGAGACGCTGGAGGGGCTGGCCAAGCATAACGGTCCGGTAACGGCCTCGGCCGATGATGCGGGGGCGGATCTGCCCTATGCGCTGGCCGAATATGCCGCCCGCCACGATCTGGAACTGCACACCCATGCCGGCGCCGAGGCGCAGGTTGCCGCGCTGGCCGACGACATCGCCTATAACAACCACGATCTGCATGACGGCCTGCGCGCCGGGCTGTTCACCGAGGAGGAGGTGGCGGCGCTGCCCATCGTCGGGCCGTGCTACGCCGAGGTCGACCGGCTCTATCCGGGCCTCGATCCTTACAGGCGGCGGCACGAGGCGCTGCGCCGGGTCTTCGGCGTCATGGTCGGCGACGTGATCGAGACGTCGCGCCGGATCATCGCCAATGCGGATCTGCCGGACGAGGGCGCGGTGCGCCATTTCGGCCGGCCGGTGATCCGCTTTTCGCCCGGATTGTGGCAGGATCTGCAGGGGGTGCGGCGGTTTCTCTTTACACGGATGTACCGGGCGCCGATGGTCATGGCGCAGCGCGCGCAGGCGACGGAAGTGGTCGACGCGCTGTTTCCTTTCTACATGGCCCAGCCGGAACACCTGCCACAGCGCTGGCAGGAGGATGTGGCGGCGGCCGTAACGACGACCGCGCTGGCCCGGCTGGTCAGCGACTACATTGCCGGCATGACGGATCGCTTCGCGCTGGCACAGCACGCGCGGCATCTGGGGGGGCCGGGCGGGTCCGGCTCGTGGCCCGACGAAAGGAAGGGATAGCCCGATGGCAATGGAAAGCGCGAGTGCGATGTCGCCCGTCATGGCCTTTGCGCTGGTCGGCGCCATCGGTGTCGGATCGCAATGGGTTGCGTGGAAGCTGCGCCTGCCGGCCATCGTGCTGATGCTGCTGGCGGGTCTGGCCGTCGGGCCGGGCCTGGGCATCTTCCATCCCGAGCGGGACATCGGCCCGCTGATGACGCCGATGATCAGCATCGCGGTGGCGATCATCCTGTTCGAAGGCGGGATGACGCTGAACCTGCACAGCGTGCGCGAGGCGGCCAAGGGGGTGCGGCGGCTGGTGCTGATCGGCGCGCCCGTTGGCTGGGCCGGCTCGGCGCTGGCGCTGCACTATGTGGCCGGCCTCAGCTGGGCCAGCGCCACGGTCTTCGGCGGCATCATGATCGTCACCGGTCCGACCGTGATCGCGCCGCTTCTGCGCACCGCGCGGCTGGCCAAGCGCCCCGCGCAGCTGCTGCAATGGGAGGCGATCGTCAACGATCCCCTCGGCGCACTGGCCGCCGTCCTCGCCTTCGAGGTGGTGCTGGTGATCTACGCCACCGAGACGTTCGGCGCCGCAGTCTGGGACATGAGCATCGGCATCGTCGGCGCCACGGCGATGGGCGTCGCGGCGGGCTGGTTCCTGGCCGAAGGATTCCGCCGGGGCCGGGTGCCGGAATTCATGAAGGTTCCGGTGCTGTTCGCGTCGCTGTTGCTGATCTTTGCGCTGGCCGATGCCTTGCTGCACGAAAGCGGGCTTCTGGCCGTCACCATCATGGGCTTCTACATCGCCAACGCGGGTCTGCCCAGCTATACCGAGCTGCGCCGCTTCAAGGAGCACGCGACCGTCCTTCTGGTGTCCGGCGTCTTCATCCTGCTGGCGGCGTCGATGAATATCGAACGGCTGAGCCTGCTGGGCTGGTCCGCGCTGGCCTTCATCGTCGTGACGATTCTCATCGTGCGCCCGGCGACGGTGCTGCTGTCGCTGGCATTCACGAACATCCCGTGGAAAGAGCGCGTCCTGGTGGCCTTCACCGGCCCGCGCGGCGTGGTGCTGGTGGCGGTCGCGGGGCTTTTCTCGGACCGTCTGGTAAGTGCCGGGATCGCGGATGCGGCGCTGCTGACGCCGCTGGCCTTCGCACTGGTTGCGGCGACGGTGGTTCTGCACGGCTTCACCCTGCAGCCGATGGCGCAGGCGCTGGGGCTGGCGGGCACCAGCGTGCCGGGGGTCATATTCGTCGGCGGCTCGCAATTCTCGGCCGCCTTCGCCGCCGCCCTGCAAAAGGAGGAGATCCCGGTGCTGATCGCGGACACCAACCGCGCGCGCCTGCGCTCGGCCCGCGAGGCGGGGCTGCCGATCTACGTCGGCGACATCCTTTCTGACGGGGCCGAACACGGGGTCGAATTCATCAGCTACGGCCGCGTCGTCGCCACGTCCGACAATGACGCCTACAACACGCTGGTCGCGACCGACCTCGGCCCCGAGTTCGGTCGCGAGCATGTCTACCAGCTCAAGCGCGCCAAGCAGGAGCAGACGCGCCACGCGCTACCCCCGACGCTGGGCGGGCGCATCATCGCGCGCGGGCTGCGTTATCTCGAACTGGGCCGCCACATGCAGCAGGGCTGGGAAATCCGCGCGACCAACATCACGGAGGAATACGGGGTTAAGGCATGGCGCGCCGACAATCCCGATTCGGTTCCCCTGGCCGAGGTGACGCCGGGCCGGGCCCTGCGCATCATCGCGGGCGAGGCCGAGATCAAGGCAGAGCCGGGCATGCGTCTTCTGGCCCTGTCGCCGGCGCGCGAACGCGCCGCGGACGCCGCCGAGCGCCAGGGTGCGAGCGAGGATCAGGCGCAGGACGCGCAGAAAGCCGCCGAACGGTCGGAGGCCGAGGCCAGGACCGACGCGCGGATCGAGGCCGAGGCGAATGCCACGGCCAAAGCCAAGATCGGCGGCGCGGATTGACGCCCGCCGCCGCGGTGCTAAACCGGGCCGCGAATGCAAGGAAGCCATGCCATGAACCTTTTCACCGATATCCGCGCCGCCGTTCTCGAAGCCCTGTCCGCGCTGGAGGCCGCCGGCACGCTGCCCAAGGGGCTGCCCCGCGACAACGTAACGGTCGAGCCGCCGCGCGATCCGGCGCATGGCGACATGGCGACCAACGCCGCGATGGTGCTGGCCAAGCCCGCCGGCAAGAAGCCGCGCGAGATTGCCGACGCACTGGCCGCCGAACTGGCCCGCGATCCGCGCATCGACAGCGCCGAGGTGGCCGGGCCCGGTTTTCTGAACCTGCGCCTGTCGGCCGACAGCTGGCGGGCGGTGGTCGGGGCGGTGCTGGATGCGGGCACCGATTTCGGCCGCTCGGACATGGGGCAGGGGCGGCGCGTCAACATCGAATATGTCTCGGCCAACCCGACCGGACCGCTTCATGTGGGCCACACGCGCGGCGCCGTCTTCGGCGATGCGCTGGCCAGCCTGCTGGATTTCAACGGCTTCGACGTCACGCGCGAATACTACATCAACGATGGCGGCGCGACAGGTCGACACGCTGGCGCGGTCTGTCTACCTGCGCTACCTTGAGGCGCATGGCCGCGCCGTCGATTTCCCCGACGGCACCTATCCGGGCGACTACCTGATTGCGGTTGGCGAGGCGCTGAAGGACAAGATCGGCGATAAATGGGTCGGCCAACCCGAAGAAGTCTGGCTGCCCGATCTGCGCGATTATGCCACCGAGGCAATGATGGATCTCATCCGCGCCGACCTGAAGGCGCTTGGCGTCGAGATGGACAGGTTCACGTCGGAAAAATCCTTCTACGGCACCGGCCTCATCGAAAAGTCCATCCAGTGGCTCAACGACAAGGGTCTCATTTACGAGGGCGTTCTGGAGCCGCCGAAGGGCAAGCTGCCCGAGGATTGGGAGCCGCGCGAGCAGACGCTGTTCCGCTCGACCGCACATGGCGACGACGTGGACCGCCCGGTGAAAAAGTCGGACGGAAGCTGGACCTATTTCGCCCCCGACATCGCGTATCACTATGACAAGATCACCCGCGGCTTCGAGTTGCTGATCGACGTCTTTGGCGCCGACCATGGCGGCTATGTCAAGCGGATGAAGGCGGCGGTGTCTGCGCTGTCGGATGGCAAGGTGCCGCTCGAGGTCAAGCTGACGCAGCTGGTCAAGCTTTGGAAGAATGGCGAGCCCTTCAAGATGTCCAAGCGGGCAGGGACCTTCGTGACCCTGCGCGACGTGGTCGATCTGGTCGGCGCTGATGTCACGCGCTTCGTCATGCTGACGCGCAAGAACGACGCGCCGCTCGACTTCGATTTCGACAAGGTGCTGGAGCAGTCCAAGGACAACCCGGTCTTTTACGTGCAATACGCCCATGCGCGCGTCCGCTCGGTCATGCGCAAGGCGGCGGAGGCGGGCATCGACGTGTCGGACGCGGCGCTGCGCGCGTCCGATCCGGACCTGATCGCGCACGAGGCCGAACTGGCGCTGGCGCGCAAGATCGCCGAATGGCCCCGCCTTGTCGAAATCGCCGGGCGCACGAACGAGCCGCACCGGGTCGCGTTCTATCTCTATGACCTTGCGTCCGAGCTGCACACGCTGTGGAACCGCGGCCATGACTTGCCCGAACTGCGCTTTCTTCAGGAGGATGACCCGGACGCGACACAGGCGAAAATTGCCCTTGTGCGGGCCGCGAGCGTTGTCATTTCCGCTGGTTTGGGTATTTTGGGCGTCACTCCGGCAGAAGAGATGCGTTAAAGCCGCACGGTGGCCGGGCGAAGGGCGAGGCAGAGCAGTCAGACCGGGCGGCGGCACGTCCCGGCGGCAAAGAGGCGATACATGGCATCCAACCAAGACGATACGCCCCGGCCCGCGCACCCGCTGTCGCGCGCCGCGCAGATCCTGGGCTCGATCGTCTCGGTGGGGCTGGTGATCGGCCTTGGCATCTGGGGATACAAGCTGTTGGTGCGCGATGTCAGCGGCGTGCCGGTGATCCGCGCCGCCGAGGGTCCGGTCCGTGTCCAGCCCGAGGATCCCGGTGGACGTCAGGCGCTCAACCAGGGGCTTTCGGTCAATGACGTGGCCGCCGTCGGCACGGCAGGCGCCGCGCCCGATCAGCTGATCCTGGCCCCCGCACCGCTGGACCTGAGCGACGAGGACGCGCCGGCCGTGGCTCCCGCGCCTGCGCCCGCACCCTCACCGGACCGCGTCGCCACCGAGCAGGGCGCCCCCGAGGAGCCGCCGCAGGACGCACCGACAGAGGCGGAAACCGCCGACAGCGCCCCGCCGCCGGAGGAGGATGCCACGATGCTGGCGCTGGCCGAGGCGCTCGGGGCGGACATCCCGGTGCCCGAAAACCTGCCGGAGGCGCCGGAGGCAGCCACCGGCGACACCGATGCCCCATCACTGCGGCCTCGCTCGCGGCCCGCGGACCTGCGCAATATCCGCACCGTCGCGGCCGTCGCCTCCACGGCGGATCCTGCCCGCGATGTCGACCCCGAGACCATCGCCATCGGCACGCGGCTGGCGCAGCTCGGTGCCTTCTCCAGCGAGGAGATCGCGCGCGAGGAATGGGACCGCCTTGAAAAGCGGTTCAGGGAATATCTGGCGGGCAAGGATCGCGTGATCCAGCGCGCCACCAGCGGCGGGCGCACCTTCTATCGCCTGCGTGCCATGGGCTTCGACGACCTGGCCGACGCCCGGCGCTTCTGCTCGGCGCTGGTTGCGGAAAAAGCGGAATGTATTCCGGTTGTTACACGATGATCCTCATTCCGGGCAGGGCATAGGATGACCCATTTCGGCGCCACCATACTCGACGCCGAGGGGCATCGGCTGACGGCGGAGGAAAAGCGGTTCTTCGCCGCGGCGGATCCCTTCGGCTTCATCCTTTTCGCGCGCAACATCGACACTGCCGATCAGGTGCGCGCGCTGTGCGGCGACATGCGGGACGCGGTCGGGCGCGATGCGCCGATTACCATCGACCAGGAGGGCGGGCGCGTGCAGCGCCTGCGCCCGCCGCTTGGGCGGCAATGGCCCGCGCCGCTGGAGCAGGTCGCGGCGGCGGGCGAGAACGCCGAAGCCGTGATGCACCTGCGCTATCGGCTGATCGCGCATGAACTTCGCTGCCTCGGCATCGACAGCAATTGCGCGCCGCTGGTCGACGTGGCGGGCGCCGCCACGCATGGCTTCCTGCGCGACAGGTGCTACGGGACCGATCCGGCCCGCGTCGCACGGCTGGGCCGCGCCGTCGCCGACGGGCTGCTCGAGGGCGGGGTGTTGCCGGTGCTCAAGCACATTCCCGGCCATGGCCGCGCGCAGGCCGACAGCCATCTCGACCTGCCCGTGGTGACCGAGGACCGCGCCACGCTGGGCGCTTGCGATTTCGCGCCGTTCCGGGCGCTGAACGATCTGCCATTGGGGATGACGGCGCATCTGGTCTACTCCGCCATCGACGACCGCCCGGCCACCGTGTCGCCGGTGATGATGCGCCTCATCCGGGACGAGATCGGATTCGGCGGCCTGATCATGACCGATGACATTTCCATGAAGGCCCTGCGCGGCAGCCTGCCCGATATCGCCCGCGCGTCGCTGGAGGCGGGCTGCGACGTTGTTCTTCTTTGCAACGCCGCGCTGGACGACCGCCGCGCCGTCGCCGATGCTGCGGGGCGCCTCGATGAGGCCGGACAGGCGCGTGCCGAGGCTGCGCTGGCGGCGCGGCGCGCGCCGACCGAGAGCGACGTTTCCGCGCTGGAGGCAAGGCTGTCGGAGATGTGCGGCGGGCAGACCCATGAAGGATGAGCGCATCGGGCCGGACGCGGTCGCCGACCGGATGGCCGCCGAGGCGCTGATCGTCGATGTCGATGGCTTCGAGGGGCCGCTCGACCTGCTGCTGACGCTCAGCCGAACGCAGAAGGTGGACCTGCGCAAGATCAGCGTGCTGCAACTCGCCCGCCAATACCTGGCTTTCGTGGAAAAGGCGCGGCAGCTCAGGCTGGAACTGGCCGCCGATTACCTCGTCATGGCGGCATGGCTGGCTTTCCTAAAGTCGCGCCTCCTGCTGCCGCCGGACCCCGAGGAAGAGGGGCCAAGCGGCGAGGAACTGGCCGCGCATCTGGCGTTTCAGCTGGAGCGGCTTCAGGCGATGCGCGACGTCGCGGCGCGGCTGATGGCGCGCGACCGGCTGGGGCGGGATTTCTTTGCCCGCGGACAGCCCGAGACGGTCACGCGCACCCGCAGCGTCACCTATACCGCGTCGCTGCTGGACCTGATGCAGGCCTATGCGCGCACCCGGACGCGAGATGAGTTCCGCCCCTATGCGATGGACCGCGACGCCATCTTCTCGCTTGAACAGGCGCTGGACCGGATGCGGGGCCTGATCGGTTTCGCAGGGGACTGGACCGACATTTCCACCTATCTTCCCGAAGGTTTCGGCACCGATCCCGCGCGCCGCCGCTCGGCCACGGCGTCGACCTTTGCCGCGTCTCTGGAACTGGCCAAGGAGGGGCGGATCGAACTGCGTCAGGCGGACGTCTTCGCGCCCATCGAAATCAGGCGGCGGGGGTGAAGGCGTGACGCAGGATACGGGCGAGCGAAAAGAGACCCTGTTCCGGGCGCCTCCCATGGCCGAGCAGGAGCGCATGGTCGAAGCAATCCTTTTCGCCACGGCCGAGCCCATCAGCACCCGCGAGTTGGATGAACGTCTGCCGCATGGCTGCGACGCCGCCGAGGCGCTGGTGCATCTGCGCCGCCGCTACGAGGGGCGCGGCGTGACGCTCACGCGGATCGGCGACGCCTATGCGCTGCGCACGGCGCCCGACCTGGGCTATCTCATGCAGCGCGAATCGGTCGAGACCCGCAAGCTCAGCCGCGCCGCGATCGAGACATTGGCGATCGTCGCCTATCACCAGCCCGTCACCCGCGCCGAGATCGAGGAAATTCGCGGCGTGTCAGTCAGCCGGGGCACCGTCGATCAGTTGCTGGAAATGGAGTGGATCCGCTTTGGCCGCCGCAAGATGACGCCGGGGCGGCCCGTCACGTTCGTCGTCACCGAAACCTTCCTCGGCCATTTCGGTCTGGAAAGCGCCCGCGATCTGCCGGGGCTGAAAGAACTGCGTGCCGCCGGGCTGCTGGACAGCCGTCTGCCGCCCACCTCCATGCCCGGCGCGCAATCCGGGGAGGAAGAGGATGATTTGCCGCTCAGGAAGGGCGACCAGAGCGAACTTTTCGAGGAATAATCTGCTCGTGCCGTAAAACCACCGCGATTTGCTGCTATAGTGGGCAGACAGAGGCAAGCAGGAGGGCGCGATGAACGCCAATCAGATGATCAGCATGGTGATCCGCATGGTCATGCGCCGCCTGATGCGCAGCGGCGTCAATGCCGGGATGGACGCCCTGGGCAAGCGGCTGAGCAAGGGCGAGAGCGGCGCGCCGCGCGTGTCAGAGACCCAGAAACGCGCACGCAGCACGCTGAAGATGGGGCGCCGCATGGGGCGCATGTAAATCGTCAAGGGCGTGAAGGACGGGTTATACTGAACTGAAATGTTTGGATAGTTTCAGACCTTGCCCTTGGTAGTTGGACTTGAGATCGGCGCCATAGAGCGTGTCCGGCACCGTCTCCATCCGCTCGTAGATCAGCCGTCCAACGATCTGGCCATGCTCAAGCACGAAAGGCGCCTCGTGGCAGCGCACTTCAAGCACGCCGCGCGAGCCAGCGCCGCCGGCCGCGCCGTGGCCGAACCCTGGATCAAAAAAGCCCGCGTAATGCACCCGGAATTCGCCGACCATTGCCAGATAGGGCGCCATTTCGGCGGCATATTGCGGCGGGATGTGCACCGCTTCACGGCTGACGAGAATATAGAACGCGCCGGGATCCAGGATGATCCGGCCGTCGGCGGTGTGCACCTCTTCCCAGAACTCCGCCGGATCGTAATGGCCGATCCTGTCCAGGTCGATCACGCCCGCATGCGGCTTGGCGCGGTAGCCGACCAAGGTGCCGGAGCGTGGCCGCAGATCGACGGAAAAGCCCAGCCCGTCGCTGATGACCGGCGTGCAGTCGACCAGCGCCTCGCGTTCGTGCAGCGCGGCCAGTTCGGCATCGCTCAGCGCCGCGCCGCCACGGCTGAACCGGATCTGGTTCAGCCGCATGCCCGGCCGCACCAGAACCGAAAAACTCCGCGGGCAGATCTCGGCGTAAAGCGGGCCGCGATAACCGGGGGGGATGCGGTCGAATTCGGCGCCGCCGTCGGTCACGGCGCGCGTCAGCAGGTCCAGCCGTCCGGTCGAGGATTTGGCATTCGCAACGGCCTGCACATCGTTTGGCAGGGCCAGCGATTCCATCAGCGGCACGACATAGACGCAGCCCTTTTCCAGCACGGCGCCGGCGCTGAGATCGATGCGGTGCATCTCGAACTCGTCCAGGCGTTCGGCGACGCTGCGCCCGATCCCGGCGAGGAAGGACGCGCGCACCCGATAGGCGGTATGGCCCAGCCGCAGATCGAGGCTTGCCGGCTGGATCTGGGCGGGCAGGACGGCAGGATCGGCCGAAATGGCGCCGTCTTCGATCATCGCCTTGATGTGCTGGCTGGGAAGAACCCCGGTCATCGCTGCGCCCCCTTGAAAGCCCCGCAGGTGTATCCGCAGGCAATGGGATTGGCAATTCCGCGAATGGCTGCTGGTAGTGCTATGCTGGAAATGAGGGGAGGGTGATTAATGGTCGGGCTAGCAGGACTCGAACCTGCGACCTTCCGTCCCCCAGACGGACGCGCTACCAGGCTGCGCCATAGCCCGACGATTAGGGGCTTCATACCTGTTTTCCGGGCGGGGACAAGGGTAAAATCCGCTCGTCCCGCGCTTTACTCACGCGCGGTCGGCGCCGCTGTCCATCCGGGCGCGCAATTCGGCCATGCGGCCGGCCAGGTCGGCCAGCTGCGGTTGCCATTCGGCCAAAAGCGCCGGGTCCTGCGTCATCAGGCGCCCAAGGGGCCACGGCGGAGCCTCGACATCATCGGCCGGATCGTCCGGAACGGCCGCGACGCGCGGCGTGGCCGGGGCGGGCGTGGCGGCTTGCGCCTGCGCGTCCGCCGAGACGGCATCGGGATCAGAAGACGATGACGCGTTCGGCTCCGCCTCCTCTGCTTTCTGCGCGTGGGCCGATTCCGGCGCGGGATCGCTTTCCGGCAGGTCGGGATTGGGCTCTGGCGGCTCCGCCTCCGGCGCGGACGGCTCTTCCGCTACAGGGCCTTCTTTGGCAGTCTCGCCGGGCGCATCGGGCGATGGCGCAGGTTCGCCCTGCGCAAGCGGCTGGGCCGGTTCCGGTGCCTCCGGATCGGCCGCATCGCTGGCCGCAGCAGCCGCGCTCTCATCTGTTTCGGGCGTCGCGGCCTCAGTCTGCCCGGCGTCCTCTTCCGGCGCAGACGCCCTTTGGTCCGGCCTTGCATCCGCCGCCCCCCTGTCAAAGCTCAGCACCTGGCCGCGCGGCTCGTCCGGCTCGGTCACGTCGAGAGCGATGCCGGCGACGGCATCCTCCAGATCGGCGTCGAGCGGGGGCGACATGGCCGCAACATGGCGCACGCCATGGTCGCGCATCATCTTCTGCACGCCCTTGATCGTCATGCCGTCGTCATGCAGCAGTTTGCGGATGCCGCCCAGCAACTGCATATCGGCCGGGCGGTAATAGCGCCGGCCGCCCGCGCGCTTGACGGGCTTTACCTGCGTGAACTTGCTTTCCCAGAAGCGCAGCACATGGGCAGGAACGCCCAGCCAGTCGGCCACTTCGCTGATCGTGCGGAAGGCATCTGCGGATTTTGGCATGACCGCGCCTAACGCTTGTTTCCGGCGGCCACGCGGTCCTTCATCAGGTGCGACGGGCGGAAGGTCAGGACGCGGCGCGGATTGATCGGCACCTCTTCGCCTGTTTTCGGATTGCGGCCCACGCGCGCCGATTTCTCGCGCACGGAAAAGGTGCCGAAGGACGAGATCTTGACCTGTTCGCCCCGCACAAGCGCATCCGACATGTGCTCGAGCACGCTTTCAACCAGCTGCGACGAATCGTTCCGCGACAGGCCGACCTCGCGAAAGATCGCCTCGCTCAAATCCATGCGCGTCAATGTCTTGTCACTCATTATCCATCCCCCGGTTGCCTTGGTCACAATAGAAGGGAAGAAATTTGCGAGTCAATTACAATGCCTTGGAATGCGCTGTTTCGGCGGCGCCGCAGGGCGCAGCGGGGCATCTACCACCGCAGCGCGACCGCACCCCAGGCAAGGCCGCCGCCGATCGCCTCACTCAGCAGCAGATCGCCGCGCCTGATCCTGCCGTCGCCGACGCCCACCGACATCGCGAGCGGAATCGACGCGGCCGAGGTATTGCCATGATCCTGCACGGTCAGGATCACGCGGTCCATCGGCACGCCCATCTTCTTGGCGGTGCCCTGGATGATGCGGATATTGGCCTGATGCGGCACGATCCAGTCCACATCCTGCGCCGTCAGATCGGCCTTGGCCAGTGCGGCATCGGCGGTTTGCGTCAGCTTCTCGACGGCCTGGCGGAACAGGGGGTTGCCCTGCATGCGCAGTTTGCCGGCGGTGCCGGTCGAGGATACGCCGCCATCGACATAAAGCATGTCGCGGTAGCGCCCGTCGGAATTGAGATCGGTGGCGAGGATGCCGCGATCATCGGACGTGCCGGCGCCTTCGCCCGCACCCAGGATCAGCGCGCCGGCGCCGTCGCCAAAGAGGACGCAAGTGCTGCGGTCGGTCCAGTCCATGATGCGGCTGAACGTCTCGGCCCCGATGACCAGAAGGCGGCGGGCCTGACCCGACACGATCATCGCGTTGGCGGTGCATAGCGCATAGATGAATCCCGCGCAGACCGCCTGCACGTCGAAGGCAAAGCCGCGCGTCATGCCCAGTTCCGCCTGCACCATCGTGGCGACCGAGGGGAAGGTCAGATCGGGCGTGGAGGTGGCGACGATGATCCCGTCGATATCGCCCGCCTCCAGCCCGGCGTTTTCCAGCGCTGCGCGCGCCGCGCGAGTGGCCAGGTCCGACGTCGTCTGACCATCGGCGGCGAAGTGGCGCCGCTCGATCCCCGAGCGGGTGCGGATCCACTCGTCGCTGGTGTCGACCAGCGCCTCGAAGTGGGCGTTGGGCACGATGCGGTCGGGCAGGTAGTGACCGATGCCGAGGGGAACCGCGCGTATCGTCATGTCTTGGCCTCGCTGGACGGGGCGCCGGAGGCGGCCGCGTCATCATCGTCTGGTCCGTCATCCCGAGACATCAACGTCGCCTTGGCCACACGAGCGGCCAGCTTTTCGGAAAATCCGGTCTGCGCCAGCCGGAAAGCCAGCTTCACCGCCGCCGAGACACCCGTTGCATCGGCGGCGCCATGCGATTTGACCACCGTGCCGTTGAGGCCCAGAAACACGCCGCCGTTCATCCGGCGCGGATCGATGCGCTTCTTCAGGCGGCGCAGCGACGGGTAGGCCAGCATTGCTGCGATCCGCGACAGGAACGAATACTGGAACGCCTCGCGCAACTGATCGGCGATCATGGTGGCCGTTCCTTCGCCGGTCTTCAGCGCGACATTGCCGGTGAACCCGTCGGTGATGATGACATCCACGGTGTTGCCCGGCAGATCGCGCCCCTCGACGAATCCGACGAAATCGAAGTCCGCGCCCCGCGCGTGGGCCGAGATGAGGTCATGCGCCTCGCGCAGCTCGGCGCGGCCCTTATGCTCCTCGGTGCCTACATTCAGCAGGCCGATGCGCGGCCGCGCGACGCCGAAGCCTTCGCGCGCATAGGAGGCGCCCATCAGCGCGTATTGCATGAGGTCCTTGGCATCGGCGCTGATATCGGCGCCGCCATCCATCAGCAGGTTGAACCTCTGAGGATTGCTCGACGGCCACATGACCGCGATGGCCGGGCGGTAGATGCCGGGCAGGCGGCGCAGACGCAGCACCGACATCAGCATCAGCGCGCCGGTGTTGCCGCAACTGACGCAGACCGTCGCCTCGCCCGCGCGCACCGATTCCAGCGCCGACCACATCGAGGTATCCTTGCCGTGACGGGCGACATGGCTGGGCTTGTCGGTCATCGTGACGATGCCCGGCGCATCGCGCAGCTCGCAGCAATCCGCAAGCGCGCCGTGACGCGCGACGAGCGGTTCAAGCGTGGCCTTCGGGCCGTGCAGGATGAAGCCGATATCGGGATTGCGCCCGGCGCTGTCCGCGATGCCTGCGACGACCGTGGCAGGGCCCATGTCCCCGCCCATCGCGTCGACGGATATGATCGTCCTCTTGCCGCGGTTCCGCGCGGAGGGGTGCCCCGCGGCGGAATGGCCTGGATGGCCTGCATCCGCCGGTTTGGTCTTAGGCCGCGCGGTCATGGGGGCGGTCCGTCCTTGGTTTCGGTCCCGGCCGGACAGGCTCAGGCCGCGTCGTCGTCCAGATCAACCTCGTCCGCCATGGCGACGATTTCACGGTCGGCATAATGACCGCAGGCCGAGCAGACGTGATGCGGGCGCTTCAGCTCGCCGCAGTTCGGACACTCGTTGGGGTTGGCGCCGCTGAGGGCGTCATGAGCGCGGCGATTGTTGCGGCGCGATTTCGATACTTTGTTCTGCTGGACAGCCATGTCGCGATCCCGATTCCTGTAGGCCGATCGGCCCTGTTGCATGAGGTTCCGCGGCTCTTAGTCCGCCTTGCGGCGCCGGTTCAACCCCTAATCCGGTGAATGGGCGAAAATACAGCGAATTGCCGCATCCGCAAGCGGTATTTCACCAGTCCCAGGGCGAACGCGGCAGGCGCGCCGTCAGTCGTCATTCTCCATGCGCGCCTTCAGCCCGGCCAGCCCCGCGAAAGGCTTCAGATCGTCATCCTGCAAGGGCGCCGTGCCCGGCGGTGCGGCCTGCACGTCGGCGGCGTCCGCGTCCTTGGCGCGCGGGTAGTCGGGCAGCGCCAGCGCCAGCGCCTCCTGCAGCACGCGCCCGAGATCGATGGTGTCGCCCAAGGGTTCGGCGCTGTCGTCCTCGGGCATCTCGACGCCGTCCTCGGGCGTCGGGTCCAGGTCGGACGGGGCGGGCATATCCGACAGGAACCGCCGCTCGACACGGGTGTCGATGCGGGTCGTCACGGGCGCCAGCGTGGCGATGCAGGGCTGAACCGCTGTCGCGCCCAGATCGGCCGTCAGGCGCCAGTCATGGCGGCCCAGCGGCGCCAGCGAGCCGCGGAAGGCCAGCTTGCGCAGCGCGATGATTCCCAGCGCCTCGGCCAGCGCGGCGCACGCGGCGGCATCCGGCACGATCTCGAACGGCTGCGTGCGCCCTTTGGGAAGGTTTGCCACGCGCAGCGCGGCGGCTTCGGTCAGCGGCTCGGCCATGGCGGCGCATCCTTTCTTGAACATGAGGGGCTGCTTGATATAAGCGGGATAAAAGGCCCTTGTGGGCCAAGATCAAGAGGACTGTCATGTTCGGGACCGAATTTTCGCTCAAAGCCGTCGGCATGGCCATCGTCCTCGCCTTCATGACGGGCCTCGCGGGCTGCACCGCGCTGTACGAGAATCACGGCTATGTTCCGCCCGACGAGGATCTGCAGCAGCTGGTGGCGGGCGTCGACACGCGCGCCACGGTGGATGACGTGATCGGGGCGCCCTCCACCACGGGCCTTCTGGGCGGCGGCGACTATTACTACGTGCGCAGCCGCCTCAAGACCTTCGGCATGCTGCGCCCCGAAGTGGTGGACCGGCAGGTGCTGGCCATCAGCTTTGATCAGCAGGGAGTCGTCGCCAATATCGAACGGTTCGGCCTGCGCGATGGCCGGACCGTGCCGCTGTCACGGCGCGTGACCGACAATTCGGTGGAGGACAAGGGCTTCCTGCAGCAGATCATGGGCAATCTGGGCAAACTCAACCCCACGGACTTCTTCTAGGTTCGCGGCCGGGGCCGGGGCGGCGGGTCATGGCGAACTTTCCACCTGACAGCCCCCGCTACGTTTCGCGGCCGGTACGGGATGCGGACGATATGGACCACGCCTGCGCCCTGCGGGGCGCGGCCTTCGGCCTCGGCGCGCCGGAACGGGACCGCTTCGACGGGATCTGCCTCCAGACCGTCATCGAGGATCGGCGGACGGGGCGGATCGTAGGGTGTTTCCGCATGCTGCCCCTGGCCAAGGGCGACGACCTCGCGCGCGGATATACGGCGCAGTTCTACGATCTGTCGCGCCTTGCGCGCCGCCCCGGCCCGATGACCGAGCTGGGGCGCTTCTGCATCGATCCGGCTAAGCGCGATCCCGACATCCTGCGCGCGGCCTGGGGCGCGGTGACGGCGCACGTGGATGCGCATGGGGTGCGGATGCTGTTCGGCTGCACGTCCTTCCGTGGCACCAATCCCGCGCCTTATGCCGACGCGTTTGCCCTGCTGGCGCGCCGCCACCTCGCGCCGCCCGCTTGGGCGCCGGGCCAGCGCGCGCCGCAGACGGTGCCGTTGACGCCGGGTGCGCATGCGCCCGATGCAAGGCGCGCGGGGCAGGCGATGCCGCCGCTTTTGCGCAGTTATCTGGCGATGGGCGGCAAGGTCAGCGATCATGCGGTCGTGGATCCGCGCATGAACACGCTGCACGTGTTCACCGGGCTGGAGGTCGATGCCATTCCGGCCGTGCGCCAGCGCCTTCTGCGCGCCGACGCCAAGGCGCAGCACGGCGGCGCTTGACGGCAGGGGCGCGGCGCGATAGCCCGCGCGCATGGCTGCGCGTCCCCCTCTTTTGCAACTCGGCGACATCTCCCTCACCTTCGGGGGGAACCCCGTTTTCGCGGACCTGTCGCTGGTCGTTCAGCCGGGCGACCGGATCGCGCTGGTGGGCCGGAACGGGTCGGGAAAATCGACTCTGCTCAGGGTCATGGCGGGCCTCGTGGAGCCTGACACCGGCGCGCGCACGCTCGCGCCCGCCACCTCGGTCGGATACATGGAGCAGGAGCCGGACATGACCGGTTTCGCCACCCTGGGCGACTTTGCCGCCAGCGCGCTGGACCCGTCCGAAGCATACCGCGTCGAAATGGCCGCCGAGGGATTGAAATTCGATCCCGCCGGCGCCGTCGAGACCGCATCGGGCGGTGAGCGGCGCCGCGCCGCGCTGGCCAAGCTGATGGCAGAGGCGCCCGAACTGATGCTGCTGGACGAACCGACGAACCATCTGGACATCGAGGCGATCGCCTGGCTGGAGACCACGTTGAAGGAGACGCGCAGCGCCTTCGTCCTGATCAGCCACGACCGCGCTTTCCTGCGTGAACTTACCCGCGCAACCCTCTGGATCGACAGGGGAATGGTGCGGCGTCAGGAAAAGGGTTTCGCGCATTTCGAGGAATGGCGCGACAAGGTCTGGGAGGACGAGGACCAGTCCCGCCACAAGCTGAACCGCAAGATCAAGGCCGAGGCCCGCTGGGCCGTCGAAGGCATCAGCGCCCGGCGCAAGCGCAACCAGGGCCGCGTGCGCGCATTGCAGGACCTGCGTGCCGAGCGGGCAAACCAGATCACGCGGCAGGGCACGGCGGCGATGGCGCTGGCGTCGGGGCCGAGATCGGGCAGGAAGGTGATCGAGGCTGTCGGCATTTCAAAGGCTTACGGCGACAAGATCATCCTGCGGGATTTTTCCATCAAGATCCAGCGCGGCGACCGCGTGGCGCTGGTCGGCCCCAATGGGGTGGGCAAGACGACACTGCTGAACATGCTCATGGGGCTGGAGCCGCCCGACAGCGGCACGGTCAGCCTCGGCACGAACCTGCTGCCTGCCGTGTTCGACCAGGCGCGCGCGCAGCTTGACCCGGACATGAGCCTCTGGGACAGCCTGACGGGCGATCCCGACATGCGCGTCTCGGGCAAGGCGGACCAGATTTTGGTGCGCGGATCGCCGCGGCACGTTGTCGGCTACCTCAAGGAGTTCCTTTTCGACGAGGCGCAGGCGCGCGCGCCGGTCCGCTCGCTTTCGGGCGGCGAGAAGGCGCGTCTGCTGCTGGCAAAGCTGATGGCGCGCGAATCCAACCTGCTGGTGCTGGACGAGCCGACCAACGATTTGGATATCGAGACGCTGGATCTGCTTCAGGAACTGCTGGACGACTACGACGGCACGATCATCCTCGTCAGCCACGACCGGGACTTTCTGGACCGCGTGGCCGCGACAACCATCGCGATGGAGGGGGACGGGCGCGCTACCGTCTATGCGGGCGGGTGGAGCGACTATCGCGCGCAGCGCCAACCGGCGCGGGAAGCGGCCGGGGAAGCTCCGAAACCCGCATCAAGATCCGCGCCCAAGACATCAGCAACAAAGGACAAATCCGGCGCGCTCAGCTTTACGGAAAAGCATCGCCTAGCCGAGCTTCCGGACGTCATCGCGCGGCTGGAGGCCGAGATCGCCAAGCTGGAAGGTCTGATGTCCGACCCCGAGCTGTTCACCCGCGAGCCGGTCAAGTTCCGAAAGGCCACCGAGGCGCTGACCGCGCGCCAGCAGGCGCTGGCCGCCGCCGAGGACGAATGGCTGGCGCTGGAGGAGAAGGCCGGGTAATCCATCGCGCGCCGCTGGCGTTTTCTGAACGGGAACCAAACCGCCGGCTTGGGAGTTGAGGCATGTTCCGCCCTGATGCGAGCGATGGAGATGCCAATGCCCGATGCTGAAGATTTCCCCCCGTTTCTCTATGGTCCTGCTGAACGCCGCATGGCCGAGAGCCTTGTCGAGATCGAGCGACAGGCCCTGGCGGCGGACGACGATGCGCCTTGCGAGTGCAAGGACGGCATGTTCAACGGCCTCACCCGGCGCGGCGTCCTGATGGGCGGCATCGCCTTGGGCGGAGGAGCCCTGGCCGCGGGTCGCGCCGCCGCCGAGGCGCCGCCGGGCGCGATCGAATATCCCGTTCCGCCCGATCCCACCAAGGAGCAGGGCCGCCTCATCCTCGACGATGGCGGGTATGGATCGCGCTCGCAATTCGAGAACGAGGTGCGCTGGCGCTATCCCACCGCCAGCATCGATTCCAGCTGGTCCATGACGCCGCTTGCGTCGGGGCGGGGCATGATCACGCCCTCGGGTCTTCATTTCGAGCGTCACCACGCCGGCATTCCGACGATTGATCCGCGCCGACACGAGCTGATCCTGCACGGCATGGTCGATCAGCCCCTGAGATTTACCATGGATGATCTGAAGCGGCTGCCGTCGGTCAGCGAGATGCATTTCATTGAGTGTTCCGGCAACGGGCTGACCGAATGGACGAAGCCGACGCTCAAGACGGTGCAGGGCACCCACGGCCTGACCTCGACCTCGGAATGGACCGGCGTGCGCCTGTCGACGCTGCTGGACATGGCGGGCGTGACCGATGGGGCTGCCTGGATCCTTGCCGAAGGGTCGGACGCTGCGGTAATGACGCGTTCCGTGCCTCTGGACAAGGCGATGGACGATGCCATCCTCGCCTATGCGCAGAACGGCGAGGCGCTGCGCCCCGAGCAGGGCTATCCGCTGCGCCTGCTGCTGCCGGGCTACGAGGGCAACACGCATATCAAGTGGCTGCGCCGCCTCGATGTCAGCGACAAGCCCTTCATGACCCGCGAAGAGACGTCGAAATATACCGACCTCATGCCCGACGGCACCGCGCGCCAGTTTTCGATGGAAATGGAGGCGAAATCGGTCATTACCTTCCCCTCGGGCGCCATGAAGCTGCCGCGCCCCGGGTTTTATGAGGTGACGGGCATCGCGTGGTCGGGGCGCGGCAAGATCAGCCGCGTCGAGGTATCCACCGACGGCGGTGCAACATGGCGGGACGCCGCACTTGACGCGCCTGTCCTGTCCAAGTGCCATACCCGGTTCCGCCTGCCGTGGGAGTGGAACGGCAACGAGGCCGTGCTGCAAAGCCGCGCCGTGGACGAGACCGGCTATGTCCAGCCGACGCTGAAGCAGCTGGTCGATGTGCGGGGGCTGAACTCGGTTTATCATCTGAACGCGATCCAGAGCTGGCACGTCGCGCCGGACGGGGAGGTGACCAATGTCCATGCGTAACCTGACGTTTCTTTGCGCCGCGGCGGCGCTGGCCGCACCATTGATGGCCGAGGAGGCCGTTCCGCGCACCTCCGCCGAGCCGACCGCCACGCTGGAGGAAACCGGAGAGCGCGCACCGATGGAGGTGCCGCGTTCGAGCGCCGAGGAGGTGGGCGACATCGCGCCCGCAGAAAACCGCTATGGCGTGGGCACGCCCGCCACCGAAGCGCAAATCGCGGCGGTCGATATCGACGTTATGCCGGACGGGCGCGGCCTGCCGGAAGGTAGCGGCACCTATGCCGAGGGCGAGACGCTCTATCAGGAGGTCTGCGCCGCGTGCCACGGCGCCGATCTGGAAGGCATCGCGCAACTGGGCGCGCCACGGCTGATCGGCGGGCGCGGCACGCTGGCGTCGGACGCGCCGGTGAAAACAGTCGAAAGCTACTGGCCCCATGCCAGCACGTTTTTCGACTACACGCACCGCGCCATGCCGATGACCGAGCCGGGATCGCTTGCCGCCGATGAGGTTTACGCCATCGCAGCCTATGTCTTTGGCCGGGCGGGCCTCACCGGCACTGACCCGGAGTCCGAAATGAATGCGCAGTCTTACGCCGCGATCGTGATGCCGAATGCAGAGGGTTTCGTCGACGATCCGCGACCGGATGTGAAGGCAGGCGACTGAGGCAGAAGCTAACCGGCGTCCATCAAGGCCCGGCAGGCATCGGCGACGACCGCCTCTTCGTTTGTGGGCAGGGCCAGCACGTCGACGGCTGAGCGCGGCGAACTGACGCGCCGGGCATTGGCGCCGTTCGCCGCCTCGTCCAGATCGATGCCGAGCCATGCGAGGCGGTCACAGATCGCGCGGCGGACCGGAGCGGAGTTTTCGCCGATGCCGGCGGTGAAAATCAATGCGTCCAGACCGCCGATCGCCGGGATCAGGCCGCCCAGAACCGATGCCGCGCGGTGGCAGAACAGCGCCACCGCCTCGCGGGCGTTAGGATCGTCGCTGTCCAGCAGGACCTGCATGTTGTTGCTGATCTGCGAGACGCCGTACAGCCCGGACTGGTTGTAGAGCATGTCTTCGACTTCCGCCGCGCGCATGCCGCGCGCCTGTATCAGGTGCAGCACGATCCCAGGGTCGAGTGCGCCGCAGCGGCGCCCCATCATCAGCCCGTCGAGCGCGGTAAATCCCATGCTGGTGGCGACGCTGGCGCGCTCGCGCATGGCGCACATGCTGGCGCCGTTGCCCAGATGCGCGACGATCACGCGCCCCTCGGCGCGCGGGCCCAGATGGTCCGGCAGGATTCCCGCAATGTATTCGTAGGAAATTCCGTGGAAGCCGTAGCGCAGTATGCCGTCCTCGATAAGGTGCCGGGGCAGCGGATAGAGACTGGCCAGCCGGTCCTGCGTGCGGTGAAACGCGGTGTCGAAGCACGCGATCTGGGGCAGGGCGGGGCGCCATGCATCGACCGCGCGGATGGCGGCAAGGTTGTGCGGCTGGTGCAGCGGCGCCAGCGGAACGAGCGCGCCGAGCGCGTCCATCAGCGCGGATGTGACCCGCGCGGGCGCCGCATGATTGCGCCCGCCATGCACGACGCGGTGCCCGGCGCAGACCAGATCGCGCGGACCCAGCGCTTCGTCGATCCACGGCAGAAGGCGCGCGACGATCTCCTGCTGGCCGGCCTCCGAACCCAGCGCCGCAAGCGCCGCACCGGGCGACAGCGCAACGCCCTGCGCGTCCCTGGCTGAAAAGACGGGCGCGCGGCCGATACCCGACACGCTGCCGCGCAACTCGGGCGGCGCATCGGGACTGGTGGCGGAAAAGACAGCGAACTTGAGGCTGGACGAGCCTGAATTGAGCGTCAGGATCGCGCCGCTCATGCCGATATACCGTGGGCGCGGTGATGCACGAAAAGCTGCGCGATGGCGGTGGAGGCAAGGCGCGACAGAACGCCGTCGGCACGGCTGGTCAGGACGATGGGGATGCGCGCGCCCAGCACCACGCCCGCTGCATCGGCCCCGGCCAGATAGATCAGTTGTTTCGCCACCATGTTGCCAGCCTCCAGGTCCGGCACGATCAGGATGTCCGCATCGCCCGCCACCTCCGAAACGATTCCCTTCGCCTCGGCCGCGGATCTGGACACGGCATTGTCGAAGGCAAGCGGGCCGTCCAGCAGTCCGCCGGTGATCTGGCCGCGCCCGGCCATCTTGCACAGCGCGGCGGCGTCAAGCGTCGAGGGGATCGAAGGCGTCACAGTCTCGACCGCCGACAACAGCGCCACCTTGGGGCAGGCGATACCCAGTGCCTGCGCCAGATCGATCGCGTTCTGCACGATGTCGCGCTTGGCGCTCAGATCCGGAAAGATGTTGATCGCCGCGTCCGAGATCAGCAGCGGCTTGGGATAGTGCGGCACGTCGAGCGCGAAGACATGGCTCATCCGCCGCTCGGTGCGCAGGCCGGTGGCCTTGTCCAGCATGGGCTCCAAGAGCTCGTCGGTGTGGATCTTGCCCTTCATCAGCATATGCACCTCGCCCGCGCGGGCGAGCGTTACGGCCATTTCGGCGGCGGCGTGGCTGTGGGGCACGTCCACCATCTGCACGCCCGCCAGATCGCGTCCGATCTCGCTCGCGGCCGCTTCGATCCGGGCACGGGGGCCGACGAGGACGGGCACGATCATGCCCTTGTCGCGCGCCTCCAGCGCGCCCTTGAGCGACAGGGCGTCGCACGGATGCACCACCGCCGTCCGCACGGGGGCCAGATCCGCGGTGGCCGCGATCAGCGCCTCGAACCGCGCGCCGCGCCGGTGCAGATGAACCTTGGGCAGGGCGACGCGCGGGCGGCGCATCTTCTCGGTCGGCGCGGTCACGCAGGCACGGCCTTCGATCACCGTCTCGCCCATCTGGTTGGTGCAAAGACAGTCCAGCGTCACGCGGTTCTGGTCGACCGATTTGCCGGTCACCGTCACCCGCACCGTGATCGTATCGCCCAGCCCCACCGCCCGGCCAAAGCGCAATTCCTGGCTGAGATAGACCGTCCCCGGCCCCGGAAGCTCGGTTCCCAGCACCGCCGCGATCAGCGCGCCGCCCCACATGCCGTGCGACAGCACGTGGTGAAACATGTCCGAGCGCGCGAAATCGGCGTCGACATGGCGGGGATTCACCTCGCCCGACATGCCGGCGAAAAGCTCGATATCCTCGGCCAGCAGGGTGCGGGTCAGATCGGCGGTGTCGCCGATGGCGATTTCGTCGAAGGTGCGGTTCTCGATGAATTGCATGGGCGCAGGGGGCTGCGCGCGCTCACCGGTGGGGGTATCGTTGCTCATCTGCTGTGCTGCTGTCCGTTCTGCGAAGGGGGCGTCTTGGGTCGGCGTCTAGGGCTGCATGACATAGGTGCCGGGCGCGTCGCAAAGGGGTTTCAGCCCCTTGTCGGGTGCCCCCATGGGCGGCGGCGGGGCCGGGGGAGTGGACCGTTTGAGCAGCCAGTCCGCCAGCGCGGGCCACCAGGATCCTTCGGAAGGTTCGGTCTGCGCCGCCCATCGGTCGGCGTCGATGTGCCGCGCGTCCTTGGGGATCGTTCCGATGCGGAAACGGCGGCGCGGGTGGCCCGGCTGCGATACGATGCCTGCATTGTGCCCGCCGCTTGTCAGCACGAAGGTTACGTCCGTATCGCTGAGCAGCCGGAACTTGTAGACCGAACGCCAGGGTGCGACGTGGTCGCGCTCGGTCCCGACCAGGAAGACGGGCGCGCGGATGTCGGTGATGACGACCGGCTGCCCGTCCACCTTGTAGCGCCCTTCGGCCAGATCGTTCTTGAGGAAAAGGCGGCGCAGGTATTCGCTGTGCATCCGGTAGGGCATGCGGGTGGCGTCGGAGTTCCAGGCCATGAGGTCGATCATCGGACGCCGCTCGCCCATCAGGTAGTCATGCACGATCCGCGACCAGACCAGATCGTTCGAGCGCAGGATCTGGAAAGCCCCGGCCATCTGCCTGGTGTCCAGATAGCCCTGCTTCCACATCATGTCTTCGAGATAGGTCAACTGGCTGTCGTTGATGAAGAGCATGAGTTCGCCCGCTTCGGAGAAATCCGTCTGCGTCGCCAGAAGCGTCAGGCTGGCCAGCCGGTTGTCGCCGTCCCGCGCCATCGCCGCCGCGGCAATCGCCAGAAGTGTGCCGCCCAGGCAGTAGCCAAGCGCATGCAGCTTTGGCGCGCCGGTGATGGCCTGAACGGCGTTCAGCGCCTCGCCAATACCCAGCTTGCGGTAATCCGCCATCCCCAGATCGCGGTCGTCCGCCTCGGGATTTTTCCACGAGATCATGAAAACCGTGAAGCCCTGATCGGTCAGATAACGCACAAGGGAGTTGTCCGGACCCAGATCCAGAATGTAGTATTTCATGATCCAGGCGGGCACGATGAGGATCGGCTCGGGGCGGACCTTGTCAGTGGTCGGGCTGTATTGGATCAGCTCGATCAGGCGATTGCGAAGGACCACCTTGCCCGGCGCCGTGGCCAGGTCGCGGCCGACCTTGAAATCCTCGGTGCCCACGGGCTTCTTGCCCACCAGCATCCGCGCCGCGTCCTCGGCCCAGTTCTGCCAGCCCTTCATCAGGTTGGCGCCGCCGGTCTCGATGGTGCGGGCAAGGATTTCGGGATTGGTCGCGATGTAGTTGGTGGGCGAGAAGACGTCGAGCATCTGGCGCGCCGCGAAGGACACGGCGTTCTCATGCTGCGCCGTCACGCCGTCAACTCCGGTCGTGGCGTTGTGCCACCATTGCTGGGTCGCCAAAAACGACTGGCTCATCATGTTGAACGGCCAGGATTGCCACGCCTCGCCGGTGAACCGCTTGTCCTGCGGCAGCGGCTGGATGCACGCCTCGTCCGGATCGGTCCGAAGCGCGCAGGCGGCGCCGTAGCGGACCAGCCGCGCGGCCTTCTCGCCGGCCTTGCGCGCCAGTTCCATCTGTTTGCCGGGGGCGGAGGCGAGGTGAAGCGCCCAGTCGCTCCAGGCCGTGCCGAGGGCGATGGGCGACAGCCCGCCGGTATAGCGCGATTGCGCGGCGCGCAGCGTCTTGTCCAGCGTCTGCTCGAATGTCAGATGCGTTCCGGGCGCGGGCTGCGATGGCGCGACTGGCGCGGGCGGCGGGCGGGAATCGCCGCCCGCGGCGCCTTTGTCCTTGCTGTGAAGTGGGGTGACATTCGCCATGAGGAAAATCCTGTCTGCCGGGCAATTGCGCGCAATGCTAGACTATATCGCCCTGGCGCGGATTGATCGCAATCAATAGCGGCCCGGTCTTTGGCTAGGTCTTTTGGCGCGGCTCGGGGGCAAGCAGGTTCTCGGCGGCCTCGGGCACCTCGGCCGCACCCGCCTGACGCTCGAGCTCCTGCATCTCCGAGCCCAGATCGCCCTCGCCGGCCGTTGCCGTCGCTGCGTCGGCGCTGCCGCGCTCGTCCGGGGGCGTCGCGGCCGAAGCGCCGCTTCCGGCGTCCGCGTCGCGGATCGTCAGACCCTGCGGGAAGATGATCTCGCGCGCGGAATTGGGCATCGAGATGCCGGCGTTCTGGAGCGCCCGCTTGACCTGCCGCATGAGCGCCGAGCGCACCTTGAACCCCGAATAGGATTTGCCGTCGAACCAGAACTGCACCTTGATGTCGACGGTTGATGCGCCCAGGGCATCGACCAGTGCATTGGGCTCGGGATCGTCCAGCACGGCGGGATGCGCGCGCAGCGCATCGACAATGACCGTCTGCGCCTCCAGAACCGAATCGTCGTACCCGATCCCGACGGTGAACTCCTCGCGCCGGTTGGCACCGGTCGAGAAATTCTCGATGATGCTCTTGAACACCAGGGCGTTGGGGATCTGCACATGGTTGCCCTCCAGCGTCAGCAGAATGGTCGTGCGCATGTTGAGGTTCTGCACGATGCCCGCGTGGTCGGCGACGCGGATCCAGTCGCCTGCGCGAAAGGGGTTGCGCATGCTCAGCAGGATACTGGCAAGCGCGTTTTCGGCGATCTCGCGGAAGGCGAGGCCAAGGACGATCCCCACCAGCCCGGTGCCGCCCAGCACGGTGATCGCCAGCCGCGTCAGCCCCGCCACCTGAAGCACCAGATAGAGACCGATCAGGACCACCGGGATCGACAGCGCGCGCGCCACGAACTGAAGCAGCAGGGGCGACGGGACGCGCCGCCGCAGCACCCGGCGCGCCAGCGCCGCCACAACGCGCGCCGCCAGCCAGGTCAGCGCGAGGATGAGCAGGGACACCACCAGAAGCGGTGCGAACCATCGCGCGCTCTCGGTCAGGCGCTCGATCTCGCGCCACGTTGGGGTCAGATCCCAGCTGATCTTGGGGTCGATCTCAAGCCGGTCGACCACGGCGACGACGCCCTCGGTGCGCAGCGCCAGCTGTCGCGCCCATTCCTTTCGCTCTTCGGTCTCGGTTTTGCCGTCGATGAAGGCGATGCCCTCGTCCACCTTGACGGACAGATGGCTGAACCATTCGCTGGCGGTCAGGATACGCTGCAACCGGTTTGCGATCTGGGAATCGGCGACGCCCGGCGCGACCGCGACTTCCTTCTGCGGATCGCTGGCCGGGCCTTCCTGCGCGGTGGGGGCGGTCTGTGCCGCCGCGGCCCCCGCGCCAAGCGCCAGCGCCAGGACCAGCACGAAATCGCGCGCAAGACGGGGCAGGCGCAGCGGCGGCCGGCGCGGCGTCACGATGCAGGGGCGCCGCCCGCCAGGCGGCGCGCGATGCGCGTGCGCACCTCCGGATCCTCCTGCGCGAGCGCGCGCATGACCGCATCCATGCGTGAGCGGCTGCCATGCAACTGGTCGAGCAGATGCATCACGACGACGAGAGCATCCTCGTTCAGTTCCATGTCGTCCGCCAGCTCGCACAGAAGCGTGATGCGCCGCAGGTCGATCTCGCGGTAGCGCGGGCCTTCGGCAGTCTGGACGGGCCGGACAACATGCAGATGCACATAGTGCAGCAGGCGATCGCGGGTGAGGGGGGCGATTGCCTCGATCAGGTCGGCTTCGGTGAAATGCTGGGTCATGTCCGGCCTCCGCGCGGGTCATAGCCATGGGTTTCGCGCCAGCCTTCCATGAAACGGCGCAGCTCGTCGTCGACCGCTGGCGGCATTACGATGCGCAGCTCGATCAACTGGTCGCCGCGCGTGTCCTTGCCGCGCCGTTTCACGCCGCGCCCGCGCAGCCGCAGGGTCCGGCCGGAACTGGCGCCCGGCGGCACCGTCACGCTGACCTCGCCATCCACCGTTCGCGCCGGCACCTTGGCACCCAGCACGGCCTCGTCTAGCGAGATGTCGAGCCGTGTTCGGATGTCGTCGCCGTCGCGTGCGAAATAAGGATCCTCCGCGACGGAAAGCGTGACGTAGGCATCGCCGGTCGGGCCGCCGCCGTAGCCCGGCGCGCCCTTGCCGCGCAGGCGCAGCGTCAGACCGTCGGTCGCGCCCTCGGGGATCGTCACGGCCAGATCGCCCCCTTCGGGCAGTGTGATCCGGGTCTTGGCGCCGCGCACCGCGTCGAGGAACGGCACCTCCAAGGTATAGCGCATGTCCTGCCCGGGCATGGCATAGCGTGCGCCGGTCTCGGCGCCGCCGCCGCGGCCGAAGCCGCCGAAGGGGTCGCCGCGGCCCCCGCCGCGCCGTGCGAAGGCGGCAAAGATGTCCTCGGGATCGATCCCGCCGAACCCGCCCTCCGCGCCGCCGCGCGGACCGTCTCCAAAACCTCTGCTGTAGCTGTCCTGCGGCCCGCCGGCGGCATCGCGGTAATAGCCGCGCGGCGCGCGCTCGGCCCCCGTCGCGTCGATCTCGCCCCGGTCGAAGCGCGCGCGCGTTTCGGGATCCTTCAGCAGTTCATAAGCGGCGTTCGCGGCCTTGAAACGTTCCGCGGCGGTCGGGTCGTCCGGATTGAGGTCGGGATGCGCGGTGCGGGCGATCTTGCGATACGCTTTCTTGATCGCGGCCGCGTCAGCGGTCTTGTCCAGCCCGAGGGCGGCGTAAGGGTCGTCGGCCATGAATGTCTTCCGGTCAAAGTTCGATTTGTTCACAGCTTAACACTCCGGACAGCAGTGGCAATTGGAACGGCAGGGGAACCTTGGCCGCCGACAACCGTTTGCGCAGACTGACAGCAACGGGAAGGGTCGCATGAAAAAATCGGACAATTCGGGACGCCCTGCGGCCGGTGACGGCCTTTTCGACAAGGGCGCGCAGCGCGCGCTGGCGGTGATCGCGGTCGCCTTTCTGGTGTTCCTTGCCTGGGTGCTGTCCAACATGCTGCTGCTGGGGTTCGCCGCGCTCCTGATCGCGGTCCTTCTGCGTCACGGCGCCAACTTCATCGCGGATCACACGCCGCTCGGCCCCAAGATGGGCCTCGCAGTCGTCGCGCTGATCGTCGTGCTTCTGGGCTGGCTTTTCGTCAGTACGCTGGGTCCGCGCATCGCGTCGGAATTCGACACGCTGGTGCGCACCGTGCCCGACACGATCGAAGCCGTTGCCGAGGATCTGCAGGATCACGCCTGGGGCCGATACCTGATCGACAAGATGTCGCCCGCCGAGGAAGGCGGCGGTTACAACATCTTCGGCACCATTGGCGGCACCCTGTCCAGCGCGATCAGCGTCGTGACGAGCATTCTTGTCCTGATCGCCGTGGCGATCTTTCTGGCAATCAATCCCGGCATTTACCGGCGCGGCGTGCTGCACCTCGTGCCGTTCCATCGGCGCGACCGGGCGCGCGAGGTGATGGACACGCTGGGCGTCACGTTGTGGAAGTGGCTTCAGGGCCAGATGATCGACATGCTCGCCGTCGCCCTCATGACGGGTCTTGGCCTGTGGCTCGTCGGGGTGCCCCTCGCGGTGACGCTGGGGCTGATCGCAGGGCTGACGAACTTCATCCCCTATGTCGGCCCGTTCCTGTCGGGCATCCCCGCGGTGCTGATCGCCTTCTCGCACGATCCGAAAAGCGCGCTTTGGGCGGCAGGCGTGTTCCTGGTGGTTCAGCAGATCGAGGGCAACATCCTGATGCCGATCATCCAGAAACGGGTGGCGGCGCTGCCGCCGGTCCTGTGCATCCTTGCCATCGTCGCTTTCGGCGTGCTCTTCGGGTTCATCGGCATCGTGGTGGCGACCCCCCTCATGCTGGCGCTGATGGTGCTGGTGCGGATGCTTTATGTCGAGGACATACTGGGCGATTACAATGCCGCGCCGGAAGAGCAGAAAGGCGGCAGCAACGGCTAGACGGGCCAAAGGTTGGTGGGAGTGTCTGGAGCGGGTAACGGGAATCGAACCCGTAACTAAAGCTTGGGAAGCTGCCGTGATACCTTTTCACCATACCCGCCGCGGGGGCAGAAATAACATTCCCCGTGCCGTCTTCACAAGCCGGAATTGCCAGTTTCGCGCCGTGCCGAATGAAAAACCCGCCTCGGAGGGCGGGCTTGTCATGGGGCTAGGGCACGAAGGCGGCTCAGCCGCCCCAGCTGCGCACTGCGCCGCAGTCCATATGCACGAAGTTCGAGCGCGAGTATTTGCCGACGCCGCCCGCGCGGCAGGCGAGTGCCGCCTGGCTCATCTGGCCGACCGAGCGCGAGCCGAGCCGCAGGTCGGCCGCCTTGCCGCTGAGGTGGAGCGAATTCTTCGCCACACCGCCGGACCGGCTGCGCAGCATCGCGTTGGTCTGCGGCGTGCGGTAGCCCGACAGAAGCGTGTAAGGCTCCGTCGTGCCCATCAGATTGTGGGCGGCGGTCATGATGTCGATGGTGCGCGTGTCGATGGGTTTCACCTCGTTCTGTCGCCAGTCGCGCATGAAGAGGGTGATTTCCTGAACCGCCTCGTTGATGTACTCGCCTTCGATCCAGTAGATCGTGTCCAGCTTTTCGCCGGTTCTCGGCGACACCATGCGGAGGCGGCGAATGTCGCCGGCGCCGCGCAGAAAGCCGAAAGCGTGTCCGTAGGTGGGGGCCGCCGCAACGGCCGTTGCCGCGAATGCGCCAAGCAGCGCACGCCGCGACAGGCTTGCGGAATTGGATTTGGTCATTGGTTTGCCTGTCCGTCGCTTCTAGTTTCGTTCCCGCCAGAAGGCGGGCGCTCATCTCATCCGGATGTGGTTTTAGCTATGGCACATTAAGATTCGCTAACCAATACACAGGTTCCCGAATTATCTCGGAGTGGCGAATTTCCGCGCGCTTTGGCGAAATCCGGCAACTGTGCCCGAAATGCAAGGACGTGATGCGAAATCGCCTCGGTCGGGAATAAACCCTTAATATTTCACATTTTTGGGTGGACAATTGCCGTTGTTGCGGGCTGTCTGATCTGATGCGCAAGCTTCCGTTCAAGGGGGATTTGATGAAATTTGCCGCCATGTTGCGTGCCGCAATCGGCTCCGTCCGGCCCGGCCATACCCGGCGCGGAACGTTTATGACAGTCGCGGCACTGATTCTGGCGCTCGGCCTGCCGCAGGGTGCGGGGGCCGAAGTGACGGCGTTCAAGCAGGCCGTGGCCGAGGGCGCCTCGCACGATGAGGATCTCGCGGCATTCTACCGCGAGAACAGTTACGGACCCCTCTGGACCGGAACGGGCGCGCAGGACCGCGCGCGCCGGCAGGCGCTGATGCAGGCCATCGATGCGGCGGGCGCGCATGGGCTGCCTGCCGCGCGTTACGACGCGGCGGGGCTGATGCGGATGATGAAGGACGCGCGCACGCCGCGCGATCTGGGCGCGGTCGAGGTCGAACTGTCGCGCGTCTTCCTGCGGCTGGCCCGCGATTTGCAGACCGGCATCCTGACGCCTTCGCGCATCGACAAGGGCATGGTCCGCAGCGTGCCGGTGCGCCGCGCCGATACGCTTCTGCGCAGTTTCACCAGTGCCAATCCTCAGGCGTTCTTCCGCGGCCTTGCACCCCGATCCGGCGAATATGCGCGGCTGATGCGCGAAAAGACACGGCTCGAGGGGTTGCTGGCCACCGGCGGCTGGGGGCCGGCCGTACCATCCCAGACGCTCGCGCCGGGCCAGTCGGGGCCGGCGGTCATCGCGCTGCGCAACCGTCTGATGCGCATGGGCTTTCTCGAACGGACCGCGTCGGATACCTACGACATCGCGATGCAGCAGGCCGTGATGCGCTTTCAGGAGGCGCATGGCCTCGTGCCCGACGGCACCGCCGGCGCGGCGACACTCGCCGAGGTCAACAGGTCCGTCTTGCAGCGTCTGCCGATGATCATGGTCGCGATGGAGCGCGAACGCTGGCTGAACGAGCCGCGCGGCGACCGTCACATCCTGGTCAACCTGACAGATTTCAGCGCCCGCATCATCGACGACGACCGGCTGACCTTCGAAACCCGCGCCGTCATCGGCAAGACGCTCGGCACCCATCAGAGCCCCGAATTCTCGGACGAGATGGAATATCTCGAGATCAACCCGGTCTGGAACGTGCCGCGCTCGATCACCGTATCGGAATACCTGCCGCAGATGCAGCGCAATCCCGGCGCGGCAGGGCACCTGAAGCTCTACAATTCGCGCGGCCAGGAGGTCAGCCGCAGCCGCGTCAACTTCAACGCCTACAATGCACGCACCTTTCCCTTCGCCCTGAAACAGCCGCCCTCGACGCGCAACGCGCTGGGGCTGGTCAAGTTCATGTTCCCGAACAAGTACAACATCTATCTGCACGACACCCCCTCCAAGAGCCTTTTCGAGCGCAGCGAGCGCGCCTTCAGCCATGGCTGCATTCGCCTGCAGCAACCCCTCGAGTTTGCATATGAACTATTGTCGCGGCAGGAAGCGGACCCGAAGGCGCTCTTCGACCGCATCGTGGAGTCCGGTCGGCAGACGCGCGTTACGCTGGACGAAAAGGTTCCGGTGCACATCATCTACCGCACCGCCACCGTTCCGGCGCATGGTCCCGCGCAGTATCGGGGCGACATCTACGGCCGCGATGCCAAGGTGTGGGACGCGTTGCAGAAGGCAGGGGTTTCGCTGCCCGCGCATCAGGGCTAGATATCGCCCCGTCATGAAGGGGTTCACCATGTCCTACACGATTGAACAGATTGCGGATGCACTTGGCCTGTCCCATGCCGGGGCGGCGGATATCGGGATCTCGGCGCTGGCCGAGCCGGGCGATGCCGGGCCCGAAGACCTGGCGCTGGCGACCAGGCCCGATTACGCGGCCGCGCTGCCGCAGGGGCGCGCGCGTGCGGCGCTGCTATGGGAAGGGGCAGACTGGCAGGCGCTGGGGCTGGAGGCGGCGATTTTCGCGCCGCGACCGCGCTATGCTATGTCCGGCCTCACCGCAATGATGGACCTCGGCGAAGAGTGGGGCGACGGCATCCACCCGAGCGCGGTGATTGACGAGACGGCGGAACTGGGCGCGGGCGTGCAAGTCGGCCCGCTCTGCGTCATCGGCCCGCGCGCACGTATCGGGGCGGGCTGCCGGATCGGTCCGCAGGTCAGCATCGGCGCCGACGCCGTGATCGGCGAGAACGGCCTGATCCGCGAGGGCGTGCGCATCGCGGCGCGGGTACGCATCGGCGCGCGCGTGATCCTCAATCCCGGCGCGGTTCTGGGCGGCGACGGGTTCAGCTTCGTCACGCCCGAGAAGAGCGGCGTCGAGTTGGTGCGCGAGACTCTGG
Organism: uncultured Alphaproteobacteria bacterium; assembly: GCA_963763165.1. Classification (GTDB taxonomy): domain Bacteria; phylum Pseudomonadota; class Alphaproteobacteria; order Rhodobacterales; family Rhodobacteraceae; genus Roseovarius. The sequence goes on from CAVXNV010000004.1 coordinate 216,593, forward strand.
GCGACCAGGGCGGCGCGGCGGCGCAGTCCTACATGCGCATCCACAGCCTCGGCTCGGTCCGCCTCGGCGACGATGTCGAAGTGGGTGCGAATGCCGCCATCGACCGCGGCACCGTCCGCGACACTGTCATCGGGGATCGCACCAAGATCGACACGCTGGTCATGGTGGCCCACAATGTCGTCGTCGGCACCGACACGCTCCTCTGCGCGCTGGTCGGCATCGCGGGCTCCACGCGGATCGGCAACAACGTGGTGCTGGCCGGGCAGGTCGGCGTCGGCGACAACCTCTTTGTCGGAGACAACGTCATCGCCGGCGGCGGCACCAAGATCCTCAGCAACGTGCCCGCCGGTCGCGTCATCCTTGGTTATCCGGCGATGAAGATGGATGCGCATATCGACATGTACAAGCACCTGCGCCGTCTGGGCCGGATGGTGGCCGACGTCGCCGCGCTGAAGAAAGCGGTTTTCAAGGACGGGCAGAGTGGCTAAAGCCATGCCGACACTCCAAGGAGCCACGCCATGAGCATATCCCAGCGCGTGATTGCCATCATCGCCGAGCAGGCCATGCTGGAGCCTTCGGACGTGACGATGGACAGCACCCTTGAGGATCTGGGCATCGATTCGCTTGGCCTGGTCGAAAGCATTTTCGCCATCGAGGAAGCGTTCGACATCAACGTTCCCTTCAACGCGAACGAGCCGTCGGCGGGCGATTTCGACATCGCAACGGTCGGGGCCATCGTTCGGGGCGTCGAGCGGCTGGTGGCCGAGCAGTCGTGAAACGCGTCGTCATAACCGGCGCCGGCACGATCAACGCGCTTGGGTTCGACGTCGCCACCACGCTCGAGGCGATGCGCGAAGGTCGCTCCGGCATCGGTGAGCTGGAGTTTCGCGATGTCGAGCGCCTGTCGATCCGGATCGGCGGGCAGGTCAAGGGCTATGATCCCGACTGCGCCTTCAGCCGCCAGCAACTGGCGCTTTATGATCGCTTCACCCAATTCACCCTGATCGCGGCGCGGCAGGCGGTCGCGCAGTCGGGAATCGAGTTCGGTGAAGAGCTGTCGCTGCGCGCGGGCGTGATCCTGGGCAATTCCGGCGGCGGCATGACGACGCTGGATGAAAACTACCGCTCCGTCTACGAGGACGGCAAGAACCGGGTGCATCCCTTCGTGGTGCCCAAGCTTATGAACAACGCCGCGGCCAGCCACGTGTCGATGGCATGGGGGCTGCGCGGACCCAGCTTCACCGTCTCGACCGCCTGCGCATCGTCCAACCACGCAATGGCTCAGGCGTTCCAGATGGTGCATGGCGGCCTCAGCCCGGTCATGCTGACGGGCGGTTCGGAATCCATGCTGTGCTTTGGCGGGGTCAAGGCGTGGGAGGGTCTGCGCGTCATGTCCAGGGACGGGTGCCGACCCTTCAGCGCCAATCGCAACGGCATGGTGCAGGGCGAGGGGGCCGGCGTCTTCGTCTTCGAGGAATACGAGCACGCGCGCGCGCGCGGCGCCGAGATTCTGGCCGAAGTGGTGGGCTACGCCATGTCCTCCGACGCCTCGGACATCGTCATGCCCTCCAAGGACGGGGCGGCGCGCACTATTGCGGGCGCGCTGCGCGACGCGCGGCTGAACCCCGAGGACGTGGGTTACATCAATGCCCACGGCACCGGAACCGCCGCCAACGACAAGACCGAATGCGCCGCCGTGGCCGATGTTTTCGGCCGCCACGCCGACCGGCTGATGATCTCCTCGACGAAATCCATGCATGGTCACCTGATCGGCGGCACCGGCGCGGTCGAGCTGCTGGCATGCATCATGGCGGTGCGCGACGGCGTCATCGCGCCCACGATCAACTATGATGAGCCGGATCCCGAATGCGCGCTGGACGTCGTGCCGAACGAGGCGCGCGAGGCGCGCGTCGATGTCGCGCTCAGCAATGCCTTTGCCTTCGGCGGTCTCAACGCCGTTCTGGCGCTGCGCCGGGCCGAGTAGCGCCCGCCGCCGGCTGCGCAACAGAAAAGGGCAGGCGCCGCGGCCTGCCCTGTCTTGTTGGCCTGTGCTGCCGGATCACTCCTTGAAGGTGCCGACGGCCTCGTAACCCGCTGTAAATCCGTTGAGCGAGATGTCGATCACGACCTTCTGGTCGGGCGCCTGCGCGGGCACCAGGACCATCTGCGCCTTCTTGCCCTTCTTGAAGCCGGCGACGTCCTGCTCGGTCAGACCCATCTGCGCGACGCAGCCGGCCTCGGTGCAGACGCGGTAGGGATAGCTTTTGACGGTGCCGCCATCGACGGACATCTTCAGCTCTTCGGTCAGCAGCGTAACCAGCGGCACGATCGCGGTCGCGCCGGCGACGGCGGGCGACTGGTTTTCGATGCGGAAGATGCTGAACTCGGCCACGGGGTTGCCACCCTGTTCGCGCAGCAGTTGGTAAAGCTGGCAGGGGTCCTCGCCATCGTCATTGCGGAAGCAGCGCAAGCTCCAGTCACCGAATTTTTCCTTGATATAGACGGGCGGAGCGCCCTCTGCAGTCCCGGCGCCCTCTTTGACCTCGCTGCCCGGAGCGAAGGCTCCGGTGGCGGGTGCATCCGTGGCAGGCGCGGCTGCATCGGGTGTCTGCGCATCGGTCGCCTCTGAATCGGACGTGCCGGACGTCTCCTCGGCGGCGGCGCTGCCCTCGGTGGCAGCTTCGGGCGCTGTGTCCGTCGTCTCTGTCCCGGCTTCGGTCGCATCAGCGGTCGCTGCGTCGCCGGTCGCGGTGTCCTGCGCGAGGGCGGCGCCGGACAGTCCCAACGCGGCGGCAAAAGACAGAATGGAAAGTGATTTATGCATGAGATCCCCGTCGTGGTCAGAAGTTTCATCGGCGCACTAACATGGCGCGCCATCCCTGTCAGATCAAATCCGAAGCAGTTCGCCGCCGCAAGGCGGAATTCCGCGGGCGCCGCAGGCGGAAAAGACCGGCGCCGCAACAATCGGGTGCGGGGGCGAAACGCAGAAAAGGGGCCTTTTGGGCCCCTCTTCCCGTCTCCCCGCCGGACTTGGCCGACTTAGTAATTGGACGTGACGCTACGATAGGTCAGAATCTCCGTCAACCGTCAAAATGCGCCGCTTTCCATTGGAAAAAAGGCCGCACCCGAAGGCGCGGCCAGTCCGACAGGGAGGAAACCATCCAGGCGCAAGAAGGACACGACAGCGCCGGAATGATTTCGATACTGGCGCGAAGTGGTTAAGATTGTATTGTCGCGCGGCACGCATGGCGGCAGGGGGGGCATCCACTTGGACAAGGGCATCTTCATCGGCGGCGGCGGGCCGGATTACGGCGAGGCGCAGGAACTGGCGCTGAAATACGCCAACCGGCATGGTCTGATCGCGGGTGCCACCGGCACCGGCAAGACGGTTACGCTGCAGATCCTGGCCGAAGGCTTTTCGGACGCCGGCGTTCCGGTTTTCCTGTCGGATGTGAAGGGGGATCTTTCGGGCCTCGCCGAGGCGGGCAGCGCCGACTTCAAGCTGCACCAGGCGTTTTCCGACCGCGCGGCCAAAATCGGGCTGACCGATTACGGCTATCGCGCCTATCCCGTGACCTTCTGGGACCTGCTGGGTGAACAGGGCCATCCCGTGCGCACCACGCCGACCGAGATGGGGCCGCTTCTTCTGAGTCGCCTGATGGACCTCAGCGAGGCGCAGGAAGGCATCATGAACATCGCCTTCCGCGTCGCCGACGAAGAGGGGATGCCGCTGCTGGACCTCAAGGATCTTCAGGCGCTGCTGGTCTGGGTGGGCGAGAACCGCGATACGCTGTCGCTACGTTACGGCAATGTCTCGACGGCGTCGGTCGGCGCAATCCAGCGGCAGTTGATGGTGCTTGAAAACCAGGGCGGCGCGCAGCTGTTCGGCGAGCCGGCGCTGGATCTGGCCGACCTCATGCATATCGGCGCCGACGGGCGCGGGCAGATCAACATCCTTGCCGCCGACCGGCTGATGGGATCGCCGCGACTTTATGCCACCTTTCTTCTGTGGCTGCTCAGCGAGTTGTTCGAGACGCTGCCCGAGGTGGGCGACCCCGACAAGCCGAGGCTGGTCTTTTTCTTCGACGAGGCGCATCTGCTGTTCGACGACGCGCCCAAGGCGCTGGTGGACAAGGTAGAACAGGTGGCGCGGCTGATCCGCTCCAAGGGCGTCGGCGTCTATTTCATCACGCAAAATCCGGATGACGTGCCCGAGGACATTCTCGGCCAGCTCGGCAACCGGGTGCAGCACGCGCTGCGCGCCTTCACCGCGCGCGACCGCAAGGCGCTGAGCCGGGCCGCGGAAACCTACCGCCCGAACGCGCGCTTCTCGACGGTGGACGCGATCCGCGATGTCGGCGTGGGCGAGGCCGTGACATCGCTGCTGGAGGACAAGGGCGTGCCCGGCATCGTCGAGCGCACGCTGATCCGGCCGCCTTCGTCGAGGTTGGGGCCGATCGACCCCGAGGCGCGCCGCGCGGTGATGCAGGCGTCGCCGGTGGCGGGCAAATACGACACGCCGGCCGACCGCGAATCGGCTTACGAGATCCTCAAGGCCCGCGCCGAAAAGGCCGCCGCCGACGCCGCCGGCGCCGGGGATGAGGCGGAGCCAGCAGCCGAGCGCGAATTCAACGCCGGACGGCGCTACAGCGGCAAGAACGGGTCCCCGCAACCGGGCGGCATGGGCGCCGAACTGGGCCGCGCCGTCGGCACCGCCGTTCTGCGCGAGTTGCGCGGCACGACCGGGCGCCGCCTGGTACGCGGTATCCTCGGCGGGCTCTTCAAGCGGCGCTGAGCCGCACGACGCTGCTGGCCTGATGTCGCCGGTCCGGCTATGCTGCCGATGAGCAGCAACAGGAAAGGGGCCCACATGGCCAGCCACAAATCCACAGGCAGCAAGCCCACCTCGAAGGGTGCCAAGCCCGCCGCAGTGCGCCCCAAAAGCGCCGCCACCCCGCCGGTATCCGCGCCGCCGCCGACCACGGCAGCGCCGGAAGTAACGGCAACTGGCGAAGCGGGCCCCCTGAAAAAGCAGGAGCTGATCGCCAAGGTGGTCGCCCGCACCGAGGTCTCCAAAAAGCACGCCAAGCCGGTGGTCGAGGCGCTGCTGGAAATCTTGGGCGCAACGCTGAGCGAAGGGCGCGAGGTGAACCTGCAGCCGATGGGCAGGATCAAGCAAAAGCGCGTGAAAGATACCGGCACGGCCCGCGTCATCGTCGCGAATATCCGCCAGACCCACGCTTCTGCAATTGCTCAGCCGCTCGTCGCCGGGGCTCCGGCTGGAAGCGGCGACACGGCGAAAGAAGCGGTTGCAGACGAGGTGGAGTAACGCTAGATAACGCCGCAAGGGTGATTAGCTCAGTGGTAGAGCGCTTCGTTCACATCGAAGATGTCAGGAGTTCAAATCTCTTATCACCCACCACTTTTCCTTTTGCATGAACGACTTGGGCGGCCTACTTCATCTTTGACGCCATGCCTTGAACGGGCAGGGGCGTGCTGCCTACATGCGGTTCCCCCGCCAGAGGGATTCGCTTTCGGCACCGGAATCCCGCAGCACGGCTTGCCAGTCGCCGCGCGGGACGCTAGAGCGGGTCGGGGGTGATTAGCTCAGCTGGTAGAGCGTTTCGTTTACACCGAAAATGTCGGGGGTTCGAGTCCCTCATCACCCACCATCGGCGCGCGGGCGCGAGTGCCTGGCGCAGTCTCTGGGTCAAGGCGCGTGCGTTCATGCGGATCAAACCTTCACCGATACGCAAGCTTGAGGCGCCGGGATGGCGGTGCGCACCGCTGAAGGCCGCCGCGCTGGCGGCCCTCCTGCTGGGACTGGCGCCGCCTTCGGGCGCGGCGCCACAGCGCGTGGTGTCGATGAATCTGTGCACCGATCAACTGGCAATGCTGCTGGCGGCGCCGGGCCAGTTGCATTCGGTCAGCAGTGTTGCGCTGGATCCTTACGCTTCGGCGATGGCCGACACGGCGGGCCAGTACCGCATCAACACGGGCCGCGCCGAACAGATATATGCCATGGCGCCCGACATGGTGCTGGCGGGCGAATATTCTGCGCGCGATACGGTCGCGCTCTTGCGCCGGCTCGGGATCGAGGTGGTGGAATTCGGCATCGCCCATTCGCTGGAGGACGTGCGGGCGCGCATCCTGCAGATGGGTGCGGCGCTGGGGCGCGAGGCGGCGGCGCAGCGAATGGTCGCGCGGTTCGATGCCGATCTGGCGCAGCTGCGCGAGGGGCAGGCGGGCCCGCCCGGACCGGGGGCGCCGCGCGCGGCGCTTTATACGGCCAATGGGTACACATCCGGCGATGCGTCCCTTTCGGGCGACATTCTGGCCGCGGCCGGTTTTCGCAACGCGCCCGCCGAGGCGGGCTATGGCTGGGGCAGGCTGCCGCTGGAGGTGCTGGCGATGCTCGATCCCGACCTCGTCATCACCACGCGCCGCTATCCCAGCGGCTCCCGCGCTGAGGAGATCATGGACCATCCCGTCATCGCCCGCCTGCGCAGCCGGGCGCAGAGCGCGGCGATCAGCGATCAGGATTGGATCTGCGGGACGCCCTTCGCGTTGCGCGCGGTCGCCAGGCTGGTGGCGGCGCGCCGCCGGATGGAGGAGGCGCGGTGATCCCCCTGCGCCGGGACCCCCGATGAGCGTCGCCAGACTCGACCCGCCGTGGCTGGAGTTCGATCTGGGCGCGCCGATGCAGGTGCTGAGCTGGGCGATCAACCGGCCGGGCCTGGTCACGGCGCGGCAAATCCTCTGGCGCGAGGTGCGCGATGCGGACCTGCCGCAGGATCTGGATGTGCATCATTGGCTGCGGGGCGCTCTGGCCGCGCGGGGTGCGCTCGAAGCGGTCGTGTTCCTGACCTCGCGCGACATCCGCTATCATCACGTCGCCGAAGTTGCGGTTGGGCCGGCGCGCGCGACGGCCGTCGCCACGGTCGGCCTGTCGAATGCCGAGCGGATCGGGCAGCGCCGCGCCCTTGCCGGCGCGGACTGGGGCACGATCAACGTGGCGCTGCGGGTCGATCCCGGAGAGGGCGCGGGTCTGGCCCACAGCGCCCTGATCGAAACGCTCAGCATCGCCGCCGCCGCGCGCACCGCCGCCGTCATGGAGGCGGGGCTGGAACTGCCGTCGGGCCGCGCCACCGGCACCGGCACCGACTGCATCGCCGTCGCGGCGCCCGCCGGCGATACGGCCTATGCGGGCATGCATACCGCACTGGGCGAGGCGGCGGGCGGGGCGGTACATCGCGCGGTGGGTTCCGGCGCGCAGGAATGGATGCGGCAATACCCATCAGGCTGCGCCCCGGCAGCGCAGGCCGCGCCGATTTAGCCCAAACTGCCGCTTGACGCCCCGACCCGTGGCGACTAAAGACGTGCAACGCACGGCGGGCAACGCTCTTCGCGCGCGCAGTGGGCGGTTGTAGCTCAGTTGGTTAGAGTACCGGCCTGTCACGCCGGGGGTCGCGGGTTCGAGCCCCGTCAACCGCGCCATCACTGCATTTTTCCCGGAATATCCGTGTGTTAGCGGCCTCAGGGCTGCCACTGTCGCCATTGCGGGAAAATCGTCCGGTCGGCGTGAATTCTGCCGTTTTCACCATTGACGCCTCCGTGCCTCTCCACTAATCCAGACCCACGCGCGGTTGTAGCTCAGTTGGTTAGAGTACCGGCCTGTCACGCCGGGGGTCGCGGGTTCGAGCCCCGTCAACCGCGCCACTTTCCCTCATGCATCCGATACAACGCTCTACGGCTGGTAGCTCCGCCGCAGGGCTTTCTCTGGTGTCAGCGCCTCGGGCCAGCCGTAGGTCTGCTCAACCGCGTAGAGGGCGGCGCAGGCAGCGATGACCGCCAGAACGAACTTGACGCGCCCGGCGCTCGGCGGGTTGCGCGCCCAGCGGACGGCCCGAAGCAGCCAGTGCGACGTCATCGGTTCATTTCCTTCTGCCGCATAAGCTTTGGCATGCAATATTCGGAAATAAAAAGAATAATCGAAACCTTCTGCGTTGCTGGCACCGTGCGGCACCGGGCGCCCCCTTGTCATTTGCGGTTCAGTCTATGACATAAGGCGCACCTGTCATGTTGAAAATACCGGAGCGGTCTGCCGTGCCCACCCATTCCGAAACCCGTCAGATGCCATACAGCGCGCAGCAGATGTTCGATCTGGTCGCCGATGTGGAAAACTATCCGAAGTTTCTGCCCTGGAACGCCGCCGCCCGCGTGCGCAGCCAGACGTCGCAGCCGGACGGGAGCGAGGTGATGGAGGCCGATCTGGTCATCAGTTTCAAGGTTTTCCGCGAGAAATTCGCGAGTCGGGTCGTGCTGTGGCCCGAAGAGAAGAAGATCGATACGCAATATATCGACGGGCCGTTCAAGCACATGATCTCGACCTGGGAATTCAGCGACAACGAAGGCGGTTGCGCCGTTCACTTCCACGTCGATTTCGAGTTTCGCAACCGTCTGCTGCAATCGGCGGCGGGCCTGTTCTTCTACGAGGCGATGCAGCGCATCGTGCGCGCTTTCGAGCGGCGCGCGCATCAGCTATACGGCTGACATCTCCTCCAGCGCCGCCATGAGCAACTCCAGCGCGCGATCGCGCGCCGCAAGGCGCACGTTTTCGCGCCCCAGCGCGCCGAAATCCTGCGTCTCCACCTTTACCGGCGCGCCAGACCGCGCCACGCCGAAGCAGACGCGGCCCTCGGGCTTGGCCTCCGATCCGCCGGGCCCGGCGATGCCCGTGATCGACACGGCGAGCTGCGCCAGGGAGTTGTCCAATGCGCCCTCGGCCATTTCCGCCGCGACGTCGGTGCTGACGGCGCCATGCGCGCGCAGCGTCTGGGGCGACACCCCCAGCATCTGGATTTTCGCGTCATTGGAATAGGTTACAAAGCCGCGTTCAACCACGTCCGAGCTGCCCGGCACGTCGGTCAGCGCGGCCATGACCATCCCGCCCGTGCAGCTTTCGGCGGCGGCAATCATCACTCCGGCCGCCCGTGCGCGCGCCAGAAGATCGCGCACGTTCATGCCCCCAGCACCCCATGCGACAGCGCCGCCAACGCGATGACGCCGATGGCGGCCAGCGCCCCGGCAATGACATCATCCAGCATGACGCCCAAGGGCGTGTGCAGCCGGTCGGCCCAGCCGACGGGGCCGGGCTTGAGAATGTCGAACAGCCGGAACAACACGAACGCCGCGATCCAGCCGGGCCAGAGCGCCAGGATCGACGCGCCGACATGCCACGCGCCGAAGGACAGCGGCAAAATCGCGACCCATTGGCCCACGACCTCGTCGACCACGACGTAGGAGGGGTCCTGATCGTCCTGCCAGCGCGTGATCTGCGTCGTGGCCCACAGCCCCTCGAAGAACAGCGCGACGGCCGCGATGATCAGCAGCCAGGGCCCGCCGATGGCATGCAGCGCCGCGCCCAGCGGCAGCGCGGCCAGCGATCCCCAGGTGCCGGGGCCGCGGGGCATCAGGCCGACGCCGCCCAGCGTGGCGACAAATCGCGCGACCCTCATCGCTGCACCAGAAGCACGGTGGCGATCGCGGCAATGCCTTCCTCGCGGCCCGTGAAGCCCAGCCTCTCGGACGTGGTCGCCTTGACCGAGATGCGATCCGCGTCCAGCCCTGCCATCTCCGCGAGCGACGCCTGCATCTGCGCCGCCAGCGGGCCGATCTTCGGCCGCTCGCAAACCAGAGTGAGATCCATGTTACCGATCCTGAAACCTTTTTCGCCCGCCAGCCGCACCGCGTGGCGCAGGAAGACGTGGCTTTCCGCGCCCTTCCATTGCGGATCGGAGGGCGGGAAATGCCGCCCGATATCGCCCTCGGCCAGCGCGCCGTAGATCGCGTCGCACAGCGCGTGCAGGCCGACATCCGCGTCGGAATGGCCCTGAAGCCCGCGCTCATGCGGCACGGGGACGCCGCACAGCATCACGTGATCGCCCGGCCCGAAGCGGTGCACGTCATAGCCGTTGCCGATGCGTATATCCATGCGGCCCTCCAGCCGTGCGGCAGCCCGCGCGAAATCCGCCGGGTGCGTGATCTTGAGGTTGTCCTCATCGCCCGGCACGATCACCACGTCAAGCCCGGCCGCCCGCGCCACCGCCACATCATCCGGCGCGTCGCCTTGGTCGCTGCGGTGCGCGGCGAGGATAGCCGCGAAATCGAACCCCTGCGGCGTCTGCGCGCGAAAGATCCCCGCGCGGTCCCGCGTGCCGGTGACGCGGCCCGCCGCGCCGGTCCAGAGCGCATCCGTGACGGCAAGCGCCGGCGCGGCGGCGGGCGCGGTATCGAGCGCGGCCAGAACGCGGCGGATGAGCGCCGCATTGACGCAGGGCCGCGCCACGTCGTGGATCAGGACGCGGGTGCAGCCCATGGGCGCCAGCGCCTCCAGCCCCGCACGGACGGAGGCGGCGCGCGTTGCACCTCCGGCGACGACGTGCATACCGTCCGGGGGTGAAAACTCCGCCATATCATCGGGATGCAGCGCGATCATGATGCGGTTTATGTCCGGCAGACCTGCGAATGCGCGGAGCGTCCAGTCAATCACGCGCGCCCCTGCCAGCGGCTGCCATTGCTTGGGCCGGTCCCCTCCGGCGCGGGTGCCGCGCCCGGCGGCAACAATGAGGGCGGCGCATGTCATGCGCGCAGACTAGCGTCCCGCATGTGGGAGCGCAATTCGTTGCACGGATGCGCCGCCACGGGTAGAGATGGCAGCGCGACGCCAGGAACCGTTCCAATGCCTTTGTCCCTAACCGACACGCCTCTCACATCGCCGGTGCTGCTGGCGCCTCTGGCGGGCATCACGGATCTGCCGTTCCGCAGCCTCGTCGCCCGCTTTGGCGCAGGGCTCGTCGTCAGCGAGATGATCGCCAGCCGGGAAATGGTTCAGGCCAGGCCGGCGATGCGCGACAAGGCCGAACTGGGCCTTGGCGCCGCCGCGACGGCGGTCCAGTTGGCCGGGTGCGAGGCGCACTGGATGGCCGAGGCTGCCCGCATCGCCGAGGCGGGGGGCGCGCGTGTCATCGACATCAACATGGGCTGTCCCGCCAAGAAGGTGACGCGCGCCCGCGGGTCGGGGGCCGCCGGCTCGGCGCTGATGCGCAGGCCTGACCACGCGCTGCGCCTGATCGAGGCGGTGGTGCGGGCGGTTTCGGTGCCGGTGACGCTGAAAATGCGGCTGGGCTGGGACGACACGCAGCTGAACGCGCCCGAGATCGCCTGCCGCGCGGAGGCGGCGGGTATCCGCATGGTGACGGTGCACGGCCGCACGCGTTGCCAGTTCTACAAAGGCCGCGCCGACTGGACAGCCATCGCGACGGTCAAGGCGGCGGTGCGGATTCCGGTCGTCGCCAATGGCGACATCACGGATGCCGCCAGCGCCGGGCGGGCGATGATGCTGTCGGGGGCCGATGGCGTGATGATCGGGCGCGGCGCGCAGGGGCGGCCCTGGGCGCTGGCCGAGGTGGCGCATCGCCTCTACGGCGCGCCAGCGCCGCAGGTGCCGCAGGGCGCCGCTCTGGCCGATATGGTGAGCGCGCATTACGAGGCGATGCTGGAGTTCTACGGCCCCGCCCTGGGCGCGCGCGTCGCGCGCAAGCATCTGGGCTGGTATCTGGACGGCGCGGAGGCAGGGCTTCGCCGCTCCATCCTGACCGCGACGGAGCCGGACGGGGTACTGCGCCTTCTGCCCGAGGCGCTGGCGTCGCGGGCCGGGCGCGCGGCATGAGCGGCCGCGATGATTCCACCCCCGAGGGATGCGCGCCGGCCGAGATCTGGGGAGCCCTGCCGCTGCCCGCGCTCTTGCTGGATGAGGCGGGGCGCATCACCGCGCTCAACCCGGCGGCCGAGGGGTTTCTGAACATCTCGGCCCGTGCGGCACAAGGCGCGGCCCTTTGGGATCTTCTGCGCGTCGAGGACCCGCCTGACGCGGCGCTCGACCGGGTGCGCAGCAGCGGCGCGCCGCTTTTCGTCAATGACGTGGCCCTCGGCATCGGGCGGCGCGCGCCGGTCCGCTGCAACCTGTCGGTCGCGCCCATAGGCGGCACGCCGGGGGCGCTGCTGGTCGTGGTCGGCCCGCGCGATCCGTCGGGCCAGATACTGCCCGACGGGCCGCCGGGGATCATCGGGCGCTCGGCCATCGGCATGGCCGAGATGCTGGCGCATGAGATCAAGAACCCGCTGGCCGGCATCACCGGCGCCGCGCAGCTTCTGTCGATGACGCTGGGCGCTGCCGACCGCGAGCTGACGGACCTGATCGTCGCCGAAAGCCGCCGCATCGTGACGCTGCTGAGCCAGGTCGAACGCTTCGGCAATTGCGCGCCGCCGGACCTGCGCGCGATCAACATCCACGATGTCCTGTCGCGGGCGCGGCAAAGCGCGCAGTTGGGTTTTGCCGCCGATATGCGCATCGTCGAAGACTACGATCCTTCGCTGCCCGATGCGATGGGCGATGCCGACATGCTCCAACAGGTGCTTCAGAACCTGATGAAGAATGCGGCCGAGGCGGCCGGACCTGCGGGCGGCACGATCCGGCTGCGCAGCTTCTTTGAGCATGGCGCGCATCTCCGCGGAGCGGGCGCGCGCCTGCCGCTGCAGATCGAGGTGATCGACGACGGGCCGGGCGTGCCGCCCGCGCTGCTGGACGTGATGTTCGAGCCCTTCGTGTCGGGCCGCGAGAACGGGACCGGGCTGGGCCTTGCGCTGGCGGCGCGGATCGTGGCCGGGCACGGCGGGCGCATCGCGGCCGCGTCGGAGCCGGGTCATACCGTTTTTCGCCTGTCGCTGCCGCTGGCGGAAGCGGGCGGGGAGGGACAGTAATGGACGGAACGGTCCTGGTCGCCGATGACGACCGCAGCATTCGCACGGTCCTGAGCCAGGCACTGACGCGGGCGGGATGCCGCGTGCATGCCACCTCCAGCCTGACCACGTTGATGCGCTGGATCGGCGAGGGTCTGGGCGACGCGGTCGTAACCGACGTGATGATGCCAGACGGCAACGGGCTGGATATGCTGCCGAAGATCGCACAGGACCGCCCCGGCCTGCCGGTCATCGTCATATCGGCGCAGAACACCGTGATGACCGCCATCCGCGCGGCCGAGGCCGAGGCGTGGGATTACCTGCCCAAGCCGTTCGATCTGCCAGACCTGATGGCGCGCGTCGCCCGCGCGCTGGACGGACCCCGCGCCCCGCGTGCGGCGCCCCCGGCGCCGCGCGACGCGGATCGCGGCGATCTGCCGCTGATCGGGCAGAGCGCGCCGATGCAGGCGCTGTTCAGCACGATGGCGCGGCTCATGCACGCGGACCTGCCGCTCTGGATCGCGGGCGAGCAGGGCACCGGCAAGTCGCTGATCGCGCGAACGATGCACGAGATGTCGCAGCGCGCGCCGCAGCCTTTCGTCATCGTGCCGCCGGGCGACCTGGCGCAGAAGGGCGCGGCAGGTCTCATCCTCGCGCGGGCGGGGGCGGGGACAATCCTGTTGGACGGCATGAACGACATGGATGCCGCCGCGCAGGTGCAGGCGCTCCAGCTCGTCGATGCCGCGGAGGCGCTTGGCACCGGGTTGCGCCCGCGCCTTATGGCCGCCGCGCAGCCGGGGCACGATCTGCGCTCCGATCTTTACCACCGCCTTTCCGGCGCGGTGCTGGACGTACCCGCACTGCGAGCGCGCGGCGAGGATGTGGCGCTGCTGGCGACGCATTTCCTTTATCGCGCCGAAGCGGCGGGCGCGCCCGCGCGGCGCCTTGCGCCCGAGGCGCTGGACCTGATGCGCGCGCATGACTGGCCCGGCAACCTGCGCGAGCTGGACCACGCGGCACAGCGGCTGGCCCTTGGCGGACGCGCCCCGCTTGTAGCGGCATCCGAGGTCGCGGGAATTTTGCGTGCGGCGCCCGCATCCGCGCCGCCCGCCGCCGGCACGCTGTCCGAGGCCGTCGCGCAGCATGTGCAGCGCTATTTCGACCTGCACGACGCGGACCTGCCGCCGGCGGGCCTCTACCACCGCCTTTTGCCGGAATTCGAGGCGCCGCTTTTGCGAATCGCGTTGGATGCGGTGGGCGGAAACCAGGCCCGCTGCGCCGACCTTCTGGGCATCAACCGCAATACCTTGCGCAAGAAAATGACCACGCTGGATATTGAGGTGACACGCCGCGGCAAGATGATGTAAAAGCGCAACAGACCTGTGGCGCGGATGGGCACTGCCCTGATCGGGCCACCAGATATTGTGGGCGCGCGGAAAAGCACGCCGAGGCATGGGGGACGTCCGTGACCGCAAAGACACGCAAGGCCGGGTGGGAGCGTATATTACGCCTGCGCCGTGCGAAGCGTCTTCAGACCTTTGCGACATTCGGGCTGGTCGTTCTGGGCCCCGTCCTGGCGCTGGTGACGTTCCTGGTGATGGGCCCGCTCGACCAGGGGGCGCAGTCCAACGTGCTGCGCCTCGTTCTGCTGTCCGACCTCGTCTATGTCATCGCCGTTGCCGCGCTGGTGCTGCAAAAGGTGGTTCAGATGATCTCGGCCCGCCGGTCGCAGTCGGCCGGCTCGCGGCTGCATCTGCGGCTGACGGGGGTTTTCGCGGTCATGGCGCTTTTGCCAACGATCACCGTCGCCGTCTTTGCGACGCTGTCGGTCAACATGGGGCTGGAGGCGTGGTTTTCCGACCGCGTCGGCCGCGTCGTCAGCAACTCGGTCGCCGCCGCCGAGGCCTATGAGGACGAACATCGCCGCGATCTGATCATCGATGCGCGCGCCGTCGCGCGGTTTCTTGAAGAGGTCAAGCAGCGCAGCGTCTTCATGGATGACGGCGACATCCGCCAGATCCTGTCCGAAGGCCAGCGCGAGATCCAGCGCGGCCTGCGCGAGGCCTTCGTGATCGACGGCACCGGGGAAATCCGCGCGCGCGGCGAAAGCTCGTATCTCTTCGACTACGAAGAGCCGTCGGCCGAGCAGATCGCCCGCGCCCGCGAAGAGGGCGTGCTAATCATACAGGACTGGGACAACAACGAGTTTCGCGCGCTCATCCCTCTGGACGGCTTTGCCGACCGGCTGCTTTACGTCACGCGCAACGTCGACGGCGCGATCCTCAACCTGCTGGACGAGACCAAGGAGACCGCCAATTTCTACCAGCAGCGCGAAAGCGAGCGGGGGCGCGTCCTGTTTGAATTTGGTCTGTTATATCTGGGGTTTGCGGTGATCCTGATCCTCGCCGCCGTCTGGCTGGGCTTGTGGTTTGCCGAACGTCTGGCCCGCCCGGTGGGGCGCCTGACCGGCGCCGCGCAGCGTGTCGGATCGGGCGATCTGGACGTTCAGGTTCTCGAGGAGGATGGCGACGACGAGATCGCCCAGCTCAGCACGTTCTTCAACCAGATGACCCGGCAACTGAAGGCCCAGCGCGCCGCGCTCCTGTCCAACACCGAACAGATCGAGCGGCGCCGGCGCCTTTTCGATTCGGTGCTGGGGTCGGTGTCGTCGGGGGTGGTCGGCCTCGATGCCAGGGGCCGTATCGCCTTCGTCAATCGCGCCGCGGAAAAGCTGCTGGACTGGCAGGAGGACCGCCAGTCGGTCGACATCGCCGTCGCCGTGCCGGAATTTGCCGAGCTTTTCAAGCGTCTGCGCAAAAGCGCGGGCGGCTTCGTTCAGAACGAGGTTCGCGTGAGCCGCGGCGGCGATCAGGAAAGCCTGCTGGTGCGCATGTCCACCCGCCGCACCGATTCGGGCCGGCGCGAGGGTTATGTGGTCGCCTTCGACGACATCACCGATCTGGTCTCGGCGCAGCGCATGGCCGCCTGGGGCGACGTCGCGCGCCGCATCGCGCACGAAATCAAGAACCCGCTGACGCCGATCCAGCTGAGCGCCGAGCGCACGCAGCGCAAATTCTCGCGCCTGCTGGATGAGAAGGACGCCGCCGACCTGAAGCAACTGACCGACGTGATCGTGCGCCAGACCAACGATCTGCGCCGCATCGTCGATGAATTCTCGAAATTCGCCCGCATGCCCGAGCCGCAGCGCAAGCCCGAAAGCCTGACGCGCCTCCTGCGCGAGGCGGTGCTGCTGCAGGAGGCCGGCCAGCCGGATGTGAAGATCGAAACCGATCTGGATGACAGCCCGCTCTGGGCCGATGTGGACGCGACGATGATCAGCCAGGCGTTCACCAACCTCATAAAGAACGCGGGTGAAGCCACGGAAACGCTTCGGGAAAAGGGTCTTGCCCCCGAAGGATTCGCGCCAACGATACGGGTGACGAGCCAGGTCCGGGATGGCCGCGCCGAGCTGCGCATCGCCGATAACGGCGTCGGCCTGCCCGAGGACCGCGCGCGCCTTTTCGAGCCGTATGTGACGACGCGCGACAAGGGCACGGGCCTTGGCCTACCGATCGTCAAGAAGATCATCGAAGAGCATGGCGGCACTCTGTCGCTGACCGACGCCGAGCCTTTCGGCGACGGGGCACACCGGGGCGCCGTGGCCATCATCCGGCTGGACCTGACCGAAACGAGCATCAATGAAAAGGGCGCCGACAAGGCGGTGGGAGCATAGCATGAGCGATATTCTGATTGTGGACGACGAGCGCGACATTCGCGAGCTGATCTCGGACATTCTGGGCGACGAGGGGTTCGAGACGCGGCTGGCCGGCAATTCGGACGACGCGATGGCCGCGATCACCGCCGATCCGCCAGCGCTGCTGATCCTCGATATCTGGCTGAAGGACAGCAACATGGACGGGATCGACATCCTGAAGGCGGTGAAGCGCAACTATCCCGAGGTGCCGGTCATCATCATCTCCGGCCACGGCAACATCGAGATCGCCGTCGCCGCGATCAAGCAGGGCGCCTATGATTTCATTGAAAAACCGTTCAACATCGACCAGCTCCTGGTCGTCATCCGCCGCGGAATGGAGGCCAGCCGCCTGCGGCGCGAGAACACCAGCCTCAAGCGGCGCGAGACGACGCCGGCCGACATGCTGGGCGACAGCGCGGTCTTCCGCGCGCTGGTGGGCCAGCTCGACAAGGTCACGCGCTCGAACGGGCGGGTGATGCTGTCGGGTCCGGCCGGCAGCGGCAAGGAACTGGCCGCGCGATATATCCACGTCAATTCGAACCGCGCGAGCGCGCCGTTCGTCACCGCCCCCTGCGCCTCGATCGAGGCCGAGCGCATGGAAGAGGTCCTGTTCGGCCGCGAAAGCAAGGACAAGGGCGTGGAGCCGGGCCTTCTGGAACAGGCCAATGGCGGTGTGATCTATTTCGACGAGGTCGCGGACATGCCGCAGGGGACGCAGTCGAAGATCCTGCGCGTGCTGGTCGATCAGCAGTTCCTGCGCGTGGGCGGCGCGAACAAGGTGCAGGTGGATCTGCGCGTCATCTCCTCCACGTCGCGCGATCTGGAGCGGGAAATCGGCGAGGGCCGGTTCCGCCGCGAGCTGTTCCATCGCCTGAACGTGGTGCCGATCGCCGTACCTTCGCTGGAGGAGCGGCGCGACGACATCCCGATGCTGGCCGCGTATTTCATCGACATGCTGAACAAGACGCAGGGCCTGCCGCATCGCACCCTCAGCGCCGAGGCGCGCGCGCAGCTTCAGACGATGTCGTGGCCGGGCAACGTGCGCCAGCTGCGCAACATGATCGAGCGGGTGCTGATCCTGGGCGACGGCGCGGGCGAGATCGAGGCGCGCGAGCTGCCCGGCGAAGCCGAGACCTCGGCCGGCGAGGGGCGCGTGGTGCTGTCCGGATCGCTCGCCACGATGCCCCTGCGCGAGGCGCGCGAGGCGTTCGAGCGCGAATACCTGCTGACCCAGATCAACCGCTATGGCGGCAATATCAGCCGCACCGCCGAATTCGTCGGAATGGAGCGCAGCGCGCTGCACCGCAAGCTGAAATCGCTCGGCGTGGTGACATCGGGCAAGGTGCCGGCGCGGGTCGGCTGACGCGGGACGACCTTGCCGTCGGCCCGTCAAGCCATTTGACCGCCCCGCGTTTGTCAGGCACATCGGGGCAGCAGCGGTAAGAGGCATGCCATGAAGGTCATCATTTGCGGCGCGGGTCAGGTCGGCTGGCAGATCGCGCGCCATCTGTCGGGCGAAAGGAACGACGTGACGGTGGTCGACAGCAATGCCGATCTGGTGCGGCGCGCCACTGAAACGCTGGACGTGCAGGGTCTGCACGGCTTTGCCAGCTATCCCGACATCCTGGAGCGCGCGGGGGCGCGCGACGCCGACATGATCATCGCCGCGACCCATTCGGACGAGGTGAACATGGTTACATGCCAGGTTGCGCATTCGGTCTTTGCCATCAGCCGCAAGATCGCGCGCCTGCGCAGCCAGTCCTACCTGGATGCGATCTATTCCGACCTCTATAGGCGCGATCACATGCCCATCGACGTGGTCATCAGCCCCGAGAGGGAAGTGGCCGACGCCGCGCTGCAGCGCCTTGCCTCGCCCGCCGCCTTCGACACCGAGAAGTTCCTGGGCGGCAAGGCACAGCTCATGGGGCTGCGGCTCGACGAGGACTGCCCGGTGGTCAACACGCCGCTGCGCCAGCTCTCCGACCTTTTCTCGACCCTGCGGGTGGTCGTGCTGGCGGTGCGCCGCGAGGGGCGGCTTTTTGCGCCCGAGGCGGGCGATCAGCTTTTCGTCGGCGACGAGGCCTATGTTTTCGCTCCGAACGAGGATATTTCCCGCACGCTTGAGGTGTTCGGCAAGGAGGCGCACAAGCAGGAGCGTGTCGTGATCCTGGGCGGCGGCAATGTGGGCCTTGCCGTGGCCAGGGCGCTGGAGGCGAAAGGCCGCGGCATCCGCGCCAAGGTGATCGAGCGCGACCGCCGCATCGCCGAGCGCGCGGCCGACGCGCTGGAGCGGACCATCGTGCTGAACGGCGACGCGCTCGACCGTTCGATCCTGCAGGAGGCCGGCATTTCCAGGGCAGACGCCGTGCTGGCCGTGACCGACGACGACAAGACCAACCTTCTGGCCGCCGTGCGCGCCAAGTCCGAAGGCTGTCCCTTTGCGATCACGCTGATCAACGACCCCACGCTGGTTCCGCTGCTGGAGCCGATCGGCGTCGATGCCTACATCAACCCGCGCGCCACGACCGTCAGTTCGATCCTGCGCCATATCCGCCACGGGCGCGTGCGCGGCGTCTATTCGATCGGCGACGCCGAGGCCGAGGTGATCGAGGCGCAGGTGATGTCGACCTCCTCCATCGCGGGCAGCCAGATCCGCGATATCGATTTCCCCGAAGGTGTCCTGGTGGGCGCGGTGCAGAAGGGCGACAAGATACTGAAACCGACGGGCGCCATGCGGATCGAGGAAGGCGACGTGATCGTGATCTTTGCGCTGGCGTCGGACGTGGAGCGGGTCGAACAGCTGCTCCAGGTTTCGATCGATTTTTTCTAGCCGATGGCCGCGCACAGCACCCCGGCGCTGACGGCGCACCTGGCCCGCCTGCCGCTGATCCTGGTGCTGGCCGGGATCGCGGCGCTGGCGATGTTCGTGCCGGCCCTTCACGCGCTGATGCAGGACGATTTCAGCCTGTCGCGCAGCTTTGCCTATTCGGGCGCGATGGGCCTCATCCTGGCCGCGTTGATCGCGCTGGCGATGGGCGGCAATGCGCGCGGCGAGGCGAGCGATCTGGACAACCTGCTGTCGCTCTGTCTTGCCTTCGTCGCGCTGCCGCTGTTCCTGGCGGTTCCGTTCTACGAGGGGCTCGGAACCACCAGTTTCCTCAATGCCTATTTCGAGATGGTATCCTCCTTCACCACGACCGGCGCTACGCTTTTCGACAAACCGGCCCGGCTGCCGGACAGCCTGCACCTGTGGCGCGGCATGGTCGGCTGGCTGGGCGGGCTCTTGATGTGGATCGCGGCCTCGGCGGTGCTGGCGCCGCTCAACCTCGGCGGGTTCGAGGTGACGGCGACGGCCGAGCCGGGGCAGGTCAACGACGCGCAGGGCCGGTTTCAGCGCGCCGGTTCGGGCCGCCGCGTCGCGCAGGTGACCAGCGCGCTGGCGCCGCTTTACGTGGGGCTGACGGGGGCGCTTTGGCTGTTCCTGGCCATCGGTGGCGACCGGCCGCTGGTGGCGCTGGTGCATGCGATGTCGACCATGGCGACCAGCGGCATATCGCCCATCGGCGGGGTCGAGAACGCCGGCTCCGGTATCGGCGGCGAGATGGTGATCTTTTTCTTCCTGATGTTCGGGCTGTCGCGGCTGACCTTTTCTTCGGACACGGTCACGGCAGCGCGCCCCGGCCTGCACAACGATCCGGAATTCCGCCTCGGCATGGCGTTCGTTCTGGGCGTGCCGTTGCTGCTGTTCTCGCGCCACTGGCTGGGCGCGCTGGATACCGAGCAGGTCGAGGATATTCCCTCGGCGCTCAGCGCGCTCTGGGGCGGAATGTTCAGCGTCGCGTCCTTCCTGACGACGACCGGCTTCGAGAGCGCGCATTGGGACGAGGCGCGCGACTGGTCCGGCCTTGGCACGCCGGGGCTGATCCTGATGGGCGCGGCGCTGGTCGGAGGGGGCGTCGCCACCACTGCGGGCGGGGTCAAGCTTTTGCGGGTCTACGCGCTCTACCTCAATGGCCAGCGCGAGATGGAGCGGCTGGTGCTTCCGTCCTCGGTCGGGCGGGCAGGGGCGCGCAGCCGCCGGATGCGGCGGCAGGGCGCGTTCGTGGCCTGGATCTTCTTCATGCTCTTCGCGATGTCGCTGGCGCTGGTCACTGTGGTCATGGCCGCGCTGGGGACAAGCTTCGAGCAGTCCATCATCCTCGCCATTGCGGCGCTGTCGACCACCGGGCCGCTGACGCAGATCGCGGGCGAGGCGCCCATCGCCCTGGCCGTCATGTCCCCCGCGGCCAAACTGGTGATGTGCGCGGCCATGGTTCTGGGCCGGCTAGAGACGCTGGCGATCATCGCGGTTGTGACCCCCAGCCTCTGGCGCGACTGACGCGGCCGGAAGGTGCCGGACGGGCGGCAAAAGGCCCAATTGCGCCAATCCGCGCCAACCGCCCGTTTTTGGGCTGGAAACTCCGCCCGCTCCGCTTCATAGTGGCGGGAAGAGTTTGATCCGGTGCCGATCCGCGGCAATTGCAAGAACAATGGAATTGGGGGCAGTAAAATGGCATCTGACCGGCAGAACCTTCAGGACGTGTTTCTGAATCAGGTGCGCAAGACCAAGACGCCGGTGACGGTGTTCCTGATCAACGGCGTCAAACTGCAGGGCGTCATCACCTGGTTCGACAATTTCTGCATCCTGCTGCGCCGGGACGGCCAGTCGCAACTGGTCTATAAGCATGCGGTATCGACCATCATGCCGTCCCAGCCGATCAGCCTTTACGAAGGCGACGATGCGGCCCAGTAGGCGCCACGTCCGAGGGGCGCGATGACCGAGGGCGATCCGATCGACGGCGGCGCGCATGACACGCGCGCCCGCGACACGCGCGCATGGGTGCTGCATCCCGACATCTACCAATCCGGGGGACAGGGCCGCAAGCCGGACCTCGCGCTTGAGGAGGCGATGGCGCTTGGCCACGCCCTGCCGGGGCTGGAGGTGCTGGGCGGGCAGGTGGTGCGCCTGTCGAAGGTGCATCCCGGCAAGCTGTTCGGCAAGGGCAAGATCGCCGAGCTGAAGGCCCAGTTCGAGGAGGCCGGGATTGAACTGGTGCTGATCGACGGCCCCCTGTCGCCGGTGCAGCAGCGCAATCTGGAGAAGGACTGGGGCGTCAAGATCCTTGACCGCACCGGCCTGATCCTGGAGATTTTCAGCGACCGCGCCGCCACCCGCGAAGGCGTGTTGCAGGTGGAAATGGCCGCACTCACCTACCAGCGCACAAGGCTGGTGCGCGCCTGGACCCACCTCGAACGGCAGCGCGGCGGGCTGGGCTTCGTCGGCGGCCCCGGCGAGACGCAGATCGAGGCGGACCGCCGCGCCATCGACGACCAGATCGTGCGCCTGCGCCGCCAGCTGGACAAGGTCGCCAAGACCCGCACGCTGCATCGCGCCGCGCGCGCCAAGGTGCCCTTTCCCGTCGTCGCGCTGGTCGGCTATACCAACGCCGGGAAGTCCACGCTGTTCAACCGCCTGACCGGCGCCGACGTGATGGCCAAGGACATGCTTTTCGCCACGCTCGACCCCACGATGCGCCGCATCGCGCTGCCCGGTGGCGGGCCCGAGGTGATCCTGAGCGACACGGTCGGCTTCATCTCGGACCTGCCGACCGAACTGGTCGCCGCCTTCCGCGCCACGCTGGAGGAGGTGCTGAGCGCCGATCTGATCCTGCATGTGCGCGATATTTCGCACCCCGAGACGGATACGCAGAAGGCCGATGTCGAAGAGATCCTGACCAGCCTGAAGGTCGGCGAGGATGTTCCGCGAATCGAGCTGTGGAACAAGGTCGACCTCGTCCCGCCGGGCGAGCGCGCCGCGCTGCTGACCCGCGCCGAGCGGGCCGAGGACGTGCAGGTGCTGAGCGCGGTCACAGGCGAAGGAATGCAGGCGCTGGTCGACCGGATCGGCGCCGCCCTGACAGGCGAGACCCGCCGCGATGACATTGCGCTGCCGTTCTCGGCGGGGCGCAAGCGCGCCTGGCTGCACGAGCGCGGCCTCGTCGAGGACGAGGCGCAGGACGACGACGGCTATCGCCTGAGCGTCCGCTGGACCGCCCGCCAGCGCGCCGCGTTCGACGCGCTTTAATCGCCGCTTTCCAGAGGCGTCAGAACGGTGATACCCACAGCGCCCGCGCGCGCGAGCTCCGGATCCAGCGACATCGGGATGTATTCACCCCGCCGCCACAGCTGCGCCAGGTCGTCGTAATAGCGGCTGAGGAAATGGCCTGATTGCCCCGTCGAGATGATGAAGACGCTGCTGCCCGGATCGGCGAAATCGTAGACGCCCCGATAGCCCGCGGCGTGGACGTTCTGGAACGGATCGGGCCCCTCGCCGCTGGTGCGCCCGCGTTGCAGCGTGTGATCGCCGCCGCCCGTCGACTGGCGGATGTTCACGAAATACCGCAGGCCCGGAATGCTGCCCAGCACCGGATGATCGTGCGTCGCCTGATGCGCGTCGCCCCAGCGCAGCAATTCCAGCGCAGTGCCGTAACGCTCGGAAATCCAGACCAGCGCATCGTCCAGCGCAAGGCGCGCGATGTCGGTGCAGGTCTCGACCGGCGAGGACTGCTTGACATCGCACCAAACCGCGGCGCCGCCGACATCGCGGAAAACCCGCTCGACAAAGACCGGATCGGTGTGGGTGAATTCGGCGGCGAGTGGCCCCAGCTCGTCCTGAATGAGGCGCTGGCCGAGCGCGCGCAGCCATGCGGCGTAGATCAGCGGCTCGGGGCGGTGCTCGTTCATGTCGCCGTTCCACTCGGCCAGCAGCTCCAGCGCGCGCTGGCGCAAGCGCAGCGGCGTGCCCTCGGCCGCACTCTCGCCGGTGAACCACAGGTCCGCGCCGATCAATGGCAGAAGCGAACGCGCGGTGAAGCTGACGGTGTCGAGCTGCGCTTCCATGAAACTGTCGCGGGTATGTACCTCGCGGCCCTGCATCAGCTTCTGCCAACGGTGGATGCGCTGCGTGTCGCCCCAATGGTAGCTGACATGCAAGGGGAAGGGCCGGTCGACGATCTTGTTGTTGGTATTGCCCAGGATGCCGCCGGGCGGGTCGATGAATTCCGGATTGGCCGAATAGGGCAGCCGCCCCTGCCAGCGGTTATGGGCGATCCAGCCACGGCTGGGCATGCGCCCTTCGGTGTCATGTTCGCCATGGCGGCGCGGCATGGCGCCGACCATCTTCATCGCGATGCGGTCCTCGCTCACCACTGTCAGCACCTGCGCGGGCGCGATGAATTTCTCGCCCGCCGCCAGCGCCGCCTCGATGCTGCCCGCGCGCATCAAATCGATCCCGGCGCTGAGCGTGGTGTCGCGCGGGCTGAGCGCGGTCCAGGACAGCGATGCGACATGCCCCGGCGGCGTGATCGTCGCCAGGTCGTATTGCGAGCCGGGCAGGACCGGGCCATTCTCGGTGCTGCGCAGCGTCAGCGTGACGGGCTTGTGCCCCTCGATCTGGATGATCGACGCGCGGGTGTCGAACTTCTCCCAGCCGTCCGGGGTGCGGTATTCTTCGGGATTGTCGGGGTTCAGCTCCTCGATATGGACATCCTGATCGTCCAGATAGGCCGAGGTGATGCCCCAGCCCAGCGTATCGCTGCGCCCGCTCAGCACGATCGGCACGCCGGGAATGGTCGCGCCGATGACGCCGCCCGTGGACAGCTCCAGCCGCGCCAGATACCAGATCGAGGGCGCGGTCAGGCCCAGATGCGGATCGTTCGCCAGAAGCGTTCCGCCCGAGGCCGAACGCTCGGGCGCGGCGGCAAAGACGTTGGACGCGCCCGACAGCGCGGGTGGGCGGATCGGTGACAGCGGATCATGCGGCGCGGCCCCGGCATCGGCAAAGCGGGGCAGCGCGCCGGGCGCGAAAAAACTGGCATATTTGGGCAAGGCCGCGATGCCGCTGCCCGGCGCGTCGGGCAGGATATCGTCCAGCCGCGCCGGATCGTCCAGCATCAGCGAGGTGCGCGCACGCAGCACCTCGGTCTGCAGGTGCCCCGACAGTTGCACCGCCATCAGCTTGACGATGGCGATGGAATCGGCGGGCACCCAAGGCGCGATGGGCGCGTTGAAGAGGAACATCTCGGGCGCGCCGCGGCCGAGGGCATTTTCGTTGATCTCGGCCAGGCGCGCATTGACGCCGCGCGCATATGCCTCCAGCGCGGCGCGGGTGGCGGGATCCTGCCAGCGCACCGAGGCGCGCGCAGCGCCGTAGATGTCGAAGCGGCGCATCAGCTTGTCGATGGCGAGGCTGCGCGGGCCGAACACCTCGGAGAGGCGGCCCTGCGCGGTGCGGCGCAAGGTGGTCATCTGCCACAGCCGGTCCTGCGCATGGGCGTATCCCAGCGCCTGGAACACGTCCGCCTCGGACTGGCCGAAGATATGCGGCACGTCGGCGTTGTCACGGACGATCTCGACCGGGGCGCCGAGGCCTGCGATGGCCAGCGTCTTGTCATAGTCGGGCAGGGACCGCGAGAGCAGGAAATAGAAACCCAGCAGCGCCAGAAGCGTCAGAGCGACCAGCGCGGCCGCGATCCGCATCAGCCATTTGAATACTCGCGCCATTCCGCCCCTGCCTTGCGTTTTCGCCTGCGCCGGGGATAGTCAGAAACGGGGGCCGAGACAATGGCCCCATCGGCAATGTGAACGGGAGGATACGATGGCGAAATTGGCATTTCTGGGGCTTGGCGTGATGGGCTATCCGATGGCGGGGCACCTGTCCGGCGCGGGCCATGACGTGACCGTCTACAACCGCACCGGCGCCAAGGCCGAGGCGTGGGTCGCCGCGCATGGCGGCGCCAGCGCCCCCACCCCCCGCGCGGCGGCGGAGGGTGCCGACTTCGTCATGGCCTGCGTCGGTAACGATGACGACCTGCGCAGCGTGTGCCTTGGGGAGGAGGGCGCGTTCGCCGGCATGAAGAAAGGCGCGACATTAGTCGACCACACCACCGTTTCGGCCGCGGTGACGGCCGAGCTTTACGCGGCGGCGAAAGAGGCGGGGCTGCAATTCGTCGATGCGCCCGTGTCGGGCGGGCAGGCGGGGGCGGAAAACGGCCAGCTCTCCATCATGTGCGGCGGAGACGCGGCCGCCTATGACGCCGCCGAGCCGGTGATGGCGGTCTATGCCAAGCTCTGCCGCCGGATCGGCGAGAGCGGGGCGGGACAGATGACCAAGATGTGCAACCAGATCGCCATCGCCGGGCTGGTGCAGGGCCTGAGCGAGGCGCTGCATTTCGCCGAGAAGGCCGGCCTGGACGGTCGCGCGGTGGTCGAGGTGATCTCGCAGGGCGCGGCGGGCAGCTGGCAGATGGCGAACCGGCACGAGACAATGTTGAAGGACGAGTTCGAGCATGGTTTTGCCGTCGACTGGATGCGCAAGGATCTGGGGATCTGCCTCAGGACGGCGGATGAAAACGGCGCCTCGCTGCCGGTGACGGCGCTGGTCGACCAGTTCTACAAGGACGTGCAGAAGATGGGCGGCGGGCGCTGGGACACGTCGAGCCTGTTCAAGCGTCTGCGCGCAACCGGTTGAGCGCGCGCGCCGCGGCGGGCGGCGCGATATTTGGAAGATGAAAGACAGGCGCGCCCGTGACGGGGCGCGCGGTTGCAGGGGTCACTCCGTCAGGTAGGGCACCGGATCGAGGCTGTCGAAGCCGTCGCGCACCTCGAAATGCACGGCGGCGGCGCCTTTGGAGGGAATCTTGGCCAGGGTTTGCCCGCGCGCGACGCTGTCGCCGGTCTTGACGGCGACATTGTCGACGTTGGAATAGACCGTCAGCAGGTTGCCCGGATGCTTGACCACGATGATGGGCGTGCCTTTCGTGTCTTTGGTGATCGCGGCGACGGTGCCCGCATCGGCGGCCTTGACCGGCGTTCCGGCGGCAGCGGCGATGTCGATGCCGTCATTCTTGCCCTTGGAGAAGGGGCGCACGATGTCGCCGCGGACCGGGTAGCTCATCCGCGCCTTGGCGGCGGTCGTGGTCTGCTGTTGGCCAAGGTCGGGTGCCTCCGTCGGGGTGGAGGCGACCGTGGCGGCGGGCACCGTGTCCTCGGGCGGCAGGGGCTTGGCCGCGCTCGGCGGTTCGGGAGTCGGAGAGCCTGCTCCCGGCGGCTCGGTCGTGACGGGGGCCGGACGCGCCGCCGCCGATTGCCCCGGCAGGGCGACGGGGATCATCAGGTACTGCCCCTCGCGCACTGAAAAATCGGCGCCAAGGCCGTTCCACTCCGCAAGGCTGCGCACCGGGACGTCGTAGAGCCGCGCGATGGTGTAGGCGGTTTCGCCGCGCTCGACCCTGTGGCGCACAGGCTCGGTACCCGTCTGCGGCGCGGCGGGGGCGAGCGTGCTCGTTTCGATCTGGCTGGGGCCGGCGCTGTCTATGGCGGCGCCGGCGATGTCGGTAATGTCGCGGCCGGCGATTGGCCCGCCTGCGGGCTCGGTCACGCGGCCGGGCAGGGCGATGACCTCGCCCTGGCGCAGCGTATCGCCGGATTGAATGCCGTTGTAGCGCGCCAGCTCGCCCGCATCGACGCCGATCCGCGCGGCAAGACTGCCCAGCGTGTCGCCGCGCCGCGCAACGGCCACCTGGTAGGTGGGATAGGAGATGATCCCGCGCGCATCCGGCGCGGGCCGGTCGGCGGTGGCGCTGCGCGCCGCGGCGGCGGTATCAAGGGTGCCGCCGATGGGGCCGCGCAGGTCGAAATCCGCCGTATCGCCGCAGGCCGACAGCGCCAGCGCGCAGGTGCCGGCCAGCAGGGTCCGGATGGGCGCGCGCGGCGCAAGGTGCGTCTGCGGGAGGTCGGTGCTGCTCATGTCGGTCTCGTCCTCATGCTCCGCCCCCTTTGACTCGGGGCTTGTCTGAAATGTCCTGTGCCCTCAGGCGGTGTCGCGCCCCAACCCCTCGACCAGCGGCACGAAGCGGACCGGGCGCAATTCGTCGTAGTCGAAGCCTGCCTCGCTTCGCGTCACGCGGATCAGCCGCTGGACGGTGTCCGACTGGCCGACGGGAACCACCATGATACCGCCGATTTTAAGCTGCGCCAAGAGAGGTCCGGGCGGATCCTCGGCAGCGGCGGTGACAAGGATGCGGTCGAACGGCGCCTGGTCGGGCAGCCCGAAGCTGCCATCGGCGGTGAGCGCGGTGATGTTGGTTAGATCGAGCGTCTGGAAGATCACGCTGGCCTCCTGCACCAGCCGCCGGTGGCGGTCCACCGTATAGACCCGGCGCGCCAGCAGGCTGAGGATCGCGGCCTGGTAGCCCGAGCCTGTGCCGACCTCCAGCACCTTGTCGCGCGCGCTGAGCTTCAGCGCCTGCGTCATCAGCCCGACGATCGAGGGCTGGCTGATCGTCTGGCCGCAGGCGATGGGCAGCGGCATGTCCTCGTAGGCGCGTCCCGAGAAATAGCCGCGGATGAAGGGTCCGCGGTCGATCTTCTCCATGGCCGACAGAACGCGCTTGTCCGTCACGCCCTTGGAGCGGAGAGCATAGAGGAACTGCATCTTGCGCTCGGCGATATCGGGGTCTTCGTCGCTCATTCGATGGCTTTCAGCGGCTCCAGCACGTCATGCGCTGTCAGGTCCGCGCGCATCGGCGTGACGGAAATGTAACCATCGAGGTTGACGGCGGCATCCGAGCCGGGGCTGGTCGGCTGCTGCTGGCCCGCGCCCGTGACCCAGAGGAACCGGCGGCCCGAGGGCGATGTATGCGGCGCGACGCCAAAGCCCATGTCGCGGCGAAAACCTTGGGGCGCGGCGCGAATGCCCCTGACGCTCGCGGCGGTCACCGGCGGGAAATTGACGTTGTAGAAGATGCCGTAATCGTCGCGGGTCCAGACGCCCTTGTCCAGAAGGCGCCGGACGGTGCCCAGCCCGTGCTGGCGCGATGCATCGAACGCGTCCGCCAGGTCGCGGTTGTTCGGTCCGTAGAACTGGCTGAGCGCGATGGCGCGGATGCCTTGCAGTGCCGCTTCCATTGCGGCGCCGAGCGTGCCGGAATAGACCGCATTTTCGGCGGCATTGTTGCCCCGGTTGACGCCCGACAGGACCAGGTCGGGCGTGCGGCCCTTGAGGATGTCGTAAAGCCCGGCCAGCACGCAGTCGGCAGGGCTGCCCTGCACGGCGAAACGGCGCGGGGCCAGCTCGCTCACCATCATGGGCTGGGTATAGGAAATGGCGTGGCCGACGCCTGATTGTTCGAACGCCGGCGCGACGCACCACACCTCGCCGTCATCGCCTGCCAGCGCCTCGGCGATTTCCTGCAGGACCTGCAGGCCCGGCGCGTTGATGCCGTCATCATTGGTGATCAAGATGCGCAAGGTTCCGCCCTCCAGCCCGTGTCGCCCTTGTCTAAACGGCGCGGCAGTCAGCGGCAAGCGGCTATGCCAGAAGCCCGGCCAGGTGGCGCGCCACGTCGCGCGGATCGGCAAGCTGACCGCGATCCTCGCCGGGGTAGAAGCGCGCGCGCGTTGCCGTGGCCATCGGGCCGGGGCTGGCGATGTGAAATCTTGGGGCCGTGCCGCGCGCCTTCGGCCTGCCACGAGCGGGCCAGCGCGATCTGCGCGGCCTTGGTGGCGCCGTAGGCACCGGCGAATTTCTCGCCCGCCTTGTCATCCTCGAAGAACATCGCCTGACCCGCCTCGCCCAGTAGCGGCGCGATATAGGGGATGAGCTGGCCGGTGGCGGTCACGTTGGTCGCGACGGACCTTTCCCAGTCGCGCGCGTCCATCGTCATCGCAGGGCTCAGCGGCGCGGCATGCACGGCGGTGTGGACCCAGATCGCGATGCCGCCCCAGCGGTCATGGATGCTGCGGCACAGCTGCGCCATCGCATCGGGATTGGTGATGTCCATCGGCGCCAGCGTGGCGGCGTTACCGGCCGCCTGAATGCGGTCGTCCAGCTCTTCCAGCGCGCCGGTGGTGCGCGCGACGGCGACGATGTGATGGCTGGCGGCAAGTTCTTCGGCGAGGGCGGCGCCAAGGCCGCGCGAGGCGCCGGTGATGAGGGCAACTTGTGTCATGGCGCCGATTTGAACCTCATGGCGGGCAAGGTCAAGACGCGGCAATGCATCGCGCGCAAAGCCGCGTTCACGGTCACTCCGCCGCCTTCACCTCGAAGCCCTGCTCGATCTGGTCGGAGGGCCGTATGGGATATTCGCCGGAAAAACACGCATCGCAGTATTGCGGGCTGTCCTTGTCGCGTCCGCGGGCCTCGCCCACGGCGCGATAAAGACCGTCGAGCGAGATGAACTTGAGGCTGTCGACCGCCAGGTGCTGGCGCATTTCCTCTTCGCTCATCGTGGCGGCCAGCAGTTTCTCGCGCTGGGGCGTGTCGACGCCGTAGAAGCACGGCCATGCCGTCGGCGGAGAGGCGATGCGGAAATGCACCTCGGCGGCGCCGGCATCGAGGATCATCTCGCGGATCTTGCGCGACGTGGTGCCGCGCACGACGCTGTCATCAACGAGGATCACGCGCTTGCCCTCGATCAGGGCGCGGTTGACGTTCAGCTTGAGGCGCACGCCCATGTTGCGGATCTGCTCGGTCGGCTCGATGAAGGTGCGGCCCATGTATTGGTTGCGGATGATCCCCATGGCGTAGGGAATGCCCGATTCCTGGCTGTAACCGATGGCCGCGGGCGTGCCGGAATCCGGTACCGGGCAGACGATGTCGGCGTCGACCGGGCTTTCCTTGGCCAGCTCGACCCCGATCTGGCGGCGCGTCTCATAGACGCTGCGGCTGCCGATGATGCTGTCGGGGCGGGAGAAATAGACATGCTCGAAGATGCAGAAGCGCGGCTTCTGCTTGCGGAAGGGGAAATGGCTTTCGATACCGTTCCCGGCGGTGATGACGACCAGCTCGCCCGGTTCAATCTCGCGGATGTATTTCGCGCCGATGATGTCGAGCGCGCAGGTTTCCGAGCTGAGCACCCAGCCGTCATGGAGCTGGCCCAGCACCAGCGGGCGCACGCCCAGGGGATCGCGCACGCCGATCAGCTTGGTCCGGGTCATCGCGACGATGGAGAACGCGCCCTCGACCCGGCGCAGCGCATCTTCCATCCGCTCGACGATGTTGCGCTGCATGGAGCGGGCCATCAGGTGGATGATGCACTCGGTGTCGGAACTGGACTGGAATATGCTGCCGCGCTCGACCAGCTCCTTGCGAAGGGCGACGGCATTGGTGATGTTGCCGTTATGCGCGATGGCCGCGCCACCCATTGCGAACTCGCCGAAGAAGGGCTGCACGTCGCGCAGCGCCGGGGTCTTGCCGCCCGAGGTGGAATAGCGCACATGCCCGATGGCGATCTCGCCGGGCAACTGCTCCATCAGGCTCTGCTTGGTGAAATTGTCGCGCACATAGCCAAAGCGGCGGGCGCTGTTGAACCCTTCGGTCGGATCGTAGCTGACGATGCCGCCGGCCTCCTGCCCGCGATGCTGGAGGGCGTGCAGGCCGAGCGCCACGAAATTTGCGGCTTCGGGAATGCCGACGACACCGAAGACACCGCATTCCTCCTTCAGCTTGTCCTCGTCGCCGGCATCGCGCAGGTAGGAGGTGTCGAAGGGATGGGCGGGAGGCATGAGTTTGGCCAAGGGGCAACTCCGAATCCGGTTTTCAAGATGCGCCACACATAAGCAGTGCGGGCGCGTATGTCACTGCATGATCGCGTATTAGTGTTCGTCCCGGCCGCGCCTACCAGCGCGACAGGATCACCCCGCCCGCCACCAGCGCGGCCGACAGAAGGCGCATCGGATTGACGCTGTGCTGCGCGACGCCGAAGGCGCCGAAATGGTCCAGAATCAAAGCTGCGCCCATCTGTCCGAAGATCATCAGCGTCGTCGTCGTCAGCACCCCGAGGACCGGTACGCTCCACAGCGCGGCCACGACATAGACCGACCCGAGCGCCCCGCCGGCCAGCATCCACAGCGGCACCGACGACGCGCGCAGAAGGTTGGGCCCGTCGCCCATGAGGATGGATGTCGCCAGCAGGATGACAAAGCCGACCGCGAACGAGACGGTCGCCGCGCCGATGGGGCTGGAGAGGCTGCGCCCCAGCGCCGCGTTGATCGGAGCCTGGCTGGCGATCATCGCGCCCGCGACGGCCATCAGAACCGATGCGGCGAGGATCTGGTTCGCCATCGACCTCACTCCGCCGGGACGATGGCAGTGCCGTCTTCTGCGGGCAATTCCGGCGCGGCACAGGCGCCGACAAGCTGTTCGTATTGCGCCGTGATCCAGCCCAGCGCGCGTTCGGGATTGCCGTCCTCGATCTTGGCGGTCATGCGCTGGAACACGCGGGCCGAACGGCTGTCATCGACCATCTGGATCTGCTGGGCGGTCACTACCGTCTCGTAGACGAAATAGGCGATTGCGACCAGGAGGATGCCGCGCGCCACGCCAAAGACGAAGCCCAGCCCCTGATCGAGTCCGCCAAGCGCCGAGCGCTGCACCAGCGACGAAAAGAGCGGCACGATCAGCGATGCGATGATCAGGGCAATGGCAAAGACGATGGCGAAGGCGCCGATCA
This sequence comes from uncultured Alphaproteobacteria bacterium, assembly GCA_963763165.1. Classification (GTDB taxonomy): domain Bacteria; phylum Pseudomonadota; class Alphaproteobacteria; order Rhodobacterales; family Rhodobacteraceae; genus Roseovarius. The sequence continues at coordinate 248,699 of CAVXNV010000004.1, forward strand.
TGCTCAGCTCGCAACTGTCCGCGATGAAATCGCCGACAACGGGGATTTCCTTGACCAGCGGCTCGACCTGCGGCGCGAAGATGAACGCGAGGATGCCGGCCACGATCCAGCCCGCGATGGCCAGCGCCTCGCGCACGAGGCCGCGCGCATAGGCCAGCAGCGCCGAAAGAACGATGACCAGCGCCACAACGCCGTCGATGATGGTAAAGCCGTCCATGTCGCCTCGATCCTGTTGCGCTATCCTGCGCCAAATGTGTCGCCCACAAAGCCGATCAGGTCCGCCGCACGCGTCAGGCTGAGACCGGTCTTTCCACCGGGCTTGCCGCCTTCGGGAATGATTGCGCTGGTGAAACCAAGTTTTCGGGCTTCTTTCAACCTGTTTTCGGTCTGGCCCACCGGGCGCAGCGCGCCGGAGAGGCTGATTTCGCCGAAAATCACCGTTTCGGCCGGCAGGGCGGCGTCTTCCCGCGCGGACATCAGCGCCGCCGCGACGGCCAGATCCGCCGCCGGCTCGCTGATCTTCATGCCGCCCGCGACGTTCAGATAGACGTCGAGTCCGGCAAAGGGGATGCCCACGCGCGATTCGAGCACGGCAAGGATCATCGCCAGCCGCGCGCCGTCCCAGCCAACGACCGCGCGGCGCGGCTGGGAATGGGGGGACGGGGCGACGAGGGCCTGCAATTCCACCAGCACCGGGCGCGTGCCCTCGATCCCCGCGAAGACGACCGATCCCGGCGAGGGCTTGCCGCGCTCCGACAGGAACAGGGCCGAGGGGTTGGCGACCTGCGCGAGGCCCGCGCCCGTCATCTCGAATACCCCGATCTCGTCCGCGGGGCCGAAACGGTTCTTGACCGCGCGCAGGATGCGGAACTGGTGCCCGCGCTCGCCCTCGAAATAAAGCACGGTGTCGACCATGTGTTCGACCACGCGCGGCCCGGCGATCTGGCCGTCCTTGGTGACATGGCCGACAAGGATGACGCTGACGCCCTTGCGCTTGGCGAAGCTGGTCAGCTCATGCGCGGCGGCGCGCACTTGTGACACGCTGCCCGGCGCGCTGCCGACGGTGTCGAGCCACATGGTCTGGATCGAATCGATGATGACAAGGTCGGGCTTTTCCGCCTCCATCGTGGTGAGGATGTCGCGCAGGTTCGTCTCGGCCGCCAGTTGCACATTGGCTTTCGAGAGGTCCAGCCGCTCGGCCCGCATGCGCACCTGCGCGCTGGCCTCCTCGCCCGAGACATAGATGGTCTTCAGCCCCTGACCGGCAAAGCTGGCCGCGGCCTGCAAGAGCAGCGTCGATTTGCCGATCCCCGGATCCCCGCCCACGAGAATCGCCGAGGCGGGAACCAGCCCGCCGCCCAGCACGCGGTCCAGCTCGTCCAGACCCGAGGAGGCGCGCGGCGGCGGCGCCTCCTTGGCAGACAGGTCGGTGAGCCGCATGCCGGTGCCGCGTCTTGCGCCCAGCGTCGCGGCGCCCGGCGCTGCGCTCAGCCCCTCATCCTCCTGAATTGTGTTCCATGCGCCGCACGCGTCGCAGCGCCCGGACCATTTGGTATGGGCGCCGCCACAGGCCGTGCAGGTGAATGAGGGTTGATTTTTCGCCATGTGCTGCCTGATGCCCCAAGCGGGCAGGGGCGTCAACGCTGCTCAGCGCACCGCCTCGATCGGCCCGGTCGCGCGGCCGTGAATGAACTGGTCGAGATAGGGATCGCCTGAATCGTCCATCTCGCCCACCGGGCCGGTCCACTGGATGACGCCGTCATGCAGCATCGCCACCCGGTCGGCGATGGCGCGCACCGAGGTCATGTCATGCGTGATGGTCATCGCGGTTGCGCCCATCTCGACCACGATTTCGCGGATCAGATCGTTGATGACGCCGGACATGATGGGGTCGAGGCCTGTCGTCGGCTCATCGAAGAAGATGATCTCCGGCTCCGCGGCGATGGCGCGGGCGAGGCCGACGCGCTTTTGCATGCCCCCCGACAGCTCGGCCGGGTACTTGTCGGCGGCGTCGGGGGTCAGGCCGACGCGGCGCAGCTTTTCGATGGCGATTTCGCGCGCCTGTTTCGCGGGAAGCTTGCCGGCGCCGCGTTGCAGGCGAAAGGCCACGTTTTGCCACACGGGAAGCGAATCGAACAGCGCGCCGCCCTGAAAGAGCATCCCGAACCGTGCGAGGAAGGCATCCCGGTCGCCGCGCGTCACGTCCCGGCCCTCCAGCGTGATGGTGCCACTGTCGGGCGTGACGAGGCCCAGTATGCATTTCAGCAGGATCGACTTGCCCGTGCCCGACCCGCCGATTATCACCATGGACGAGCCGCCCTCCAGCGTCAGGTCAACGCCGCGCAGCACATGATTGCTGCCAAAGGATTTGCGCACGTCGGTCAGCCTGATCATGCCGAGAAGAACACCTCTGTCAGGATGTAATTGCTGGCCAGGATCAGCACCGAGGCAGTGACGACGGCCGATTTGGTCGCGCGGCCGACACCTTGGGCGCCGCGGCCCGAATTCATCCCGTAATAGCAGCCCATGAGCGCCACGATGAAGCCAAAGACGCTGCCCTTGATCATGCCGCTTGCCACGTCCCAGCCTTCGAGGAAATCCAGCGTGTTGTGCATGTAGGCCGCCGCGTTGAAATCCAGCCGCCCGACCCCGACAAGAAAGCCGCCCATGATCCCGATCACGTCGCCCACGCCCACCAGCAACGGCACGGCCAGCGATGCGGCCAGAACGCGGGGAAGGGTGAGGTATTTCATGGGGTTGGTGCTGAGCGTCGTCAGCGCGTCGATCTGCTCGGTCACCTTCATCGTGCCGATCTCTGCGGCGATGGAGGACGCCACCCGCGCCGCCACCATGAGCCCGCCGAGGACCGGACCCAGTTCCCGCGTCAGCCCGATGGCGACGATGGAAGGCACCACCGTTTCGGCATTGAACCGTGCGCCGCCGGCATAGATCTGCAAGGCCAGCGCGCCGCCGGTGAAGAGCGCGGTCAGCCCCACCACGGGCAGCGAGAGCCAGCCGACCTGAACCAGCGCGTGCCTGAACTCGCGCGCATAGAAGGGCGGCCGCAGCAGATGTGAAACCGTCGCCAGCGTAAACAGCGCAACGCGGCCTATGCCGGCAAGCGCGGCAAGGACATGCCGCCCGATGGCGGCGAGGATCGCGGCCGCGATGTTCATCCGCCCAGATACCGCCTTGTGTAGCGCGCGCCGAGCGCGGTGAGGATTTCATAGCCGATGGTGCCCGCCGCATCCCCCAGAACATCCACGCCCTGCTGCGCGTTCAGCAACGCGACCGATTTCGGATCATGCCCCAGATCCGTCACATCCACCCCGATCAGGTCCATTGAGATGCGCCCCACGATGGGGCAAGGCGTGTCCTCCGCCCACACATGGGCGCCGCCGCCAAGGCAGCGCAGGATGCCGTCGGCATACCCGGCGCTGAGCGTGGCGATGCGGCTGGGGCGCTCGGCGGTCCAGCCGCGGCTGTAACCCACCGTCTCGCCGGGCGCGACATCGCGGCACTGGATCACCGGCAGATCGAGCGTCACCACCGGGCGCGCCTGCGCGAAGGGTTGCCCGCCATAAAGGCCGATGCCGGGGCGCGTCACGTCGAAATGATACGCCCGGTCCAGCAAGATTCCGCCCGTGTTGGCCAGGCTCAGCGGACAGTCGAGACCCGCCGTCATCTGCCGGAACGTCGCCAGTTGGTCGGTGTTCATCGCCTCGCCGCGATCCTCGGCGCAAGCGAGGTGGCTGATGATCAGCTGCGGGTCCTGCGCCATGGCGATGTCGCGCACCGCCGCCCATTCGTTCGGCTCCATGCCCAGCCGGTTCATGCCGGTGTCGAGCTGCAGGCCGAAGGGACGGCCAGAAAGCGCCTCCAGATGCCGGATCAACTGCTCCAGCGAGTTGAGGATCGGCGTCAGGTCCATGTCGCTCAGCATGTCGGCATCGCCGGGCATATGGCCCGACAGGATGTAGATCACAGGACCGGGGCCCAATGCCTGTCGCAGCGCCACGCCCTCCTCGGCGACAGCGACGAAGAAGGTGCGCGCGCCCGCCTTTGCCAGCGCGCGGCTTACCCGCGCGGCGCCGAGGCCATAGGCGTCGGCCTTGACCACCGCGCCGGCTTCGGCGCGGCCCATGGCGGCGAGGGCGGCCCAGTTGGCCGTCAGCGCCCCGAGGTCGATGGTGAGGGTGGCGGTGCTCATGGCCGGGGTTGTGACATGGGCGCGCGCGGCGTCAAGGCCAAAGCGCCCGGCGCCGCGCAATGCGGAGGCGCGCCCGGATCAAAACTCCTGCTCGCCCCCGCCGCCGCCGTTCTGCCACGGCTGAACGAGGTTGCCGAAGCGGGTAAAGCGGCCCTCGAAGCTCAGCTCGATCGACCCGATGGGGCCGTGCCGCTGCTTGCCGATGATGACTTCGGCCTTGCCGTGCAGCCGCTCCATCCGCTCCTGCCAGCCCGCCATCTCTTCCAGCTTGTCGTCCGAGGGTTTCTCGCGCTCGACGTAATATTCCTCGCGGAAGACGAACATGACCACGTCGGCGTCCTGCTCGATCGAGCCCGACTCGCGCAGATCGCTCAGCTGCGGGCGCTTGTCCTCGCGGTTCTCGACCTGGCGGCTGAGCTGCGAGAGGGCAATCACAGGGATGTCCAGCTCCTTGGCGATGGCCTTGAGGCCCATGGTGATCTCGGAAATCTCGTTCACGCGGTTCTCGCTGCGCCCGGTGCCGCGCACAAGCTGCAGATAGTCGACCATCAGCACGTCCAGCCCGTGCGTGCGCTTCAGCCGCCGCGCACGGGCGGCGAGCTGGCTGATCGGCAGGGCGGGCGTGTCGTCGATATAGAGCGGGCAGGATTCAAGCTGCTTGGCGGCCTCGACAAAACGGCGGAATTCGCCCTCGGTCATGTCGCCGCGGCGAATCTGTTCGCTGGGCACTTCGGACGCCTCGGACAGCACCCGCGCGGCCAGCTGCTCCGCGCTCATTTCCAGCGAATAGAAGCCGACGACGCCGCCCTCGACCGCGCCCTCGGTGCCGTCCGGCAGGGTGCCGCGCCTGTAGGCCTTGGCGATGTTGAAGGCCAGGTTGGTCGCCAGCGACGTCTTGCCCATCGAGGGGCGCCCGGCAAGGATCAGAAGGTCGGACTTGTGCAGACCGCCCAGCTTCTTGTCCATGTCGACAAGGCCGGTCGAGATGCCGGCAAGCCCGCCCTCGCGCTGGTAGGCGGCGTTGGCGACATTGACGGCGTCCGTTACCGCCCTGAGAAAGCTTTGAAATCCGCTTTCCGTCTGACCCTGTTCGCTCAGCTTGTAAAGCTGCTGCTCGGCTTCGACGATCTGATCCTTCGGCTCGCTGTCCACGTCCATGCGCGCGGCCTTGCCGGCGATGTCGTGCCCCAGCGTGATAAGCTGGCGGCGGATCGCCAGATCGTAGATCATCTGCGCGTAGTCGCGCACGGCGTAGGTGCTGACTGCGGCGCCGGCGAGGTTGACGAGGTAGGCCGGTCCGCCCAGTTCCTTCAGACCCTCGTCCTCTTCGAGAAACGCCTTGAGCGTGACGGGCGAGGCAAGGTTGTTCTTGGCAATGCGGGCGGCCGCGGTCTCGTAGATGCGGGCATGGACCGGATCGTAGAAATGCTGCGCGCCGATGATGCTGGCGATGCGGTCATAGACATCGTTGTTGGTCAGGATCGCGCCCAGAAGCTGCTGTTCGGCCTCGATCGAATGGGGCATCGTGTCGGCGGCCTGAATCTCGGCCCCGGCGGCGCGTCCGCTGGCGTTGAATGTGGTGATCTCGTTCATGTCGCTCTCCGGCTGCCCCCGCGCTGACGTCATAGACGCAGGCCGGGCGCGGGTGCAAACTGTATAAACCTGTGGAAGGATCAATCCGCGCCCGCTTGCGCATCATCTTGCGGCATAACGGGCCTGCGCGTCAACATCTGGTGGCGACGCGCGCCGGTTCCGGCACCCGGGGCGGCGGCGATCCGCAGAATGATGGGCGCTGTTGCGCGCGGGCGACACTCGGACGTCGGACGCCGCGCGGCGGGGCGTCAGGCGCGGGCATCCTGCCAGGCGCGGGGAGCCTTGAGGAACGCCTCGACCTCGGCAAGCGTGGCGTCGTCGAACGTGCCTTGCGCGCGCGCCTCGGCCAGAACGTCCCACCAGGTGCAGAGGTGATGCAGCGCCACGCCGTGATCGCCCAGCGTCTTCAGCGTGTCAGGGAAAATGCCGTAGTAGAAGATGACGGCGGTATGCGCGCAGGTGGCGCCGGTGTCGCGGATCGCATCGACAAAGCCGATCTTGGAGCCGCCATCGGTGGTCAGATCCTCGACCAGCAGCACGCGCTGACCCTCGCTCATGGTGCCTTCGATTCGCGCGCCGCGCCCGTGGCCTTTGGGCTTCTTGCGCACGTAGGTCATGGGCAGCGCCATCCGCTCGGCCATCAGCGCGGCGAAGGGGATGCCCGCCGTCTCGCCCCCGGCGATGTTGTCAAACGCCTCGAATCCGGCATTGTGCATGACGGTGACGGCGAGAAAATCCATCAACGTGCTGCGGATGCGCGGATAGGAGATCAGCTTGCGACAGTCGATATAGGTGGGGCCGGGCAGGCCGGACGAGTAGATATAGGGGGTCTCGGCATTGAAATGGACCGCGCCGATTTCCAGCAGCATGCGCGCGGTGAGGCGGGCGATCTCGTCGGCGGGGGGGTAGCTGCTGGGGATCATGAGTGGTCCTTCATCGGCCTGTGGGGTCAATCTGCCGTGGGCGCGGCTGGTTTCATCAAGAAGAGCGGGCGGCGACGCGCCACCGCGGCACAAATCCGGGATCGAACACGGTGACGGGGCCGTCCCCGGTATCCACATGGTCCGGCAGGTCGGGGGCGCCTTTAATCAGCGTCAGTTTGCCCTCGTTCGGCGGCAGGCCATAGAAGGCCGGGCCGTTCAGCGACGCGAACGCCTCCAACCGGTCCAGCGCAGCCTCGTCCTCGAAGACATGCGCGAGGATCGGCATGGTGTTCGGGGCGGTGAAACAGCCGGCGCAGCCGCAGGGCTGAAGCTTGGCCGGGTCGGTATGCGGCGCGCTGTCCGTCCCGAGGAAAAAGCGCGCGTCGCCCGATGTCGCGGCGGCGCGCAGCGCCAGCCGGTGTTCCTCGCGCTTCGCGACGGGAAGGCAGTAGTAATGCGGCCGGATGCCTCCGGCGAGGATATGATTGCGGTTGATGACCAGGTGATGCGTGGTGATCGTCGCGGCGAGGCCGCTGTCACCGGCCTTGACGTAGTCCACCCCCTGGGAGGTCGTGATATGCTCCATCACCACCTTCAGGCCCGGCACCCGGTTGCGAAGCGGGTCCAGCACACGGTCGATGAATACCGCCTCGCGGTCGAAGATGTCGATAGCGGGATCGGTGACTTCGCCGTGAACGCAAAGCGGCAGGCCGATCTCGGCCATCCGCTCCAGCACGCCCTGCACCCGGCTCATGTCGGTCACGCCGCTGGCCGAGTTGGTGGTCGCCCCCGCGGGGTAGAGCTTGACGGCCGCTATCAGCCCTTCGGCATGGGCGGCGGCGACGTCGTCCGGGTCCGTCTCTTCGGTCAGGTAGAGCGTCATCAGCGGAGTGAAGTCCGCGCCCTCCGGCATGGCGGCCATGATCCGCGCGCGGTAGGCGGCGGCATCGGCGCCGGTCACGACCGGCGGCACGAGGTTGGGCATGACGATGGCACGGGCGAAATGCGCCGCGCTCCACGGCAGTACCGCGCGCAGCATCGCGCCATCGCGCAGGTGAAGGTGCCAGTCGTCCGGTATGCGCAGGGTCAGATGTCTCATGCCGGGCGCTTTACCCGATCGCGTCCGGCCGCGCCAGTGGCTGCTTGCCCCCGCAATTCAGTCGTTCGGATCGGCGTATCCAAACGCCGGCGGCAGGTGCAGACCCGCATCCTCGGCTTCCTCGCAAGCGGCCTCCAGCGCCTTGCGGAAGGGGCGCGCGTTGCGCTGCTCCAGCACCTTGCGCGCCAGAAGGACGATCAGGTAAGGCCGCCCCTGCGTCTTCAGCTTTTGCAGCAGGGTGAACTGATAGCCGCAGTCGTGGCGCCGCGCGCGAAAGAGCGTGGCCAGCGCGGCGCGGTCCAGCTTGTCCGCGCTGAGCTGCGCGAGGATGCGAAACAGGATCTGCATGCGCATCAGCCCCGCCTCGATCTCCGGCCCCATGTAGCGCATGCGGAAAAGCGTGACATTGGGCCGGGAGAACAGCGCCGCATGCATGGCGTCGAGGTCGATCTCGGGGTCGTAGAGAACGTATGCCTCGGCCGCCGCGTCCAGCATGTCGGGCGCGTAACCGTAGCGATCGCTGAAGGACGTCCGGCGCATGTGGCGATAACGGCTGTCCCACTCGGTCACGCGCGGGTCCAGCGTGGCCTGCGGCGACAGCGCCAACACCTTGGCCCCCGGCGCGGCCACGGAAAAGGCGGCGGCGGCATAGCCGCACGGGCCGGCGCCATAGAATATGACCTGCTCGAAATCCTCGAAGAACCCGTCATCGACCAGCCTGTCGAAATAGGCATAGACCGCACGTTCGCGGAACCACGTATCGCCGTCCGACACCAGGCACAGATGCGACCAACCGAGCGCGCGCGCCATCTGCCAGCCCATGGGCTGCGCATCCGGGGACAGCGCCGCGATTCCCTGGTGCGTCTCGAAGGTGACCAGCAGGATCGGCTTGTCCTCGATGAAGATGGCGGAATGCCGATCGCCCAACCGCTCCACATAGCCGTCCTCGTCCGTCACCTCGGCAACCTTGTCGAGCCACGCGCCAGGTCCGGACAGGCCCGATAGCGGCTGGTCAAAGACGTTGTGGGCTTCCTGCATGCTTCGCGTCCTCAAATTATTGGCCGCGCACTGCCGCAGCATGGAGGGATCTATTGTTCAAATCAGGCGAAACTTTGGAAAATCGGTGAGGTTTGCTGGACAGCCTCTTTCCTTCACCGCAGGATGCAGCGCCAGAGGCACTGGCGCGAGGATGGCCGACATGTACCCAAGCAATATCGACGACGTGCAGAAAATGCTGGCGCGGGAGGGATATGTGTGCGGCCGCGCGCTGGCCACGGCGCTGTTCCTGTCGCTGCGGCTCAAGCGGCCGCTCTTCCTCGAGGGCGAGGCCGGCACCGGCAAGACCGAGATCGCCAAGGCGGTCGCCACCGGCCTCGGGCGCCGGCTGATCCGGCTGCAATGCTACGAAGGGCTGGATGCCTCGACGGCTGTTTACGAGTGGAACTTCGCGGCGCAGATGATCGCCCTGCGTGCCGCCGAGGCGGCCGGAAGCCAGGATGCCGATGCGCTGACCGACCACCTTTTCACCGAGGCGTTCCTGATCGAGCGGCCCCTCCTGCAAGCCATGCGGCCCCAGCCCGGCGGCCCGCCCGTCCTTCTGATCGACGAGATGGACCGCACGGACGCGCCCTTCGAGGCGTTCCTGCTGGAGGCGCTCAGCGATTTTCAGGTCACCATCCCCGAACTGGGCACCATCAGGGCCGCCGAACCGCCCATCGTCATCCTGACCTCGAACCGCACGCGCGAAGTGCATGACGCGCTCAAGCGCCGCTGCCTCTACGCCTGGGTCGACTACCCCGACTTCCAGCGCGAGACCGAGATCCTGGCCGCCCGTGAGCCCGATCTGCCCGAGGCGCTCAGCCGCGAGGTCGTCGCCTTCGTGCAGGCGCTGCGCACCGAGGATCTGTTCAAGAAACCGGGCGTCGCCGAAACCATCGACTGGGCCAAATGCCTTCTGGCGCTGGACGCGGTCGCGCTCAGCCCGCAGGTGGTGGCCGACACGCTGGGCGCGCTGCTGAAATACCAGGACGATATCGCGAAAATGCAAGGCAGCGAAGCCGCCCGCATCCTCGAACGCGCGCGCGCCGCGCTGCCGACCGCATGAGGCTTCATCTTGGCAAAAATACTCCGGGGGTCCGGGGGCAGCGCCCCCGGCGCCGCGCATGAGCGAATATCCCGAGCTCGATCTTCCGGACAACCCGAAGCTGGCGCAGAACATCACTCATTTCATCCGTGCCCTGCGCCGGGCCGGCCTGCCGGTGGGTCCGGGCCGCGTGATCGATGCGGTGCGCGCGGTGACGGATGTCGGCTTCACCTCGCGCACCGATTTCTACTGGACGCTGCACGCGCTTTGCGTCACGCGGCCGGAACACCGCGCCGTCTTTGCCCAGATCTTCCGCCTCTACTGGCGCGATCCGCGCTTTCTGGAGCATATGATGGCCACGCTTCTGCCCGCCATGCGCGGCCTCAACGAAAGCCCGCCCGCCAAACCGGCCGAGAAACGCGCGGCCGAGGCACTGCTCGACGGAGCGAATGCGCCGCTGCCGGAGATGCCTGACGGCGCCGATGACGAAAGCCTGATCGAGATCGACGCCAGCGCCACCACCTCGGCGCGCGAGCGGCTGCGCAGCCTCGATTTCGAGCAGATGGGCACAAGCGAGATCGCCGAGGCGAAACGCATGCTGGCACGCCTGACGCTGCCGGTGCCGCCGCTGCCGTCCCGCCGCATGGCCGCCGATCCGCGCGGGCGGCTGATCGACGCGCGCCGGACGATGCGTCTTGCCATGCGCCGGGGCGGCGAGATCACGCAGCTTGCCCGCCGTGCGCCGAAGATCAAGGCGCCCGATCTGGTGGTGCTGTGCGATATCTCCGGCTCGATGAGCCAGTACAGCCGCATGGTGCTGCATTTCGTCCATGCCGTGGCCAACAGCCGCGCTTCGGACCGCGCCGGCGGCTGGGGCCGGGTGCATGCCTTCACCTTCGGCACGCGGCTGAGCAACATCACCCGGCACCTGGACACCCGCGATGTCGACGCCGCCCTTGCCGCCGCGGGCCGCGAGGTGCAGGACTGGGAGGGCGGCACGCGCATCGGTGACTGCCTGGCCACGTTCAACCGCGACTGGTCGCGCCGCGTGCTGGGGCAGGGGGCCGTGGTGCTGCTGATCACCGACGGGCTGGACCGCGGCGCGCCGGAGTTCCTCTCGGCGCAGATGCAGCGTCTGCATCTGACAGCGCGGCGGCTGATCTGGCTCAACCCGCTGCTGCGATGGGACGGCTTCGCGCCCCGGGCGCAGGGTATCGCGGCCATGCTGCCGCATGTGGATACCCTGCTGGCCTGCCACTCGGTCGGGTCGATAGAGGATCTGGCCGCCGCCTTCGCCGCGCCCGCCGATCCGGGAGAGAAAACGCGCCTGATGCGCCTCGGCTGACCTGCGACGACGGCGCCGCGTCTCGGAACGAAAACCGCAGCGCGGGCGTTACCAGCGCAATCCCTTTCCGCGTTTCGGCGGACCAAGCTTTTCGAAGGAGTAATGATATGCGCCGCACCTGGCTTACATCCACCACCGCACTGGCACTCGTGCTGAACGCTGCCGCACCTGTCCCCGGCGCCGCCCTGGGCACGGCCGCCAAGGCCGCGCCCACAGAGCCCGCGCCGCTGATGCGCCTGGCGCAGAGCGATACCGCGACCGACGCGGTGGACGACGCGCAGAATCTGCTGGAGGGCGCCGCCGGGGACGCCGAGACCGCCGTCCAGGACGCCGAAGCTGCCGCCAAAGACGAAGCGGATGCTGCCGAAGAAGCGGCAAAGACGGAAGCCGAAGCCGCCAAGGCCGCGGCAGAGGAAGGCACCGCCGATACCGAGGCCGCCGCCGAGCAGCAGGCCGAAGACAGCAGCGCCCAACAACAGGCTGAAGATGCCGCAAACGCCGCCGCGCAGGACACCGAAGCCGCGGCAGAGCCGCTGGCGGAAGATGCCGCCGCCGTGCAAGACAGCGCGACCAGCGAAGCTGAAGACGCCGCTGCCGCCGCCGCGCAGGGCATGGATACCGGGGCAGAGCCGCCCGCAAAAGATGCCACCGCCGTGGACACCTCGAATAGCGAAGCTGACGACGCCGCTGCCGCCGTCGCGCAGGGCATCGATAGTGGGGCAGAGCCGCCCGCAAAAGATGCCACCGCCGTGGGCACCGCGAATAGCGAAGCTGACGACGCCGCTGCCGCCGTCGCGCAGGGCATCGATACCGGGGCAGAGCCGCCGGCCGAAGATGGCGATGGCGCGACTGGGGCGGAATCGGCCGGCGACACTGCCGCAGGGGCTGCGCAGGATACCGATGCTGCCGTTGATACGAGCGTTGCGCCGGCGGCCGATGCCGAGACTGATACTGCGGCGCCCGAGGTTGCAGCGCCCGAGGTTGATGTTGCGCCTCAGGAAGACGCGCCGGCCGATGCGGTCGGGGGCGGTGTCGATACCCAGACCGATGCGGCAGCAACCGAAGGCACGGCTGATACTGCTGCCGATAACGCTGCCGATGACCTGGCCGGGGAAGAGGCCGCGCAAGGCACCGGTACGGCGGCAGACGCAGGCCTTGCCGCTGCAAACGATGCCGAAGCGCTTCCCGAAGTCTCTGCCGAAGCGCAGGCCGAGGCTGCTGCGGCGGACGTCGAAAACGCCCCTGTTGCGGCGGCTGCCAGCGGCGAGGGCGAAGTCGTCGACACGCAGGAAAGCACCGTGACAGAGGCAGAGGCTCGCGCCTCTGACGAGGAATTCGCCACGACTGCCAGCGGTCAGCGGAATGCCGCTGCGCCCGCTGCCGCCGCACCTGCTGCCGCGGCGCCAGCTACCGCGGCGCCCGCTACCGCCGCGCCAGCTCCCGCCGCACCCGCTGTCGATGACGACGACGATAACCAGTTGCTCAAGAATCTCGGCGTTGCCGCCGTTGCCGGCCTGGGCGCCTACGCCGTCGGCAAGATGCTGAACAATGGCGGCGAGGTCGTGTCGAATACCGGTGACCGGGCCGTGGTGCGCGACCCGAACGGACAGTACCGTATCATCAAGGACGACGACACGCTTCTGCGCCAACCCGGCAGCAACGTCGCCACCTCGACCTACTCCGACGGCTCGACCCGGACCGAGGTGGTCGCGCCCGACAATTCGTCGACCGTCACGATCCGGGCCGCGGATGGCCGGGTGCTGCGCCGCACGCGCATCCTTCCCGACGGGCGCGAGGTGGTGCTGTTCGACGACACGCGCCAGTTCGACCGCGTCGACGTGAGCGATCTCAAGCCCGCGCAGGCGCAGGCCTACGATTACAGCAGCGCCGACGTCGATACCCTGCGCGCCGCGCTCAGCGCCAAGAACGAGGCTCTGCCCGACCGCAGCTTCTCGCTCAACCAGATCCGGCGAATCGATGCGGTGCGGCATCTGGTTCCGGTGATCGCGCTCGACGCGATCAACTTCCGGACCGGCTCGGCCGTGATCGGCCCGGACGAGGCGCAGGACCTGGCTGACTTGGGCAAGGCGATGCGCGCCGCGATCGATGACGATCCGCGCCAGGTCTTCCTGATCGAGGGGCACACCGACACCGTTGGCGATGCCAGCTACAACCTCGCACTGTCGGACCGGCGGGCCGAATCGGTCGCGCTTGCGCTGACCGAATATTTCGACGTTTCGCCGGCCAACATGATCGTGCAAGGCTATGGGGAATCTGACTTGCGGGTGAAGCAGGCGGGCGATCTGCGCGCCAACCGGCGCGCGGCGGTGCGCAACATCACGCCGCTCCTGGCAGGCCGCAACTGATCTGCCGAGCCGGGCCCGCCGCCCCGCGGGATTAGGATTGAGTAACCTGACCCTCCGCCGCATAGTGCAGGCGGAGGGCTTTTTAATGGCTGAACTCGACGACATCCCCCGCATTGCACTGGAATGGCACGAGGCCGGGCAGGGCGCCGCGCTGGCCACGGTGGTCCAGACATGGGGTAGCGCCCCGCGCCGCGTGGGCGCGATGCTGGCGGTCTCGGGCATCGGGGACATGGCCGGGTCCGTGTCGGGTGGCTGCGTCGAAGGCGCGGTCGTGGCCGAGGCGCTGGACGCGATCAAGGATGGCGCGCCGCGGATGCTGGAATTCGGCGTCAGCGACGGCGACGCCTTTGCCGTGGGCCTGGCCTGTGGCGGCACGATCCGGGTGCTGGTGCAGCCCGTCGGCGCCGCGCTGCCCGTGGGCGTGCTGGAGGCGCTTGTCGCCGCACGCGCGGCACGCCGCCCCGTGGCGCTTGTCACGCCGCCGGATGGCGCGCCGCGGCTGGAAGAGGCGGGGTTAGGCACCCGCTTTCGCATGGACCGCTCGGGCTTTGAGGAGGATGGCGAAACCTTCGTGGCGATTCACAACCCGCCGCTGCGCCTGATCGTCGTGGGCGCGGTGCATATCGCGCAGGCGCTGGTGCCGATGGCGCGGGTTGTCGGATATGACCCGATCCTTGTCGACCCGCGCCCCGCCTTCGCGTCCGAGGCGCGGTTTCCGGGCGAGACGCTACTGGATGACTGGCCCGACGACGCGGTGCGCGCGCTCGGCCTCGACGCGCGCACGGCACTTGTGCTGCTGACGCATGACCCCAAGCTGGACGATCCGGCCCTGACCGAGGCGCTGCGCAGCGAAGTCTTCTACATCGGCGCGCTCGGCTCCACCCGCACCCATGCCAGACGGCTGGATCGGATGCGCGCGGCCGGTTTCGCGGATGCTGACCTTGCGCGGATTCACGGGCCTGTTGGTCTGGATATCGGCGCCGCCGGTCCTGCCGAGATCGCGCTGAGCATCCTCGCGCAGATGACGCAGGTGCTGAGGCTTGGGACATGAAATTCGGCCCCGTTCCGCTGGCCGAGGCCGAGGGCGCGGTCCTGGCCCACTCCGTCGCCGTTCCGGGCGGGCGGCTGCGCAAGGGGCTGGTGCTGGAGCGGGGCCATCTGGACAGCCTGCGCGCGGTGGGCGTTGCCGAGGCCGTCGTCGCCCGGCTGGAGCCTGGCGATGTGGGCGAGGATGCGGCCGCGCAGCGCCTGGCCGAGGCGCTGGCGGAGGGCGCGCGCGGTATCCGGCTGGGCGCGCCGGGCACCGGGCGGGTCAACCTCATCGCCGAGGCGCCGGGGCTGGTGCAGCTTGACGTCGCGGCGATCCACGCCGCCAATGCCGTGGACCCGATGATCACGATCGCCACCGTTCCGGACCTTCACCAGATGCGCGGCAATGGCATGATCGCGACGGTCAAGATCATCCCCTATGCCGTCCCCGAGGATGCCATCGCCGCCGCCTGCGCCGCCGCGCGCGGCGCGGTGCGTCTGGCCGCGCCGCAGGTCCGCCGCGCCACGCTGATCGTCACCGAAACCGCCGCCGGCGCGGGCGACAAGGGCGTCGCCGCCATCGCCGCGCGGCTGGAGGCGCTGAACGCGGAGCTGTCCGAGCTTGTCCATGTCCCGCACGAGACCGGCGCCATCGCCGCCGCGCTGCAGGCTGCGCAGGGCGAGCTGCTGCTGATTCTTACCGCCTCCGCAACCTCGGACGCCGAAGATACCGGACCCGCCGCGTTGCGGCAGGCGGGCGGGAAGGTGACGCGCTTCGGGATGCCGGTCGATCCGGGCAACCTGCTGTTCCTGGGCCAGCTTGGCCCGCGCCCCGTGATCGGCCTGCCGGGCTGCGCGCGCGCGCCCAGCCTCAATGGCGCCGACTGGGTTCTGGCGCGCATCCTCTGCGGCGTGAAGGTAAGCGCGGCGGATATCGCGGGAATGGGCGTGGGCGGTCTGCTGAAGGAGATTCCGACCCGGCCCATGCCGCGCCGCGGCAAACCATCGGCATAAATACAGGCTTCTCAAGGCGCCGGACCCGTGCTTAACTCGCCCCCGTATCCGACAGAACGCGAGGGAGGCGCCCATGTCCGACGTCAGCATGACCGTGAACGGAAAGTCCGTGCACGGCACCATCGAGGGCCGCACGCTGCTGGTCGATTTCCTGCGCGAGACGCTGGGCCTGACTGGCACGCATGTCGGCTGCGACACCAGCCAGTGCGGCGCCTGCGTCGTGCATGTGAACGGCAAGGCGGTCAAATCCTGCACCATGTTCGCCGCCGAGGCCGAAGGCGCCGAGGTGGACACGATCGAGGGGCAGGCGGCGCCCGACGGCACCCTCAACACCATTCAGCAGGCGTTTCAGGATTACCACGGCCTGCAATGCGGCTTTTGCACTCCCGGCATGGTGATGAGCGCCGCCGCGCTGCTCAAGGAAAACCCCAAGCCGACCGAGGCCGAGGTGCGCAGCTACCTGCAGGGCAACATCTGCCGCTGCACCGGATATCACAACATCGTCAAGGCGATCCTGGCCGCAAGCGGTCAGGATGTCAGCGGGATCGGCGGCGCCATCGCCGCCGAATGACGCCGCACCACCGTCGCCAACTCAGGGAGAGAAGACATGCCCAAGGACAACGAAGCCGTTCATGGCGGAATCGGCGCCAGCCCGAAGCGGCGGGAGGATGTCCGCTTCCTGTCGGGCACCGGCAATTATACGGATGACATCAACCTGCGCGGTCAGGCGTACGTGCATTTCCTGCGCTCCGACGTGGCGCACGGCAAGATCAACAGCCTCGACCTGAGCGAGGCAGAGCAGATGCCGGGCGTCCTGCGCATCTTCACCGGCGCGGATTTCAGGGATGCAGGATCGATTCCCTGCGGCTGGCAGGTCACGGACCGCTTCGGCAACCCGATGCAGGAGCCGCGCCATCCGGTGCTGTGCGACACCCATGTGCGCCACGTGGGCGATCCCTACGCCGCCATCGTCGCCGAGACACGCGAGCAGGCCCGCGACGCCGCCGAAGCGATCGTCGCCGACATCGAGGAGCTTCCGGCCGTCGTCGATATGCGCGCTGCGCTGGAGGGTGGCGCGACGAAAGTGCATGAAGAGCTGACCAGTAACCTCTGTTTCGACTGGGGTTTCGTCGAAGAGAACAAGCAGGCGGTGGATGACGCGATCAAGAACGCGGCGCATGTCACGACCGTCGAGCTGATCAACAACCGCCTTGTTCCCAACGCGATGGAGCCGCGCGTCGCCATCGGCGACTACAACCGGGGCACCGGCAAATCCACGCTCTATACCACGTCGCAGAACCCGCATGTGATCCGCCTGCTGATGGGCGCCTTCGTGCTGAACATCCCCGAGCACAAGCTGCGCGTCGTGGCCCCGGATGTGGGGGGCGGCTTCGGCTCGAAAATCTATCATTATGCCGAGGAAGCGTTCTGCACCTATGCCGCCAAGGCGTTGAACCGGCCCGTGAAATGGACCTGCACCCGCTCCGAGGCGTTTCTGAGCGATGCGCAGGCGCGCGATCACGTGACCAGGATCGAACTGGCGCTCGACAAGGACAATAACTTCACCGCCGTTCGCACCAGCACGCTGGCGAACATGGGCGCGTATCTGTCGACCTTCGCGCCGTCGATCCCGACATGGCTGCACGGCACGCTGATGGCGGGGAACTACAAGACGCCGCTGGTTTACGTCAATGTGCGCGCGGTCTTTACCAATACCGTGCCGGTCGATGCCTATCGCGGCGCGGGCCGGCCCGAGGCAACCTATCAGCTGGAGCGCGTCATCGACAAGGCCGCGCGCGAGCTGGGGGTCGATCCCATCGCGCTGCGCCGCCAGAATTTCATCACCGATTTTCCCTACCAGACGCCGGTGGCGGTCGAATATGACTCGGGTGATTTCAACCGCTTGATGGACAAACTTGAAGCAAAGGCCGATCTGGGCGGCTTCATTGCGCGCCGCAAGCAGAGTGACAAGAACGGCAAGCTGCGCGGCCTTGGCATCAACTGCTTCATCGAGGCGTGCGGCATCGCGCCGTCGAACCTTGTGGGCCAGCTCGGGGCACGCGCGGGCCTTTACGAAAGCGCGACGGTGCGCGTCAACGCCACCGGCGGCATCACCGTGATGACCGGCAGCCATAGCCACGGACAGGGGCATGAGACGGTCTTTCCGCAGGTGGTGGCCGACATGATTGGCATTCCGGCCGACATGATCGAGATCGAGCATGGCGATACCGCCAACACGCCGATGGGCATGGGCACGTATGGCTCGCGCTCCATCGCCGTCGGCGGCAGCGCCATGGTCCGCGCCACCGAAAAGATCATCGCCAAGGCCAAGAAGATCGCGGCGCACATGATGGAGGCCGCCGACAGCGATATCGAGCTGAAGAACGGCAAGTTCACCGTCGCGGGCACCGACAAATCGCTGGCCTGGGGCGACGTGACGCTGGCGGCCTACGTTCCGCACAACTACCCGCTGGACGAGGTGGAGCCGGGGCTGGAGGAAACGGCGTTCTACGATCCGAACAACTTCACCTTTCCCGCCGGCGCCTATGCCTGCGAAGTGGAGGTCGATCCCGAGACCGGAAAGGTCACCATCGAAAAGTTCACGACCGCCGACGATTTCGGCAACGTTGTGAACCCGATGATCGTGGACGGTCAGGTGCATGGCGGGCTGACGCAGGGCATCGGTCAGGCGCTGCTGGAGAATTGCAGCTATGATGCGGACGGGCAGCTTCTGTCGGCCAGCTACATGGATTACTGCATGCCGCGCGCCGATGACGTGCCGTTCTTCGCGGTCGATCATTCAAACGGCACGCCCTGCACGCACAATCCGCTGGGCGTGAAGGGCTGCGGCGAGGCGGGGGCCATCGGATCGACGCCCACCGTGATCAACGCGGTGATCGATGCGCTGCAATCGGGCGGTCACAAGGTGGACCATATCGACATGCCGGTGACTCCGTCGCGCGTCTGGGCCGCGATGCAGCAGGGCTGAAAGGGGATTTAAGATGTATTCATTCGACATTGAACGGCCCACCACCGTCGAAGCCGCCGTCAAGGCGCTCAGCCGGGACGAGGCGCAGCCGCTGGCCGGGGGCCAGACGCTGATCCCGACGCTCAAGCAGCGGCTGGCCATGCCGTCGGTGCTGGTCAGCCTGGGCGCCATAGACGCGCTGCGCGGGATCTGCACCGATGACGCGGGCAGGCTTTGCATCGGCGCCGGGACCACGCATGGCGAGGTGGCGGCGGGCGCAACAGGCTTCGCCGGGCTGGCGATGATGGCGGCGAAAATCGGCGATCCGGCGGTGCGCAATCGCGGCACGATGGGCGGATCGCTGGCCAACAACGATCCCTCGGCCTGCTGGCCCGCCGCAGCGCTGGCGGCGGGGGCGACCATCCTGACCGACCGGCGCGAAATCCCGGCCGATGATTTCTTTCAGGGCATGTTCGACACCGCGCTGGAGGAAGGCGAGATCATCACCCAGGTCAAGTTCCCGGTGCCGAGCCAATCCGCCTATGTCAAGTTCGAGCAGCCCGCCTCGCGGTTTGCGCTGGTGGCGGCGTTTGTTGCGCGCTTCGATGACGGCGTGCGGGTCGCCATCACCGGCGCGTCCGAAAGCGGCGTGTTCCGCTGGAGCGCCGCCGAAGACGCGCTTGGCGCGAATTTCAGCGCAACGTCGCTGGACGGGCTCAGCCTTCCTGCGGACGGGATGATCGGCGATCTGCACGGGACGCCGGAATACCGCGCGCATCTGGCCGCGGTCATGACCCGCAGGGCGGTGAGCGCAGCCCGCTGACGCGGTACGCGTCAGGCCGGTTTGCGGGCTACGAAATCAATGAGGGCGGAGCGGCCGACATGCCCGCTGCCCTCACTGATCTCGCGCGTGTAGGCGCGGTTTTCCAGGATGTCCCACCCGTTGAATTTGTCCTCCAGCAGCGCCTCGGTGTACATGTTATCGGGATCGGGCGGACCGCCGGTCTTGAGCGCGATCTGTTCCGGCGTGTAGCCGTGCAGCAGCATCAGCCCGCCGGGCGCAACGCTACGCTTCATGTCCTCCATCAGCACCGCGCGGGCGTCAGGGCCGAGGAATTGGATGAAGATGCCCACCACCAGATCGTATTGCGCAGGCCAGTCATGGGCGGTGACGTCAACCTGCCTGAAATCGACGGTGACGCCCCGCTCCGACGCAAGTTTGCGCGCCTTGGCGATGGCCGAAGGGGCGAACTCCAGCGCGGTGACGTCAAGGCCGCACTCCGCCATGAAGACTGAATTTCGCCCCTCGCCATCGGCAACGGAGAGCGCGGTCTGCCCGGCGGTCAGCAAGCTGCGGTGATGGGTCAGAAACTGCGACGGGCTGGTGCCGAACACGTAATCCGGCGTTTGGAAGCGTTCTTCCCACATTGCGGATCTCCCTGAAATGCAAACGGCCCGGATTAGTCCGAGCCGCAGAGCCTTGGTCGGAAAGTGGCGCCTAGCGCTGTGCCGGGCCGATGATCATGATCATCTGGCGCCCTTCCATCTTTGGCATGTTCTCCACCTTGCCGGTGCCCTCGACATCGGCGGCGATGCGGTGAAGCAGGTCCCGGCCCAGATCCTGATGCGCCATCTCGCGGCCGCGAAAGCGCAGGGTGATCTTGACCTTGTCGCCATGTTCCAGGAACTTGAACACATTGCGCATTTTCACATCGTAATCATGCGTGTCGGTGTTCGGGCGGAACTTGACCTCCTTGACCTCGATGATCTTCTGCTTCTTGCGCGCTTCGGCCTCGCGCTTTTGCGTCTCGTACTTGTATTTGCCGAAATCCATGATCTTGCAGACCGGCGGCTTGGCGTTCGGCGAGATTTCGACTAGGTCCAGACCCGCCTCTTCGGCCATTTCCATGGCGCGGGCCCCGGACACGACGCCTACATTATCGCCATCGGCCCCGATCAGGCGTATCTCGGCGTCACGGATGCGCTCGTTCACTCGGGGTCCAGTGTCGCGCGTGGGCGGCGCGTTGTGCGGTCTGCGGGCTATGGCTTTGATCCTTCAATGGTTGTCGTGGTTGTTCGAGGGCATAACGTAGACGTGCGCCCCCCATGTTTCAAGCGGCAAAATAGGCCGATCCGTGCCGACGGAGCCGGAATTTCGCTTGCGCCTTGCAGGTCTCGCGGGCATGACGTCAGATGGATTGCAGCAGACGGATAGCAGACTGCAACAGCTTTAATTTACTGGGGATATGGATATGAAGAACCTGCTTTGGATCGCGCTTGCCGTGATCGTTTTGATCGGCGGATACGTGATCGTCACCGGGGACAACCCCGCCGACATGATCGACACAACCGACGAGACGATCGTCACGCCGGACGCGCTGGACGAGAGCGCCGCCGAAGTCGAGGCCGAAGCCGATGCGGCCGTGGCCGACGTAGATGCCGCCGCGGATGAGGCTGTCGACGAGGCAGACGCTGCCGCCGACGAGGCTGGCGCCGAAATCAACGCTGCGGGCGACGAGATCGACGCCGCCGCCGATGATGCGATGAATACCGCCGAGGAGACCGCGGGCGACGCCGCAAACGAGATCGAGCAAGGCGCGGACGCTGCCGCCGAGGGGATCGAAGATGCTGCGGGTGCGACGGCCGACACAGCCGAAGACGCCGCCGACGCCGTTACGGACGGCGCGGATGATGTCGTCACTGTGATCGATGCGGACACCGCCGCGGATGCGCCGCCGGCGCTGCGGGTCGACACGTTCGACATGGACGAGGCCGTGCAGATCATCGACAATTCGGACATGGAGGATACACAGAAGGACGTGCTGAAGACCGCCCTCCGGCAGGCGCAGGACGATCCCGGCAAGCTGGAGACCGCGCTTGAGCAGGTGCGCAGTGCGATGGGAATGTAAAGCCTCCGTCCCATTAAGGCTGACAGGCCCCGGCGCAGCATCGCGCCGGGGCTTTTTTTTAGTATAACTGCGCTCCGGCGCGAGCTGACGGTTGCCGCCGTGCCCGCCGCGACGATGGCGCTGGTGGTCGGGCTGACGATGTTTCTGGTGGTGATCTTGGGCAGCCCTGGTGGGCAGATCGCTCCCGTCCGGGCGCCGCGAGGGCTATTCGGTGTCGGGCAAGTGGCAGACCAGAACGTCGCAACCGGCCTCGCGCAGCAGATGGCGGGTGACGCTGCCCACGAAGGCGCGGCGGATCAACCCGCCGCGACCGGGGCCGACGGCGATGAGATCGGTGCCGGGATCTTGCGATAGGCGGGTCAGCTCGGTTGCCGGATCGCCCGTCAGCACGGAGGTCGCGAC
Organism: uncultured Alphaproteobacteria bacterium; assembly: GCA_963763165.1. Lineage (GTDB taxonomy): Bacteria > Pseudomonadota > Alphaproteobacteria > Rhodobacterales > Rhodobacteraceae > Roseovarius. The sequence goes on from CAVXNV010000004.1 coordinate 270,640, forward strand.
GGGGCGCGGCGCGGTTTCGGCCAGCGCGGCAAGCTGCGCGGCCGCGTTGCGCTGCAACGTGGCGTGGTGCGCGTCGAGGCCGCTTTGATCGGTGCCCACGCGCAGCATCGCCTCCTTGAACTGGGGAACGATATGCGCGGCCTGAACGGCACGCAACCGGGCGCGGGGCAGCAGTGTGGCGGTATAGGCCAGCGCCGCCTCCGCCGCGTCGGTGCCGCTGCTGGCTATGATGGCATTGGCGTACGGACGCTCCGCCGCACGCTTGACCACCAGCACCGGCGCGACCGCCGCGGCCACGACGCGGTCGCTGGTCGAGCCCAGGATGGTTTCGGAAATCGCCGCGCGCTGATGGGCGCGCATGACGATCAGATCGGGCGGCGCGTCGCGGCACATCTCGATCAGGCGCAGCGCGGGCTGACCGGTCTCGATGCGCACATCATGCCTGGCGGGATCGGCACCCAGCCGCGTCAAGGCGGCGTCGATGCGGTCATGTGCCGCCAGTGCCGCCTGTCCGAGGATCGTGTCATGCCGCGCCACGTGGCCGAGCCGCAGATCGTTCTGTCCGAGGTCGCCCCCGCCCGAGCCGTGCAAGGCGATGACATGGACGATCTCCAGACGCGCATCATGCTGCGCCGCGATTTCCAGGGCGCGCGCCAGAACGGCCTCACTGGCCGGGAACAAATCCACCCCGACGACAATGGTCCTGATCGTCATGCAATCGCCTTTCGCACTTCCGCGCGACCCCAAGCGCGGTCAGCGCGCGTCCATCGTATCGGCGGCGCCGACTATCGTCCATGCGGTAACGGCCGGAAGCGTGGCGAGGTTCAGCCATGCGGACCATAGGCGCAAAGGCGCCGGCGTCGCGCCGTTGGTGCGGCATGGGCGCGGCGCCGTTGACACGGGCGCCATGCCTGCCTACATCATTGAGAATGAAGGTTCACGCAGATCATTTCCGATTTCGCCTGCTGACCCGCCTGCCGTCCCGGACGGTCTAGGCGCGTTCGCGCCTTTCTGCCTTCCGGGCTTTCCTTGCATCCAGCAACCAGCAACGCGGCGGCGCATCCGCCGCAGAGCGGGCAGGAGCACCCCCCTTTCATCATCCGTAATCCCGAACCGGCGCCAGATCGCGCCCGCATTCAACCCGAAGGACGCTGTGCCATGACATCCCCCGCCACGGACCGTGCGAAAAAGCGTGCCCCGCGCGCGCCCAAGCTTGTCGTCAGCGCCGATGAGCTGGCCCATATCGAGGCGCTGGCGGAAGGCGCGTATCAGCGCAACCCGGCGCTGGCCGACCGCCTGCTGGACGAGATCGGCCGCGCCCGGATCGTTCCCGCCGCCAAGATGCCGGCCGATGTCGTGACCATCGGCAGCCAGGTGACGTATCGCGACGAATCCACCGGACAGGAAAAGACGGTGATGCTGGTCTATCCGGAACATGCCGACATATCGCGCGGCCTGATCTCGATCATGACGCCGATCGGCGTGTCGCTGATCGGTCTGGCCGAGGGGGCTGCCTTCTACTGGGACACTCGCGACGATCAGCGCAAGATGTTGACGGTGATCGCCGTCGCGCAGCCTGCCGAGCCGGCGGTTCCGGGCGCCTCCGGCACCGCGCCGCCCGCGCCGACCTGATCTGCGGCGCCGCGCCGCAAGCCCTGCGCCCTTCGGCACAGGGGCCGCACCCGGACTGAGCGACGGGGCGCGCCCTTGTCTGCCGGGATGCGCGCAGTTCTCGTCTACACTCGTTTCCGGAGTTCACCATGTCCCCCCGTTCCGTTCGCGATACCTGCGCGGAGTGCAACCAGATCCTTCCGCGCGCCGCCTCTGCCCGCTGCCCATTCTGTCACGGACGGGTCCTGTCCCGCCCCGGCGCCGCAGACGTGATCTGCCCGCGCTGCGACGCGCCAATCCCGCGCGCGCATCGCGGCAAATGCCCCTGCATGGTTGCCGCATCCTCGCCCGCACCCACTGCCGCGCGCGTGCCAGGCGGCGCGCGATGAGCGCCCGGCAACACATGCGGCGGCTGGTGTGGCCGGCGGTGCTGCTGTTGCTGAGCATCGCGCTTTCGGTCTTCGCTTTTCACGCCAGCACGAGCCACCTGCTGGGCGATGCCGAGATCCTGCCGCTGGGCGTCACCGCGCTGGTCTATTTCGCCATCGCCTGGCTGGGCAGCCGTCTGATCGCGATGGCGCTGGACCAGGCGACGACGCGGACGCGGCGGCGGCCCTATCCGCGGCTGCTGAAGGATCTGATCGCGGCGGTGCTTTTCCTGCTCGCCTTCGCGGCGACGGTCGCGCTGTTCATGGGGCAGGGCGCGGCGGGGGCGCTGGCGGGCTCAGGCCTTGTGCTGGCGATGCTGGGTTTTGCCATCCGCAACGTCGTGGCCGATACGCTGTCGGGTATCGCGCTGGGGGTCGAGGGGCCGTTTCGCATCGGCGACTGGATCGACATCGACGGCCTGGCGCGCGGGAAGGTGATCGAGATCGGATGGCGCACGACGCGGGTGCTGACGCGGGATTCGACATACCTGATCCTGCCCAACAGCCAGATCGCGCGCCAGCGCATCACCAACTATTCCGCACCTCGGGCGCAATACCGCGCGCAGGTGTCGATCATGCTGGACCGGGCGATTCCCATCGCGCAGGCGCGCGAGGTGATGCTGACCGCGATGCAGCAGGCGACGCTGATCCAGCAGGACCCCGCGCCCGATGTGCGTGTGCAGTCAATGGAAGCGGGCGGCACCGTATTCGCGCTGCGCTACTGGCTGACGCGGTTCGACCGCGATATCGACTGCCGCGACGAGATCTTTAGCCGCGTCGACGAGGCGCTGCGCGAGTTGGGCGACGTGGCTCCGCGCCAGCGCGTCGCGTTGCTGAGCGATACTGCGGGAGAGTTGTGCGCGGGCTTGGCGACGGCGCAGAAAAGGGGGCGCGCCTTGTGACGCGCCCCCAAGTTTTTCGCATGCCTGCGGGTTACTTCAGATCGAAGCGGTCCGCCTCCATGACCTTGGTCCAGGCGGCGACGAAATCGCGCACGAAGCGGGGGCCGCCGTCATTCTGGCCATAGACCTCGGCGACGCTGCGCAGTTGCGAGTTTGAGCCAAAGACCAGATCGGCGCGCGTCCCGGTCCAGCGAACCTCGCCGGTCTTGCGGTCGCGGGCTTCGAATTCGTCCTGACCCTCGCCGGTCGAGAGCCATTCGACATCCATGCCCAGCAGGTTGACGAAGAAATCATTCGTCAGCTGGCCCGGCCGGTCGGTCAGCACGCCATGCCTGCTGCCGCCGTGGTTGGCGTCCAGTGCGCGCATTCCGCCGACCAGGACGGTCATCTCGGGTGCCGACAGCCCCAGAAGATGCGCGCGGTCGATCATCACCTGTTCGGCCCGCACGCTGAACTTCTGCTGCTGGTAGTTACGGAACCCGTCGAAGATGGGCTCCAGCACGGAGAAGCTTTCCTCGTCGGTCTGCTCGGGCGTGGCGTCGGTGCGGCCGGGATGGAAAGGCACGTCGATCCGGTGACCCGCCGCTTCGGCCGCCTTTTCGATGGCGGCGACACCGCCCAGCACGATCAGATCGGCGATGGAGACTTTTTTGTTACCAGACTTGCCGTCGAAATCCGCCTTGATGCCCTCATAGACCTCCAGCACCCTGGCCAGACGTTCGGGATCGTTGCCCTCCCAATCCTTCTGGGGCGCCAGCCGGATGCGCGCGCCGTTGGCGCCGCCACGATGATCCGAGCCGCGGAAGGTCGAGGCGGAGGCCCAGGCGACGAAAACCAGATCGGGGATGGACAGACCGCTGTCCATGATCTGCGCCTTGAGCGCGCCGATGTCGCCGTCGTCGATCAGTTCGTGATCCGCCGCCGGCACCGGATCCTGCCAGATCAGGTCCTCATCCGGCACATCCTTCCCGAGATAGCGCGATTTCGGCCCCATGTCGCGGTGGGTCAGCTTGAACCACGCGCGCGCGAAGGCGTCGGCAAAGGCATCGGGATCGTTGTGGAACTTCCGCGCGATCGGCTCGAATCCCTCGTCAAAGCGCAGCGCCAGGTCGGCCGTGGTCATCATCGGCGGGTGCATTTTCTCGGGGTCATGCGCGTCGACGACCATGTGTTCGGGCTTCGGGTCCTTCGGCGTCCATTGTTTCGCGCCTGCCGGGCTCGTGGTCAGCTCCCATTCGTTGCCGAACAGGACGTCGAAATAGCCCATGTCCCATGTCGTCGGCCGCGGCTTCCACGCACCCTCGATGCCGGAGGTCAGGGTGTGGGCGCCGATGCCGGTTTCGTGGCTGTTCCTCCAGCCGAGACCCATCTGTTCCAGCCCGCCGGCCTCGGGCTCGGGGCCCATGTAGATCGGATCGTTGGCGCCGTGCGCCTTGCCGAAGGTGTGCCCGCCCGCGATCAGCGCAACGGTTTCCTCGTCGTTGACGCCCATGCGGGTGAATGTCTCGCGGATGTCGTGACCCGACCCGACCGGGTCGGGGTTGCCGTCCGGTCCCTCGGGGTTGACATAGATCAGGCCCATCTGGACGGCGGCCAGCGGATTCTCGAGCAGGCGCGCACCGGAGTAGCGGCTGTTTTCGCTGTCGGAGGTGGCGAGCCATTCCGCCTCGGCGCCCCAGTGGACGTCCTCCTCGGGGGCGTAGATGTCGGCGCGGCCGCCGCCGAAGCCGAAGATCGGCCCGCCCATCAATTCGATGGCGACGTTCCCGGTCAGGATCAGCAGGTCGGCCCAGCTGAGGTTGTCGCCGTATTTCTGCTTGATCGGCCACAGAAGACGGCGCGCCTTGTCGAGGTTGCCATTGTCGGGCCAGGAGTTCAGCGGCGCGAACCGCTGATTGCCGGTGTTCGATCCGCCGCGCCCGTCGGCGGTGCGGTAGGTGCCGGCCGAGTGCCAGGCCATGCGGACGAAAAGCGGGCCGTAATGGCCGTAATCGGCCGGCCACCAGTCCTGGCTATCGGTCATCAGCGCGTGGAGGTCGGCTTTGACCGCATCGAGATCGAGCGCCTTGAACGCTTCGGCATAGTTGAAATCCGGCTCCATCGGGCTGGGGCTGCGGCCATGCTGGTGCAGGATGCCGACATTGAGCTGATCGGGCCACCAGTCGCGGTTGGTGCGCCGGGTCTTGGCGTTGAAGGGGCAGGTCTGGGTGCCGTCCATGAGGTTCTCCTTGATGGTGTGTAGGCCGGTGAAATCCGGCGCTGTTGATCTTGAGGGCGGCCCCGGCAGGGCCATACGGAATCGTTGCTTGTCGATCATGGGTGCGGGCGCTTATAAAAGCAAATTGCAGTTTCCTCTTGTTGCGATAATCTAAGGCTATGAACATCACCCTGCGCCAGCTTTCCTATTTCCGTGCCCTGGCCGAGCACCGCCATTTCGGCCGCGCCGCGGCGGCCGTTTCCATCTCGCAGCCGGCGCTGTCGGTGCAGATCCGCGAGCTTGAGGCGGTGCTGGGCCGGCCGCTGGTCGAGCGGCGCGCGCGCGATGTGGTACTGACGCCGTTTGGCCGGATGATCCTCGATCATGCGGAGGCCGTCGGGGGCGCGATGCGCAGCCTCGAGGAGGCGGCGCGCTGGCATGGCGGGCTGTCGGGGCGGCTGCGGATCGGGATGATCCCGACGCTGGCGCCCTACATGCTGCCCGGTGCGCTGGAAGCACTGCGCAGCGGCGACGTTTCAATGGATGTGGAGGTGCAGGAGGGCATGACCGGCCGCCTGACCGCCGGTCTTCTGGCCGGGCGGCTGGACGTCGCGGTAATGGCGCTGCCGGTGGAGGCCGATGGGCTGGTCGCGCTGCCGCTTTTCGAGGATCGGTTCCTGCTGGCCGGCACCGCGGCGCGGCTGAATGCGGCGCGCGATGGGGTCGAGGCGCTGCGCCCCGATGCGCTGGGATCGCAGCCGCTCTTGCTGCTGGAGGACGGGCATTGCCTGACCGATCAGGCGCTGGAAGCGTGCCGCAGGGGCAGGGGGCACGCGCAGATCGACATGGGCGCCTCATCGCTTGCGACGCTGACGCAACTGGTCGCCGCGGGATTTGGCCTGACGCTGATGCCCGAACTGGCCGCCACGGCGGAACTGCGCAGCGCGCCGGGCCTGCACCTGAGGCGCTTTGCCCCGCCCGAGCCTGCACGCACGATCTGCCTCGTGCGGCGCGCCTCGACGCGGGGCGACGGCTGGCTGGAGCGGCTGGCCGAGCTTTTGACAACTGTCGGCACCGGCCTGACGCGATCGGCGCAGGTGCATTGAGCCGCCGCCCGAGCGGGGGGCACTGGTGAAACGTCGCAGTCCGCATTTTGCAGGACGGCTATACTGGCAACTCCCCCCGCAAGACCTTATACTCGCGCCGACTTAACAAACCATTCGCGGGGACAGAATTCGTGCGTGATCTCAAGATACCGGCGCAGCGCCATCCCGAGAAAGCCCGCCGCCCCGATAACGTCCAGCCCAAGAAACCCAGCTGGATCCGCGTCAAGGCACCCGGCGGCGAAGGCTATGCCGAGACCGCGCGCACGATGCGCGAGCACAAGCTCACCACCGTCTGCGAAGAGGCGGGCTGCCCCAATGTCGGCGAATGCTGGAGCCAGGGCCACGCCACCATGATGATCATGGGCGAGGTCTGCACCCGCGCCTGCACCTTCTGCAACATCGCCACCGGCAAGCCGCCCGAGGATCTGGATGCATTCGAGCCGGGCCGCGTCGCCGACGCGGTGCAGAAACTGGGCCTCAACCATGTCGTCGTCACTTCCGTGGACCGCGACGATATCGAGGACGGCGGGGCCGAGCATTTCGCCCAGACGATCCGCGCCATCCGTCACCGCAGCCCCGGCACCACGATCGAGATCCTGACGCCCGATTTCCTGCATTGCGACCCGAAGGTTCTGGAGGTTGTCGTCGCCGCCAAGCCGGACGTCTTCAACCACAATCTCGAGACGGTTCCCGGCCTCTACCCCTCGGTCCGGCCCGGCGCGCGCTACTTCCATTCCCTGCGGCTTCTGCAGCGGGTGAAGGAGCTGGACCCCGAGATCTTCACCAAGTCCGGCATCATGGTCGGTCTTGGCGAAGAGCGGGCGCAGGTGCATCAGGTGATGGACGACATGCGCGCGGCCGATATCGATTTCCTCACCATCGGCCAGTATCTGCAACCGACACCCAAGCATCACGTGCTGGACCGGTTCGTCACGCCCGAGGAGTTCGCGGCCTATGAGAAGGCGGCTTTCGGCAAGGGGTTTCTGATGGTGTCGGCCACGCCGCTCACCCGCTCGTCCTACCACGCCGGGAATGATTTCGCGCGCCTGCGCGCGGCGCGGCTGGAGCGGCTCGCCAGCGCGTGAAGGGTGCGGCTGACGGCAATGCTCAGGCGTCGCCGGCCAGCGACATCAGGACCAAGCCTCCGACGATCAGCGCCGCCGCGACAAGGCGCTGCGTCGTCGCAGCCTCGCCCAGCACGACGATGCCGACAGCGAACCCGCCGACAGCGCCGATGCCGGTCCAGACGGTGTAGGCCGTACCCATCGGCAACGACCGCATCGCCACCGCCAACATGCCGAAACTGCCTGCCATGAAGACCAGCGTGCCGATGCTGAACCACAGGCGGGTGAAGCCGTCCGACTGCTTCATCATGAACGCCCAAACCACTTCAAGCAGCCCGGCCACAAGCAACAAGATCCACGCCATACGAAGTCATTTCCCCCGAGGCCGTTTCGGCCGGTCCGCGTCATCCGCGGCGCGCCGCGAAACCCACAAGATTGCGCGCGCTGCGCACGGGATCAAGGGGTGACAGCGCCGGGCGAGATCGGCAAGGGGGAAAGACACCCCCTCCGCGACATGGTCTTGCCGCGCGGCAGAGCGTGTCAGTCGAGAAAGGCCTTTTCGACGACATATTCGCGCGGCGCCGAATTCGCGCCCTCGCGCAGGCCATATTCCTCCAGAAGACCCTTCAGCTCCAGGTTGAACGCCAGATTGCCGCAAATCATCGCGCGATCCGTCTCGGGGCTGAGGGGCGGCACGCCCAGATCGTCGAACACCTCGCCGGAACGCATGAGGTCGGTGATGCGCCCCATCTTGGGGCTCTCGTCGCGCGTCGTCGTGGGGTAATAACGCAGCTTCGCGGCAAAATTCTCCCCGATCAGGTCCTCCAGCAACGCGTTGCTGCGCACGTCCTCGATCAGTTGCGCGCCGTAGGCGAGCTCGTCCGCTTGGCGGCAGGTATGGGTGACGATGACCTCGTCGTAATCCTCGTAGGTCTGCGGATCGCGCAGGAGCGACGCAAAAGGCGCGAATCCGGTGCCGGTTGCAAAAAGCCACAGCCGCTTGCCCGGCAGAAGCGCGTCATGCACCAGCGTGCCCACGGGCTTGGGGCGCAGGATGATCTGATCGCCCGGCTGGATGTGCTGCAGCTTTGACGTCAGCGGGCCATCCTGCACCTTGATGGAATAGAACTCCAACTCGTCATCCCAGGACGGCGAGGCGATGGAGTAGGCGCGCAGCAGCGGCTTTTGCTTGCCGGTTTTGGGGTCCGGGTCGCCCATGAGGCCGATCATCACGAATTCGCCCGAGCGAAAGCGCAAGCTGGCGGGCCGCGTCACCCGAAACGAAAACAGCCGGTCGGTCCAATGCGTGACCTGCGTGACGGTCTGTGCATCTGGCAGGGCGGGTTTGGCGCGCTCGGGGGCGGCGGTGCTCGAAGCGTCGGTCACTTTGGTCATCTCGTTCATATGGGTCATCCGCCGAAAAGTTAAACCGGCGCCTCTGCTATAGTCTTTGCGCTGGATCAGGTGAATGCGACGTTCAACCGCGCAGGCGCGATTGGTAGTCATGCGCGCGCCAGTCGGCCCGGAACATCCAATGATCCTCGGTCTGCCGTCCGGCCAGTTCCGGCGAAATCTCGATCTCGTCAAAGCCGCAGCGCCGCGCCATGGCATACTGATCGGCCAGAACATGACCGCGAGCGCGCAGACGGCCCTTGTAGCCCATCAGCCGCAGTTGCCGCGCGATGGAAAAGCCGCGCCCGTCGGCGGAGCTGGGGAAATCCACGCGGATCATCGCGATGTCGGGCAGCCGGCCCGACAGTTCCGCCGGATCCGTGCTGCTGGGCAGGTCGATGCCGACATCGGCCCGCGCGTCTTCGAGGGCCACGATGGGTCGGGTCCAGTCATCGGGGCCAAAGCCCGCATCGGTCACGATCACGCTCATGCGTTTGCTCCTTGTCTTATGGGAATGCCATCCGCGAAATGGATGCCACATTCGGTCTTTTCCCTGCCTTTCCAGCGGCCTGCACGCTCATCCTCACCCGGATTGACGGGTGAGGTGCAGGGCATGCAGCCGATGGAAGGGTATCCTTGTGCCACCAGCGGATGACGCGGCAGGCGGTTTTCCTCGATATAGGTGCGCGCGTCGCCCTTCTGCCAATGGGCCAGCGGATTGACCTTCAGGCGCTGCGCGCCTTCCTCGACCTCGAAGAATTCGAGCCCCGCGCGCGTGCCGCCCTGATAGCGCTTGCGCCCGGTGATCCAGCCGTCGAACCCCGTCAGCGCGCCCTGCAGCGGCAGGGCCTTGCGCAGCGCGCAGCAGGCGTCGGGGTCGCTCTGGTGCAGCATCGCGGCGGGATCCTCGGCGCGCAGCGCGGCGCGGTCGGGGCGGATCAGGCGGATGTCCTGCAGGCCCAGCCGCTCGGCCAGCTCCTGCTGATAGACCAGCGTTTCGGTGAAAAGCATTCCCGTCTCGAGAAAGATCACCGGCGTCGCGCGCCGCGCCAGCGCCACCATGTGCAAGAGCACCACCAATTCGGCCCCGAAGCTGGAGACCAGCGCCAGCCGACCCACATCCGGGTCGTGCAGCGCGCGCGCCAGCACGGCGATCGCCGAATGATGGCGATATGCCGCGTTCAGCGCGGCAGCCTTTGCATGCAGATCAGGCCGCGACATGGGGCTCGGGCTTTCGCTTGGCGGTTCTGGCCGCCTCGGCCTCGCCGTAAAGCGCCCGCTTGAACGGCTCCATCCCGACCCGGCGATAGGCGGCAAGGAAGGTCTCGGACAGGTCCAGGCGCAGGTCGAGATAGGCCAGCATGATCGCCTCGATCGCCGGCACGATATCCTCGGCCGAGAATCCGGGACCGGTGCGGTCGCCCAGCTGCGCGTCGGGCCCGCCATCGCCGCCAATGGTGATCTGGTAGCTTTCCACACCCGCCCGGTCCAGCCCCAGGATGCCGATATGGCCCACGTGATGATGCCCGCAGGCATTGATGCAGCCAGAGATCTTGACCTTCATCTCGCCGATCTCATGCTCCAGCTTGAGCGCGTCGAAGCGGGTCGCGATCTCCTGCGCGATGGGGATCGAGCGGGCGGTCGCCAGCGCGCAGTAATCCATTCCGGGGCAGGCGATGATATCGCTGATGAGGCCAATATTGGCCGTCGCCAGCCCCACCTCGCGCAGCGCGGCGTGCAGGGCGGGCAGGTCGGACTTGTGGACATGCGGCAAGATGACGTTCTGCTCGTGGCTGATCCGCAGCTCGTCATGGCCATAGCGTTCGGCCATATCCGCCATGACGCGCATCTGCTCGGCCGTGGCGTCGCCGGGCGTCTCGCCATGCGCCTTGAGGCTGATCGAGACGATGGCATAGCCGGGGGCGCGGTGTTCGCTCAGGTTGGTATCCGCCCAGGCGCGGAAAACCGGATCGGCGGCGCGGGCGGCATCATAGGGGTCCGTCTGCGCCTCGCGGAAGACCGGCGGCGCGAAATCCGCGCGGATGGCGCCCAGAACCTGTTGATCGACGCCGGTAAAAAGCGGCCGGATCAGGGCGTAGCGGGTGTCGACGCGGGCGCGGATGTCTTCGATTCCATGCTCATGCACGGTGATCTTGATGCGCGACTTGAACTTGTTGTCGCGCCGCCCGATGCTGTTCCAGACGCTGACCACGGCCTCGAGGTAGGGCAGCAGATCCTCTTCGGGCAGGAAATCGTGCAGCACCTTGCCGATCATCGGCGTGCGGCCCAGACCGCCGCCCACCAGCACCTGATAGCCGATCTCGCCGCCCCGCCGCACGATGCGCAGGCCGATGTCATGCGCCAGCGTCACCGCGCGGTCCATCGGGCTGCCGGTGACGGCGACCTTGAACTTGCGCGGCAGCGCCTGGAATTCAGGATGATCGGTCGACCATTGGCGGATCAGTTCGGCAATGGGGCGCGGATCGGCCACCTCGTCGGCGGCGGCGCCGGCGAAATGATCGGCCGTCACGTTGCGGATCGTGTTGCCACTGGTCTGGATCGCGTGCATCTGCACCTCGGCCAGCGCGTCGAGAATATCGGGCACATCGGACAGCTTGGGCCAGTTATACTGGATATTCTGGCGCGTGGTGAAATGGCCATAGCCCTTGTCCCAGCGCTCGGCGATCAGGGCGAGCTGGCGCATCTGACGGCTGCCCAGCGTGCCGTAAGGGATCGCCACGCGCAGCATGTAGGCGTGCAGTTGCAGGTAGAGACCGTTCATCAGGCGCAGCGGCTTGAACTCGTCCTCGGTCAGCGAGCCGTCCACGCGCCGCGCGACCTGGGCGCGGAACTGGCGGTTGCGCTCGGCCACGAAGGCGGCGTCGAATTCGGTATAGGTATACATCAGCGCCGCTCCGCCTGTTTGCCGTGGAAATAGTTGGAGGGGCCGGTGCGCCGGAACGCCTCGCGGAAATGCGTGGGCTCGGGGCCCTTGGCGCCGGGGGCCATTTCGGCCAGATAGGCGCCGACCACCTCGCTGGCGCGTCCTTGCGCGGTCAGCAGGCGCAGTTCGGCATCGGCCTCGTCCGTCAGGATTTCGGCCTCGGCCAGGTCGCGGGTCCAGCGGTCTTCTTTGGTCAGGTAAACCACGTCACCTTCGAGAAGGGCGTTGGCGGTGATGACCTTGGGGGTGAATTCGCGGGGCATCAGGCGGTCTCCTCCAATGCAAGTATCAAGGGAACGGGCGCGATGCCCGGAACGATGTGCGGTGCGTGGCCCGCGCGCAGGCAGGCGCCGACAAGCTGCGGGTCGGGCACCGACGGCGTCAGGCAGAGCACGTGATCGCCGCGCGCCGCCGCCGCGATCAGCGGCTCGGCCACGGCGGGCAGGGAGCCGAAACCTGCTTCGCGGCGGGCCAGCTCCAGCACGGCGGGCGCGGTGCCGGCGTCATCCAGCACCAGATCCGCCTCGTGCAGCGCGAGACGCGTCTTGTGGGGCAAAAGCTCGGGGTCGGGGCTGGCGACGATGGCGAAGGTGATGCGGCCCCGCTCGGCGCGCGCTTCCAGATGGCGCGACAGCTCGGCGTGCAGCACGTCCTGCAGATCGGCGTCCGCATCCCGCTCCAGCGCGTCGGGCCCGGCGCGAAAGAAGAACCCGCTCCAGAAGGCGCGGCGCGCGCGGCCCATGGGAAGCGCCTCGGCCATGGCGCGAAAGGCGCCGGCCGCCCGCGCCAGCGGCCCCAGCGCGGCAGGCAGCAGCGCCTCGATATCGGCCTTGATCGCGCGGGCCAGAACCGGCGCCGCGCCTTCGGTGCCGATGGCGACGGTCACCGGATCGCGGTCGACGATGGCGGGCGTGATGAACTGGCTGTCCGCCAGGTTGTCGACGATGTTGGTCAGCGCGCCATCCGCCCGCGCCAGCGCCACCGTGCGCGCATCCTCGGCCGCGTCCTCATCGGCGGCGTAGAAGAGCGCGGCACAAAGCGCATCGCCGGGGGCAAGCCTGCGGCGCACCAGGGCCAGCCGCCCTTCGGCGGCCCATGAGACGATCTCGGGCGCGGGGTCGGTGGCGAATACCGTCAGATGCGCTTTGGTCTTCATCAGCAGGCGCAGCTTGGCCAGCGCCGCGTCCCCGCCGCCCGACAGCACGACGCGCCGACCCTCCAGCGCGATGAAGATGGGAAAATGTCTCAAGACCTGACCATTCCGATTGACTTGCTTCCATGTATAGAAAATATTCCCGCCAAAGCGCCATGGGGCCGGGGGAATAAGGACGGACGTTCCGATTTCCCAGCTGCGCCGCGGCGGAATTCCAAGGAATGGGGAAATCAGGAATGGCTGTTCGCCTTGACGATCTGGATCGGAAAATCCTCAGGGAATTGCAGGCCGATGGGGGGCAGTCACTGGACGATATCGCCAAATCGGTGGGCAGTTCCAAGACACCTGTCTGGAATCGCATCCGCAAGATGCGCGAGGCCGGCGTGATCCGGCAGCAGACCTATCTGCTCGACCCCGAAAAGCTGGGATTCGAGGCATGCTTCTTCGTCCTGATCCGCACGTCCGAACATGACGCGGCATGGCAAAAGGCCTTCCTGCGCGCGTTGCGGGGCCGCCCCGAAGTGCAGGAGGCACATCGCCTCGCGGGTGACATCGATTACATCCTCAAGGTGCGGGTCGAGAATGCCCGCGCCTACGACACGTTCTATCAGGCGCTGATTTCCGAGGTGAAGGTGCATAACGTGACGGCGCTCTTGTCTATGGAAGAGATCAAATCGACCACCGTTCTGCCGCTATGAAACTTTAGATTCATCCTCTAGGACGTTGATAATAGGCAAGAAGTCATCGGCCTTCAGGCTTGCGCCGCCGACCAGCGCGCCATCCACGTTGGAGACGGCAAAAATATCTGCCGCGTTGTCCCGCTTGACCGAACCGCCGTAAAGGAGCCGGACGGAGCGGCCGACACCGGGGCCAAAGCGTTTTTCCAGTTGCGTGCGGATGAAATCATGCACCTCGCCAATCTGGTCGGTGCTGGGCACAAGACCGGTACCGATGGCCCAGCACGGCTCGTAGGCGATGACGGTATTCTCGCCCGTGGCGGTGTCGGGAACGGAGGTCGAAATCTGCCCGCCGATGATGCCCAGGGTGTTCTGCGCCTCGCGCTCGGCCCGGCTTTCGCCGACGCAGATGATCGCTGTCAGCCCCGCCTCATGCGCCGCGCGCGCCTTGGCGCGGACAATGTCGCCTGTTTCGTCATGGTCTGCGCGGCGCTCGGAATGGCCGAGGATGACGGCGCTGGCGCCTGCGTCCTTCAGCATCTGTGCGGATATGTCACCGGTATGCGCGCCGGACGCTTCGGCATGGCAATCCTGCCCGCCGATGGCGATTGCGGACCCCTCGCACGCTGCGGCGGTCTCGGCGATCAGAGTGGCGGGGGGGCAGATCAGCACATCCACCGCCGCGCCGTCATGCGCCTTGCAAAGCGCCGTGACCTGCGCCAGATCGGCCCGCGTGCCGTTCATCTTCCAGTTGCCCGCCGCCAGTTTCCGCCGCATGTCGCCCCCGCTGTGATACCGGGTCATAGTCACCCAAGACGCCACATGATGCAAGCAGGGTCTGCGGGAATATTCAACGGAAAATCAAACAGTTGTGCGGCGTGCGCTACATCTCGGCGAACTTGATGGACTCGCCGCAGCCGCAGGCTTCGGTCACATTGGGATTGTTGAAGCGGAACCCCAATTCCAGCAGGCCCACTTCATAGTCGATCTCGGTCCCGAAGAGGAACATCTGCGCCATCGGGGCGATCATCACGCGCGCGCCGTTTTCCTCGACCACCTCATCATGGGGGTCGACCTCGTCCACGTAGTCCATCGTGTATTCCATGCCCGCGCAGCCGCCTTTCTTGACGCCGATGCGCAGGCCCTGGTGGCCATCCTTGGCCATCAGCTTGGAAATCTGTGCCGCCGCCCGGTCGGTGATCGTGACGGCCTGTTTGCCGGGGATGCCGAACATGGTGATGTTCCTTTTGCCTTTGGAGATAATCTAGGGCGTCATGCCCGCAATCTCAAGCGGGGGCAGCCAGACAAGCAGCGCGCGCGTCGCCTCGGCTGTCAGGATCGCCCAACCAAAGGAGGCGAGCGTGCCGATGATGACATATTCCGCCGCGCGCTGGTCGCGGGTGGCGGTGCCGAAGCGCAGGATCGATTTGGCGGCGACCAGAAATCCGACGCCCAGCGGCAGATCGAGCAGGATCAGCGCGAAGACCAGCCCGCGCTCCAGCAGCCCGATCTGCCGGCCGCCATCGCGCAAACCATTGTTGCGGACACGGGCTCCATGCGGGCGCATCAGCAGCGTGACGGCATATTGCCCGGCTACAAGCGCCGTTATGGTGCCGGCGCCGAGCGCCATCAGCGGCAAGAGGAAGGGCAGGGTGACCCAGAGCCCGGTCGTCCAAAGTTCCGGCGCCAGCACGGCGACGGCGGCGATGGCGGCAACATGTGCCGCCTGGTCGACCAGAAATCCGCGCAGGTGGTGAAAACCGCCCCAAATCTTGACCGCGTCGATCACCACATGCGCGCCCGCAAGCGCCAGAAGCCACGGGCTTGCCCAATGTCCCGCCGCCACCTGCGCGCAGAGCAGCACCAGCGCACCGTGCAGCATCATCACCGGGGCACGGCGCTTTTGCGCGTTGATCCACGCCGTCTGCAGGACGAAATCGGCAAGGACGTGGGCGAAAAGGAGGGCGGTGAAGGTTTCGATCATCCCGCATCCTCGATCAGGTCCAACGCGTCCGAGATGGCCGGAAACCCCGCGGACCAAAGCGCCTGGTCGACCGCCTGCCGGGTGATGCCCAGCGCGGCGGCGGCGTCCTTGCGGGTGCGGCCTTTGGGCCACAGGACCAGATGAACAGACCGGGCCTGCGCCGGGGTCCAGCCCGCGCTGATGTGATCGGCCAGTCGCATTGCCGCGCCCAGCGCACCGCCCTCCGCATGGGCCATCCCGACATGCGCCGGCAACGCCTCGAGTAGCCGGCCGGACGCGGTAAAGGCGGGGCCATGCGCCGCGTTGACATCGCCATCGGCGGGCAGCGCGCCCGCACCGACGGCGATGGCGATGCGGGTGGCGCGATCCTTGCCCAGACTGCGCAGGGCGGCGCGCAGGATCAGGGCATAGCGCGCGGCCTCTCGGGGACCGGGCGCCGCGCATTGCCAGCCGTCGCCGCCGCGCCGGGCAAAAGCGCCGCCGAACTGCGCCGCCGCATCTTGCATGGCGTTCATCGCCGCGCCCAGCGCGGCGGGATCCAGTTTGGAAGACTCTATCAGATCGCCGGTCAGAACAGAGTATTGGGCCGTCATGATTTCACCTGCATCCGTGGGTGCATGATGCAAGTATATTGGCTTTCCTTGCCGAAAAGCAAGCGTTTTTGCTTGCCTTACATGAACCCCAGCTCAAGCCGCGCCTCATCGGACATCATGTCCATACCCCAAGGCGGCTCCCACACCAGGTTGACGTCAACCTGCTTGATCCCGTCCAGCGGCTCTATCGCGTCGGCGACCCAGCCGGGCATTTCGCCCGCAACCGGACAGCCAGGGGCGGTCAAGGTCATCGTGATCTTGACGGCGTTCTCGGCGTCGATATCTATGGTATAGATCAGCCCCAGATCGTATATGTTCACCGGAATTTCCGGATCGAAAACGCTGCGGCAGGCCTCGACGATCTCGTCGTATTTCGGATGATCGGTCGACGATGGCGCGATGAGCGGGATGCCCTCGAAAGGCTGGGGATTTTCGGTCATATGCTATCCTGCGGAATTGCCTGACTGAATATATAGGGAATATCGCAGCGGGCGTAAAGTGGGAGGCGCCGCGAGGTTAGTCGCCCTTGCGCCGGCGGATCGGCGTGGGCCGCACGCGCGCCTCTATCGTGTCATAGAGCTTGCCGACGACATTCTTGCCGGTCGAGGTCTCGATGCCCTCGAAGCCGGGCGACGAGTTGACCTCCAGCACCTTCGGCCCCTTTTCTGCGCGCAGAAGGTCCACCCCGGCCATGTTCAGATCGAAGGCCTTTGCGGCGCGCAGGGCGGTGTCGCGCTCGTCCTTGGTGATGCGCACGGATTTGGCGGTGCCGCCCCGGTGCAGGTTCGACCGGAAATCACCCTCCGCCCCGGTGCGCTTCATCGAGGCGACGACCTTGCCGCCGATCACGAGGCAGCGGATATCCTCGCCGGCGGCTTCCTTGACGAAATCCTGCACGAGGAAGTTCGCCTTGAGGCCCCGGAACGCGTCGATGACGCTTTCGGCGGCCTTGCGCGTCTCGGCCAGAACCACGCCCTTGCCTTGGGTCGATTCCAACAGCTTGACGATCAGCGGCGCGGTGCCGACAAGCTGGATGATGTTGTGCGTGTCGCGCGGACTGGCGGCGAAGGCGGTATTGGGCATGCCGATCTTGGCGCGGGCCATGATCTGATGCGCGTGCAGCTTGTCGCGGCTGGCGACGATGCCGGCGCTGCCGTTGACGCAATGGGTGCCGATGGTCTCGAACTGGCGCAGGATGGCGGCGCCGTAGGGGGTGATGGATGCGCCGATGCGCGGAATCACCGCGTCGAACCGTGGCAGGCGCTTGCCGTCGTAATGCACTTCGGGCGCCATCGCGTTGATTGCCATGTAACAGCGCGTGGTGTTGACGACCTCGACGGTATGGCCGCGCTTTTCGCCCTCTTCGACGAGGCGGCGGGTGCTGTAATTGTCCTCGCGGCTCAGCACCGCGATGCGCAGGGCGCGGTCGGGCGCGTCGCTGCGCATCCGGGAGGTGGAATAGACGTCATAGCTCAGCTCGGGTTGAAGAAACCGGTCGGTGGCGACGATGGAAATGTGATCCTTCAGCGCCTGCCGGCCCAGCAGCATCCGGCTGGCCATGCCGCCGCGATTGGTCAGCGTGATCTCGATGGGCCAGGCGTCGCCGTTCACGGAAAGCTGCGTTTCGATGACGAAACGCGATTCGCTCTCGCCGTTGGAGGAGGTGACGTCCCGCCGGTCGAGGATCGCGGCCGAGCAGGGAATCACCAGATCGTCGCGACCCGGGATGGGGTGCAGCGTGAAACGCACCTTGGGCTTGGCCGCGGCGCCGAAGGTTTCGATGTCGAAGGCATGCAGCGCCGAGGTGCGCGCGCCGGTATCCACCTTGGCCTTGATCGCGGGTACGCCCAGCTTCGGCAGAGCGACCCATTCCTCCCAGCCGAATTGGAGGGATTCGAGCGGCTCGGTCAGGGGCATTGGCAGGATCCTTTCGGGTCGGATTACAAAAGCGGAAAGCTGGGATGTAAGGTCAAACGGGCAAAGGTAAAGAGGCGATTGCCGAGTTGCGCGCGCCTTTTGCAAGTCGCCCCGATCGGGTTTAAGGACGCGCAGACGATCAGGAGGGCAGGCCGGACATGACAGCGCGCTTTCAATTCACACTTGCGGCGACAGACGAGCGGGCGCGTGTCGGCACCATCACCACGCCGCGCGGCGAGATCCGCACGCCCGCCTTCATGCCGGTCGGCACGGCGGCAACGGTCAAGGCGATGCTGCCGGAAAGCGTCGCGGCCACTGGTGCCGATATCCTGCTGGGCAACACCTATCATCTGATGCTGCGCCCGACGGCCGAGCGGATCGCGCGCCTTGGCGGGCTGCACAAATTCATGAACTGGCATGGACCCATCCTGACGGATTCGGGGGGCTTTCAGGTGATGAGCCTTGCCGATCTGCGCAAGCTGACCGAAGAGGGCGTGGCCTTCCGCAGCCATATCGATGGCTCCAAGCACATGCTGACGCCCGAGCGGTCGATGGAAATCCAGGCGCTTCTGGGCAGCGATATCGTGATGTGCTTCGACGAATGCCCGGCGCTTCCGGCGACGGACAAGGCCGTGGCCGAAAGCATGGAGTTGTCGATGCGATGGGCGCGCCGGTCGAAGGAGGCGTTCGGCGAGCGGCCGGGACATGCGCTCTTCGGTATTCAGCAGGGCGGCGTCACGCGCGAACTGCGCGCCGCAAGTGCAGAGAAATTGAGGGCAATCGGGTTCGACGGCTATGCCATCGGCGGACTGGCAGTGGGCGAGGGGCAGGAGGTGATGTTCGGCGTTCTGGACTATGCGCCCGCCATGCTTCCCGAGGACAGGCCGCGCTATCTGATGGGTGTGGGCAAGCCCGACGATATAGTGGGCGCGGTTGCGCGCGGAGTGGACATGATGGATTGCGTTCTGCCCAGCCGCTCGGGGCGCACGGGACAGGCGTGGACGCGGCGGGGCCAGATCAACATCAAGAACGCGCGCCACGCGGATGACCCGCGCCCGCTGGACGAGGAGTGCACATGCCCCGCCTGCCGCAGTTACAGCCGCGCTTACCTGCACCACGTGTTCCGCGCGCAGGAAATGATTTCAGGGATGTTGCTGACCTGGCACAATCTCCATTATTACCAGCAGCTCATGGCGGAAATGCGCAGCGCCATCGCCGCGGGCGGTTTTCATGCATGGCAGGCGCAATTCCACGCCTTGCGCGCCGAAGGGGATATCGAGCCGCTTTGAGCCGCCGTCGGATTGTGAGTATTTTCGGGAAGATGAAGCATGGGCCGGGGGGCAGCAGGCCGCAGGCCCATTTTTTGTGGCGAATTGAGTGAGGATCGCGCTTGCCGACATTGCGCCGGCGGGTCATTCTGCAGGGCGCGAGGTTGAAAGCAGCGCCATCCTGCCCCAGATTAACCCGTGAAAACGGAGAGGGCATGGTCGCCGCCGAGCGGGACCTGATCCTCTTGCCAATAAAGGGCCGGGACGAATCCCGGACCGCTGCATAAGGAAAGAGCATGCAAGAGCCCCTGAACTCCTCCTACCCGGTGCTGCCGCTGCGCGACATCGTCGTATTTCCGCACATGATCGTGCCGCTTTTCGTAGGCCGCGAGAAATCGGTGCGCGCACTGGAAGAAGTCATGGCCGATGACAAGCAGATCCTGCTGTCGAGCCAGATCGACCCCAGCGTCGACGATCCCGATACCGCGGGGATCTACAAGACCGGCGTTCTGGCCAATGTCCTGCAACTGCTGAAGCTGCCCGACGGCACCGTGAAGGTGCTGGTCGAAGGCGTGGCGCGGGTGCGGATCGCCGAATACCTCGACAACGAGGATTTCTTCGAGGCGCGCGCCGAATACATGACCGAAATTCCGGGCGATGCGACGACGATCAAGGCGCTGCTGCGCAGTGTCGCCGCCGAGTTCGAGCGTTATGCCAAGGTCAAGAAGAACGTGCCCGAGGAGGCGCTGTCGGCCGTGTCCGATTCCGAGGAACCCGCGCGTCTGGCCGATCTCGTCGCCGGGCACCTGGGCATCGACGTCGAGCGCAAGCAGGAGCTTCTGGAGACGCTCAGCGTGAGCGAGCGGCTCGAAAAGGTCTATGGCCTGATGCAGGGCGAGATGAGCGTTCTGCAGGTCGAAAAGAAGATCAAGACCCGCGTCAAGAGCCAGATGGAGCGCACCCAGCGCGAATATTATCTGAATGAGCAGATGAAGGCGATTCAGAAGGAGCTGGGCGACGGCGAGGACGGCGAGGGCGAGGTCGCCGAACTGGAGGCTCGCATCGCCGCCACCAAGCTGAGCCCGGAGGCCAAGGAAAAGGCCGAGGCCGAGCTGAAGAAGCTGAAAAACATGAGCCCGATGAGCGCGGAGGCGACCGTCGTGCGCAATTACCTCGACTGGATGCTGTCGATCCCGTGGGGCGTGAAATCGCGCGTGAAGAAGGACCTTTCCCGCGCCGAAAAGATCCTCGATGAGGACCATTACGGCCTTGAGAAGGTCAAGGAGCGGATCGTCGAATATCTCGCCGTTCAGCAACGTTCGAAAAAGCTGAAGGGGCCGATCATGTGCCTCGTCGGCCCTCCGGGCGTGGGCAAGACGTCCTTGGGCAAGTCGGTCGCGCGGGCGACGGGCCGTGAGTTCATCCGCATCTCCCTGGGCGGGGTGCGCGACGAATCCGAGATCCGCGGCCACCGGCGGACCTATATCGGCTCCATGCCCGGCAAGATCATCCAGGCGCTGAAAAAGGCCAAGACCACCAACCCGCTGATCCTGCTCGACGAGATCGACAAGATGGGTCAGGATTTCCGTGGCGATCCGGCGTCGGCCATGCTGGAGGTTCTGGACCCCGAGCAGAACAACACCTTCGTCGATCACTACCTGGAGGTCGAGTATGACCTGTCGAACGTGATGTTCCTGACCACGTCGAACAGCTACAACATGCCCGGACCGCTTCTGGACCGGATGGAGATCATCCCGCTGGCCGGCTATACCGAGGACGAGAAGCGCGAGATTGCCAAGCAGCATCTGCTGCCGAAGCAGATCAAGAACAACGGTCTGAAGAAGGGCGAGTTCGAGCTGAGCGACGCGGCGCTGACCGACATCATCCGCTACTACACCCGCGAGGCCGGAGTGCGGAACCTCGAGCGCGAGATCGCAAAGGTCGCGCGCAAGGCGGTGACGAAGCTCATCAAGAAGGAGGCGACGCAGATCACCGTGACGCCGGACAACCTGGGAGATTTCCTGGGCGTGCGGAAGCACAAGTTCGGCCTTGCCGAGGATGCCGACCAAGTCGGTGTCGTCACCGGCCTTGCCTATACCTCGGTCGGCGGGGAGCTTCTGAACATCGAGGCGCTGCGCCTGCCGGGCAAGGGCCGGATGAAAACCACCGGCAAGCTGGGCGACGTGATGAAGGAATCCATCGACGCGGCCAACAGCTACGTCCGCTCGATCGCGCCGGCCATCGGGATCAAGCCCCCGCGGCTGGAGAAGTGGGATATCCACGTCCACGTCCCCGAAGGCGCGACGCCCAAGGACGGGCCGAGTGCCGGCCTTGCCATGGTGACGTCCATTGTGTCGGTGCTGACGGGCATCCCGGTGCGCAAGGACATCGCCATGACCGGCGAGGTCACGCTGCGCGGCAACGCGCTGCCCATCGGCGGGCTCAAGGAGAAACTGCTGGCGGCGCTGCGCGGCGGGATCAAGACGGTTCTCATCCCCCAGGAGAACGAGAAGGACCTCGTCGACATCCCGGACAACGTCAAGGAAGGGCTCAAGATCGTGCCCGTGACCCATGTGCGCGACGTCTTGCGCATGTCCCTCGTCCGCGCGCCGGAGCCGATCGAGTGGGACGAGGCCGCCGAAGAGGCCGCCGCCGCCGAAGCCGCGCTGAAATCCGGGCCGGACGGCCAGGGCGCGACCGCGCATTGAGGCACGATGCCTGTCGCAGACGCGGCGGCAACAGGATGACAGCCAAAGGCGCGCCCGTGGGGGTGACGCATTCCGTCCTGCGGGACTTAGCAAACATCAAGCCTGTCGCGGAAACGCGGCAGGCTTTTGATTTTGGATTCCCTATTATCCACGAGAAAAAGCAGGAGGTGCGCCAAACTCGTGTCGCCCCGCTGCCGAATGGCGGGCGAAGCACGTTGCAGAAATCAAACCTCCGACGTCGAGACTCCGAACGGCGATCAGCCCGGTCTGCAAGCGCGCAGTCTAAAAGGCAACTCGGCGGACAGCGCGGACCTCTATTTCCGTAGCCGTTGTCGTAAACACGATGGCCACGCGAGGACGCGGCTTCTCTGCACGGGCAATATTTCAAAGGTGTCGTGGGTTTCTGGGGATTGGCAGAAGTTCGCTATCCGCCCCGTCCACGGCCCCTCGGAACCGCAAGGGACTTGATACGTTTGCCAAGGCAACGAAGATTTGCCCGGCCTGCAAAGACCGGGAGACAGGATACCGAGTGACCATCTTCCTCAACGGATTGGCGACGGCCGTGCCGCCGCATGTGCTGCCTCAGAACGTTGTCCAGGACCGCGCACAAGAGTTGCTGGGCCCGAAATACCCGCAATTTCAGAGGCTTCTTTCGACGTTCGTGAATGCCGGGATCGACCGGCGATACTCGGTCGTGCCGCTCGAGTGGTTCACCGGAGACCACGGGTGGAAGGCGCGCAACGACGCCTATCTCGAGGGTGCAACCACGCTTTTCATCGATGCGGCGCGACAGGCGCTCGCGGCGTCGGGCTGGTCGGCGGACGAGGTCGACTGCATCGTCACGGTTTCTTCCACCGGCGTCGCAACGCCGACGCTCGAGGCGCGAGCGGCAGCGACGCTCGGCTTCCGCGACGATGTGCGCCGCGTGCCCGTATTCGGCCTTGGCTGCGCAGGCGGCGTTTCTGGCCTTTCGATCGCGCAGTCCATGGCCTCCTCCCGGCGGGGCGAGCGCGTGTTGCTCGTTGTGGTTGAGGCCTGCACATTGTCCTTTCGCACCGATCGGCTGGAGAAGGCGGACATCATCGCCACTGTCCTCTTTGGCGATGGCGCGGCGGCGGCTTGCCTGTCGAGCGAGCCAGGAAACCGATCAATCGAGGTCGAACGAGGTGCCCAGATCACATGGCCCGCCACTCTGGGGATCATGGGCTGGGACGTGGACGATACCGGGCTCGGCGTCGTGTTCGACCGCGCCATTCCGAACTTCGTCGATGGCCATCTCGAACAGGCGACTGGCCGCGCGCTTGCGGAGTGCGGGCTTGAGCCCGGTGATATCGACCGCTTCGTTTGCCATCCCGGTGGTGCGAAGGTCGTCTCCGCCATCGAGCGCGCATTGCATCTTGAGCAGGGATCACTCGACGCCGAGCGCGACGTGCTGCGCGCGGCGGGTAACATGTCCGCACCAACGGTGCTCTTCGTTCTCGATCGGGTCCTGAAGTCCGGCAGGACGGGACGGATGATGGCGATGGCCCTCGGACCGGGCTTCACCGGGTCCTTCATGCCGATCCGGGTCGGCGCAGCCGCATGAGCCTCGGCGCCGCCCTCTTCATCGGGTTCCTTATCGTTCAGCGTCTGGGTGAGTTGGGTCTCGCACGCCGCAACACACACGCACTGCTCGTGGATGGGGCGCGGGAGGTCGATGCCGATCACTATCTCCTGATCGTCGCGCTCCATGTCGCCTGGATCGCGAGCATCGCGCTGCTGGGCTACGATCAAGCCGTTGTCATGGCGTGGCTCGCCGTATTCGCGCTGCTCCAGCTCTTTCGCCTCTGGGTTCTTGCGGCGCTCGGGCGACGCTGGACGACACGGATAATCGTCACCGGCACGCCGCTTGTCGCGCGGGGACCGTTCCGCTTCATGCGTCATCCGAACTACACCTTGGTCGTCTGCGAGATCGCCGTGGCACCGCTGGTCTTGGGGCTCTGGCAGGTCGCGCTGCTGTTCAGCGTGCTCAACGCCGCTGTCCTGACCATCCGCATCCGGGCCGAGAACCGCGCGCTCGCGCCGTATCGAACAGAGCGATGAATTGGCTTCTGCGCCACCCCAAGCTGCTGCTGGCAGCGGTTCTGGCGCTTGCTTTCCTCGCTGTAGCGCCCATTGGCAGCCTGCGGTTCGACAGCAACATCAACCGGGTGTTCCTGTCGGACACGGCGCTTTCCGATGCACAGCGCGACTTCGAAGAGCGCTTCGATACCACGCTTTCGGATGTCGCCGTGCTGGTCGAATCCCGAACTCAGCTAAGCGAAACCCAGATTGCCGCGGCGCGCGACCTTGCGCTCGATTATGAACTGACACCCGGCGTTGTTGCGGTCGTCTCGCCTTTCAGCCTCCGCTTTCCGCCGGGCCGCACGCGATGGCCGGAAGAACCAGTCATCCCCGCACGTATCGACCGCACCGACCTGTCAGACCGTCTTGCCGCGTTTCGCGCTCTCGATACGGGACTTCCGACCCTTCTCGCGCCCGATACACTGTTGATCCTGGCGTCGATTGACACGCGTGAGCGCTCGCTTGGGGACGCGCTGCCCGAGCTGCGGTCTCTGGCTGCATCGGTCGAAGAGACAGGCGCATCCGTCACGATCACCGGGCAGGATGTCGTCGGCCTCGCCATCCGGGACGGCCTTGCGAAAGATCTCTTGCGCTTGAACCTGATCGGCGCGGCTCTCGTTCTGCTGGCAGCCATGGCGCTGTTACGTGATCCGCGTCTCGTTGCAGTCGCGATCGGACCGCCTCTTCTGGGCGCGGTCGGCACACTCGGGCTCGCCGCGTGGCTCGGCCTGCCGATCACCGTGCTTTCGAATGTCATTCCGATGCTCATGCTCGTCATCGGCGTCGCGAATGGGCTGCATCTGGCAGTGTCCCTTGCCCGGGCGGAGGGGCAGATCGCAGCACGCGTCCAAACCACCTTGCGCGAGGTCGGCCCGGCCAGCGCGCTGACGTTCGGTCGGCATCTTCTTCCAGACATCGCGGACGGACTTCAGTTCGGTGATCATGGAGTGGCCTCGCTTCGGGGGGAACCCAAAATAGGCTGATTTCTCCTAACCGGAAGCGACTAGGTTATGGCGTAGCCGGGACCTTCGCGAGGCAAGCAGGCCGAGCATTTCCGAAAGCCCTGCTTTTTCTCGTGGATAACAGGGATTGCTTTTGTTCGACAAGGCCATCCACGACAGCTTAAAGTTCTCCGGGTCGCCAACGAATCCCGGTGCCTGGGCGCTAGTCGCATATTCAGAAGGGAGAGCAGATGGGTTTCGGCAATCAGGCCATCTATCAAACGAGGATCCTGCTAAACGAGATGTTGCGCCATGTCGGCGTCCAGATCGTTAAGGCCGCAGAGATGGAGGAGCTGAAATCCTTCATGTATCCCGCGCTGGCCGGCGCAAGACGGACGCCGGAAGTCTTCGTCGAGACGGGGACATATTTGGGCAACACGACGGCCGCAGCCGCGCGCGTCTTCCGGAAAGTTCACACCATAGAGCTCTCAGAGGAGCTGCATCTAAAGGCGCAGGCCCGCTTCCGCGATGTCGAGAACATCACCTGCCATCAGGGTAATAGCCCGGACGTGCTGCTCAAGCTGGTTGCCAGTATTCAGGAACCTGCGGTGTTCTTTCTCGACGCTCACTGGTCTGGCGGGGTCACGGCACATGGGGAAGTTGAGGTTCCACTCCTTGAAGAGCTCGGGATAATCAGGAACCGGAACATGGATGACGTCATCATCATAGATGACCTGAGGCTCATCGGCAGATCCGGAAAGACAGGGCTCCGGCTCAGTCGGGAATATCCTATATCAGACTTCGATTGGCGCGACGTGACGTTGGACGCGATATTGGAGGCATTGGGCCGCCCCAAGCATATCAGAGAATACGCCGACAAGTTGATCATCGATTTGAAGGACAGTCATTCCGGAATGCCGGCGCGCAAGCGTCCATAGACCACGGGCAAGAGGTCCCTCCCGCCGAAGTGGGACGCGTAAAGCGCCCTGGGCCGGGCGGTTCAGCATGGTGGAACGTGTCAATGGCGGAGTAAAACCGACCACATGGCGGCGCAAAACCAGGCCATTGGCGGGGCGCCAAGCGTCATGGCGCGCGGGCTCCCAGATAGCTCGCGCGTACCAGGGCGCTTGGCCCGCAGGACCAGTCCTGTGACGGACAGTGCAGCCGCCGAGAGCAGGAAGTGCTGAGCCATAATCACCTCGCAGTGTAACAAATGTTCACACTGTGTTCTCAATCGAGGGCTGCGACAAGCGTTTGGTGCATCTGCTACCTAAGACCGGATTTCTCAATGAGACCCTGTTCCGCAACCTTGCACCCGTAATCCGATCGCCGCATGGGTCGCCGACTACCACACCGCGCGGCCCCATTCAGCCCTCGGCTACCAGACCCCCGCAGGTTTCGCCCTGCATCTGACCACCGCCATCGCCCGACCCGCTGCACGCGATTGAAGTTCCGCGCGCCGGACGATTGTTCAGTGCGGTAGCGCTGGTCGAAACCAGGACCCGCGTTTCGTCCGGCCCCTCGACGGCGAACGCACTGCGGCGGTTTTCAAACAGAACAGGTTCGGACAGCGCCTGATCCAGAAGCCGCTGGCGCCAATCCCCGGGCATGTCCGAAAGCTCACCGCCGACAATCGGATTGAGATCCCTGCCAAAAACAGTGTAGCAGTCTCTGCCCTCATCGCCGCGGAAACGCAGCGCCGCGGCAGTCAGGCAGTATCCGATAGTGCGCCGCTACTCGCAAGATCGCCGTCGCCACTTCGGGGCTTGACGTGATGATCCCGTTCCACGCGAATTCATCTTTTGCTCTCCGAGCGTTCCTGTTTAGGATAAACGAGTGGGATCAGTCTGCCTGGCGGCAGCGTTAATCTCCCTGTCTCGATCCGGTGCGGGCTGCCCGGCGTCCGTGTCAAACTCTGGACTGCACCTTTCGGAGTCCCACCAGCAGCCACAGTGCAGACGGGGTGGCGAGCGCCAGATCAGCCAAGCCACACCCAGAAGGTCAGGAAGGCCCGCCAGACCGCGCTGCCAGTTCGTGTAATGGGACCGCCCGGTTTGGCGCGGCGCGTGGGTGGCCGGCATGTGAACGATGTCCCAGCCGTCGCGCTTCATCAGGGCCGGCATGAAACGGTGCAAATGTCGGAACCAAGGCAGGTCCAGATAAGCCTGGCGCCAGAACACCCGCAGCGCGCAGCCTGAATCCGGACAACCATCGCGCAGCAGCGCACCGCGGATCATGTTGGCCGTGCGTGACGCCAGCCGTTTGGACAGGCTATCCTTGCGTTTTGCGCGGACGCCCTGGATCATGCCGACAGACGAGGGCGCCGCCCGGAACGCGGCGATCATCGCTCGCAGGTTCTCCGGTGGATTCTGCCCATCGCCGTCCAGCGTTGCGACGATCGGTGCGCGCGCAATTCGGATGCCGCTGCGCAAGGCTGCAGACTGGCCCAACGGGTGCATGTGCGTAGCGACGCGAAGCCAGGTCCAGTCAGCAGTCAAGCCTTTTAGAACTTTCCCGGTGTCGTCCGCCGAGCCGTCATTCACCACGATTACCTCGGCGCCGAGATCTTCGGCAAGCTTGCGCAAATCGCTCAGGAGATTCGGCAGATTTCCGGCCTCATTGTGGGCCGGGATGACGAAGGCGATTTCCGGCTGTGTCATGGCTTGTCCTCGGTGGACCAGATGGCCCAGTCTTCATTGCGGTAGTAGATGACCTCCGCCGGGGGCCATGCTGGCAGCGGGCCAGCATTGAGTTGCCCCAGGATCAGCCCATCAGGCTCCCTCTCGGCAAACGCCTCGATATCCTCGGGTGTGGTCAGCAGCGAAAAGGGATGCTGAAGACGTCCGGCGAAATGGAATTCAGCATGATAAACGCCAGATGCCATCGCAATATGTCCATCTGCGGGTGCAAGGCGTTCGGCAATCCTGCCCGGAGACATAATTTCTCCGGCTGGCCCAATGGCGTAGGACAACTGCAGTGCCGTGATCGCCGCCGGCCCGGCCAGTATGGTCCATCCGGGCCGCATCGCGATGACGAATGCGATAGCCAGCAACAGAAATGCAACGACGACGGCGACCGGCCATGTCACAAGGCGTTCCGCGTCCTCGCCCACAACACCAAGCGCCATCAGGCAGAAGGCAATCCCCAGCAGGGCCAGGATCGTGGCGGGAATCCACCCGTGGCGGATGTGGTCAGGCCAGCGCCGTGCCAGGAGGATTGCGATCCACGGGAGCTGTGGCGCCAGATAATGCAGCTGTTTGCCGCTGATAAGGCTGAAGATCAGCAGCGGTCCCAAGGCAGACACCCACAGCAATCTTTCCGGCGCATCCAGCGGCAGGCGTTTCCAGAAATTTGGCAGCCAGCCCCAGGGGAAAAGCAGCACCGGAATGAGCGGGATGTAATACCAGAAAGGATGGGCATGCGCGAAACTTGACACCGTGCGCCCTGCCGTCTGTGTCCAGAGCACCGCCTCGCGGTATTCCGGGCCGCCCAGCACAAGCGCCGGAACCAGCCACAAGCCGACCAATCCGATGCTGGTGGCCAACGCCACAGCAATGCCGGGAAAAACACGCGGGGTGCGAGGCGCCCACAACCGTAGAGCCAAAAGAGGCGGCAAAACATGCACGAAAACGACCGGCCCCTTGCTCATGATCCCGAGGGCGACCGCCGCGCCGAACCAAGCCCATTGACGCGGCGAAAAACTCTCGCGTTTCCCGATGCGCCAAAGCTGGCCGATGGCCAGCACGACGGAAAGCGCCAGCATCATGTCGAACCCGGTATCCCCCGCGTAGAACAGGAAAACAGCACCGGTTGCCAGGATCAGCATTGCAGCCGTTCCCGTTCGGCGACTCAGACCCATGCTGTCGCTCACACGACCAGTCGCCCACACGGCGGCCACGGAAAAGGCAGGGGCGACCAATCGTGCTGCCGTTTCACTCACACCCGGAAGCCAGACCAGGTTGATCAGCCAGAACAGAAGTGGCGGCTTGTGATCGTATGGCACGCCGTTTTTGAAGGGGACCAACCAATGATCGCCGAGCCGCATTTCCCAAGCCACGGAAAGATAACGGGTCTCGTCTATTGGCATCAAAGGTCTCAAAAGCACGCCTGTTACGATCAGGAGGGCAAATGCGACGAGAACGTACCGCCTGTCAGGAAGCGGCATCATTGGGGCGCGCGCGAGAGATCAGAACAAGGTTGCGCAAATATACTACGGTTCCGACGGACTGGCCCATGATAAAGACCGGATCCCGGCGCCAGATCGCATAGATAAGCAGCATGATGCCGCCCGCCAATGATATCCACCAGAAGACGGTCGGCATGACGGACGCGCCCGCACGTTCCGATGCGATCCACTGCACCAGGAACCGTGATGTGAACAATAGCTGTCCGGCGAATCCCAGCAGCAATATCGGGTGCAATGAAAAGGTGGTCAAAAGGCCTGCTCCATGTGTGTTTCTGCGCAATCGGCGTGATTGCGCACAGCGCTCGCGACGGACCAGAAGCAGGACTTTCTTACAGCGTGCTTACAGGACTCAAGTGCAGCGGACCCGATGACAAGGTCGGCAAACCGCCGCGCAGAAAGCCGGGCATTTGCTGCGCCAGTCTGTGGTGAAAGCTGAAACTCCGACCTTGGCGAGCCTATTCTTCGGTTTACATACCTCTTGCTCTCCTTGTTCGCAAGGCACCGGCGAGGGCTGCCTGACCTCATTCAGTTCGATCTTTGCCGCTCGGCTTCCTCGACTTTCCGGCCGAACCTTGGAGACACATTCGCACCTCGAATCCGATCGATGGGCCGGACCGCTTCCCAGAGATCATCCAGAGCATTGCCGTCAAGGACGGGCTCAAGAAACTTCAAGCCGCCGCCTGATCACGTCATCACCGACTTTTGGACATAGCTCCTTCCGGATCGGTGATGAGCTATCCGAAGTTCCAGCAGTCCGGAATGGCGGAGGTGTTGAGACGATAGCTGTCCGCGCAGCTAGCCTCCGGCGAAAGCGGGGCGGTCCAGGCTCGGGAAGTATTTGTTGACAGATTGTCGCACTGAGCCTTATCATCGCTCACTTACGACTCGCCGCCTCGTCTGTAGTCCTTACCCCCCAACTTCGAACACCTGAGACAATGGAGGTTCTCCATGTCCGTTGCTGGCTGTTTGACCGTTTACCGCAAGGCTCATCTCCTGATCGGTGTAGTCGGCTTGTTGGCACATGCCACGGCATCGTATCCAGAAACAGCTCAGATCGGCCCGCCCGATCAGGCCAGGTCCGGGTATTGCACCCGCGACAAGACTGTGGTCGCCCGCGTCGTTGCGCTGGAGCAGATGTACATCTACAACCGCTTCGGCGCGTTCAACCCCGGTGGGATGCTCTATGCGCTGCGCCGCGATGTGGTGACCAGCGACGACAGCGATGAGCCGGCATTGGACAATATCGGCACCGCGCTGGGTGATGGCGAAGCGATTCCGCCTGAACCCGATCCGGCGACCGATGCGTTGCTTGCGGGAAACGTGCGCTTGCGCCCCGACAAGCGGCCGAGGCCGATCGTCCTCCGGGTAAACGAGGGCGACTGCCTGAAGGTCGTGTTCACCAACCTTCTCAGTCCTGACCGCGACGGCGAGGAACATGTGATCGACCCGGCGACGGGAGAGGAAATCTCCACCGATTCGGATGAACCTGCAACGCGGTCCGCCTCGATCCATGTGAACGGGCTGGAACTCTCGGGTAGCGTCGCATCGGATGGTACGAATGTGGGCTTCAACGAAAACTCGCTCGCTGACCCGGGCGAGACAAAGACCTACACATGGATTGCCAAGAAGGAGGGTGGCTTCCTGCTTTACTCGATGGCCGCCGCCGCCGGCGGAGAGGGCGATGGCGGGCAGCTTGGTCTCGGTCTTTTCGGCTCCGTCAATGTCGAACCGGCGGGATCCACCTGGTATCGGTCGCAGGTCACGGAAGAGCAGCTCGCGGCATCGCGGGACATGAGCTTCTTGAACTCGGACGGCAAGAAGGGTCTATCGGACGGCGGCACCCCGGTCATCGACTACGGGTCCACGGACAGCGCTGGTATCCCGATTCTTGCCATGAACATGCCCTCCGATGACCCGGATGCGGCGCACGAGATCGTCCATTCCGACATCAACGCCATCATCGACGTGCGCGAGAATGGCGAAAAGTGCGACCAGATCCTCGGCCCCGGCTCAGCCTGCGGCGAGCCGTTCCGCGAATTCACCGTGATCTTCCATGACGAGATCACGGCCGTGCAGGCGTTTCCGGAACTGGAGGACGAGGAGAACCCGATTTCCGCCCTGCGCGACGGCATGGGCATCAACTATGGCGCGGCGGGACTTGGTGCGATGGTGCTGGCCAACCGCAAGGACATCGGCCCGGCCAAGGACTGCGCCGAATGCAAGCTCGAGGAATTCTTTCTGACCTCCTGGGCAATGGGCGATCCGGCGCTTGTGATCGAACGGGGGCCCGAAAACAAAGCTGTCGCCGCGCTCTATCCCGACGATCCCTCGAACGTGCACCATTCCTACCTCGGCGACGCCGTGCGGTTCCGCAACATGCACGCCGGGCCGAAGGAGACGCATGTTTTTCACCTCCACGCGCATCAGTGGACGCAGGACTGGCACGATCCGGATTCGGTCTACCTCGACAGCCAGACCATTTCTCCCGGTGCGTCTTTCACTTACGAAGTGCATTATGGCGGCTCCGGGAACCGTAACCTGACGCCCGGAGACTCCATCTTTCACTGCCACCTCTACCCGCATTTCGCCCAAGGCATGTGGGAACTTTGGCGCACCCACGACGTGTTCGAGGCCGGCACCGACGATCGCAGGCTTCCCGACGCCGAGATTGCCGGCGGCACACCGAATCCCGCCATCGTACCGCTGCCCGACACGCCGCTTCCGCCGATGCCGACCTCGGCCTTCGAGGGCTATCCGTTCTACATCGCCGGAATTGCCGGTCATCGACCGCCGCAGGCGCCACTCGATATAGATCCGGATGCCTACGCCGAGGATGCAAACCAGACCCTGATGCGCCACGTCGTCCTTTCAGGCGAACGCGAAGTCGGCGTGGAAGCCTTCGGCACCGACGCGAACGGCGATCCGAAGGAATTGGAGGCGAAGTATTTCGACACGGCCATCCCCGAGGATGACCCAATGGGTCAGGCGAACCGCATCGCAGCGCGGGTTCGCGCCGAGAATGCGAACGACGCGCTCTTCGGGCTGGCTGCCAAGCTGACGAAGGCCTGGATCAGGCGGTTGCCGCTCGACGGCACACCAGAAGAGCAGACGGCGATGGAGTTTCACGCCGGAACTGGCCCCGGCGCGGTGGAGATCGCACGGTCGAAATATGGCGTGCCGGAACGCGGCTATCCGAGCTGCATGTCGAACGGCACCTGCAACGGGCCGGCGAGTGACGTGTTCTTCCGCGTCAACGGCTATTCCCCGAAACCCGGCGCACCGTTCGCCGATCCATGCCCGACGCGGTTCTATCTCGGCAAGAAGGAAGACGACCCTGACGATCCGGCGAAATGGGCGGGGCTTCAGCCAGAACGGAGATACCGCACGACCTATTTGCAATTCGACATGCCGGTGAACAAGCATGGCTGGCACGACCCGCAGGGACGCCTCATCGCGCTGGAAGAGGACGCGGCAAGCATTCTCGATCATACGCGCGCGCCGGAGCCGTTCTTCTTCCGCGCCAATTCGGGCGAGTGCATCGTCTTTGAGGCGACGAACCTGATCCCCTCGAATCTAAACCTCGACGATTTTCAGGTGTTCACACCGACCGATACGATCGGCCAGCACATCCATCTGGTGAAGTTCGACGTGACCTCTTCCGACGGGTCCGGCAACGGCTGGAACTACGAAGACGGAACGTTCTCGCCCGATGAGGTTCGCGAACGGATTTTGGCCAACAATGCCTTCAAGGGCACGGCGGAACTGCGGCCCTTGACCCACCGGCTGTTCCGCAATGGCGGGCCGCTGGCGGGCGATCCGCGCGGGCAATGTCCCGAAAGCCTGCCCGCCGATCCGACCGAGGCCGAGCATGTGCTGGCCGATCATCCGTGGTGCGGCGCGCAATCGACGATCCAGCGATGGTGGGCCGATCCGCTGCTGAACCAGAACGGCGTCGACCGGTCGATCCGCACGGTGTTCACGCATGATCATTTCGGACCGAGTTCGGCCCAGCAGCATGGCTTCTACGCCGCCTTGGTGATCGAGCCGAACGGGTCGAGTTGGCAGACGCTCGCCGGCAAGACCTTTGGTGGGCAGGATGCGACCGGTGCGCAGATCGTGTCGCGCCCCGACGGTGGCCCGACCTCTTTCGCCGCACAGATCGTGGAACCGGCAACCAAGGCCAAACCGGCGAAGTCGCAGCGCGAATACAACATCGCGGTCGCCGATTTCGCGCTGCTCTACACGGCGCCGCCGCAGAACAAGCCGATCAGCCCGCCGGGCCAGCTTGACCACGACCTGCCCGAGATGGTGTTCGACTCCACCCTGCCGCGGCCGGAAGGCATCTCCGTATCCGATCCGGGCGGGCAGCTGATGAACTATCGGCACGAACCGATACCGGCGCGTGTCGGCACCGCCAATGCCTTGGGCAAATGGTCGCTCAAGTCCTTTGATGCTGCGTCCTCGTCGAATGACGCCTGCAAGGCGGCACTCGAGACCGCGCGGCCGACAGGCGGTGGCGGAAACGCGCCCGATGCGCGTCTCAGCGACTGCCGCGACGGCCCGTGGGGTCCGGATCAGGCGGCGGCATGCGAGGCGCGCGTGATCGCGGAACTGTGCGACCAGAGCGATCTGGCTAACGTCTTCTCGTCCTACGCCCATGCCGGGCAGGATCAGGAAATTCGCGACACCATCGCCGCCGACAATCTCACCTACGACACGCGGCGCATCTTCATGGAGAACTATCTTCGCCGCGACTGCGCCGACACCGACGACCTCAACTGCTCCGAGCCGGCCGGGCTGCGCAAGGACGGCGACCCGGCGACGCCGCTTCTGGTGGCGCGGGAAGGCGACGACGTGCAGGTGCGGCTGGTGCAGGGCGCGCAGGAGGAGAACCACATCTTCTTCATGAACGGGATGAAGTGGCTGGCCGTTCCGGGGTCCGAGAACTCGGGCTGGCGCGCGGCGCAGCATATCGGCATTTCGGAACACTTCGAATTCAACATCAACATCCAGGACCCGTCGCCGCAGCAGACCAAGGACCATCTTTATGGCACCACGGCGACCGACAACTTCTGGGATGGGCAATGGGGCTTCCTGAGGGTCGTGGGCGAGGATGATCCGCTGCCCGCGCTTGCGCCGCTGCCGACAAACCCCGGGCCTGACGGTCTGGTCAATGCCGTGATGGACAACTGTGCGGCCAGCGTTCCGCGCCGGACGTTCCAGGTCGAGGCGTGGCGCACCCGCGATCTGATCCCCGACGGCGCGCTTCGCTATCACTCGAAACGCAACCTTTCGGACCCCTCGGCGACGATCTACGTGCTGACCGGAGAGACCTCGGAGGGCGCGGCCGACGCGGCAGGTACCCGTCCGGCGTCCGTAGCGCATCTGTCGCGACAGATGTCGGACGTCACGCTGATCGCCGCCGGTGACAAGACACCCGAACCGCTGATCCTGCGGGCACGGGCGGGCGAGTGCATCGAGGTCGAACTGACCAATCGACTGGGTGCCGAGCCTGAGGATCTCACCAACCCGGCGGTCTGGAGCTGGAACATGATGCCGCCCATCGCCGACAGCCTGAACTTCAACGATGTCCGTGCCTCACGCGCCGTCGGTTTGCACGCGCAGCTCGTTGCGGGCAATGCGGTGTTGAATGACGGGTCGGCGGCGGGATTCAACAACTCCTCGCTCGCCTATCCCTGCGATGCGTCCGATCCGCTGCAATTCTGTGGCAGCGACGGCGGCGACAGCCTGCCCGACGACAAGTATCTGAAGGACAACCGCGTCACCTATCGCTGGTACGCGGGCGACTGGAAGAAGGAACCCGGCCAGACGGAACCGACCTTCACGCCGGTGGAGTTAGGAGTGGCGGGATTGCAGAACTTCGCTGACGTCATCAAGGGTGCGTCCCATGGCACCATCGGCGCGCTGGTGGTCGAGCCGGTGGGCGCCGAGTGGCAGACCGATTGCAGCGTCGTCCGTGCCCACCCGAACGCCGATGCCGACAGCAAGCGCGAGTGCCTGAACGCGGCGGCGACGGTCACGACACCGGACGGCAAGACCTTCCGCGAATTCGTGCTGATCTACCAGAACGACGTCAGCCTGCGCAATCGCGGCGAGGCGCTGGCGAACCTGCGCAATGGAGACGATGCCGAGGACAGCGGGCAGAAGGCGTTCAACTACCGGTTCGAGCCGTTCTGGACGCGGCTTGACGCCAACCCGGCGGCCGACCCCGAGACGATGATGGACTACGACTATTCCAACCTGCTTTCGTCAAAGCCCGAAGACGGCTTCGGCGACCCGTCCACCCCGCTCTTTACCGTGGCTGCCGGAACGCCTGTGCGGCTGCGCATCGTCGAGCCGTCGGGCCATCCGCGCAATGGTGCCTTCACGCTCTCGGGCCATGACTGGGTTGCATATCCCTGGACGGAAAGCTCGACCGTGCAGACAGATGATCCGGGTCCGCAGAACCGCTCTGGTGACGTGAATGGAATGGGCCCGGGGCGACATGTCGACGTGCTTCTGAACGCCGCTGGCGGGACGGAGCGGCTGACAGGCGACTACCTCTACCGCACGCCTCTGGGCTTTGCCTTCGGTGGCGGACAATGGGGCATCATGCGGGTCTTTGATCCCGCGACCTGCCAGGACGGTGCGCTTCACGACAGCCGCACCGGACGATTGCAGGTCTGCAGGTAGGGGGGATGCATGACCTATTCCGCCCATCTTGTCGCCATCGCCCTTGCGGTACTGGGTATTGTCCCGGCGAGCACGCAAGTCGACGACCCGCTCTCCCTCGGCGAGCTATGCGGCCCGCAGGATGGGCTCGGCCCGAAGCTTGGTAGTACGGACGATGCCCTTTCGACCGTCTTCGCCCGGCATAAAGATCACGAACCGCCACAGTTGCGTGGCGCGGGATGGGACGTTCCGCAAACCAGTGTCTTCGATCCGGCCACGGCCGTTAGCGAGCTTGCGGTCGCGGCGCTGACCGGCGGACAGGTCATCGCCGGAGAGGAAGCGCGCGTCACCCTTCGGATCACCGATGGCGTGAGTGGACTGCCAGTGACAGGCCGCAGCGTCGCGGGCTGGATGCTCCTTCAGCGCAACGCCCAGGTCGCCGCAGAGATGCCGTGCAGCGCCAAGGCAACGCTCTTCACGCAAGGACGGGTGACGGCGCGGCCCGATGTCGATCTGAACGCCTCGAAGCTTCTGGTGCTGAACCGCGACGGAAGCATCGCCATCGTCAACCCGCAGGTGGATTTCACCATCACCCAGATGGAGGGCGTGATCCCGCTTCCGGGGGTCCCCGCCGACTGGGCGCTTGCCGAGGATAGTCAGACGCTTTTCGTGTCGCTTCCCATCTACGGGGCGGTCGCGGTGATCGACACGCGCAGCTTCCAGATGAGCGGCCTCATCGAACTTCCGAAGGGCAGCATGCCGACGCAACTGCTGCCGCTGTCGGACGGGGCGGTCGCGGTCTATCTCTCCGCCCACGGAGCGGTGACCATCGCGCGGCCTGACGGCACCGGGCAGACCGACCCCGTCGCGGTCGGGAGCGGTCCTGTGGCGATGGCCGAAGGGGCGTGGCGGCTGATCGTCGCTGCCTCGGGCAAACTGACCACAATCGACAGCGCGACCGGCGCCGTCGCGGCGGAAGCGGATATTCCGGCTGGCGAGCCTTCGCTTGCCATCGCGCCGGACGGTCTGTCGGTCTTTGTCACCACGGCCACCGCGACCGGAATCGAACGCCGCGACATCCGCGCGTTGAAGCTGCGCGGGACGGTGGCGGCCGAGCCTGGCGTCTTCGCACTGGCGCTTGAACCCGGACGCAGGCATCTCGTCGCCCTGAATCGCAAAACGGACCAGATGCTCCTGATCGACACGCGCACCGATACCGTCTCGGCGACGGGCCGGACGCCGCCCCAACCCGTCGAGGTCGCGTTCTCGCACGACTACGCCTATGTGCGCGGGCTGGAAGGCGACCATTTCAGCGTCTTCGAACTGGTGGAGCTGCGTCAGGGCAACCTTGTGCCTGTAGAGGTACAGTCGGCTGCTGCACCCGTGACCCCGCGCGAGGCGTTGTCGCGCGCCCGGATGATCGCGCCCTACGGACATGGCGCGCTGGTGGGCAATGCCGACGAACAGGTGGCATATTATTACATGGAGGGCATGAACAGCCCGGTGGGCACGGTCAAGACCTACGGATCGAACGTGCAGGGGCTGATGACCATCGACCGGGGCTTCCGCGAAACCGCGCCGGGAGTCTACGAAACGACGGCGACGCTGCCTTTCGGCGGTGCCTATGACATTCCCGTCGCTATCGACGCGGACGGGTTCGTCACCTGTTTCGCCGCCACCGCACTGCCCGCCGCCAAAACCGAGGCGGAGGAAAACCGCACGGCGCTCCGGATCGAACCGGAGGCGCTGAATGGCATGGTCGCAGGAAGCCGCGGCGCGGTCGTGGTCCGGTTGATCGACGACAGCACCGGCCAGCCGGCCCTCGGTCTCAGGGACGTGCGGCTCCTCGCGTTTTTGCCGAGCGGCGGCTGGCAGGGCCGCAAGTGGGCCACCGACGTGGGGCAAGGCCGCTATGCCGTCGACTGGAAGTTTCCGAAGCCCGGCCGCTACGGCCTCAGCCTGCAGATCGCTTCGGCAGGCATGGGATATGCCGATCAGCGTCCGGTATATTTCAACGTCGGAGCGCCGGGTGACGGCGTGTCCAAAGTAAGGGATGGTTCGCCATGAAACGCATTCTTCTTGCCCTTCTTGTGCTTTTCGCCCCGGGCCTCGCCGATGCCGACATGGCGCATCAGTTCCTGCTGGTCGGCCATATCGAGAGCCTGACCGCGGATGATGCGGCAGACCCGTTGTCAGCGGGCAAGATCAAGGTGCACGGGGTCGAGGTGCTGCTTCCGAAGAATCTGATCGTGCAATTGCCCGCGCGCTATCTGACAACGGCTGACATCATCAACCTTAATCCCGTTTCGCCCGGCACCGAATCCGGCCTCGCGTTGGATGACGCAACGCCGCCCTTCGCCTCTTACGAGGCGACGGTGGTCGGCAATATCGTCGGTCAGCAATATATCGCGGGGTTGGTCTGGATCACCCAGCATTCGCTGGCCGAAGGCGCGGGCTACATCAAGGAGATCCTGCCCAACGGCGAAATCCATGTCGTTGCCGACCCCGATCCCGCCGCTCCCGTCCAGCAGATCACCCGCATCCGCATCAACGACCCGAACGGCGTTTTCGCGCCGCCCGATCCGCTGGCCGACGAACGGTTCATGGTGGACGAGGCGAACCCGACAATCCATGCCGGATCGGGCTATCCGATGTGCGTCGCCCATGCCGGAGCGCCCGGCGAGTGCCCGGCGACGAACCGGCCGACAGGAGCGGATGGCAAGCCGCTGACGACTTTCGTGATGTGCAACCCGTCGGTGACGCCGCCGCCCGCGTCCGACCGCTGCGCGACGGGTTTGCCGGGCGCTCCAGCGGGGGCGCTGCGCATCCCGCCCTGCCCAGACTGCGACCAGACGAAACAGGCGCCACTGATGCCGGGGGACTACATCATCTACTCCGGCACGCTGGCAAAGGACGGTGCCGACATCTACATCTCGGCGCATACGGTCGGAGCGAATGTCGGTATCTATACCGCCCCCGGCGGCGATCCTGCCTATGTGCTGATCGAGGGTTCGCTGATAGGGACCCAAGGCCCGCGGATCACCCGTGATCCGCCTGATCCGGCGGACCCCACCGCGACCTTTCCGCAGGAGACGCAGGACCGGCTGAAAATCGAGGGGGTGACGACCGACCCCAGCCGCAGCGTCGAACTTTACGCGATCGACGTCGACGGGGCGACGGGCGACACGAGCTTGCGCATCTTCAACACGGTGCCTGCCACGCCCAACCCGCTTGGCCGCTTCCGGTTGATCCTCGGCCAGCGGGCGAACGCGCTGTTCGTGAAGGATACCGACATCCTGAAGGGTGCGCCGCGCGAGTTGATGGCGCGGGTAGCGAGCGGCCCCGACCTTGACGGCCAGCCGGTGCCCGAAGCGCCGCTTTTCGCGCATGGTCTGGTCGCCGGACAATACGTGGCGCCCTTCGGTGAGTTCATCTTTGTCGAGAACAAGGTGATTGGCGATCCGATCCTGCCCAACAACTTCGACTGCCTGCCGTTCCTTCTGTTCGGCTCCGGCCCGCTGACGACGACAGTGCCTGCCGGTCCACTGGTCGGAACGCTTGTTCCCTGGCCCGACGTCATTCCGGCGCCGACCGAAATCAGTTGCGGACCCCGACCGCGACCCTTGTAGGAGTTTCGTCATGGCTTTCAATGCCGCAGAAGTTGCTGATCGCCCGGCGCTCGCGACGGACCCGGATACCGACTTCCAGTCGTGGAAGGGGATCGCGGCAGACGGCAACACGCTCCGGTTCTCACGGATGCGGTCGGACCAGAAGCGAACCTGGTGCAGTATCGCCAATGCCGACCAGTTCGTCAGGCTGACCCAAGGGCTGAGCTTCAACGGCCATTTCCAGGAATATGGCGATACGCTGATCTCGACCAATCATTCTCCTGGCCTCGTCTTGTCACTTGACTTCGACCATCCCGTGATCGGCGCTGGACTGGATGTCGAACCCGCTCCAGCCGCCGCCGGGGCTGGCCAACCCTACAAGGTGAGCCTGAGGGTATCGAATACTGGCACCGGTGAAGGCTTTCAGGTAGAAAAGGCCGCGAATACCGGCGCATGCCAGTTCGTCGGCGCGAAAAGCGATGCCGACAACATCGACCGGATGACGGTGACCGTTGCTATGATCGATGACACTGGTCAGGAAACACCTGTGGATTTCGCGGTAAACAGGCTCGAACTTCTGGTTCCGGTCGGTCTTATCGTCTGAAGAGCAAGCAACACAGCGCTCGGCGAGAAAAAACAACAGAACCGATGGTTCGGATGCTTCCTGTCGCGTTGGGCTCTGTTGATGGCGTGGATGCCCCCTTTCGACGCAATCACAATGTGCCAAAGTGATGTGCGTCGAAGCCATCACAGAAGGAGAGAACATCCATGTCCGACGTTACCATCATCGGCCTTGACCTGGCAAAGCGCGTCTTCCAGCTGCACGGCGCGTGCTGCGACGGGTCTGTCGCATTTCGCAAGAAGCTGTCCCGGGATCAGCTGCTGGCGTTCCTCGCCATGAAGCCTGCGCGATGGCGCATTGCTGCGGTCGCGAGTTCGAGAAGCTGAGACATGAGGTCCGCTGAATCCCGCCGATTCATGTGACGCCTTCCGTCAGGCGTCAGAAGAACGATGGGGCAGACGCCGAGGCGATCGTGGAGGCGGCGTTGCGCCCGACCATGCGCTTTGTCGCTGTGAAGACGGAGGACCAACAGGGCCGGGGCCTGCTGTTTCAAATGCGGCAGATGTTCGTCGGACAGCGCACGCAGATGATCAACGCGCTGCGTGGGCATGGTCTGGTTGCGGCGCGAGGGCCTGCTTATCTCAAGCGGCTTGCGGATGTAATTGCAGATGAGGACACACTGCTGCCCGACGAGGTCCGGGAGTTCGGCCAAAGGGGTGACGTCCCGGGGCGTGGTGTAGCTGGCGGTGGTCAACGGGTTTCCCGGTAGGGTCGGGTTGCGACAATCAGCCTGAACCGAGGACGACACCCGATGACCAAACCGATGATGGACCTTCGCGCCCTGGTGAAAAGTGAACTACCCCCCCCCCGAAATTCGGACACTGACATAAGCTACGATTTGCAGTCTGCTGATCTTCAACACGAAGGAGATCAGAGATGTCGCGCCGCCGGACCAGTGTTCGATCAGATGTTCCATCAGGGCCTCAAATGTCGTAGCCTGACGCTCGTCCGTTTGCGCGTCTCCCATGAAGTAAAAGGAAATTTCCGGGCAAGCCGCTTGTAAATAAAAACATGAATCGACTTGGATCGATTTGCTTTCCTCCGCAGGCAGAGGTCATAGGGTGCTCCATGAATTTCAGGGCAGGGTGCAAGACGCGTGGCACCTCGGGGGCGGGAGCCGGACGGAATTGGGCCATCAACAAAGGTGTCGTGTCATGTTGACGAATTCCGATCTGGTCGAACTGACTAGGTTTCGCCGGGGGCTTCACGAACGTCCGGAACTGTCTGGTGAAGAGCGCGAAACGGCGCGCACCGTTGCCGCCGCTCTGGAATCGCTACCCGCGATCCGCATCTTGCGCGATTTGGGCGGCCATGGTGTTGCCGCCGTCTTCGAGGGCGCGGACGACGGCCCGACGGTTCTCTTTCGCGCCGAACTCGACGCTCTTCCTATTATTGAGCTTTCCGATCTTCCCTGGCGGTCGCGCCA
Source organism: uncultured Alphaproteobacteria bacterium (assembly GCA_963763165.1). Lineage (GTDB taxonomy): Bacteria > Pseudomonadota > Alphaproteobacteria > Rhodobacterales > Rhodobacteraceae > Roseovarius. The sequence goes on from CAVXNV010000004.1 coordinate 312,142, forward strand.
TCCCGGCAAGGGGCATTTGTGCGGCCATGACGGGCATATGACGATGCTTCTGGCGTTGGGGCGATTGATCGCGCGCAGACCCTTTGCCAGGGGCCGCGTGGTGCTGATGTTTCAGCCCGCCGAAGAGGATGGCAGCGGCGCGCGGGCGGTCGTCCGCGACCCGGCATTTGGCGAAATCGCGCCGGATTGGGCCTTTGCAATCCACAACCAGCCGGGGCGCCCCTTTGGGCAGGTGGGGGTGCGGGCGGGCCTCATCAATTGCGCGTCGCAGGGCCTTGAAATCCGGCTGACAGGCAAGACCGCGCACGCCGCCAACCCGGAGGACGGCACATCGCCTGCGCGTGCCGTCGGCCACCTGATTTCCGCCTTGAGCGATCTGGGGACGGGCGGCGCGCTGGATGATGCGTTCAGGCTGGTGACGATCACCCATGTCCGCATCGGAGAGCCGTCTTTCGGCGTCTCTCCCGGCGAGGCATTGATTCATGCGACGCTCAGAACCGCGGATGATGGCGCCATGACGGCCCTTGCCGGGCAGGCCCGAACACTGGCCGCCGAGGCCGCGAAAGGGGCGGGGCTGGAAGTGGCTTTCGCCGTGCGAGACGATTTTGCGGCCTCGGTGAACGATCCGGATGCCGCGCGCGTGGCCATGGGGGCGCTGGACGCCTTGGGCGTGGCGCACAGCGCCGCAGGTCTGCCGATGCGCGCGTCGGAGGATTTTGGCGTCTTCGGATGGCACGCGAAAGCGGCGATGCTGCTGCTGGGGTCCGGTGAGCGTCACGCCGCCCTTCACAATCCCGACTACGATTTTCCGGACGACCTGATCCCCATCGGCGCCGCCATCTTCGACCGGATCGCGCGCGACCTTCTGGGAAGCGGCTGAAGCGCCTCAGGTCGCGCCTTTCGCCCGCGTCATCGCATCCAGGATGCGCGCCCAGCTGCGCGTGCCCTTGTGAAAGCTCTCGACGTCGTATTTCTCGTTCGGGGAATGGATGGCGTCGTCGTCCTTGCCGAAGCCGATCAGCATCGCCGTCATACCGAGGATTTCGCCGAAATGGCCGGCAATTGGGATCGAGCCGCCGCAGCCGACATAGGCGGCGTCTTCGCTCCATTCCTCGGACAGCGCCTTACGCGCCGCCTCGAAGGCGGGGTCGGAGATGTCCATCACCCCGGCGCGGCTGGCGCCGTGGGCGGTGAATTCGGCGCTGCAGTCCACTGGCAGCGCGGCCTTCACATGGGCGCGGAAGGCGTCGCGGATCGCATCGGGATCCTGTCCCGCGACCAGGCGAAAGCTGATCTTGGCGCTGGCCTGGCTGGGCAGCACCGTCTTGAACCCGTCGCCGGTATAGCCGCCCCAGATGCCGTTGACCTCGGCCGTGGGGCGCGACCAGATCATTTCCAGCGGCAGGCGCCCATCCTCGCCCGCGGGCTGGCTGAGGCCGACATCGCCCAGAAACCGCGCATGATCGAAACCCAGACCTTCCCATTGCGCGCGCACCTCGGGCGAAAGGTCGGGAATGTTGTCGTAAAAGCCGGGCAGGGTGACGCGGCCGGCCTCGTCATGCAGGCTCGCCATTGCCTTGCTCAGCACGCGGATCGGGTTCGCGGCAATGCCGCCGAAAAATCCCGAATGCAGGTCCTTGTCGGGGCCGGTGATCGTCACCTCCTCGCTGATCATGCCGCGCAGCATGGTGACGATGGCGGGCGTCTTCGACTGGAAAAGCCCGGTGTCGCAGATCAGCGCGATGTCGGCGCGCAGCTCGTCCGCGTTGTCCTGCATGAAGGGGACGAGCGAGGGCGATCCCGAACTCCTCCTCGCCCTCGAAAAAGAACGTGATGCGGCAGGGCAGGGCGCCGTTCACCTCGCGCCATGCGCGGCAGGCCTCGATAAAGGTCATCAGCTGGCCCTTGTCGTCGCCGCTGCCGCGACCGCGGATGACCTCGCCCTTTGGCGTCTGCTCGATGGCCGGATCGAAGGGATCGCGCGTCCAGAGCGGCAGGGGATCGACCGGCTGCACGTCGTAATGGCCGTAGAACAGCAGGTGCGGCGCGCCCTCGGGCGCGTCCTCGCCCGCATGGCCGACCACCATGGGGTGTTTGGGCGTCGCACGCTTATCCGCCGCGATGCCGATACTTTGCAGGTCCGCCACCAGCCAGTCGGCGGCGTCCTGGCACGCGCCGGCATAGGCCGGATCGGTCGAGATGGACGGGATGCGCAGGAAGTCCAGCAGGCGTGCGGTGGCGTCGGGCATCTGCGCATCGATGCGGTTGAGGACGGCGGACAGGGACATGGGGCACCTCGGTTTGGACGTTGGGCGCAAATCTAACAGGCCGCGCCGCGCTGTCCAGCCGCCGCTGTCCCTGCGGCGGCGGGAGCGATGCGGATTGATGCACGTCAATGCGCAACGCGGCAATTTGTAGCCTGTTGAAAGAAAAGGCCGCCGGTTATATGACTTTGAAAGACCCGAGGGGCGGTGCAGCCATGCCGCCGGGCGCGCGCTTGCGCCGCCGCGACCAAGGAAAGGACGCCCGTTGAATCATCCGATCGATTACACGGCAAAGCTGGACGAGGCGCTGGACCGCCTGCATGGCGAAGGCCGCTATCGCACCTTCATCGATATCGAGCGGCGGCGCGGGCAGTTTCCCCATGCCACGTGGAGGCGGCCCGACGGGGCGGAAAAGGCCATAACCGTCTGGTGCGGCAACGATTACCTTGGCATGGGCCAGCACCCCGAGGTTCTGGCCGCGATGCACGAAGCCATCGACGCCACCGGCGCCGGATCGGGCGGCACGCGCAACATCTCCGGCACTACAGTCTATCACAAGCGTCTGGAGGCAGAACTGGCCGATCTGCACGGCAAGGAGGCGGCGCTGCTGTTCACCAGCGCCTACATCGCCAATGACGCAACGCTGTCGACCCTGCCAAAGCTGTTTCCGGGCCTCATCATCTATTCCGACGCGCTGAACCATGCGTCGATGATCGAGGGCGTGCGCCGCAATGGCGGCGCCAAGAGGATCTTTCGCCACAATGACGTGGCGCATCTGCGCGAGCTGATGGCCGCCGACGATCCCGCCGCGCCCAAGCTGGTGGCGTTCGAATCGGTCTATTCGATGGACGGCGATTTCGGCCCCATTGAGGCACTCTGCGACGTGGCCGACGAATTCGGCGCACTGACCTATATCGACGAGGTGCATGCGGTGGGCATGTATGGCCCGCGCGGCGGCGGCGTGACCGAACGCGACCGCCTGGCGCACCGCATCGACATCATCAACGGCACGCTGGCCAAGGCATACGGCGTAATGGGCGGCTATATCGCCGCCTCGGCGCGCATGTGCGACGCGGTGCGCAGCTATGCGCCCGGCTTCATCTTCACCACGTCGCTTGCGCCTGCCGTCGCGGCCGGGGCGGCGGCGAGCGTCGCATTTTTGAAACGCGATCAGAGCCTGCGCAAGCGGCACCAGACGCAGGCGAAGATCCTGAAGCTCCGGCTCAAGGGGCTGGGTCTGCCGCTGATCGATCATGGCAGCCATATCGTTCCGGTGATCGTGGGCGATCCGATACATACCAAGAAACTCAGTGACATGCTGCTGGAAAGGCATGGCATCTACGTGCAGCCGATCAACTTCCCGACGGTGCCGCGGGGCACCGAACGGCTGCGATTCACGCCTTCGCCGGTGCATGGTCCGGGCGAGATTGAAAAGCTTGTCGAGGCGATGGATGCGCTCTGGAGTCATTGTGCGCTAAATCGCGCCGACATGAGTGCATGACCTGAAGACAGGTGCAATGGCGCTTGCGATATGCTAATTTGCCTGAAAACAAAAGGCAGGGTCGAATCGCGATTGTTGACCTATGCTTAACGATGATTGAGGGGCAGCTTGCATGAAATTGCGTCGGTTTTCGCGGGGCAGCGCGACCACGGAGGCGGAGCCGCGCGGCTTCAACTCTTTCGATCTGCGCCTCGGCGATCTCATGCGCGGCGAGCGGGCCACGATGGGCAAATCGCTTCTGGATGTCGAGCGTGAGCTGCGCATCAAGGCCAGCTACGTCGCCGCCATCGAGAACGCCGATCCTGATGCCTTCGACACGCCCGGCTTCATCCCCGGCTACGTGCGCTCCTATGCGCGATACCTGGGCATGGACCCGGACCGCGCCTTTGCCTCCTTCTGCGCCGAAAGCGGATTTTCCACCGCGCACGGCATGTCGGCCGCCGCCTCTTCGGTGCGGCGCAGTGACGGGCCGGTGCCGCGCCTTGCGGGCAAGGGCGATGCGCGCCTGACGGCGCCCAGCACGCCTTTCATCCCCGCCAAAGAAAGCCTTCTGTCGCAGATCGAGCCGGGCGCCATCGGCTCTGTCGCCGTGCTGATCGCGCTTATTTCCGCCATCGGCTATGGCGGTTGGAGCGTCCTGAACGAGGTGCAGCGCGTCCAGGTTCCCCCGGTCGAAAACACCCCCGACGTGCTGGCCGATCTGGACCCGCTGGCCGATGCGCGCGGCAAGGGCGGTGCCGCCTCTGCCGGGGGCGAGGCGGCGGACGAGGACGCCGACATCGTCGCCAGCGGCGGCTTTGCCGCGCCCGAGGGCGAGACGCTGGACCGGCTCTACCGCCCCGAGGCGCTGGACGTGCCGGTGCTGGTCGCGCGCGACGGTCCGATCTCGACCCTCGACCCGATGCAGGGCGGCACGCTGGTCGGGGCGGGTCAGGTCATTGCCAGGACGGCCGAGGCGCCCGAGGCCGAGCCGGGCGCGATCGACGCGGCCATCGCATCGGTCATGGGCGTTCCGACCCCCGCGCCGCAGGTCGTCGCGCCCGCGCCGACGGGGGTGCAGATGGTCGCCGTGCGCCCCGCCTGGGTGCGCGTGCGCGCCGCCGACGGCAGCGTGATCTATGAAGGGATCATGAATGGCGGCGACACCTACGACGTGCCGCTGACCGAGGTGCCGCCGACTCTTCGGGTGGGCGAATCGGGGGCGATCTATTTCAAGGTCGCGGGCCAGCATTATGGCCCCGTCGGCGCGCGCGGCGCCGTCACCGCCAATCTGGCGCTGGCGCCCGATGGCCTGACGGAGACGCTGAGCGTGGCCGATCTGGCGCAGGATTCCGATCTGGAGCGCTATGTCGCCGAACTTGAGACGATGGTCGAGCGTCTTCCCGGTGCCCCGCAGCCGGCAGGCGATTGAAGCCGGGCGCGGATCGTCCTATCTGTCAGCTGAAACGATACCGGCAGGCCGCATCCGCCGGAGGAAGGACCGCCCGAATGTCGCTGAACCCCATCCGTCCCTGGCGCAATATCGAGCGCCGCCAGAGCCGCCAGATTCATGTCGGCAGCGTTCCCGTGGGCGGCGGTGCCCCGATCTCGGTGCAGACGATGACCAATACCGCGACGACCGATATCGCCGGAACCATCGCGCAGGTGCAGGCGGCAGCCGATGCGGGCGCCGACATCGTGCGCGTGTCGGTGCCGGACGAGGCGTCGGCCAAGGCGCTGCGCGAGATCGTCCGCGAAAGCCCGGTGCCTTTGGTTGCCGACATCCATTTCCACTACAAGCGCGGGATCGAGGCCGCCAAGGCGGGCGCCGCCTGTCTGCGCATCAATCCCGGCAACATCGGCAGCCCGCAGCGGGTGCGCGACGTCATCCAGGCCGCGCGCGATCATGGCTGCTCGATCCGTATCGGCGTCAATGCCGGCAGCCTTGAGCGGCACCTGCTGGAGAAATACGGCGAGCCGTGCCCAGACGCGATGGTGGAAAGCGGGCTAGAGCATATCCGCATCCTTCAGGACAACGATTTTCACGAGTTCAAGATCAGCGTGAAAGCCTCCGACGTCTTCATGGCCGCAGCCGCCTATCAGCAGCTGGCCGAGGCGACCGACGCCCCCATCCATCTGGGCATCACCGAGGCGGGCGGGCGGATCAGCGGTACGGTGAAATCCGCGATCGGCATGGGCAACCTGCTCTGGGCCGGGATCGGCGACACGATCCGCGTCAGCCTGTCTGCCGATCCGGTGGAAGAGGTCAGGATGGGCTTCGAGATCCTGAAATCACTGGGTCTGCGGCACCGCGGCGTCAACATCATCAGCTGCCCCAGTTGCGCACGGCAGGGCTTTGACGTGATCAAGACGGTCGAAAAGCTGGAAGAGCGGCTGGAGCACATCAAGACGCCCATGAGCCTGTCGATCATCGGCTGCGTCGTGAACGGTCCGGGCGAGGCGCTGATGACGGATGTCGGTTTTACCGGCGGGGGCGCGGGGTCGGGCATGGTCTATCTCGCCGGAAAACAGAGCCACAAGATGAGCAACGACCAGATGATCGACCACATCGTCGAGCAGGTCGAGAAACGCGCCGCCCGGATCGAGGCAGACGGCGCGCAGGAAGCGGCCGAGTAGCGCCGCCCGGCCGAGGGGCGGCGCGGTGCGTCAGCCCCGGATATCCGCCACGATTTCGCGCATGCCTTCCAGCGGCACGTAGCCGCGCAGCATCCGGTCATCGATGACGAAGGACGGGGTGCCTGTGATCTGAAGCGTCTGGCCAAGGGCGCGATTCGCCTCGATCACGTCGCTCACCTCGTCGCTGTCCATATGCGCGGTGATCGCTTCGGCATCCAGATCCAGCGTCTCCGCCAGCCGGACCAGACCGGCCTGCGACATCTCGCCTTTATAGGTCATCATCGCGTCATGCAGCAACTTGTAGGCATCCGCCCCCAGCACCTGCTGGGCTGCGATGGCAAAGCGGGCGGCGAGGGTGGATTCGTCGCCCAGGATCGGGAATTCCTTGATGATGACGCGGATGTTTCCATCGCTCTCGATCAGCTCCTCGACCTCGGGGAAGGCGCGGCGGCAATAGCCGCAGCGGTAATCCATGAACTCGACCAGCGTGACGTCGCCTTCGGGGTTGCCGCCCACCCAGGAGTGGCCGTCGTCAAAGATGGCCTCGCGGTTGGCGGCGATCAGATCGGTGTCGTTGGCGCTTTGCATTTCCTGCTGGCGCTGCTCCATGACGGCGGCGGCCTCGAAGATGACTTCGGGATTCTCCAGCAGATAGCTGCGCACGCGGGCGCCGAACGCGGCCTTTTCAACGTCAGTATATTCAGTGACGGCAACGGGCGCGGGCAGCGGGGCAGGGTCGGGCGTGACCCACGCGGTCAGCGCGGCGCCGACGACGATTACACCGACACCGGTCAGGATGGCTGTGCGGTTCATGCAGATCACTCCATATATGGTGGCCCGTTCATTTCCGGGCGGCTTTGGCGGCAGAAAGCACATCTTGCGCGCGTTGCCAACCGCCCGACCCCTCGGGCAGCAGCCCGGCGGCGCGTTGCGCGTGGATTTCAGCGTCTTCCAGCCGGCCCGTCATGGCATAGCGTTCGGCGGTGATCAGCGACGCCATGCCCATCTGGTCCGTTTTGGCGTAAGCCACCGCCAGATCGCGCATCACCCGCGCGTCGCGCCCGTCGCGGGCGCGCGCCTTTTCCAGCACGTCCAGCGCCTTGCCATATTGCCCCTGAGCCACCAGCGCCCGCCCGTAGGAGCCAAGGATCAGCGGATGCTCGGGCGCGGCATTCACGGCGCGCGCATAGGCGGCGGTGGCGGCGTCGAACTGTCGGTTTTCCATCAGGATCTGGCCGCGCAGCTCGTGATAGAACGCATCCTGCGGACGCAGGGCAATGGCGCGATCCATTTCGGACAGCGCGTTCTTCAGGTTCGACTGCCGATGCAACGCGATCGCGGCGCGCATGTGCCCCACATCGGCAAAGCCCGATTCGCCCGCGCGGCTCAGGGTCCATTTCGCGTCGCGGGTGAAGGCCGAAAGCTTGCCCTTGGCGCGCGCGAACCAGTAGAGATCGGCGTTGCCCGGCGCCATCTTCCCCTTGTAGGCGGCGGTCTGCCGCTCCAGCACGCGCGCCCGGTCAGCGGACAGGGGATGCGTGCGCGCATACGGGTCCTGCCGCGCCGCCGACAGCGCCTCCTGCCCGCGAAAGATGTCCATGACCTGAACCGCGCCGCCGGGATCGCGCCCCGCGCGCACCATGTAGGCGACGCCGGCGCTGTCGGCGCTGCTTTCCTCGGCGCGGGTATGCGCGAAGAACAGCCGCGCGGCGGTGCCCTGCGCCCCCAGTGCGATTCCCGCCGCCGCCTGCGCGTTGCCCGACGCGGCCCCCGCGGCAGCCGCCAGCGCAAGGCCGAGGCCGGCGGCGGTGCGCGCGTTGCGCATGTTCTGCGGGCGGCGCACCAGATGGCCGTTGGCGATATGCGCCGCCTCATGCGCGATCACAGATTGCAGCATCTGCGGCGTTTCCATCTTCAGCAGCAGGCCCGAATGGATGAAGATCGTGTCCCGGTCGACGACGAAGGCATTCAGCGTCCGGTCGTCGATGAGCAGCACGTTCATTCGGCCGGCGTTCAGCCCGGCCTGCTGAAGGATCGGCGTGGCCAGTTGCATCAGCGCGTATTCGATGTCCGGATCGCGCAGCAGCGCGACCGCCCGCGCCGGCTGCGCCGCGAGGGCGATCAGCGGCGCGATCATCGTCAGGCAGGCGAATGCCAGGCGTCGCGGAAACGGGAAGATCGGGCGCATGGATAGCCTTTCGGATCGGTGTGGATGGTGCGCGGGACCAGATTACGAACAATCCCGCGCCGTCATCAAGCGGCGCTGCGTCGCTTTCTCGTGATGGCGCGCCCGCAGGGCGGGACAGCGCGCGGCGCGACTGTTATGGTCGCCGGCGAACCTGTCGGCGCGCCGACCGACCACAACAGACCGGACCGAACAGCATGTTGAGACTGACGATCATTCTGATCGCCGCCCTGATCGCGGGCGGCGCCGGAACGCAGGCGGGCGCGCAGGAGGGCGGTTTCGGCAGCCTCGCCCGGCTGAGGCCCGAAGCGAGCGCCATAACCGACAAGCGCGGCGAGTTGCTGGTCAGGCTGGGGCTGAGCCAGGGGGTGCCCTTCCGAATCTTCACCCTCGACGCGCCCGAGCGGCTGGTCGTCGATTTCCGCGAGGTGGACTGGGCCGGCACGCTTGGCCCCGAACTGGTGCAGACCGATCTGGTGCGCGCCGCGCGCGTCGGCGGCTTTCGCCCCGGCTGGTCGCGCATGGTGCTGGATCTGGCCGGGCCGTTCGCGCTGGTCCACGCGGTGCTGAAGACCGGGGCCGGGGATGGCAGCGCCGATCTGGTGCTGACGCTGGCGCATACCTCGCCCGAGGATTTCGCCGCCGGGGCCGGGGTGCCCGCGCCGCAACCGGGCTGGGATCTGCCGCCGCCCGCCGAATTCGGCGCCGCCGCACCGCGCGCCCCGGATGCGCCGCTGGTCGTGGTGCTGGACCCTGGCCATGGCGGAATCGATCCCGGCGCCGACGCGGGCGGTGCGGTCGAGAAGGACCTGATGCTGGGCTTCGCGCGCGAGTTGAAGGAGGCGCTGCTGCGCGCGGGCGATATCGAGGTGGTGCTGACGCGCGAGGATGACAGTTTCGTGTCGCTCGAGCGGCGGATCAGCATCGCCCATGCCGCGCAGGCGGACCTTTTCCTGTCGCTGCACGCGGATTCGCTGGATGAGGGGATGGCGAGCGGCGCCACCATCTACAAGCTGGGCGCGGACGCCTCGGATGCCGCCAGTGCCGCGCTGGCCGAGCGGCACGACCGCGCCGACATGCTGGCCGGGTTGGACCTGAGCGGCACAGATGATGTGGTCGCCGATGTCCTGATGGACCTTGCGCGGATGGAAACGCAGCCGCGCGCCGATCTGCTGGCGCGCGCGCTGCTGGTCGGGCTGAAGGAGGCCGGGCTGCCCGTCAATTCGCGCCCCCTGCGCAGCGCCAGCTTCTCGGTGCTGAAATCGCCCGACATGCCGTCGATCCTGCTGGAGGTGGGATTCCTGTCGAACGGGCGCGATCTGGACAACCTGACCGATTCCGCATGGCGGGGCGACATGGCGCAGGCCATTGCCGACGCCATCGGTGCATGGATCATCGCCGACGCCGCCAATGCGCGGCTGGTGCGCCAGTGATCGCTGGCCCGGCGCGGGCCGGTCGCTGCGCGGATACCGGCGCAGTCCTGTCGCGCTTGTGTTTTGACGCGAGGCGCGCCGCCGCATATATCGGCGGCGGGGCCAACAAGGTGGGCGTGCGTGCTTAGATTCATATTGACGTTCTTCGGGTCGATCTTCAGCGTGATGACATTGGGCATCATGTTGATCGCGCTCAGCATCGGCGCGATCTTCTACATCTATGGCCGCGATCTTCCCAGCCACCAGAGCCTTGCCAATTACACCCCGCCGACGATCAGCCGCATCTACTCGGGCGAGGGGAGGATCATCGATGAATTCAGCCAGGAGCGGCGTCTTTTCACCCCGGCCGAAGACATTCCCGACCTCGTCAAAGAGGCGTTCATCTCGGCCGAGGACAAGAATTTCTACAGCCACGGCGGCTTTGACGCGGGCGGCATCGCCGCCGCCGTGGTCGAGGCGGTCAAAACCCGCGGCAGCAACGTGCGCGGCGCGTCGACCATCACGCAGCAGGTGATGAAGAACTTTCTTCTGTCGGGCGACCGGCGGATCGAGCGCAAGATAAAGGAAATCATCCTCGCCACCCGCATCGAGGAGACGCTGAGCAAGGAAAAGATCCTCGAACTCTACCTGAACGAGATTTTCCTCGGCCAGAACAGCTATGGTGTGGCCGCCGCCGCGCAAACCTATTTCAACAAGACGCTGGCCGATCTGGCCCCGCACGAGGCGGCCTTCCTCGCCTCGATGCCGAAGGCGCCCAGCAATTACCACCCGGTGCGCAACGCCGACCAGCTGCTGACGCGGCGCAATTACGTGCTGCGCGAGATGCGGCAGAACGGCTATCTCAGCGAAGCGGTCTACGAGGAGGAGGTCGCCCAGCCGCTGCGCAGCGTCCAGGGCGGCGATTTCGAGCCGTTCTCGGCCAATCTGCCGCCGCGCGACTACTTCACCGACGAGATCCGCCGCCAGCTGAGCAAGGATATCGGCGAGGGCGAATTCTTCTCCGGCGGCTTCACCGTGCGCGCCACGGTCGATCCCGAAATGCAGGCCGAAGCGGCGGTCGCGCTGCAGGCCAAGCTGGAGGAATATGACCGCGGCCTCGGCCGCTGGCGCGGCACCGGCAAGACGCTGCCGCCCGAGGCGCTGGAAAGCGAAGAGGCATGGCGCGCGGCGCTGGCCGATCTGAGCGTGGCGCGCGATATCGATCTGGATAGCCACTGGTATCCGGCCGTCGTGCTGGGGATCGAGGACCAGCAGATGCGCATCGGGATCGAGGACGTCCCGGCCACCGACGCCGAGCCGCAGGTCATCCCGCGCGAGGATATCGCGTGGCTGCCGAAGAATTTCCAGGAGACGTTCGAGGTCGGCGACGTGGTGCATGTGCGCCGGATGACAAAGGATGGCGAGTTCCTGCGCTGGACGCTGCGGCAGGTGCCGCGGGTGCAGGGCGGGTTCATGGCGATGGACGTGAACACGGGCCGCGTGATTGCCATGCAGGGCGGGTTTTCCTATCAGAATTCGGTTTTCAACCGCGCCACGCAGGCCAAGCGTCAGCCCGGCTCCAGCTTCAAGCCTTTCGTTTATGCCGCCGCGCTCGACAGCGGCTATTCCCCGGCGACCATCGTGGTCGACGCCCCGATCGAGGTGAACACGCCGCAGGGCATCTGGCGGCCACGCAACTCGTCGAACAAGTATTACGGGCCGACGCCGCTGCGCACCGGGATCGAGCAGTCGCGCAACCTGATGACCGTGCGCCTCGCGCAGGAGGTGGGGATGGACACTGTCGCCGCCTATGCGGAACGGTTCGGCGTCTACGAGAACATGGGAACCTACCTCGCCAACGCCTTGGGAAGCGAGGAATCGACGGTCTTCAACATGGTCGCCGCCTACGCCATGTTCGCCAATGGCGGCGAGCGGGTGGAGCCGACGCTGGTCGACCGCGTGCAGGACCGCTACGGGCGCACCGTCTACCGCCATGACGAACGGACCTGCACCGATTGCGACGACCCGCGCATCGCGCCGGGGCGCGGGCCGCGCATCGTTTCGGATCGCGAGCGGGTGATCGACGCGATCACGGCTTATCAGCTGACCTCGATGATGAAGGGCGTGGTCGAGCGCGGCACGGCGGCGGGCAATGTCAACCTCTCGGTGCCCGTCGCGGGCAAGACCGGCACCACCAACGACGCGCGCGACGTGTGGTTCATCGGCTTCACCAGCAATATTGTCGCCGGCTGCTATATCGGCTATGACCAGCCGCGCAGCCTTGGGCGCAGCGCCTATGGCTCGGGAATGTGCGGGCCCGTCTTCACCCAGTTCATGCGCAAGGCGACGGCCAAATATGGCGGCGGCGAATTCGCCGTCCCGCCCGGCGGCCATTTCATCAATATCGACCGCCGCACCGGCGCCCGCCTGCCTGACGGCGCCGCGGGACCCAACGTCGTGGCCGAGTATTTCCGCGATGGCGAGGATCCGATGTTCGGCCTCATGTTCGACGGCGGTTTTGCCATGGGCAACGATCTGGAGCTTTTCCGCGACGGCGAGGACGAGCAGGTGCGCAGCGTCACCACCTCCAGCGGCCAGACCGGCAAGGTCGGCAAGAAGGCCACCTTCGGCTCGATGTCCTCCGGCGGGCTTTACTGACGCAGCAATGGCGGCGGGCAGGGCGCGCTTGCCCGCCGCCCGCCGCTGCGGTATCAGGCGGGCGAGCCAACAGGAAAGACCTTATGCGCGCGGAAATTCAGTCCATTACCCAAGACATCGAGACGTCGCTGGACCTGCTCCGCCAGCGCATGGGATGGGATACGGTCCGGCACCGGATGGAAGAATTCAACGCGCGCGTCGAGGACCCGCAGCTTTGGGACGATCCGGCCCGGGCGCAGAAACTGATGCGCGACCGGCAGGCGCTGGTCGACGCGCTGGAGACGCATGACGGCATACAGGCCGAGCTTTCGGACAATGTCGAACTGATCGAGATGGGCGAGGCCGAGGGTGATGCCGACATCGTGGCCGAGGCAGAGACGGCCCTGAAGGCGCTGAAGAAACGCGCCGCTGCGAAGGAGTTGGAGGCGCTGCTGAATGGCGAGGCCGACGCCAACGACACGTTCCTCGAAATCAACGCGGGCGCCGGCGGCACGGAAAGCTGCGACTGGGCGAACATGCTGGCGCGCATGTATGTCCGCTGGGCCGAAAAGCGCGGCTACACGGTCGAGCTTCAGTCGGAACAATCCGGCGACGAGGCGGGGATCAAATCGGCGGCCTACAAGATCAGCGGTCACAACGCCTATGGCTGGCTGAAATCGGAATCCGGCGTTCATCGCCTTGTGCGTATCAGCCCCTTCGATTCGGCGGCCAAGCGGCATACCTCCTTCTGCTCGGTCTGGGTCTATCCGGTGGTCGACGACGATATCGACATCGAGGTGAACCCCGCCGACATCCGCATCGACACCTATCGCAGCTCCGGCGCGGGCGGGCAGCACGTGAACACCACCAACTCGGCGGTGCGGATCACGCACCATCCGACCGGGATCGTCGTGACCTCTTCGGAGAAATCCCAGCACCAGAACCGCGATATCGCCATGAAGGCGCTGAAATCGCGGCTTTACCAGCTGGAGCTGGACCGCCGCAACGCCGCCATCAACGAAGCGCATGATGCCAAGGGCGATGCGGGCTGGGGCAACCAGATCCGCAGCTATGTCCTCCAGCCCTATCAGATGGTCAAGGACCTGCGCACGCAGGTGGAGACATCCGACACCAAGGGCGTTCTCGACGGCGATCTGGACCAGTTCATGGCCGCGACGCTGGCGATGAATGTCAGCGGCAAAAGCCGGGCCGAGGCGCAGGGCGACTGACCGCACAGCCGGGTATCTCTGCCAGGGCTGACGGAGGTCCGCGCTATTTCAGCGGATCGTGCCCCCAGTTCATCAGCGAGTAGCGCCAGGCCGAATGCTTCTTGTCCTCCGCCGGGCCGCCCTGGGCCAGGTGGCGCTTGATGTAGCCGACCACCTTGGCCATGTGATCCCACTGATCATCTGTGAGATCGTCCTTCTTCGTGTGCTTGATCCTGACGATGCGGCGGCCGGACGCGTGGCCGGTGGATTCGCCGCTGTCCGAGTCGCCGACCGATTTCGATTCGTCCGTCCGCAACCACTCTTCCAGTTCCTTCGGCGTCATGTTCACCAGATCGCGCCATTCCTCCCGGATTTCGTTGCGGGTTTTCGATGACATGGGCAACATCCTTTCGATATGTTTGCAAGGATAACGGCGCCGGGCGGTTCGGGTTTCGCCCGAAGCGTTTGGGGAGGGATTATGAAAGACATACGATTGGCCGAGCCGGGGGTGCCGGATTTGGGCGCGCCAACGCTGCCCATGCTGCGCGAGGCGCTGCGCCGCGGATGGCGCGACATGCGGCGCGCGCCGGGCTATGCCATCACCTTTGCCAGCGTCTATGTGGGGATCGGCTGGCTCATGGTGTGGGTGACGGTGGCAACGGGGCACAGCTATTGGCTGGTCTTCGCGGCCGTCAGCTTCCCTCTGATCGGGCCTTTCGCGGCGGTCGGTCTCTACGAGGTGAGCCATCGGCTGGAGCGGGGGCTGCCGCTGGATTCGCGCGCGATCTTCGGCGTCATCCGGCACCAGAGCCAGCGGCAATTACCCTCTATCTGTGTCATCGTTCTCATGATCTTCCTGTTCTGGTTCTTCCTGGCGCACATGATATTCGCGCTTTTCCTCGGATTTTCGACCATGACCAATGTATCGACCTCCTATGACGTCTATCTGACGTCCGAGGGTCTGGGCATGCTGGCCATGGGCAGCGTGGTGGGCGGGCTTTTTGCGCTGCTCATCTACATGATCACCGTGATCGCGCTGCCGTTGCTGCTGGATCGCGAGGTGGATTTCGTCACCGCGATGATCACCAGCTTCGGCATGGTGACGGCCCATCCGGTGCCGATGCTGGCCTGGGCGGTCTTCATCGCGCTGACCACATTCCTGGCGCTGTTGCCGGCGTTTCTGGGACTGTTCATCGTGCTGCCGCTTCTGGGCCACGCGACATGGCATTTCTACCGGCTGCTCTGCGAGGCGGGCTGAGTGCTATTCCTCGCGCCCGTGGCGCAGGAGGCGGCGGTGAAGCTGGCGGGCCTCCGGCGCGCCCGCTTCCAACGCGAAAACATAGGCATGCGTGAGGAAAAAGCACGACGCATCCAGATCGTTCGCGCTGTCGGCCGCCTCGGTATAGAGGGCGATCAGCGCGGCCGGATCAGGCCGCGCATGCGCGTCCAGCATGCGTGCATGCAGATCGCCGTTCATTCCGCCGCCCGTTTCAAACCGCGATATGCGTCGATCTTGCCAGCCACCCAGGCGTGAAAGCAATGCGTCGGGCTGTCCATCACCGGCGAGAAACGACCGCCGTCGAACTGGGTGACGTGACGGCCTTTCTGCATCCCCTCGACGACGAAAATATCCTCCTCGAAGACGCCCTTCCACAGCTGGGTGTTGCGCGCCTTGAGCCCCTCATCCACGCCCGGCTCGGCGTAATAGATATGCACATGCTCGACCGTGCGCTCCGGCCCCTGAGGCTCGAGAATGATGGCATAGGCATGATCGCGATGCGCGCCCAGAAGGACGTTGGGATAGACGGCGACATACTCGGCCTGTTCATTCCACTTGGCGCCGACGCCGTCGAAATCGGGAAACCTGTCGCCGTTTTCGTTGGTAAGCTGGCGGTAGACCATCGTGCCCTGGCCGGAATAGGCGGCAGGCTCTTCGATATGGTAGTGATCTTCGAGCCGCGAATAGCTGTTGAGGCCGGGATGCACCCAGGGCAGATGATAGCTTTCGCAGTAGTTTTCGACCGCCAGCTTCCAGTTGCACTGCACCTCCAGCGTGAAGCGGCTGTCATGGCCGCCGTGATGCAGCGGAAGGTCGAAATCGCGCCATCGCTCGATGATGTGCGACATGGCGATATCGAACTCGGGCGCATCGCCCGAGACGTTGATCCAGACGACATCGCGCCAGACATGGCTGCGCACCTCGCCAAGGCCCAATTCGCTGCGCTTGATGGCCGCGTGGGTGTTCCGGCCGGGGCCGCCGACATGCGGCGTGCTGACCAGATCGCCCTTGGTGGAGTAGCACCACGAATGATAGGGACAGCGGATCGCCCCCTCGATCCGGCGCGGGCTGTCGACCAGGATCATGCCCCGGTGGCGGCAGATGTTCTGAAAGACGCGCACCGCTCCATCCTTGTCGCGGATGAGCAGAAGCGGCACGCCGAGGAAGGTCAGCGGCACCGCGTCACCCGGCAGGGGCACATCGGCGGCGACGGCAAGCCCGGCCCATTGCGTGAAGAGCAGCGCGTTCCTTTCTTCCTCGAAGACGGCGGGATCGATGTAATGCCCATTGGGTAGCCCGTTGGCCTTGTCCACGGACGCACGGACGTTGGAGAGGTCGGTCAGGGTCATGGCAGGCTCCTGCAAGAGGCAATAGCCTGAGCGTTGCACGGAAGGGGCGCGCGTAACCGCACAGACGCGACGCGACTTTTCTCACCGCGACACGGCGCGCGAATTCACCGGAAGGGCTGATCCAGCCGCAACAGCCGCGCGTGGAAGGCCGGCACATCCTCGAGCGCGATCAGACCGGCGGTGCGCGCGGCGCTCAGGATCGCGCCGGTATGATGTCCCAGATGCTCATAGACCATGCGGGCGGCGCGGATGCCGCTGACCTTCTCGCGCACGGTGCGGGTGACGTAGCCTTCCCAGAGGTTGCGTTGAAAGGCGGTTTCCGGCGCAAGGAAATTGAACGAGCAAGCCAATGAATTCCGATGGGTCACGATGATCATGATCCCTTCTTCCTGGCGCATGACCACGCCGCGATATTCGCGGTCGGCCGCGGCGGTGGACAGCCCCTGCCGCCGCATGGCCGAGCGCGGCTCGAAACCGCGCAGGAACGTATAGCCTTCCGCGCGATGCACCAGTACCAGGCCCATCACGAATTGCGTCTCGTCGATGAAGCTGCGCCGGACGAACCGGTAAATGCCGTTGGGGAACAGATCGGTCGGCACTGCTACCGGCTCGGCGCCGAAGAAACCCGCAACGGCAGGATGGCTCAGCAGATCGAAGGAGGCGCTGCGCGCGGTGTTCGCCGGCTCCAGCAGGATCCGGGCATCGGTGCCGAAGAACTGGCAGATGCGGTGCAGGACATCGGGGCGCGGAAAGCTTTCGCCGCTGAGATAGCGGTTGAACTGCGTCCGGTTGATCCCGAGGTCGCGGCAAAGCCCGGCCACCGACGGATAGTCGGCGCTGAGCGCGCGCAGGTTTTCGCCGAAGACCGCCCGCAGGCGTGCAGGATCGGCGTCATGCTGATAGGAGCCAGGAGGACGCGCCATGCAGCGGTCAAAGTCGCGGTAGCATCGCCGCAACGGCGCGCTGACAAGTGCGGCCGGCGGCGCAGAGTGGAAGAAAGCGTACTAATCTCATGGCCTCATCCTGCCGTGCTGTCGACAATTTGCAAGGAGATATCACACTGGTGCGCGCTCGTGGCGGCACGGGCGGATAAGTGACGCGCTTTGGCGTCACTTTTCGCAATTATTGACACAAATTCGGCACGTGCGATGCGCATTCAGTCATGGATCGGCGGCGCAGAAGGCGACATCTTAACCACTAGGGAAGCATCGGATTGAGACGGCGGCAAACGGCCGGAGGATCCGGAACGGGAACAAAACTGCGCCGCGACGGGGCGCATGGATGGGCTATTGGGGGAAATATGTACGGGGTCGTTCTTTGGACGGATCAGCGCGAGAACCGCGCTGTCATATGGTGTGAGGATCACGGAGATCTCGCTTTCTACAGGGGCGCCAAGGGGGACGATGCCGCGATGGCGGCGGGCGATCTGATCGAATTCGACTTGCGCGACGGCGGCGAGATGCGGTTGGCCGACACGCCCCGTCTGGTCACGCGGCACAGTCATCCGACGCTGGGGGCCGACCTGAAGCGCGCCGGCGCACGGCTGGGGGCCATCAGGACCGCGGCGCCCGTCGCCGCCAACAGCGGCGTGCCCGCCGACATCATACCCTTCGGATCGCGCAGGCGCACGGCCTGCGGCTAGCGCGGCGCGACGGGTGCAGCGATTCGAACAGGCCGGACCGGGAGACGGGTCCGGCCTTTTTCGATTGCGCCTACGTGCCGCGTGGCAGGGCGGCGATGCCGGTGCGCGCCAGGTCCGACAGACCCAGCGGGCGCATGAGATCGGCAAATGCGTCGATCTTTTCCGACGTTCCGGTAATCTCGAAGGTGAAACTGTCGAGCGTGCTGTCGACGACGTTGGCGCGAAAGATGTCGGCAAGCCGCAGCGCCTCGACGCGCTTCTCGCCCTCTCCGACGACCTTCAGCAGGGCCAGTTCGCGCTCGACCGCGCGGCCTTCGACGGTCAGGTCGTGGACCTCGTGAACCGGCACGATCCGGCCAAGCTGCGCCTTGATCTGCTCGATCACCTGCGGCGTGCCGGTGGTGACGATGGTGATGCGGCTCAGATGGCCCTCGTGGTCGATTTCGGCCACGGTCAGGCTGTCGATGTTGTAGCCGCGCCCTGAAAAGAGGCCGATGACGCGGGCCAGAACGCCCGCCTCGTTGTCGACGATGACGGCGAGGGTGTGACGCTCCTCGATATCCGAAAAGGTGGGGCGCAGGTTGTAGGCCGACTGCTTGGTCGAGCCTTTCTTGATCTTCAGTGCGGACATGTCAGCTCCTTTGCAGCGCGCCGCGGGGGCGATTATTCTGCCAAATTTCCTTTGTATATCGTGTCTTGTGCGCCACCGTTAAACCATCACCGCACCCTTGGAGCCGATGGCGTCCTTGGTCGACGCCTCGCCCAGAAGCATCTTGTTATGCGGCTCGCCTGACGGAATCATCGGGAAGCAGTTTTCGTGCTTTTCCACCAGACAGTCGAAGATCACCGGGCCGTCATGGGCGATCATCTCGCGGATGGCGTCGTCCAGGTCGGCCGGATCCTCGCAGCGGATACCCTTGGCGCCGAAGGCTTCGGCCAGCTTGACGAAATCGGGCAGGGCTTCGGACCAGGAATGGGAATAGCGTTCGCCATGCAAGAGTTCCTGCCACTGGCGGACCATGCCCAGGCGTTCGTTGTTCAGGATGAACTGCTTGACCGGCAGGCGGAACTGGATCGCGGTGCCCATTTCCTGCATGTTCATCAGCCAACTCGCCTCGCCCGCGACGTTGATGACCAGCGCACCCGGATGCGCCATCTGCACGCCGATGGACGCGGGGAAACCATAGCCCATGGTCCCCAGACCGCCCGACGTCATCCAGCGGTTCGGCGCCTCGAAACCCATGTATTGCGCCGCCCACATCTGGTGCTGGCCGACCTCGGTGGTGATGTAGCGGTCATGATCCTTGGTCAGCGCCTCCAGCCGGGTGAGGGCGTGCTGCGGTTTGATCGTCGGGCCCGACTGCTTGAAGCTGAGGCAATCGACTTTGCGCCATTCGTCGATGCGCGCGTTCCATTTTGCAATCGCCTCGGCGTTGACCTTGCGGCCGCGCGATTTCCAGACCTTCAGCAGATCCTCCAGCACATGGGCGATGTCGCCGACGATGGGGATGTCGGCCTTGATCACCTTGTTGATCGACGAGGGGTCGATGTCGATATGCGCCTTCCTCGAGCCGGGCGAGAACGCGTCGAGCCGCCCGGTGATCCGGTCGTCGAACCGCGCGCCGACATTGATCATCAGATCGCAGTCGTGCATCGCCATGTTCGCCTCGTAAAGCCCGTGCATGCCCAGCATGCCCAGCCACGCCTTGCCGCTGGCCGGATAGGCGCCGAGGCCCATGAGCGTCGAGGTGATGGGAATGCCCGTCGCCTCGACCAGTTCGCGCAGAAGCTGGCTTGCGGCGGGGCCGGAATTGATCACGCCGCCGCCGGTATAGAAGACCGGGCGCTTCGCGGTCTCGATCGCGGCGGCCAGTTCGGTGATGGCGTCGAGATCGCCCTTGACCTGCGGCTGGTAATGCCCGGTGCGCACCTTTTGGGGCGGGGTGTAATCGGCGCTGGCGAATTGCACGTCCTTCGGGATGTCGATCAGAACCGGGCCGGGGCGGCCGGCGGTGGCGACGTGGAACGCCTCGTGGATCACCGCCGACAGCTTGGCGGTATCCTTGACCAGCCAGTTGTGTTTCGTGCAGGGACGGGTGATGCCGACGGTGTCGGCCTCCTGAAAGGCGTCGGAGCCGATCATGAATGTCGGCACCTGGCCGGTGAGAACCACGATGGGGATGGAGTCCAGCAGCGCATCGGTAAGGCCGGTCACCGCATTGGTCGCGCCGGGGCCGGACGTGACCAGCACCACGCCGGGTTTGCCGGTCGAGCGGGCGTAGCCCTCGGCGGCATGCACCGCACCCTGTTCGTGGCGCACCAGGATATGCCGGATGCCGTTCTGCTGGAACACCTCGTCATAGATCGGCAGGACCGCCCCGCCGGGGTAGCCGAATACGACGTCCACGCCCTGGTCCTTGAGGGCCTGAACCACCATTTTCGCTCCGGTCATCTGACGTGTCATCGTTTCGCTCCGTTCATGACATCACTCTGCTTGCGCGCATAAAAAAGCCCCCTGAAGTGGGGGCGCATGGGGAACCTCGTGGGTGTCCGGACTACCGGCCCATGCGCTTTTCCGGCGTGACTACTACGAGCGGCTCCATTGGACCATTCCTTATTGCGTGCGTGGCGGACATTATGACCGCGCGCATATGGCGTCAAGCGCATGCGGCGGATAAAATGTCGCATGCGCGATCAAAATTTTGCATTTGTTGCGCAGAATGGCAGCGTTTCGACGTTTTGCCCCCGCCGGACGCCTCCGGCGGGAGTATTTCGGCCAAGATGAACCGAGGCGCCCTACTGCTGGCGCGCATGCATGATGAAGCCGAGGAAGTTCAGCAGCACCTGCGCGGCAAGGATCGAGGTCGTGTCGCCCGCGTCATAGGCCGGAGCGACTTCGACAAGGTCCATTCCGACGACCTCATGCGCCTGCGCGACGGCCTGCAGCAGTTCGAGCACCTCGTAATAGAGAAAGCCGCCATGGCTGGGCGTGCCGGTGCCGGGCGCGATGGACGGGCAGAACCCGTCGATATCGAGCGTGACATAGACGCACGCACCTGCGGGAATGCGCGCCGCCAGCGCCTCGGGTCCCAGATCGCGCGCCTGGCGGACCGAAAGAATGTCCGACCCCATCGCGCGGGCGGCGTCATAGCCATCCCTTGCGGTCGAGCTGACATTGCGGATGCCGACCTGCGTTAGGCCGGTGACATAGGATTTTTCGGCGGCGCGGCGCATCGGGTTGCCATGGCCGTTCCTCACCCCGTGACGCTCGTCGACGAAATCGAGATGCGCGTCGATCTGGAGGATATGGATGTCGCCGTGACCTTCGAAGGCGTCGATACAGGGGATGTTGATCGAATGATCGCCGCCGATGACGACGGGCAGGGCGCCCGCATCCAGGATCGCACGCACGCCTGCCGCGATGTTTGCATGGCTTTGCGCCGTGTCGGTATGGATCATGTCGGCGTCGCCGATGTCGACGATGCGCACATCCTCGCCCAGATAGGTCGTGTCGTCCTCGTGATCATAGGCGCCCGCATGGCCGAAGCTGAAGAGGGTCGACGCCTCGCGCACCGCGCGCGGGCCAAAGCGTGCGCCGGGCCGGAACTGCGTGCCGCCGTCGAATGGCGCGCCGAGAACGGCGATATCGGCATCAATCGCGCCCCAGTCGGCAACGTAAGGCCGCTTGCCGAAGGTCGATATCCCGACGAAGGGCAGGTTCAGCCGCCCGGTTTGGTAGTCATGTCCGCTCATGCCGAAATCTCCGCTGTTGGGTCGGCGCCAGATAGCCACCGCGCGCGCGCGCGGGCAAGGCACGTTTTGCCTTTCGCCGCGCAGGTATCCGTGAAATAGGGAGTTGCCAAACGATCTGTTCATGGAGAAACGTGATGAAGATTCGTGAGGCTCTGACCTTCGATGATGTCCTTCTGGTTCCCGCCGCCTCGACGGTGCTGCCCAGCACCGCCGACACGCGCACGCAGGTGACGCAGCAGATCGCGCTGAACATTCCGCTGCTCAGCTCGGCGATGGACACGGTGACCGAGGCGCGCATGGCGATCTGCATGGCGCAGTTTGGCGGCATGGGCGTGATCCACCGCAATTTCGACGTGGCCCGCCAGGCCGCCGAGGTGCGGCAGGTCAAGCGCTTCGTGTCGGGAATCGTCTATAACCCGATCACGCTGACCCCCGACCAGACGCTCGCCGACGCCAAGGCGCTGCAGGAGCAATACAGCGTCACCGGCTTTCCGGTGGTCGACGACGGGGGCCGCGTCGTGGGAATCGTCACCAACCGCGACATGCGCTTTGCCCAGGACGCCAGGACGCCGGTCAGCGTGATGATGACGTCTGACGATCTGGCGATCCTGCACGAGCCGGCGGATCTCGAAGAGGCGAAATCGCTGATGAAGGCGCGGCGCATCGAAAAGCTGCTGGTGACGGATGGCGCAGGCAAACTGACCGGCCTTCTGACGCTGAAGGATACCGAACAGGCGGTGCTGAACCCTTCGGCCTGCAAGGACCGGCTGGGCCGCCTGCGGGTTGCAGCCGCGACGACCGTGGGCGACGCAGGGTTCGAGCGCAGCGAGGCGCTGGTCGATGCGGGGGCCGACATGATCGTGATCGACACCGCGCACGGGCATTCCGCCGGCGTTGCCGAAGCGGTGCGCCGCGCCAGGAAGGTGGCGGGCGACGCCCAGATCGTGGCCGGCAATGTCGCCACCGGCGACGCGGTACGCGCCCTGATCGACGCGGGCGCCGACGCCGTCAAGGTCGGGATCGGCCCCGGCAGCATCTGCACCACGCGCATGGTCGCCGGTGTCGGCGTGCCGCAGTTGACCGCCATCATGGACTGCGTCGCGGCGGCGGGCGACGTTCCGATCATCGCCGATGGCGGCATCAAGTTCTCCGGTGATTTCGCCAAGGCGATCGCCGCTGGCGCCTCCTGCGCGATGGTCGGCAGCATGATCGCAGGCACGGACGAGGCGCCGGGCGAGATGATCCTGTTCCAGGGCCGGTCCTACAAGGCGTATCGCGGCATGGGATCCCTTGGCGCCATGGCACGCGGCTCGGCCGACCGCTATTTCCAGAAGGACGCCGCCAGCGACAAGCTGGTGCCCGAGGGGATCGAGGGGCAGGTGCCCTACAAGGGTTCGGCCGGCACCGTCATTCACCAGTTGGTCGGCGGGCTGCGCGCGGCGATGGGCTATACCGGCTGCGCGACGGTCGCGGAGATGCGGCGCGATTGCGAATTCGTGCGCATTACCGGCGCCGGGCTGAGCGAAAGCCATGTGCATGACGTGCAGATCACGCGGGAATCGCCAAATTATCGGATTGGTTCCTGATATCCGCATGTTGCGCGCTGTTTCTAAAGTGAAAGGTGCGGCATCGTGACGCCCGGCGCCCGCATTCAGGCTGCGATCGAGATCCTGGACGTCATTGCCGAGGGCATGCCCGTCGAAAAGGCGCTGATCGGGTGGGCGCGCCGCGCGCGCTATGCCGGGTCCGGTGACCGGGCAGCCGTGCGCGATAATGTGTTTCAGGCGCTGCGCTGCTGGCGGTCCTACGCGTGCCTTGGCGGCGGCGAAACCGGACGCGGGCGCATGATCGGCGCACTGCGGGCCGAAGGCGTTGACCCCGGAACGCTCTTCACAGGCGCCGGTCACGCGCCTGCCCCGCTCAGCGTGGCGGAGCGGGAGGAAGGATGCGCGCCGGCCGGCGCGGATGCTTACGACTTGCCCGATTGGCTGCTGGAGAGGTTCCGCGCCTCTCTTGGTCCCAAGGCCGAAGCGATGGCCGTGGCATTGCGCGCGCGCGCGCCCGTCATGCTGCGCGTCAACCGGCGCAAGGCGACCATTGCCGACGCGCTCGCCGCGCTGCGGCGCGACGGCATTAACTGCGCGCCGCATCCCATCGCAGAGATGGGGTTGATCGTGACGGAGGGCAGCCGGAAACTGGCCTGCAGTGCGGCCTATCTGGGGGGGCTGGTCGAGCTTCAGGACGGCTCCAGCCAGGCCGCGATGGAGGGGGTGGACGTCTCGCAGGCAGATCGCATCCTCGACTACTGCGCCGGCGGCGGCGGCAAGTCGCTGGCCTTGGCGGCCCGCAGCGCGGCACGCATTCTTGCGCATGATGTCGATGCCGCCCGTATGGCGGACCTGCCGCAGCGGGCGGCGCGGGCAGGGGTAGAGATCGCCAGCGTCGAAACGTCAGCTTTGGCGTCCAACGGTTTGTTTGATATCGTTTTATGCGATGTGCCCTGTTCCGGAAGCGGCACCTGGCGCCGCACGCCCGATGCCAAGTGGCGCCTGACACCGCAGCGGTTGGCCGAACTGACGCGGTTGCAGGCGCAGATCGCAGAAGATGCGTCACGTCTGGTCGCGCCGGGCGGGCAGCTGATCTATGCCACCTGCTCGCTCCTGGTCGAGGAAAACGAGGCGCAGGTTGAGGCTTTCCTGTCGGCTCGGCCGGGTTGGGTGCGGCGCAAAGCCCACAGGTTCGATGTGACGGACGGTGGCGACGGCTTCTTTGTGGCGCACCTTGGGCGCGATTGATACCTGCAAACACAACCCAAACAGGCATACCGGACTCGCGTTAAGGCGGCATTAAGAGGTTTGGCTCGAAGGTCGAGGGAACCGAATCGCTATGCAGGGCCGTCAGGTTTGACCATATTCGCACGTACGTTCGAAACGATCCGCCGCGCGGCGACGCAAATGCGCCCGCATGTCGGACTCATTGCATGCTCCGCGATCCCTGTCGGAGCGGCTGCGTTTATCTTACCTGGCGGAAGGGAACAGCATGCGGTTGTCCTTGTGGCGCTCGTGCTCGGCTCCAGCGCGGGATGGATCCTGCTCATGTCCTGGCTCGAGGCCATCGGCGACAGGCGCGCGATCGAATCGTTCCGCACGCTGATCGAACATGATGCCGCTCCCAGCGTCGTGACCGGGTCCGACGGGGCTATCGCTTATTTCAACGATGCGGCGGGGCGGGCCTACAAGGCCGATCGCTGCAAAACGCTGACCTGTGCGCTCGAGCCGGTGATCGCCAATCCCGGCGCCGTTCTCTACCGGCTCCAGACACGCGCGGGCGTGCGCGGCTCCGCGCATGAGGATATCGTCACCCATGCCGGCCACATCCGCGTGTCCGTGCATCGTGCGGGCGAAGACAACCTGCTGTGGCGGATCGAAAAATCCGCCGATGCCGCCGCGCGACGCGGTGATGCCGCGCAGTTTCCCATGCTGACGGTTGGGCGGAACAACGCTGTGCTTTTCATGAACGATGCGGCGCGGATGCTGATCGGGGAGCGCGCGCGTACGCTCGACCGGATCTGCCCGGCCTTGCCCCTGCGCACGGGCCAGGTCAACGCGATCTCCACGCAGGCGGGCGTGCAGCAATGTCTTGTCGTCGAACTTGAAGGTATTGCCGGGCGCCGCGAGGTATTTCTCATCCCCGGCGTCGCGGGTGCGGAGCAGGCGGCGCCGGGCCGTCCGATCTTCGACGATCTGCCGGTTCCAGTTCTGAAGCTGACGCGCGGCGGGACGATCATGTTCTGCAACCGTGCAGCGGGCGATCTGTTGGGAAGCGGTGATCTGGCCGGCCGACAGATCACCGACCTTCTGGAAGGGCTGGGCCGATCGATTCCCGATTGGCTTGAGGATGCGGCTCTGCAACGCGGCGCGCAGCATTCGGAATTCCTGCAGGTCCGGCGCGCCGATCGTGATATCTTCATCCGCGTCACCCTGAACCGCAGGATAGAGGATGCAGAGATCGTCCTGATCGCCGTGCTGAATGACGCGACCGAGCTGAAATCTCTCGAAGCCCAGTTCGTTCAGTCGCAGAAGATGCAGGCCATCGGCCAGCTCGCCGGCGGAGTTGCGCACGACTTCAACAATCTTCTGACCGCAATCTCGGGGCATTGCGACCTGTTGCTGTTGCGGCACGACCAGGGTGATGCGGATTACGGGGACCTGCTTCAGATCAACCAGAACGCCAACCGGGCAGCATCGCTCGTGAACCAGCTGCTCGCCTACTCGCGAAAGCAGACCTTGCGCCCCGAGATCATGGACCTGCGCGATGCCATGTCGGACCTGACGCATCTGCTGAACCGGCTGGTGGGGGAAAAGGTGATCCTGTCGCTCAACCATGATCCGGCGCTCTGGTCGATCCGGGCAGACAAGCGGCAACTTGAACAGGTGCTGGTCAACCTCGTCGTAAATGCCCGCGATGCCATGCCCGACGGCGGCGAGATCAGGATCGAAACGCAGAACGTGTCGCTCGATGCGCCGCTTCAACGCGACAGGGCGTTGGTCGCGCCGGGACAGTGGGTGCGCATCAGCGTCAGCGACGAAGGCACGGGCATTCCAAGGGACCGGCTCGACAAGATATTCGAGCCGTTCTTTACCACCAAACGCATAGGCGAGGGCACGGGGCTGGGCCTTTCGACCGCCTATGGCATCGTCAAACAGACCGGCGGCTTCATCTTCGTCGATACCGAGGAGGGCGCCGGCACGACGTTTTTCCTGATGTTCCCCGCGCATCAGGCCGCCGCGACAGGACCGGTCGTGGAAAAGGTGGCGCAGGCGGATACCGCCGCCGCGGACGGGCTTGTCCTGCTGGTCGAGGACGAAGCGCCGGTCCGGGCCTTCGCCTCGCGCGCGCTGCAAATGCGCGGCTTCACCGTCCTCGAAGCGGAATCGGCGGAGGAGGCGCTGGATATCCTGACCGACCCTGCGGTCACTGTGGATGTGTTTGTCACCGACGTGGTGATGCCGGGCATGGACGGCCCCAGCTGGGTTCAGGAGGCGCTCAAGACGCGGCCCGACGCGCGGGTGGTGTTCGTTTCAGGCTACGCCGAGGAGGATTTTGGCGACACGCAGGCACGTATTCCCAATTCGGTTTTTCTGCCCAAGCCATTCTCTCTGACTGAACTGACGGACGTCGTGCAGCGACAGATGCGCGGTGAGCCGCCCCGGATGGCCAGCTGACCGGATTGCCCCCGGAGAGAGTTTGCAGGCAGTATGCCCGGCCTCCGGCGCTGGTTCCGGATCAGCCACGGCGCATCCGCTCTTGCGCGCCGAAGGCCATCTCCATCTCCCGCCGCAGTTGCGCGCGGGCGCGGGCCCAGCGCGATATAACGGTGTTCACGCCGCATCCGGTGCGTCCGGCAAGGGCGGCGGGGCTGGTCTCGCCGGAAATGACCAGCGCGATCAGCGCGGCCTGCTTGACGGGCAGGCGGCGGACCTGCCTTTTTGCACGGTCGGGCGCCGCCCGCAGGGGGAAGATCGGCGTATCTCCGCCGCCGGGCGAACCGCAGGCGCCGGGCCGGGACGCAAAGGCCACCCAAGGCGTCTTGTATTGCGAAGCGGGCAATGCAGCCCCTTCCCGAACCAGAAGACAACAGGAGAAACCAAACGACAAAATTCATCGCAGCCGTTCTTGGCGTGAGCGCAATGACAACGGCGGCCTTTGCCGAAATGTCGACCGTCGGTGCCAACGGCGACGGCCTCGTCACCATGGAAGAGCTGCAGACCGCTTATCCCGAAGTCACGGCCGAACAGTTCAGCGAATTCGACGCCAATGGCGATGGCGCCGTGGACGACGCCGAGATGAGCGCGGCAGAGGGATCGGGTCTGCTGCCGACATCATCCGGCGAGGGCTGATCTTCCTCCGCCGGGCGGTAACTCTTGCTGCGTCGCCGGGCAATTTCCCGCCGCTCATCCAGCAGCGGTCTAAGCGGGAATTTCCGCTGGGCCGTCAAGGGGCGGCCCAGCGGCGCAGCGTTATTTGGGTGCGGCGCGGCGCACCATGCCGAACAGATCCCGCGGATCGTCCGGGTCTGCCAGCATGTCCAGGTTCTGGTAGAATTCCGTGCCCTCGATCTGGCGCCGCACGTAACGCAGCGCGCTGAAATCCTCGGTGGCGAATCCCACCGAATCGAACAGCGTGATCTGCGTGTCGCTTGTGCGTCCCTTGGCAGCGCCGGTCATCACCTGCCACAGCTCGATCACCGGATGATCCGGGGCCAGTTGCTGAATCTCGCCCTCGATCCGGGTCTGGGGCGGGAATTCCACGAAGATGTCGCTGCGCTCGAGGATGGCGGGCGCCAGCTCCGTCTTGCCGGGGCAGTCGCCGCCGATGGCGTTGATATGCACCCCCGCGCCGACCATGTTGTCGGTCAGGATGGTGGCGTATTGCTTGTCCGCGGTGCAGGTCGTGATGATCTGCGCGCCTTCCATGCTTGCCTCGGCGGTGTCACACTCAACCACGTTGAGGCCCAGCCCCGCGAGGTTCTTTGCCGCCTTGCGCGTTGCGGCCTTGTCGATGTCGAAGAGGCGCACGGTCTTGATGCCGACGATGGATTTCATCGCGAGACTCTGGAATTCCGATTGCGCGCCGTTGCCGATCATCGCCATCGTGTCGGCGCCCTTCGGGGCGAGGTATTTCGCCACCAGCGCCGAAGTGGCGGCGGTGCGCAGGGCCGTGAGGATCGTCATCTCGCTCAACAGCACGGGATAACCGTTGTCGACGTTCGCCAAGAGGCCGAAGGCGGTGACCGTCTGCAGCCCCTCGCGCGTGTTCTTGGGATGACCGTTCACGTATTTGAAGCCGTAAACCTTGCCGTCCGAGGTCGGCATAAGCTCGATCACGCCTTCTTCGGAGTGGCTGGCGATGCGGGGCGTCTTGTCGAACAACTCCCAGCGCTTGAAATCTTCCTCGATGTATTCGGCGAGCCCGGCCAGCATCGGTTCGATCCCGATATGGTGGATCAGCTTCATCATGTTGTCGACGCTGACAAAGGGCACATAGGCCTTGTCGGAAGGGGAAAGGATGCTCATGTCGTGGCCTTTTCAGGTTGAAGATGCTTACGGTGGCCGTCGCGGCAGGCGAAGCCACGGATCATGAATAGGCCCGCGTCGGGCGGTCAAAGACGCGGCGGCCCAGGGCAGAGGCGGCCAGATCGACCATCACCTGCGCGGTGCGGCCCCGGTCGTCAAGGAAAGGGTTCAGCTCGACCAGGTCCAGCGACGTCATCAGGCCGCTGTCGCAGATGATCTCCATCGCCAGATGCGCCTCGCGCATGGTTGCGCCGCCGGGAACGGTCGTGCCCACGGCGGGCGCGAAACTGGGGTCGAGGAAATCGACGTCGAGCGAGACATGCAGCATGCCGTTCGCCTTCTGCACATCCTCCAGAAAGGCCGCCAGAGGGCGGGCGATGCCGGTCTCGTCGATGCTGCGCATGTCGTGGTAGCGCACGGCGGTCGCCTGCATCGCCTCGCGCTCGTCCGGATCGACCGAGCGCAGGCCCAGAAGGCAGATATTCTCATGCGGCACCGGGTGCCTGACTTGGGGAAAGCCGTGGAACCCCTCGCGCCCGGTGACATAACCCAGCGGTGCGCCGTGCAGGTTGCCGGACGCGGTGCTTTGCGGCGTGTGATAATCCGTATGCGCGTCCAGCCACAGCACGAACAGCGGCCGGTCTTGCGCCGCCGCATGATCCGCCGCCCCCAGGACGGAGCCAAGGGCAAGCCCGTGATCCCCGCCGAGGAAGATCGGCAACCCGCGCGGCAGCGCCTCGGCCGCAGCGCGGGCAAGCGCGCGGGTCCAGCCGATCATCTCGGCGGGGGCGTAAAGGTGGTCGGGCAGATCGGCATGCGCTTCGGCGGGATCGGGCGCGATGTTTCCGACGTCGATCACCTCGTGGCCCAGATCGGCCAGCGCCGGGCCGATGCCCGCCACGCGGTAGGCGTCGGGGCCCATGAGGCAGCCCTGGCGTCGCTTGCCGCTGTCCAGCGGCGCGCCGATCAAAATGCAGGTCTTGCCGGTCATATTGCAGTCCTCCTTGGGTTTGGCTGCAATCTCTTGCGCAAACGGGGCGGATGGAAGTGGACAATTTGCACATATGGGAACAAGATTGAGCAAAACGGAACAAGGATCCGCCGATATGGACGAAACCGATCAGGCGCTGATCGCCGCCTTGCGCCATGACGCGCGCGCGTCGCTGTCGGATCTGGCCGCAACGCTGGACGTATCGCGCACGACAGTGCGCGCGCGGATCGAGCGGCTCAGGCGCAGCGGCGAGATCGTGGGTTTCTCGGTCGTGCTCAAGGCCGATGCTGCGCGCGATCCGGTGCGCGGGCTGATGATGCTGGGAATCGAGGGGCGCGGCACGGACCGGATCCTGCGCCAGTTGAACGGCCTGAGCGCCGTGCGCGCCAGCCACACCACCAACGGGCGTTGGGACATCATCGTCGAGATCGGCGCGCCCACGCTGGAGGAGTTCGACCGCGTCCTCAGCCAGATCCGGCGCATGGACGGCATCGTCAGCAGCGAGACGAGCCTGCTGCTCAGCACGCGAAAATCGACGGGGTAGGGTTGCGGCGCGGTCAGCGCCGCGCCGCCATTGCCCAGATCACGGCAAGGCCCAGCGACGCCAGCATGTTCCAGCTTGCCATCGACAGGCCCAGCATCTGCCACGCGACCTCGTCGCACATCACGATGTCCAGCGGCCCCTCAAGACGCAAAAGATCGCCGCCGGCGCCGCCGCTGCACGAAGATGGTCCCTGCCACCAGCCACGCTCGACCCCGGTATGATATGCGCCGATCGCGGCCGAGACCAGCACCGCCAGCATCCCCAGCCACGGCATGAAGCGGCCATGCGACCAGCGCCCCAGCGCAAGCGCGAAGAGGCCGATCAGCGCGGCGGCGACATGGGGCCAACGCTGCCACAGGCACATGGGGCAGGGCGCGAGCCCACCGATGTGCTGAAAGGCCAGCGCCCCCAGCAGCAGGCCCAACGATCCAAGCGCTGCAACGGCGATCAGGGCGTTCCGGTTCATCGTCACATCACCTTTATCAGCAGGAAACCCCCGACGAGGCAGGCAAAGAAAAGCGCGAAGACAAGGCCCAGCCGCCGCTCGACAAAGTCGCGCACCGGCGGGCCGAAACGCCACAGCAGCGCCGCGACGATGAAGAACCGCAGCCCCCGCGCCAGGGCCGAAGTCAGGATGAACGTGCTCAGCGCCATGCCGGTCCAGCCCGACATGATCGTGATGACCTTGTAGGGAAAGGGCGTGACGCCCGCCGCCAGAACGGCCCAGAAGCCCAGGTCGTTGAACCGCGTGTTGAACTCGGTCATTGCGTCCGCCTTGCCGAGGGACTCAAGGATCGGGCGGCCGACCTGCTCGAACGCCAGCGCGCCGATGGCATAACCCGCAATTCCACCCAGCACCGACGCCAGCATCGCCAGTCCGGCAATCGCCCAGGCGCGGTGCGGGCGCGCCAGGATCATCGGGATCATCAGCACGTCCGGCGGAATGGGAAAGACCGAGCTTTCAATGAAGGCGACGGCCGCCAGAACCCACATTGCACGCGGATGCTCGGCCAGGGCGAGGGTTTGATCGTAGAAGCGTCGTAGCATGGGCGTCGCGTGTTCCCTGAGACTCCTGCGGCACAGACCACGCGCGGCCAGCCCGGTCAAGCCCCGGCACCCCGCGCCGCGTAAAATCAACCCCTTCGCGCGCGGCGGGGCTGGACGAGGGCCCGGCCTTTCGCTACAGAAACGCCAGTGAGCCCAAGTGGCGGAATGGTAGACGCAGGGGATTCAAAATCCCCCGGCTTAACGGCCTTGTCGGTTCGAGTCCGACCTTGGGTACCAGCGCAAGTCTATGACTTTGCAAGAGAACGCCGCCGATCCTTTGATCGGCGGCTTTTCCGTTTTTGCGTGACTCTTACGGCTGACTCCCACGTCACTCTTGGAAATGCCGCATCTGCGCTGTTCGAAACATCGCCTTCTGGTTCGCCTCAGGATCACCCTCCCAATTGAGCTTCATATTAAGTTCCTTCCTCTTGCCGGACTTATCTTTCCAAGTGACCCGGTGATACGGCACCCATTCAGACCCGTTCCCGGGCCAAGCAGATCAAGACGACGCTGAAGGGGGAGGTGGACGAGGAAGCCTCGGAAAGCCTCAAGAGAACCACATCCCGGCCATTCGCGCGCCCTAAATCAGAGCGAATTGCGATGAAGGTCATCAACCATCTGGGGGATGAAGTGATGAAGGTTTTGGGAGTTTAGAGATGGCTAAGGAATTAAGTGACCAAACTTTGTACATACTTCGCCACTTCGCAACAGGCGGGAGGTGCGGTGACCTGGCCCAAAAAGACCCCGGTATAAAATTAGCCTCGATTCGTCGCGCCCCTTTGGAAATGCTTCTGTTAGCCGAAGAGAAGTCAGAAAAAAAATGTTACAGCGTGCCGGATATTCGAGGAAAACACAAAAATGCCTACAAGCCTTGGACGGAAGAGGAGGAATCAGAACTCAAACGACAATTGCATCACGGAACCGCGGTCGATCAGATCGCTGCCTCTTTGGGGAGGCAGCCATCTGCTATTCAGAGTCGGATTAGAAAGATCACTGAACCGCGCCGGATTTGCGGGAGGCTGATTGACGTTAGTTACGCGGCCACGGGTTCAGTTTCCAGAGCTGCGTAGAAGTTTTCTTCGGCTTCTGCTGGCGGGATGTTCCCGATAGGCTCGAGCAGGCGGCGGTTGTTGAACCAGTCGACCCATTCGAGTGTTGCGTATTCGACGGCCTCGAAGCTGCGCCACGGGCCGCGACGGTGGATGACCTCAGCTTTGAACAGGCCGTTGATCGTTTCGGCGAGGGCGTTGTCATAGCTGTCGCCGACGCTGCCCACAGAAGGTTCGATACCCGCCTCTGCCAGCCTTTCGGTGTATTTGATGGACAGGTATTGGCTGCCTCGGTCGCTGTGATGCACCAGCCCCATGCCTTTGACCGGGCGACGTTCGTGGACCGCCTGTTCTAATGCATCAAGGACGAAACCGGCGTGAGGGGAGGTGCTGACGCGCCAGCCAACGATCCTCCGAGCATAAGCATCGATCACGAAAGCCACATATGCGAACCCCTTCCAGGTTGCGACGTAGGTGAAATCACTGACCCACAGCATGTTCGGCGCGGGCACCCGGAACTGGCGGTTCACTTTGTCCAGCGGACAGGGCTGCTTTTTGTCGGGGATCGTCGTTCTGTGAGGCTTGCCTCGGATAATGCCCTGAATATCCATGTCCTTCATCAACCTCGCGACCGTGCAGCGAGCGACAGTAAAGCCCTCGCGGCGCAGCTGGTGCCAGACCTTGCGCACGCCGTAGACGCTCCAGTTCTCCTCGAAGACACGCCGAATCTCTGGCCGCATCGTCTCGTCCCGGCGCGCGCGATCCGACCACCGGGTTGGATCGGCCCTCTTGGCCAGATGATCATAATAGGTGGACGGGGCGATCGGCAGCACGTTGCAGATCGGCTCGACCCCGTGCGCATCACGATGCGCGTCGATGAAACCCACCATCACTTCGACCGGCGGTCGAGCTCCGCCAGCGCAAAATAAGCCGACGCCTTGCGCAGTATCTCATTTGCCTGGCGCAGCTCGCGGTTCTCGCGTTCCAACGCCTTCATGCGCTCGGCCATCTCGCTGGAGACGCCCGGACGCTTGCCGCCATTGACCTCGGCCTTCTTGACCCAGTCGTTCAGGGTCTGGGGTGCGCAGCCGATCTTCGCCGCAATCGACATAATCGCCTGCCAACGCGACCCGTGCTGACCCTCATTGTCGAAGACCAGTCGCACCGCGCGTTCACGCACTTCAGGGGAAAACTTGTTCGTTGTCTTGTTCATGATGCTCCATCCTAATCAGGAGTTGGAGCCTCCGGCAAACCCGGCGCGGTTCACCTCTTCGGGCGAAGGCTTGAGGCCACAAGCCCAGGGACTGCTGCTTCGATCGGTTTAGCCGCTATGGTCAAGCTTCCTCTCGCAAACTCCCTAATCGAGCCGCTCAAGCACGCGCGCGAGCATGGTCAGAAAATGGTCGGCATTCTCCCGCGTAAAGATCAGCGGGGGCCTGATCTTCAGAACGTTGGCGGTTTTCGCACAGCCGGAGATCAAGACACCCTCCTCACGAAGACCGTTGATCACGGCGGTTGCAGTGGCCGCATCGGGGGTCTTCCGGACGCGATCGGAGACCATTTCGACGCCGATGAACAGTCCCGCGCCACGAACGTCGCCGATGCTGTCGTGGCGCTCGGCGAGCGCTCTCAGACCCTCACGCATGTGGTCGCCGATTGACCGGGAATTCTCCAGAAGCCCCTCGTCCTCGATCACGTCCAGGACCGCGGAAGCGGCGGCCACGGCCACGGCGTTGCCCCCAAATGTATTGAAGTACCGCGCCTTGCGGCCAAATTCCTGGACCAGTTCGGGGCGGACCGCGACGCCAGCGACAGGATAGCCGTTCCCCATAGGCTTGCCCATGGTAACGATGTCAGGGATCACGTCATGGCGCTGGAAGCCCCAGAACGCGTCGCCGGTGCGCGCGAAGCCGGATTGAACCTCATCGGCAATATAGAGCGCTCCGGCCCCGTGGGCGGCTTCAACAGCCCCTTTCAGGAACCCGGCTGGTGAATCAAAGACACCGTCACTGGCGAAGATGCCATCACAGATGAAAAACGCGGGCCTGATGCCGTGGCGCTTGAGGTCGGCAAAGGCAGCGGCGACGGACTCGGCGAAGCGCTCCGGCATTGCGGCGCCCATGCGATAGGTGTCCGGCGCAGGCACGGTCCTGACGTGTGGTCCGAGGTCGACATTTTCGCCAAGCGACGGTGAGAATTCGGAGACGCTCTGCGTGATGCCGTGATAGGCGGTCTCCGTGACCACGATGCCGACACCGCCGGTACAGGCCTGAGCGATCCGGCATGCCAGGTCATTGGCGTCCGAGCCGGTGCAGGTGAACATCATGTGGCCGATGGCGTCGGGCATGGTTGCCAGCAGGCGCTCGGCGTAGTCGAGAATGGTGCCGTGGATGTACCGTGTGTTCGTGGCAAGCACGCCTGCCTGCGTGGCGATGGCCTCCACCACCTTGGGATGGCAATGCCCGATGGATGTGACGTTGTTGTATGCATCTAGGAAGGCGCTGCCTTCGGGATCAAAGAGCCAAGCGCCTTCGCCGCGAACAACATGCAGGGGCTTCTTGTAGAATAGACGATATGCCGGGCCGAGGAGGTCTCGACGACGGTCGATCATCCGACGGGTGTCAGGGTCGAGCTCGGAAGCGCCTTCTTGGAAGGCATTGACCATGCCAGTATCGCTGTTCATGTCCGTCATTCCATGTCGCAAGCGCGCAAAAGGGCGCGGGTAACATCTTGGGTGGGGAGTGTCGCAAAGCGCAGCATCGCATCCCTGGCCGGCCCGTTGTTCCGAAGAATGTAATCGGCGTTCTCCGGATAGCGTGCGGCGCGCCAGGTCGTGATGGTTATCGAGGCCACGAGCCGCGCGACGATCAGATCCCGAAGCAGCACGACCTCCTCTTTCAGCAAAGGGGTCGCAACGTGATAGGCCGATACCATCCGCGTCACCGCGTCCAGGGGCTGCGCTTCGCTGGCGAGGTAGGAAGCAGCGACCGCGACGTCGATGGCGAGGTGGGTGTGCACCATGTCGCCGAAATCGAGCACTCCGGAAATGCGATCGGGTGCGTCAGGATCGACAAGGATATTGTGATGGTTCATGTCGTTGTGAACCACCTGCTGCCGCAAGCGAGACAGCGGAGTTTGGGCCTCGGATCCGAACCGTGCGAGTTCGGTGCGTACCATTTTCCCTATCTCGTCATTCTCAAGGACGTCGGTCAGAGGCTGAAGTCGAGGCAGGTTGCGGATATCCCACAGCAGATCATGGTGTGCCCCTGGGTGGTCAAAGCGGGCCAATGCATGTCCGAGGCGGGCAAGCACGGTGCCGATCTCTGACTGCATCGCCCGGGTGATTCCGATACGGTGCAGGGGGGTTCCGTCAAGCCAGCTGAGAACCCGTCCGATGCTGGTGCGACCGTCTGGCAGGGTCACGGGGACGCAATAGAGGCCACTCGATGCCGCCACGGTGCGCGGAAGCGGCAGGGCGGGGTCGACCTTTTCGACCCAGCGCAGCGCAGCTGTCTGGAAATCGGTATTCTCGGGATCCTCGACCGGGTTCGAAAGCTTCAACACGAAGCCGGGGCCGTCTGCAGCAGTGATCCGGAAATTCTGGTCGCGTTCGCAGGCGATCTCCTGAGCGTGCCCCTGGATGCCCCAATGTGCCTGTAGAAGCTCCTCGGCTTGAGCACTGGTGACGCGCGGCGGCGCGCTCGACAGAAGTCCTGCAAGGAGCGGGTCCGTCGCAATTGCGGAATCGTCGAGATGAAGACTATCAGGCACGTTCAAGAACCTCGGGGCGCGTTTTTTGGTCGATTGCGGCGCGAAGCGCGCCTGCCTCGGCGCGATCGACGCGCCGGAAGCGGAGAATCTCGTCCGGCTTGGCCTGGGCGAGCTTCCAGAAGGCTGCACTGGCCACCGTAAACGGATTGATAAATCCCCCCGTGCTCGGCGAGTCGTTTACGAGGATGATGGGTGTCTGCCCTGCAAGGTTTATTGCCCCCATAGGATATCCGTGATCGACGATGTTCGAAGGGTCCTGGCCGTGATCCGGCGACTTGTTCAATGCCTTTTCGGAGAACCTGAACTCCGGGCCCGTGAGCCGCAGGCCGGTTCTGCTGCTCTTGGCCTGCAGTGTCCAGTCCGACGAAAAGAAGGCCTCGACGGTCTCGTCGCTGAGCCAGTCGTCGTTCGGCCCGGCGAGGGCTTCGATCTCCCAGTGGCGGTCGGCCGCGATTTCAGGGCGCGCTATCTCGGGGATCGTAAAGAGTTCGGAGGCGGTGCTGTCACCGACGGGGATGCTCTGACCGCTTACGAGGGCGCGGCCGCCGACACCTGCCTGGTGGAAAACCGCGCGCGACCCCATTACTGGGTCCGTCGCGATGCCGCCGGAAACGGCGATGTAGCTTCTTGCACCCGTTCGCGCAAACGACAGGGTCAACGTCTGCCCGGCGCGAACGGGTACCGTCGCGAACATGGGAACCGGCTCTCCGTTCAGCTCCGGAGACATGTCGCCACCCGTTATCGCAACAAGCAGATCGGCCTCAAAGGTCAGTGTCGGACCGATGAATTGGCACTCGAGCGCCGCGGTGTCGCGATCGTTGCCGACAAGGATGTTGGCCTGACGGAAGGACCAGGCATCGAAGGGGCCTGAGATCGGGAAACCCTGCTCAAGGAAACCCTCTCGGCCAGGAAGCTCCTGGACGCACGTCTGCAGACCCGGTTTGACCGTGGTGATGCTGCGGCTCATGCGGAAGCCTCCTGCTGTACCCTGGCCCATTCGAGATAGCGATCGACCGAGAAGACCTGATAATCGATGATGTCATGGCGGAAGGTACCTTCAGTCACACGGGCCTCGATTTCGCGGTATTCATCGCGTTCCACCGGAACGAAGCGGACACGGTCCCCGGCCCGGAACAGGGCAAGGCTATCCCGGAAATCCGGAAGCCGTTGGTCTCCGTCATACATCGGCGCCGGCGTGTGTCCAACAAGTTGGTAGCCGCCCGGCGTGTCGTCGGGATAGATGCAGGTGAGGGCACCTCCGATTCCGACCGCCCCCTTGGGGGTCTGCGTCCTCGGGGGATTGTACTTGGGTGCGACGATCCGTGCCTCGGGCCTGAGTGCCAGAAGAGAGCAGAGGCCCGGCCAGAAACCGAGAGCCGCGACCCAGTATTCGGTGGAGGCATGCCGCCTTTTCAGCGCGTCGCGGTCGGACAGCCCGTTCAGTTCACAAACAAGGTCTGGATCAGGTGTCTTGTCGGGGTAGTCCTTGCGGTATCGTTCCACGCAGGCTTCGGTCTTGTCGTCGAAATAGAGGACAGGGATAGTGATCAGGCGACTTGCAAGCGCGCCCGTCACGCCGCGACCCACCGCCGTATAGAGCGCTTCAATTTCAGAACAGAGATCCTCGTAGGAGATGCGGTCCGGGTCATAGTTGACCTGGAAGGAGGCGAGTTCGGGTATCAGGTCGATCAACCCGTCTATCTTCGCAGCACGCACTTCTGCGACCAGGCGATGGACGATGAAGTTGATCGTGAAATCCATCCCGTCGCCGAGCTCGACTTCGATCGCGCGATCGCCACCGGGGAAAAATCGAGGAGACTCATGAAGCATCGGGCCTGTGTCTCCTTCCTGTGAGGTGGCTGGCTGAGCCTGGTGGAGCGCTGGACACGCCGCAAACCCCTCGTATATGATATATTTTCAATCACAGCTAACCGTTTGCTATATGATATATCAATTTTAGTCAATGGACTTCCCCGCAGAATCGCCGCAGAGCGACGTCCAACCAAGCGCATGAGGGGCACCGAATGAAAAAGATCGAGCACCAGTCTTTGAGCGACCGGGCCTACAGTGAGATCCGGGAGGGGCTGCGAGAGGGGTTCTTCGCGCCGATGGAACCTCTCGTCATTCGCACGCTCGCTGCAGAATATGGTATTTCGGCAACCCCGATCCGGGAGGCCTTGCAGCGACTTGTGGCCGAGCGTCTTCTGATGGTGTTGCCGAGCCGATCAATCGTCGTGCCGCGCATGACCCAGAAGCGGTTCCGGGAGTTGATGCCGATCCGGGAGTCTCTGGAGGGTATGGCGGCGGTGTTGGCAGCAGAGCGGAGT
Organism: uncultured Alphaproteobacteria bacterium; assembly: GCA_963763165.1. GTDB lineage: Bacteria > Pseudomonadota > Alphaproteobacteria > Rhodobacterales > Rhodobacteraceae > Roseovarius. The sequence continues at coordinate 350,793 of CAVXNV010000004.1, forward strand.
TCCGAGGAGGAGATCCAGGCGCTGACCGCGCTCACCAGCGAAGTCGAGGCTGCTGCGGATGATCGTGACTCCGCTAGGTATCTGGCCTTGAACCGTGAATTCCATTTCAAGATCTATGAGGCGGCCCGAAATCCCGAGTTACTTCAGCTCATCGGCGATCTTTGGTTGAAGGTCGGACCCGTCTTCACCGGGCTTTTCGACGACGACTATTTCAAGGAGCACGCGAACGACGAGCACCGCAATATTCTCGCGGCCATTGCGCGCCGGGATGCGGATGCGGCTGGTCGATACATGCGTCGGGACATCAGTATTGCGGCGCAGGCTCTGCTTCCGCTCATGCCCGAGGCTGCCTGACGTCGCCAGACGCAGATAGGCTTGGCGCCATCTCCCAATGCGGTCCGCCCGCGCGGCGGTCTTGCGTTGTGACCGCGACGGGGCGGGCGCAGTAATAGCGGTTTTCGAAACGCTCCCAGCTCCTGGAACGGGCGTATCGAGCTTGATTGACGGAAATGCTTGACAGGAAGCTGCCTCCGGTAGTGATATAAGGTACATCATATATCATTTAGGCGGGCGGTATGGTTACGATCAATTGCGACATGGGCGAAGCCTTCGGGATCTATTCGTTCGGCGACAACTCCGTCTGCATGCCCTACGTGACGCATGCCAACGTGGCCTGCGGGTTTCACGCCTCTGACCCTGTTGTCATGCGGGAGACAGTCCGCAAGGCGAAGGCGGCCGGGATTCAGGTCGGCTCCCATCCCGGGTTGCCTGATCGCGAGGGTTTCGGTCGCCGCCGCATGCAGATGCGGCGTGATGAGATCTCGGCCTTGGTCATCTACCAGACCGGCGCGCTCCAGGCCTTCGCAGCGTCCGAGGGTGTAACGCTTTCCCATATCAAGCCTCACGGCGCGCTTTTCGGGATGGCACAAAACGAAACCGAGGTGGCGGAGGGGATCGCCGACGCCGCCGAGGTTCTGGGGCTTCCCGTCATCGCATTTTCCGACTGCTGCATGTCGGACGTTTTCTCCCGTCGCGGGATTCCTTTTTCCTGCGAGTTTTATGCGGATCTCGAGTATGATGATGCAGGGCGTCAGATCATCTCGCGCGTGCATGCGGAAGTCGACCCGGAAGCGGTCGTCGCAAAGGTTCGCCGCGCGGTGCGTGATGGGACGACGACTTCGGTCTCAGGTAAGGAGGTGGCTGTCGTGGCTCAGAGTATCTGCGTTCATTCGGATACCCCGAATGCCGTGTCCGTGGCGCGGGCCGTGCATGCGGCGCTGAGCTCCGACGGACTCCTCGACGCGACATGATCGCCGTGCGGACCAAAACGGGCGCGGCCCTCCAACAGGCGCTCGCAGATGGACTTGCGCCGGTTTTGCGTGCAATCTCCGGGGGGCTTGGCCCCCAGGGGCGTGCAGCGGTCTATGCCGTGGGGCAGGATGTCCGGCGCGCGGAGACAGGTACCGAGATCGCCCGGCGTTTCACCGGAAGCGGCGCCGCCGAGGTGCTCCTGAAGGAAGCGCTGGTTGCAGCCGAGAGGGACCTCGGAGATGGTTCTTCCCGTCTGGCGGTGATGGCCGGTGCGGCGCTCCACGCGGGACGGAAGTCGCTTGCGGCAGGCATTCATCCCGCACAGCTCCATCGCGCCGTCAAGGCACTCGGCGCTGAGCTCGACGGGCATTTTGCGACCCTCACGAACCCTGACCCACGGGTTCAGGAAGTGCTTCGCGCGGCAGGGCTGCAAGCCTCCGCCGCGGCCGAGCTGGAGCGGGCACTTCGCCTGGCCGGTGAGGGGGGGCATGTCGAGCTGACCGCGACCCCGGAGCCTGGCCTGCGTCTCGATCACGTCGAGGGGTTCTCGGCCGATATGACGCCGCTTCTTTCGGGCGAACTGGGGCACATGGATCATGTGCATGTCCTGGTGGCCAACGACATCATTGTGGATTTCCGCAGACTTGCCCCTGTCATCGAAGGGTTCGCGCGCAGCGACAAGTCGCTGATCATCGCGGCCCGCGGCATCGAGGGGGCGGCGAAACAGCTGCTTGAGCGGAACCGGCAAGCTGGCGTGCTGCGCGTGGCGGCGCTGACTCCGCGGGATGCGGGGCCCCGGGCGGTCGAAATCCTGAAGGATCTTGCCTGCGCCACGGGCGCCATGCTCGTGGACGACGAAACCGGCCAGTCCCTTGAGACGCTCACACCTGCTCACCTGGGCTCGGCGGCCACGTTCCGTCGTTCGGGTACGCGCGTGACCTTCGTAAAGCCGGCAGGGGCGCCCGAGGATGTCGCCGCCCGGCTGAAGGACGTCGAGCATGACATCGGGCGGCATCGATACCTCGCGCTCGACCGCGAACATGCGCAGCGTCGGCACGCGCGCCTGTCGGGCAAGTGGGTCGAGCTGTTGGTGGGACCGGATCGAACCGATCCGGCGCGTGTCGATCGGATGTCGCGTGCCTTGGCCGCGGTGCGCTCGGCGCAGTCCGGGGGCACGATCGCCGGTGCGGGCGCGGGACTTGCCGAGGTGGCAGCGCTAATTGAGCCCGAGCAATCCGCTGACCCGGCTGAGCGCGCCGCGCGCCGTCTCGTGGCGCAGGCCCTCCGCGCTCCGGGACGATGCCTGCGACGCAATGCGGGGCTGGAGGCTTTGGACGGGATCTTGCCCCACGAGGGATTGGCCGATCCGGCGCGTCTCTCCCGCGACCTTTACGACATCTCGCTCTCGCTGGCCCTGCAACTTCTGAGCCTCGAAGCTGCAGTGCAGCCTGCGCATCGCACTTCTTGCTGACCGCTTCGTTCAGCGACACGCCATGACTGAGGAACCGAAATGACCGAAATGCATCCCGAACCCATGCTCGAGGTTGCGAATGTCGTGCACAAGTACGGGCGGGTCACTGCGCTGTCCAACGTCTCGCTGTCGGCCGGCAAGGGCGAATTCCTTACCATTCTGGGCTCCAGCGGCTCCGGCAAGACCACCCTTTTGCGGGTCATCTCCGGCCTGGAGATACCATATTCCGTCGATCGCTTGCGCATCGGCGGTGAAGATGTCGTCGGCCTTCCCGCGGCGAAGCGCAACTGCACCACGGTATTTCAAAATTACGCCCTGTTTCCGCACATGAACGTGATCGAGAACGTGGCCTACGGCCTGAAAATCCGCGGGCGCGCGCCGCGCGATGCGACTCGCCTGGCCCGGGAAGCGCTCGAGATGGTGCAGCTTGGCAGCAAGGCGGACAGGTCCATCCGCCAGTTGTCAGGCGGTGAGCGGCAGAGGGTGGCGCTGGCGCGGGCGGTGGTGACGCGCCCGGCCGTCCTTTTGCTCGATGAGCCGCTGGGGGCCCTCGATGAAAGGCTGCGTCAGGACATGCAGCTCGAGTTGATGGAACTGCAGCGCAAGCTCGACATGACGTTCGTCTATATCACGCACAGCCAGGAGGAAGCCCTGACCATGAGCGACCGCGTCGTGCTGATGCGGAACGGCCGGATCGAGCAGAGTGGCAGGCCGCTCGAGCTGTTCGACCGTCCGGTCACGCGGTTCGCGGCGGACTTCATGGGCTACGAGAATATTCTTTCCGGGCGACTTCTGAAACGAGACGCCGACATCGGCCAGGTCGAGCTCGAGGGCGGCGCGGTGATGCAAGGCACGCTCGCCACCTCTGAGGCACAGCCGGGCAGCTCCGTGAACATCGCGGTACGCGCGGAACGCATCGGGGCGGTCGGGCCCGGCGAAGAAGGCATAGGCGGCACCCTGGGGACACGTATCTACCGGGGCAAGTACACGGACATGCTGCTCGACACCGCGGCTGGAACCCTGCGCCTGCGGAGTTGGCACGGGGCACCGGGAGAAGACGAGGCCCTGACACGGGTCGGCTGGAAACCGGGCGATGCCGTCATCTTCCCCGAACACGCGTGACGCACGCGGCGCTCGGGGCTTGCCGGCCGTACGGCCGGAACAAGAGAACCGCCCGTCGGGCGGCCAACAGGAGAGAGAAAGATGAAGGACAAGTTTTCCACTTTCGACCAGATTGAGCTGACGCGGCGCGGCATGTTGCGCGGCATGAGTGCTCTTGCCGGAACGGCGGCGCTTGGCGCGGCGGGATTTGCTCCGCGCAGCCTTGCCGCACAGGACATGCCTTTGGTGAAGGCCTATGGCGTTCCGACCGCCGCGCTGAAAGACTGGTCTCCCATGGAGGCCAGCATCGGGGTGCGGTGCGAACTGAACGGTACCTCCAACGATGTCGGTGTCTTCATGCGCGACATCATGGCGTCGAACCTCGGCGAGACCACCGACATCTATATCTTCGAGAGCGGCACCGAGGACATCCTCGGGCCGCGTGGGCTCTATGCCAAGATCGACCCCGAGCATCCTGAACTGAAGCTCTGGGAGCGGACCTCCGACAGCTGGAAGCGGTCGCCGGTGGTGACCGATGCCGAAGGTACCCAATGGGGCGTTCCGGTGATCGGCAACGCGGACAGTTTCGGCTACGTGCCCGAAGCACTCGGTCTCGATCCCGACAGCGAGGAAGAGCTTTCGTGGTCGCTGATGTTCGTGGACGAGGAGACCCGCGGGCGTGTCGCCTATGGTCAGGGCTGGACGTATTCGATGCCGTCTGCGGCGCTTTATCTCAAGGCGACGGGCCAGGCTGAGATTGAAGACGTCGCGGACATGACACCGGAGGAGGCGACCGTCGTGGCGGACTTCCTCGTCGAGCGAAAGCGCGCTGGTCAGTTCCGGACTCTTTACGGCGCCTTCGAGGAGCAGATCCAGCTTCTGACCAACAAGGAAGTGGATGTCATCAACTGCTGGGAGCCTGCGGTCCGCGAAGCCAATGCCGTTCTTGGGCCGGATGCCACGAGGTATGCCTATACCAAGGAAGGCTACTTCAAGTGGGGGCATGGGGCCTATGTGGCGGCACCAGCGATGGAGCGGGACAACGTCGACGCAATCTACAAGGTGCTCAACTACTTCCTGGATGGCGAATACCGTGCGCTGCAAGCGCGGGATCGCGGTTATGCCGGTCCGAACATGGATCTCGGCGTTGCCTATGCAGAGGAACAGGGGTGGTCCGAAGAGGAGATTGCGGCGCTGAAGGCAACCGAGGCCAAGGTGAACCGGAAGTTCGAAAAGCCCTTCACCTCCACGACGACTCCGCAGAACGCTTCGGAAATCGAGGAGCAGTGGCAGCGTTTCCTCAACGCATGACGCCATAGCTGGCCCCTGCCAGAGGCGGGGGCCGACGTCGTCGGTCTGCGCCGCCGTTGGGCGGCGCTGCCGATATCACGGACGACAGGAAGAGACATGACGATGGACGCCGAGATGGATGCGGATATGGCTCGGACGGAGGCGGGCAGGCGGCGGACCCGCAAGGGGCGCCGCATCCCGCCCGACCAGCTTGCCCTTTGGGCAATCTGCCTTGGATGGGCCGTGCTCGTCATTGTGCCCCTGATCATCCTCTTGGTCTTCAGTTTCTTCAGTACCGAGTATTTTCAGACGGTTTACGAACCGACACTCGATACCTGGAAGGGGCTCTTCGCGTCCGGCCGCTGGGAGGTGACGCTGCGGACGCTGCGGATCGCCTTGACCGTGACGCTGATCGAGCTCGCAGTCGGGTTCCCGTTCGCGCTCTGGCTCGCAAAGGGCACGAAGAACAAGCCGACCCAGGCGGTCTTGCTGGCCCTTCTGACGATCCCCTTCTTCCTCGACCTGTCGTCGCGCACAATCGTCTGGCGCGCGATCCTCGGGCAGAACGGGTTGATCAATACAGTCCTGGTCTCTACCGGCTTGAGTGACGCCCCGCTCGACTGGTTGCTCTACACCGAATTCTCGGTGCATTTCGGTATGATACCGGCACTTTTTCCGCCAATGGTGCTGCCGATCTACATTTCACTCACGCTCATCGACGACAGCCTGATCGAGGCCTCGAACGATTTGGGGGCCACTCCGGCGCAGACCCTTTGGCGTGTGATTGCGCCTCTCGCGCTGCCGGGCGTCATGGCGGGATTCGTTTTCACGCTCGGGCCAGCGCTGGCCGCGTGGGTCGAGCCGGGCATGCTCGGGGGTGGGTTCGTAAATCTGCTCTCGAGTTCGATAGAGAGCGCCTATACCGCACTGCGCTATCCTGTCGTGGCGGCGCTCTCGGCCTTCGTGATCGTGCTGCTGCTCTTGATACTTGGCCTGATGACCCTCGTCCTGCGTCGGGTCGGTGGCGCCGCGCTGGCCTTGCGCTGACCAGAAGGAGGACCGATGACCGACCTCTCAAATACGCCGCACAGTCCCGTGCGTCTCGAGCCCAGCTACAGCGCGATCTGGATAGCGCTTGGCAAGTGGGCCGGGCTCCTAATGCTTGGGTTGATCTATTTCCCCCTGATCTGGCTCGTTCTCCTGTCCGTGTCCCGCGATCCTCTTTCAGGCATCCCCGGGCCGTTTTCGCTGCAGCACTACTCTGCTTTGTTCGGAAGCAGTGCATGGCACATGCCGATGGTCGCCAGTGTCGTCATCGGATTGATCGTGGGGTTCATCAGCGCGGTTACGGCGACGGTGGTTGGCCGCGCCGTGCCTCGGATGGCCCGGCCGGGCCCACTGCTCCTGGTCTTCGTCCTGCCGCTCTTCGTGCCGGGCATGTCGATGGGGGCTGCGTTGTTCATCTTCAGTCAGGCTGTGCTGGGACTCGATCTCGGGTTTTGGTCGATCGCCGCGGGCCACTACGTCTGGGCCTTTCCCTTTGCGCTCTTGATCGTTTTGGTGGTCACCCTGCGCTTTGACCCCACTCTGATCGAAGCGGGGCGCGATCTCGGGGCCAGTGACTGGCGTGTTTTCTGGGACATCGAGTTCCCGATCCTCATGCCGGGCATCGTCAGTGCCGGCCTCTTCGGGTTCCTGATGTCTTTCAACGAGGTGATGCGCACGATCTTCCTGCGCGGGACGGCAGAGACGATGCCGGTCTGGAACTGGGTTCAGGCGGCTGCACAGCAGAGCCAGGTTCCGATCATTTTCGCCCTGTCGTCGATCGTCCTCCTGCTCACGCTGCCACTGTTGAGTGGCATGTTCTGGGTGCTCTTCGTGCGGTTGAACCGGACCTGAAATCACGGCGGATTGGCAGGTGGCGGTGTTCGGCTGTCGCCGCTGCGAGACGAGTGAGCAATCCGGCTCGTTGACACCAACACGAGCCAAAATCGTCCGCTACCGATCTGGCCCTCTTCTTCCATATCATCCGACGACGGACGCTGCGGGTCGCAGTTTCTCGGGGAGGCTGGTGGCATGATCGGCGCCAAGCGAGGCGCGAAAATTGACCAGATGGCGACGCCCGCAGCAGGAGCTTTGAGGACCTTATTGTGTGGGAGTCGATATTCATGAACATCTGAAATATAGAAATTTCGTGGAAATTCAAAATCCCCCGCCGCAAGGCGTGCCGGGTCCAGTCCGGCCTTGGGTACCACCTTGCTTGCGGTCGCGTGCGTTGCAGCGTTCCCTGCTGATGGCCGCCCGCGAGAGACGAGCAAATCTCGGGATCACCGTTTTTCGTGCGCCTCCAGCCAGTCCTTGATGATCCGGCGGTGCCGCTCGGCGCCATAGCTGGGGAAATGACCGCCGTGGACAATCCGCACGGGCATATCGTAAAGCCGGACCATCGAGCGGTGATAGTCGGCCGCGTCGGCGTGATAGGTATCCTCGATCAGCGGCCCGTCATAGACGATATCGCCTGAAAAAAGGATGCCTGTCGCCGCCTCCCAGAGCGCAATTCCGCCGGGCGAATGGCCGGGGGTGTGGATCACCTCAAAGCTGCGGTCACCCAGATCGATGCGGTCGCCGTCGGTAAGGATACGGGTCGCGGGGGCGGATTTGAGTTGGTAACTGGCAGAGGTGTAGGGCAGGGGCGGCAGCTTGGTGAAGATATCGTCGGTAACGTAAGGGTCGGCCAGCGTGGCGGAATTGGTGGGGTTGGCAAGAATATGCGCCTCGGCCTCGTGCACGCAGCGGTCGGAAAACTCATGGTGACAGCCGATATGATCGAAATGGGTATGGCTGGCGACGGCCGTCAGCGCGCGCTCCGTCACCAGCGGCACCCATTCGCGCAGGGAAACCACGCCCATGCCGCTGTCGACCAGCATGTCCCGGTCACGGCCGCGGACATGCCACATGTTGCAGCGGTAGAACTCCTCGATATGCGGCTCGCAGATATAGGTGACGTCGTCGGCACGTCGCTCGACGCGATACCAGTCCTGCGGCAGGGCGCGTTTCATCGGGCGGCCTCGAATATGCTCAGATCGGCGGGGTCCGCCGAAAGGGTGACTGTGCTGCCGGCCTCAGGCTTCGCATTGGGTGGCAGATGGGCGATCAGCGACAGGCCCGGTGCGGATTCGGGGCTGAGGTGACAGCGGAAATGCGTGCCGAAAAAGGCGGCATCCTCGATCCGCGCGGCGCCCATGTCCCAACCGCCCTTGTCCGTGCCGATCTGCTCGGGGCGCAGGCAGAGCGTCAGGGCGCCGCCCGGCGTGCCATCCGGTGCGGGCAGGGGGCCGAGGTCGGTCTCGATCACCGGGCCTTTGCGGCTGGCAGGAATGCGGTTCATCTCGCCCATGAACCCGGCGGCGAAAAGCGATCCGGGCCGCCGATAGACCCGGTCGGGAGGGCCGCAATCCTCGATCCGGCCGCCGTTCATCACGACGATGCGATCGGCAATGGCCATCGCCTCTTCCTGGTCGTGGGTCACATGAACGAAGGTCGTGCCGATCTTGCGCTGGATCGCCTTCAGCTCGTCCTGCATGGCACGCCGCAGTTTCAAATCGAGCGCGCCGAGCGGCTCGTCCAGAAGCAGCACGTCAGGATCGACGGCGAGGCTGCGGGCAAGGGCGACGCGCTGGCGCTGCCCGCCCGACAGGGCATAGGGGCGTTTTTTCGCGGCGTCCCTGAGACCCACGAGGTCCAGCAGCTCGTCCGCCTTGGCATCCCGCGTGCGCTTGTCCACCCCGGCCATGCGCGGGCCAAAGCCGACATTGTCCCGCAGCGTCATATGCGGGAAAAGCGCGTAATCCTGGAACATCGTGGTGGTCGGCCGTTTCGCGGGGGCAACGCCGGTCATGTCGCGTCCGCCGATCAGGACGGTGCCCTCGCCGGGTTTGATGAACCCGCCCAGCACCGACAGCAGAGTCGTCTTGCCACAGCCGGAGGGGCCGAGCAGCACGATGTATTCTCCCGCGGCAATATCGAGATTGATGTCGTCGAGCGCGCGGAAATCGCCGAAATCGTGGCTGATCCCGCTCAGGGTAATGGGGGCGGTCAACGGCGTTTCCTTCCGAAGATGAAAATTTCCAGCGCGATCACCAGCGCCACCGACACGAGGAAGACGAGGCTGCCGATGGCATTTGTGCGCGGTGAGAGGCCCGAGCGCAGAAGGCTCCAGATCTCGACCGGGAGCGTCACGTCGAAGCGGGTCATCAGGAACGCGATGATGAATTCGTCCCAACTGAGCGTGAAGCAGAGGAAGAAGGCGGCAAGGATCGCGGGCGCAAGCATGGGGACAGTGACCAGCGCCAGCACGCGCCACTCGTTTGCGCCAAGGTCGCGCGCCGCGCGTTCGGCGTTCTCCTGCTGCGCGCCCATCGACGCGTAGATGATGGCAAAGGCCAGCGGCAGGTTGATGACGACGTGGCCGACCCCTGCGGCATACAGCGACGGGCCGGGACCGTAATCGTTGAAGACGATCAGCAGGCCGAGGCCGATGATGAGATAGCTGACCGTCATCGGCGCGATCAGCAGAGCCCGCAGGAAAAGCGTGCCCGGCAAAACATAGCGGGCAAGGCCGTAAGCGGCGAGGAAGCCCAGGGCGCAGCTGAGCGCGGCGGAGCCTGCCCCGACCAGCAGCGAATTGAGCAGCGCGGACATGAGGCGTGAATCGCCCAGCACATCCGCATACCATTGCAGCGTCGGCCCGTTGAACGGCGGCACCGGCAGGCGGCCGTCCTGGAACGAGAACAGCACCAGCGTCACCACCGGCAGGAAGATGAACGCGTAAGCCAGCGCCATGTAGGCCCAGGGAATCGCGCGCCTCATAGCCGGTCCAGACGCAGCCAACGGGCGGCGGCAAGATAGGCCAGCGTCACCAGCGCCATCAGCACGATCGCCATCGCGGCGGCCAGCGGAAAGTTGGCGCCGCGGCCCAGCTGCACCATGATGATCTGCGGGCCGGTCAGCTCGTTATTGCCGCCCAGGATCTGCGGCGTGATGTAGTCGCCGATGCACAGAACGAAGGTCAGGAACGCGCCGGTCGCGATGCCGGGCATCGTCAGCGGCAGCACGACATGGCGGAACGCCTGCCAGCTGCTCGCGCCCAGATCGATGGCGGCGCGGCGGTAGTTGGCGGGCAATTGCACGAGGTTGGCGTAGATCGTCAGCGTCAGCAGCATGACGAAGAAATGCACGAATCCGGTGACGGTGGCAAAGCGGGTCGAGGCCAGCGTCAGCGGCTCGGAAATCACGCCCAGCCCCATCAGCGCTTGATTGATGACCCCCTCGCGCGACAGCACCAGAAGCCAGGCGTAGGACCGCACGACATAGGAGGTCCAGAACGGCAGAATCGCCAGCAGAAGCGCCAGCCTCTGCCAGCGGGCGGGCACACGGTAGGCGATGATCCACGCCAGCGGGTAGGCGAGAACGATGGACACGACCGTGACGGTCAGCGTGATCTCGACCGAGACCACGATGGCGCGCAGCAGGTAGCTTTGCCCGAAGAGCCGCGCATAGTTCTCAAGCGAAAAGCCCCAGATCAGCTCGCGCCCGTCGAGGGTGGCAAGGCTCATCGCCGCCATGATGCCGAAGGGCACGACAAAAAACGCCAGCGTCCACAGCAGGGCCGGGGCGACAAAGCCCCAGCCGCGCAGGGTTTCGGGCTGTGCCATCAGCGCCGCGCCATCAGTGCTGGAGCATTTCCAGCCAGACATCCTGCATCTGGCCATCCAGTTCGGCATCGGGCGCGGGGTAGAGCTGCGCGCGTTTCAGGTATTCGTCCTGCTCGTCCCAACGCAGCACGTTCTTCTGCGCGTCCGTCAGATGCTCGCCCGCCTTCTTGTTCGTCGGCATGCCCCAGTAGCATGACGAGGTCGCCAGCCGCGCCTGACCCTCGGGGCCGGTGATGTACTTGACGAACTCTGTGGCCAGATCCTTGTTTTCGCTCTGCTCGAGCACGCCGATGGACTGCGCCCAGCGAACGGCGCCCTCGTCGGGGATGGTCCAGGTCAGCTCGGGCTGCTCCTCGGCCAGCACGGCGGTCAGCCATTCGCCGCCCCCGACGACAATGTCGACCTCGCCGGTGGCCAGCGCGGTCTGGGAGGCGACGACCTCGCCCACGGAGCGGGCGTTTTCCTTCATGGTGAAGAGGGTCTCTTTCAGCTTGGGCAGGTCGTCGGCCGTCAGATTGGCCGTCTCGATGCCATTGGCCATCGCGGCCAGGCCCATGACCGGCAGGTAGTAGTCATAGATGGCGATACGGTCCTTGTATTTGTCGGACCAGACAACGCTCAGATCCTGCATGTCGGCGGCGTCGACCTTGTCCGAATTGAAGGAGATGGTGTTGTAGCCGAATTTTTCGGTCACGGCGTAGGTCTTGCCGTTTGCCTGCGTCTGCTCCTCCATCGCAACGCCCGGCCAGAAATCGGCGGTCGCCAGCTCATCCGCCGGCAGTTCGGCCATGAGGCCCGCTTCGACCGCGCGGGGCACGTCGATGGCGTCGATCACCAGCACGTCCCAATCGCCGGGGCGCGATTGCTCCAGCAGGGCCAGCGCGGTTGCGGTGCCCTCGTATTCGCGCAGGTTGACGCGGATGCCGTGCTGCTGCTCGAAGGGCTCGATCAGCGCGGGATCGGTGTGATCGCACCAGACCAGCGCATTCAGATCCTCGGCGGCGATGGCCGCGGCAGGCAGGGCGAACAATGCGGCGCTGCCCATGAGGGCACGGCGCAGGGGGAAATGTGTCATACGGGTTTCTCCTTGTTGGGCGGGCGGCTGGGCGCCTCTTGATGAAAAAATGAGTTGCTTCAACTTTGAAGTCAACTCTAAAATCGTGCCGGAACGGGTAAAGGGACAGCGAATGGCCGGACTGCGCGCCAAGCACAAGGCGGACCGGGAGGCTCGCATCCTGAAGGCGGCGGTGACGCTGTTTCGCAAGGGCGGCTACCGCGCTGCCCGGATCGAGGACGTGGCGGGAATGGCCGAGGTGTCGCCGGGCACGGTCTACAACTACTACGGCTCCAAGGGGGATATCCTGATCGCGACGGTCGCGATGGAGGTCGAAGAGGTGCTGAGCGCGGGCGAGGCCATCGTCGCTGACCCGCCCGAGGGCGCGCAAGCCGCGATCACCACCCTTATCAACGTCTATTACGACCACTCGCTGCAGTATCTGAGCAAGGAGATGTGGCGCACTGCGATGGCCCTGTCGGTCGAGGCGCCGCATACCCCGAACGGCGCGCGATACGCCGAGCTTGACGGCGCGCTGACCGCGCAGGTGGTGGCGCTGATCGCGCGGTTGCAAGAGCGCGGCGAGGTGGCGGAAGGACCGGACGCGCATATGCTGGGCGAGGTGCTGTTCAACAATCTCAACGCGATGTTCATGGAATTCGTCAAGGATGACGCCATGACGCTCGACGCCCTGAAGGCGCGCGTGGCGCAGCAGACGGGCGCGGTGGCCCGGCTGATCGCGGTGGCAGGCTGAGCCGGAAGGCCGCGCCTTCCGTGACCAAGCCTGTTGTCGCCATCGCCCTTGCCGCGACGCCGCGTTCAGCGCCGCCCGGCGCGCCAGCGGGCCCAGTCTTGGGGCGTATCCAGATCGGTGACGGCGCGTGCGCCGGGCAGGGGAACGGGCGTGAAGCCTTCGCGTTTCAGCAGCAGCTGCGCGCCGGCATCGCCGGCCAACTGCGTCAGCGCCTCGAAATGCCGCGCCGGGAAAAGGACGGGGTGACCGGGCCTGCCATCCTCGGCCGTGGCGCGCAGGATGCGGTCCGGCGCCGCCTCGTGGGCGGCGACGATCCGGCAGATATCCGGCGTGTCGATTTCCGGCAGATCGGGCAGCAGCACGATCAGACCGGAAGCCTGCGCGGGCAGCGCCGCCACCCCCGCCCTCAGGGAGGCGGAAAGCCCCTCGTCCGGATCCCTCACGATGATCCGGTGCAGCGCCATCCCCGCCAGCGCCGCGTGACGGGCGGGCCGGTCCGCGCGCAAGGCGACGTAGACGGGCAGCCCCGCCGCAACCGCACGCGCCGCCTGACGCGCCAGAAGCGGCTGGCCATCCACCTCTTCCATCAGCTTGTCGCGCCCGCCCATCCGAGAGGAGGCGCCGGCGGCGGGCAGGAGGATGGCAAGCGTCATTCAGTGTTCCAGCGTACGCGCAAGGGCGCAGAACTGCTCCAGCCCCACGGTTTCGGCGCGGTCGGTGGGCTTGATACCCGCCGCGATCAGCCGCTCCTCGATGTCGGGCGCGAGGCCCCGCAGCGCCGCGCGCAGCATCTTGCGCCGCTGGTTGAAGGCCATGGCGACCGTCCGCTCCAGCAGCTTCGGCTCTGCCGGGTAGCGCGGCGCGGGCAGGGCGGTCAGGTGGACCACCGCGCTCGACACCTTGGGCGGGGGCGAGAAGGCCCCGGGCGGCAGGGACATGACGATGCGCGCGTCGCAGCGCCATTGGGCCAGAAGCGCGAGACGCCCGTAAGCCTTGCTGCCCGGCGCGGCGACGATCCGCTCGGCCACCTCGCGCTGGAACATGAGGGTGAGGGTCTGCCAGAAGGGCGGCCAATTCTCCGGCGTCAACCAGCGCACCAGAAGTTCGGTGCCGACGTTATAGGGCAGATTGGCGGCGACGCGGATCGGCGGCGTCAGATGCGCCAGCGGGTCGATCTTCAGCGCGTCGCCCTCAAGGATTTCGAGGCGGCCGGGATATTCCGCCGCAATCTCGGCCAATGCCGGGATGCAGCGCGGATCCTTCTCGACCGCCAGCACGCGGCGCGCGCCCTCGGCCAGAAGGCCGCGGGTCAGCCCGCCGGGGCCGGGACCGATCTCGAGCACGTCGCAGACGGTCAGATCGCCCGCCTGCCGCGCGATCTTGGCCGTCAGGTTCAGGTCCAGCAGGAAATTCTGGCCCAGCGACTTGCGCGCGCTCAGACCATGCGCGGCGATCACCTCGCGCAGGGGCGGCAGGGCATCGATGCTCATGCCCGCCGCGCCGCGCCCATGCGCGCCGCCATCTTCAGCGCCTCGATCAGCGAGGTCGGATTCGCCACCCCGCGCCCCGCGATGTCGAGTGCGGTGCCGTGATCGGGCGAGGTGCGCACGATGGGCATGCCCAGCGTGACATTGACGCCGCGGTCGAAATCCAGCGTCTTGATCGGGATCAGCGCCTGATCGTGATACATGCAGATGGCAGCGTCGTAACCCGCGCGCGCCGCCGCGTGGAACATTGTATCGGCCGAGAGCGGCCCGGTCAGCGCCAGCCCCTCGGCGCGCAGGGTGTCCAGCACGGGCGCGATCAGGTCCAGCTCCTCCCGGCCCATCTTGCCGCCCTCGCCGGCATGGGGGTTGAGTCCCGCCACGGCGATGCGCGGCGCTTCGATCCCAAAATCGCGGATGAGGCCCGCCCGGGTGATGCGGATCGTCTCGGTCAGCAGATCCCGCGTCAGCGCGGCGGGCACGTCGCGCAAGGGCAGGTGGATGGTGGTCGGCACGACGCGCAGCTGATCGCTGGCCAGCATCATCACGACGCGCCGCGTGCCGGTCAGCGCGGCAAGGTACTCGGTATGGCCCGGATGCGCGAATCCGGCGCCGGCCTGCAGCGCCTTCTTGTGGATGGGCGCGGTGCAGAGCGCCGCCGCCGCGCCCGATTGCACCAGATCGACACCGCGCGCGATGGCGTCGATCACGCCCTGGGCATGTGCGGGGTTGGGCGCGCCATGCGTCAGCGCGCCCGGCATGGGATGCGCCAGCACGGGCAGCCCCGCAGCGCCGACCGCCTCGGCGGGCCGGTCGATGAGCGTCACCGGGCACCCCGGCGGCAGATGCGCCGGATCGCCGATCCAGAAGAAGGGCAGCGAGGCACCCAGCGCCTGCCACGCCTTCAGCGCAAGTTCCGGGCCGATGCCGGCCGGCTCGCCGCAGCTGAGCGCGACGGGGGGCACGGGCGCGGTCATCAGTATTCGATGATCCGGGCCTCGGACCGCAACTGCTCGAGATAGCCGTCGGCGAAGGATTCCAGCCGCCGCGATCCGATCTGCGCCGACAGCCGCGCAGTGTCATCGGCGGCGGGCTCGCCCTCCGCGCCGGTGGCCGGCGCTGCGACCGGGGTCTGGCTGCGGCCGCACATCATCAGGAGCACCAGCGTCTGGCCCCCCGCGCGCGTGACGTCGTAGGACACTTCGCCCGGATCGAGGCGCGACAGCGAGATGGCGATGTCGTCGGGAATTTCCGAGGGCGGCTTGGTGCCGCGCTCCAGCACCGATGGCGGCTGGCCCTTGGCGATGCCGTAGAGATCGTCGCAGGTGTCAGTCTGCGCGTCGATCTGCGCCGCGCGCGTCAGCGCCGCCTTGCTGCGCCCGCCGGGGATGTAATACGCGGCGTATTCGATGGCCGAATATTCAGGTGCCGAACCATCCGTCTCTTCGATATCGCGCATCTGGAACAGCGCCACCGCGCCGTCGAGCGGCAGCGGATCGGTCACTTCGCCGGGCGCGAGGCCCAGCACCAGCGGCCGCAGGATCGGAGGCAGCTGCGTGATCGGCTGCCAGGGCAGGCGGCCGCCATCCTCGCGCGTGCCGGTCGCGGAATATTGCCGCGCCTCGGCCGCGAAGGCCGCGACCGACGACAATTGCGAAATCTGGCGCGCCTTGGCCATGACCTGCGCCTCGTTCTGCTGATTGAAGGGGATGATGATTTCCGACAGCAGCACGCGCACGCCGGTGCCGTCCGTCCCGGCGGCGCGGGCGCGCTCCAGATCGTCTTCGCTGACCGACACGCGCGGCCCGAACCGCGCTTGCGTCACCTCGCGCCACAGCAGCCCCGAGCGCACGAACTCGCGGAATGTCTCCTCGGCCACGCCGCCACGGGCCAGAAGGGCGATCATCTGATCGGCGTCAAGGCCGCCGCGGCTGGCGAACTCTTCCATCCCGGCGCGCACTTGTTCGTCATCGACGCTGATCCCGTCCGCGGCTGCGGCCTCGGCCTTGAGCCGATCCTCGATCAGTTGCTCGCGCGCCAGCTTGGTCGCGTCGCCCGGAGCGCGCAGCAACTGCAGCAGCCTCGCGCGCTGCTCCAGCTCGTAGCGGGTGACGGCGGCGCCGTTGACCTTGATCACCGGATCGAAAAGGCCCTGCGCCGCCGCGCCTTGCGGTATCATTGCCGCCACAAGCGGCAGCAGGAGCGCGAGGGCGAGGCCCCGCAGGCTGAATGTGAAGGAGATCAGTGAGGTCATTTTTTGCATTCCCGAACGTAACTTTTGTCTTCGGCGCGCGCGCTGAAGCCGCGCAGGCCGACCGTAAGAGCGATATCCGTCGACGGCTCGACGGTAGTGGAAGAGGTGAAGCGGCGCGAGGCCGAAAGCGTGACGTCGACACATTCGTTCGTGTAGGTCACACCGGCGCCCGCGCGCACGCTGCTATCGCTGGCCACGTCATAGCGCCATTCGGCGCTGCCTGTCCAATGGCGTGCGAACCTGTAGGAGCCGTCGAAGGCCCATTCCGATACGGTGCCGGGCCGTTCCTCCTGCGGATCGTCCGGCAACCAGATATATGTCGCGCCAAACGCGATGGCGTCATTGGCCCAGGCGGCACGCGCCTCGGCCTTTGTGGTTTCGAAGGCGCCGTCAAAGAGGCCGCGGGCGGTGACGGTCAGCCCGTCCGGCGTTGCGACATGGGCCGCAACCAGCGTGTCGGACGTGGTGCCGCGCAGCCCTGACGAGCGCGAAAAGGTCAGCCCGCCGGTCGCCTCGCGCTGCGCGCGGTCGCGCGCGATCTGCCCGACCGTCAGCGTGCTGCGCAGCCCGTTCGCGGCAAGGCGCGTCCAGCTCAGCCCGTAACTGGCGCTGAGGCCGCGTTCGCGCCGGTCGGGGGCGGGGAAACGCGACAGCGACAGAAGATTGCCTTCGTCGAATTCGGTGCGCGTGCTTTCGTCATTGGCGATGTTGGGCGTGTCGCCGCCGATCCAGGCCAGCTGAAGCATCGGCTCGACAAGGTGAGTGGCCCCCTCTGCGGTCGTCTTGGCCAGCGGGTAGCGCAGCGTCAGCGCGGTGCTGGGCGTCGCTTGCGTCACGCGACCCCGCGAGGTGAGCCCGGAATCGGCCACGCGAAAATGATCGACCGCCAGCCCGGTCTGCGCGGTGGCGCGCACGCCCCCCGCAACCGTCCACGTCCGCAGCCAATCGGCGCTGGCGGTCAGGCGCATGACGTCGCGCCCGTCGGCGAAGAGGTCGACATCCGGCCCGTCGGTCGTCTGCGAGGACCAGCGGTAATGGCCATGCGCCTCGGCGGCGAGACGCAGCTCGCCCCCCACACGCGCCGGGAACAGCCGTTTTTCGTAGTTCAGATTCGCCACGCTCGTCGGCAAGGTCGAGCTGTCCTCGTCGGCGCGCAGACTGTGATAGTAAGTCAGCGCCGCGCGGCGCCATTCGTCGCGGCGCACACGCTCGACCGAGACGCCGCTGTCCAGCCGGTCCTTTTCGGAAAACCCGTAATCCAGCAGGTAGGCATCATCCGTGACCGCCTCGACGTTGAAGCGCAGCACGTAATCCTGCGGCAGGGCAAAGACGCCGCGCCCGAAGACATAGGCGCGGTTGTCGCCGGGCTGCAGATCGTCACGGCTGAACGCGCCCTCGAACTCGATCCCGCCCGAGGCGAAGGCCTGCCGATAGCGGAACTCAAGCGTGCGCGTCTTGTCCGACAGGAACGGCGCCAGCGTCAGGTCCTTGTGATCGCCGAGGCGAATGAAATAGGGAACCTTCATGCCAAAGCCCAGAAGGCTGGAATTGTAGAGCGTCGGCGCCAGAAACCCGGTGGCACGCTCGACGGTGGGATCGGGCAGGCGCAGGCGCGGGAAATAGGCGATGGGCATCCGGCCCAGCCGGAACTGCGCACCTTCCAGGTAGATTTGCCGCGTCTCGGCATCGTGGATGACGCGGCGGGCACGGATCTGCCAGATCGGCGTGCCGCCTTCGGCACAGACCCGGCAGGAGGTGACGGCGACCTTGTAAAGCTGCGAATAGCGTCCGTCCACGCGGTTGATCTGCGCCGCGGCCATTTGCAGCTGATCGTCCATCACGATGCGCGCGCCGGTCAGGATGCCGTTCCTGAGATCGCGGTCGAGCTGCCCGGCATCGGCCAGCACGGTCGTGTAATCGCCATCGAAAAGGGTGATCGGCCCCTCGATCTCCAGCCGTTCCTTCTGCCTGTCATAGGTGATGCGCCGCGCCTTGAGCCGCCGGCCGTCGAACAGCGCCTCGACATTGCCCGAGGCCACCAGCGCGCCCCCTTCGTCGATCCGCACGTCGTCCGCGACCAGCACCGCGGGCGCCGCGCCGGTCTGGGCCAGCGCCAGCGACGGCAGCACGGTCAGCAGCAGAAGGAAGTGGCGCAGCACGCGGATCATCCGTCCTCCATATGCAGCAGGATGCCGATGGCAAGCATCAATGACGCGACCGGCGGCGCCCAGGCGGCCAGAATGACGGGAATCTGGCCATTCTCGCCCAGCACCTGCGCAAAATTGCGGATGTAGTGCAGCGAAAAGCCCAGCATGATCGCGACCAGGACGGAAATGCCGGTATTGGTCGTGCGCACGTGGCGCATCGTGAAGGCCGCCGCGATCAGCATCAGCGCCATCAGGAAGATCGGACCCGCCAGCTCCATCTGGAACCAGACGGCATAGCGGCGGGCCGAGAAACCGGCCTCTTCGAGGTGGGCGATGAAATCGGGCAGATCCCAGATCGGGATGTATTCGGGCTTGCCGAAGCTGTCGACGATGCCCTCGCGCGTCAGCGCCGACGGAACGCTCAGGCGCGCCATGCGCTGCGCGCCGGCCTCGGAATTTGCACCGCCCGTCAGATCCCACAGCTTGACCGTTTCAAGCTGCCATTCGCCGGTGCCGAGCACCGCACGCGCGGCCGAGATACGGCGCACTGGATCGCCCTGCGGCGAGAATGCGATGAAGGTGGCGTCGTGCAGTGTGCTGATGTCCTGGCTGGCCGAAGCGGCATGGATGACCGTCTGGCCCCGCTCGCTGCCCTGGCGCAGCCAGAGCCCTTCGGACGACAGGGCCAGAACGTTTGCGCCGCCGCCCTTCAGCCCCGTGACCAGGTCGTGATACCGCTTGGACGAGGCCGCGACGATAGGATTGACCACCGTGATCGAGATCAGCCCGATCAGCGCCGCCATGGTCAGCGGCGCCAGCAGCGCGCGGAATCCCGACAGGCCCGATGCGCGCACGACCACCATCTCGGAGGTGCGCGCCAGTCGGACGAAAACGGCAACCGAAGACAGGATCATGACCAGCGGCAGGATCTCGTAATTGGCGTGCGGCAGGTTCAGCAGCACGACCTCCGCCACCTCCCGAAAGGGCAGCTCGGGAAAGCCCCGCAACTCCTCGATCATGTCGATGAGGCCGAGGATGATGACGAAGATCGCCGTGATGCCCAGATAGGTCCAGAGAAACTTGCGCGCGAAATAGTAGTGCAGGGTCACGGTGCCGCCTCCGCCCGCCGCCGTCCGCGCAGGCGCCGCAAGAGGCCGGGATTGGCCGCCGAATGCAGCAGCGCCGCCGACACGGCCAGCCCCACCGCTCCGGGCAGATAAAGAAGCGGCCATGCCCCCGGCGCGGTCAGAACCGGGCCTGCCACGACGCTCTCGATCAGTTTGATTCCAATCAGCAGCAGGAACGCCGTGAGGATCTGGCGCCACACGCCGAAGCGGCTGAAGCCGCCCTGCAGCAGCGTCGCGAAACCGATCAGCGCCGCCACGACGCACAGGATCGCCTGGGTAAAGCGCATGTGCAGCGTGGTGACGGCAACGCCGAGCGACACATACGTCCGCTCGGCCACAACTGCCGGATCGCGCAGCAGCTCCGGCGTCGAGGCAAAGGTGATGCGGTCGAGGCTGATCGCGCTTTGCGCCACCAGTCGGCTGATGTCATACGAAAAATCGTCGAAGTGCGTGGTGAAAAGCCGCTGGCCGTCCGGTGCCACGTTCTGCGCGAGGCCGTTCAGCATCACCAGCTTGGTGCTGCCGTCCTCCTGCACCAGGTAGGCGCGCGCCGAGGTATAGGTCGTCGGTCCCTCGCCGCGGCGCCGATCCGACAGGAAGACGTTCTGCAGCTCGCCCGCCGGGGTGATCTCGCGGATGTAGAAGGTGACGCCCGGCGCCGGGTGCAGGAACTCGCCCTCGGTCAGCAGCTTGGCGGTGATGTTGCCGGATACTTCTGCGCGGCGCATCTCCAGCTGTTTCAGGCTCAGCGGGATCAGCACATGCGCCAGAAGCGACATCATCGCCGCCACGATCAGCCCGTAATAAAGCACCGGCCGCGCCAGCCGCCACGGGCTGAACCCCGTTGCCTGCATCACCGTCAGCTCGCTTTCGGTGCTGAGGCGGTTGGTCACATAGATCGCCCCGGCAAAGGCCGCGATCGGCAGCACGACGCCGATGACGCCGGGCAGGGTCAGCGCAGTGAATTCGATGAAGATCCACGAGGATTGGCCGTCGCTGATCAGGCGGTCGAACATGCGCACTGCCTTGTTGATCCAGAAGATCGACACCAGCACCAGCGCGAAAAATCCGAACAGTACCATGAATTGCGACAGCATATATCTGTCGAATCTGGCCACTCCATTTCTCCCGAGACGCGATATCTGGTGGCACGCTATCTGAAATGCCGGCCCGGTAAAACTGCAAATCCGGATGCACGGCGGCGCTGCGCGGCGCGCTGCCATTGCACTTGTCCGCAAAATGCGCAGAGTCCGCGCCAGACGCGAAATTCCACGCCTTGCAGACAGGAGCCGCCCATGACGACCCCCGCCAAGACCACCTTCATCGAAACCGATCTGGACGCCATCGCCGACTGGGCCGACCGCATCGCCGTGCTGATCGGCAAGGACGGCAAGCTCGACGCCCCCGCCCGGCGCGTCAACAAGCTGACCCGCGGCGCGCTGGCGCGGATGGTCGAGGCCGGCGCGCTGGAGGACATGAAGGAGGGCGACGTGCGCACGCTCAACTGGCCCGCCGGCCTCAAGGCCGAGGCGCTGGACGTGCTCTGCATCGAGCGCGGCGCCAAGCCGGTCGAGGCGCGCAAGGCGGGTGCGGCCCTGGGCAAGCTGATGGAGGACAAGAACCTGCTGGTGCTGGCGGCGTCCCAGCGCCGCCCCACCGACCTGATGCAGGGCATCGCGCTGCGCGCCTACAGCTTCACCGCACGCAAGACGGGCGATCAGAAGGGCACGGGCGACATCACCATGATGGTCGCCAAGCCGGACACGCTGGACGAGGAGGCCAAGGCCCTGCGCGCCGTGGTGGAGGGCGCGTTCTTTACCCGCGATCTGGTCAGCGAGCCCGCGAACCACCTCACCACCACCGAATTCGCAAAGCGGATCAAGGAGATGGAAAGCCTCGGGCTTAACGTCACGGTGCTGGAGGAGGACAAGCTGGAAAGCCTCGGCATGGGCTGTCTGCTGAGCGTGGGACAGGGCAGTGCCAGCCCCTCCAAGGTGGCGGTGATGGAATGGAATGGCGGTGCCAAGGGCGACGCGCCGCTGGCGCTCATCGGCAAGGGCGTGGTCTTCGACACCGGCGGGATCAGTCTGAAACCCGCCGCCGGGATGGAGGACATGACGATGGACATGGGCGGCGCCGGCACCGTCGCCGGCGTCATGCGCACGCTGGCGCTGCGCAAGGCCAAGGCCAATGTCGTCGGCCTTGTCGGGCTGGTCGAGAACATGCCCTCGGACCGCGCGACGCGCCCCGGCGACGTGGTCACGTCCATGAAGGGCGACACCGTCGAGGTCATCAATACCGACGCCGAAGGCCGGCTCGTGCTGGCCGACGTCATGTGGTATGCGCAGGAAACCTACAAGCCCCGCGCGATGATCGACCTGGCCACGCTGACCGGCGCGATCATCGTTGGCCTCGGCCATGAAAACGCCGGCGTCTTCTCGAACAACGACGTATTCTGCAACGCCTTTCTCAAGGCCGCCGAGGCGGTGGGCGAGGGTGCATGGCGGCTGCCGATGGGGCAGGCTTATGACGACGAGCTGAAAAGCCAGATCGCCGACATGAAAAACGTGGGCGGCCGCCCCGCCGGCAGCATTACCGCCGCGCAGTTCCTCAAGCGGTTCGTGCGGGACGACACGCCGTGGATCCACCTCGATATCGCCGGGGTGGCCTCGGTCAAGTCCGACACCGCCTATGCGCCCAAGGGTGCGACGGGCTGGGGTGTCATGGCGCTGAACCGGCTGGTCGCCGACATGCTGGAGGGGGACGACTGACGCAGATGGGGGCCGCCTACTTCTATCATCTGACCCGCGCGCCGCTGGAGGTGACACTTGCCATGCTGCTGGAGAAGGCGCGCGGCGCGGGTTGGCGGGTGGCGGTGCGCGGTCGCGCGGCGGCGCAGATCGACCGGCTGGACGAGGCGCTGTGGCTGGCGGGGGGCGAGGAGGCGTTCCTGCCCCATGGCCGCGCAGGCCGGCCGCATGAGGCGGATCAGCCGATCCTTCTGACGACCGCGGCCGACCTGCCCAATGGTGCCACCTGCCTGATGACGGTGGGGGGCGCGGATGTGGCGCCGGACGAGGTCAAGCGCCTCGACCGGGTTTGCGTGCTGTTCGACGGCAACGACGACGCCGCCGTCGCCCGAGCGCGCACCCAATGGAAGGCGCTGACCGATGCCGGCTGTGCCGCGCAATACTGGTCCGAGGCATCGGGCCGATGGGAGAAGAAGGCCGAGAAGAAACCCGCGTCCCCCTGAGCCGGATCATTCACCGCGCAGCGGTATCTTGTCCTTGTTCATCTTGTAATCCCACGGCAGACCGCTGTTCTTCCAGCCATCTTTCAGCCGCCAGGGTCCGCGCGGGTCGTCCTTGAGCGTGCCGCCCTCGAACCCGTCGACGACGACGTAAACCTGGCTTAGCCCCAGCGGCCTCAGCGCATTGGCCGAAGGCGCGCCGCGGGTGCCCCCCGAGCGGCACATGACGATCACCGGCGCATTGCGGTCCAGCCCCCGCGCCTCCATCGCCGCCGCGACACCGGCGGCGAAATCGGGATTCTCGCGCATCTGAAGCACCGGTTTCTCGGGGTTCCACGCGCCCGGATCGACCAGCATGTAGGGAACATTCACGTCCACCACGTCAGTGAATCCGGTGAACATGATCTCGACCGGCTCGCGCACGTCCACGAAAAGCAGCTTGTCGCCCTCGGCCTGCTTCATCTCGTAGGCTTCCTTGGCGGTCAGGTAGAGGCCCCACTCGGTCTGGTATTCCGAATTCTCCGGTGCGTCCGCGGCAAGCGCGGGCGCAGCGAGGCAGACCGCGACCAGCGCGGCGGCGAATGTCTGGCGGATCATCTGCTTCTCCTCCGTTCAGAACGACAGGACACGGGTTTGCGCGGCCATCAGGCGGGCGGCCATTGCCTCGGGGTCGGCGGCGGTGATGCCGTCCAGCAGCACGCTGCCATCCGCATCCTTGCCCGGCAGGTAGAGCGCGCAGACCTCGACGGTGCCGCCCGCCTCGATGATCTTCTGCATCAGGCCCTGCGGGCTCATCCCCATCGGCGGCTGCGGGGCCGTCGCGCTTTCGGGTGCATCCTTCAGCGCCAGATCGCCGCCGGGACCACAGAGCAGCATATGCGCCTGCGCGCCCGCGCGGACGGATTGCATGGTCAGCACCATGCTCATCAGTTGCGTCTGGGCGTCGTCGCTGGTGACGACCGTGACGAGGTTGCCTGGTCCCTGCTGCGCCGCGGCAGGTAGCGCAGCGGCGAGGCAGACGGCGACGGTGGACAGAAAACGCATGGTAAAACTCCTTGCTGAAACGGTAACGACAGAAGAACCGTAAGAGCGCGGGACAGATGCGCCTTGACCCGGATCAACCGGGGCTGCGGCAGGTTGACGCAGGCGGGCCTAACGCTCCAGCACCAGCTTTCCGTCCGCGATCTGCATCGTGGTGAAACGTTGAAGATACCGCATGCCCAGAAGCGACTGGCGCAGATCGCCGTCGTTCACCACGGCGCGCAGGCGACGGTCGGTGACGCCGCCGACGGCGAAGCTGTCCAGTCGGACGGGCGCGGTGCGCACGACCCCGTTTGCCGTATCCGCCTGCCCGATATAGGCCAGATCGGCCAGATCCAGACCCGCCGCCGCCGCATCGGCGCGGCTCAGCACGATGTCGCTGGCGCCGGTATCCACGACAAAGCGCACCGGCGCGCCGTTCACCTCGGCGTCGAGGTAATAGTGCCCGTCGGGCGCGCGCGGCAGCTCGATCCGGCCACCATCGCGGCTGACCGACTGCATGGGCAGGGCGGTGCTGCGGATGTCGTCCCACAGCCCGATGGCCGCGATCACGCCGATGAAGATCAGCCCCCAGACCGCCGCCTGCTGTAGCGTCCTGCCCATGGAGTTGCGGTTGGCGGCAAAGAACCACAGCATGACGGCACAGCCGAGCACGACGAGATAAATGAGGCTGGCGGTATCGACGGGTGCGTTCATGCGCCCAAGATAGGCATCCCGCAGCCCGAGCGCCAGATCACCCGGCCAAACCGAAACCGTGCAGCCCGTCCAGCACGAACTGGACCGCGAGCGCGGCCAGCAGCATTCCCAGAACGCGGGTCACGACGCTGATCCCGGTCTTGCCCAGGGCCCGCTCCAGCATATGCGCGCTGAGAAAGGAGACGAAGACGAGGCACATCACGAACAGCATGGTGCCAATCACCCAGGCGAGGCCGCCGAACCCCTGATGCTCGCCTGTCAGCAGGATAACGGTGGCAATCGCGCCCGGCCCGGCAATCAGGGGAATGCCGAGGGGAAAGATCGACGGATCCTCGTGATCGTCATGCTCGACCTGATCCTCGCGCCGCTTCGTGCGCCGTTCGAACAGCATGTCGAGCGCGGTCAGAAACAGCAGGATACCGCCGGCGATGCGGAACGCGGGCATCGAGATGCCGATAAAGCCCAGCACCGCTTCGCCGAAGGCGCCGAAGACGATCAGCAGCGCCGCGCCCATCAGGCAGGAGCGTATCGCGACCGAGCGGCGCATTCCCGGACTCATCCCGCGCGTCAGGGCCAGGAAAAGCGGCGCCAGCGCGAAGGGGTCGAGCACGATGAAAAGCGTGACGAATGTCGTGATGAGCGCGCTGCTGTCCATGATCCTCCTTGCCGCGCCGGTGCACGGGCTGTCAATCGGCGGGCCTCAGCCCTCGGCGCGCTCCAGCTTTTCCAGCGCGCGCATCCACAGCGTCTCGGCGCGGGTCTGCGCGTCCATCACTTCGGAATACTTCTTCTGCCAGACCGCCGCCTCGTCCTTCTTGTCCTCGTCATACATGGCGGGATCTGCCAGTTTCCGCGCCAGCTTGTCCGCCATTTCATTCAGCTTTTCAACGCGTTCCTCGCACTTCTTCACGTCCTGCTTCAAGCTGTTCAGCGCCTCGCGCGAGGGACGCTTCGGCTTTTGCTCCTTCGCCTTCGGCGCGGGCTTGTCGCCCGCCAGAAGCATGGCGCGATAGCTTTCCAGATCGCCATCGTAGGGGGCAACGCGGCCGCCCTTGACCAGCCACAGACGGTCCGCCACGAGACCGAGCAGGTGCATGTCGTGGCTGACGAGGATCACGGCGCCGGTATAGTCTGTCAACGCCTCGACCAGCGCCTCGCGCGATTCGATATCAAGGTGGTTCGTCGGCTCGTCGAGGATCAGCATGTGCGGCGCATCGATCGTCGCCAGCATGAGGCTGAGCCGCGCCTTCTGCCCGCCCGAGAGCGCGCCCACCAGCGTTTCGGCCTGCGCGGCGCCGATGCCGAAGCCGCCGAGGCGGGCGCGCAGGCGCGATGGTGTCTCACCGGGACGCAGGCGGCGGATGTGGTCGATGGGCGTTTCATCGACGTGCAATTCCTCGACCTGATGCTGCGCGAAATATCCCACGCGCAGCTTGGACGAGGTCGTCATCCTGCCGCCCATGAGATCAAGTTTGCCCGCCAATAGCTTGGAGAAAGTGGATTTTCCCTCGCCGTTCTGGCCCAGAAGGGCAATCCGGTCATCCTGGTCAATGCGCAGGTCCAGGCGGGATAGCACTGCCTTGCCGTCATAGCCGACCGAGCCGCCCTCGATATTGATGATGGGCGGCGACAGTTCTTCGGGCGACGGGAAGGTAAACCGTTTGAGCGCGGCCTCCTGCGGAGTCGTGATGGGCTTCATCCTGGCGATCATCTTGAGCCGCGACTGCGCCTGCACGGCCTTTGATGCCTTGGCGCGGAAGCGGTCGACGAAGCTTTGCAGATGGGCGCGCCGCGCGTCCTGTTTGCGTGCCTCGGATTCCGCCGCCGCCAGCCGTGCGGCGCGGGTTTCGGCGAAGGTGTCGTAGGCGCCCTGGTAGAGCGTGAGCTTCTTGTCCTCGAGATGCAGGATCGCGCCGACGGCCCGGTTCAGCAGGCCGCGATCATGGCTGACGATCAGCACCGTGTGCGGGTAGCGCGCGAGGTATGTCTCAAGCCAGAGCGCGCCTTCGAGGTCCAGATAGTTCGTCGGCTCGTCCAGCAGCAGAAGGTCGGGCTGCGAGAACAGCACCGCGGCAAGCGCCACGCGCATCCGCCAGCCGCCGGAAAAGGCCGAGCAAGGCTGCCGCTGCGCATCGTCGTCAAAGCCGAGGCCCTTGAGGATCGACGCCGCGCGCGCCTCGGCGCCCCAGGCTTCGATATCGCTCAGCCGGGTCTGCACCTCGGCGATGCGGCCCGCTTCGGTCGCGGTTTCCGCCTCGGCCAGCAGCGCGGCGCGCTCGGTATCGGCGGCCAGCACCGTGTCGATGAGCGAGACGTCGTTGCCCGGCACTTCCTGGCTGACGCCGCCAATGCGGGCGCGCTGGGGCAGGGTGATGGCGCCGCCCTCCAGCGCCAGTTCGCCCCGGATCAGGCGGAAAAGCGTCGTCTTGCCCGTGCCGTTGCGGCCCACGATGCCCACCTTGTGCCCGTCAGGGATGGTGGCCGAGGCGTGCTCGATCAGCGGGCGGCCCGCGATGGAATAGGATATGTCGTCGATGCGCAGCATGGGCGGAGCGATGGCCGACCGCTCCGCCCTTGTCAACGCCTTAGTCCAGAAGCGCCGCGACCCGGTCGGCCGGATAGGATTTGAAGCCGGTCATCGACTGCTCGCCATCCTCGCGGAACGAAAAGACGTGGATTTCGTCGTGCCGCAGCGTCGCGCGGCAGAACGTCCCCTCCTGCGCCAATGAAGGCGGGCAGTTTTCCAGATCGAGATGCGGCACCGCCGCCTCGAACTGCGCATAGCTCAACGGTGCGGCATCATCGGCCAGAAGCGGCAGCGCCAGCAGCGTCAGGGCGCAGGCGGCAAGGGTGGTTTTGCCAATCATGGGCATGTCCTTTGTCGGAATGAGTTCGAGTCGTGCGTCTAATCTGACTAAAACAATCGGAAACAAAAGGCCGCAGATGATGCCACGATGTCGCAGCCCGAATAGGTCTTTATCCCACGGGGCGCGCGTGCTACCGCAGCCGCCATATCAACATTCCCTGACCGAGAGGCTGACATGGCTACCGAACGCACGCTGAGCATCATCAAACCCGACGCGACCAAGCGCAACCTGACCGGCAAGATCAACGCCAAGTTCGAGGATGCGGGTCTTCGCATCGTCGCGCAGAAGCGCATCCATCTGACCCCGGCGCAGGCGGGCGAGTTCTACAAGGTCCATGCCGAGCGTCCGTTCTACGGCGAGCTGTGCGATTTCATGGCCTCCGGCCCGGTCGTCGTGCAGGTGCTGGAAGGCGAGGGCGCCATTGCGAAGAACCGCGAAGTGATGGGCGCAACCAATCCCGCCGACGCGGCCGCCGGCACGATCCGCGCCGAATTCGCCGAAAGCGTCGGCGAAAACTCCGTCCACGGCTCGGACGCGCCCGAGACCGCGAAGGAAGAGATCGCCTATTTCTTCTCGGGCCTCGAACTGGTCGGCTGAGCGGTTTTCACCGTCTGCAAATTGAAAGAGCGGCCCGCAGGGACCGCTCTTTTTTATGCCTTGATCGCCCGGCAATCAGATGCTGGCGAAATCCTTGAAAACCTGGCGCGAAACCGGTTTTTGCCGTGTTTTCGCCTTCGCCATCGTGGCCGATTTCGCCGGGGGCTGCACTGGTTTTGCGGATTTGGCTGCTTGCGGTTTGCGCGCCACAATCGACGTTCGCATGGTCTGCTCCTTGAACACCTCACGCGCTGGAAGTCCGTCCGGCCTCTGCCGGTCGCCCCCTGAGCCTTGCAGGGAGCCGGGGCGTGAACATTTCGCAGATGCGACAGTTTCCGAACAAAGGCAAGAGGTGGCGAAGACAGGGCCGAAGCCCTGTCAGATAATTGTCACGCCAGCATTTTCTCCACCGTCTCGCCGAAGGTCGACGGCGTGGGAACGATGGTGACGCCCGCTTCGGACAGGATTTCAACCTTTTCCTGAGCCAACTCGCCGAAGGCGGACACGATGGCGCCCGCATGACCCATGCGACGCCCCTTGGGCGCCGACAGGCCCGCGACATAGGCCGCGACGGGTTTGGTCATGTGATCGCGGATATATTCCGCCGCCTCCGCCTCCTGCGGGCCGCCGATTTCGCCGACCATGACGACGGCGTCGGTTTCGGGATCGTTCTCGAACAGCTCCAGGATGTCGCGGAACGACGAGCCGTTGATCGGATCGCCCCCGATCCCGATGGAGGACGACACGCCGATGCCGAGCGCCTTCATCTGGCTGGCAGCCTCGTAGCCCAGCGTGCCCGACCGCCCGACGATGCCCACGCGCCCCGCGAGGTAGATCGCCGGCGGCATGAGGCCGGCAAAGGCCTGACCCGGCGTGATGATCCCGGCGCAGTTCGGCCCGATCAGGCGCATGCGCTTTTCTTCCTTGTAGCGGCGCATGTAGCGTTTGACGCGGATCATGTCCTGCGTGGGGATACCGTCGGCGATGCACACGCAGGTCTTGATGCCCGCATCGGCCGCTTCCATGATGCTGTCGGCGGCAAAGGGCGGCGGCACGAAGGCGATGACCAGATCGGCGCCGGTTTCGGCCACGGCGCCCTTGACGGTGTTGAAGACCGGCAGCCCGTTATGCGTGGTGCCGCCCTTGCCGGGCGTCACGCCGCCGACGACATTGGTGCCGTAATCGCGCATTTCCTGCGCGTGAAAGCTGCCGATGCGGCCCGTCAGGCCGGTGACCAGCACCTTTGAGTTCTTGTCGATCAGGATGGCCATTACACCGCCTCCGCATTTCTGGTTGATGCCGTTTTCCAGGCGGCGACGACCTTTTCCGCCGCCTCTGCCAGTGTCTCGGCCGTGGTAATGTTCAGCCCGCTTTCGTTCAGCAGCTTGCGGCCCTCCTCGACATTCGTCCCTGACAGGCGCACGACCAGCGGGAGCTTGAGGTCCAGTTCCTGCACGGCCCGCACGACCCCCTCGGCGATCCAGTCGCAGCGGTTGATGCCGGCGAAGATGTTGACAAGAATCGCCTCGACATTGGGATCGTTCAGCACCGCCTTGAAGGACATGAGTACGCGCTCGGGGCTGGCCCCGCCGCCCACGTCAAGGAAGTTCGCAGGCTCCCCGCCCGACATCTTGATCATGTCGAGCGTCGCCATGGCGAGGCCGGCCCCGTTGACGATGCAGCCGATTTCGCCCTCCAGACCGATATAGCTGAGGCCGCGATCCTCGGCATAGGTCTCGCGCGGGTCTTCCTGGCTCTTGTCGCGCAGCTCCGAGATGTCCGAATGACGAAAAAGCGCGTTGTCGTCGAAGCTGATCTTGGCGTCCAGCGCCACGATCTCGCCGGCGCCGGTGACGACCAGCGGGTTGATTTCCAGCATCGACGCATCGAGCTCGTCCATGGCACGGTAGCAGCCGGTGATCTGCTTGACCGCCTGCGGGATCAGCGCGGGATCGAGCCCCAGCTGGAACGCGATCTCGCGTGCCTGGAAGGCCTGCATTCCGACCGCCGGATCGACGACCGAGCGGATGATGCTGTCCGGCTCGTCGGAGGAGATATCCTCGATCTCCATCCCGCCCTGCGCGGAGGCGACGACGACGACGCGCTCTTCCTTGCGGTCCATCACGAAGCCCAAATAGATTTCCTGCGCGATGTCCGTGGCTTCCTCGATGTAGAGGCGGCCGACCAGCTTGCCCTGCGGGCCGGTCTGGTGCGTGACCAGCTTGCGGCCCAGCATCCAGGAGGCGGCGTCGGAAATCTCGTCATCGGTCGAACATATCCGTACTCCGCCGGCCTTGCCGCGTGCGCCGGAATGGATCTGCGCCTTGACGACGCATTTCTCGCCCGAAAGCTCCTGCGCGCGATATACCGCCTGTTCGGGGCTGTAGGCGATGCCGCCGCGCGGCACGTTGACGCCGAATTTCTTCAGCAGTTCCTTGGCCTGATATTCATGGATATCCATCTGGGTCCCCTCAGCCTTTGGCGGCGATGGCGTCCGCCACCGTCAGCACGTTGTTGGCCATCCGCTCGGAGGCGGCGTCGATCAGCTTGCCGTCGAGGCTGGCCGCGCCCTTGCCTTCGGACTCGGCCTTGCGCAGTTCCTCGATGATCCGCTTGGCACGGTTAACTTCGGCTTCGGGCGGCGAGAATGTCTCGTTCGCCAGTTTGATCTGGCTGGGGTGGATGGCCCACTTACCCTCGATTCCCAGCGCGGCGGCGCGCTTGGCCGAGAGGGTATAGCCGTCGGGGTCGTTGAAATCGCCGAAGGGTCCGTCGATGGCGCGCAGGCCATAGGCGCGGCAGGCGACGGTCATGCGCGACAGCGCAAAGTGCCACTGATCGCCGGGGTAATCGGGGTTGAGACCGCCGATGACGACCGTTCGCGCACGGTTCGACGCGGCGTAGTCGGCGACACCGAAATGCAGCGCCTCCAGACGGCCGGGCGACGCGGCGATCGCCTCGACATTGGCCATGCCGAGAGCGGTCTCGATCAGCGCCTCGATGCCGATCTTGTGCTTGAGACCCACCGATTCCTCGATCTGGCTGACCATCGTCTCGACCGTATAGAGGTCGGCCGGAACGCCGACCTTGGGCACCAGGATGGTATGGACGTGCTGGCCGGCCTGCTCCAGCACATCGACGACGTCCCGATACATGTAATGCGTGTCGAGCCCGTTGATCCGGATCGAGATCGTCTTGCCCTTCCAGTCGATGTCATTGAGCGCCTCGATGATGTTCTTGCGCGCCTGCTCCTTGTCGGGCGGCGCGACGGCGTCTTCGAGATCGAGAAAGATATAGTCGACATCGCTGTTCGCGGCCTTTTCGAACATCGACGTGTTCGAGCCGGGCACGGCCAGTTCGGATCGCTGAAGGCGCTGTTTCTTCAGCGGGTGCAGGGTATAGCTCACGTAGGTTTCCTCCCTTGGAATTCGGTGTTCCTTGGAAGGTGCCGCAAAGAGCGCGGGTCAGACACTTTCGCCTGGGTAGCAATGCAGGGCCGGGGTTGGAAAGGCTCCGCGATCGGGTAGGGCGCACTACCCGGCGCCAGGGCTGCGGCATACGGCGGCGTGCCGTCCGCGCGCGGGCGCCGTCAGACCATCATTTCCTTGGTCGCGGTCAGGCGGATATCGGGAAAGTCGCGCACGATACGGTCGATATCCCATTGCAGCCGCGTGAGGTAGACGATGTCGCCATCGTTGTCATACGCGATATGCGCCTGGTTCGCCTTGATGAACGCGTCCAGCGCCGCCCGGCTGCCCTGCGCCCAGCGCGCCGAGGTGAATTGCGACGGCTCGAACCGGACGGGCAGGCCGTATTCCAGCTCGATCCGGCTGGCCAGCACCTCGAATTGCAGGGCGCCGACGACGCCGACGATGAAACCGCTGCCGAAGGCGGGCTTGAACACCTTGGCGGCGCCTTCCTCGGCGAATTGCATCAGGGCCTTTTCCAGATGCTTGGCCTTCATCGGATCGCCCGCGCGCGCCACCTGCAACAGCTCGGGCGCGAAGCTGGGGATGCCGGTGACGCGCAGGGCCTCGCCCTCGGTCAGTGTGTCGCCGATGCGCAATTGGCCGTGGTTGGGAATGCCGATGATGTCGCCGGCCCACGCCTCGTCCGCCAGTTCGCGGTCGGAGGCGAGGAACAGCACCGGGTTCGTCACCGTCATCGGTTTCTTGCTGCGCACGTGGGTCAGCTTCATGCCGCGCCTGAAATGGCCCGACGCCATGCGCAGGAACGCCACGCGGTCGCGGTGCCTGGGGTCCATGTTGGCCTGCACCTTGAAGACGAAACCGGCGACCTTGTCTTCCTCCGGCGCGATCTGGCGCGGCTCGGCGCTTTGCGGCTGGGGCGGGGGGCCGTAGGCGGCGATGCCCTTCATCAGTTCCTTGACCCCGAAGGAATTGATCGCGGAGCCGAACCAGATCGGGCTCATATGCCCCTCCAGCACCGCCTGCGGGTCGAGCGCGGGCAAAAGCTCGCGCGCCATCTCGACCTCTTCACGCAGCTTGACGACAAGGTTCGCAGGCAGATGTTCGTCCAGCTTCGGATCGTCCAGACCGCCTATCTCGATGCTTTCGGCCACCTTGTTGCGGTCGGCGCGGTCCATCAGCTCCAGCCGGTCGTTCAGCATGTCGTAGCAGCCCACGAAATCGCGCCCCATGCCGATGGGCCAGCTGGCCGGCGTGATGTCGATGGCGAGGTTTTCCTGAATCTCGTCGATGATGTCGAAGGTGTCGCGGCTTTCGCGGTCCATCTTGTTGCAGAAGGTCAGGATCGGCAGATCGCGCAGGCGGCACACCTCGAACAGCTTGCGCGTCTGACTTTCCACCCCCTTGGCCCCGTCGATCACCATGACGGCCGCATCCACCGCCGTGAGCGTGCGATAGGTGTCCTCGGAAAAATCGCTGTGGCCCGGCGTGTCGACCAGATTGAACCGGAAATTCTGGAAATCGAAAGACATGGCCGAGGCCGAGACAGAAATGCCGCGGTCCTTTTCCATCTGCATGAAATCGCTGCGCGTGCGCCGCGCCTCGCCCTTGGCGCGGACCTGTCCGGCCATCTGGATCGCGCCGCCGAAAAGCAGGAATTTCTCGGTAAGAGTCGTCTTGCCCGCATCGGGATGCGAGATGATCGCAAAGGTGCGACGGCGCGCGATCTCGCGCGGCAGGGCGGGGCGATTTGGGGCAGTGTCCAGCATGGGGCGCGTATAGTGCGGCGCGTGCGGGCGCGCAATAGAGCGCGGCCGGGGGAACGTCTCCGGGACTGGCGGCGTTTTGCCTTGGTAATCAAAGGAGACAGCCATGAGCGAGCGAAAGCCGGACGAGCCGGCCAAGCCGGATAACGCCAAGACCCCCGCCGACGCCTTCGGCGCGCCGAAGAAGGAAAAGGGCAAATGGACCCATTCCGCCATGCAGGAAGCCCTGCGCGAGCCGCGCCTGGGCGGTAATGAAGATAAAGTCGCAAAGGAAGAGCTGGACGCGGAGAAAAAGTAGCGCCTTTGGGAACCGCTTTTTGAGCGGCTAACCCGACCTCATGTGGCTACACGGCGATCTGCGTGGGCACGACCTGCGCGGGATGCGCGGCAACGGACAGGGACATGCACGCGGCATCGGTAAAACGCTCGCGCGCGCCCTCCCGGTCGATCCCGACCAGCGTATAGTCGGCGCCCGGCGTCAGCGGCGCCAGCGGCAGCACATGGACGGCATCCACATCGCCCGCCGCATCCACCTCGACCAGGACCAGCAGTTCGGCGGCGGCGCCATTCCACGTGATCATCGTCAGCACCGCGTCCAGGTAAACCGCCTGTCCCTCGCGGCCCGAGTCCGAGCCAGCGGCGATCCTCAACGCGCCATCCGGCGACGGGCGCAGCGACAGGAGCCGCGGTCTGCTGGATGGCCTCAACTGATAAACTTCGTCCAGATCCAGCTCATCCGCAAAGGAAATCGCCTCTCCCCGCACCGCGCCGCTTGTCACCGTCAGATCGGCGGCGGCATAGACGAAGCAGGTTTGCACGAAAGAACAGTTCATATTAAATTCGCGTTGGTGTTTCATAGATGCCTCCTACAGAACGGGCGGCGCGGGATATAAATTGGTCAGCGCGGGAAACCTTCGCGTTCTGGTTGCAGCGTTGATGACTTGCCCTTGGTATCTACGGAACGAATGAGGCGGGTTCGCGACGAACTTAGACGATTTTCGCGGCAAGGCGGTTTGGGGCGCCTGCGCCGCGTAAGGCAAGACAGAAAGGGCAGCAGGATGGATATGGGTCTGACCGGCAAGCGCGCGATTGTCTGCGCGTCATCCAAGGGGCTTGGGCTGGGCTGCGCCCGTGCGCTCGCCGCCGAGGGCGTGGATCTGGTGATGAACGCGCGCGGGCAGGGGGCGCTCGACGCCGCGGCCGACACAATTCGCGCCGAGTTCGGCGTCAGCGTCACCACCGTCTCCGCCGACATCACCACCGAAGCGGGTCGCGCTGCCGTGCTGGAGGCGGCGGGCGATCCCGACATCCTCGTAACCAACGCGGGCGGGCCGCCGCCGGGCGTCTGGAGCGATTGGGACAGGGACGATTTCATCAGGGCGCTCGATGCCAACATGCTGGCGCCCATCGCGCTGATGAAGGCGGTGCTGCCCGGCATGATGGAGCGCGGCTGGGGCCGCGTCGTCAACATCACCTCGCAATCGGTCAAGGCGCCGATCCCGTCGCTGGGGCTTTCGAATACCGCGCGTACGGGCCTGACCGGCTATGTCGCGGGAACCGCCCGGCAGGTGGCGGGCAGCGGTGTGACGATCAACAACCTGCTGCCCGGCACCCACGCCACCGACCGCGCCGTGCAATTCGATACCGCGGCGTCCGAGGCGCAAGGCATCACAATGCAGGAGGTGCGCGAGCAGCACTATGCCACCATCCCCGCGCGCCGCTACGGCACCACCGACGAATTCGGCGCCGCCTGTGCGTTCCTGTGCTCGCAGCATGCGGGGTTCATCGTCGGGCAGAACCTGCTGCTGGACGGCGGGGCGGTGAACGCCACGCTCTGAGCGGCTGCGCTTGCATGGTCGGGGACGGGTTGCTATCTGCCAGCCGAGTCAATCCCGACACATTAGGTCGGATAGCCCCAGAGGCCCGCATGCCCGCAACCGTTCCCAGACTGAAGATCGAGAACCTCAGCCGCCGCTATGACGGCCGGCTGGTGGTTGACGACATCTCGCTGGCGGTGATGCCGGGGCAGGTGACGTGCCTGCTGGGCCCGTCGGGCTGCGGCAAATCCACCACGCTGCGTATGATTGCAGGGGTCGAGACGCAGGATTCCGGCAAGATCCTGGTCGACGGAAGGGTGATATGCGACGGCACCTCCCGCGTGCCGCCCGAAGAGCGCAAGATCGGCCTGATGTTCCAGGATTTCGCGCTCTTTCCGCATCTCACGGTGGCCGGCAACGTGGGATTCGGCCTGACCGGAACGCGTGCCAAGATCGCCGCGCGCGTCGCCGAGCTGCTGGACCGGGTCGGCCTTGGCCATTACACCGCCTCCTATCCGCACGAGCTTTCGGGGGGCGAGCAGCAGCGCGTCGCGCTAGCCCGGGCCCTCGCGCCGCGTCCGCGCATCATGCTGATGGACGAGCCGTTTTCGGGCCTCGACAACCGCCTGCGCGACGGCATCCGCGACGAGACCCTCGACATCCTGCGCGAAGAGGATGCCGCCGTCCTGCTGGTCACGCACGAGCCGGACGAGGCGATGCGCATGGCCGACGACATCGCGCTGATGCGCGGCGGGCGGATCGTGCAGCAGGGCGCGCCCTACAATGTCTACAATGCCCCGGTGGATCGCGACGCGGTGGCCTTCTTCAGTGATATCAACGTGATACGCGGCACCGTTCGCGGTGCGCTGACGACCACCCCGTTCGGGCAGTTCCTTGCGCCGGGCGTGCCCGATGGCAGCGCCGTCGATATCGTCATCCGCCCGCAACACATCAAGATCGATTTCGACCGCTCCGGCCGCGGTCCCAATCCGACGGCGCAGGACGGCACGCCGGCACGCGGCGTGGTCGAGCGGGCGCGCTTCATGGGCTCGGAAAGCCTGGTGGAGTTCCGGATGGATCACGACGGCTCGATCCTCCGGGCGACGGTGCCAAACGTCTTCCTGCCCAGCCCCGGCCAGGCGCTGTGGCTGATGCTGCGCCGCGACCGATGCTTTGTCTTTCCCGCCCGCCCCTGATGCGCCGCGCCTTTCATCTTCCCGAAAATACTCGAAATTTCACCACTGCTCCGGTCGCAACCGCTGATAATTGCGCGAATCCGTCGTGCGTCCTGCGTTTGGTCTTTTATCCCACCGCCACAGGGTTTAGATACGGGGCGAACATGCAGGGGGGCGCGCCATCGCGCTCCGACCTTACGGGAGATTCGACATGCTCAACAACATAGGCCTTCCCGGTCTTCTTCTGATCGCTGTCGTCGTGCTGGTGCTGTTCGGCCGCGGCAAGATTTCGTCCCTGATGGGCGAGGTCGGCAAGGGCATCACGTCCTTCAAGAAGGGCATCGACGAAGGCAACAAGGAAATCGAAAGCAGCGCGGCCAGCGCCGATGTTGATTACGAGGACGATGCACGCGACGTGACGCCGAAACGCGCCAAGGCCGCCAAGACCAAAGACAAGGTCTGAGCGCACCATGTTCGACCTCGGCTGGACGGAGCTTCTGGTGATCGGCATCGTCGCGCTGATCGTCGTGGGGCCCAAGGATCTGCCCGGCATGTTCCGCACCGTCGGCCAGTTCGTCGGCAAGGCCAAGGCCATGGCGCGCGAATTTTCCAAGGCGATGAACGACGCCGCAGACGACGCGGGGGTTTCCGGGCTCAGCGACAGTTTGCGCAAGGCGACAAACCCCATCGGCTCGGCCATGGACGAGGTGCGCAAGAGCACCAAGAGCTTTACGCAGTCGACCCGCGACGCCGGGAAGCCGAAACTGTCGCCCGAGCGACAGGAAGCCAAGGACAAGATCGCCGCCCATTCCGCCAAGGTCACGCAGGAGCGGCTGGACCGCGAAAAAGCTGCGGCGACCGGCGCGGAACCCGCGGCAGAAAAGGCCGGGGGGAGCGAACAGCCCGAAGCGCCCGCCAAGGCGACTCCGCCGAAGAAGGCGGCGCCCAAACCCGCCAAGGCATCTGTTGCCGAAAGCGGCGCGAAGACTGCACCCAAAAAGAGCGCGGCGAAATCCGGCGCGAAATCCCGCACGGCCAAGGCCGCAGACGATAAACCCTCCGGGGGCAAGGCATGAGCCAGGGCGACGAGATCGAGGACAGCAGCGCGCCGCTGATCGAACACCTGACCGAGCTGCGCACGCGCCTCATCCACTCGGTACTTTATTTCCTCGCCGGCATGGTGATCTGCTTCGCCGTCGCACAGCCGATCTTCAACTATCTCACGGCGCCGCTCTGCACCGTGCTGGCCGATCGCGGACAGGATTGCGACCTGATCTTCATCTCGCCGCAGGAGGGCTTCTTCGTTGCGATCAAGGTGTCGCTTCTTGGCGGCTTCATCCTTGCCTTTCCGTTCATCGCCAACCAGATGTGGCGGTTCGTGGCGCCGGGGCTCTACCGCTCGGAGAAGGGGGCGTTTCTGCCCTTCCTGATCGCGTCGCCCTTCATGTTCTTCCTTGGCGCCAGCTTTGCCTTCTACGTGGTCACGCCGCTGGCATATGATTTTTTCCTCGGCTTCCAGCAGTTCGGCACCAGCGGCGAAGTGATCGACGGGGTGGAGGGGGCCGCGCCGCTCAGCGTGGTGTTCCAGGGTTCCGCGCAGGAATATCTGAATCTCACGATCAAGTTCATCGTCGCATTCGGCCTTTGTTTCCAGTTGCCCGTGCTGCTGACGCTCATGGGCAAGGCAGGGCTGGTCGGCGCGGTGGGCCTGCGCGCCGTGCGCAAATACGCGGTCGTCGGTATCCTCGTTCTGGCCGCGCTGGTCACGCCGCCCGACGTCATCACGCAAGTCATCCTCTTCGTCGTTGTCTATGGCCTTTACGAGATTTCGATTCAGCTCGTCGCCCGGGTCGAGCGTAAACGCGAGGCCAAGCTGCGCGCCGAGGGGCTGTGGTTCGATGACGAGGACGAGATGACCGGCGAGGATGTCCATCCGGACGAGATGCCGGACGAGGAGCCGCGCACATGAGCGATCCGCTCCTGCGGATCGCCGAGGCGCTGGAGCGGGCCAGTCCGCCCCCGCGTCCTGCGCCCGATCTGCAAGCTTGCGATGCCTTCGTCTGGCATGTGTCGCCGGATCACCTGCAACCGGTGCCGCAGGTGGCGCGCGTCGACATGGGGCTTCTGGTCGGCATCGACCGCGCGCGCGACACGCTGCTTGAAAACACGCGCCATTTCGCCCGCGGCCTGCCGGCCAACAACGCACTTTTGTGGGGCGCGCGGGGCATGGGGAAATCCAGCCTCGTCAAGGCAGTTCATGGCGCCGTTGTCGCCGAGGGGCTGCCGCTCAAGATCGTCGAGCTTCAGCGCGAGGACCTGACCAGCATCACCCGGCTGCTGGCCCTGCTGCGCGCCAGCGACGCGAGGTTCATCCTCTACTGCGACGATCTGAGCTTCAGCCATGACGACCAGCACTACAAATCGCTGAAGGCCGTGCTGGATGGCGGGATCGAGGGGCGGCCGGAGAACGTGATCTTCTACGCCACGTCGAACCGCCGACACCTGATGCCCCGCGACATGATCGAGAACGAGCGTGGCAGCGCGATCAACCCCGCCGAGGCGGTCGAGGAGAAGGTCTCGCTCAGCGACCGTTTTGGCCTGTGGCTGGGCTTTCACGCCTGCGATCAGGACGGGTTCCTGCGGATGATCCGCGGCTATTGCGACGCGTTCGGGATCGAGATTTCGGATGATGCCCTGCGCGCCGAGGCAATTGAATGGCAGGCCACCCGTGGCGGCCGCTCGGGGCGCGTGGCGTGGCAGTTCATCACCGACCTGGCCGGGCGGCATGGGGTGACGCTGGGCTGAACTGCCGCCCGCGCGGCTTGGACCGGCGGATAGTCGGCTCGTGACAAAAGCGGAATGGAAAAGGGGCGGACCGTTCGGCCCGCCCCGCGCACAATAAAGATCCGAGAAGCCTCAGCCCTTCAGCGCCTTGTTCAGGTTCTCGTCGACCTTCTCCAGAAAGCCCATCGTCGTCAGCCAGCCCTGATCGGGGCCGACCAGCAGAGCAAGGTCCTTGGTCATGTGGCCCGCCTCGACGGTCTCGACGACCACCCTTTCCAGTGTTTCCGCGAAATTGGTCAGCGCCTCGTTGCCGTCCAGCTTGCCGCGGTGCTTCAGCCCGCCGGTCCAGGCGTAGATCGACGCGATGGAGTTGGTCGATGTCTCCTCGCCCTTCTGGTGCTGGCGGTAGTGGCGCGTGACGGTGCCGTGCGCGGCCTCGGCCTCGACGATCTGGCCGTCGGGCGTCATCAGCTGGCTTGTCATCAGACCGAGCGAGCCGAAGCCCTGCGCGACGGTATCGGACTGCACGTCGCCGTCGTAGTTCTTGCACGCCCAGACATATCCGCCCGACCATTTCATTGCCGAGGCCACCATGTCATCGATCAGGCGATGCTCGTAGGTCAGGCCGGCCTCTTCGAACCGGTCCTTGAATTCCTCGTCAAACACCTTCTGGAAGATGATCATGAACTGACCATCGTAATTCTTCAGGATGGTGTTCTTGGTCGACAGATACACCGGATAGCCGCGCTTCAGCCCATA
Source organism: uncultured Alphaproteobacteria bacterium (assembly GCA_963763165.1). Lineage (GTDB taxonomy): Bacteria > Pseudomonadota > Alphaproteobacteria > Rhodobacterales > Rhodobacteraceae > Roseovarius. The sequence goes on from CAVXNV010000004.1 coordinate 390,680, forward strand.
GTTGAAGGACGCGCGGGCGAAATCGCGGATGCTGTCATCGAGGTTGTACATGCCCATGTAGACGCCCGAGGAGGGGGCCTTGAACACCTCTTCTTCCATCACGGTGCCGTCATCACCGACGAATTTCATGCTGAGCGTGCCGGGGCCGGGGAACTTCATGTCGGTCGCGCGGTACTGGTCTCCGTAAGCGTGGCGGCCGATCACGATGGGCTGCGTCCAGCCGGGAACAAGGCGCGGCACATTGCGGCAGATGATCGGCTCGCGGAAAACGACGCCGCCCAGGATGTTGCGGATCGTGCCGTTCGGGCTGCGCCACATCTTTTTCAGGCCGAATTCCTCGACGCGGCCCTCGTCGGGCGTGATGGTCGCGCATTTGACGCCGACGCCGTATTTCTGGATCGCATGGGCGGCGTCGACGGTGATCTGGTCGTCTGTCTCGTCGCGGGCCATGATGCCCAGGTCGTAATATTTCAGATCGACGTCGAGATAGGGCAGGATCAGCTTTTTCTTGATGAAATCCCAGATGATGCGGGTCATCTCGTCGCCATCGAGTTCGACGACGGGGTTTTCTACCTTGATCTTGGACATGGAGCGCCTTTCGCGTGTCAGGGTCGGATTGCAGGCTCTTTAGCGCAATCGACCGGGGAAGGGAAGATATCTGTATGCAAAGGTATACGGGGAGCGTTTACTGCGGCTGTTTCTGGATGATTTCGTCCATCACGCGCAGCCAAAGCTCGGTGTCCTGCGCGCCCGGAACGGCGTGCTGCGCGGCGACGATGAAGGTCGGGACCGAAGTGATGCCCATCTTGCGGAACTGCGTGTCGCGGGCACGGATGTCGTCCTTGTCCGCATCGCTGTCCAGCAGCTTGGCCACCACGGCGGCATCCATCCCGAGGCTGTCGGCGATGTCGGCCAGCACCTCGGCATCGCCGATGTCGCGCCCTTGGCTGAAATAGGCGGCGAACAGCGCCATCGCGGCGGCGTTCTGCTTGCCCTCGATCCCGGCCCAGTGGATCAGCCGGTGCGCGTTCAGGGTATTGGGCACACGGGTCATCGCCTCGAAGTCGATCTCGACGCCCGCGCTCTCGGCCTTTTCCATGACCGGCTTGTAGGCGGCGATGGCGGCTTCCTTGCCGCCGAACTTGGCCTCGAGATAGGCGCGCCGGTCCATTCCGCCCTCGGGCATGTCGGGGTTGAGCTGAAAGGGGTGCCATTCGATGACGAAAGGATGCTCCGGGCGCTGTTCCAGCGCGCGGTCCAGCAGCACCTTGCCGATATAGCACCACGGGCAGATCGGATCGGAGACGATGTCGAGCTTGACCATTCCGGGCCTTTCCTGTGCAGCGGTAATTCCGCCGTTGGTAGGCAAAGGCCGGGGCTATTGCAAGATGCGGCTCAGAACCAGCTTTGCACACCGCGGGCGGCGCCCGATATGTCCTGACCCACGCCATCGACCGTCGCGCAGCCTGCCAGCGCAGCCAGCGCCGCGAAAAGGATGATCTTTTTCATTGCTCTATCCTGTAAATCCTCGTCACTGCTCGGGCGCCACGCCGGTTTCTCCGGTCTTCGGAGCGCCATTTTCGTCCATCCACCAGACTTCGGGCAGGAATCCCACGCCGTCGCCATAGAGCGGCAGACTGCCCTGAGGATACTTCAGCGCCGCGTCATGGGCAATACGGCCGACCGTGTACTGATGGATCGGGATGACATAGCGTCCGGCGATCAGCACCCGGTCCAGCGCCCGAACGGCGGTGACGAAATCCTCGCGGGTCCTGGCCGCCAGCATGGCGTCGATCATCGCCTCGGCGGCGGGGCTGTTCATGCCCATGAGGTTGCGGCTGCCCGGCTGACCCGCGCCCTTGGCGCCCCAATAGAAATACTGCTCGTTGCCGGGGCTGAGCGAAAGCGAGCGCCGCATGTAGGTGAGGTCGAAATCGTAATTCGCCTCGCGCACGGCATATTGCGCCTTGTCGACGCTTTGCACGTCGAGCGTGATGCCCAGCCGCTCCAGCGCGCGGGCGTAGATGTCCATCATCGCGTTGGCCTGCTGCACCAGCGCATCCTGCTGCAAGAGCACCGTCAGGCGCAGCGGCTGGCCTTCGGCATTGCGGAGAATACCGTCCTCTACCTTCCATCCCGCCTCGGCCAGAAGGGCCGCCGCGACGCGTATGTTGGCGCGGTTGCGCTTGGAGCCGTCGGAGACGGGCAGGCTGTAGCCATCCAGAGTGTCGGGAGGCAGATCGTCCTTGTAGGGCGCCAGCAGCTCTTGCACGGCCTCCGGCGCGGGACCGGGGCGCATGGCCAGTTCGGAGCCGGAATAATACGAGGTGATGCGCGGCTGGCGCCCGCCGGTCAGCGTGTCGTTGATGTATTCGAAATTGAAGGCCGCGATCAGCGCCTCGCGCACGCGCCAGTCATCGAGGGGGGGGTTGCGCGTGTTCATCACGAAGCCGGAAATGCCGGAAGGCTGCCCGTTGGGGATCTCGCTGCGGATGATGTCGCCGCGCCGCACGGCGGGCAGGCTGGCCATTTCCTCCCACCGCTCGGCGTTGAATTCGCGGATATAGCTCAACTCGCCCGCCTTGAACGCCTCTTTCATCACCGCGTCGTCGCCGTAGAAGTCGATGCGGATCTCGTCGAAATTGTTCGTGCCCCGGCGGAAGGGCAGGTCCTTGCCCCAGTAATCGGGGTTCCGGCGCAGGGTCACGCGGCGGCCCAACTGGTAATCCTCGACGACATAGGGCGCGGTGCCGATGGGGATGTCATCGATTGCGCCATCCTCGAACACCTTGCCCTCCCACTGGGACTTTTTCAGGATCGGCCGAAGCCCGGCCAGCAGCACCAGATCGCGATCGGGCGGGCCATCTTCGGTCCTGAAGTCGATGCGGATCTTGCGCGGCCCGGTCTCCTTGATGCTGGCGATACGGGTCCAGAAATCGCGGTAGCGCAGATGCCCGCGCGTGCCCAAAGTCTCGAAAGACCAGATCACGTCCTCCACAGTCACGGGGCTGCCGTCGGAGAATGCGGCCTTGGGGTTCAGAGTGAACTCGACCCAGGCGCGGTCCTCGTCCGTCTCGACGGTTTCGGCCAGCAGACCGTAGAGCGTGAAGGGCTCGTCCCAGGACCGGCCCAGAAGCGATTCGTAGGCGAGGTTGCGCAGCTGCCAGGGCGTTGTGCCCTTGGGCGCGAACGGGTTGAGCGAATCGAATCCGCCGACATTGCCGGTGGTTACGCGGCCGCCCTTGGGCGCATCGGGGTTGGCATAGGGCAGGGCCGTGTAGTCGGGCGGCAGCGCCGGATCGCCATACATCGCGATGCCGTGGCGCGGCTCGGCGCCGACCGGGCCGATGAGCGCGAATCCGAGTAAAATAACAGTTAACACGGCGAAAATGCGGCCATGGCGTGGCGAACCGGCTGATCTCGTCATGGGTGCAATTCCTGGTTGGCGATGTTTCATTGGCCGCGACGGTAGAGCGGGATTCTTGGCTTTTCAAACTTTTAGCTTGGATGACGGCGCGGGATTGCTTATAAGAGAGTCACTGCTCGATAGGTTTCTTGCCTGTATGAAACCTGCCTCAATAACTTGACGCCAGCTTTGCGCTGGCGTCTTTTTTTTGGCCGGTCGCCAGCGGATGCGCATCCGCCGCCTGCGTGACTTGTGCCCATGCAGCATTACGTGCAGCGTGGCAACCCCGCGCAGGCGGCGCAGTCCGGCGCGCGGCACATTAAGAACGGCACGATCAGGGGCAGGCATGAGCATCAAACGGATCAACCTCGCCTTGCAGGGCGGCGGCGCGCATGGCGCCTTCACCTGGGGGGCGCTCGACCGCCTGCTGGAGGAAAGCGATCTGGAGGTTTCGGCCATTTCGGGAAGCTCGGCCGGCGCGCTCAATGGCGCCGCGTTCAAGGCCGGCTGGGTCGCGGGCGGCCGGGAAGGCGCGCGCGAGAACCTCGATTGGCTCTGGGCGCAGATGGGCGCGGTGCATGACCTGCGCATGCCCGCCTGGATGGCCGCATCGCTGCCCGGCGCGGTAAGCGCGGCATTCGAATATACGCTGCCGATGACTTTGCCCGATGCGCTGTCGCAAGCCGTCTCGCCCTATTCCTACGGCCCGTTCTACACCAACCCGCTGCGCCGCGTGGTCGAGCGGTTCAACTACGACAAGATCTGCGCCGATGACGCGCCCCGGCTGAGTGTCGGCGCCACCAATGTGCGCGACGGCAAGATCCGCGTCTTTCACGGGGCCGAAATCGGGGCGGACGCGCTGCTGGCCTCGGCCTGCCTGCCGACGCTGTTCCAGGCGGTCGAGATTGACGGAGAGGCGTATTGGGACGGCGGCTATACCGGCAACCCGGCGCTTTTCCCGCTGTTCGAGCCGGATCTGCCCGGCGACATCGTCGTCATCAACATCAATCCGCTCTGCCGCCCCGACGTGCCGCGCACCCCGCAGGACATCCAGAACCGCATCAACGAGATCAGCTTCAACTCGTCGCTCCTGCGCGAATTGCGCGCAATCAATTTCGTGCAGCGGCTTCTGGACGCGGGCAAGGTGCCGGAGGGGGCGATGAAGCGGATCCACGTGCATATGATTGCCGATGACGACCTGATGGCCGAGTTGTCGGTGATGACCAAGATGGTGCCGAACCCCTACCTTCTGTCCCGCCTCAAGGACGCAGGGCGCATCGCCGCCGATCGGTTCCTTGCGGCCCATTGGGAGGATCTGGGACGGCGCGGCAGCATCGACCTGTTCGAGATGTTCGGCTGATGCCGCTCAGGGCCGGTCGATGGGCAGTTCTTCGGGCCGGGGCTGGGTAGGGTAGACGAGGCCGGCGGAAATCACCAGCTTGGCCGCGTCCTCTACCGACATGTCCAGCTCGATCACATCCTCCTTGGGCAGGAACAGCAGGAAGCCCGAGGTGGGGTTCGGGGTCGTGGGCAGGAATACGCTCAGCAGCGTGCCGCCGGTTTCGGACTTCTGATTGATCTCGCCCTTGGCGGTGGTCGAGATGAAGCCGATGGCCCAGATCCCCTTGCGCGGATACTGGACGAGACAGGCGGTCTCGAAGCTGCGCTCGCTCTGGGCAAAGATCGTCTCGGCGATCTGCTTGACCCCGGAATAGATCGAGCGGATCACGGGCATACGGTTGACCAGGCTTTCGCCGAACCGGATAAGCGTGCGGCCGATCAGCCCCTTGGCGACCCAGCCGACGAGGATTGTGAAGACGAGAAACACGACAACGCCGACGCCGCGCAGGTTGTAGCCGATGTAATGCGCCGGCGTCAGATCGTAGGGGATGAGCGGCAGGACCAGCCCATCGACCCAGCCGATCAGCGTCCAGATCAGCCAGATCGTCAGCGCGACGGGCGCGATCACCACAAGGCCCGTCAGGAAGCGCGCGCGCAAGCGCGCGAAGATGCCGGTGCGGTGCGGCGGGGCGGGTTCGTCGTCGAAGGGAGTGCTCATCTGCGTGGTCGGCCCCGGATGGTGCTGCTGAATATAGCTGCTGAATATACAAGAACTAAAGATCAAGCCCGCGCACGGCAATGCCCGGCGATGCCGCGCCACGGTTTTATCTGCGCGCCGCGGGGCTTGCACATGGCGCACGCGGGGTCTATAGGCGCACACACTAGAAATCCGCAGGCACGGGCGGGCCGTCCGGGGGAGACATCCCCGGCAGTCCACCGGTTGAGGCATACGCCTCTCATCCCGTACCGAGGCGAAAACCGGAAAAGGAATATTGAATGGCTCTTCCCGAGTTCTCTTTGCGTCAGCTGCTTGAAGCCGGCGTTCACTTCGGCCACCAGACGCAGCGCTGGAATCCCCGTATGGGCGAATTCATCTACGGCGCGCGCAACGGCATCCACATCATGGACCTGACCCAGACCGTCCCGATGCTGGACGCGGCATTGAATGTCGTGCGCGAGACTGTGGCCAAGAACGGCCGCGTCCTTTTTGTCGGCACCAAGCGTCAGGCCGCCGCGCCCATTGCCGAAGCCGCCGAGAAATGCGCGCAGTATTACATGAACCACCGCTGGCTGGGCGGCACGCTGACCAACTGGCAGACCGTGTCGAAGTCGATCCACCGCCTGAAGGAGATCGACGAGACGCTGGAAACGGGCGCCGAGGGCCTGACCAAGAAGGAGCGTCTGGGCATCGAGCGCGACCAGCAGAAGCTTCAGGCGTCGCTGGGCGGCATCCGCGAAATGGGCGGCGTGCCCGATCTTCTGTTCGTCATCGACGTCAAGAAGGAGGCGCTGGCCGTCGCCGAAGCCAACAAGCTGGGTATCCCGGTCGTCGCCGTCGTCGACACCAACTGCTCACCCGACGGGATCGACTACATCATCCCCGGCAACGATGACGCGGCGCGCGCCATCTCGCTTTACTGCGATCTGGTGAGCCGCGCGGCGCTCGACGGCATGACCGCGCAGATGGGCGCGGCCGGGATCGACATCGGCGCGATGGAAGAAGCCCCCACTGAGGAGGCCGCTCAGCCCGCCTCGACCGGCGTCGAGGTCGGCGACATCAGCCACGAGGCCGTGCACGACGACAAGCAGACCAAGAACGCGCCGCTGGACATCAAGTCGAGCGAGGAAATCTCGGACATGGCCGCCAAGGCCGGCCAGAAGGGCAAGGAAGAAAAAGCCGACAGCTGATCGGCGCCCAGTCCCATCCCTGCAAGCGCCCGGCGGCCAGGCTCGCCGGGCCATTTCGACAATTTTAGGAGAACCAGATGGCGATTACTGCTGCAATGGTGAAGGAACTGCGCGACACGACGGGCGCAGGCATGATGGACGCGAAGAAGGCGCTGACCGAAACGGATGGCGACATGGATGCCGCCATCGACTGGCTGCGCACCAAGGGTCTGGCGAAGGCCGCCAAGAAATCCGGCCGCACCGCCGCCGAGGGCCTTGTCGCCGTCAAGGTCGAGGGCGGCCGGGGCGTCGCCATCGAGATCAACTCGGAAACCGATTTCGTCGGCAAGAACGCCGACTTCCAGTCCATGGTTGCGTCGATCGCCGATGTGGCCGTGAAATCGGACGATCTTGAGGCGCTGAAATCCGCCGATCTGGGCGGCAAGAGCGTCGAGGCCAACATCACCGACAAGATCGCCACCATCGGCGAGAACATGACGCTGCGCCGGATGGCATCGGTCGAGGGCGATACGGTCGTCTCCTACGTCCACAACGCCGCCGCCGAAGGTATGGGAAAAATCGGCGTGCTGGTCGCGCTGAAAGGCGACGAGGCATTCGGCCGCCAGGTGGCCATGCATATCGCCGCGACGAACCCCGCCGCCCTGAACGAGGCGTCGCTGGACAGCGCCGTGGTCGAAAAGGAAAAGCAGATCCAGATGGATATCGCCCGCGAAAGCGGCAAGCCCGAGCAGGTCATCGAGAAGATGATCGAGGGCCGCATGAAGAAATTCATGGCCGAATCCACGCTGATGGGCCAAGCCTTCGTGATGAATCCCGACCAGACGGTCGAGGCAGCCGCCAAAGAGGCCGGCGCCGAGATTACCGGCTATGTCCGGCTGGAAGTGGGCGAGGGCATCGAGGTGGAGAAGGAAGATTTTGCCGCCGAGGTCGCCAAGACAGCGCGCGGTTGAGCGTCGGCTCGATCTGGCGAATATCGGGGCGGGCCCAACGGTCCGCCCCTTTTCGTTTGCGGTTCCGGCCCGAAGCAATAGTCTGCCTGCAGCATGGCATCGCGGCAGATTTGATCAATCGACCTGCGTGACCGTGAGCGTTCGAGCGAACCAACCACAACGGGGAGGTCCTTCATGTACAAAAACATTCTTATCCCGATCGTCTTTGATCACGAGATCGATCAGGCCAAGGGCCTCCAGTTGGCCGCCAAAGTTGGTGGTTCGGAAGCCGAGCTTACGCTGCTGCATGTCATCGAAAGATTGCCGGCCTACGTGAAATCCTACATTCCGGAAAGCATCACCCATAATCTGCGGGTCGAGTTGCTGAAAGAAATGAATGATCTGGTAAAGGACAATCCCAAGGCCAAGGGTGAAATCGTCAGCGGCCATGCCGGCCGCGCGATCATCGATTACGCGAACGCGAATTCGGTGGATCTGATCGTGATCAAGTCGCACCGCCCCGGTGTTCAGGACTATTTTCTGGGCAGCACAGCCGGTTACGTCGTCCGGCACGCGAAATGTGCGGTGCATGTGCTCCGTTGACCGGCAAGAGGCCGGGCAACACCTTATCCGGCATGCTTGGTCGTGGGCGCGTCCGGGTGGTTCCGCGTCGCAGGCTTCAGCCCTTCTGCGCCAGATGCGCCATCAGCGCGTCCATCGCCAGCGGGTAACCCGCCGCGCCGAAGCCGCAGATCACGCCCAGCGCGACGCGGGCGATATAGCTGACGTGGCGGAAATCCTCGCGCGCGTGCACGTTCGACAGGTGCAACTCGACCACCGGAAGATCGACCGACGAAATCGCGTCCATCAGCGCGATCGACGTATGGGTGTAGGCGCCCGCGTTCAGCACGATACCGCCATGCACTCCCTTGGCCGCATGGACCGCGTCGATCAGCGCGCCTTCGCTGTTGCTTTGCACGCACGCGACGTCGGCGCCGCGTGACGTGCCATGCGCGCGGCACAGCGCCTCGATGTCGGCGAGGGTGGTGCGCCCGTAAACCTCCGGCTGGCGAGTGCCCAGAAGGTTCAGGTTGGGACCGTTCAGGATCAGGATCGAGGTCATGGGCGGTGCTCCTTTGGCAACGCTTTTAGACCGGTCGATTGCGGCCTGTCGAGAGCGGCGTCACTTGGCGGCAGTGGGTGAAGTCCGCCCTGAGATCGCCCAGACCGCACCTGCGGGCAGATTGTCTGCCATACGTTGCTTGACTTGGCGCTCCTGGTCGAGTGATCTGGGGCTCGCGGTTGTGGATTTCCGGCTTGGCGCTGCCCGCGGGCTTTGGCCTGCTGTTGCGGCTCACCTGATTGCGCTGATGCTGCGTTTGGACGCGCCCTTTGGGTGGGAGGAAGGTTGATGGACCCGCTGGTTCTTGGGGCGCTGGTGGCGTCCTGCACGGTTTTGGGGCTGTTACCGGGCAGGGTTCCGGCCGTTTTCGGCATGCGATCACCGGACCTGATGCCCGCGACACGCTGCGGCAAGCTCAACAGCTTCGCGCTGCTCGGCACCGCGATGTTCATCATCATGGGCATTTTGCCCGACGCAGTAATGGGCCTGGCATGACGGTTTTAAGCGATCTTCTGGCCGCCGTGTTCGAGCGGGGGCTGGGCGCGGCGCGTCAGGGCGACTGGAGCCGCAGGCCCATGGCCGAGCTGGCCGATGCGCTGATTTCCACCACTGGCGAGACGTCGGGCAACATGCTGGCCGAGCAGGTGCTGGTGCGTTTCAAGGCGATGAATGACGACGGCAAGCTGGCGTTTTTTCGCCATCTGGCCGAGCGGATGAATGTCGATCCCGCGGCAACGCGCATCGCGCTTGATGCATATGAGAAGGCGCCGTCGCGCGCCAGCTACCGCGCCTACCTGGCAGCAAGCGAGCCGCCCCGGCAGGAACTGATCCGCCGCCTCAACCAGGTCGAGGGCGCGACCGGCGCGCTGGTCGCCATGCGGGCCGATCTGCTGCGGCTGGGCCGGGGCATGCCGGAACTGGAGGCGCTGGATCTGGATTTCCGGCATCTTTTCAAGTCCTGGTTCAACCGTGGCTTTCTGGTGCTGCGCCACATCACCTGGCAAACTCCGGCGGATATCCTGGAGAAGATCATCGCCTACGAAGCTGTCCACACCATCGACAGCTGGGACGACCTGCGCCGCCGCGTGCAGCCGCAGGACCGGCGCTGCTTCGCGTTTTTCCACCCGGCGATGCCGGACGAACCGCTGATCTTCGTGGAGGTCGCGCTGACCCGCGGCATCCCCACCGCGATCCAGCCTCTTCTGGCCGAAGGCCGCACCGCACTGGCCGAGGACGAGGCGGACACGGCTGTCTTCTACTCCATCTCGAACTGCCAGTCGGGGCTGGCGGGAATTTCTTTCGGCAATTCGCTGATCAAGCAGGTGGCGGGCGATCTGGCGACCGGGCTGCCCAAGGTGACGCGCTTCGTCACCCTGTCGCCGATTCCCGGCCTGATGGACTGGATCCGCGCCGAAGGGATCGACGCGGCCGAGGGCGATCTGCCGGGCCTTGCCGCCTGGTATCTTCTGAATGCCAAGGGGCGTGGCACCGCGCCGCGGGACCCGGTCGCGCGGTTCCATCTGGGCAATGGCGCGATCATCCACGTCTTGCACCAGGGGGCCGATCTGTCCGACAAGGGACGCGCGCAATCCGGCGGCATGATGGTCAGCTATCTCTACGATCTGCGCCGCACGGCTGAACGGCACGAAGCCTTCGCCACCGCCGGCACGGTTGCCGCATCCCCGGCGGTGAAATCGCTGGCCGCCGGCGCCGCCCCGGCCAAGACAAAAGGAGCCTGAGTAATGGCCAACCCTCTCTACGACGCGCTGTTCGGGCGCCACGCGGGCAGCGAGGCGCCGTTCCTGTTCCTGCCGGATGGGCAGACGATCACCTACAAAGGTTTTCTGAAGATGGCCCGGCAGATCGCCGGATACCTGGCGGCGCTCGGCCTGCGCCCCGGCGACCGCCTGGCCGCGCAGGTGGCCAAATCGCCCGAGGCGCTGGCGCTCTATGCGGCCTGCGTGCAGGCGGGGGTGGTGTTCCTGCCGCTGAACACCGCCTACACGGCCAGCGAAGTCACCTATTTCGTCGAAGATTCCGGCGCCGCGCTCGTGGTCTGCGACAGCAAGGCACTGGACAGCCTGACGCCCGTGGCCGGTAAACTCGGCGCTCGGATCGCGACGCTGGACGCGGATGGCTCGGGGAGCCTGATGGACGGTGCGAAGGGGCAGGGGGGCGATTTTGCCACCGCCGAGCGGACGGGGAGCGACTTGGCCGCGCTGCTTTATACGTCCGGGACGACGGGCCGCTCCAAGGGGGCGATGCTGAGCCAGGACAATCTGCTGAGCAATGCCGAGGTGCTGGTCGATGAATGGCGCTTTACCGGCGATGATGTGCTGCTGCACGCGCTGCCGATCTTTCACACCCACGGGCTTTTCGTCGCGACGAATGTCATTCTGGCCGTGGGCGGCGCGATGATCTTCCTGCCGAAATTCGATGTCGATGCGATCATGGAACATCTGCCGCGCGCCACTACGATGATGGGCGTCCCGACCTTCTATACGCGTCTTCTGGACGATCCGCGTTTCGACAAATCGACGACGCAGCACATGCGCCTCTTCACCTCTGGCAGTGCGCCGCTTCTGGCAGAAACACATGAAAGGTTCCGCGCGCGCACCGGCCACGCGATCCTCGAGCGCTACGGCATGACCGAGACGAACATGAACACCTCGAACCCCTATGACGGCGAGCGGCGCGCGGGGACCGTCGGCTTCCCGCTGCCGGGGGTCGAGTTGAAGATCTGTGATCCGGCGACAGGCGCGGAACTGCCGCAAGGCGAGGTCGGCCAGATCGAGGTTCGCGGGCCTAACGTCTTTCAAGGCTATTGGCGGATGCCGGAAAAGACAGCCGAAGAACTGCGCGAGAACGGGTTCTTCATCACCGGCGATCTGGGGCTGATCGACGAGCGCGGCTATGTGCAGATCGTCGGGCGCGGCAAGGATCTGATCATCTCGGGCGGCTACAACATTTATCCCAAGGAGATCGAGCAGGTTCTGGATGCGCAGCCCGGCGTGCTGGAAAGCGCGGTAATCGGCGTGCCGCATCCCGATTTCGGCGAAACCGTTGTCGGCTGCCTCGTGCCGGAGGCGGGCGCGCAGCCCGATGCGGATGCCATCATGGCCGCCGCCGCCGAAACGCTGGCGCGCTTCAAGCATCCCCGCAAGCTGATCGTGCTGGACGAGTTGCCGCGCAACACGATGGGAAAGGTGCAGAAAAATATCCTGCGCGAGCGCTACGCCGATCTCTTCGCCGCAGGCTGAGGGCTTGGCCGAAACCCGTTGTCGCGGCCCTGCCGCCCGATTAAGAAAACAATCATGCCCCGCAAGACGGGCACCTGACCAACCCGGAGGAAACACATGGGGATGAACCTGAAACTGGCCGCCGCGCTCGCCGCCGCGACGATAGTCGCGGCCGGGGCTGCCACGGCCGCCGACCTGCGCCTTGGCCTGATCACGCCGCCGAACCACATCTGGACCGAGACCGCCCAGAGCTTTGCCGCCGATCTGGCCGAGGCGAGCGAGGGCGCGCACAACGTGACGATCTTCCCCGCCCAGCAGTTGGGCAGTGAGGCCGAGATGATGCAGCAGCTTCAGACCGGCGCGCTCGACATGGCGTTCCTGACGGTGGCCGAGGTAAGCAACCGCGTGCCGGACTTCGGCGCCTTCTATGCGCCGTTCCTGGCCAACGATATCGGCCACGCGGGCCGCATCCTGCAATCGGACCTGGCCGCCCGCATGCTGGAGGATCTGCCCGCCAAAGCCGGCGTCGTCGGCATCGGCTACGGCATGGCCGGCCTGCGCCAGATCGCCTCGAAGGGCGAAGTGACCAGCGCCGCCGACCTCGAAGGGAAAAAGCTGCGGATCACGCCCTTCAAGCCGATCCTCGATTTCTACAACCTGCTGGGGGCCGCACCCACGCCGATGCCGCTGCCCGCGGTTTACGACGCGCTCGCCAATGGTCAGGTCGACGCCATCGACATGGATGCCGAGCCGATCTGGAAGCTGAAATATTACGAGCAGGCCGACATGGTGGTGGTTTCGAACCACATGATGTTCCCGATGGTCGGGCTGGTCTCGGCGCGGGTCTGGAAGGACATGGGCGAAGAGGATCGCGAGATGATCTCGCGCCTGATGAAACAGCGCCTGGACGAATGCATCGAGACCTACATCGTCAAGGACAAGGAATGGCTTGAGCAGGTGCGCGGCACCGGCATCGCCTTCAACGAGGTCGGGCCGGAGTTTTTCGGCGACGTGCCCGCCGAATGGGACAGGATCTGGTCCGACAGATCCGCCGTCATGGCCGAAATGCGCGACGCGGCGGCCGCAACGGCCGAGTGACGGCGCGACGATGATTGGACCGGCCGCCCGGCAGGACGGGCGGCCGGATTGCATTGCGGAGGCAGGGTGCTGCATCGGATTTCACATCGCTGGGCGCAGGCCGAAATGGCATTGGCGGCGTTCGGCGCGGTCGCGATCACCTTGCTGGTGCTGCTGAATGTCGTTACTCGCGCGATGAGCGCGTCGATCTTCTGGGTCGACGAGGCGGCGATCATGGCGATGACCTGGATGACCTTCCTCGCCGCCTCCGCCGCCGTGCATTACGGCCATTCGGTCAGCGTCACCTTCTTTACCGATCTCTTGCCCGAGGGCACGGCGCATCTGGCCCAGCGTTTGGTGGATGCGGTCGTGCTGATCTTTGCCGGCCTGATGCTGTGGCTCTGCTGGCGCTGGTTCATGCCGCTGGAGCTGATGCGCGCGGGCTTCGACAAGATGGAATTTCAGGGCGAGACGTTCAATTTCATCTATTCCGAGCCGACCCTCACGCTGGGCTTTCGCAAGGTCTGGCTCTGGCTGATCATGCCGATTTTCGCCCTTGGGCTGACGCTGCACGGTCTGGCCAACGTCACCCGGCCATGGGCGCGGGGCAGGGGCGGCGCATGACCGCCGCGCTCTTCCTCGTGCTGCTCTGCGGCGCTGTGCCGATCTCGATCGTGCTGGCGCTGACGGCGATCAGCTATATCTGGCAATCGGGCAATGGCGTGCTCTTCGACAGCTTCGCCCAGCAGATGTTTGCGGGTACCGAAAATTACGGGCTCCTGGCAATCCCTCTCTTCATGCTGACGGGCGAGCTGATGAACGAGGGCGGCATGACCCGCCGCCTCGTGGCCGCAGCAAGGGTGCTGGTGGGCGGCTTTCGCGGTGGGCTGGTCTGGATCAATCTTCTGGCCAACATGTTCATGGCGGCGATCATCGGCTCGGCCGTCAGCCAGATCGCGGTGATGAGCCGCGCGATGGTCCCGGCGATGGAGCGCGAAGGCTATGACCGGGGCTTTGCCGCCGCAACCACAGCCGCCGGGGGGCTGCTTGCGCCGGTCATCCCGCCGTCGATGCTGTTCGTCATCTACGGCGTGCTCGCGCAGATCCCGATTGGCGACATGTTTCTGGCGGGCATCATTCCCGGCCTGATGATGGCGGGCGGCTTCTTCGCGGTCGTCACGCTGATCGGCTTCGCGACGCAGTTTCCCAAGGGCGAATGGATGAGCGCGCCCGACGCGCTGCGCGCTGCGCTGGCCGCGCTTCCGGCCGCGCTGATCCCGGCGGCAATCATCGGCGGCATCGTCATGGGCCTGGCCACGCCGACGGAAAGCGCCGCGGTCGCGTCGCTGATCGCGTTCCTGCTGGGCTGGCTGGTGCATCGCGAGTTGAAGCCGTCGCACCTGGCGGAACTTTTCCTGCGCACGGCGCGCAATGCGTCGATGGTGATCTTCATGGTCGCTGCCGCGAACGTCTTTGGCTGGGTGGTGATTTACGAAGCGATCCCGCAGACGCTGGCCGCGCTGATCACGTCCTTCACCTCCGACCCGTTCGTGTTCCTGCTGATCGTGATGGCCGCGCTCTTGCTGGTGGGGATGCTGATCGACGGTATCGCGGCGCTGATCCTGGTCACGCCGATCCTGCTGCCCATCGCTACGGCAAGTTACGGCATCAGCCCGTTTCAGTTCGGCGTGGTCATCAGCATCAACCTTGCGCTGGGGCTGCTGACGCCGCCGGTGGGTGTGGGTCTTTATATTGCGGCATCGATGAGCGACGTGAAGCCAACGGCGATCTTCGCGGCGCTCTGGCCATTCCTGCTGGCCGTGCTGCTGGTGCTGCTGCTGCTTTGCTACTTTCCGGCGTTGTCGCTGGTGCTGCTGAACTGACGTCGCTGCTGGTTTGGGAGACGAGCGATCTACGGCACGTACAATGTTTACATAATACCGATTATGCGAAATCTGCATCAGTGGATCGAAGGGCCCCGGTCAACGCCGGAACCTCTCGAAATCAGGCTTCGGCGGCGATGACGATGAACTCCACCAGGTAATCTGGCGTCGCCAGCTTGGCCTCGCCCGCGGCGCGCGCGGGTGTGTGGCCCTCGGGCACCCAGGCATCCCAGACGGCGTTCATCTCGGCGAAATCCTTCATGTCGGCCAGCCAGATGATCGTCTGCAGGATGCGCGTCTTGTCCGATCCGGCCTCGGCCAGAAGCTTGTCGATGTTGGCGAGGCAGGTCTTGGTTTGCTCGGTCACGTTCTCGCCGGCATTGCCGACCTGTCCGGCAAGGTAGATGGTGCCGTTATGCTTGACGATCTGGCTCATGCGGTCGCCGACATGGTTACGGGTGATGTTGGTCATTTTGTTTAATTCCCTTTTTTAACTCTTTGATATGCTTTGTGGTAAATCGCTCCGCTCCCAGCGCGGACAGCATCTCCGGCGCCAGCGATGGCGTCCGGCCCGCGATCAGCGCGGCGGCGGTCTGCGACAGCGCGGGCGCGGTCTGAACACCATAGCCGCCCTGCCCGGCGAGCCAGAAGAACCCCTCGGCATCCGGCGCGAAACCGACGACCGGCGTGCGATCCGGGGCGAAGGTGCGCAGGCCCGCCCAGCTATGCTCGATGCGTGTCACCGGCACGGTGACGGCCTGTTCGTAGCGGTCGAGCCCCTCGGCCAGCACCATGTCATCGGGCCAGGCGTCATGCGGATCGACCGGATCCTCGTCGGCCGGCGATACCATGAGGCGGCCGGCGTCGGGCTTGGCATACCACGTCTCGGCGGTGGTGCCGAACAGCGGCCAGCTTTCGACGTCATGCTCGGGGCCCAGCTTGAGCAGCGCGGCAGAGCGGCGCATGGGCTGCAGGCCGATGCGGTCCAGACCGGCCAGCGCGGCGACCTCGTCGGCCCATGCACCGGCGGCATTGACAACGGTCGGCGCCGCATATTGCGTGGCGCCCGCCGCGATCTGCCAGACCCCGCCATCGCGCGTGATTGACGAAACGCGCGTACCAGTCACAATCCGCCCACCGCGCGCCTTGAGCAGCCGCGCATACCCTTGCAGCATCCGGTCGACGTCGATGCTCTGTGCATCGCGCTCGTAAATGGCGGCAGCGATGGGTTCAGGGCGCAGGATGGGCACGATCCGGGCCGCCTCGGCGCCGGTCAGACGTTCCAGACCGGTGGCGCCCGCCTCGTAGGCCTCGAGGCTGGGAAGCTCATCTTCGGAAGCGATCAGAAGCTCGCCGCGCGGCGACAGGAGGCTGTGATCGCTGATTCCGTCCGGCTGTGCCAGCACCGGTTCGGACAGCGCGTTGATGGCGCGCAGCACGGCGTTGCCATAGTTTCTGATGTAGATTGCGGCGGAGCGGCCGGTGGAGTGATACCCCATCTGCGGCTCGGCTTCGAGCACCAGCACGCGCGCGTCCGTCGCCAGTTCGGCCGCGGCGGAAATACCTGCAATCCCGCCGCCGATGACGATGATGTCTGCCGTTTCGCTCATGGATAGCGTTCCTTTCGGTCTGGTGGCGGTGCCGCGAAAGATTGCAGCCAGCATTGACCCGATTCGCCGCAGAATCCAAGTGCGTGCGCAGACTTCGGTTACCTGCCTCGAAGATGGAAAACGCGGGCAGGAGTGGCCCCTGCCTGCGCAATGTCTTAACCCGTTCGGCGCGCTTCAGAAGAACGCCTGAAGGCCCGTCTGGGCGCGGCCCAGGATCAGCGCGTGAACGTCATGCGTGCCTTCGTAGGTGTTGACCGTCTCAAGGTTCACCATGTGGCGAATGACCTGATATTCCTCGGAAATGCCGTTGCCGCCATGCATGTCACGCGCCATGCGGGCAATATCCAGCGCCTTGCCGCAGTTGTTGCGCTTGATCATGCTGATCATCTCCGGCGCGGCGTTCGCCTCGTCCATCAGGCGCCCCACACGCAATGCGGCCTGAAGCCCCAGCGTGATCTCGGTCTGCATGTTGGCCAGCTTCAGCTGAAACAGCTGGGTCTGTGCAATCGGCTTGCGGAACTGGTGACGGTCCAGACCGTATTGCAGCGCTTGGTGCCAGCAGAATTCGGCCGCGCCCATGACACCCCAGGCAATGCCATAGCGCGCCCGGTTCAGACAGCCGAACGGCCCCTTCAGTCCTTCGACATTGGGCAGAAGCGCATCTTCGCCGACCTCGACGCCCTTCATCACGATTTCACCCGTGACGGAGGCGCGCAGGGACTGCTTGCCCGCGATCTTGGGCGCGCTGAGCCCGTTCATGCCCTTGTCGAGCACGAAACCCTTGATCTTGCCATCATGCGCGTCGGATTTTGCCCAGACGACGAAGACGTCTGCGATCGGGCTGTTCGAGATCCACATCTTCGAGCCGGTCAGGCGGTAGCCGCCGTCGATCTTTTCGGCGCGGGTCTTCATGCCCGCGGGGTCGCTGCCGGCATCCGGTTCGGTCAGGCCGAAGCAGCCGATCAACTCGCCCGCGGCCAGCTTGGGCAGGTATTTCTGGCGCTGCTCCTCGGTGCCGTAGGCATAGATCGGATACATGACCAGCGAGGATTGCACGCTCATCATCGAGCGATAGCCGCTATCCACGCGCTCGATCTCGCGCGCGACAAGGCCATAGCTGACATAGCTGCTGCCGATGCCGCCATATTCCTCGGGGATGGTGGTGCCCAGAAGGCCCATTTCGCCCATCTGCGGGAAAAGCTCGGGGCTGACGGCCTCTTCGGCGTAATCCTTGATGACGCGCGGCTGCAGCTTTTCCTGCGCGAAGGTGCGGGCGCTGTCGGCGATCATCCGCTCTTCTTCCTGAAGCTGATCGTGCAGACGGAACGGGTCTTTCCAGTCGAAGCGGGACAGATCGGGCGCGTCTTTCGGTTTGATTGCGGGGGCGTCGAGGCTCATAACGATTCCTTTCCATGAGTTTCTCATGCGGTCTGGATGGTATATAGGCGCGAATCGCCTTGAAGAACACCAAGTCTTTCGTCGCCTAGCATGAGGAAACGGAATAGATGGCCCTGCCCCGCCGGTTTTTACCCTCGATCGCCAGCCTGCGCGCGCTCGAAGCGCTTGATCGCCTCGGCAGCGCGACGGCGGCGGCCGAGGCGCTGTCGCTGACGCAAAGCGCCGTCAGCCGCCAGATCCAGGCGCTGGAGGAGCAACTGGGTGTGACGCTGGTGCTGCGCAGCGCGCGGCGCATCGCGCTGACGCCGGATGCGGTGCAATACGCGGCCGAGGTGCGCGCGGCGCTGAACCAGATCGCGCAGGCGTCGCTGAAGCTGACGGTGAATCCCTCTGGCGGGGCGTTGAACCTCGCGATCCTGCCGACCTTCGGGATGCGCTGGCTGGTGCCGCGCCTGCCGGATTTCGCGCGCACCCACCCCGAGGTGACGCTGAACCTTTCGACGCGAATAAAGCCGTTCAACTTCGCGCTGGAACCCTTTGATGCCGCGATACATTATGGCGCTGCCGACTGGCCCGGCACGCGCTCCATGCGGTTGCGCGGCGAGGCGGTCGTCGCCGTGTGCGCGCCGAACCTGATCGCCGCTCGCCCGCCGCGCCGCGCCGCGGATCTGCTGGACATGCCGCTCATGCATATCGAGACGCGGCCCGAGGCCTGGCGCGCCTGGTTCGCTGCGCAAGGCGTCGAGACGGGGCGCGTGACGGGCACGATCTACGACCAGTTCTCGACCATCACCCAGGCGGCGCTGCACGGGCTGGGGGTGGCGCTGCTGCCCGAATACCTGGCCGAAGGCGACATCGCCGCCGGCCGCCTCTCCATCGCCTGGGGCGGACCGACGCCCAGCCCCGGCGCCTATCATCTGATCTGGCCCGAGGCCAAGACCGGCGACGGCGCGCTGACCAAGTTCCGCGACTGGCTGGCGACCCAGATCGGCGAGGACGATCTGCTGCCGCGATAGCTCAGTCCAGCGGCTTCAGCCCCGCGCGGAAGCGGCGCATCTTGTCCTGATAGCCAAGCGCGCTTTTCTTCAGCCCCGCGATGGCGGCCTCGTCCAGGCTGCGCACCACCTTGCCGGGCGCGCCCATGACGAGGCTGCCGTCGGGAATCTCCTTGCCTTCGGTAATCAGCGCCCCTGCTCCGATCAGGCAGTTGTTGCCGATCTTCGCGCCGTTCAGCACCGTCGCGCCCATGCCGATCAGGGAATTGTCGCCGATGGTGCAGCCGTGCAGCATCGCCTTGTGCCCGATGGTGCATCCCGCGCCGATGGTCAGCGGGAAGCCCATGTCGGTGTGCATCACGCAGTTTTCCTGCACATTCGATCCGGTGCCGATGTGGATCACCTCGTTATCGCCGCGCAAGGTGGCGCCGAACCAGACCGACGTGCCGGCCTCCAAAACGACGCGGCCAACCACATGCGCGCCAGGCGCGACCCAGAAATCCCCGTCCTGCGGCGTTTCGGGCGTGTGGCCCTCGAAAACATAGAGCGTCATCGGATATCCTCGAATTCCATTTGCAGGTTGCGCACATGCGCCGTCAGGGCGGGCTGTTGGATGCGGCGCAGGCGCGCGGCCGAGATGATCTGCTTCAGCTTGGCCTCCGTCGTGTCCAGGTCGTCATTGGTCAGAACGTAGTCATATTCGGCCCAATGGCTGATCTCGTCCCAGCTTTTCTGCATCCGCTTGGCGATCACCTGGGGGCTGTCCTGTCCACGGCTCTCCAACCGGCGGCGCAGTTCGGCAATCGAGGGCGGCAGCAGGAAGATCGACAGCGTGTGCTTGCCCAGGTCCGAGTTCTGGATCTGCTGCGCGCCCTGCCAGTCGATGTCGAAGAGCACATCGCGCCCCTGATTGATCGCCGCTTCGACCGGCCCCTTGGGCGAGCCGTAGTGATTGCCGAAGACGAAGGCATGCTCCAGCATCTGGCCCTCCGTGACCCGCCGCTTGAAATCCTCGGTCGACAGGAAATAATAATCCTTGCCGTCGACCTCGCCCTCGCGCGGCGCGCGGGTGGTGGCCGAGACGGAAAAAAGCACGTTCTCGTCCCATTCGCGCAGCCGCCGCGACAGCGTGGATTTTCCCGCGCCCGACGGTGACGACAGGATGATCAGAAGGCCGCGCCGCTGGGTCATGTGCTACTCCACATTCTGGACTTGCTCGCGCATCCGGTCGACGAAAACCTTCAACTCCAGCCCGATCGCGGTCAGCGCAGCCGACTGCGCCTTGGCGCAGAGCGTGTTGACCTCCCGGTTGAATTCCTGCGCCAGAAAATCCAGCTTGCGGCCCATCGGCCCGCCGCCCGCCAGCAGGTCGCGCGCCGCACCGACATGCGCGCGCAGGCGGTCGATTTCCTCGGTCACGTCGGCCTTGACGGCGATCAGGGCCAGCTCCTGCGCGACGCGGGCGGGATCGGCCCCGTCAGTGTTTGCCATCACGCGGGCGAGGCTGTCGCGCAGCGCCTGCGCCATTTCCGGCGCGCGCGCCTCGGCGGCTTCGGCGGCCGCATCCATCAGGCGCGCGATCTCGTCCAGGTGCGTGACCAGCAGCGCATGCAGCGCGGCGCCCTCGCGGGCGCGCATGGCGGCGAAGTCGGCCAATATCCCCTCGAAATCGGCGCAAAGCGCGGTTTTCAGCGCCTCGGTATCGACGTCTTCGCTGGCCGTTTCCAGCACGCCGCGCACGGCCAGCACATCGCCCGGCCGCGCCGGAGCCAGCGACAGCCCGCGCGCCATCGCGCGCGCCTCGACCGCCGCCATGGCGTCCAGCGCGTCATCCAGCTGCGCGGCGTTGACGCGCAGCCGCATGCCCGTCTCTTCCGATTGCACGCGCAGGCCCAGCGTGACGTTGCCCCGCGTCACCGCCTCCGACAGGCGCGCGCGCAGCGCAGCCTCAAGCCCGCCGATCCAGTCGGGCACGCGCAGGCGCAGATCAAGCCCCTTGCCATTGACGCTGCGCAGTTCCCATGTCCAGGACCACGGCCCTTCGGCACCGCGCGCGGCCGCGAAACCTGTCATCGAATTCACCTTGGGCGATGATGGCATCCTGTTCCCCTGCCCGCCTCTGATTGCCTCGCCCGTCCTAAGCCCTGCACCGGGCGGAGGCAAGCAGCGGGCGCGCGGCACGATGAGCCGAAGTTAACCAATCGGGAAGAATTTTAAACAAATACCGCGCGGATCATGGCAGGATTTGCAGGCACGGCTGCCCTTCGCCGCCGGACGATACGTGACCAAAGACGCAGGAAACCGCAGATTTCGTGACGGGTTATTCGGAACCGCCGGTTGGGCACGCGGTTGAGAGGACAGGTTTTCAGTCCGCCGATGCGGACGGAAAGGATTAACGATGACGCGCGATACCGATACCGAAACGCGGCCCCGTCTGGCGTTGCACGAAGGTTCCGCCCAGACGGCGGCCATTGCCGAACTCATCGCATATTGGCACAGCCGGCGCCGCGGCCGCGATGTGCCGCGCCGGTCCGAGATCGACCCGCGCGGGATCGAGCCGCTTTTGTCCAACGCCTTCATCGTCGAGCGGATCGCTCCGGGGCTGGCCCGGCTGCGCATCGCCGGCAGCCATCTGACCGACCTCTTGGGAATGGAAGTGCGCGGCATGCCGCTCAGCGCCTTTATCGCGCCTGCGGATCGCGACGCTCTTTCGCTTCATCTGGTGCGCGTTTTTGACCAGCCCGCGCTGCTGCGCCTGTCCCTCGTGTCACCGGCCCGCCCCGGTGCGCCGGAGATGACCGGCGAAATGCACGTTCTGCCCCTGCGCAGCGATCTGGGAGACATCTCGCGCGCGCTCGGCTGTCTCGTCACGCGCGGCACGTCCGGTCGGGGGCCACGGCGTTTTGAAATTGTCGACGCGAAGATCACGCCGCTGGAAGGAGCGCCGACAGGCGCCGCACCCGAGCCGCAAGGCGAGCCGCGCGTCCGGCCCGGCCTAGGCGAAGAGGCAGGACGCAGCGCCGCACGGCGGAAGGGAGAGCGCCCCTATCTGCGGCTGGTCAAGGGCTGATCCGCCCGTCCGGAATGTCAAAAGGGCCGCGCAGCCGAATGCTGCGCGGCCCTTTTGACACGAAATCAGCCCCTTAGATCGCCTCTGCGTGCAGGTTTTGCCGCAGGGCTGACAGTTCCTCGGCCACGAGGAACGCCAGTTCCAGCGACTGCGACGCGTTGAGGCGCGGATCGCATGCGGTATGGTACCGATCGCTCAGGTTCTCGTCGGTGACGGCATGGACGCCGCCCGTGCACTCGGTGACGTCCTGCCCGGTCATCTCGAAATGCACGCCGCCGGGGATGGTGCCCTCGGCCTTGTGCACGGCAAAGAATTCTCGGACCTCGCGCAGCACGGCGTCGAAGGGGCGCGTCTTGTATCCCGAGGCGGACTTGATCGTATTGCCGTGCATCGGATCGCACACCCACAGGACATTGGCGCCCTCGGCCTGAACCGTCCGGATGAGACGCGTCAGATGCTCCTGCACCTTGCCCGCGCCGAACCGCACGATCAGGGTCAGGCGGCCCGCCTCGTTGCGGGGGTTCAGCTTGGCCAGCAGCGTCTTGAGATCCTGTTCGGTCATGCTGGGGCCGCATTTCAGGCCGACAGGGTTCAGCACGCCGCTGGCAAAATTCACATGCGCGCCATCCGGCTGCCGCGTGCGGTCGCCGATCCAGATCATGTGCCCCGACCCGGCCAGCCAGTTGCCCGAGGTTGAATCGAGCCGCGTCAGCGCCTCTTCGTATTCCAGCAAGAGCGCCTCGTGGCTGGTGTAGAAATCCACCGTCTGCAGCGCGTCGTTGCTGGCGCTCTCGATGCCCGCCGCGCGCATGAAGTCGAGCGCGTCGCTGATGCGCGTCGCCATCTCGCGGTAGCGTGCGGCCTTTTCGCCCTCGGCGAAGCCAAGGGTCCAGCTGTGGACCTTGTTCATGTCGGCATACCCGCCCTTCGAGAACGCGCGAAGCAGGTTCAGCGTCGCCGCCGACTGCGTATAGGCCTGAAGCATCTTCGCCGGATCGGGGATGCGCGCGGCAGCGGAGAAGGGAAGCTCGTTGATGATGTCGCCGCGATAGCTGGGCAGTTCCACGCCATCCACCACCTCGGTCGGGGCGCTGCGCGGCTTGGCGAACTGGCCGGCCATACGCCCGACCTTGACC
Organism: uncultured Alphaproteobacteria bacterium; assembly: GCA_963763165.1. Taxonomy (GTDB): domain Bacteria; phylum Pseudomonadota; class Alphaproteobacteria; order Rhodobacterales; family Rhodobacteraceae; genus Roseovarius. The sequence goes on from CAVXNV010000004.1 coordinate 413,795, forward strand.
ACCGGCACCTTGGCCGCGAAGGTCAGAACCATCGCCATCTGCAGCATCACCTTGAACGTGTCGCGGATCGCGTCCGCGCTGAACTGCTCGAACGCTTCGGCGCAGTCGCCGCCCTGCAGCAGGAACGCCTCGCCGCGCGCCGCCGCGCCCAGCTGTGCCTTGAGGCGGCGGGCTTCGCCGGCAAAGACCAGCGGCGGATATTGCGACAGGCGCGCCTCGACATCGCGCAGGGCATCCGCATCGGTGTAATCCGGCATCTGAACGCGCGGTTTGGCGCGCCAATCGGATTTGGTCCATTCTGCCATTTTCTGCACTCCGCCTTGGGAAACTGAAACGGCTCTATACTAAATCAGCCTGCGGGTGACCATATTAATATTGCGCAAAACAACTCAAATTCGTGTGCGGTCGCTTGTCAAAGGGGCGACAATCATGGAACAGCTTGGGGACGACGCGCCGCAGCCGGGGGTTGATCCATGCCAGTCGAACAGCGAAAAAACCAGCCAGCCGCACAGACGACGCCGCGCCGTTTCGTGTTTGTCCTGCTCGACAATTTCACGCTTCTCAGCTTCGCCGCCGCCATGGAATGCCTGCGCATTGCCAACCGAATGGCCGAGGCGCGGCTTTACGAGTGGAGGGTCATCGGCGATGGCGGTGACGTGATCGCCTGCTCCGCCGGGTCACGTTTTCAGCTGGACGGCCCGCTGGAGGAGCTTTCGCGCGACGATACCGTTCTGATCTGCGGCGGGATAGAGGTGCAGCAGGCCGCGACCAAGCGGGTGCTGAACTGGCTGCGGCGCGAGGCGCGGCGCGGGCTGAAGATGGGCGGTCTGTGCACCGCGTCCTACGTGCTGGCGCGTGCCGGGCTGCTGGAGGGCAAGCGCGCGACGATCCACTGGGAGAACCACGACAGCTTTGCCGAGGAATTCCCCGAGGTGGATCTGACCAAATCGGTTTTTACCATCGACGGCAACCGCATGACCACGGCTGGCGGCACCTCGTCCATCGACCTGATGCTGAGCCTCATCGCGCAGGACCATGACGAGAAGCTGGCCAATGCCGTTGCCGATCAGCTGATCTATTCGTCGATCCGCACCGATCAGGATACGCAGCGCCTGTCGGTGCCCACCCGCATCGGCGTGCGCCACCCCAAGCTGAGCCAGGTCATCCAGATGATGGAAGCCAACATCGAAGAGCCCATCAGCCCCTCGATCCTGGCAAGCGACGCCGGCATGTCGACCCGCCAGCTCGAGCGGCTCTTTCGCCGTTATCTTGGCCGCTCGCCCAAGCGGTACTACATGGAACTGCGTCTGCAAAAGGCGCGCAACCTCCTGATGCAGACCGACATGACCGTGATCAACGTGGCGCTGGCCTGCGGGTTCTCGTCGCCCTCGCATTTCTCCAAATGCTACCGCGCCCATTACAACACGACGCCCTACCGCGAACGCGGCACGCAGGCGTCGCGCCTGTCGGTCTGAGGCTCAGGGTGCCATCCGGTACAGCGCGCCCTGCCCTTCGCTGAGAAACCAGATGGAGCCATCGGGCGCCTCGCGGATATCGCGCAGGCGGGCGGTCTCGGCGCCCTGCAGCCGCTGGACCTCGCGCAGAGGATCGCCGCTGAGGCGCGAGATAAAGCCGAACTTCAGCGATCCGGTAAAGAAATCGCCCTGCCATTCCGACCAAAGCCGCCCGGAATAGATCATCAGACCCGAGGGTGCGATGCTGGGATCCCAGTAGAACGCGGGCTGCTCCATCCCCGGCTTGGCCGTGCCCTCGCCGATTTTCGCGCCGGAATAATGCGTGCCGTATGAGATGACCGGCCAGCCGTAATTCGCGCCTTTCGTGATCCTGTTCACCTCGTCGCCACCCTTGGCGCCATGTTCCGTCACCCACAGGTTACCGTCATTGTCGAGTGCGGCGCCCTGCGGATTGCGGTGCCCGTAGGACCAGATCGCGGCGCGCGCACCCTCCTGCCCCGCGAAGGGATTGCCCGGCGCCGGATCGCCCGCGCGCGTCAGGCGCAGCACGCTGCCATTCTCGCGCCCCAGATCCTGCGCCGCGGGCCGGTCACCCCGCTCGCCCACCGTCATGAAAAGCAGCCCGTCCGGCCCTTCGACCAGGCGCGAGCCGAAATGGATGCCGCCGCTGCTGCCCTCGCGGATCTGGTAGATCACGCGCCAATCGCTGAGCGCATCCGCCCCGTCCTCCAGTCGCGCGGTGGCGAGCGCCGTGCCCGCGCCGTTGCCTTGCCGCAGGGCGTGGGTGAAATACAGCTGCCGCGTCTGGGCGAAATCGCGCGGCACCAGCACATCCAGCAGGCCGCCCTGACCGATATCGGCCACCGGCCCGACACCGCCCACGCCGGTTTTTCGTCCATCCTTCAGCCGCCATAGCCGCCCGCGCTTTTCGGTGATGAGCACGCTTCCATCGGGCAGAAACCCGAATGACCACGGCCCCTCAAGCCCGCCGGCCATCCGCGTAACGGGCAGCGGGCCGTTCGGCCCCTCGAGCGTCTGCGCGCCCAGCGGGGCGGCCAGAAGAAGAAGAGCGAGGAAAAGGCGAAAAAGGCTCATGCGCACAACATAAGCCATAAAAGTATCAGGAAAAGGTTGGCGATGAGCCGGAACCGGGATCCTTCGCGCTCAGGCCCGTTTGCCGGCCATCTGCGCGACCCCCAGAACGTCCAGCACCTTCGCCTCGATCTGCTGTGCGCCAAGTCCCGCCACGGCATACATGTCAGCCGGGCTGGCCTGATCGATGAAGATGTCGGGCAGCACCATGCTGCGGAATTTCAGCCCGTGATCAAAGACCCCCTCTTCGGCCAGAAGCTGCGCGACATGGCTGCCGAACCCACCGACGGCGCCTTCCTCGATCGTGATCAGCGCCTCGTGGTCGCGGGCCAGCTTGAGGATCAGACCGCGATCCAGCGGCTTGGCAAAGCGGGCGTCGGCGATGGTCGGGGTAATCCCCCTGCCGGCGAGGGATTCGGCGGCGCGGCGCACCTCGCCCAGCCGCGTGCCGAAGCTGAGGATCGCCACACGGGCGCCCTGCTGGATCATCCGGCCCTTGCCGATTTCCAGGATCTCGCCCTTTTCGGGCATGGTCACGCCCTCGCCCTCGCCGCGCGGATAGCGGAAGGCGATGGGGCCCGCGTCGTGCGCGGCGGCGGTCGCGACCATATGCACCAGTTCGGCCTCGTCGGCCGCGGCCATGACGACGAATCCCGGCAGGTTCGCCAGAAAGGCGATGTCGTAGCTGCCCGCATGGGTCGCGCCATCGGCGCCGACCAGACCGGCGCGGTCGATGGCAAATCGCACCGGCAGGCGCTGGATCGCCACGTCATGCACGACCTGATCGTAACCGCGTTGCAGGAAGGTGGAATAAAGCGCGCAGAAGGGGCGCAAACCGCCCGCCGCCATGCCGGCCGCGAAGGTCACGGCATGCTGCTCGGCAATGCCCACGTCGAAGCAGCGGCTGGGATACCGCTCGGCCATGAGGTTCAGTCCGGTGCCGTCCGGCATGGCCGCCGTGACGGCGACGATACGCTCGTCCCTGGCCGCATGCGCCACCAGCGACCGCCCGAAGACCGAGGTGTAGCTGGGCGCGTTGCTGGGCGCCTTGTGCTGCTTTCCGGTGGCGATGTCGAACTTCGCGGTCGCGTGGCCGCCATCGTCCGCGCCTTCGGCTGGGGCGTATCCCTTGCCCTTCTTGGTCAGCACATGGATCAGCATCGGCCCCGTCGCGCGCTGATGCACCGTGCGCAGGATCGGCAGAAGCTGGTCCATGTCGTGCCCGTCAATGGGGCCGAGGTAGGAAAATCCCAGTTCCTCGAACAGCGTGCCGCCCACGGCCAGTCCCTTGAGCATGTCGCGCGCCCGGCGCGCGCCCTCCTGAAAGGGCGGCGGCAGCAGCGAAATCGCGCCCTTGGCGGCGGCCTTCAGCTCCTGAAAGGGCTGCTCGGCGTAAAGACGCGAGAGGTAGGAGGACAGCGCGCCCACCGGGGGCGCGATCGACATCTCGTTGTCGTTGAGGATCACGAACATCCGCTTGCCAAGCGCGCCGGCGTTGTTCATCGCCTCGAAGGCCATGCCCGCGCTCATCGCGCCATCGCCGATCACCGCCACCGCATCGCCATGACCGGTGTCGCAGGCGCCGCCCAGATCGCGCGCCACGGCAAAGCCCAGTGCGGCGCTGATCGAGGTGCTGGAATGGGCCGCGCCGAAGGGATCGAAGGGCGACTCGGATCGCTTGGTGAAACCGCTCAGCCCGTCCTTCTGGCGCAGCGTCTTCATGCGGTCCCGCCGCCCGGTCAGGATCTTGTGCGGATAGCTTTGGTGGCTGACGTCCCAGATGATCTTGTCGCGCGGCGCGTCGAACACTGCGTGCAGCGCGACGGTCAGTTCGACCACGCCAAGCCCCGCGCCGAGATGCCCGCCGGTCTGCGAGACGGAATGGATCGTCTCGGCGCGCAACTCGCCCGCCAGCTGCGTCAGCTCGGCATCGCTCAGCCGCTTGAGATCGGCAGGGCCGGAGATGCGGTCCAGCAGCGGGGTCCGGGGCGCGGCATTCGGCGCCGGGGTCGGCTCGGTGGTCATGGCATGCCCCTCCCCGGGGCGACTTGTCAGCTTTGACGCGAGATAGCGAAGCGCGCGGTCTGCCGCAAGGTTGTCCCTTCCGCGCCGTAAGAAGATAGCGCATCGCAGGCGTCGTCAACCAGCGCGGCGGCGCGCGCACGCGCGCCATCGAGACCCAGGAGCGACACGAAGGTCGCCTTGCCCGCCGCCGCATCCTTGCCCACCGCCTTGCCTGCGGCCGCGGAACAACCGGCGGCGTCGATCACATCGTCATGGATCTGAAACGCTTGGCCCATCGCCGCGGCATAACGGATCAGCGGCGCGGGGTCGGCTCCGGCCATGCGCGCGCCGGCAGCGGCGCTCCATTCGAAAAGCGCGCCGGTCTTGCCTGCCTGAAGCGCGGTGACCTGGTCCAGCGACAGCGGCGCGCGCGCCCGCTCGGCCGCCATGTCCAGCGCCTGCCCCATCACCATGCCCCGCCCGCCGGCCGCGCGCGCAAGGCTCAGCGCCAGCTCGGCGCGCACCTGCGCGCTCCCGGCCTCGGGATGCGCCGCCAGCTCGAAAGCGAGCGATTGCAGCGCGTCGCCGGTCAACACGGCGGTCATCTCGTCCCATTTGACATGCACCGTCGGCTGGCCGCGCCGTTCGGCATCGTCGTCCATGCACGGCAGATCGTCATGGACTAGGCTGTAGGCGTGCATCGCCTCGATCGCGCAGGCGGGCCAGATCGCCGCGCTGCCGCAGACGCCATGCAGGCGCGCGCCTTCCAGCACCAGAAAGGCGCGCAGGCGCTTGCCGCCCTGCGCCGCATGCCGCATGGCATCGCCGACATCGCCGGTGAAGGGCGCCATTACCCGCGCCAGATGCGCCCCGACAGCGCGTACCGCTTCGTCAAGCTGCGTCTTCACCTGCGGTTACAGACCTTCGACGGGCGTCGTCCCGCTGGGCTGCCCGTCCGCGTCGAGCGTGATGGCGGCGACTTTTTCCTCGGCCTCCTTCAGCTTGGTCTCGCAGCGTTTCTTGAGGGCCGCGCCCCGCTCGTAAAGGGTGATGGATTCGTCCAGCGCGACATCGCCGCGCTCCAGCCGCCCGACGACCTGCTCCAGCTCGGCCATGGCCTGCTCGAAGGTCATCTCGGCTACGGGGGTATCGCTCATCTGGGCATCGTCCTTTGTCCGCGTCATCGCCGCGCAACATAGACGCGCCTTACGCGGGGTTCAATCGGCGGCGCGGCAATTCGGTTGACGGCCCCGCATGGCTGCGTTTGACTGCGCGGATGACGTCCCCGCCGCCCCTTATGGCCGATCCGGACGCGGTGGCGCAGATCACGGCCCGCCTTGCCGCCGCAGTGCCCGATGTGCCTGCACTTGCCGGGGCCGAGGTTCACGACCTTCTGCGCCTCGTGCCGGGTAAGCGCGCCATTCTGTGCGGCATGCTGGACGGGCGCGAAACGGTGTTCCGGCTGAACCTCGAACCCGATGACGGCACCACCGCACGCGAATGGGCCGAGATGCTGCGGCTCTGGTCGGCCATGAACACCGGCGATCTGCGCATCCCCGAGCCGATCTGCGCCAGCGTCGCGCATGGGATCATCGCCCAGGCGCATGTGCCCGGCACGCCGCTTCTGCAACTGTTCTACGCTTCGGAGACGCAGGAGCGGATGGCGTGGCTTGCCCCTGCGGCGGCATGGCTGCGCCGATGCACGGCCATATCCGAGGGCTGGGAAAGGGCCCGGCCGGAGCGCTGGATCGCGCGTGCGCGCCGCGCATCCCAGACCCAGCCTTTCGAGCAACTGCGCGCGCTCGAGCTGGAGATTCTCGAGCAGATGGAGCGCCTTGCGCCACCAGTCGCCGCCGCGCCGTGGCGCACGGCCATCTGCCACGGAGATTACCATCCCAACAACCTGCTGGCCGACGGTACCCGCCTGACCGGCATCGACCTCGGTTTTTCTCAGCGGATGCCTGTGCTCAAGGATATCGCCCGCTTTGCCATGCACATGGGCCGCCGCCGGATGCGCCTTTCCGGACAGACACGTTTTGGCGTCGATGGTGCCTGCCTTGCCGCCTTTGCCGAGGCATTCGACCTGACGGCGACGGAGAGGGATGCGACGCTGCCATTCTTTCTCGCCTTCGAGGCGCTGATCCGGGTCGAGAACGTCCGTCTGCCGAAATCGCGCATCCTGCGCGCCGAAAAGATGTATCGCGGGCTGTTGCGTGACCTGATTCGCACACATCGAAACCGCATTTAACCCCCTTGAGCGGCGACGCTTGACCCATGGTCAGTTTGTTGCAAGGCTTCTGGCTACTTGGCGGCCTGCCAGCAACCGTTGGTAGCCGCTCATGCCGGAACGCACCTTATTTTGGGGACAACCATGAAAAAAATCGCTTTGGCCACCGTCGCCGCCGCAATGCTCACCGCCGCACCGCTCAGCGCGGGCAATGTCGCCCCGCCGATCATGGAGCCTGCCGTGATCGAAGCCGAAACCGCCAGCTCTTCCAGCAATCAGGCGGAAATCGTGGCACTCAGCCTGACCGCCCTCGTCTTTATCACGGCTTTGGTGGCCTCGAACTGATCACGCGCCGCGTGAGGATCCGCCAGAAATGAAAGCGGCTCCCCTTGGGTGGCGCATCGCGCTTGTCGGGACGCGTCATCCCGGGGGAGCCTGCCTCACAATGAATGTGGTGCAGGTTGCGCTCCGAGCAATATTGATGAGTTCTGGCACGGCCAGGTCCGGCCCGGCGCTGACTCCTCATCAACTTCAAGTCGGGCCGAATTCTTAAAATAGTAAAAATCGCATCTCGCCGAGAGGCCGGGTTCGCGAGGCGGCCAACTCCTCCAGCCGGGGATGAGGACGCCGACACAGTGCGCGGCACGCTGAAGCCGGCCAAGTGCTTGCGCCGCCCGATCCTGAACAACTCGTCCTCCTGTCAGGCAGTCTATGGACCCTTCATGGGGTCTGGCACCACGCTGATCGCGGCGAACACCACAGGACGGGTCTGTCTTGGGGTCGATCTGAACCCGCCCTGTGTTCGACGTTGCCCCGACGCCACAATCCACCAGCTGACGGCTTCGGGGGTGCATCACGCTGCACCTACTGTTACGCGGGCGCGAAAACCGTCGAATATACAGGTGGCTTGTTGGAATAGCGCGAGTTCCGTATACTTCTGCGCATGTAGTTAGCCCGCGCCTAAGTCTTGGGGTTGAGTCGAATCGGTCTGGACCGATCTGCAACAATCGAATGGCTTGAAGAAGATGCCTGGTATACTTGGTCTCAATGCGAAACCTTTTTCATTCGCGCCAGACACCGAATTTATGGTGCCGCTCAGACCGCATAAACTTGTTCGCGACACTTTGACTAACGCGATCGACCGATCGCCGACGATCGCTCTGGTGACGGGCGACTGGGGAATTGGAAAAACTCTTGTTGCCCGGTCTATTCTGGATCTGTACCAGAATCAGGACAGCGCACGGACAGAATGTCCGAAGAGTTTCTCTGATCCTCCAGTCAATTCCATTGCGGATTTGGTTTTATGGATACAAGGCAATCAGATTGGATCCACCGCAGCTTGGGGCACCGTGGCGAGTGCGCTTGAACAAGCGAAGTCACAGAACACCAGAATAATTTTGATTGTTGATGAGGCGCAAGCTCTTTCGTCGTCGAACGTAAAGGATCTTGCGGTCTTGGCGGAGTCTTCGGTTAAAATAAATCTGGATCTGCATATCCTCCTGTTTGGTCAAACCGAATTCCAAATGACTCTTAAGCTATCTACTTTTACAATGCTGAACAGTCTTATCACGCTCAAGCTGCATATCGACGAGCTGTCTCGTAGCGAAACGAAGGCTTTCATTACTGAAAGGCTTCGCCTTGCTGGTGCCGCTGATCCTATCTTCAGCGATGGAGCTGTACAGCTGATCGCAAAAGCATGTCGTGGAAACCCACGCCGCATAATCAAACTGTGCAATATACTCCTTTTTCTCGCAAAGGGACGAAGCCTTCTCTTTATTGACGAAAAATTCACCCGCCAGGCTCTGATCAATAACGTGTCACCAGAGAGTATGAGCCTCACAAATGCAGTGGCCGAACCGGAAAAGGGAGAGTTGGCGCCTGTCGCACCACTCCCCCTCGACGATGGAGAACCTGTAAACAGAGATCCGCGAATTGCACCTGCTGTCGACGCATCGCTTGAAAAAGTCTACGTTACGGCGCCACACGAAAGGATCGACACTGCGACCTCCCTCTCGACGCCAGAAGGGACTACTTTGCAGGGTTTGCGAAACTGGATCAGACCCGTGTTCGGCGTAGCGATCGCTGCAGGCTTGACCGGTATCTTACTCGTCAATTTGCCCATGTTTCGATCTGACGCCTTATCGCCGCTGACAAGAAATAGCGCTCCGTTGCCAATGGGCGGTGAGATCGCGGCAAGTAAAGAAGTAGCCAATGTCGCGACGGAAGATCGTGTTGACATACCGTCAACAAGTGTAGCTTCGAAATTTATCGCCCCGGATGTTTTGCCTGTCGCAAGCGGCACACACCAAGGCGGCCAATCCGATTTCTTGAAAGGCATTAGGTCCGATAATCCGCAACAGGCAGCAATTCTGCTCTCCTTGGCTGCCGTGCAAGGTCACAGGAGGGCGGCCACCTTTCTCGGCCAACTTTATGCCACCGGCGATGGCGTGGTATTTTCACCAACGCTTGCTGACCGATGGTTCGCCGTCGCAGCCGGTGAATCGAACTTCAGCAGCCTTTTTGCGACAGGTGATGCGCAGGTGTCTATGCCATCAGCGAAACCTCTTTTCGCAAGAATGTCCGGAGAAAAACTGGATCTGGTTTGGAACGGTGCCGCTGATAGCTTTCGAGTTGAATTGGCTGACGCTGATGGCGATGTAATCGGTTATCTTGTAACGCCCTTGACGGTCGCGCGGATTGATTTTCCAACCGGGGCGGCTGCCTGGCGCGTCCGGGCAGACAGCCTCCCCTTTAGTGCATGGTTGCAGATCGAAGATTGACAGAGCGGACTGCCTCAGCAGCCAATAGTCGCGCATATCCGTGATTTGTAAGTCGCGTTTGCCGCGTTGTCGGGCGTGCCCTGCGGCGCGATGCAGGAAGATACGTAATTCTCCGCCAGACCTGCATTCACGCAGTCACCGATCTGCCAGCCGGGCGGTATGGCGCTCAGATCGACTTGCTGCCATTTCGGGTGTCCGTTTTCCCGCAGATCCGCGAAGCGAGAAACGATCTGGTGAGATATTTCAGCGACAGCATCACAACTTTGCGCGTTGTAGGTATTGCGGCGCGGGTTGTATTCGAAGGTCATAAGCACGGCTTTGACGGCAACAACATCCAGCGCTTCAGGCTGAAACTCATACGTCCCAGCGGGAATCTCGGCAGGCGTATACACCGCTTGCAGGACGGAATCTGTGATCGGCAACAGATGATAGGCGGCCGGATCAATTTCCGTGTCGGAGAATATTTTCGTGGGGGCCCCGGCAACATAAAAGAATGCGTCGATTTCACCGGATTTAAGCTGCGCCATCAATTCGTCCGGCCCGATCGTGAGCATCTCGGCCGGCTTGACATCAAGCAGCTCCAAAAGCAGCGACGCGGTCAGGTAGGTGCCACTGTCTTCCACTCCGATGGCAACGCGTCGATCGTTCAGGTCCTGCGGATCGGCAATTTCTTTTTTTGCAAGAATATGAACTTCTTCATTGTAAAGTGGAAATGCAATGCGCACTCCCGCAATCGCGCGGGCGATATCTTCGTCACCAGCCGAGTAGGTCTGAAGATATTCCAGAACATCGCTCTGTACGATCCCGAACTGTGTCATGCGTCTTTTGCGAACGCCCAGAAAGTTTTCAAGTGATCCAGCGCTCTCAACCACGTTTAGCGTCTGGCCGCAATCTTTCATCAGGCCGGCGATATCGCGTCCAATCTGAATGTAGGTTCCGGTAGGCCCACCTGTCAGGATATTCTTTTCCAGTTCCTGCGCTTCCAGTCCACCCGTCAGACCCAACGTTGTGCACAGGGTTATAGCTGACAGTCTGATCAATCGATGTAAATCCAACTCAATTCTTCCTTCTAGGTTGAGGTCTTCAACACCGGCGCAAATTGCGCATGAGCGACACGAGCGTTTGACGGTTTATGGTGCCAAATACGGACGCGAGGGCATCGTGTGTACAGGCTCCATCGATCAACCGGCGCTCCAGTTCCTGATGCTGTTGCACCGTGGCGTCCCCCAGTCCCGGAGCAACCCGGAGTGCGTTGCGAACGGCGATCGGTGCACGCGGATTCAACGTTCCAGTGGACGTCGAAGCGGCAGATGCTTGCTGCGTCTCAGATGTCTCGGCCAATTCCTGGAGGGTTGGCTGTTCCTTGGCAAGCGCTGACAGTTCCGCCTTGGACTGCCCGATCTTGTTGCGGATGTCAGCCAAGGTCGCCTGATCTTCCCCAATCAGCGCCGAGAGCACCTCGAGTTCCGTAAGCGCCGCATTCCGGGCAGCGTCATCGGTCTCAGCCTCGGCCAAACGCGCCTGCAGCGCCTTCAATCTGGTTTCCGCGTCCGTATGCTCCCGACGGAGCGCAGCGACCTTGGCCTCTGCTTCGGCGGCTGTTTTCGCCAACTTCTGCTGCGCCGCGTCAAGTTGGCCTTGGGCATTCTCGACCTGCCCCTGAGTATCCTGCAACTCGGAGCGCAATTCCGCAACCTCGTCAGCCAGATCAGCCTTTGCGTCGCGCAACTTGTCCAAATCGGCAGAAATCAGTTTCTGCTCCTTTTGCTTCTCTTCGTTCCCAGCCTTCAACGCCTGACTTTCGGCGGTCATCGCCTTCACATCTCGCGTAACCGATTCCAGCGCCGCCTGCTCCGCCTCTTTTTGGCTGATCACATTTGCAAGCTCCTGTTCTGCTCGCATATTTGCGTCCGCGAGATCGGACACTTCTGCTCTCGAAGAGGCCAGTTCCTCTTGAACCGAGGCGAGAGCATCACTGGCATTGGCAACCGCAGCCTCCCGTTCGGTCATCTCTGCGGTCAATTTGTCGCGTTTGGTCTGAACTGCCTCGATTTCCTTTTCTGCCGTGGACAATTCGGCCTCCGCTGTCGCTAGTGCAGCTTCGGCATCGCGGGCTTTTTGTTGTGTCGCTTCAAAGTCTGTACGTGCCGCCGCGAGTGCCTGCTCTGCGTCTCGAAGCTGCTGGATAAGCTTCTGAACCTTTTCTTCGGCGGCCTTTTGTTGTGCCAAGAGTGTATCGACTTGTGGCTGGATCTCGCCATGCCTGGATTGGGCTTGCGCCAATGCAGTCTGAGCAGCGGAAAGTTCCGCCTCGACTTCGCCAAGCTGGCTGGTGCGATCTTCAAGCACGGATTCGGCTTTCGCTACACTTTCAGATGCACTTTGCTGCCGCTGAACAGCCCGCTCCGTTTCGTCCTGCACTTTTCCCAGCTTGATCCGAGCGTTCTCAAGAGAGGTGGTGACGCTTTGCAGTTGCTCTTCGGCTGACGCCGCATCGGCTTCAAGATCGACGATAACACGACGGTAAGCACGAGCACGCTCCGACATCTGGTCTTCGCTTTCTACCAATCCCTCCTGCTGAGAGAATGCGAGCGTCGGGGACAGTGACATGGCGAACGCTACCATGACACAGTTGAGCCGGAAGCATTTTGCCATGCCGCAACCTCCCAAGTTTTTCCCAGTACTGTAAAGAATGCTCAAATCTTGCCTATTTTTCAACCGCGAATGTTTTGTCCGTTAGTCGACGCTCTTGTCGCCCTTCAAGGCCGCCAGTGCGACCTTCGCCTTGAAAGCAGGGCCAGTTCCGTCGTGAACCGCGCCGGGTTTGCCGGAGGCTCCAACTCCTGATTAGGATGGAGCATCATGAACAAGACAACGAACAAGTTTTCCCCTGAAGTGCGTGAACGCGCGGTGCGACTGGTCTTCGACAATGAGGGTCAGCACGGGTCGCGTTGGCAGGCGATTATGTCGATTGCGGCGAAGATCGGCTGCGCACCCCAGACCCTGAACGACTGGGTCAAGAAGGCCGAGGTCAATGGCGGCAAGCGTCCGGGCGTCTCCAGCGAGATGGCCGAGCGCATGAAGGCGTTGGAACGCGAGAACCGCGAGCTGCGCCAGGCAAATGAGATACTGCGCAAGGCGTCGGCTTATTTTGCGCTGGCGGAGCTCGACCGCCGGTCGAAGTGATGGTGGGTTTCATCGACGCGCATCGTGATGCGCACGGGGTCGAGCCGATCTGCAACGTGCTGCCGATCGCCCCGTCCACCTATTATGATCATCTGGCCAAGAGGGCCGATCCAACCCGGTGGTCGGATCGCGCGCGCCGGGACGAGACGATGCGGCCAGAGATTCGGCGTGTCTTCGAGGAGAACTGGAGCGTCTACGGCGTGCGCAAGGTCTGGCACCAGCTGCGCCGCGAGGGCTTTACTGTCGCTCGCTGCACGGTCGCGAGGTTGATGAAGGACATGGATATTCAGGGCATTATCCGAGGCAAGCCTCACAGAACGACGATCCCCGACAAAAAGCAGCCCTGTCCGCTGGACAAAGTGAACCGCCAGTTCCGGGTGCCCGCGCCGAACATGCTGTGGGTCAGTGATTTCACCTACGTCGCAACCTGGAAGGGGTTCGCATATGTGGCTTTCGTGATCGATGCTTATGCTCGGAGGATCGTTGGCTGGCGCGTCAGCACCTCCCCTCACGCCGGTTTCGTCCTTGATGCATTAGAACAGGCGGTCCACGAACGTCGCCCGGTCAAAGGCATGGGGCTGGTGCATCACAGCGACCGAGGCAGCCAATACCTGTCCATCAAATACACCGAAAGGCTGGCAGAGGCGGGTATCGAACCTTCTGTGGGCAGCGTCGGCGACAGCTATGACAACGCCCTCGCCGAAACGATCAACGGCCTGTTCAAAGCTGAGGTCATCCACCGTCGCGGCCCGTGGCGCAGCTTCGAGGCCGTCGAATACGCAACACTCGAATGGGTCGACTGGTTCAACAACCGCCGCCTGCTCGAGCCTATCGGGAACATCCCGCCAGCAGAAGCCGAAGAAAACTTCTACGCAGCTCTGGAAACTGAACCCGTGGCCGCGTAACTAACGTCAATCAGCCTCCCGCAAATCCGGCGCGGTTCAGTCTCTCGCCCAAGGCCATCGCCAAGAAACTCAACAATGAGAAGATCCCCGGACCGAGCGGCAAAGCCTGGCGCGACACCGCCATTCGCGGCCATCGCATTCGGGGCACCGGGCTGCTCAACAATGAGCTCTATATCGGACGGCTCGTGTGGAACCGCCTGCGCTATATCAAGGACCCGGAGACCGGCCGCCGTGTTTCGCGTCTCAATCCACGTGATGAGTGGATCATTACGGAAGTGCCGGAGCTGCGCATTGTAGATGACGCACTCTGGGCACGCGTGAAAGAGCGCCAAGGCGAGATCGATGCCACGCCGCGCGTGAAGGCGATCAGGGAGAGCCGGTTCTGGGAGAAGCGGCGCTCGACCCATCTGCTGACAGGTCTCCTGCGGTGTGGGAGCTGTGGCGGCGGGTTCGCATCGGTCGGCAAGGATTACCTCGCCTGCTCTGCGGCGCGCAAACAGGGCACCTGCAGTCAGAACCGGTCCTACAGACGCGGAGAGCTTGAAGGGATTGTGCTGGACCTGCTGAGGGACCGGTTGATGCGCCCCGAGGCCGTCGCAGCGTTCATAGCCTCTGTCAGCCGCGAGATGAATGCCGGACGGGCGGAAGAAAGCGCGGCGCGCGCCCGGCTCGAGACAGAGCGCGCGCAGATCGCGCGCCGTTTGGATGGGCTTTACGAAGCCATCGCTGATGGGCTGCGCACCGCCGGCTTGAAGACCAAGCTGGAAGACATGGAGACGCGGCTGGTCGAGATCGACGCAAAGTTGTCGACACCTGCGCCGTCACCAGTGAGGCTCCATCCGCAGCTGAGCGACATCTATCGCCGGAAAGTTGAGGAGTTGTCCGAGACTTTGGCAGATCCGGGGATCCGGCCAATGGCGCTGGAGACCATTCGCGGTCTGATCGACGCCGTGACGGTGCACGAGCTGGACGACGGCATTCGCATCGACCTTGACGGTGCGATCACAGCCCTTGTGGGGCTGGCTCAGCCAGAGGCTGAGGCTTTTCTCGGTGGTGGTTCGGTAAAAGTGGTTGCGGGAGTAGGATTTGAA
>CAVXNV010000005.1:0-25337 GCA_963763165.1 uncultured Alphaproteobacteria bacterium
CCACCATTTCACTTCCCTAAATCTAGTTTTCCGCCAGAACCTTGAAAAGGCTGTTTCGGCGGTTCGTGATTCCCGTAAGGGTCCGGCGCGCTCGCCTCTCGGATCTGCCGGCCAAAGCGCAGCAGCACGGCACCGGTCAGCGTGGCCGCGGTGGACAGGACCTTGGGCAGGTCCAGCCGCTCCTTGAGCATGAAGACGCCGATCAGCAGCGCAAAGACGATGCTGGTCTCGCGCAGTGCCGTCACAAGCGCGATGGGCGCCTGGGTAAAGGCCATGTCACCGCCGAATAAGCGATGAAGGACGCGCCGCCGCCGACGATCAGGGCAGGCGCCCGCGCCGCGCGATCAGGCGCAGCGTCCGGGGCGTGCGCAGCGCGAGGTAGAGCGTCATCAGCGCCGCGTTCGCCAGCGCCATCCACGAGAAGTACGCCAAGGCCGAGCCCGACAGCCGCGCGCCCAGCCCGTCGACCAGCGAATAGGACGCGATGAAGACCCCGTCGTCAGCGCCAGCGCCGCCGCGTTCGGGTTGCGCTGCCCGTCCGCGCGCCGCACAGCGCGAGGCTGAGGATGCCGATGCCGATGATGGCAATCGCCAGCACCTCGGCCCGCTCGAGGTGAACGCCCAGTACCAGAACGGAGAACAGCGCGACCATCAGGGGCGCCGAGCCGCGCGCGATCGGGTAAACCTGCGTCAGATCGCCGCTTTCATAGGACCGCATGAGGAAGATCTGGTAGCCGACATGCAGCGCCACGCCCCCGACCATGAAGGGCAGGCTGTGCGGGTGCGGCCAGGGCACGAGAAACAGCGCCAGCAGGGCCAGCGGCGCGTGGCCGATCACCACCGCGCCCATGGCGGCGCGCTTGTCGGCGCCGTGCTTGACCAGCGCGTTCCAGGTGGCGTGAAGGATGGCGGCGCCGAGGACGACGACAAAGACGGTGGTGCTCATCATGTGTCCCTGCTGCTCCGCGCCGGAGCCTAAAGCGTTTCGCCCTTAACCTGAAGCATCAGATAACGGCGAAACGCGTGTAACGCTGATGTGCCGCGCGCGTTTCGCGAAAAGCCGTGATTCAGCTCTTCGCGAAACGCTTTGGCCGGGACCCCGGTCAGGTTGGAAGGTGAATCTTGAACGCCCGCCGGATCGCCTCGTCCACGTCGGGCGCAAAGCGCGCGGCCGAGCGTTCGGCCAGAATCGCCTCCTTGCGCGCAGTCGCGTCACGGTTGAGGTCGGGCTTTCCGTCCTCGTCCCATGCCTTTGGGCTCATGCGGTTTCCGACCTTGGGATACTGGTAGTCCGACTGCATCCGCGCCAGCGTCTGCGCCGTGCCAAGGTAGTGCCCCGGCCCGCCGATGCAGACCTCGCGGATCTGCTCCAGCGCCAGCGTGTCGTCATCCACCTCGATGCCGCGCACGCAGCGTTGCGCATGGCCGATCAGATCGTCGCCGAGGATCAGCAATTCCAGGCAAAATCCCAGCAGGGACGCATGCATCCCCGCCGCCTCGTAAACCATGTTCAGCCCAGACAGCCCCGCCATGACGTTCGAGCACATCGCCTCCCATCCGGCCTGCATGTCGGGCAGCTTGGCGTCGGTGATTCCCGCCGCCGCGCCGCCTGGCAGGTCGTAGAACCGGTGCATCTGCGCGCAGCCCGCCGTCAGCAGCGCCTGCTCGCCCGACCCGCCGGTCATCGCGCCGGTGCGCAGATCGAGCCCGAAGGGCCAGGTGCCGAAGATCGCCGGATGCCCCGGCTTGACCGCGTTGACATAGACCAGACCGGCGAGGCATTCGGCGGTGGCCTGCACGATGGCGCCCGCGATGGTCGAGGGAGCCGTCGCGCCCGCCATGCCCGCGCTCAGCAGCAGAACGGGCATGCCGCCGAGGATGACCTCTTCCATCACCTCGCAGGATTCGGTCGCGAATTTCATCGGCGGGACCACGAAACAGTTGGAGTTCGACACGAAAGGCCGCGCGCGCCACGCGTCCTCGCCGCCGGCGATCATGTGCAGCAGTTTCATCCCCTCGCGGGCAAAGGCGCGTTCGGTGAAGGACACGCCCACATGCTTGGTCGTGCCGGCGCAGCAGGCGTAGATGGTGTTGAGGTCCATCTCCATGTTGTCGGCAATGTCGCGGCAGACCATGGGGCGCTGGACGAAGTGAATGTTGTCCAGCACATCCGCGATGCGCGCGGCATCATGCAGATCCTGCACGGTGCATTCGCGGTAATTGCGCCCGTCCACATCGACCATGTGCACGGCGGCCCCGGCGGTGCCGTAATGCACGCGCGTGCCGGAAAGCTGCATGTCGTGCTGCGGATCGCGGCCCATCAGGGTGATGCTGCGGTTGGCCGTGGCGATCGTGTCCTCGATCAGCGCGCGGGGAAAGCGGATGCGCCCGTCATCGCCCTGCACCGCGCCTGCGCCGGTCAGATACGCGACCCCGCTGGGCGGTGCGTCGGCCAGACCGATCTGCTCCAGCGCGTCCAGTGCGGTATGATGGATGCGCTGCACGTCGGCATCGGTCAGAGGATTGTAGCGCCCGCCCTCCATTCCGGGGCGGATGGAGCGCATGGCGCCGGTGATTGGTGCAGAGCGTTCGGCGCGCCGCGCGGCGCGTCCACCTGTGCGGCGGGAAGTGATTGCATTCATGGCGGGACTCGTTTCAGTCAGGAAAAATGGGGCAGGGCGGCTCAGGTGCCGCGGGTCGGACCCCCGCGCGCCGCCCGGCCGCGCGCGGCGCCGATGGTGCGTATGATGAGGGCGATCTTGCTGGTTGGCGTCATGGCCTGCCCCTCCCTGTTCGGATCATGCATCCATGAAATTCGCGCCCCGTCTGTCCTGTTTGCGACCTCTGTCGCGTTTGAACCGTGCCGGGTGCGCCGCGCCCTCTGCGCTATTTCAAAACGGCGGCGGAATTGCTAAGTCCGCCGCAACCCGACGCACCCAGCCCTGCGAGGCCGCCATGACCAAGATACAGCTGCACAACAGCAAGACGCGCCGCAAGGAGCCGTTCACGCCGCTCGATCCGCAAAACGTGCGCATGTATGTCTGCGGGCCGACGGTCTATGACCGCGCGCATCTGGGAAATGCGCGCCCCGTCGTGGTGTTCGACGTGCTCTACCGGCTGCTGCGCCATGTCTATGGCGTGGATGCGGTGACCTATGTGCGCAACTTCACCGACGTCGACGACAAGATCAACGCCCGCGCCGCCGAGACAGGGCGCGCGATCGGGCAGATCACCGACGAGACGATCCAGTGGTTCCTCGACGACATGGGCGCGCTGGGCGCGCTGGAGCCGGACGAGATGCCGCGCGCGACGCAGTATATCCCCCAGATGATCGCCATGATCGCGGATCTGATCGCGAGCGGCCACGCCTACGAGGCCGAGGGCCATGTCCTCTTCTCCGTCGAGAGCTATGCAGAATACGGCGCGCTGTCGGGGCGGTCGGTCGACGACATGATCGCCGGCGCGCGGGTCGAGGTGGCCCCCTACAAGCGCAACCCGATGGATTTCGTGCTGTGGAAACCGTCGAGCGGCACGCAGCCCGGCTGGCCATCGCCCTGGGGCTACGGGCGCCCCGGCTGGCATATCGAATGCTCGGCGATGTCATACGAGCTGCTCGGCGAGAGCTTCGACATCCACGGCGGCGGCAACGACCTGATGTTCCCGCACCACGAGAACGAGATCGCGCAAAGCTGCTGCGCCCATCCGGGGAGCGGCTTTGCGCAGGTGTGGATGCATAACGAGATGCTGCAGGTCGAGGGCAAGAAGATGTCCAAGAGTCTGGGCAACTTCTTCACGGTGCGGGATCTGCTGGATCAGGGCGTGCCGGGCGAGGTGATCCGGTTCGTGATGCTGAGCACGCATTATCGGAAACCGATGGACTGGACGGCGGAGAAGGCGAAGGAGGCTAGGGAGACTCTGTGGCACTGGAGAAAAGCAACTCAGGATGTTGAAGCGGCAGAACCTGAGGCCGAGTTAATCGAAATCTTGGCTGATGATCTCAACACGCCACGTGCGATCTCCTTCTTGCACCGGCTGATGAAAAGCGGGGAAGCAGAGAAATTGAAGGGATCCGCGCAAGTATTGGGCTTATTATCGAACGAAATGACATGGACGCATTTTCTGGAAGCCACGCCTCTTGCCGCTAGGTCACACATAAGTGAGCCGAGTCTTGCCATCAGGACAGACCCCGTTACTGGGTCAGCGACTGGTAAGAATTTTACTCATTTTTCTGAGCTTGCGATCACTCTCGCAGATCATCACTCAACTGCCATGCATACAAAAGACTTTACCGAAGTTGATCGGCTGAAGAAAGCGCTGATCGATGCGGGGGTTGAGGTCCGAATGACCAACAAGGGGGTAGAGCTCTTGCCCGGTCCCAACTTCGACCCCTCCAAACTGGACGCCCTGAAATGAGCGTCCCAGTCACAACACAGGCCAGCCCCCGGCCGCGGGTGGGGGCGGTCGGGGGCTGGCCGGGCCGCTGCGAGGCACGGCCCGATTGTTGCGGGCGTTGCACAGCAAAAAGGCATGCGCCGCGCGTTGCTGTTAAGGACAGCGCCCCATGACCCGCACCCGCCTCACCCTCTACGACACCACGCTGCGCGACGGGCAGCAGACGCAGGGCGTGCAATTCTCCACCGCCGAGAAACAGCGCATCGCGGAAATGCTCGACTCCCTCGGCGTCGATTACATCGAGGGCGGCTGGCCCGGCGCGAACCCGACCGACTCCGCCTTTTTCGACGCTGCGCCAAAGACGCGCGCGACCATGACCGCCTTCGGCATGACCAAGCGCGCCGGGCGCAGCGCGGAAAACGACGATGTGCTCGCCGCCGTGATGAACGCGGGCACAAGCGCCGTCTGCCTTGTCGGCAAGGCGCATGATTTCCATGTCGAGCGCGCCTTGGGCATCACCCTGGAGGAAAACGTTCGGAACATCGCCGCCTCCGTCGCGCATCTGGTGGCGCAAGGGCGCGAGGCGCTGCTGGACGCGGAACATTTCTTTGACGGCTACAAGGCGAACCCAGGCTACGCGCTGGAGGTCTGCCATGCCGCGCTGGAGGCTGGCGCGCGCTGGATCGTGCTCTGCGACACCAATGGCGGCACGCTGCCGACCGAGATCGGGCGCATCACGGCCGAGGTGATCGCGGCGGGCATCCCCGGCGAGCGCCTCGGCATCCACACCCACAACGACACCGAAACCGCCGTGGCCGGGGCGCTGGCCGCCGTCGACGCGGGCGCGCGGCAGATCCAGGGCACGCTGAACGGGCTGGGCGAACGGTGCGGCAACGCCAACCTCACCACGCTGATCCCGACGCTGCTGCTGAAGGAGCCGTATGCCAGCCGCTACGAGACCCGAGTCACGCCCGAGGCGCTGAAAAACCTCAGCCGGATCAGTCGGCAACTGGACGACATACTCAACCGCGTGCCCATGCGGCAGGCTCCTTACGTCGGCGCGTCGGCCTTTGCGCACAAGGCCGGGCTGCACGCCAGCGCGATCCTGAAGGACCCGTCGACCTACGAGCATATCGACCCCGCAGAGGTCGGCAACGCGCGCATCATCCCGATGTCGAACCAGGCGGGCCAGTCGAACCTGCGCCGCCGCCTGTCCGAGGCCGGCATCGCGGTGGCGCCGGGCGATCCGGCGCTGGCCCTCATCCTCGACCAGATCAAGGAGCGGGAGGCAGAGGGATATACCTACGACAGCGCGCAGGCCAGTTTCGAGCTGCTGGCGCGCCGCGCGCTGGGCATCCTGCCCGAGTTCTTCGAGGTCAAGCGCTACAAGGTCACGGTGGAGCGGCGCAAGAACAAGCATGACCGGATGGTGAGCCTTTCCGAAGCCGTGGTCGTGGTGAAGATCGACGGCGAAAAGAAGCTGTCGGTCAGCGAATCGATGGACGAGACGGGCAGCGACCGTGGCCCGGTCAACGCGCTTTCCAAGGCGCTGGCCAAGGATCTGGGCCGCTACCAGGGCGCCATCGACGACATGCGCCTGGTCGATTTCAAGGTGCGCATCACGCAAGGAGGGACCGAGGCGGTGACGCGCGTCATCATCGACAGCGAGGACGGGCAGGGCAACCGCTGGTCCACCGTCGGGGTCAGCGCGAACATCGTCGATGCGTCCTTTGACGCGCTGCTGGACGCGATCAACTGGAAGCTTTTGCAGGGTGCCTGATCTGGGGCAGGATCTGATCGGCTGCGCGGGGCTGGTCGAACGGGGCGATCCGATGCGTTTCCGCGCCGCGATGGCGGCGCCCGTGGCGGCGCGGCGGGTGCTGTTCCCGATCTACGCGTTCAACGTCGAGGTCTCGCGCGCGCCCTGGATGACGCAGGAGCCGCTGATCGCGGAGATGCGCCTGCAATGGTGGCGTGACGCGCTGGAGGAGATCGCGGGCGGCGCCACGGTGCGGCGGCACGAGGTGGTAACGCCCTTGGCCGAGGTGCTGGATGCCAGGGGCGCCGCGCTTCTGGATGCGCTGATCGTCGCGCGGCAGTGGGACATCTACCGCGACCCGTTCGAGGACGACGCGCATCTGACCGATTACCTGGAAAAGACCAGCGGCAACCTGATGCTGGCCGCCGCCCGCGCATTGGGCGAAGTGGATGACGCGGTTGTCATGGATGCGGGCTATGCCACCGGCGTCGCGAACTGGCTGCGCGCCATTCCGGCACTCGAGGAGGCGGGCCGCGTGCCGCTGCTGGACGGCAGGCCGGAAGGCATCCGCGCGCTGGCCGAAGGGGCGCTGGCGCGGCTGAAGGCCGCGCGGGCAAGGCGCGGGCGGATCAGCCCTGCGGCGCGGCCCGCGCTTCTGGCCTCCTGGCAGGCCGAGGGGGTGCTGCGCCGCGCGATGGCGCAGCCCCGGCTGGCGGCCGAGGGCGGGCTGGAGCCGTCGCCGATTCGCTCGGCCCTCGCGCTGATGCGGCGATCCTTCGGTGGCGGGTGGTAGGAACGCCGTTCCAAATGCTGCGCAGCATTGCGCAGCAAATTAGAATTATGTTTCGGGTGCGCGGAGAAAACCGGAAGATCCAACGCGGACGTGCCGCGACAGGCGAACGACGCGTGCCGTGCGACCACCCGCGCCGAACGCTGTTTCGCTGCTCTCGCCCGTGCCGACTGGCCCTGCTCTGGGCAAACGCAAAACGCCGCGCAATATGGGCGCCATGTTCGATGCGCTCCCCCTCCCGCCACATCAGTGGCCCACGATGCAGCCCGGCTGGGTCTGGCTCTGCGGTGCAGGTCCGGGCGACCCCGGCCTTCTGACGATCCACGCGCTCAACGCGCTGCGGCAGGCCGATGTCGTGGTGTATGACGCGCTGGTGCAGGAATGCATCCTCGACTGGGCGCCGCAGGCCGAGAAGGTCTATGCCGGCAAGCGGGGCGGCAAGCCGTCCGCCGTTCAGCGCGACATTTCCCTGCGGCTGGTCGATCTCGCCCGCGCGGGCAAGCGGGTGCTGCGGCTGAAGGGGGGCGATCCCTTCGTCTTCGGGCGCGGCGGCGAAGAGGCGCAGACGCTGGTGCAGCATGGCGTGCCGGTGCGGATCATTCCGGGCATCACCGCCGGAATCGGCGGGCTGGCCTATGCGGGTATCCCGGTGACGCACCGCGACGTGAACCAGTCCGTCACCTTCGTCACCGGCCATGACCAGAGCGGCAATGCCCCCGCCTCGCTCAATTGGAAGGCGCTGGCCGAGGGCAGTCAGCTTCTGGTGATCTACATGGGGATGAAACACGCCGCGCAGATCTCGGCGGCGCTGATCGAGAACGGCCGCGCCCCGGACGAGCCTTGCGCGGTGGTCTGCAACGCCACGACGCCGCAGCAGCAGGTGATCGAGACGACGCTTGCCCGCATGGCCGCCGATATCGAGGCCAGCGGGCTGGAGCTGCCCGCGCTCTTGTGCATCGGGCGCTCGGTGCTGATGCGGCAGGTGCTGGACTGGCAGGGGCAGATGCAGGGCGCGGCCGTGCGCGACATGGACCCGCTGGGACGGGGGCTGAGGGCCGAGGTCGCCTGACATTCATGCGGCTTGCCAAGGTCTGGCAACCTGTCTAGCACTTCGCGGCATGACCCATGCCGCCACCATTCCCGACGATACGCGCGCGCGCCGCAACGTGACCGTTCTGGTCATGGCGCAGGCGCTTCTGGGTTCGCAGATGCCGATGATCTTTGTCGTCGCCGGGCTGGCCGGGACGGGGCTGGCCAGCAATCCCTGCTTTGCCACGCTGCCGATTTCGATGATCGTGATCGGCTCGATGCTGTCGGCGACGCCCGTCTCGGCGATCATGCAGCGGTTCGGGCGGCGCGCCGGGTTCTTCGTCGGCACCGGCGGCGGCGCGCTGGGCGGGGCCGTCGGGGCCTTTGGCCTTTATACCGCGTCCTTCCCGCTCTTCCTGCTGGGCAGCCTTCTGACGGGTCTCTACATGAGCGCGCAAGGCTTCTACCGTTTTGCCGCCGCCGACACCGCCAGCGACGAATTCCGCCCCAAGGCGATTTCCTATGTCCTCGCGGGCGGCCTTGTCAGCGCCATCATCGGCCCACAGCTGGTCAAGGTGACGGCCGAGGCGATGGTGGTGCCGTTCCTCGGCACCTATATCGCGGTGATCGTGCTGAACATCGTCGGGTCGTTCCTGTTCCTCTTTCTCAACATCCCCAAGCCGCCGGTTCCCAGCGAGGAGGCTCCGCGCGGACGCTCGCGGCTGGAGCTGCTGAAGACGCCGCGCATCGCCGTCGCCGTGATCTGCGCGATGGTGTCCTACGCGCTGATGAACCTTGTTATGACCTCGACGCCGCTGGCGGTGGTGGGTTGCGGGTTCGACGCCGGGCGCGCGGCGGATGTCGTCACCGCCCATGTGCTGGCGATGTATATTCCGTCCTTCTTTACCGGCCATCTGATTGCGCGGTTCGGCGTGGAAAAGATCCTGGGCGCCGGGATCGCGATCCTTGCCGGGGCGGGCGCGGTGGCCCTTCAGGGGGTCGAACTGGAGAATTTCCTGATCGCGCTGATGCTCTTGGGCATCGGCTGGAATTTCGGTTTCATCGGCGCCACCACGATGCTGGCGGGCGCGCATGAGCCGCACGAGCGGGGACGGATGCAGGGCCTGAACGACCTGATCGTGTTCGGGGGCGTGACCGTGGCCTCGCTGGCGTCGGGCGGCCTCATGAACTGCTCGGGCGGCGATGCGCAGACGGGCTGGATGGCGGTCAATTTCGCCATGGCGCCGTTCCTGATGCTGGCGGGCGGGGCGCTGATCTGGCTGGTGCTGCGGCCGAAGGACGATATGGCCTGAGGGCCTAGGCCAGCCCCAGCTTGTCGGCCATGAAGGCCAGCGCCACTTGCAGCCCGTCGGGCGCGATGCCGTGGCCAGTGCCCTTCATCACGTGCGCATAAACGTCCTTCCAGCCCGCCGATTGCAGCGCCTCGGCGGCTTCGGGCAGGGAGCGGGCCGGCACCACCTCGTCGGCGTCGCCGTGAACCAGCAGAACGGGCGGGCGGCTGACCGCCTCGTCGATCAGCAGTTCGGGGCGCAGCAGGCGGCCGGAAAAGGCGACGATGCCGGCGATTTCATCCTCGCGGCGGGGGGCGACGTGGAGGGCCATCATTGTCCCTTGGGAAAAGCCGAAAAGCACGACCTGTTCGGGCAGCACATCCTCGTCCACCATCAGCGCATCGAGAAAGGCGTTGAGGTCATCGGCGGCGGCCAGAAGCCCGCGCTCGGCCTCCTCTTCGCTGGAGCCGTCGATCCACGGGATCGGGAACCACTGGAACCCGTTCGGCAGGCCCGGCACCTGCTCGGGCGCGTCGGGTGCGACGAAAAGCGTGTCGGGAAGGTGCTCGCTCAAAGGGTCCGCCAGGCCCAGAAGGTCCGGGCCGTTGGCGCCATAGCCGTGCAGGAACACGACGATGGATTTCGTTTCGCCCGAAATCGGCTCCTTGCGGCCAGCGTTCAAAACACGCGTCATCTGATGCCTTCCCTTTGTTTCTCGACATGGTAGTAGGCCCAAAGCAGGCGCGCGGCAACCGATCGCCACGGGGCCCAGTCAGCGGCGATCTCGCGCATGGCGCGCTCCCTCGGGCGGTCCGGCAGATCCAGCAGAAGGCGTGCGGCCTCCTGCAGCGCCAGATCCCCGTGCGCGAAGACATCGGCATGGCCGAGGCTGAACATCGCGTAGATTTCCGCCGTCCAGGTGCCGATGCCGGGCACCTGCGTGAGGGTCCGGATGACCTCGTCGGTCGGCGCACCGCGCAGCGCGGCGAAATCGATCCCCGCGCGGGCCAGCTCCTGCGCATAGCGGATCTTCTGGCGGCTGAGACCGGCGGCGCGCAAGCCGTCTTCGCCGGCCGCAAGAACAGCGTCCGGCGCGGTCAGGCCCGCGGCCTCCATCCGGCCCCAGATGGCATTGGCCGACGCGACGCTGACCTGCTGACTGACGATGGCGCTGAGCAGTTCGGCAAAGCCGTCCGGCCGGCGGCGCAGCGGCAGGGGGCCGGTCAGGGAATAGGCCCGCGCGAATGAGGGGTGGCGCGCGGCCAGCGCGGCGGCGCCTTCGGCGACATCCTCGGGGGTCTCGATGATGCGGATCACAGCGCGCGCGCCCAGTCCAGCGCCGCGTCCACGTTGGCGACGCGGGGCGCGTCCGGCGGCGCGGGGCGGGCGATCATCAGCACGTTGAGGCCAAGGCGGCGCGCCGCCGTCAGCTTGGTATCCGCGCGGGTGCTGCCGGTGTTGCGCAGCACCAGCCAGTCGATGCCCAGCCGCGTGAACAGCTCGGCCTCCTCCTGCGCGGTGAAGGGGGGCTGCTGGATCAGGTATTCGCCGTTCTCGAACGGAAACGGTGCCTCCGGCGCTCCGATCTGACGGCAGTAGACATGGGTGGCGCCGGTCGCGGCGAAATGCGCCAGACCCTCGCGCCCGGTGGCGACGAAGACGGTAGCACCGGGCGGGATGTGCGCCGCGGCCTCCTCTTCCGTGCGCGCGCGGGTCCAGCGATCGCCGTGCTGCGGGCGCCATTCGGGCCGCCGCAGCAGACAGTAGGCCAGGCCGCGCGCGGCGCAAAGGCGCGCCGCCTCGTGCGTGATGCCTGCGGCAAAGGGGTGCGAGGCGTCCAGCACGGCGGTGACGGAGGGGTCGGTCACGCTGTCGCGCAGCGCGCCGCGCCGGGTGCGGCAGGGCCAGCGTTCGGGCAGGCGCGCGCCTTCGGGCAGCCAGGCGGCGCAGGTGGTGCCCTGCGCGCCCAGCGCTTCGGCGATGGCGTGTGCCTCGCCGCTTCCGGCAAGCAGCAGCAGCGTCAATGTGGTCCTCCTTGCGCGGCGCTTCGTGTCATGGGCGGGACCATACCGGGCGGTCGCGGCGGCGCCAATCGGCGAATTGCGGCCAATGTCCCGGCACCCACCCCGTTGCAGCCAAGCGCATGAATTCCCAAATGACAGGAGCAAACATGGAGGAGAAAGCCGATGAAATGTCCTGTGGACGGCGCGCAACTGGTGATGACGGATCGGGCGGGGGTCGAGATAGACTATTGCCCCGAATGCCGCGGGGTCTGGCTCGACCGGGGCGAGCTGGACAAGATCATCGACCGCTCCGCCTCCGAAGCGGCGCCTGCCGCGCCCGAACGCGGTTCCGCGGACAGCGACCGCGCCTACTTTGGTGCGCCCCGCAAGAAGAAAAAGCGCGGCGGGTTCCTGGAGGAGATCTTCGACTTCTGAGCCCGGTCCAACCATTGCCGCGTGAAGAAAGAGCAGGCGATGCGCCTGCTCTTTGCTATCCGCCCCTCAGGCGCGCGCGGTTCGGCTACGCGGCCCGAAGATGAGCCACGCGATGAATCCCAGCACCGGCAGGAACAGGATGAACAGCGTCCAGAGGACCTTGCCGCCCGTCGACGCGGCGGAGGTGAAGATCTTGTAGATGGCGTAGATGTCGAGAACCAGGACGATGAGTCCGAAAAATCCGTATTCCATGGGGTATCTCCTTGCGAAGTTGATTGCCGATGAAACGTCGCCGCGCCTGCAACAGTTCCCGTGCGTCGCCTGGTGTGCCCGGCGGTGGTTTTGCGAGATGTAGCGTTCGATACCGGAGAACCGCTTGATATCGCGCGCCTTTCGGAGCGGCCTTGTCGGCGCAATGAGGGTTCAGTCTGAATCCGGGCGAAAGGGGCGAAACGCGGTTCTGCGCAAGCGCATGGCGAACGAAGCTTGCGGCCGGATGCGTTGCTACCTCTTCTTCCGTTTCACGTTCCCGCCCCGCTGCCCCGGCTTCCCGGCGGTCGAGCGTCCGCGCGTCCGGGCGCCGGCCGACACGGCCTCTTCCACGGCCGACTGCCGCGCCAGGGGATCGTCGGAAACCGCCAGATCGACGGCCTCCAGCCTTTTCACCTCGTCGCGCAGGCGTGCGGCCTCTTCGAATTCGAGGTTCTCGGCGGCCTTGCGCATGTCGGCGCGCAGCCCGTCCAGATGCGCCTGAAGATTGGCGCCGTGCAGGGGCTTGTCGATCTTCGCCGTCACCCGGTTCATGTCCACGTCGCCCTTGTAGAGCCCTGCAAGTATATCCTCGACGTTCTTCCGGACGGTCGCGGGGGTGATGCCGTGTTCCTCGTTGTAGGCGATCTGCTTGGCGCGGCGGCGGTCGGTTTCGTCCATCGCGCGCTCCATGCTGCCGGTGATGCGGTCGGCATACATGATGACGCGCCCGTCGGCGTTGCGCGCAGCGCGGCCGATGGTCTGGATCAGCGAGGTTTCCGAGCGCAGGAAACCTTCCTTGTCCGCATCGAGAATGGCCACCAAACCGCATTCGGGAATATCCAGACCCTCGCGCAGCAGGTTGATCCCGATAAGCACGTCGAAGGCGCCAAGGCGCAGATCGCGCAGGATCTCGATCCGCTCGATCGTGTCGATGTCGCTGTGCATGTAGCGCACCTTGATGCCCTGCTCGTGCATGTATTCGGTCAGATCCTCGGCCATGCGTTTGGTCAGCGTCGTGACCAGCGTGCGATAGCCCGCCGCCGACACCCGCCGCACCTCGTCCAGCAGATCGTCGACCTGCGTCTCCACGGGGCGGATTTCGATCATCGGGTCCAGAAGTCCGGTGGGGCGGATCACCTGTTCGGTAAAGACGCCGCCGGTCTGCTCGATCTCCCATTTCGCGGGCGTGGCCGAGACAAAGACGGATTGCGGCCGCATCGCATCCCATTCCTCGAACTTCAGGGGGCGGTTGTCCATGCAGCTGGGCAGGCGGAATCCATGCTCGGCCAATGTGAACTTGCGGCGATAGTCGCCTTTGTACATCGCGCCGATCTGCGGCACGCTGACGTGGCTTTCGTCCGCGAAGACGATGGCATTGTCGGGAATGAACTCGAACAGGGTCGGCGGCGGCTCGCCGGGTGCGCGGCCGGTGAGGTAGCGCGAATAGTTCTCGATCCCGTTGCAGACGCCCGTGGCCTCCAGCATTTCCAGATCGAAGTTCGTGCGCTGCTCCAGCCGCTGCGCCTCCAGCAGCTTGCCCTCGCTCACCAGTTGATCGAGCCGGATGCGCAGTTCCTTCCGGATGCCGATTATCGCTTGTTGCATCGTCGGTTTCGGGGTCACGTAGTGGCTGTTGGCATAGACGCGGATCTTGTCGAAGCTGCCGGTTTTCTCGCCGGTGAGCGGGTCGAACTCGGTAATCGCCTCTAGCTCGTTGCCGAAGAAACTCAGCCGCCAGGCGCGGTCCTCGAGGTGAGCCGGGAAAATCTCCAGCAAATCGCCGCGCACGCGGAAACTGCCGCGCTGGAATGCGGCATCGTTGCGCTTGTATTGCTGGGCGACAAGATCGGCCATCACCTGCCGCTGGTCGTAATCGGTGCCGACGGTCAAATCCTGCGTCATGGCGCCATAGGTCTCGACACTGCCAATACCGTAGATGCACGACACCGACGCGACGATGATGACGTCATCCCGCTCCAGCAACGCGCGCGTGGCCGAATGGCGCATGCGGTCGATCTGCTCGTTGATCTGGGATTCCTTCTCGATGAACGTGTCGCTGCGCGGCACATAGGCCTCGGGCTGGTAGTAGTCGTAATAGCTGACGAAATATTCGACCGCGTTGTTCGGAAAGAATCCCTTGAACTCGCCGTATAGCTGCGCCGCCAGCGTCTTGTTCGGGGCGAGGATGATGGCGGGGCGCTGGGTTTGTTCGATCACCTTGGCCATGGTGTAGGTCTTGCCCGTGCCGGTCGCACCCAAAAGCACCTGATCGCGGTCCCCGTCCCTGACGCCCTGGCTCAGCTCGACGATGGCGGTCGGCTGGTCGCCTGCGGGCTGGAATTCCGTCACCATCTCGAACCGCTTGCCGCCCTCCAGCTTGGGGCGCGTGGCGACATCGGGGGCGGGATTGGCCAGAACCGGCGGCTGGCGGTCGGAATGGGCGTAGGGCATCGGGGACTCCTTGGGGCCTGCCACATCTGTTACTTTTTTCGTCAGCTTCAACCCGCGCCGCGCCGCCCCGGGCCGGGGGAAAGCGGTTTATCTGCCCGCCGAAGGCACTTATAGAGGTCCGGCGCGACCCATTCCAGATCCGGACCCGTCACATGCAGATCGTCCTTCACGCAGGTGCCCATGCCACCGATGAGGATCGGCTGTTGAAATGCCTCGTGGCCAATCGTGACATGCTGACCGCGCGGGGCACGGGTGTGCCTTACCCCAAGCTTTATCGCAAGCTGCTGCGCGATGTCCTGCACGACGCGGCGCAGGATGGCGTCGCGCCGGGCGCGCGCGAGGCGCTGCTGGGCGCGCTTGGGATGGAGGCGGCGCCGGACCGTCTGGTGCTGTCCAATCCCGGCTTTTTCGGCACGCCCAAGATGGCGGTCTCCGGCGGCGCCTTCTATACTGCGGCCGCCACGCGGATGCGGATCTTTCGCGAGATCTTCGCGGGGGACGAGGTCGAGATGTTCTTCGCCATCTGCAACCCGGCGATGTTCCTGCCCGCGATCATGGCGCAGACCCGGTTCGATACCCTGGCGGAGCTTCTGGGCGGCACGGATCCCGCCGACATGCGCTGGTCCGACATGATCGAACGCGTGCGCCGCGCCAATCCGGATGTGCCCGTCACCGTCTGGTGCAACGAGGATACGCCGCTGATCTGGGGGCAGATCCTGCGCGAGATGGCGGGCGTGGACCACGGCGTGCGGATGATCGGCGAGCACGCGCTGCTGCGCGAGATCATGACGCCCGCCGGCATGACCCGTTTCGAGGCGTATCTGGCCCGATATCCCGACATGCCGGAGATGCAGAAACGCTGCGCCGTGGCGGCCTTTCTGGGCAAGTTCGCCGACGAGGACGCCATCGAGGAAGAGCTGGACCTGCCCGGCTGGACCCACGAGGTGGTCGACCGGCTGACGGATCTTTACGACGAGGACGTCGACCGCATCGACCGCATCCCCGGTGTCACCCTCATCGCGCCCTGAGCCCGCTTGCAAACCCGCGCCCGCCCTGCTAAACGCGCCGTCGGCGCCCCTATGGCTCAACCGGTAGATCAACTGATTTACACGTCGCTGAAAGGGCTCAGATGGACGTAACGGTTTCATTCGCCGGGGCTTGTTGCCTGCGCGCCGGGTATGGAATGGTCACGAACGGTGCCCAGGGCCGGTCTAGCTCAGCTGGTAGAGCGCGTGATTTGTAATCACGATGTCGGGGGTTCGAGTCCCTCGACCGGCACCACCCTCACCACGCCGTCAGCGTTGCGCCGATATGGCCCCAAGCGCGATGTCGCCGAGAGTTTTCGGTATTGTATTGGGATTTTGATGCGATAACGCAAGCCAAGGCATCGGCGGCAAGTGCATCCGACACCAAAGCGGCCGCAGTGACCCGAAATCTTTTCGTGGTGCATTCTGGTGCGGCCTCAATGGGAAATCGTTCCGGCCGCACCAGATACATGATCACGCGGATTTGGGGCTGCGCGCGAATTTGATGCCGCATCTTTTCTGGATACTCGCTTTTTCGAGCGCCTCCATTTCGCCTTTCAGGCGTGCAACTTCAGCCGACGTCTCGGAATCGCCCTTCATGAAGAAAAGTGCGGGCCAGAACAGAACCATGCCAACCGCCATGGCGGCCGTGTCATTCTGGGCCTTTTTGTCCTGGCTGGACATGACCTGCGATGCTCTGGCCGAAACATTCTGAGCTTCAGCCGCGATCTGGCTGCAGGAATAGCCCTGATATTGCATCGTCGATACGTAGCTCGCCGGAATATCCGAGCTTTTGCTCGCGCATGCTGAAACGAGTGTCGCAGCGGAAAGGGTCGGAATGATGATTTTCTTCATGTGTAACCTCGGTCATTGGAAGTTACATTGCTTGCTCGCCGCGAAGGGCGGTATTTTGTTTGCATGGTGTCAGAATTAGGAAATGGTGGATGCGGACAAACTCTTTGTTTTTGCGTTCTTTTTAGACAACTTTAACGAGTATTATTTTACAGAATCCAATTATCAGAGGTTTGTCGCCAAATGGTATGAATTCAGAACCGGTCCCGCGCTTGAGAGGCTTCTTGCAGTAGATCCAGAAGAAGGGCGTTCGGGAATTTCCGCTCGACCGTCACGGCGTAGAATCCTTCCGCAATACCGGTCAGCTTGTCCATTTCAATCAGGACGCCCGATGCCAGTTCGTCCTTGACGACAATCGGCGGCAGGATGGCCATCCCGATATCCTCACGCGCGAGCAGACGCATCATTGCCATGTCGTCCACCTCGGCTGCGACAACGGGCTGCACATCCAGCCGTGCGCAGAATGCGTCGAAACCGGCGCGGACCAGACTTTCGCGCGTGGGCAGGATCACCGGATGTGTGGCCAGCAGAGCCGCAATGTCGGAACAGGAACCAATCCGCTCCGGTGTGGCGATCAGACTGACCCGCTGTTCGGACAGACGGTGCGGCACGAAGGTCGTCATGGCGTCGGAGGCCGGTGCCCGGTTGGTGAGCACGACATCGAGGTTGAGCGATTCCAGCCCCAGCATCAGCTCGGCCGAGGTGCCGGAGCACAGCACGAGCCTTACGTCAGGCTTGCCCAGCAACGGGCGCAGAAATTCGATCTGGAAGTTGCGTGAAAGGGTCGCCAGCGCGCCGACCCGCAGCACCTGCTGCGGATGGCCCTGCTTGCTCAAGGTTCCGAGCAGATCCTTGCCGGCGGCAAAGATCGTATCCGCATGGTCAAGAGCGATCCGGCCCGCTTCGGTCAGATGCAACTTGCGGCCGCGACGCTCGAAAAGAGCATGGCCCAGCCGTTCCTCCAGCTTGCGGATCTGAACCGACAGGGCCGATTGCGACAGGTTCAGCCGTCCGGCGGTGCGGGTCAGGCTGCCATCATGGGCGACGGCCCAGAAGTAGCGCAGATGATTGTAATTGAGGTCGGGCATTCGTTCTGTTTAGTAAAACGATAACTGACAAACAATGAATTTTTAACGGTTTCGCATCCGGATTAGAAATCTTCATCAGACGTCCCGAGCCGATGGAGAAAGCCATGTTGACCCATAGTCTGCCGCTGCTGGCCGCGGCATCGCCGATCGCCGCAGCCCTGCTGATCTGCGCCGCATCCGGCCTGTCCGCACGACGTGCAGCCTGGATCGGCGAGATAGCCGGTGTTCTCAGCGTCGTTGTCTCGATCTCTTCGGTGGTCATCCTCATCGCGATTGGAGCGGGCACCGGTCCGCTTCTGGGGGTCGGCGGGATCGGGCTGTCCGTCCGGCTCGATGTCGTCAGCGCGACCATGCTGCTTCTGGTCGCCTTCATCGGCTGGATCGTGCTGCGTTACTCGAAAACCTATCTGGACGGTGAGCATCGGCACAATACCTTCACGGTCTGGCTGCTGATGACGCTTGCCGCCGTGTTGTTGTTGGTGCAGGCGGGCAACCTGGTGCAATTCGTGGTGGCCTGGATCGCAACGAGCCTGTGCCTGCACAAACTGCTTCTGTTCTATCCGGGGCGCCGCGCGGCGCAACGGGCGGCGCGGAAGAAGTTTCTCACGGCACGGATCGGGGATGTCGCTCTTGTCGCCGCGGCGCTCTTGCTCGTGCTCAGCTATGGCAGCACCGATATCGCCGCTATTTTTGATGCCGCCCGCCTGGGCCAGGGCGGGGCGGGCAGCGTTGCCGCCGCCGCTCTGATCGCTGTCGCGGCGGTCCTGAAGTCAGCCCAGTTTCCGACCCATGGATGGTTGATCGAAGTGATGGAGGCCCCGACACCGGTTTCGGCCCTGCTCCATGCCGGTGTGATCAATGCGGGCGGCTTCGTTCTGATCCGCTTTGCCGACGTGATGCTGCTTTCGCCCTTCGTTCTTGCCGTGCTGGTGATGATCGGCGGTTTCACGGCGCTTTTCGGCGGGCTGGTGATGCTGACGCAACCGGCTGTCAAGACTTCGCTGGCGTGGTCTACGGTGGCGCAGATGGGCTTCATGATCCTGCAATGCGGGCTGGCCCTGTTTCCCCTGGCGCTTCTGCATGTTGTCGCCCACTCGCTCTACAAGGCGCACGCGTTTCTGGCCGCAGGCGGTGCGGTCGATCGGGTCGCCGCGCTTCGGCGTCCGGGGCCGATTGCGGTTCCGGGCTTTGGCGCTGTCGGAAAAGCGTTCCTGGCCGCCCTCGCGATCTATGCAGCGGTCTTTGCCGTATCGGGCATCCTTGTCGGCTTCGACAGCAAGTCGCCCCAAGCCATCGCTCTGGGGGCGATCCTTATCTTCGGCGTCGCCTATCTGCTGGCCCAGGGCCTTGCTGATGCCGCGCCGCGGGTCCTGACCCGGCGCACGGCGCTTTATTCCGCGGCGGCCGCCGTCAGCTATTTCGCACTTCAGAGCGGAGCCGAATGGCTGACCACGGGAACCCTGCCGCCCTCCCCGGCACCGGGATCGCTGGAATGGGCGCTCATCCTGCTGGCGTTGGTCAGTTTCGGCGCCGTCGCGCTGGCGCAGGCCACGTTTCCGCTTTGGTCGCACCATCCGGCCGCCGAAGGGGTCAGGGTGCACCTTTCCAACGGGCTTTACGCCAACGCGATCACGGATCGCGCGCTTGGCGGATGGAGACTGCAACGCGGTTCAAAAGGAGCGACGTCATGAACGCGGAAACCTTCTCGGCCTACTCCGGCGCACATCTGGAACTCATCGCCCATGCCGAGGCAGCGGTACGCGCCATCCCGCCGCTCTGGCCGCTGGACTCGTCCGTCGCGGTCAATCCGTTCCTCGGCCAAACCGGGCAGTCGCTGGCCGAAACGGCCGCGCGCCTGGGCCGGGTGGCGGGCCAGCCCGTCACGATGCCGCGGTCCTGGTATCGCGAAAAGATCAAGGCGGGCACCATCCTGGACGACGATCTCACGGCCGCGCTCGCCGTTTCGCCGGACGGTGCAAGGCCCGCCAGCCTGGCTGCGCTGAAGAAGGCCATTACGGCGGATCGAGCCGCGCCCTCAGCCCTGCCGACGATTGCCGAGCTGGCCGCAGACGCATCGGGAATCGACTGGCCCGGACTGATCGCCGACCGGATCGGCGCATGGGCCGCGGGTTATTTCGATGCCGGACAGGCGCTCTGGCAGACAAGCAAGGACAGGGGCGCTTTCGAAAGCTGGCGCGCCTTTGCCCGCCGCGACCTCACTCCGGAAATCCACGGCCTGTCCGGATTCGCCGCGCGTGTTGCCGCGACACCCAAGAAGGCACGGCTGGCCCTCGCCGTGGCGTCGAACGGCGTCTGCATCAATTCGCAAAGCGCGGGAACCTATTTTCACCAACTGCTCATCGGCTTGGGCGGCTGGTCCCAGATCGCGCGCTATCGACTTTGGAAGGCGGAACTGGCAGGCCGCACGGATGAGACGGCGAGCGATCTTCTGACCATCCGTTTGATCTGGGAACACGCTCTTTTGTCCCAATACGCAACACAGATCGCAGATCTCTGGGCGGCTACCCGCGCCGCCCACGCGCGGCCTGTCATGCCCTCCGAGGATGATTGCGTTGATACGATCCTGCAGGAGGCCGCCGATCGCGCGGCACAGCGGGAACTGGCCGAAACGCTGGCCAGAACCACCGCCCGTGAGGCGGCTCCCGGCGAGACACGGACCGTCCGGCCTGCCTTGCAGGCTGCCTTTTGCATCGACGTGCGCTCGGAAGTTTTCCGGCGTGCCCTCGAAAGCCTCGACCCGGGGATCCATACGTTGGGATTTGCCGGCTTTTTCGGCCTTACCACGGCTCATGAAGGCTTTGCCTCGGACGAGGTCGAGCTGCGCTTGCCGGTCCTCTTGAGCCCCGGATTGACAAGCCGGTCGGGCGGTGAAGATGACCGGGCCGCCGATCAGGCGGCGCGCTTCACGGCGCGCGCACGGCGCGCCTGGGGCCGCTTCAAGCTCGCGGCCGTGTCCTCCTTTGCCTTTGTCGAGGCAATGGGTCCCGTCTATGCCGGGCGGCTCCTGCGCGACACGTTTGCGCTTTCCGCGCATCCGGTGCCACACGATCCCGCACCGCGCTTCGATCCGGCTCCTGATCTGGCGGTGCGCGTGGAGATGGCCGAAAGGATCTTGCGGGCCATGTCCCTGACATCCGGGTTCGCGCCCCTCGTGCTTCTGGTCGGACACGGGGCCAGCGTGGTCAACAACCCGCACGCGAGTGCGCTGAACTGCGGAGCCTGCGGCGGCCATTCGGGCGAGGTCAACGCGCGGCTGCTGGCCGGCCTCCTGAACGACGCGGACCTGCGCACGGGGCTCTGCGAGCGCGGCATCGACATCCCGCAGGACACGGTGTTTCTGGCCGCGCTTCACAACACGACGACGGATCAGGTCACGATTTATGACAAGGATCACTCGGCACCCTTCCATGATGATCACTTGCACCGTGCGCGCGGCTGGCTGGAAAGCGCCCGGCAAACCGCGGGCACCGAGCGGGCCTTGCGTTTGCCGAATGCTGCCAAAGCTGAGGATATTCCCGAACGCAGCCGCGACTGGTCCGAGATCCGCCCGGAATGGGCGCTCGCCGGGTGCAGCGCCTTCGTAGCCGCCCCCCGGACGCATACCCGTGCCATAAATCTGCAGGGCAGAGCTTTTTTGCATGACTATGACTGGATGCAGGACGCAAACTTCGACGTGCTGGAACTGATCATGACGGCCCCCGTCGTTGTCGCCAGCTGGATCAGCCTGCAGTACTACGGCTCGGTGGTGGCGCCGGATGTCTTCGGGTCCGGCAACAAGCTGCTGCACAACGTGACCGGCGGCATCGGCGTGGTCGAAGGCAATGGCGGCCTTCTGCGCGGAGGCTTGCCGTGGCAATCGGTGCATGACGGCAGTGCACTCGCGCACGAGCCCCTGCGGCTTGCCGTCTGTATCGCGGCGCCGAGCGAAGCCATGTCCGACATTCTCGAGCGGCATCCGGACGTGCGGGCGCTGTTCGACAATCGCTGGATGCACCTCTTCGCCCTGGACGAGAGTGGCCGGATGGCGTCTCGTTATGCCGGCGGGCTGCAATGGGAGTCCATGACCGAGACCACAGGCGCACCGCTGCGAAAAGCCGCCGGATGACCGGAGATCCTGTCCGCCGACACCGCATCACGCGCAGCCCGTGCGACCGCCTGCATTGGCCTCTCCGCCACATCCGAGGGCGCTGGCTGGGACACGCCAAAGCACGTGCATCCGGCAATCTATCATCGGCTGACTGCTTAGGAAAAGCGCGAGGCCGTGGCGCCGGCCGCGGTGATGGACTGCCTACCGGCTTGCAAGAGGTGGATGGTGGAAAAGCGTGAAGGATCAAGGCGCGAAAGGCCGGCTGAAAGGGGGATCAGTCAGCAGATGAAATGGGCTGGGAAATTAGGAGATACGATCGAGCGGTTAAGTGGTGCCCAGGAGAGGCGTCCAAGCCCTATATCTTGATGCACCGGGAAACTCCGTGTGCCTGATAAAATAGGGGTATTTATCAAAAATCCTGTTTCATTATGCTTCACAATGCCCCATAGCATACCATATGTTGAGGGGGATTGAGAGGGGGATAGAAAATGGGCCGTGCCTTGAACCGCCTGAGTGCATCCGGGTGTGAAAACAGCCAGCGTCGGCAAACATGCGGATGGCGGCGGGCTATGGCTGGTCAAGCGCGAGGATGGCGGCGCGCAATGGGTGCTGCGCGTCACCACGCATGGCAGGCGGCGCGAAATGGGCCTTGGGGCATATCCTGACCGCTCACTGAAAGAGGCGCGCGAGGTGGCCGACACTTGGCGGGCCGTGGCGCGGCAAGGTCTGGACCCGATCAAGGAACGCGACCGCCAGCGGCGCGAGGCGGCGCGCAATATCCACATGCTGGGCGATATCGCGCTGGACGCCTTCAACAGCCGCAAGGCCGAACTGAAAGGCGACGGCAAGGCGGGCCGCTGGTTTTCACCGCTTGAACTGCACGTCCTGCCAAAGCTGGGCAAGGTGCCCGTGGCCGATATCGACCAGAAGGATATCCGCGACACCTTGGCCCCTATCTGGCACAGCAAGGCCGACACCGCGCGCAAGGCGATGAACCGCCTCAGCATCGTCCTGCGCCATGCGGCGGCGCTGGGGCTGGAGGTGGATCTGCAAGCCACGGACAAGGCCAAGGCGCTGCTGGGCAAGCAACGGCACACGGTCCAGAACGTGCCCGCGATGAACTGGCGCGACGTGCCCGCCTTCTATCAATCGCTGGACGGGGGCAGCATCACGGAATTGGCGCTGCGGCTGCTTATCCTGACGGCGGTGCGGTCCTACCCGCTGCGGTTCGCGCATGTTGACCAGATCGACGGCGACGTATGGACCATCCCCGCAGAGGCCATGAAAGGCCGTCTGGGCGCGACAAGCGATTTTCGGGTGCCGCTATCGGTCGAGGCGCAAGGCGTCATCGCAGAGGCCCGCAAATTTGCCCGCGACGGGTTCCTGTTCCCCGGCATGAAACGCGGCGTGATATCCGACATGACCATGACCGCGCTGATGGACCGGCGCGGGCTGAAAGAACGCCCGCACGGGTTCCGGTCCTCATTCCGTGACTGGACGGCGGAGGCGACAACGACACCGCAGGACGTGGCCGAAACCTGCCTTGGGCATGTGACGGGCGGCGCGGTGGAGCGGGCCTATCGGCGGACGGATTTTCTGGAGCAACGGCGGGCGTTGATGGAGCGGTGGGGAAGAGACGTAGCTCAGAGCAACTTAACCTGGTAACTTTGGTGAACGTTTTGAAACCTGAATTGCGAAATAAAAATCGATCAGATAATCGACGCACATCTCAACCCGGTTTTGAATAGGGAACTTGCTAAGGGTGAAGAAGCACGGATGTCCGTCAGGCTTCCGCTGCTAAGCGAGCATATTATTGACACATTAAAAAGGGGGCGAAAGGAGTTTCAAATTATACTTCCAGAAAGGAAGACTTGGACGCGCTATCCCAAGCTTCTCACCATCTAGATGCTTATATATCTTCTATCCAAAAGATATCCGGCACATCAGCTATAATCACGTTAGAGCTCGACGAGAGACGAAGGCGAAAAGGAATCCCCCAAATGAATCTGTTCCGTTACTTTCAGATTAGGGAAATCCAAAAGAGAGCTCAGCTGCTGCGCAGAATTATAGAGCGCAACGGCGTCGACAAACGAGTGAATGGGCAAGCAACTTGCTATCGCCGGATGTGCAAGAAATTATTGGAGGCGCGTCACTAATACAGAGCCGCCCAGCACCATCCATGCGGACGGCACCCGGTCCCTTCGGGCGGTTTTTACAAGACGTTTTAGACGAGCTATTTTCAACGCTGAGCCTAGCAAAGCGGCCCCCGAGCGCGAGATCTGTAATGCGAGCCTTGCAAAATGTAACCAGTTCGGGTGGAAAATATTTAGAGAAGTGGTGAACCAATAGGATTGGCAAGCAGCCAAGTTAGCCCCATGCAACAACATGGAGCATTATCATGCGTTACCTTTCCTTCCCTGAGCTGCAAGTAAAGATCGGCGGTCGCAGTCGATCGTCGATTTACCGTGATATCGAAACGGGCCGCTTGCCCCAGCCGATTAAATTCGGCGCGCGCCTTTACTGGATGGAGGCCGATATAGACGCGGCATTGGCCGCAGCGGCGCAATAAGACCGCCGCACCCAAGCAATGCGCTTGGGCGGTGGTGGCGGGAATGTTCTGTTGTGGGAACCCCTTAACCATACGCCCAGCGCCTTCCCTTTTCAATAAGAAGGCACGGCAACATGACAAACGAAAATTTCTATTCCAGCAATTTACAGGTTTTCTGGACCTGCAAGGCGCTGCTGGACGGGCGCACAATCAGCCACAAGACAGAAATCCGGGAGGTGCGCGGCTGGCGGCTGGGCGCAATCATCCATCGCCTGCGCCACGACTACGGATGGCCGATTCAGGCAGAGTATCGCGGGCCGCAAACGTCGCGCACTATTCACTGAAAGCAGGGATAGACCGCGCCGCGCTGCGGTTCCCCAAATCCGCCCGCGCGCTGGGCATTGATGGGGCCGCGCAATGATGGCCGCGCGTATCCGCCGCCTGCGCCGCCTCTTTGGCCTGACCGAAACCCAAGCCCGCCTTATCGCCGTGCGGTACGATGGGGCCGCCCATGACTGACCCGAAATCCGCCTGGCCCGCCACAATGGCAAGTGGCACATCATGGCCCGCAGGGGGGCTGAGGGGGCCGCACAGGCCGTCTGGATATCCCTTGGCGGTTGCCCGCCAAGCGACGGCAATTCGCGTCTGGCTGGCCTGCCTGACGATTGGCAAACGCTGATGGCTGGCCCGTTATACAAACGCAGAAAAAGGGGGGCTGGGCGTTTCGTCCAGCTTCCCCAATGGGTGCAGGCGTCGGATGCATGGGCAACCCTGGCCCCCGGCCCCCGCGCGCTCTACATCGAATTGAAGCGGCGCTTCAACGGCACGAATAACGGCGCGATCTATCTCAGCCACAGGGACGCGGCAGCGGCGCTGAACGTGCATCGCAACACGGTAGGCCCTTGGTTCCGGGAACTGGAGGGCGAGGTTTCATCTACCTGACTCAAGGCCCGAATCTGGGGCCGTCTGGCATCGGGCGGGCGTCTGTCTGGGGCTTGGCTGAAGAAGCCACGCCGGATGGGCGGCCGGCTCGCAAGACATTCATGAAATTTAAGAACCCCGCACAAAAACCGTGCAAGGGTGTCACTAAAAAAGGACGCTCGTACAATACCGGGTTTGAGAGCGTCAAGCGTCCTGTATTTTGTGACGCGAAACCCCAAAATCAGCGAAACGGCGTCACAAAAACCCGGACATATATACATCTAGCCATAAGTAAGGGAGAAAAGGCGCGAGTCATTCATGTCCGGTGCCATGCCAGGTCGCTGGTAAGTTACCCCAATGCCGGAAAGCCAATGGCATCGGGGCTTGTTAAT
>CAVXNV010000006.1:0-60396 GCA_963763165.1 uncultured Alphaproteobacteria bacterium
GCGCCCAGATCGCGCGCCGCCTGCCGCGCATCCTCGGGCACCATGGCGATGCCCTGCGCCAGCGGGAACAGCATGAAGGGAAGATAGACATAGACGATGCCGAAGATGATGATGCCGACATTGTAGAGCGGGCTTTCAAAGCCCATGCCCGTCCAGTGCCGCAGATACCCCTCGAACAGCCCGCCCTTCATCAGCGTCAGCACCCAGCCGAAGAGGCGGATGTTTTCCGACACGAAGAGGCTCATCACCACGGCAACGGTGATGACCAGCGCAAAGCGGTTGAACACCTTGGCCATGCCGTAGGCCAGCGGCCAGCAGATCACGAACAGGATCGTCGTGGCGATGAACGCCATCAGCAGCGTCCAGAGCAGCGATTTGTAGTAACCCTGCGTCGCGAACGTCTTGTAGGCCGCGAAGTTCGGCATGTGGAAAATGCTGAAGACATTCTCCGGCATGATCGAGAACAGCGCCACCAGCAGCAGCGGCGCGATGAAGGCGAGCGCCAGAACGGCCAGCATCGGCAGCGACGACAGCGCGCCCAGCTTGCTGTCCAGCCGCTTCATGCCGGACGCTCCCCGATCACATGGGTATTGTCCGCGCTCCAGCCGAGGCACACATGGTCGCCCTCGCGGCCTTCGTATCGGTCCTCGCGCAGCTTCTCGACGGTCAGGACCCGGTTGTCCGGCGTCCTGACCTCGTAATGGATGCGCGAGCCCAGCGCGTAAACGCCCTGCAGCGTTCCCTCGACCGTGAAATCGGCCTCTGCGCCGGGGTTCAGGAAATGCACGTATTCGGGGCGGATCATCAGCGTTGCACCCCCGGTTCCGGCGATGCGGCCGGACATCTCGCGGATTGCCGCGGTGTCGGCGGCCCGCACGCCGCCGCCCTCGATCCGCCCGCCGGGCGCGGTGACGTCGAAAAGATTCACCTCGCCCATGAATTCGGCGACAAAGCGCGAGACCGGCTGCGAATAGATCGTGTCGGCGTTGGATATCTGCTCGAACCGGCCTTCGCGCATGATGGCGATGCGGTCGGACATCACCATCGCCTCCTCAAGGCTGTGGGTGATGTAGACAAAGGTCTTGCCGGTGCGCGCGTGCAGATCCTTCAACTCCTTCTCGAGGCTCTTGCGCAGGCGGTAGTCGAGCGCCGAGAGGGGTTCGTCGAAGAACAGGATCTCCGGATCGAAGGCCAGCGCGCGGGCCAGCGCCACGCGCTGCTTTTCGCCGCCCGAACATTGCGAGATGCGCTTGTCATAGTAGCTGGCCGGCAGGTGCAGCAGCTTCAGCAGTTCGATGGCGCGCTGCCTGCGCTCGGGCGGCGCGACCTTGCGCAGCTTCAGCGGGAATTCGATGTTCTGCCCGACCGACATGTGCGGGAAAAGCGCGAGCGACTGGAACACCATGCAGGTCGGGCGCAGGTTCGCCGGGGTCCGGTCGATCCGCTTGCCGCGCAGCAGGATTTCGCCGTCGGTCAATTCGTCCATGCCGACCAGCAGGCGGATGATGGTCGACTTGCCGCTGCCGGACGGGCCGACGATGGTGAAGAACTCGCCCTCCTCGATGTCCAGGTCGATCCCATGCAGGGCCGTGAATCGCCCGAATACCTTGCGGACGTTCTTCAGGCGCAGAATGGTATTGGCGGACATCGGTTACTCCGGGAATGCGAGGGCGTGGCGGCGCGCGCCGGCCGCGAACGGCCCGCGCGCGCCGGATGCGTGTCAGGACCGGCGGGCCTGGGTGTAGATGTCGATCAGCGAGTCGTAGGAGGTGACCACGTCGTAATCCAGCGACCGGGCCATTTCCTCGGGCACGCTCTCGTATTGGATCGCGTCCAGCTCGTCCTTGGTGAACTGGGCCAGAACCGCGTCGTTGCCCATCTGCGCGACCGGGTTATAGGTGCCCTCGGCGAAGGCCACGGCATGCGCGATCTCGGGCTTCTGCACGAATTCGAGGAATTCGCCGGCCAACCCCGAGGGGTCCGGATTGTTCACCTCGGAGGTCAGCTCGATCCAGACAACGCCGCCCTTGCCGTCCACCGGCCCCGATTTCGGGGTGATGGCGCGCACGTTCATCAAACCGTCATACCGCGCCGGAGAGGCGGTATAGACGCCGCCGGTGAAGTAGGCGTCGATCTCGCCGTTGATCAGCGCGGTGTTCATCGCCACCAGATCGTCGGTCAGCAGGCGGGCGCCGCCGAATATCTGCTGGGCCGTCTTGCGGAACTTCTCGGCATCCTCGCCCTCGATCGCGTCGAAGGGGTTCAGCCCGGCGGCCAGCGCCATGTGGATGATGTTCCAGTTGTCGTAGGTCAGAACGCCGTATTTGTCCTTCATCTTCTCGTCGAAGAAGATGTTCCAGCCCTCGTCCTCGGCCGTCTCGCGGCTGATCTTGTCGGTGTTCACGACGAAGGAGAAAGGACCATACCGCTGCGGCATGCCCAGAAGATCGCCGTTATCGGCAAAGGCCAGCGGGTAGGGCTCCGCGAATTGCGGAAGCATCTTGTCGAAATACGGCATGAACCGGTCCTTATCGAGCGGCTTGATAAGGTTTTCCGGGTAAAGCCGTTCGCGCGCCCAGGGCTGGTTGACGTTGATCAGATCCCACACCCGGACCTCG
Organism: uncultured Alphaproteobacteria bacterium; assembly: GCA_963763165.1. Taxonomy (GTDB): domain Bacteria; phylum Pseudomonadota; class Alphaproteobacteria; order Rhodobacterales; family Rhodobacteraceae; genus Roseovarius. The sequence goes on from CAVXNV010000006.1 coordinate 2,619, forward strand.
CCGGCGCGCAGCTTGTTGATCATGTCGGGGTCCGACGTGCCGCTTTCGGCGCGCACCGTCGCACCCGGATGTGCCGAGCGGAAGGGATCCAGGACCTGGCTGGAATTGTAGCCTTCCCAGCACAGGATGTTCATCTCGACGTCGCGCGCGGCATGTGCGGCACGCGGACCCAGCAGGCCGCCAGCGCCCAGCAGCGCGCCCGCGCCGACAGCGAATTGTCTTCTTGAAAGTGCCATTGCTAATCCTCCCGAGATTGTTGGCTTCAGTTCTGCGGACGATTGCGGCCCCGCTCTGACGGCGTTCCGGCCATTGTCCAGGTCGTTCCTATGTCTTCCGCCCCTCGATTGCCTCGAGCCGCGCCGTGATGGTGTCGCGGGCCTTTCTCATGTCCTCGACCGACCCGGACATGAAGATCCGCCCGGTCGCGCCCATCATCTGCACGTCATTGATCGTAGCGTTCGGCGCGGCCTTTTCCGCCTCGTTCGCGGCGACGCAGGCGAAGAGCGCCGGCGCCATCTCGTAGATCAGCAGCGCCACGCCCGGCACCAGAATCGACCCATCGCGCGAGCGGTTGAGGATGATCGCGTGCTGGTCCGACAGATCCTCGATGATGTCGTGGTAGAGGATCGTCGGCGCCAGCTGGTCCCCGGGCGCGGCGCCGATCCCCTTCAGGATCGCACGGCCCGCCGCCGCGACATCCTCCATGTCGTCGGCGTGCAGCTCCAGCAGGCCGAACTGCCGCTCGGTAAAGAGGATCCCCGGCTCCATGTCCGGCGCCTCCTTGAGCGCTAGATCGGTGATGCGGTGGATGGCCAGCGCCGGAGCCACCTCGATGATCAGCGAATTCTGCCCGGTGAAGGGCGGATATCCGCGCGCCCGCGTGGGCGAGGACAAATAGGCCGCGAACTGCGGTTGCAGGTCCTCGATCGGCAGGTAGACGCGTAGCTCGGTCATCGAAAAGGCTCCGGGATCAATCGCTTACTTCGCGGCGTCGAAATGCTTGCCGAGGTCCGCATGCGGGCGCGGAATGACATGCACGGCGGTGACTTCGCCCACCTGGCTGGCCGCTTCGGCGCCGGCTTCGGTCGCGGCCTTGACCGCGCCCACGTCGCCCCGCACCACGACCGAGACCAGGCCGCCGCCCACCTCGTTGCGCGCCACGATCTCGACATTGGCCGCCTTTACCATGGCGTCGGCCGCCGACAGGGCGGGCACGTAGCCCCTGGTTTCGATCATTCCGATTGCGAGATTGGCCATTTTGCTTCTCCTTCAGGTTTTCCGGCTCTTGCCGGGCGTGTTGGCTGTTGCTTCGTCTATGGAACCGATGATGAGCGCGTCGATGGCGGCCTGTTTGCCGTCGAAATAGGCGGCCGCGACCGAACCCTGGGTGATCAGAACGGCCTCGCCGGGCGCGCAGCCCAGCGGATCGAACGCGATCAGGCGGTCGCCCCTTTCGGTCTCGACCTCCAGGTAGGCGCCGGTCGGCATCGTCTCGATGCGGCGCGAGGCCCAGATCTTTCCGCTGACGGTTGCGCGTATCATGTTGCAAACCTTTCGATCCTGATGCCCCGGCGCCGCGCCTCGTCATTGGCGAGTGGCGTGAGACAGCATTGTTTCGGCACGCGCAGCACCCTGGCGTCCGGGTCGAGCGCGTCGATGTCGCGCTCCGTCACCAGCCTCTTGGCCAGCTCCGCCGCCTTGCGCGCCGGATTGGGCGGGGCGGTGACGATGCGCGGCGTGTGGGTGTTGGCGGCCACGGGATGCGCCGCGCCGCCGCCCACAAGCTCGAACCGTTGCGCGCCGCTGCTGACTGCGGCGGCGAAATCCGCATCGGCCTGCGCGCGCGTCACGAGGTCGCGCGCGAACCGGTCGAGGTCGGCGCTGCCCGCGATCCGCACCCGTTCGGGCGCGCGCGCGGGCGCGATTTCCGAGCGGAGCGCCGCGATCTCCTCGCGCAGGATGGCGCGAATCTCGTCGCGCAGGCTGGACATCAGTCGGCCCCCGCCGCGCGCAGCGCGGCTTCGGCGGCGCCCCGCGCGTTGCGCACATCGGCCTCGGTTCCCGACAGATAAAGGCGCCCGTTCGCGCCGATGGGGCGCAGGTCGATCACCTTGATGTCGGCCTCCTTCTCGGCCTCGTTGCAGGCCAGCACCGCATAGGCCGCCGATTGGCACTCCAGCAGATAGATGCTTTCGCCGCCCAGCACCATCGAGCCCAACTTGTTGCGGTTGATGAGGAACGCGTGCTGGTTCTCGACATTGGTCACGATCTTGGACGCGAGGATACGGGGCTTTGCCACGTCGTCGGCGGTCTGGCCCAGCTGCTCCAGCACCGCGGCCGCGCCCGCCTGCACCTCGGCGGTGGAGCGCGAATGGAACTGGAGCGTGCCGAACTGCCGCTCGACCACCAGCAATCCTGCCCGCACTTCTGCGGATTTCAGCACCGCATCGGTCAGCGCCTCGACGTCGAGGCCCGGCGCGATCTCGACGATCTGCGCGGCCATGCGGGCGCGCGGCAGCGATCCGCGCATCCACGTGGAAAGATAAGCCAGCGTCTGCGGCTGAAGCTGGTCGATGAAGATCGACGCGCGAAGCTCGGTCATCTCTCGCCTCCGGTCAGCCCTCTGAGCTCTTCGAGGATGAGCTGGCGCAGCATGTCGCGGTCCGTCTCGGGCAGCGCGGGTGGTGCGCGATGAGCTGCATGGGCGGGCTTCGGCGCGGGCGGCATCCCGCTGTCCAGCACCGAGAAATCGAACTGTTCGAACGGCACGGAACTGTCGCTGTTGTAGGCAATCCGCGTCCAGTGGACGAGGTGCTGCGGCCCGACATTTTCCCCCACGGAGGAGCGCCCGGCAAATCCTGTGCCGATCATGAAGGACGGCGGCAGATGCGTGGCGAAACCGGCGGCGCCCTGGCTGCACGGCGCATTGACCACGACGCGATAGACCGGCAGCGCGTTCGAGAAATGCAGCAGGCGGTCCGGCGCCTCGCCGTGGAACGCCGCCGAGTGGCCGCCGCCCCGCTTGAGGATCTGCGCGGCGATGGTCATCGCCTGGTTGAAATCGACCGCCGAGGCCAGCGTCAGCACCGGGCACAGCTTCTCGCGGAAAAGCGCGTCGTCCTGCCCCGGCGCGGAGATGCCGGGCACCAGGATGCGCACCGAGGGGCTGACGCGGATACCGGCCTGATCTGCGATCCAGACGGCGGATTTGCCGATGGCCGCAACGTTGAAGCCCTTGTCCGTAAAGAGATAATCGCGCAGCTTGTCCGTTTCGCCCTCGTTGCAGATATGCGCGCCCGCGCTGCGCAGCGCGCGCTCCATGTTGCCGCGATTGGACTCGAGCGTCAGCACAACGCTTTCATTGGTGCACAGCACCGAGTTGTCGAAGCTCTTGCTGTCGACAAGCCGCTTTGCCGCCGCGTCCACCTTGGCCGACGGATCGACATAGGCGACCGCGTTGCCGGGGCCGACGCCCAGCGCCGGGTTTCCCGAGGAATAGGCCGCGCGCACCATCGCGCTGCCGCCCGTCGCCATGATGACGGCGACCTTGTCCGAGGCCATGACCTCCTGCACCAGCGGCACCGAGGGATGTTCAACGCACTGGATCAGGCCCGCGGGCGCGCCCGCCGCCTCGGCCGCTTGGGCCAGGGTCCGGGCCGCGTCGACGCTGCATTCGCGCGCCGCCGGATGAGGGCTGAAGACGATGGCGTTGCGGCTCAGGATCGCCAGCATCGTCTTGTAGTAAAGGGTGGCGATCGGGTTCGTGGCCGGGGTCAGGGCAAAGACCACGCCCGCGGGCTTGGGCAGCTCGACGATCTTCTCGTCGGGGAGGACGCGCGGGGCGGTCAGATCCATGTCGCGATAGAAATCCAGCAGCGGCAGCGTGCTGAGCTCGTTCTTCAGCTTCTTGTGCTCGACCACGCCAAAGCCCGTCTCGCGCACCGCCCAGTCGGCGTAGTGCCCGGCCTTGGCATGTCCGGCGCGGGCGACCGCCTCGGCCACCTTCAGCACCATCTCGCGGCCCGCCTTGCCGAACTGGCGCACGGCCCAGTGGGCGCGGTTCACCTTCATGTGCGCCGTCGCGATATGCGGGTCCGGCACGTTCAGGCGCGAGGCGTTGGGATCGGCGCTCATGCGGCTGTCCTCATCGTTTTCAGCAATTGCCGCGCGCGGGGCATGGCGGCGTCGAAGCGGTCCATGATCTCCTGACAGACATCGACGCCCAGCATGACCCCCGGCTTGAACTGCAGAACGCGCTTGTCGAGCGAAGAGAAGATCGCCCAGACGCCGTTCTCATAGAGAGCGCGGCTGACCGCGACGGCGCCCTCGGGGTGGTCGAACTCCAGCCCCAGCACGACGCCGCGCTGGCGCACACCGCAGAAAATGTCGCTGTGCCGCTCCATCATCTCGGCCATGGCGGCGGCGAAGAATTCTGACACGAAATGCACGTTCGAAATGATCTCGGGCCGCTCCAGCATCTCGATCACCTTGTGCCCCACGAGGCACCCCAGCTCGGCGCCGCCCGAGGTCGAGATATGCGCCGCGCCATCCTCGTGCAGCCAGCCGCCGCATTCGCGCGTCACCAGGCAGGCCGAAATCGGGTAGATCCCGCCGCCCAGCCCCTTGCCGCAGACCATGATGTCCGGCTGGATGCCGTAGCCCTGCCAGCCCCACATGACGCCGGTCCGCATGAGGCCCGTCTGCACCTCGTCCGCGATCAGGAGCGTGCCGTATTTGCGGCAGATGCGGTGGCATTCGCGCAGGTAATTGTCGTCCGGCATGGGAAAGCCATAGGTGGCCGGGATCGTCTCGATGATGAAGGCGGCGACGTCGCCCTTCTTCAGCACATCCTCCAGCGCGTCGGTGTCGTTGAACGGCACATGCAGGAATTCGTCCGGCCGGTCGGCGAGGAAGATCTTGGAGAACCGCTCGTCCCCCGTGGCGACCGACAGGCCGGAATGGCCGTGATAGCCCTTGATGATCGATACGATCTTCTTGCGCTTGGTGACGTAACGCGCCGTTTTCAGGGCGATCTCCACCGCCTCGGCCCCGCCCGCGCCGAAGATGGCGTATTGCATGTGCGGCGCGGTCTTGATCAGCTTTTCGGCGAAGGCGGCGCGCGCGACGGACGGGAACCAGTGGTTGCCCATGTCGAAGTAATCCAGCCCGGATTTCAGCGTCTGCACCAGTTCGGGATTGCGATGGCCGAAATTGTAGGTGCCGCCGTTCAGGTGCAGGTCGATCAGGCGTTTGCCCGACATGTCATATAGGAAATATTCCTCGCGCCGGTCGATGACCATTGGCGTTCCGGCCTCGCTCCAGAACTGTACCTTGCCCGGATTCCAGTATTCGGCGGCCTTCTCCAGGAGGTCATCCTTGGAGTCGAAGCTGAAAAATCCGTAGTTGAACACGCGCGATTCCCCCTCAGTCGCGATCCAGCTTAGCCGCAAACTTGCAAGTGGCAAATATTTTTGTGGCAAGTCGGTCATTTTATGGCGGTGACACGGGCAAATGCGTGGTTATAAAAAGGAAAGTCACAGGAGGCGCGCCAGATGGCCCTTTCAAAAAAAGCGCGCAGGCAGGAACAGATCCTCGCCGCGCTGGACCGCAACCCGGCGATGCGCGTGAGCGAACTGGCCGAGGTGCTGGACGTGTCGTCCGAGACGATCCGGCGCGATCTGAGCCATCTGGACGAGGCCGGACGCATCAGCCGCACCTATGGCGGCGCGGTGCGCGGCCAGGTGTCCGAGCCGCATCTTGCCGAGCGTCTGGGGCAATTCATCGAGGCGCGGCAGGGCATTGCGGTGCGGGCGGAGGGTCTGATCGGCGAGGCCGAGACGATCTTTATCGGCGGCGGCGCGACGGTACTGCATTTCGCCCGCGCGCTGCGCAGCACCGAAAGGCGCATGACCGTGCTGACACCGGCGTTCCGCGTGGCGGCGGAGCTGTCGGAGAATGCCAACATCCAGATCATGTGCCTGCCGGGCCTTTTTGACGGCAAGGAAGGCATGGTGACCGGGCCCGAGACGATGGCGGCGATCCGCCGTTATCACGCGCCGCTGGCCTTCATGGGCGCGTCGGCCATCGACGGGGGCGGCGTGAGCGAGGCGATGCTCGGCCCATCCGAGGTGTACCGCGAGATGATCGAATGTTCGCAGACGACCTACATCCTTGCCGATCACTCCAAGTTCGACCGCCGCGCGCTGAAATACATCACCGGCTGGACCGACCGCATCCACCTCGTCACCGACCGCCGCCCGAGCGCGCGCCTTCTGGCCAAGATAGAGGCCGGCAAGGCAACGCTCCACCTGAGCGAGGGGGCGTGACGCGGCGCTACCAGCCTTCGAACCCGGCGATGTCGTCGCGCGTGAGGATACCGTTCGCGACATCCGTCATCGCCTGATCGAGCATCGACAGGCCGCGATCCACCTCCGGCCTGGTCAGCGTCAGGGGCGGCGTGAATTCCAGCACGTTTGACGACACGCCGACATAGTAGAGGACCAGCCCCAGCTGATGCGCGCGAAAGACCGTCAGCGCCGTTTCCTGCGGCGCCGGGGTAAGGCCGTCATCCGCAACCAGTTCGGCGCCCAGCGCCAGCCCCTTGCCGCGCACCTCGCCGATCCACCCGTGGCGCTGTGCCAGATCGCGCAGACCTTCGGCCAGATAGGCGCCCACCTCGGCGGCGTTCCGGGTCAGGTCCTCGGCTTCGATCGTGTCCAGAACGGCCAGCGCGGCCGAAGCGCAGACCGGATTGCCGTGCAGCGTCTGGAAGGAAAAGGCCGATGCGTGGTTCATCACCGCTTCGGGACCCACCGCGGCCGAAATGGGCAGCCCGCCGCCCAGCGCCTTGCCGAAAACGACGATGTCGGGCTCGATCCCCAGATGCTCGAAACAGTGCAGCCGCCCGGTGCGCCCGAGCCCGACCTTCACCTCGTCGCAGACCAGAAGGATGCCGTGCTGTCGGCACAATGCCTCGACCTCGCGGAAGTATCCCTCGGGCGCGACCAGCATGCCGCCGTCGGACTGGATCGGCTCGATGAACATTGCGGCCACGTCGCTGGCCGGAACCTCGCTGGCCAGCAGGGCGCGCAGGCGGGCAAGGCTGCGCTCGGCCGCCGCCTCCGGGCCACCGTCGCGCAGGGGGTTCGGGAACGGGATCAGCGACAGGCCCGGCAGGCGAGCGTTCGCGTCCTGCACCGGGTGGCCCGACACGGCGACCGACCCGGTCGTGCCGCCGTGATAGCCGCCATGATAGGCGATGATGCGCGAGCGGCCCGTCGCCGCAAGCACGGCGCGCACGACCGTCTCGTTGGCGTCCGAGCCGGAATGACCCAGCCAGACGCGGCCGCGCGCCCGCTCGGGCACGATGGAGAGCAGCCGTTCGGCCAGCGCCACCGCCGGTTCGGTCGCCGACGACAAGAGGCTCGCCCCCGCCTGCGAGGTCAGCGCCCGCGTCACCGCCTCGCGGATCGCCGAGTGCGCGTGCCCGAGGCCAACCGCGCCCCATGAGCCGGAGAAATCCAGCAGATCGCGCCCGTCATCCCCCGTCAGCCAGCAGCCCTGCCCGCCCGTCACCGCCTGCGGAAAGAACCGCAGGTGCGACATCGACGACAGCGCCGCCAGATCGCGCGCGTAGAGGTCCGCCATCACGCGGTCCCCTGGACGAAGCCCTCCACCTCTGCGCGGCTGGCGACGTGGCAGTAGATCATGTTGATGATGCGCAGTTCGGATTCGTGCAACTCCATCGTCGCGGCGGCACAGCAATCATCGGCGACGATGACGCCGAAGCTTTCGTCAGCGAGGCTGCGCACGGTCGAGGACACGCATTGATCGGTGAAGATGCCCGCGACGATCACATCGGTGATCTCCATGTTGCGCAGGATCAGCCGAAGGTTGGTGCCGGTCAGCGCGCTGTCGGTCGTCTTTTCCACGGTGATCTCGTCGCCCTTCGGCGCCAGCTCGTCGACGATCTGCGCATCCTCGCGATTCTTGGGCAGCAGCAGGTAGTTGAATCCCGGCTTTTTCTGGCTGAGCGAGCGGTCGCGGCCGTCCTGCTTGTGACAGGCGATGCGGGCGTGGATCACCTCGATTCCCTTGCCCCGGCAGAACGCGATCAGTTCGGCGCAGTTGGGGATCACGGTTTCCCTCATCCGCTCGTAAAAGGGTTGCCAGCGGCGCGTTTCCTCCGGCGTGTCCTTGTCCTCGAGATAGGTCTTCTGCACGTCGATCATCAAAAGCGCCGTGCGCTTGGGGTCGAGCACGATATCCTCGGGCTCTTCCGCGGTCTCGTAGTAGAACGAGCGATAGGCGGTCTTCCAACTCATGACTCTTCTCCTCCTCTTCGTCGTCTCATGGTCAGCAATGTGCCGATTTCGCGCGCCGGGAACAGCCCGCCCGGGCGCAGCGACAGCACCGCGATCATCGCGAGGGCCAGCACGATCTCGGTCAGGCCGATGACCTGTTCGGCCATGATCCCGGTCTCGTTTATGGCGGCTTCCAGTGTGCGCAGCGCCTCGTAGGCGAAGGTCACGATCAGCGTGCCGAAGACGGCACCCGTCACCGTGTTGGCGCCGCCGATCACCAGCATCGACAGGATCAGGAACGTCTCCTTCAGATAGAAGGCGCGGGGCGAAAAGGAGGTCACGAAATGCCCCCAGAGCGCCCCGCCGATCCCTGCGAAAAGCGCGGCGAGAATGAACCCGATCCAGCGCAGCCTGACGATCTTTACCCCGATGGCCGCCGCTGCGACCTCGTCATCGCGGCTGGCGCGCAATAGCTGGCCGGCGCGCGATTCCTTGAAGGCGAGCGCCCCCAGCAGCGCCGCCACCGCCGCCCCGCAGGCCAGCCACAGGCTGGTCGCCTCGGGCAGACCAAACAGGGTGCGCGGCCCGTTCGTCACCGCGCTCCAGTGCGTGAGGATGGTATGCAGCACCACCAGCAGCGCAAAGGACGTAATGACCGCCGCCGCGTCCGACAGGCGCATCAGCGGATAGGACAGGACAGCGGCCACCAACGCCGCCACCAACCCGCCGATGAGGATCCCCAGATACGGGCTGAGGTGCACATTCTCGAGGATAGGATAAAGGTCGGGCAGCGCCATGCCCTTCATCCGGTCGGGAATGGTCAGCACGGCCGAGGTATAGGCCCCCACCCCCATGAAGCCGATATGCGCGAAGGACAGGATCCCCGAATTGCCCATGAACACCTGAAGCCCCAGCACCAGGATCATCGACACGAACATCGTCGTCGCGATCCGCTCATACAGGCGTATGCCCATGAACTGCGCCAGCAGGGCCGCCGCGACGATCAGGGCGCCAAGGATCAGGAGGGTCAGGATGTTTCTGTGCATGATCTCACGTCCGCTGTCCGCTGGCTGGGCCCTTCATCAGGCCCTCGGGCCGCCACAGAAGGATCAGGATGACGAGGCTGAAGGTGAAGGCGTCGCGGAATTTCAGCAGATCCTGCGACAGCGTGTAGTTCAGCGTCGTGTCGATGAAGGCAAGGATGAAGCCGCCGATCACCGCGCCGGGCAGCGAGCGCATGCCGCCGATCACGCAGGCGATGAAGGCGATCAAGAGCGGCTCCAGCCCGATGCCGGGCACCACGGTGCCGATCCGCCCGATCCAGAGGATGCCGACGACCCCGGCCAGAAAGCCGCTGATCGCGAAGGCGGACGAGATGATGAGGTTCGCCGGCACGCCCAGCATCCGCGCCATGGTGAAATTCGTCGCCGCCGCGCGCATGGCGATGCCCAGGACTGTTTTCTGCATGAGCCAGGTGAAAAGGCCCAGCAGCACCACCGCCGCGACGATGGTGAGGATGTCGCGCATCGGCGTGGGCAGCCCCGCGATCATCACGCTTTGCGAGAAGATTTCGGGCAAGGGCACGCTGCGCGGGCGCGGCGAGATGAAGAGAAGCGCGGCGTTCTGCAAGAGCGTGGAAAAGGCGAACGAGGTGATCAGCACCGCCGTCACCGATTTCGACCGCACCGGGCGGAAGGCGACGTAATCGGTCGCCAGCCCCGCGACCATCGCCATGACGACGGCGACCACCGCCATCACCAGCCACGGCAGCGGCGAGCCGCCGACAAGGTGCAGCGTATAGCCGGCCACCATGATCAGCTCGCCATAGGCGAAATTCACCAGCTTGAGAATGCCATAGACCAGCACCAGCCCCAGCGCCATCAGCGCGTAGGCGCCCCCGAGGCTGAGCACGTTGATGACGAATTAAATCGCGAAATCCATTCCTCAGCCTCCCAGGTAGAGTGCATCGAGATCGGTCGACGACGCGATCTGCTGCGCGGTGCCGCTGCCCGCCACTTCGCCCAGGCGCAGCACATAGGCGCGGTCGGCGACCTGCAGCGCCTTGCGCGCGTTCTGCTCAACCAGAAGGATCGTCAGCTTCTGCGCCTTCAGCTCGGCGATCATCTCGAAGATCTGGTCGACGATGGCCGGGGCAAGGCCCAGCGACGGCTCGTCCAGCAGCAGCACGCGGGGGCGCGACATCAGCGCGCGTGCGACGACCAGCATCTGCTGTTCGCCCCCCGAGAGGGTGCCGCCCGCCTGCTCGCGCCGCTCGGCCAGGCGCGGGAACATCTCGAACATGCGCTGGCGGTCCTCGGCCACGCCCTTGCGGTCGCCGCGGCGCGCATAGGCACCCAGCGTCAGGTTCTGGTCGACCGTGAGGTCGGGAAAGACGTCGCGCGTCTCCGGCACCGTCGCCACGCCCGCGCGCAGCATCGCCTCGGGGCTGGCCGAGGTCATGTCCTTGCCGTCCAGCAGCACCGTGCCGCCCGCCGCCCTGATCGCGCCCGCGATGCACAGGATCGACGAGGATTTTCCGGCGCCGTTCGCACCCAGAAGCGTCACCAACTCGCCATCGCCGACGGTGAAGGAGACGCCGCGCACCGCATGGACGGCGCCGTAGCGGACATGGAGATCGCTGACTTCAATCATCTGCACCGCTTCCCAGGTATGCCTCGATCACGTCGTGGTTCGTGCGCACCTCCTCGGCCGTGCCTTCGGCGATGGTGCGCCCCGACGAGATGACCTGCAGCCGGTCGCAAAGCCGCATGATGAGGCTCATGTCGTGGTCGATGATCAAGAGGCCAAGGTTCCGCTCGGCGGGCAGCGCGCGCAGGATGCCCAGCAACGCGTCCGTCTCGGCCTGATTCATGCCGGCCGCAGGCTCGTCCAAAAACAGGAATGACGGCTCGGCGGCCAGCGCGCGGGCGATTTCCACCCGCCGCTTGTCGCCGTAGCTGAGCGTGCTGCAGAGCGCGTCGGCGTGACGCTCCAGCCCGAACTCGCGCAGCAGCGCACGCGCCTTGCCGCGCGCCTTGCGGCGCGAATCGCCGCGCGCCAGCGCCGCCGTCTCGACGTTCTCGAGCGTCGTCATGTTATTGAAAAGGCGGACGATCTGGAACGAGCGCGCGACGCCCAGAAGCGCGATATCCTGCGGCTTCAGCCCCGAGATCACGCGGCCGCCGATGCGCACCTCGCCGGTGGCCAGCGGCACCTGCCCTGTTATCGCGTTGATCGTCGTCGTCTTGCCCGACCCGTTCGGGCCGATCAGGCCCAGGATCTCGCCCGGCTCCAGCCTGAGCGACACCTTGTCGAGCGCCTTGAGACCCGCGAACTCGACCGAGCCGTCGCGCATCTCCAGTCGGGTCCGGGCGGCCCTGTCGTCCAGCATCTGTTGTTTCCTTGCGCTGAAATCGGGCGGCGACGGGATGCCGCCGCCCGCTGCGTACGGTCAGGGTGCCGGCAGCGTCTCGGGGCGGCGCCAGCCCATGAACTGGGGCTTGCCCTCGACCAGTTCGGTCAGCACGGCGGCCTTGTCGGGCTCGTGGCCTTCCTCGGCCGAGGAATAGGACAGCTTGCCGGTCAGCAGATCGAACTCGCCCTCTTCCAGCGCCTTGGCGACGGCGGCGCCGTCGGTGGTGCCCGCCGCCTCGACTGCCTGGGCCATCAGCATGATGGTGTCCCAGCCGGTCGCGACGAAGGACAATTCCGGCGCTTCACCATGCTTCTTTTTGTAGAGGTCGATGAACATCGGCATGTCCTCGTGGCTTTCCGGCCCCATCCAGGCGTGGGTCACGAAGTAGATGTCGTTGCCCAGCTTGGGCCCCAGCGCCTCGTGCATGGCCGGATCGTCATAGGCGTCGCCACCCAGAACCGGCGCGTCGATGCCCGCCTCGCGCAGCGCGCGGATGATGACGCCGATGTCCTGCCCGTAGGACGACAGGAAGATCACGTCGGGTTTCTCGTCCAGCGCCTGAAGGCGCGACAGCTGCGCCGAGAAATCGTTGTCGCCGTTGGTGTAGGTGTCTTCGAGGATCACTTCGCAGCCGATATCCTCGTAATGCTGCTGGAAATATTTCGAAAGCGACTTGGTGTAGGCGATGAACTGGTCGGTGACGACATAGGCTTTTTTCCAGCCCTTCTCCTCGCAGGCGAAGTTGGCGGCGACGGCGCCCATCGTGGTGTTCCACATCGACAGGGTGAACTGCTTGTCCCCCAGCGACCACGAGGAATAAAGCGGATCGGACGCGCAGGTGGAAATGCCGACCAGCCCCGCCTCCTGCGCCTCGCGGCTGGCAGGGCCGCCGAAGTCGAAATCGCAGGGCGCGACGATCAGCTCGGCGCCCCGGTCGATCAGCTCGACCGCGACGTTGCCGACCGTGACGGGATCGGATTTGCCGTCGATGTTCACGAAATTAACCGGGCGACCCAGGATGCCGCCATTCTCGTTCAGGTAATCCACCGCCACCTGCGCCCCCAGAAATCCGGGCGTGTCCAGCGGCGCCTGGATGCCGGTCAGCGACAGCGCACCGCCGATAAGCAGCTCCTCGCCGTCCTGCGCGGATGCGGCCCCTCCGGCCATCGTTGCGGCGGACGCGATCACGGCCGTCGTTTTCCAGATACTCATTGTCTTTCCTCCTGTTTGGTATGCGCTTTTTTCGCGCTTCTTTGGTCAGTCGGTTCGGGCAATCTCGGCCAGAAGGTCGCCCGTGTTCACCTGTCGGCAATAGCCGGCGATGGTCTTCAGCGAATGGTCGTGCCGTTCCTGACTGTAGGTCGCGCAGGCGTCGGGCACGAGGGTCACGAGGTAGTTCAGATCGCACGCGTCGCGCACCGCCAATTCCACACACTGATCGGTGAGGAGGCCGCACAGCACGATCTGGCTGATGCCGAGGTTGCGCAGCACATAGTCGATATGGGTCGACACGAAGACCGATGACGAGGATTTGGGAAACACGATCTCGTCGCCGTCGGGTGCGATTTCGTCCACCACCTTGCCGTCGCGCGAGCCCTTGGGCACGTTGAACCCGGTGATCTTGTAATCGAGGCTGCGGTCGCGCCCGTCCAGCGTGAGCAATTCGATGGTGGTATACATCACCTCAATTCCCGCCGCGCGGAACCCCTTCTGCAGCTTCTGCATGTTGGGCAGCGCGGTGGTCCTGATCCGGTCGAAGTAGTAGCCGTATTTTCCGGCGATATCGGCGTCGGGCACGTCCTTGAATTCGCCCCCGTCGCGAGCGACCGAGAAATTCTGCACGTCGATGAACAAAAGCCCCGAGCGGGCGGGGTCGAGCGCGATGTCGCGGGTTCGCGGGTGGGTCACTGCGTAATCTCCACGGTTTTCAACGCGCTTCCCAGCGCATCCGCCAGACGTGCCGCCCAAAGCTTCTGTCCGGCCGCGTCGGCGATCAGATCGTTGCGCAATTCGACCAGTACATGCGGAATGCCGCGCCGCTCACCGTGGACGGGGATGGCGTAATCGCTGTCGTCGTCGACCGAATAAGGCTCGTTGAGCGCGACCGTCTGGCCCTGCGCAAGCCGCTCCAGCGGCGCCTTCAGCGCCTCGGCCAGCTTTGGGTCGCGGTTGAACAGCAGACCGGCCGCCATGGCGCGCGCCTGCCCGGCAAGGACCGGCGTGTAGGAATGAACCGTCACCAGAACGCCGGGCCGCCCCGCCGCCGCGCGCCGGTCCAGCATGTCCGACACGGCGTCATGCAGCGGGCGGTGGATCTCATCGTATCGCTGCGTGCGCGCCGCCTCGTCCAGACCGGCATTGCCGGGGATCCGCGTGCCGTCGCTGACCTCGGGGATACAGTCGGGCGCGGCCAGCGGGCGATTCGCGTCGATGACGAGGCGGCTGTAGCGTTGCAGCACCAATGGCGCGTCCAGCAGGTCCGACAGGCGCCGCGCCGTGGCGGCGGCGCCGATATCCCAGGCTATGTGCCTGTCCATCTCGCCCGCCTCCAGCCCCAGCCCGTCCAGTCGCGCGGGCACGGCGCGCCCGGCGTGTTCGCACAGCAAGAGCACCGGAGATGCGCCGGACGGGCGGAGGATTTCGACCGGCTCGGGATCGCCCTGCGACAGCAACGCCCGCGCCGGGGCGTGTGGAATTTTTGCAGGGCAGGACATGATCGGGCAGCAAACTCCAAGGTTAACGAAAGTAAAGAAAATAGAACATCAAAGATCAAGCAATATTTGTGCTTTGAGATGATAATTTCATATGCTCCAATGCGCTGGAATCAAAGCGGCGCGGGCCTGCTGGCGGAAGGGTGACGATGACGGTGCAGGACAAGGTGCGCGCAAATCTGTCCAGACTGACGGCGGGACAGACGAAACTGGCCAACGCACTGCTGGCCGACTATCCCTTCGCCGGATTGCAGACGATCCAGCAGCTGGCCAAGGCGACCGGGGTCAGCCCGCCGTCGATCTCGCGATTCGTCAGCAGGCTGGGCTTTGGCGGTTTCGGCGACTTCCAGCATGCCCTGATCGAAGAACTGCGCGAAGGAAGCCGATCGCCCCGCGATCTGCGCGCGCTGACGGGCGAAGGCACAAGCCCCTGTTTCCTGAACAGTTACACCCAGCGCGCCGCTGATCTGGTCCGCGATCTGCCCCGGACGATCACGCAACAGCAGCTCGACAGCGTCGCCGCCCTGCTGGGTGATCCCGCGCGCAAAATCTACCTGCGCGGCGGGCGGATCAGCGACACGCTGGCGCGGTTCCTGTCGCTGCATCTGCGGCAGACGCGGCCCGGCATCCATCACTTGGCCGACGATCCCGAACTGTGGCCCGATGCCGTCATGCGGATGCGCCGCCGCGACGTGGCCGTGCTGTTCGATTTCCGGCGCTACCAGCCGTCGCTGGAGCGGCTCGCCGCCGCGATCAGCGAGGAGCGCCGCGCGCAGGTCGTGCTGATCACCGACAAATGGCAATCGCCCGCCGCGCGCCATTGCAGCCACGTCATCGCCCTGCCGATCGAAATCGGCACCGCCTGGGATACCGGCGCCGCCGCGCTGGCCCTGATCGAGGCGCTGGTCGTCACGGTATCCGAGCAGGACTGGCACAGCACCGAGGACCGCATCAGGGACTGGGACGCGCTGCGCGCCCGGCTGGAAGGAAAAAACGCCCCGAAGAAAGAGGAAAGCCGATGAAACGCGAAGCTCTGATACTGGCCTGCACGAGCGACATCGCCGGCAAGGTGCGCGGCAAATCGTTTCCCGCGTCGCAGCTGGAAAAGCGGCTGAAACGCGGGATCGGCTGGACCCCCACGAATGTCCAGATCACCTGCTTCGACAATATCGCCGAAACGCCCTTCGGCTCCTTCGGAGACCTCGTGCTGATCCCGGACCAGCGCGCGACGATGCACCTGCCCGAAGAGGGCGCGCCGGGCGAAACGCTGATGCTGGGCGATATCCGCTATACCGACGGCAGGGCGTGGGAATTTTGCACCCGCTCCATGCTGCGGGGCGCGCTGGCGCGGCTGGAGCGGGTATCGGGCCTCACTCTGAGCGGCACGTTCGAGCATGAATTCCAGATCCGCGGCGAAGAGCCCCTCCCCGGCACCGCCTTTTCCGCCGCCGGATTCCGCGAATGGCGCGCCTTCGGCGAGACGTTGATCGCGGCCATGCGCGACAACGGCATCGCGCCCGACACCTTCCTGCGCGAATTTGGCGCCGGCCAGTTCGAGGTGACGATGGACCCGTCGCAGGGGATCGCCATCGCCGATCAGGCTGTCATCCTGCGCGAGCTGGTCCACGCCGTCGCCGCCCGCTTTGGCAAGGGCGCGACCTTCGTGCCGATCCGCGGCCCCGATCAGGTGGGCAACGGCGTGCATGTCCACATGAGCCTGCTGAACGGCGACGGGACACCGGCCACTTACGATGCGGACGGCAAGCACGAGCTGTCGCGCCACGCCGGGCAGTTCGTCGCCGGCATCCTGAAGTATCTCGACGCGTTCGTTGCCCTCACGGCGCCCAGCGTCGTGTCCTACCTGCGCCTCATGCCGCACCGCTGGAGCGCGGCCTTCAACAATCTGGGCTTCCGCGACCGCGAGGCGGCGGTGCGGATCTGCCCGGTCTCGGACATCTCGGACCTCGCCCGCGCGCGCCAGTTCCATTTCGAGTTTCGCGCCGCCGACGCCGCCGCCGGGCCGCACCTGCTGCTGGCCGCGCTGGTTCATGCGGGCGCGCAAGGCATCGAGGAGGGGTTGGACGTACCCGAGGCGACCGCGCAGGACCTGTCGCTGCTTTCGCCGCAGGATCTGGCGGCGATCGGCCACAAGCGGTTGCCGCAGACGCTGGACGCGGCGCTCAAGGCGTTCGCGGCCAATACGGTTGTCGGCAGCTGGTTTCCGTCAGGGTTCGTCAATCTCTACGTCAAGCACAAGCAGGGCGAGGCGGCGATGGTCGCCGACCTCGATCCTGCCGAGCAGTGCCGCCGCTACGAAGAAGTCTACTGACGCGCCGCCTCAGGCGCCCAGAGGGCGCAGCAACTCGCGGCTGATGATGTGGCGCTGGATCTCGCTGGTGCCGTCCCAGATCCGCTCCACGCGGGCATCGCGCCAGAACCGCTCGATCGGGTAGTCGCTCATCAGCCCCATGCCGCCGAATATCTGCAGAGTGGCGTCGGTGACCCGCGCCAGCATCTCCGAGGCATAGAGCTTGGCCGACGCGATCTCGCGATTGGCGGGCAGGTCCTGGTCCAGCCGCCATGCGGAGGCCAGCGTCAGCCAGTCGGCGGCGTCGATCTCGGTGATCATGTCGGCGATCTGGAAGCTGACGCCCTGATACTTGCCGATGGGCTGGCCGAACTGCTTGCGCTCGGCGGCATAGTCCAGCGCCATGTCGAAACAGCGCCGCGCGCGCCCGACAGACATGGTGGCGACGGTGATGCGCGTGGCGTAGAGCCATTCGTTCATCACGTCGAAGCCGCCATCGACCTCGCCCAGCACTTGGCCCGCCGGCAGGCGGCAGTTGTCGAATTCGAGGATCATGTTCTTGTAGCCGCGGTGGCTGACCGATTTATACCCGTCGCGGATGGTAAAGCCGGGCGTGCCGCGATCGACAAGGAAGGTAGTGATGCGTTTCTTCGGCCCCTTGGGCGTCTGATCCTCGCCGGTGGCGACGAAGACGATGACGAAATCCGCGTGGTCGGCGCCCGAGATGAAATGCTTGGTGCCGTTCAGCACCCAATCGCCGCCGTCGCGCTTGGCGCTGCATTTCATGCCGCGCACATCCGATCCGGCGCCCGGCTCGGTCATCGCCAGCGCGTCCATCCGCTCGCCGCGCACGGCCGGAAGCAGGTAGCGCTCGCGCTGCTCGCCCTCGCAGGCCATCAGGATGTTCTGGGGGCGGCCAAAGAAATGCGTCAGCGCCATGGAGCCGCGTCCAAGCTCGCGCTCGACCAGCGCGAATTCGAGGTGGCTGAGCCCCGCGCCGCCGACATCCTCGGGGAAGTTGCAGGCGTAAAAGCCCAGACCGAGCGTCTTCTGCTTGATCTTTTCGGCCACCTCGGGGGGCACCTCGCCGGTGCGCTCGACCTCGGCCTCGTGGGGGTAGATCTCGTTCTCGACGAAGCTGCGCACGGTCGAGACGATCATTTCCTGTTCGTCGGTCAATCCGAAATTCATGGTTTTGCTCCTTCATGTGCGGCGGCCAGCGCTTCGACGCGGGCGGCGACGTCGGGCGCGGGATCGCAGGTGCGCCGGGTCTCCAGGCTGACATGCAGCATGAACTGATCGCAGGTCGCCAGAACCTCGCCATCCGTGGCGCGGCGCATCTCGTGCAGGCAACGCAGTTTCTTGCCCTTGCCTTCGGTCACGGTTGTATGAACCTCGACCGCCTCGCCCGCGTGGGTTTCGGCCAGGTATTTCGTCACCGTCTCGACGGTGAAATAGCTGAAACCGTTCGCGATATAATCGTCGTCGGCGCCGACATAGGCCATCACCTCTTCGGCCGCGTCCGAGAATATCTGGCCGTAGCGGCCTTCGTTCATGTGGCCGTTGACGTCGGTCCAGTCGACGGGGATCGTGCGGCGCAGGCTGACCATCGGGCTGCCGCCCTCAAGTTCGGGACGCATCTTTTTCTCATGCTCGTTCAGCAGGCGGCCGGATGCGTTGCCCTGCTGTTTCAGCGCGCGCATCATGGCGATGAGGTTGCCGTCGCGCTTGCGCTCCAACTGGCGGATGGACAGGTGGCCCGATTGCGCGTCGGACTGGTCCGCGATCATCTGGGCCAGCTCATCGGTCAGCTCGGGTACGTCCATCAGCTTGGTCCAGGGCCATTTGAGGCAGGGGCCGAACTGGTCGATGAAATGCTTCATCCCCGCCTCGCCGCCCGCGACGCGGTAGGTCTCGAACAGGCCCATCTGCGCCCAGCGAATGCCAAAGCCATAGCGGATCGCGTTATCGATCTCCTCGGTCGTGGCGATGCCGTCCTTGACCAGCCACAGCGCCTCGCGCCAGACGGCCTCGAGGAAGCGGTCGGCGATATGCGCGTCGATCTCCTTGCGCACGCGCAGGGGGTAGAGGCCGACGGAGGTCAGCAGCTCCGACGCCCGGTCCAGCAGCGCGGGATCGCTCGCCTCGGTGCCGACCACTTCGATCAGGGGCAGCAGATAGACCGGGTTGAACGGGTGGCAGACCATGATCTGACCCGGCCGCTCGGCGCCCTGCTGCAACTCGGATGGCTTGTAGCCACTGGTGGAGGAGCCGATTATTGCATCCTCGCCGCAGACCGACTGGATCTCCGCATAGACCTTGTGCTTCATCTCCAGCCGTTCGGGCACGCTTTCCTGAATCCAGGCGGCACCCTCGACCGCTTCGGCCACGGTGGCGTGAAAGGTCAGCGCGCCCTCCTCGGGCATCGCGTAGTCGTAGAGCATCGGCAGCGCGTGGCGCGCGTTCTCCAGCACCTCGCCGATCTTGCGTTTTGCCTCCGGATCCGGATCGAAGATGCGCACATCCCAGCCGTTCAGAAGGAAACGCGCGGCCCATCCGCCGCCGATCACGCCGCCGCCGATGATGGCGGCTTTCATTTGTTTTGTCATAGAACGTCTCTCATGCGCCCGGAGGGGCGTTGGTTTCGGTATGGCCGTCGATCGCGATGATCTGGCCGGAAATCTTCGAGGCCGCAGGCGAGGCGAGGAATAGCACCGTATCGGCCAGATCGTCGACCGTGACCCAGGTGCGCATCGACACACCGCGCACATATTGGTCGCGCACCTCCTGTGGCGACCGGTTCGACGCCTCCGCCTCCATGGCCACGACGCGGTCCATGCGCGCGCCTTCCACGGCACCGGGGCAGATGGCGTTGACGCGCACGCCGGCGCCTCCCAGCTCCATCGCCAGCGTCTTGGTCAGGCCGATCAGTCCCCATTTCGCCGCCGCATAGGGTGAGCGGTAGGGATGGCCCCATTGGCCGGATGTGGACGAGGTGACGATGATACAGCCCGACCCCTGCGCCCGCATGAGGCGCGCTGCCCAGCGACAGGTCAGGAAAGCGCCGTTCAGATTGACGGCAAGGCAGGCTTGCCAATCGTCATACTCCAGATCCTCGATCCGGCCCGCGGGGCCACCGGTGCCGGCGTTGGCGCAGACCACGTCGACGCCGCCCCATGCGTCCTCGACCTCGGCCAGGAAAGCGTCCATCTGGCCCGCGTCCGTCACATCGGCCTGCCGCACGATCCCTTCCGGCATGTTGGCGGCAACGCGCGCCACCGCGTCCGCGTCCGCGTCGCACAGAGCCACGCGGTCGCCCCGCGCTGCAAATCGCCGCGCAAGGCCAAGACCGATGCCCGATGCGCCGCCTGTAATGAGGACGCGTTGACTCACTTCGGCGCGCGCTTGGTAAGGCGCAGCTTGTCGCGCACGTCGGCGGGCGACATCACGCGCGCGCCCATCCGCTCGATGATTTCGCGGGCGCGGGTGACAAGCTGGTGGTTCTCGGCCAGCACGCCCTTGTCCAGCATGAGGTTGTCCTCGAGCCCCACACGCACATTGCCGCCTGCAAGCACCGCCGCCGCGACATAGGGCATCTGATCGCGGCCGAGACTGAAGGCCGACCAGGTCCAGTCGGACGGCACGTTGTTCACCATCGCCATGAAGGTGTTCATATCGTTCGGCGCACCCCACGGCACGCCCATGCACAGCTGCACCAGCGCCTCTGCCTCCAGCACGCCGTCCTTCACCAGCTGCCTGGCATACCACAAATGGCCGGTATCAAAGGCCTCGATCTCGGGCTTGACGCCCAGTTCGGTCATCATGCCGCCCATCGCCTGAAGCATTCCCGGCGTGTTGGTCATCACGTAGTCGGCTTCGGCAAAGTTCATCGTGCCGCAGTCGAGCGTGCACATCTCGGGCAGGCACTCGGCCACATGGGCCATCCGCTCGGTCGCGCCGACCATGTCCGACGCCTTCTCGTTCAGCGGCAGGGGCGATTCGGGATCGCCGAAGACCATGTCGCCGCCCATGCCGGCGGTGAGGTTCAGCACCACGTCGGTATCGCTGGCGCGGATGCGCTCGGTCAGCTCGCGGTAGAGCTTCACGTCGCGGCTGGGCGCGCCGGTCTTGGGATCGCGCACGTGGCAGTGGACAATGGCCGCGCCCGCCCTGGCGGCGGCGAGGGCGCTTTCCGCGATCTCTTCGGGCGAGCGGGGCACATGCGGGCTGCGGTCCTGCGTGCCGCCGCCGCCGGTCACGGCGCAGGTGATGAAGACGTCGCGATTCATGGTGAGGGGCATGGGCCGTCCTTTCGGGAAATTGCTTCAGGGATTGCCGCGTATGGTAACGCTGGCGCGCCGCCCCATCGTGCAGTATCAGACAGGAATGATGCAGAAATGGACAAAACCTCCGGCGCCGCCGACGCGCATCGCGTTTCTGCTGTTCGACCGGTTCTCGAACCTCTGCCTTGCCAATTGCCTGGAGCCTTTGCGCGCCGCCAATACCGTCCGGCGCGCGCAGGTGTTCGACTGGCGGATCTTCACCATGACGGGCGAAGCTGTGGACAGCTCCAGCGGGATGCAGGTGCTGCCGCACGGCGCGGCGGCGGCGATGGAGCGGTGCGATTATCTTTTCGTGCTGGCCAGTTACGGGCATGTCCAGCACGACACCGCCGGCACGCGGCGGGCGCTGCGCGACGCGGCCAGGCAGGCGCGCACGCTGGTCGGGATGGATACCGGGCCGTGGCTGATGGCGTCGGCCGGGCTGCTGGACGGGCGCCGGGCGACGCTGCACTGGGACTTGCAGGATGCCTTTTCCGAGCGTTTCCTCGACGTCGAGACGGTGCGCGCCCGCGTCACCCGCGACGGGCCGGTCATCACATGTGCCGGCGCGATGAGCGCGATGGACCTGATGATGGACCTGATCGCGCAGCACGCCGGCATGGCGGCGCGGCTGGATGTGGAGGATCAGTTCATGCATGGCAGCGACACACCCGCCGTGCCGTCCGAACCCGACGCGCTGGTGCGCGGCGCGCTGGCGCAGATGCGCGCCAATGTCGAGCGGCCCCTGCCGCTGGGTGCCATCGCGCGGCGGATGGGGTGCCAGCCACGCACGCTGGACCGGCATTTCCGCCGCGCCCTGGGCGCGCCGCCAGGCACCGTCTATCGCCACATGCGCCTGTCGGAGGCGCGCAAGCTGCTGGACGGCACCGGCCTCGGCATCGCGGAAATCGCGGTGCGCTGCGGCTACGAATCGCCCGCCGCGCTGGCCCGCGCGATAAGGGCGCGCTATGGCGCAGCGCCCTCGGACCTGCGCGGCGCCGGCGCCGCAGCGCGGCGCTGAGCCGGGCGGAACCGGACCCGCGCCAGCGCGTTGACGATTCGGGATGCCGACCGATGAAAGGACTTTCATGGACCGCCTGGCCATTTACATAATCGTGCTCAGCGCCAGCGCCATCGCCGGTGCACTCGTCATTGCGGCGTTTTCGTTGGGGTATTATTCTATCTGGGTCATCGCGCTGTGCGTGATCGTCGGCATTGCCATCGCCTGGCCCAGCGGCAAGCTGATCGCGAAGCGGATCAAGAAGGAAGACCCGGCCTGGGACAGCAAGCGCGACGCGCCCCAGCCGGACCTGAATCAGCCCCGCCGCAGCAAGACCGATCCCACCGAATAGCCCGCCCCGAAGGAGCAGATGAGGCCCAGATCGCCCTGCGCCATGTCGTCGCTGTGCTGCGCGAAAGCGACAATCGACCCTGCCGAGGACGTGTTGGCGTAATCCTGCAGGATGTTCGGCTGCTCTTCGGCGGTGGGTGTGCGGCCCAGGACCTTGCGCCCGATGAAATCGTTCATCGCCTTGTTCGCCTGGTGCAGCCAGAGGCGTTTCAGATCGTCCGGTTCAACCTTTTCCGCAGTCAGATGATCGCTGATGTGATCCACGACCAGCGGCAGCACTTCCTTGAAAACGCGGCGGCCCGACTGCATGAACTGCATGTCGCGGCGGTCCTCCATCTGCCCGTGCGCGCGGCGCAGAAATCCGTTGTTGTTGCGGATGTTGTTGGAAAACTCCGTTGCGCAGCGGGTTGAGAGGATGCGGAAATGCGCGGCTTGGGCCGCCTGCTCCGGCTCCAGCACCGAGGCCGTGCAGACGTCCCCGAAGATGAAGTGACAGTCGCGGTCGCGCCATTCCAGATGCGCGCTGCAAATCTCGGGATTCACCACGATGGCGCAGCGGGCCGAGCCTGCGGCAATCATGTCCGCCGCCGCCTGTATCGCGAAGGTGGCCGACGAACAGGCAACGTTCATGTCGAAGGCAAAGCCGCCCGCCCCCAGAAGCTGCTGGATTTCCACCGCAATCGCCGGATAGGCCCGCTCGTGATTCGATGCGGCGCAAATGACCAGATCGACCTCGCGCCCTTCGCGGCCTGCCTGACGCAACGCCTGTCGGCAGGCATCCAGCGCCATTTCGGCCATCAGGCTGGGCTGATCGTCGGGGCGTGGCGGCAGAACCGGGTGCATGATCTGGGGGTCGAGGATGCCGCGCCTGTCCATAACGTATCGCTGGTGGATGCCCGACGCGCTGACGATGAAATCGCTGCTGGAATGTCCCTTGGGCCTGATGTTTCCCGCTGCGATGGCGGCCGCATTCCCGGCGTTGAAGCGGTCGACATAGGCGTTGAAGGCCGAGACCAGTTCGTCATTGGTGATGACATTCGGCGGCGTGAATACGCCGGTGCCGGTGATCGCGGCGCCCATCCTAGGTCACCACGTTGGGCGGAGTGTCCCCGGCAAAGAACGCCTTGAGGTTCTCGACGGCGAGCATGCCCATCGCCTCGCGCACCTCCATCGCGGCGGTGCCCAGATGCGGCAGCAGCACGACATTCTCCAGCGCGATCAGCGCCGCCGGCACCTTGGGTTCGTGCTCGTAAACGTCGAGCCCCGCGCCGCCGATGGCACCCGTTTGCAGCGCGTCGATCAGCGCCGCCTCGTCCACCACGTCGCCGCGGGCGATGTTGATGAAATGCGCGTGCCGCTGCATTGCGTCGAACACCTGCCGGCCGATCAGGTGGCGCGTCTCGGCCCCGCCCGGCACGGCGGCGACGACCACGTCGGAATGCGTGGCCAGCGCGATGAGGCTGTCCATCCGCGACGCCGGAAACGGCAGCGCCTTGTCGCTGCGGCTGTAATAAAGCACGTCCATGCCGAGCCCGTGATGGCAGCGGCGCGCGATGGCCTGTCCGATGCGGCCCATGCCGATGATGCCGACGGTGCGCCCGGTCAGGTTGAGGCCCAGCATCTGCGTCGGGTGCCAGCCCTCCCACAGCCCGGCGCGCACCATCCGTTCGCCCTCGCCCGCGCGGCGCGCGCTCATCAGCATGAGGGTCAGCACAATGTCGGCGGTCGCATCGGTGACGGCGCCCGGCGTGTTGGTGACGGTGATGCCGCAGGCGCGCGCGGCGGCCACGTCGATATGGTTGTAGCCGACCCCGAAATTCGCCAGCACCTTGCAGCGATGCCCGTTATTCTCGAATATTTCCGCGTCAAAGCAATCGCCCAGCGTCGGCAGCACCCCGTCATAGAGCGCCAGCGCCGCGCGCATTTCGGCGGGTTTCATCGGCAGGCGGCTTTGGCGGATTTCCACGTCGAACGCCGCTTCGGCCGCGGCGGCGACGCGTGGCGGCAGGGGCCGTGTCAGGAATACCCGGCTCAATGCATCCGCCCGCCGATCGGCACGTCGCTATCGGGGCCGAGAAGCACGATCTGGCCTTCGGCATCTGCCACGCCCAGCACCAGCACCTCGGACATGAAGGGGCCGATCTGGCGGGGCGGGAAATTGACGACCCCCATGACCATGCGCCCCAACAGCGCCTCGGGCGTGTAATGTGCGGTGATCTGGGCCGACGTCTTGCGCTCGCCGATCTCTGGGCCGAAATCGATCCACATCTTGATCGCGGGCTTGCGCGCCTCGGGAAACGGCTCGGCCCTGGTGACGCGGCCGACGCGGATATCGACGGCCATGAAGTCGTCAAAGCTGATCTCACCCATTGCGCAACTCGCGCGAGCGGTTTGCGGCGGCGGCGACGGTGCGGCGCATCAGGTCCGGCAGGCCGTTTTCCTCGTCCATCAGCACCTCCAGCCCCGCCTGCGTGGTGCCGTTGGGGCTGGTCACGTTGACGCGCAGCTGCTCTGGCGTCTCGTCCGCCGCCTCGGCCAGCGCGCCGGCGCCCGCGACCGTGGCCTGCGCCAGTTGCATCGCCAGTTCCGGCGAC
The DNA here is from genome assembly GCA_963763165.1 of uncultured Alphaproteobacteria bacterium. GTDB lineage: Bacteria > Pseudomonadota > Alphaproteobacteria > Rhodobacterales > Rhodobacteraceae > Roseovarius. Next base: position 27,623 of record CAVXNV010000006.1, read on the forward strand.
AGCCCCTCGGCCTCGCCGGCCTTCGCCAGACATTCGATCATGTGAAAGACATAGGCCGGACCAGAGCCGGAAACGCCGGTCACCGCATCCATCTGGTCCTCGCCCTCCAGCCGGACGACCTGCCCGACGGCGCGCAGGAGCGTTTCGGCCAGATCCATCTGATCGCTGCTGGCATGGGCGTTGCCGATGATCGAGGTGATGCCGCGCCCCACGGCGGCGGGTGTGTTGGGCATGGCGCGGATGATCGGGCTTGCCTCGCCCAGCGCGGATTCGAAGGCCGCAATCGGTGTTCCGGCGGCGACCGAGATGAAGAGGGTCGTGCCATTGCCCATCTTCTTCAGGCTGGGAAGCGCCTCGCTCATCATCTGCGGCTTGACCGCGATCAGCACGATGCCGGGCGCCTGCGGCAGATCGTCGGCGTTGATGTGAACGCCGGTGCCTTTCAGCCACTCCGACGGCTTCGGATCGATCACCCAGACCGATCCGGGCGGTAGGCCGCCCGACAGCCACCCTTGCAGCATCGCGCCGCCCATCTTGCCGCAGCCCAGCAGCACAAGGCCCTTTTCGGCCACGAAATCCATATCCATAACGATGTCCCTTTCGCCTGTATTCAGGTCAATCGGAGCAAGGTTACGCGCGGCCATACGCCTCTGCAATGGCGACCTGCATCGCGTCGCGGGGGGTGCGGTCGCCCCAGAGGACCAGCTGAAACGCGGGATAGTACCGCTCCGCCGCCAGCACGGCGGCGGTGATGATCGCGTCGATCTGCTGGGGGCTGGCATCCTGTCCGCCCGACATCAGCAGACCGTAGCGGTAGACCATCAGCTTCTGCTCGTTCCAGTAGCTGAAGGCACCGGCCCAGCATTGATCGTTCACCTCGTTCAGCGTCTGGTAGAGCACCGGCAGCTTGTCGGCCGGCGGGTCCAGTTCGAAGGTGCAGATCATGCGCAGCGTTTCGTCATGGGCCGACCAGGCGAGCGTGATCGAATAGGTGCGCCACTGGCCTTCGACGGCCATGGCGATCTGATCGTCGCCGACGCGGTCGAATTGCCAGTCGTTGTGTTCGGCCAGATCTTCCACGATGTCGATGGGATGGATGTCGTCTGTCAGGAACTGCTCGGACAATGCCATGGCGTCACCTCTGGGTTTGATCCGGCGTCGGGGATCGTTGGCGCCCCCAACCGCTGGATGCCTGCTCAACAGGCTGGGGCAATTCCCTCAGCCCTTACCAGATATGGTGCGGCACTGTCTGCCACCTGTAAAGCTATTTGTTGTGGATAACCGCAATAAGTTGTGGGTTGCGGTGCCGCCTGACCCAACATCGCGGGAAAAGACGGCAAACACGGCGGCGCTTCGCAAAAAAAAGCACAACCCATGCGGCAGGTTAGCCGATCATCCATCTACTCAAGTCGGTAAACAATTGGAAATCCGAAAATTTTTAGCACAACGTGCAAAACATGAACCGTCTGGCCAATCGGTTTTATCCATGCCACATCTCGCGCGTGGCGCAATTCGACCTGCATCAACTCCGCGAAATTGCTGACGAGGGAATCGCCCGGCACGGACTGCGCGGATACGCGCGCAAGCTGGGGCTGGACGTCAGCACCATGCGCAGCCTGCGCGACGGACGGGACATGCAGATATCGAAGGTCATGGAGGTCGTCGCCGCCCTCGACCTGTCGCTGGAACTGCGGCCTGCGGGCGGAGGCACCGGCGCGGCCGCGACCGGCGAAAGCCCTGAACTGGCCGGGCGCAGTCTGGTTCCCGTGCCCTTCCACGAGGGCACGGCGCGGCCGGGCGCGGCGCATATTGCCTTTTCAGCGGACTGGCTGAACGAACAGGGATGGCAGGCGGCGCAGTTGCGGTGCGTCCTGGTGGCCGATCCCGGTGCGGACAGGTGTGTTCAGCCGGGTGCGCTCTGCCTGCTGGACTGCGCACGAAACTGGCCGGGGCAGCACGCGATCTGGGCGTATCTCGACGGCACGTCGCTGCGTGTCAGCTATCTCAGCCGCCCCGATGCGGGCGTCCTGCTGATTTCAGGGCGCGACCCGAACGAGCCGACCCGCCATGTGACGGGTCCGGCTCTGGACGCGATCACGCCGCTGGGCCGCGTGGTCTGGACCGGCGCGCTGCTGACTGATATCCGCTGACGCGCAAGGCAGCTCAGCTCTTACCCTTGTCCGCCGCGCCCGTCTCAAGCGCGTCCAGCCGCGCCTTCAGCGCCTCGTTCTCCTCGCGGGCCTTTTGCGCCATCGCGCGCACGGCGTCGAATTCCTCGCGCGTGACGAAATCGCGGTCGGCCAGCCAGCGGTCGATCATCGACGACATGGCCGTCTCGGCCTCCTGCCGCGCGCCCTGCGCCACTCCCATCGCGTTGGTCATCAGTTGCGAGATATCGTCCATCACCTTGTTACGGGTCTGCATGTGGTGCCTCCGGCGGTTTCATTCATGTCTGCGTCAGGCGCAATATGGGGCCCGAGCGGTGCGATCGCAAGCTGGACGCGGTTGATCCGGTTGACTTCCCCGCCGTTGCGCGGCCATGTCGGCGCCATGAAAGCGGTCATTCCATATCCCGACATCTCGCCCGAGCTGTTCTCCATCTCCGTCTTCGGCATGGAGTTCGCGCTGCGCTGGTATGCGCTGGCCTATATCGCGGGAATCATCCTCGGCTGGCGGATCGTGCTGGGCGCGGTGCGCCGCCCTCACCTGTGGCAGGGCCATACGCCCGCCATGACGCCGAAGCAGGTCGAGGACCTGCTCTTCTGGTGCATACTGGGCATCATCCTGGGCGGGCGGCTGGGCTTCGTGCTGTTCTACCAGCCGGGATATTACGCGGCGCACCCGCTCGAGATCCTCCAGGTCTGGCAGGGCGGCATGTCGTTTCACGGCGGCATGCTGGGCGTTCTGACCGCCTGTGTGGTCTATTCGCTGCGTCACAGGCTGCGCATCCTGTCGGTGGGCGATCTGCTGTGCATGGCGGCGCCCGTCGGGCTGCTGCTGGGCCGGATCGCGAATTTCATCAATGGCGAGCTGTGGGGCCGCCCGACCGACCTGCCGTGGGGCGTGATCTTTCCGGGGGCCGCGGCGCAGGACTGTCCCGGCGTCGTCGGCCTTTGCGCGCGCCATCCCTCGCAGCTTTACGAGGCGCTGCTGGAGGGGCTGGTTCTGGGCGCGGTCCTGCTGTGGCTGGGGTATCGAAGCGGCGCGCTGAAGCGTCCCGGCCTGATCACCGGATGCTTTTTCGTCGGCTACGGCACCGCGCGCTTCATCGTGGAATTCGTCCGCGAGGCGGACGCGCAGTTCATGTCCGAAGGCAATCCGCTGGGCCATGCGGTGCAGCTGGGCGCGGGCTGGGGCCTGTCGATGGGGCAGCTTTTGTCGCTGCCAATGATCGCGGTTGGTTTGCTGCTGCTGCTGATCCGCGCACGGGCGCCATGACCCCGCTGGAGCGGCTGCTGATCGCCCAGATCGAAGAGGCCGGGCCGATGACGCTGGCCGAATACATGGCCCTGTGCCTGATGCATCCCGAACACGGCTACTACGCCACGCGCGATCCCCTGGGCGCGGCCGGCGATTTCACCACCGCGCCCGAGATCAGCCAGATGTTCGGCGAGATGATCGGCCTCGCGCTGGCGCAGACATGGCTGGATCAGGGCGCGCCCGCGCCCTTCGCCCTGGCCGAGCTGGGGCCGGGGCGCGGCACGCTGATGGCCGATATCCTGCGCGCGACGCGCGCTGTGCCGGGATTCCACGAGGCCGCCGAACTGCATCTGGTCGAGACATCGCCAACCCTGCGTGCCGCGCAGGCCAACGCGCTGGCGGGCGCCGCGCCCACCTGGCACGACGGCGTGCAGACGCTGCCGGACCTGCCGCTTTACCTGGTCGCAAACGAGTTTTTCGACGCGCTGCCGATCCGGCAGGCCCAGCGCGACGGCGTCCACTGGCGCGAGCGGATGGTCGGCCGCGAGGGGGGCCGCCTGACCCCCGGCCTCGGCGCGCCGACGGTGCTGCCTCCGCTGGCGCACCGGCTGGAGGATACGCAGGACGGTGATATCGTCGAATTCAGCCCTGCGGCGACCCAGATCGCCGCCAATATCGGCGCACGGATCGCGCGGCTGGACGGCGCGGCGCTGATCGTGGATTACGGCGACTGGCGCGCGCTTGGCGACACGTTCCAGGCCCTGCGCGCCCATGCGCCCGCCGATCCCTACGCCGATCCCGGCAGCGCCGATCTGACCGCGCATGTCGATTTCGAGGCGCTGGCACGCGCCGCCGCCCCTGCGCGGCACAGCCGCCTGACGCCGCAGGGCGTGTTCCTGGAGCGGCTGGGCATCACGCAGCGCGCCCGAAAGCTGGCCGAAACGCTCGGCGGTGCGGCGCGCGACGCGCATGTCGCGGCGCATCGGCGCTTGACCCACCCGTCGGAAATGGGAACGCTGTTCAAGGTGATGGCCCTTTACCCCGAAGGCGCCGCACCGCCGCCGGGATTGGCCGAATGACGCTGGAAATTCTGACTGCCGACAGCCTTGCCCCCTTGCGCCACGGCTTCTTTACCCGCCGGGGCGGCGCGTCTTCGGGGATCTTTTCGGGGCTGAACTGCGGACTCGGCTCGTCCGACCAGAAGGAGATCGTGCACATCAACCGCACCCGTGTCGCCGATGCGCTGCAGGTGGCGCCGGAGCGGCTGGTGACGGTGCATCAGGTCCATTCGGCCACCGCGATCGCCGTCGAGGCGCCGCTCGCCCCCGGAGCGCGCGCCGATGCGCTGGTCACGGCGACGCCGGGCCTGGCACTGGCAGTGCTGACCGCCGATTGCCAGCCGGTCCTCTTCGCCGACGCCGAGGCCGGTGTCATCGGCGCCGCCCATGCGGGTTGGCGCGGCGCGCTGGACGGGGTGCTGGAGGCGACGGTGGACGCTATGGAGGCGCTGGGGGCCGACCGCGCGAATGTCACCGCCGTCATCGGCCCGACGATCAGCCAGACCGCCTACGAGGTGGACGCGGTCTTCATGGACGCCTTCCTGAAGGACGATCCTGCCAACGCCCGCTTTTTCGCCGACGGGCCGCCGGGCAAGATGTTGTTCGATCTGCCGGGCTTCGGGCTTGCCCGCCTGCGGCGCATGGGGCTTGGGCGGGCCGAGTGGACGCGCCACTGCACCTATGGCGACGAGCAGCGTTTCTACTCCTACCGCCGCACCACTCACCGAGGCGAGGCCGACTACGGCCGGCAGATCGCCGCGATCCGGCTTTAGCCCTCGGGCTGCACCTCAGGCATCGCGCGCCAGCCGCTCCTCCAGCACGTCGAAGGGCACGCCGGGCTCGTCCTTGGCGCCGCGGATCACCAGAGCGGTCTTGACGCTGGCCACGTTGGCGGCGGCGGTCAACTCCTCCGTCAGGAATCGCTGGAAGGTGCTGAGGTCCGGAGCCACGCATTTCAGGATGAAATCCACCTCGCCGTTCAGCATGTGACATTCGCGCACCAGCGGCCAGGCGCGGCAGCGCGCCTCGAACGCGCTCAGGTCCGCCTCGGCCTGGCTTTGCAGCCCGACATTGGCAAAGACCTGCACCTCGAAGCCCAGCTCGCGCGGGTCGACATCGGCGTGATAGCCGCGGATATAGCCCGCCTCCTCCAGCGTGCGCACCCGCCGCAGGCAGGGCGGCGCGGAAATTCCGACGCGCCGGGCCAGTTCCACGTTCGTCATGCGGCCATCTGCCTGAAGCTCGGCCAGAATCTTGCGGTCGATCGGATCCAGACGTGTCGACGCCATTACGCACCTATCCCAATGAAATTTCGCGATTGTTATACCAGCCGCGCCGGTCGGCGCAACAATCTTTCGCCAAAGAGCAACATCATTGCGCGGAGTAAGCCGATCATGCGCCAAGTGCAAGCCCGCTTTGCCGGGGGTTTCGCCGCCGCCCGCCCGCGTCTATATCAGGCAGGACGCGTCCAGACCATCGAAAGGGGCAGGCAAATGGCCAGCACGAAGAAAACCAAGGTTCTGATCATCGGCTCCGGCCCCGCGGGCTATACCGCCGCCATCTACGCCAGCCGCGCCATGCTCGAGCCGGTGCTGGTGCAGGGGATCGAACCGGGTGGCCAGCTGACCACCACGACCGAGGTGGAGAACTGGCCCGGCGATACCGAGGTGCAGGGCCCCGACCTGATGCTCCGGATGGAGGCGCATGCCAGGGCGATGGGCGCCGAGATCGTCGGGGACATCATTTCCAGCATCGACTTTTCCAGGCGCCCCTATGTCTGCCAGTCCGACAGCGGCACCGAATACGTCGCCGAGGCGATCATCCTGTGCACCGGCGCGCGCGCCAAGTGGCTGGGCCTTCCCAGCGAGGAAAAGTTCAAGGGATTCGGCGTATCGGCCTGCGCCACCTGCGACGGATTCTTCTATCGCGGCCAGGAGATCGTCGTGGTCGGCGGCGGCAACACCGCCGTCGAAGAGGCGCTCTTCCTGACCAATTTCGCCTCCAAGGTCACGCTGATCCACCGCCGGGGCGAGCTGCGCGCCGAGCGGATCCTGATCGACCGGCTGGAGAAGAATCCCAAGATCCACCCGCTCTGGTTTCACGAACTCGAGGAGGTCTGCGGCACCGACAACCCCCTTGGCGTCGAGGGGGTCAAGGTCAGGCATACGAAAACCGGCGAGATCACGGATATTCCCTGCAAGGGCGTCTTCATCGCCATCGGCCACGCGCCCGCGAACGAGCTGGTCAAGGACGTGCTGGACACCCATATGGGCGGCTATGTCGTGACCAAACCGGACAGCACCGAAACATCGCTGCCCGGCATCTTCGCGGCGGGCGATCTGACCGATCACAAGTATCGCCAGGCCGTCACCAGTGCCGGCATGGGCTGCATGGCCGCGCTCGAGGCCGAACGCTGGCTGGCCGAGCATGGCATGGCCGAGAACGAGGATGCGGTGAACGCCGCCCCCGCCCGCGAGGACGCCGTGCATGGCGCATGACCATGCCGCGCAGCGCGCCGAAACCTATGCCGTCTTTGCGCAGATACAGGCCGAGGCCGATCTGCCCGAGGTCGCCGATATCGACTATGCCTTCGTGCCGCTCGACCAGGCGGATTGGGAGTCTGCCGAGGCCGCGCTGACGGAAGCAGGCTTCGACTGCGCCCGCACCCCGGACGAGGCGGGCACCCTCTACCTTGCCGCCCGCCTGCCCGATCAGCCCCTCACCGCCCTGGCCATCTGGCTGGGCGAGGAAGCGGCGACCGAACTCACGCTGCCGCATGGCTTCCTGCCCGACGGCTGGGGCTTTTCCGCGTAAAAGCAGCGCAAAAAAAAGGGCGCGGCCCCGAATGTCCGGGCGCGCCCTTTGTCTTCATCTTGGTGAAAATACTCAAATCCCCGGCCCGCAACGGGCCGGGAAGCTTTCTGTCAGTGCACCGTCACCGGCTCAAGGTCATGCTGGCGCGCCAGAACGAAGGCCATCTTGCGGTCGCTGACCAGCGCCAGGCGCTCGCCCTCTTCGCTGTGCACCGCGTAAAGCGTCTTCAGCTCGCCCACCTGGCTCTGCACATCCTCGGGCAGATCCTTGACCGCGACCGAGCGGACATAGGCGATGCGCTGGCCCTCCTCGTGCGGGAAGTCGAATTTGGTATCCATGATCGTGTCCTCCTTGGTTACTGGCCACGCTTGTTGATCTTGATCGTCTGTACGACAGTCTCCGGCAGAGCGCGTGTCAGGTCGACATGCAGCAGGCCGTTCTCCATCATCGCCGCGCCCACCTCGACCCCGTCGGCCAGCACGAAACTGCGCTGGAACTGACGTGCCGCGATGCCGCGATGCAGGAACACCCGTTCATTCATGTCGGCGCTCTGGCGCCCGCGGATGACCAGCTGCCGATCCTCTACCGTGACAGAAAGATCATCCTCGCCAAAGCCTGCTACGGCCAGCGTGATGCGGTAGGAATTGTCGGAGGTTTGTTCGATATTGAAGGGCGGATACCCCCCGCTTTCAGATTTTGCACTGCGTTCCAGCAGACGCTCCAACTGGTCGAAACCCAGCATGTAGGGGTGTGACCCCAATGTCATCTTCGTCATGTGCCACGTCCTTGCCTCAAGCGACTGGTCCAATTTTGCACCGTCCCGTCATCGGCAACGGCGCCTTGACAGGAATATGGGTCTTCCCCCTTTTGGGTGCAAGGGCTATGCGGAACATGTCTTTGGGCGTATCGTACGCGAAATATCTGCAGGGCTCTGGAATGATACGGGAAACAAACGCCTATCGCGAGCTTGCGATGAAGTCCGAGGACGTGCTGCGTGTCGAGCTGGAACAGTTCCGCCGCCAGCACCGCGATCTGGACGAGGCGATTCACGCGCTGGAAGAGCGCGGCCTGCGCGATCCGCTGACGGTCAAGCGGCTCAAGCAGCAGAAACTCCGCCTAAAGGACATCATCGCCTATATCGAGGACCGCCTTCTGCCCGATATCATCGCCTGAACACGGGCTTTCGGCGGGGCCGCATCGCATGGGCGGTGGACGCCCCCGCCCCGCGCGATTATGGTGCGCGCCTGAACCAGAAGGGGGCGCGGCATGGCGCAAATCGAAGTCGGGATCATCATGGGCAGCCAATCGGACTGGCCCACGATGAAGGAGGCGGCGGATATTCTGGACGCGCTCGATGTGCGCTACGAAACGCGCATCGTATCGGCCCACCGCACGCCCGACCGGCTCTGGACCTACGGCACCGAGGCGGCGGGGCGCGGCCTCAAGGCGATCATCGCGGGCGCCGGGGGCGCGGCGCATCTGCCCGGCATGATGGCCTCGAAGACGCGCGTGCCGGTGATCGGCGTGCCGATCCAGACGCGCGCGCTGTCGGGTGTCGACAGCCTTTACTCCATCGTGCAGATGCCGAAGGGCTATCCGGTCGCCACCATGGCCATCGGCGCGGCGGGTGCGGCGAACGCCGGCCTCATGGCCGCCGCGATCCTGGCGTTGGGCGACGCGGCCCTGGCGCAGCGGCTGGACGATTGGCGCGCCGCGCTTTCCGCATCCATCCCCGAGGAGCCACGCAATGACTGAACCGCTCAAGACCGGCGCCACCATCGGCATCCTCGGCGGCGGACAGTTGGGCCGCATGCTGTCGGTCGCGGCAGCGCGGCTGGGCTTCAGAACCTGCATTTTCGAGCCGGGCGCCGATTGCCCCGCCTCCCACGTCGCGGAGCGGCACATCTGCGCGCCCTACGAGGACGAGGACGCGCTGCGCCGCTTTGCGGGCGCCTGCGACGTCATCACCTTCGAGTTCGAGAACATCCCGACCTCGGCGCTCGACCTGCTGGAGACGCTGCGCCCGGTCCATCCAAACCGCATGGCGCTGCGCGTCAGCCAGGACCGGCTGACGGAAAAGGCGTTCCTCAACGACCTTGGCCTGAAGACCGCCCCCTTCGCCGCCGTCGACGACATCGACGATCTGAACGAGGCGATGGCGGAAATCGGCCTGCCCGCGATCCTGAAAACCCGCCGCTTCGGCTATGACGGCAAGGGGCAGGTGCGTCTTTCGGACCCGGACGAGGCCGGGCGCGCGCTGGCCGGGATGAAGGGCGCGCCCGGCATCTACGAAGGCTTCGTCGATTTCAGCCACGAGGTTTCCGTCATCGCGGCGCGGAACGCGGCGGGCGACGTCGCGGCCTTCGATCCGGGCGAGAACGTGCATGAAGGCGGCATCCTGCGCACCACCACCGTTCCCGCGCGGCTGAGCCCTGCGCAGCGCAGCGATGCGGTGCTGCTGGCGGCGCGGATCCTGAACAAGCTGGACTATGTCGGCGTCATGGGGGTCGAGCTCTTCGTGACCCAAGGCGGCCTCATCGTCAACGAGATCGCCCCGCGCGTGCACAATTCCGGCCACTGGACGCAGAACGGCTGCACCGTCGACCAGTTCGAGCAGCATGTCCGCGCCGTCGCCGGATGGCCGCTGGGCGATGGCAAGCGCCATTCCAACGTGGTGATGGAGAATCTCATCGGCGATGACATGACCCGTGTGCCGGAGCTTGCCCGCGACGGCGCCTGCGCGCTGCATCTCTACGGCAAGGCCGAGGTAAAGCCCGGCCGCAAGATGGGTCATGTCAACCGCGTGACCGGGCCGGCTTAACCCCGGCGGGTCCGCTCGACCTTCTTTTTCACCTTTGCGGATTTCTTCTTCGCCGCGCCCAACTTGCGCTTGGGCGGCTTGCCGCGGCCGCGCCCGCGCCCCTTGGGCATAGCCTTGCCCTCGATGCTGACCAGTTCCAGCGCGATGCCGCCCGACACCGGCGCGGCCTCGGCCAGCCTGACCGTCACGTGCTGGCCCAGCGCGATGATGCGCCCCGAATCGGCGCCCATCAGCGTCCCCGCCTCGCGGTCGAAATGGAAATACTCGTTCCCCAGCGCGCGCATCGGGATGAGGCCGTCGGCGCCCGTCTCGTCCAGCCGCACGAAGACGCCGAACTTGGCGATGCCGCTGATGCGGCCGGTGAATTCCTCGCCCACACGCTCGGACAGGAACGCGGCGAGGTAGCGGTCATTCGTGTCGCGCTCGGCCATCATGCTGCGCCGCTCGGTTTCCGAGATGTGCTGCGCGGTCGCGTCCAGCCGATCCTCTTCCTCCGGCGTCAGCCCGCCATCGCCCCAGCCATGCGCCGAGATGAGCGCGCGGTGCACGATCAGGTCGGCATAGCGCCGGATCGGCGAGGTGAAATGCGCGTAGGACCGCAGCGCAAGCCCGAAGTGACTGAAATTGCTGGGGGAATAATAGGCCTGCGTCATGGCGCGCAGAGTGCTCATGTTGATCTGCTCGGCATGGTCCGTGCCCGCCGCGCCGTGCAGCAGCGCATTGAGATGCGAGGTCTTCAGGACCTGCCCCTTGGCCAGCACCAGCCCCGCCGCCTCGGCCACTTCGCGCAGCGCATCGAGTTTTTCCTCGCTGGGCTCCTCGTGGACGCGGTAGATCAAGGGGGATTTCCTGGCCGCGAGGGTTTCGGCGGCGGCGACATTGGCCAGCACCATGAATTCCTCGATCAGCTTGTGCGCGTCCAGCCGTTCGGTGAAATCGACGCTCTGCACCTTGCCTTCGTCGCTCAGCACGACCTTGCGTTCGGGCAGGTCCAGATCCAGCGGCTGGCGCTTGCTGCGCGCGATCTTCAGCGCGCCATAGGCGGCGTAAAGCGGCGCTATAACCTCCTCCATCAGCGGGCCGCATTTGTCGTTCGGCGCGCCGTCCTGCGCCGCCTGCACCTCCTGGTAATTCAGCGACGCGGCCGAGCGCATGAGGCCGCGGTGAAACCCCTGATCCAGCTTTTCTCCGAACTCGTCGATGCGCATCCTGACCGCGATGCAGGCGCGCGGCACCCCTTCGTGCAGCGAGCAGAGATCGCCCGACAGCCGGTCGGGCAGCATCGGCACCACCCGGTCGGGGAAATAGCTGGAATTGCCGCGCCTGCGCGCCTCGTCGTCCAGCGCGGTGCCGGGGCGCACGTAATGCGCGACATCGGCGATGGCGACCCAGATGACATGCCCGCCCTCGTTTTTCGGATCGTCATCGGCATGGGCAAAGCAGGCATCGTCATGGTCGCGCGCGTCGCCGGGGTCGATGGTGACCAGCGGCAGGTCGCGCAGATCCTCGCGGCCCTTGAGGCCGGCGGGCTTCATCGCATCCGCCTCCTCGATCACCTTGTCGGAAAAGTCGTCTGGGATGCCGTGCTGGTGAATGGCGATCAGCGACACGGCGCGCGGCGCCGACGGATCGCCCAGACGGCTGAGCACCCGCGCGCGCGGCAGGCCCATGCGGTCGCGGCGGCCCACCTGCTCGGCCTCGACCAGTTCGCCCTCCTGCGCGCCGCCGGTGGCCTTGGCGTCCACCATCCATTCCAGCGCCTGCCCCTTGTCGATGGGCACGATCCGGCCGCCCTCGGCGCCCTTGCGGAAGATGCCCAGCACCTTCAAGGGGTTGGTGCCGATGCGCCGGATCAGCCGCGCCTCGTAATGATGCGGCTCGCCGCGCACCTCCTGCAGCTTGGCGAGGATACGGTCGCCTTCGCCCAGCGCGGGGTCCGACTCGCGGGGGATCAGCAGAACCACCGGTTCCACCCCCTCGCCCTGCCATTCCAGCGGGCGCGCCAGCAGATCGCCGTCGGGCGTCGGCCCGGCGACCTGCAGCACGCTGACGGGCGGCAGGCGATCGGGGTCGCGATAGGTCTTCTTGCGCTTTTCCAGATGGCCCTCGTCCTCCAGCTCGCGCAGGAGGCGCTTGAGGTCGATCCGGTCGGCGCCCTTGATGCCGAACGCCTTGGCGATGTCGCGCTTGGCGGCAAGGGTGGGATTGTCGGCGATCCACTGGAGGATCTCGGCTTTGGTTGGCAACTGGTTCATGGCGCCTTGCTAGCACGGGCGCGGCGCGGCGGGAACCGCTATCGACGGGCCAGATCGGCAGCGGTATCGACGTCGCGGAGCGTGTCGAGCAAGGCGATGCGCGCGCCGGGCAAGAAGGCCATGCTATCGGCCAGCGCATTGGCGCCGGACCAGCGGACGCCTTGCAGGAACCCGGCGGGAACCGCGCGCGTCCGCTTCAGCCCGATCAGCCAGTAACCGCCATCGGGCGCGGGGCCGAAGGCGGCATCATGCGTGCCCAGCGCCCGGAACGCGCGGGCGACATGCGCGCGGCGGATGCCCGGAATGTCGCCGCCGATGATGCAGACTGGGCCCGGCGGAGCGCTGCGCATGATCCGCGCCATGCGCGCGCCCAGATCGCCCCTGCCCTGCGCGATGCGCGGCAGATGGGCAGGCCAGACGCGGCTGGCCAGCCCCGCGGCATCGGGCGAGACGGCGAGGACCAGCCGCCAGAGCGGTCCCTCGACCTCGCGCAGCAGGCGCGCGGTCTGGTGGCGGAACCACCACGCGGCGGGGACCATGCCTATGCCCTTCCCCAGCCGCGTCTTGACCCAGCCGGGGCGCGGCTCTTTCAGCATGACGACCAGTGTGCGCTGCATCTTCAGGCGAAATAATCGCGCAGGATGCGGGTATAGATCGCCTTCAATTGGTGGATCTGGGCAATGTCTACCCGCTCGTCCACCTGGTGCATCGTGCGGCCCACGAGCCCGCATTCCACCACCGGGCAGTGATCCTTGATGAAACGCGCATCCGAGGTACCGCCCGAGGTGCTGAGCGCCGGGGTGCGGCCCGTCTCGGCCTCGACCGCGCGCACCACCATGTCGGAAAATTCGCCGGGCGGGGTCAGGAACGCTTCGCCCGAATTCTTGACCTCGAGGGTGCCGGTCACGTCCATCCCGGCGCAGATCGCGTCAAGCTGCCCTTGCAGCCATTCGGTCAGACTGTCACCGCTATGCGCGTCGTTGTAGCGGATGTTCAGGGTCGCGCGCACGCTGGCGGGGATGACGTTGGTGGCGGTGTTGCCGGTGTCGATGGTCACGAATGCCAGCGTCGACGGATCGAAGTGGTCGATCCCTTCGTCCAGCGTATGACTGCTCAGGCGATCCACCAGCCGCGCCATCGCCGGGAGCGGGTTGACCGCGCGGTGCGGATAGGCCGAATGGCCCTGCACGCCGGTCACGGTCAGCCACGCATTGAGCGAGCCGCGCCGCCCGATCTTGATCATCTCGCCCATCTCGTCGGGGCAGGTCGGCTCGCCCACGAGGCAGACGCTCATTGCCTCGCCCTCCTGCGCCATCCAGTCCAGCAGCGCGGTGGTGCCGTAGAGCGCGTCACCCTCCTCGTCGCCGGTGATGGCGAGGATCACGGAGCCGTCGGGCGGGGTCTGCCTCACGAAATCCACGGCGGCGGCGGCAAAGGCGGCAACGCCCGACTTCATGTCGGTCGCGCCCCGGCCCCACATCATGCCATCCCGGATTTCGGCACCGAAGGGGGGCGCAGTCCAGGCTGCCTCGTCCCCGACGGGCACCACGTCGGTATGGCCGTTGAAGCCGAAACTGCGCGCGGCGCCCTTGGCCCCCCAACGTGCGAAGAGATTGGAAATGCCCTCCCGGTCAACGCGCGTGCAGTCGAAACCCGCGCCTTTCAGCAGATCGGCGAGAAGGCGCAGCGCGCCCCCCTCCTCGGGGGTGACGGAGGGGCAGCGGATGAGCGCGGCGGTCAGGTTGGCGGGATCGACGGGTGAATGTGACATGAACCCTCGCAGGTGATTGATTTCACGGCGGCTCAGGCCCCGTCCGGCAGATCCTGCGGGCCGTCCCCGAAAAAGGGCGTCATCTGTGCGACGATGACCGCATTCTCGTCCAGCGCACGCTGCATCAGCGTGCGGTCCTCTTCGCCGATCTCGTGGCCTTCCGCCTCGCGCTCGGCCAGGGTGCCGTAGCCGGTCACGTCGAGCGGCGCGGTATCGGCCTGCTTGAGGATCGCCACCGTCTCGCGAACGGCCTCGCCCTCGTCCACGCCGCTGGCATAGACGACGAGGGCGGCGCCGGTGGCACCCTTGGGAAGGCCGTCGCCGGCCTTGCGGCCGATCTGGACCAGAAGGGTGTAGACCTCCTGCCGCTTGGGCGCTTTTTCCTTCGCACCGCTCACGTGCGCAAAAGCTCGTTGATGGACGTCTTGGCGCGGGTGCGCTCGTCCACGCGCTTGACGATGACGGCGCAGTAGAGGTTGATGTTGTTCTTGGACGGCATCGAGCCCGCGACGACGACCGAGCCCGAGGGCACCTCGCCATACATCACCTCGCCGGTCTCGCGGTCCACGATCTTGGTCGACTGACCGATAAAGACGCCCATGCCCAGAACCGAGCCCTCGCGCACGATGCAGCCCTCGACCACCTCGGAGCGCGCGCCGATGAAACAGTTGTCCTCGATGATCGTGGGGCCCGCCTGCATCGGCTCCAGCACGCCGCCGATGCCGACGCCGCCCGAAAGGTGCACGTTCCTGCCGATCTGCGCGCAGCTGCCGACGGTTGCCCATGTGTCGACCATCGTGCCGCTGTCCACGTAGGCGCCCAGGTTCACGAAGGACGGCATAAGAACCACGTCGGGCGCGATATAGGCCGAGCGGCGCACGACGCAGTTCGGCACGGCGCGGAAACCCGCATCCTTCCATTCGGCGTCGCCCCAGTCCTTCCACTTGCTGTCGACCTTGTCCCACCAGGCGCCGCCCTGCGCGCTGCCGCCCTGACGCTCCATATCCTTCAGGCGGAAGCCCAGCAGCACGGCCTTCTTGGCCCATTGGTTCACGTGCCAGGTGCCATCCTCGCCGCGCTCGGCCACACGCAGCGCACCGCCGTCGAGCGCGTCGAGCGTCGCCTCGATGGCCTCGCGCGTCTCGCCCCTGGTCTGGGGAGTGATCTGGTCCCGCGCCTCCCAGGCGGCGTTGATGGCGGATTCAAGCTGGGCGTTGGACATGGGATGCTCCTCGGGTAAGATCGCCTTCCTGCGCTATACGCGGTGTCGCACGCGGACACAATCGAGGTTCGGTCGCTGCGCCCGGCGCCCTTTTCGTCCTGCACCGGATTCCCGGCCTTGCGGCGAGGTCGGCGATAGGTCAGGAAAGAACGTGCAAGCAAGGATACCAGCATGAAAGACGACCGCCTGAGCCGTTTCCGCGACGCGCAATCCGACAGCCACACCGCCAGGGGCGTGCCCGACACGCCGCAGACGCGCAATCCCGCCTATCGTCTGGCCTTCAACGACGACGATTTCCTCTGCCGGGACGAGCTGCGTCCGGTGCGCCTGCAACTGGAGCTGCTCAAGCCGCAGATGGCGCTGGACGAGATGCGCATCGCCAGCACCGTCGTCCTGTTCGGCGGCGCGCGCATTCCCGACCCGGCGCACAAGGGCGAGGCCCGCACCGAAACACTGGCCGATTTGTCGAGGTATTACGAACAGGCACGCAGGTTCGCGCGACTGATCACCGAGCGGTCGATCCGAAGCGACCGGAACGAGAACGTCATCTGCACCGGCGGCGGCCCCGGCGTGATGGAGGCGGGCAACCGGGGCGCGGACGACGCGGGCGGCATCTCGATCGGGCTGAACATCGTGCTGCCGCACGAGCAGGCGCCCAACGCCTGGGTGACGCCCGACCTGGCGTTCAACTTTCACTATTTCGCCATCCGCAAGATGCATTTCCTGATGCGCGCCAAGGCGATCTGCATCTTTCCGGGCGGGTTCGGAACGCTGGACGAGATGTTCGAAAGCCTGACCCTGATCCAGACCGGCCGGATGGAGCGCATTCCCTTCCTGCTGTTCGGGCGCGAATTCTGGGAACGGATCATCAACTGGCCCGCGCTGGCGGATGCCGGGACCATCGCCGAGGAGGATCTGGACCTCTTCCGCTTCGTCGAGACCGCCGAAGAGGCGATCGACTGGATGGACAACTGGCCCCATGCGGGCGAGAAGCGCACCGAGATCCCGGACCGGCCCGAAACGACGGCGCCCTGAGCGGGCGCTACCCCTGCAAGCCGGCATCCGCCGCGATTTCGCGGCGGGACTTGCGCGCACGTTCGGTCGCGGATTTGAGCTGGCCGCAGGCGGCCATGATGTCCTCGCCGCGCGGCGTGCGGATGGGGCTGGCGTAACCGGCCTTGTAGATGATGTCGGCAAAAGCGCGGATGCGGTTGTTCGAGCTGCGCTTGTAGGGCGCGCCGGGCCATTCGTTGAAGGGGATGAGGTTGATCTTGGCCGGGATCCCCTCGATCAGCTTTACAAGCCGGCGCGCATCCTCGTCGCTGTCGTTGACGCCGTCGAGCATGACATATTCGAACGTGATCCGCTCGGAATTGCTGGCCTTGGGATAGGCCCTGAGCGCGTCGAGCAGCGCCGCGATGTTCCACTTCTTGTTGATCGGCACCAGCCTGTCGCGCACCTCGTCGGTGGTGGCGTGGAAACTGACGGCCAGCATGCAGCCGATCTCCGCCGCGGTGCGGTGGATTTCGGGCACGATGCCGGAGGTGCTGAGCGTGATCCGGCGGCGGCTGAGCTGGATGCCCTCGGGGTCCATCGCGATCTTCATTGCGTCGCGTACGTTCTCGAAATTATAGAGCGGCTCGCCCATGCCCATCAGCACGATGTTGCTCAGAAGGCGGGTTTCATCCTTGGGCGCGCCCTGAGTTCGGCCACTCGTCCAGATCGTCGCGCGCGACCATGATCTGCCCGACGATTTCGCCCGCCGTCAGGTTGCGCACCAGCTTCTGCGTGCCGGTGTGGCAGAACGAACATGTCAGCGTGCAGCCCACCTGGCTTGAGATGCAGAGCGTGCCGCGCCCCTCTTCGGGTATATAGACAACCTCGACCTCATGCCCGCCGGCAATGCGGACGAGGTATTTGCGCGTGCCATCACTGCTGACCTGGCGGCTGACCACCTCGGGGGTGTCGAGCGTGAATTTTTCGGCCAGATCGGCGCGGTATGCCTTGGCGAGGTTCGTCATCTGCGCGAAATCGCGCACGCCCCATTGATAGACCCACTGCCAGATCTGCCCGGCGCGCATCTTCGCCTGCTTTTCCGGCGTGCCGTGGTCGATCAATGTCTGGCGCAGTGCGTCGCGCGTGAGGCCGATCAGGTTCGGACGCCCCTCCGGCGTCTTGCGCGGAATGGTCACGAGATCCTGGGTGATCGGGGCGGAATGCGTCATCTGGGCGGGCCTTTCAGCGTCGGATACGCCCCTATATAGGATTCGGATCGCAAAGCCAAAGGGGAAGCCGCTGCGCACTTGCGCGGGGCTCGAAACGAAAAAAGCGGCCCCGATGGACCGCTCTTTCCAAACTCCGCAAGCAGCGCCCTACTGGCAGCGCTTCTGCGCCTCCTCCATCGCGGCGGTATAGCCGATCAGCGAGAACGTGTCCTTGGTCTGGGTGCCGCGACCCGACCGCGCCGTCAGCACCGCATCCGAGCCGCGCTTCATCGCCGCGATGATCTTGGCATCGTCATCGGCGCTGGCGGGCCACGCCCATTCCTTTTCGGTGTAAAGCTGGAATTTCTCGCCGCTGATATCGACATCGACGGTCGAGCCTTCGGCGAAGGGATAGCCGCCGGTAAAGGCCACCTGCCCGCGCACCCCCGCATCGGGGCGGAAGAAGGTCATGAACAGGATCTCGCCGCGGCGGACGGCCACGACCTTGCCATCCCTGGTGTTGACGGTTTCGGTCGGGGCGGACACGGTCCAGCATTCGCGCGGCGAATCCTCGGTGAAAACGCTCCACGCGGTCTTGGCCGCGACCTGGTTCGTGCTTTCGGATTGTGCCGATGCGGGCTGGACTGCCCCGGACCCCAGCAGCGTGAATGCGAACATTGCGGCGCCGAGCGCGCCCCGCGTCACAGGTGATACCATATCTTGTGCAGCCTCCAAGCTGTCTTGTGCCTCATTAAGCCGCACCCGCCGGCCACCCCTGTTGGACGGGGTTTTGCACTTGGCAAGCGCGTGGTTCTTCTCGACAGTGCAACAGTAGCCCAAAACGCGCCAGAAACGAAAGAATGAATTGGCGGAATCCCGCACATCTGCGCCCAAGGATCGATCCCATGCCCGCGACCGCCCCACCCCCCGTTCCCCTGGCCGAAATCTGGCGCGGACCCATCGCCGAAAGCCTGCATCTCGGTCATGCCGTGATCTGCGGCCCCGGCGGCGAGATCGTCGAGGCGTGGGGCGATCCGAAGGTGACGGTCTATCCCCGCTCGTCCTGCAAGATGCTGCAGGCGCTGCCCCTGGTCGAAAGCGGCGCGGCCGATGCCGCCGGGCTGAGGCCCGAGCATCTGGCACTGGCCTGCGCCTCGCACAACGGCGCGGCCATCCACACGGCGCGCGTGGCGGACTGGATCGGCACGCTGGGGTTTTCCGAGCCGGATTTCCGCTGCGGCAGCCACATGCCCAAGGACGAGGCCGCCGCCCATGCCCTGATCCGCGCGCATGAGGCGCCCTGCCAGCTGCACAACAACTGCTCGGGCAAGCATGCCGGTTTCCTGACGCTGAACCGGCATTTGCGGGGCGGGCCGGACTACCAGCTTTTCGACCATCCGGTGCAGCAGGCCTGTCTCGCCGCCTTCGAGGAGGTGACCGAGGAGGCCAGTCCCGGCCACGGCATCGACGGCTGCTCGGCGCCGAACTTCCTGACCTCGCTGCACGGCATGGCGCGGGCCATGGCGTTTTTCGCGGGGGCGCGCGAGGGCGGCGATACCCGCCAAAGCGCCGCCGCGCGGCTGCGCGATGCGATGATCGCTCATCCCGATCTGGTCGCAGGTGAGGGGCGGGCCTGCACCGAACTGATGCGCGCCTGCACCGAGCCGGTGGCGCTGAAGACCGGGGCCGAGGCGTTCTTCATCGCCATCCTGCCGCGCCGGGGCCTTGGCGTCGCGCTCAAGATCGCGGACGGGGCGGACCGCGCGGCGGAATGCGCCATCGCCGCGCTGCTGGTGCGTCTGGGCGTGCTGGACAAGGACCACCCGGCGACGCGCAAGTTCATGAACAAGACGCTGCGCAACTGGCGCGGGATCGAGACCGGGATGATCCGCCCGGCTTCGGGCCTCGATCAATCCGGCGCGCTGAACTCGGACCGCGCGTAGCCCTGCAGATACAGCAGCGCCGTCAGATCGCCGTGGTTGATGCGCAGATCGCACTCCGCCGCGACGGCGGGCTTGGCGTGCAGCGCGACACCCGCGCCCGCGCGGTGCAGCATCCCCAGATCGTTGGCCCCGTCGCCCACGGCGATCACGTCCTGCGCGGCAATACCCAAACGCGCTGCGATCCCGTCCAGCGCGTCGACCTTGGCCTGACGTCCCAGGATGGGACGGACCACATCGCCGGTCACCTTGCCGCCCTCGATCTCGAGCACATTCGCGCGATGCTCGTCAAAGCCGAGCGCGGCGGCGACCGGCGCGGTAAAGGCGGTGAAGCCGCCCGACACCAGCGCCGTATGCGCGCCATGCGCACGCATGGTCGCGATCAGCGCCCGCCCGCCCGGCGCATGGCTGATCCGCGTCTCCAGCACCTCGGTCACGGCCTTCTCCGGCAGGCCCCTGAGCAGCGCCATCCGCTCCAGCAGCGCCGCCTCGAAATCCAGCTCGCCGTTCATCGCGCGGGCCGTCACCGCGCGCACGCGGTCGCCCACGCCCGCCGCCTCGGCCAGCTCGTCGATGCATTCCTGGGCAATCATCGTGCTGTCCATGTCGGCCAGCAGCATCCGCTTGCGCCGCCCCTCAGTGGCCTGCACCGCCAGATCGACGCCAAGGCCCTGCACCTCCTGCCAGACATCCCAGAGGTTGCCGGGCCGCTGCGCCAGCGCGAACTCCGCCGCCTCGTCCGGCGAAAGCCACTGCACATCGCCGCCGCCCCACGCGTTGCGCAGGCTGTCGGTCAGCGCCGGGTCCAGCCCGCCGGGCCGGGCAATCAGGGTGGCTGTGAACATGAGGCTTCATCCCGCCATGCATCGTCGAATTCGCGAAGCGCCGCTATAGCCGCATTTATCCGCTTGCGAAAGACCCGCCCGGCGCATAGCGTCGGCGGTGGGACACCCCTCCCCAACGAGGGGCGCTTATCTGGAAGGATAGCTACATGGCTATGGACGACTTCGCGCGCGATGGCGTGCGCAAACCCGAATTGCGGCCTGCAAACCCCCGATTCTCCTCCGGCCCCTGTGCCAAACCCCCTGTTTTCGCATTGGAGAAACTGTCCGGCGCGCCCCTTGGTCGCAGCCACCGCGCGCCCATCGGCAAGGAGCGGCTGAAGGCGGCCATCGACGGCACGCGCGCGGTGCTGGGCATCCCTGATAGCTACCGCGTCGGCATCGTGCCCGCCTCGGATACCGGCGCCGTCGAGATGGCGATGTGGTCGCTTCTGGGCGCGCGCAAGGTCGAGATGCTGGCGTGGGAGTCGTTCGGCGCGGGCTGGGTGACGGATGCGGTCAAGCAGCTGAAACTCGATGCCGAGGTCAAGACCGCCGAGTATGGCGAGATCGTCGATCTTGCGGGTGTCGACACCGACAACGACGTCGTCTTCACCTGGAACGGCACCACCTCGGGCGTGCGCGTTCCGAATGGCGACTGGATCAAGGACACCCGCGCGGGCCTGACCATCTGCGACGCGACCTCCGCCGCCTTCGCGCAGGACCTGCCCTGGGACAAGCTGGATGTCACCACCTTCAGCTGGCAAAAGGTGCTGGGCGGCGAAGCGGCACATGGCATGATCGTGCTGAGCCCCCGCGCGGTCGAGCGGCTGGAATCCTACACGCCGCCCTGGCCGCTGCCGAAAATCTTCCGCCTCACCAAAGGCGGCAAGCTGATCGAGGGTATTTTCGAGGGCGAGACGATCAACACGCCCTCCATGCTGGCGGTCGAGGACTATCTGCTGGCGCTCGACTGGGCGCAATGCGTGGGCGGCCTGCCCGGTCTGATCGAGCGCGCCGATGCCAATGCCGGCATCGTCGCCGATTTCGTGGCCGATCAAGGCTGGATCGCGAACCTCGCCAAAGATCCCGACACCCGCTCCAACACCTCGGTCTGCCTGCGCTTCACCGATCCGGCCATCGCGGGCGACGCGGGTTTTGCCAAGGCGGTCGCGAAACGCCTGGAGGCCGAGCGCGCCGCCTACGACATCGGCGCCTATCGCGACGCGCCGCCGGGCCTGCGCATCTGGTGCGGCGGCACGGTCGAAACGTCGGACATCCAGGCGCTGACGCCGTGGATCGAATGGGCCTACCACGCCGAACTGGCCGCGCGGGCCTGAGCCGATTGCAGGCGGGCCGCCGGCCCGTCCACTCCCCTCACATCTTCCGACAAGGACGCTGAAAAATGGCTCCCAAAGTTCTCGTATCCGACAAGCTTTCCGAAACCGCCGTCCAGATCTTCCGCGACCGCGGCATCGAGGTGGATTTCCAGCCCGATCTGGGCAAGGACAAGGACCGCCTCGCCGAGGTGATCGGCGAGTATGACGGCCTCGCCATCCGCTCGGCCACCCGGGTCACCGAGAAGATCCTGGCGAACGCGCACAAACTCAAGGTCATCGCGCGCGCCGGCATCGGCACCGACAATATCGACAAGGCCGCGGCCTCCAAGAAGGGCGTGATCGTGATGAACACGCCCTTCGGCAACATGATCACCACGGCCGAGCACGCCATCGCCATGATGTTCGCCGTCGCGCGGCAGATCCCCGAGGCGTCGGCCTCCACTCATGCGGGCAAGTGGGAGAAATCCCGCTTCATGGGGACCGAGCTGACCGGCAAGACGCTGGGCGTCATCGGCGCGGGCAATATCGGCGGCATCGTCTGCGACCGCGCGCGCGGGCTCAAGATGAAGGTGATCGCCTATGATCCCTTCCTCAGCCAGGCCAAGGCCGACAAGATGGGCGTCGAGAAGGTCGAGCTGGACGATCTGCTGGCGCGCGCCGATTTCATCACGCTGCACGTGCCGCTGACGGATCAGACGCGCAACATCCTCAGCCGCGAAAACCTGGAAAAGACGAAGAAGGGCGTGCGCATCATCAACTGTGCGCGCGGCGGGCTGGTGGATGAGGCGGCAATCGCCGAGATGCTGAAATCGGGCCATATCGCCGGCGCCGCCTTCGACGTCTTCGCCGAGGAACCGGCGACGGAAAATCCGCTCTTCGGCCTGCCGAACGTCGTCTGCACTCCGCATCTGGGCGCCGCCACGACCGAGGCGCAGGAAAACGTCGCGCTTCAGGTCGCGGAGCAAATGTCAGACTACCTGCTGACCGGCGCCGTGACCAACGCGCTCAACATGCCGTCGGTGACCGCCGAAGAGGCCAGGGTGATGGGCCCCTGGATCAGGCTGGCGGGCCATCTGGGCAGTTTCATCGGCCAGATGACGGACGAGCCGATCAAGGCGATCAACATCCTTTATGACGGCGCGGTAAGTCAGATGAACCTGCCCGCGCTGACCTCTGCCAGCGTGGCGGGGATCATGAAGGCGGTGAATCCCGAGGTGAACATGGTCAGCGCGCCCGTCGTCGCCAAGGAGCGCGGCATCAAGATCAGCACCACCCACCAGGACAAATCCGGCGCCTTCGAGGGCTATATCAAGCTGACGGTGGTCACCGACAAGCGCGAGCGGTCGATCGGCGGCACGATCTTTTCCGACGGCAAGCCGCGCTTCATCCAGATCAAGGGCATCAACATCGACGCCGAGATCGGCGCGCACATGCTCTATGTCACGAACGAGGACCAGCCGGGCATCATCGGCGCGCTTGGCAACACGTTGGGCGGAAACGGCGTCAACATCGCCAACTTCACGCTGGGCCGCGCCACCGCCGGGGGCGAGGCGATCGCGCTGCTCTACGTCGACGAGCCGGTGCCGCAAAAGGCTATCGACGCGCTGCGGGATACCGGCCTCTTCCGGCAGATCAAGCCGCTGCAGTTCGATATCGGCTGAGCCGCCAGGTCATGCAGGCCGGCACCCCATGCTCGGCCTCATCCAACAGTGCCGCGACATCGCGGAACCGCTCGCGCAGATTGTCGGCGACCTCGCGCCAGCGGGCATGGGCCTGATAGCGATCTCTCTCCGCAGGGACCGCCTTCACCACGGCGTTGACCATTTGGTTGTTGGTTTTGCTCACCAGGACCAGCAAGTTGCGGTGGAAATGCAGGCGTGGGGCTGTTGAAAAACCCACCGAATGCTGATTCTGGTTTCCCGGCGAGATTTGTTGGAGGATGATATGCTCGGACGGCAGAACCGCGATCAGCTCGAGTTTTTCGTCTGCGGCTCGCTGCGCGATCTTGTTCCGGACGAGCACATTCGACATCGATGTCGACCTCTTCGCGCGCCAGCTCAGCGTGTTCCCCCCGGATGAGCGGCGGCAGTTCTATGTGCTGATCTCGCGTGACGACATTGCACTGAGCTTTTCGAAATGGCTTGCGCGCGGCGTGCCGCGGGTGGGCGGCAGCAATGCCGAGGCGCTGGCCCGCTCCGGCGTGACGGTCATCGATCTCTCGCAGATTGAACTCGACGGGTCCAACCACACGAAATTCGCCGAGTCGCCCGAAATCGTGCAACTTATCGGCGCTCGGCTGAGTGTCGACGGGTCGCTGGAAAAAGCCTGACCGGACGAGCTCGCTGTTCCGGACGCTTCAGGTCCTGGCGATCACCATTGCGGGAGGACTGGTGGAATGACCCGGTCAGGTCCCGAAGCCAATGGTCTTCAGTGAACGCAGGATCCGCGAATAGCATGCGTCCAAACGATGGCGGCCATGATGCTTTTTCTGGTGGGTCTCGTTCTGGCAACGCCGGGGGTCGTGGCAGCCGAAGACGCCGTGAACCCGCACCGGTCCCTGACGCGCGATGTCGGATGCCCCAATCCGCGAGACGCTGCTGCGCAAGCTTGATGCCGCGCGCGTGGAGGAAGCGGTCGAGGCGACGCGGCCACTACTGAAAGCAGCGGCGGAGGCGATGTCAAGGGTCGGCGCGGGGCTGGAGCGGGCGTTCACGGGCTTCCGAAGACGCTGCTGCTCGAGGCCCGGGCGATTGCCGAGTTCGCCGAGGACAACCGCGACCTCGGTCCGGTGCGCGTGGTTGGCGCATCAGGAGTTGCCGGCTGCGGTTGCGAAAGCGGTGCGCAAGAGCCGTGGGGGCACGAATCGGGAGAGTGTCGCTCTCTACACGCCGGACTACCTGCGCAAGCTCTACCAGAACTACCAGAAACACGGGCTTTCCGCCCTGGCGGACTCGCTGTCCAAGTCGGGCAACCGGACCAGTTCCTGCCGGCCCGAAGAACAGGCCTTGCTGATGAAACCATCAGGACCAGCTATCTGACGCTCGAGCGGAAGACCCTGAAAGCAACCGTGATCGACGTCCAGCGGGCATTCCGTGACGAGAACAAACGCCGTGAGAAACTGAAAAACGAGGGGCCGTCCCCGAAAGACCCCCCGCTGCTCCTTCGTGTCCCTGGACGGGATGCTGTCCGCAGCGCGATCGGCAAGTTGGATCCCCTGCGCATCATGATCGCGCGTTACGGCCGGGAGCATGCGATCAAGAAGTTGCGCCCGGTCGGAAAGGGGCTTGAAGTCTCGCGGCCGGGTGAGCGTGTCGAGATGGATGAATGGTGCATCGACCTGCAGTCGATCATCCACTCTGCCGAACTCAAGGAAGTCTTCGGCGATGAACTTCTGCAACTGATCGGCCTCGACGGCGATACAGCCCGGTGGTGGCTTGTTTTGGCGATCGATTGCCGGACCAAGGTCATCCTCGGCATGAAGCTGACCCGGAACCCTTGCACGAGTGCGGCGCAGGAATGCCTGCGCATGATCGTGAGTGACAAGGGCCAATTGGCCGCCGCCACGGGCGCACCGACGCCATGGTCGATGGCCGTGAGACCCGAGGTGCTGGTCACGGACAACGGTCCGGCTTTCAAGTCGGAGGCATTCACCAATTGTTGCCTGGACCTGCGCATCGCGACGCTGCGGACCCACGCGGGCGTTCCGGGAATGCGCGGTACTGGCGAGCGCATCTTCGGCACGCTCAGCACCGATCTGATGCCGCGCCTGATGGGGCGCACCTTCTCCAACTCCATCGAACGCGGCGATTACAAATCGCAAGACCGGGCCTGTCTCGATGCGGAAGATGTCGCGTTCATTCTGGTCCGCTGGGTCGTCGATATCTATCACAATTCCGAGCATCGCGGTCTCGGCGAACTCACCCCGCTCCAGCAGTGGAACGCCGATATGGAAGACGGGAATTATCCCTTGAGCGGGTTGCCGGATCTCGACACCAAACGTCTTGCGTTCGGCAAGCGTCTTGAGTGCAAGGTCGCCCAGGAAGGCATCGTGGTCATGGGGGTGCGATATCAGAGCCCTGAGCTCGGCATGTACTTCATGGGAACGGAGCGCAGGCTGGTGGACGTTCGCTGGGATCCTGAATACCTTGGCGCCATCAGTGTTTACCTCGAGGGCAAATGGCAGGTGATCCCCTGCGTGCATGACCGTTTCGTCGGGATGCACTTCCATGACTGGATGAAGGTCCGCCGCGCGCTGCGTGCAAAATCGGCCTCTCGGAAAGCGTGGAATCAGGAAACCGTATTCAACGCGATCGATCAGATCGAGAACCTGGTCAAAGACCGCTCGATGGCGTTCGGGATCATCGACACGACCATCAGCGACAAGGAGTTCAAGAGGATCGAGGAGGACTTCTTCTCGTCCTTCCGGATCGACGACACACCCCGTTTGCAAGCAGATGGCCGGGGCCTCGGCCGTGCGATCTCGCCACGCGCTCCGGATGCCGATACCGGCCCCACTGGGTCCAGGGCCGATCCGATGGGCGCTGAGGTGAAGCCGTTCCAGGATGCCACCCCGCGTGAGGTCACCGAAGACTCCACCGTCAGCCCTCGCAAATCCCCCGCGCGTGGGGCCAAATTCGGTCTGCCGCCGAAGCGAAACGACTGATACCGGACTGTTTCCGGCGCACCGCCGGCTGTCGTGCACAGCAAAGGCCCTCACCGCACGACGCAGTGAGGGCCCTGTTCGTGCGCGCCTGTTGCTGAAAATCGCTGCCGTTCACCCCGTCATGTTGCGCATCAACGCCTTGTGTGCCGCGATATGATCCAGAACAGAGCGCCGGGTTTCGACGAAACGGTCGAACACGACTTCCAGATCGAGCAATGCGGCCCCTCTCGACGTATACAGTGGGATCTCCCGGACTTCGCCATGCTGGCCAGCCTCATCGAACCGGGTTTCGATGAAACGATGGTCGGTTCCGGTTTTTTCGGCCTCGATATCACGTTCGAGAATGCCGCGGACCGCGTCGAGGCCACCTTCGATCGAGGCAGAGAACGGTTCGCGCTCCTGCAGCGAAGCCAGGCAGCGCGCGACGAAAGCCACATCGCCGGCGGTGCTTCCGAGGTGCAGCACGCGGGCCTGCTCGGCAACCTCGCGGCCAAGCCGGATAGCGGTTGCGGCGAGGTCGTCGATGTTGGTGGAAAGCTGGGTGGTATTCATGATCGGGTCTCCCGAAATCGGCGCGCCGGGACGGCGAACCTTCAAGACGGCCGGACCTCGGGGGATCCGGCCGTTCGCAACTGCGGGGTCCGCTATGCGGCGTTTTCGAGCGTCAGCATGCCGCCTGCATGACCTTCCGGTACATCGTCGGTGGCAATGCCGGACAGCAAGGCCGAGAGGCGATCGGCCAGCAGACAGCACGCGATCACAAACGGCGAGTCCGGATCAATCTCCGCGAAGCGGGCGGTCTCGATGCGGTCGGGATCGCCCACGTCCTGCAGGGTCAGCAGCCGGTGCAGCGCGATCAACTGACGGCGCTGTGCGCGGGTCAGGCGCCGCGCCTCGCGCACCGCTTCGATCAGCAGAAAGACCCGTGCGCTGGCTGCGGCGCCACCCAAGGTATGGGCCTTGCGCGCCAGGTCCGTTCCATGATCGGCGAGGAACCCGCGGACCTTTTGCAGGTCGGCATCCGGCACGGCTGCGGCGCCCGTTTCGATCTTGCGTTGAATCGTCATTGGGGGAATCTCCCTCCTGTTTCGCTGCACCCATGCGGCAGCTTCAAGGGCCCGACATCTCCTTTCGGTGGGCCAATTTGACGGGACCGGCTGTAGCAGCAGCATTGTCCGCCGGTCGGGGTTTGAAATCGAAAGCAGCCTTGCCTTTGCCTGGCAGAGGCCGGATTACGAGATCGCAGGATAAATTCGCGCCGCAAACGCCTCGGGATCCGCATCGCGCAACCGCAGGGCCTCATCGGACAGCGTCAACATCCAGCCATCCTTGCGCAACCTGCCGGGCATGCCGGCCAAGATGCAGCGGCCCTCGCAGCACAGCTCCACCCAGGCCTTGATCTGACCCACGCGGGCGCAGCCGTGCTGACTTCCTGTCGTCTCGACGTAGAAGCGGAGCGTGCCGAACTTCTCCTTGATCTGCGTGATCCGGAGCATGGCCCGTCGGTGTTCCGGCTGCCGCATGAGGTCGGAAAGGCCGATCACCGCGCATTCCAGAACGGGCATCCATCCGGTGGGGATGTGACGCAGATGTTCCGTGCCCAGTATCCCTGCGTCGTCGGCGAGGTTGCTCAAGGCACAAACACGCCGCTGATACTCCGCCGGCGATCGGGGCGCGTTCCCCCAGCGCGCGGGCGTGACCGGTGCCGCCCGAACCGCAGCGGTCTCCCAGGTGCCGGCCACGCGGACATTGCCTGTTCGGCCAGGGCAAACAGATCCGGCGTGGCCTCCGCCTCGGCCGCTGTCTCGGCGAAGATGACTTCGCGATCATCACCGCTCCGGACAAGGATCTCCCATTTCACCGCAAAGCGGTTTATCTGGCTTCCACCACCCATCTAGATCTCCCTGAATGCCGCCGGGGTTGTTTCCGGCTCTCGCAGAGAAGAGCCGGAAACATCGCCGGAGGTGTTCGGAGAACCAACTCCTGCTGCTTCATACTCGAAGAAGTCGGCCCGACGTGGACGGGATTCCCCCGCTCCAAACCAGGTTCGGAAAAACACAAGCGTTTACAATCGCTTCAAAGATCCGGCAAAACTATCCCCGCCGCGTGGCAAACCAAGCCCCGAATTTTGGCATAACTATGCCCGTCCCGATAGATACATAATATGACGGCAAGCTTATTTTGGCCATTGAAAAACCGTAAGCTGTTGATTTTATTAAATCCAGTCTCACGCGCGGCGGCGGAAACGGCCATTTGACAAGTTAATTTCGGCCATTGGATTCAGCCAAAAAAAATCCACCTGCAATCGGCGCAAAAAATCGGCCGCCCCGAAGGACGGCCGAACATGAAATTTTATCTGGCTCCTGTCAAACTACACTTGGAAGCGCGCCGGGAGATCGCATCGTCGAAATATTCGAATTCCGATGTCGGTCTTCCGCAAGAATGGTTTCGCTCCGGCGGCTTTCATCAACGGCTTCAGATCGGACAAGCTCATCTCGAGCGCATTTCCGATCCACGCTTCGGTGGTAAATTCGTTGAGGAATGCGTCGACGTCTTCCGGTCGAAACCGATAGATCACGTGATCGTCCCGATTGGAAGGGATTTTGATCGCGGGCAGAAGAGATTCCTTCACCAACTCCCACCCCGATGGGACCGGAACACGAATGCGCGCGAAGGCCTCCGCTGGAGACAAGCCGACCATGAAATCGGAAACAAGTGATTTGGTTTCGGCAGGATCAACACGGATCCCCTCGAACCCGGCTTTGCCGTCAAGACGAAGAATATTCGAAAGAAAACCGCCCAGGATCAGATGCACGATCTCCACGGCGGGCGCACTGGATTTCATCGCGGCGGTCGCAAGATCGACCATATCTTCTCGTGGTTTTCCGACAGGGGTTGCCGCTGACTGGATCCGATCCAGAAGCCGAGAGATTTCCGCGGTGTCGATGCCCTTTTTTGTGCGGCCGGCAGCGTATGATAGTTCGGAGACGATCGGCGTCAAAATGCCGTCGGATAGAAGCTGATCTACCAATGGGCGGGTCGAGCCAAGGGCATCGGGAACCTTGGTAACCGGTACCGATCGGCGCATGGTACGGGCAATCTCAAGGCCCTGTGCGGCGTCAAAGACATGATGTGCCCCTTCCGATCCATCCTTCGGCACCAGCCCTTTCGCGGTGAGCATTCCGCGCAATGTGCGGGGATCAACCGCGGTGTCGCGGGCAAGCGATGCGCAGGTATAGAGACGGCGCTCTGCAAGTTTCTCACCCAGAACAACGCCGCCGGTCGGGACTTCCATCGTGTCAAAGATATGCTCGCGGAGTATCCGCTTGATGTCACCGAGATCCTTCGACGAACGCGACCGGGCCAACCACTGATAAAGGCGCCCGTAAACCGCCTGCGCGCCGGGAGCACTGCCGTTGTATCTGAAAGCTTGCTGAACCTCGGTCAGCGCCTGCCGAATGCCTACTTCTCCTTGCGACGTGTAGCCAAATCCAACAGCGCCGGCACGATCCCAGCCATCCTCGGTGAATTTGTCCAAGTTTGGTGTTGTCCCGTATGCCTTGAGGACACCGAGCATCTCGCTGGCACGAACGCCCTGCTCGAGCCCCTCGCCATCAAGCCAGGCAGGTCCTGCCACGCCATCGAGCCTTGCCAGAACATAGTGCTGCAGCGGCGAAACCGGGCGCGGGTCCCGTTTGGGCACCAGGTCTTCAAGAGCGCCGCCGACCTCGGGCACGACGATGGCAAGTTCATGAAACCGATCCCCGGAAGAGCCGGATTGCTTGCGACCGGTGCCTCGAGAAAGGAGTGATCGCCGGCCTGTTCCCAGAATTTGGATTCATTGTTCTTGCCACGGAAAAGGGTGCGTCACCCTGCCGCAGGACTCTATATCTGCGCACTGGCGCTGCCCCGCCGAAACAGAACCTTCATGGCGCTCCCGCCACGGCATACGGCAGCCTTGAGAACTGCCTCCTGAGTCTCGGCCTCTCCTCCTCATCGAACCAACCGCGCAGCCACCGTGACGCGCTGCAAGCGGCGGACACTATGGTTGGAGAACCGGCTCCCTGCCCACTCCATTGATGTCGAGATTGGCCAACTTTACTGAGCACGAAGAAGAAAAATTTCTTGATCGCTCACGTAAAGCAGCAAGCCGTGGGTCAGGCCGAGAAAGTTAACGTGTTGATTTTTCCGCAGCTCGCTGCGGGAGCACGATCAGTGAAAGCCGGTCTGGCCAGCGAAAAGAGGGCGGGGAGCGGTCGTTCGCTGCGACTTTCACCAACGGCGGCTATGCGAAGTGAGTTGCTATTACAAAGACGCTGACAGCGTGGACTGTCCGGCAGGCGCCGATCGACGCGGACGTGGTGAAGCTGACCTTGCACCAGCGCCGTGCCCACGGCGAGACCATCCTGTTGTCGAGAGGCCTGTTCGGGGATTGGTTTGATCAGATATGCGCGGCACGGCAGGTCACGAAATTCAGCCGAGGCCGCCTCACGCAGGTATGGTAAGTTATTTCTGGCCGCCGGAACGAGGCGCTGGACACATTGACCTATTCTTACGCCGCGCGGCTCCCACCGTTGTTAAGTCCGCTTGGTTGAAAAAGTGTAACACACTATGCACATGCAAAGTATCTTTTGATTTTCCTTGGGGTATGTATTGAGCGGCAAACACCATTGCGGACACGTAGGAACGCGGCTGCGTTCATGTCAGCGTGTGGGCAATTAGCTTTTCTACAATACCGTGTTCCAGCCCCGAGGCTGCGACAATTGTGCAGTTCCGATAAACAACCCAAGACTTGTGCCGCACAAAGTCATGGTCATGCGGCAAAAGAATACAAGTGTCGTCACAAAGGGTATTGGTCCAAGAAGCAACTGGGACGATCAAATTGTTCCCGTCATCGTCTGTATCGTTACAGACTACGTGGAGATGCTTCCTGTTAGGATCATGCGAAGGGCCAGAGGGTATGAGAAGCGTTCCCGCACGGTAAATAGGCATCCAAATTTAAAAACTCTTAACAATATGTTTCGCATAGCCCAAACTTCTCACAGTGTCGGCCTGCGAATTCGCTTCCTTGATCGCAAGTGAATGCATCATGCGTTCCAAGGGGATTTCACTCGATGAGTTACCCGGGTCTTCCCATTCAGGAATATTATCCGGATCGTGGGTCCAGTCGCGCAAAGCCCAAGTGTCTATAGAGCCGAACTGCTCCCACACTAAATCAAGAACCTGAATTTCAGCTTCGCTCAATTCATCCAAATCATCTTCGGCCAAGTCCGGCCGAGAAAGCCCAACGCGGTGGTTCGAGCGATCACTTAGAAATTCTGACCACCCGCAAGTAGTTGGGTCATATTCTCCATTTATGAAAGTATATGTCGTCGAGTTCACCGGTCCGTGCTTCATTGAAACTCGGGTCTCGTCTTGAATTGTAAAACCCGACCGAGCGGTGCTTTCACGATCCGCAAGATACACCAATTTAACCGCTTTCACTACGTGAAGCGGGTGACCTCCATTCTTCATGGAAAAATATGCAATGGTCTGCGCAGCTTTGCGCGGATCATACGACATGGTTGGTTTCCTTAAGCCTCCGTTCGACCGATCATATGGCACTGTGCAGCATATTTGGCAAGTTTCCCTAAGAAATCGTGATCAGATCGCTGCCCACCGTGGCCTGCACATTGGTGACCGGTCATGCGCGCTGATAGTAACGCTCCGGCGAGGGCCGCCTGACGCCATTCAGGCCAAAGTGGTAAGTCCGACCTTATGGCCGACCTTACGTTCAGACCCGAGATCGAAGTTCTTTCTGCCGCAGATGGAGTGCGACGCCGCCACTGGAGCGAGGCGGACAAGCTACGGATCGTCGAGGAAAGTTTCCTCGGGCACCGCCAGGCCAGTGCGACGGCGAGGCGGCATGGCATCTCACGTTCGTTGATGACCACTTGGCGGCGGCAGTATCGGAACGGCGAACTTGGGGCCTGGCGGCCGCCGTCGTTCACGCCGCTGGCGCTCGCGGTTGAGGCCCAAGATAGAACTCCCGAAGCAGGGACGCTGCCTGCTGCCGAGGACAAGGCGGAGATCGTGCTGCAAAACGGCCGCCGCATTGTGGTACCCGTCCATATCGATCCCGCGGTGCTGGCGCGGTTGCTGCCGGCGGTCGACGGACAATGATCGCTTTCCCGGCGGGGGTGCGCGTCTGGATCGCGGGTGGCGTCACCGACATGCGCCGGGGAATGAACACGCTGGCCTTGCAGGTTCAGGAAGGGCTGGGGCGCGATCCCCACGCCGGCGAGATCTTCTGTTTCCGGGGCCGCAAGGGTGATCTGATTAAACTGATCTGGCACGATGGGGTCGGCATGTCGCTCTATACAAAGCGGCTCGAGGCGGGGAAGTTCATCTGGCCGACCAGCGCAAGTGGCGACGCTGTTCAGGTCTCTGCGGCCCAGCTGGGTTA
>CAVXNV010000007.1:0-594521 GCA_963763165.1 uncultured Alphaproteobacteria bacterium
CGGGCGACCTGCGCCACCGAAACGCCCGCTGCCGTCGTCTGAAAACAGATCGACCGCTTCTCTTCGTCCGTCCAAAGCCGCTTCGTCCGACGCGCCATTCGCTGCCCCATAGTGTCCGCTATCCAAAGCGGACACTATCGAACACACTCTATGCGCGGCAGAGCAGTCAGCCCGGACGCTTACAAGCGGTCACACACCCAGCCGAAAGGTGCCGGAATACTGGATCCCTCAGGAGTGCGTGGTGCCCTGGGTCTCTCTTGCGGATGTCTGGCAACTTCGCAGTGGGGAAATTGTCTACCTGGAAGACACGCAGGAAAAGGTGAGCGAAATCGGTTTGGCGAACTCATCTGCACGGCTTCTTCCGGCTGGAACAGTTATCCTTTCCAGGACGGCTTCGGTCGGGTTTCCAGGAATTCTGGGGAAGCCGATGGCCACGACGCAAGACTTCGTCGGCTGGATTCCTTCGTCTCGTGTGCGTTCGAAATTCCTTTATTACGTCCTGCGGGCCATGAAGTCAGAGTTTCAACGGCTGATGATCGGATCAACACACAAAACGATCTACATGCCGGACATCCGGTCATTCCGAACACCGCTTCCTCCGGTCGAGGAGCAGGACGAAATCGTTCGCAGACTGGATGCCTCAATCGATAAGTATCGGAGGGTTCATGTTCGCATCCTGGAATCCATCGAGCGTCTGACCGAACTCCGCTCCTCCCTGATTACCGCCGCTGTAACCGGCCAGATCAATCCGGCAACCTACCGGCGCAAAGGGAGAACCGACAGGACTCTGGATCGGATCGAGAAGGAGCTGTCGACGTGACACAAGCGGTCCTTCCCCAGCCCATCACCAGTATCCAAGACCATCACGAGACGGACCATCAGAAGATACAGGCGGTCATGACGATCGAGCAGATCATGACCCCGCGCAGCGCTTTCTTGTGCTGCGCGGCATCGGATCAGATCCGAGATGCCTTCGCGCATGTGCCCGATGTCTATGACGCGGTGCCGGTTGTGGATGGCGATCCGAAAGACGGGAAAGCGGAGGTCGTCGGCGTCGTCTGGCGGCGCGATCTGGTCGGTGTGAAACCAGTGTCTCGAGTGGATGGCTGCCTGGATGAACGCCCGGTGGAGCGCCCACTTCGCGCCTCGATGCCCATTCTGGACTACGCCCGGGATGCCAGCGCAGACAGGCTATCATTCATCAGCGACGGTTCCACCGTCGTCGGCCTGGCGACCGTGTATGACCTGGAAAGGCTGCCTGTCCGGCTCTGCCTGTTCCAGCACCTGCTGTATTTCGAACAGCGTCTTGGCGAGGCTATTGTGGCACTCGCTCCGGACGCGGGCAGCTGGCCCGATATGGCACCACGGAAGCGAGACGAAATCCAACGAGGTACATCAAGGGCTCTGCAGCGCGATCATCTCGGATCGCCCATCCTCGGGATCGGTTTCACCGAGAAGGTGGAAATCGCGCGGCATCTGCTTCCAGCTGCTCTCGGCGCCGGCTTCAAGGTCGGCCTGTTGGACTTCGTGGCTCCATTCCGCAACGATGTTGCACACGGCCTGCCTTTCAAGGGGGTCGAAGAAGTGCCGTCGCGTATCCGCCAGATCGACGCCTTGATCCAACACCTCGGCGACCCCCGCATTACCGCCAGATCGTAAGAGTTTCCCATGACAACACATCCCAAGAGATTTTCCCCCGAAAGACTTCACACCGAGGAAGTGGTCGAGCGACATATCGTCGATCAGCTCGTGGCCACTCAGGGCTACGAGGAACGTCCATCATCTGCATTCGACAAAACTCTCGGGCTGGACCGGGACGTCGTGGTTGCCTTCGTCAAGGATACCCAGCCCGAAGCCTGGAAGGCCCTGGAAGGGCAATATCCGGGGGCCGCAGAAGGCGAATTTTTCCGCA
Organism: uncultured Alphaproteobacteria bacterium; assembly: GCA_963763165.1. GTDB lineage: Bacteria > Pseudomonadota > Alphaproteobacteria > Rhodobacterales > Rhodobacteraceae > Roseovarius. The sequence goes on from CAVXNV010000007.1 coordinate 1,913, forward strand.
ATCTCGAAGTGGCCCTGAAAGGACGCGGCACGCTCGAAGTCCTGCGTGACGGCTTCAAGATGGTGCCAAACATGCACTTCCGGCTGATGTTTAATCGGCCGGCATCGTCTCTCAATCCCGACCTGGTCCGCGCATGGCAAGGCAACCGCCTGACCGTCATGACCCAGGTTATCTATTCCAAGCGCCATGGCAACGCGATCGATATCGTTCTCTTCCTGAACGGCATTCCCGTCGCGACCCTGGAGGTGAAGAACACCCTCACCGGCCAGACTTTCCGTCATGCCGAGGCTCAATACAGGAAAGATCGTTCGCCGGCCGGTGAGCCACTCCTCACCTTCAATAGAGGGGCACTGGTGCATTTTGCGCTCGACCAAGAGCACGTCTCGATGACGACACGCCTGATGAATGGGAAGACGCGCTTCCTGCCTTTCAATCGCGGTCGCGATGGCGGCGCCGGAAATCCTGATATCGAAAGCGATTTCGCGATTGGCTATCTTTATGCCGATCAGCCCGAAGGAAAGGCCATCTTTGGACGCGAGGTCTGGATTGACCTCATGTCGAAATTCATCCATCTCGACAAATCCGACGGAAAACAGAAGATGCTGTTCCCGCGGTTCCAGCAGCTTGACTGCGTGCGCAAGACGCTCGCGCATGCCCGCATCCACGGCCCCGGACACAACTACCTGGAGCAGCATTCCGCCGGGTCCGGGAAGTCGAACACCATCGCCTGGCTGGCCCACCAGGCCATCAATCTGCATGATGACCAGGACAGGCCGATCTTCGACACCACGATCATCATCACGGACCGCCTCGTTCTGGATCGACAGCTGCAGGCCACGGTCGCCAGCTTCGAGAAGACGCCAGGGCTGGTGAAGAAGATCGGCGGGACATCCCGAGATCTCAAGGCAGCAATCGAAGCGGGCGCTCGCATCATCATCACGACCATCCAGAAGTTCGGGACGGAACACCTTGCCCGGCTCTCGGGCGTGAACACGCGGCGTTTTGCGATCATCATCGACGAAGCTCACAGCTCCCAATCCGGCAAGGCGAATGCCGACATGGTGCGCTCGCTGACCCGCTCCAGCGAGGACGTCGAGGACGTCATCCTCGAATATCAGCGCGCCCGCGGACCACAGCCCAACATCTCTTTCTTCGCCTTCACGGCGACGCCACGTCCGGTAACGCTGGAACGCTTCGGACGCGTCGGCCCGGACGGAACCCCGCAGGCCTTCCACCTCTATTCGATGCGGCAGGCCATTGAGGAAGGTTTCATCCTCGACGTCTTGCAGAACTACACGACCTACCAGGCCTATTTTCAGCTCGAGAAGACCATCGAGGACGACCCTGCCCTGCGCACGCGGGACGGTCAGCGCCGGGTCGCCCGCTTCGCCCGTCTCCATCCGACCAACATCGCCCAGAAGGTCGAAGTCATCGTGGAGCACTTCCGTCGACACGTGATGCACGAGCTCGGCGGCGAGGCAAAGGCCATGGTGGTGACGGAAAGTCGCGAGCATGCCTTGCGCTACTGGCAGGGCCTAAAGGGCTATATTGAAAAGCAGGGATACACCGACCTGAAGGCCCTGGTGGCCTTTTCAGATGATCTCGAAATTGACGGGCAGACCTGGACCGAGGAGACTGCCAACGGGTTCTCCGAGGGAGAACTGCCGAAGCGTTTCAACGGGATCAAGCCTGACGGAACCCCTTACGACGTCCAATACCAGGTGTTGGTGGTGGCGGAGAAATATCAGACCGGCTTCGATCAGCCGAAGCTTTGCGCCATGTATGTCGACAAGAAACTGGATGGCCTGCAGGCTGTCCAGACTCTGGCGAGGTTGAACCGCACCCACCCCGGGAAGAAAAGAACCTTCATTCTGGATTTTCGAAACAGCATGGAGGACATCCGCACCGCCTTCGCCCCGTTCTACGAGGCCACCCTTCTTGAAGAGCGGACGAACCTCAATCAGATCTACACCCTCGAGGCCCAGCTCCGCGCGTCGTCTGCCATCGACATGACAGAGATCGAAGAGTTCGCCGAGGGATTTTTTGTCGGGAGAGATCTGACAAGCGCGGAGCGGACAAGGCTCGAAGGTATCGTGCGACGTGCCAGAGACCGGTTTCTTATGGCGGAAGACGAAGCCGCGATGGAAGAATTCCGCCAGCTTTCGAAGAGTTACATGCGGTTCTATGCCTTTGTCAGCCAGGTGATCCCGCTCGAAGACTTCGAACCTCGAGAGGCTCTACGTCTATCTTGACTGGCTGGTGCGCCTCCTGCCCTCGCGCGCGGTGCCGGCGCAGATCGAAGTCAGCGACGACATGTTGCGTCTCGAGGCCTACCGGATCGAGAAGACAGATGAAGGGTCTGCCTCCCTGACCTCTGGAGATGGAACCAAGATGCAGCCAATCGTGGAATTCGGGGCCAGTCCATATACCGAGGAAGAGGAGCGGTCGCTCTCCGAGATCGTATCTGCATTCAACGACCGGCACGGCACAACCTTCTCGCGGGAGGACTTCCTCCGCCTTGAGCAGGTCAACCGGGAGATCCTGGAAGACGATGACCTGCGCGAGATGATCCTCAATAATCCGGAAGACGTCGTGCGACCCGAGTTCGCCAACCTCTTCATGGGAGCGATGATCCGCATGTTCCAGCGCGACAGCGAGATGAAGAGCGCGGTTATGACTGATAACGAGGCTCGCGAAATGGCCATCCGTCACTTCTTCAGGACTGCGCGTCGACAGGTTTTCGAAGAGGCGCAAACTCACCCCTGATACCCATGCCCCTATGCGCGAACACGAATCATCCCCCTCAAGCTTGCGGCTGGAAGGGGCCTGATTCGCCTGGATTGCCGCCGCGAGGGCATTTTGAAGTGGCAACCGCGATACCTTCGATATCTCGGTCAAAAAAATTTCTGGGCGGGAATGCCGTCCAGATCATGTCGGAAAGTTCTGCTCAGAGGTCCGCAGCAGGCAGACAGAACGCCCTGAAAAGCCGCTTTTTCGCGTTTGTGAAATTTCGGGATGCTCCGGAAACACTACATATGCCTCTGTGGGCATCCTTCAATCAATATATAGATACCAATCCCAATTTGTTGCTATCGTCCGAGTTGCAGGACCAGATTGCGAATGCAGTGAAATAACACAAGAAGAACAAACGCTTAGCTTCTTTTTGTGGGAAGTTCGCGGAATGTTCCAAACCGGTTTGTGGGATTTTCGGGTCTTTTTTCCCAAAAGTGGCCCGTTTTCGGGCCACCCTCAAAACCACCTTGAAACCGCGCCTCTGTTGAACAGGGCGCGGTTTCTTTTTCCTATCAACGTCTTGTGAGAACGGCGGTGCAAAAGTCGGCCACGGTAGCGGCGGGATGAGCCTGCTGCGGGCGGCGTAAAAGATGCTGTAATGGGGCTGGCTCCGAATCATCACCGTTTCGGCTTGTCGTGACTGTGGAGGTGAGGTGTCGTAGCCCTTGGCACGCGATGCGTGCCTACGGGGTCTTGCCGTGAGGCGTGCCCCAATCCTGAGCACGGAATGAAAGGGCAACGACATGGATCTGTTTATCAGTGGCGAGTGAGCCGGAGGCTTTGGCGGGGTTTCTTCGCGACCTTTCCGGCAGCGTGATTGCGGTAGGTTTGGAAGCCGGGCCGCTTTCACAGTGGCTGCACAAGCACCTGACGGAAGCCGGCTTCGAGATCGTGCTGATGGAAACCCGGCAGGTGAAGGGTGCGCTGAAGACAATGCCGATCAAGACGGATCGCCGGGACGCGTTTGGCATCGCCCGGCTTCTGCAGATGGGCTGGTTCCGCCCGGTGCATTGCAAGTCGGTGTCCGCCCAGGAAATGCAGGCGGTGCTGACGGCGCGCCAATCGATCCAGCAGGCAGCCATCAATCTCGAACTGTCGGTACGGGGCATTCTGCGCAACTTCGGACTGAAGATGGGTAAGGTTGCCAAGGGCCGTTTCGAGGCCCGGGTCCGGGAACTGACCGTGGGCAACCCGATGCTGGAGGCCGCCGCAGGTCCGATCCTGAGAGCGCGGGCTGCATTGCGAAGCGAATTGGCCGGACTGGAAAAACTGACCCGGGATCATGCCGGCTCCGACCCGGTCTGCCGCTTGATGATGACCATGCCCGGTGTTGGCGCGGTCGTGGCGCTCACGGTCAAGTCGGCCATCGACGGTCCGGGGCGTTTCCGCTCCTCGAAGGATGTCGGTCCATGGGTCGGCTTGACGCTGAGACGGGAGCAATCCGGCGAGCGCGACATCATCGGCCAGATCACCCGGGCGGGGGATGTCGCGCTGCGCACCGCGCTTTACCGGGCCGCGACAGTGATACGGCAAAGCGGGTGTTCGAGCGTCTCCGCGACGAGCACGGGTTCACCGGCGGCTACTCGATCGTGAAGGACTACATGCGGCAGCGCGAACGGCGCGGCCGCGAGATGTTCGTGCCGCTGGCGCATCCGCCCGGGCACGCTCAGGCCGACTTCGGCGAGGCGGTGGTTGTCATCGACAGTGTCGAGCAGAAGGCGCACTTCTTCGTCATGGACCTGCCGCGCAGTGATGCCTGCTTTGTGCGTGCTTATACCGCGGCGACAGCAGAGGCTTGGATTGACGGCCATGTCCACGCCTTCACGTTCTTCGGCAAAGTGCCCGCGTCGATCCTATACGACAACGACCGCTGCCTGGTTGCGAAGATTCTGCCGTATGGAACACGCAAGCGGGCGACGCTCTTCAGCGGGTTCCTGTCACATTACCTGTTCCGTGATCGATACGATGCCTCGCCCAAATCGTGGAGGCAAGTACTGGGAATCCGCATGGCGGTTCCCCCTTTAACCGCGCACGCCATCATCTATCCGCGCACGCCATCATCGTCGTCGCCATCAATTCCGATGGCGACGACGAAACGGTTCAGCAGCGGCAGCTTGCGAAACAGCACGCCGAGCCAAGCCGCCCGCCGATGGGGCGAACCAGAATATTTCGGGCAGAGCCGTGGCGGCACTGCGCGCGGCGACGATCCTGGGTCATCGCGCGCTGGGCACCATCGGGCGCCATCCTGAAATATTGGAAAGTCTGGTTGCCGATATCCGCGTCGCAGGGTTTCCTCTGGTATATGGAAACGAGCGCCACCGCGCTCGTGGTCGTCTCCCGTCGGTGGCCGGGATTTCGAAGACCGCCAAGATCGGCCTTCTTTGACGGGCGTGATGGGAATTTGCTTGGGGTGCACGTTGTCGCGTCCGCTCACGCGGATGTCACCACCTGGGGGGTGATCAGATCCCCGCAGCGCGCTGCCTTTCGGTGATGTACGACAACTTTCACGAGCGCCCAGACCTGCTGGATTTTGCGCTGCCTCCTTTCTCTTCGCTCGTTGCGCGGTCCTCGACGGCATCTCCATGCCGGTCCGTCATACACAAGAGATGGAACGATCGATTTCAGGCAAAAGCATTTTCTTGCCGGAGATCTCCAAATCAGTGCCGGCCCCGCCCTCACGGTGCGCAAGCCCCCTTCCCGCGCTCCCGACGAGAACGAGGACGACGCCCCTCAGGCAGGGATGCCACCGCTCCCGGGCCACAGTCGTCATTCCGCTTTATGGGGCCGATTGACGATCGTGGCAGAGAAATTCTCCCTTCAGTGCGAACAAAGCCGAAGTTTTTTCTTCGTGTCGCGGGCGGTTGGCCAATCTCCATATCGAGACACGGCAACAGCGGCCCTGCAACCGGACAAACAACACGGAGGATCATCTCAAAACGACATGCGGAGAGGCTTGATGCTGCCACGAACGGCAGACGCGCAACAAAAAGGAGGACCACCATGCTGCGTAACCTACCCACCATAACCCTGTCCGCAAATCCCCAACTCGCCGCCGTCCGTGCGCATTTCGCCGAGCATGGTGACGCTCTGTGCAATGCCGCGGGGTTGATCGACGGCGAGGCCGGAACGGCCCGCGTCCTGCGTCTCATGTCCGGGCTGCGCGACGCGTCGCGCCTCGACCGGACGACGCGGCGCAGGCTGGTCGATCTGCACCGGCTCCTGTCCCTCGATCCGGTCGTCGACGATCTCGAGCCGGATTTGTCGTCCTGGGTTCTTCTCGACCCGGCAAGCCCCGAGGTGGAAGAGCTCTGTCTGCTCACCGACCGGCTCTACGACCTGCTGGTCGAAATCGGAGAATTGGACGACGAGCGGGAAGCGATGGCGCTCGCCCTCCGGCCGCAAGACGCGGCGTGAAACCGACCCCGCCAGCCGTGCGCAGATTGCACGGCTGGCGTCCCGTGATTCCCACAACGCGACAAGAGGACACTGCCATGAAATATTTCACTCAACTCAGTCTCGAGGATCTCTGGGTCCGGACGTTGCAGGAAATCGATTTCCTCTACAATGCGGCCCAATGCAACGATGCGGAGATGTCGGCGACGGACCTCAACACCCTCTCGAAAGCACTCTCCACCCTGCGCGAACACGGGCCGCTATCCGACCCGGCGGCTGACGAGATCGGTCGCATCGAGGATCTTCTCCTGGATGCCATCGCGCAAGAAACCCTCGGCTTCCGCAAAGTCTTCGCCGGAACCGATGACCCGGACCACGGTGCCGTCGGGCGGGTTCTGACGGTCCCGGTCCTGTCGAAGAAAGGCGCCGCTCTCGACGCGCTGCAGCAGCGCGTCCGTACGACACTGGCCATGCGGGACCTTCTGGCGGCAAGGGTCGATGCGGGATGCCAGATGGCCCGCCTGAAGGCCGCGGGAAACGACACCGCCTCGGATGAGCGCGCAGCCTGAAGCCCGATCCCGCACCGCCGCAGAGCATTTGCGGCGGTGCGCGGCAAGAGCCGGCAAAGGAAACCACGCATTCGGCAGATTTTTTCTTCGTGTTCGAAAGGAACGGCCGATATTCTCCTTACCAGCACCGAAGACCAGCCTCTGAGACCAACAGAAAGGATACTGCCGAACCCCACGCATCTCCCGCGACGGAACATGACGCCGATGAATCAGGCAATCCAGCACCGTTTCCGCAACCGCATCAAAGGGAGATCATCATGCTCAACACCACACCCCTCGACACCGCCGAGACGCGCCTCGGCGTGGCTAACGCGGTGGAGCAGCACCTCCGCCGCCACGGTGCGGGTCTCTGCGACCTGCTCGACGCGCTCGATGACCCCAGCGGGTTCGCAGCGGTTTGCGATCTCTATGGCACCTTCGACCGGCCGATTTGGTATGCCGATACCGTTAAGGTCGCGCCACGCACTATCGAAACCCTCCTGGTCGCCCAGGCGTCGCCGTCGCTCGACCGGATCGGTGAAACGCGCAATCTGCCCGCGTCTGACATGGCGCGATGGCACGGCGCCCGCGTCAGCGAGCTGCTCGCGCGGTTTCATCATGCGCAATGAGCGCGGAACGCGGTGCATGTTGCAAATTGCGTGTGAACGCCGACTGAGTGCCTATCCATGCGAATGGGGAATGGAGCAGGACATCTGCGACATCACGCTCTGGTTGAAAGAGAAATCCCGGGAGCATTCGCTTCTTCTCTGGATCGACCGACTTTATGTCTATCACGGTCCGGAAATTGCCAACGTGAAGGTGATGACGGTGCCCAAGCACCCCGGGCCTCTGACCGCAATGGCGCGCGATGCATTCGTCGCGCTCGGCTATGTAATCGAAAACACCGGCGCGGATACCTATGGCTATCCGCTCTGTGATGGCCATCATTCGCGGCACGAAGCCATACAGGCTTTCGCCCGGATCGAAGCCGCCTTGCGCAGGTGGCGATCAGCATAAACTTACAACCATATTTCCATCAGAGGGCGGCGCGAGCCGCCCTTTTTTCATGCCTGCCGTTTCTCGACCTGGCTACCGGCCCGATTTCGCGCATCGATTTCAGAGAAAACACTCCGAACCTTGGCGGTGCAACTTTATCTGGGAAATAGCGCGCGGCTGGCAGCAACCGTTCTGGCACAATTTGCATTTGCCTCAACCGCGGCGAATCCTGTCGCGATAATCTACACGATCTGAGAAGATTGCGGTTGGTGCAAAAAATTCTCGAAATTCGTTTCGGCCGCCCTGTCCCCGGAACCATCTTTCTTGGGACCGGGTCTCGAACCCTGCGATCATGGGTGTAGGCGCAAAAAGCGCGAAAACCGGGCGACTCCGCCCGATGGCCACATTATGCTTCCCAGAATGGCCAAAAAACCACCCAAAAAGGACAAACAGTCCTTTCAGGTAGAAAAAAGTGTCACTCCATAAGTTTTTTCGGCCAATCGCTCCTGCCGCCCGTGAAGCGACCAATCTCTTGTGCATGGACATCAATCGCATCTACGAGGCGCTGACCTCCCCGACTCCGCCCCACCGGCTCAAACGCGCCGGTGCTCCATTTGCAAGTGCATGCGCACTTGCCCTCCTGATCCAGATCGAAAGGGTTCCGTTAATCGCGTTGTCGTATTCGGCGACAGAATTGGATGCTCGCTTCCCGCATGACTTGGTTCCCCCTTGCGCCCGCCGGGTCTTCAAAGAAGAGCTCTCACGTTACCGGGCCTGGCGTCGCACCCTCTTCGACTTGTTTCTTCTCGAAAGGGGCTCACTCGCTGATCAGGATCCAATCGCCGGGCTGATGCGAATTGCCCGTCTCGAGTACGGAGGTCGCTGCCCGGAACGCCTGCGGGTCCTGCGGCATGCTGTCCCCACTGGAATGACTCTGACCATGCTCACACGATCGGCGGCACTTCAAATCGACAAACGACTTTGCTCCGACGTGCGCCCACAATTCCGAGCTGCTCTCTCGGTGCTCGACCGGCTGCAGGTCGCGCCACTGGCATCCGCATCGGGCCATTTGCTTCCATCTGCAAAAATCGGCCGGCTGCCGAAGCCGAGCGAACATCTTTACCATGCCCCGTTGCCGCAACAACTCGAGGCGGTTTACGCAGTTGGGCCGCCTCGCCTCAAAAGAGCTCTTCCGTTTGTCTATCGATTGTGCCTCACCACCGGCATCTTGTCTGGCAGCCAAGATGTGACCCTTGGCGACCTGGCGCAGAAATGTATGTCGTTGTGGGAGGTTAATCCAGCCGACCATGGATTTCACAAGCCTACGCCAACTACGCTAAAATCCTACATCTGGTTCATCGGGCAGCATGCTGGAACGGATTTTCCCCCCCTCAAACGCAGTCAACCTGCGGTATGTGAGGCTTGGACCGACTTGCGAAGCTTGATGCGGCAACATGGAACGACCGCGTTGATTTAACGAACATTTGGCGTCTCTAATCACGCAGTCCGGGATCAAAAGACGCCTGCCCAAATCACGCCGCAATGGGTTAGCGAGACCTTACAGTCCCTCGCCGGTCAAGAACGCAATGCGTTCCGCAGCGGAATTTTCGTACTGGACCATCTGATCGGAGACGAGAGTTTTCCGAAAGAAGCTCTGCCGCACGAAACCAGTGGCTTGCAGCGGAAAAGAAAACAGGCGCAGCTGTGCTCCGACAAAAAGTAAAACCAGAACGTCTGAGCGGACCCGCAAGCGGGGGCCGTTCATGCCCTCAGTTCCAAACGCGATTCCCCTGAGGTCGACGGTTCACCAATTGTTGATGATCTCATCCACCGGATTCATACAGGCAAACCATCATTCACTTTTCCAGTTTGATCATCAAGGACCCACCTCCTTCAAAAGGAGACGGGCCCAATGTCATTCAAGCTTTTCCGCGAACCAATCATTCCGGCAAGCCCCGCCGGACTCTCGTCCGACGAACTGAGGCGTTACTTGGGAGTGGGACGCAACAATGTCACTCCCATCGCACGTCGTTTCGGCATCGCGATGCTGCATGGCATCTATCCGGAGAGCGTCGTGTGGCGGCAGATGTTCGGCCTCGAACCAAGTGACGACGCGGCACGCGCGGCGCTGCGTGAACCCCTGGCCGATATCAACTGGACATCTCAGGCAACAGGTGTGCCACCGTCGACACTGCGTGCCCACCTGCGTTCCGGAACCTGGAAATACGATGGTGGATTTCAGCTCGGTGACGATCAGACAAAGCCAGCGCCGCGACTGCGCCGATGGATACCCGCCTTTGTCAGGAGCCGCGCGCTCGGGTTCCCGCCGCCGGCATTCACCAGTATTTCGCCGCTGCGGCTCACCCTCGGTGGCGACGTCACGCAGGCCATTCCACCCCTCGAAACAGCCGATGTTCAGCCATCTGAAGATGTGTTTTCTGCGCTTTTTTCCGCTTCAGAACACGCCGCCCGATAACGCCGAAAATAACAAGCCCCTGGCTGTTTTCGGGGTTGGTAAATTTCCCGGTTTTTATTACCGAAATCCCGATAACGGCCAATCTTCCTGATAACGACGAACCAAAAAGGACATGAAGATGACCGCAAAACCCCCGACGATGCTCGATATCATGCGCTTCGGCAAAGCCCAGGAGAACCCAACGATTCAGCAATATGCGACCCACTTGGAACGCATGTTCCGAAAACGCGGCTACAAGGACAGGCATCTCGACACTCTGGAAGGCTCGCTGGAGGTCTATCTCCAGGTCGCCCCGAAATACCGGAAGGGCAATGCCGACCTCAACAGGAGAATCCTGGACTGGGGCATCACCCCGGGCACCTACAAGCAGTACCAGTCGGACGGCCGGCGGATGGTCGAAACCGTCACAGGGGAGCTGCAGGAGCGTCTCGCCCGACGCGCGAGACAGGATGGTTTCACCCGGCTGCAGGCGATCCTTCCCGATCTCATCGACGGAGCCCTGATCAAGGAGAAGCAAACCCGCAACTTGCCGAGGTTCGTCGCCCTGGCCCGCGCCAGGGAATTGGACATGTCCGACATGACGCGTGACCGGGTCATCGCGCTGCGCGAGAGTTGCCTGAGTTCGGACGAGTGGGCTCGCGTCAAGCAGGGTGCCGCATTCCTCGACTACCTTCGGCAATTCCCGACCTGCTTACCACTTCTGCCGGCCGATGAGATCGGCTCCCTCACTGGCGTGCTGCGCATCGACACTGCGCTCCCGTCATTTCTCGACGAGGAGGCGCAGGCGTGGGTTCAGAACGCTACAGTCGTCTATCACGAGGAAATGATCACCGAAGAAGCGCGGTGCGCGACGGCCAAGGAATACTCGGAGAGTTGCAAGGCCGTCTATACGGCTTCCTTGCGCGCCTACATGCGCGCCGTCCGGTCCGATTGCGCCCTGGACGCCGTCAATGGCCTGACCGCCCTCTTTCGGCCCGATCTGATCGAGAAAACGCTTACCCGTCTTTGCAAGAACTCCGGCACCTCGGACGGTCTCGCGCCGCGAACCCTGTTCTCCTACGCGCTCAACCTGAAACGGACGCTGGCCGCCCAAGGCCTCGCGGAGGAGGCCTCCAAGGTCGAACAGCTCATGAAGGCGCTGCCGGTGCTCATCCAGGGGCAAGCGGCCAGCAAGATGATGTCCCCGAAGGTCGAGGCCTGGTGCCGAAACCTTCTAAACGACCCCGTTGCCATGGAGATCTTCGAGACCCAGCATTTCTCTTATGCAGAACGGGCGCTCTCGGCGTTGGAGCTGGCGGATCTCGAAGACATCGACCTTCTCGCCTACAGCCGGTCGCCGGACACGCAACCTCTCTCTCAGGACCGGTCAAGGCTTGCGGCAGAACTCCTGCGGCAAGCCAGGATGCATGGCGTCTGCGCGGCCTTTGCCGCGATCGAGCTCGAGGGCGCTCCGTTCCGCAAATCCAATGTCATCTCCGACCTGCGGCTCTCCGGCCACCCACAGACGTTCTTCGACCATCGCGAGGACAAGACACGGCCTCGTCTGGAGATTCACATGCCCAACGAGCTTCTGAAGAACGGGGACGCAATGACGCGGCGCAACCAGCATCTGCCCCGCTTCGTCTTTGACAAGGTTGGGCTCGGTGCCGACGGCTACCGCATCCTGTCCTTTTATCTCGCTCGCATACGCCCCCTATTCGGCGGCGCGGACCTCTCGGATCACGTTTTCCCGGCGCTCGAGGCCGAGCCCCGGTCTTTGGTGATCTCGACCTTCGATGGCTGGTTAACAGAATGCTCCACGAAGATCGGCCTGCCCCTCCTGCCTCACAACTTCCGGCACGGGATCTGCACGATCGAGATCTTCCATGATCCAACCTGCTACCCGGAGCTCGAAACATTGACCGGGGACACCGAGGCCACGCTGCGACAGCACTACGCGTTCATCGACCGAGAAAGGCAGAGCCGAAGCTTGCAACAGAAACGCTACGAGCGTCGTGCTCAAAGAACGTCGGTCTCCCCACATGACGAGAGTTTGTCAGCATGAAGATCCACGAAATCCTGGCCCAACCGGTCTGGAAGCGCCTCGCGCAACTGCCCGGTTTCGCGGACTTGTCCGTCCCTTCGATTGAGGCCGCCAACGAGTTCTTCGGGTTCATCGTCGCGCATAATCTCTCCGCTCCAAAAGTCGGCGATATCCAGAACTGGCTCGGCGACTGCCCGGAGCCCGAACGATCGCTCCGGATTGACCATCTTCAGGAGGTTTTCGCGGTCTGCCAGCCCTCGTTTCTAAAGGCGATCCGAGAAGCGCGTCAACCCGCGGCCCCCAAACAAAAGACGAATGCGACAGACAAAGCCACGGGCAATCGGACATCCGGAACCCGCGAAGAAAGTTTTTGCGTGCTTCGGCCTGCCTACGAGTTCGCGGGATTGGGATCCCATCGCCCCACCGACACGACGCCCGCCGAGACCACGGGATGTTTCGGTGTCGCCAGATAGTCTCCCCTTGGAGTATCAGAGCGAATTGCGCCGCGCAGCCGACGGGCTTCCCGGGCAAGAGGCGGACATGCAGGTTCCAGCGCGCAGCATGGTTCTTCGGATGAGGGAGAAGCTCTGCCAGTACGTCTTTTCCGCCAGGCAGCGTGACCTCGCCGACGAGCTCACCTTGGCGGGAATAGACGAATACCTCGCGGACTTGAAAGCACGCCTTCTGCCGAGGCCTCAGGGACTGCGATGGGCGACCATGCGCGTCACGGTCGACGCGCTCTTGCTGTTTGCAAGATACAACGGCGCATTGTCCGAGATCACGCGGCATCTCGGCGATTATCGTCGGGATTATGAAACGCGGGAAGCCGGGCAGCGCGCCCTAAAATTCTTCGCCCTGGCGCGCACTGGCAACTCGACAGATCGTGTCCTGGACATGGCAGAGGCACTCCTTTGCGGCGTCGCTGCCGAGGAGCGCCCCAAGAAACGGCACCAGATGCGCAACGGAGCGGCCATCCTCGCGATCTTCGCGAATGCGCCGCTTCGAAATGCCTCCGCCCAACTCGCATTCGGTGTCTCCTTGTTCTGGGAGCGCGACGAGTGGGTGATCCGGACCGAAATTCAAAAGACCCAGACCCGGCGTCCGGAGATCTTCAAGTTCCCACTGCATCCCGAGGCCGGTCGTTCCATCGATGCGCTCATCCTCGGGGACGCGTCGCCGGCCATGCTTCCCACGCTCCGGGAAAAACTGATCCGGAAAAGACGACAACTGTTCGTCCTGCCCGACGGCTCCCCGGCCGCCGCGACATACGTCCCGCGCATTTTCCAGGCGCTCACGGGCAACAGCTTTACCACGCTTCGCGTCATGCACTACTCGGATGCCATTGCCCATCATGGTGTCGCCGGTATCGACCTCGCAAAGCCGGCCGCACACCACATCAGCACCGAGATCGTGAAAAGGCACTACATCGCGGAGCAGGTCGCGGAGATCCACGCGAACAATATCCGAAGCCGGCGAAGCCGGCGAATGGCAGATAACCGTCCAGAGGGCCATCGCGATCTCATGGCCGCCCTTGAGGGATACGGCGAGAAACGGCTACGATGACTTGTCTTTCGTGCAACCCGCGCCGATCGTTACGTATACGTGCCGTACTTAGCGGGCCGCCTGTCCTGGGACCATGGAAGCTGCATTTTTGATTTCCACACGGTGGGAGGCAGCCAGAGACGGCAGATTGTTGCGGACGTAGGACTCCGCCGTCGGCTTGCCGGCAAAAATCGTTCTAACGCTCGTCGCAATCCTGCCATGGGCCGCTTCGAGCTAAGCGACCACGGATCGAGACATTCCTCCTGCCCGGGCCGCATCCAGCACCAGGCCCGCGCAGAAGAGGATCGAGGTAGTGCGTCGACGCATTCTTCTTCGATATGCCCGTGACGGCCACGCTCGACCAGACTCGCAATTGGTTCGTCGAGTACCGTCAGCAATCGTCTCAGGACGCGGATCCAGCTGCGGGCGATAGCTAAAAATTCCTCCCGGCGTCCACATTCTGGACCCCGCCGAATACACGGGTAAGCGTCGCGATGCGGACCTCCACAAATGAGGTCATCAGCGTCATGGTCGACCAGGAGGCGGACCGGCTTCAGATCCTGGTGGACGACGAGCTGGTGTTCGAGGAGACGGAGACCGAATTCGACTTCGTCGGCGCCGATGGCGCGGAATGGGGATGGGATCTCGGCACTGCCTGGGGTCGCGATGTCGACGGGCAGATCACCGGATTTGCAATCGATGACGACGTGGAGTTTGTCGACACGTACATTGCGGCCGACGACCTCTTTGCCTGAAGCATTGAGCAAAATCAGAAGACAGGGCGCGTCAATCGCGCCCTGTCTCGTTTCCGGTGCTTGCGTGGCGTCTGAATTGCTTCGAATTGTCCCGCAGGCGTTTCCGAGAGCGCCCGTCTCCGGAGGACGCAGGCCGATCGTCGCGCCAACGATGCGCGCAATCTTTTCGCAATCATCGCGGCCTTTTCCGGGCTCACACCAGGACGGCGATGCTGCGCCCACCCGACGCCTTGCGCCAGGCCATGGACCGGGCCTTGCGGATCAGTGCGCGGTCGAGAAAACCGCGCTCCTGCTGCGTTATTCCGGCAAGGCAGGCATCGGCCGCTCCAAGCAGAACCTCTCGCGCTTCGGTGTCGGCCTTCACCATGTGGACCTTCCCTGCCTCGGCGGCAGCGAGTTCCATGTCCAGATGCAGGCGTCCTGAAATTCCGAGCCCCGACAGGAGATCGGACTGAAGATCTTCCTGGCCGCTCATGAGCAGTTGCTGCAGGCGTCCGCCGCCCCATATCCACCGAATTCCACCCCATCTGTCGGGTCTGCTGTCCTTCACGAAACTCCCCGACGCGGCTCGCGTCGTGCCGATACTCACCACGCGCTGTCGACTTGCCGGAACGCCGAATCCGCGGGTGAGATCGGCCGAGGCGATGAGGGCCGGACCGTTGGCGACAAGACCCCCATCTGCATAACGGCTGCCGTCGATCCTGTGCAGAGGAAGGTAAAGCGGCGCCGCGGCGGACGCCATCACCACGTCGACCAGGGAAAGGTCTCCCTGTGCCGGATCCGCGCTGCGGAAGATCACCGGGCGGCCAAGGCTCTCGTTCATCGCGGGAATAACCAGGATCCGGTTCAGTTCGCCGAGCCGGACGGGGCCGAGGATCTCGGCAAGCAGGCCACGCAAAGGCTCGGAATCGAACCTGGCGGAGAATATTCCCGGCCACGTCGGCAAGAAGCGCCGCCGAGGAAAGATCGTCGGGCCCTCTTTCTCCATGAGATGCAAGATGGCATCGGGCGGCGTATCGGTGGCAAGGCCGGCGGCAAGGATCGCGCCGACGGATGTGCCGCAGATGGCGTCGAAACTCTGGCTGAGCGCTCCGGTCGCTCTTAGCGCCTCCCGGCGCCGCTGCAATCCGACTGCGATGCATGCCGAAAAATAGCCGAGAAAGCCGCCGCCATGAAGGGCGAGGATGGTGGCACCGCCGGGTCTGGGTGCTGGATGCCGGATATCAGAATCCCTCCGCGGCCAGATCAATCCACTCGACGCCGATGTCAATGCCGGAGGCTGCCAGTTTGTCCATGTCTTCCTGCGCGGCCTCGGTCTTCAATAACAGGAGCGGTACATCCTCGCCATGTGCCACGGCGTAGGTCTGCGCGGAGAAAAGATCACCCTCGCCAAGAATCCGCCGGATCTTGGCGAAGGATTGCACCGCGCTGCGCGTGAATGGAAGCATCAGGTAATAAGGAGCGGCAGCGCCCAGACCGGGAGCCTCGCTGTCGGCGCAATCGCGCAGGACCTCGTCGAGGCGGTTGATCAGCCCGAAGCGGTCCGCCTCGGGCGCGGAGGCGTAGGCATCGGCGACAGCCGCCATCGCCGGTGCCGCAAGCGCTATGACGTCATCGAGCGTCGCAAGATGCCGCATGACAGGGAGCGTGTCGGCACGATCGACGATCTGGAAGGTTTCAATCGGTCCCGGCACCAGCATGGCAGGTCACGTCGCCTCGCTGACTTCGGGGGCCGCCGGGCGTGCGGCAAGAGCATCCTCGATAGACAGGCGCGACTGGTGTCGGCGAGGGAGCCCGCGGGCGGTGATCTCGAGCGGAGGGCCGCGCCGCGCCAGCCGGGCATGCATTTCCCGCCCTGTCGCAAAGCCTGGTCCTGCAGCCTTGGTCGCCGCCTCGACAAGCGACATCAGATCGTCGGCTGAAAGTGCCACGATCGGCTCTGCATTCTTGCGCTTGCTGTCGGCCACCACCTGCGGGTGCTTAGCAAGCACCTCGGACATGAAGGCGCCTGGATTGCGCTTGAGGCGAGTCACGCTCCAGACTTCGTTGCTCGCCGCTGCGAGGACCCGCAACACCCAATCGATGCGTTCCGCCCGCGCCGGCGCAAGCAATCCGTGATCCACCAGGGATGCGACGGATCTGCGGTGCGAGGTGCTCCTGTCCTGGCCTCGCTTGAGGTGCATTCCTTCTGTCATTGTTTTGTTTTCCTTGCGAATGAGATCTCGAGGATCCGAATCCCCGTGATTGTGGTCTCTATGCATCGAAATATGGTCTTATTGCTGGATTTGTCAAATTCATTCGCGCGAGATCGCCCGGGAGCGGTCTTGGCCAGAAATTCCCCGACGCTTGCCGGATGGAGCCATGGGGGATGCCGCAGGCGACGGCATCCCCCGGGACGTTGGCGGGCGGCGAGCCCGGTAAGGATCGCCCCGTGTGAGCGGGCGATCACAGTGCTTTGCGCCCGCACTTGCACGGCCCGGCTCGGTCGACGATCCTGGGTTTCGGCCGATTTTCTTCGGATGCTGGAAGATCGGCCAACATCCTGTAAGGTGCAGAGCATCCACAGTATATTGACACATTTTGGTTTCGAGGTTTGACATGGTGACACGGAGCAGAGGCATGCAGGAAATCGGTCTTTGGCCCTCCAGGGGAAGTTCTGCTGCAGGAGCAGGCATCAAGGACGGTTGGGTCTGCGGGACGATTGTCCGGACGCCTGTCGCGCAGAATGACGTCAAGGCAGGAGTTCCGGCATGAAGGCAACCGACGCGAACCTTCTGTCCTTCATCAGCAAGGCTCCCCAGTTCATGATACCGATCTACCAGAGGACTTATAGCTGGACGGAGAAGGAATGCCGGCAGCTGTGGGATGACGTGCGCCGCGCGGGCTGCAGCGAGCATATCCCGGTCCACTTCCTGGGTTCGGTGGTCTACATCGAAGAAAGCCTTTCGAACAACAGCAGCCGGTCACCGCAGCTGGTGATCGACGGACAGCAGCGACTGACCTCGGCCCTTCTGTTGCTGACGGCGCTGTCTCGGGCGATTGCGGACGGCGAGCCTGTCGATGGGTTTTCTCGGCAGAAGATCAGGAATCGTTATCTCATCGATCCCGATGAGAATGGTGAGCGGGCCTTCAAGCTTCTGTTATCCAAGACGGATCGCACGACATTGAACGCGATCGTCGCGGGAGACGAAGTGCCGAACCAGGCGTCGTTGCGGGTGAAGGAGAATTTCGAGCTGTTCTCCCGCTGGCTGGAAAGCGATCCCGCTGCCGTGGAAGAGGTATGCACCGGCCTGAACAAGTTGATGATCGTCGATGTCGCCCTCAGCCGCGAGCATGACAATCCCCAGCTGATCTTCGAGAGCATGAACTCGACCGGCAAGGAGCTGTCACAGGCGGACTTGATCCGGAATTTCGTGCTGATGGGGCTCGAGCCGAAGCTGCAGACGCGGCTTTACGAGCAGTATTGGCGCAAGATGGAGGAAGAGTTCGGACAGGGTGCGTATGTCTCCCATTTCGACAGCTTCATGCGTCACTACCTGACGGTCGTCACGGGAGCGATCCCGCGCCAGGGCGATGTCTATACCGCCTACAAGACCTATTCCCACGAGCAGGTTGCCGGGGGACGGGATGTCGAGGACCTGGTGAGGGAGGTCTGGGAGTTCTCCAGGCGCTACGGCGCGCTCGCATTGGGCCAGGAAATAAACAAGCCTTTGGCGCTGGCCTTCAAGGATCTGCGCGAGCTGAAGGTCGATGTGGCCTATCCGTTCCTGCTCGAGGTCTACCGGGATTACGATGAAGAGGCCCTCACTGCCGAGGACTTTCTCGAGATCGTGCGGCTGGTCGAGGCCTATGTCTTCCGCCGGGCGATCTGCGCGGTGCCGACCAATTCACTGAACAAGACTTTCGCGAATTTCGGACGGGAGTTGAAAAAGGACCGGTATCTGGAGAGCGTGAACGCGCATTTCCTGAATATGCGGTCCTATCGGCGCTTCCCGCGGGACGAGGAATTCGCGGCCCGCATGCAGGATCGAGATCTCTACAACTTCCGCAACCGTTCCTACTGGCTGCGAAAATTTGAGAACCATGGCCGGAAAGAGCGGGTTAGCGTGGACGACTACACGATCGAGCACATCCTGCCGCAGAACGAGAACCTGTCGGAGGCATGGCGGGAGTGCCTGGGAGAGAACTGGAGCGCCGTCCAGGAGAAGTGGCTGCATACGCTCGGGAACCTGACGCTGACCGGCTACAACTCCGAATACAGCGACCGGCCCTTCCTCGTGAAGCAAAGCATGGAGGGTGGCTTCAAGGACAGCCCGCTCCGCGTGAACCGGGGCCTCGGCACGGTGGAGACCTGGAACGAAACCGAGATCAAGGCCCGCGCGGAAAAAATGGCTGAGCGGGCCGCCGATGTATGGGCCGCGCCACATCTGCCGAAAGATGTTCTCGATACCTATCGAGAAGCGGAGGCGCCATCGAGCGAGTATTCCATCGACGATCATCCGCACCTGAAATCCGGCAAGATGAGCCAGCTCTTCGAGGATATTCGACGTGAAGTGCGCGCGCTCGATGAATGCGTCACCGAGCATTTCCTCAAACTCTACGTGGCGTACAAGGCGGAGACGAACTTCCTGGATGTCGTGCCGCAAGCGAAGGCCCTGCGCCTGTCGTTGAATATCGATCCACATGAGCTGTCCGACCCCCGGAACCTGGTCATCGACGTCACTGGCGTCAGTCGCTGGGGAAACGGGAATTCGCAGGTCAAGCTGAGCGAGCCGGACGACCTGCAGTATGTCATGGGCCTTGTGCGCCAGTCGCTGGAAAGGCAGCTCGGAGGGGAGGACGTCACCGAGTGATGGTGGATCATGCCCCGTGCAGCGGTGCGCTCATGCCGCCCAGGGCGAGGTCGAGAGAGCGGTCGCCGGACCAGGCGGATGCCGAGCGGCCATCACCTCGACGGTGTCGACGCGCTCCCTTCGGGTGAAAGCGGCATTCTCGTGGACGGTGCCTGGAGCCGGCGACGAAATATTCCGAGGACTGCGCCCGTCGGATGATGGTGCGCCGCAATGGCGATCTCTTCTCGGTGTTCCGATTGCTCATCGCGCTGGGCATGCCGGCACGCATTTCTGAAAATCCCGTCCTGTCTCGCGGAACCCGCGCCGTCTGCGGATGCCTGCCGCCCCGTGTGACGGGGCCGCGCAGATCATTCGCGATTTCGAAAGAGCGCCTGAACGAAGGCGATTTCGGCCGCGACGCGCACCGGCGGCCGCGCCGAACCGGGCGCGGGCGGCTTCGATCCCGGCTCCGCAATGCAAAGCCTATTTGTGCCGCGATGCGGCGCTGAAAGGCAACATTATCCGTGCAGCCAGTCACGCTGGATTTCGCGTTCGCATCCCCGCCCTGCCGGCGCATCGCCGGTCGGCGCGCCATCCCCGGGGAGTGCCGTGTCCGGCGCTGGCTCTTGCGTCTGCGCCGCCCCGGCGGGTTCTCGTGTCGCCTCGCCCGCACCCGCTTCGGCCGCCCGCCGCGCCCGATCGACCGCTTCGGCGCGCACCTCCTTGCGCCGCTGTTCGTCGGCCCGTGCGCGGGCAAGCCCGCCGTCGAGGGCCTTACGCAGCTTCTCGATCTGGTCGCGCGGATTACGGAACCAGCCGGTCGACCATATGCGGTGGAAATGCCATCCGAGCCCTTCGAGAACCTCCTGGCGCAACCGGTCCCGGTCCCGGCTCGAGCGGGAACTGTGATAGGCGGCCCCGTCGCATTTGACCGCGAGGATGAACCCGTAGGGCCAGTCGGGATGGCGCACGCCGATATCGATGCGATAGCCCGAGACGCCGACCTGCGGCACCGCCTCGTAGCCGGCGGCCTCGATCTGGCTGATCACGTAATCCTCGAAGGGGCTGTCGGTCTCGGCCTTGCCCGCCGGGATCTCGTTGATCTGTCCGGAGCGCGAGAATTCGAGCCAGGCGCGCAACATCGCGACGCCATGGGCCTTGCCCTCGACCTGGATATCCGTGGGCTTCATCGAGCTGTAGGTGACGATCTTTTCCTTGGCGCGCGAGAAAAGCACCTTGAGGCGGCGGTGGCCGTGGACGGAGTTCACCGGCCCGAAGCGCTGGTAGACCTTGCATGTCTCGGCATCTGGCCCGTAGAGCGTCGAGATCATGATCACGTCGCGCTCGTCGCCCTGGATGGTCTCCAGGTTCTTGACGAAGAACGCTTTATTGACCGGTTCAGCCGCGTCTACATGCCCGCCGTGGTGGGCGTGGCGCTTCTGGTGGCGGTTCCTCCGCCGCTGGCTTTCGGGCAGGAGTGGGGTGAGTGGATCCATCGCGCGCTGGCGCTGTTGCTGATCGGCTGCCCCTGCGCACTGGTGATCTCGGTGCCCGCCTCTATCACGTCGGCCCTGTCGACCGGGGCGCGCAATGGCCTCCTGATGAAGGGTGGCGCGGTGATCGAGGCGGCGGCGCGGACCACCCATGTCGCCTTTGACAAGACCGGAACACTCACGCAAGGCAAACCCGTTGTCACCGACATGTTGGCGCTGATCGGGAGCGAAGCTGACGTGCTGGCCCTTGCCGCGGGCGTCGAAAGCGGCGCGAGCCATCCGGTCGGCCAGGCAATCTGCACTGAGGCGGAACGGCGGGACGTCAAAGCGGCGACGGCCAACGCGGGCCGCGCACTGCCGGGCAAGGGCGCCGAGGCATTGATCAATGGCGCGCTTGTCTGCGTCGGCTCGCCCCGGCTGGTGGCTGAGCGAGGCGCGCTTGACGATGATCTGCAAGCTCGCGTGGCCGCGCTTGAAGCCGAGGGCAAGACGGTGGTGATCGTGCTGCGCCAAGGCGCGCCCCAAGGCCTCATCGCGCTGCGCGACGAGCCGCGGGCCGATGCAGCATCCGGCGTGGCGCAACTGCGCGGGCTCGGCATCACGCCGATCATGCTGACCGGTGACAACCGGCGCACCGCCAATGCGATTGCTGATGGACTCGGGATCGAGCATCGCTCCGAGCTGATGCCGGAGGACAAGGTGGCCGCGATCCGCGAGCTGACGTCCGATGCGAAGGTGATGATGATCGGCGACGGGATCAACGACGCCCCCGCGCTTGCCGCCGCGCATGTTGGCGTGGCCATGGGATCGGGCACCGATGTGGCGCTGGAAACAGCGGACGCAGCGATCCTGCGCAGCCGCGTGACGGATGTGGCGGGCATGATCCGGCTCGCCCGCGCAGCCATGTCGAACATCCGTCAGAACATCGCACTCGCGCTGGGGCTGAAGGCGGTCTTCCTTGTGACCACCGTGCTCGGGATCACCGGCCTCTGGATTGCGATCCTCGCCGACACCGGCGCCACCGTGCTGGTCACGCTGAATGCCCTTCGGTTGCTGTTTTTCCGGCCATCGGGGTCGCCGGAGGTAGCCAGCGCGTTGATTAACCATGTATCGGATGCGGTCGGCGACGACGCGTCCGCAACAACCTGACCAATGACCCTCACACGACGCGCCATGATGGCTTGGGACCCCTCTTTTTGCGTTTACCACATTGGCGGAGGCTGTCGTGTCGCCTCATTCACCTTCCTTCTCCATCTGGCGATAGTAGTGAAGCAGCGGTTCGATTTTGCCCCAGAACTGATTGCGTCCGGCGCCGACAGCCTCGACGCGGTCGATCTGGTCATGGCCTTCGAGGAAGAATTCGACGTCGAGGTTGCCGATGACGCCGCCGAGACCATCATCACCGTGGGTGACGCCGTGGCGCTGATGAAGGCCACGGTCGGGCGGCATATATCTTCAAGAGCACCCGCAACCTCGCGTAGCGCAATTCGTCCGGCGAGACACCATGGACAGGCGGGCCCTGCCATCCGAGGTCGTCATTGGCGGCAATGCGCAGAACTTCCAAACAGGATACTCCCGAAATGCACCCCAATGCACCGGATGAATTCTGGCGTCTCGAAACGATGCAGCTCTTGAACCACTTCACGGCAGAAGTGGGACCATTTCGCGACCGCTGGAGTTACCAATTGCGCAAGGCGCGGCAGGTGACCATGATGATTGCAACTTCAGAAACGAGGCGCCTTCAATCAACGAGAAGCTGATGAATCCCGAAATCAAAACCGGAATAGACGCGCTTGGCGCCAGCCTCGACGCACAGGCAAATTCGTACAAGTCCATCCTCACGGAACCCTCGAGCGGCATCCTGGACGGCTTGCGGGGCACGATCGGCGGCATGTCCGAAAGCGGCGCGCCTGGCACGCAGAACCTGGTGGAAAAGATCGGGGCCATGCTGAAATCCGGCGGCTTCAGCGACGCAGGCAGTGAAATTGCCGGCTCCATCCTCCCCGAATTTGTCGCCGGAACGGCCGACGGTTTCATGGGGCAGTGGGCCACGATGATCGCGGTCCTCGTAATCCTGTGGATAGGCAGAATGGTTCTGCTTTCCCTCGTGGGGAGCATCAACCACAGGGGCGCCATGGCTGTCGGCACCATGTCCTTCGGCAACCCTGCCAGCCTGACATACATCCTCGTGGCTCTCGGAAGCTTCGGTCTCGCCGGGTATTACGGTCTCTCGCGCGAAACCGCAGAAGCCGATCATCCGAAAAGCTTCGCCTCGGACCACAGGGCCCATTTCAGGGCAGTAAATCCGTCCCGGAATTACCGGTAACGATCAGCCGTGGAATCCTGCAGGGTCCGATGGTAATGTCGGTCGACAACACCCAACGCCCACATTCTTCCCTTGAGCGCAGAACGGCGCAGGAGGTATATTGGCGGGATCAGAACGAGAAATCGGCGGCATGAAAACCAGAACCGATACACCTTGGATCAGCCGCTGAGCTGTCTGAAGGACCGGGACCGCTTCTCAAGGCGGGCCGTGCGCCGGAAACGGAGATTTCGCAGCTGGATCGACACAGCCACAATATGGAGCCGTGCAGAGATGGAGAGCCACAGAAAGATGAGAGCGACACGGACTGCACTTTGCTCGTTGGCCGTGGGGTTCCTGTTAGGCGGCACGCTCGCGGCGGCGGGTCAGGAGGCCGACCCGGTATCGCCTGACCTGACGCCCAAACTGCGCGACCTTCTGCGCAAGGAGATGTTGTCGATCGAGGATGCCAGTCAGCAGATCCTCTCAGCGCTGATCGTTGGCGACGACGAGCGCGTCGCTGAACTGGCGCAGAACATCCACGACAGTTTCATCCTGCAGCAATCCATGACCCCCGAGGACAAGCAGGATCTGATGTCGGCGCTGCCGGAGGATTTCGTGACGCGTGACAAGGCCTTTCACAAGCTCTCTGCCGACCTGGCCCAGGCCGGGCGCGACGGCGACCGGGCTGCGCAACACAGGCAATTCGGCCAGATGATCGAAGCTTGCACCGCCTGCCACGCGCGGTATGCGACCGACCGATTCCCGAAGCTCGCCGAATAGCCGTCCAACCGCTCTAATACGGCCCAGTATTATCCAGAACCATCCGCACGGCACGTTTGCGCACTTCTGGTGAATAGTTGTCATAATCTTATTCATCATACCCCGCCCAAAAGTGCTCGGCCTGGCGCATCTCGACGCAGCCTCCTGCTCCAGTACGTTACGATCGTGTCGATCTGCCCGTCGTCCTGCAAAAGACGTAACTTCTGCGTTTCGCGCATCCCGATCACGGTTGCCCCCGAGCAGGAATTCAAAACGGGACCGTTGCCGAGAATCGGCGCCAGGCTCCTATTGAGCACGCCCGAGCGCGCCCTTCACCGTTGATCATGTAGGGGACATGGAACCCGGCCACCACGAGTTCTGCCGGTGCCGGTCCGCACGCGCCGCGGAAAATCCGCAGCTTGTGGCGCAGAACTCCGTTAGAAGCAGTGGATATTGCGCATTCCTGGTAACGCGCCGGCGCAGCAGGCGCACGATGCCGCTTCGATCCTCGACCGTGAGGAGGAGCCCGGTCTCGACGGCGGATCGGTCGAAGAGCGATCCCAAGTCACTGCCCGCAGGCAAATGGGTGATTCTGGTGATGGTCATGATGTATTTTCCCAGGACGTCGAAGCCCCCGTTCTCAAAGCAAGGATGTGAGAAAGCCCGGGGTGGTCGAAGACGCGATTCCGCGCGGACCGCCCGGGGATCCGGGCGGTTCAGAAGCAGAAACCGGAAAAGGTTTTCACTCCTGACCATCCGCCAAGCGCAGCCATCGGAGGAGACCTGTCAATCTCAAAGAATGGAACCGGTCTGGAACGTGGAGAGATGGCCGGGTGTTTAGAAGAGAAAGGAGATTGGCAGATGGCGAAGTATTCGATAGGCGACCACGTAAGCTGGAATTCCGAAGCGGGCTGCGTCAGCGGCCGGATCGTGAAGGTCCATGAGGCGGATTTCGACTACAAGGGCCACCGACGACGCGCGTCGAAGGATGCGCCGCAATACGAGATCGAGAGCGACAAGACCGACCACATCGCGGCGCATAAGGAGGACGCGTTGACCAAGCTCGTCTCGTGAGCGGCGGGTTTGCAACGATCGGGCATTCAAACCGGCCGACGCAGACGGTCATCGACATGTTGCGGGAGGCTGGGGTTGGACTGGTGGTAGATGTTCGGTCATTCCCGAAATCCCGAAGCAATCCCGATTTCAACGATGATGTATTCCCTGAAAGGCTTGCCGACCATCAGATTGGCTACCGACACTTGCTGGCGCTCGGCGGACGTCGACCGAAGCAGCCCGATTTCGATGACGATCTGAATGCCTTCTGGCGTGTGCGCAGTTTCCACAACTACGCCGATTACGCTCTTAGCCCCGACTTCCGGGCCGCCTTCGACGAACTAATCGAACTCGATCGAGACTGGTTTCTGGCCATGATGTGCTCCGAAGCTGTCTGGTGGCGCTGTCATCGTCGCATCATTACCGACTGGCTGCTGCTCAATGGCCACGAGGTACGGCACCTGATGGCGCCCGGACGTATCGACAAGGCGCAACCGACGGAAGGAGCCCGGCTTCGAGATGACGGCGCAGTGATATATCCGAAGGAGGGACGCCGACGACACCACACCTGAAGGGCGGGATGAAAGAGGTCGCGCCCTCCCCCGGCCTTAATCGCCGGGCAGATCGCGAGAGCCCGGCCAGGCCCTTGACGGTCGACACGCCTGTCAACGAGATCATCAATGGCCTCGCGGTATACTGGTTCGAGACGGTTCCTGTAATGTTTTGGCGCGGGGTCTCCGACATTAGACCCTCTCCGGCATCACGCGGCTTTCGCTGCTGAATGCGGAAAAGCGCAACAACGAATTTTGACGTGCAGCAGGACGCGTCGTCGAAAGCATCCGATAATCGCTCGGTCTTCCTGAGCCAAGGCCCGCTGCCCACCGATTTCGCCAAGACGCTGGTGACGAACGAAGGCGTCTTCGGCTATAATCTGCGCAGGCAGATGGCGCTCTACAACCGGATGGCGGGGCTGAAGATGGTGGGCGAGACGATGCCGCAGGCCGCGAACCGCGTGACGCTGGCGGACGAGAGCGACGATTTCGGCCTGCCCCGCGCGCGCGTCACCTTTTCACACCATGACAACGACCGGCGGATGCGGCGCCACGCGCGCGACTTCATGGCGCGGATGCTGGCGGCGGCGGGCGGGCGCGATCTGCTGGAAACCGGCTCGACCGCGCATCTCATGGGCGGCTGCCGGATGGGGCGCGACCCTGAAACCAGCGTCACCGACAGCGACGGGCGCACCTGGGACGTGGACAACCTGTGGATCTGCGACGGATCGCTGATGCCGACGGCGGGCGGGGTCAATCCGTCGATGACGATCATGGCCAACGCCGCGCGCATCGCCGACCGGATCAAGACGCTGGCCGCGCGGGGCGAGCTGGAGCGCGCCCATGGCTGACGCGGCCGCACCGCCCGGACGGCGCACGCGCTATGCCCCGATCGCCGATTACGCCCTGTTGGGGCACACCCACGCCGCCGCTCTGGTGGCGCGCGAGGGCGCGATCGACTGGCTTACGCGGCAAAGGCCTCTGGACAATATCAGGCAGACTCGACTGGTGTCACCGAAGGGTCCCAATGAGCTGATCCCGGTGGCTCGGAAGGTATTCCTGGCACTCGGCTACGTGATAATTACATCTGCGCAGATGCCTACGCGCACCCGGTCTGCAAAAGACAAGTCGCGACGCATTACGCTTTGCGGGCTTACACAGGGATCGAAGCCGCCTTGCATCACGGAGAAAGCCGGTGAATTATCTCCGGGAGGACGAGCGCGATTGCTGAAAATCGCCCGCCGGGCTGCTCAATACCGCGCCACCTTTTCAAAAAGCCACTGCCCCGATTATTCCCTCCGTTCCTGGTTGTGCCTCCAAGCGATACGTCTGCGGAAGCGTCTGGCCCGGTCGGCGGACGTTTCGCGTTTCCGCGGCTCTCGTTCTTTCAGGAAGATTTTGAGGGTGGCCCGCATTCTCTGGCCGCTCGGATTGTCTTCCAAGGCCCCGGATATCTGCGAAGCACCGCTTGATGCACACGCGGGCTTTTTTGCAAGTCGAGTTGACACCATATTCTCTGATGCGCTATATTTATAATAGATGTCAGTCTCTTAGCTCGGAATCCTACCACCCCAGCCACGTTTTCCCATTCAGATCGAAAAGCCCAAGAATATCAGGTCGGCAGGACCCAGTCGGAAAATCCTGTGTCACACCCCGCCGGGCCTGTGACACATGGTGTGACACACGAACTTCTCGATAAGGAAAGTCTGCCCCTCAAGCGCGGTGCGCGCGGTAGGAACTTCTCCAGAATGGAGCGACCGCTCCGGGACGCCAGGACCCTCGGCCTCACCCTGCCGGGCGGCATCCCCAACGATCTCGGCCGACGCGCCATCGACGTCGAACTCGAAGCAGAAAGTGGAAGCGTTTTTCGCCTCGATGACGTCCGCAGCTCACCAAGCGGGCGAAATCGACATCGCCGATACGAAAGACGAGGCCGAGGCGCTCCGCGCGCGGACCGACATCCGCGATCTCGAGAAGCTCGGCCCGCGGCTGCTGTCGCCCGTTGACTTCGAAGTCAGACAGCAGAAACTGAAAGAGGCGGGTGTCTGGAAAACCAGGGGCACCTCATCACCCCGTCGGGGTCTAAGTCTTCGACAATCTATTCGAATGAATGAAGTTCAAGAAGTGGCGGTCCCGGCGCGATTCGAACGCGCGACCCCTTGCTTCGGAGGCAAGTACTCTATCCAGCTGAGCTACGGGACCGTTGCCTCGGGTACTATCGGGTCTGGACATTCTGCGCAACAAGAGAGTTGTCGGATAGTTTCAGGACAAGTTCGATTAAAGTCAGAATTTGTCCTTTGATAACAGTTCATAGCTTTCCATACCGCGAAGCTGTGATCCGCCTCGGCGGGGCGCTTATGCTGGAGTTCATGCAGCAACGCGCTCAATCGGTTCTTCGCGTCGCAGGTTGAATCCGCTCCATTTCCAGCGGAGGGTTAGCGCGGCGTCAATCCGGCGAGAAGGATTTCGGATCATGCAGGCAGAGGCGGAACTTGTGCGATCCGGATCGGGCATCCTGCTGATGTGCGCCGGCGTCGCCTGTCTTGCCATCAACGATGCGATCGCCAAGCTGCTGACCGACGGATATTCCCCGGTTCAGATCCTTTTCCTGCGCAACATCATCGCGCTACCGCCCGCGCTCGCCATCGCGGTGAGGGCGGGCGGCGCGGCGGCTCTGCGCTCCGGCCGACCACTGGCGCATCTGGGCCGAGGCAGCGTCTGGACCTGCGCGGCCGTGCTCTACTTCATCAGCTTGCGGCACCTGGGGCTGGCCGAAGCCACCACGCTGGTCTTCGCGGCGCCCATCTTCATCATCGCGCTGTCCAGCCTGCTGCTGGGCGAAAGGGTGGGATGGCGGCGCTGGTCGGCCGTCATCCTCGGCTTCGTCGGCGTGCTGATCGTGGTGCGTCCGGGCGCCGAGACCTTTCAGGCGGTCGCGCTCTACCCCGTTGGCACGGCGCTCTTCTACGCACTTCTGATGCTAGGCGCGCGCTGGGTCGATCCGAACGAGAACGTGTGGACAGTCATGCTCTATCTCGTCGGGGCGGGGGCGCTGATAAGCGGCGTCTTCAGCCCGTTTTTCTGGACCCCCGTCCGGCCCGGCGACCTCTGGCTTTTCGCCGGCATTGCGGTGGCGGGAACGGCGGGCATGACATTGATCACGCAAGCCTTCCGTTTCACATCGGCGTCGCTTGTGGCGAATTTCGAATATACCGGGCTCTTGTGGGCGACGCTGCTGGGATGGCTGGTCTGGGGCGACATTCCGGACATCGCCACCTTCATCGGGGGCGGCATCATCGTGGCGAGCGGAGCGTTCATCATCTACCGCGGAGACCGGGTGGGCGCCTGAAAAGGTTGCCATCAAACAGCGTCATTTTGCGGTCTCGTTGAACTCTATGATTTTCCAAAGCCGCCGGGGGTGGGTGTAACCACCACGACCGCATCGCCGGCGGCAATTTCGACCTGATCGGCGGCCCTTAAACGGTCGACCTTGCCGTCCGCGCGGTGGATCTCGGTGCGCCCGCAGCGGCCCTCCCTGCCCCCGGCGACGCCCTGGGGCGCGCGACTGCGGTGCGACGACAGGATGGCGAGGTCCATGTCCTCCAGGAAACGGATGCGCCGCGAGGTTCCATCGCCCGCGCGCCATTTGCCTTCCCCGCCCGAGCCGCTGTCGATCCCGAAGGATTCCAGCACGACCGGATAACGCAGTTCCAGGATTTCCGGATCGGTCAGGCGCGAGTTGGTCATGTGGACATGCACCCCGCTCGTCCCGTCAAAGCCGCGGCCGTCGTTCATCACGCCGGCTGGGCTGCCGGAGCAGATCGTCTCGTAATACTGATGACGCGCGTTCCCGAAGGTCAGGTTGTTCATCGTCCCCTGGGAATTGCTCATGGCCCCCAGCGCACCGAAAAGCGCGTTGGTCACGTGCTGGCTGGTCTCGACATTGCCTGCGACGACGGCGGCGGGGTATTCCGGCGACAGCATGCAGCCCTTGGGCACGATGATCGTGACCGGGCGCAGGCAGCCGGCGTTCATCGGGATCGCCGCCTCGACCATCACGCGGAAGACATAGAGCACCGCCGCCCGCGTCACCGGCTCGGGCGCGTTGAAATTGTTCTCCTGCACCTCGGACGTGCCGGTGAAATCGACTGTCGCCTCGCCCGCCTCGCGGTCGAGGGTCAGCTTCACGCGGATTTCCTGACCGGTGTCCGTCGGATAGACATATTCGCCATCCTTGAGCCGCCCGATCACGCGGGCGACCTCGGCGGCGGCGTTGTCCTGCACGTGGCCCATGTAGGCCTGCACGACGTCCAGCCCGAAGTCCCCGATCATGCGGCGCAGCTCGGCCACGCCGCGCGCGTTGGCGGCGACCTGCGCCTTGAGATCGGCGGTGTTCTCATCCGGATTGCGGCAGGGATAGGGATGGTCGGTCAAGAGTTCGCGCAGCGCCGCGTCGCGGAACCGCCCATCCTCGACCAGCTTGAAATTGTCGATCAGAACGCCCTCCTCGTCCACCTTCGTGGCGCGCGGCGTCATCGAGCCGGGGGCGATGCCGCCAACATCGGCGTGATGCCCCCGCGAGGCGACCCAGAAGAGGATGTCGGCGCCCGCGTCGTCGAAAACCGGCGTGACGACGGTGATGTCGGGCAGATGCGTGCCGCCATTATACGGCGCGTTCAGCGCGTAGACATCGCCGGGGCGGATATGCCCCTGGTTGAGGCGGATCACCGTCTCCACGCTGCGATCCATGGAGCCCAGATGCACCGGCATGTGCGGCGCGTTGGCGACCAGCGCGCCGGTCGAATCGAAGACGGCGCAGGAAAAGTCGAGCCGTTCCTTGATGTTGACCGACCGCGCCGTTCTCTGCAACGCCACGCCCATCTGTTCGGCAATGTTCATGAAGAGGTTGTTGAACACCTCCAGCAGCACCGGATCGGCCTCGGTGCCGACGGCGCTGCCCCGGCGGGCGGCCTCGGATCGGGTCATGATGATGTGGTCATGCGCCGTTACCTCCGCGTGCCAGCCGGGCTCGACGACGACCGTCTGGTTGGTCTCGATCACCAGCGCCGGGCCGGAAACGTGGCGTCCCGGCGTCAGCGCCTCGCGGCGCACGACCGCGGCGTCGTGCCATTCTCCGCCCGAGAACATCGGCACGGATCCGGCCTTGTCGGCCTCGGCGGGCTCGGGGGCTGCCTGCGGTTCGGGGTCGGCGGCGGGATCGGCGGCCTGGCCCTCAATCTCGGCGGATTCGATCACCAGTCGGGCCTCGGGATCGGCGAAACCGAACTCGGCCTTGTGGGCGGTCTCGAACGCGGCGCGCGCCTTGGCCGCATCGCCGTCCCAGGCGACCGGCAGCGCGGTGTCGGTGCCCGCGTAACGCAGGTGCAGGCGCCGGGAGAAACTCATGTCGCTCTCGGCCACGCCCTGCGCGGCAAGCGCCGCGCGCACCTCGCCCGACAGCCGGTCCAGCGCCTGCTCGACCGTGGCCGTATCGCCCGGGTCCAGCGCCGTCTCCAGCCCCTGCTGGCGCGCCTCCGTCACGCGGGCGAGGCCGATGCCGTAGGCCGACAAAAGACCCGAGAGCGGATGGATCAGCACCCGCTCCATCCCCAGCGCGTCGGCGACGAGGCAGGCGTGCTGACCGCCCGCGCCGCCGAACGCGTTCAGCAGGTAGCGCGTGACGTCATAGCCGCGCTGCACGCTGATCTTCTTGATGGCATTCGCCATGTTCTCGACCGCGATGCGCAGGAAGCCTTCGGCCACTGCCTCGGGCGGCTTGCCCTCGCGCCCGGCGATCTCGCCGAATTGCGCGGCCACCGTGTCGCGGTCCAGCGGCTGATCCTGCCCTTCGCCGAAGATGGCGGGAAACCAGTCAGGGTTCAGCTTGCCCAGCATCACGTTCACATCCGTCACGGTCAACGGCCCGCCGCGGCGATAGCAGGCCGGGCCCGGATCGGCGCCCGCGCTGTCCGGACCGACGCGGAACCGGCCCGGATCGGCGTGCAGGATCGACCCGCCCCCGGCGGCGACGGTGTGCAGCTGCAACATCGGCGCGCGCATCCGCACCCCGGCGACCTGCGTTTCGAACGTGCGCTCGAAGGCGCCGTCGAAATGCGCCACATCGGTCGAGGTGCCGCCCATGTCGAAGCCGATCACCTTGTCATGCCCGGCGATCTGCCCGGTGCGCGCCATGCCCACCACGCCGCCCGCCGGGCCCGAGAGGATCGCGTCGCGCCCCTTGAAGCGGTCGGCGGCGGTCAGGCCCCCAGACGACATCATGAATTGCAGGCTCGGCCCCTCCTCGTCCGGCGGGGTGGCGCCCAGCGCGTCCGCGACCCGTTGGACATAGCGCGACAGGATCGGCGTGAGGTAGGCATCGACCACGGTCGTATCGCCGCGCCCGACCAGCTTGATGAGGGGCGACACCTCGTGGCTGACCGACACCTGCCCGAAGCCCGCATCGCGCGCGGCCCGTTCCAGCGCCAGCTCGTGGTCGGGTGCGGTCCAGGAGTGCATCAGCACGATGGCGACCGCGTCGATCCCGTCGGCCTTGGCGTCTTTCAGCGCCGCCGCAACGGTGCCCGTGTCGAGCGCGCGTTCCACCGTGCCGTCGGCGCGCACGCGCTCGTCCACCTCGACCACCCGGTCATACAGCATTTCGGGCAGCACGATTTCCTTGGCGAAGATGTCGGGCCGGTCCTGGTACGCGATGCGCAGCGCATCGCGGAATCCCCTGGTGATCAGCAGCAGCGTGCGGTCGCCCTTGCGCTCCAGCAGCGCATTGGTGGCGACGGTCGTGCCCATGCGCACGGTGCCGACACGCGCGGGCGGGATGGCGCCCTCGACCCCCAGCAGCCGGCGGATCCCTTCGATTGCCGCATCCTCGTAGGCCTCGGGGTTCTCGGACAGCAGCTTCATCGCCGAGATCGTTCCATCCGGCGCGCGCCCGATCAGGTCGGTGAAGGTGCCGCCCCGGTCGATCCAGAAATCCCAGCGCCCATTGTCCGGATGCGTTGCCATCCCCGTTCCTTTCCGATGTCGCGGTCCAATGACAAAACGTTGACTAATCAGCGGTGCGCCGTCAACCTGCCTTGGCCGGAGCCCAAGGGCGGACGGGTCCGGCCGCTGCCTGAATGTCTGCCCGGCAAAGACAGGGAACAACGCCATGAGCTTCAACATCACTCGACCGCTGGCCGGTATGCTGGCCGCTGCCGCCCTTGCGCTGCCTGCCGCCGCTGCCGACTGGGACATGCCCACGCCCTACGGCGACAGCGTGTTCCACACCCAAAACATCCAGCAATTCGCGGAGGACGTCTCAACCGCCACCGATGGCGGGCTGAACATCACGGTACATTCCGCCGGCTCGCTGTTCGGGCATCCCGAGATCAAGGATGCCGTCCGCCGTGGGCTTGCCCCCATCGGCGAAGTGCTGATGTCGCGGCTGGCCAACGAGGACCCGATCTTCGGCATCGATTCCGTGCCGTTCCTCGCCAACAACTACGAGGAATCCCGCGCGCTGTGGGAGGCGTCGCGCGACCTGGTCGAACAGAAGCTGGCCGATCAGGGGCTGACGCTGCTCTACGCGGTTCCGTGGCCGGGGCAGAGCCTTTACACGAAAGAGCCTGTCACCTCGACCGCGGATCTGGAGGGCGAGAATTTCCGCGCCTACAACACCGCGACCGAACGGCTGGCGCAGCTGATGGGCGCGGTGCCGACGCAGCTTGAGACCGGGGACATTCCGACCGCCTTCTCGACGGGGCGGGTCGCGGCGATGATCACCTCGCCCTCGACCGGCGTGTCGAGCCAGGCCTGGGATTTCACCAACTATTACACCGACACGCAGGCGTGGCTGCCCAAGAACATGGTCATCGTCAACACCTCTGCGCTGGAGGGCCTGCCGGAGGATCAGCAGAGCGCGCTGATGGAGGCCGCGAAGGCCGCCGAGACGCGCGGCTGGGAAATGAGCCGTGCCGAGACCGAAGAGAAGATCGCGACGCTCAAGGAAAACGGCATGACCGTGACCCAGCCCAGCGAGGAGTTGTCGCAGCAGCTGGCTGAAATCGGCCGGACCATGACCGACGAATGGCTGGCCGAAGCCGGTGACGAAGGCGCAAAGGTCGTCGAGGAGTATCGCGCGTCGCTCGAATAACGCATCCGGGCGCGGTGCCACGGGGCGCTGCGCCGTCTCACACCCACACCAAAGAGGGACCGCGATGCGCCGTTTTCTCGACCGCGTCCATGACGCCGCGCTGGCGCTGGCCGCCGCTGCGCTCGCTGCGATTGCGGTTCTCGTGCTGGTGCAGATCGCGGGGCGCCTGATAGACCGGGCGGCGCGCGCGCTGGACATGGCGCCGCCGGGCCTGACCGTTCCCTCGCTGGCCGAGATCGGCGGGTTTCTCTTTGTCTCTGCGGTCTTCCTGGGCATGGCGGGCACCCTGCGCGCCGGCGGGCATGTGCGCGTGACGCTTCTGACCCGCGCCCTGCCACATGGCCCGGCGCGTTGGTTTGGCGCGCTGGTGGCGGCGGGGGCGACGGCGCTCGCCGGTTTCGCCACATGGTCCAGCCTGCTTCAGACGCTGGACAGCTACGCCTTCGGTACGGTCAGTTTCGGCATGGTTAGGGTGCCGCTCTGGTGGCCGCAGGGGGCGATGACGCTGGGTCTGGGCCTTTTCGCGCTGGCGCTGGCGCAGGCTACGCTTCAACTGATCGTGGGCCAGCAACCGGATTTCGACGCGGCAGAGGCCGGGCGCGAGGAGCCGCGCTGATGGAGATTGCCACCCTTGCCCCGCTGCTTGTCGTGGTGCTGTTTGCAACCCTTGCCGCCGGGCTGTGGGTCGGATTCGCGCTGATCGCGGTGGGGCTGCTGGCAATGGTCACCTCGGCCCCGGCGCCTGCGTCGCTGGTCTTTGCCACAAAGGTCTGGGGCGGTCTGACCGTCTGGGACCTGACCGCGCTGCCGATGTTCATCTGGATGGGCGAGATCCTGGTGCGCTCGCGCCTGTCGTCGGACATGTTTTCGGGGCTGTCGCCCTTCACGACGCGGCTGCCGGGAGGGCTCTTGCATGTCAACGTGATGGCCTGCGCGCTGTTCGCCGCCGTCTCGGGCTCGTCGGCGGCGACCACGGCCACGGTCGGGCGGATGTCGGTGCCGGAACTTGGCGCGCGCGGCTATGACGACCGGATGATCATCGGCACGCTGGCCGGGTCGGGCACCTTCGGCTTTCTCATCCCGCCGTCGATCATCCTCATCGTCTATGGCGCCGCGACCGAGCAATCCATCGCCCGCCTCTTCCTGGCGGGGGTGGTGCCGGGGCTGATGCTGGCGGCGCTATTTTCGGGCTACATCATGCTCTGGTCGCTGCTGAACCGGGGCCGGATGCCGGCGCCGGAACCGGCCACGACGCTGGCCGAGGCACTGCGCGCAGCTGCGAAGCTCCTGCCGGTGCTGGTGCTGATCCTGGCTGTCATCGGCTCGATCTATGCCGGGATCGCCAGCCCGACCGAGGCGGCGGTGATCGGCGTGGCGGGCGCGCTGCTGCTGGCCTGGGCCACCGGCGCGCTCAGCCTGCCGGGCGTCTGGGAGTTGCTGCGCGCGGCCACGATCACGACCTGCATGATCTCCTTCATCCTCGCGGGTGCCGCGTTCCTGACCGTGGCGATGGGCTATACCGGCATCCCGCGCGAGCTGGCCGCATGGATCGGCGCGATGGAGCTGTCGCCCTACGCGCTTCTGGCGGCGCTGACTGTGTTCTTCATCATCATGGGAATGTTCCTCGACGGGATCTCGATCGTGGTGCTGACCGTTTCGATCATCCTGCCGATGGTCATGGCGGCGGGGATCGACCCGATCTGGTTCGGCATCTTCCTTGTGCTCGTCGTCGAGATGAGCCAGATCACCCCGCCCGTCGGCTTCAACCTCTTCGTGCTGCAAACCATTACCGGGCGGGACATCTTTACCATCGCACGCTATGCGGCGCCGTTCTTCGGGCTGCTCGTGCTGGCGCTGGCGATCCTGTCGGTTTTTCCGCAGATCGCGCTCTGGCTGCCCGGCACCATGCTGAACCGATGAGCGGGCCCGGCGCCGTGACGGGCGCGCTGCACTGGTGCGCGCGCCATGGCCGCTGGCTGCTGATCGCCGGGCTGGTGGCGGGCATCGCGCTGCCCGGCCTGGCGCGCGCCATGGCCGGAGCCATCGTGCCGCTGATCGCGCTGCTGCTGTTCCTTGCGGCGCTGCGGATCGGTCCGCACGCCGCTATGCCGCGCCGGGCCGCCCTGCCCCGCGCGCTGGCGTTGACGCTGGTGCTGCAACTGGCCGCACCGCTCATCGCGGCGGGGGTGCTGACATGGGCGGGTTTGCTGCAGACCGCGGCGGGACTGGGCGCGGTGCTGGTGCTGGCGGGGGCGCCGATCACCGGCACGATCGGCCTTGCGCTGATGAGCGGCGCCGACCCCGCGGCGTCATTGCGCCAGCTGGTCCTCGGCACGGCGCTGCTGCCATTGACGGCCATGCCGGTCTTTGCCCTCTTGCCGATTTTCCCCGATGTGGCGGCGGTCGCCATCGGCGTGACGCGATTGCTGGTCCTGATCACGCTGGCGGGCGGACTGGCCTTCGCGCTGCACCGCGCGGTGCCGCGGCTTCACCGGGCGGACATGGTCGCCGCGATAGACGGAGCACTCGCGCTGGCCATGGCGCTGGTCGTGATCGGGCTGATGGCGGCGGTGGGTCCGGCCATCCTGGCACTGGACGTGGCACTCCCGGCACTGGTGGCGCTGGCCTTCGCCCTCAACCTCGGTCCGGCCATCGCAGTCTGGCACAGCTCGCGCGCCGCGCTTCCGGCCACCGAGGCCGGTGCCCTGGCCATCGCCGCAGGCAATCGGAACCTCGCGATCTTTCTGGCCGCGCTGCCGCCCGATGTCGTGACGCATCTGCTGCTTTTCGTCGGATGCTACCAGGTGCCGATGTATCTGACGCCGTTGATCCTGCCGCGGCTTCTGTCGACGCTTCGGCAGAGTTGAGAGATCTGCGGCATTGGGCGTGAAAGGTTCATGGAAAAGGCGCCCTTGGCTCCACCGCACCGCGCTTTCACCAACACTGCCGCATCTGCTGTTGTTATTTCAAAGACACCTGTCGTAAGCTTTGCGAACCGCTTGGAACAACACGAAGGAGGCGGATCGGGATGACGCCATTCGCCATTGCAGGCGTGCAGATGCATGTCAGCGCGCTGCACTCCAACGTTGAGGGAATGCTCCACCGGCTGGACCTGCTGATGGCGCGGTTTCCGTGGACACAGATGGTGCTGTTCTCGGAACTGGCGCCATTCGGGCCGCTGACCGAATTCTCGCTGCCGCTGCGCAACGAGACGGTGGACCGGTTCTGCGCGGCCGCGCGGCGGCACAACCTGTGGCTCATTCCCGGCTCGATGTTCGAGACGGGCGAGGACGGGCGCATCTACAATACCTCGACCGTCATCAATCCGGCTGGCGAGGTCGTGCGCAGCTACCGCAAGCTCTTTCCCTTCCGCCCCTACGAGGAGGGTGTCTCGGCCGGTACCGATTTCTGCGTTTTCGACGTGCCCGGCGTGGGCCGCTTCGGCGTTTCGATCTGTTACGACATGTGGTTTCCCGAAACCACACGGCAACTGACCAGCCAAGGGGTCGAGGTGCTGCTGCATCCGGTGCTGACCGGCACCACCGACCGTGAGGCCGAGCTGTCGATGGCGCGCGCCACGGCGGCGCAGTTCCAGTGCTACGTGTTCGACGTCAACGGTCTGGGCGCGGGCGGTGTGGGCAAGTCCTGCGTTGTCGATCCCACGGCGACCGTCCTGCATCAGTCGGCCGGACAGGAGGACATGTTTCCCATCGAGATCGACCTCGACACCGTCCGCCGCCAGCGCGAGCGCGGGATGAAGGGGCTGGGCCAGGTCCTCAAGAGCTTTCGCGACCGCGAGGTGGATTTTTCGGTCTATGACCGCACCAGCGGCGTCGATGCCTATCTGCACGGGCTGGGGCCGCTGGTCATCCCGCAGCAGGACAGGGGCGGCGCGCTGCGCGCCGATCCGCCCGCGTCCGGCGCCATCCACGCCAGCGGGGACGCGCCGGAACAAAGACCCGCCGCAGTTGTTGAACATGTACTCGGCGCCAGCGGGGGGACGCCGCCGATAACGAACTGATAATAATGCGGAGTGTCAGGATCTTCCATGTTCCCCGCGCCTGTCCTGACCGGCCGCCCGAAACGGGGAAGATGAATGCAGTCCATGACAGACTACTACTCGGCCGTGCAATTGCGCGCCGATCGTTGGACCGCGCTGCGCGAATCCACGACCGCGCTGGTGCGCGCGCCGGACGGGCGCATGGCCAAATCGCTGATCCAGAAGATCGAGGGCCTGCTTGCCTCCCTCGCCCCGATTGAAACGTTCTGGGCCTTTCCCGGCACCGCTGCCTTCGACGCGCTGCGCCGCAGCTTCGCCGCCGGGTATTACGACGATCTGGCCTTCACCGTGCAACGCATCAACCGCGCGCTGACCAGCGGGGCCTACCGGCGGCGCCACATACCGCTGGACCGCGACGGCGCCGACGCGGACGAGCACGAAGACGAGGCGATGCAATCGCTGGAGGCGCGCGCACACACCAAGCCCTATTTCGAGGTGATGATCGTCGATAACCTGAACGAGCATCAGGAACGCTGGCTGAAGTCGAATTTCAGCCGGATGCGTCGCCCCGAAGATCCATTTCATTATGAAACGGTCGTCGTGCCCAGCCTTCAGGACGCGCTGATGGGGGTGCTGTTCAACCACAACATCCAGGCCATCGTGGTGCGTCCCGGCCTGATCCTCGAGTCGAAGATGGCGCTGCCGATCCTCGCGCGCTACCTCAACCGCGCCGGCGGGATCGAGGCGCTGGAGGAGCTCGACCCCGGCAATTACGGGCCCGAGCTGTGCCGCATGATCGCCCGCGTGCGCCCCGAGCTGGACGCTTACCTGATCACCGACCGCTCGGTCGAGGATATCGCGGGGCTGGACCTCGGCATCTGCCGCCGCGTCTTCTACAACCAGGAAGATTTCCTGGAACTGCATCTCAACATCATCCGGGGGGTGCTGTCGCGCTACAAGACGCCGTTTTTCACCGCGCTGGTGGAGTATTCCAAACAGCCCACCGGTGTTTTCCACGCCATGCCCATCAGCCGGGGCAAGTCGATCAGCCGATCGCACTGGATCCAGGACATGGGCGCGTTCTATGGCCCCAACATCTTCCTGGCGGAGACATCGGCCACCTCCGGCGGGCTCGACAGCCTGCTGGAGCCGCATGGCCCGATCAAGGAGGCCCAGCGCCTTGCCAGCCGCGCCTTCGGCTCGAAACAGACGTATTTCGCCACCAACGGCACCTCGACCTGCAACAAGATCGTGGTGCAGGGCCTCGTGCGGCCGGGCGATATCGTGCTGATCGACCGCGACTGCCACAAGTCGCACCATTACGGCATGGTCCTGGCCGGGGCGCAGGTCTGCTACCTCGACAGCTATCCGCTGAACGAATATTCCATGTATGGCGCGGTCCCGCTGCGCGAGATGAAGCGCCAGCTTCTGGAGCTGAAGGCGGCGGGCAAGCTGGATCGCGTGCGGATGCTGCTGCTGACCAACTGCACGTTCGACGGCATCGTCTACAATGTCGAACGGGTGATGGAAGAATGCCTCGCCATCAAGCCGGACCTCGTGTTCCTCTGGGACGAGGCATGGTTCGCCTTTGCCCGTTTCGGCCCCACCTACCGGCAGCGCACCGCGATGAACGCCGCCAACAACCTGCGCGAGCGGTTCCGCAGCGACGATCACGCCGCGTCCTACGCGGCCCAGCAGGAGGAGCTGAAGGACGCCGATACCGAAACCCTGCTGAACACGAGGCTGATCCCGCCGCCCGATGCGCGCGTGCGCGTCTATGCCACGCAATCGACGCACAAGACCCTGACATCGCTGCGGCAGGGCTCGATGATCCATGTCAACGACCAGGACTTCAAGGGCGAGGTCGAGGCGTCCTTCAAGGAAGCCTACATGACGCATACCTCCACCTCGCCCAATTACCAGATCATCGCCTCGCTCGATGTGGGGCGCAGGCAGGTGGAGCTGGAGGGGTTCGAGTTTGTCCAAAGGCAGGTCGAGGCGGCGATGTCCATGCGCCGCGCAATCTCCACCCATCCGCTGCTTCAGAAGTATTTCAAGGTGCTGACCGCGGGCGACATGATTCCCGAAGAACACCGCGAAAGCGGCGTCAGCAGCTATTACGACCCCGATCAGGGCTGGACCGATATCTGGGATTGCTGGGAGCGCGACGAATTCGTGCTGGACGCCACGCGCGTCACGCTGGCCGTGGGCGGCACGGGCTGGGACGGCGACACGTTCAAGACCGAGATCCTGATGGACAAATACGGCATCCAGATCAACAAGACCTCGCGCAACACCGTGCTGTTCATGACCAATATCGGCACGACGCGCTCCTCCGTCGCCTACCTGATCGAGGTGCTGGTCGAAATCGCGCGCGAGCTGGACGAATTGCAGGACGACGCGTCGATGATGGAGCGGCGCGGTTTTGAAAAGCGCGTCAGCAACCTCATGCACGATTTGCCCCCCCTGCCCGATTTCAGCCGCTTTCACGACGCCTTCCGCTCCGGTCCCGAGACGCCCGAGGGCGACATTCGTTCCGCCTTTTTCCTCAGCTATGACGAGAAGAATTGTGACTATCTGGAGCTTGACGGCTCGATCCACGACGCGATGAAAAGCGGCGAAGAGGTCGTGTCGTCGCAGTTCATCATCCCCTATCCGCCTGGATTTCCGATCCTCGTGCCGGGCCAGGTGGTCAGCGCCGAAATCCTGTCCTTCATGCGCGCGCTCGATGTCAGCGAAATCCACGGCTACCGCGATGATCTGGGTTTGCGCGTCTTTACGCAGGACGCGCTGAAACGGGCAAGCAAGGCCAATCAGGCGCGGCTGAAGCTGAACGATGAGCGTGCCAAGCTATAAAAAGAAACAGGGGAGATATGAGACATGGCCACGGAGCTGAAGAACATTTCCGAAATCCGCCGCTACTTTCACCGCAACGACGATCCGATCTATTTCATTTCCGCCACCAACTTCAACCTTCTGGGGCTGGATGAGTGGTGCAAGAATTTCAAGTATATCAGTTACATAGACTGCTATGGCGGCAAACACCCCAACACGTTCGTGCCCTCCGAGCAGCCCCATGCCGAATTCCAGTCGATCGAGGACATCAATAATTACCTGTTGCAGCACAAGGAGGTGATCGACCTCATCAAGCGGCGTGGCGGCAAGCCGAAATTCGTGTTTCTCATGTTCGATGAAGAGACCGAGCGCCTGTCCGAGGAACTGGGCGCCAAGATCTGGTTTCCCAAGGCCAGACTGCGTCAGAAGATGGACAACAAGATCGAGACGGTCCGCATCGGCAACAAGGCCGGCGTGCCCTCCGTGCCCAACACGCTGAGCGAGGTGGAAAGCTACGAGCGCCTGAAAGAGATCAGCGAAACCGCCGGGCTGGGCCGCGATCTGGTGCTGCAATCGGCCTTTGGGGATTCGGGGCACACCACGTTCTTCATCAAGTCCAAGGCCGATTTTCGCCGCCACGAGCACGAGATCGTCGGTCAGGGCGAAATCAAGATCATGAAGCGGATCGACTGCCGCGGCTCGGCCATCGAAGGCTGCGCCACCCGCGAAGGCACCATCGTCGGCCCGCTGATGACCGAGCTGGTCGGCTTCAAGGAGCTGACACCCTATCGTGGCGGCTGGTGCGGGAACGAGATCTTCAGCACCGCCTTCCCGCCAAAAGTGCGCCAGAAGGCGCGAGAACTGACCTTCAAATTCGGCGAGCAGCTGCGCAAGGAAGGCTATCGCGGATATTTCGAGCTGGATTTCCTGATCGACAAGAAGACGGGCGATATATGGCTGGGCGAACTCAATCCGCGCATTACCGGCGCCAGCTCGATGACCAATCACGCGGCCTTTGCCCATGCCGACGCGCCTTTGTTCCTGTTTCACCTGCTGGAGTTTTCCCGCAAGAAGTTCAGGCTGGACATCAAGGAACTGAACGATCGCTGGGCCGACCCGAAGATGATCGACTCATGGTCCCAGATGGTCATCAAACACACCGAGGATACCGTCGACATCGCGACCCGGGTGCCCGAAACCGGCATCTACCGTATGGGCGAGGATGGCAGTATCGATTACAACCGCTTCGACTATCACCGCCGCGCTGTCGAAAGCGAGAGCGAGGCGTTTTTTCTGCGGATTCTCCAACCCGGCGACTACCGCTATGAAGGCGCCGATATCGGCATATTGGTCACGCGCGGGCGCTCCATGACCAACGGATTCAAGCTCACCGAGCGGGGCAAGCGCTGGATCCACGGGATCAAGGCCCAGGTCGAAGGGCGCCCCATGCCCACGGCCGAAGCGGGACCGGCGATGAACGATCCGGCCTTCAAGATCCTCTGATCATGCGGCTGAACTGGCGCGCCATATCCGAGGACGATCCCGGCCCGAAATGGGCCGGGCTTTTCGCGGAGTATTGGCCCGACTACCACCGCTGGTGGGCGCGCGAGGGGCCGGAGGCGCGGCCCGGCTACCTTGACAGCCGCACGGCGCTGGCGGCGCATATGCCCGAGCTGGTCCCGCTCTACGACCGCCTCTGCGATCTGGCCGGCGGCGGCGATCACGCGGCGCGGTTTCTCAGCTTCTACTGCCCGCCGCCGTATCTGTCGGCTTGCAGCCAGGCCGTATGGCCGGGCGAAGAGCCGATGCTGGTGCGCAATTACGACTATGCCCCCACGGCTTTCGACAGCCTGACCCTGCGCACGAACTGGCAGGGCCGCGCGGTCATGGGCACGTCCGATGGCCTCTGGGGGCTGGTGGACGGGATCAACGACGCGGGGCTGGCGGTTTCGCTGACCTTCGGCGGGCGGCGCGTGGTTGGCGACGGCTTTGGCGTGCCGCTGATCCTGCGTTATGTGCTGCAAACCTGCGAGACGACGGCCGAGGCGGGGCGCGTGCTGGCCCGCGTGCCGACACATATGAGCTACAACGTCACGGTTCTGGACGCGCGGCGCCGCTATCTGACCGCCCTCATGGCACCCGACCGCAAGACGGTTCTGACCCATCAGGCGGTGGCGACGAACCATCAGGAGCGCGTCGAATGGGCCAGCCACGCCCGGTTCACCGAAACGGTCGAGCGCGAGCGTTACCTGCTGCATCGCCTGACGCTGCATGTCGAACCGCAGGAGAAGTTCATCGGCGCGTTCCTGCGCCCGCCCCTCTATTCGTCGCGCTTCGACGAGGGCTTCGGCACGCTCTACACCGCGGTTTATCGTCCGCGCCTGCGCCAGATGGAGCTACGCTGGCCGCGCGCCCGCTGGCCGCTGGACCTGCATGACTTCGGCGAGGATACCCGCGCGATCTATACGCCCGAGGGGCGCAGCGCGGCCACGTGAGCGCGGCTTGCACCGTTGCGCCCGGCGCACCTCACCACCGCTTGCGAAACTTCCCCGGAGCCGTGTCGAACTTGGCCCTGAACGCGCGCGCGAAGGCGGACGTGCCGCCAAAGCCTGTCGCGGCCGCGATCTCGCCGATGGGCAGGTCCGTCTCGCTCAGCAGCGAATAGGCCCGCGCCAGCCGCATGTCGGTATAATACCGCCGGGGGCTGAGGCCGGTATGCTGGGTAAAACTGCGCTCGAGCTGGCGTTTGGAGATGCCCACCTCATGCGCGATCGCCTCGACGCCCAGCGGCTCTTCGAGGTTGGCTTGCATCAGGCGCAGCGCCGCGATCAGGTGCCGGTTGCGGCTGCCGATCACGGCCGAGCGGGCGGTCTGCTGCGGTGATTGCGTCGAATGGCTGCGCCCGTGCAGGCACATGTCGGACACGACCAGC
The DNA here is from genome assembly GCA_963763165.1 of uncultured Alphaproteobacteria bacterium. Lineage (GTDB taxonomy): Bacteria > Pseudomonadota > Alphaproteobacteria > Rhodobacterales > Rhodobacteraceae > Roseovarius. The sequence goes on from CAVXNV010000007.1 coordinate 45,348, forward strand.
GCGAATTCGGGGCCGAAATCGTCCTCGATGATGCTCAGCATCAGGTCGGTCGAGGCCGATCCGCCCGCCGCCGTCATCAGATCGCCGTCCACCTCGTAAAGGTTGGGCGTCGGCACGAGGTCTGGAAACGCTTCGACGAAAGCGGGCTGGTTCTCCCAGTGAAGCGTGAAGGTGCGCCCGCCCAGCAGCCCCGCACGCGCCAGCGTAAAGGCGCCGGTGCAGATGGCGCCCACATGCGTGCCGTGCGCCGCCTGCCGCACCGCCCATTGGGTCACGGCCGGATCGACCGTTTCGGCAGGCTCCACCCCCGAACATATGAAGGCGCGCGCCCCGCGCGCCGGCGGCCCGAGCGGCGCGTCCGGCACCAGCGACAGGTTGTTCGAACATCGCACCGGAGAGCCGCCCGCCGACATCGTGCGCCAGCGGTAAAGCTCCTGCTGCGAAATCTGGTTGGCCACGCGCAACGGCTCGATCGCCGCCGAAAGGGCCAGCATCGTCAGCTTGGGCAGCAGCACGAAGTCGAAGACCCGCGCGCCGGCGGCCTGCGGGATCAGAAAACTGGCCGCGCCTTTCGGGATGTAGTCGGATCTGGCCATATGGGATCTGCCCTGATGTCCGGCACCCTGTATCATGCCGTCAAAGCCAGGCCCAGAGCCGGATGGACAATGAAAAGCGGGCCGGTGCGGCCCGCTTTCATGCTGTCATTCCTCTTCGTAGGGCGCCAGATCGTGCAGAAAGGCGAAAAGGTTGGCGGCGTCCTCTTCGCTGCGCACCTTCCAGCTCATCTTGCTGCGGGCCTTTTCATCGCCCGACACCTCGCGCAGCCACTCCGTCGGATCCTGGACGTATGCGACGAAATTTTCCTCGTCCCAGATCACGTCAGTCTCGGAAGCCTCCTGCATGCCCTTGCTGTATTTGAAATCGTCGACCGAGCCGACGGGGCCGCCGGTGACACCGTAGAGGTTCGGACCCTGGCGGCCGCGGCTCCCGGCAAGCGTCTCGCCCTCGTCGTTGACGACCACGTGGCAGGTCACGCATTGCTTGGAGAAAACCGTCTCGCCCGTGGCGGCATCCCCGCTGGCGGTGATCTCGGCGCTATCCATGTCCGCGCCGCTCTCGGCCTCGTCGGTTGCCGCAAGGGCTGGCGCGCCCAGCAGCAGGGCAATGGCGGTGGCTGTTGCAACAAAGGCTTTCATCGATCCTCCTTGGCCCGTGGAAGGGCCGGTTTTTGGTTCCACGCGCCAACGCATATCACATCGCGCCGGTTCCGACACTATCTTGTCGCACCTGCGCGCGGGCAGGCCGCGGGGCCCTGTGCTGCGCGCCAAAACTCTGGCAATCGGCGAAATTTGATCCTAGGATCGCGCCCATGGCTGACGAACATATCCTGAGGGGGACAGAGCCGATGACACGACCAGAACCGCAAAAGACCATGCCGCAGATGCGCGGCATGACCCGCCGCCGGTTTCTTGCCAGCGCCGCCGCTGCCGCACTGACCATCGGCCTTCTGTCCGGCGCGCCGCGCGCGATGGCGGCGGAGCCGATCAAGGTCGCCGGCGTCTACACCGTCCCGGTCGAGCAGCAATGGGTCAGCCGCATCCACAAGGCCGCCACCGCCGCCGAAGAGCGTGGCGATATCGAGTACGCCTATTCGGAGAATGTCAGCAACACCGACTATGCCCGCGTCCTGCGCGAATATGCCGAAAGCGGCTATCAGCTGATCGTCGGCGAGGCGTTCGCGGTCGAGCAGGAGGCGCGCGAGGTCGCCGCCGAATACCCCGGCATCGCCTTTCTCATGGGCTCCAGCTTCAAGGAGGATGGCGCGCTGCCGAATTTTGCCGTCTTCGACAACTACATACAGGACGCGTCCTATCTGACGGGAATCATTGCCGGATCCATGACGGAAACCGGCAATGTCGGGCTGATCGGCGGCTTCCCCATCCCCGAGGTGAACCGCCTGATGCACGCCTTCATGGCCGGCGTGCGCGAGACGAAACCGGACGCGAAATTCCAGGTCAGCTTCATCGGCTCGTGGTTCGATCCGCCTGCGGCCAAGGAAACCGCCTTCGCGATGATCGAGAACGGGGCAGATGTGCTTTATGCCGAACGGTTCGGCGTCAGCGATGCCGCCAAGGAAAAGGGAGTTCTGGCCATCGGCAACGTGATCGACACGCAAGAGCAGTATCCGGATACCGTCGTCGCCTCGGCCATCTGGAATTTCGAGCCGACGCTGAACATGGCGATCGAGCAGGTCCGCGCCGGCACGTTCGAGGCGGCCGATTTCGGCACCTATTCCTACATGTCCGAAGGCGGCGCCGAACTGGCCCCCCTCGGCACGTTCAAGGGCAAGGTGCCGCAGGAGGCGATCGATCTGGTCGAGGCCCGCACGGGCGAGATCATGTCCGGCGAATTCACCGTGGAAATCAACGACGAAGAGCCGAAGTCCCAATAAATGCCAGATGATGCAGAGGCGCGGGTCGTCCTGCGCCTCGACCGGATTACAAAGACATTCGGCGCGCTGACCGCGAATGACGCGGTCAGCCTGACCCTGCACGAGGGTGAGGTCATCGCCCTTCTGGGCGAAAACGGGGCCGGCAAGACGACGCTGATGAACATCCTCTTCGGCCAGTATACCGCCGATTCCGGGGGTGTCGAAGTCATGGGCACGCCCCTGCCCCCGGGAAACCCGCGCGCGGCGCTCGATGCCGGGGTCGGCATGGTGCATCAGCATTTCACGCTGGCCGAGAACATGACCGTGCTGGAGAACGTGACGCTGGGCACGCGGCCGCTTTTTGCGCCGGGGCTGGACCGGGCGGCGGCGCGGGCGCGGATCGACGGGCTGGCGCGGGATTTCCGGCTTGACGTCGATCCCGATGCGCGCGTCGGCGCGCTGACGGTGGGCGAACGGCAGCGGGTCGAGATCCTCAAGGCGCTTTACCGCGACGCGCGCATCCTCATCCTTGACGAGCCGACGGCGGTGCTGACCCCGCAGGAGACGAATGATCTGTTCGAGACGCTGCGCAAGGCGGTGGCACTGGGCCTGTCGATCATCTTCATCTCGCACAAGCTGCACGAGGTCATGGCGATTTCCGACCGCGTCGTGATCCTGCGCCATGGCAAGGTGGTGCATGAGGGCCCGACCGGCGAGACGGACCGTCACGATCTGGCCGCGCGCATGGTCGGCGGAGAGGTGAGCGCGCCCAAGGCGGCGCCGGGCCATCCCCGCGCGCCGCTTCTGTCGCTGCGCGGCGTCACGACGCCGGATCGCGGCAGCGCGCCTGGGCTGAAATCGCTGGATTTCACCTTGCATGGCGGGCAGATCACAGGGCTCGCGGGTGTGTCGGGCAACGGACAGGCCGCGCTGGCAGATCTGATCGGGGGTATGATCCGGCCGGAAAAGGGCACGCTGATGCTCGGCAGCGACGGTGTGCAGCACTGGTCGCCCCGCGCCGCCGTTCATGCCGGGATCGCCCGCATCCCCGAGGACCGGCACAAGACGGGCACCATCGCCGATTTCGACCTGACCGAAAACGCCATTCTGGAGAGCTACAAGGACCGGCCGTTCAGCCGCCACGGCTGGATGAACTGGCGCGCCGCGCGCGATTTCGCCGACCGCATCATCGCCAGCTACGACGTGCGCTGCCCCGGCCCCGGCACCCGCATCCGCCTGCTGTCGGGCGGCAACATGCAAAAGCTGATCCTGGGCCGCGTCATGGAAGGAGAGCCGCAGATCATCCTCGCCAATCAGCCGGTGCGCGGGCTTGACATCGGCGCGGTCAACTATGTTCATTCGCAGCTTCTGGCCGCGCGGGATCGCGGCGCCGCCGTTTTGCTCATTTCCGAGGATCTGGATGAAATCATGGCCTTGTCGGACGTAATTCATGTCATTTCCGAAGGCCGCCTGTCGCCGCCTTTCGCGCGCGGCATCATGAGCCCTTCCGAACTGGGCGTCTGGATGGCCGGTCACGGGTTCGAGGAGGCGGCGCATGCGTCTTGAGCCGGTCGCCAACCCATCGCTCGCCCGCACCCTGACGCCGCCCGCGCTGGCGATCGGCGCGACGGCCCTGATTGCGTCGCTGCTGGCGATGCTGGCGGGCGCGAACCCCTTTGCGGTGCTGGGCCTCATTCTCAAGGGCGCGTTCGGCAGCACATTCGCGCTGCTGGAGACGCTGAACCGCGCCACGCCGCTGATCTTCACCGGCCTCGCCGTGGCCGTCGCCTTCCGCGCGCGGCTGTGGAACATCGGAGCGGAGGCGCAGCTTTATGCCGGGGCACTGGTCGTGGCTGTCCTTGGCGCGGGGCTGCTGGACTGGCCCGCCACCCTGCTTCTGCCGACGATGGCGGTCCTCGCCATGGTCGCGGGGGCGGTTCTGCTGCTGATCCCGGCGCTGCTGAAGGTCCGGCTGGGGGTCGATGAGGTGGTCACGACGCTGCTGATAAACTTCATCTTCCTGCTCTTCGTGTCGATGCTTCTGGAAGGTCCGCTGAAGGACCCGATGGGCATGGGCTGGCCCAAATCCGCGCGCCTGATCGAAGAGGCGCGGCTGCCGCGCCTCGTCGACGGGCTGCGCCTGCACTGGGGCTTTGGCCTTGCGCTGATCGCCGCCGTCATCGTCTGGGTGATCGGCACGCGCACGACGCTGGGCTACGAGATGCGCGCGGTCGGCCTCAATCGCAACGCCGCCGAATTCGCCGGCATCCCGGTGGGCCGCGTGCTGATCAAGACGGCGCTGCTGTCGGGGGGACTTGCCGCGCTCGCGGGCTTTTCCGAAGTGGCGGGCCTCAAGGGCCACCTGACCCTCGATCTCAGCCCCGGCTTCGGCTACACCGGCATCATCGTTGCGATGCTGGCGCTGCTCAACCCGTTGGGCGTCATCGCCGCCGCGCTTTTTGTCGCGGGCATTTTCGTCGGCGCCGACAGCATGAGCCGCGCGGTGGGCGTGCCGACCTACCTTGCCGATATCATGCTGGCTACGGCGCTTTTGCTGATGGTGGTGGCGATCCTGCTGACCCGGTTCCGCGTGGTGAGGGAATAATGGACATCTTCGAGATTTTCCTGACCGCAAGCTTCTGGACCGCCGCGATCCGCATCGCGTCGCCCTTGATCTTCGCCACGCTGGGCGAGCTGATCTGCGAGCGCGCGGGCGTTCTGAACCTCGGGATCGAGGGGATCATGGTCGCGGGCGCCTTTGCGGGCTGGATGGCGGTCTATTCCGGCCTCGGCCTCTGGCCCGGCGTCGCGGTCGCCTTTGCCGTGGGCGTCGGCTTTGGCCTCATCCAGTCCATCCTGACGGTGCCCTTCGGCCTGTCGCAGCATGTCGTCGGCCTTGGCGTCACGCTTCTGGCAACTTCCAGCACCTACTATGCCTACCGCCTCGCCTTGCCCGAAGTCACCAGCCCGCCCAGCATAACGCCCTTCCAGCCGCTGGAAATCCCGGTCCTGTCCGAAATTCCGCTGATCGGTCCGGCGCTTTTCGCGCAGACCCCGCTGACCTACCTCGCCTTCGCAATGGTGGCGGTTGTGGCGCTGGTCCTCTACCGCACGCCCCTCGGCCTCGCCGTGCGCGCGGCGGGTGAGAACCCGCAGGCGGTAGCGGCGCAAGGGCTTTCGGTGGCGGCGATCCGCATGGGCGCGGTCATGGTGGGAAGCGGCCTGATGGCCGTGGGCGGCGCGTTCCTGACCATGTCGGCCTTCAACAGCTTCTTCTTCGAGATGGTGTCGGGCCGCGGCTGGATCTGCATCGCGCTGGTGGTCTTCGGCGCGTGGAAGCCGGGCAAGGCGCTGATGGGGGCAATCCTTTTCGCCGCCTTCGATGCGGCGCAGATCCGCATACAGCAGACGCCGCTGGGCGCGGGCATCCCCTACCAGGTTTTCCTGATGCTGCCCTATTTCCTTTCGATCCTCGCGCTGGTCGTCATGTCGCGCCGCGCCGAAGTGCCCGCCGCCCTCATGGTGCCATTCAACAAGGGAGAACGCTGATGTTCGACATTATCGTGAAGGGCGGCACGCTGCCCGATGGCCGGATCACCGATATCGGCATCGAAAAAGGCCGCATCACCGCCGTCGAGCCGCTGGGGACCAACGCGCGCGAGGTGATCGACGCGGCGGGCGATCTGGTCTCGCCGCCCTTTGTCGATCCGCATTTCCATCTCGACGCCACGCTGTCCTATGGCATGCCGCGCATCAATGCGTCGGGAACACTGCTGGAGGGGATCGCGCTCTGGAGCGAACTCAAGGGGATTGCGACCGAAGAGGAAATGATCGACCGCGCCCTCACCTATTGCGACTGGGCGGCCTCGATGGGGCTTCTGGCGATCCGCAGCCATGTCGATACCTGCGACGACAGCCTCAAGGGCGTGCGCGCCATGCTGGAGGTGCGCGAGCAGGTGAAGGATTACATCGACCTGCAACTGGTCGCCTTCCCGCAGGACGGGCTTTACCGTGACCCCACCGCGCGCGAGAACACGCTTCGCGCGCTCGACATGGGTGTCGACGTGGTCGGCGGCATCCCGCATTTCGAACGCACGATGGCCGATGGCGCAGCCTCGGTCCGCGATCTGTGCGAAATCGCGGCCGATCGCGGCCTGCCCGTCGATCTGCATTGCGACGAGACGGACGATCCGCTGAGCCGCCACATCGAAACGCTGGCCTACGAGGCGCGGCGCCTCGGCCTCCAGGGGCGCGTCAATGCCAGCCACCTGACCTCGATGCATTCGATGGACAATTATTATGTCTCCAAGCTTTTGCCCCTCATCGCCGAGGCCGGGGTCAGTGCCGTGCCGAACCCGCTGATCAACATCATGATCCAGGGGCGCCATGACAGCTTCCCCAAGCGGCGCGGCATGACGCGGGTCAAGGAGATGCAGGCGCATGGCATCACCGTCGGCTGCGGGCAGGACTGCGTGCTCGACCCGTGGTACTCGCTCGGTACCGCCGATATGCTGGACGTGGCCTTCATGGGTCTGCACGTCGCGCAAATGTCCTCGCCCGAGGAAATGGCGCGTTGCTTCGACATGATCACGCAGCAGAACGCGGCCATCATGGGGCTCAATGACTACGGGCTGCATGTCGGCGCGCATGGCTCTCTGGTCATTCTCGATGCCGCGGACCCGGTGGAGGCGCTGCGCCTGCGCGCCGCGCGTCTGTGCGTGATTTCCAAGGGCCGCGTCATCTCGCGCAGCGCGCGCATGGATGCCGCGCTCACCCTGCCCGGCCGCCCAGACCGCGTCCGCCGCCGCCATCAAACCGCGCACGGCTGACCGCCTTTCCCATTGAAAAAAGCCGTGGCGCAGCCCCACGATACGGTCGAAGATGCAAGCCGCGCATGATGCAACTGCGGCCGTCCATGTCGCTTACGGTATATCCGTTCGGGTTGCGACCTGTCAGAACGGCCCGGAAGTCCCGCCACAAGGAGGTACGTCCCATGTTCCTATCCGTCTTCGACATGTTCAAGGTCGGCATCGGCCCGTCCTCCTCGCACACGATGGGGCCGATGGTCGCTGCCGCACGGTTTCTGGAAAAGATGCGCGCCGCGCCTTTCGCCTGCCACGGGGTCAAGGGCTCGCTGCATGGCAGCCTGGCCTTCACCGGCATCGGCCACGCGACCGACCGCGCGACGATCCTCGGCCTCGCCGGGTTCGTGCCCGAGACATACGATCATGACAAGGCCGAGGCGACAATGGAGCATATCCGCGAGACGCACAGCCTTTCGCCCGAGGGGCTGGGCACGCTCAGCTTCAATCCCAAGGAGGATCTGCTGTTCGATTTCGGCCCCAACCTGCCCGGCCATGCGAACGGCATGGTGCTGATGGCGACGGACAAGCAGGGCGACACCATCCTGCAGGAGACGTATTACTCCATCGGTGGCGGTTTCGTGTTGACCGAAGCCGAACTGGCCGCCGGGCGCAACACCGACGAGGGCGAGCCGGTGCCCTATCCGTTCAAGTCCGCCGCCGAGATGCTGCAGATGGCCGAAACCTCGGGCAAGACCATCGCCCAGATGAAGAAGGCGAACGAGATTTCGCGCAAGGGCGAGACGGACATGAGCGCCGGGGTCAAGCGCATCTGGCAGGTGATGAACGACTGCATCGAGCGTGGCATGACCACGGGCGGCATCCTGCCCGGCGGCCTCGGCGTCAAGCGCCGCGCCAAGGGCATCCGCGACGCCCTCATTGCCGAGCGTGGCACCAATCAGAACGCGCCGCACAAGATCAACGACTGGATGAGCCTCTACGCCATGGCCGTGAACGAGGAGAACGCGGCCGGCGGGCAGGTCGTGACCGCGCCGACCAACGGCGCGGCGGGCGTGGTGCCGGCCGTGATCCGCTACTACCTCGACCATTATCCCGGGGCGTCCGAGGACCAGGTGGAGGATTTCCTGCTGACCGCCGCCGCCATCGGCGGACTGGTCAAGTTCAACGCCTCCATTTCCGGCGCCGAGGCAGGCTGTCAGGCCGAGGTCGGTAGCGCCGCCGCAATGGGCGCCGCGGGGCTGTGCGCCGTGATGGGCGGCACCCCCGCGCAGATCGAGAATGCCGCCGAGATCGCGCTTGAGCATCACCTCGGCATGACCTGCGATCCGGTGAAGGGCCTGGTGCAGGTCCCCTGCATCGAGCGCAACGGGCTGGGCGCGATCAAGGCTATCTCGGCCGCGTCGCTGGCCATGCGCGGCGACGGCACGCACCTCGTGCCGCTTGATGCCTGCATCGAGACGATGCGCCAGACCGGCGCCGACATGATGGACAAATACAAGGAAACCTCGCTTGGCGGCCTTGCCGTCAACGTGCCCAACTGCTGATCGCGGAGCCGCCCGCGATGGAGCCCGGCGCCCGCATCTCCCTCGGCATCCTGCTGATGGTCGCCTTCACGGTGATCGCGCCCTTCATGGACAGTTTCGCCAAGCTGATCGGCGACGGCATGGCGGTGGCGCAGGTGGCCACGCTGCGCTTTGCCGCGCAGGCCGCGCTGCTGTTGCCGCTGGCCGCCGCGATGGGCTGGCTGCACCGGCCGAACCTTGGCGAATGGGGGCTGCACCTGGTGCGCGCGGCTTTCCTGCTGGTCGCCACGGGCTGTTTCTTCTACGCGCTGCAATTCATGCCGGTCGCCGACGCCATCGCCATTTTCTTCGTCGAGCCGTTCATCCTGACCCTTCTGGGCGCGCTCCTGCTGGGCGAGCCGGTGGGCCCCCGCCGCTATATCGCCTGCACCGTCGGATTTGCCGGCGCCATGCTGATCATCCGGCCGAGCTTTCAGGATTTCGGCGCGATCGCGCTGCTGCCCCTGGCGACCGCCTGCCTTTTCGCGGTGTATATGATCCTGACGCGGCGCATGGCGACGCGGATGCATCCCATCACGCTGCAGGCATATACCGGGCTGGCCGCGCTGGTGCCCGCGCTGCCGATTCTTGCCGCCTTCGATGGCTCCGGCATTGCGCCGCTGGATCCATCCTGGCCGGATGCGCGCGAGGTCTGGCTGCTGGCCGGACTGGGGCTTTGCGCGACGGCCAGCCATATCTGCATCAGCTTCGCGCTCAAATTCGCGCCCGCGGGCGCGCTGGCCCCGGTTCAGTACCTCGAGATCGTGACCGCCACCCTTCTGGGCTTTTATATCTTCGGCGATCTGCCCGACCCCACCGCCTTTGCCGGCATCGCCCTGATCGTCGGATCGGGCCTTTTCATCTTCCTGCGCGAGCGGCATCTGGAGCGGCGGCCCCTGCCGCAGCCTTGATCGTCAGCCCCACCGCGCCGGACTGTGCAGCAGCAGATCGGCCGCCGCGTCCAGATACTCGGTCGGCAGGATCACCAGAAGCTTGGGCGCCGTCACGCTCAGCTCGATCGGTCCGCAGGCGAAATTCGACGTGCCGATCTGCCCGTCAGGCGTCAGCGTCAGCCCGTCCACGGGCCAGTTGAGTCCGACAGAGCGGCCTTCGACCATTCCCATCGGAAACAGCGACACGCGCGTGCCCGGCGCAAGATCCAGCGACAGCGCAGGCGGGGCGAGGAAGACGATGTCCTCCTCGCCGATCAGAATGCAGCGCCGGCCGGGATACCGCACCAGCGCGTTGCAAACCGCCAGCTGGTGATCCAGCCGCGCGCCGCTGAACCCCGCGCCGACGATCAGCGGCGCGTCGATGCGCATCAGGCATTTTTCGAAATCGGTGCTGTCCTGTTCGGACACATGATGCAGGATGTCCGGCGGGAAAGCCGCACGGCGCGCGCCGGTCAGCGAATCGAGATCGCCGATGATCGCCTCGGGCATCACCCCCCGCGCCGCCGCCGTCAGCGCGCCGCCATCCGCCGCCACGACGCGCTGCGCCAGTGCCAGAGCCGCATCCAGCGCGGCAGGCGTCGCGGCGGCGCCTCCGATCAGGGCCACAGGTGCCGAACTGCGAACAATCAATTAAAATCCCCCAGAGTTGGGACCAGGACAGAAACATGCCACATTCTTGCCATCAAATAACACGCTGAACATCGCAGATTCGGTCCTCATTGGTCGTGCCTGTTGTGGTAAAGTGGGTTTGCAGGTCAGAAAAGGCGAGCATTATGGTTAGCACAAGCAAGATCCTCACGGTCTCCTACGGCACTTTTTCGTGCACGTTGGAAGGCTTTGATGATGCATTCGAAACCATGAAGGCGATCGCCGAATACTTCCGCGACCTCGCCGGGGATGATCGCTATTTCGGGGCCGAGCCGCCGACGCCGGACGCCGAGATGCTGGCCCGCATCGCCGAGCGCGAGATTTCCCGCCGCGTCGAGGCGCGCGATGCCGACGGCAGGATCCACCTGCGCGCCGGCGCCCTGCCCGCCGCGCCGCAGACGGCCGCGACGGACCGGCCCGCGCCTGATGCCGCACCTGCCCCGGACGCGGAGCGCGCCGCCGATCCGCAGATTTCCGCCAGAAAGGAGGCCGCTGCCGCCGCAACGGAGCCTGCCGGCGAGGCGGCCACATGGCCGGCACCCGCGCCGTCGCCCGCGGCGCACGCGGACGGCGACAGCATCGCCGACAAGCTGCGGCGCATCCGCGCCGTAGCCAGCCCCGCCGCCTCCGCCATTTCCGCCGCCGCGTATGACGAGGACGAGACCGGATTTCTGTCCTCGCCGGATTTCGAAAAATCGCAGCCTGACCAGACGCCTGATGCCGACCCGGCCAACCAGCAGGACGCCGCCAGCGTACCCGCGAGGACGACAGCGGCCGACGAAGCATCCGCACCGCCCCGGCAGGAAGAAGCGGCACAGCAGGAAGATTCGGCCGAGCAGGAGGCGACGGACGCCGAGCGCGAAGAGAATCACGATGACGCGCGAGAGAACGCAGACGATTACATCGCGGCGCAGCACTCGGACCCGTCCGATCTGACCGACGCCGACACGGCTCCGGTCGCCGAAGAGCAGGAGCAGCCGGCGCCGGATGCAACCGACGAGATGCTCGCCCGCCTCATCGCGCCGGAAGCGCCGCAGGTCGCGGACGCCGAAGAGGCGCCGGAGATGGCACAGTCGGAAGAACCGGAACACGTCCAGGACGCGCTGGACCGGCTTCTTGGCGCCGAACCGGACGAAGAGGATGATGATCTGGACGAAGCGGTCGGTGGCCGGAACGCCGAAGATCCGATTGCACAGCTGTTGGCCGATGCGCTGCGCGATGATTCTCCTTCCGAGGAGGATGACGCTCCTTCCGAGCGTGCGGAGGCTGCCGCCGAAGATGATTCCGATGCCGTCCTGGAAAGCGCGGCGGACGAGGAGGACGACGACGAATTCGGCGCCGCCTCCGAAACAGCGGTCTCCGAACCCAACGCGGCGCCCCGCCCCTCCCTGCTGGCCAGGGTTTTCAAGCTGAAGCGCGCCGATCTCGACGCCGCCCTTGCCAAGGCTCGCGGCGAGCGGACGGATAGTGACGGCGACAGACCCGACATCAGCACCGCGGCAGAGGCGGATCTTCGGCGCGAGCTTGCCGAGGCCGAGGCGGAGCTTCGGCAGCCCCGCGCGCTGCAGGACCGGACCCCGCACGCAGCGCGTTCCGGTTCGGGCTCCGACGGCGCGCGGGTTGCCGGAATAGAGAACGCGCTGCGCCGTGCCCGCGCGCAGGACGCGCCCGATGCACAGGCCAGCCGCATCTTTGACGAGGCCGACAGCCAATTAGGTGCGCCGGAATCGAACAAGCGCCGCAGCGCCATCCAGCATCTGCGCGCCGCCGTCGCCGCCACCCGCGCCGAACGCCGCGCCGGCGGGGAGATGCAGGAGGATGTGGACGATCAGCCTTATCGGGAGGACCTGAAGAACGCCGTGCGCCCCCGCCGCCCGCAGGCGGTGACCGCCGCCACACCCCGCCCCGGTACACAGCCGTCGCGCCCCGCGCCGCTAAAGCTGGTGGCCGAGCAGCGGATCGACGCCCCGTCGCAGCCGGTGCGCCCCCGCCGCATCACGCGCGCCGATCTGGGCGCGCCGCAGACACGCACCACCGCAACCTCGTGGAGGGCTGAGGCAGGCGCACCGCACCATTCCGGCGGTTTCGCGGATTACGCAAACAAGATGGGCGCGAACAACCTGACGGATCTGCTGGAGGCCGCTGCGGCCTATCTGGCCGATGTCGAAGGCGCGCCGAACTTCTCGCGCCCCATGCTGATGCAAAAGCTGCGCGAGGCGCATGAAGACGATTTCACGCGCGAGGAAGGGCTGCGGTCCTTTGGTCAGCTTCTGCGCCAAGGCAAGCTGCAAAAGCTGAAGGGCGGCCGCTTTGCCGTCACGAAGGAGACGGAATTCCGCCGCTCTGCCTGATCGACGCGCGCCGCAACGAAAAACGCTGCCGAAGTCACCTTCGGCAGCGTTACAGTTTGCAATGCCCATATCCGGCCGAGCATTGGGTTTCGATCCTACATCGACGGCATCAGCACCTTGTCGATGACATGAATCACGCCATTCGATGCCTCGATATCGGCCGTCGTCACGTTCGCATCGTTGACCGTGACACCGCCCTCTGTCCCGATGGTGACTTCGCTGCCCTCCACGGTTTCAGCCGTCATGCCGTCGCTCAGGTCCGATGACATAACCTTGCCCGGCACGACATGATAGGTCAGAATCGACGTCAGCTTGTCCTTGTTCTCCGGCTTCAGCAGGTCTTCGACCGTGCCTTCGGGCAGCGCGGCAAAGGCATCGTCCGTGGGCGCGAACACGGTGAACGGGCCTTCGCCCTTCAGAGTCTCGACGAGGCCGGCGGCGTCGACCGCGGCGACCAGCGTGCTGAACGAGCCCGCGTCAACGGCGGTATCGACGATATCCTTGCCGTCACTTTCGGCGAATGCGGGAAATGCCAGCGCGGTCGATGCGGCGAGCGCCATAAAGGTTCTGCGGATCATGTAAAAACTCCTCTGTTGTCGTCGCCGTGATCGGCGATAGAGGGGTTACGGCGTCCGACGCAGACAGGATCACTCACATAACCGTGATCGCGGCGGCACGCCTTACCCGCGGAAACCCGTCGCGACGACGAACTTCTCGGAACTGTCCGCCCGGCTGCTGGGCGGCTTGACATGGAACACCTTGGCAAATCGCTGTTTCAGCAGCTTCTGAAGCTCGCCTTCGGCCCCGCCGGCCAGAACCTTGGACACGAAAGTGCCGCCTTCCTCCAGCACATCGAAGGCCAGGTGAGCGGCCACCTCGCACAGCGAGATGATGCGCAGGTGATCGGTCTGCTTGTGCCCCGAGGACGCGGCGGCCATGTCCGACATTACCACGTCGGCGCGCCCGCCCAGCCACGCCTTCACCTTGTCGTCGGCGCCCTCGTCCATGAAGTCGAGCTGATGGATCGTGGCGCCCGCAATCGGCTCGACCTCCTGCAGGTCGATGCCGAGGATCGTGCCCACGGCCTTGCCGCCCTTCTCGCCCAGCGCGTTGATGCGCGGCACGGCCACCTGAATCCAGCCGCCGGGCGCGCAGCCGAGGTCAACCACGCGCGCGCCCGGCACGAGAAAGCGGAACTTGTCGTCGATTTCCATGATCTTGAAGGCCGCGCGCCCGCGATACCCTTCGGCCTGCGCGCGCTTGACGTATGGATCGTTCAGCTGGCGCTGCAGCCAGCGGGTCGACGACGCCTTGCGGCCCCGCGCGGTTTTCACCCGCACCGTCAGGTCGCGCTGGCCGCGTCCCGATGTGTTCTTGCCGTCCGGTCCCTTGTTCATGCGCTCTCCTCGCTTTCCAGCACACCGTCGGCGGCCATCTGGGCGTATAGCATCCCCTCGCGCAGACCGCGATCCGCCACCGACAGCCGGTCGGTCGGCCAGCAGCGCAGGAGCGCCTGCAATATGGCGGCCCCCGACATGATCAGCGCGTGCCGGTCCAGTCCGATGCGCGGGTCGCGCCGCCGCCCGTCGGGGCCGAGCGCCAGATAACCCCGGATCACGGCGTCGATCTCGTCCGAGGTCATGCGCAGCCCGTCGACGCGGTTGCGGTCATAGCGTTTCAGACCCAGATGGCTGGCCGCGACCGTCGTGACGGTGCCGCTGGTGCCGACGATCTGGAACCCCTCGCGCGACTGCTCGCGTTTGTAGGGGGCGAATTCCATGAGGTTCTCCTCGAAGAACCAGCTCATCAGGGCAAACCGGGCGGCGTCATCCTCGACATCGCGGAACTGGTCGCGCAGGGTGGCGACGCCCAGCGGCACGCTGATCCAGTCGACGACGCGCGCGCGCGGCCCAGCGCCGCCACTGTCAAAGCCGCCATGCATCCGCATGATTGCGCGGCGCCTGTCGGCGCGGTCCACGCCGGTGAGGTCGATCCACACCAGCTCGGTCGAGCCGCCGCCGATGTCGACGACCAGAAGCTGATCCGTCTCGGGGCTGACCAGCGGAGCGCAGCTCACGACGGCAAGCTGCGCCTCCTCCAGCGGGGTAATCACGTCCAGCGTCAGACCCGTCTCGCGCCGCACGCGCGCCATGAAGGATGCGCCGTTGCTGGCGCGGCGACACGCTTCGGTGGCGACAAGGCGCATCGAGCCGACCTTGTGCCGGCTCAGTTTTTGCTGGCACACGCGCAGCGCCTGGATCGTGCGCCCGATCGAGGCGCGCGACAACTGGCCGCTGCTTTCCAGACCGGCGCCAAGCTGGACCGATTTGCTGAAGCTGTCTATCACGCGAAACTGGTTGCCGCGCGGTTCCGCAATCAGCATGCGGCAACTGTTCGTGCCCAGGTCGAGCGCCGCGTAAAGCGGTCGACCGGGCGTTTTCGGCGCGGGGCTCAGGGCCGGTTTCGCGAGTGCGCCCGCACCTTCGGGACGCTTGGGCGTCATAGGGAACGCCCTCCATTTCGAGTTGCTTCCAACGTATTGGTTTCAACGCCTTCGCGCAAGGCCGCAGAGCGCCGGACGGCACGTCACCTCTGCAACCGCGCCTCATCAGCATGATGAATATTATGGGAAAGGCGCACGCTGGTCAGCCCGTTGGCGCCGCGTTAGAAATGGCCGCGTCGCTCTGCGCGCGCGTTGGGTCGAAAACAGGCGCCGCGCGGATGCGGGCGTGAATTAGACAGGGCGAAATCAGCGGGGAATCACCATGGTCGATGTAACGATAGTCTACTGGCGCGACATTCCCGCCCAGGTCATCGTGGGCAAGGGTCGGCGCGGCGCGAAACGCCAGCTGCCGGAGAAGTTCGAGCAGGCCATCGACCGCGCCGCGATGAAAACCGGCGCGGCGGGCACCGACGACTACCTTGCCGAGTGGCGCAAGGCCGCACCCTACGCGTGCAATGGCGAAGCGGCCGACGTGGCCGAAGCCGAGGCCGCGCGGCTGGATGCCGCTTACGACCGCGACCGTCTGAAGGCGCTGATCGCCAATGACGGCTGGGATCCCGAAGCCAACACTGCGACCGCATGAACCCAACCGGGATAAAGGAGGCTCTGATGGCCCTGCTCAACTTCAAGAAACGCGCTGACCCCGCGCCCGCACGGCCCCCCGCCGCCGTCGAAGCCCTGCTCAGGGGCTATTCGATCGAGGTGATGCCGCGCACCGCCGAGAAGGTCGAAAGTTTCCGCGATCTGCTGCCCGACGGCACGCGCGTCTATATCGCCCATATCGAAGGCACCCCGATCGAGGACATGACCCGCACCGCGCGCCGCCTGGCCGACGAGGGCTATCCGGTCATGCCGCATTTCCCCGCGCGCATCATCAAGGACCGCGCCACGCTGGCGGACTGGATCGCGCGTTACCAGGGCGAGGCGGGCGTCGATCAGGCGCTGGTGCTGGCGGGCGGTGTCGTGCAGCCGCATGGCGACTATCACAGTGCGATCCAGCTGCTGGAATCGGGCGAATTCGGCAAGGCGGGCTTCAAGCGCCTGCATGTCGCCGGACATCCCGAGGGCAACCGCGACATCGACCCCGACGGCGGCATCGTGAACGTCAGCGCGGCGCTGAAGTGGAAACAGGCATTCTCGGAAACCTCCGATGCCGAAATGGCGCTGGCCACGCAGTTCGCGTTTGAGGCCGGCTCGATCATCGAATGGGCGGACAGCCTCAAGGCGGCGGGAATCACCCTGCCCATCCATATCGGCATCGCCGGCCCCGCCAAGCTGCAGACGCTGATCAAGTTCGCCATCGCCTGCGGTGTCGGCCCGTCGCTCAAGGTGCTGCAGAAGCGCGCGATGGATGTGACCAAGCTGCTGCTGCCCTACGAACCCACGGACGTCATCGCCGATCTGGCCGCGCACAAGGCCGCGCATCCGGATTTCAACATCACCAACGTGCATTTCTTTCCGCTGGGCGGTATCAAGGCGAATGCGACGTGGGCCATCCAGAACGCAGGCGCCTCCGGCGTGCCCGCCGCGGCCCGGTAAATACACAAGCAAGGAATGCAAATGACCCGCACCATCGTCGAGAGCAAGACCAGAACCGCCGTCATCGGCTTTGACGAACCCTTTTGCGTCATCGGCGAGCGCATCAATCCCACGGGCCGCAAGAAGCTGGCGGCCGAACTGGAGGCGGGCGATTTCTCGACCATCGAAAAGGATGCCGTCGCACAGGCCAACGCGGGCGCGAGCGTTCTCGATATCAATGCGGGCGTCGTCTATAACTCCAACCCCAACCCGAACGAAACCGAGCCGCCCCTGATGACGAAGATCGTCGAGCTTGTTCAGGGGCTTGTCGATCTGCCCCTCTGCATCGACAGCTCGGTTCCCGCCGCGCTCGAGGCGGGGCTGAAGGCCTGCGAGGGGCGTCCGCTGCTAAATTCGGTGACGGGCGAGGAGGACCGGCTGGAATTCGTGCTGCCGCTGGTCAAGAAATACAACGTGCCGGTCGTCGCCATCTCGAACGACGATACCGGCATTTCCGAAGATCCCGACGTGCGGTTCGCGGTGGCCAAAAAGATTGTCCAGCGTGCCGCCGATTTCGGCATTCCCGCGCATGACATCGTGGTCGATCCGCTGGTCATGCCCATCGGCGCGATGGGCACCGCGGGCCTGCAGGTTTTCGCCCTCGTGCGCCGTCTGCGCGAGGAGCTGGGCGTGAACACGACCTGCGGCGCGTCCAACATCAGCTTTGGCCTGCCCAACCGCCACGGCATAAACAACGCCTTCCTGCCCATGGCCATCGGCGCTGGCATGACCTCGGCCATCATGAACCCGGTCGGTCTGCCCGTGCCCCCGTCCAAGATCGCCGAGAAGCGCGCAGAGGTCGCCGCGACCGGGCTCGAAGTGCCCGAAGACATGGATGACGAAACGTTCTGCCAGCTTTTCGGCCTCGGCAGCACCCTGCCCAAGGCCGGCAGCGAGATGGAGGCCATCCGCGCCGCCAATTTCCTGACCAACAACGACCCGCATGGCAGCGCGTGGATCAAGTTCAACAAGCAGCCTCCCAAGGCAGGCGAAGAGGGACGCGGCCGCGCAGGCCGTGTCGGCGGCCGCCGCCGCCGTTGACCTCCCGCCGCACGGCGAAGGAAGGCCCTGACCAGGCGCGTTGATGATCGCGGCGAAATGCATGACGCGATCATCAACGACGTCTTTTTTCAGCGCTTGAACGACGGCGTGAGAAGGACGGGGTCCAACCGATCGAGCGTTCTTTTCCGGTCTATCCCCCGACCCCGCCTTCTGCGGGCGCTTCGGCTTCTCCTCGCCCGGCGATCTCACACCATGTGCCGGTGCCCGGTGCAGAAATGGCACAGGCCGAAATTACCGCGAACTTGCCCAGGTTTGGGCGGTTTTTCGCCACACCAATTCTCTTGCCTTCGGTTTGCCGTGAATTTGTAGGAAACAGTCGCAAGAGCGCCGTCAGAGCGCCGCAGGCAGACGAAAATCGAGGGACAGATGACAATTCGATCCAACCGCTTCTGGCGCGCTGCGCCGCTTTTGTGCGCCGCCGCCCTGGCCTTGGGTGCCTGCGCCCGCGCCCCGCAGACAGAAGACTCCGCCCGCGCCATGATCGACCCCGCCCGCGAGGCGATGGCCCTGCGCGAGGCCGCAGACCTGCGCGCCAAGGGTCAGCGCGTGTGGTGCGTGCCGTTTGCCCGCAACGTCAGCGGCATCAACATCCGCGGCAATGCCCATACGTGGTGGAAAAAGGCGGCCGGCGCGTTCGACCAGTCGAGAAAGCCCGCCGTCGGCGCCGTGATGTCCTTTCGCGCGACGCCGTCCATGCCGCTGGGCCATGTCGCTGTCGTGTCAGAGGTCCTTGCGCCCGACCGCATCCTGATCGATCACGCCAACTGGCATCGCGACCAGGTCAGCCAGAACATGGCGGTGATCGACGTGTCCGAGGCGGGCGACTGGTCGTCTGTGCGCGTAGAAAGCGCGCCAGACTCGTTCGGAAGCGTCTATCCGGTCAACGGATTCATCCTGCCGCCCGGCCCGCACGCCTGAGGCGCGCGGCACCTGTCCAGCCAATGGCGGGCGCGGCTGTCAGATACCCAGCCTGTCGCGCGCGCCATACCACCACGATCCCATGACCGAATAGGGCACCCGGAACATCCGCCCGCCGGGGAACGGATACCACGGCACGTTCTCGAACACGTCGAACCGCGTCAGATCGCCGTCGATGGCCTCGGACAGGATGCGCCCGAAGGTGTGCGATCCGGTGACGCCGTGGCCGCTGTAGCCATGGGCGAAATAGGTGTTGTCGCCGATCCGGCCCATTTGCGGCACGCGGCTGAACGACAGGGCGAAATTGCCGCTCCAGGCATAGTCGATCCGCACCCCCTTGAGCTGCGGGAACACCTTGTCCATGTTGCGCTGAAGCTTGGCCTTGATGTTGCTGGGATCCGCGCCGCCATAGACCGTGCCGCCGCCGAAAAGCAGCCGGTTGTCGCCCGAGAGGCGGTAATAGTCGAGGATGTAGCGGACGTCCTCCACGCAAACATCCGTCGCGATGAGATCGCGCGCGCGCGCCTCGCCCAGTGGCTCGGTCGCCATGACCTGGGTTGAGACGGGCATCACCCGCGCGGCCAGCCTGGGCACCACATGGCCCAGATAGGCGTTGCCGCACAGGACCAGAGTCTTGCAGGTCATCGACCCATTCGCCGTCCTGACCACCGGCCGCGCCGCCGCGTAATCCACGCTGATCACCGGCGACATTTCGTAGATCGTGCCGCCATTCTGCTCGAACGCCGCCGCCTCGCCGAGGGCAAGGTTCAGCGGGTGCATGTGCCCGCCGGAATGGTCGATCAGCCCGCCGGCATAAAGGTCGGAATTGACGTGCTTGCGCAGCTGTGCCTTGTCCAGCATCTCCTGGTTCTTGATGCCGTAACTGGCCCAGAGCTTCATCCGCTCCTCCAGTTCGCGCATATGCGCGCCTGTGAGGCCCGCAAATATGTTGCCGTCCTTCAGGTCACACTGGATATCATAGGTCCTGACGCGCTCGCGGATGATTTCGCCGCCTTCCTGCACCAGCCCGGCGACGAAGGTGGCTGTGTCCTGTCCATAGCGTTGGCGAATGGTTTGCAGGCTTGCGTTGAGACCATTGACGATCTGCCCGCCGTTGCGCCCCGACGCGCCCCAGCCCACCTGCGCGCCCTCGATGATGGCGACGTTGTAGCCCTTCTCGGCCAGGTGCAGCCCGGTCGACAGGCCGCTGTAACCGGCACCGACGATGCAGATGTCGATCTGCCGGTCGCCGGTCAGCGCCGGACGCTCCGGCGCTGGGTTGGCGGAGGCGGCGTAATAGCTGCTCGTATGGCTGCCGTCGCCGGCATAGGTGTTCTTCGGCATCGGCATCACACAACCTCGAGATAGCTGTCATATTCGAAATTCGTCACGTGCCGCGCGAATTTGCGCAGCTCCTGCATCTTGCACTCGACCAGCATGGTCTGCAGCCGCCGCGAGAAGATGGCGGGCACGTCCGGCCCCTTGCGGAAGGCGTCGATGGCGGTCGCCCAGTCCAGCGGCAGGTTGTCCAGCTTCATCGAATAGGCGTCGCCCGTGATCGGCGCGGCAGGCTGCATGTCCTGCTCGATCCCCAAAAGCGCCCCGCCGAGGATGCTGGCCAGCACCAGGTAGGGGTTGGCATCGGCGCCGGCGACGCGGTGCTCGATCCGCCGCGCGGCGGGTGCGCCGCCGGGGATGCGGATGGCCGCGGTGCGGTTCTCGTAGCCCCAGGCGACATTGGTGGGTGCATGGGCGCCGGGCAGCAGGCGGCGGTAGGAATTCTCGTGCGGCGCGAAGGTCAGCGTGTTCTGCTGCATCGTGGCCAGAAGCCCGGCAACCGCGTTCAGCATCAGCGGCGTGCCCTCTTCCCCGCCATTGTCGAAGACGTTGACGCCGTTCTCATTGATCAGCGAGAAATGGACGTGAAAGCCGCTGCCGGACAGATCGCCGTAAGGCTTGGCCATGAACGTCGC
The DNA here is from genome assembly GCA_963763165.1 of uncultured Alphaproteobacteria bacterium. Lineage (GTDB taxonomy): Bacteria > Pseudomonadota > Alphaproteobacteria > Rhodobacterales > Rhodobacteraceae > Roseovarius. The sequence goes on from CAVXNV010000007.1 coordinate 66,150, forward strand.
GGCAAAACCGTGCTTGCGCGCGATGCCCCGCACCAGCCGCTTGAAGAGCACCGCATCGTCGGCGGCGCGCAGCGGGTCGGCGACATGGTGCATGTTGATCTCGAACTGGCCGGCGCCGTTTTCGGAAATCGCGGCGTCGGCGGGGATGCCCTGCAATTCGCAGGCATCATAGACCTCGTTCAGGAACTCGTCGAAATGCTGCAATTCGTCCAGCGACAGCGCCCCGTCCGAATCCAGCCGCTTGCCGGTCACGGGCGAGCAGGGCGCCTGCGGGTGATCGCCCGAGGGATCGACGAGGTAGAATTCCAGCTCGGTTGCGACGACCGGCGTCAGCCCCCGCTCCCTGTAGCGCTCGGCCACCTGCGCCAGCGCGCGGCGCGGATCGCCCGGAAAGGGCGTGCCGTCCTCCTGCCGCATCCACAGCATCGCCAGCGCGGTCGGGCGGCTGGTCCAGGTGATCGGCATGAGCGGGCGGCCGGTAAAATCGCACAGTCCATCGGAATCGCCCGTCTCGAACACCAGCTCGCTGTTTTCGACATCCTCGCCCCAGATATCCATGCCGACGATGGACAGCGGCATGCGCAAGCCCCCCTCGACCACTTTCGACACCTGATCCACCGGCACCCGCTTGCCGCGCATGGTTCCGTTCAGATCGCACACGCAGGCGAAGATGGAATCGATTTCCGGGCGCTGGGCGATCCAAGCTTCGGCCTTGTTGTCCGCCATGCGACACCTTTTGACACTCTGGAATAAAATGTGATATCTTTTACCGGAAGGTAATACCACCCGTCGATCATGTCAATCTTCCTCAAGGGCATGATCCCCTGCGAAAGCGAAGCCGCCATGAGCAGCGAATTCGAGATTCCCGACATTCCGCCACCCGCCGCGTCGACGACGCAGGAATATGTCTATGCGCGCCTGCGCAACGCGATCATGCTGGGCGCGATCGCGCCCGGCACCTCCCTGACGATGCGCGGCCTTGCCGAGCGTCTCGGGCTCAGCCCGACGCCGGTGCGCGAGGCGGTGCGTCGGCTCAGTTCGGAGCACGCGATCCGGATCATGGACAACAGGCGCATGACCGTGCCGCTGATGACGTCCGAGCGGTTCGAGGAACTGGCCGCCCTGCGCGTCGCGGTCGAGAGCCACGCGGCGATCCGCGCCCTGCCCCATGTCAGCGATATCGTCATCGACAGGCTGACTGCACTCGACGACCGGATGGATGGATTTGTCTCGCAGGAGGACCTCGATCAGCTTACCTTGCTGAACCAGGCCTTCCACCGCACGCTCTATACGGTGAACCCGGCGCAGGCCTCGATGCCCATCGTGGAAAGCATCTGGCTGCAACTCGGGCCGTTCCAGCGGCAGGTGATCACGCGCGTTTCCGAGTACTACCGGATCGACCGCCACAAGCAGATCCTCGCCGCCCTCCGGACCCGCGATGCCGCCGCGCTGCAGGAGGCCATCGCCAACGATATCGCCGATGGCGTGCTGGCCTCTGGCCGCAACCTTCTGGCCCTGACGGATGCGGCCTGAGATGGGCATGCAGCCCTAGGGTCAGCGCTTGAACGCGCCGGAGCGATCTTGGCCACCGATCATCCGACCGGCCCAGCGGCGCGATGCCCACGCGGCAATCGCCAGGCAATGCGGCCACCGCATGCCGCGCGCGCGCCACCAGATCGGAGAAGCGCCCCACCGAATTGCCGAACCGCGCCTGCCCCACGGCATGATCCGCAAGGACGGGGGCGGTCGCGCCCGTCGCTTCGGGGGCGTGCACCACTTGCCGTTGGATCTTCAGGTCGCGGGAGTGGGCGTGACACCCGGCTTCGCACCCTCGCCGCGGCGCACCAGATGGCGCAGATACCGGCGTTCGAACCAGCGGAAGGCGCCCGCGATGCACAGAACGATCAGGAAATAAAGCAGCGCCGCCGTGATGAACCCCTCGTAGGCGAGGTAGTAGCGACCATTCAGCCAGCGGCCGACCCCGAGAATATCCTGAAGCGTGATCGTGCTGGCAATGACCGAGCCGTGCAGCATGAAGATGACTTCGTTGGAATAGGCGGGGATGGCGCGGCGGAAGGCCGAAGGCAGGATGATGCGGCGCATGCGGCTGCGGTAGGAATGGCCGGTGGCGATTGCGGCCTCGACCTCGCCCGTCGGCGTGTCGGCGATCGCGCCGCGCAGCAGCTCGGTCGTGTAGGCCGCCGTGTTCAGCGTGAACGCGATCAGCGCGCACCACCATGCCGACGACAGGATCGGATCCCACAGGAAGCTGTTTCGCACGACGTCGAACTGCCCGACGCCGTAGTAGATCAGGTAGGTCTGCACCAGCAGCGGTGTGCCGCGAAACACATATGTATAGGTCTGCACCAGCGGATTGAAGACAGGGTGCGCGGAGGCGCGCACGATAGCCATGGGAATGGCCATCAGCCCGCCGAACAGCAGGGCCAGAAACGTGAGGTTCAGCGTCGTCCACACGCCATAGAGAAACCGGTCGAAGTTCGCAGCGATCAGCGCGATGTCGAGCGGGATGTAGGACAGCAGGGTTTCCATCATCCCACCCTCACCACGCCGCGGTTGTAATGCCGCTCGAGCGCGCGCAGCACCACGTCCGAAATCGCGGTGAGTATCAGGTAGATGACGAAGGCCGCCGCCATGAAGGTGAAAAGCTGTCCGGTGGAGCGGCCAGCGGTGAACGCGTTGTAAACCAGGTCCTGAAGGCCGATGACCGACACCAGCGCCGTCGTTTTCAGTTGCACCAGCCAGTTGTTGGTGAAGCCCGGCAACGCATAGCGCACCATCTGCGGCCAGATGATATGCCGGAAGATCAGCGATTTGGGCATGCCGCAACTGATGCCGGCCTCGATCTGGCCGCGCGGGATGGCCATGATCGCGCCGCGGAACGTCTCGGTGAAATAGGCGCCGAAGATGACGCCGATGGTGCCCGCGCCCGCCGCGAACTGACTTACTTCGAGATAGCCCCAGAGCCCGGTCATCACGCCGATGTTGTTCAGCGTCACCTGACCGCCGTAAAAGACCAGCAGGATCAGCACAAGATCGGGCACGCCGCGCACAATGGTCGTATAGGCGCCGGCCAGACGCTGCGCCAGACGGTTCGGCGACAGCTTGGCCCAAGCCCCCAGAAGACCGAACAGCAGCGCGATGACAAGCGACGTCAGCGCCAGCTTGATCGTCATCAGCGTACCATCGATCAACTGGGATTGGTATTCCAGTATCAGGTCCATCGGGCGTTCCCTGCTGCGGATCGGGGCGGCGGGATGCCGCCCCGACCTGTGGGTTCAGATCAGATCATTCCGACTCGGGACGTCCGCCGTAGATATCGAATTCAAAGTACTTGTCGTTGATCTCGGCATAGGTGCCGTCCTCGCGGATGGCGAGGATCGCCTCGCTCAGAGCATTGCGCAGTTCCTCGTCGCCCTTGCGCACCGCAATGCCGACACCCTCGCCGTAGCATTCGACGTCCAGGTGATCGCCGCCGAGGAATGCGAATTCAGCGCCTGCGTCGGTGTCGAGGAAACCCTCCTTGGCGATCAGGCTGTCCGAAAGCTGCGCATCCACCCGGCCAAGCCCGAGGTCGCGGAACACCTCGTCCTGCGTGCCGTAAAGAACGATTTCCGCATCGGGGAACATCTTCTCGGCATAGCACTGGTGCGTCGCCCCGCGCTGTACGCCGATGCGTTTGCCGGCCAGCCCCTCGGGCGTTCCTTCGAAATCGGCGTCCTTCCGGGCAACCACGCGCGCCGGCGTCTGGTAATACTTGTCAGAAAAATCGATCTGGCGCTTGCGCTCTTCGGTGATCGACATCGAGGCGACGATGGCATCGAACTTCTGCGCCTTCAGCGCGGGGATCATCCCGTCCCATTCCTGCTGCACAAGCTCGCATTCGCGCTCCATTTCAGCGCAAAGCGCCTTGGCGATGTCGATATCGAAGCCTTCAAGCGTGCCGTCGGCCGTCGTGTACGAAAACGGAGGATAAGCGCCCTCGACGCCGATGCGCAGCGTGTCCTGTGCGGCGGCGGGAATGGCCAGGCGCGGCGGCAACGGCGGTGGTAAGTATAGTCCTACGGATCATTGTTGGTCCTTTCCTCATGTTGGACAGTCAATTCATGCGCGATAGAAACGCCTGAAATTCGGGGGTTTGCGGGTTCGAGAACAGCTCGGCGGGCGGGCCTTCCTCGCAGACCTCGCCCTGGTGCAGAAAGACGGTCTTTGACGATACGTCGCGGGCAAAGCCCATCTCGTGCGTGACGACCAGCATCGTGCGGCCTTCGTCGGCCAGATCGCGCATCACGCCCAGCACCTCGCCCACCAGTTCGGGATCGAGGGCCGAGGTCGGCTCGTCGAACAGCATCACGTCGGGATCCATCGCCAGCGCCCGCGCGATGGCGACGCGCTGCTGCTGACCGCCGGACAGATGCGCCGGATAATAATCGGCGCGGTCCGACAGCCCGACCTTGGCCAGAAGGGCCTTGGCCTTTTCGCGCGCTTCGGCCTTGGGCGTCTTTTGCACGTAAAGCGGCCCTTCCAGAACGTTTTCCATCACGGTCATATGCGACCAGAGGTTGAAGCTCTGGAATACCATGGCCAGACGCGCACGCATGCGTTCGACTTGCCGGATATCCTCGGGCACTGTTTCGCCGCGGCGGTTCCGCGTCATCCGCATCTTTTCGCCCGACAGCCAGATCTCGCCGGAATTGGGAATCTCCAGCAGGTTTATGCAGCGCAGGAACGTGCTTTTCCCAGAACCGGAGGCCCCCAGAATGGCGATGACTTCACCCTTCTGCGCTTCCATCGAGACACCCTTGATCACCTCGTGACTGCCAAAGCTCTTGTGCAGGTCCTCGATCTTCAGTGCAGCGGGATCGCTCATGCAGGTTCCTCCTGATCGTCGGTCAGATTTGCCAGCTCGCCCAGGGCGACCGGCTTGATGGGCGAGCGTGCCCTTGGCGGTGCGATCCGATCCACGCAAGATGTTTTGCCATCGCTCAAGATGCCACGAACGGTGGCGTCACACATGCGACCTTGGCACGCTCCCATGCCAACGCGCAACGACGTTTTGATCTGGCGGTGGCCCTGAGCGCCCTCGCTCATGCCCTGCCGGACCGCACCGGCCGTCACCTCTTCGCAGCGACAGACGGTCGTTTCGTCGGGGGGCGACAGGATCTCGGCCGGCGGCGGGTAAGCGGCGTCCAGAAAGGGGCGGATGGCGCGGGCGCGAAACAGCGCCGCGCGGGCGGTTGCCGCCCGCTGGTTGCGCGTGTCGGCGCTGATGCGGCCCGTAGCGCGCAGGATGTCGAGCGCCGCCAGCTCCCCCGATGCCGCCGCAGCCTCGGCGCCGCCGATGCCCGCCCCGTCACCGGCCACATGGAGGCCGGGCCTATCGGTGGCGCCCCAGATGTCGTGGACCGGCTGGAACGCCACCTGCGCAGCGTTCCATTCATGCGCGATGCCCGCGGCGCGGCTGAGATGGCTGGAGGGGATCACGCCCTGATGCGTCAGCAGAAGGGCGCAGTCGATATTCTGTTCGCGGCCCTTCGAGCGAAAGGAGAAATGGATTGCGCCGCTTGCGTCGGGCGTCGCCCTGAACTGCGAGGCGGCTGTGTAGCGCCGCACCCCGGCCGCGCGGATCTTTCGGAGAAGGCCGAGCCCTTTCCAGAGCGTTCCCGCCGCAAAGACCGCCTTCGGCAGATGCGGCAGGGCACGCAGCATCATGCGGAGCGTCTGCGTCTCGACCAGCGCCTTTGGCGGGCTTCCCGCGGCGATCATCTGCGCCGCGACGAGGTAAAGCAGCGGACCCGAGCCTGCCAGCACGGCATCCCGTGGAAGCATCCCCGCCGTCTTCATCAGGATCTGGGCGGCGCCTGCGGTCATCACACCGGGAAGCGTCCAGCCGGGAAACGGCACCGGCCGCTCCTGCGCGCCACCCGCCAGCAGGATATGCGGCGCGGCGGCGACATGGCTGGCGCCACCTTGCGACCAGACGACGCGCGGCCCGGCGTCCACCCTCCAGACCGTCGCGCCCGACTGCACCGTGACGCGCGGATGATCCAGCTCATCGACCAGCCGCGCGCCGGACGCATAGTCGGCGCCGAGCCAGCGACGCGACGCCCGGTTCCGGCCGACATTGCGGTAGATCTGCCCGCCGGGCTGCGCCTGTTCGTCCAGCAGCAGGACGCGCAGTCCGCCATCGGCCGCGATTCGAGCAGCCGACATGCCCGCGGGGCCGGCGCCGATGACGATGAGGTCGGCTTCAGACATCGCCAAGCCCTTTCAGCCCGCGCAACCCCGCCTGTCGCCTGACGGTCATGCCGGCCCGGACCGGAAACATGCAGGCTTGGGTGTTGGGGGTGCCGTCAACCTCGACCAGACAATCGAAACAGACGCCCATCATGCAATACGGCGTGCGCGAATTTCCCTTGGCTGTCTGCCGCGTGGGGGCACCGGAATGGCCCAGAAGTGCGGCGGCAAGCGATATTCCCGCCGGGGCCGTGACAGCCTCGCCCTCGAAATGGAATTCCACCTCCGCGCCCGTATCAGGCGGCATCAGGAAGCGTGAAGCGGGTTTCATCGAAAGCCTCCAGGTCAGGTGCGGCGGACGTTCCCTCGATCCAGTCCGCGAGGACCGAGGCATGGAGCGGAGCGAGCGTGACGCCGCTGTGGCAGGTCACCAGACAGGCGCCGGGATGCCGCGTCGAGCGCGCGTAGACCGGATAGCCGTCAGGCGACAGGACGCGCAGCGCGCCCCAGGCCCGCACGACGCGCACATCCGCCAGCGCAGGAAAGACGGTAACCGCATGGCGCGCAAGCCGGGTCATCACGTCCAGCGTTTCGCTGTCGTCCATGCCTGCATCGGCCTTGGTGCCGCCGATCTGCACACCGCCCTCATCCACCTGCCGGATCGTGCTGGACAGGAATGGCAGGCGCTCGACCAGCTTTTCGGTGATCAGCAACTCGCCGCGCTGGGGCCGGATCCGTGTGGCAAAGCCCAGACCGGCGGCCAGCGGCGCCGAGCCCAGCCCGGCGCAAAGGATGATTTTCTCCGAACGGCGCCTCTGACCGCTTGCCATCACGAGGTCGAATCCGCCGCCCGTAATCGGTGCAATCCTTGCGACCGGCGCGCCCGTCTCCACGCGTCCACCGGCGGCCATGACGGCGCTGCGCAACGCGCGCAGGAAACGCAGCGGGTTCACGTGGCCGTCAAGCCGCGAGAAGCTGGCCCCGACAACCTCGGGTCCGATGCCCGGTATCTGCGCCCGCAGGTCATCACCGCCCAGCATTTCGTGGCTGAACCGGTTGCCCAGGTGCCGCTGCTGCTGCGCCAGCATTGCGGCGAATTCCTCCATCTCGGCCGGATCGGTAAAGAACTCGAAACCGCCGGACTGGTCCAGCGCGACATCGAGGCCGGACAGATCGGCCAGTTTCCGGGCGAAATCCGGCCACGCGGCCAGCGCGTCGCTGGTCCATCTGGCGTAAGGCGCGAAATTCCACCCCTTTCCCTGCCCCCAGACAAGCCCGAAATTGCCCTGCGACGCCCGCGCGTCGCTGTCCGCACCGTCCAGCACATGCACCCGGTGGCCCGCCAGAAGCAGCCCCAGCGCCACGGACAGGCCGACAACGCCGCCGCCGACAATGGTGATTTCAGGCTCCGTGCGATGCATGCAATTCCTCCCCGGACAAGGTCGCAGATTTTCTTGTATATGAATAATCGTATTGTTTGGTGAAATCATTCTTTGTGGATATGCATTCGTCATGCTTCCACGTCTCACGCATCGCCAGCTCGAAGCCTTCCGCGCTGTGATCGAAACCGGCAAGATCACCGCGGCGGCGGATGTTCTGGGCACAACGCAGCCCTCGATCAGCAAGATGATCGCCGATCTGGAACATGCCGCCGGCTTCGACCTTTTCGAGCGGCGCGGCCGTCAGGTCGTGCCGACGCCCGAGGCGCTGGCGCTTTACGAGGAGGTCGAGAGATCCTTCGTCGGTATGTCCGAGATTTCCCGCGTCATCGAGGATATCCGCGATTTCCGCAAAGGCAGCCTGCTGATCGCGGGAATGCCGGCGCTGGCGCTGAAATTCCTGCCGGACGCCATCGCAGAATTCATCGCCCAAGAGCCGGGCATCACCGTGTCGCTGCGCGCCCGCAGCTCGCAGGCGGTCTTGCGGCACCTCAGCTCGCAGCAGTTCGACCTGGGGTTTGCCGTGCTGGACAATGACCATCCGGCTGTCATCCGCAAGCCGATCTTCACGGCCCCGATGCTGGCCGTCCTGCCGATCGGACACGATCTGGAGCGCAGGGACGTTCTGGCACCCGCGGATTTCGACCAGCAGCCGTTCATCGCGCTCGGGGCCGAGATCGGCACGCGGTCCGAAACCGATCTCTTCCTGACCGCAGGGGGCGCCCGCCCCCGGATCGTCGCCGAAGCCCAACTGTCCGCGTCGATCTGCGAACTGGTCGCGGCCGGTGCGGGCATTTCGATTGTCGAGCCGGTCACCGCCATGAATTTCGCCAATGCAGGACGCGTCGCCATGCGTCCGCTCATGCCCGAGCAGCCGTTCCGATACGATCTGCTGTTGCCGGCGCTGCGCCAGCCCTCGCGCGTCGCCAGCCGGTTTCTGCAGCTCGTCGAGGACCGCTTTGCAAGGTTCGTCCTGTGATAAGGCACGAGGGCCGGGCCCGCTTCTGATGCGAGGCGGGGACCGCCGGGCATCCGGCGTTTTTTCGCGCCCTGCCGGGCGATCATTGCAAACCCTCCGGTATCCGGCGCATGCTGGGGGAAAAAGGACGCTCAGGTGAAGATCGCGCTTTGGCAGACCGCGCCGCAACACGACCCACAGCACGCCCTCGCCGCACTGGACCAGGCGGCGCAGCGTGCGCGCGCCAAGGGTGCCGAACTGATCCTGACCCCCGAGATGGCGTTGGGCGGCTACAACATCGGCCCGGACCGGTGCGAAAGACTGGCCGCGTCAGCGGACGCGATGATCGCCGCACTTGAAACCATCGCCAGAAAAAATGAAATCGCGCTGGTGGCAGGGCTTGCCTTGCCGGGGCCGGACCGCCCCTACAATGGCGTGCTCGTGCTGGACGCGGCGGGGTCGGAACGGCATCGCTACCACAAAACCCATCTCTACGGCGACGTTGACCGGACCCAATTCGCCGCAGGCGCGGCGCTGTCCGGGGTGTTCGAATTGAACGGCTGGTCCATCGGCCTCGGCATCTGCTATGACATCGAATTCCCCGAAGTCGCCCGCGCCCTCGCCCTGCAAGGGGCCGACCTGATCCTAGTGCCCACCGCGAACATGAAACCGTTTGACAGCGTTGCGACCCGGCTGGTCCCGGCCCGCGCCGAAGAAAACGCGGTTTATCTGGCCTATGCCAACTATATCGGCACCGAAGGGGAATTCACCTATGGCGGGCTGTCCTGCATCTGCGGCCCGAACGGCAGCGACCTTGCCCGCGCGTCGCAGGATGACCCTGACCTTCTGATCGCAGACCTCAGCCATAGCGGGCTCGCGAACTGCCGCAGTCTGCTCAATCACCGCGCAGACCGCCGCGCGGATCTATACCAAAGCCTCAACCTCAAAGGTCCCTCCGATGAATAAAGTCTCAGTTTTCGGACCCGATTTTCCCTTTGCCTATGACGACTGGATCACGCATCCCAAGGGGCTGGGCCATCTGCCGGACGCCGCCCATGGCGCCAAGGTGGCAATCATCGGCTCGGGCGCGGCGGGGGTCATCGCGGGCTATGAGCTGATGAAACTCGGCGCCCGGCCAGTGGTGTTCGAGGCCGGGCAGTTCGGCGGCCGCCTGCGCTCGCAACGTTTCGAAGGGGCCGATGGCGTCATCGCCGAACTGGGCGGCATGCGCTTTCCCGTCTCCTCGACCAGTTTTTACACCTATGTCGACAAGCTGGGAATCCAGAGCAAGCCCTTCCCCAATCCGCTGACCTCCGCCGCAGGCTCGACCGTTATCGATCTGCTGGGCGAAACCCATTATGCCGAAACGCTGGCGGACCTGCCGCCGCTATTTCACGAAGTCGCCCAGGCCTATGACAAGGCGCTGGAGAACGGTGCGGATTTCACCGCGCTGAAGCAGGCGATCCGCGACCGGGACAAGGCCAGGATCAAGGAAATCTGGAACCCCATCGTCGAGCAGTGGGACGAGCGGACCTTCTACGATTTCGTCGCCTCCTCCGAGGCCTTCCAGGCGCTGTCCTTTCACCACCGCGAAGTCTTTGGCCAAGTCGGATTCGGCACCGGCGGGTGGGATTCCGATTTCCCCAACTCAATGCTGGAAATCCTTCGGGTGAATGTGACCGAATGCGACGATCATCAGCGCTACATGGTGGGCGGTGTCGGGCAGGTTCCGCACAAGCTCTGGCATCATGTGCCCGATTCCCTCGCCCATTGGCCCGCCGGCACGACGCTTTGCAAGCTGAACGGCGGCGCGACCCGTGCCGGCGCTGCCCGGATCAGGCGGCAGGGCGAGAAATTCGAGGTCACCGACCAGTGGAAGCGGGTCGAGACGTTCGACGCCGTGCTTGTCACCTGTCAGAGCCACATGCTGTCGACCGTGATCGAGACCGAAGAATCGCTCTTTGCCCATGATCTGTGGATGGCGCTGGACCGGACCCGCTACATGCAGTCGGCCAAGACATTCGTCATGGTCGACCGCCCCTTCTGGAAGGACAAGGACCCTTACACCGGCCGCGACATGATGTCGATGACCCTGACCGACCGCATGACGCGCGGCACCTATCTGTTCGACAACGGGCCCGACAAGCCTTCGGTCATCTGCCTCAGCTATTCATGGATGACCGACGCGCTCAAGGTGCTGCCACTGCCGGTGGAGAAGCGCGTCGAACTGGCGCTTTCCTCGCTGTCGAATATCTATCCCGGCACCGATATCCGGTCGCACATCATGGGCGATCCGATCACGGTGAGCTGGGAGGACGACCCCAACTTCCTCGGCGCGTTCAAGGGCGCACTGCCGGGGCATTACCGATACAATCACCGCATGTTCGGCCATTTCATGCAGGACGATCTGCCGCCGCAAGAGCGGGGAATCTTCATGGCCGGTGACGGCGTCAGCTGGACACCTGCCTGGGTCGAGGGAGCGGTCCAGACCTCGCTCAACGCGATCGCCGGGATCATCCGGCATCTGGGCGGCGGATTTCATCCCGAAAACCCGTCGCCCTGTGACGCCTACGCCGAATGGGGGCCAGTCAAACTGCCGGATTGATGTGTTTGCTCCTCAGACTTCCATCCCGCGGGCTCTAACAAAGTGCAGCGTTGAAGCAAACCGCTTGAAGATGGAGTTTCCCGCTACGGTTTTCCGGCTGGATGATCGTTCAGTGGTCGACCACCGCCCGCGGTCTATTCACTATCACTTTCGACGAGAGCTTCACACGTCACAATATCTGAAACTGGCAAAAGCCACATCGGATATACATAACCCCCCAATGTTGAACAAAAATGCCATCCAGCCTTATGCCGCGTCGAGCGCCACGCATCGAACCGAAATGACGCCGACGGACTGTCTATTCCTCAACTACAACCCGAAGTCGCTCCGCAGGTGTTGCACTTCATGCAGGTGCCGTTGCGGACCAGCGTGTAGTTGCCGCAATCGCCGCAGGCCTCGCCTTCGTAGCCTTGCATCCGGGCCTTGGTGCGGGCGTCCAGCGACACCGACCCGGCCGTGACCGTGGTGCTGGAGACCATCGTCGCGGTGCCTCCCGAACGGGGCACCAGCGTCTGCAGGTTGGCGACGGGATCCGTGCCGCCCTGTGCGGCCATCTGGCCGCCGTTCAGCACGTAAAGCTCCTGCGGCAGGCGCTTGCGCAGATACCCGGTCGAACTGATCTGCTTGAGCACTTCCAGCGACTTGCTCGCCGCCGTCTCGCTCATCTCGCTGATGTTGCTGACACCCTCTTCCTCGCCGCGGCCCAGATCGTCGAAACTGTGGCCCGAGGGTTTCACATGCGCCAGGTCGGTGCGGTCGAGATAGGAAACCGCCAGTTCGCGGAAGATGTAGTCAAGGATCGAGGTCGCGTTCTTGATGCTGTCATTGCCCTGCACCATGCCCGATGGCTCGAACTTGGTGAAGGTGAAGGCATCGACGAACTCCTCCAGCGGCACGCCGTATTGCAGGCCCACGCTGACGGCGATGGCGAAATTGTTCATCATCGCGCGGAAACCCGCGCCTTCCTTGTGCATGTCGATGAAGATCTCGCCCAAGGTGCCGTCGGCATATTCGCCGGTGCGCAGATAGACCTTGTGCCCGCCGATCACCGCCTTCTGGGTATAGCCCTTGCGGCGTTCCGGCATCTTGTCGCGCTGGGTCTTGGCGATTTCCTTGATGACGATCTTCTCGACGATCTTCTCGGCCAGCACGGCGGCCTTTTCGTGATTGCTGCCCAATTCAAGCACTTCGGCAGCGTCGTCGTCATCCTCGACCAGCGCGGAAGCCAGCGGCTGGCTGAGCTTGGAGCCGTCGCGGTAGAGCGCGTTGGCCTTGACGCCGAGGGACCACGAGAGCTCGTACGCCTTCTGGCAATCCTCGATCGTCGCGTCATTCGCCATGTTGATGGTCTTGGAAATCGCGCCGGAGATGAAGCTTTGCGCGGCGGCCATCATGGTGATGTGGCTTTCGACGCTCAGATAACGCTTGCCCTTCTTGCCGCAGGGGTTGGCGCAATCGAAGACATGGTAATGCGCCGGGTCGAGATGCGGCGCGCCTTCCAGCGTCATGGTGCCGCAGACGTGATCGTTCGCCGCCTCGATATCGGCACGGCTGTAGCCCAGATGCGCCAGCAGATCGAAGGCCGGGTCGTTCAGCTTGTCGTGCGGGATGCCCAGCACATTGGTGCAGAACTCCGCGCCCAGCGTCCACTGGTTGAAGACAAAGCGGATGTCGAAGGCAGATCCCAGCGCCGCGTCCACCTTCTGAAGCTCGTTCGGACCGAAACCGTGACCGATCAGCGAGGTGTGGTTGATGCCCGGCGCGTTGCCGATGGTGCCGTGACCGACGGCGTAGCTGATGATTTCCTCGATCTGCGCGCTGCCGTAGCCCAGCATTTCGAGGGCGGCGGGCACGGATTGATTGATGATCTTGAAATAGCCGCCACCCGCCAGTTTCTTGAACTTGACCAAGGCAAAGTCCGGCTCGATCCCGGTGGTGTCGCAATCCATCACCAGTCCGATCGTCCCCGTCGGCGCGATGACGGTCGACTGCGCGTTGCGGTAGCCGTATTTCTCGCCCAGGCTCAGCGCCTCGTCCCAGGAGGACATGGCCAGCTCGACAAGCCGGCTGTCGGGGCAACCGGCATGATCCAGGGGCACGGGCTTGACCGCCAGTTTCTCGTAACCGTCCGTTTTGCCATAGGCAGCGTTGCGGTGGTTGCGCATGACGCGCAGCATGTGGGCGCTGTTGCGCTCATAGCCCGCGAAGGCGCCCAGCTCGCCCGCCATTTCGGCGGAGGTGGCATAGGAAACACCTGTCATGATCGCGCTCAGCGCGCCGGCCAGCGCGCGGCCCTCGTCCGAATCGTAGCCCAGGCCCATATTCATCAGAAGCCCGCCGATATTGGCGTATCCCAGCCCCAGCGTGCGGAAGTCGAAGCTGCGCTGCGCAATCTCCTTCGACGGGAACTGCGCCATCATCACGGAAATCTCCAGCGTCACGGTCCAGAGCCGCGACGCGTGCATGTAGCTTTCCGCGTCGAACCGGCCTTCGTCGTAGAACTTCAGCAGGTTCATGGACGCCAGGTTGCAGGCCGTATCGTCGAGGAACATGTATTCCGAGCAGGGGTTGGAGCCGCGGATCTCGCCGTCCTCGGGGCAGGTATGCCAGGCGTTGACGGTGTCGTGATACTGGATCCCCGGATCGGCGCAAGCCCAGGCAGCGTGGCCCACATCCTCCCACAGATCGCGGGCGCGGATCGTCCTGGCGACGCTGCCATCGGTGCGGTTCAGAAGCGCCCAGTCCGCATCGTCCTTGACCGCCTTCAGGAAGGCATCGGTCACGCGGATCGAATTGTTCGAGTTCTGGCCGGAAACGGACGCATAGGCCTCGCTGTCCCAGTCGGTGTCGTAGGTGGGGAATTCGATGCTGTCATAGCCCTGACGTGCATAATCCAGCACGCGCTTGACGTATGTTTCGGGGATCGAGCATTTCTTGGCGCCGCGAATGGCATCCTTCAGACCCGCGTTCTTTGCGGGGTCGACCAAATCCTCAAGGCTGCCGTCCCAGGCGCAGATCGCGGCGAAGATGTCGTTCAGCTTCTGCTCGTGCATCTTGGAGCCCGCGACGATGCTGGCGACCTTCTGCTCTTCCTTGACCTTCCAGTTGATGAATTCCTGAATATCGGGATGGTCGGCGTCGCAGATGACCATCTTTGCCGCGCGGCGCGTGGTGCCGCCCGACTTGATCGCGCCCGCCGCGCGATCGCCGATCTTGAGAAAGCCCATGAGGCCCGAGGATTTGCCGCCGCCCGACAGCGGCTCGTTCGCGGCGCGCAGGGAGGAAAAGTTCGTGCCGGTGCCCGAGCCGTATTTGAACAGCCGCGCCTCGCGCACCCACAGGTCCATGATGCCGCCATCGCCGACCAGATCGTCGGCAACCGACTGGATGAAGCAGGCATGCGGCTGCGGATGCTCGTAGGCCGAGGTCGAGCGGGTCAGCTCGCCGGTCTGGTAGTCGACATAATAATGCCCCTGCCCCGGCCCGTCGATGCCATAGGCCCAGTGCAGCCCGGTGTTGAACCACTGCGGGCTGTTGGGCGCGCCCATCTGGCGGGCCAGCATCACGCGCATCTCGTCGAAATAGGCGCGCGCGTCCAATTCGTCGGTGAAATAGCCGCCCTTCCAGCCCCAATAGGCCCACGCCCCTGCAAGGCGGTCAAAGACCTGCTTGGCCGAGGTCTCGCCGGTGGTTTCCACGTCCTTCCCCTCCGGGACCGAACGCCACAGGAATTCCGGCACGCCCTTCTCCTTGACGCGCCGAAGCCGCGCGGGCACGCCCGCCTTGCGGAAGTATTTCTGCGCGATGACATCGCTGGCGACCTGGCTCCAGCCCGCGGGAACCTCGACATTGTCGAGCTTGAACACCGTGGTGCCGTCGGGATTGCGGATCTCGGAGGTCGTGGTGACGAACTCCAGCTCCGCGTATGCGTCCTGGCCTGCCTTGGTGAATTTACGCTCGATCTTCATGTCGCTGCCCCTTTTTCGCGTCGTCGCCGCCGTTGCTGCCGGCCTTGCTTGTTTCCTGTCCGCCGGGGCGCCGCACGGGCCCCGGCCGCTCATGGTCCACAGGGACGAGTTTCGTGTTCGCACAGTCCATCTGGCGGTGCATGCAAGGGCGCAGACCGACAAATCCGGTGGTGGCTGAAACTATCCCGTTGTAGGCGCGGCCCTACCACATCTTGTGGCGCTGTCGCCGGCCTGCACAAACTGGCGCAATTACCCCCTCCGGGTCAACGCCAAAGTTGGCGATAGAGAAAGGTTTTGCGCTTGACCTCCGGTCGCCTGATGCGTGTGCCGCGCGGGGGCCGATTCATGCACAGAACCGTCCACAGACTTCCCCCACACGGCGGCGGGCGCGGTGCGATCCGGGAAAGCGCTGGTTTTCGCAAGGTTTGGCGCGTGAGCCTGACACAGGGGATGAAGCTTATCCCCCGCCCGCCTGTGCAGAACCAGACATTGCGTATGGCATGCACCGGCCCGCGCCGGATAGCGCATTCATGCCACAGGCAAGCGGCAGGCGCGCGGCCGACGCGGCGCACGGCATGTCAGATCGGCTATGTCGGAAAAATGGTCGGGGCGGCGAGATTCGAACTCACGACCCCCTGTACCCAAAACAGGTGCGCTACCAGACTGCGCCACGCCCCGGACCATGACGCCTCCATTACGCATAATCGCGGCGAAGGGAAAGCCCCAATGCGGGCAGCGGTTCAGCAGCCCCAGGCGGCGCTGCCTGCGTCGAAGGCCGGATGGCGCAGCTCTGTGCCGGGACCGATTCCCATCCGCGCGGCGAGACCGCCATTGATTTCCAGCACGGCCTTGACGTCCGATCCGCTCATGATCGGGGTCAGATCGCCCGGCGTGGCGTTCGCATGGACCCGCGCCACCGTGCCGGTCGCGTCCACAAAGATCATGTCGAGCGGGATTAGCGTGTTCTTCATCCAGAAGCCGACGTTGCGCGATTCGGGATAGACGAACAGCATCCCGGCACCCTGCGCCAGGCTGTCGCGGTGCATGAGACCCTGCGCGCGCTCGGCCTCGTCATCTGCCAGCTCGACCGTCAGACGCGCCTGCCCCCAGGCACCGCGCAGGTGAACCTGATCGTCGCGGCAGGCAGGCTCGGCCACCGCCGCGCCGCCGATCGCCGCGGCCAGACATGCCGCCAGAACCCGAAGCTTCATTTGACCGCCGTTTCCCAGCCGTTGACTTCCGTGGCCATGCGCCCGCGCTTGCCGTCAATCACCCGGATCGCCAGCGCCTCGCCCGGTTGCAGATCGGCAAGGCCCGACCGGCGCAGCACCTCGATATGCACAAAAACGTCGCCCTGCTCACCGAAGGTGTTGGCAAAGCCGAAGCCTTTCGACTTGTCGAACCACTTGATCCGCGCGGGCAGCAAGGGCGCGTTGCGCAAAAGCTCCGGGTCGAGATCCTCGAAATCGGCCAGACCGGGAGGGTTTGCGCCCTCGGGCGCCGAAATCCCGTGCACCGCCGTTGCCTGAAGCCCGCGATCCGTCTGCTGAACGTCGAGATCGATGATGGCGTCGTCAGCGACCGAACTCTGTCCGAAATTGCGCAGCACGTTGGCATGCAGAAGAATATCGCAACCACCATCCTCGGACAGCACGAATCCGAAACCCTTGGCGGGGTCGAACCATTTGACGCGTCCGCGCATTCTTTCCATCATGTCAACACTACGCAACCTGAACCTCGACTGATGCCTTACATTCCACAGTAGCACATAATACGTCCAGCGCCAGAGCGGCTGACCGGCGTCAAGAGAGGTTTTTGCGCAACTTCTTGCGCATGACGCGACGTAAGCGCACACTGTGCGAAGAATTGCGCGCACATCACGGGTTGAGGCGCGCAATCTCCCACGGCGCGTCCGGGCCGCTGCGGCGCCAGACGAAACGGTCGTGAAGGCGGTAGTCGCCATCGGCCCAGAACTCGATCTCGACCGGGGTGATCTTGAACCCGCCCCAGAAGGGCGGCCGCGCGGGATTGAGCCCGTGACGGGCCGACACTTTGGCGACCTCGGCCATCAGCGCACCGCGGCTGGCAAGCGGTTGCGACTGGCGCGATGCCCAGGCGCCAAGCCGGCTTTTGAGCGAGCGCGAGGCGTAATAGACATCCGCCTCCGGCCCGTCCTGACGCTGTGTGGTGCCGCGCACGCGGATCTGGCGACGCAGGCTTTTCCAGTGCATGACGAAGGCGGCCGTGCCGCTGGCGGCGATCTCCTGCCCCTTCGCGCTGTCGTAGTTGGTGTAGAAGACAAACCCGTCGGCCGAGATTTCCTTGAGCAGCACCATCCGGGAATTGGGCAGCCCTGCCGCATCGACAGTGGCCAGCGCGATGGCATTGGGATCGTTCAGCTCGCTCGCCTCGGCCTCGGCCAGCCAGGTCCGCGCAATGGCAAAGGGATCGTCTCCCGCGAAAATGCCGGTTCTGTCGCTCATCTTCAGCAGCCCCTTTTCTGTCCGGGCGCCAACACTGCCCCTGGCGCAATCTGGCGCGGTCAGCGCCGATGTGCAACGGCGCCTCGACGCCACAGGCGCGCCTTGCGGCGGGGTGCGGCAACACGGCACAGCAACCCTTGATGCCTAGATGCCGATCGCATAAAGGTCGAGGACATATCAAATTTGCGTCGGGAAATGGACATGTCGAACACTCTGATGGCGGGCAAGCGCGGGCTGATCATGGGCCTTGCCAACGACAAGTCCATCGCGTGGGGCATCGCACAGGCCTGTGCCGATGCGGGCGCCGAACTGGCCTTCACCTACATGGGCGACGCCTTCAAGAAGCGGGTGGAGCCGCTGGCGAAATCGCTGGGTGCGGAGCATCTGTTCGACTGCAACGTATCCGATCCCGCCTCGATCGACGCCGTTTTCGCGCAGATCGAAAAGATCTGGGGCAAGATCGATTTCCTCGTTCACGCCATCGGCTTTTCCGACAAGAACGAGCTGCGCGGCCGCTATATCGACACCAGCCGCGAGAATTTCCTGAATACCATGGATGTGAGCTGCTACAGTTTCACCGCCGTCGCCAAGCGGGCCGAGACGCTGATGAAGGATGGCGGCGCGATGCTCACCCTCACCTATTACGGGGCCGAGCAGGTGATGCCGCATTACAACGTCATGGGCATCGCCAAGGCCGCGCTGGAGGCGTCGGTGAAATACCTCGCCGAGGATCTGGGCAAGGACGGCATCCGCGTCAACGCCATTTCTGCCGGTCCGATCAAGACGCTGGCCGCGTCGGGCATCGGCGATTTCCGCTATATCCTGAAATGGAACGAATTGAACTCGCCCCTGCGCCGCAACGTCACCATCGACGATGTGGGCAAGGCCGCGCTTTACCTGCTCAGCGATCTGGGCAGCGGCACGACGGGCGAGAACCTGCATGTCGATGCGGGCTATCACGTGGTCGGGATGAAGGCGGTCGATGCGCCCGATATCGACGCGACCTGAGAGGCGCGATGGCCGCCGCGACGCTCCTTCTCTTCAACCTCGCGACCCCGGGCGCGCCGGCCAGCCCCGGCCCGGCCTTGATCGCGATGATCCGCTCGTCCTTCATCGGCGGGCGGCGCGAGGGGCTCGGGACCGGTCCTGGCCTGTCGCTGGCCGCCATCACGCGGACCGCGCTGAGCCTCGGTGCCGTTTTCAGAGCCGTGTCCGCCTATCTGCTGCTCGAATTCGCGGGTGCCGCCCGTCTGACGGCAAACATGATCCTGACCACGGCGCCGATGCGCGCAGGCTACACCTGGCTTGGATCCGGGTTCGACCGGGGCGCCGCGCTGCTGCTGGGCAAAGAAGCCACCCGAATCGCAATCTGACGACAGGAGCTTTCATGCAAGAACCCCTGCCCCACGAGAAAGGCTTTCACGTCAGCTGGGACCAGCTTCACCGCGACGCGCGCGCGCTGGCGTGGCGGCTGGACGGGCACGGCCCCGACGATGGCGCCTGGCGCGCCGTCGTCGCCATCACGCGCGGCGGCATGGCCCCCGCGATGATCGTCGCGCGCGAGCTTGATATCCGCACCGTGGACACGATCAGCGTCAAAAGCTACGACCATCAGACGCAAGGCGCGGCGCGCATCCTCAAATCCCCCGACATGGAGGTGGTCGGCGACGGCACCGGCATCCTTGTCGTCGACGATCTGGTGGACACCGGCCGGACGCTGGACGTCGTCCGCGCGCATATGCCCAAGGCGCACATCGCCACGATATATGCCAAACCGATGGCCAAGGACCGCGTCGACAGCTTCGTGACCGAGGTCAGCCAGGACACGTGGATCTTCTTCCCGTGGGATCTGGCCTTGCAGTATGTCCAGCCCTATCGCGGCACCTGACGGAGTATCGCAAATGGCCCGCACCTCGCACAGCTTTGCCCCGCCCGTGATGGAAGCCCGCCGCTGGCTGGAGGGTGTCCGGTTCAGCGACGAACGCCCCCTCCTGAACCTCAGCCAGGCGGCCCCGGTGGAGGCGCCGCCCGAAGGGCTGCGCGCCGCCATCGCCGAGGCGGCGATGCGCCAGACCGACGCGCATCTATACGGCGCTGTCCTCGGCCGCGACGATCTGCGCGCCGAGGTGGCCGCGCAGTGGAGCGTCGCCTATGGCGGGCAGATCGACGCCGCGAATGTCGGCATCACCTCGGGCTGCAATCAGGCGTTCTGCGCCGCCTTGGCGACGCTCTGCGACGAGGGGGATGAGATCCTCCTTCCAACTCCTTGGTATTTCAACCACAAAATGTGGTGCGACATGACCGGCGTGCGCGCCGTTCCGTTGCCTGCAGGCTCCTCCCTTCTACCCGATCCCGAAGAGGCCGCATCGCTCATCACCCCGCGCACCCGTGCCATCGTGCTGGTCACGCCAAACAACCCCGGCGGCGTGGAATACCCGGCGGATCTGGTACGCGCCTTCCTTGACCTGGCGCGCAAGCACCGCATCGCGCTTGTCATCGACGAGACCTACCGCGATTTCGACTCGCGATCCGGTGCGCCGCATGACCTGTTCACCGATCCCGATTGGGACGACACGCTGATCCAGCTTTACTCCTTTTCCAAGGCCTACCGCCTGACCGGCCACCGCGTGGGGGCCATGGTGGCCTCGCCCGAACGGCTGTCGGCGGCCGAAAAATTCCTCGACTGCGTGGCCATCTGTCCGAACCAGCTGGGCCAGATCGGCGCGCTTTGGGGGATGCGCAACCTTGCCCAGTGGCTCGCGGGCGAGCGGGCCGAGATCCTGGACCGCCGCGCCGCGATCGCGGACGGCATGCCGCGCCTTGCCGCGCAGGGCTGGAAGCTCCGGGGCGTCGGCGCCTATTTCGCCTATCTCGCGCATCCCTTCGAGGGCGCGTCGGACGCGCTCGCGCCAAAGCTGGTGCAGGATGCGGGCGTTCTGCTGCTGCCCGGCACGATGTTCACGCCCGAGGGCGATCCATCGGGCGCGCGGCATTTCCGCGTCGCCTTCGCCAATGTCGACCGCGCCGGGATCGGCACGCTTTTCGATCGTCTGGCGGCGCTGGGCGGGTCCGGCTGGCCCCTTGCCCCCAATGGGCCGAGCGCATAGACAGGCGCAAACGCCGTTTTTCCCAATCCGAGGGTGCCCAGAGCCATGCGATCCAAGAGCATTTCCAAGTCCGCCATGTGGATCCTGATGGGGCTTCTGGTCCTCGGGCTCGGCGGATTCTCGGTCACGAATTTCTCGGGCGGCGTCACCCGCATCGGCAGTGTCGGCGACACCGAAATCGACGTGAACGATTATGCCCGCGCCCTGCGCGCCGAGGTGGGCGCCGCCACCGCGGAGGCCGGCAAACCCGTGAGCTTCGCGCAGGCCGAGGCGCAGGGCCTGCCGCAGCGCGTGCTGTCGCGCCTCGTCTCGCAGGCGGCGCTGGAGGATGAAACCACGCGCATGGGCATTTCCGTGGGCGACGCGACGCTTTTGGAGCAGATCACTCAGATCCCCGGCTTTCAGGGCGTGAATGGCGCGTTCGACCGCGAAGGCTACCGCTATGCGCTGGAGCGCGCGGGGCTGAGCGAGGCCGAGTTCGAGGCCGACGTGCGCGCCGAGACGGCCGGCACGCTGTTGCAGGGCGCAGTCGTTTCAGGCGTCGCCACGCCCGAGGCCTATACCGAGACGCTGCTGGATTATATCGCCGAAGAGCGCAGCGTGACCTACGCCTCGCTCGCGCGGGCCGATCTTGAAACCGGCCTGCCGGTGCCGAGCGATGCCGATCTCGAAGAATATTACCAGTCCCACCTGCCCGCCTTCACCACCCCCGAGGTCAAGCGCATCACTTATGCATGGCTCACGCCCGAGATGATCATCGACGAGGTCGAGGTGCCGCAGGACACGCTGCGCGAAGCCTATGACAGCCGCCTTGCCGAATTCCAGAAGCCCGAACGCCGCCTGGTCGAGCGTCTGGTCTATCCCGACGCCGAGGCCGCGAAGGCCGCCTTGGCGCGGATCGAGGCGGACGAGGCCACCTTCGACGATCTGGTCGAGGCGCGCGGCCTGACCCTGCAGGATGTCGATATGGGCGACGTGGAGCGCGAGGATCTGGACGCCGCCGCGGACGCGGTTTTCGGCGCCTCGGCGGGCGATGTCGTCGGCCCGGCCGAGACGGATCTGGGTCCGGCGCTTTTCCGGGTGAACGCCGTGCTTCAGGCGCAGGAGACCTCGTTCGAGGAGGCCGAGCCGCAGCTGCGTGACGAACTGGCGGGCGACCGCGCCGCCCGCGTCGTCGATACCGCGGTGGAGAAGATCGATGATCTGCTGGCCGGCGGCGCCACGATAGAGAACCTCAAGGACGAAACGCGCATGCAGGTCGCCACGGTCGACTGGCATCCCGGCCTCGGGGAAGGCATCGCCGCCTATGACAATTTCCGCCGCGCGGCCGAGGCCGTGAGCGAAGGCGATTATCCAGAGGTCAGGCAGCTTGGCGATGGCGGTATCTTCGCGCTGCGCCTCGACGAGGTGGTGGAGCCGTCGGTGCAGCCGCTCGAAGACGTGCAGCAGGAGGTCGCGGCGGCCTGGGCCGAGGACGCGCTGCTGGACGCGTTGCGCGCGCAGGCCGAGGATGCCGTCGCCGCGTTGCGCGACGGCGCCAGCTTCGAGGAGGCGGGGCTGACGCCCGAGACGGCCAGCGGTCTGACGCGCCAGGGTTTCCAGGAGGGCACGCCCCCCGGCTTCATTCCGGCCCTCTTCGACATGGAGGAAGGCGACGTCGCTACCATCGCGGGCGATGGCCGTCTCTTTGTCTACCGCCTGGATGGCATCACCCTCCCCGACGCGGCGCTGGATGCGACCGATGGCGAACTGGCGCAGATCCGCCAGATGCTGCGCGATTCCGCCGCCAACGATATCGCGCAGGATGTCTATCTGGCGCTGGTCGAGGATATCCGCAGCCGCGCCGGAATCACGCTGGACCAGCAGGCGATCAACGCCGTGCATGCCAACCTCCAGTAAAGGGGCCGCATCGTGGACCTGACGCCATCCTACGACGATTTCGCTGCCGGACTGGATGCGGGGAAAAGCCAGGTCGTCTATACCCGTCTTGCCGCCGATCTGGACACGCCGGTATCGCTGATGCTGAAGCTGACGGGCGCTGCCAGCGATGCCTTCATGCTGGAATCGGTGACCGGCGGCGAGGTGCGCGGGCGCTATTCGATCATCGGCATGAAGCCCGACCTGATCTGGCAATGTCATGGCACCACCAGCCGCATCAACCGCGCCGCACGCTTCGATCCGGACGCGTGGGAGGATCAGGACGGCGATCCGCTGGATAATCTGCGCGCGCTCATCGCCGAGAGCCGGATCGATCTGCCCGACGATCTGCCCGCCGCCAGCGCGGGGCTTTTCGGCTATCTCGGCTATGACATGATCCGGCTGGTCGAACGCCTGCCGAACGTGAACCCCGATCCGCTGGGCCTTCCCGATGCGGTAATGCTGCGCCCGTCGGTCGTCGTCGTGCTTGACGGGGTCAAGGGCGAGGTGATCGTCGTCGCGCCCGCCTGGGCCGGCAGCGGCCAGTCGCCCCGCGCCGCCCATGCGCAGGCGGCCGAGCGTGTGATGGATGCCGTGCGCGATCTGGAGCGGGCGCTGCCACAGGCCAGCCGCGGGCTGGGATCTGCGGCCGAGGATGGCGAGGCCACGTCGAACTTCACGCGGCAGGGCTACAAGGCCGCGGTCGGACGCGCCAAGGAGTACATCAAGGCCGGCGACATCTTTCAGGTCGTGCCCAGCCAGCGCTGGTCGCAACCGTTCCGCCTGCCGCCCTTCGCGCTCTACCGCAGCCTGAGGCGCACGAATCCGTCGCCCTTCATGTTCTTCTTCAATTTCGGCGGCTTCCAGGTGATCGGCGCCAGCCCCGAAATCCTCGTGCGTGTCTTCGGGAGCGAGGTGACGATCCGCCCCATCGCCGGCACCCGCCCGCGCGGTGCGACCCCAGAGGAGGACCGCGCCAACGAGGCGGACCTGCTGAGCGACCGCAAGGAGCTGGCCGAGCATCTGATGCTGCTGGACCTCGGCCGCAACGACGCCGGCCGCGTCTGCAAGATCGGCACCGTCCGCCCGACCGAGGAATTCGTGATCGAGCGCTACAGCCACGTCATGCACATCGTCAGCAACGTGGTGGGCGAGCTGGCCGACGATCAGGACGCGCTGAGCGCGCTTCTGGCCGGGCTGCCCGCCGGCACTGTCTCGGGCGCGCCCAAGGTGCGCGCGATGGAGATCATCGACGAGCTGGAGCCGGAGAAGCGCGGCGTCTATGGCGGCGGCGTCGGGTATTTCAGCGCGAATGGCGACATGGACATCTGCATCGCCCTGCGCACCGCGGTCGTCAAGGACGAGACGCTTTATATACAGGCCGGCGGCGGCGTCGTCTTCGACAGCGATCCCGAGGCCGAATACATGGAAACGGTCCACAAATCCCGCGCGATCAGCCGCGCCGCCGCCGATGCGGCCCGGTTCACGGGCGAAGGCAACCGGTGATGCAGGCCGAAGGCTCGCCTAAATCCGTGGCGCGGATTTCCGCGGAAATCTGCCGCGGGCCGCGATGGCGCGCCTGATCCTCTTCAACAAGCCGCATGGCGTGCTGTCGCAGTTCACCGACGAGGGCAGCGGCCGTCCGACGCTGGCGAAATACATCGACGTCCCCAGCCTCTACCCCGCGGGAAGGCTCGATCGCGACAGCGAGGGGCTGCTTCTGCTGACCGATGACGGCAAGCTTCAGGCCCGTATCGCCGATCCGCGTTACAGCAAGCCCAAGACCTATCTGGTGCAGGTCGAGGGCCTGCCGGACGAGACCGCGCTGTCGGCGCTGGCCTCCGGCGTGACGCTGAAGGACGGCCCGACCCGGCCCGCGCAGGTGCGGCGGATCGACCCGCCCGACCTCTGGCCGCGCGTGCCGCCAGTGCGCTTTCGCAAATCGGTGCCCGATTGCTGGATCTCTTTGACGATCACCGAGGGGCGCAACCGGCAGGTGCGGCGCATGACGGCGCATGTCGGGCATCCCACGCTGCGCCTTGTGCGCTGGCGCGTCGGAGACTGGTCGCTGGACGGGCTGGCGCCGGGCACGTGGCGCGACGCCTGAAGCCGGTCAATGCCCGCCGGTCAGCACCGCCGAGACCGGCGCCAGGGCGACGCGGCTGGCGCGGTCCTGAAGCCCCCAGAGCAGCAGCGCGCTGATCGTGTCGGCGCGCAAGCGGCCCAGCATGATGACGCCCTCCTCGTCGCGGCCTGCCTTGAGCGCGGCCTGATCCAGGAAACGCCGGATCGTGTTGACGCTCTGGCCCTCGGCGTCGAAATCGCGAAAGACCGTGCCGACGGGGACGCCCTCGCGCGCGATCAGCTTCGGCGCCGTCTGAAGTCCCTTGGGGAAGAGGACCAGCCCCTGCCCCGTTTCCTTGAGGATCGGC
The DNA here is from genome assembly GCA_963763165.1 of uncultured Alphaproteobacteria bacterium. GTDB lineage: Bacteria > Pseudomonadota > Alphaproteobacteria > Rhodobacterales > Rhodobacteraceae > Roseovarius. The sequence continues at coordinate 91,314 of CAVXNV010000007.1, forward strand.
GCCAATTGCTCGCTTGCCTCCCGGCCGGCCTGCAGCCCCGCGCCCGTCCCTTCCAGCACGGCGACAGCCTCGGGCACGGCGTCGCGCACGGTTGCAAGCGTGATTTCCGCATCGCGCGCCGTCGCGCCCTCCGGCAGGTTGGCGATTGCCAGAACCTCGAATCCCGCGTCGCGGTAGCGGTGCATCGCCTCCTCCGCGCCGGGCCAGGCGGCATCGACGGCAAAGCTGAGCGGATAGGGAAACGCTTCGAGCGCGTCGAGCCCGATGGGGCTGCTGCCGTCATCGATCAGCACGATCGACATCAGCGGCTTTCCCTCGGGATTGTCGAATGCTTCGGCATTGGCCTCGATCATCGGCAGGACCGTGCGGGGCGTGCCGTCGGCCAACGCGGCGCCCGCGTCGCCCGCATCGCCGACGGAGGGTAGCCGCGACGTCTCGACACCCTCGGCGCGGTCGCCGATAGTGCCCGAGGGGCCGGTTTCGGCGTCGGCACCGTCGGCGGCGCGCGGCACTTCCGGCGCCTCTGACGTGGATTCGGGGACGGCCTCCTGCGGCGGCGCTGTGTTTTGCTCGGTCAGCGGGGGTTCGAAGGCAGCGCCCTCTTCGATATCAGGCAGGCTCGGCTGCGCGGGATCGGTCGAGATCGCGGGATCGCCCCCCTCGGCCTCACCACGCTCGGTAACCGGCGCGTCCGGCGCCGATTGTCCATTCGCATTGTCCTTTGCCGCGCCGGACATGCCGGACATGCCGCTGGCAACCTCGCCCGCTTCCGGCGCACTCAGCGCGGCTTCGGGAGCGCTGATCTCGGGGCGCATGGTGGGCTGCGTGTCCTCGGCGGCCACCTGGCTCAGGTCGTCGGGCGCGATGGCGGCGACCTGCGGCGCATCGGTGGCCAGACCGGGCGCGCCGTCGGCCGCGGGCAGCCGCGCCGCGGTGTCGTCGCGTGCCTGGCTGAACCCCGATCCAGGCGGCATGTCGAGCGCGGCGGCGCCCGGCGCGGGCGCGGCTTCGCGCGCCGCCTCGGGGCCGAGGGCGACCGATGCGGCCGCAAGCGCAACCCCGGAGGCGACCGCGCCGGCCACCAGTCCTGCCAAAAATCCACCCGCCATGCGCTCTGCTCCCTCTTTCATGTCCCTCTTGCCCGGCGTTTCCGGCCTTCGGCCCCTTGACCCTAGGGGCCAAGCCTGAACAAGTATATCGTGACCGGTGCTGCGGCCTCCACCCCCAAATCAGAGGGCGGCGCGCAATCCGCAGACCTTGTAACACGGACGGGCCCAGATGCTGCTGCTCATCGATAATTATGACAGTTTCACCTATAACCTGGTGCATTATGTCGGGGAATTGGGCGCCAATGTGACCGTGCGGCGCAACGATGCGCTGGATGTCGCCTCGGCGCTGGCGCTGAAACCGGCGGGCATCCTTCTGTCGCCCGGCCCGTGCGATCCCGACCGGGCGGGCATCTGTCTGGATCTGACGCTGGCGGCGGCCGAGGCTGGCATACCCTTGCTGGGCGTGTGCCTGGGGCATCAAACCATCGGGCAGGCTTTCGGCGGGCGCGTCGTGCGCCACAGCGAGATCGTGCATGGCAAGATGGGCAAAATCCACCACGAGGGGCAAGGCGTCTTCGCCGGCCTGCCTTCGCCCTTCGAGGCCACGCGCTATCACAGCCTGGTGGTGGAGCGCGCCAGCCTTCCGGACTGCCTCGAGGTCACGGCGCATCTGGAGGACGGCACGATCATGGGCCTGCGGCATCGCGAGTTGCCCATAGAGGGCGTGCAGTTCCACCCCGAATCCATCGCCTCGCAGCACGGCCATGCGCTGCTGCAGAATTTTCTCGACATGATGAAGGTGCCCGCATGAGCGATGCGCTCAAGCCGCTGATCGACGCCGCGGCAAACGGTCCGCTGACGCGGGCGCAGGCCGAGGCGGCCTTTGCCATCCTTTTCGAGGGCGAGGCGACGCCCAGCCAGATCGGCGGCTTGCTCATGGCGCTGCGCACGCGGGGCGAGACGGTGGACGAATACGCCGCCGCCGCCGCCGTGATGCGCGCCAAGTGCCACAAGGTGCGGGCGCCCGAAGGCGCGATTGACGTGGTCGGCACCGGGGGCGACGGCAAGGGAACGCTGAATATCTCGACCGCGACCGCCTTTGTCGTGGCCGGTGCGGGGGTGTGCGTCGCCAAGCACGGCAACCGCAACCTAAGCTCCAAATCCGGCGCGGCGGATGCGCTGGGGCAGATGGGCGTTCAGGTGATGGTCGGCCCCGAAGTGGTTGAAAAGGCGCTTCAAGAGGCGGGGATCGCCTTCATGATGGCGCCCATGCACCACCCGGCCATGGCGCATGTCGGGCCCGCGCGGGCCGAGCTTGGCACGCGCACCATCTTCAACATCCTCGGCCCGCTGACCAATCCGGCAGGGGTCACGCGGCAACTGACCGGCGCCTATCGCCGCGATCTGATCCGCCCCATGGCCGAAACGCTGCGCCAGCTGGGCTCGACCCGCGCGTGGCTGGTCCATGGCAGCGACGGCACGGATGAGCTGGCCATCAGCGGGCCAAGCTGGGTCGCCGCGCTGGAGGAGGATGGCAGCATCGCCGAGTTCGAGATCAGCCCCGAGGACGCCGGCCTGCCGCAGCATCCGTTCGAGGATATCCTTGGCGGCACGCCGCAGCAGAATGGCGCCGCCTTCCGCGCGCTTCTGGAGGGCGCGCCCGGTGCCTACCGCGACGCCGTGCTGCTGAACGCGGCCGCGGCGCTCGTGGTGGCGGGCAAGGCCGCGGGCCTGCGCGAGGGCGCGGCCATGGCGCGCGAAAGCATCGACAGCGGTGCCGCCACCAAGCGCCTGACCACGCTGGCGAAAATTACATCGGAGGCTTCATGAGCACCCCCACGATCCTGGACAAGATCAAGGCCTACAAACTGGAAGAGATCGCGGCGGCCAAGGCCGAAGTCCCGCCAGGCGCCATGGAGGAAAAGGCCCGCGCCGCGCCTCCCGTGCGCTTTTTCAAGGACGCGCTCCTGCAGGCGTCGATCCATGGCTATGGCCTCATTGCCGAGATCAAGAAGGCCAGCCCGTCCAAGGGCCTCATCCGCGAGGATTTCGACCCCGAGGCGCTGGCCGTCGCCTATGCCGAAGGCGGTGCGACCTGCCTTTCGGTGCTGACCGACGCACCGAGCTTCCAGGGGGCGAACAAATACCTGACGCAGGCGCGCGCCGCCTGCGATTTGCCTGTACTGCGCAAAGATTTCATGTTCGACCCGTACCAGGTCGCCGAGGCGCGCGCGCTTGGCGCCGACTGCATCCTCATCATCATGGCGTGCCTGTCGGACAGCGAGGCCGCCGCGCTCGAAGCCGCGGCCGCCGACTGGGGCATGGACGCGATCATCGAGATACACAACCAGGACGAGCTGCGCCGCGCAGAGATGCTGAAATCGCAGCTTATCGGCATCAACAACCGCAATCTGAACACGTTCGAGACCACGCTCGACACCTCGCGCACGCTTGCGCGCTACGTCCCCGAGGACCGGATCATCATCTGCGAAAGCGGGCTGGAGACGCGCGAGGATCTGGCGGACATCGCCCGCTACGGTGCGCGCTGTTTCCTGATCGGCGAGACGCTGATGCGCGCCGCTGACGTCGCCAGCGCCACGCGCGACATCCTGCGCAATCCGCTGACGGCCGGGGCGCGCTGATGTCGGGCCTTACCCACTTCGACGGCAAGGGCGACGCGCACATGGTCGATGTGTCGGCCAAGGACGTGACCGCGCGTGTGGCCACAGCCGCCTGCCATATCAGCATGGCGCCGGAGACTTTTGAAATCATTTCGGAAGGCCGCGCCAAGAAGGGGGATGTTCTGTCCGTCGCCCGCCTTGCCGGGATCATGGGTGCCAAGCGGACGGCGGACCTGATTCCGCTGTGCCATCCTCTGCCTATCGCCAAGGCGGCGGTCGAGCTGACGCTGGATCCGGACCTGCCGGGCGTGCGGATCGAGGCCACCGTCAAGACCACCGGCCAGACCGGCGTCGAGATGGAGGCGCTCACCGCCGCGAGCGTTGCCGCGCTGACGGTCTATGACATGGCCAAGGCGGTGGACCGGGCCATGCAGATCGGCGGGTTGCGCGTTATCCTGAAAGATGGCGGAAAATCCGGACGTTACGAGGCGGATTAAATGGTGTATCGCAGCGTTTGGGTCGTCTTTCGTCAGAGCCGGAGAACCCTGGCATGATCTCAGTCGAGGATGCACTTGCCCGGTTATTGAATCTCGTGACACCGCTGGAGGCCGAGACGGTGCCGCTGCGCGCCGCCTCCGGCCGGGTTCTGGCGCAGACCGTCACGGCCAGGCGCGATCAGCCGCCCTTCGCGGCCTCCGCCATGGACGGTTACGCCGTGCGCAGCGAAGATGTCGCGCCGGGCGCACAATTCACCGTGATCGGTGAAGCGGCGGCCGGGCGGCGCTTCGGCGGCACCGTTGCGCCCGGTCAGGCAGTGCGCATTTTTACCGGCGCCCCCATTCCGGAAGGCGCGGACCGGGTCGTGATCCAGGAAGACGTGACCGCCGATGGCACGCGCATCACGCTCGGCGGGCACATCGACGCCGGCCCCCATGTGCGTGCCGCCGCCGCCGATTTTTCCGCCGGCTCCGTAATGGAGGCGCCGCGTCGGCTGGAACCGCGTGACATCGCGCTTCTGGCCGCGATGAACCTGCCCGAACTGCCGGTCGTCCGCCGCCCCTCCATCGCCATCCTTTCCACAGGAGACGAGCTGGTGATGCCGGGCGAGGATCCGGGCCCGGATCAGATCATCGCCTCCAACAGCTTCGGTCTCGCCGCGCTGGTCGAAGCGCACGGAGCCGTCGCGCGCCTCCTGCCCATCGCGCGCGATACGGCGGAGTCGCTCGAAACGGCGTTTCAGCAGGCCGAGGGTGCCGACCTGATCGTGACCATCGGCGGCGCCTCCGTCGGCGATCACGACCTTGTGGGTCCGGTGGCAGAGTCGCTCGGGCTCGAGCGGTCGTTTTACAAGATCGCCATGCGTCCCGGCAAGCCGCTCATGGCCGGGCGCATGGGCGCGTCCGTCATGGTGGGTCTGCCGGGAAATCCCGTATCGGCAATGGTTTGTGGACATGTCTTCATCCTCCCTATGGTGCGGAAGATGCTGGGCCTCGGCGCCGCCCCGGCGCCCCTTGTCGCAGCGCGGCTAGGGGCGGACATGCCGCAGAACGGGCCGCGCGCGCATTACATGCGCGCGGTGCTCGAAGATGGCGTCGCCACGCCCGCCGCGTCACAGGACAGCGCCCTTCTGGGCGTTCTGGCCCGCGCCAACGTGCTGCTCGTCCGCCCGCCGAATGACGCGCCGCGCCGGGCCGGCGATACGGTGGAATGCCTGCAATTATAGCCATGGCGCAGCGATTGCTTGACACAAAACCAGAACATGCATAGAACAAACCCGGACAGTCAGAACCGGAGGGACGGACGGCATGCTCACCAAGAAGCAGCTCGCTTTGCTGGATTACATCAACAAGCGCGTTCAGCGCGATGGCGTTCCCCCCAGCTTTGACGAGATGAAGGAGGCGCTGGATCTACGGTCAAAGTCCGGCATTCACCGCCTGATCACTGCATTGGAAGAGCGCGGCTTCATCCGGCGTCTTGCGCACCGCGCCCGCGCGCTGGAGATCGTCAAGCTCCCCGAATCCCTCGGCGGTGCGTCCACCCACGGCTTCGACGCGCGCGTGATCGACGGCGACCGGCCCGATGCGTCCCCCCCGGCGGCAGCGAAGCCTGTGTCGTCCGCCGATGCGCTGGAATTGCCCGTGATGGGCCGCATTGCCGCCGGCGTGCCGATCGAGGCGATCCAGCATGCGTCGCACAACGTGGCCGTTCCCGGCAGCATGGTCAGCGGCGCGGGCGAGCATTACGCACTGGAGGTCAAGGGCGATTCGATGATCGATGCAGGGATCAATGATGGCGACATCGTCGTCATCCGCGAGGCTTCGACCGCCGATAATGGCGATATCGTCGTGGCTCTCGTCGAGGATCAGGAGGCGACGCTGAAACGGTTCTTCCGCCGCGGCGGGGCGATTGCGCTGGAGGCGGCCAATCCGGCCTACGAGACGCGAGTTCTGCCTGACGACAAGGTGAAGGTCCAGGGGCGTCTGGTGGGGCTTATCCGCACCTACTGAAGCTTGAGGAGCATGAAATAGCCCTCAGCGCGCGTTCCAGAGCCGCGCCCCAGATATCTGGCGCGCCGTCACGATACGGGGGGCGTTCCCCGCTCCCAGGTCGTAAAGAGCGACGGCACCGGTCCGTCGCAGCGTCGCGGGGTCCATGATTTTGCAGCCCGGATCCCGGCGCAGATTTTCGGGCGGGTCCGCGTTCATCACCAACAGCTCGTTCGCGGCGCAGCTGCTTAGGGCCGCCGCCGCACCCTTGCCGCGGACAGGAGTGATCACGACCCCGCCGGGCCCGGTGATGCGGCTGGACCAGCGTTCGGCGGCGGCCGCCTGATCCGACGCATCCCCGTCGTTCTCCAGCCAGTTCAAGGCAACGAACCCCGCGCCGCGCGGCGTGCTGAGCGCGCGGCCCTCGTCCGTCATGATCCCCACCAGTCCCCCGGTATCCGCAATCAGCACCGAAGGCCGCTCGGCCTGCGCCCATAGCGCGGCAGCGGCCAGCATCGGCAGGACCCCCACCGTTTTCAGCCGCCCGCGCCAAAGGATGACCGTCAGCGCCCCGACGCTGAGAAGCGGCAGCACCCAAGGGCCGGGGCTGATCACGGTGCCACGGGCGCCCTCCAGCGCGGAAATCCAGCGTGCGACGCCGAGAATCCAGTCGAGGCCCAGCCCCATCATCCAAAGGCCCGCGCCCTCCAGCCCGACGGGCAGCAGACATACCGACAGCACAGCCGCAGGCATTACCAGCGCACCCATCAGCGGAACGCTCATCAGGTTGGCGATCAGGCCAAAATGCGAGATCTGGTTGAAATGCGCCGCCGCGAAGGGCGCCGTTGCCAAACCTGCCACCAGCGACGACAGGACCACGGCACTGACCGGGCGCAGCCACCGCGGCCCCATCGGAAGCGCCGCTTTCTGGATCCAGCCAAAGACGGCAATCAATGCCGTCGTCGCGGCGAAGGACATCTGGAAGCCCGGCCCCATCAGCGCTTCGGGCCGCAGGCTGAGCACAATCAACGCCGCCAGGGCGACCGCCCGCAGGCTGAGCGCGCGGCGCCCCAGCATGACCGCCACCAGCATGACCGCCACCATGATGAACGCGCGCTCGGTCGCGATGCTGCCGCCCGAGAGGCCGAGGTAGAACGCCGCGACGCCCAGCGCCAGCGCCGCCGCCAGCGGTTTGACCGGCAGCCGCAGGGCCAGCCACGGCACCAGCGCCAAGCCGTAGCGAAAGGCGGCGAAAACGAATGCCGTGAGCAGCCCCATGTGCAAACCCGAGATGGCCAGCAGATGCGCGAGGTTCGAGACGCGCAGCGCCGTCAGCGTCTCCTGCCCCATGCCCGACCGGTCGCCGGTCATGATCGCGGCGGCGAAGGCACCGGTCTCGCCCGGCAGGACGCTCTGGACATGGGTCGAGAGCGCCATCCGGATCGCGAACATCGGCTGCCGGCCGTCCGGCGGCGCAATCGCGACGAGCGGCACGCGCGTATATCCCACCGCACCCAGCCGCTGGAACCACGCGAAGCGTTGGAAATCGAAGCCCCCCGGCTCCACCGGGCCCGAGGGTGCCGACAGATGGCCGGTTGCCCCCATCCTCAGCCCCGGCACCGGCGCGGCGCCCTCGATGTCGCCATGCAGCGACAGCCGCACCCGGCCCGGCGTGCGTGCTGGCGCGACGTTGCGCAGCTTGACCTCATCCAGCGTGACGCGCACGGCGTCCGAGGCGGACCGGTCCATCGCCACGACGCGCCCCTCGATGGGGCCGTAGTAGCGCCAGCCCAGCACCGGCTCGCTGACCCGGTGGGTCCGCGCTCCGGCCAGCAGAACACCCAGCGCGATCAGCGCCGCGCCGATGGCGAGCGGCGCAGCCGCATGGCCGATCACGCGCGACAGCGCAAGGCACAGCGCCGCGGCAAGTGCAAGCGCGGCATAGGCCGGCAGCCCCGGCTCGACCCGCAGCGCGAAATATATGCCGATGCCCGCGCCCAGGCATACCGGCGCCCAGCCGAAGAGATGCCCCCGCTGCAATAGCAATACGCGTGCCAGAAGGCCCCAGACCGCCGCCACTTGTTTCCCCTTTGGTGGGCCGCTAGACAGACGCCAGCTTAGCCCCCGCATCGTTACCGAAAGGTTAATCGCTTCCATGTCCCAGAAGGTCGTGACCCGTTTCGCCCCCTCGCCCACCGGCTACCTGCATATCGGCGGGGCGCGCACGGCCCTGTTCAACTGGCTGTTCGCCCGCGGACGGGGCGGTAAATTCCTGCTGAGGATCGAGGACACGGATCGCGCCCGCTCAACCCCCGAGGCGACGCAGGCGATTTTGGACGGCATGGCGTGGATGGGTCTGGACCATGACGGCGAGGTGATCAGCCAGTTCGACCGCGCAGCACGGCACGCCGAGGTCGCGCACCAGATGCTGGCGAAAGGCGCGGCGTATAAATGCTTTGCCACGCAGGAGGAAATCCAGGCGTTTCGCGACGCGGCCAAGGCCGAGGGCCGCTCGACGCTCTACGCCAGCCCTTGGCGCGATGCCGCGCCCGAAACGCACCCGGACCGCTCGCATGTCATCCGCATCAAGGCGCCGCGCGAAGGCGCGACCGTCATCCGCGACGCCGTGCAGGGAGATGTGACGATCCGCAACGATCAGCTTGACGACATGGTGCTGCTGCGCTCGGACGGAACGCCGGTCTACATGCTGGCGGTGGCGGTGGACGATCACGACATGGGGGTCACGCACGTCATCCGCGGGGACGACCACCTGAACAACGCCGCGCGGCAGATGCTGATCTACCACGCGATGGGCTGGCCCCTGCCTGTCTATGCGCACATCCCGCTGATCCACGGCCCCGACGGCAAGAAGCTGAGCAAGCGGCATGGCGCGCTGGGAACGCAGGAATATCGCCAGATGGGCTATCCGGCGGCGGGCATGCGCAACTATCTCGCGCGGCTGGGCTGGAGCCACGGCGACGATGAATTCTTCACCGATGCGCAGGCCAAAGCGTGGTTCGATCTGGAGGGGATCGGAAAATCCCCCGCGCGGTTCGATTTCAAGAAGCTCGAGAATATCTGCGGCCAGCACATGGCGGCCACGGATGATGCTGCGCTGCTGCATGAACTGAGCGATTTTCTTGACGTGACCGCGCAGCCCCCCTTGACCGAAGGGCAAGCTGCGATGATGCTGGACGGGATGTATTGTTTGAAGGAACGCGCCCGGACCTTCCCTGAACTACTTGACAAGGCTCATTTTATCCTGACCTCCCGCCCGATCCTGCCGGATGAGAAGGCGGCGGCGCAGCTCGATACGGTATCCCGCGGTATGCTGAGAGAATTGACGCCGCACCTGCAAAGTGCTACTTGGAACCGCGCGAGCCTCGAAGAGTTGATGACGCAATTCGCCGATGGACGCGGCATCAAGTTCGGCAAGATGGCAGGCCCGCTCAGGGCTGCATTGGCCGGGCGCAGTGCAACGCCCAGTGTATTCGACATGATGCTGGTGCTCGGAAAGACCGAAACGGTTGACCGTCTGAAGGATGCGGGCCGGGAAAGCGATTAACCGCTTCGAAAGGCCGTTTGATTATTCAGCCCTGGCCGCCCCCGTGGCGCGGGGGCTGCAACAAGGAGATTGCTGAATGGCCGAAGACAAGAAATCCGCGACCCTCAAACTCGACGGCAAGGAATACGAGCTGCCGATCCATTCGCCCACCCTCGGGCCGAACGTTGTCGACATCCGCAAGCTCTACAGCGAGGCGGGCGTATTCACCTACGATCCGGGATTCACTTCGACCGCCAGTTGCGACAGCACCATCACCTTCATCGACGGCAACAAGGGTGAACTGCTGCATCGCGGCTATCCCATCGAGCAACTGGCCGAGAAGTCGCATTACCTCGAAGTGTGCTACCTGCTGCTTTACGGCGAGCTGCCCTCGGCCGCGCAGCTGGAAGATTTCGAAAGCCGCGTGACCAATCACACCATGCTGCACGAGCAGATGCAGTTCCTGTTCCGCGGCTTCCGCCGCGACGCGCCGCCGATGGCGATCATGGTGGGCGTGGTCGGGGCTCTGTCGGCTTTCTACCACGACAGCACCGATGTCAGCGATCCGTGGCAGCGCGAGGTGGCGTCGGTCCGCATGATCGCAAAGATGCCGACGATTGCGGCGATGGCCTACAAATACACCATCGGCCAGCCGTTCGTTTACCCGCGCAACGATATCGACTACGCGTCGAATTTCCTGCGCATGTGCTTTGCCGTGCCGTCCGAGGATTACGAGGTGAATCCCATCCTCAGCCGCGCGATGGACCGCATCTTTACCCTTCATGCCGATCACGAACAGAACGCCTCGACCTCGACGGTGCGGCTTGCGTCGTCATCGGGAGCCAACCCCTTCGCCTGCATCGCCGCCGGCATCGCCTGCCTCTGGGGGCCCGCCCATGGCGGCGCAAACCAGGCGTGTCTGGAAATGCTGCGCGAGATCGGAACGGTCGACCGCATCCCCGAATATATTGCGCGCGCCAAGGACAAGAACGACCCGTTCCGCCTGATGGGCTTCGGTCACCGCGTCTACAAGAATGTCGATCCTCGCGCGACGGTGATGAAGCAATCGGCCGACGAGGTGCTCGAACTGATGGGGATCGAGGACAACCCCACGCTTCAGGTCGCCAAGGAGCTGGAGAAACAGGCGCTGGAAGATCCGTACTTCGTTGAGAAGAAGCTGTTCCCGAATGTCGATTTCTACTCGGGCATCATCCTTGAGGCGATGGGCTTCCCTACTTCGATGTTCACCGCGATTTTTGCCGTCTCGCGCACCGTGGGCTGGATTTCGCAGTGGAAGGAAATGATCGCCGATCCGCAGCTCAAGATCGGCCGTCCGCGTCAGCTTTACGTCGGCGCGCCCAAGCGCGATTACGTCGATATCGAAAACCGCTGAGACGATCCCGCCCGGTGAAGGCGCCCTCGCTGGGGGCCGCCTTCATTGGGCTCAACGCCGCCAAAGGAGCGGTCCCTGCGCCGGGCCGAAGCGTCAGCGCCCTTCGAAGACCGGCTTGCGCTTGTCCAGAAAGGCCACGACGCCTTCCTTGAAATCGCGGGTCTGGCCGCATTCGCCCTGCAGCCGCGCCTCGAGGTCGAGCTGCGCATCGTGGCCATTGTCCCAGCTGCTGCGTATGGCTGTCTTCAGATGCCGGTAACTTTCGGTCGGGCCGGCGGCCAGATGCGCTGCGCGCGCTTGCCAATGCGCCTCGAATTCGGCGTCGGGAACCGCCTCCCAGATCATGCCCCAGGCAGCGGCATCCTCGGCGCTGATCGGCTCGGCGAAAAGCGCCGCGCCCATCGCCTTGGCGGCGCCGATCTGGCGGGGCAGCCAATATGTGCCGCCCGCGTCCGGCATCAGGCCGATCCGGGTGAAGGCCTGCATGAAATAAGCGTCACGCGCCGCAATCACCACGTCCGCACAGAGCGCGAGGTTCGCGCCCGCCCCTGCCGCCGGCCCATTGACCGCGGCGATGGTCGGGATCGGGCAGTCCCCGACGGCGCGCAACATGGGCACATATTCATCGCGCAGGACCCGCTCCAGGTCCAGCGCGGCAGCGGTGCCCGCATCGCTCAGGTCCTGACCCGCGCAGAACGCCCTGCCATTACCCGTCAGCACCAGGACCCGCGCGGTGCGTGCCGCGAGATTTGCGGCATCGGTGATTTCCGCCCGCATCTGCGTGTTGAGCGCGTTCATCCTGTCCGGACGGTCGAGACGCAGAACGGCGATGGCATTCGTGATGTCGAGCGTGATGGTCGCGTAATCTTTCATCGGCTGTCATTCATCCATGATGTTGCGCAACCGCGCCGCTTCGTCCGCGCTCAGCGGCGCGTCGCCGGCCACGCCGCGCCCGCGCCTGCGCACATAGACCAGCGCGACGCCCGCGCCAAGCAGCAGCATCGCCGGCCCCGCCAGCCACAGCGCCAGGGTGCTGCCGGTCGCGCGCGGCTCCAGCAGGACATATTCGCCGTAGCGCTCGACGATGTAGTCGACGGCCTCTTCATTCGTGTCTCCGGCAGTCAGCCGTTCGCGCAACAGAACACGCAGGTCATGCGCCAGCGCCGCATTGGAATCGTCTATGTTCTCGTTCCGGCAGACGAGGCACCGCAGCCCTTTGGAGATGTCCCGCGCCCGTGCCTCCAGGGCGGGATCGTCCAGCATCTCGCCGGGCTGAACGGCGGCAAGGGGGCTGGCGAGCAGGCAGAGGACGAGGATAAGCCGCCTCATTCCGCCGCCACTTGCGCGGCCGACGCGGATTTGCGGGCGCCGGCGGCCACGCGGTAGCGCCGGTCGCTCAGCGACAGCCCGCCGCCCAGCGCCATCAGCATTGCGCCGCCCCAGATCCAGTTCGCCAGCGGCTTGTAATAGCTGCGCATCGCCCAGCCGCCGCCGTCCTGCGCGTCCCCGATCACGACATAGACATCGCGCAGAATGCCGTTGTCGATGGCTGCCTCGGTCGTCGGCATGTCGGCGACCGGGTAGTAGCGTTTCTCGGGATGCAGGGTCGCGATCTCCTTGCCGCCCTGCGCAAGCGTCACGTCGGCAATCGTCGTGGAATAATTCGGCCCCGCCTGCTCGCGCACGCCCGTCAGCGTCAGCGTGTAGCCTGACAGATCGAAGCTGTCGCCGGTCTGCACCACGCGGATATCCTCGGTCTGCCACGCCAGCACGCCCGCGATTCCGGCCATCGTCACGCCCAATCCGGCATGAGCCACCGCCTTGCCCCAGTCGGCGCGCGGCAGGCGCCGCAGTCGGGCAAGCCGCGCCATGCCCCGCGCCGTGCCGGTGCGCGACCAAAGATCCGTCGCCGCGCCCGCCACCAGCCATGTGCCCAGCATCAGCCCAATCGGGCCCATGAGGCTACGCCCGCCTTGCATCGTCCAGAACAGTCCCAGCACCGCAATGGCCAAGGCCGCCGCCGGGGCCAGCTGGCGCAGCGCGCGGCGCATCTGGCCGCGCTTCCACGGCATCATCGCCCCGATAGGCATCGCAAGGCCGATCAGGATCATGAAGGGCGTGAACGCCTTGTTGAAGAATGGCGCGCCGACCGAGAGCTTGCGGTCGAAGAAAAGCTCGGACACCAGCGGCCAGATCGTGCCGACGAAGACGACGAAGGCCGCGACGCCCAGAAGGACATTATTCACCAGCAGCATCAACTCGCGGCTGCTGAGCGAGAAGACCCCCCGCGCCTGCATCGCGTTCGCGCGCGCCGCGAACATCGTCAGCCCGCCCATCATGAAGAGCGCCGTGATGCCCAAAAGGAACACCCCCCGCTCGGGGTCATTGGCGAAGGCGTGAACGGAGGTCAGCACCCCGGACCGGGTGATGAACGCCCCTATCATCGAAAAGCCGAAGGCGATGATGGCCAGAAGGATCGTCCAGCTTTTCAGGCTTTCGCGTTTTTCCACCACGATCGCAGAATGCAGCAGCGCGGCCGAGATCAGCCAGGGCATGAAGCTGGCGTTCTCGACCGGGTCCCAGAACCAGAAGCCGCCCCAGCCCAGCTCGTAATAGGCCCACCAGCTTCCCAAAGCGATGCCGATGGTCAGGAACATCCATGCGGCCAGGGTGTAGGGCCGCACCCAGCGGCCCCAGGCGGCATCGACGCGCCCCTCGATCAGCGCCGCGATGGCAAAGCTGAACGTCATCGAAAGGCCGACATAGCCAGTGTAGAGGAATGGCGGATGGAAGGCGAGGCCGGGATCCTGCAGGAGCGGGTTGAGATCCTGCCCGTCCAGCGGCGGCATGGCAAGGCGCAGGAACGGGTTCGACGTGAAGATGATGAACGCCAGGAACGCCACCCCGATCATCCCCTGCACCGCCAGGACCCGCGCCCGAAGGCTGGGCGGCAGATTGCCCCCGAACCACGCCGCCGAGGCGCCGAACAGCGCCACGATCAGCACCCAGAGCAGCATGGAGCCTTCGTGATTGCCCCAGACGCCGGTGATTTTATAAAGCAGCGGCTTGGCCGAATGGCTGTTGAGCGTGACCAGCCGCAGCGAGAAATCCGAGACCACGAACGCATAGGTGAGCGCGGCGAAGGACAGCGCGATCATCAGGAATTGCAGCCCGGCGGCGGTATCGCCCACGGCCATCCACCCGCTCCAGCGTTTATGGGCGCCGATCAGCGGAACGATGGCCTGAACGCAGGCGATGGCAAAGGCGAGGATAAGGGCGAAGTGGCCAAGCTCTGTAATCATGCCCGCTATATAACCCGCATACCGCCCCGCGACCAATGGGATTCGACACGCAGGGCGGTTCAGATTGTCGCGGGCATGGCTTCAGCGGTCGCGCCGCCGGTTCCGCTGGCGCCAGTCCTGAAGCGCCGGGTTGGCATCGGGCGCGGTCGCGCTCAGCGTCACGTCCGCGTCGCCAGCCGTATCGGCGACGCGGGGGCGGCTGGGATGCGCACGCTCCAGCGCCTCGATGCTGGCGGCGATCTGCGGCGCACGGGCGGCGCTCTGGACAATGGAGCGCTGGAAGTTCTGCCCCTTCAGCTGGTGCCGCGCGCCGAAATAGAAGGACACGATGACGCCCAGAAGCCACCACAGCGGCTCGGGCACCAGCGCGATCCCCTGCATGCGCGCGGCGAACCATACCGGATCGACCATCGCCGCGATGAAAAGCCCGAGCGTGCCCAAGGCCAGCGCCGGACGCGGCAGGCGGTTCACCCCGTCCATGAAGCGGTCGAACCAGCCGGTCTGACCCGCCGCGAATTCTCCCTCGAACTGGCTGAGCGCCGCGCCCCGCTCGGCCGTGCGGCGGATCGCGGCCGCCTCGGCGTTCTCGCGGAAGACTTCGGCGGTCTGCGCCACCGCGTTGCGGTTGTTTCCGAAGAGCGTTGTCAGGATCTGGCCGATCAATCCCATCGTGCCACCCTTTCGCCGAATTCAGTCCCGGTCATGTGATAGCGCGGCGACATGAAGGATTCGGCCCGCAGGATCCAGCCGCCCTTGCCCCCCGCCCGCGTGCGCGCGAACTTGCGGCTCGCCGGGCGGCGATCGGCAAGGCGCAGGTAGTAGTTGCGCCGCGCGATGGCGTAGGCATCGGCAAGGTGCTGCGGCGCGGCGCGGGCGGCAGCCTCGGCGGCGGCGGCCGTCTGCGGGCCGATCACCCCGTCCGCGGCCACGTCCTGCCCCATCTGGCGCAGAAGCCGCTGGAGGATCTTCACCGCATTGGCGCCCGCGTTCACATACATGTCGAACACGCTGGCGCGCAGCACCCCCGGCAGCCGGTCGATCCCGGGACGCGCGTAATAGTGCCGGATGAAAATGCGCTCGGCCTCGGCCGGGGTGACAAGGCGCACGTCCGCCACGTCGATACTGCCATCGCCGCTGAGGTCCAGCCCCAGGCGGCGCATCGCGCCAAGGGTCACGCCATGTTTCGTCGGCCCGCCCGGATCGTCTGGATCGTTTACATAACCGCCCTCGCGGGCGACGATTTCATGAGCTATTTCGCGTATCCGATCCATGCCACCACCTTTGCCTGAACGCGCCGGAATCGCGCCCGGCCGTGGCAAAACCTGTGCTGGAAAGGATTAATGCGCCGCTTACTCCGCGTCCGATGCCTGATAGACGCCCTGCTCCTTCAGCGCGTCGATGACTTCCTTGGGCATGTAGCTCTCGTCATGCTTGGCCAGAATCTCGGTCGCGCGGAAGGTGTTGCCGTCATAGCTGCCCAGCCCCACCATGCCCTGATCCTCGCCAAAAAGATCGGGCAGCACGCCCACATAGCTGACCGGCACGCTGGCGCCGCCATCCGTCACCGCAAAACGCACTTCCGAGCCTGCGCCGCGCACCAGCGTGCCCGCCTCGACCAGCCCGCCGATGCGAAAGACCTCGCCGGGGCCCGGCGGCGCCGCGACCACCTCGCTGGGCGAGCGGAAGAAGTTGATGCCATCGCGCATCGCGTAGCCGATCAGCGCGGTCGACACCACCAGCGCCACGGCCGTTACCGCGAAGATCTGCACCCTGCGCTTTTTCTTGAGCGATCTCATCGCCGTGCCTCGCGTTTTCTTACGCCGTTGCTTACGGAAAGACCGGGGCCAGCATAAGACCCGACGTCTCATCCTCACCTAACATCAGGTTCGCATTCTGCAAGGCCTGGCCGCTCGACCCCTTGGTCAGGTTGTCGAGCGCGGCGATGACGATGGCGCGA
This sequence comes from uncultured Alphaproteobacteria bacterium, assembly GCA_963763165.1. Classification (GTDB taxonomy): domain Bacteria; phylum Pseudomonadota; class Alphaproteobacteria; order Rhodobacterales; family Rhodobacteraceae; genus Roseovarius. The sequence continues at coordinate 107,666 of CAVXNV010000007.1, forward strand.
CCCGGAATGCGATCGCCGCTCACGCCGATGTGGCAGAAGTTGCTGCCGCGAATGTGCCGCGTGCTGGGCACCTGACCGAATGGAAGTACCTGCAGGAAAGGCTCCTGCTCATAGGACGAGGACAGCGCCGCATGGATCGCCCGCGCCTCACCCTTCACATAAACCGTGGCCAGTATCCCCCTGTTCGCAGGCAATAAATGCGGCGTGAACTGCACCTGCACCGGGCGCCCGGCGATGGCTGAAAATTCCTGATCGAACTCCGCCAGATGCCGGTGCATGCCGCCGACGCCATAGGCATGGGTGCCTTCGCTCAGCTCGGCATGGAGCAGGTTTTCCTTGAGGCTGCGCCCCGCGCCGCTGACCCCCGTCTTGAGGTCGATGATGATGTCGTCCGTGTCGATCAAGCCGCCCGCGATCAATGGCCGCAGGGCATATTGCCCGGTCGCCGCGTTGCAGCCGGTCCCGGCGACAAGTCGCGCGGCGCGGATCTGGTCGCGGTAGAATTCCGTCAGGCCATAGACCGCCTCGGCCTGACATTCGAGCGCTGCATGGGGATTGCCATACCACTTCTCATAGGCCGCCGGATCACGCAGGCGGAAGTCCGCGCTGAGATCGACGATCTTCAGATCCTTCGGCAATCCCGCGATCACCTCCTGGCTGGTGGCGTGCGGAAGGGCGCAAAAGCAGAGGTCGATATGGGAAAAATCGATCTGGTCGATGGTTACGAGGTTCGGCAGGTCCAGATGGCGCAGATGCGGGAACACATCCGCCATGCTCTGCCCCGCCTTGGAATTGGCGGCGAGCGCCCGGATGCGCATGGTCGGATGCGTTGCGATCAGGCGGACCAACTCGGCTCCGGTGTAGCCCGACGCGCCCAGGATGGCGATGTTGTGCATGTGTGGCTCCTTCGTGTCAGGCGGGACGGAACGCCACGGGCCGGCGCAGGAACTGCGCCGCGCGGTCCGAAACGCGGCCCGCATCGCCGGTCGTCAGATATTCGATCCCGCCGCCCGTTCCGGCCATGGAAGAATGGCGGCTGAGGTAGTGCGCAAGGCTCTCGGCCACCAGCGCGGGTTGCGAGTACACCGTCACATCCGGCCCCAGCGCCTGCGCGAACGCCTCCTCGAGCAGCGGATAATGCGTGCAGCCCAGCACGGCGGCCTGCGGGCGCGGCAGCTTGCGGCGCAGCGCCTCGACATGGCTGCGCACCAGCGCCTCGGCCAGGATCATGTCGCCCTCCTCGATCGCGTCGACCACGCCGCCGCAGGCCTGCGCCTCAACGTCGACGCCGATGGCGCGGAAGGCCAGCTCGCGCTGGAAGGCGCGCGACGCGACCGTGGCCGGCGTCGCGAAAAGCGCGACGTGACGGACGCCCACCTCGCGCGGGGGTGAATTGTCGCCCCATTCCCGTTCGGTCAGCGCCTCGATCAGCGGCACGAACACTCCCAGTACCCGCTTGCCCTTCGGCACGCCCGCCTCCTGCATGCGGCGCAGCGCGGCGGCCGACGCGGTATTGCAGGCCAGCACCACCAGATCGCAGCCGCGATCCCACAGCCGCTGCACTCCCGCGCGCGTCAGATCGTGAATGGCATCCTCGGTGCGCACGCCATAGGGCGCGTTGGCATTGTCGCCCAGATAGACCAGCGGCTGCTCCGGCAGGCGCGCCGCCACCGCCTGCAGCACGGTCAGCCCGCCCAGTCCGCTGTCGAAAATGCCCACCGCCATCGATGCTCTCCTTGGCGCCCTCTCTAGATCGCCGCCGCGCGATACGCCAGCCCCGGCGTGAATTACCCCGCCCGTGTCCAAGATGCTATGCACGGCAGCCTTTTCTGGTATGACGGGCTTTTATCGGCATTACATCGGATACGTACGATCATGGACTGGGACAAGCTGAGGATTTTTCACGCCGTCGCCGACGCGGGCAGCCTCACCCATGCGGGCGATCTTCTGCATCTGTCGCAGTCTGCCGTCTCGCGGCAGGTGCGTGCGCTCGAGGAATCGCTGGACGCAACGCTGTTTCACCGCCACGCCCGCGGCCTGATCCTGACCGAACAGGGCGAGCTTCTGTTCGACGCGACGCGCGCGATGATGAAACGGCTCGACGCCGCGACCGCGCGCATCCGCGACAGCGAAGACGAGGTCTTTGGCGAATTGCGCGTAACCACCACCATCGGTTTCGGCACGCTGTGGCTGGTGCCGCGCCTCGCCAAGCTTTACGAGAAGTATCCCGACCTCAAGATCGATCTCATGCTGGAAGAGCGCGTGCTGGACCTGCCGATGCGCGAGGCGGACGTCGCCATCCGCATGAAAGAGCCCAGCCAGGCCGACCTGATCCGCAAACGCCTGATGGGGGTGCATATGGGCCTTTTCGCCTCGCCCGCCTATCTGGAAGAGCGCGGCACACCGCAATCGGTCGAGGACCTGACCGATTACCGGCTGATCTGCCAGAACGCCAATTCGGCACAGGTCAGCGCCGCGAGCTATCTGGTCAAGGAACTGATTGCCAACGACATTCCCCTGATGCTGAACGTCAACAACTATTTTGCGGTGCTTCAGGGCGTGATTCACGGGCTGGGTATCGGCATTCTGCCGGACTACCTGACCTACGATTTTCCGAATCTCGTCCGCGTACTGCCCGAGGTCGAGTCGGTCGAAGTGCCGGTCTATCTGGCCTACCCCGAAGAGCTGCGCCACTCGCAGCGCATCGCGGCCTTCCGCAATTTCGTTCAGGAAGAAATTTTTGCCTACAGGAAAAATGCGAAAGATCAGAAGATTAGCTGAAGCGCGCCTGCGATATGCAATTCCTGCATAGCGGGCATGATATTTTATTCGGTCATTTCACTTGATTAGGCCCAAGGCTGGGACTAACTGCTGCCTTGATGGTAACGCCGCCACGGCGTTTCCTTCATACCTCCCTGTTGGACTATGGCCGAGCTTAGTGCTCGGCCTTTTTTTTGCCGGTGGGCAGTCTTTTCCAGCAGGACCGTTTTCCGCCCGGTGGCAGATACGAAAAAACCGGACGCGGCATGCTGCCCGCCCGGCTGATCCAGGTTCTGAAAACGGCTGGTGCCGCGCGCCTACTCGGCCGCCGCGTCGGACGAGGTGTTGTCCGGCTGCGTGCCCTGCTCCGGCTCCGCACTTGCCTTGGGCTTGCGGCCGCGGGGCTTGGGCGCAGGCTGCGCGCCCTCCTCCGGGTTCGCCTCGCCGTCCTGCTGCGGGTTGCGGCGCGGCTTGCGCGGCGCGCGCTTCGGTTTGCTTTCGGGCGTCTCGACCAGCGTGCTGCCGTTGTCGTCGTCGGACTCGTTGCCGCGGTCCTGCCCGTCCGGGCGCTCACCGCCCTTGTCAGAATCCTTCTGTGGCGCGGGCGCGCCCTGCTGATCGGTGTCACCTTGCTGGCGGTCCCGCTCGGCCTGACGGTCGCGGTTCTCGCGCTCCTGCTGCTCGCGCTTGGCGTCGATTTCCTTCTGCGCGGCGCCCAGCAGACGCAGGTAATGCTCGGCATGCTGCTGGAAATTTTCGGTCGCCACGCGATCGTTGGACAACTGCGCATCGCGCGCCAACTGGTTGTATTTCTCGATGATTTGCTGCGGCGTGCCGCGCACCTTTCCCTCGGGGCCCGAACTGTCGAACACGCGGTTGACGACATTGCCGACCGAGTTGGAGCGATTTCTGTTCGGCTTGTTACGCGAACGTGACTTCGAAGATCTCATATAACTGTTGTCCAGCCTTGTTTTGCGAACCGTGTTGAACCCGAGAGGCGCCCTATGCGCCGATGAAGTGGAACCGGGTGCGGTTATGTTGGCTTGGCGTCGAGCGGGACCACCCGTAAAGCAGGGTATCCACCGCGTCGACAGAATCCAGTAATCACGCCACGAGCCCACGCACAAGGAAAATCGGGCGTTTTCGGTCAATTTCCGGCGGAATCACGGTTTTCCGCTTCCTCAAGGCCGCCAATGCCGCCCTCTGCCCGTCCCAGGACGACCCGGTCGCGCCCGTCAAGATCGGGCAGCACCCGCACCTCCCGCAGCCCGGCGGCGCGCATCATGGCGGCCACGGCCCCGCCCTGCCGCCAGCCGATCTCGACCACAAGACGCCCTCCGGGTTCCAGATGCGCGGGCGCCTGCGTGCAGATGACGCGGTACGCACTCAGCCCGTCGGCGCCATCGCTCAGCGCCATGCGCGGCTCATGCGCCAGCTCCGGCGCGAGGCCCGGCATCTCGGCCTCGGCGATATAGGGCGGGTTCGACACGATCAGATCGAAGCGTCCGGTGATATCCGCGAACCAGTCCGACAACCGCCATTCGCAGCGCGCATCGAGCCCCAGCGCCCGCGCGTTTTCCCGCGCCACGCTGAGCGCGGCATCGGACAGGTCCGTACCCGTGCCGGTGGCCGCCGAACGCTCGGCCAGCAGGGACAACAGGATCGCGCCGGACCCCGTCCCAAGGTCCAGAACGCGCCGAAACGGCGCACCCAGCGCCGCCAGAACCAGCGTCTCGGTTTCGGGTCTCGGGTCCAGAACATCGGGTGAAACGGCGAATTCATGCTTGTAGAACAGCCGCTTGCCCGTGATATGCGACAACGGCACGCGCGCGCATCGACGCGCGATCATCGCGTCAAACCGCTCGGCCACATCCGCCGCCACGGGCGCGCCCGTCTCGGCGCTCAACCGTGCGGCGCTCAGCCCCGCCGCATGGGCCAGCAGCAGCCGCGCATCCCGCGCGGCGCCGTGGATTCCGGCCTGGTTCAGCCGCGCCGCGGCGTCGCGCAGCAAGGCGCCGAATGTCGCGCTCACGCCCCCATCTCGGCCAGCATCCGCGCCTGCGCATCGGTCGTCAGCGCGTCGATGACCTCGTCGAGGTCGCCCGCCATCACCTGATCCAGCTTGTAGAGCGTCAGGTTGATGCGGTGATCCGTCATGCGTCCCTGTGGGAAGTTGTAGGTGCGTATCCGCTCGCTCCGGTCGCCGGTGCCGACCTGCGCGGCGCGATCGGCACTGCGCGCGCTGTCCACGCGGCTGCGCTCGGCATCGTAAAGCCGCGCCTTCAGCACCTGCATCGCGATCTCGCGGTTGCGGTGCTGGGATTTCTCGGAACTGGTCACGACAATGCCGCTGGGAATGTGGGTGATGCGCACCGCCGAATCGGTCGTGTTCACGTGCTGCCCGCCCGCTCCCGAGCTGCGCATCGTGTCGATCCGCAAATCGTTCGGATCGATCCTGATATCGACATCCTCGGCCTCGGGCAGCACGGCCACCGTCGCCGCGCTCGTATGGATGCGTCCGCCGCTCTCGGTTTCGGGCACGCGCTGCACCCGGTGCACGCCGCTTTCGAACTTCAGGCGGGCGAAGACGTGATTTCCCTTGATATGCGCGACCACTTCCTTGATCCCGCCCAGTTCGGTCTGCTGCATCTCGACGATGTCCATCGCCCAGCCGCGCCCTTCGGCGTAGCGTTGATACATGCGCAGCAGGTCGCCGGCGAAAAGCGCTGCCTCCTCGCCCCCCGTTCCGGGCCGGATCTCGATCATCGCCGGGCGCGCGTCGGCCTCGTCCTTGGGCAGAAGGCTCAGCTGCAGCGCCGCCTCGGCATCCGGCAGGCGCGCTTCCAGCGCATGCACCTCCTCTTCCGCCAGCTCGCGCATCTCCGGATCGTTCAGCATGGAGCGGGCGGCCTCGATATCCGCCATCAGCGCCTTGTAGTCGCGGATTTCCTCGACCACTGGGCGCAATTCAGCATATTCGCGCCCCAGCGCGGCAATGTCGCCGCCTCCCGCCGACATCTTCGCCTCGAGAAATTCGAAGCGCTGCGCGATCTGTTCCAGTCTGTCCAATGGCACCATGAGCGCCCATGTCCTTCATCCAAGGGATTTGGTCAAGAGCACCGCGCATGACAGACGACGCCATGCGCCCGCCGAACGTGCCGATCCGGCGCAAGGGCTGGGACGGGTGCGTGATGTCATTTCTGCCGCAGCGCGTCCAGCCAACGCTCCACGCGCGCCTTGTTGACGCCCATGTCCGACCTGCCGTAGCGCAGCCGCGCATGAAGCGCCACATCGCCGCCTCGCTGCGCCACCGTGGTGTAATCGGGAAATCCGAAGACGCGCGAGCGCGTGACATAGGTGATCATCCCCTCGTCCACTGATCCGGCCAGAACCTGCGTGCGCGGCTCGGCACGGATGATCCGGTCCAGATCGGCCAGATCGCCGGGCACCACGCGCATGACGCCGCCCTCCATGTCCCTGTCCGTCACAGCCTCGGGCAGATCGTGCCACCGCGCCGCGTCGTCGGGTGCAAGCCTCACCCACGCGAGCAGGGCCAGAATCGCGACCAACAGGGCGAGCAGCCCAAGACCCGCCCATTTCATGCCCTGCCCCTTTCATCTTCCCGAAAAATAATCATCCCAACCGCCGGTTCACGCGCCTCCGCCGTGATCCTTCCACCCCAGCAGGCAGATGATCGCCGTCGCCACATGCGCGCCGGCGATGGCCGTGGCGCCGGTCGTGTCGAAGGGCGGCGACACCTCGACGATATCGCCCCCCTTCAGGTCGATCCCCGCCAGATCGCGCAGCATGATCGACGCCTGCGCGCTGGTCAGCCCGCCCCAGACCGGCGTGCCGGTGCCGGGCGCGAAAGCGGGATCGAGCGCGTCGATATCGAAGCTGAGATAGACCGGCGCGTCGCCGAGAATACCCCCAATCTTCTCCACCGCCGCGCGCGTCCCGCCCTCATGCACCTCGCGCGCGTCGATGATGTTCATGCCCATGGTATCCGGCACCGTCGTGCGGATGCCCACCTGGACCGAGCGCGCGGGATCGATCAGACCCAGCTTGATCGCCTTGTAGAACATCGTGCCGTGGTCGATCCGGTCGAAGTTGTCATCCGCCCAGGTATCCGTATGCGCATCGAAATGCAGGAGGGCCATCGGGCCGAACTTCTCGGCATAGGCTTTGAGGATCGGAAAGCTGATATAATGATCGCCGCCCAGAACGACACTCGCCGCGCCCGCATCCAGTATCCCCTTGATATGCCGCGTCAGAAGCCCCGGAAAATCGGGCACCATCGCATAATCGAAGGCCAGATCGCCGTAATCGACGATATTCAGCGCCTCCATCGGGTCATACCCCCAGCCATAGGGCGCATCGGCTGTCTGCAGCGCGCTCGCCTCGCGGATCGCGCGCGGGCCCAGCCGCGTGCCGGTCCGGTTCGTCACCGCCTGGTCGAAGGGCACGCCCGTCACGGCGATATCGACGCCGCTCAGATCCTTGGTATAGCGCCGCCGCAGGAAGGATGTCGCGCCGCCGAAAGTGTTCTCGAAACTGAGGCCGCGGTTGTCCTTGCGGGTGAACGCCTCGTCCACCGTGCTGCTTGCGTCTTCCAGTCCCATCGTGCGATCCCTTTCGCGCTTGCGTGTCGGCGCTACCCTGAAGGACAAACCCGGCCGGATGCAAGGCGATGCTGACAAGGAGGCCGAGATGAGCCAGAGCCTGATCCACGATCCCGAAGGCGGCCTGCCGCGCCTTTTGCAGATCATGCGCGCGCTGCGCGATCCGGAGACGGGATGCCCTTGGGATATCGAGCAGGATTTCGCCACCATCGCCCCCTATACCATCGAGGAAGCCTATGAAGTGGCCGACGCGATCGAGCGCGCCGACTGGTCCGATCTTTCGGGCGAGCTGGGCGATCTGCTGCTTCAGGTCGTCTTTCACGCGCAGATCGCCGAGGATCGGGGCCTCTTCGATTTCAGCGATGTGGCGAACGGCATCGCGGACAAGATGGTGACGCGGCACCCGCATGTTTTCGGCGATGAGAGCCGCGACAAGACGGCGGCCCAGCAGACCCGCGACTGGGAGGCGGTGAAGGCGGCCGAGCGCGCCGCCCGCGCCGAGGGCGGCACCCTCGACGGTGTCGCGCTCGGCCTGCCGGCCCTGTTGCGCGCGGTCAAGCTGCAAAAGCGCGCGGCGCGGGTCGGCTTCGACTGGCCCGGCACCGAGGGCGTTCTGAACAAGATCGCCGAGGAAGTGGCCGAACTGGCCGAGGCGCAGGCCAGCGGCGACGCGGACCATGCCGAAGAGGAATTCGGCGATCTGCTTTTCGTCATGGCCAACCTCGCGCGCCACATGAAGATCGACCCGGAGGCGGCGCTGCGCCGCGCCAACGCAAAATTCTCGCGCAGGTTCGGACGGGTCGAATCGCTGCTGGCCGCGCAGGGCAAGACGCCGTCGGACAGCGACCTGGCCGAGATGGACGCCCTCTGGAACCGCGCCAAGGCCGAGGAAAAGCGCGAGGCGCCCGCGTCATAGCCCGGTAAATCCGCTAAATTGGCGGGGCTAGACCACCGGCAGCGCGGGCCCCGCGAACCGGGTCAGCCGCTGCGCCGCGCCGTCCCGGATCACGATATTCTCTTCGGCCACCATGATCCTGCCCGGCCCCGTGGGCACCCCCGGCTCCAGCGTAATGACCATGCCCGGCTCCAGCACCGTCCGGTCCTGCGGGATCAGCGACAGCCCCTCGGTCAGCTGCATGCCCAGCCCGTGGCCCAGCCGCCCGGCGCCCTCCCCGGCGCCGGTGATCTTCGCCATCGCGGCGTAGACGTCACAGGCGCGCGCGCCGGGCCGCGCCGCGCCCGCCCCCGCCTCCACCGCTTCGGCCAGTCGCCCATGAGCCAGCGCCGCCGCGCCCGACGCGGCGCCGACCGCGTAATTGCGGTCGAAATCGCAAAAATACCCGTCCCAAACCGCGCCCGTGTCCAGCATCAGCACATCGCCCCGCGCCAGAGGCGCATCCGTGGCGGGCGAGATCACGTCGCCATACCCGTCCGGCCCCGCGCCGCCTGCGATATAGGCGACCAGATCGGCGCCCTCTTCCAGCAGGAGCCTCTGGAAATCGCGAAAGACCTTGCTCAGCGGCACGCCCTCGCCCGCAATCTCACCCACGCGATCGAAGGCGCGCCCCGCTATGGCGCAGGCATGGGCGATCTTGGCGATCTCCTTCTCGGATTTGACCGCCCGCAGGGCGGCGACGATGCCGTGGTCGTGGGTGAACTCCAGCCTGCTGGCAGCCTTGACCGCTGCAAACGCGCCCAGCGGCATGCGCAGCTGGCTTTCCGGCCCCGACGGCACGCCCACCGGGCCGCCGACCTCGCGCAGGGTGGCGGCCAGCAGGCCGATGCCGTCATCCTCGGGGTCGGGCGCGGGCCAGACGCGGATGTCGCTGATCCATGTCTGCGCCATCAGCGCCGCGCCGATGCTGGGAATCACCGCGATGGGCGCGCCCGAGGCGGGCAGCACCAGAAACCAGGGGCGGCTGGGGCTTTCCCAGAACCGCGTGAGGAACCCGGTAAAATAACGCACCTCCGGCTCGGTCGTCAGCAGGAGCGCGCCGAGCCCGGCGACATTCATCCGCTCTTGCGCAGCGGCCACCCGCGCGCGGAACTCGGCGGGATCGAAGCCGCGTTTCACCCGGCCGGCCCTTCGCTGAGAATGCACAGGACGCGCGCGTCGTTCGGCAGTCCCAGATGCCCGAGCGCCGCAAGTCCCGCACCGCCCGATTCGGAGGTGGCCAGCCCGATCTCGTCCAGTTCGGCCAGCGCCGCCGACGCCTCGGCGTCCGATATCAGCGCAAAGGCGTCGGCATCGCGCGCCAGCCCCTTGAGCGCGATCAGCGACGCCTCCTTGCAATCGAGACGGCCCATGTTTGACACCGGCCCCGAGGTGCTGACGAACTTGCCCGCCTTGATGCAGGCGTGCAGCGCGGGCGCCGCCTCGGGCTCGACAACGATGATACGCGGCGCGTCGCCCCAGACCTTGCGGAAATAGGCCGCCGCCGCACCGGCCATCCCGCCGACCCCGGCCTGAAGCAGGATATGCGTCGGCACCTGCGGCACCTGCTCCGCCGCTTCGGCGGCCATTGCCAGATACCCTTCCATCAGGCGGTGCGGCAATTCGGTGTAGCCGGGCCAGGAGCTGTCCGAGAGCAGTGTCCAGCCGTTTTCATCCGCCGCCTTTTGCGCGGCGTCCATGCTGGCCTCGTAATGCTGGCCCGCGCGCACCACCTCGGCGCCGCGCGCGCGCAGACGGTCCGCGAAACTTTCCGGCACCGGCTCCGCCAGATAGATCACCGCCCGCGCACCGAAGATCGCCGCGCCCGCTGCCACCGACAGGCCATGATTGCCGGCGCTGGCGGTGACGTAGGTGCGCCCTTCGAGGCTGCGCGCCATTTCGTCGCCGCCGGCCTGCACGGCCTCGTGCGCGATGACATAGGCGGCACCCAATGCCTTGAAACTGCCCAGGTTCATGCGCTGGCGCTCGTCCTTGACCCAGACGGTAGGGCCGTATCCCTCCGCCGCCACAAGGGGCGTCACGCCCGCCGCCGGGCACCGCTCCAGCAGCGCGCGGGGCGCATCGGCATCGACGCTGGGCCAGGGAATATCCGCCAGCGCCTCGTCCGGCAGGCCCTTGCCGCGCCATGGATTTTCGTCAACCTGCATCATGTGCCTCCCTCCGCCATGCTCATAGGACGCGCGGCGCGTCCCCGCGTCAAGCCGCCCCCCTTCCCCCCTTGCGCGCAATCGCTTAAAGAGGCGCCAAGCCAGCAGCCTGAGGGGATACCGCACCATGAACGAGCCGGACATCACACCCGATCTGATCGCCAGCCACGGTCTGAAACCGGACGAGTATGAGCGCATCCTCGAAATCATCGGCCGCGAGCCTACCTTTACCGAGCTTGGCATCTTCTCCGCCATGTGGAACGAGCATTGCAGCTACAAGTCCTCCAAGAAATGGCTGCGGACGCTGCCAACGGAGGGTCCCCAGGTAGTCTGCGGGCCGGGCGAGAACGCGGGCATCGTCGATATCGGCGACGGTCAGTGCGTGGTCTTCAAGATGGAAAGCCACAACCACCCCTCCTATATCGAACCCTACCAAGGCGCGGCGACCGGCGTGGGCGGCATCCTGCGCGACGTCTTCACCATGGGCGCGCGCCCCATCGCGGCGATGAACTCGCTCAGCTTCGGCGAGCCGGACCATCACAAGACCCGCCAGCTGGTGCATGGCGTGGTCGAGGGTATCGGCGGCTACGGCAACGCGTTCGGCGTGCCCACCGTGGGCGGCGAGCTGCGGTTCGATCCGGCCTATAACGGCAATTGCCTTGTGAACGCCTTCGCCGCCGGGCTGGCGGATACCGACAGGATCTTCTACTCCGCCGCCTCTGGCGTCGGCCGTCCCGTCGTCTATCTCGGCGCCAAGACCGGACGTGACGGCGTCGGCGGCGCGACCATGGCCTCGGCAGAATTCGACGAGTTCATCGACGAAAAACGCCCGACCGTGCAGGTGGGCGATCCCTTCACCGAAAAGCGCCTGATGGAGGCCACGCTGGAGCTGATGGCGACCGGGGCCGTCATCTCGATCCAGGACATGGGCGCGGCGGGCCTGACCTGCTCGGCCGTCGAGATGGGCGACAAGGGCGGGCTGGGCGTGCGGCTGAACCTCGAGGCGGTGCCGCAGCGCGAGGACGCCATGACCGCCTACGAGATGATGCTGTCGGAATCGCAGGAGCGGATGCTGATGGTGCTGGAGCCGTCGCTGGAGGCCGAAGCGCGCGCCGTATTCGAGAAATGGGACCTCGATTTCGCCATCGTGGGCGAGACGATCGCCGAGGACCGGTTCCTCATCATGCACAACAACACCGTGAAGGCGGATCTGCCGCTGGCGGCCCTCTCGGGCACCGCTCCCGAATATGATCGCCCGTGGGTGGAGACGCCCGCGCCCGCGCCGCTCGACCCCGCCAGCGTGCCGCAGATCGATCCCATCGACGGGCTCCGCGCGCTGATCTCGTCGCCGAACTATTGCAGCCGCGAATGGGTTTACGAGCAGTACGACACGATGGTGATGGCCGACACCGTGCGCGGCCCCGGCCTTGGCGCCGGGCTGATCCGGGTGCACGGCACCGACAAGCTGCTGGCCTTCACCTCGGACGTGACCCCGCGCTACGTGCAGGCGAACCCCGAAACGGGCGGCAAGCAGGCGGTGGCCGAAGCCTACCGAAACCTCTCGGCCGTGGGCGCGAGACCCTTGGCCAGCACCGACAACCTCAACTTCGGCAACCCCGAGAAGCCGGAGATCATGGGCCAGCTGGTCAGCGCCATCAAGGGTATCGGCGCGGCTGTCGCGGCGCTGGACATGCCCATCGTGTCGGGCAACGTGTCACTGTATAATGAAACCGACGGCGCCGCGATCCTGCCGACGCCGACCATCGGCGCGGTCGGCCTGATCGCACATGAGGACGAGGCGATCATCGGACAGGCGCGCGAGGGTCATGTCGCCCTGCTGATCGGCGAGACGGCGGGCCATCTGGGCCAGTCCGCCCTGCTGGCCGAGGTGTACCACCGCGTCGAGGGTGACGCGCCGCCGGTCGATCTGGAGGCCGAGAAGCGCAACGGCGCGTTCATCCGCGCCAACCATGCGCTGATCCGCGCCTGCACCGACCTTTCCGACGGCGGCCTCGCGCTCGCCGCGTTCGAGATGGCCGAGGCGGCGGGCGTCGGCGTGCATCTGGACAGCGCCGACACCGCCACGCTTTTCGGCGAGGATCAGGCACGCTATCTCGTGGCGTGCAACTTCGATCAGGCCGAGGCGCTGATGACCGAGGCCGGCAAGGCCGGTGTCACCGTCACAAGCGTCGGCAGGTTTACCGGCGATCAGGTGCGCATGGGCAATTCGGAGGCGCCGCTGGAAAGCCTCAGCCAGATCTTCCGCACAAGCTTTGCGGTCCGGTTCGCGTGATCGACCCGCGGATTTGAGTATTTGCAGGAAGATGAAAGCCGGGGCGCACTCCCCGGCTTTTCCTCGGAGAGATATCCGTATTCCGAAGGCAGCCGCGTCAGGACGCCTGCGCGGCGACCAGCCGGATCCTCTCGACCATAGCACGCAGACCGTTCGACCGCTGCGCCGACAAATGCTCGGTCAGGCCCAGCCGGGCCAGCTGCCCACCTGCATCGACGGCAGGCACCTCTGCCACGGGCAGATCGTTGTAAAGCGCGCGCAGCACGGCGATGAGGCCGCGCACGATCAACGCATCGCTGTCGCCGTCGAAGCGGAACGTGCCGCCCTCGATCTGCGGATGTAGCCAGACCTGGCTGGCGCAGCCCTCGACCTTGGTTGCGGGCACCTTGAGCGCGTCGTCGAGCGGCGTCATCGCCTTGCCCTGCTCGATCACGTGGCGATACCGGTCTTCCCAATCTTCCAGAAACTCGAAATCCTCGACGATCTCCTCGAATGCGGGTTGGGCCATGGGCGCGTCCTTTGTCTTGGCTTTCGCCCCCGAGGTAGTCGCGGCGCGGGCAAAGGTCCAGCCCCGAAGGGTGCGGCGCCTTGCGCTCGGGGCGCGGGGGCTGGTAGTGTCCGCGCGATGACAAGGGGCGAAAGGGCAAGTGCCGATGCGCGGTCTGGTGACACTTCTGACGATTTCCGGCCTGGCGCTGGCGGGTTGCGCGGGCTTTCGCGATAAAATGTTCAATCCGGGCAATGGGTTTGACCCCGGCGGGGCCGCCCCTGCAGGCGCCTTGGGTGCGAACCCGCTCATCCCGGAAGAGGGCGAAAGCATCTTCCGCCGCAAAGCCGACGCGGAAACCTATGCCGGTACGCCGATCTACGCGGTTCAGGATGTCACGATCGAACCCGCCTCCGGCGGCGCCATCGTAAAGGCGGTCGGAGTGTCGCTGCGCCAGGGTGCCTTCGACGTGCGGCTCTGGCCCGAGAATGGCGGCGCGCCGGTCGATGGCATGCTGACCTTCACACTGCGCGCGGTGCAGCGCGCCGATACGCCGCAAGGCCCCGAGCAGACGCGCCGCGTCAGCGCCGGGCAGTTCGTGTCGTCGCAGACGCTGGCGGCTGTGCGCGGCGTGCGCGTGCTGAGTCAGACGACGACCGCGACCAGCACGCGATAGGGCTCAGCGCCGCTTCAAAGCGATACCGTCTTGATGGTGCTGCCGCTGACGCGCAGCGCGATCTCGCCGTTGCACAGGCGCAACGCCTCGGCACCGAAGACATCGTAGCGCCAGCCGCTGAGCGCGGGCACGTCACGCTGCCCCGCCGCTATGGCATCGAGATCCGAGGCCGTGGCGATGAGTTTGGACGCCACCCCCTCGCGATCTGCCACACCCTTCAGAAGCACACGCAGAAGATCGGCAATGGCCGGGTTCACCTGCAGCCTGTCGCGGCTGAGATCGGGCTCGGGCTGATCCGAGGCGGGCGTTGACAGCCCCTCTGCAACGGCCTTGAGGATGCCGTCGGCAATCTCGCCCTTGCGCGCTTCGCGCAGCAGCAGGCGCGATCGATTCAGATCCTGGATGTTCGCGGGTTTTGTCGCCGCCAGCTCGATCAGGGCGTCGTCCTTGTAGACGCGGTTGCGCGGCACGTCGCGGGCCTGCGCGTATGTCTCGCGGAAACGGGCCAATTCGCGCAGAATGGCCAGATACTTTCCCGAGTTGTTGCGCGCCTTGATCCGGCGCCATGCGTCCTCGGGGCGGGTGATGTAGGTCTCCGGATCGGTCAGCACGGCCATTTCCTCGGCCACCCACTTGTCGCGGCCGGTCTTCGCCAGTTGCCGGGCGAGATATTCGTAGATCTTGCGCAGATGCGTGACGTCCGCCAGCGCGTATTTCTTCTGCGCGTCGCTCAGCGGGCGGCGCGACCAGTCGGTGAAGCGCGAGGATTTGTCGACCTGCGCCTTGGCGATGCCCTTGACCAGCGTCTCGTAGCCAGCCTGCTCGCCAAAGCCGCAGACCATGGCGGCGACTTGCGTGTCGAAGAGCGGCGCGGGGATCAGCCCGGCATCGACATAGAAAATCTCAAGGTCCTGCCGCGCGGCGTGGAACACCTTGACCACGTTTTCGTCGCGGAAGAGGTCGTAAAGCGGCTCCAGCGACAGGCCCTCCGCGAGCGGATCGACCAGCACTGCTGTCTCGTCGCCCTCTCCGGGATAGGCCAGTTGCACGAGGCACAGCTTGGAGTAATAGGTGCGCTCGCGCAGGAATTCCGTGTCGACGGTGACATAGGGGTGGGACGCGGCGCGGGCGCAGAATTCGGCCAGATCCGAAGTCGTGGTAATTGTAGGAATCAAGGTAGCTGCTTCTTTCGCTGATGATCCACCCGCGCGCATGACCCAAGGCGGCGCGGATGGAAATGTTGATGCGGGGATGCGGTGCTCACGACAGACAGACCGGCGTGCGGTCCCCGGCGGCAAAACGGCGCAGGACGGCGGGGTAGAGCCGATGCTCCATCGCCAGCACGCGGGCGGCGAGGGTTTCGGCGGTATCGCCGCGCTGGACCGGCACGCGGGCTTGTCCCAGTATCGGGCCGTCATCCAGTGCCGCCGTCACCTCATGCACCGTGCAGCCCGCCTCGGTCTCGCCCTCTGCGAGGGCGCGCGCGTGGGTCTCGAGGCCGCGATACTTGGGCAAAAGCGACGGGTGGATATTTATCATGCGCCCCTGCCAGCGGGCGACGAAAGCTTCGGTGAGGACGCGCATGAAGCCGGCAAGGCAGATGATGTCGGGCCTATGCACCATGAGGCGCGCATGCAGCGCCTCCTCGAAGGCGGCACGATCCGCGCCGAAGGGCCGGTGATCGACCACCTCGGTCGGCACGCCGCGCGCCGCCGCCTTTATCAGCCCGCCCGCATCCTTGCGGTTCGACAGCACCACGACGGGCCGCGCCGGGTGATCGCCGGTCATGCTGTCCAATAGCGCCACCATGTTGGAGCCGCTGCCCGACAGCAGAATGGCGACCCGCTTGCTCACGCGGCGAGGGACCCGGAATAGCGCACGCCGCCGCCCGCCGTGACATGGCCGACCCGATGCACCGTCTCGCCCTCTTGCGCGAAAAGCTCGGCGAGCGCTTCGGCGCGGTCCGCCTGGACCGCCGCGATCATGCCGATACCGCAGTTGAAAGTCTTCAGCATCTCAGCCTCTTCCATGCCGCCCGCCTCGCGCAGCCAGCCGAAGACGCCCGGCAGGTCCCAGGCGGCCAGATCGATATCGGCGCCCAGCCCCTCGGGCAGCACACGCGGCAGGTTCTCGGTCAGCCCGCCGCCGGTGATATGGGCCAGCGCATGCACCCCGCCCGCGCGGATCGCGGCCAGCACGGGTTTCACGTAAAGCCGCGTCGGCGTCAGCAGCGCCGCGCCCAGCGTACCGTCCGTCCAGGGGCACTCGGCACCCCAGCCCAGTCCCGACATCCCGACCAGCTTGCGCACGAGGGAATAGCCATTGGAATGAACCCCGTCGCTCGCCAGCCCCAGCAGAACGTCGCCCTCGGCCACGCCCTCCGGCAAGGCCGTGCCGCGCTCCATCGCGCCGACGGCAAAGCCCGCCAGATCGAAATCGCCCGCGGGGTACATCCCCGGCATCTCCGCCGTCTCGCCGCCGATCAGCGCCGCGCCGGAGCGTGCGCAGCCCTCTGCGATACCTTCGATGATCCGCGCGGCCTGCTCCGTTTCCAGCTTGCCGGTGGCGAAATAGTCCAGGAAAAAGAGCGGCTCGGCCCCCTGGCAGACCAGATCGTTGACGCACATGGCCACAAGGTCGATGCCGACGCCGTCGACGTGCCCGGTGTCGATAGCGATACGCAGCTTGGTGCCCACCCCGTCTGTCGCGGCCACCAGCACCGGATCGTTATAGCCTGCCGCCTTCAGGTCGAAAAGCGCGCCAAACCCGCCGAGACCGGACATCACGCCGGGCCGCGCCGTGCGCTTCGCCGCAGGCTTGATCCGCTCGACCAGCGCGTTGCCCGCGTCGATATCGACGCCGGCATCGGCATAGCTCACACCCGTCTTCGGCTCGGTCATTGAGGCACTCCTTCAAGATCATGCGCGGGTTAGCCGATCATCGCGGGTTTCGCAATCTCAAAGCCTTGACGCGGCGGCGCGCAATGCATACCACGCAAGCCATGGCGGGCCTGTAGCTCAACTGGTTAGAGCAGAGCGCTCATAACGCTTTGGTTGCGGGTTCAAGTCCTGCCGGGCCTACCATTCTGTCTTGCCTATTTCCGCCCGAATGCGATGGATCCTGTCCAGTGCTGGCTTGCGTCCGTGACAGCCAACGAACTCGGTCAGGTCATCCTACACGATCAGGCCGCTTCGATTCTCGGCAACCAAGCTGCGATCCCCAGGGCACGTACGAAAAGGCAATGAAGCGATTTTGCCGCGCCTATGCCTCCAGTTCGGCCTCCCAGTAAAGGAAGTCCATCCAGCTGGCATGCAGGTGCCCCGGCGGGAACTTGCGTCCGAGGTTTCGCAACTGCTCGGCCCCCGGCGCGCGCGGCGGGCGGCGCAGCGTCAGCCCGGAACGCGCGAGGCTTCTGGAGCCCTTCTGAAGGTTGCACCGGCTGCAGGCCGCCACGACATTGGTCCAGCTCGTCTTGCCGCCGCGGGCGCGAGGCACCACGTGATCGAAGGTCAGATCCCCCCGCGCGCCGCAATACTGGCAGCGAAACTCGTCGCGCAGAAAAAGGTTGAAGCGCGTGAAGGCCACGCGCTTGCGGGGCTGGACGAAATCCTTGAGCACGATCACCGAGGGAATCCGGATCTGCGTGCTGGGCGAATGCACGATCTCGTCGTATTCGGCGACGATGTCGACGCGCTCCAGCCAAGCCGCCTTGACCGCGTCCTGCCATGACCAGAGCGACAGGGGGTAATAGCTGAGCGGGCGGTAATCCGCGTTGAGAACAAGCGCCGGATGATGCTTCAGCGCGCCCGGAACGTGCGTGAATTCGGTCCTGAAATCCGCGCCCATGATGCCCTGCGCCTCCCGCCTGCGCCGTTACGCTTCGGGATGACTATATATTGCGTTCGGCCTCTGGCAAGACGTCTATTGCTGGCGCCGCGCTTCAACCAGAGACCTGAAGGGCTGCTGCGCGGCGCCGGGCAGCAGGGACAGGCAGGATGTCGGGGCCCGCGGGCGGGTCAGAGCTGGGCCATCACCTCGTCGGAGGCGTCGAAGTTGGTGGTGACGCGCTGAACGTCGTCGTCATCCTCCAGCGCATCGATCAGCTTCATCAGCTTCTGCATGCCGTCCAGGTCCAGCTCGGTCGTGGTCGTCGGGCGCCAAGACAGGCGGGTCGTCTGGCTTTCGCCCAGCTCGGCCTCCAGCGCGCTCGACACGTCGCTGAGGTCGGTATCGGCGCACCAGATCGTATGACCCTCCTCGCCGGTTTCCGCATCCTCGGCGCCCGCCTCGATCGCGGCCATCATCACGGTGTCGGCGTCGCCCGCCTCGGGGCCATAAACGATCTCGCCCTTGCGCTCGAACATGAAGCCGACGCTGCCGGTTTCGCCCAGATTGCCGCCGTTCTTGGTGAAGGTGCTGCGCACGTTGCTGGCGGTGCGATTGCGGTTGTCGGTCATCGCCTCGACGATCACGGCCACGCCGCTGGGCCCGTAGCCCTCGTAGCGGATTTCCTCGTAATCGTCGCCCTCGCCGACCTGGCTTTTCTTGATCGCGCGATCGATCACGTCCTTGGGAACCGACTGGCTCTTGGCCTCCTTGACGGCCATGCGCAGGCGCGGGTTCTTTTCAGGGTCCGGATCGCCCATCTTGGCGGCAACAGTAATTTCCTTGCTGATCTTCGAGAACAGCTTGGCGCGGACAGCGTCCTGGCGCCCCTTGCGGTGCTGGATGTTTGCCCATTTGGAATGGCCGGCCATGAAGGTTCCTTGTGTCGAAAATGCTGTGTCGTCGCGCCTCTATATGGCAGGCGAACGCCCCCGCGCAAGGGGGTGGGGCCGCGCCTATAGCGGCCAGATCAGCGGGATCAGCGCTGAGGCGAGCAGGCCGATGCTCAGGTTCAGCGGCACGCCGATGCGCAGGAAATCGGTAAAGCGATAGCCGCCGGGGCCATAGACCAGCGTGTTGGTCTGGTATCCGATGGGTGTCGCGAAACTGGCGCTGGCCGCCACCATGACCGCCACGACCAGCGGCCGCGGGTCCAGCCCCATGGCCGAGCCCAGCCCGATGGCGATGGGCGTGACCACCACGGCGACCGCGTTGTTGCTGACCATCTCGGTCAGGACCGATGTCATCAGGTAAACCGAATAGATGACCAGAAACCCCGGAAGCAGCATCAGCGACGGTGACAGGCCGTTCACGATCAATGCCACCGCGCCGCTTTCCTCCAGCGCCGCGCCGATGGCCAGCATGGCGAAGATGAGCGCCAGCAGCTGCCCCTCGACGAACGAGAACGCCTCGTCCGCGTCGATGCATCCGGCCAGCAGCACGCCCGCCGCCGCGATGACCGCCAAAAGGAGGATCGGCGCCACGCCGAAGCCCGCAAGCACCACGATCAGCACCAGCGCCGCGATGGCGATGGGCGCATGCCCGCGCCGGAACGCGCGCGCCGACGGCTGCGAGACGTCGACCATGTCCATCTCGGACGACAGCCGCCGGATGTCCTCGGGCGCGCCTTCCAGCAGCAGCGTATCGCCCACCTTGACGATCAGGTTGTCCAGCTGCCGCCCGATGTTCTGGTTCCGCCGATGCACCGCCAGCGGATAGACGCCATAGCGCCGCCGCAGCCGCAGCGAGCCGAGGCTGCGGCCCACCATCTTGCAGCCGGGGGTGATCAGCACCTCGACCGTCGCCGTCTCGACCGCCGAAAGCTGATCGACGCGGCGCAGGCTCTTGTCCTTCTGAAGGCTCAGAAGCTCGGCCATCTGGGTGCGCAGCACGACGAGATCACCCTTTTCCAGCGTGACGCCCGACAGATCGCGCCGCAGCGACCGGTCGCCGCGTATCACGTCGATCAGCCGCACGCCCTCGCGCTGGAAAAGCTGCACGCCGCTGACCTCGCGCCCGATCAGGTTGCTGTCGGGGGGAACGACCGCCTCGGTAAAGAATTTCATGCGGCTGCGGTCCGACAGCATGTCGGCCATGCTATCGCGGTGCGGCAGAAGGATCGGCCCGATGAAGCGCAGATAGATCATGCCCCAGGCGACCAGGAAGATGGCCAGCGGGGTGATCTCGAAGATGCTGAACGGCTCCAGCCCGCGCGCGCGCGCGACGCCATCGACCAGAAGGTTCGTCGAGGTGCCGATCAGCGTGAGCGTGCCGCCGAGGATCGCGGCATAGCTGAGCGGGATCAGAAGGCGCGAGGCGGGGATCTTCATCGTGCGCGCCAGCTGCACGAAGACGGGTATCATCACCACAACCACGGGCGTGTTGTTCATCACCGCCGAGCCGATGACGACCAGCACCATCAGCATGGCGACGGCCAGCTTGGGATTGGTGCGCGCCTGCCGGTCGGCGAGCGACGTGAACGCCTCCAGCGCGCCGGTGCGCACCAGCGCGCCCATGATGATGAACATTACCGCGATGGTCCAGGGCGCCGGATTCGACAGCACGTCGAGCGCCGCGTCATAGGGCAAAAGCCCCAGCGCCAGCATCGCGGCGGCGCCGGCCATGGCCACGACCTCGGTCGGGTAGATCTCGCGCACGAAGAACACGAACATGACGGCGACGACGCCCAGCGTAATCACCGCTTCGGCCGTCTGCGGCAAATCGAGATATGCGATCACGGTCTGCGCAGCCCCCTATGCATCGGCCCCATGATCGCCGACGGACGGCACAGGCGCAAGCGGACGATTGCGCGGCTGCACCAGCGCGATGCCCAGCATCATGACCGCCAGCGCCAGCCACACCCAGAGGGCATAGCGCTCGCCCAGAAGCAGCATCGACCACAGCACCCCGCAGCCCGTGACCGGATAGCTCGCCTGCGCGGCAAAGACCGACCCCGCCCGCCCGACAAGCCAGACATAGACCGCATAGACCAGCCCGTGAATGGCTGCCGACGCCGCCAGGGCCGCCTCCGGCACGCCGAAGCTGATCAGCGGATTGACCCATTGCCCCGTCGCCAGCGCCAGCGGCGCCGAGATGAACAGCCCTAGGATCGATGCGCCAAGGATGGTCTGGATCGAATCCAGCCCCTGCGTGCCCCATTTCGCCACGAGGTTGCCTTCGGTCGCGTAAAGCAGCGGCGCCAGCAGCGCGACGGGCACGAAGGCGGCCATGGCGCGTTCAGGCAGGCTCGCCTCCGGGCCGATCAGCAGAAGGATGCCCACAAGGCCGAAGCTCAGCCCCAGAAGCCTGCGCCATGCGAAATTCTCGTTGCCCAGCGCCAGCGCGATCGGCAGCGAGAAGATCGGCACGCTGGCGATCACGATCGACATGATCCCGCCCGGCAGTCGCATCGCCGCCAGATAAAAGAAGATATCCGGCATCACCGCACCGCAGAGGGCAACCATCAGATAAAGCCGCCAGTAACGCCGCCCGAAGGGAACACGCCGGCCCCGCCCCAAACAGATCACCCCCAGAAGCGCAACGACGACCACAAGCTGCCAGAAGATCAGGCCCAGCGGCTGGTGCCCGGTGCTGACCGCGATCTTGGCCAGCGGCACGGTCAGGCCCCATCCCGCGCCCATGCCGAAGAGCACGGCGAAAAGGATCAGGCCCTGACGTGTCACGGCCCGGCCTGCGCCAGCCGCCCGCCCTGGCGCACCATCTCGATCCGCGTGGCACGGCCGGTGCGGTCGTCCGTCTCGACATAGACGCCCGAAAGGGTCACGTCGGCCATCGCCGGGGCAAAACGGCCCTTGGACATGCCGGTGACGAAGCGGCGCAAGGGCTCGTCCTTTTCCATGCCGATGACGCTGTCGTAATCGCCGCACATCCCGGCATCCGACAGATAGGCCGTGCCGCCCGGCAGGATCTGCGCATCGGCGGTCGGAATATGCGTGTGGGTGCCCACGACAAGGCTGGCGCGCCCGTCGCAGAAATGGCCGACGCCCATCTTCTCGCTGGTGGCTTCGCAATGGATGTCGACGATGGCCGCCTGCACCGCGCCGCCCAGCACATGCGCGCGCAAGGTCGCGTCGAGCGCCGAGAAGGGATCGTCGAAGGGCCGCTTCATGAACACCTGCCCCAGCACCTGCGTCACCAGCACCTTGCGCCCGCGCGCGTCGGAAAACACCCGGTGCCCCCGGCCCGGCGCGCCCTTGGCGAAGTTGAGAGGCCGCAGGATGCGCGGCTCGCCCTCGATGGCGCGCAGCATGTCCTTCTGATCGAAGGCGTGATCGCCCAGCGTGACGCAATCGGCGCCCGCGTCCAGCAGGCCCTTGGCGTGCTCGCCGCTCAGCCCCACGCCGCCGGTCGCGTTCTCGCCGTTGACGACGGCGAAATCGATGCCCCAGTCGGCCCGCAGCCGGGGCAGCCGCTCTGCTATGGCGCGGCGCCCGCCGCGGCCCATGACATCACCTAGAAAAAGCAGTTTCATGACCGGAGTGGTAGGGCGCAGCGATTGCGGGCGCAAGAGGGCAAAAACCGGCGCCGTGCGATCGGCAGGCCGAGGAAATGAGTATTTTCACCAAGATGAAGAGCCGGATCAAGGCCCGGCCAGCGCATCCTGCAGAACGCCGAGCACCGCCTTGCGCGGTACGTCCGATGTGATGAACGCCTCTCCGATGCCGCGCGCGAGGATGAAGCGCAGCGTGCCGTCCTGCACCTTCTTGTCCTGCGCCATGAGCGCCAGCAGACCTTCGGCATCGGGCAATTCACCTTCGATGTCAGACAGATCCACCTTCATCTTCATGTCTTTCAGATGCGCGCGCACGCGGCTGGGCACCTCCTGCGCACAAAGGCCGAGGCGAGCCGACAGCTCGAACGCCAAGGCACAGCCGATGGCGACGCCCTCGCCGTGCAGCAGGCGATCCGAATAGCCCGTCGCCGCCTCCAGCGCATGGCAAAAGGTGTGCCCAAGGTTCAGAAGCGCGCGCTCGCCCTGCTCGGTCTCGTCGCGGGCAACAATCCCGGCCTTCATCTGGACCGAACGCGCGACGGCATGGATGCGCGCGGACTCGTCGCCGCCCGCCATGCCCGGCCCGCAGCGTTCCAGCCACTCGAAAAAATCCGCGTCGCCGAGCAGCCCGTACTTTACGACCTCGCCGTAACCCGCAAGGAAATCACGGCTTTTCAGGGTGCGCAGCACCTCGGTATCTGCCAGGACCAGACTGGGCTGGTGAAAGGCGCCGATCAGGTTCTTGCCCCTGGGGGAATTGATGCCCGTCTTGCCCCCGACCGAGCTGTCGACCTGCGCCAGAAGGCTGGTCGGGATCTGCACGAAGCGCACGCCGCGCCGCAGGACGGCCGCCGCGAAGCCCACCAGATCGCCGATCACCCCGCCGCCAAAGGCGATCACCACGTCGCCCCGCTCGACCTGCGCCGCCAGCAGCCATTCGGTCGTGCGCTCCAATTCCCTCCAGCATTTCGTGCCCTCGCCGGGTGGCAGCGCGAGGGCGCTCATGGCGATGCCCTGCGCCTCCAGCCCCTTGCGCAGCGTGTCCAGATGCAGCGCGCCGACGGTCTCGTCGGTGACGACCGCCACGCGCGGGCGGCGCAGAAGCGGCGCGATCAGCCGGCCCGACCGCGCCAGCAGGCCTGGCCCTACCTGCACGTCATAGGCGCGCCCCTCCAGCGGGACGTGAACCCTTTGCGGTGTGATATCGCTCATGGCGCCTCCAGCACGTCGGGGCGCGTGGCGAGCGCCGCGAGGACTTGGGTTGTCATCATCTCGATGCTGTAGCCCGGGCAGGATTCGACCTCCAGATCCGCCTGGGCATAAATCGGAACGCGCGCCTCGAACAGATCACGAAGCGTTCCGAAAGGATCAGGAGTGCGCAGCAAAGGCCTGGTATCCCTGTGTTTCACCCGGCTCCACAGAAGTTTCAGATCCGCGTTCAGCCACACCGAGACCCCCTTGGAGGAGATCATTGCGCGGTTTCGCGCGGCCAGGAACGCGCCGCCCCCGGTGGACAGGATGCAGCACGAGCCGCTCAGCAGGCGGCCGATCACCTCGGTCTCGCGGGCGCGAAAGAACGCCTCGCCGTCGCGGGCAAAGATCTCGGGGATGCTCATGGCGGCGGCGGATTCGATTTCGGCATCCGAATCGAGGAACGGCACACCCAGCCGCGCCGCCAGCGCGCGGCCCACGGCGGTCTTGCCCGCGCCCATCATGCCCACCAGCACCACCGTTTTCTTCAGATGGCCCGCATCGCCCCTGGCCAATCTCGGCACTCCCCCGCCCAAATCCTGCAACGGGGCATTGAATGACGTGATCTTGGGCAAAAGGCCAGTTATAAGTTGTGCAAAACAAACGGCAGAGCAGGCAGGCGCAACGTGTTCAGACTCATCAAATGGCTATTTTACCTTGCCGTCCTCGCGTTTGTCGCGCTGGTCGGCTACGCCTATCTGGGGCCGTTCTTCGGCGCCGATTTCACGCCGCCCTCCAGCGAGATCAGGCAGGACATCATCCTTGACGTGGACTGACACGCTTCTGGCCTCTGCGGCGGCGTTGCTGCTGCCCGCCGGCCTGTCGGCGCAGCAGGCGGGGCAGGCGCCGCTGTCGGCGATCGAATGGCTGGATCGGATGCCGGTGACGCCCGCCCTGCCCGAGCCGCCCGTCGCCGACCGGATCAGCATCCCGCGTGTCGACGTCACGCCGCTGGACGAGGCCACCAGCGATGGGGTCGGGCTTTTGCCCCCGTCCGTGACGGGGCTGCCCGCCGACCTGTGGGCACGCAGCGACGCCGCCGATCTGAGCGCGCTCTGGCGCAGCGTCAGCACGCAGCCGCCGCCGGCGATACAGGCGCTCTACCACACGCTTCTGCTGGCCGAGGCCGAGCCGCCCCGCGGCGACGCGGACGCCTATCTGCGCACGCGCGTCGCGATCCTGCGCCGCTTCGGCGCGGTCGAGCCGGCGCTGGCGCTGCTGGCGCGGGCCGGGCCGCAGCGCCCGGCGCTGTTCGCCCAATGGTTCGATCTGTCGCTGCTGCATGGCGACGAGACCGAAGCCTGCACCGCCCTGCACGAGGCCCCGACCCTGATGAAGGACGTCGCGGCGCATATCTATTGCGCCGCGCTGCTGGGCGACTGGCCGACTGCCGCGCTGCTGTTCGACACGGGCCGCGCGCTGGGGCTGCTGGGCGGGGCGCGGGCGGCGCTGCTGGAGCAGTTCCTCGATCCCGAGATGGCTGAAACCGCACAGCCGCCGGTGCCGACACGTCAGCCCGGCCCGCTGGAGTTTCGCCTGTTCGAGGCCATCGGCAGCCCGCTGCCGACACGCGGCCTGCCGCCCGCCTTCGCCATGGCCGACCTGCGCGGCACCATCGGCTGGAAGGCCGAGATCGAGGCGGCCGAGCGGCTCACGCGCGGCGGCGCGCTGGCACCCGCCCGGCTGATGGGGCTTTACACGCGGCAGCAACCCGCCGCCTCGGGCGGCGTGTGGGATCGCGCGGAGGCGGTGCAATCGCTGGACGCGGCGCTCGATGGCGGCGGTGCCGTCGCACCTGCGCTGCGCCGCGCGTGGGACCTCATGCAGGAGGCGGGGCTGGAACTTCCCTTCGCGCAGATCTTCGGCGAACGGTTGATGGCGGCCGACCTGTCCGGCGATGCCGACGCGCTGGCCTGGCGCATCGCCCTGCTGACGCATGATTACGAGGTAGCGGCCAAGGCCCCGCCGCCGGGACGGGACGCGCAGTTTCTGGCCGGTCTGGCGCAAGGCCGCCCCGATGCCGCGCTGGCCGACCGATCCACCGAAGAGATGATCGCCGGGGCCTTCGCCGAGCCACCGCAGGCGGCGCCCGATCACATCCCCCTGATCCGCGAGGGCAAGCTGGGCGAGGCGATCCTCACCGCCGCGTTGCAATTCGACCGCGCGGACGGCGATCCGGGCGAGATGGCGGGCGCGCTCGGCACGCTGCGCGCCGTCGGGCTGGAAGATACCGCCCGCCGCGCCGCCCTGCAGGCGTTGATTCTGGAGCCAGGAGAATGAGCGATGCCCGCTGGACCGGCGCCTTTCTCGAGGCGCAGGCCGCCGAACAGGGCGCGGCCGGCAACACGCTGGATGCATACGCGCGCGACCTGGCCGATTTCACCGCATGGCTGGCGCACGCCGGACTGGGGCCCGCCACCGCCGCGCGCGCGGATATCGAGCGTTACCTCGTCGATCTGGAGGCGCAGGGCCTCGCCAAGGCCACCCGCGCGCGCCGCCTGTCGGCAATCAAGCAGCTTTACCGTTTCGCCTTCGAGGACCGCCTGCGTGCCGACAACCCGGCGATCCAGATCAAGGGGCCGGGCCGCGACGCGCGTCTGCCCAAGACCGTGACGGAGGACGAGGTCGACCGCCTGCTGGAAGCCGCCCGCAGCACCGGGCGCACGGCGCGCGACCGCTGCCGAAATACCTGCCTGATGGAACTGCTCTACGCCACCGGGATGCGGGTGAGCGAGCTGGTCTCGCTGCCTGTGGCGGCAGCGCGCGGCGATCCGCAGATGCTGATGATCCGCGGCAAGGGCGGCAAGGAACGGCTGGTGCCTCTTTCTCCGCCGGCCCGCGCCGCGCTCAAGGACTGGCTGGCGATGCTGGACGAGCGTGCCGAGGCCGAGCGCGAGCGGGGAAAGGTGCCGTCGCCCTATCTTTTCGCCTCGTCGGGCAAGCTCGGGCACCTGACACGCCACCGTTTCTACGTGCTGATCAAGGAACTGGCCGTCACCGCCGGTGTCAGCCCGGCCAAGGTGACGCCCCACACCCTGCGCCACGCCTTCGCCACCCATCTTCTGGCCCGCGGCGCCGACTTGATGGCGATACAGGCCCTTCTGGGGCATGCCGATGTCGCCACGACCGAAATCTACACGCATGTGCTGGACGCGCGGTTGCAGGCGCTGGTGCTGGAGCATCATCCGCTGTCGGCGGCGGCGCGGCGCGAATAGCGGATCGCATGCGGGCGCTGACGCGGCATTGCCCGTGATGGCGCGCCGCCCTTTCGGCATGATCCCTTGATCGCGCGGGCCGCGCACCCCATAACCGCCTTGGCACAAGAGGACACAGCACCCCGATGGACGCGACACCGCCGATTTTCGACCTGGCCTTCTGGATCACCGGGGGCGCGATCCTGTTGCTTCTGGTGCTGTCGGGCCTCTTCTCGGGGAGCGAGACGGCGTTGACCGCCGCGTCCCGCGGCAAGCTGCGCGCACGCGCCGACAAGGGCGACACCGGGGCCGAGCGGGCCCTGGCCATCACCGAGGACAACGAGCGGCTGATCGGCTCGGTCCTTCTGGGCAACAACCTTGTCAACATCCTTGCCACATCGCTTGCGACCGCGCTTTTCACCCGGCTTTTTGGCGATTCGGGCGTGGCCCTGGCGACGCTGGTGATGACGCTTCTGGTGCTGATCTTCGCCGAGGTGCTGCCCAAGACCTATGCCATAACCAACGCCGAGGTCGCCGCCAGCCGCGTCGCCCCGATCATCACGGTGGTCATCCGGCTTTTCTCGCCCATCGTGTCGGCGGTGCGAATGTTCGTCCGTCTCGTGCTGCGACTCTTCGGCGTCAGGACCGACCCCGACGGTCATATCCTGGCGGTGCGAGAGGAGATCGCCGGCGCGCTCTATCTCGGCCACTCCGAAGGCGTGGTCGAAAAGGAGGATCGCGACCGCATACTGGGTGCGCTGGATCTGGGCGAGCGTGCGGTCGAAGAGATCATGCGCCACCGCAGCCAGATCGAGATGATCGACGCCGCGCTGGAGCCGGTGGCGATCCTCGACCAGTGCCTCCAGTCGCCGCATACCCGCCTGCCCGTCTACGACGAAGGCGATCCCGACAACATCATCGGCGTCGTACACGCCAAGGACCTCTTGCGCGCCATGCACAAACTTGCCCTCGGCGATGGCGGCAGCGCCGACGCGTGGCGCAATTTCGACATCCGGTCGGTGGTGATGAAACCATATTTCGTGCCCGAAACCACGACGCTGGACGACCAGATGCGCCAGTTCCTGCGGATGCGGACGCACTTCGCGCTGGTGGTGGACGAATACGGCTCCCTGCAAGGGCTTATCACGCTGGAGGACATCCTCGAAGAGATCGTCGGCGAGATAACCGATGAATTCGACACCGACTCCGAACATCCCATCCGCCGGAGCGAGGACAACCAGTTTCTTGTCGATGGCGCCATGACCATCCGCGATCTCAACCGCGCGACCGACTGGAACCTGCCCGACGACGCTGCCAACACCATCGCCGGGCTGGTCATCCACGAGGCGCAGATGATTCCGAAGGTGAACCAGGTGTTCAACTTCCACGGCTTTCGCTTCGAGGTGATGGCGCGCAAGGACAACCGCATTACCCGCCTGAAGATCGGCAAGCTCTAGCGCGGGCGGCGCGCGCGGAAACTTCCTTCCATAGGGTCAGCGCGTGCAGCGCCTTGAAAATCTGCTGGACGCTCAGGCGCGTGAGGTCGAAATCCGTCGACGCGTCACCTCCGCTGCGGCACGCCTGCCACGGACCGCGCTTCAGCTTTCGGTCACGCGGATGCGCAGATCGTCACTGACCAAGGCAAGCAGCCGCTCGCGGTCGGCGTCGAAATCCATCCGCTCGAGCGCGCGGCGCAGCGCGACTTCGGCAAAGCGGCGGGCGGCCTCGCGCAGGCCCTTGTCAGGGTGCTTCATCAGCGCCGACAGCGTCGCCTGAAGCCGGTGCTGCACCTCGTAAAGCTGCGCGCCGTCCCGCGACAGCGCACCAAAGCCGTCGTCCAGCAGGTCGGCTGGATCGAGCGGCGGCACCCACAGACGCTCCAGTTCCGGGCCATCCTGCCGGTTCTCTTCATTGTCTGTCTCATCCGAATAGCTCGACAGGATGCGCCCGACACGCGTGATGACGTCGATTGCCGTGCCGGGATCGTTGATGCCGGGCGACAGGGCTTTCGACGCAATCTCGCCCATGACGGTCAGGCCAAAGCGCGGGTCCTGATCGTAACTGCGCAGATCCTCGACAACGACATGGTCGCGCAGGAGCGATTCGAATTCCTCGCGGCCCTCGTCGTCGACATGGCCGTCGACCCAGAGCAGCGGCTGGTGCAGAAAAACGAAGTCGCCGATCGCCTTGGGCAGGTAGAGCTTGACCTCGTAGCGTTCGGCGATGGCGTTCAACCCCTCGGGATAGATGTGCTGGATGTACCCGCTCCGGGCCGAGGCCACCGGGTCCAGTCCCTTCGGCACCGCCCCGCGCAGCGGATGGGCACCGAGGCACGGCGTCTCCAGCCGCTCGCGGAAGCGGCGCCGGGTGATGTCCTCGACCTCGCGCGTGGTGTGCAGCAGGCTGCCGAAGGTCTGCAGATGCAGCACCCAGCGCACCAGCGACCACACGACATAGGCCAGCACCAGCACCGTCAGCCAGAAGATGACAAAGGCATGATCGTCGCCGAACACCCCCGTCTCGCGCAGGATGATGGCGACAAGGCCATAGACATAGGCGCCGATGAAGGCCGCCAGTGTCTTTTGCGTGGTGTTGTCCTGCATGATCAGGCGATGCACCCGCGGCGTCCATTGCGAGGCCGAACTGCGATAGGTCGAGACCATCACCGTCATGGAAAAGATCGTGACCGACAGCATCGCTGTGGCGATGATGTCCAGCAGCCTGTCGGCCGAGGCACCCGACAGGCGCGAAGACACCTCCTCCGGCACGAAAATCTCGACAAGCTGCGTCACGCCCAGCGCGACAATCGACAAAAGGCCCATGGCGACCACGCGGACCCACAACTTGTGCGAATACTCGCGCGCCTTTCGCCAGAGCGTCGCCGGGATCAGCAGGATATCATTCATCCGTAATGAATTGCACGCCGCGCGTCCGGGTTCCAATATTTTCGGCGCGGGCGCCAAACATCACCGCCATGCCGCACCAGGCCCGATGCCTCAGACGGAACGCTCCGCCGCCCGGCGCGGCGCGATGCGCAGCCAGATGCCGTCCTTGCCGCGCACGGTCAGATGCGCCACCGGCATCGCGGGGCGCTCAGGCACCGCTTCGAAGCGGTAGGCGCGCACCAGCATCGCGAGGATCAGCGGCCCCTCGATCATGGCGAAACCCGCACCGGGGCAGACACGCTGCCCGGCCGAGAAGGGGATGAAGGCCTCGCGCAGGCATCTGCGCCCTTCTTCGGTGCCATAGCGCGCCGGATCGAACCCGTCGGGGTTGTCCCAGATCCGCTCGTGCCGGTGCAGGTGCCAGGGGCTCAGCACGATCTGGCTGCCCGGCGCTACCTTGCGGCCGCGAAACATCTCGGTGCTGCGCGCCTCGCGCACCATCATCGGCACCGGCGGATAAAGCCGCAGGGTTTCGCGAAAGACATCGCGCGTCAGCGGCAGCCTGGCCATATCCGAAAATTCCGGCGCGCGATGCCCGAAGGCCGCCTCGGCCTCGGCCGCGACCTTGTCCTGCCAGTCGGGATATAGCGCCAGAAGGTAGAGCGCCCATGCCAAGGCCGAAGCACTGGTTTCGTGGCCGGCAAGAAAGAAGATGGCGACCTGATCGACCATCTCGCCGGTATCGAACCGCGCGCCGGTGCGCGGGTCGGGCGTGGTCATGATCTTCGTCGCCAGGTCGTCGGGCGCCTCTCCGGCCTCGATCCGCGCCATGCGCTCGGCCGTCAGCTGACGAATGAGCGTGCGGATCACGGCTGCGGTGCGGCGCGCGGCGCGGCTGCGCGGGCGCGGCATCCAGCGCGGCAGCGGGATCAGCGCGGCGAGGTTCACCACCGGCTGACTGCGCTGGTGCGCGCGGAACTCGGTAAAGACGCGCGACGCGGTCTCGTTCTCGATGGGAATGGAAAAGAGCGTGCGAAAGATCACGTCGGCGGCGGCATGGCTTGCCTCCGGCTCGATATCGCGGGCGGTGCCGTCGGCCAGTGGGGCCAGCCGCCGCACCGCACCCTGCCCGGCCGCCTGCATCGCCGGAAAGACATGCCGCAGGCGCCCGCCCTCGAAGGCCGGGTCGATGATGCGGCGCTGGCGTTTCCACGTCTCGCCGTTTGTGACGAAAACCGAGTTGCCCAGAAGCGGCGTCAGCCCCTCGCGCACGCGCAGCGATTTCGGAAAATCGTCGGGCCGCCCCTTCAGCACCAGATCGACCAGATCGGGCTGATTGCACAGGTAGGATCGGAAGAAGGGCGTGCGGAACTCGGCCATCCACGCGCGGTAGAGCCGCGCAGGCTGCGCCGACAGGATGTCGGCGCGAAAAAGCCGCAGGTAACGCCACAGCGACACGGCGCCGGGGCGCGCGGGCGGTTTCGGCGGCAGCGTCATGGCGCGGTTCCGGTGTATCCGTTCACCGCGCGCTCAATCCGGCTGGCCGACGGCGCGCGCCCGGCGTAGCGCCGGCCCAGCGTCAATGGCCCTGCGGTGATGCGGAAGTAATCGTAATCGCCGGGCCGGTCGAAGGCGCAAAGATACTGGAAATGCAGGCGGAAAAACCGCCAGCGCAATGCGCGCCACCGCGCGGGGCTGAGCGTCTGGGTGAAGGCCGCCGAGATCACCAGCGGCCAGCGTTTGCCGGGCGGCGCGACGCCGCTCACGCTGACCGGATCGCAGAGCGCGAAGGCGCAGCCGTCGCCGGGCGCGGTGACGTCGACCCATGTCAGCGCGTCCGACTGCGCAAGGCAGGCCAGATCGGCGCGCAGCCGGTGCGCGCCGGGCAGGAACGACACCATCGGCACGACCTGCCCCAGCGTCAGCAGCGACAGCGCCGGACCCTCGGCAGGCAGGCGGCCGGCGCGGATCACATCCGCCAGAACCGACACCGCAAGATGCGCGCCCGACGAGTGGCCGACCACCAGCACCTCGTCCACCTGCTGGCGTAGCGCGGCGGCGATGGTGTCGGCGAATTCGGCCATCCGCGCCTCCAGCGCGGGCGGAGCGGCGCCCCGGTGGCGCGCGGAATGGGCGTAGTCGTGCATCAGGTAATAGGCGTAGAACCGGCCGTCCCTGCGCTTGAACCAGCGCAGCACGGCCCAGACCAGGGCGGCGAACGCACCTGCGTAGACAAGTGGCGCGGCCGGCGTTATGGCGCCACCCGCCCTGGCCGCTGCCGCCAGCACCGTTCCGGCCAGATGCCCCAGACCCAGCGCGATCACCAGCTGCATCAGCAGCATCGCCACGGGGTAGAGCGCGGCGATCACCGGCCCCTTGCGCAGGCGCGCGAGGCGCGGCAGCGCGCCGCTGGCGATATAGACCCAGGCGGTGCGGGCGAGTTGCAGATAGGTGGCGGGGATCGTGCGGCTCATCGAGGCGCGCACGATGTCGGACCAGACCAGCACGTCGAATTCGGCGGCAACCTTGGCCCCCTCGATGACGCCCGTCACCTGCCACCCATAGCGTTCGGCGCCGCGGCGCGCCACCAGGCGCAGATCATAGCCCGAGATGGCCGCCTGCGCGGCGCCTTCCTTGCGGTAAAGCTCGCGGTAGCGGCGCGGATGGATGGGATCGTAGCCCGGAATGTAGAAGACGCGGCGCGCCGCGACGCGCCCTGCGCACGTGTCCTGCTGTTCGGAATGGCGGCTCATGCGCCCGCCCCGATGATCGGTTGCGCCCGGCTCACGCTAGGCGGCGAACGCGGCAGGAGTGACGCCGCGCGCCATCAACCCAGCACGGCAAGGCCCGGAAACGTCTCGAGCAGCCAGAAGGCGAAGGCCGAGAAGCCGCCCGTCAGCATCATCAACCCGATCGTCCACAGGAGCAGCCCCATGATCCGCTCGATCCGCTCCATATGGCGCTTCATCCATCCCATGACACCGGTCAGGCGCGGCAGGAACGCCGCCACGAGGATGAAAGGCACGCCAAGGCCGATGGCATAGACCGCCAGCAGAGTGGTGCCGCGCGCCACCGAAGCCTCGCCCGCGGCCAGCGACAGGATCGCGCCCAGTTGCGGGCCGATGCAGGGCGTCCAGCCAAAGGCGAAGGCGAGGCCGAGGATATAGGCGCCGAACGCGCTGCCGCCACGGTCCCCGGCGTCCATGCGCATCTCGCGGTCGAGAAATGCGATGCGGATGATGCCGAGGAAATGCAGGCCGAAGATCATCACCAGAACACCGGCGATGGCGCTGAGCGTCGACTGGTATTGCAGGAAGGCAAGTCCCAGCGCCGACGCCGCCGCCCCCAGAAGCAGGAAGATCGTCGACAGCCCCAGCACGAAGAACAGCGCCGGCAGGATAGCGCGCCGCCGTGACGCGCCCCCCGAGGCCAGATCGGGCAGCGTGACGCCGCTCATGTAGGCAAGGTAGGGCGGCACGATTGGCAGCACGCAGGGGCTGAGGAACGAAAGCGTGCCCGCCAGAAGCGCCACGACCATCGCGGGGATGAGTCCCGCATCCATGATTTCGATTCCAAACATGGCAGAGCCTTAGCGCATTGATCGGGCCGCGTCACGCGGCGCAATGTCACAACGCTGTGGACAGCCCCCACGCGCCGGATTATCTGCGCGGGCATGGAGACAATCGACGCCATCGGCCTTCTGTGCCCCCTGCCCGTCCTGAAATTGCGCAAGCGCATGGCCAGACTGGCCCCCGGCGCGGAAATCGAGCTTTGCGCCGACGATCCGGCGGCAATGATCGACGTGCCGCATTTCTGCAACGAGGCCGGTCATGCACTGGTCTCGGTCCAGGACGCGGGCGGGCATACGCGCTTCCGGCTGCGCAAGGGCGGCTGAGGCGCCATGCCGTGAAAAAGGCGCGACCCCTGGGAGGATCGCGCCGGGTTTTTTGAGTATTTCAGCCAAGATGAAAGGGACGCCGGCCTTTCCGGCCAACGGCGTCAGCGCCCCAGCGACCACCATCCCCTGCGCTTGGGCTTGTCGTCCTGTTCCGGCTCCGCCTCTTCGGACGGACCGGAAGGCGTTGCGGTCTCGGGCGCCTCTTCCTCGGCCTTTTCGGGCTGCGGTGCGGGGGGCGCCGCAGTCTCCGGGGCGATGTCGGCAGCGGGCGCCGTCTCGGCCTCGGCGGCGGTTTCGGCCACGGCTTCCGGCAGCGCCTGCGGCTCGGCCTCCGTCGGCGGAGCGACGGCGACCGGGGCCTCGGGATCGGCCTTGGGGGTGCGGGGCTTGCGCACCGGCTTGGGCTTCGGCGCATCCTCGGCCGCGTCCGACGCGGCGGGGGCGGTTATCGGACCCGCATTGTCCGCAGCGGCGGCGCTATCGGCCTTTTTGGCGCGCGGTTGGCGCGTGCGCTTCGGCTTGGGGGTCGGCTCGCCCTCGGCGCGGTCGGTGTCAGAGGCTTCGGCGGCCGTAGCCTCGGCGGGCGCGTCTTCCTCCCGCTTCTCCCGCGCGGGCGCGCGGCTATCGGCCTGATCGGCGTCATCGCCATTCTCGCCTTCGTCGCTGTCGGCGCCGTTCCGGTCGTTGCCGTTCTCGCCCTGCGATTTCGACGACGGCTTGCGGCGGCGGCGGCGGCGGCGCTTCTTCGGCTTGCCGTCCTCGTCGTCCTCGCTGTCCGCGCTGCCGTTCCGGCGCTCGTTCTGGGTGCGGGGCGGCTCGTCCTCGTCCGCCGCGTCGCCGGGCAGTTCATCGGGATCGGCCTCTGCCTCCCTGTCGATGTCGTCCATGAGCGAGCTGTCGGCCGAAACGACGCGAACGATCTGCTCGGGCACGGCGCGGGTGGCGGTTTTGAACTTCTCCAGCGCGAAATCGGGGCTGATCAGCGACGGATCGCCCTCGATCCGCACCGACAGGCCGTAGCGCAGCTCGATCTGCGTGATGTGCTCGCGCTTCTGGTTCATAAGGAAATTGGCGATGCCGACCGGCGCGCGCACCAGCACCTCGAGCGAGCGGCCCTTGGTGCCCTCTTCCTCGATCTGGCGCAGGATGTTGAGCGCGAGGTTGTCATCCGATCGGATCAGGCCCGTGCCGTGGCAGGAGGGGCAAGGCTGCGTCGTCGCCTCGATCATGCCGGGGCGCAGGCGCTGGCGGCTCATCTCCATCAGGCCGAAGCCGGAAATACGGCTGACCTGGATGCGCGCGCGGTCGGTCTTCAGACGCTCCTTCATGCGCTTTTCCACGGCGGCGTTGTTCTTGCGCTCGTCCATGTCGATGAAGTCGATGACGATCAGACCCGCAAGGTCGCGCAGGCGCAACTGACGCGCCACCTCGTCGGCGGCCTCCAGATTGGTCTTGAGCGCCGTTTCCTCGATCGAGCCTTCCTTGGTGGCCCGGCCGGAGTTGACATCGACGGCAACCAGCGCCTCGGTCACGCCGATCACGATGTAGCCGCCGGATTTGAGCTGCACCGTCGGGTTGAACATGGAGTTGAGGTAGGACTCCACCTGGAAGCGCGCGAACAGAGGCATCGTGTCGACGTAGTGCCGCACGTTCTTGGCATGGGACGGCATGATCATCTTCATGAAGTCCTTGGCGATGCGATAGCCGCGATCGCCCTCGACCAGAACCTCGTCGATGTCGCGATTGTAGAGGTCGCGGATCGACCGTTTGATCAGATCGCCTTCCTCGTAGATCTTGGCGGGCGCGATGGATTTCAGCGTCAGCTCGCGGATCTGTTCCCACATGCGCTGAAGATATTCGTAGTCGCGCTTGATCTCGGACTTGGTGCGCTTGGCGCCGGCGGTGCGCACGATCAGGCCCGCGCCCTTGGGCACGTCTATCTCGGTCGCGATTTCCTTCAGCTTCTTGCGGTCCACCGCATTGGTGATCTTGCGGCTGATGCCGCCGCCCCGCGCGGTGTTGGGCATCAGAACGCAGTAGCGCCCGGCGAGCGACAGGTAGGTGGTCAGCGCCGCGCCCTTGTTGCCGCGCTCTTCCTTGACGACCTGCACCAGCAGGATCTGGCGCACCTTGATGACTTCCTGGATCTTGTATTTGCGCGGACGCGGCTTGCGCGGCGGGCGGATATCCTCGTGGCTGTCCTCGTCGGCGACGACTTCGATATCGTCGTCCTTGTCGGCGGCGTCATCGATGCTGTCGTCGGAATCGTCGCCATTGCGCGAGCGGCGGTTGCGCGGCGAGCGGCGCGGAGATTTCCTTTCGCTGCCGCCATCCCCGGCATCGCTGCCAGAATCATCGTCGTCGCCGCCGGCATCCTCTCCACCCGGCTCTTCGACGGGCGTCTCGCCCACGCGCTCCATCGGAGAGCTGCCTTCTTCGGCGTCGAAATCGATGGTTTCCATGCCCGACACGTCGGATTGCGTGACGGCGTCGTCATTCGAGGATGTCTTTTCGGCCCTGGAACGACTGCTGCGCCCCCCGCGCGAGCGGCGTTTGGACCCGGAGGCCTCGTCCTCCTCGGCGTCCTGCGCCTCGGCATAGGCGCGTTCCTCTTCCATCAGCGCCTCGCGGTCGGCGACGGGGATCTGGTAGTAATCGGGATGAATCTCCGAGAACGCGAGAAACCCGTGGCGATTTCCGCCGTAGTCGACGAACGCCGCCTGAAGCGACGGCTCGACCCGCGTTACCTTGGCGAGATAGATGTTTCCGGCGAGTTGCCGTTTGTTTTCGGACTCGAAGTCGAATTCCTCGACCTTGTTTCCGTCCACCACCACGACGCGGGTTTCCTCCGCGTGGGTGGCATCGATAAGCATTTTCTTGGCCATGTTTTCCGTTCGCATCCGAACGCGCGCACCTGCCCCGGTGGGGCGGCGGCGTGTCTGGGATGTCTGATTGAGGCGAAGCCGAACGCGCAGACGGGGGCGCCGTATTGGCCCCCCGGCGGAGTGTCATCCTGTAATGCGCGCGTCATCGCGTTTCTTCTCCGGCGCCTTGACCGGCGCCCATGATAAATCCGAAGCGTTCCCGAAGGAGGGTCCGGCGTTGGTGCGGCCGCGGTCAGGCGGCCTGATCGGTCTGCCCGGGCGTGTCGGCGAATGCGCCTGCACGAATGCCCGGAACAGCGAAACTCAAATGGATGTCCGCCTTGCGGCCAGACGTTCCCACGTGGCCACAGTAATGCGGCGAGGGGCGCAATGACAATGGCCAAAATCCCCGCGCGGCAATTGGATGGCCGCCGACCGTGCCGAAAACCGCACCTGCGCTGTGCTGCGCAACGCGCGCGGATGGGCCTTCAGAGGTAATCCGACCGTTGCAGCGCGTATTTCGCCATCTTCTCGTTCAGGGTGCGGCGCGGCAGGCACAGCTCGTCCATGACGGCGGCGATGCTGCCCTTGTGGCGGCGCATGGTGTTGTCGATCAGCATCCGCTCGAATGCCTCGACATATTCCTTGAGCGGCTTGCCCTCGGTCGTCATCACCGGCTGCATGTCCTGATGATCGCTCATCAACAGTGAAACGATGGTGCCGGAGCCACGCCGCGATTGAAGAACCGCCCGCTCGGCCACGTTGAAAAGCTGGCGCACATTGCCCGGCCAGGGCGCCTGCAAAAGCTGCGCCGCCTCCTGCGCGCTGACCTGCGGAGCCTCGCAGCCGTAATCGTCGGCAAACTGGTCGGCGAAGCGGGTGAAGAGCGTCAGGATATCTTCCCCGCGCTGGCGCAGTGGCGGCACGGTGATGCGCAAGGATGCCAGACGGTAGAACAGATCCGAGCGCAGCGCGTCCTCGGACGTCTTGCCCTCGTCCTGGAGATTGCTGATCGCCACGACCCGGGTTTCGGGCGGCGTGCCCTCCTCGTTCAGCCAGGTCAGAAGGCGTGCCTGCAAGCTGTCGCTGAGCGCCTCGATATCCTCCAGCACCAGAGTGCCGCCGCGCGCCTCCTCGACCGCGGGAAGGCGGCTGTCCTCGGGATTCATCGGGCCAAAGAGGCGTTTGGAAAGCTGCTCCTGCTCGTACGCGGCGCAGGAGACCAGCACGAATTTCTTGCCCGCGCGGGCACCGACCGCGTGCAGCGCATGGGCGACCAGCGTCTTGCCTGTCCCCGTCTCGCCGTCGATCAGAACATGGCCGTCGGCCTGCCCGAGGTCCAGAATATCCTCCTTCAGCCGCTCCATCACCGGGCTGGAGCCGATCAGCTTTTTCAT
The DNA here is from genome assembly GCA_963763165.1 of uncultured Alphaproteobacteria bacterium. GTDB lineage: Bacteria > Pseudomonadota > Alphaproteobacteria > Rhodobacterales > Rhodobacteraceae > Roseovarius. The sequence continues at coordinate 145,493 of CAVXNV010000007.1, forward strand.
CAGCTGTCCGCCATCCGACAGCTCGCGCCGCAAAGCACGGTTGTCCAGCGTCAGGCGGCGCGCATGGGTGGCCTTCTTGGCCAGCTCGGTCATGCGGTCGGGGTTGAAAGGCTTTTCAAGGAAATCGTAGGCGCCGACGCGCATCGCCTCGACCGCCATCGGCACGTCGCCGTGGCCGGTGATCATGATGACCGGCAGGGTGCTGTCGGTGCCCATGAGTTTTTTCAGAAACTGCATCCCGTCCATGCCTGGCATGCGGATGTCCGTCACCACGATGCCGGGATACTCCGGCCCCAGCTTCTTCAGCGCCTCCTCGGCGCTGGGAAACGTTTCGGTATCATAGCCGGAAAGGGCCAGCCACTGGCTGATGGACTGACGCATGTCCTTTTCGTCGTCAACGATCGCAATCTTCATCGCATTGGCCATGTGTTACTCCGCTGCACGGGTTTCTTCGTTCAAGATAGGCAGACGCATCTCAAATACAGCCCCCCCCGCCGCCGCATCGCGCGCGGTCAGCCGTCCGCCAAGCTCGTTCACGATCCCCGACGAAATGGCAAGCCCCAAGCCGACGCCCTCGCCGGGCTCTTTCGTGGTATGAAACGGCTCGAAGAGGTTGTCGATATCCTTCAGGCCATGCCCGTTGTCGCGCACCGTCAGCACGGCCATCGATCCCGCCGCCAGCACGATGTCGATCTGCGCCTCGTCCACCGTCTGCGTCGCATCGAGCGCGTTGCGCAGAAGGTTGATCATCACCTGCTCGATCCGCACCCGGTCGCCCATGACCATGACAGGCTCGTCCGGCAGGGTGCGGTTGATGGTGACGCGGCGCTGGCGCAGCTGCGGCTCCATCATCGACAGCGACGAGGCCAGCGCATCGCCAATGTTTACAGGCTCGAACGTGTCGCCGGTGCGGCGCGCGTAGGATTTCAGCTGCTTGGTGATGGCGCCCATCCGCTCGATCAGGTCGTCGATGCGCTGGAAGGACGACAGCGCCTCGTCGGGACGGTTGCGCGTCAGCAGCAGGCGCGCCCCGGCGAGGTAGGTCTTCATCGCGGCGAGCGGCTGGTTCAGTTCGTGACTGACGGCTGCCGACATTTCGCCCAATGCGGCCAGTTTCGACGATTGCGCCAGCGTCTGCTCGGCCACGGCGAGGTTCTCCTGCACGCGTTCCCGTTCGGCGATTTCCCGCTGGAGGCGCAGGTTCAATGCGCGAAGCTCTGCCGACTCGCGCTGGAAGAGGGCCATGCGCACCGTCGTCTTTCGGTTGAGAAAGTAGAATGCCAGCGCCAGGAGAATCGCAAAGCCCATGATTTCCAGCGCGAGGAATCCGTTCACCTTTTCGCGCACGCTGTCATAGGTGGTGAAATTGGCGATGCGCCAGCCGCGGAAGGCCACCCGCCCCGAAACGCGCATTACCGCCTCGCCGCCCAGATAGGCGTCGGGCGGGATCGTGGTCCAATCGGCCGTGGCCTGGAGCGCGCGCTCGATCGCGCCGCTGACGGGCTGGCGTGCCAGTGCCTCGGCCTCGGTCAGGCCGCGCCAGCGCGGCTCGGTCGACAGGATGATCCGGCCCTCGCTGTCGGAAACGATGACGGCATCGGAAATGCCGGCCCAGGCACGCTCGTATTTGTGCAGATCGACCTCGACGAGGATGACACCGATCAGATCGCCCTGGCTTTCGACACGGCGGGAATAGACGAACTCGAAGCGGCCCGTCTCGTTCTGCCGCAGGGTGAAGATCGTGTCCTTGGCCCGCAGCGCGTCGACGTAATAGGGCGACGTGCGGTGCGACTCGCCCAGGGTGATACGGTCGGTCGCGGCAACGGTTCGCCCGTCCTTGTCCAGAAGGGTCAGCGACGCGGCGCCGATTTCGTCCACGAAGGAAATGAGGCGCTGGGTGGATTGCGAATAGTTGCCGGAGTTCAGCGCCGAGATCAGCGCCGGGTCGCGCGCCAGAAGCTGCGGCACGATGGCGTTCTGGCGCAGCTCGCTCAGCAGGTTGCCGGAGTAGAGCACCAGCCGAAGCTCGGCCCGGTTGCGGGTGTTCTGGGTAAACCGGTCGGTCAGCAGCCGGTTGGTGACATAGACCGTGCCGATGGCAATCGCCGTCATCACGATCAGCGCGATGCGCACGCGCCAACTGGTCGTTCCGACCGCGCGCTTCAGCTTCTGGCGCCGCTCGGAAGAAGCCGACGCAGCGCGTGGCGACGTGGAAGTGGGGCGCGTTATCATCTGTTCAAGCTATGGCGGCGGCGGAGCCGCCTCAAGCCTCTTGCCGGAGCTTAGGCGGTTGCAAGCTGATCGACAAGGCCCGCGAACATCGCCGCGCCATCGGTGCCGCCATGGGCAGGCTCCGCCATCCGCTCGGGGTGGGGCATCATGCCCAGCACGCGCCGGTTTTCCGACAGGATGCCCGCGATGTCGTGGACCGAGCCGTTGGGGTTGTCCGCGTAGCGGAACGCGATGCGATCCTGGTCGGCCAGCGCCCTGAGCGTGTCCGCGTCGGCGTGGTAGTTGCCGTCATGATGCGCGATGGGCACCGTGATCGTCTGCCCGGCCTCGTAGCGGCAGGTAAAGGGGCTGTCCGCCGTGGCCACGGTCAGATGCACGGTGCGGCAGATGTATTTCAGTCCCGCATTGCGCAGCAGGGTGCCGGGAAGAACGCGCGTTTCGGTGAGGATCTGGAATCCGTTGCAGATGCCCAGGACGTAACCGCCCCGCTCGGCATGGGCCTTGACCGACCGGCAGATGGGCGAATTGGCGGCAATCGCGCCGCAACGCAGGTAATCGCCAAAGGAGAACCCGCCCGGCAACGCGATCAGGTCGATGCCCTCGGGCACTGCGGTATCCTTGTGCCAGACCATCGTGACGCGCGCGCCCGCCCGCTTGAGGGCGACGGCCAGATCGCGGTCGCAGTTCGATCCGGGAAAGACGACGACGGCGGCATGCATCAGAGGATCTCCACCCGGTAGCTTTCGATCACGGTATTGGCCAGCAGACGCTCGCACATGTCATTGACGGTGGCCTCGTCGGTGCCGTCGGCAAGGTCCAGTTCGATCACCTTGCCCTGGCGGACGGAATTGACACCGTCAAAGCCCAGACTGCCCAGCGCGTGGCGCACCGCCTCGCCCTGCGGGTCGAGAACGCCGGGTTTGAGCATGATATGAACGCGGGCTTTCATCGGCAGCATCCTTGGGCAGAAAAGTGAAAGTTCAGTTTATCAACGTGGGCCGCGCCATCGGCGTCGCGCCCTTGGGCAGCACGCCGAGGCGCTTGGCAACTTCGGTATAGGCATCCGTCAGGCTGCCCAGATCGCGGCGGAACACGTCCTTGTCCAGCTTTTGTCCGGTCTCGATGTCCCAGAGGCGGCAGCTGTCGGGGCTGATCTCGTCGGCGACGATGAGGCGCTGGAAGTCGCCGTCATAGACGCGGCCGATCTCGATCTTGAAATCAATCAGCTTGATCCCGACGCCATACATGACGCCCGCCAGGAAATCGTTCACCCGCAGCGCGAGGCTCAGCATGTCGTCGAGATCCTGCTGCGACGCCCAGCCGAAGGCGGCGATATGTTCCTCGGTCACCAGCGGATCGCCCAGCTTGTCGTCCTTCAGGCAGTATTCCACCACGGGGCGCGGCAATTGCGCGCCCTCCTCCAGCCCCAGACGCTTGGCCATGGTGCCGGCAGCGTAGTTGCGCACGATCACTTCCAGCGGAATGATCTCGACCTGGCGCACCAGCTGTTCGCGCATGTTCAGCCGCTTGATGAAATGGGTGGGCACGCCGATGTTGTTCAGCCCGGTCATGAAATATTCGCTGAGGATGTTGTTGAGCACGCCCTTGCCTTCGATCACCGCCTTCTTCTCGGCGTTGAAAGCGGTTGCATCGTCCTTGAAATACTGCACGATCGTACCCGGCTCCGGCCCCTCGTAAAGCGTCTTGGCCTTGCCTTCGTAGATCTTCTTGCGACGTGCCATGCTACACCTGCCTTCGGCTGTGGGGAGTCGGCCCCGGTATGCGTTACCGCGTATGTAGATCATGGCCCGCCCTGCCGCAAGCATGCTGGCGGGCCTTGCGATTGCACGCGCGTGGCGTCATATCTGTTAGACAGGAATTTCGGACGATCCAGCGAAGGGACACATGAAGATGAGCACTTTTCAAGACCGCGAAACCGCCTTCGAGAACAAGTACGCCCATGACGAGGAAATGAAGTTCAGGGCCGAGGCGCGCTGCCACAAGCTGCTGGGTCTGTGGGCCGCCGACCTGCTGGGCAAGACGGGCGACGACGCGGACGCCTACGCGCGCGAAGTCGTCAAGGCCGATTTCGAGGAGGCGGGTTTCGAAGACGTGATCCGCAAGGTCGCGGCCGATCTGGGCGACAAGGCCGATCCCGATACCATCCGCGCCAAGCGGGCGGAACTCCTGGCCGCCGCCAAGGCGCAGCTTGTGGCCGAGAATTGAACCGCGAGCCGAACGAAAAGCGCGCAAACCGACCTGGATGATTTCATGAGCAACGCACTTTCCCGGATGATGTCGGAACGCGACTGGATCCTTGCCGATGGCGCCACCGGCACGAACCTTTTCAACATGGGGCTGGAATCGGGCGACGCGCCGGAATTCTGGAACGAAAGGCATCCCGACCGGATCACCCGTCTTTACAAGATGGCGGTGGATGCGGGCAGCGATCTGTTCCTGACCAACAGCTTCGGCGGCAACGCCTCGCGCCTGAAACTGCACGGCGCGCAAAAGCGCGCGCGCGAGCTGTCGCGCCTGTCCGCCGAGATCGGGCGCGAGGTCGCCGACCGCTATGACCGCCCGGTCGTCGTCGCCGGCTCCGTCGGCCCCACTGGCGAAATCATGGCGCCCATGGGCACGCTGACCCACGAGCTGGCCGTCGAGATATTCCACGAGCAGGCCGAAGGGCTGAAGGAAGGCGGCGTCGACGTGCTGTGGCTCGAAACCATCTCGGCCCCCGAAGAATACAAGGCCGCCGCCGAGGCGTTCCTGCTGGCCGGAATGCCCTGGGTCGGCACGATGAGCTTTGACACCGCCGGGCGCACGATGATGGGCATGACGTCTTCGGGCATGGCGGACATGGTGGAAACGCTGGATCACAAGCCGCTGGCCTTTGGCGCCAATTGCGGTGTCGGCGCATCCGATCTGCTGCGCACAGTGCTGGGCTTCGTCGCGCAAGGGACCGAACGGCCCATCGTGGCCAAGGGTAACGCGGGCATTCCGAAATTCGTCGATGGCCATATCCATTACGACGGCACACCCGATCTGATGGCCGAATATGCCTGCCTCGCCCGCGATGCCGGCGCGAAGATCATCGGCGGCTGCTGCGGCACCATGCCCGAACATCTGTCGAAAATGCGCGAAGCGCTGGAGACGCGCGAGCGCGGACCCCGCCCGACACTGGATCAGATCACCCAAACGCTGGGCGCGTTTTCCTCCGATGTCGATGGCACGGGCGACAGCGCCCCTGCCCCGCGTCGCACGCGCCGCCGGGGCGGCTGAGCCTAGAGCAAGGACAGCTGGTCGCCTGCACGCGCGGGCGGCCGGAACAGATCGCAGCGCAGATCCGGCAGCCTGCCCGCATAGCCATAGCGGCGCTGCGCCGCGTTGAACCGTTGCGCGATCATATCGGCATAAGGCCCTGTGCCGCGCATGCGCGTGCCAAAGGTGCTGTCGTAATCCTTGCCGCCCTGCATGGCGCGCACATGGCCCATGACGCGCGCGGCCCGGTCCGGGAAATGCTCCTCCAGCCACTCCTTGAAAAGCGGCGCCACCTCCAGCGGCAGGCGCAGCATGATCCAGCTGGCGGCGACGGCCTCGGCCTCGCGCCCGGCCTTCAGCAACGCCTCGACCTCGTGATCCGTCAGGCCCGGAATGATGGGCGAGGTCATGATCCGCACCTCGATCCCCGCCTCCGCCAGCTTGCGGACCGTAGCCAGCCGCCGCTGAGGCGCGGGCGCGCGCGGCTCCAGCCGGCGCGACAGGTCCGCATCCAGCGTCGTGACCGAGATGCCGACGCGCACCAGCCCGTCCCGCGCCATGTCCGCCAGAATGTCGATATCCCGCTCGATCAGCGTGCCCTTGGTGACGATGGCGACGGGATGCCCGAAATCGCGCAGCACCTTCAGGCAGGCGCGCATGATCCCGTGCCTTTTCTCGATCGGCTGATAAGGGTCCGTGTTGGTCCCGATGGCGATGGTGCGCGGCGCATAGGCGCGCTGGCGCATCTCGCGCGCCAGAACCTCGGGCGCCTCTGGCCGCGCGATCAGCCGCGTCTCGAAATCGAGGCCCGCGGACAGGCCCAGCCACGCATGGGTGGGCCGGGCGAAACAATAGATGCAGCCATGCTCGCACCCACGATAGGGATTGATCGACCGGTCGAACGGCAGGTCCGGCGAGCGGTTGTAGCTGATGATCGTGCGCGGCACTTCGATGGCCACCTGCGTGCGCAGCGGCGCCTCCTCCTGCGGGGTCCAGCCATCGGCCTCGTAATCAGTGCCCAGCGCCTCGAACCGCCCGGCGGCGTCGCTGCGCGCGCCGCGCGCGCAGCGCTCCTTGCCAAAGGGGATCGTCCGGGGCCGGTTCATGCCACCATAATAGAACATATAGAGAACAAATGCAAGAAGCCCATAATGAACATGCATATTTCGGCCCTTCCCCCGACCGATTGCGCGATATAAGTCGGTTCAGACGCGGCCAGTGTCGCAATTCGCCAAGTGCGGCAACCGCAAATTGACGAAACGTGGCAGAACAATCACCCGCGGCGCGGTGCCGCTTTCACACCAGAGGTTTTTCACCATGTCGGAAGATCAAGACGACATCATCCTGTCCGAACTGGACGACGACGAACTGGTTCAGCAGATGTTCGACGACCTCTATGACGGTCTCAAGGAAGAGATCGAGGAAGGCGTGAACATCCTGCTCGAACGCGGCTGGGCACCCTATGACATCCTGACAAAGGCGCTGGTCGGCGGCATGACCATCGTCGGCAAGGATTTCCGCGACGGTATCCTCTTCGTGCCCGAGGTGCTGCTGGCCGCCAACGCGATGAAAGGCGGCATGTTCATCCTCAAGCCGCTGCTGGCGGAAACCGGCGCGCCCCGGGTCGGCAAGATGGTCATCGGCACGGTCAAGGGCGACATCCACGACATCGGCAAGAACCTCGTGTCGATGATGATGGAGGGTGCCGGCTTCGAGGTGGTCGATCTGGGCATCAACAACCCGGTCGAAGGGTATCTTGCGGCGCTCGAAGCCGAAAGCCCCGATATCCTTGGCATGTCGGCGCTGCTGACCACGACGATGCCCTACATGAAGGTCGTCATCGATACGATGATCGAACAGGGCATCCGTGACGATTACATCGTACTGGTCGGGGGCGCCCCCCTGAACGAGGAATTCGGCAGGGCCATCGGCGCAGACGCCTATTGCCGGGATGCCGCCGTCGCGGTGGAGACGGCCAAGGAATTCGTCGGCCGCAAGCACAATCAGGGCGTGACGGCCTGAGCGCACAGCGGCCCGGCAGCATGCCGCGCGGGGCCGTCACCAGCGGCCCCGTTTTCATGTCCGCCCTCGCAAACCGCGCCCGCCGCCATACATGGGGGGGTGCGCAAGACAGACTGGCCAAGCCGATGACCGACCTTCCGTCCGATACCGTGCTGACCGAAGAGGGCCTCGCCGCCACCGGCGCGGGGCGGGTGCTGCTGATCGCCTGCGGCGCGCTGGCGCGCGAGATCCTCGCGCTGATCCGCCTTAATGGCTGGGACCACATGACGCTGACCTGCCTGCCCGCCAACCTGCATCTCTACCCCGACCGCATCGCCGATGCCGTCGAAGAGGCCGTGACGAAGCACCGGCCCCGCTTCGACCGGATCTTCGTTGCCTATGCCGATTGCGGCACCGGCGGCCTGCTCCGGGCGCGCTGCGATGCGCTGGGAGTCGAGATGATCGGAGGCCCGCACTGCTACAGCTTTTTCGAGGGCAATGACGCCTTCGCGCAGCACGAGGACGAAATCACCGCCTTCTACCTCACCGATTTTCTGGTCAAGCAGTTCGATGCCTTCGTCTGGAAGCCCATGGGCCTAGACCGGCATCCCGAACTGCGCGACATGATCTTCGGCAACTACACGAAACTGGTCTACCAGGCCCAGACCGACGATGCCGCGTTGCGCGCCAAGGCGGAGGATTGCGCGCGCCGCCTCGGCCTTGAATACGAATACCGCTTTACCGGATACGGCGATCTTCGCCGGGCTCTCGCGGGGGCCGCACGAAAATAGGCGCGCCTCGTGCGGCGCGCCCTGCTTCGTCTTGGCAAAAATACTCGATTGCGCAGCCGCCGCAGCGGGCGCGGCGCAAGCGGTTCAGGCGTTGGCTTCGCGGATCTTGTCCGCCGCCGCCTTGTCATAGGCGACGCCGTTCTGCTCCAGAAGCGTGTCCAGCTCGCCCGACAGCGTCATCTCGGTGATGATGTCGCAGCCACCGACGAATTCGCCCTTGACGTAGAGCTGCGGGATCGTCGGCCAGTCGGAGTAATCCTTGATCCCCTGGCGGATATCCTCGTCCTCCAGCACGTTCACGTCCTGGTAATCGATGCCCATGAAATTCAGAACCCCGGCAACGCGGCTGGAAAAGCCGCATTGCGGCATTTCCTTGGTGCCCTTCATGAACAGGACAACGTCCCTGGCTTTCACCGTGTCTTGGATGCGTGTCTTCGCGTCAGTCATGTGTCGTCCTCATTTTCCTTGATCGGCTGGAAGGTATCCGGCCGAAGCCTGCTCAGTCAGGGGCGCGCGTGGTCAGCGCCAGCGCGTGCAGTTCGCCCGCCGAGCCGTCCATCTTGCCCTTCAGCGCCGCATAGACGGCTCGCTGTTGCTGCACGCGGTTCATGCCCTTGAAGGACGGATCGACCACCTCGGCGGCGAAATGGGCGCCGTCATTGCCCTGGACGTTGATGCGCGCGTCGGGAAACGCCTCGCGGATCATCGCTTCGATATCGGTGGCGAGAATGGCCATCGGAGCCCTCCTGTGCAGCATGTCCCTAGCGATGTAGAGCCCCGCCCGCCCGAGTGCAAGAGATGGCCGCGCCAAAGCCGGCGTTCCGCCGCGCTGCAGCAGCCCGCGCCTCCTGGCGCGCTTGCAAGGGGCGCCGCGGCACGGCAAGCTGCGGGCGCGAATGATCCTGGCAGGCGGCATGCGACATCCGATCACCTGGGGGCTTGTCTCCACCATCAAGGCACCGGCGGAGGCGATCCTGAATTTCGCCGCGCATCACCTCGACATCGGCGCGCGGCACATCCACATCTTTCTGGACGAGGACTGCCCGAAGGCGCGCAAGGCGCTGCGCGGCCATCCGCGCTGCACCGTCACGGTGACGGACGATGCCTACTGGGCCAGGCGCCGCCGCCGTCCCGACACGCATCAGGCGCGCCAGAGCGTCAACGCCACCCGCGCCTATCGCGGCCAGCCGGGGGTGGACTGGCTGGGCCATATCGACGTCGACGAATTCCTCAGCCCCGCGATCCCGCTCGCCCGGCAGCTTGGCGCGCTGCCCGCCGACGCCCGCACCGCCCGCGTGCGTCCTGTCGAGGCGCTGGCGCCCGCGCCCGGCGACGCGGACGCCGGGTGGTTCAAGGCGTGTCATCCGCGCCAAGCCCCCCGCAACGCGCAAACCCGGGACGTCTATCCTACCTTCGGTGCGCGGCTCAACGGTGGGTTTCTCAGCCACGTCGCCGGCAAGATCTTTGTGCGCACCGGGCTGCAAGGGATCAGCCTGCGCATCCACAACGCCTTCGACGCGGACGGCAGGATCGAGAACCTGCATGATCTGGCGCAAACCCAGCTTTGCCATTTCCACGCGCCCAGCTGGGAGGCGTGGCAGCGCGCGTATCGCTACCGGCTCGCGCACGGCTCCTACCGCGAGGGGCTGGACGGCGCGCCGAGCCTTCCGGTGACGATGAACACGCTGCTGACAAGGATCGAGAACGAGGGCGGCGAAGATGCGCTGCGCGCCTTCTACGGCGAGGTCTGCACGGCCACGCCCGCCTTGCGCGCGCGGCTGGAGGCGCATGGCCTGCTGCACCGGATCGACCTGGACCTGAATGCCAAGCGCGCGCGCCACTTCCCCGAACATTGCTGAGTTCAGGCGCGGATTCATACGCGTGCCGGCCGCCGCAGGATGACCCGCCTGCACCCGGCGCCGCCGCATCCGATTGACGCTCACCCCGAAATTGCGGTAAATGGGCCGCAGGGGTCCCTTATGCGGAGAACCGCAGGGCCGTCCGGGTCCGGACCCGATCAGACGTGCGGGCCCGATTGTGTCCGTAAACCACGGATACACATGACAAAATTTTCCGATTTGAATTTGAACCCCAAGGTTCTCAAAGCCATTGAAGAGGCCGGCTATTCCAGCCCGACCCCAATCCAGGCCGGGGCGATTCCCCCCGCCCTGGAAGGCCGCGACGTGCTGGGCATCGCCCAGACCGGCACCGGCAAGACAGCGGGCTTCGTGCTGCCCATGATCACGCTGCTGGCGCGCGGCCGTGCCCGCGCCCGCATGCCGCGCAGCCTGGTGCTGTGCCCGACGCGGGAACTGGCCGCGCAGGTGGCCGAGAATTTCGACACCTACTCCAAACACGTGAAGCTGACCAAGGCGCTGCTGATCGGCGGCGTCAGCTTCAAGGAGCAGGACAAGCTGATCGACAAGGGCGTCGACGTGCTGATCGCCACGCCCGGTCGCCTGCTGGACCATTTCGAGCGCGGCAAGCTGCTGCTGACCGGCGTGCAGATCATGGTCGTGGACGAGGCGGACAGGATGCTGGACATGGGGTTCATTCCCGATATCGAGCGGATCTTCAGCCTGACCCCCTTCACCCGCCAGACGCTGTTCTTTTCGGCCACGATGGCCCCCGAGATCGAGCGGATCACAAACACCTTCCTCAGCGCGCCCGAGCGGGTCGAGGTCGCCCGCCAGGCCACCGCCAGCGAGACGATCGAGCAGGGCGTCGTCATGTTCAAGGCCACCGCCCGCGCCCGCGAGGCCAGCGAAAAACGCAAGATCCTGCGCATGATGATCGACGCCGAAGGTGACAAGCTGACCAACGCCATCGTCTTCTGCAACCGCAAGACCGATGTCGATGCCGTCTCCAAATCGCTGAAAAAGCACGGCTATGACGCGGCGCCCATCCACGGCGATCTGGACCAGAGCCAGCGCACGCGCACGCTGGACGGGTTCCGCGCGGGCGATCTGCGCCTTCTCGTGGCCTCCGACGTGGCGGCGCGCGGCCTCGACGTGCCGGCGGTCAGCCATGTCTTCAACTTCGACGTGCCGACCCATCCCGAGGATTACGTCCACCGCATCGGCCGCACCGGCCGCGCCGGGCGCGACGGCAAGGCGATGATGATCTGCACGCCCAAGGACGAAAAGAACATGACCGCGATCGAGGCACTGATCCAGAAGGAAATCCCGCGCCTCGACAACCCGCTGGGAACCGCGGCCGAGCCGGAAGATGCGTCGCAGGACGAAGGCGCGGTTACCGATACCCCCAAACCTCGGCGCAGCCGCAGCCGCAAGAAACCGGCAGCGGAGTCCAAACCCGCCGAGGGCGACGCATCGCAGGCAAATGCCGCCGATACGGTCCCCGCGCAGCCGGACGCAGCCGAACCGAAAGACGCGCCGCAGCACGAGGAAACCTCGAACTCGCAGCAGCACGGCAAATCTGGCCGCTCACGCAGCCGTGGCGGCAAGGATCGCTCCGGCGGCGACAATGGCAACAATGGCGGCGGACGCGTTGTCGGCATGGGCGATCACCTGCCCAGCTTCATCGCGCTCAGCTTCGAGGAACGCTCCGCGGGATAAATCCTGCCCGGCCCTCCGTTCGCGTGACGCCGCTCAATCGATCGGCGTCACGACCGCGCTATCGCAATTCATATCTCCCAGAAGCCGCAATGCCACTTCGCCCGACGACACCAGAGCGGGCATTCCGAAGGCGGTAACGACCGCCAGCAATTCCCCATCGCGGGAATTCACAAAATTCGGATGTCCACGGGCCTCGAGAAGCGCCAGTGCCGCCGCATCGCTGTCGGCGTACGCGAGCGCAAGGGTGTCGATGTCACCTCTCAAAGGCTCCGCCGCCACGATCATCGGTCCACTCTGGCCGCAGAAGGCCGCCTCATCCTGCGCGTGGACCGCGCCAATACCGCCGATAGCCGTCAATGATACAGCCACTATAAATGGCATAGCCACCTTGCCTTCACTGCGCATGCCGATGCCCCCTCGTCAGCAAATCTGCTCCAGTCTAGCACGGAACACATCGCCGACAAAGAGGCTGGTAGTGGCTTAAACCATCCGGCTGATGATGACCGTCACCTCGGGCTTCTTGCCGATCTCGCCAACGGCGGACTGACGGGCGATGCGGCGCAGTTCTTCCTCCAGCTTGTCGTCATCGGCGCGCAGCTTCCTGGCCGAGCGGCCCAGGAACTGGCCCAGATCCTCCTCCAGCACGTCCTGGAGCGGCGCACCGGATGTGCCGACCTCGGCCAGCCCCTTTATCTCGCACCAGGGATCGCCAAGGCTTTCGTTGTCTTCGTCTAGGATGATGTTCACCGTCACATGCCCGTTCAGCGCCATGCGGATCCGGTCGCGCACGACCCCGTCCATGGCGCCCACCATGACCGAACCATCCAGATAGGTGCGCCCCGTTTCCACATATTCGGCCACGGCAGGCGTCGGCGCGGTGAGGTCCATCATCATGCCGTTGACCGCCAGAACGCCGCGTATGCCCTTGGCATTGCAGATTTTCACATGCTCGCGCAGGTGGCGATGCTCGCCATGCATGGGCACCACCATCTGCGGCTTGACCAGCTCGTGCATCCGCTCGATATCCGGGCGGTTGGCATGACCCGAAACGTGATAGCGCCCGCTGCTGTCATCGACCACGTCGACGCCTTGCGCGGAGAACAGGTTGACGATGCGTATGACGCCGCGCTCGTTGCCGGGGATGGTCTTGGACGAGAAAAGGAACATGTCCCCGTCCGTCATCGAAATTCCCTGATACTTGCCATTCGCCAGCTGCGCCGAGGCCGCGCGCCGCTCGCCCTGCGAGCCGGTGACGATCAGCATCAGGTCCTCGCGCGGCAGCGTCTTGGCGTCCTCGGGGCTGACGGTGGGCGGAAACGTGGTCAGCACGCCGGTCTCGACCGCCGCCTCGATCATGCGGCGCATGGCGCGCCCCATCAGGCAGACGCTGCGCCCGGCCCGCGCGCCGGCTTCGGCCAGCGTCAGGACGCGTGCCACGTTGCTGGCAAAGGTGGTCGCGGCGACCATTCCCTTGGCCGAGGCGACCAGCTTGTCGATCTCGGGGCCAAGCGTGGATTCCGACCGGCCCTCGTGCGGCGAGAAGACATTGGTCGAATCGCACACCAGCGCCAGCACGCCGTCCTTGCCCAGATCTTCCCATAGCGCGTGATCGAAGGGCTCGCCGACGCCCGGATCGGTGTCGATCTTGAAATCGCCGGTATGCACCAGCCGCCCCTTGGGCGTGTCGATGACCAGTCCCGAGCTTTCGGGAATCGAGTGCGAGATCGGCACGAAGCCCACCTTGAAAGGCCCCGCCTCCGTCACCCGCGGCCAGGACGATACGATTGTCACCGCATTTTCAGGATGGCCAAGTTCCGCCATCTTGCGCCGCGCAATATTGCCGGTGAAGGCGCGCGCGTAGACCGGCGCGCCCAGACGGCCGTAGCAATGCGCCAGCGCCCCGACGTGATCCTCATGGGCGTGGGTGATGAAGATTGCCTCCAGATCGTCCTTGCGCGCCTCAAGCCAGGACATGTCGGGCAGGATCAGGTCCACGCCGGGGCTGGTATCCATGTCCGGGAAGGTCACCCCCAGATCGACAAGGATCAGCTTCTCCTTGCCGGGTTTCCCGTATCCGTAAACATAGGCATTCATGCCGATTTCGCCCGCCCCGCCGAGGGGCAGGTAGATTACTCGTTCATTGCTCATGCGGCGTCAGCCTTTCTTGTTGTAGTCGTGGATCACGGTCAGGCCGTGCATCGTCAGATCGTCTTCTATTTCCTCGAACAGATCGGCGCCCTGCGCAAAGAGCGGCGCCAGCCCGCCGGTGCCGATCACCTTCATCGGGCGCGCGTATTCCGCCCGGATCTTGTCGCAAAGGCCGCGCACCAGCCCCACATATCCCCAGTAGACGCCCGACTGCATGCAATCCACGGTGTTGGTCCCGATCACGCGCGGCGGCATGGTCACATCCACATGCGGCAGCGCGGCGGCAGCCATGTGCAGCGCCTCGAGGCTGAGGTTGACGCCGGGCGCGATCACGCCGCCGACATAGGCGCCATCTGTCGCGACAACGTCGCAGGTGGTGGCGGTGCCGAAATCGACGACGATCAGATCGCCGCCATGCCGGTCGAACGCGCCCGCGGTATTCACCAACCGGTCCGGCCCCACCAGCGTGCCTTGATCGACGCGCGGCGGCACCGGCAGCCTGCACTCGGGCTTGCCCACCACCATCGGGCGGCAGCCGAAGAAGCGGTCGGAAAAGACGCGAAGATTGTAAACGACGCGCGGCACGGTGGACGAGATGATGACATCGGTGATGTCCGCCTCGATGCCGTAATGTTTGACCAGCGTGGAATACCACGTGAAATAGGCATCGGCCGTGCGCGCGTGATGGGTCGAGGTGCGCAGCGTGCACAGGAATTCGCTCCCGTTCCAGATGGAAAAGACGGTGTTGGTGTTCCCGCAGTCGATCGCCAGCAGCATCATTCGCCTCGCTCAAAGCGTTCCGGATCCAGGCCCGGCCTCAACGCACCTCCGGAACGCGCGCAACAGTCGTATCTCGTGGGCACGTCGGCATCGCCTGAACCGTGCAACATGCCGAACCGCTTCAGAAATATACGTCCGCCGCAGGGATGGCCCGTCGCCCACCAGCGGTTGATAGAACAAGATTGCCCTGCGCGTCCACCGTCTCGAAGATGCCGCGCGTCTCGCCGTGCATCGTGCGCGCGGTAATCTCCCGTCCCAGCCGCGCGGCGCGCGCCAGCCAGTCTGCCCTTATGGGTCTGAACCCCTCGGCGGCAAAGATGGCCTCGCGCCGCGCGTAGGCGGCCGCCAGATGATCCAGCAACGCCTCCGGCGCCACCTGCACGCCCGCCCCGGCTTCCAGCGATACGGGCGGCACGGCCCCCGGCTCGCCCGGTCCGGGCACGGCCGCAAGATTCACGCCGATGCCGATCACCAGATGCGTCATCCGCTCGCCCGTGCTGCTGCCTTCCAGCAGGATCCCGGCCAGCTTGCCCCCGTTCAGCAGCACGTCATTTGGCCATTTCAGCGCCAGATCCGCCCCCGGCGCCAGCGCGCTCAGCGCATCGTGCAGCGCCAGCGCGGCCACGAAGGACCGAAGCGCCGCACGTCCCGGCGCCTCGCCGGGGCGCAGCACCAGCGACGCGGCGAAATTTCCCGCCGGATCGCGCCATTCCCGCCCGCGCCGCCCGCGCCCGGCCAGCTGCCGCTCGGCGAAAATCCACGTCGGCCCCGCCAGTTCCGGCGCCAGGCGGAGCGCCTCGGCGTTGGTGCTGCCGACCTCGCCCAACACGCGCCGCCCGTACCCTTCTGGCCAAACCGGATCTTTCATCTTCCCGAAAATACTCACTCTTGCGGCACGCTGCCCGCGAGGCCGCCGGAAACGCAAGCGACGCGCCGCAGCGCGTCACCTGATGCCTTTATATGAACCGGCCTGCTCAGTTGACCAGGGTCGCCGCCGCCGCCTGCGCCGCCCCCTCGATGCCGAACAGGTTGATGCCCGGCAGCCACGCGAGGCCGATGATCGCCGCCGTCACCATCAGAACCCCCCACAGGACCGGGGATCCCGGCGGGTCCAGCGCCTCGCGCTCTTCGCCGAAATACATGTAGTAGACGATCCGCAGGTAGTAGAACGCCCCGATGACCGACCCGACGACGCCCAGCACGGCCAGCCAGGTCAGGTTGCCTTCATAGGCCGCGCGCAGCACGTAGAGCTTGCCGAAGAATCCCACCAGCGGCGGCACCCCCGCAAGGCTGAAGAGCAACACCAGCATCGCCAGCGCACGGCCCGGATGCGGCCGGGAATAAAGGTTCAGACTGCGGATGTCGGTGATCGGCACTCCGTCCTTCTGCATTGACAGGATGAAGGCGAAGGTGCCGACATTCATCGTCACGTAGATGGCAAGGTAGATCAGCATCGCCTGCACGCCGAAGGCGGTGCCGGACGCGAGGCCCATCAGTGCAAATCCCATATGCGCGATCGAGGAGTAGGCCATCAGCCGCTTGATATCGGTCTGGGAAACGGCAGCGACGCTGCCCCAGAAGATCGACAGCACGGACATCACCGCAATGATCTGCTGCCAGTCCGCGACGATGCCGCCGAACGCGTCGAAGACGACGCGCGCGAACAGGGCCATCGCGGCCACCTTGGGCGCCGTGGCGAAGAACGCCGTGACCGGCGTCGGGGCGCCCTCGTAGACATCTGGCGTCCACATGTGGAACGGCACCGCCGATACCTTGAACGCAAGTCCCGACATGACCAGCACCAGACCGAACAGCAGGCCCAGCGGCGCGTGCCCCACGGCGGCCACGATGATCCCGGCAAATCCGGTGGTGCCTGCAAAGCCGTAGACCAGCGACGCGCCATACAGCAGCAATCCCGAACTGAGCGCGCCCAGCACGAAATACTTGAGCCCCGCTTCGGTGGACTTCACGCTGTCGCGGCGCATGGCGGCAATAACATAGAGCGCCAGCGACTGCAGCTCCAGCCCCATGTATAGCGACATGAGGTCCCCCGCGCTGACCATCATCATCATGCCGGTCACCGCCAGCGCGACGAGGATCGGGAATTCGAACCGCAGCATACCGCGGCGCGCCATGTAATCCTGGCTCATCACCATCACGGCGGCGGCGCTGACCAGAATCATCACCTTGGCAAAGCGGGAAAAACCGTCATCGATGAACATGCCCGAAAACGCCAACCGCGTGCCCGAACCTGTGGTCCCGATCCAGAAGGCGAGCGCCACGAACAGCGCCGCGGTCAGCCAGACCAGCATGCCGGCTGCCTTGTCCTTGATGGTATAGACCGCGCCCAGCAGGGCGAGCATCGCGAAGACTGCGACGACGATCTCGGGCAGGATAATGTTCAGATCGGCCTCGATCATCTGAGCCTCCTCAATGCGCGGCTTCGGCGGTCCGGAGCGCAGCAGCGCCACCCTCCGCCCGCGCGGTGTCGTAATGTGAAATCAGCGCCTCGGTCGAGGGGCCGATGATGTCCGTCACCAGCGACGGGTAGACGCCCAGAAGCAGCGTCATAGCCACCAGCGGCGCAAAGATCGCCCGTTCGCGCCCGCTCATGTCCGAGATGGACTTGAGGCTTTCCTTGATCAGATCGCCCAGGACCACCCGGCGATAGAGCCAGAGCGCATAGGCCGCCGACAGGATGACCCCCGTCGCGGCGACGGCGGCAACCCAAGTGTTCATCTGGAACACGCCGATCAGCGTCAGAAATTCGCCGATGAAGCCCGAGGTGCCCGGCAGGCCGACATTGGCCATGGTGAAGAAAAGGAAGATCAGCGCATAGCTGGGCATCCGGTTCACCAGGCCGCCATAGGCGTCGATGTCGCGCGTGTGCATCCGGTCATAGATCACGCCGACGCAAAGGAAGAGCGCGCCAGAGATGAAGCCGTGGCTGAGCATCTGGAAGATCGCGCCGTCGACACCCTGCTGGTTCGCGGCGAAGATGCCCATGGTGACGTAACCCATGTGCGCCACCGAAGAATAGGCGATCAGCTTCTTCATGTCCTCCTGCGCCAGCGCCACCAGAGAGGTATAGACGACGGCGATCGCCGACAGCCACAGCACCAGCGGCGTCAGCACTTCGGAGCCGACCGGGAACATCGGCAGGCTGAACCGCAGGAAGCCGTAGCCGCCCATCTTCAGCAGGATCGCGGCCAGCACGACCGATCCGGCCGTCGGCGCCTGCACGTGCGCGTCGGGCAGCCAGGTATGCACCGGCCACATCGGCATCTTGACCGCGAAGCTGGCGAAGAACGCCACGAAAAGCAGCGTCTGCATGCCGCCGACCACGGTGATGCCCAGCACGCTGAACGTGTCACTGGCGAACTGGTGGCGCATCAGCGTCGGGATATCGGTGGTGCCTGCGTCCGAGAACATGGCGACCATCGCGACCAGCATCAGCACCGATCCGAGGAAGGTGTAGAGGAAGAACTTGAACGAGGCGTAGATCCGCTCCTTCCCGCCCCAGATGCCGATGATCAGGAACATCGGGATCAGCCCGGCCTCGAAGAAGAGGTAGAACAGCACCAGATCCAGCGCCATGAAGACGCCCAGCATCAGCGTTTCCAGCACGAGGAACGCGATCATGTATTCCTTGACGCGCGTCTTCACTCCCCAGGAGGCGGCTATGGCCAGGGGCATCATGAAGGTCGTCAGCAGCACGAAGAGAACGCTGATCCCGTCGACGCCCATCTTGTATTGCAGGCCCAGCAGCCATTCGCGCTCTTCCACGAATTGGAAGCCGGTGTTCGACGGGTCGAAGTCGAACAGGATGAAGAGCGAGACGAGGAATGTCACGACCGTTGCCGCCAGCGCCACCCATTTTGCGTTGCGCTGCGCCGCCTCATCCTCGCCCCGCAGGAAGATGGCGAGGATCGCCGCCGCGATGAGGGGGATGAACGTGGTGATCGACAGAACGTTTTCCATCAGTTTGCCCCTCCGGAGATCGTCATCCATGTGACGAGGATCACGATCCCGATCACCATGGCGAAGGCATAGGTAAAGATATAGCCGGACTGCGCACGGCCCGCGAGGCGGGTGAAGAAGGGCACGATGCCCATCGCCACGCCGTTGATCGCGCCGTCGATGACGCCGCCGTCGCCGCCCTTCCACAGGAATCCGCCCAGCCTTCTGGCCGGCCGCACGATGAGGACGTCGTAGATCTCGTCGAAATACCACTTGTTCAGCAGGAACCGGTAAAGCGGCTCCTGTGCGTTGCGGAAGGCGCCTGGAGTCGAAGGACTCCAGATGTAGAACCAGAGCGCGACCAGCAGGCCAAGGGCCATGGCGATGAACGGGCTGACCTTGACCCAGATCGGCGCGTGGTGCGCATCGTCGATCACGGTATTGTCGGAGCCCATGTAGATGGCGCCGACAGGCGCGATGCCGGGTGCAACGGCCTCGGCATGGGCCTCGCCCGCCTCGGTGGCATCCGCGCCTTCGATATCCTTGGTCAGGGCATCCGCCGCATCGCCAAGATCGCCCTCGGCCAGATCCTCGCCCGCGGCCGCAAAACCTTCACCCTGGCCGTCCTCGCTGGCCTCGGCATGATGCGCGGGGACACCGAAGAAGCGGTTCAACCGCTCGTGTTCGCCGAAGAAGCTGCCATACCAGATCATCCCGGCCAGCACCGACCCCACGGCCAGCACGCCCAGCGGAACCAGCATCACCATCGGCGATTCATGCGCGTTCCGGTGGGTCTTCTTGTCGCCGCGCGCGGTGCCGAAGAACGTCAGGAACATCAGGCGCCAGCTGTAGAAGCTGGTCAGTGCGGCGGAGATCACCAGCAGCCAGAAGGCATAGCCGCCAGCGGTTCCGGCCCATGCCACCTCGACCACCGCGTCCTTGCTGAGGAAACCGGCAAAGCCGATATGCGTCAGCGGGATGCCCACCCCCGTGATCGCCATGGTGCCGATCATCATCGCCCAGAACGTGTAGGGCATCTTGTGGCGCAGCCCGCCATAGTTCCGCATGTCCTGCTCGTGATGCATCCCGTGGATGACCGAGCCGGCGCCGAGGAACAGCATCGCCTTGAAGAAGGCGTGCGTCAGCAGGTGGAACATCGCAACCGAATAGGCGCCGACACCGGCGGCGACGAACATGTAACCCAGCTGCGACATCGTGGAATAGGCGATGACGCGCTTGATGTCGTTCTGAACGAGGCCGATCGTGGCGGCCACGAAGGCGGTGGTCGCGCCGATGAAGGTCACGAACATCAAAGCCTGGGGCGCGTATTCCATCAGCGGTGACATGCGGCAGACCAGGAACACGCCCGCGGTGACCATCGTCGCCGCGTGGATCAGCGCCGATACGGGCGTCGGGCCTTCCATCGCGTCGGGAAGCCATGTGTGCAGGCCCAACTGCGCCGATTTGCCCATCGCGCCGATGAAGAGCAGGACCGCGATCAGGTTGGCCGCGTTCCAGTCCGTCCAGAGAAAACGCAACTGCGTCGTCGCCAGCGCCGGACCCGCGGCGAAGACATCCTGAAAATTGATCAACTCGGTCAGGAAGAAGATCGCGAGGATCCCCAGCAGGAAGCCAAAATCGCCGACGCGGTTGACGACGAAAGCCTTGATCGCCGCGGCATTCGCCGAGGGCTTGCGGTAGTAGAACCCGATCAGCAGGTAGGACGCGAGGCCGACCCCCTCCCACCCGAAGAACATCTGCAGAAGGTTGTCCGCTGTCACCAGCATCAGCATCGCAAAGGTAAAAAGCGACAGGTAAGCGAAGAAGCGGGGGCGATAGCTGACCCCCTCCTCGAAATTGTGGTCATGGGCCATGTAGCCCATCGAATAAAGGTGAACCAGCGCCGAGACGGAGGTCACCACGATCAGCATGATCGCCGTCAGCCGGTCCAGCCGGATCGACCAGCTGGCATCCAGCGCGCCCGATTGCACCCAGTCGAGGATGTGGATCTGCTGCATCGTGCCGTCATGGCCGATGAACACGATCCACGACAGCGCGCAGGACAGGAACAGCAGGGCCGTGGTGAGTACCTGCGCGCCCTTGTCGCCGATGATGCGCCAGCCGAAACCGGCGATGATGGCGCCTACCAGCGGGCTGAATAGGATGATCTGTTCCATGGCGTCAGCCCTTCATCACGTTGACGTCTTCGACCGCGATCGAGCCGCGGTTGCGGAAGAAGCAGACGAGGATCGCAAGGCCGATGGCGGCCTCGGCGGCGGCGACGGTCAGGACCAGCAGGGTAAACACCTGCCCCGCCAGATCGCCCGCGAAGCTGGAGAAGGCGACAAGGTTGATGTTGACCGACAGCAGCATCAGCTCGATCGACATCAGCAGGATGATGACGTTCTTGCGGTTCAGGAAAAGCCCGAAGATGCCGATGACGAACAGCGCCGCCGCCACCGTCAGATAATGTTCAATTCCGATCATGTCTGTCCCTCCGGG
This sequence comes from uncultured Alphaproteobacteria bacterium, assembly GCA_963763165.1. Lineage (GTDB taxonomy): Bacteria > Pseudomonadota > Alphaproteobacteria > Rhodobacterales > Rhodobacteraceae > Roseovarius. Next base: position 166,746 of record CAVXNV010000007.1, read on the forward strand.
CCGCGCCCGTCGTCTGTTCTGGTTCACTTCGCCGCCGCCCGGGCGGCCGCGCGGTTTGCGCCGCTCCGGCACGGGCCGGGGCGGCGGCGGGCTAGAGGCCCTGCCCCGGCTTCACGTCCTTCAGCTCCATCGCCTTGTTCGGGTCGCGCCACATCTGGTGCAGCACGTTCTGGCGCTTGACATCGACGCGGTGGCGCAGCGTCAGGACGATCGCGCCGATCATGGCGACCAGCAGGATCAGCCCGGCCAACTGGAACAGCAGGAAATACCTGTCATACAGCAGCAGACCCAGCGCGGCAGTGTTATGCACCTCCAGCGGGACCGGGGCGAAACGCGCGTCGAGTGCGCCTGCGCTCGTCTCCCACGCGCCGAAGGCGATACCGAACTGCATCAGCAGGATCAGCCCGATCAGCAGCGCGAGCGGCATGTATCTCGCCATCTCGGCCTTCAGCTCGGCGAAATCGACGTCGAGCATCATCACCACGAAGAGGAACAGGACCGCCACCGCACCGACATAGACGATCACCAGCAGCATCGCGACGAATTCCGCGCCCAGAAGCACGAAGAGGCCGGCGGCGCTGATGAAGGTCAGAATCAGCCACAGCACCGAATGGACGGGATTGCGGCTGACGACGGTGAAAAGGCCGCCCACCAGCGCCGAGAGTGCAAAGAGATAGAAGGCAAATACCATTGGGGTCATGTGTCTTTTCCTTCCTCGGTTTCCCCGTCCATCACCTCGCGCGCCAGTTCCATCGCGCGGTTCATGGCCGGAATGCCGGCGAAGATCGCCATGCTTGCGATCGTCTCGGCAATCTCTGCATCCGTGGCGCCGGCCTCGCGCGCGTGGCGCACGGTCATGCGCACAGCCGTGTCCGCCTGCGCGCCCTGCATCGTCAGCCCGGCGAGCGTCAGAAGCAGCCGCGTCTTGGCATCAAGCCCATCGGGGTTCAAGCCCTTGCCGAAGGTCATTTCCATGACATCCTTGGGCATCGTACCCCAAAGCGCCTCGAACCCCTTGGGCGAGAAGGATTCCAACGCCGGATTCATGGATCTGGCCATGTCCTGCGCCTGCCGCATCATCTGTTCGAAGGGGTTTTTCGGGCTGCTCATCGGTAGGGTGCATCCAGTTCGAGGTTGCGCGCGATCTCGGCCTCCCAGCGGTCGCCGTTTTCCAGCAGCTTGGCCTTGTCGTAATAAAGTTCTTCGCGGGTTTCGGTCGAAAATTCGAAGTTCGGCCCCTCGACGATGGCATCGACCGGGCACGCCTCCTGGCAGAAGCCGCAATAGATGCACTTGGTCATGTCGATGTCATAGCGCGTGGTGCGGCGGCTGCCGTCGTCGCGCGGCTCGGAGTCGATGGTGATGGCCTGCGCCGGACAGATCGCCTCGCACAGCTTGCAGGCGATGCAGCGCTCCTCGCCATTGGGGTAGCGGCGCAGCGCATGTTCGCCCCGGAAGCGCGGCGACAGGTGGCCCTTTTCATGCGGGTAGTTCAGCGTCGCCTTGGGCGCGAAGAAATACTTGAAGCCAAGCTTGAAAGCCACGGCGAAGTCGCCCAGCAGGAAATACCAGGCGCTGCGTCCATAATCTACATTCGCCATTCAGTCAGCTCCTTGCATCCGCGGCGGCCCGAGTCTCGCCGTCCAGCCGCGTCATACCCGCATTGGCCGCGCCTTTCCAGCGCGTCTCGTAGTCGCTTTGCAGGGCAAAATTCGGAAGGTGCGAGAGGTCCGTCTTCTCGATCTCGTAGTAAAGATATGTGCGCCCCGGCCCGATCCGGTCTTTCAATCTCAGGCGCACGCCGTTCTCCGCCGGATCGTCAAGCTGGACATGCTGGAACCCGCTGTCCGGCTCGACCGGGATCGCGCGGCAGTCGATCACGTTGCAGTTGCAGGCGCGCTTCCAGAAGGTCCAGACCAGTTCGGGGCCCAGCTGATACATGCCATGCCCATACCAGCCATTCATCCCGTTGACCGAGATCAGCCGCCCGCCGGGCTTGAGCATCCGGAACAGCCCCTCCAGCGCCATAGGCACGTTGAAAACATGCTCCACCGTGCCGCCGTCGAGGATCAGGTCGAACTGGTTCTCAAGGCTTTCGTCGGGGCGCCTGTTCAGATCGTGCAGGATCGTCGCGCCCTCGTAATCCGAAAAATCCATGACCTCCACGGCGCCGAAGCCCAGCTTTTCCATCAGGGTATCGGCATAGCCGTCCTCCTGCACGAAATCGAAGCGGCGCGCGTCGATGCCGTGATCGGTCAGGGATTTTTCATAGAGCTTGCGGTATTTCGATTGGATGGGAAACTTCTGACGTCCCAGCATGAGCGAGCGGCCCTCCGGCCTGAACCGGGTGCTGAGCTCGACCAGACGGTCGAAGGTGACGTAGTCGATTCCCACCGGCTCAGCCTCCCATCGCGAAACGGGCCCAGAACGCGCCCAGCACTTCGAACTTGGCAAGGAAGGCGATCAGCACGACCCAGGCCAGCGACATCGGCAGAAACACCTTCCAGCCGATGCGCATCAGCTGGTCGTAGCGATAGCGCGGCGTGATCGCCTTGACCATCGCGAAGAGGAAGAAGAAGAACGCCATCTTGGCGATCATCCACAGCACGCCGTCGGGCAGGCCCGGAATGGGCGAAAGCCAGCCGCCGAAGAACAGCAGCGACGTCAGCGCGCACATCAGGAAGATCGCGATGTATTCGCCCGCCATGAACAGCAGGAAGGCGGTGGCGGAATATTCCACCTGATAGCCTGCGACCAGCTCGGACTCGGCCTCGGGAAGATCGAAGGGCGGGCGGTTCGTCTCGGCGAGGGCCGAGATGAAGAACAGGAAGACCATCGGCAGGTGCGGCAGCCAATACCAGCCGAAGAAGCCGTATTTCGTGTCCTGCGCATGGACGATGTCACCGAAGTTCAGGCTGCCGGTCGAGATGATGACGCCGATGATGACAAGGCCGAGGCTGACCTCGTAGGAGATCATCTGCGCCGCCGACCGGAGCGAGCCGAGGAACGGGTATTTCGAGTTCGACGCCCAGCCGCCCATGATGACGCCATAGACCTCCAGCGACGAGACGGCGAAGATATAAAGGACCGCCACGTTGATGTTCGAAATCGCCCAGCCTTCGGACAGCGGGATGACGGACCACGCGATCACGGCCAGAACGAAACTGACGAGCGGGGCCATGATGAAGACCGCCCGGTCCGCCCCGGCAGGCACGACCACCTCTTTCAGCACGTATTTCAGCGCGTCGGCCACGGACTGAAGCAGGCCGAACGCGCCCACGACGTTGGGTCCGCGGCGCATCTGCACGGCGGCCCAGATCTTGCGGTCGCCGTAGACGAGGAACAGCAGCGACACCATCACGAAGCCCAGCATCGCAAGGCATTGCGCGAAGATGATAAGAATGCTCCCGAAGGGGGTTAAAAAGAATTCGGCCATCAGGTCCTCACACCATCGGTATTCCATTTTCCGCGCAGTCGGCGGCGACGATTTCGGCGTCGATAGTTTTCAGCCCGCGCGGCAGGGCGGGCGAGATCGTATAAACCGCATCGGCACGCAAGATGCCACCCTCGTCCGAGATATTCGTGCGCACGTGGCGCGCGAACCCATAGCCGCGGATCAGCGTGTATTGCGCTGCGGCGCATTCCGCATAGCGCGCCACGTCGCCTCTGTCACGCGCGCCCGTCATGGCGACGCGGAAATTCACCAGATCGCGGTCAAGAAGATCGGTTTCGACGCCGCGATATTCGGGCGTGGCCGGTGCCTGCCCGCCGCCCGGCGCGCAGGCGGCCCCTGCCAGCAGCACGGGCACGGCAGCAGCCCGCAGACACGTCATCCGCAACCCGGCGCCGGTTTGCGCTGGTCCGTCACCACCCAGTCGTTGCCCCGCCGCGCGGCGATCAGCGTGTAGCGGCATGTTTTGGTATAGGTCTCGTAGGAGGTGCCGATGGTCGTGACGTGCCCCCAATGGCCGCCGCCCACACCAATTCCGACGCCGATCACCGGCGTCGGCGAGGGGCGCGTCGCCTGCTTCTCCACCTTCCACTGGTAGGCCCGCTGCCCGTCCGGCAGATCGAACACGGCCTCCGGCTTGCCGAAATCCAGCATCGGATCGAGGACGGGCCGCCCCATATACTGGTCCAGCACCGGCGCCGCGCAACCGGCCAGCAGCGCCGAGGCGGTCAGGCCAGTCAGGATATGCCGGATATTGGCCATCGCCGCACCTACTCCGCCGCCATTCTGGGCGCGCGGCGCGCCTTGGCGTTGGCGCTGAGTTCCGCCATCAGCTGACTGGCGCGGGCGATGGGGTTCGTCAGGTAGTGGTCCTTGATCGCGCCGCGGAAATCGGCCTTGCCCAACTCGGCCGTCTCCAGCGGCTGCCAGTCGTTTTCCGGCACCTGGTCAATTTCGGCCAGATGCGGCACCGCGGCGACCAGCGCCTGGCGCAGTTGCGGCAGGCTGTCATAGGGCAGCGCCTGGCCCAACTCGCCCGAAAGCGCGCGCAGGATCGCCCAGTTCTCCTTGGCCACGCCGGGGGCGAAGTTCGCGCGCAGGGCCAGTTGCGGGCGCCCTTCGGTGTTGACGAACAGCCCCTGCTCCTCGGTATAGCAGGCGGCAGGCAGGATCACGTCGGCGCGGTGCGCGCCGCGGTCGCCATGGCTGCCCTGATAGATCACGAAGGGACCGTCGGCGATATCGCCCTCGTCGGCGCCGAGGTTGTAGATGACATCGGCACCCTCGACCGCCGCCGGCACGCCGCCCTCGGTGGTGCAGCCCACATCCATCGCGCCGACCCGGCCCGCCGCCGTGTGCAGCACCATGAAGAGCGCACCAACGTCATCGGCCAGCTTCATCGCACGGGCCAGAACGGCGGCGCCGTCCGCCTCCATGATCGCGCCCTGACCGACCAGCACGACGGTCTTCTTCGCCCTGGTGTCATCGTCCGCATCCTGCGACGCCAGTTTTTCCAGCGCGGCGCGATCCGTGCCGGCATGCTCGTAATCATAGGTCAGATCGCCGCCCTCGCCGATCACCTCGACGGTTCCGCCGGCCAGCCACGCCTTGCGGATCCGCGCGTTCAGGACAGGCGCCTCGACGGCCGGGTTCGAGCCGATGATGATCACCCGCTCCGCGTCATCCAGATCCTCGATCCGCGCGGTGCCGACATAGGCCGAGCGATTGCCGGCGGGCAGCCTCGCGCCATCGACGCGGCACTCGACCGTGCCGCCCTGCCCCTCGATCAGCTGCTTGAGCGCAAAGGCCGCCTCCACGGGAACCAGATCGCCGACGAGCCCGGCCACCTTCTTGCCCTTCATCGCGGCGGCGGCGGCACCCAGCGCCTCGGGCCATGTGGCGGGGCGCAACTTGCCGTTTTCGCGGATATAGGGCTTGTCCAGACGCTGGCGGCGCAGACCGTCCCAGACAAATCGCGTCTTGTCGGAAATCCACTCCTCGTTCACGCCGTCATGGTTGCGCGGCAGCATCCGCATGACTTCGCGGCCCTTGGTATCGACCCGGATGTTCGATCCCAGCGCGTCCATCACGTCGATCGTCTCGGTCTTGCTCAGCTCCCATGGGCGCGCGGTGAAGGCGTAGGGTTTGCTGACCAGCGCGCCGACCGGACACAGATCGGTGATGCAGCCCTGCATGTTGGAACTCAGGCTCGACCGCAGCGAGGCGCCGATGGCATGTTCCTCAGCGGGTTCGGCCTCGTTGCCATAGGTTACGATGCGCATGTCCTCGCCGCGCCCTGTCGCACCCATTTCGGGCACGCCGGCGATCTCGGTCATGAAACGCACGCAGCGCGTGCAATGAATACAGCGCGTCATATGCGTTTCCACCAGCGGACCCAAGTCCAGATCCAGCGTCGCGCGTTTCGGCTCGCGGAAGCGCGAGAAATCGACGCCATAGGCCATCGCCTGATCCTGAAGATCGCACTCGCCGCCCTGGTCGCAGATCGGGCAATCCAGCGGGTGGTTGATCAGCAGGAACTCCATCACGCCCTCGCGGGCCTTTTTCACCATCGGAGAATTGGTGCGCACCTGCGGCGGCTCGCCATCCTTGCCGGGGCGCAGGTCGCGCACCTGCATGGCGCAGCTGGCCGCCGGTTTGGGCGGACCGCCGACGACCTCCACAAGGCACATCCGGCAGTTCCCGGCGATCGACAGGCGCTCATGATAGCAAAAGCGCGGAATTTCCACGCCCGCCTGCTCGCACGCCTGGATCAGGGTCATGGCCCCGTCCACCTCGATCTCGGTTCCGTCGATGTTCACTTTGCGAAGGTCGGTCATGGTGTTCACTTTGCTTTCAGGAATGAGCCGATATGGCTGCGGTTCTTGATCTCTTCCCGGCCCAGACGGCACAGGCTGGCGGTGTCAATGTCGCTGGCGCCTTTCGACACGAAATAGGCGTTGCGGCGCTCGCGCATCTTCGCCTTTTCGGCCTTGTCGTTGACGTAGGCGTCGATCTGTGCGTCGCTATAGCCGCGCTCCTTCGCCATATTCTTCAGCTGCCTGGCATAGCTGCGGGCCGCCCAGAGCTTGGGGGAGATGTCGCCGCATTCGCGCTGGATCTTCTCGGCGACGGCGACGGCCAGAAGACCGGCGTTGATGTCCTGCTCGTTCGCCAGATCGGCGCGTGCGGCGCCTGCACCGGTGGCAAGGGACAGGATGACGAGGGTGGTCGGGATCAGACGCATGTGTATTCTCCTTTCAAGTGCATGGGGCGAAGGGCAATCGCACCTCCGCTGGCCATGAACATGGAGAGCGCCCACGCTGTTATGCAATAACACGCGCAGATTGCTGCCGATATGACGCCCGCCGCTACCATATCATGCAGCTTCCGCGCAGCACCAGGCTGCCGTCGCCGGTAAGGACGCGGCCATCCTCGGGGCCATAGCCCGGCTGCCACGCGATGTCGCTGTCGCCATAGTTTTCGATGCAATGGCGCGTCGCCTCATAGCGTCCCGCCTCGCGCGCGCCGTTCAATCCCTGCGCCGCGCCGCGGACGGTGACGGAGAATTGCGCGCGCCGTTCGCCCGATTCGGACAGCTTGGCAGGGTAGTAATTGCCGTCAAAGCGCACACGCTCGCCCGCCTTGCCGCAGGCGGTCAGGGCAAGCGCGGCGGCAAGGGCTGCGGCAATCGGTCTTACCTTCATCGTCCTACTCTCCTTCGGCGCCTGCCGCCGCCCCCGTGTCACTCCGCCGCCACGGACGATGTGACGGGGCGCGCGGTCGTGCTGCGTTTGTGCCTGATGCGGTCCTCGATCTCGTCCCGGAAGTTGCGGATGAGGCCCTGGATCGGCCAGGCCGCCGCATCGCCGAGCGCGCAGATCGTATGCCCCTCGACTTGCTTGGTCAGGTCCAGCAGCATGTCGATCTCGTCCACTTCGGCGTCGCCGCGCACGAGGCGGTCCATCACCCGCATCATCCAGCCGGTGCCCTCGCGGCAGGGCGTGCACTGGCCGCAGCTTTCGTGCTTGTAGAATTTGCTGAGGCGCCAGATCGCCTTGATGATGTCGGTCGACTGGTCCATCACGATCACGGCGGCGGTCCCCAGACCGCTGCGCTGGTCGCGCAGATAGTCGAAATCCATGATCGCGTCGCGCATGTTCTCGCCCCGGATCAGCGGCACTGAACTGCCGCCGGGGATCACCGCCTTGAGGTTCTCCCAGCCGCCGCGAATGCCGCCGCAATGCTTTTCGATCAGCTCTTCAAAGCCGATGCTCATCGCCTCCTCGACCACGCATGGGTTGTTGACATGGCCCGAGATGGCAAACAGCTTGGTGCCCGCATTGTTGGGGCGCCCGAAGCTGGAGAACCAGTCCGGCCCGCGCCGCAGGATCGTGGGCACCACGGCGATGGATTCGACGTTGTTGACCGTGGTCGGGCAGCCATAAAGGCCCGCGCCCGCCGGAAATGGCGGCTTCATCCGCGGCATGCCCTTCTTGCCTTCGAGCGATTCCAGCAGCGCGGTCTCCTCGCCGCAGATATAGGCGCCGGCGCCGTGGCTGACGTAAAGGTCGAAATCATAGCCCGACTTGCAGGCGTTGCGGCCCAACAGCCCGGCCTCGTAACATTCGTCGATGGCCGCCTGAAGCGCCTCGCGCTCGCGGATGTATTCGCCGCGTATGTAGATGTAACACGCCTGCGCCTGCATCGCGTAGCTGGCGATCAGGCACCCTTCGATCAGCGTATGCGGATCGTGGCGCATGATCTCCCGGTCCTTGCAGGTGCCGGGTTCGGATTCGTCGGCATTGACCACGAGGTAAGCGGGCCGTCCGTCCAATTCCTTGGGCATGAACGACCATTTGAGGCCGGTGGGGAAACCCGCACCGCCCCGCCCGCGCAGCCCGCTGGCCTTCATCTGCTCGATGATCCAGTCGCGCCCGTTCTGCAGGATCTTGGCGGTACCATCCCAATGGCCACGCGCCTGCGCGCCCTTCAGCGTGCGGTCGTGCATGCCGTAAAGGTTGGTAAAGATGCGGTCCTGGTCTTTCAGCATAACGCCGTTACCTCTGATTGCCCTGGCGCGCACGCCAGATATTGTAGATCAGCCAGATCGCCCACAGGAACCCCCCGAGGGCCATCAGATCGAAAAGCGCCAGCGCCCGCTGGCTCAGCCCCATCTTCGCGCCGATATATGTCGCCGCCACCCACAGGATCGCGGTGCCCGCGATGACCAGCGCCGCGCGGCGCCCGGCCAGCGCCTGGTCCTTCTGCGAGCCCATGCCGCCGCCCTCAGGACGTGCCGCGCGCGAGGCTCACGGCCTGCCGGACCCATTCGTCCCGGCTGGCGCGGCCCTTGAACCCGGCAAGGTTGCGGTCGACCCAGGCGATCTCCTCCTCGGTCCAGTCGGCGATCTGATCGAAGTGATAGATGCCCATGTCGTTCAGCATCGCCTCCAGCTTTGGCCCGATGCCGTTGATCCGCTTCAGATCGTCCGCGCCGCCCGCGCGCGGAGCGTCCAGCGTCCGCGGTTTTTCCACGTCATCGCCCCCCAGGGGCGCATCCTCGGGCGCGGGGCGCGTCGCCTCTTGGGCGACCGGATGCGCCTGCGGCGCCGGGGCGGCCGTCACATTGCGCCCCGCTGCCGGTGCAGGCGCGGCGGGGGCCGGCTTGGTGCTCGGCTGCGGCGCCGGTGGATCGCCTGCCACGAGGCTGGAGGGCGTGCTGGTCGCGGCCAGCGGACGCTCGGGCCGGCGGCCTGTGCAGATCACCTGCGGCAGCACGAACCCCAGCACCAGGAACACCGCGACGCCCCACAGTGCCGACCACAGAAAGGTCCAGCCCGCCGACGCGATCAGCGCGATTGCCAACAGCAGACCGAGGCCCACCGCGCCATACCAGCACGCCGCAGCACATTTCTTGGCAGATGAAGTGATCGTCATGGTCGTCTTTCCCCCGGTTCAGGGCGCGCGGGCGCAGAATCAATCGTAGATGTCGCCTTTCTTCGCCCGGTTCGCAAATTCCGTCTCGCCGCCGGAGGCCAGTGTTCCGGCCTGCCGGACCCATTCGTCGCGGCTGGCGCGGCCCCTGAAACCGGCCAGGTTCTGGTCGATCCAGGCTGTTTCGGCCGCTGTCCAGCCGGCGATCTGGTCGTAGTGGTAATACCCCATGTCGTTCAGCGTCTTTTCCAGCTTGGGGCCAATGCCCTTGATCATCTTCAGATCGTCGGCGCCGCCCGTGCGCGGCGCGCTCAGCGCCTGCGGCATCTGACCCGCCGCGCCAGCACCGGATGACGTGCTCGCGGTGTCCACGAGTGGCGTTCCGCCCTTTGCGGCGTCCGCCTCATCCTCCGCAGCGTCGTCCACAGGCGTGCCGGCGCTGTCATCATCCATCTGCGGCGCCTTTTGCGACGCGTGAGACGTGTCGGCCACGCCCGGCGGGTCCTTGGGGCCGGGCTCTCCGGCGGGGCCCTGGGTATTGTCCTGCTCAGGCTTGGCCTTGGATTTCGCAGCGTCGCCTTGGGCCGCCTTCTCCGGAGCGATGCGCCCCGTTTCGGTCACGATATCGAGCGGCGCATCGCGCACGACGACCTCGGACGGTGCCGGATGGTGGGCGGCGCCGTGGTCCAGCCACGGCGTCAGCAGCGGCACCTCGGTGCCGTCGATCCGCTTGACCGTCTCGCCCAGCTCGGTGGCCAGTTGCACAGAGGCGTTGTATTTGCGGCGCCCGCTGTCGAAGTCCTTGAGGCTGGTCAGGCCCGATTCCGGCTCGGAGGCGAAACGCCCGTTCTGCGGCCCCGGCACCGGCACGCGGCCCGCCGCCAGTTCGTCGATGATCTCGCCCAGACGTTCGGCCGTGAGATCCTCGTAATAATCCTTGCCGATCTGCGCCATCGGCGCGTTGGCGCAGGCGCCGAGGCATTCGACCTCTTCCCAGCTGAACTTGCCGTCGGCACTCAGTTCGTGGGGTTTGTCGGCAATTTTCTCGCGGCAGACGCCGATCAGGTCCTCGGCGCCGCAGATCATGCAGGACGTGGTGCCGCAGATCTGGATATTGGCCACGCTGCCAACGGGTTGCAGCTGAAACATGAAGTAGAACGACGCCACTTCCAGCGCCCGCATGTAGGCCATGTCCAGCATGTCGGCGACGTATTCGATCGCGGGGCGGGTCAGCCAGCCTTCCTGCTCCTGCGCACGCCACAGAAGCGCGATGACCGCGCTCGCCTGGCGGCCTTCGGGATATTTGGTGATCTGCGCCTCGGCCCAGCTACGGTTGGCCGGGGTGAAGACAAAGCTGTCGGGCTGCTGGTGATACAGACGGCGTAGCATTAGGCGCTGTCTCCTGTGCGTGTCGGAACCATGATCCGCGCGGCGCGGACGGTGAAAGCTGTGATCACCTGTCGATCTCCCCGAAGACAACATCCAGCGTGCCGATGATCGCGGCGATATCGGCCAGCTGATGCCCGCCCGCGACAAAGTCCATCGCCTGAAGATGCAGGTAGCCCGGCGCGCGCAGCTTGGCGCGATAGGGCTTGTTGGTGCCGTCGCTGACAAGGTAGACGCCGAATTCGCCCTTGGGCGCCTCGACGGCGGCATAAATCTCGCCCTCGGGGACGTGGAAGCCCTCGGTATAGAGCTTGAAGTGATGGATCAGCGATTCCATCGAGGTCTTCATGTCGGTGCGTCTGGGCGGGCCGATCTTGCCACGGGCAAGGACGTCGCCCTGCCCCTCGGGCGCGCGCAGCTTCTCGACCGCCTGGCGCATGATATGGGCCGACTGGCGCATCTCCTCCATGCGGATCAGGTAACGGTCATAGCAGTCGCCATTGGTGCCGACGGGGATCTGGAATTCGAATTCGTCATAGCATTCATAGGGTTGCGCCCGGCGCAGATCCCACGCCATGCCGCATCCGCGCACCATGACGCCGGAAAATCCCCAATCCAGCGCGTCCTGTTCGCTGACCTTGCCGATATCCACATTGCGCTGCTTGAAAACGCGGTTCTCGGTCAGAAGGCCATCCAGATCTTCGAGGAAGGACGGGAACGTGCCGGCCCATTCATAGATATCGTCCAGCAGGTCGGTCGGCAGATCCTGATGCACCCCGCCGGGCCGGAAATAGGCGGCATGAAGGCGCGCGCCGCTGGCCCGCTCGTAGAAGATCATCAGCTTTTCGCGCTCTTCGAACCCCCAGACCGGCGGGGTCAGCGCACCGACGTCCATCGCCTGCGTGGTGACGTTCATCAGGTGGTTCAAGATGCGCCCGATCTCGCTGTAAAGCACGCGGATCAGGCTGGCGCGGCGCGGCACCTCGATGCCGCAGAGCCGCTCGATCGCGAGGCACCAGGCATGTTCCTGGTTCATCGGCGCCACGTAGTCCAGCCGGTCGAAATAGGGCAGGTTCTGCAGATAGGTGCGCGATTCCATCAACTTCTCGGTGCCGCGATGCAGCAGGCCGATATGCGGATCGCAGCGCTCGACAATCTCGCCGTCCAGCTCCAGCACAAGACGCAGAACACCATGCGCGGCAGGGTGTTGCGGGCCGAAGTTGATGTTGAAGTTGCGGATCTGCTGCTCGCCCGACTCGTAGTCGCGCGATCCGTCGTCGTACGTGTTGTTGCGGATATCGCCGTCCATCACTTTGCCCTCTCCTTCTCGTCCGACTTCTCGTCGCCGGGCAGGATGTAGTCAGCGCCCTCCCAGGGCGACATGAAATCGAACAGGCGGTATTCCTGAACAAGGCTCACGGGCTCGTAGACCACGCGCTTCTCCGCCTCGTCATAGCGGACCTCGGTATAGCCCGTGGTCGGGAAATCCTTGCGCAGCGGGTGCCCGCGAAATCCGTAGTCGGTCAGGATGCGGCGCAGGTCGGGGTGGCCGGAAAAGAGCAGGCCGAACATGTCGAACACTTCCCGCTCGAACCAGTCGGCCGAACGGTGGACATCGGTGATCGACGGGATCATGTCCTCGGTCCGCGCGGCCACGCGCAGGCGGATGCGCTGGTTCTGATACATGCTGAGGAAGTGATAGACCACGTCGAACCGCTTGGCCCGCTCGGGGTAGTCGACGGCGGTGATGTCGACCAGTGTGGAGAACCGGCAGGTGCTGTCGGTCTTCAGAAACTCCACCAGCCCCTTGATGTTGCTGAGTACCACGTCGAGGGTCAACTCGCCATTGGCGATGGACCAGCCCAGCACACAATCGGGGCGCTTCGTCTCGATATGGGTGCCCAGTTCCTTGAGCGCTTCGGTCATTTTCTTCCCCTTGGCCTGCGGACGCCGTCCGCCTCAGCGGACGATGGTTCCGGTGCGGCGGATCTTGCGTTGCAGCTGCAGCAAACCGTAAAGCAGCGCCTCGGCGGTCGGCGGGCAGCCGGGCACGTAGATATCCACGGGCACGATCCGGTCGCAGCCGCGCACCACGCTGTAGCTGTAGTGGTAATAGCCGCCACCATTGGCGCAGCTGCCCATCGAGATGACATAGCGCGGCTCGGGCATCTGGTCGTAGACCTTCCGCAGGGCCGGGGCCATCTTGTTCGTGAGCGTGCCCGCGACGATCATCACGTCCGACTGGCGCGGGCTGGCGCGCGGCGCGATGCCGAAGCGCTCGGCATCATAGCGCGGCATGGACGTGTGCATCATCTCGACCGCGCAGCAGGCGAGGCCGAAGGTCATCCAGTGCAAGCTGCCGGTGCGCGCCCAGTTGATGATGTCCTCGGACGCGGCCAGCAGGAAACCCTTGTCCTGCAGTTCGCGGTTGAGGTTCTGCGTGGCAACCTCGCGGTCGGGTCCTGCGTGGTTGGCTCCTGTCGCTACTCCCATTCGAGCGCTCCTTTCTTCCACTCATAGGCAAACCCGATGGTCAGCACGCCGAGGAAGACCATCATCGACCAGAAGGCGGCCATGCTCAGGTACTGGAACGCGACGGCCCAGGGAAACAGCATGGCGATTTCCAGATCGAAGATGATGAAGAGAATCGCCACGAGGTAGAAGCGCACGTCGAACTTCATCCGCGCATCGTCGAACGCGTTGAATCCGCACTCATACGCGCTGACCTTTTCGGGGTCCGGATCGCGCCCCTTGAGCACCAGCGACGCCAGGATCAGCACGATCCCGAGGGCGACGGCAATGGCCAGAAAGACCAGGATGGGAAGGTATTCCCTCAACATCTCTTCCAAGAGCGGCTCCTTTTCTGCCGTGGCGCGGCGCGGGAAACAGTCGGCGCGGGCGATCAAGTGGCAAGGTTGACTGCCCGTGTATCTATCCCTGCCCATGAGTGGGGTCAACCTGCGCCGGGCGAAATCCGGGCCGGACAGGGCGCCTGCCGGACGGCGGGATCGGCCTGCCGCTCAGCCCTCGGGCGGCGGGTAGAAATCGCGGGAGAACATGCGGTTGGCGCCATCTTCAGGCAGCGCGTCGAGGTAGCTTTGCCGCTCGGTGATGCGCTCGAACCAGGCGGAGGCTTCGGGATAGCCCTCCAGCGGGGCAAAGTGCCGCGCCATGTAGACCGCCTGCCCGACGCAGATATCGGCGGCCGAATAGCCGCCCGTCAGCAGGTAATCGCGATTCTCCACCGGGGTGCTCAGCCGCGCCTCGATCGCGGCAAAGCACTGGCGCAGGTGCGCCACCTCGATCCGCATGACCGCCGCGCTGCGGTCCTCGGGCGCCAACACGACATGCTGCTGCGTCAGCGCGGCGACATGCTGCGTCACGGTTTCGGCGAAATGCACCCAGACCAGCCAAGCCATGCGGTCCATCGCGCCGGGCAGCCGTCCGATGCCCCGTTCGGGAAACCGCTCGCAGAGGTATTCCACCATCGCGCCGCTTTCGAACATGCGCTCGCCCTCGATCTCCAGCGCCGGCACGCGTCCCGCTGGCGACCGGGTAAGGAACTCCTCGGTGGCGAGCGATCCGTCGAAGGGCATCTCGACCAGCCGATACTCGACCTCCAGCTCGTTCAGCAGCCACAGCACCCGCATGGAGCGGCTTTGCGGCACGTGGTACAGCGTGATCATGGTCGTCTCCTGCCTGGTCCAGCCCTGCGGGCGTGCCATTCAATACCGCAGACCGCCCGGCGCCGCCCGTGTCTTATACGCCACAGTCGCCGCCTGCGGCTCAGGCAAACCCGGCACTTGATCCACGTCAAAGTGAGCCGCCGCGGTGCGGCATAACTGGTGCGTGAGATTTCAAAGGAGAACCCGAAATGACCATTCTCAGCAAAACCATTGCCGCCGCCGGCGCCGCCGCGCTTCTCGGGGTCGCCGCACCGGCCCTCGCCCAGCAACAGGGCGACATGACCGTCGGCATCGGTCTGCACAACGTCGATCCGCAGGGCGGCACGTCCGGTCTGGGCATTTCGGTGGGCGACAACATCCGCCCCACGCTGACCTTCGAGTATTTCTTCGCCGACCGCCTCGGGGTGGAGATCCTGGGCGCCTGGCCCTTTGAGCATGACATCAAGCTGAACGGCGTGGACGTCGGCAAGACCAAGCATCTGCCCCCCGTGCTGTCGCTTCAGTATCACTTCGATACCGGCTCGGTCATCACGCCCTTCGTCGGCGTCGGCGTCAACTACACCACCTTTTTCGACGACACGCTGGACAGCGGCGCGCGGCTCGACCTCGATGACAGCTGGGGCCTCGCCGCCCATGCAGGTGTGGACTTCAAGATTTCCGAGGCGGGGTCGCTGCGGGTCGACATGCGCTACATCGACATCGATACGGACGTGAAGATCAACGGCGTCAAGGTCGATACTGTCGATATCGACCCCTTCGTCTTCGGCGTGGCCTACGTCCACCGCTTCTGAGCCGCGGTCATCCTGCGCAACGAGGCCGCCCCCTTGGGGCGGTCTTTTCATTCGCGCCGGGGCAAGGTGCCGGCGTGCCGGATCGCGCCGAAACGGTCGATGAAGTATTCCCGCCCCTTGCCGGCCGAGCCTTTGCAGGTGATGACCAGCCACAATCCGCCAGACACGGCCGGGCGCGCGGCGCAGTCGGTCATGCGCGCGCGCCCGCCCTGCTCGGCGACATACCGGGCGGCGATCTGGCGGATCACCTCCGTTTCGGTGTCGCGCGCGGCCTTGCGGCCCAAAGACAGCCCGATCACGAGGCTCGCCGCGACGAGCGCCGTCAGCGGCATGAAAAATACCCAGCGCGGCATCGCCCTGCGCCCCCTTGCTGGCGTCGCGGCACCCCTGGCAGCAGGCCGGGAACCGCCCGGCCCGCCGCGTCGTTGAGCGCATGAAACCCACTTCGCAAGAGGACCGAATATGACCGATACAAATCTCAAGGATACTTTCTGGGACCGCATCGAGAACGTCAATGTCGGCATGTTGTCTGCCGACGGAAGCGATCCGCGCCCGATGGCGCATCACGCCCGCCGCGACGACGGGGCGCTGTGGTTCCTGACTGCCGATTCCACCGATATCGGTCAGGATGCCGCAACGGGCAAATCCGGGCGCTACGAGGTCTGCAGCGGCGACGCCAAGATTTACGCGGTCATCGACGGCACTCTCAGCGTCGAAACCGACCGTGCCAAGCTGGAAGAGATCTGGTCGCCCCTCGATGCCGCCTGGTTCGAGGACGGCAAGGACGACCCGTCCGTGCGCCTCGTGCGCTTCACCCCGAAATCCGGAGAGGTCTGGGCCAGCGACAGCAGCGCCAAGGCGCTCTATGATATGGCGACATCGGCCATGAGCGACGACACCGCCAGCCCCGGCTCCCACGGCAAGATCACGTTCTGATGCCCCGCCACTGGATCCGTATTCTGGGGGCCGCCGCGCTGGCGGCCCCTTTGGCGTGGCCGGCGCAGGCCGAGCAGGTCGGCGAGATCGGCGTCGACTGGGCCGGCAACGACATCGTCATCGAGGCGATTGCAGATCCGGACGTGTCCGGCGTCACCTGCCACCTCGCCTATTTCAGCCGCGGGCTGATCGACCGGCTCGCCAACGGCAACTGGTTCGAGGATCCGTCTAACAGCGCAATCGAGTGCCAGCAGACCGGCCCGATCGTGCTGGGCGATATAGACCGCTCCGAGGACGGCGAGGATGTGTTTCGCGCCAGCCGCTCGATCATCCTGAAGACGCTGCGCGTCAAGCGCATATATGACGAGCGCAACCGCACGCTGATCTATGTCGCGCATGCGCGCGAACTCACTCAAGGTTCGGCCAAGGTCGCGATCTCGACGGTGCCCATCGGGCCGGCCGCGCAATAGCCGTCAGCGCGCCCGCGCCTGCCAGACCGCGCCCACCTCGGCGCGGATGATGCGGGCGATCAGCGCGCAATCCTCCAGCGAGAACGTGAGCGGCAGGCGCATGTCGAGGATGGCGCGCAGCACCCTGTCGCTGGACGGCATCGGCGCGGATGCGGCGTAGCGCCAGCTGTCGTAGCGGCTGGTATAGCCCTCGGGCTCGGCCGCGCCGAACCATCTGAGGTGAACGCCGCGCGCGGCGCAGCGTGCAACCGCGTCGCGCACCATATCGTCCGGCCAATCGAGCAAGAGGAACTGGATGGACGAGCCGACGAAGCTTTCTTCCTCCGGTCGCTCGATTACCGTCAGGCCGGGCGTTCCGCGCAAGCCGCTCTCGACTGCCCGATACCGCGCGGTCCAGGCGGCGCATTGCGCATCCAGCCGCGCCAGTTGCGGGCGCAGGATCGCCGCGCGGAGGTTGTCCATGCGGCCCGAAATGTTGGGCACCTCGTATTTCGCCTGCGCAAAGGCCGCCTCAGGCGGCACCGTCCCGTGCCGGTCATAGAGCATGTAGGACCCCGACAGCAGGAACGCCCGCGCCATCACTTCGGCGTCGTCGGTGACCAGAAGACCGCCCTCGCCCGCGTTGAGATGCTTGTAGGTCTGCACCGAGTAGCACCCGATCAGACCATCGCGTCCCGACATGCGCCCGCGCCATGCGGCGCCCATGGTGTGCGCGCAATCCTCGATCACGGTCACGCCCGCCGCGTCGCAGATCGCCATCAGCCGGTCCATGTCCGCCAGATGCCCGCGCATGTGGCTGAGCATCAGGACGCGCGCCTCGCCCGCCTTCGCCTCCAGATCGTCGAGATCGATGGTCAGCGCCTCGGTCACGCCGACATAGACCGGCACGGCGCCGACACCCGCGATCGCCCCCGGCACCGGGGCGAGCGTGAAGGCATTGGTCAGCACCCTGTCCCCCGGCCCCACCCCCACCGCGCGCAGCGCCGCGCCCAGCGCGTAGCCGCCCGACGCCACCGCCAGCGCATAGCGCGCGCCGGTATAGGCGGCGAACTCCCTCTCGAGCGCGGCGGCCTCGCCAAGCCCGTCGCCACCGGTGTTGTAACGATGCAGCCGGCCCGAGCGCATGACCCTGACGGCCGCTTCGATGGCTTCCTCCGAAATCGGCTCCTGCTGCGTGAAATTGCCGGTAAAGACTTCCGGCGCGCCGCTCATGTCAGAAGCCGCTCGGCGGCGGGCGGCAGTTCGTCGAAATGCGCCAGCAGCGCGTCGGGCTTCAGCCCCGGCATGTCGGCGCCGTTCGGCCCGAACGTGACCAGCACCGATGGCACCCCGGCAGCGCGAGCGGTGGTATGATCGGTAATTGTGTCACCCACCAGAAGGCAGCGCGCCGGATCGCCGCCCGCGCGGCGCGCCGCCTCGCGCAGCGGCTCGGGGTCGGGCTTGCGCACGGCCAGCGTATCGGCGCCGATCAGCGCATCGAAGAGGTCGAGCGCGCCCATGTTCGCCAGAAGGAGACGCGCCAGCCGCTCAGGCTTGTTGGTGCAGATCGCCACCTTGAAACCGCCCAGCCTCAGCGCCTCGACCGCATCGAGCGCGCCGGGGTAGAAAACCGTGTGCGTGTCGATGGCCCGCTCGTAAGCGTCCAGTAGAACGGGATAATACCGGTCCAGCACGGCCGGATCCGGAACATGCCCCATCCGCTCCAGTCCAAGGGCCAGCATGGCGCGCCCGCCCTGCAGCGCGGTGCCGGCATCCTCCTGCGCGCTCAGCAGATCGCCCGCGCCCATCTGCCGAAAGCAGACATTGGCAGCGGCGACCAGATCGCCGCTGGTGTCGGCCAGCGTTCCGTCGAGATCGAAAACGATGCTGCGCATCTGCACCTCCGGCGTCGAAGGCCGCGGCGGCATTCCGCCCGGCCCTGTCACATTCGGCAACCTAGTTTGATTGCCCGTTCCCTTGCACCTGCCTGCGCAGCAGATAAAACGGACCTCGGCCGGATACAAAGGAATTCTTGCACATGAGCCTCGCCCTGATCGTCCTTGCCGCCGGCAAGGGCACGCGCATGAACTCGGACCTGCCCAAGGTGCTGCACCCAATCGCCGGTGCGCCCATGCTGATCCACGCCCTGCGCGCAGGCACCGCGCTGGAGCCGTCGCGCATCGCCGTCGTCACCGGCCACGGCGCCGACGCGGTCGAGGCGGCGGCGCTGGAGTTCGATGCCGACATCCGCACCGCACGGCAGGAGGAGCAGCTGGGCACGGCCCACGCCGTCGCACAGGCGCGCGAGGCGCTGGAGGGGCATGACGCCGACGTCATCGTGCTTTACGGCGACACGCCCTTCATCCGGCCCGAAACGCTGGAGCGCATGATCGGCGCACGCGCCGGCCATGATCTGGTGGTGCTGGGCTTCGATGCCGCCGATCCGGGCCGTTACGGCCGGCTGGTGATGCAGGGCGAAACGCTGGAGCGGATCGTGGAGTTCAAGGACGCATCGGATGAGGAACGCGCCTTAACCTTCTGCAATTCCGGTGTCATTGCGGCGGACAGTGCAACCCTTTTCGACCTGATCGACGCCGTCGAGAGCGATAATGCCGCGGGCGAATTTTACCTCACCGACATCGTCGGCATCGCCCGCGCGCGAGGCCTGAGCGCCACCGCCATCGCCTGCGAGGAGGCCGAGACGCTGGGCGTCAATTCGCGCGCCGAGCTTGCCGCCGCCGAGGCGCTGTTCCAGACGCGCGCGCGGCAGGCCGCCTTCGAGGATGGCGTCACCTTCTACGCGCCTGAAAGCGTCTATTTCGCCTATGACACCGCCATCGGCCGCGATGCGCTGGTCGAGCAGAATGTCGTCTTCGGCCCCGGCGTCACGGTGGAAAGCGGCGCGCATATCCGCGCCTTCAGCCATCTCGAAGGCTGCCATGTCGCGCGCGGCGCGGTCGTGGGGCCGTATGCCCGCCTGCGCCCCGGTGCCGAACTGGCCGAGGATGTCCGCGTCGGCAATTTCGTCGAGATCAAGAACGCGGTTCTCGATACCGGCGCCAAGGTTAACCACCTCAGCTATATCGGCGATGCGCATCTCGGCGCCGCCTGCAATGTCGGCGCGGGCAGCGTTACCTGCAATTACGACGGCGCCCGCAAGCACCAGACCCGGATCGGCGCCGAGGCGTTCATCGGGTCGGGCACGATGCTGGTCGCCCCGGTCGAGGTTGGACCGGCCGCCATGACGGCATCGGGCTCGGTCATTACCCATGACGTGCCGGAGGGCGCGCTGGCGCTGGCGCGCGCGCGGCAGGTGAACAAGCCGGGGCTTGCGCGGAAACTCATGAACATGTTCAGATCGAACAGGGACGACGAAGGGGCAGCCTGATGTGCGGTATCGTTGGAATCCTGGGCCGGCACGAAGTCGCCCCGACGCTGGTCGAGTCGCTGAAACGGCTGGAATATCGCGGCTATGACAGCGCCGGCATCGCCACCGTCAATGACGGCGCGCTGGACCGGCGCCGCGCGGTCGGCAAGCTGGTCAATCTCAGCGATCTGCTGGTGCATCAGCCGCTGGCGGGCAAATCCGGCATCGGCCACACCCGGTGGGCCACGCACGGCGCGCCGACGCTGACCAACACGCACCCCCACCAGACGCGCCGCGTCGCCGTGGTCCATAACGGCATCATCGAGAATTACCGCGAGCTGCGCGCCGATCTGGCCAAGGCGGGCATCGCCCACCAGACCGAGACGGACACCGAAACCGTCGCGCTCATGGCGCAGCACCATCTTGATCAGGGCGCCACGCCGGAGGACGCCGCGCGCCGCACCCTCGCGCGGCTGGAAGGCGCCTATGCGCTGGCCTTCCTCTTCGAGGGCGAGCCCGACCTGATGATCGCCGCGCGCAAGGGCAGCCCGCTTGCCATCGGCCATGGCGAGGGCGAGGTCTTTATCGGCTCGGACGCGATCGCGCTGGCGCCGATGACGGACCGCATCACCTATCTGGAAGAGGGCGATTGCGCCGTGCTGACCCGCAGCAGTATCAGGATCATCGACGCAGAGGGCAACACCGTCCAGCGCGAGCCGCGCACCATCCGCCTCGATGCCGCGCGCATCGACAAGGCGGGGCACAAGCATTTCATGTCCAAGGAGATCGCCGAGCAGCCCACCGTGGTCGGCGACACGCTGTCGGCCTATGTCACCGCCGATGCGGGCGACATCAGGTTCCCCGGCGACGGAATTGATTTCAGGGCGATAAACCGCATCACCATGGCGTCCTGCGGCACCGCCTACTATGCCTGCCTGACCGCGAAATACTGGTTCGAGCAACTGGCCGGATTGCCCGTCGAAGTCGATTTCGCCTCGGAATTCCGCTATCGTGAGCCGCCGGTGACCCCCGGCACCGCCGCGCTGTTCGTCAGCCAGTCGGGCGAGACGGCCGACACGCTGGCCGCGCTGCGCTACTGCGCGCCGCGGGCACAAGCGATCCTGTCGGTGACGAACGTGCCCGAAAGCTCGATCGCTCGCGAGAGCCACCTGAACATCCCCATCCATGCCGGCGCCGAGATCGGCGTCGCCTCCACCAAGGCGTTCACCTGCCAGTTGACCGTGCTGCTGCTGCTGGCGCTCAAGGCGGCCCATGCGCGCGGGCGCCTCGACGATGCGGCGCTCAAGGCCAAGCTGGCGGCACTGCGCAGCCTGCCGGCCACGCTCAACCAGGCGATGGGCATCGAAGAGCATGTGCGCGCCATTGCGGGCCGCCTGTCGGAATCGCGCGACGCGCTGTTCCTGGGGCGCGGACGGGCGTTTCCCATCGCTCTGGAAGGCGCGTTGAAGCTGAAGGAGATCAGCTACATACACGCCGAAGCTTACGCTGCGGGCGAATTGAAGCATGGGCCCATCGCGCTGATCGATGAAAAGATGCCGGTCGTCGTGCTGGCCCCGCGCGACGCGCTGTTCGACAAGACCGTGTCGAACATGCAGGAGGTGATGGCCCGCGGCGGCAAGGTGATCCTGATCACCGACAAGGCCGGTGCGGCCGAGGCGTCGGACGGCGTTTGGCAGACCATCGTCATGCCGGATATCGACTATGATCTTTCCCCGATCCTCTATGCCCTGCCGGTGCAGCTTCTGGCCTATCACACCGCCGTCGCCAAGGGCACGGACGTGGACCAGCCGCGCAACCTCGCGAAATCGGTTACCGTTGAATAGTTCGGTACATCAACAGCTTGCGCCTTCCTCATGCCGCCTTGATGCGCCTTACTCGAGCGAAAACACCTGCACTTCCGGCAGCCCCGTCAGCGGCGCCTCAAGCACACGCATCGCGGCCAGCGACATGCGGCTGCCCGCGCCGGGCGCTCCCGCGAGTGGCAGCAGATCGACCTTCACCGATTTCCCGTTGGCCGGATAGGCCACTCGCCCCGGCCCCGGTACGGATACGAGCGGGGTCTTCAGCCAGAATCCCGGCTCGCCAGCCGCGCCAAGGCTGGCGATGGTCGTGCCAAGCGCGCGTCCACCCCTTGCGGGGGCGGTCGCGGCGGCCTTTTCCGCGGCGGTCGTGGTGTCGAAGTCATCGACCGTGCGCGCGTTCTGCGGCGGCCGGACTGCCGCCGAGGGGCCGGGCGCCTCGACAGCCGGCGCGGTTGGCTCCGACGGGGGCTTCCGGGGCGCCAGCCAATCAGGCCCCGCCGCGCAGCCAGCCACCGATGCCGCGGCCAGAAAGATCACGAACCGTTTCATGGTATCAGCCTAGGAGCCCCCGCGGCGCCGATCAATCCCCCCTCTGCCGCACGCCCGCGCGCCGCCTGCGACAAACCGCGCGGCAGAACCATCGAAACGGATCAGCTTGTCCTTGCCCCGGTCGGCGTTGCGCCTTACCTTGGATTACATGACAGAGCCATTGATCGACCCCTTTCAGCGCGCTATCGACTACCTGCGCGTCTCGGTGACGGATCGCTGCGATTTCCGCTGCGTATACTGCATGTCCGAGAACATGACGTTCCTGCCCAAGAAGGAGCTTCTGACGCTGGAAGAGCTGGACCGCATGTGCAGCACCTTCGTCGGCCTTGGTGTGAGGAAGCTGCGCATCACCGGGGGGGAGCCCCTGGTCCGGCGCGGGATCATGTCCTTCTTCGACGCGATGACGCGGCATCTGGACAGCGGCGCGCTGCGCGAGCTGGCCCTGACGACGAACGGCTCGCAGCTGGAGCGGTTCGCGGACGATCTCTACGCCGCCGGTGTGCGCCGCGTGAACGTGTCGCTCGACACGGCGGACGAAGAGAAATTTGCCGCCATCACCCGCTGGGGCCGCCTGCCGCAGGTCCTGCGCGGCATCGACGCGGCGCAGCGTGCGGGCCTGCGGGTCAAGATCAACGCCGTCGCGCTCAAGGGTTTCAACGAGGACGAACTGTTCAGCCTCACCGAATGGTGCGTGAGCCGCGACATGGACCTGACCTGGATCGAGGTCATGCCGATGGGCGATATCGGCAACGAGGACCGGCTGGGCCAGTACTGGCCGCTCAAGGACCTGCGCGCGCGCCTGGCCGAGCGCTACACCGTCACCGACATCCCCGAGCGCACGGGCGGCCCCGCCCGCTATGTCCGGCTGGAGGAGACGGGGCAGAAGATCGGCTTCATCACGCCGCTCACGCATAATTTCTGCGAAAGCTGCAACCGCGTGCGCCTGACCTGCACCGGAGAGCTTTACATGTGTCTCGGGCAGGAGGACATGGCCGATCTGCGCCCCGCCCTGCGCAATCATCCGCAGGATGACGGCCCGCTTCGGGAGGCCATCCGCGCTGCCATCGCGCGAAAGCCGAAGGGCCATGATTTCGACTATTCCCGCCAGACGGTGGACGGACGCATGCCCCGCCACATGAGCCACACAGGCGGCTGAGAAGGGCGATGTCCGCCCCGCTTGTCTATCGCGGCTATGTCGCCGCGACGGCGGCCTTGCTGCCCTTTGCCGCCCGCATGGAAAAGCGCAAGCTGGCGCGCGCGGGCATCGACCCTCGGCGCGCGGGCGAAAAGCTGGGCCATGCCACGCAGGCGCGCGGCGCAGGCACACTGATCTGGTTTCACGCGGCGTCGGTCGGCGAAAGCCTGTCGGTGCTGTCGCTGATCGCCCGCATGGGCGAGGCGCTGCCAGAGGCGCGGTTCCTCATCACGTCTGGCACGGCGACCTCCGCAAAACTGGTCGCGACGCGCCTGCCGCCGCGCACCGTGCACCAGTTCGCGCCGCTCGATGCGCCCGGCCCGCTGCGGCGGTTCCTCGCGCATTGGCGCCCCGATGCCGCGATCTTTGTCGAAAGCGAGCTTTGGCCCCAGATGCTGCGCCGCACCCATGCCAGCGGTGCGCGCATGGCGCTGCTCAACGCGCGGCTGTCGGAGCGGTCGGTTGAAAGGTGGACGCGCCGGCGCACCCTTGCGCGGTATCTGTTCGAGGTGTTCGACCTGATCCTGACCCAGAACGACCGGATGGCCGAGGCGATGATCGCCATGCACGCGCCGCCGGACCGGGTCGAGGCCGGAACCAACCTCAAGGCGCTGTCGGCGCCCCTGCCTGTGGACGACGCGGCGCTGCGCGAGGCACAGGATGCGCTGGCGGGCCGCACCGTCTGGGTGGCCTCTTCGACCCATGAGGGCGAGGAAGAGGCGGTGCTGGCCGCGCACGGGACGCTGCTGGCCCGCTGGCCCGATCTGCATCTCATCCTCGCGCCGCGCCACCCCGAGCGGGGCGATCGGATTGCCGAACTCATTCAGACAGCGGGCCTTGCAGCTACCCGGCGCAGCCGGGGCGACGCGCCCGGCGGCGCGGTCTACCTCGCCGACACGCTGGGCGAGCTTGGCACGTGGTATGCGCTGAGCGATGTCGTTTTCATCGGCGGATCGCTGCGCCCCATCGGGGGCCACAACCCGTTCGAGGCGGTGCAGGCTGGCGCTGCGGTGCTGTCGGGGCCGCATGTCGCCAATTTCGCCGAAACCTACGCCGATATGCAGCGCGCCGGCGCCGCGCGCCACGTCGCGGACGCGCCCGAACTGGCGGCGGCCGTGGCGAACCTGCTCGAAGACCGGGCCGCGCTGAAGGATATGCAAACGGCCGCGGCCGCATTCGTCACGGCGCAGAGCGACCTGCTGGACCGGATTTCGGCGCGCCTGATCCAGACCCTGAGTATAGCGACATGACGGACCTGAGCGCCATCCGCGTCATCGCCCCGAATTTCAAGCGCCGCCTGTCGGGCGTGACGGCGACTGTCGTGCGCCTCGTGCCGGTGCAGGCACGCGATATCGGTATCGTTGCCGCTGGCCCCGTCCTGCCCGCGCATGTGCCGCAGGTGCCGCTGCTGGGCCTTCTGACGATGCCGCGCCAGCCGCTGCGCGTCTGGCACGCGCGGCGCAATGTCGAGATGATCGGCGGGCTGGCGCTGAAATACATTCTGCGCAAGCGGCTGAAGCTGATGTTCACCTCCGCGTCGCAGCGCCGGCAGACCTGGCTGACCCGCTGGCTGATCCGTCGGATGGATGCGGTCGTGGCGACCTCGGACAAGACGGCGCGCTATTTGCAGGTGCCCGCGCAGGTCATCATGCACGGGATCGACACGGATACCTTTTCGCCCGCGCCGGACCGCGCCGCCCTGCGCGCGCGGATGGGTCTGCCGGTGGAGGGGCCGCTGATCGGCTGTTACGGGCGGGTCCGCGCGCAGAAGGGCACGGATGCCTATGTCGAGGCGATGATCCGGGTGCTGGCAACGCATCCCGATGCGACGGCCATCGTCATGGGCCGCGCCACGTCCGAACACGCGGCGTTCGCGCAATCGCTCAAGGACAGGGTCGCCGGAGCCGAGCTGTCCGGGCGGATATTGTTCAAACCCGAAGTGCCCACGGACGCGATGGCCGACTGGTATGCCGCGCTCGATCTCTATGTCGCGCCGCAGCGGTGGGAAGGGTTCGGCCTGACCCCGATCGAGGCGATGGCGACCGGCTGCCCGGTGGTGGCCACCCGCGTCGGCGCGTTCGACGCGCTGGTGGTCGAGGGCGAGACCGGCCTTCTGGTGCCGCCGGACGACATTCCCGCGCTGGCCGCCGCCATCGATGCAGCCCTGTCGGACCCCGAGCGGTTGCGGACATGGCGCAGGAACGCGCGCGCACACGCGGCCGAGGATTTCTCGATCGAGCGCGAGGCGGCCAGCCTCAACGCGATATATCGTCAGCTCCTGGGCTGAAGCGGCATCCGCCGTTCGACGATTTCCGCCCACCAGCTGCATCCCAAGGGGATGATCGCGTCGTTGAAATCATACCCCGCGTTATGCACCGGCGCGGTGTCGCCATTGCCCAGCAGGATATAGGCGCCGGGGCGCTCCTCCAGCATATAGGCGAAATCCTCGCCGCCCATGACCAGCGGCGCCTCGGCGCAGTCTCCGGCAACTGCGCGCGCGGCCTCGGCGGCGAACTCGGTCTGATCGCCGTGGTTCACCATGACCGGATAGTTGCGCTGGTGATCCAGCTCGATCTCGGCGCCCATCGCCGTGCCCAGATGGCCGCAGATGGCGCGCAGCCGCGTCTCGGCCAGATCGCGCATCTTCGGAGCGAGCGTGCGGATCGTACCTTGCAGGCGCACGCTGTCCGGGATCACGTTCCATGCCTTCGAGGACGATTCGAGCGACGTGACCGAGACGACCAGCTGCTCGGTCGGGTCGGCGCTGCGGCTGGCGATGGTCTGGATCATCGCGATCAGCTGCGCCGCCGTGACGATGGGATCGACGCCCTCATGCGGTTTCGCCGCGTGGCTGCCGCGTCCGCGCACGGTGATGTCGAATTCGTCCGTCGAGGCAAAGAACGCCCCCGGCCGGATGGCAAAGCTGCCGGCGGGCTGGCCGGGCCAGTTGTGCAGGCCGTAAACCTCCTGAATCCCGAACCGCTCCATCAGCCCGTCCTGGCACATCACCAGCCCGCCGCCGCCGCCCTCCTCGGCGGGCTGAAAGATGACGACGGCGGTTCCGTCGAAATTGCGCGTCTCGGCGATGTATTGCGCGGCGCCCAGCAGCATCGCGGTGTGCCCGTCATGGCCGCAGGCATGCATCGCGCCCGGCCGGGTGCTGGCATGGGGCGCGCCCGTCGCCTCCTCGATGGGCAGCGCGTCCATGTCGGCCCGCAGGCCGATCACCCGCCCCGATCCGCCCTGGCGCCCCCTGATGACACCGACGACGCCGGTGCGCCCCAGCCCCGTCACCACCTCGTCGCAGCCGAACGCGCGCAGCTTTTCGGCCACCAGCGCGCTGGTGCGATGGGTGTCGAACATCAGCTCGGGATGGGCGTGGATGTCGCGGCGCCATGCAGTGATGGCGTCATGGGTTTCGGCAAAGCGGTTTCTGGCGGGCATGGCGGTTCCTCCGGCGGCGGTCTGCGGCGCAACCCGGAGGATGGCGCTGCGCGCGCCAAAATGAAAGAGGGATCGCAACCGTTGAGCCTCGGGCGGTTCGCAGATCGGGGTGACGCAACGTAAGACAGCATGATTTCTATGGATTTTTTTGAAATTTGCCCGGACGGGTCTGGAAAAGCGGCGCGGTTTCGTGGCACCTAACGGCGGTGCCGGAAGGTCACGTTTACTGTCTTTCGGTCCTGTCCCGCCCATTACCGGAGATTTGCATTGCTGATCAAATGGACCCTCGCGGCATTTGCGGTCTGTCTGCCGCTTGGCGCGGCGGCGGATGCACCGGGCGGGCGCGGCGCGGACGGGACGTTGCGGCTCTACTACTGGCAGGCGCCCTCGACGCTGAACCCTTACCTTTCGGGCGGCGTCAAGGACGTGGAGGCGGCCAGCCTGGCGCTTGAGCCGCTGGCGCGGCTGGATCCCGAGGGCCGGATGGTGCCGTGGCTCGCGCAGGATATCCCGACGCTGGAGAATGGCGGCATCCCGGCCGACATGCGCAGCATCACCTGGCGGCTGAAGCCGGGCCTCACCTGGTCCGACGGCAGCCCCGTCACCTCGGACGATATCCGATTCACGCTGGACTATTGCACCGCGTCCGGAAGCGGCTGCGCCCAGCAGGCCAAGTTCCGCGATGTCAGCCACGTCGAGACGCCCGATCCGCTGACCGCGGTGCTGCATTTCGACGCGCCCAAACCCTACCCCTATGGGCCGTTCGTCGGCCCGCAGACGCCGGTGCTTCAGGCGGCGCAGTTCGCGGACTGCCTGGGGCCGCGCGCCGCCGCCTGCACGGCGGAGAATTTCGCGCCGATCGGCACCGGCCCTTACCGTGTGGCCGAATTCCGCCCCGGCGATGCCGCGCGATTCGCCGCCAGCCCGGCCTACCGCGTGCCGGGCCAGCCGGCCTTTGACAGCGTTCTGCTCAAGGGCGGGGGCGACGCGGTCACGGCGGCGCGCGCGGTGCTCGTCACGGGCGAGTTCGACTATGCCTGGAACCTGCAACTCGGCCCCGATATGCTGTCGGCGATGGCCGCCTCCGGCAAGGGCCGGATCGTCACCGCCTTCTCGACCATGGTCGAGCGTCTGACCTTCAATCTGCGCGAGCCGCAGGCGCCGATGGCCGACAGGTCCGTGCGGCAGGCGCTGGCGATGGCGCTGGACCGGGCGATGATGATGCAGGTCGGCTATGGGCAAACGGGGCGGATCACCTGCAACATCGTGCCGGCGCCCCCGGTCTATGCCTCGCAGGCCAACGACGGCTGCGCCGGGCAAGACCTGTCCGGCGCGCGCGCGCTGTTGACTCAAGCGGGATGGACCGACGGCGACGGCGACGGCATCCGCGAGCGGGGCGGGAACGAGCTGCGCCTGGTGTTTCAGACCTCGACCAACCCGGTGCGGCAGGATTTCCAGCTCATGGCCAAGGAATGGTGGCGCCAGATCGGGGTCGAGACAGAGCTGCGCAACATCGACTCCTCGGTGTTCTTCAGCAGCGATCCGGACAGCCCCGACACGCTTCAGAAATTCGGCGCGGACATCCAGATGTATGCCAGCGCCTCCGACGGACCCGACCCCGAGGCGTATCTGTCCGGCTGGACCTGCAAGAACATCCCCGACGCCGAAAACGGCTGGCAGGGCCGCAACACGGGCGCCTGGTGCGATCGGGAATACGACGCGCTGCTTGACGCTCTGGCGGCGACGGCGGGGGTGCAGGACCGCGCCGCGCTGGCGCGGACGCTGAACGACATGCTGGTGCAGAAGCACGTGGTCGTCCCGCTGGTGGACCGCGGGCGCGTGTCAGCCCATGCCGCATCGCTCGAAGGGGTGCGGATGAACGCGTGGGACAGCGAGCTTTGGAACATCGCCGAGTGGCACCGCGCGCGTTGACCGGCCACGTGCCGCCCTTACGCCGCAATCCGGGCGCGGCTGCCCGGCCGGAGGTGGCATGATGCGAGCCTTCCGCCGCATCATCCTGACCGTGCCGATACTGCTGGTGATCTCGGCGCTGATCTTCGCCCTGCTCGAGCTGGCGCCGGGCGATCCCATGGCGCAGCTTCCGGCCAGCATCCCCGAGGACGTTCGCACCGACATGCGCGCGGCGCTGGGGCTGGACCGGCCAGCGCCCGTGCGCTACGGGCGCTGGCTGTGGCAGATGGCGGTGGTCGAGCCCGGAGCCGCTGTGGACGCCGTGCTCGGAACCGAACTGGCCGCGGACGCACCGCGCATCCTCAGCTGGCAGACCCGTGGCCCGGTCATGGCGTTGGTCGCGCAGCGCCTGCCGCAGACGCTGACGGTGGTGGGACTGGCCTATCTGCTGGGCACGCTGGCGGCGCTCGGGCTGGCGCTTGCCTCGGCGGCGCGGCAGGGGGCGGCGGTCGACCGGGCGGGCACGGGGCTTGCGGCGATTGGCCATGCGCTGCCGCCCTTCTTCACCGCCGCGATGCTGATCTACGTCTTCGCGATCCGGCTGGAATGGGTGCCGACAGTCTATGACACCACGCTGCGCGTCACCGGATGGGAAAGCGCCGCCGTGCAGGTCCGGCAGATGATCCTGCCCGTCGCGGTGCTGAGCCTGCAGACCACGGCGCTGATCACCCGCTACACACGCGCGGCGATGCTGGAGGCGATGGGGCAGGACTACATCCGCACCGCCCGCGCCAAGGGGCTGCCCCTCCGGAGGGTGCTGCTGGCGCATGGCTTGCGCAATTCCTGGCCCGCGACGCTGACCGTCATCGCACTGGGGGCGCCGCAGATCTTTGCAGGTGCGATCATCACGGAGGAGATCTTTGGCATCAACGGCATCGGCCATCTGCTGGTGCAGTCGCTTCAGGCGGGCGATCTGCCGGTGGTGCAGACGGTGACGATGCTGATCGCCGTGCTGATCGTGGCGGCCAACCTGGCCGCGGACCTGGCGCTCGCGCGGATCGACCCGAGGCCCGCCCATGCGTAGGCCGGGCGCGGGACCTGCCCTGCTTTGCGTGGTGGTCGCGGCGGTCCTGCTGGGGCCGGCGCTTTGGCCGGTCCCTCCCGATGCGCTGGACCTCATGGCGCGCAACGCGCCGCCGGGGCGGGCGCACCCGCTGGGCACGGACCAGCTGGGCCGCGATCTGCTGGCGCGGCTTCTGGCGGGCGGGCGGCTGTCGCTGGCGGTGGCGATCTCGGCGGCGCTGCTGGGCGCCGGGCTGGGCACGGCCGTGGGAATCGCGGCGGGCATGTCCCGCCGCCTCGACGCGCCGCTGATGTGGCTGACGGACGTCTTCCTGTGCCTGCCGCTTCTGCCACTGCTGCTGATCGCGGCGACGCTGTTCCGCGCGCCGCTGGCGGCGGCGCTTGGCCCCGAAGCGGGGATCTTCGCGCTCGTCACGCTCAGCATCGGCGCGACCAGCTGGATGGCACCCGCGCGCATCCTGCGCGCCGAAGTGCAAAGCGTGATGCAGCGCGATTTCATCGCCGCCGCGCGGGTGGGCGGCACGACGCCCGCGCAGATCGTCACGCATCATGTCCTGCCCAACATCGCACCCGCCCTCGCCGTCTCGGCCGCGCTGGCCGCGACCTCGGCCATCCTGCTGGAAAGCGCGCTCAGCTTTCTCGGCCTCGGCTTTCCGCCGGATATGGCCTCGTGGGGGCGGCTCATCCACGAGGGAACGCCGCATCTGGAGGCCTATCCCGGCCGCGCGCTCTGGCCCGGCGCACTGATCGCGGCGACGGCGATCGGCATCACGTCGCTGGGCGACCGGCTGGGCGGCCCGGTGCGCGGACGCCGGGGCGAACGAGTCGACACCGCGCGCAGGCAGGCTAAGCTGCGCGGCAAACGCCCCTCGTGAGGGCAGGAAAAATCAGGAGCAGCCATGCATTACGGCGACACCCGGCCGGAGACGCTGAAACACAACCCGTTCAAGGCGATCATCGCGCCGCGCCCCATCGGCTGGATCGGCACGCTGGACCCCGGCGGGCGGGCCAATTTGGCGCCATATTCGTTCTTCAACGGCATCGGGTCCGATCCCGACATGGTCATGTTTTCCAGTGAGGGGGCCAAGCATTCGGCCACCTATGCGCGCGAGCGGGGCGAGTTCACCTTCTCGCTGGCGACCGAGACGCTGGCCGAGCAGGTAAACCTGACCTCCGCACCCGAGCCCTCGGGCGTGAACGAGTTCGAACTGGCCGGGCTGGAGCCGGGCGCGCCGGCGGTGATCCGGACACCCTTCGTCGCCGCCAGCCCGGCGGCGCTGGAATGCGTCACGCTGGAGGTGCGCCAGCTGAGCGACCGGCACGGCACGCTTCTGGAGCGGTTCCTGGTCATCGGCGAGGTCGTGCAGACCCATATCCACGACGAGTTCATCAGCGAGGGCCGTTTCGACACGGTCCGCGCAAGGCCAATCGCGCGCATGGGCTATGCCGATTACGCCACCGTCACCGAGGCATGGCAGATGGGGCGGCCGAAACGCTAGGCACCAGCCGCGCGGCGCGGGCCAGATCGGCACGAAATTCGTCAGTGGCGCGGGCCTGCGCCTGCGCATCGGGCAGGCGCAGAAGATAGGACGGATGCACCGTGATCAGCACGTCATGGCCCAGCCTGCCCCGCTCGATCCCGCCGCGCCGGGCGGTGATCCGCACGCCCGACCCGGTCAGCGCCAGCGCCGCCGTCGCGCCCATCGCGACGATCAGATCGGGCTTCGCCCGTGCGATCTCGGCCTCCAGCCACCAGCGGCAATGGTCCACCTCGCCGGCGTCCGGGCGCTGGTGGATGCGGCGGCGGCCGCGCGGGATGTGCTTGAAATGCTTGACCGCGTTGGTGAGGTAGGTCTTGCTCCGGTCCAGCCCCGCCTCGGCCGCCACCTTGTCGAACAGCTGCCCGGCGGGGCCGATGAACGGGCGCCCGGCCAGATCCTCCCGGTCGCCCGGCTGCTCGCCCACCACCATGAGGCTCGCGCGCGTCGGCCCCTCGCCGCAGACGGCCTGCGTCGCATGGCAATGCAGGGAACAGCGCGTGCAGGCGCGGATGGCGGCCTCCAGCCCGTCGCCGTCATCCTTCCAGGCCGAGACATGCGCCGCCAGCCCCGCCTGCGCCCTTGCCGCGCGCGGTGGCGGCAGCGTGGGCGCGGCGGCGGCCATCTCGCGCGCCCGCGCCGGGGCGTTCGCGATGAGATCGGGAATGGCGGCGGCTTCGGGCAGGTTCTTCCAGTATTTGCGCGGCATTTCGGACGTCATGGCGTTTACCTTCAGCCGCGCGGGATTGAAGATGTTGCGGAAGTAGGTCAGCCACAGCTCCTCGCTCGCGTCCTCGGGCAGGTCCGGCGCCGCCTGCCCCGCGCCGAGCCGGATATTGCCGCCCTCGTAAACCGCCGTGACCTCGGGGGTGACGATGCGCCAGTCCATATCGGCAAAGCGGTCGCGGAAGAAAGGAACGTTCATCTCCAGCGTATGATGCTCCGGCTCGAACCAGGCGGCAAAGCTGCGCCGGGCCGCACCGGGCGCACCGATCTCGCGGAAGCGGACGAAGGCGCGCATCTTGTGCCGGCAGCGATGCACCGCCTTCTCCATCTGGCGCAGCTTTGCCAGATCGGGATCGGCGTGGTCGGCCATGAGGTGCGGCGCGTTCCTGAGCCGCCAGAGCAGCGCGTAGAGCCGGGCGAAACGCTGCGGGTCGTGGTGGAACGCCACGCTACCCGCCAGCGCGACGAAGCTGCGCGGCACGGTCACGGCGGCGCCTGCAACAGGCAAGGGCGCGTCGGCGCCAAAAAGATCCGCGCCCTCCTGCCCTTCGCCGGCCCACAGAATGTCGTGGGGCGCCACCCCTGCCGCCAGCAGACCGCGCGCGGCACGCCGCCACGCGGCCGCGGCGCCGATCAGCGGCACCGTGACGCGCTGCATCAGAACAGGCTCATCTGCTGCGGCGGCGGCGCAAACCGCGCGCGCAGATGGGCGCTGTCGGTCAGGGTGCCGGGGGTCCAGCCGCCCGCGGTCACGAACGCCCCCGCCTTCTTCATCGACGACCCCATGCGCGCGATATCCTCATACCGCAGATGACGGTGGCGACGGGTGGTCAGGATGCGGTTCACCGTCTTCACGCCGAAGCCCGGCACCCGCAGCAGCATGTCCCGGCTGGCGCGGTTCACGTCCAGCGGGAAAAGCCCCCGATGCTGAAGCGCCCAGGCCAGTTTGGGGTCGATCGCGAGGTCGAGATTACCGTCCGGCGTGACCGACGTTATCTCCTCCACATCAAAGCCGTAGAAGCGCAGCAGCCAATCGGCCTGGTAGAGGCGATGCTCGCGCTGCAGCGGCGGGCTGATCAGCGGCAGTTTGGCGGACGCATCGGGAATCGGCGAGAAGGCGGAATAATAGACGCGGCGCAGGCCATAGCTGGCATAAAGCCGGGTGGATTGCGCCAGAACCGTCGCATCCGTGGAGGCGTCCGCGCCGATGATCACTTGCGTCGACTGACCCGCAGGCGCGAATTTCGGCGGGCGCTTTCCGGTATGGCTACGCTCCTTCGCGCTCTCGCGGCGCTGGCGCACATCGGCCATGGCGCGGCGGATCTGGCCGGGGCTTTTCTCGGGCGCAAAAGCCTTGACTGCGGCGTCCGTGGGCAATTCGACGTTGATCGACAGACGGTCCGACAGCAGCCCTGCCTCCTCGATCAACTCGGGCGCGGCGTCGGGGATGGTCTTCAGATGAATGTAGCCGCGAAAATTCTCCTCATGCCGCAGTTTTCGCGCGATCTGCACCATGTCCGACATGGTCGCATCCGGCGAACGGATGACACCCGAGGACAGGAACAGCCCCTCGATGTAGTTGCGGCGATAGAATTCGATGGTGAGCCTGACCACCTCATCCACCGAGAACCGCGCGCGCGGCACGTTCGACGACACGCGGTTGATGCAATAGCTGCAATCGTAGATGCAGAAATTGGTCATCAGGATCTTTAGCAGGCTGATGCAACGGCCGTCGGGCGCATAACTGTGGCAGATGCCGCTGCCCGTGTTCGACCCCAGCCCGCCACCCCGCGAATCGCGTTTGGTGCCGCCGCAGGACGCGCAGGAAGCGTCGTATTTGGCAGCATCGCTGAGAATCGCGAGTTTCTGATCAAGCGTCTGGCGGGTCATTTGTTCTTTATATGTTCTCACCTCCAGACCCGCAAGAGGTAGCCCATTTGGTGAGCCAACGGACGCACATGAAAAAGAGCGGACCAGGTGGCCCGCTCTTTCCTTCACTCCAAATCAGTGAAGCTTATGCAGCCCGCGCCGCCGCGATCGAATCCTCTAGGATGTCCATCGCTTCGGAGAAGATGTTATCGGGGATCGTGATCGGTGCGAGGAAGCGGATCACGTTGCCGTAGATGCCGCAAGTGAGCAGCACGAGGCCGCGCTTGAGCGCTTCCATACGGATGCGGTTGGTCATGTCCGGGTTGGGCGCGCTGCCGTCGCTGGTGTTGAACTCGGCGGCGACCATGAAGCCGGGGCCGCGCACGTCGACCATCTCGGGCGTGTTGGCGCGGATCGATTCGAGGCGCTGCTTCAGGCGCGAGCCAAGCTCGTTGGCGCGATTGCACAGATCCTCTTCCTCGATCACGTCGAGCACGGCATTCGCAGCGGCCACGCCCAGCGGATTGCCGGCATAGGTGCCGCCCAGACCGCCGGGATGCGCCGCATCCATCATCTCGGCCCGGCCCGTCAGGGCCGCCAGCGGCAGACCGCCGGCCAGACCCTTGGCCATTGTGGTGATATCGGCGGCCACGTCATAGGCTTCCATGGCGAAAAGGTGGCCGGTGCGGGCAAAGCCGGTCTGCACCTCGTCCGCGATCATCACGATGCCATGCTCGTCGCAGAGCTTGCGGATCTGGCGCATCAGCTCGGCGGGGGCAGGATAGAAACCACCCTCGCCCTGCACCGGCTCGATGATCATCGCGGCGACGCGCGACGGGTCGAGATCGGACTTGAACAGTTGCGTGAGCGCGCGCATCGAATCCTCGGTGCTGACGCCGTGAAGCTCGATCGGGAACGGCACGTGATAGACGTCCGGCATCATCGCGCCGAAGCCCTTCTTGTAAGGCGCAACCTTGCCCGTCATCGACATCGTCATGAAGGTCCGGCCATGGAACGCGCCGCCGAAGGCGACGACCGCCGACCGGCCGGTGTGGATGCGCGCGACCTTGATCGCATTCTCGACGGCCTCCGCGCCGGTGGTGACGAAGACGGTCTTCTTGTCGAAATTGCCCGGCACCTTTTCGTTCAGGCGCTCGGCAAGACGAATGTAGTTCTCATAGGGCATGACCTGATGGCAGGTGTGGGTGAATTTCGACAGCTGGTCGGTCACCGCCTGCATCACCTTGGGGTGGCAATGGCCGGTGTTGACCACGGCGATTCCGGCGGCAAAGTCGATATAGCGGTTGCCCTCGACATCCCACACTTCGGCGTTCTTGGCGCGCTCGGCATAGACCTGGGTCATCATGCCCACACCCTGCGAAATGGCGTCTGTGCGGCGTTCTGCGATCTCGGCGTTCAACATGACGCATCCTTTCGAGAAAAATGAAAAGAATCCCGGCGGCTCTGCCGCCACGGGTTCGGGCCTGATTTACGCTGTTTTGTCAGCCACAAAAAGTCTGTTTATTGTCTGCGGCAAGCCATTGGTTTATCTAGGCAGGGATTGTAACCGTTCAAGGACATGAACATGCCGGACAGCCCCTCCGAGCTGGATCTCGGCCCCCGTCTGCGCGCGGTGCGCGAGCAGGCAGGGCTGTCGCAGCGGGCGCTGGCGAAACGGACGGGCGTGCCCAACTCGACAATCTCGCTGATCGAGGCGGGCAAGGTGAACCCTTCCGTCTCGGCGCTCAAGCGGATTCTTGAGGGTATCCCCATGGCTCTCTCGGAATTCTTTGCCTTTCAGCCCGAGGCCGAGCGCAAGATCTTCTACGCCGCCGAGGACCTCACCGAAATCGGCAAGAACGGCGTGTCGCTGCGGCAGGTGGGGCGTACCGTGTTTGGCCGCGCGATGATGATCCTCAGCGAGACCTATGCCATCGGCGCCGACACGGGCCGCACCATGATCGGCCACGAGGCCGAGGAGGGCGGAATCGTCGTGCGCGGGCGGATCGAGATCACGGTCGGCAACGACCGCAAGGTTCTGGGACCGGGCGACGCCTATTACTTCGACAGCCGCATTCCGCACCGCTTCCGGCAGGTCGGGCCCGAGCCGTGCGAGATCATCAGCGCCTGCACGCCGCCGACCTTCTGAGGCGCCCGCCACACCCGACAGGCAAAAAGCGGACCCGAAGGCCCGCTTTTCCTGTCTGCTTGAACCTGACGCTCAGAAAGGATCGTCGATCCGGACCACCACCGTCACCGTGCCCCGGACCGGCTGGCCGAATTGCAGGCAGACCTGGTTTCGGTCCGGCCCCTGCTTGGCCTCGTAATAGGGCGCGACATGAACCACCGCGCCCGCGCCGTCCCGCAGCGGCCCGGCGGGCAGAACCGATGTCACCGTCTGCGCGTAGGCTCCGAAGGGCAGGCTGGCGCCGGGATCGATGGTCCACGTCGCCTGCGGCGTCGCCTGCTCGTATTCCAGCAGCAAGGGGCTACTGACGGGGTGGTTGATATTGCCGAAGGTATTGCCCGAAAAGGCGACGTTCTTGATCCGGTTGTAGTCCAGATCGGCAAAGCTGGTGTCGATCCGCTCGATCCGGTCGACGGGGTCGTCGATGATGCGGAACGAGTTGCCGCTGACGTTCACGCCGTTCAGGAAGTGCCCCGCGCCGTGCGGCCTGACCACCAGGAAGGTGAACCACGGCGCGACATTGCCCGCCAGGAACACGTTGTCGACCAGGTTGAGCGCGCTGAACGAAAACTCGCTGGAATAGTCCGGCGCGCTGTCATGCTCGTTGCTCCACTCGATGAAGCAATTGTCGACATAGTTCGAGTTGATCGTCGTGCGGCAGTTGGTCCGCGTCAGGATCAGCCCCGCGCTGCGCGTGCCGTCGTTGGAATTGTCGCCCTGAAACCAGTGGTTGCCCGACACGATGTTGCTCGACCCCGCCAGCAGCGCGAAATGCCGGAACCGCACGATCCGGTTGTCGCGCAGCTTCACGTCGTTGGCATTGGCGTTGAGCGCGATCGAGCCGCGGTCCTCGACCTTGAGCGACTCCTCGTTGGACAGGAATTGGCAGCGGTCCACGATCATGCCCTGATCGCCCGTGGCAGCGCTGGAAATTCCGCGATCCCTGGGCCGGGTGAAGAAACAGTCGCGGAAGTGAAACCCGGTGCCCGAACGCGGCAGCATCACGCCGCTGCATTCGCCGCCCGCCTGGAATTCGACGTTCGAGATCGAAAACTTGCTGAGCTTCTCGAAACCGCTGAAATCCAGCATGTATTTGAACCGCCGGAAGGTGAACATCTGCGTGCCCGCCGCATCGTAAAGCTGCTGGCTCAGCCGCACCTCCTGCGCGGCGACGTCGACGGCACTGACATAGACCTCGCGCCCCACACCGTTGCCTTCGACAAGCGCGCCGACAGGAATGTTCGCTGCATCCACCACGTTGCTCAGCATCAGGCTGTTCTGCGGCGAATAGGTGGCCTGCGAGGTGACCACCTCGGTCTCCCATGCGGGCCGCGTCAGCGCCGAAAACTGGCCGTTCTTGATCAGGCGGCGCTGCGAATAGCTGGTCTTGTCGGGAACGGCGGCGGCCATGTCGATCGGGCCGGTCAGCGAGATGATGCGCCCCTGCATGTCCAGCGAATCGTGCCCGGAATTGTTCAGCAGCGCCTGAAACGCCTTGCGGAACGCCTCCTCCTCGTCGCCGAAGGCGTCGATATAGGCCGGCAGGTTGTAATTCCTGGTCAGGGTGAAGATATGCTCGCGCGCCATCGTCACCGTGCCGTCGAAGCGCACCGACGATTGCATCGTCACGCTGCCCCCCAACCGGTAGGTGCCATGCGGCACCAGCACCTCGCGCCCGTTCGCCGCCGCGTCCGCGGCCTCGAAGGCGGGCGCGTCGTCATGCGCGCCGTCGCCGATGGCGCCATAGTCGCGCACATCGACCGCGCCCAGAAGATCGCGCAGGAAGACGCGTGTGACATCCTCGATCTCGATATCGTCGATCCGCACCACGCCGCCGTTCGGGCCGGTCAGGTCCAGCCCGAAATGGCCATAGCTGGGCTGTGTCCCCCAGACCATGTCGACGCCGGTGCGGTTACCGCTGCCGACGATGGCGCTGACCTCGACGACCTCGCCGTAGGAGCGCAGCGCGATTTCCGGCCCCGCCTGC
The DNA here is from genome assembly GCA_963763165.1 of uncultured Alphaproteobacteria bacterium. GTDB lineage: Bacteria > Pseudomonadota > Alphaproteobacteria > Rhodobacterales > Rhodobacteraceae > Roseovarius. The sequence goes on from CAVXNV010000007.1 coordinate 205,059, forward strand.
GGCAGGCCGGCAACGTTCGTTCCATCCGCAGCGCCCGCCCAGCCGGCGATGCGCACGCCTGGCAGGTTGCCGGAAACCGCCTTGATGCGCGCGGTGATGCGCAGATAACATCCCGGCAGGATCGGCGTCTGGCCCATGTAGCGCAGTTTCTGGACAGCCGCGCCCTTCTGGATCTCCAGCGCACCGCCGAAGTCCTGATCGGCCGGCACGAAGGCCGCGTTCACCGCATTCTGATAGGTGGTCGATCCGGGGGTGCCGTCGCCGCTGGACCACAGGTCCAGACCGTCCCCGAAGGCGGGCGGCATGAAGATTATGTCGTCAGTTACTGCCTTGTTCATCCACTTTCCCTTTCGCACCCGCCGCACGCCGGTTCGGGGCGTGCCGGATGTCACGATTGACGCCAGCCCGGGCGCACCCGGATGGCCAAGGGAAATAGAGCGCCGGGATTAACCGCCTCTGGCAGCACCGTGACGGTGCCTGGGGCGGGGCCGCTTGGAGCCAACACCGGAACGATGATAAACCCCGCACCGTTGCCTGACCGCGACGGCCATGATCGCTCCCGCAACGACGAAAGGTTTGCCCATCGTCAGGGCGAGAAACTGATTTCGGCCAGTCGCCACGCCCGATCCTTCGGACCAGGCCAGTAATAGCGGGGGTTCGTGTCCTCGGGCCGGTTCCTCACGCCGTGCAGTTCCGCGACGATGTAACGCCCGGTTTCGCGAAGCCGCACATCGCTTTCGGGAAAGCGTCGCTGCAGATGGGCGCGCAGCATATTGGCCTCCTCTGCGGGTTTGCTGCTTCCCAATGCCCGCGGAACACCGTCGGCCAATTCGGCAACGGCGGAACGCGCGGCCCGGAACCCGTCACGCACGATGTCGAGCGCGATCACCAGCGCGGCCACCGAGTTTGCCCACCAGAATCCGAACCCGACCCCCAGAATGCCGACGATGGCGGCAGCGCCAGTCATCCAGTCCGCCTTCTGCATCAGCGCGTCGGTATGCACCACCTTGTCCTGAATGCGCCGTGCCACGGGTTGCTTCATCCGGCCCAGGATCACCGGCGGCACGATAGAATAGGCAAGCGCGGCCATCATCAGCCAGCCGATCCAGATCGTCTGGCCAAACAGTTCCACGGGTCCGATCGTGGGATGCTCACCAGACAGAAGAGCGACGCCCAACTCGTAGATCAGGTAGAGGCCAAGGCCGGCCAGAACACACGCAGCGGCGAGGAATGCCAGACTGTTGACGCGGCTGTATCCGAACGGAAAGCGCTCGTTCGGGTCTTTGCGCTCAAAATGTACGGAAACAAGGAAAACGGCGGCCGGCAACATGCCCGAAATGTCCTCCAGCCATGCCGATTTCATCGCCTGGCTCGACCCCATGACCAGGAATAGCACTGCCACGATGGATATCTGCCACGCGATGGTCCACCACTCCAGCCGGATCGCGCGGCGCATGTCCGATTGGATTTCAGAGGGAAAGTTGCTCACGCTTCCGGTTCCTTCAGCGTCCGGCTGACGAAGATCAGCCATCGGTTCTCGCCCGTCCGGACCAGAGCCCGAAGGACAGGATGGTCCTTCGGCGGGTCGATTGCACGAACCGGCCCCGTCATGGCGGCGCGCTCGGCCCAGGGCGTGGCCTTGGCAAATTCGCCGACGATAATGTCGATCTCCCCCTCGTTCAGCCGCCGCACGAGTTCCTCCGTCGTGCCGCTGATGAACTCGGGACTGACGCCCAAGGAGGATGCGATACGATTCGCCAAGGCCCGCTCCTCGACGCCGGCGCCGTCGGCCACAACCCCGGTTCGCATCGTGCCGCTGGTCAGAACGCCGTCCATCGTTCCCGCTATGTCCTTGGGAAAATCGTCACACGCGGTCATCATGGCTATACCCAGAAGACAAGCAAGGATCTTCATTCTGATGGGATGCAACTGAAACCTCCACGTTATGCGCTCAGGCAGCTATAGCGAAAAACGCGATATTGGCCGCGAGGTTCCGATTGAAACGCAATTGGCTCCGACAGTGGATCTGCGCGCGGGCGCCAAATGCCGATGCGCCGTGAGCACGGCCACCGTGGCCGCAACCTGGTGCTGGGCGGGATCTTTACCGCAATTCGGCCTTCGGCGGCCCGCTGGTCGGGACATCCCTAGAAGATGGCTCAGGAGTGGGCAGCGATTCGCCCTTGCGCAACAGGTGTCGCGCAAGGCGGTCCGACTAAATATCGGCGCCCGCGAGCCGCTTGAGCTGGGCCCAGAGCGCGTCCGGCACCTCGACCGCATTGGCCAGCACGCGGCCCTGCCCCGGCATCCGCGCGCCTTCGTTCAGCGCAACCCCTTCAGCGACCCGCGCAAGACGGGTTGCGAAATGTTCCGACAGACCCGGATCGATCAGCAGATAGACCTGGCCCAGATCGTGCGGCGGACCCTCGGGCGTCTTCAGCGGCTGGACGTCCAGACTGGCGAGGCTGCCGGTCAACCCCGCGGTCAGGATCTCGGCCATCAGCCCGAACCCCCAGCCCTTGTAGCCGCCCGCGCTGACCAGCGATCCCTCCAGCGCCGCCGCGGGATCGGTCGTCGGACGCCCCTCGGCATCGACGGCCCAGCCCTCGGGGATCGCTCCGCCCGCGGCCTTGGCCATGCTGATCTTGCCCATCGCGATCACGCTGGTCGACTGGTCGAACTGCATGGCGATGCCCCCCTGCCCGTCCGGCACGGAAAAGGCGATGGGGTTGGTGCCGATCACGGGGGTCTTGCCGCCCGGCGGCGCGACGATGGGCGTGGCGTTGGTCAGCCCCAGGCCGATCAGCCCGGCGCGCGCGATCTGGCCGGTGAAGTAGCCGAGCGAGGTGCAGGTATGCGCATGGCAGACGGCCAGCGACGCGGTGCCGCATTTCTTCGTCGCCGCGATCGCCTCGGGCAGCGCCTTCTGAAACGCCGCCTGCGCGAAGCCGAAGCGCGCATCGACCCGCACCGATCCGGGGCGCGGGCGCGTCACCTCGGGCACGGCCTTCCCGGAAACGCGGCCTGTCTGCAACTGCTGGCAGTAGCTTTCCAGGTAGTAGAGCCCGCAAATCCGGTTGCCCGCCGCCTCCGCCTCGCGGATGGCATCGGCAACGCTCGCGGCGATCCACTCCTCGGCACCGTGGCGCATCAGCGCGGCCTTGGACAGATCCTCGATGCGGGCAATGTCGACGCGGGGCATGGGCAAGCTCCTTGGCTGGGGTTCAGGATCTTTTGACCCCCGGCGGCGCCGCCGTCAATCATCCCGGCACCACCCGCCCCTGATCCAGCCTGACGACCCGGTCCATCCTCGATGCCAGTTCAAGGTTGTGCGTCGCGATCACCGCCGACAGCCCGGTATCGCGCACCAGTCCCATCAGTGTGGCGAAAACCTGATCCGAGGTTGCGGGGTCCAGATTGCCCGTCGGCTCGTCCGCCAGCAACAGGCGCGGGCGGTTCGCCAGCGCCCGGCAGAACGCGACGCGCTGCTGCTCGCCTCCCGACATGGCCGAAGGACGATGCCCCGCCCGCTGCCCGACACCCACGCGGTCCAGCAAGTCCTGCGCGCGCGCATCGGCCTCGCGGCGGGGCGTGCCGTCCGCCAGTTGCGGCAGCACCACGTTTTCCAGCGCCGTGAACTCCGGCAGAAGGTGATGGAACTGATAGATGAATCCCACGTCGCGGCGCCGTGCGATGGTGCGGCGGCGGTCGCCAAGGCCGGTCATCACGGTGCCGCCGATTGCCACCTCGCCGGCGTCGGCTGTATCCAGCAGCCCCGCGATATGCAGCAAGGTCGACTTGCCCGCGCCCGAGGGCGCGACCAGCGCCACGATCTCGCCGCGCGCCAGCGTCAGATCGGCGCCCTTGAGCACGGCGATCTCGTTGTGCCTGCCGCGATTGTAGATCTTTTCGATCCCCTTGAGGCTCAGCACGGCATCACTCATAGCGCAGCGCCTCCACCGGGTTCATGCGCGCGGCACGGCGCGCGGGAAAGATCGTGACGATGAAGGACAGCGTCAGCGACAGCGCCACCGCAGACATGACATCGCCGAATTGCAGCCTGGCCGGCAGGTAGTAGATGCCGCGCACCGACGGATCCCAGATCTCGCCCCCCATCGCCCAGTTCACGAAGCCGAAGAGCGGGTCGATATAGATGGCAAAGAGGCACCCCAGAACGACGCCCATCGCCGTGCCGATGATCCCGGTAAACGCGCCGCAGATGAAGAAGACGCGCAGGACGGACCCCTCGGTCAGGCCCATCGTGCGCAGGATGCCGATATCGCGGCCCTTGTTCTTGACCAGCATGATAAGGCCGCTGGTGATGTTCATCGCGGCGATCAGCACGAGGATCGACAGGATGATGAACATCACGTTGTCCTCGACCTCCAGCGCCCGCAGGAATCCCCCGCTCTGATCCTTCCAGGTCCAGAGCAGCATCCCCTCGCCCGCCGCCTGCATCAGCGGAACCGACAGATCGCCGACGTGCTCGGGATCCTCGACCATGACCTCCAGTTCGTCCGCCTTGCCTTCGCGATTGAAAAAGCTCTGCGCCTCGGCGAAGGGCATGTAGACGCGCGTGCGGTCGATGTCGTAGCGCCCCGCCGAGAAGATATAGGCGACGTCATAGGCATTGACGCGCGGCGTGGTGCCGAACGCCGTCTTGACCCCGCTGGGCGAGATGATCTTGACCCGGTCGCCCACGCCCACTCCCAATTCGCGCGCCACGCCTGCGCCGATGGCGATACCCTCGCCGAACCGCTCGATATCGCCCTGCCCGGTTTCGGGGTCGGCGACGCGCGGGATGCCCTTGAGGTCATCCAGCGCGATGCCGAACACCTCGACCCCGGCATTGCGGTCCTGCGCGTTGGCCATGACCTGCCCCTTGATCAGGGGCGCCACGCGGGTGACGCCGGGCACGGCGCGCACACGGCCCGCCATAGCCTCATAATCCTCGATCAGCCGGTCGACCCGACCGGTTTCGGCGTCGATCTTGCCCGCGTCATAGACGGTGACATGCGCGTTGGAGCCGAGGATCGTATCGACGAATTCCGCGCGAAACCCGGCCCTGACCGCCAGCGTAGCGATCAGCGCCAGCACTGCCAGCGTTATCCCGATGAGCGAGATCCACGTCATCACGCTGACACCGCCCTCGGCCCGCTTGGCCCGCAGGTAGCGCCAGGCGATCATCCATTCGAAGGGGGCGAAGGGGGCGGATTTTCCTGCCACTCGGGCTCTCCTGCTAAATCGCGCGCAACTTGCGCCGGGGGCCGCGCGGCGTCAAGCAGTGCGGGCGCGCCGCCGCCGAAAGGGCATCTTGAGCAGGCCCAGCAGCGCACCCATGCCGCCCATACCGACCAAGAATCCGGCCCCGCCGAACACCGCGCCTTCGAAAGTCAGCGGCAGCGCCGGTTTGAAATCGGCCCAGGCCGCGCGCGCGATGGCGGCATCGCCGAGGCTGCGGGCGCCGTAGACGCGGGTGAACGGCCCGGCACGGCGCAGCGCAGCCAGATCGTCCGACAGCCTCTCATGGCGCACGATCATATCCGCCACCGTCGCCGCCCGCTCGGCCCCCATCGCGCCGCCCCGGCGCAGATCGTCCAGCGCGGCCGCGCGGCTCAGCCCGACATCGGCGGCATCCGCGTCGAACCCGTCGACAAAGCCGCGCAGCTCGTCCACGGCGCCGCCCAGCCGCTGCACGTATTGCTGCGAAAATTCGGGGAACTGCGACAGCCCTGCGGCCCCGGCAAGGCCTCCCGCCAGCACCAGCGCGCGGCCCAGCATCCTCTAGACGGCCAGCGCGCCGCGATGGGGCGCATAGATCCGGGCAAGATGCTTGACCGCCTCTTCGGGCGGCATCTCCTCGGCGGTGCCGGTGCGGCGGCTGGTCAGCTCGACCACGCCGTTCTTGAGGCCCCGCGGCCCGACGGTGATGCGCCACGGCAGGCCGATCAGGTCCATCGTGGCGAACTTGCCGCCCGCCCGCTCGTCACGGTCGTCATAAAGCGGATCGAGCCCCAGCGCCTTGATCCCTGCATATAGCGCCTCGCAGGCCGCGTCCGCCTCGGCGTCGCCCTGCTTGAGGTTGACGATCCCGACATGAAAGGGCGTCACGCCCTCCGGCCAGATGATGCCCTTGTCGTCATGGCTGGCTTCGATGATCGCGCCGACCAGACGGCTGACGCCGATGCCGTGGCTGCCCATGTGGACCGGGACGGATTTGCCGTCGGGGCCCTGAACGGTCGCGTCCATCGCCTCGGAATACTTGGTGCCGAAATAGAAGATCTGACCCACCTCGATTCCGCGCGCGACGCGGCGGCGCGCCTCGGGGATCTGCTCGAAGAGCGCCTCGTCATGCGTCTCGTCGGTGCGGGCATAGCGGCTGGTGAACTCCTCCAGCACCGCGCGGCAGGCCTCGTGCGACGTGTAATCCACCTCGCGGTCGCCGAATTTCAGCTCGGTGATCTCGGCATCGTAAAACACCTCGCTCTCGCCCGTCTCGGCCAGCACCAGGAATTCGTGCGTGTCGTCGCCGCCGATGGGGCCGGAATCCGCGCGCATCGGGATCGCCTGAAGGCCCATCCGCTCATAGGTGCGCAGGTAGCTGACCAGATGCCGGTTGTAGCTGTGCAGCGCGTCCTCGCGGTTCAGATCGAAATTGTAGCCGTCCTTCATGTAGAATTCCCGCCCCCGCATCACGCCGAAACGCGGGCGCATCTCGTCGCGGAACTTCCACTGGATGTGGTAGAGCGTCAGCGGCAGGTCCTTGTAGCTGTTCACATGCGCGCGGAAGATGTCGGTGATCATCTCCTCGTTCGTCGGCCCATAGAGCAGGTCGCGGCCCTGCCGGTCCTTGATGCGCAGCATTTCCTCGCCGTAATCGTCATACCGCCCGCTTTCGCGCCAGAGGTCGGCCGATTGCAGCGTCGGCATCAGCATCGGGATGTGGCCAGCGCGCATCTGCTCCTCGTGGACGATATTCTCCAGCTTGCGCAGCACCTTGAAGCCCAGCGGCAGCCACGAATAGATGCCCGCGCCAGCCTGCTTGATCATCCCCGCGCGCAGCATCAGGCGGTGCGAGACGATCTGCGCCTCGGCGGGCGTCTCCTTCAGGACGGGCAGGAAATAGCGGGACAGGCGCATCGGTGGTCCTCTCGGGGATCTGGCGCGGTCTGCGGCGGGGCCGCGCGGATAACTCGTTCGGCCCCCGTTTATGGCTTTGCGCGCCGCCGGGCAAGCGCGGCATGGCAAGGATCGCGCAAAGCTGCACTTGAAAGCCTTCCTCCGTTCCTACAATTGTATTCAGGTCACAGCGAAAGGTCGTCATGTCCCTGCCCATCGCCACGCAGATGAAATACTGGGGGATCGCTGCGGCGGTCTTTCTCGCGGTGCTCTGGGTGCTGGGCGACGTGATCCTGCCCTTCATCATCGGCGCGGCGATCGCCTATTTCCTCGATCCGCTCGCCGACCGGCTGCAGCGGCTCGGGCTGAACCGCGCGCTGTCGGTGGCGGTGATCACCGTCCTCGCGGTGCTGATCTTCGTCATCGTGGCGCTTCTGGTCATCCCGACGCTGGCCTCTCAGGCGGCCTCGCTGGCGGAGATGGCGCCCGAGCTGACGCGCCAGCTGCAGGATTTCGTGACCGAACGGTTTCCGCAGGCCGCGGATGCCGATAGCGCCCTGCGGCGGTCCCTGACCGCCATCGGCCAGACCATTCAGGAGCGCGGGGGCGAGATGCTGGAGACGCTTCTTGCCTCGGTATCGTCGCTGATCAACGTGCTGCTGCTCTTCGTCATCGTGCCGGTCGTGGCCGTCTACCTGCTGTATGACTGGGACCGCATGGTGGCGCGCATCGACGATCTTCTGCCGCGCGAGCATGCGCCGACCCTGCGCTATCTCGCGCGCGAGATCGACAGGACGATGTCGGGCTTCATCCGCGGCATGGGCACCGTCTGCCTGATCCTCGGCACCTATTATGCCGTCGCGCTGATGCTGGCGGGGCTGCAATTCGGGCTCGTGGTGGGTTTCGCGGCGGGCCTTCTGACCTTCATACCCTATGTCGGTGCGCTGGTCGGCGGGGCGCTGGCGCTTGGCCTCGCTCTCTTCCAGTTCTGGGGCGATTGGCTGTCGATCGGGTTGATCGCCGGGATTTTCGTTCTGGGCCAGGTGATCGAAGGCAATCTGCTGACCCCCCGGCTGGTTGGAGGATCGGTCGGGCTGCATCCCGTCTGGCTGATCTTCGCGCTGGCGGTCTTCGGCGCGCTCTTCGGCTTCGTGGGCATGCTCGTCGCCGTGCCCGTCGCCGCGGCCATCGGCGTCATCACCCGCTTTGCCACCGCACAATACAAGACCAGCCAGCTTTACCGCGGCACACCGGATCCAGACCTGCGCTGATGTCCATGCCCCCCAAGCGGCCCCGCCAGCTCAGCCTCGATCTGCAGACGATGCCCGCGGTGGGGCGCGACGATTTCTATGTCTCGTCCGCCAACGCCACCGCCGTCGCGCTGATCGACGGCTGGCAGGAGTGGCCGGCGCGCAAGCTGGTGCTGAACGGCCCGCCCGGCGCGGGCAAGACGCACCTCGCCCATGTCTGGCGCGATCTCAGCGGCGCCCGGATCGTCCATGCGCGCGATCTGGCCACCGCCGACATTCCCGCACTGGCCGCCGGAAACGTCGCCGTCGAGGCCGCCGATACCATCGCCGGGGACAGCGAGGCCGAGGAGGCCCTCTTTCACCTCCACAACCTTATCCTGGCCGAGGGCAATTCGCTGCTGATCACCGCGCGCTCCGCGCCGAACCACTGGCCGCTGGTGCTGCCCGATCTGGCCAGCCGGATGCAGGCGACCCCGACCTGCACCCTGAAGGAGCCCGACGATCAATTGCTGGCCGCCGTGCTGATGAAACAGATGGGCGATCGCCAGATCCTGCCGACGCCCGGCACGATCCCCTATCTGGTGCGCCGCATGCCGCGCGCGTTCGGCGATGTCGGCCGCGTCGTGGCCGAACTGGACCGGCTGGCGCTGGAGCGGCGGCGCCCCGTCACCCGCGCGCTGGCCGCCGAGGTGCTGGACAAGCTGGGCCTCTGACGCCACACTCGCCCTGCGCTCCGCCCTTTCCCTGCCCTTTCAGGCTCTTGCATGCCGCCCATGAACCAAGCCGATTTTCTGACCTCGCCCTTTCCCGCGGCACAGGACATGCCCGATCTGGACATTCGCGGGCCGGACCGCTTCCACAACCGCGAGCTCAGCTGGCTGGGCTTCAACTGGCGCGTTCTGGAAGAGGCGCAGAACCCCCGCGTGCCCCTGCTGGAGCGGCTGCGCTTCCTCTCGATTTCGGCCACCAACCTCGACGAGTTCTACAATGTCCGCGTCGCCGGCCTGCGCGAGCTGGCCCGCGCCGGCAACACCACCCCCGCCGCCGATGGCCTGACCCCCGCCGGGCAGCTGGTCCTGATAAACGAAAACGCGCGCCGGCTGCTGGGATCGCAGCAGGAAACCTACCAGCACCTTCGCGGCGAGCTGGAGACGCAGAACATCACCATCATGTCCGGCGCCGACCTGAACGAGGATGACCGGACCTGGCTGGACGACGTGTTTCTCAACAAGGTGTTCCCGGTCCTGTCGCCGCTGGCGATCGACCCCGCGCATCCCTTTCCCTTCATCCCGAACCTCGGCTATTCGCTGGCGCTGAACCTGACGCGCATCCGCGACAAGCGTCCGCTTCAGGCGCTTCTGCCGATCCCGCAGCAGATCGACCGTTTCGTCGCGCTGCCGGGCGCGGATGGCGCGCACCGCTTCCTGCCGCTGGAGGAATTGCTAATCCTGCATCTGCACAGCCTCTTTCCCGGCTATAAGTACAAGGGTCACTGCGCCTTTCGCGTGCTGCGCGACAGCGATCTGGAAGTCGAGGAAGAGGCCGAGGATCTGGTGCGCGAATTCGAGGTCGCGCTGAAGCGCCGCCGCCGCGGCGAGGTGGTGCGCATGAACATCACGCGCGACGCGCCGGAAAAGCTGCGCGCGCTTGTCATGCAGGAATTGCACGTCACCGCCGAGGAGGTGGTCGAGGTCGACGGCATGATCGGCCTCGCCGATCTCAGGGAGCTGGTTCTGGACTCGCGCCCCGATCTTCTGTGGCCCAGCTTTTCGCCCCGCGTGCCCGAGCGCGTGCAGGATTTCGAGGGCGACATGTTTGCCGCCATCCGGCAGAAGGACATGCTGCTGCACCACCCCTACGAGACGTTCGATCTGGTCGTGCGGTTCCTCAAGCAGGCGGCGAACGATCCCGATGTCGTGGCGATCAAGCAGACGCTCTACCGCACGTCCAACCAGTCCCCGATTGTCGAGGCGCTGTGCGAGGCGGCCGAAAACGGCAAGTCCGTCACCGCGCTGGTCGAACTCAAGGCCCGTTTCGACGAGGCCGCGAACATCCGCCAGTCCCGCAGGCTGGAGCGCGCGGGCGCGCATGTCGTCTATGGCTTTCTCGACCTCAAGACCCACGCCAAGATCAGCACCGTGGTGCGCCGCGAGGGCGACAACCTGGTCACCTACACCCATTTCGGCACCGGAAATTACCACCCCATCACCGCGCGCATCTATACCGATCTGTCACTGTTCACCTGCGACGCGGTGCTGGGCCGCGACGCGACCAAGGTGTTCAACTTCCTGTCCGGCTACGCGCAGCCCGAGAAGCTGGAGAACCTTGCCATCTCGCCGCTCACGCTGAAGCCCCGCCTGCTCGAGATGATCGAAGCCGAGGTCGATCATGCGCGAAATGGCCGCCCCGCCGAGATCTGGGCCAAGATGAACGCGCTGATCGAGCCCGACATCATCGACGCGCTCTATGCCGCCAGTCAGGCCGGCGTGCGCATCAGCCTCGTCGTGCGCGGCATCTGCGGGCTGCGTCCGGGTATCCGGGGCCTCAGCGAGACCATCCGCGTTAAATCCATCGTCGGCCGGTTTCTGGAACACAGCCGCATCGTCTGTTTCGGTAACGGACACGGCCTGCCGCACAAGAAGGCGCGCGTCTTCATCTCCTCCGCCGACTGGATGGGCCGCAATCTCAGCCGCCGGGTCGAGGTGCTGGTCGAGATCGGGAACCCCACCGTCAAGGCGCAGATCACGTCGCAGATCATGGCCGCCAACATGGCCGATATTGCCCAAAGCTGGGTCATGGCGCCGAACGGCAGCTTCACCCGCGCACCGCTGAGCGAAGGCGAGTTCGCGTTCAGCTGTCACCGGTTCTTCATGGAAAACCCGTCGCTTTCGGGGCGTGGCTCGGCCGGAGCCGCCGACGTGCCGCAACTGACCCACACCGAGGATTGAGCGGCCGGCGCGCGTTGACGCGGCACCGGGGCTGACACATAAGAGGGGCGGCGAAATGACGGCTGGTGGCAACATGCACACACCCGAGACGGACCGTGGCACCTCCGGGCACGAGGGCAAACCGTTCGGCCGCGCCCTTTTCGACAAGCCGTCCGCGCGCGCGCTGCGCCGTGTCGGCGTGGTCGATGTCGGGTCCAACTCGGTCCGCATGGTCGTGTTCGACGGCGCCGCGCGCAGCCCGGCCTATTTCTTCAACGAAAAGATCATGTGCGGCCTCGGCGCGGGCATGGCCGAAACCGGGCGCCTCAACCCCGAGGGGCGCGCCCGCGCGCTCAGCGCGCTGCACCGATTTGCGCATCTGGCGCGCGCGATGGATACCGGCCCGCTGACCTGCGTTGCCACCGCCGCCGTGCGCGACGCGGTCGACGGCCTTGAATTCCAGGCCGAGGTCAAGGACCTGACCGGGCTCGACCTGTGGGTGATCGACGGGCGCGAGGAGGCGCGGCTTTCGGCGCAGGGCGTGCTCCTGGGCTGGCCCGGCGCCTACGGTCTGGTCTGCGACATCGGCGGCTCGTCCATGGAACTGGCCGAGATCAACGGCGACGGTGTCGGACGGCGCGTCTCGTCGCAGCTTGGCCCGCTGAAACTGCGCGACATGAAGGGCGGGCGCAAGACGCGCCGCGCCTATATTCGCGAAACCCTGGAGGCGATGACCGCCGAGTTGGGCGAGCAGAAGAACCGCCTGTTCCTCGTCGGCGGCTCATGGCGCGCCATCGCCCGCATCGACATGGAGCGGCGCGGTTACCCGCTGCACGTGCTGCATGAATACCGCATGCGCGCCAACTCGGTGCGCGACACGCTGCGCTACATCCAGGACGCGCAGGACCTGACGATCCTGCGCCAGCGCGCCGGGGTGTCCTCCGCGCGCATGGCGCTGGTGCCGCAGGCCGCCGAGGTGCTGCGCGAGCTGGTCCGCACCTTCAAGCCGCACGACATCGCCATTTCCAGCTACGGTATCCGCGAAGGAATGCTTTACGAGCAGATGCCCCAGCAACTGCGCGACCGCGACCCCCTGATCGAGGCGTGCCGCTTTACCGAGGCAAAGGATGCCCGCGTGCCGGGATTCGGCAAGCTGCTTTACCATTTCATCCTGCCGCTGTTCAGGAATCCGGATCCCGAACGGCTGCGCCTGATCAAGGCCGCGTGCCTTCTGCACGACGTCAACTGGCGCGCGCATCCCGAATACCGCGCCGACATCTGCTTTGACACCGCGACGCGCGCGAACCTGGGCGGGCTGAAACATTCCGAGCGGGTGTTCCTGGGCCTCGCGCTTCTGCACCGCTACTCCAACTCGCGCGGCGCCACGTGGATCGCGCAGGTCAGCCAGTTGATCGACGCGCCGATGCGCCGCGACGCCGAGGTGCTGGGCAAGGCGATGCGCTTTGGCGCGATGCTGTGGCTTCAGCGCGACGCCGAGCCGGGCAAGCTGCACCTCTATCCCAAGAAACGGGTGCTGGAGTTCCGCCTTGCGCCGCAGGCCGCGCCTCTCTTCGGCGAAGTCGCCGAGGCGCGCCTCGCCTCGCTCGCGGCCTCGCTGGACGCTCAGCCCGTGGTCCGGCAAGGCAAGGCGCCCTAGATCTCGATCTCGTCCCCGCCGCCTTCGCCATCGAGGGGCGGCAATTCCGGCTCCTCCTCACCGGGTTTGCGGCGGATGATGATGTCGCCATTGGGCAGTTTTTCGGGCGGCTCATAGACGCTCAGATCCTCCACATCCTTCAGGATATCGGCCAGCGCCGGCCCCATTTCCTCGGCAAAGCTGCGCAGTTGCGGGCCCAGCCGCTCGGCCATTTCCTTCATGCCTTCCATGGCGGGCCGCGCTTCCTGCATCAGCCCTTCGAAGAACATGCGCGCGCCTTCCTCGATCAGGGACGGCCCGTCGCGCGGCGGCGCCTCCTCCTGCGCGTGAAGGGCGGGGGCGGCCAGAATCATGGCGGCGGTCATCGTCATCAGAATCTGTCTCATGATCCCGATATAGCACGAATCGCGCCGGCTTTAAGCCTCCGGCTCCAGATCCAGGGTCACCGGGTAATGATCGGACGCCGTCAGCAGCGCATCGCGCAGCCCCGGATCGGCAAAACAGGCCGGATCGTCGAAGGGATGCCAGATGCGCCACACCGGCCCCAGCGCCAGGATCTCCGGCGAGACCATGATGTAATCCAGCAGCGCCTGCAGGTAGCGGCCTTGCGGGCCCAGATAGAAGCGCGACGTGCTGTGGATCGCGCCGATCTTCCGCCCCAGCGCCGAACGCGCGTGCGGATCGTAAAGGCGCAGCGGCTGCCCCTCGCCCAGCACCACCTCCACCGAGGAACGGCCGAAGAGCCCCTCGTATTCGTCAAGGCCCGGCCCGTCGTTGAAATCGCCCATCACGATCAGCGGCTCACCCGCCTCCAGATGCGCCTGCACGCGCGCGCGCAGCCACACGGCCTGCGCCAGCTGCTTGCGCCGGTTGGCGATGGCGACCCGCATGATGTCGGCGGGGCTGGCCGCGCCATGCGGCGCCTTGGATTTCAGATGCACACCGATCAGGCGCAGCATCGCCCCCGCCCGCGTGGTCAGCAACACCTCGAGCGGCGGCTTGGAAAAGCGCACAAGGTCTTCGGCGGCGTCGATATCCAGATCGATGCGGAAAACCCCGTCAAAGCGCGGCGCATCAAGGCTGCCGCGCCTGCCCGTCGCCTCGCCCTGCGGATCATGCTGCGCCTCGAGGACGTCCGGATCATAGAGCAGGGCGATCTCCTGCTGGGTGTCGTTGGGAAAGCCGATCAGCGCGCGCCGGGCGCGCAGACCGCAGGCGGCTGAAAACCGCTCCAGCGCAGAGACGGTGCTGCGCGAGGCGCTGTGATCGGGCGCCTCGATGATCATCAGCGCGTCCGCGTCCAGCGCATGCATCACATCGGCCACCGCCGCCAGTTGATCGCCCCGCGTCACGTCTCGCCGCGACGACCATTCGCCATCGTCCAGAAGGCTGCCGTCATCGGCAAAAAGGCTGTTGAACCACTCGATATTCCACGTTGCCAGCCTCATGCGCCGTGCGCGGCCTCGATCTCCTGCCATGCGCGGTTGATGGCGGTCATCCGCTTTTCGGCCAGCCGCATCGCCTCGATCGGCACGCCGCGGGCCATCATTCGGTCCGGATGCAACTCGCGCACCAAGGCGCGGTAGCGTTGGCGCAGCGTCTCGAGGCTGTCATCGGGCGATGCGCCGAGCACCTGGTAGGGGTCCGGCGCGCTGCCGGGTACGAAGCGGCAGCGCAGGCGCTGAAACTCGTGGCGCTCCAGTTCGAAAATCTCGGCCACGCGTTCGAGAAACCGGTTCTCGTCCGGATGATACCGCCCGTCCGACATGGCGATGTAAAAGAGGCCCTCCATCAGATCGCACAGCGCCTCCTTGTCGCCGCCGAACATCGCCTTGATCCGGGCAGCGTATTCCTCGAACCCTGCCACGTCCTGCCGCGCGAGGTTGAACACCCGCGCGGCGCCGGCCTCGTCCTTGCGGGCGATCTGGAACACCTCGCGGAACGCGGCCACCTCGCCGCGCGTCACCTGACCGTCCGCCTTGGCCATCTTGGCGCCCAGCGCAATGACCGCGATGGCGAAGGCGACGCTGCGCTCCGGCGGGGTGCGCAGCCGGTCGAACAAGGCGCTCAGCCCCTCGCCCTTGGCAAGGGCCGACACGGCCTCGGTTATGCGGGTCCAGAGCGACATGGCGCGATCCTAGAGCCTTTCGGCCGGGCTGTCAGCGCGATCCGCGCAATATCCGTGCAAAAGCGCGCGGCGGGTCAGCCCAGCCTGCGCCGGCCCTCGGGCGTGTCGAATTCGGCCGCCAGACCGGCGGGCCCGGTCTCGTACCGCACCCGCTCATCCGCCAGATGCGGCGCCAGTCGCGCGCGCAGCGCATCGGCCTCCGGATGGCTGACGATCAGCCGCCGCAGCGCGACGCCGCTGGCGGGCAGCGACGCCGCCGGGTGGCGTGCACAGTCCCATTGGATCACCGCCGGGTGGCAGTCGTCGAACGGCAGTTGTCCATTGTCCGGAACCGCCATGCGCCAGCGCAGATCGCCGCGCTCCAGCGCCACCTGCGCGCCGATTCCCGGCAGCGCCGCCTGCGCGGCCTCCAGATCGTCGGTGCGGCAGATCCAGTTGCCGATGCGCGGCGCGCCGCTGAAACGGTCCAGATCAAACCAGCGCGCATGCGGCAGCGGCGGCGCGCCCGGGTCGATGGCGATGACTTCCACGTACAGCCCATCCTCCAGCCCAAGGAGCCGGTTATGCGTGCCGAAATGCGCGTGCCGCCCGCCCGGCCCCGGCGCGGCGCCCAACGCGCGGCTTACCCAGTCCGCGCCCTGGTCCAACGTATCCGAGGCCACGGCGATATGATCGAGGGTCAGCATCGGGGCAGCTCCTTGGCGGTAGTGTCGGGCGGCCTAGCCATAGCAATCCGCGCCCGCAAGTGCAATTTCCTCAGAGCCGTCCGGCGGCGGCTTCGCCACCCGACGCGCAATGTCATTTTCCGCCGGCCTGTCGCCCTTTTCCGCCTTGACGGGACCGCGCGCCTGCCTTAGCCACGCGCCCAAGGCGTGGTAGCTCAGGGGTTAGAGCGAACGACTCATAATCGTTAGGTCGGTGGTTCAAATCCACCTCACGCCACCAAAGTCACTTTGCAAAGCAAAGTGACTCCACACCCTCCAAAGACACGCACATAAGTCACTTTGCAAAGCAAAGTGACTCCGTAACCTCCAAAATCGCGCCCATCAGCGGCAGGCGTTTTGCACCGCAAAATGCCGAGAGCGGGCGATAACGCACCAACGCACAACCAGCTTTTAGAGATCGATCAAAAGCCGACAGTCGCAAGAAAAGACGCCGAACCTCCGTCCGGCGCCTCGATCGCTTGCAGCCCTACCCCCGCGTATCGCGGATCATCTTCAGTATGTCCTGCGCGGCGTCGGGAATATTCGTGCCCGGCCCGAAGATCGCCTTGACCCCGGCCTTCTTCAGGAAATCGTAATCGTTCTGCGGTATCACCCCGCCGCAGATGACGAGGATATCGTCCGCCCCCTGCGCGCGGAGCGCCTCGACCAGCTTGGGCGCCAGCGTCTTGTGCCCTGCCGCCTGGCTGGAAATGCCGATGACATGCACGTCGTTGTCGATGGCGTCCTGCGCCGCCTCTTCTGGCGTCTGGAACAAGGGACCCACATCGACGTCAAAGCCGATATCGGCAAAGGCCGTCGCGATCACCTTGGCGCCGCGGTCGTGGCCGTCCTGCCCCATCTTGACCACCAGCATCCGCGGGCGGCGCCCCTCGGCCTCGGCGAAATCCTCGACCGATTTCTGGATTGCGGCGAACCCCTCGTCGCCCTCGTAGGCCGCGCCGTAGACACCGGCCAGCGTCTTCACCTCGGCGCGGTGGCGGCCGAACACCTTTTCCATAGCCATTGATATCTCTCCTACCGTGGCGCGGGCGCGCGCCGCCTCGACTGCCGCTTCCAGCAGATTGCCGCCGCCCCGCGCGCGGCGCTCAAGCTCGTCCAGCGCCTTGGTGCAGGCGTCCTCATCGCGCTCGGCGCGGACCCGCTCCAGTCGGGCGATCTGGCTGTCGCGCACTTTGGTGTTGTCGATGTCGAGCAGCTCGATCGGGTCTTCCTTGTCGCGGCGATACTTGTTGACGCCGACGATCACCTCGGTGCCGCGGTCGATCATCGCCTGCCGCGTCGCCGCCGATTCCTCGATCCGAAGCTTGGGCATGCCGCTGGCCACGGCCTTGGTCATGCCGCCCATCTCCTCGACCTCCTCGATCAGCTCCCACGCCTTTTCGGCCAGATCGGCGGTCAGCCTTTCGACGTAATAACTGCCCGCCAGCGGATCGACGACATGGGTGATGCCGGTCTCCTCCTGCAGGATCAGCTGCGTGTTGCGCGCGATCCGCGCACTGAAATCGGTGGGCAGCGCCATCGCCTCGTCCAGCGCATTCGTGTGCAGCGACTGTGTGCCGCCCAGAACCGCGCTCATCGCCTCATAGGCGGTGCGGATGACGTTGTTGTAGGGGTCCTGCTCCTGCAGGCTGACGCCGGAGGTCTGGCAATGGGTGCGCAGCATTTTCGAGCGATCATTCTTCGCGCCGAATTCGGTCATGATCCGGTGCCAGAGCAGGCGCGCCGCGCGCAGCTTGGCCGCCTCCATGAAGAAATTCATGCCGATGGCGAAGAAGAAGCTGAGCCGCCCGGCGAACTTGTCCACGTCCATCCCCGCCTCGATCGCCGCGCGCACGTATTCGCGCCCGTCGGCCAGGGTATAGGCCAGCTCCTGCACCAGGTTCGCCCCGGCTTCCTGCATGTGATACCCGGAGATCGAGATCGAGTTGAATTTCGGCATCCCGTTCGACGTGTATTCGATGATGTCGCTGATGATGCGCATGCTGGGCTCGGGCGGATAGACGTAAGTATTCCGCACCATGAATTCCTTCAGGATATCGTTCTGGATGGTGCCCGACAGGACCGATTTGTCATGCCCCTGCTCCTCGCCGGCCACGATGAAGCTGGCGAGGATCGGGATCACCGCGCCATTCATCGTCATGGAAACGCTGACCTGATCCAGCGGGATCCGGTCGAAGAGTATCTTCATATCCTCGACCGAATCGATGGCGACCCCGGCCTTGCCGACATCGCCCTCCACCCGCGGATGATCACTGTCATAGCCGCGATGCGTGGCCAGATCGAATGCCACGGACACGCCCTGTTGCCCCGCCGCCAGGTTGCGGCGGTAGAAGGCGTTGGATTCCTCGGCGGTCGAAAACCCGGCATATTGCCGGATCGTCCAGGGGCGCCCGGCATACATCGTCGCCTTGACCCCTCGAGTGAACGGCGCGGCTCCGGGGATGGTGCCCAGATGGTCCAGCCCCTCGACATCGTCCTCGGTGTAGAGCGGCTTGACGTTGATGCCCTCGATCGTGTGCCAGGTCAGATCCTCCAGCGGGCGGCCGCGCAGCTCACCCTCCGCCAGCTTCCGCCACGTGTCCTGCGCCTTCTTGGTCATGTGCTTGTCCTCTTGTCTGGGGCCGGGCCTGCGATGTTCGCCCCGCGTGGTCCGGCCTCGGTTCCTCTATCAGTGTCGCCAGCCCGTCCGCGCCCGCGCGCAGCCAGGACAGATCGTTCAGATAAGCCTCGCGCAGCGCGGCACGCTGGGCCACGTCGAAGGGGTGCCACGGCCCGTCCCCCGGTGGCAGCAGGTTCTGCGCGCGCCCCCGATCCTGCAGAATCCGTCGCAATTCGGCCAGGCCGGGCACCCGGTTCAGCCATTCGCGCGCGTGATCGGGTGGCGCGTCGGCATGCGGCACCATCGCCGCAAGGCGCAGTTCGGGCGCGGAGGAGAAATTCTCGTGCGGCAGGACCAGCAGCCGCACCTGCGGCAGGGCGCAGGACAGATCGGTGATGACGTCGCGCCAGCTGCGCGCCGCAGCAACGATTTGCGCGCGCTCCTTCGCACCGGGCGCGCGCGCCCCTCGCGTGACGGCAAAGGCAATCGTTGACGTCCACCACGCATCCTGCGACCGGATCGACAGCACGGCCTGCGTCACGCGGCCGCCGAAAACGCCGCCATATCGCGCCATCCGCTCGCCGACGGCGGGATAGAGCCGCATGTCGCGAAGGCACCGCCGGGGCGAGCCGATCATGTTCTCGTCCGAGACGATCAGCCGCGCGATGCCGGTTTCTTCGGCCCGGATCAGTTGCAGCGCGACACGGCCCCGCGCCCGTTGAAGCTGCCGCCCGGCCGGAGCGGCGCCGGGGGCGGGAAACACCCCCTCCAGCAGCCCCCGGCGAAGCTGCTGCGGCCCCCAGTACCCGATTTTGCAAGCCGCCAATCGCGCCTCGTTCCGGCGCATGTAATGCTGAAAACTGGTCGTGGCGCAGCGATGTGCGCCCAGATGCAGGGTGATATCCATGGCCTAATCCGCCTTCCGATGGGCCGGAACGGCATGGGGGGCCGCGCCGGGATTCCCGATCAGGCGTAACGCGCAGAGTTGACGAAGCGATTAACGTCGCCGCGCGCAGGTCGGCCGGCGCTGCCTTTGCCGGCCTGCGGCGCATTTTTGGAATCGCAATCGTTGCGGACATGACTATATCTTGTTCGACAGGAGCGCCCATGAAACAGATTACGACCCTTGTTTTCACATGCTTTTTCGCCCTTCCGCTGGGCGCGCAGGACACGGCCGACACCGTGTCCACCACTCCCGGCCCGTCCATCTTCATTGAGGGGTCGGACGTGGATTTAAAACAATTTCTCTGGACAAAGCGCCCCGTCGTCGTCTTTGCCGACAGCCCGAACGATCCGCGTTTCGTGCAGCAGATGGAGCTGCTGACCAGGCGCGCGGACGATCTGGCCGAGCGCGACGTCGTCGTGCTGACGGATACCGACCCCGAGGCGCGCGGCCCGCTGCGCGAGCGTCTGCACCCGAGGGGCTTCATGCTGGCGCTGATCGTCAAGGACGGCACTATATACCTGCGCAAGCCGCTGCCCTGGGATGTGCGCGAGATCAGCCGCACCATCGACAAGCTGCCCATGCGCCAGCAGGAAATCCAGGAGCGGCGCGCGGCGCCGGGCGCGGACAAGACGGGCGGGGAATCGTAGGCGCGCAAGGGCATCACCGTTCTCCCATCGCCACGATCAGCACGCCGTCACGCCCGTTCAGAAGGGCCAGAACGCCTTTGGACGCATCCATCAGCACCACCGCCGCCGGGTCCCTCAGGGCCAAGCCAAAGGCCGCTTCCGTCGCCTCGTCCATGCATCCGCGCCCTTCGAAAGCGGCCAAGCGCATGCGCATGCCGGCGCTCCGGTCCTCGGCGATCAGCGCTGTCAGCGCGGCGTCGGGGCTCAGACGTGGCGCGTCGATGGCCACTTCGCCGCGGGACTTCAGGACCACGGCCGCCTCGCGCACCGTCCCGGCAACCGGCATCCGCGAGGCGATGCGCGTGCCCACGAGGCCGAACATGCCCGCCGCACAGCCGCGCGATGCGCGGAAGGACAGCGTCTCGCCCAGCGGCACCCATCCGGCCAGCCGCGCGCGCAGGCCAGCCTCGTCCGTCCAGTCGCAGGCGGCCAGCGCCAGCATTGCGGCGCAGAGCGCCCCAAGGCGCAGCGCCGCAGACCGGGGGCTGGGACGGGCGAGGCTCATCGGATCACTCGAACTCCATGATCACTTCGTCGACGGCCAGGCTGTCGCCCGGCGCCGCATTGACCGAGGTGACGGTGGCGCGGCGTTCGGCGCGCAGGATATTCTCCATCTTCATCGCCTCCACTGTGCAGAGCGCCTGCCCTTCCTGCACCTCGTCCCCGACCTCGACATTGATCTTCACGATCAGGCCGGGCATCGGGCAGAGCAGCATCCTGGACGTGTCGGGCGGCTGTTTTTCCGGCATCCGCGCGGCCAGTTCGGCCTGGCGCGGGGTGCGCACATGCACCTTCAGATCCGCGCCCCGGCTGCGGATGCGAAAGCCCCCCGGCACCTTGCCGACCTTCAGAACCAGCGGCTCGCCGTCCACATCCAATCGCGCCAGATGATCGCCGGGCGTCCAGTCAGACACGACGTCGACGCTTTTGCCATCAGTGAAGGTCACCGTGGCGCCGCCGCGGCGCGCCGCGATCTTCACGTCATGGCTCTGCCCCTGAAGCGTCACGTTCCAGTCATCCCCGACCTTGCGCTCGTGGTTGTCCATGCGGCCCGAAATGCGGGTGCGCCGTATTTCCGCCACCCGGTGCATCGCCGCACACGACGCCGCGATGCGCCGCAAGCTGGCATTGTCCAGTGTCGCGCCATCGAAGCCTTCGGGATATTCCTCGGCGATGAAGGCGGTGGTGATGTCGCCCGACACGAACTTGGGATGATCCATGACGGCCGACAGGAACGGCAGGTTGTGCCCGATCCCCTCGACCTCGAAACTGTCGAGCGCAACGCGCATCCCCTCGATGGCGGCCATGCGGTCCGGGCCCCAGGTGCACAGCTTGGCGATCATCGGGTCGTAATACATGCTGATCTCGCCGCCCTCGAAGACGCCGGTATCGTTGCGCACGATGGCGCCTTCGACGGCCAGTTCATCAGGCGGGCGATAGCGGGTCAGACGGCCGATGGACGGCAGGAAGTTGCGATAGGGATCCTCGGCGTAAAGACGGCATTCCATCGCCCAGCCGTTCAGTTTCACATCCTCCTGGCGGATCGTCAGGGCCTCGCCATTGGCCACGCGGATCATCTGTTCGACCAGATCGACGCCGGTAATCAGCTCGGTCACGGGATGTTCCACCTGAAGGCGGGTGTTCATTTCGAGAAAGTAGAAATTCCGCTCGCCGTCGACGATGAATTCGACCGTGCCGGCGCTGGTATAGCCCACGGCCTGCGCCAGCGCGACGGCCTGCGTGCCCATCGCGCGGCGCGTTTCCTCATCCAGAAACGGGCTGGGCGCCTCCTCGATCACCTTCTGGTTCCGGCGCTGGATGGAACATTCCCGCTCGCCCAGATAGATGCCATTGCCGTGACTGTCGCACAGCACCTGGATCTCGATATGGCGCGGCTGGGTCACGAATTTCTCGATGAATATCCGGTCATCGCCGAAACTGCTGGCCGCCTCGTTTCTGGAACTCTGGAAGCCCTCGCGCGCCTCGTCATCGCTCCAGGCGATGCGCATGCCCTTGCCGCCGCCGCCGGCGCTGGCCTTGATCATCACCGGATAGCCGATCTCGTTCGAGATGCGCACCGCCTCCTCGGCATCCGCGATGAGGCCCATATAGCCCGGCACGGTGCTGACGCCGGCCTCCTGCGCGATCTTCTTCGAGGTGATCTTGTCGCCCATTGCCTCGATCGCGCCCTTGGGCGGGCCGATGAAGGCGACACCTTCGGCCTCCAGCGCCTCGGCAAACTTCGCGTTCTCGCTGAGAAAGCCATAGCCGGGATGCACCGCCTCGGCGCCGGTCTGGCGGATGGCATCCATCACCTTGTCGATGACGATGTACGACTCGTTCGCCGGCGGCGGGCCGATGTGCACGGCCTCGTCGGCCATGCGCACATGGAGCGCATTGCGGTCCGCATCGGAATAGATCGCGACGGTCTTGATCCCCATGGCGCGCGCCGTCTTGATGACGCGGCAGGCGATTTCGCCGCGGTTTGCGATCAGGATCTTCTTGAACATGAACTGTCCCCTTTAGTTGCGCGTCCCGCGCCGCCGGGGCGGGCCGGAAAACGAAAAAGACCCCCCGCGCCGGGCGGCGCGGACGGTCCTCGGATCAATGTTTCCCGCGCCGAAGCGGCAGCGGTGTCTACTTGCAGCGGTCCGGGAAGGACTGGCAATAGGCGACATTGCCCGCCGCGCCAACGAGGGCACCGGCGGCCAGATTGCCATCCAGCACGGCCGCAGTGCCCAGCCCGGCGCCGCCGCCGATAAGCGCCTGCTTGCCCAGCGTATCGCCGCACGCGGCAAGCGCCGACAGGACGAGGATGGCATATACAGCTCTGGGTTGTTTTCGGAATGCTTTGCGCATGGTGAACTGCCTCTTTTATCATGAGCGGGTATCGCCCTGCGATAAGAGGATAAATTCGCCCTTCCGTCAAAGTCGGCGTCAGCCGCAGCGCGCCCCTGCGCGAGGAGTCGCCGATCGACGTCAAGCAATTGAAAACCCGGAAAAAAGGGCGACGTGCGATTGGCTACGCGACGCCGCCCGTCAGGGGAAGGGTAACGGTTTGGACAAGCTGCCCCGGACCCTTGGGGAAGGCCCGCCACTACACTCAGGACGGTGCCACCAACCCAAGCGGCTGCCAAGCGGGTTCGCCGGGCAGCGCAATTCTCGGCTGCATTTCGCGCAGTTTCGGCGCGCGTTGGCGAAATCATGCCTGCGCCCACCACCGCGATGTGGTCCAGCGCCGGAATCATTCGATGTCATCCTCGGTAAACGCCTGCGGAAAGTTGCGGCGCGCGGTCTCGACGTCCAGCACCAGCAGCGCCTCGTAATCGGTCGGGTCAAACGGCTCGGACGCCGGAAGCACTTCACGTCCTAGCAGCCATGACAAACGCCCAGCGTCGAGGTTGCCGCGCTCGAAAGGCTGGTCGCCGAACTGCTGCCACAGCGCGGCGACAAAGGCCGTGTCAGCGCGGCGGTCGGCGGGCCGACGGTCGGCGTAGCGTTCGCGCCGGGTCAACGGCGTGGCGCCCTTGGCATTGGCGCGGCGGATCGTGAACTGGAAATCGGTGCCCGGCAACCGGCCGGGGAATCCGCGATGCTTGATCATGCGGCGCCCTCCGATTGCGGGCGCGGACGCGGGATCGGGGCAGGCCTCGCGGCCTGCCCCGCGTTTACCCGGCGGGTGGAATCAGTATTTGCCGGTCGAGACGGGCTCGGTGGTAACCGGCTCGACAACGACGTAATCGTCCTGGGGCGCCTGCTGGCATGCAGCAACGGCAACAAGCAGGCTGACAGCCATGAGACCCTTGATAGCGTTCGACATTGAATTCTCCTGTCACTTATTGAGAGCGGACTCCGGCGCACAGCCGAACCCCACCCATACTTCGAGGTATGGATTGCTTGGGTGCAATCGTTGCCCAGAATAAAACAGTTTTCGTCAAAGCGATACGCTGCTGCACGAATGCCGGGGCATTGTGGCTGCAAAGCATCACAAGACCGTGAGCATGAGCAACGCCGCCCAAGATATTGTGGATACATCAGAACGCCTCCCAGATACAGGTGGTTTCGGAGGCGCGGAAAACCTCGAATGACTGCGTAACCGACGCATCCATTACGCCGAATGGCGCGGCGCGAGCGGCCACGGAGGTGACGACGATCCGGCCCTGCGCCACCGAATCGAGCTGCGGTAAGGCGCTGTTTTGACACAGGAAACTCATGTCGCCGAAAACCGCATCGGGCGACACCTGCGCCGCAACCAGCGCGGCCGCGACGTAGCGGAACCGCGCCACCGGACTGTCCTCGCCGGCCTCGACGAGGACGTCGTGCAGACTCGGCCTCCAGCCCCGACTGAAGGGGCAGCGCCTCGGCCAGCGCAGGCGTGCCACCGCCGGCCCGGACCAGCAGCACCGCCATGGCACGGATCAGTGGTTGCGCAGCGCCTCGATCAGCTGGTCCTTGTTCATGTCCGAGCGCCCCTCGATGTCGATTTCCTGGGCGCGCTGGTAGAGATCGTTCTTGGTCCACTCTTCGTAGGGCGGCGCCTTGCCGCCCTTCTTCGAGGGATGCTGACTGTCGTTCGCCTGCGCGTTGGCAATTCTCGCCGCCTTCTCCTTGGAGGCGCCCTTGTCGCGCAGCGCCTCGTAGGTGTCGGCGTCCTTGATGCTGGGATCGTTCGTCTTGGCCATCATGGTCCCCCTTTCGGGCGTCCAACGCCGCCGCCGCGCGCGCAGTTCCGCTGCGGGCGGGATGGGCGGCATGGTTAGATACGGGCTGCATCACGGATCTGGCTCCTGCACAGGGCGGCGGCACCGCCCGGGCTGTTACAAGGGGATGTTGTCGTGTTTCTTCCACGGCATCTGCGCCTTCTTGCCGCGCAGCGACGCAAAGGCGCGGGCCACACGCTTGCGCGTCGAATGGGGCATGATGACCTCGTCGACAAAGCCCCGCTCGGCCGCGACGAACGGGCTGGCGAAGCGGTCCTCGTAATCCTTGGCGTGGGCGGCCAGCTTTTCGGGGTTGCCGCGGTCGGCGCGGTGGATGATCTCGGTCGCGCCCTTGGCGCCCATGACCGCGATTTCCGAGGTGGGCCAGGCATAGTTGAAATCGGCCTTCAGGTGCTTGGACGCCATGACCACGTAGGCGCCGCCATAGGCCTTGCGCGTGATGACCGTGACCTTCGGCACCGTCGCCTCGCCATAGGCGAAGAGCAGCTTGGCGCCATGCTTGATCACGCCGTTATGCTCCTGCGTCACGCCGGGCAGGAAGCCGGGCACGTCCACCAGCGTCAGCAGCGGAATCTCGAAGCAATCGCAGAACCGTACGAACCGTGCCGCCTTGCGCGAACTGTCGATATCGAGGCATCCGGCCAGCACCATCGGCTGGTTGGCGACGACACCGACGGTCTGCCCCTCGATCCGGATGAAGCCGGTGATCATGTTCTTGGCGAATTCCTCTTGGATTTCGTAGAAATCCCCCTCGTCCGCGATCTTGGTGATCAGCTCCTTCATGTCGTAGGGCATGTTGGGATTGTCCGGCACCAGCGTATCGAGGCTGTCCTCGATGCGCCCCGGCTCGTCGAAGAAGGGGCGCACGGGCGGCTTCTCGCGATTGCTGGAGGGCAGGAAATCGACAAGCCGGCGCACTTCGGCCAGCGCCTCGACGTCGTTCTCGAAGGCGGCATCGGCGACCGACGACTTGCGCGTATGCGTCGTGGCGCCGCCCAGTTCTTCGGCCGACACCTGTTCATTGGTGACCGTCCTGACCACGTCGGGGCCGGTGACGAACATGTAGGAGCTGTCCTTCACCATGAAGATGAAATCGGTCATCGCGGGCGAATATACCGCGCCGCCCGCGCAAGGCCCCATGATGACGCTGATCTGCGGCACCACGCCCGAGGCGGTGATGTTTCGCTGGAACACGTCGCCATAGCCGGCAAGGCTGTCGACGCCCTCCTGAATGCGCGCGCCGCCCGAATCGTTGATGCCGATGACGGGCGCGCCATTCTGGATGGCCATATCCATGATCTTGCAGATCTTCTTGGCGTGGGTTTCGGAGACCGAGCCGCCGAGGACGGTGAAATCCTGACTGAAGACATACACCAGCCGGCCGTTGATCGTGCCCCAGCCGGTCACGACACCGTCGCCATAAGGGCGCTCGCGATCCATGCCGAAATCGGTGCAGCGATGCGCGACGAACATGTCGAACTCCTCAAAGCTGCCCTCATCGAGCAGCAGCTCGATCCGCTCGCGCGCGGTCAGCTTGCCCTTCTCGTGCTGGGCGGCGATGCGCCGCTCGCCGCCGCCCATGCGGGCCACGTTGCGGCGGTCGTCGAGTTCCTGCAGGATATCTTTCATTGCGGGCCTCCCCTGTTGAGGTTTTCTGCAAGCTATACGCGATACCCCGCTCCACAACAGATAAATTCGGCAAATTTGCAAATTGTTGCAAATGGCCAGTGGTGAGTCTGCAAACTTGAAAATTAGCGGGCCGCCAGATGGACTTTGCCGCATTCCCGGCCTAGCCCTTGCGCCATGAGCGACCGCATCCCCGCCAAATTCCTGGACCGCAGCACGCCGCCGCATATCGCGACGCTGATCCTGATGGCGGGCGTGTCGGCGCTGGCGATGAACATCTTCCTGCCGTCCCTGCCCGGCATGGCCGAATATTTCGGCGCGCCCTACCGCCTCATGCAGCTGTCGGTCGCGCTTTATCTTGCCGTCAACGCGGTCCTCCAGATCCTCATCGGCCCCATCTCGGACAAGCTGGGGCGCAGGCCCGTCATTCTATGGGGGCTGGCGGTGTTCCTTTTGGCTACCATTGGCTGCGCGCTGTCGCAGACGGTGGGCATGTTCCTGTTCTTTCGCATGATGCAGGCGGCCATCGTGTCGGCCATGGTGCTGAGCCGCGCGATCGTGCGCGACATGGTGCCGGAAAATCAGGCGGCCAGCATGATCGGCTATGTCACCATGGGCATGGCGGTGGTGCCGATGATCGGCCCCGTCTTCGGCGGCATGCTGGACCAGGCCTTCGGCTGGCAGGCGAATTTCTGGGCGCTGCTGGTGGTGGGCACGCTCATCCTGTGGATCGGCTGGGCCGATCTGGGCGAGACGGCGGCAGGATCGGGCCTGACGCTGGCGCGGCAGTTCCGCGAATATCCGGTGCTCTGCCGGTCCTTGCGGTTCTGGGGCTATGCGATGGCGGCGGCGCTGTCCTCGGGGGCGTTCTTCGCCTATCTCGGCGGCGCGCCCTACGTGGGCGATCATGTCTTCGGGCTGGAGCCTGCGCAGGTCGGTTTCTATTTCGGGGCGCCTGCCGTGGGGTATTTCGCGGGCAACTTCATCTCGGGCCGCTTCTCGGTCGAGATCGGGGTGAACCGCATGGTCTACTGGGGTTCCCTGATCGTGACCGCGGGCATCGCCCTCAACCTCGCGCTCTTTTACGCAGGACTCGGCAGCGCGGCCAGCTTCTTCGGGCTGATGATCCTGATGGGCCTTGGCAACGGCATGACCATTCCCAACGCCACGGCCGGCGCGCTGTCGGTGCGTCCCGATCTGGCGGGCACGGCCAGCGGGCTGGCGGGCGCGCTGCAGATCGGCGGCGGCGCGATACTTTCGGCACTGGCGGGCGCGTGGCTGACGCCGCAATCGGGGGCCTTTCCGCTCTTGTGGATCATGCTGGTGACGGCGGCGGCGGGGGTGGTCACGATCCTGCTGGTGATGCGGCGCGAGGCGCGGCTGGGCATCGCCTGAACCGCTTGCGCCGCGCGGTTTGCAAAATTACACTCAGCTTGACGCTAACTTGCAAATCGGAACGGCGATGCGCGCACGCAAACTCTATGCCGGGGCCAAGCTGCGCGAGACGCGCCAGCGTGCCCGGCTGACGCAGAAGGATTTCGCCGCCCGGCTGGGCGTGTCCCTGCCCTATCTCAACCAGATGGAGAACAACAACCGCCCCGTCAGCACCACCGTCGTGCTGGCGCTGGCGCAGGAATTCGGCTTTGACGTGACCGAACTGGGATCGGGCGAGGCCGAGCGCATGGTGTCCGACATGCGCGAGGCGCTGGCCGATCCGGTGTTTTCCGCCCCGCCGGAAATGGCCGACCTGCGGCTGGTCGCGGCCAGCGCGCCGGCCCTCGCCCGCGCCTTCCTGGAACTGCACGGCGCCTACCGCCAGACGCACGAGCGCCTCGCCTCCCTCGACGAGGCGCTGGGGCGCGACGATGCGCAGACGCAGCAGAGCCCCTGGACCGAAGTGCGCGATTTCTTTCACTATTGCGACAATTACATCGACGCCGTCGACCGTGCCGCAGAACGCTTCGGCGAGGGTGAGGGACTGGCGCAGACCCGCGCGGTGGACGCGCTGTCGCGGATCGGGATCGCGGTGGTCAACACAGACGACGGCCCGCTGCGCAGCCTCGATCGCGCCAACGGTATTCTCTATCTCAGCGCGCGTGCGGCGCCCGAGACGCGGACATTCCAGATGCTGCTGCAACTGGCGCTGCTGACGCAGGACAAGCTGCTGGAGGCGACGCTCGATCTCGCGCGTTTCCAGTCGGACGAGGCGCGCAGCATCGCCAAGATCGGGCTGGCCAACTATTATGCCGGTGCCGCGCTGATGCCTTACACGGCGTTCCTGCAGGCAGCGCGGGACTGCCGCCACGATCTGGAGATCCTCGCCCATCGCTTCGGCGCCTCTATTGAGCAGGTGTGCCATCGCCTTTCCACCCTGCAACGCCCCGGCGCCAAGGGGATCCCGTTCTTCTTCGTTCGGGTCGATCAGGCCGGCACGATCACCAAGCGCCATTCGGCCACGCGGATGCAATTCGCGCGCTACGGCGGCGCCTGCCCGCTCTGGAACGTGCACCGCGCGTTCGAGACGCCCGGCCGTTTCCTGCGCCAATTGGCGGAAACGCCGGACGGGGTGCGCTACATCAACCTGGCACGCGATGTGTCCAAACCCGGCGGCCATTTCGGCGCGCCGGTACGCCGTTTCGCCATCGCGTTGGGCTGCGAGGTGAAGCACGCGGCCGATCTGGTCTATGCCGATACGCTCGACCTGACCAGCCCGGCCGCGTTCGAACCCATCGGCATTTCCTGCCGCATCTGCGAGCGGACGGACTGCCATCAGCGGTCCATCCCCCCGCTGGAGCGGCGCCTGCGCGTTCGCCCCGACGCGCGCGGCGTGCTGCCCTACGAGGTGGGCTAGGCGGTTTCCGTCAGCATCCGGTAAATCTCGTCCTTCAGCGCGCCACGCTTCTTGCGCATGTCGCTTTCGGCCAGATCCTCCATCGGCGAGACGTTGGTTTCAGCCTTGTGGATGATGCGGTTCACCTCGTCATATTCCCGGGTCAGCCGGGCGAAATGGGCATCGGTCTGCTCCATCTTCGAAATCTGGTCCGCCTTGTCCGGGAATTCCTCGGTCAACTGGTGGGGCACATGGGTCATCTTCGCATCTCCTGATTGCGGGTTCGATCCAACATCGCCTTTGCGCCGCCTCCGCGCCTTGACCGGGATCAAACCGCGTCACTCCCCGCGCGGATAGCGGGCGATTTCCTCGACCGTGTTCAGGTCCATGTGGTTGCGCATGTACCGCTCGGACGCCAGCTTCAGCGGCTGGTAATCCCACGGATAATACCCGCCCTCGCGCAGCGCCTCGTAAACCACCCAGCGCCGCGCCTGGCTTTCGCGCACCTCCGAGTCGAACGCATCCAGATCCCAGCGCGCCTGCGCCATTTCGCTGAAATGCCTCAGCGTCTCGGCATGGGCCGGATCGTCCGCCAGGTTGGTCAACTCATGCGGATCGGCCTCCAGATCGAACAGCTGGTCGGGATCGAGCGCGCAGCGGGTGAATTTCCAGCGCCCCTCGCGCAGCGCGATCAAGGGCGCATAGGACGCCTCGGCCGCGTATTCCATCGCCACGGGCGCCGTGCGGCTACCGCCCTGGCCCAGCGGCACGAGGCTCTGGCCCGCCAACCACGGCGCGATATCGTCCATCGGCACCCCGGCCAGATCGCACAGCGTCGGGCAGACGTCGATATTGCTGACCGGCGCCGTCACAAGGCCCGGCGCCATGTGGGGCGCGGCAATCATCATCGGCACGCGCGACGAGCCCTCGTAAAAGCTCATCTTGAACCAGAGCCCCCGCTCGCCCAGCATGTCGCCATGATCGGACACGAAGAGGATGATCGTGTCCTCCGTCTGGCGCGTGCCGTCCAGTGCCTCCATCACCTCGCCGATCTTGTCGTCGATATAGCTGATATTGGCGAAATAGGCGCGGCGGGCGCGGCGGATATCCTCCTGAGAGATGTCATAGCTGCGCCAGTCGTTCGCATCGAAGATGCGCTGCGAATGCGGATCGTGATCCTCGTAGGCAAAGCTGGGCACCTGCGGCAGCAGGTGTTCGCAATCCTCGTAAAGATCCCAGTATTTCCGCCGCGCCACGTAGGGATCATGCGGATGGGTGAAGCTGATGGTCAGGCACCAGGGCCGCGCATCCTTGCCGCGCGCGAGGTCATAGACCTTGCGCGTCGCCTCATACGCGACCTCGTCATCGTATTCCATCTGGTTGGTGATTTCGGCCACGCCCGCGGCGGTGACGGACCCCATGTTGTGATACCACCAGTCGATCCGCTCGCCCGGCTTGCGGTAATCGGGGGTCCAGCCGAAATCGGCGGGATAGATATCGGTCGTCAGCCGCTGCTCGAATCCGTGAAGCTGATCGGGACCGACGAAATGCATCTTGCCCGAAAGCGCGGTCTGGTAGCCCGCCCGCCGAAGGTGATGGGCGTAGGTCGGAATGTCGGCGGCGAATTCGGCGGCGTTGTCATAGACCCGGCTGCGCGAGGGCAGAAGCCCCGACATGAAGCTTGCCCGCCCCGGCGCGCAAAGCGGGCTGGCGGTGTAGCAATTGGCGAACCGGGTGGAGCGGGCGGCGAGCCGTTTCAGATTGGGCGCGTGCAGCCACTCGGCGGGGCCATCCGGAAACAGCGTTCCGTTCAACTGGTCGACCATGAAAATCAGGATGTTCGGGCGGCTCATCACGGATCGGCTCCTTCGGGCTGCGGGGACGGATCAGGGCTAAGGCAAGCGGCCGCGCGGGTCAATTGCCGCCGCGTTGCGCTGCGCCTCCGGATATAGCGGTTGCAACCCGACCGGCCGTCATAATACGCTCTGGCAGGATTTCGGGACCTCCCGTCGCCAGTTCCGGCGCCGGACCGGCCCGCAACAACGACAACGATAAGAAGGGAGTTCTACATGTCGCTCATCACCAACGGCCGCTTCGACCGGCGCGGATTTCTGAAAACCACCGCCGCGGGCGCCATTGCCGCCGCCCTGCCGCTGGGCGGCGCCATGGCCGCGACGCCCAAGCGCGGCGGGCATCTGCGCGTCGGCAAGGGCCACGGCCAGACAACCGACACGCTGAACCCCGGCACCTATGAAAACGGCTACATGATCGCCTTCACCTTCGCCAAGGACGGCCGCCTGACCGAGGTGCTTCCCGATGGCTCGATCGGGCCCGAAGTCGCCGAAAGCTGGGAGGCGTCCGAGGATGCCAAGACCTGGCGCTTCAAGATCCGCAAGGGCATAAGCTACCATTCGGGCGGCGAAGTGACGCCCGAGGACGTGGTCGCCTCGATCAACTTCCACCGCGGCGAAGGCTCCACCTCGGCGGCGGGGCCGGTCATCGCGGCGATCCAGGACATCACCATCGACGGCGATACGGTCGTCTTCGAACTGGACGGCGGCGACGCCGACTTTCCGTTCATCGTCAGCGACTATCACTTGGCGATCCTGCCCAAGACCGATGACGGCATCGACTGGAGATCCGGCGACGGCTGCGGCACCTACAAGGTCAAATCGTTCAAGCCCGGCGTGTCGACCACCTTCGAGCGGAACGAGAACCACTGGCGCGACGATGTCGGCTGGTTCGACAGCATCGAAATGCTGGTCCTAACCGACCAGAACGCGCGCACCACGGCGCTGGTGTCGGGCGATGTCGACACGATCGACAAGCTGGACCTCAAGACGGTCGGCCTGCTGTCGCGCAACCCCGACCTCAACATCAGCTCGATCGCCGGTACGCAGCACTTCACCTTCGCGATGGATTCCCGGCAGGCGCCCTTCAACGACAACAACGTGCGCCTTGCGATGAAATACGCGATCAACCGCGAGGAACTGGTCGAGAAGATCCTCTTCGGCTACGGCTCGGTCGGGAACGACATGCCGATCGGACAGAACCAGCAGTATTACAACACCGAGCTGGAGCAGAAGACCTACGATCCCGACAAGGCCAAGTTCTACCTCAAGGAAGCGGGGCTGGATTCCGTCGATGTCAGCCTCTCGGCCTCCGACGCCGCCTTCGCGGGCGCGGTCGACGCGGCGACGCTTTACCAGAACTCGGCCAAGGCGGCGAATGTCAACATCAAGGTCGTGCGCGAGCCGAATGACGGCTACTGGTCGGACGTCTGGATGAAAAAGCCGTTCACGGCAGTCTATTGGGGCGGCCGCCCGACGCAGGACCAGGCGTTTTCCGTCGCCTTCACCTGCGGCGCGGAATGGAATGACGGGTTCTGGTGCAACGAGCATTTCGACGAACTGCTGAGGACGGCCCGCGCCGAGTTGGACCAGGACAAGCGCCGGCAGCAGTATTTCGAGCTGCAGGAGATCGTCAGCACCCAGGGCTCCATCGTGATCCCGATGTTCGCCAATTACGTCTTCGCCACCAAGAAGAAGATCGGAATGCCCGAGCAGATCGCGTCGAACTGGGACATGGACGGTGAGCGCTGGTCCGAACGCTGGTGGTTCGCCTGATCCCGTCCGGACGGCCCGCTCCGCTGGGCGAATGACGCAGATACTGCCGGGGCGATGGCTCCGGCAGTTTTTCGTTGCAGATCCGCACACGGGGAAGGCGCGATGACGCAGGACGGCAATTCGGCGCCGGCAGAGGCCGCCGGGCGCCTGACCGACAGCCCCGACTGGCTGTATCTTCTGCGCGAGTTCGACGCGCTCTACCGGCATGGCTCGGACGGGGGCAGCGCGCCCATCCGCAGCCATCGCAAGCGGGTGCGCGAGGCGTTGTCGGCGATCTTTTCCGCCAACCCCGCCCTGACGCCGCGCCGCCCCGAGGCCAGGCCGGTCACGTCCCACCTGCCCCGCGCGCTGGACCTGGGCGAGCGGGGCGCGATGCAGGGGATGGCGCGCGCCCTGCGCGAATTGCGCGGCGCGCTGACATGGGAATACGGTTATGCGCAGATCCCCAAGCCGCTCGCGCAGAAATACGCCTATTGCGAAATCCTCGGTCCCCAAGGCCCCGTCCCGTCCGAGCGGCTGATCCTCGGGTTCGTGCTCTTCGCGCCCAACACCACCTATCCACAGCACAGCCATACAGAAATCGAGGAAAGCTATATCTCCATCTCCGGCGCGTGGTCCGAAAACAACGCGGCAGTCTATGCGCCCGGCTCGCTGATCTTCAACCGCTCAGGCGACGAGCATCGCATCACCACCGGCGACCGCGATCCGTGCCTTCTGGCCTATGCCTGGACCGGCCCCGCCGCCCGGCTGGCGGCGCCGGGAATGAAGCTGACCGCGCCGCGCCGCGCCAGACCGGCGGGCTGAGCGGTCAGAACTTGGTGGCGTTGCTGGGCGGCGTGATCGCGCGGCGTTTCAGCATGGCCTCGCGCCAGGTGATGAAACTGACCGACGCGACGATCACCGTGCCACCCAGCACGACGTATGGATCGACCGCCTCGCCGAAAACCAGCGCACCCAGCAGCACCGCCCAGACCAGTTGCAGGAACGTCATCGGCTGCGTCACCGCCAGCGGCGCCGCGCGGAAGGCCAGTGTCATCGTGTAGTGCCCGCCCGTCGCCAGGGCGGCCACGCCGAAAAGCGTCACCAGTTCCCACCAGGTCGGCGTCACCCAGTCCAGCGCGGCCAGCGGCGCAAGGCCGATCGTCACCGTCACCGACAGCATCCCCACCACCACCACCGGCGACGCCTCGTCCGAGGCGAGCTTGGCCAGAATGTAGGAGCCGCCAAAGCAGATCGCCGTCAGCACCATCGCCAAGTGGCCGGGGCTGACCTCGCGCAGGCCGGGGCGCAGGATGATGACCGCCCCGCCCAGCGCCACCAGCACCGCGATCAGGCGGCGCAGCGCCAGCCGCTCGCCCAGAAACAATGCGGCGCCGATGGTGACGTAGATGGGCGAAAGGAAGTTCATCGCCGTCACGTCCGCCAGCGGGATGCGCGCCATCGCGAAGAACCACAGCGCCACGCCGATGGTGTGCATCGCCCCGCGCGCGCCGAACACCGCCCACAGCCGCGGATGCCGCGGCATGCGCACCATGGTCGGCAGCGCCGGAACCAGCAGAACCAGCCCCAGCGCATAGCGCAGGAAAGCCGCCTCCGCCGCCGGGATGCGCGTGCCGATGGTCTTGACCAGCGCCGTCACGCCCACAAAGAGGACGCCGGTCACGATCATCCAGAAGATGCCCCAACCGGGCCGTGCTGACGCCTCGCTGCTCATTCGCGCATAGAAAGGCCAACACGCCGGGAATGTCGAGCCATGATCTGATGCGCGCGCTACTGCCGGCCTGCCGCCTGGTTTGCCAGCCCCTGCCGCCCTCTACCTCGCGGGTAGGAAATGTCGCAAAGGGGTGGGTTTGGCGGCGTATTCATTGCGTAAGGCGCGCGGGAATCCTACAAAGTCAGGAAAACCGTTGCGCTGCACTGCGGCAATTTGCACTCTGCGTCGCGGGGCATATCGGCTTGCCAGGAAAAAAGAACAGGGATGACGCGCCATGACCGAATTCAAGAAGATCCTGATCGCCAACCGCGGCGAGATCGCCATCCGCATCATGCGCGCCGCGAACGAGCTGGGCAAGCGCACCGTCGCCGTCTTTGCCGAAGAGGACAAGCTGGGCCTGCACCGCTTCAAGGCGGATGAGGCCTACCGTATCGGCGAGGGGCTGGGTCCGGTCGCGGCCTATCTTTCCATCCCCGAGATCATCCGCGTCGCGCGCGAAAGCGGTGCCGACGCGATCCACCCCGGCTATGGCCTGCTGAGCGAAAACCCCGATTTCGTCGATGCCTGCGCCGCGAACGGCATCACCTTCATCGGCCCGCAGGCCAAGACCATGCGCCAGCTGGGCGACAAGGCCAGCGCGCGCCGCATCGCAATCGAGGCGGGCGTGCCCGTCATCCCGGCGACGGAGGTGCTGGGCAATGACATGGACAAGATCCGCGCCGAGGCCGAGAAGATCGGCTATCCGCTGATGCTCAAGGCGTCCTGGGGCGGCGGCGGGCGCGGCATGCGTCCGATCACCAAGCCGGAGGAACTGGAGGAGAAGGTGCTGGAAGGCCGCCGCGAGGCAGAAGCGGCCTTCGGCAATGGCGAGGGGTATCTGGAAAAGATGATCCTGCGCGCCCGCCACGTCGAGGTGCAGATCCTCGGCGACAAGCATGGCGGCATGTATCACCTCTACGAGCGCGATTGTTCGGTCCAGCGCCGCAACCAGAAGGTGGTCGAGCGCGCGCCGGCCCCCTACCTCACCGACGCCCAGCGCGCCGAGGTCTGCGAGTTGGGCTACAAGATCTGCAAGCATGTGAATTACGAATGTGCCGGCACGGTCGAATTCCTGATGGACATGGACACGCAGAAATTCCACTTCATCGAGGTGAACCCGCGCGTGCAGGTCGAACATACCGTGACCGAGGAAGTCACCGGCATCGACATCGTCCAGGCCCAGATCAAGATCGCCGAGGGCAAGACCCTCGCCGAGGCGACGCGCAAGGACAGCCAGGAGGACATCCACCTTCACGGCCACGCGCTCCAGACACGGATCACGACGGAGGATCCGCAGAACAACTTCATCCCCGATTACGGCCGGATCACAGCCTTCCGCGAGGCGACGGGCATGGGCATCCGCCTTGACGGCGGCACCGCGTATTCCGGCGGCGTCATCACCCGCTTCTACGACAGCCTTTTGGTCAAGGTGACGGCCCATGCGCAAACACCCGAGGCGGCCATCGCCCGCATGGACCGCGCCCTGCGCGAGTTCCGCATCCGGGGCGTTTCCACCAACATCGCCTTCGTCGAGAACCTGCTGAAGCACCCCACATTCCTCAACAACAAATACACGACCAAGTTCATCGACGAGACGCCCGAGCTTTTCCAGTTCCGCAGCCGCCGCGACCGCGGCACCAAGGTGCTGACCTACATCGCCGACATCACCGTGAACGGCCATCCCGAGACCAAGGACCGCCCCCGCCCCCGCGCCGACCTGAAGGATCCGCGCCCGCCCAAGCCCCGGCGCGAGCCGCAGATGGGCACCCGCAACCTGCTGGAGCAGAAGGGCCCCGAGGCCGTCGCCGACTGGATGAAAAAGCAGAAGCGGCTGCTGATCACCGATACGACGATGCGCGACGGGCACCAGTCGCTTCTGGCGACGCGGATGCGCAGCCGCGACATGATCCGCGTCGCGCCCGCCTATGCCGCGCACCTGCCCGAGCTTTTCAGTGTCGAATGCTGGGGCGGCGCGACCTTCGACGTCGCCTACCGTTTCCTGCAGGAATGTCCGTGGCAGCGCCTGCGCGATCTGCGCGCGCGGATGCCGAACCTGATGACGCAGATGCTGCTACGGGCCTCCAACGGCGTCGGCTATACCAACTATCCCGACAACGTCGTGCAGGAGTTCGTGCGCCAAGCCGCCGTGACCGGGGTGGATGTCTTCCGTGTATTCGATTCGCTCAATTGGGTTGAAAACATGCGCGTCGCGATGGATGCGGTCGTCGCGTCGGGCAAGATCTGCGAAGGCGCGATCTGTTACACCGGCGACATCCTGAACCCCGACCGCGCCAAGTATGACCTGAAATACTATGTCGGCATGGCCCGCGATCTGGAAGCGGCCGGCGCGCATGTGCTGGGCCTCAAGGACATGGCGGGCCTTCTGAAACCCGCCGCCGCCCGCGTGCTGATCCGCGCGCTGAAGGAGGAGGTCGGCCTGCCGATCCATTTCCACACCCATGACACGGCCGGCATCGCCAGCGCCACGATCCTTGCGGCGGCCGATGCGGGCGTCGATGCCGTCGACTGCGCGATGGACGCGCTCAGCGGCAACACCAGCCAGGCCACGCTCGGCTCGGTCGTCGAGGCGCTGGCGCATACCGACCGCGACACGGGCCTCGATATCGGCGCTGTGCGCGAAATCTCGGACTACTGGGACAGCGTCCGGGCGCATTACGCCGCGTTCGAATCGTCGATGCAGGCGCCCTCGTCGGAGGTCTATCTGCACGAGATGCCGGGCGGGCAGTTCACCAACCTCAAGGCGCAGGCCCGCTCCATGGGGCTGGAGGACCGCTGGCCAGAGGTGGCGCAGACCTATGCGGATGTGAACCGGATGTTCGGAGACATCGTCAAGGTCACGCCCTCGTCCAAGGTGGTGGGCGACATGGCGCTGATGATGGTCTCTCAGGGTCTCACGCGCGAAGAGGTCGAAGACCCGGAACGCGATATTTCCTTTCCCGATTCGGTCATCGACATGCTGCGCGGCAATCTGGGCCAGCCGCCGGGAGGCTTCCCGGCGAAGCTGGTGAAAAAGGCGCTGAAGGGCGAAAAGCCGAACACTGACCGTCCGGGCGCGCACCTTCCCTCCGTCGATCTGAAGGCCGCCCGTGCCGAGCTGGTGGCGGCGCTCGAAGGCAAGCAGATCGATAACGAGGATCTGAACGGCTACCTCATGTATCCCAAGGTGTTCCTCGACTACATGGGGCGCCACCGCCTTTATGGCCCCGTGCGGGTGCTGCCGACGCGCACCTTCTTCTACGGCATGGAGCCGGGAGAGGAGATCACCGCCGAGATCGACCCCGGCAAGACCATGGAGATTCGCCTGCAGGCCGTGGGCGAGACCGGCGAGGATGGACAGGTGCGCGTGTTCTTCGAACTGAACGGTCAGCCGCGCGTGATCCGCGTGCCCAACCGCGCCGTCACCTCCAAAACCGCCGCCCGCCCCAAGGCCGAACCGGGCAACCCCGCCCATATCGGTGCGCCGATGCCCGGCGTGGTCGCCAGCGTGCCCGCCGCGGTAGGCGCCGAGGTCAAGGCCGGCGATCTGCTGCTGACCATCGAGGCGATGAAGATGGAGACGGGCCTTCACGCCGAACGCGACGCGGTGGTCAAGGCCGTCCACGTGGCGCCGGGCGTGCAGATCGACGCCAAGGATCTGCTGATCGAGCTGGAGTGACCGCGCGGCGGTTGGGAGTTTCACCCCCAAACCCCCAGAGTAATTGGGGAAAGATGAAATCACGCCCGCGGCGCGTCTGGTCGATGCGCGCGGGGCGCTGCGGGCATGGCGATTCACTCGGGCCGCGATTTTTTCACGCAAACCGGAAATTTGCCCTTGCAGCCCCGGTGCGGAATTTGTACATCCGCCTCAATCGGTGCGGGCGTAGCTCAGGGGTAGAGCATAACCTTGCCAAGGTTAGGGTCGGGCGTTCGAATCGCCTCGCCCGCTCCAATTGGAGCAAGTCACGGCTTGCTTCGGACCGCTTCCCACGGTTCATCCGGACAAGGCCGCCTTCGGGCGGCCTTTCTGTTTTCAGCGCATGGCCGCAAAAGCTTCGCGCACCCTTGGCGGCACGGCGCGATCTGCCTATAAGCGCCCAGGATTGCACCCGGAGAGCGACATGCGCAGCGCCACCATCACCCGCCAGACCGCCGAGACGGATATCAGCGTGACCATCGCGCTGGACGGCACCGGCAGCTATGACAACCGGACGGGCGTGGGGTTCTTCGATCACATGCTGGACCAGTTGGCGCGCCACGCGCTGATCGACCTGACCGTGCGCTGCACCGGAGATCTGCATATCGACGATCACCACACGGTCGAGGATGTCGGCATCGCGCTGGGCCAGGCGCTGGCGCAAGCCTTGGGCGACAAGCGCGGCATCCGGCGCTACGGCGCCTGCCTTTTGCCCATGGACGACGCGCTGGTGCGCGCCGCGCTGGACCTCAGCGGGCGGCCTTACCTGGTGTGGAACATGGAACTGCCGACTGCCCGGATCGGCAGTTTCGACACAGAACTGGTGCGCGAGTTCTTCCAGGCGTTTTCGACCCATTCCGGCATGACTTTGCACCTGGACGCGCTGCACGGCTTCAACAGCCACCACATGGCCGAGGCCGCCTTCAAGGCCGTTGCCCGCGCCCTGCGCGATGCGGTCGAGACGGACCCACGCAAGGGTGACGCGATCCCTTCGACAAAGGGAATGCTGTAGTCCCCATGCAAACGGTCATCGTCGATTACGAGAGCGGCAATCTGCATTCTGCCGAGAAGGCGTTTCAGCGCATGGCGCGCGAGGTCGATGCCGGCGAGGTGATCGTCACCTCGGACCCCGACACCGTGCGCCGCGCCGACCGCGTGGTGCTGCCCGGTGACGGGGCTTTTGCTGCCTGCCGGGCCGAGCTTTACGATCATCGCGGCCTTTTCGAGGCGATGCGCGAGGCGGTGCTGGACCGCGCACGCCCGTTCATGGGAATCTGCATCGGCATGCAGATGCTGGCCACGCGCGGCCTAGAGCATGGCGAGACGGCGGGCTTCGACTGGATCGGCGGCACGGTGGGGCTGATCGAGCCGACCGATGCCAGCCTCAAGGTGCCGCATATGGGGTGGAACGATCTGGTGCTGGACCGCGCGCATCCGGTGTTCGACGGGATCGAGACCGGCCATCACGCCTATTTCGTCCATTCGTATCAGTTTCACGTCGACGATCCGGCGCACCTGCTGGCGCATGTCGAATATGGCGGGCCCGTGACCGCCGTCGTGGGGCGTGACAATCTGATCGGCACGCAGTTCCACCCCGAGAAAAGCCAGGCGACCGGCCTTGCCATGATCGCCAATTTCCTGCGCTGGATGCCCTGATCCAGCCGATTGCCAATAGGTTATGCCATGATCCTCTACCCCGCCATCGACCTCAAG
Organism: uncultured Alphaproteobacteria bacterium; assembly: GCA_963763165.1. Taxonomy (GTDB): domain Bacteria; phylum Pseudomonadota; class Alphaproteobacteria; order Rhodobacterales; family Rhodobacteraceae; genus Roseovarius. The sequence goes on from CAVXNV010000007.1 coordinate 245,056, forward strand.
GACGGCCAGGCCGTGCGCCTGCTGCGCGGCGAGATGGACGCCGCCACCGTCTTCAACGACGACCCGGCAGCGCAGGCCGAAGCGTTCGTTGCGGCGGGCTGCGAATGGCTGCATCTGGTGGATCTGAACGGCGCGTTTGCCGGTGCGCCCGTGAATGCGGGTCCGGTGGAGGAGATACTGCGCCGCTGCAAAGTGCCCGCGCAACTGGGCGGCGGCATCCGCGACATGGCGACGATCGAGGGCTGGCTGGAAAAGGGACTGGCCCGCGTGATCCTCGGCACCGTTGCCGTTGAGAACCCGGCGCTGGTGCGCGAGGCGGCGCGCGCCTTTCCGGGGCAGGTCGCGGTGGGCATCGACGCCCGCAACGGTCGCGTGGCGACCAAGGGCTGGGCGCAGGAGACGGACGTGAACGCCACCGATCTTGCCCGCACCTATGAGGACGCGGGCGTCGCCGCCATCATCTACACCGATATAGAGCGGGACGGCGCGATGCAGGGCCCGAATATCGAGGCGACGGCGGCCCTGGCCAATGCGGTCAGCATCCCTGTAATCGCGTCGGGCGGCGTCAGCTCGCTCGCCGATCTCACCGCCCTGCGCGATTGTGGCGCGCCGCTGAACGGCGCGATCTCGGGCCGCGCGCTCTACGACGGGGCGCTGGACCTGGGCGAGGCGCTGAGGGCGCTCAAGGCTTAACCGCCTGCAGCCTTGCTGGTGAGGTTCTTCAGCCCCTTGGTCATGGATTGCACATATTCCGCGCCCTCGGGAATGGCGTAGCCGTCGAACATTTCCGACACGTCCTGATAGACCAGCCATGTCTGGCCATCCGCATCCTCATAGGCCAGAACCTTCATCGGCAGCAGCAGCCCCGCCAGCGGGTCATCCTGCATCGCCTGCGTGCCGTGTTCGGGCTTGCCGAAGATCAGCACCTCTTCGGGCGCCAATTCCATCCCGGCGCCCTGCGCATTCGCGGCATGGTCGATCCGCGCGAAGACGGTGACACCTGCGCCTTCGACGGCCTGCTCCAGCCGGTCCATGGCCGCGGAGACATCGCCCTCTGCCTTCACGCGGATCAGGTCATCGGGGCCGGCCCCTACCGAAGTGGCGAGCGCGGTGAGGGCTGTCAGGGCGGTAGCAGCGAAAAGCGGTTTCATCAGATTTCTCCTTGAGGATTTTTGCCGAAATTAACGGCTTGGCCACTGGCCCCCAACGGCAATCCGACCTAAACGTTCCGGTGCATTTGCCGAAGGCCCGATACGACATGCTGAAGACCCGCATCATCCCCTGTCTCGACGTGGCCGATGGCCGTGTGGTCAAGGGCGTCAACTTCGTCGATCTGCGCGACGCGGGCGATCCCGTCGATGCCGCGCGCGCCTATGACGCGGCGGGCGCGGACGAGCTGTGCTTTCTCGACATCCACGCCACGCACGAAAACCGCGGCACCATGTTCGACGTGGTGCGCCGCACGGCCGAGCATTGCTATATCCCGCTGACCGTGGGCGGCGGCGTGCGCACGCCCGCCGATGTGCGTGCGCTGCTGCTCGCGGGGGCGGACAAGGTCAGCTTCAACTCCGCCGCGGTCGCCAATCCGGACGTGGTGCGCGCGGCGTCGGACCAGTTCGGAAGCCAGTGCATCGTCGTCGCCATCGACGCCAAGACTGTATCCCCCGGCAAGTGGGAGATCTTCACCCATGGAGGGCGCAAGCCGACCGGCATCGACGCGGTGGAATTCGCGCGGCTGGTGGCGGCGAAGGGCGCAGGCGAGATCCTGCTGACCTCGATGGACCGCGACGGCACGCGCGCGGGCTTCAACCTGCCCCTGACGCGCGCGATCAGCGATGCGGTGGACATTCCGGTGATCGCGTCGGGCGGTGTCGGCACGCTGGATCATCTGGTCGAGGGTGTGCGCGAAGGCGGCGCCAGCGCCGTGCTGGCCGCGTCGATCTTTCATTTCGGGGAATTCACGATTCACGAGGCCAAGGCGCATATGCAGGCCGCCGGCATACCGATGAGGATGGGGCGATGACGTTGGACGATCTGGCCGCCATCGTCGCGGAGCGCGCGGGTGCGGACCCGGAGCAAAGCTGGACCGCAAAACTGCTGGCGAAAGGCCCCGAAAAATGCGCCGAGAAGTTCGGCGAAGAGGCCGTCGAAGCCATTATCGAGGCGGTCAGGGGCGACCGCGACGCACTGACCCGCGAGGCGGCGGATGTGCTCTTTCACCTCCTCGTCATGCTGCAATCGCGCGGCGTGCCCCTTGCCGACGTCATGGCCGAGCTTGAGCGCCGTCAGGCCCGCTCCGGCCTTGCCGAAAAAGCGGCCCGCCCCGGCGCCTGAATTCAACCAAGAGGGCTGACATGATCCGTCACATCGTTTTCTTCTCCGCCAAGGATGGCCAGAGCGTCGAGGATGTGCGCGAGGGCCTGATGATGCTCGCCGCCATTCCCCATGCCGCGCATTTCGAGGTGGGCCGCAACCTGCAGACCGACGCGATCAACACCGAAGCGCCCGATCTGGTGGTCTATGCGGAGTTCCGGGACGAAGCCGCGCTGGCCGCCTTCAAGGCGCACCCGACCTACGCCGCCTGCGTTGCCCGTGTGCGCCCCCTGCGCGAGATGCGCATCGCCGCGGATTTCCGCGCGGGTTGAGGCGGCGCGAAAGTAGATTGTCGGGTTTCCTCGACCGGCCCGCGTCCGCCGTCAGCTCATCAGGCGCGGATACTCCATCTTGGGACAGCGGTTCATCACCACCTCGACGCCGCGCGCGCGGGCGGTTTCGGCGGCGGCTTCGTGCATCACGCCGATCTGCATCCAGATCGCGCCAAGCTGCGGAAACCGCGCCAGCGCCTCGTCCACGATTTCGGGGACGCGGTCGGACTGGCGGAAAATGTCGACCATGTCGATTTCGCCCTCGATATCGCTCAGCCGGGCGGCGACGGGCTGACCCAGCAGCGTCTGACCCGCGAGGCCGGGATTGACCGGCACCACGTCATAGCCGGCGTTCAGGAGGAACTGCATTACCTGGTAGCTGGGCCGCGACGGCTTGGCCGAGGCGCCGACCAGCGCGATCCGGCGCGTGCGGCCAAGGATCGACTTGATCTGTGCATCTGTATTCATGCCCCGCATATTCGGTCAGTCACCAGGCAGGTGCAAGCCGGTCGGCACGATCCGCGCAGAAAAAGGCGCTCAAGGTAAAACCCTGAGCGCCAGTCGCGGAACGAGGGACAGTGATATGAAACGCCGAAGTTCCGTCTCGACGCTTCTGATAATCAATCTAGGATGGCTTTTCCGGTTTGGAAGGGCGGTAATGGATATGTGATCGCCGCGTGAGCGGCGCGTCATCGCGCCCGGCGCGCGATCAGTCGAATATGTCCTCGACCGCGTCCCATATCTCTTCCAGCGCCTTGCGCAGCAATGGCTTGCGCGGCTTGCGGCGGCGGGTGTCATAGCGGCGGTCGCCATGCTCCGGTGCCGCGCGGCGGGATGGCGACGGTTCGGGCCTCGACGGCATGGGCTTGGCTGCGCCGCGCCGCGACATGCCCTGTCCGGCATGGGACGGGCGCGGCGCGCTCTCTCGATCCGGCCGGCGGATTGCCTTCATCTCGTGCAGCGGCGCGCCGCAGGCCGCGCAGGACAGCTCGTGCCGTCCCTCGCCGCGCAGCACCAACGCCGCGCGGGTTCCGCAATAGCAGCATGTGGCGATCTTGTGCATCGGACCTCCGGCTCCGCGCGCCGTTCAGCCCGGCGCTTGGCTGGCATATAGGGCCACCGCCGCCGCATTTGAGACATTGAGCGAACCGAAAGCGCCGGAATATGGAATTTTCACCAAAATGTCGCAGGTCTCGCGCGTTTTCTGGCGCAGCCCCGGCCCCTCGGCCCCCAGCACCAGCGCCACGGGCCGGTCGCGCCGCCCGTCCAGAGCGCCCTCAACGGTCTGCTCCGCTGCGCCATCGAGGCCCAGCACCAGGTAGCCCATCTTCTGCAACTGCCGGATTGCATCCGAGAGGTTGCGCACTTGAAGGTAAGGCTGCCGCTCCAGCGCGCCGCTGGCGGTCTTGGCCAGCGCGCCGGTTTCGGGCGCCGAATGGTGACGCGGGGCGATGACGGCAGAGGCGCCAAACACCTCGGCCGAGCGCAGGATCGCGCCCACGTTATGCGGATCCGTCACGCGGTCCAGCAAGATCATGCGCGGCGGCCGCGTGCCCTGCCGCAGCGCCAGCGTCTCCAGATCGCCCCAGTCGAGCGGCTTGACCTCCAGCGCCGCGCCCTGGTGCACCGACCCCGGATCGAGCGGCGCGGTGAATTTGCGCGGGTCCACCTCCTCGGGCGTCATGCCGGAGGCGGCGATCGCCTCCTCTAGCTTGCCCCGCGCGTTCAGCGTCACGATCAGGCGCAGCTTCTGGCGGGCGGGGTTCAACAGCGCGTCGCGCACCGCATGCAGACCGAATAGCCAGACCGTCTCGGCCGCCGCCACCTTCTTCGCCTGCTCCTTTTCGACCACCCATTTCGGTTTTTTCATGATGCGCGGCCCCTTGTGCTCAGGGCGCGCAATATCGGGCGGCTCCGGCTCGCGTGCAAGGTGTTTTCCGCGCGCGATTTGCCCCGCCCCTGCCGCGGCCATTTTCCGGTTGACGCACTGGGGGCGCGCTTGTAATCAGCCCTCCACGTCAGGCGCCGATCTGCCTGACCAAGTGGGCGACAGGCCGCAAGGTGTGGCAGGGGACTGTAACTCCCTCGCGGAGACGCACGCCAGGTTCGATTCCTGGGTCGCCCACCACTTCCCCCCTAGGTGAACATGCGCGGCTTCGGGACACGCCAGCCGCATCTGGCCCTTCTGCCCGCGTCCTTCGCGCCCTATAGTGGCGCAAAAGACGCCCCCCAGAGCAGGATCGACATGGCAAGCCAGCCCGAACGCGCCCCGGATTTCAACGTGATGATCGTCGGTCAGGGCGGGCGGCTGCAATACGAGGCGCTGCTGTTCTGCCTCAGCCTGCGCAGCTACAGCCCCGCATTTACCGGCCGCCTGATCGTGGCCGAGCCGCAGCCGGGCCCGCACTGGCCGAACGATCCGCGCATCCGCGGTGCCGCCACGCGCGATCTGCTGACCGAGCTGGGCGCCGAAATCCTGCCGTTCGAGAACCGGCATTTCGGCCACAGCTATCCCTATGGCAACAAGATCGAGGCGCTGGCCGCCCTGCCCGCCGGCGAGCCGTTCGTCTTTTTCGACACCGACACGCTGATCACGGGCGATCTGGCCGCCGTGACCTTCGATTTTGCGCGGCCCTCTGCGTCGCTGCGCCGCGAGGGGACATGGCCCAGGCCCGAGCTTTACGGGCCGGGCTACAATGGCATCTGGAAGTCGCTCTATGACAGGTTCGGGCTGGATTTCGACAGCTCTCTCGACCGCACGCAGCCCGAGGAGTATTGGAAACGCTACCTCTATTTCAACGCCGGGTTCTTCTATTCGGAGTGTCCGCGGGTCTTCGGACAGCGTTTCCTCGATTACGCGCTGGCGATCCGGGACGACCCGCCGCCCGAGCTGGTGTGCCAGGAGCTTGACCCGTGGCTGGACCAGGTTGCGCTGCCGCTGGTAATCCATTCGCTGGGCGGCGGGCGCGATGCGCTGCCCGAAGGGTATCTGGATGGCGCGGTCAGCTGCCACTACCGCCTTTTGCCGCTGCTTTATGCGCGCGAGGGCGATCACGTAGTGGAGGCGCTGCACCATGTCACCGCCCATAACCGGGTGAAGAAGGTGCTGAAGGAATACGAGCCGATCAAGCGGATGGTTTACCAGGGGCGCGGCCTGAAGGTGCGCGCGCTTTTCGACCACGGCGATCTGCCGCGCCGCGAGCAGGTCATCCGCAACACGATCAAGCGCAACGGGTTCTGGATGCGGTAGCGGCGGCGGCACGTTATCCGGCTTGTGCACCGCCCTGCATGAACATCCTGCACAGTATGATCGTTGCTCCGCGCGGCCCGTTCCCCTACAAATCCGCTCGAACGCATCCCTTGGAGGACCCACGAATGACACTCGGCTTCGACACATTGCAGATCCACGCGGGCGCCAAGCCCGATCCGGCGACGGGCGCGCGGCAGATACCGATCTACCAGACCACCGCCTATTGCTTTCGCGATGCCGAGCATGCGGCGAAACTCTTCAACCTCGAAGAGGTCGGCTACATCTACTCGCGCCTGACCAACCCCACCGTAGCCGCCCTTCAGGAGCGGGTCGCGACGCTGGAGGGCGGCGCGGGCGCTGTCTGCTGCTCGTCCGGGCATGCGGCGCAGATCATGGCGCTTTTCCCGCTGATGCAGCCGGGCTGCAACGTCGTCGTCTCGACGCGGCTCTATGGCGGGTCTGTCACGCAGTTCAGCCAGACGATCAAGCGCTTCGGCTGGACGGCGAAGTTCGTCGATATCGACGACATGGATGCGATTGCCGGCGCCATCGACGGGCAAACGCGGGCGATCTTCTGCGAATCCATCGCCAACCCCGGCGGCCATATCGCCGATCTGCGCAGCGTTGCGGACATCGCGGACAAGGCGGGCATCCCGCTGATCGTCGACAATACCACCGCCACGCCCTACCTCTGCCGCCCGATCGAGCATGGCGCGACGCTGGTCGTGCAGTCGATGACGAAATACCTGACCGGCAACGGCACCGTGACCGGCGGCGTGGTGGTGGATTCGGGCAAGTTCGACTGGTCCGCCTCGGACAAGTTCCCGTCACTGTCGGCGCCCGAGCCCGCCTATCACGGCATGAAGTTCCACGAAACCTTCGGCCCGCTCGCCTTCACCTTCCACGGCATCGCCATCGGGCTGCGGGATCTGGGCATGACACTCAATCCGCAGGCGGCGCATTACACGCTGCTGGGGATCGAAACACTGAGCCTCCGGATGGAGCGGCACTGCACCAACGCGCAGAAGATCGCCGAGTGGCTGGAGAAGCACGATGCGGTGTCCGCCGTGACCTATGCGGGGCTGGACAGCTCGCCCTATCACGCGCGCATGGAGCAGTACTGCCCCAAGGGCGCCAGCGGGCTGTTCACCGTGTCGCTCAAGGGCGGCTATGACGCCTGCGTCAGGTTCGTCGACGCGCTGGAGCTGTTCAGCCATGTCGCCAACCTCGGCGATACGCGCAGCCTGGTGATCCACCCGGCCTCGACCACGCATCGCCAGCTGACGCCCGAACAGCAGATCGCCGCGGGCTCGGGCCCCGAAGTGGTGCGCATCTCGATCGGGATCGAGGCAGCCGACGATCTGATCGCCGATCTAGACCAGGCGCTGAAGGCAAGCCAGGCGGATTCCGGGCGCTGAACCACGACGCCGGGGGCGCGTGTCTGCGCCGCCCCCGACCGTCTCCTGCCCCGCCGCACAGGCCGCGCCGGGGCAATGCCTTTCACTCGGCGTGAACCTGCTATAGAATTGCCGGACAGGCCGCGACAACTCCCGCAGAAGACATTTGGGTGCTAAAGACATCTGATGAAACCGAATTTCGCACTTGTTTTCTCCACGACCGGCGTTGCCCTGGCGCATCGGTCCGGCGGCGGCTGGGCGCTTGTCGGCGAGGTTCCATCTGACGATGCCGACATGGCGGCCAGCCTCGCGGACCTGCAGGCACGGGCGCGGCGCCTGTCCGATGACACCGCCTGCAAGCTGGTCATCCCGGACGAGCAGATCAAATACCTGTCGCTCGACTTCGCCGGGGACGCGGATCCCGATGCCGCCGTGCGCGCCGCGCTGAAAGGCGCCACCCCCTACACCCTGGACCAGCTGGAATACGACTGGACCGCTTCGGATGGAGAAATCCAGATCGCGGCCGTCGCCCTTGAAACCTTGGCCGAGGCGGAAGGTTTCGCCGAGGACCACGGGTTCGACGCGGTCAGCTTCGCGGCGTGCCCCGAGTGGAGCGCATTCCGCGGCGAGCCGTTCTTCGGCGTCACCCGCCGCGCCGGTCAGATCCTGCCGCACGGCACCGTGGTCGGACGCGACGATGCCGCGATGCGCGTGACCGGCGTGGCCGATCTTCCCGCCGAGCCTTCCAAAAATACCGCCCCGGCTGCGCAAGAAGCGGGCACGGGCGGCGACGTTTCCGTCGCCAGCGCCGCAGCGAAGGCCGCCGCCGACGCGCCCCCGGCGCCAAGGCCGGAGGCGGGCAAGACGTCAGACAAAGGCACTGCGCCCCGGCCCGGCGCGCATCCCGGCGGCACCGGGGCGGCGGACGCCGCGCCGCGAGCGCCTTCTGGCGTGGCCACTTCGGCCGATGAGACTCCGGCCAAAGGTTCGAAACCCGCTCCGGCGCCCAGCCGTGATGACAAACGCGCCGCGAGCGCCTTCACCTCGATCCGCGCCACGCGCGACAGCGATGTTGCGGCCGCCGCGCCGCCGCTGACCGGCGCCGCCCGGCCCGGCGACCGCACAGGCGCCGCCGGCACCGCGCCCGCCGCCACTGCCGCGCCCCCGTTGCCCAGCCCCGCGGGGGGCGAGGTGGCCGATCCCGCGCGCCTTGCCGAACTGGCCGCCAGCCTGCACCCCGACCCGCAGGAGCGGCTCGACCGGGACGCCGCGGAAGAGGCGCGCGCGGCGCGGCCTGCCCCGGCTCCGGCCGGAAAGCGCGGCTTGTTCAGCCGCAAGACCGCCCCGAGGGGCAAGGCGCGGCGCGAGGACGAGCGCCAGCGTCTGACGGTTTTCGGCGCGCGTCAAAGCGAAGTGCGCGGCAAGCCGCGCTTCCTTGGCCTGATCCTGACGGCGCTTCTTCTGCTGTTCCTCGTGGGGGTCGCCGCCTGGGCATCGGTTTACCTCGAAGACGGGCTGGCCCGCTTCTTCGGCAGCGGGAACGACATCAAGCTGGCCGAGGTGCCCGCCAGCGACGAGGAGAACGATCCGGTCGCCGGGCGCACGGATACCGCCCGCGATACCGCCGTCGCCCCCCTGCCCGACACGGAAGAGACGCCGCGCATCGCCGCCCTGCCGGAGTCGCAGGCGCGCACCGATGTTGCCGCGCTGCCCGATCTGCCGTCGCCGCTGGCGCCGAGCGAGGCGCTGGCACGTTACGCCGCAACGGGCATCTGGCAGATGGCGCCGACATCGCCCGAGATTCCCGCCGCCGGGGCGCCGGTCGCCGATCTTTACGAGGTTTCGCTCGATCCCGGCCTTGACCTGGGCGATCCGGCAGACCTGCCGCGCCGCGCGCCCGACGCACGCGATACGCGCCCCGAAACGCCCGCGGTGCCGCCCCCTGCGGGTACGCGCTTCGATTTCGACGCGCGCGGCCTCGTGCGTGCCACGCCGGAGGGCACGCTGACGCCGCAGGGCGTGCGCGTGGTGGCCGGCCGGCCGCCGCTGACCCCGCCGAAGGAAATGGCGCAAAGCGTGACCGTCACGACCACCGCCGAGACCGCCGAGGAGGATCTGGCCCCCGGCACCAGCTTTGCCGGCGATCCCGCGCTGGCCGGTATCCGCCCGCGCCTGCGCCCCGAAAGCGTGCTGGCCGCCGGCGCGGATGCCGATGCCCCCGCGCCCGAGCCTGAAACGCGCGAGGACGGCGAGAATACCGTCACCGGCAGCGAGGACGCGACGCGCATTGCCTTTGCAGGGGACGCGGCACTTGCCCGGCTACGTCCGAAGCCCCGGTCCAGCGCGGTCAGCGCCAGCGCCGCCACGCTCCGAAGTGCGGAGGGCGCTGCCAATGCGCCCCTGGTCGACGGTGCCGCCCTGAGCCGCGCCGTCGCCGAAGCCAATGCCGCCATGCCAGACACGGCCGAGCCCACGCCCGACGCCGGCAGTTTCGACAACGCCACTCCGCAGGCCGTGACCGCGTCGCTCACGCCGCTGCGCCGCCCCGGCGATTTCGACAGCCTCGTGAAGCGGACGCGCGAACGGGCCGCCGCGCAGCCGGTGCCAAGCTCCCAGCGTCTTCAGCCCGCCATCCCCTCAAGCGCGTCGGTCGCCAAACAGGCCACCGCTAGCGATGCCATCAACCTGCGGCACGTCAACCTGATCGGCGTCTACGGCAGTTCCGCCAGCCGCCGCGCATTGGTCCGCCTTGGCAATGGCAGCTACCAGAAGGTAAAGGTCGGCGACAGTCTGGACGGCGGCCAGGTCGCCGCCATCGGCGACAGCGAACTGCGCTACATCAAGCGGGGCAAGAACGTCGTGCTGCGCATCCCGCAGGGCTGATCCATAGCGGCGAGCCTTGCCCGCTGCGCGGCCCAGGCGCGACGTGCGCACGCTTCGCACCCGATGGGAGGCAATGAGCCATCATCAGGCGTTGATCCCGTTTGATCTGCCAGTATGCTTGGTGTTCGATCCGTCGGGCCCCTGCCCGCCCTGCTGCCCTGCCTCTCGCCCGGAATAGTGCGAGGGGTCCCGATCACTCCGACCCGAAGGAACAGCCGCGACGATGGAAGGCTTCCTCTACCAGGCTTCGATCTACCTTGCCGCCGCCGTCATCGCGGTGCCCATCGCCGCGCGCATGGGGCTGGGCTCGGTGCTGGGTTACCTGGTGGCCGGCGTGCTCATCGGCCCGGCCCTTGGCCTTGTCGGGCACGAGACAGCCGAGCTTCAGCATTTCGCCGAATTCGGCGTCGTCATGATGCTGTTCCTCATCGGGCTCGAGCTGGAGCCGCGCGCGCTGTGGGAGATGCGGCATCGCCTTCTGGGCCTTGGCGGTATGCAGATCGTGCTGACCACGCTGGTCATCACCGGCGGCGTCACCGTGCTGGACCATGACTGGAGCGTCGGGCTGGCGGTGGGCCTGATCTTCGCGCTGTCGTCGACGGCCATCGTGCTGCAGACCCTGTCGGAAAAGGGTCTGATGCAGACCAAGGGCGGACGCTCGGCCTTTTCGGTGCTGCTGACGCAGGATATTTCGGTGATCCCGATGCTGGCGCTGCTGCCGCTGCTGGCCATGCCCGCGACCATGCGCTCGCGCGTGAGCGAAGCGACGAATCCCGCCGACCCCGGCCTCATCGACACCGCGGCAGCCCATGGCGAGTCCAGCATGTCGCTGGTCGCCGGGCTGCCGGGCTGGGGCGTGACGCTGGTCACGCTGGCGGCGGTTGGCGCGATCATCCTGACCGGCATCTACCTCACGCGGCCGGTGTTCCGCTACATCCACGTCGCGCGCCTGCGCGAGATGTATACCGCGCTGGCGCTGCTGATCGTCTGCGGCATCAGCTTCGTGATGTATCTGGTGGGCCTCTCGCCCGCGCTGGGCGCATTCCTCGCCGGGGTGGTCCTGGCCAACAGCGAATTCCGCCACGAGCTGGAAAGCGATATCGAGCCGTTCAAGGGACTGCTTCTGGGGCTCTTCTTCATCACCGTCGGCGCGGGCATCAATTTCGGGCTGCTCTTCGGCGCGCCCTTCCTCGTGCTGGGCCTGGCGCTGGCAGTCATCGTGGCGAAAGGTGCGGTGCTGTATTTCCTCGGCCGCATGTTCGACCTGCGCGGGCGCGATCTGTGGCTGTTCACGCTGTCGTTGGCGCAGGCGGGCGAGTTCGGCTTCGTGCTGATCTCGTTCTCGGGGCAGCAGAACGTCGTGCCGCCCGAGATGACGGAACTGCTGCTGCTGATCGTCGCCATGTCGATGATGATCACGCCGCTGCTTTTCATCCTCTACGAGTGGCTCTCCAAGCGGATGGAGGACGCGGACGAAATGCTGGAACATGACCATGTGGACGAGAAGGCGCGCATCATCATCGTCGGGATCGGCCGGTTCGGGCAGGTGGTGAACCGGCTGGTGCGCTCGTCGGGGTATGAAACCGTCGTTCTGGACCATGACCTGACCGCGATCCAGCGCATGCGCCGCTTTGGCGTAAAGGGGTTCTTCGGCGATCCGACCCGCCCCGAGATGCTGCACGCCGCGGGCCTCAAGGATGCGCGCATTCTGGTCGCCGCGCTCGACGATCCGGACGCGGCGGTGCGGCTGGTCACCTTCGCCCGGCGCGAGCGGCCTGACCTGCACATCATCGCCCGTGCGCGGGACCGCACGCATGTCTTTCGCCTGTTCCAGGCCGGCGCCAACGACATCGTGCGCGAGCTGTTCGATTCATCCCTGCGCGCCGGGCGCTACGTCCTGGAAAACATGGGCGTCAGCGAATTCGAGGCGGCCGAGCTGCAACAGACCTTCTACAAGCATGATCGTCACTCCGTCCGCGAACTGGCGGCCCTGTGGGACCCGGACGTGCCGACGGTCGAAAACGCCGATTACATCGCCCGCGCCCGCGAGCTGGAGGCAGAGCTGGAGACGATGCTGCTGTCGCAGCTCGAAGAATCGGGCGCGGACGACCGGCAGAGCGCCTGATCAGCCCCCCGTGACGCCCGCCTCCGCGAAGGTCGCCATGCCGCTGTGGCAGGCCAGCGCGCCCTGCACGATCGGGATCGCCAGCGCCGCGCCCGACCCTTCGCCCAGCCGCATCCCCAGATCCAGCAGTGGCACCTTGCCCAGCCGGTCCAGCGCCAGAGCGTGCCCCGGCTCGGCGCTGACATGGCCCGCGATGCAATGGTCCAGCGCCCCGTCCTGCTGCGCTGCAAGGCAGGCGGCGGCCATCGTGCAGATGAACCCGTCGAGGATGACGGGCATCGACAGATGCCGCGCCCGCAGGATCGCGCCGGCCATCGCCGCCAGTTCGCGCCCGCCAAGGCAGCGCAGGATCTCCAGCGGTTGCCGCAAGGCGGCATCGTGCTGGCGCACGCCATCGGCGACGACCCGCGCCTTGACCGCCAGCCCATGCGCGTCGAGCCCCGTCCCCCTGCCGGTCCAGTCCGCCGCCTGCCCGCCCCAAAGCGCCAGCGCGATGGCCGAGGCGGCGGTCGTGTTGCCGATGCCCATCTCGCCGACCACCAGCAGATCCGCCGTCGCCTCCACCGCGTCCCAGCCAGCCTGGAGCGCTGCAAGAAGATCGTGCGCCTCCATCGCCGGGCCTTCGGTGAAATCGGCGGTCGGGCGCTCCAGTTCCAGCGCGTGCACGTCCATGCGGGCGCCGAATTGCTGCGCCAGCTGGTTGACGGCGGCGCCGCCGGCGCGAAAATTCTCGACCATCTGCGCCGTGACCTCGGACGGGAAGGCGGATACGCCCTGCGCCGTCACACCGTGATTGCCGGCAAAGACGATCACCTGCGGCGCCGTCACCCGTGCGCGCGCGTCATTGCGCCAGCTGCAATACCAGGCGGCGATCTCCTCAAGCCGACCCAGCGCGCCCGGAGGCTTGGTCAGCTCCGCGTCGCGCCGTCCGGCGGCGTCCAGCGCCTCGGCGCTCGCCTCGGGCGCATCGGCCAGAAGGGCGGCGATGTCGGCGAGGGTCTGGATGATCTGCGGCATGGCCTGCCCCGTTGCAAAAAACCGGCAAGGCGATATATCGCAAGAAAGCCCTGCCACCGCACCCCCAAAAAGGCCCCGTCCCATGCCCGATCGCGACGCTTTTTCCCCCGGCTCGACGATGTCCGCGCGGCGTTCGGCCTGCTGACGCGCCTGCCCGTCTCTGCCCGCAGCGCACGCGGCGCGCGCACGGCATGGGCCTATCCAGTTGCGGGAATGGCGGTGGGCCTTCTGGCCGGTATTGCGGCGCTTGTCGGGGCGTGGTTCGGCCTGCCTCTGGCGCTGGTCGCGCTGGTGGCGCTTGGCGTGCAGATCGCGCTGACAGGCGCCATGCACGAGGATGGTCTGGCCGACACGGCCGACGGATTCTGGGGCGGCTGGACGCGCGCGCGGCGGCTGGAGATCATGAAGGACAGCCATATCGGCACCTACGGCGTGCTGGCGCTGATCCTGTCTCTGGGCGCCCGCTGGGCGGCGCTGTGGATGCTGTTCCACGTCGGCGCGGGATGGGCGCTGGCGGCGCTGATCTCGGCGGGCGCTCTGTCGCGCGCGGCGCTGCCGGCGCTGATGCTTGCGCTGCCGCACGCGCGAAGCACGGGCCTGTCGCATGACGTGGGGCGCCCCGGCTGGCCCGTCGTCGGACTGGGCGCCGCCTTGGCGGTGGTTGCGGCACTGATCCTGTTGGGCTGGTCCGCCTTCGGCGCGGTTTTCTGGGCCCTCGTGGCAATCCTGGCGGTCGGCTGGATCGCGCAGGCAAAGGTGCGCGGCCAGACCGGCGACATCCTGGGCGCGGCGCAGCAGGTGACCGAGATCGCCGTGCTGCTGTCCATTCTCGCCTGAGGCCATTAAAAAGGCCACATCCCGGAGGGATACGGCCCATCATTCATGTGACGGAGTTTCAGGCCGCGCGCGAGACCAGCACATCGCCGACCTGCTTGGCCGCCTGCACCTCGTCATCGCCGCTGACAGCCGCCACTTCGCGCGTCAGACGCTCCAGCGCCGCCTCATAGAGCTGGCGCTCGGAATAGCTCTGCTCGCGCTGATCGTCGGTGCGATGCAGGTCGCGCACGACCTCGGCAATGGCGATCAGATCGCCCGAGTTGATCTTTTGTTCGTATTCCTGCGCCCGGCGCGACCACATCGCCTTTTTCGCCTTGGCCTTGCCCTTGAGCGTGGTCATCGCCTTCGACACGATGTCGGGGCTGGAGAGCGAGCGCATGCCGATCTCGGTCGCCTTGTGGGTGGGCACGCGCAGCGTCATCTTGTCCTTTTCGAACGAGATGACGAACAGCTCCAGTTCGATCCCGGCGATTTCCTGGCTTTCGATCGAGACGATCCGGCCCACGCCATGCGCGGGATAGACGACAAAATCATTGGGACTGAATTCAGACTTCTTCGACTTGCTCATTACGATCTTCCTTTCCCGGCCCATGCACCAACAACAAAACGAGGGTTCCCCGGCGCAGCGCCGACATGAGCCTCTTGATATGTCCTTGGCACAGAAAAATCCATACCCGAGCGGCAGCAGGGGAAATGGATATCGGGCATGGCGTTACATTCCCGAACACCATAACATAAAATCACGCTCGGCGGAAGGCTATAGATGCATCTGCCCGCATCAGCGATGGGGCACCTAAAACGGCTCGGCGTCGCCCCTGCGGGTCAGTCGCCCTCTCCGGGTGCCTCCGAGAAATATTTCTCCAGCTTGCCCGGCTCGCCATCGCGTTCCTTGGCCTCCGGCAACTCGTCCTTCTTGGTCACGATCACCGGCCACATTTCCGAATACTTGCGGTTGAACTCGACCCAGTTTTCCATGTTCGGCTCGGTGTCGGGGCGGATCGCGTCGGCGGGACACTCAGGCTCGCAGACGCCGCAATCGATGCACTCGTCAGGGTGGATGACCAGCATGTTCTCGCCCTCGTAAAAGCAATCGACCGGGCATACTTCGACGCAGTCGGTATATTTGCAGGCAATGCAGTTATCGGTGACAACATAGGTCATGCGCGGGCCTTTCGGTAATTGCGCGATACCTAATCCACGCCCTCAGATCATTCAAGCGTCTCAGCCTTATCAAGATCGAGTTTGCGGCGGTCACGCTTCGTCGGCCGACCTTTTCCCTCGAAGCGCGGATTTCGTGGCACAAAAGGGTCGTCCTGCGGCTCCGGCGGTGTCGTGAGATCGTCATGAAGCGCCTGCGCCTCGGGCGCCGGCCCGCGCCGCGTGCCCGGCGCGAGGATACGCACGACACGCACCGCATGCGCCTGCGAAAACGTCAGCACGTCGCCCGGACGCACCATCTGCGACGCCTTGCCCGCGCGGGTGCCGTTGACGCGGACGTTGCCGCCCTTGACCACGCCCGCCGCCAATGCGCGCGACTTGAAGAACCGTGCCTGCCAAAGCCACCTGTCGAGGCGGATCCTGTCCGCCTCGACGGCCTCGGGCGGCGGCGTCACTTGTCGCCCTTGAGCCCCATGAGGGCCGCGGCAAAGGGATTGTCGGGATCGATCCGGTCCTTTTTGGGCGCAGGCCCGGCGCTGTGGCTTTTGTTCGCAGCGTTCCCGGCTCCGCGCTCCTTGCCGCCACGCTCCTTGGCGCCACGCTCCTTGGCGCCCTGCGGTTTGCCCCCCTTGCCGCGCGGTTTGGCCCCGCGCCCCTCGGCGGGCTTGCCGCGTCCTTCCGCCTGGCCGCCACGACGCGATGCGCGCCCGGCCCAGGTGAAGATGTAATAGACTTCCGGCTCTGCCTCGGGGGCGATGGGATCGGCGGGCGTGCCGGGCGCAACCTCGGTTTCGCTCATCTCGGGGATGTCCGCGGGAATTTCCGCCTCGTCATCGGGCGTCTCCGCGACGGGCGCGATGCCTTCGGCCTCGATCTGCTCAATCATGTCGCCGGCGGTTTCCGGCTCCGGCTCAACACCCGGCGCCTCGCCCATGACCTGATCGACAGGCTTGACCTTGGCACGCTCGCCACGCTCGGCCTTGTAGCCCAGCCCGACCATCAGGTCGGCGAACTGTTCCAGCGTCATGCCGGTAATCGACAGCATGTCGGCCGTCGCCTCAAAGCCGCCGCGGCTGTCCTCGGCGCGCAGCATGTCGGCCAGCCGTTCCAGCATGTCGATGCGAATCGCACGCGCGCCGGCGGCGCGATAGCCCGCCATCGTGTAATAGCCCTGCGGCATCCGGGTCGCCGGCACCGTC
Organism: uncultured Alphaproteobacteria bacterium; assembly: GCA_963763165.1. Lineage (GTDB taxonomy): Bacteria > Pseudomonadota > Alphaproteobacteria > Rhodobacterales > Rhodobacteraceae > Roseovarius. Next base: position 261,567 of record CAVXNV010000007.1, read on the forward strand.
ACCAGGCCGGGCGGCGGCGCTTCGGGAAAGTCGTCCATGCCGCTGCTCAGCGCCCACAAGACAAGGCGCAGCCGCGTCGGCGCGGGCTTCAGAAGAAGGGGCATGAAGATGGTGAACTGCCCGAACCGCACGCCGTGCTTGCGCAGCGCGCCGCGCGCGTCCTGCTCCAGCGACTTGACCTCGTCGGCCACCTCGCTGCGGGGCACGATGCCCATCGTCTCGACCATGCGGAAGCCGAAGCCCCGCGCCAGCCCGGTCAGCGTCTCGTCCCGGCTGATGTTCAGCAAGGGCTCGAACAGGGTCGCGATCTTGCGATCGATGAAATGCTGCAGGCGGCGCTCGACCTTCTGCGCGACGTCGGTCCCCGCCTCTTCATCGACGAAGGCCTTTATTCCCGGCTTCAGCGGGTCGGAGCCCGGCACCAGCTTGCCCACCGCATCCTGGCCCCACATCAGGCCGCCCTGTTCGGTAAAGTCGATTTCCGTATCGGGCGCATTGTAGAACCGGTCCGCGCGCAGGTTGAAGTGCGGGACCAGCGCCGACATGCTGGCCTGCGTCAGCGCCTTTGCTTCCTGCCCGCTGGCCGTCTTGTCCCGGACAAAGCGGAACCCGTCCAGGCGTCCGACGAATTCGCCCTCGACCGTCACTTCACCAGTGTCGTTTACCTCTGCCACGATGGCTTCCTTCTGCTTGAGCCGGCGCAGGAGCACGGATGTGCGCCGGTCCACAAATCTCTGCGTCAGCGCCCCATGCAGCGCGTCGGACAATCGGTCTTCTACAGCGCGCGTCGCCCCGCGCCAATGCGTTTCGTCATCCACCCAGCCTTTTCGCTGGGCGACGTATGTCCATGTGCGGATATACGCCAGACGTTTCGACAACGTATCAATGTCGCCATCGGTTCGATCGATGCGCTTGATTTGTCGCGCCAGCCAGTCATCGGGAATCCGGCCCAGGTCGTGCAGGTCGCAAAAGATGCGCTCCAGAAGGCCCGCATGCTCGGACTGGCTGATGCCGCGAAAGTCGGGAACGCGGCACACGTCCCACAGCAGCTTCACAGCGTTGCCGCCCAGGGCGCGGGCGCGCACGTCGGGCGCCTCGGCCAGCGTGCGCAGGGCCGCAAGGTCATCCAAATCGCGCGCACGGGCCAACATCTCGTGCGCCGGCTTCTGCTCCAGCGACGCGATCAGCGCGGGCACGGTGCCCATCTGCAGCGCCGCATTGCGCCATTCCAGCTTGCGGATCGGGGCAAAGCGATGCTCCATGATCGCCTCGGCCACGTCGGGCGCCAGTTCGGGCGCCTCGCCGGTGACGCCGAAGCTTCCGTGGCTCATCCCGCGCCCCGCACGCCCCGCGATCTGGGCCAGCTCGTTGGGCATCAGCTGGCGCATCCGGCGCCCGTCGAACTTGGTCAGTGACGAGAACGCGACATGGTCGATATCGAGGTTCAGTCCCATGCCGATGGCATCGGTCGCCACGAGGTAATCGACATCGCCGTTCTGATAGAGATCCACCTGCGCGTTGCGCGTGCGCGGCGAAAGCGCGCCCATGACGACCGCCGCGCCGCCCTTCTGCCGCTTCAGCACCTCGGCAATGGCGTAGACGTTGTCGACCGAAAATCCCACGATGGCGCTGCGGGGCGGCATCTTGCCGATCTTGCGCGAGCCGGAATAGACCAGCTGCGACATGCGCTGGCGCTGCACGAACTCGACGCCGGGAACCAGCTCGGCGATGGCGCCCCGCATGGTTGCCGCACCCAGGAACTGCGTCTCGCGCAGCCCGCGCATGCGCAAGAGGCGGTCGGTGAAGACATGCCCGCGCTCGGGATCGGCGCAAAGCTGGATCTCGTCGATGGCGACGAAATCGGCGCCCATGCCCTCGGGCATGGCCTCAACCGTGCAGACCCAGTATTTGGCGCGGTCCGGCACGATCCGCTCTTCGCCCGTGACCAGCGCGACGACGGACGGGCCGCGTGCGCGCACGATCCTGTCATAGACCTCGCGCGCCAGCAGGCGCAGCGGAAGCCCGATGATCCCGGTGCGGTAGCCCAGCATCCGCTCGATCGCGTAATGCGTCTTGCCGGTGTTCGTCGGGCCGAGAACCGCAAGGATCCGTGGCTGATCGGCCATAAGCCAAGTCTCCAGTCGGTGGGGAAATGCGCGTCAGAGGTCGGTGCCGTCGCTCTCGGCCTTCAGGCGCTGCAGCGCCTGGCTCACGTCGTCGAAATGCGGATGAATGGCCGCGACCTCGGCATAGGCTTCGGCGGCAAGATCCGGCTGCCCGACCTCCTCGAGCAGCGCGCCAAGGCTGTAGATGGCGGCGAAATTGCGCGGATCCAGCGCAAGGCTCCGCTCCAGATTGTCCATCGCAGGCCCCATCAACCCGGCGCGCGCGTAGGCAACCGAGCGCGCGTGCCAGCCTTCGGCAAAGTCCGGCGCGTGGTCGGTCAGCGCGCCCAGCAGCTCCAGCGCCAGAGCGGTATCGCCTGCCGCCATGGCATCGCGCCCGCGCTTCAGCAGCAGGTTCATCGAGGGCGAGCCGGAATTCGCGATACGAAGCTGGATATCGCTGCCCAGACGCACGGCCTCGGCGGCGGGTGCGCTGCGCAGCGCCTCGAACATCTCGTCCAGACGGTCATCGGCGGCATGGGCCGCCCCGCCCAAGGCAAACGCCGCGGCAAAGGCCGCGAGCAAAGGATTGAGATTGGATCGCCGAGCGCTCATAACAGAATGAATTTAGCGTCCCGCGCGGGAAATCAAACCCCCACGTGGATCAATTTCGGAGAAGATGCGCATGAGCGACAAGGCGGACGCGGCAATCCGCGCCCTCAACGACAGGCTGAAGGGCGCGCCGCTGGACGGGACCGCGAAGTTCGCCGTCCCCGGCGAGGGCGCGATCATGGTCGACAGCGCCGGCGCGCGCGCGGGCGACGAGGCGGCGGACGTGACGCTGACGGCGGATGCCGAGACATTCCGGGCACTTGTCGATGGCGATCTGGATCCGGCGGCGGCCTTCATGTCGGGCAAGCTCGACATCGAAGGCGACATGGGCCTCGCGCTCAGGCTGGCCAGCGCGCTCAGCGGATGAGGGAGGCGCCGCTTTTTGGGGGCGTGGCGGACGATCCCGAGGGCGGGCGCGCATGGTGGCTGAACGCGCCGGACGGTGTGCGCCTGCGGCTTGGCCACTGGCCGGTCAGGGGCGCGCGCGGCACCGTTCTTCTGCTGCCGGGACGGACGGAATACCTCGAAAAATACGGCCGCGCGGCGCGCGATCTGGGCGCACTCGGCTATGGCACGCTGACGATCGACTGGCGCGGCCAGGGCTTGTCGGACCGGATGCTGAACGATCCGATGTCGGGGCATGTGCCCCGCTTCACCGACTATCAGCACGACGTCGATGCCATGCTCGCCCATGCGGCGGCGCTGGATCTGCCGCGCCCTTGGCACATGCTGGGCCACTCGATGGGCGGTGCCATCGGGCTGCGCGCGGCGATGCGCGATCTGCCCTTCGCCAGTTGCGCCTTCTCCGCGCCGATGTGGGGCATCGCCATGAGCGCTACCCTGCGGCCGCTCGCCTGGGTATTGAGTTGGATCAGCCGCGCTCTGGGGCTGGGCCATCTCTATGCGCCCGGCGGCACACGCCAGAGCTACGTGCTGACCGAGCCGTTCGAGACCAATCTGCTGACCCGCGACCGCGAAATGCACGCCTACATGGTGGCGCAGCTGCGCGCCCACCCCGAATTGTTGCTTGGCGGGCCCAGCCTGCACTGGCTGTTCGAGGCGCTGCGCGAATGCCGCCGGCTGGCCGCGATGCCATCGCCGGTTCTGCCTTGCCTGACCTTCATCGGGAGCGAGGAAAAAATCGTCTCCCTCTCCGCGATCGAGGCGCGGATCCAACGTTGGCCCGGTGCGCAGCTGGAGCGAATCGAGGGCGCGCGCCATGAGGTTCTGATGGAGACCCCGGCCACGCGCGCCCATGTCATGCGTCTCTTCGGCACCTTCCTGGAGCGGCGCGTCGGCTCTGGCGGTGTCACGCGTCCCGCCGCACCTCCTGCCGCTGGGTGCCGAGGCGGCTGATCGCCAGCGTCATCACGTCGCCCTCGCGCAGGAAGCGCGGCGGCTTCATCCCCATGCCCACGCCGGGCGGCGTGCCGGTGGCAATGATGTCGCCGGGATGCAGTGACATCATCTGGCTGAGATAGGCCACGATGAAGGCCACGCTGAACACCATCGACGAGGTATTGCCGCGCTGCGCGGCCGCGCCGTTCAGATCCAGCACCAGATCCAGCGCCTGCGGATCGCCCACCTCGTCCGGCGTCACCAGCCAGGGGCCGATGGGGCCAAAACTGTCGCAGCTCTTGCCCTTGGTCCACTGGCCCTTGCGCTCGGCCTGCAAATGCCGCTCGGATACGTCATTGACGATGGTGTAGCCCGCCACGTGATCCAGCGCCTCGGCCTCGCTCAGGTACTTCGCACGGCGGCCTATCACGACGCCCAGTTCGACCTCCCAATCGGATTTCTCCGAACCACGCGGCAGATAGACCGGATCGTTCGGCCCGATGATCGACGAGGTCGCCTTCATGAAGACGATGGGCTCGGGCGGGGGCTGCAGACCGGCCTCCGCGGCGTGGTCGGAGTAGTTCAGCCCGATGCCGATCAGCTTGCCCACGCGGCCCACCGGCGGGCCGAGACGCGGCGCACCCGGCACCTCGGGCAGCGTCGCGGGGTCGACCTGCGGCAGCGCGGTCAGCACATCGCCCGCAAGATCATCCACCACACCGGACAGATCGCGCAACCGGCCCTCGCTGTCCAGAACGCCCGGCTTTTCGGCCCCAACCTCGCCAAATCTTACAAATCGCATCGTCTGCTCCCTCTTGAACTGCGCCCGCACACTATCCGCAATCGGCCCCTGCGCAAGAGGCTGGTCAAGCCGGGACGCCGGTCTACCCTTCGCCCATGGTCCTCCAGTTCACCCCACAGGGCATCTATTGCCCCGCAGGCGATTTCCACATCGATCCGTGGCGGCCCGTGGACCGCGCGCTGATCACCCACGGCCACGCCGACCACGCGCGGCCGGGGCATCGCCGATACCTCGCCACCGATATCGCCGGGCCGGTCATGCGCCACCGTCTGGGCGAGATTGACCTCGATTCGATAAGATATGGTGAAGATCGCCAGATCGGCGGCGCGAAGGTCTCGTTTCATCCGGCCGGGCACATTCCCGGCTCGGCGCAGATCCGTGTCGAGGTCGGCGGAGAAGTCTGGGTGGTATCGGGCGATTACAAGACGGTGCCCGACGCGCTTTCCACACCGTTCGAGCCGGTGAAATGCCACAGCTTCATCACCGAATGCACCTTCGGCCTGCCGGTCTTCACCTGGCCGTCCGAGGCCGAGGCCGCGCGCGAGATCAACGCCTGGTGGGCCGCCAATGCCGCCGAGGGGCGCTTCAGCCTGCTGGGCGCCTATTCGCTGGGCAAGGCGCAGCGTGTGATGTCGCTGCTGGACGCCGAGATTGCGCCGATCCTGACCCACGGCGCGGTCGAAAATACCAATGCCATACTGCGCAGGCAGTGGTTCAACCTCCCGGAGACCCTGCACGTCACGCCCGACCTGAACCCCAAGGATCACCCCGGCGCCATGGTCATCGCCCCGCCCGGAGCGCTGGGCAGCGACTGGGCGCGCCGGTTCCGCCCCGCCTCGACCGGGTTCGCCAGCGGATGGATGCGGCTGCGCGGGGTGCGCAGGCGGCGCAGCGTGGATCGCGGGTTCGTGGTGTCGGATCATGCCGACTGGGCCGGGCTGAACCAGGCGATCAAGGCGACAGGGGCGGAAAATATATATGCCACGCATGGTTACACCGATATTTTCGCGCGATGGATGAAAGGTGAAGGCTACAACGCCGAGGCGCTGAAGACCGAGTTCACCGGCGAATCGCTAGATGCGGAGGGCGTTGAATGAAACGGTTCACCGCGCTCTATGCGGCCATCGACCAGACCACGAAAACCAGCGCCAAGGTCGCCGCCCTCGCCGCCTATTTCAGCGCCGCTCCCGAAGAGGATCGGCTCTGGACCATCGCGCTTTTCTCCGGCCGCCGTCCCCGCCGCGCGATCACCACGACCAAGCTGCGCGCGTGGGCGGCGGAGCGGGCCGGAATTCCGCTGTGGCTCTTCGAGGAAAGCTATCCCATCGTCGGCGATCTGGCCGAGACGATCGCGCTGGTCCTGCCGCCGCCGGACCGCAGCCATGACCGCAGCCTGACCGACTGGATTGCCTACCTGCGCGCCCTCGACAGCGCGGAGGAGGAGGCGCGCAAGGCCGCCGTTCTGGACGCGTGGGACCAGATGGACGCGGCGGAGCGGCTGGTCTTCAACAAGCTGCTGACGGGCGGCTTTCGCGTCGGGATCAGCCGCAAGCTGATGACCCGCGCGCTGAGCCTCGCCACCGGACAGGACGAGGCGGAGCTCGCCCATCGCCTGATGGGCGACTGGACGCCGGACAGCACCAGCTACACCGCTTTGATCGAGGCCCCGGACGCCGAGGCGGCGCAATCGCGGCCCTATCCCTTCTGCCTTGCCTACGGGCTGGAGGAGGGGCCGCAAAGCCTCGGCGCGCCGGAGGACTGGCGGGCGGAGTGGAAATGGGACGGCATCCGCGCGCAGATCATCGCGCGAGGGGCGGCGCATTTCGTTTGGTCACGCGGCGAGGAGCTGATGACCGACCGCTTCCCCGAATTCGCCCGCGCGGCGGATTTCTTGGCCAGTGGAACCGTTCTGGACGGAGAGATCGTGGCATGGGACGGCACCGCGCCCCTGCCCTTCAACGACCTGCAAAAGCGGATCGGGCGCAAGACGGTGCCGAAAAAACTGCTAACCGAGGCGCCGGTCATCCTGCTGGCCTATGATCTGCTCGAGGAAAAAGGCCAAGATCTGCGCGCCCTTCCCTTCGCAGAGCGGCGCGCGCGACTGGATGCGCTCCTGAACACGTTGCCCGAGGACGCGCCCATTCGCCCGTCGCCGCTGATCGACTTTGACGATTGGGAGAGGCTGGCCAGCATCCGCGGCGCCGCGCGCGAGAACAGCGCCGAGGGGATCATGTTGAAAGCCGCAGGCAGCCCCTATCACGCAGGGCGCAAAAAGGGCGACTGGTGGAAATGGAAGCTGGACCCGCTCACCATCGATGCGGTTCTGATCTACGCGCAGCAAGGGTCCGGACGGCGCGCGAACCTCTTTACCGATTTCACCTTCGCCGTCTGGAACGGCAATGATCTGGTGCCGTTTACCAAGGCGTATTCCGGCCTGACAGACGCCGAATTCCGCCAGATCACCGCCTGGGTGCGCCGCAATACGCAAGAGCGGTTCGGCCCCGTGCGGCAGGTCAAGCCCGAGCATGTCTTCGAAATCGCGTTCGAGGGGATCGCCCCCTCGCCCCGCCACAAATCGGGCGTCGCCTTGCGCTTTCCGCGCATGAAACGCTGGCGCCATGACAAGCCCCTGCAGGAGGCCAACAGCCTTGAGGATCTGCACGAAATGCTGCGGCAATACGGCTGATCCTTGCGCCGCCCTTGAGCGTTTGGCGCGCGCCGCCTATGTCTGGGGCAAACGAGACAAAGGAAACATCCCATGATCCACCTGCCCCAGCCCGCCCGTGACGCCAACGCCGAAGCCAAGGGAAAGGATCTGGGCCAGTTGCCGGAATGGGATCTGAGCGATCTTTACACCGCCCCCGACGCGCCCGAACTGGCGCACGATCTGGACTGGCTGAAGCGGGAATGCGCCGCCTTCGCCGCCGATTACGAGGGCAAGCTGGCCAGCCTCGACGCCGCCCAGATGCTGGAATGCATCCACCGCGACGAGGCGATCAGCAACATCGCCGGACGCATCATGTCCTACGCGGGCTTGCGCTATCATCAGCTGACGACCGACCCCTCGCGCACCAAGTTCCTGTCGGATTGCCAGGAAAAGATCACGAATTTCACCACGCCGCTGGTGTTCTTCACGCTCGAGTTGAACCGGCTGGAGGACGATCGCCTTGCCAAGCTGCTGAAGGACAACAAGGATCTGGCCCGCTACAAGCCGGTTCTGGACCGCATCCGCAAGATGAAGCCCTATCAACTGTCCGACGAGATGGAGAAATTCCTGCATGACCTGGGCGTGGTCGGCGACGCGTGGGAGCGGCTTTTCGATGAAACCATCGCGGGCCTGACCTTTACGGTAGACGGTGAAGAGCTGAACATCGAGGGCACGCTCAACCTGCTGACCGAGCAGGACCGCGCCAAGCGCGAGGCGGCCAGCCGCGAGCTGGCCCGCGTCTTCGGCGCCAACATCCGCACCTTCGCCCGCGTGCACAACACCGCCGCAAAGGAAAAGGAGGTCATCGACCGCTGGCGCGGGATGCCGACGGCGCAGACCGGACGGCACCTCAGCAACGATGTCGAGCCCGAGGTGGTCGAGGCGCTGCGCGATGCGGTGGTCGCCGCCTATCCCAAGCTGAGCCACCGCTATTACGAGCTGAAACGCAAGTGGCTGGGGCTGGAGCGGATGCAGGTCTGGGACCGCAACGCGCCGCTGCCGATGGAGGACACGAGGATCGTCGGCTGGGACGACGCGCGGCAGACGGTAATGAACGCCTATAACGCATTCGATCCGCGCATGGGCGAGATCGCGCAACCGTTCTTCGAGCGCGGCTGGATCGACGCGGGCGTGAAGCAGGGCAAGGCGCCCGGCGCCTTCGCGCACCCGACGGTGACGAACGTGCACCCTTACGTGATGCTCAACTATCTCGGCAAACCGCGCGACGTGATGACGCTGGCGCACGAACTGGGCCACGGCGTGCACCAGGTGCTGGCGGCCAAGCAGGGCGAGCTTCTGTCATCCACGCCGCTGACCCTGGCCGAAACTGCCAGCGTCTTTGGCGAGATGCTGACCTTCCGCCGCATGCTGGACGGCGCGAAAACCGACGCGGAACGCAAGGTGCTGCTGGCCGGCAAGGTCGAGGACATGATCAATACGGTCGTGCGGCAGATCGCCTTCTACGATTTCGAGTGCAAGCTGCACGCCGCCCGCCGCAAGGGGGAACTGACGCCGGATGACATCAACGCGCTCTGGATGTCCGTGCAGGCCGAATCGCTGGGGCCGGTGTTTGACTTCATGGACGGGTATGAAACCTTCTGGGCCTACATCCCGCATTTCGTGCATTCGCCCTTCTACGTCTATGCCTATGCCTTCGGCGACGGGCTGGTGAACGCGCTTTATGCCGTCTATCAGGAGCAGCCCGAAGGCTTTCAGGACAAGTATTTCGACATGCTGAAGGCCGGCGGGTCCAAGCACCATTCCGAATTGCTCAAGCCCTTCGGCCTAGACGCGGCAAACCCGGAGTTCTGGGACAAGGGCCTCGGCATGATCTCGGGGATGATCGACGAACTGGAGGCGATGGAGGACTGAGCCGCACTCCGCCAGAGCGACAGAGACCGCGGCGCCGAAATAGATCCGTCGACCGCCAGCAGCCCCACGCTGGCGGTAGCCGCCTTCCAGGCCGTGAACGCGTTGAGGAAAGGCGCGGTGGTCAAACGTACGAACAGTCTGACGGCGAGGTAGTCAGTGTCCTTGGTAAAGCCATGGGATCCGTTCGCGGTCTCGCCGAGACAGGTGGATCAGCCCCGAGCGAAGATTGACAGGGTCAGAACGGCGCCAGATACGATGTCGGTCCAGTCGCTATCCGCCCGACCCTCGCAAATCCATGGAATCAAACCGACACTTCAGACGCACACCTGAACCTCAAGAGCCTGCAACGAACCCGCAGGCTCCGAGGTGTCACGCATCCTCCAGCATGCCCTTCTGTTCTGCCAGGGCGCGCATCCTCTTTTGCAGCTTCTCGAAGGCGCGGACCTCGATCTGGCGGATACGCTCGCGGCTGACGTCATACTGTCCGCTCAGTTCTTCCAGCGTCACCGCCTGATCGCTGAGGCGGCGCTGGGTCAGGATATCCTTCTCGCGCTCGTTCAGGACGTCCATCGCCTGCGCCAGCATTTCGCGCCGGGCCGACAGTTCGTCCATTTCCTCGTATTCGGCGGCCTGATCGGCGTCCTCATCCTCCAGCCAGTCCTGCCATTGCATCGTCCCCTCGCCTTCCGAGCCGACGGTCGCGTTGAGCGATGCGTCGCCCCCCGACATGCGCCGGTTCATCGAGATGACCTCCTCCTCGGTCACGCCAAGCTGCGTCGCGATCTTCTTGACGTTCTCGGGGCGCAGATCGCCCTCTTCCAGCGCGCCGATCTTGTTCTTGGCCTTGCGCAGGTTGAAGAACAGCTTCTTCTGGGCGCTGGTGGTGCCCAGTTTCACAAGGCTCCACGAGCGCAGGATGTATTCCTGGATGCTGGCGCGGATCCACCACATCGCATAGGTCGCAAGGCGGAATCCCTTGTCGGGATCGAACCGCTTGACGGCCTGCATCAGGCCGACATTCGCCTCCGAGATCACCTCGGCCTGCGGCAGGCCGTAACCGCGGTAACCCATCGCGATCTTGGCCGCGAGGCGCAGGTGCGACGTCACCATCCTGTGCGCGGCCTCGGTATCGCCTTGCTCGACCCAGCGCTTGGCCAGCATGAATTCCTCTTCCGGCTCGAGCAGCGGGAATTTCCGTATTTCCTGCATGTAGCGGTTCAGCCCGCCTTCCGGCGTCGGTGCCGGCAGATTTGCATAATTTGCCATGATATTGCCCCCTCGGATGCCGCAATGTTTACGGCTTTAACATCTATCTGGGTGCGCGGCGGCCCCTTTTCAACGCTCTTCGCATTCCCAAGTTAAACTATCATGAACCGGTGCCGTTCCATCCGCCAGCCATGTGTCGGCGGGATCACGCGACTGTGCTGCCCGGCGGCTGCATCGTGAGCGCGCCGACAAGATCGGCCATATCGCGCGGCAGCGGAGCCTCGAACATGAGGTCGGCCCCGGTGACAGGATGCACGAAACCGAGGCTGGCGGCGTGCAGCGCCTGCCGCGCGAAACCCTGCGCCATGGCCAGCCCCTTTGGCGGCAGCGCCTTTTGCGGCAGCTTGCGCTTGCCGCCATAGACGGGATCGCCGATCAGGCCATGCCCGGCATAGGCCAGGTGCACGCGGATCTGGTGCGTGCGTCCCGTCTCCAGCCAGCATTCCAGCAACGCGCAGACGGCCGGCGCGCCGAAACGCTCGACGGCGCGGGCGCGCGTGACCGCGTGGCGCCCGCCGGACCAGCCGACGGCCTGCTTCTGCCGGTCGGTGCGATGGCGATCAAGATGCGTGGCGATGCGCAGGATATTTCCCGGCTCGAAACTGACGCCCCTCAACCCGCGCAGGCGGGGGTCGGACGCCTCGGGCACGCCGTGGCAGAGCGCCAGATAGCGGCGCTGCGCGGTATGTTGCTCGAATTGCGCCGCCAGCCCGTGATGGGCGGCGTCGGATTTCGCCACCACCAGAAGGCCGCTGGTATCCTTGTCGATGCGGTGCACGATCCCCGGCCGTCTGGAGCCGCCCACGCCCGAAAGATTGCCGCCGAAATGGTGCAGCAGCGCGTTGACCAGCGTGCCCGTGGGCGTGCCGGGCGCCGGATGCACCACCATCCCGGCAGGTTTGTTCACCACGATCAGATCGGCATCCTCGTGCACGATGTCGAGCGCGATCTGCTCGGCCGCGATATGGCTTTCTTCGGCCTGCGGAACCGTGACGGCAATCTCGTCACCCTCGGCCACGCGCGCCTTGGCGTCGGTGACGATGCGGCCGTTCACCGCCACCTGCCCGCCCTCGATCAGCCGGGCAAGGCGCGTGCGCGACAGCGCGGCATCGGGCGCGACGTCGCGCGCCAACGCCTTGTCAAGCCGCGGCGGCGGGTCCATACCGATCCGGACGGTCAGGAGGGTCGAGCCCATGGATGATGATCCCCAGATGCAGCCGGTCGATCCGGCGATGGTGAGATATCTGCGCGTGCTGGTCACGGCGCTGACCGCGACCATGATCATCGGGTTCATAATCATCACCGCGCTCTTTGTCACCCGCTTCGCGGGCGGCCCCGCCACGGGCGAGGCGGACGTGACATTGCCCGTATCCATCACCCTGCCGGAAGGCACGAAAGCGACGGCTTTCACCCAAGGCAAGGACTGGTTCGCGGTGGTGACGGCCGATGACCGGATCCTGATCTTCGACCGGGCCAGCGGCGCATTGCGCCAGACGATCCGGATCGACCCCGAGTAGCACGGATGAAAGAGGATGGTACCACCTCCCCGGCTCGAACGGGGGACCTCTTGATCCACAATCAAGCGCTCTAACCAACTGAGCTAAGGCGGCACTGCCTGCGATTTAGCCCCGCGCGGGCGCGATTGCAACCCAAAAGCACCCGGACTTTGCCCCCGCGCGGGCAGGCCGGACGGACCGCATGCGCCCGCCTTGCCAAGCGGGGCAAGCCGGTTTATCCAGCCGCCTTACCCGGAGAGGAGCCAGAAGATGGGCATCAACAGCGAACGCGACGTCGAGGCCAACATGCAGATCGGGCCGACCGATCAGGGCATGGTGCGCATTTTCGTCGAATTGCAGGGCGTCGAGATCCCGATGGATTTCTCGCCCGAAGAGGCCGAGGAAATCGCCGCCGAAATCATCGCCGCCGCCAAGACCGCCGCCAGGATCGGCTGACCGCCCTACACGCGCGGATCGCGCCAGTTCAGCAGCCGCCGGGCGGCGTCGCGTGCGAATTTGCGGGTGACGGCGCTGCGCCGCGCGCCGGATAGCCGCGTCTCGGGTCCCATGCGCAGGATATCGGCCCCATAGGCATCGGCGGCGATGAGGCCGGTGTCGGGCGGCAGGATCTCGGTCGGGAAATCGGCGCCCACGGCCCAAAAGAACCGGTCGGCCCAGTCGAGATAGCCCTGCCACTTGCCGTCGGCCATGAAATCCGCGCGGCTGGACTTGCACTCGATCACCCAAAGCTCGCCCTTGGGGCCCAGCGCCATGACGTCGACACGGCGGCCGCGGTCGGGCACGTATTCCTCGAGCGCGGCGAAATTCATGTCGGCAAGGTAACGGCACACGCCGCGCGCCAGCAACTGGCCGGGCTGTAGCGGCGGGATTTGAGGGGCGAATCCGCTGGTGTCCTGCATGCCGCCATTCTGGACAAACAAAGAAGGCACGCAACCCCTTGCCGAAGCGCACGGGCCACCCTAACTAGGGCAGTGGCGGGTTCTGCCCTTCTCGTGAACGGTTGCATTCCGGTGGCCTTAAGCAATTCCGAGGGAGCTGGCTCTGTCCTGGCCCTGGTCAGGTTACCCGGCGCCCACCTGTATGAACAGGTCCTCGGGAATGAGATAACCAAACGGCTGCGTGCGGGCCCGCCACTTTCCAGACGATCATAGCAGTGAGTGTGCGCTTATCGCTGCGCCCGCCGCTTGTCCGAACCGCCCGCGGCAACGCGCACCGGCACCATCTGGCCACCGGGGCGCTGGACGCGCTGACGCTTGCCGCCGCGCGGCTCGTCATCGTCGTCGTCCTTCATGTTCATCACCGCGATGCCGAACTGCACCCCGGCGAAGACAACGCCATTGGCCAGCCACAGGACCAGAACCGCCAGCCAGCCCTTGTCGGAATGACTGACCAGATGCCACAGGTTCGCGATGTCGAAATAAAGCAGCATGGCAACAAAGGCCGCGGCGATGGCAAACCCGATCAGCACATGCTTGATGTAAAGGCGGATGAGATCAGGCATGGCGCGGCTCCTTTCATGTGTAGCTGCACCTTGACTATATGGCGTTTCGCGCCTGCCTCAAGAGCATCGGCCAAAATTGGCCGATACGTCCGTGCGCCACGCCGCGCGCGCCTCAGAACGCTTCAGGCCGGGCCTCGCGCGCCATGTGGTCGAGCACGGCATTGACGAATTTCGCCTCTTTCCCCTCCGGGAAAAAGCTGCTGGCAAGATCGACATATTCGGAAATGATCACGCGCGGCGGCGTCTCGCAGTCCGTCAATTCGGCGCCGGCCGCGCGGAAGAGCGCGCGCAGCGTCGGATCGATCCGCGCGATGGGCCATTTGGCCACCAGGGCGCGGTCGGTCATCTGGTCGATCCTGCGCTGCTCGTCCACCGCCCGGTCCAGCAGGGTGCGGAACAGGTCCTCGTCGCCCTCGACCATGTCGCTGCCCTCGTCGAACGCGGCGCCGAAACGGTGGTCGAGAAACTCCAGGTAGACCGCGTTCACGGTCTGGCCGGAATGTTCCATCTGGAACAGCGCCTGCACGGCATATAGCCGCGCGGCGGCACGCATCTTGCGCCTCTTGTTGCCGGAAATGGGGGCCGGGTCAGTCGTCATGCCGTCGTATCGTCCTTGGATGTGCCCGCGATCCGCAATTCATCGGCGCCGGGGATGAATCCCACGCCCTTGCGCGGAGCGCCCCACTTACGGGTCAGCGCGATCAGGTGCAAGGCCGCGGCGGCCGCGCCCGCGCCCTTGTTCATGCGCGCGGGATCGGCGCGCACCTCGGCCTGTTCGCGATTCTCGACCGTCAGGATACCGTTGCCGATGCAAAACCCCTGAAGGCCCAGCAGCGTGATCCCCCGGCTCGAATCGTTGCATACAGTCTCGTAATGCGTGGTCTCGCCCCGGATGACGCAGCCCAGCGCCACGTAGCCATCGAAATTGCTGAGCCGCCCGGCGATGCCGATGGCGGTCGGCAGCTCCAGCGCGCCGGGCACCTCGATCAGGTCATGGGTGGCGCCCGTCGCCTCGATCTCGGCCGTGGCGCCCTTGATGAGGTTGTCGGCGATGTCGCGGTAGAAGGGCGCCACCGCGATCAGCAGCCTGGCGGGCTTGTCCAGCGTCGGGCGGGGCATGGTGTATTCGGTGCCTGCCATGGCATCAACCTTCGCTGAGGGGGCGCGTGCCGGTGATCCTGATGCCGTAGGCATCGAGGCCCAGATAGCGCGTTTCGGGATTGTCGGTCACGAGGATCAGATCGTGCAGGCCCATCGTCGCCATGATCTGCGCGCCCAGCCCGGTATGCTTGATCGTGCGCGGCCCGTCCTCGTCCAGCTCCTCGGCCAGTTCGGGCCGCGGCTGGCGAAAGAGGAAGATCGCGCCGCGCCCCTCTTGCCCGATGATCCGCATCGCGCTGCGCAGCTTGCCCGCGGGCGCGCCGCCGATGCCCAGCACGTCCTCCAGCGCGTTGAGCGCATGGGTCCGCGCCAGAACAGGCGCGCCGTCGAAGATATCGCCCTTGATCAGCACGACATGCTCGGTGCCGGAAATCTGGTCGGCGAAGATGCGCATCTCCCACTCGCCGCCGATATGGGCGCTGACCTGCTCGCGCCGGACCTCGCGCACGAGGTTGTCGTGCTTGTGCCGGTAGGCGATCAGATCGCTGATGGTGCCGATCTTCAGCCCATATTGCTGTGCGAATTCCACCAGATCGGGCAGGCGCGCCATGGTGCCGTCCTCGCGCATGATCTCGCAGATCACGCCGGCCGGATTCAGCCCCGCCAGCCGCGCGATGTCGACCGCCGCCTCGGTATGGCCCGCGCGCACCAGCACGCCGCCCCGCCGCGCGCGCAAGGGAAAGATATGGCCGGGCGTCGCCAGCGAGGCCATCGTGTTCTGCTCGTTGATCGCCGCCGCCACGGTCAGCGCGCGGTCGGCGGCGGAAATGCCCGTGCTGACCCCCTCGCGCGCCTCGATCGACACGGTAAAGGGCGTCTCGTGCCGCGAGGAGTTGTTGACCGCCATCATCGGCAGGCCCAGCCGGTCGACCCGCTCGGCCGTCATCGGCAGGCAGATCAGGCCGCGCCCGTGCGTCGCCATGAAGTTGATCGCCTCGGGCGTCGCGAACTCGGCGGCGACCACCAGATCACCCTCGTTCTCGCGGTCCTCGTGATCGACGAGGATGAACATCCGTCCGGCGCGCGCCTCGGCGATGATCTCCTCGGTCGGGGAAATGGCGTGACCCAGGTCCGATTCCACCGGGCCGGGCGTCTGGAAGGGGCTCGTCTCGCTCATGGGGCTTCCTTGGCTTTTCTTGTGGGCCAGATAACCCGCGCGGGGCCTATTGACCAGAGCCGAGTGCCCGCTGCACGCAGGCGGCGAAATCCTCACCGCGGCGCTCAAAGCTGTCATATTGGTCGAAACTGGCCGCGGCGGGGGCCAGAAGCACCGTCTCGCCCGGCTGTGCGTCGGCATGGGCGCGGCGCACGGCCTCAGTCATGGTGGTGCAGATCTCGGCGTCGATTCCGTCCAGTTGCAGGGCGAAATGCGCCGCCTCGCGGCCGATGACATAGGCCTTGGCCACGCGGTTCAGCGCGGGGGACAGCGCGGCCAGCCCGCCCTCCTTCTCCAGCCCGCCGCAGATCCAGCGGATCCTGTCGAACGCCTCAAGCGCCTTCAGCGCGCTGTCGACATTGGTGGCCTTGCTGTCGTTGACGTAGGTGACGCCGCCCGCCTCGGCGATGATCTGGCTGCGGTGCGGCAGGCCCGGATAGCTGTGCATCCCCTGCTCGATCACGCGCGGCGCAAGGCCCAGCGTGCGGCAGGCGGCATAGGCGGCGCAGGCGTTCTGGTGATTGTGCGCGCCCGGAAGGCCCTTGATGGCGCGCAGATCGACGCTTCCCGCCTGCCGCCCCTTGCGGTATTCGCTCAGAAACCCCTTGCGCGCGAAGACCTGCCAGCCGGGGCCGGTCAGCTTTTCGGCGACCGAGATGCGGATGACGCGATCGTCCCCCGCGCCTTCGCTGAGTTGCCCGGCCAGAAACCGCCCCTCGGGCTCGTCCACGCCGATGATGGCGCGGTCCGGCCCGCCCTCCGCGAAAAGGCGCCGCTTGGCGGCGAAATATCCGCCAAGACCGGCGTGACGGTCCAGATGATCCGGTGAGAGGTTCGTGAAAACCGCGACATCCGGCGTCAGCGACCGGGCCAGTTCGGTCTGGTAGCTGCTGAGTTCCAGCACCACGGCGCCGCCATCCTCGGGCGGGTCGATATCCAGCACGCCGCGCCCGATATTGCCGGCCAGTTGGCTATCGCGGCCCGCCTCGGTCAGGATGTGATGGATCAGCGCCGCCGTCGTCGATTTCCCGTTCGAGCCGGTGATGGCGATCACCTTCGGCGGCTGGTCGAAATCCACCCATTCGGCGCCCGCGAAGGAGCGGAAGAAGAGGCCGATGTCGTTGTCCACCGGCACCCCCGCCGCCTGCGCCGCCGCAACGACGCGGTTGGGCTGGGGGTAGAGATGCGGAATGCCGGGGCTGACGATCAGGCAGGCGATGCCGTGAAACGCTCCCTCGCGGGTGAGATCGAGGATTTCGAAACCATACTCTTCGGCTCTGACGCGGGCCTCCGGGCTGTCGTCCCAGCAGACGGGCGCCGCCCCGCCCGCCTCGAGGCTGCGCGCCGCCGACAGGCCCGTGCGGCCAAGTCCCAGGATGGCAACACGCGCGCCCTCGAATCCGCGGGCGGGAATCATCACCGCACCTTCAGCGTCGCCAGCCCGATCATCGCCAGGATCAGCGCGATGATCCAGAAGCGGATGACGATCTGCGGCTCGGCCCAGCCTTTTTTCTCGTAATGGTGGTGGATGGGCGCCATCAGGAACACGCGCTTGCCCGTGCGTTTGAAGTAAAGCACCTGGATGATGACCGACAGCGCCTCGACCACGAAGAGGCCACCGACGATGGCCAGCACGATTTCGTGCTTGGTCGCCACGGCAATGGCGCCCAGCGCGCCGCCAAGGGCAAGGCTGCCGGTGTCGCCCATGAAGACGGCGGCAGGCGGCGCGTTATACCACAGGAACCCCAGCCCCCCGCCGACAAGGCCGGCGACGAAGATGATGATCTCGCCCGTGCCCTCGACGTAGTGGACCTCAAGATAGTCCGTAAAATCCACCCGCCCGACGACGTAGGAAATGACCCCCAGCGTGGCCGCCGCGATCATCACCGGCATGATGGCCAGCCCGTCCAGCCCGTCGGTCAGGTTGACCGCGTTCGCGGCGCCGACGATCACGATCATGGCGAAGGGGATGAAGAAATACCCGAGATTGATCAGCGTGTTCTTGAAGACCGGCATGGCCAGCTGATATTGCAGGTCCGGCGTGTGGAAGGCCGCCGCCCAATAGGCCGCGATGCCCGCAATCGCGAATCCCAGCGCGAGGCGCAGCTTGCCGGGCACACCCTTGTGGGTCTGTTTCGACACCTTGGCATAATCGTCGGCGAATCCGATCGCGCCGAAGCTCATCGTGACGAACAGCACGATCCAGATGAACGCATTGTCCAGCCGCGCCCAGAGCAGCGTCGAGGTCAGCAGCGCCCCGACGATCAGAAGCCCGCCCATCGTGGGCGTTCCGGCCTTGGTGGCATGCCCTTCGGGACCATCGGTGCGGATCGGCTGCCCCTTGCCCTGCCGCCGGCGCAGCACGTTGATCAGGGGCGGGCCGAAAAGGAAGCCGAAGACAAGCGCCGTCAGGAACGCGCCGCCGGTGCGAAAGGTTATATACCGGAAAAGATTGAAGAAATCGCCGCCATCGGACAAGGCGGTGAGCCAGTAGAACATTCAATCATCCCTTTCCCGAAGGCGGCTCCGCCGCCCCGACCTGCGCAAGCTGTCGACGATCTTGCTGACTTTGCTGCCTTTCGATCCCTTGACCAGCAGCACGTCGCCGGCGTCTATCACGTCATGGACCCGGTGCGCCAGATCCTCCGCGCGCTCCACCCATTCGCCGCGCTGCGCGCGCGGCAACGCCTCCCAGAGGGCGCGCATGCGCGGGCCGACGCAATGCACCGTGGTCAGCGCGGCGATCTGCGGAAGATCCGCCAGCGCGCGGTGCATGGCGGCCTCGTCCCGTCCCAGTTCCAGCATGTCGCCGAGGATGGCGATGCGGCGACCCTTGGCGATCTGCCCCACCCCGTCGCGCGGTGTGCTGGCGGCCAGAACCTCCAGCGCGGCGGCCATGGATACGGGATTGGCGTTGAAGGCATCGTCGATCAGGTCGATGGTCCAGTCGGCGTCGCCGCTGTCCAGTTCGATCACCTCGCGGGTGCCGCGCCCGGCGGGCGGCTGCCAGCGCGCAAGGTCGGGTGCCGCGCGGCCCATATCGCCGCCCAGCGCCGCGACCGCCGCCAGAACGCCAAGGCCGTTCATCGCGAAATGGCGCCCGGCGCTGAGGATCTTGAACACCACCTCCTGCCCCGCAAGGTCGGCGCGCACCACGGTGCAATCGTCCTTCAGTTGAACAGCGCCCAGACGGAACATGTCGCTTGCTGCGCCGAAGGTGACGACGCGCGCCCCTGACGCGCGGGCGGCGTCCAGCAGGATCGGCGCGGTATCCACATCGGTCGGCACGATTGCGGTGCCCTCCGGCTCCAGCCCGTCGAAGATCGCCGCTTTCTCGCGCGCGATACCCTCGATGCTCTCGAACGCTTCCAGATGGGCGGCGGCGATGGTGGTGATCATCGCCACATGCGGGCGCGCCAGGCGGGCAAGCGGCGCGATCTCGCCGGGATGGTTCATGCCGATCTCGATCACCGCGAATTCGGTGTCCTGCGGCATCCGCGCCAGCGTCAGGGGCACGCCCCAATGGTTGTTGTAGCTCGCCTCGGCGGCATGGGTGCGTCCCTGCGGCGCCAGCACGCCCTTCAGCATTTCCTTGGTCGAGGTCTTGCCGACCGAGCCGGTGACGGCAACCACGCGGGCATCGGTGCGCGCGCGCCCGGCGCGCCCCAGCGCCTCCAGCGCCTTTAGCACATCGGGCACGATCAGCAGCGGAGCATCCGGCGCCACGCCGTCCGGCACATGGCTGACCAGTGCGGCCGCCGCGCCGTTCTCAAGCGCCTGCGCGACGAACTCATGCCCGTCGCGCGCCGCCCGAAGCGCCACGAACAGATCGCCCGGCGCCAGCGTGCGGGTGTCGATGGAAACGCCGCTCGCCTGCCAGTCGCCCCGTGCCTCTCCACCCGTCGCGGCGGCCGCGCCCTCGGCGGTCCAGAGGCTCACGCGCCCTCCCCCGCCTGCGCGGAGTCGAGCGCCATGACAGCAACGCTGGCCTGTTCGGCATCGTCGAAAGGCAGCACGTCGTTGCCCACGGTCTGCCCCGTCTCGTGCCCCTTGCCGAGGATCAGCAGCGCGTCGCCCGGCCCCAGCGCATCGACGCCGCGCAGGATGGCTTCGGCCCGGTCGCCCACGTTGCTGGCGCCGGGGCAGCCCTCCATCACCGCGGCGCGGATGGCGGCGGGATCCTCGCTGCGCGGGTTGTCGTCGGTCACGATCACCAGATCCGCGTGATCCGCCGCCGCCTGCCCCATCAGGGGCCGCTTGCCCGGATCGCGGTCGCCGCCCGCGCCGATGATGGCGATGAGGCGGCCCATGACATGCGGACGCAGCGCCTTGATCGCGGTCGCCACGGCATCGGGCGTATGGGCGAAATCGACGAAGACCGCCGCGCCGCTTGCCCGCGTCGCCGCCAACTCCATCCGCCCGCGCACGGTGCGCATCTCGGGCAGCACGTTGAAAACGCGCGCGGCATCGCAGCCCGCGCCGATGGCCAGCCCCGCGGCCAGCAGCAGGTTCTCGCCCTGAAAGCCGCCGATGAGGGCTAAATCTATCTGCTGCACGTCGCCCATCCAGGAAAACCGCAGACTTTGCCCCGTCGGGTTGAACCGCTGCGCCAGCAGGCGCAGATGCGCGCCATCGGCGCGGCCGACGCGCAGCACGTCCTGCCCGCGCGCCTCGGCCAGATCGGCCATGTCCTGCCCGCGCGGGTCGTCCATGTTGATGACGGCAACGCCGCCTTCGGGCAGAACGCGGGTGAAAAGCCCCGCCTTCGCCTCGAAATAGGCCTCGAACGTGTGGTGATAGTCCAGATGGTCCTGGCTGAAGTTGGTGAACGCCGCCGCGACCAGCTGCACGCCGTCGAGGCGCCGCTGCTCCAACCCGTGACTCGACGCCTCCATCGCGGCATGGGTCACGCCCGCCTTTGCCGCGCCGGCCAGCACGCGCATCAGGGTGATCGGGTCGGGCGTGGTATGCGCCAGCGGGGCGGTAAAGCTGCCCTCGACGCCGGTGGTGCCGACATTGATCGCCTCGAGCCCCAGCGCCTGCCAGATCTGGCGCGTGAAGCTGGCGACCGAGGTCTTGCCGTTGGTGCCGGTAACGGCGACCATCACCTCGGGCTGCGCGCCGAACCACAGCGCGGCAGCAAAGGCCAGCGCGGCGCGCGGATCTTCGGTCACGACCAGCGCGGCGTCCGACGCGGCAAGCTCGGCCTCGGCGATGCGCGCGCCTTCGGCGTCGGTCAGAATGGCCGACGCGCCCATGCGCAGCGCATACTGGATGAACTCGCCCCCATGCACGCGGCTGCCCGGCAGCGCGGCGAACAGCGTGCCGGGCCTCACCTTGCGGCTGTCCACGGCCAGCCCGGTGATGCGCGCCTGCGCCCCGCCCTTGGCCGCAAGGCCCAGATCCGCCAGTGTCCGTTCCTGCGCCGCCGCCATGCCTGCCCCGCTCAATCGCTGTCCGTCAGTGATGTCAGCGTTATATCAACCAGCCCGGCAGGTTCAATCTCGGGGCGCATCCCCAAGAGCGGCGCAACCCGCGCCACGATCTCCGACGCGACCGGCACGGCGGTCCAGCCGGCGGTGCGGCGCGGCTTGTCGCCCGATGTCTCCACCGGCTCGTCAAGGGTGACGACCAGCACATATTTCGGATCGTGCGCCGGAAACATCGAGGCGAAAGTGGCGATAACCTTGTCGTCGTAATACCCGCCGCCGTTCTCCTTCGGCTTGTCGGCGGTGCCGGTCTTGCCGCCGACGGCATAGCCAGGAACGTCGCCCAGGCTGGCGGTGCCCTCGGTCACGACGCGGCGCAGCATCTGCCGCGCCTCGTGCGCGACGGCCGCGCTCATCACCCGCTCGCCCTCCTGCGGCGCGTCCCGCTTGAGCAGCGTGGGGCTGATATGGCGGCCCCCGTTGGCGATGGCGGCATAGCCCGCGGCCAGGTGCAGCGGCGTGGAGGACAGCCCGTGGCCATAGGAAATCGTGACCGTCGAAAGTTCGGTCCAGCGTTTGGGCAAGAGCGGCTGACCGCCCGAAGCCTCGATCATCTCGAACTTGACCGGCTCGAAAAAGCCCAACGTCTTCAGAAATGCCTGCTGCCGCTCCGCCCCGATCTGAAGCGCCAGCCGCCCGGTGCCGCGGTTCGAGCTGTGGACGATGATATCGGCAACGCTCAGCTTGCCGTAATTCTTGTTGTTGAACTCGCCGATGCGGTGCCCGCCCACACGCATCGGACCTGCCGTGTCGATGATCGTATTCGCATTGGCCAACCCCAACTGCAAAGCCTGCGCGGCGGTGAAGATCTTGAAGGTCGAGCCCAGCTCGTAAACCCCCTGCACGGCGCGGTTGAAAAGCGGGCTGTCCGCCGCCTTGCCCTGCACCAGCGGGCGGGGGCGGTCATTGGGGTCGAAGTCGGGCAGCGAGGCGATCGCGATGACCTCGCCGTTCTGCACATCCATAAGCACGGCGGCGGCACCCTTGGCGTTCATGATGCTCATGCCGCCCCGTAGCACCCTTTCGACCGCAGCCTGCACCGACAGGTCCAGCGACAGCGTCAGCGGCTCGTGATTCTGCGCCGGATCGCGCAGGCGCTCGTCAAGGAACTTCTCGATGCCCGCCACGCCGATCACCTCGGCGGCATGCACGCCCTCGCGGCCGAACCCGGCGCCGCCCAGCACATGCGCGGCCAGCGTGCCGTTGGGGTAAAGCCGCATCTCGCGCGGCCCGAACAAAAGCCCCGGCTCGCCGATGTCATGGACGGCCTGCATCTGCTCGGGGCTGATCTTCTTCTTGATCCAGAGGAACTTGCGCTTGCCGGTGAAATCCTTGAGCAGCCGTTCCTTCTTGAGGTCGGGAAATATCGCGACCAGCCGCTCGGCCGTCTTTTCCGGCTCGATCATCTGCTGGGGCTGCGCATAAAGGCTATGGGTGTCAAAATTCGTCGCAAGGATACGCCCCTTGCGGTCGACGATATCGGCGCGCTGCGCAAGGATGCCCGCCCCGGCGGCGCTGGTGCGCGGCTCGGCCGGTTCGGTCTGGGCCAGAACACCCATGCGCAGGCCGATGACGCCGAAGGCGCAAAAGAACATCGTGCCCAGCACCAGAAGACGCCCCTCGGCGCGGCGGCGCGCCTTGTCGCGCATCACTTCGTGGCGCAGGCGGATATTCTCACGCTCGATGGCGTCGGGGTTCTCGCCTTTGGCGCGGGCGGGCAGGATGCGCGCCAGCGGGCGCAGGGGCGTGCGGATCATGGGAAGCTCTCCCCGTTGTCGCTGGACAGTTCGACGGAATTCGACAGGTCGATGCGCAGATCCACCTCAGGGGGATACTCGACCTCGTCGATGCGGCCGAACTGGTCGGCCTCCAGCGGCATCAGGCCGAGGCGGTCGAAATTGATGTCAGCCAGCTCGCGCAGGCGGCTGGGGCGGTTGAGATAGGCCCATTCGGCATTGAGCACCCGAAGCCGCTGGCGCGCGATGGATATCCGGTTTTCCAGACGCTCCGCATGGCTGATGGCCGCCTGCGTGCTATAATTCTCGTGATATGCCCAATAGGCCAGCCCGATTACGGCCAGCGCGCTGAGAATGTAGAAGAAACTGCGCATTATCTGCCCCCCTTCAGCAGCGGCATCCCCATTGCCTTTCGGTCCGTCACGCCGGGCGCCGCATTGGTGCGCACCGCCATCCGCAGCTTGGCGCTGCGGCTGCGTGGATTGGCCGCCAACTCGTCCGCGTCCGCGGTGATCGCCTTGCGGTTTTTCAACACGAACTGGCGCGGCTGCGGCGCCTGCGCCGGCGCATGGCGGCTGCCGCCCCCGCCCCCGTCCGAGCGGTCCTGCAGGAACCGCTTGACCATGCGATCCTCGATCGAATGAAAGGTGACGACAGCCAGGATTCCGCCCGGCTTCAGCGCACGCTCCGCCGCCTCCAGCCCGCCGATCAGCTCGCCGTATTCATCATTCACCGCGATGCGGATCCCCTGAAAGCTGCGCGTCGCGGGATGGACCTGGCCAGGCTTGGCGCGCGGCAGGCATTTCTCGACGATCTCGGCCAGTTGCAGCGTGCTGACGATCGGCACTTCGGCGCGCTTCTTGACGATGGCCTTGGCAATCCGGCGGCTGGCCCGCTCCTCGCCGTAAAGATAGAGGATATCGGCCAGCGCGCCCTCGTCCGCGGTATTCACCAGATCGGCGGCGGTCGGGCCTTCCTGGCTCATCCGCATGTCGAGCGGGCCGTCGCGCATGAAGGAAAAGCCCCGCTGCGCCTGGTCGAGCTGCATCGAGCTGACGCCGAGATCCAGCACCACGCCGTCCAGATCCTGCGCATAGTCGTCCAGCCGCGAAAAAACGCCCTCGACCAGTTCCACCCGATCGCCGAACGGCGCGGCCCAGCTTTCGGCCATCTCCAGCGCCGCCGGGTCGCGGTCGACGCCGATCACCTTCTGCGCCCCCGCCGCCAACAGCGCCCGCGCATAGCCGCCCGCGCCCAGCGTGCCGTCCAGCCAGGTGCCGGAAACGGGCGACGCCGCCTCGATCAGCGGCGCGATCAGGACAGGGATATGCGGAGCGTCATCGGAAGGGGCAGCCGCAGACATCGCCTACTCCCCCTTCGCGCCATCCAGGAAGACCAGCGGATCGAAATCCTCGGGCAGACTGTCCAGCCATTCCTCGGTCTTGGCGGCTTCTTCGGTCTCGTAGGTCTCGGGCTTCCAGATCTGGAACGTGTCGCCGGCGGCGATGAAAAACGCCTCGTTCTCCAGCCCGATCTTGGCGCGCAGCTTGGCCGGCAGCACGAGGCGGCCGGTTTCGTCCACCGTGGTCGGGAAGGACTGACCGTGAAAGAGGCGCTGCAGCATCTTGCGCTCCATCGAGCCGCGCGGCAGCGCGGCGATCTGCGCGTCGACCTCGTCCATCGCCTCGATGGTGTAGCATTCCAGGTAATTGCGGCGATGATCGCCGTAGACGATGATCAATTCGGGCGCGAGACCTTCGGTCCAGTTCGGATCGGCCGCCTCGATTACACGGCGAAAAAGGGCCGGGATCGAAACCCTGCCCTTCGCGTCCACCTTGTGGTGGCTTTCACCTCTGAACCTGCGTGCCACCCGTGCGGCCCCTCGCCCTGCCTCGTTTGCCGTCATCGCCCCTCAAACGAAAACGGCGGATTGAGCTGCTGCCACTGCCCAATCCGCCGCCCTCGTCCCGCGTTTGGCGGGGTGTCCGACTGCGCGCGCCACCTGGGGGGATGTCTGCTCGCTCGCGCGCCGGATCTCTTTTTTGCGATGAAGGCGGATGCCTGTATGAAACCTGACTTTGGTTATTTTTAAGTGGGATCGTTTGGTGTCCCTTGTTGTCGTCCCGTCCTCATCACGCTTATAGGGATGACATGGGAATTCATGGGACGCAACTAAAAAACGTGCCCCGAAACTACATGATATAGTTATCCACAGGGAAACAAAACAAGATCATGCGACACGAGATCGTGAGAAAGCGCATAACCTAGGGCGCAAGTTTGTGAAATGAGCTACATCTTGTGGCACGGCCAGTGACCGATATTATTCCCACGATTTCCCGTTTTTTTGTCGGAGATCGCTGTCCTGCCGCGATTGTCCGCGCACTTCGCGGCTGGAGCCAACGTCGGCGAGGGGAATCACTGCGGAATCAGGTGGGATTCGCGCCTGTCGAGTTGCCAGAACCAGGCATTCGATCAGATGGCACCCGCCTCGCCTCTGCCCTGTCCCATGATTTCCCACGGGCAGAGGTCCACCCCACAGGCTGACCGCCCCGCATGAGGGTGCGGCCCGTCGCAGACGCCGTCAGCGCGGTTCGTCCTCCGAAGCAGTCGCATCGGGGTCTGCCTGGCCGATGCCGACAAAGACGAATTTCAGCGGCAGCATCCAGGCAAAGCCGAAGAAGACGTAGACAAGGAACGTGATCCAGCCCGGCAGGTCCGGCAACACCGCGATCAGGCTGATCACGGCGACGATATACACCGGCAGCCCGACGAGCAGGATCACCAGCGACCATCGTCTGCGCGCGGCATAGCTGAGCGGCATGGCGTTCTCCGGTCAGTCGGCGAAGGGGTCGGTCACGAGGATGGTATCCTCGCGCTCGGGCGAGGTGGAAAGCATCGCCACCGGGCAATCGATCAGTTCCTCGACCCGGCGCACGTATTTGATGGCATTGGCGGGCAGGTCGGCCCAGCTGCGCGCGCCTTCGGTCGATTCCGACCAGCCCGGCATCTCCTCGTAGATCGGGGTGCAGCGGGCCTGCCTGTCGGCGGCGGTGGGCAGATGGTCCAGCCGCGCGCCGTCCAATTCGTAGCCGGTGCAGATGCGTAACGTCTCGAACCCGTCGAGCACGTCGAGCTTGGTCAGCGCGATTCCCCTGACCCCGCTCGTCGCGCAGGTCTGACGCACCAGCGCCGCATCGAACCAGCCGCAGCGCCGCTTGCGCCCCGTGACGGTGCCGAATTCGCGCCCGCGCTCGCCCAGCCGCTGGCCGTCACCGTCGTCCAGCTCGGTCGGGAACGGGCCTTCGCCGACGCGCGTGGTATATGCCTTGACGATGCCCAGCACGTAGTTGATCGCGCCGGGGCCGAGGCCGACGCCGGTGGCCGCCTGCCCCGCGATCACGTTGGAAGAGGTGACAAAGGGATAGGTGCCGAAATCGATATCCAGAAGCGCACCCTGCGCACCCTCGAAAAGGATGCGTTTGCCGGCCTTGCGCTTGTCGTTGAGCACCTTCCACACGGGCGCGGCATATTGCAGGATCTGCGGCGCGATGGCCTTGAGCTGCGCGATCAGCGCGTCACGGTCCACCGCCGCGATCCCCAGCCCCCTGCGCAGCGGATCGTGGTGCTGAAGCGCGCGGTCAACCCGCGCCTCCAGCGTCGCGTCGTCGCCCAGGTCCGCCACCCTTATGGACCGGCGCCCGACCTTGTCCTCGTAGGCGGGGCCGATGCCGCGCCCGGTGGTTCCGATCTTGGTGCCCTTGCAGGCGGCTTCCTCGCGCGCGCGGTCCAGCTCGCCGTGGATGGGAAGGATCAGCGGCGTGTTCTCGGCGATCATCAGCGTGTCGGGCGAAATCTCGACACCCTGCGCGCGGATCTTCTCGATCTCGTCCACCAGATGCCACGGATCCAGAACAACGCCATTGCCGATGACCGACAGCTTGCCGCCCCGCACCACGCCCGAAGGCAGCGCGTTCAGCTTGTAGATCTTGCCATCGACGACCAGCGTGTGGCCCGCATTATGCCCGCCCTGAAAACGCGCGATCACGTCGGCCCGCTCGCTGAGCCAATCGACGATCTTGCCTTTGCCTTCGTCGCCCCACTGGGCGCCCACGACGACCACGTTTGCCATGCCGGACCTCTTGACTGTACGATGAAAACCCGCGCCCTTGTAGCGGTGTGCGCCGCAGGGCGAAACCATTAAATCCGCCCCGCCGGTCGAAACGCGGGCCAGCCGCCGCGCCGCGCGCGATTGGCGGGTTGCGGGACGCGCGGAATTTCCATAGATACCGCGCAACGCTCATCGAGATTTCCCCTATCCGGCAGGCCGCTTCATGGAAAACGTCGTTCTCATCATCCACCTTCTGCTGGCGCTGGCGCTGATCGGCGCTGTGCTGCTGCAACGTTCGGAAGGGGGCGGTCTGGGCATGGGCGGCGGTGGCGGCGGCCGCGTTGCGGGCCGATCGGCGGGCACGGCGATGGGCAAGGTGACATGGGCGCTGGCGGCTGCCTTCATCTGCACGTCGATGGCGCTGACCATCATCGCGGCCAGCAATTCGGCCGGCGGTTCCGTCCTTGACCGCCTCGTCGACGCACCGGCGCGCGATACGGTCCCGGCCGATCTGAACACGCCCCTTCAGTCGCTCGATGGCGAGGATGCCGACGCGCCCCTGCTGCCGACGGCCGAATAAACCTTCCGACGGACCGCCCGCCCCGCGCGCGGCGCACAAGACACGATGTGGCGCGGTTGCACGCGCCGCCATAATCCTCTATGGCTCAAGTCCCGTGGTGCTGCGGTTTCTTGAAGCCGGAAATGCACAGAATCCGGCCCCGAGACTGGGCCCATCATCACGGGGGACCGCCTGCCAATGGCTCGCTACATCTTCATAACCGGCGGCGTCGTCTCCTCCCTCGGCAAGGGGCTTGCCTCTGCCGCGCTGGGGGCGCTCTTGCAGGCGCGCGGCTTCTCGGTGCGGCTGCGCAAGCTCGACCCTTACCTCAACGTCGATCCCGGCACGATGTCGCCTTTCGAACATGGTGAGGTGTTCGTGACCGACGACGGCGCCGAGACGGACCTCGACCTCGGCCACTACGAGCGCTTCACGGGCGTTCCGGCCCGCATGACGGATTCGGTCAGTTCGGGGCGCATCTACTCCACCGTGCTGGAGAAGGAACGCCGCGGCGATTACCTTGGCAAGACCATCCAGGTGGTCCCGCACGTCACCAACGAGATCAAGGATTTCCTCGCCATCGGCGCGGACGAGGTCGATTTCATGCTCTGCGAGATCGGCGGCACAGTGGGCGATATCGAGGGCCTGCCCTTCTTCGAGGCGATCCGCCAGTTCAGCCACGATCAGCCGCGCGGACAGTGCATCTTCATGCACCTGACGCTGCTGCCCTACCTCGCGGCAAGCGGAGAACTCAAGACCAAGCCGACCCAGCACAGCGTCAAGGAATTGCAAAGCATCGGCATCGCGCCCGACATCCTCGTCTGCCGCTCCGAACACCCGATCCCCGAGAAGGAGCGCGAGAAGATCGCGCTTTTCTGCAACGTGCGCAAGGAAGCGGTCGTTGCCGCCTATGACCTCAAATCCATCTACGAGGCACCGCTGGCCTATCACCGCGAGGGGCTGGACCAGGCGGTGCTGGACGCGTTCCAGATATCCCCGGCGCCCCGTCCCGACCTGAGCGTCTGGCAGGACGTCGCCGACCGCATCCACAACACCGACGGCACGGTGAACATCGCCATCGTCGGCAAATACGTGCAGCTGGAAGACGCCTACAAGTCGATCAAGGAGGCGCTGACCCATGGCGGGATGGCCAACCGCGTGAAGGTCAATGTCGAGTGGGTCAATTCCGAGGTGTTCGACACGGAAGACCCGGCGCGCCACCTCGAAGGCTTCCATGCCATCCTCGTGCCCGGCGGTTTCGGCGAGCGCGGCACCGAAGGCAAGATCAAGGCCGCACAGTTCGCGCGGCTGCGCAAGATCCCCTACATGGGCATCTGCCTCGGCATGCAGCTGGCGGTGATCGAGGCCGCGCGCAATGTCGCCGGCATCGCCACCGCCGGATCGGAGGAGTTCGACTTCGAGGCCGGTGCCAAGCGGTTCGAGCCGGTCATCTATCACCTCAAGGAATGGGTGCAGGGCAACGAGAAGGTCAAGCGCAAGGTGACGGACGACAAGGGCGGCACGATGCGCCTCGGCGCCTACGACGCGGTGCTGCAGGAGGGCAGCCGCGTGGCCGAGATCTACGGCACCACGTCGATCGAGGAACGGCATCGCCACCGGTATGAGGTGGACACGAAATATCGCGACAAGCTCGAAAAATGCGGCCTGCGCTTTTCCGGGATGTCGCCAGACGGGCGCCTGCCGGAGATCGTGGAATGGGCAGATCACCCCTGGTTCATCGGCGTGCAGTTCCACCCCGAGCTGAAGTCCAAGCCCTTCGCGCCGCATCCGCTGTTCAATGACTTCGTGCGCGCGGCGGTGGAAACCTCGCGCCTCGTCTGACGCGGCACGCAAGCTGCGGGCGCCGGATCTGAGTATTTTTCACCAAGATGAAGCAGGGCGCCGCGCCCCGCTTTATCTTATTGAAAATACTCATCTGCTAGGCCCGCCGCAGGCGCGGCGTCAGAGTTCGCGCAGATACGCCCAGGAGACATAGCCGCTCAGCCCGCGCGCCTCTTGTGCCGTGGCCCGGCACCAGCGGGTGCCGCCGGTGCGCTCGCACCCGGCGAGGCGCAGGACGGTCCCGTTCGGCAGCCCCGCGATGACGTCAAAGCCGGTGCCGGGCCCGGCGCGCAGTTTCAGCATGTCGCCATCCTCGACCCCGGCAACCTCGTAGTCGCCATAGGGGCCCCCGCCCATCGGGGCGCAGCCGGCGAGTGTCAGGGCGAGAGCGGCAAGAACGGATCTATGCATGACTGTCATTCCTTCTGTGGTCAGCGGCGGCGCGTCAGCCCGCCATCAGCGCCTCGGCGGCGGCGCGGGCGGCGGGGGTGATGGTATCACCCGAGAGCATGCGCGCGATCTCGTCCACGCGCGCGGCGGCACCCAGCGGGGTGACGGTGGACAGGGTCACCTCGTCCTCCACACGTTTTTCCACGCGCCAGTGATGGGCGGCGAGCGCGGCCACCTGCGGGCTGTGCGTCACGACCAGCACCTGCCCCCCCTTCGCCAGACCGGCCAGACGACGCCCCACCGCATCGGCGGTGGCGCCGCCGACACCGCGGTCGATCTCGTCGAAGATCATCGTCAGGCCCGGCTGCGTCCCCGTCAGGCAAACTTTCAGCGCCAGCAGGAACCGGCTCAGCTCGCCACCCGAAGCGATTCTGGCCAGTGGGCCGGCGGGCGCGCCGGGGTTGGTGGCGACGCGGAAGGCGACCTCGTCGATCCCGTCGGGGCCGGGCGGCGTTTCGGTCATGGTCGTCTCGAAAACCGCGCGCTCCATCTTGAGCGGGGCCAGCTCGGCCATCACAGCGGTGTCGAGCCGCCCCGCTGCCTCGGAGCGCGCGGCGCTGAGCGCGGCGGCGGCATCGTCGTAGCGTTTGGTCGCGGCCTTGAGGTCGGCACGCAGCGTGCCGATTTCCGCGTCGCCCGCGTCGAGCGCAGCAAGCCGCCGCTCCAGTCCTTCGGCGAAGCTGCCCAGCTCGTCCGGGATGACGCCATGCTTGCGCGCCAGCGCGCGGATGGCAAAAAGACGCTCTTCTGTTTCCTCCAGCTCCGAGGGGTTGAAGGCCAGCGCCTCGAGGCAGTCATCGATGCCGCGCGCGGCCTCGTCCAGTTCGACCAGCGCACGGCCCAGCGCGGCGATGGGCGCGTCCAGCTGCCCGTCGACCTGCGCCGCCGCATCCTCCAGCCAGCGCAGCGCATCGCCTGCCGCGCGCTCGGCCCCCTGCCCGCCCAGCGCCTCGGCGGCCTTGGCAATATCGGTGCGGACGCGCTCGGCCGCCTGCATGAGGCGGCGGCGCGCGTCCAGTTCGGCATCCTCGCCCGGCTCGGGAGACAGCGCGCGCATCTCCGCGACCGCGTGGCGCAGGAAATCCTCCTCGCTGCGGATCGCCGCCAGCGCGTCCTCGGCGGATTTCAGCGCCTTGGCGGCGGATTGCCGCGCCGTCCAGGCCGCGCGGACGTCGCCGCGCAGCGCATCAAGCTGGCCGTATTCGTCCAGAAGCAGACGATGCCCGCGCGCATTCAGAAGGCCCCGGTCATCCTGCTGGCCGTGGAGTTCGACCAGCGTATCGCTGAGACTGCGCAGCACCTCGCCCGAGCAGCGGCGGTCGTTGACCCACGCCGTCTTGCGCCCCTCGGCGGTGTTGATGCGGCGCAGGATCAACTCGTCCGTGGCGGGAATGCCGGCCTCCTCCACCACAGCGCGGGCAGCGTGGCCCGGTGGCAGATCGAAAACCGCCGTCACCTCGCCCTGCGCGGCGCCGCTGCGCACCAGTTCGGCCCGCCCGCGCCAGCCGAGGACAAAGCCGAGGCTGTCGAGCAGGATCGACTTGCCCGCCCCCGTCTCGCCCGTCAGGACGTTGAGGCCCGGCCGGAACGTCAGGTCCAGCCGGTCGATGATCAGCATGTCGCGGATGTCAAGACTGCGAAGCATTGCCCAAACCCGTCAAGGGGCGGAGAACGCCGTCCGCCCGCGGCCTCGTATCAAAGCCATTCGCCCTTGATCATCTGGCGGTAGATCTGCGCCAGCCAGTTGTCGCCGCGCGCCTCCATCTTGAGGCCGCGCTGCGTCAGCAAGCGGTAGCTGTCCTGATACCAGGAGGTCGAGCGGAAATTGTAGCCAAGGATCGCGCCCGCGGTCTGCGCCTCGTCCAGAAGGCCCAGCGACAGATACGCCTCGACCAGACGGTGCAGCGCCTCGGGGGTGTGCGACGTGGTCTGGAAATCCTCGACCACCACGCGAAAACGGTTGATCGACGCCGTGTAATGATCGCGCTTGAGGTAGTAGCGGCCGACCTCCATCTCCTTGGCGGCGAGATGGTCGAACGCCAGGTCGAATTTCAGCATCGCCGAGCGGGCATATTCGCTGTCGGGATAAAGTTCGATCACCTTGCGCAGGGATTGCAGCGCCTGGAAGGTCAGGCCCTGATCGCGGCCGATCTCGTCGATCTGGTCGTAATAGCTGAGCGCCAGAAGATACTGCGCATAGGCCGCATCCTCGTCCGTCGGGTAGAAGTCGATGTACCGCTGCGCGGCGCTGCGGCTTTCCTCGTAGTTCTGGTCGAGATGATGGGAGAATGCCTGCATGATGACCGCGCGCTTGGTCAGGTCGGAATAGGGATAGAGACGCTCGACCTCGGCAAAGCTCTGGGCTGCCAGTGCCGGATTGTCCTGCGCCAGGTCGTATTCGCCACGCTCGAAAATCTGCTGCGCGGTATAATTCTCGTAATCGACATCGCCGCGCTGCACCTTGCCGGTGATGCCGCCGCAGGACGCCAGCGCCAACGTCAGAAGAAGCGCCCCGGTCAGTCTCTTTGCTTGTCTTGCCGCCAGTCCTGCGCGCCGTTCCGCGCCCTGTCTGCCAAAGGTCATGCTCGATCTGCCCTTCTTCCCCATCAGGTCGGGTTGTAGCCCAATCACCGGACCTGTGCCAGCAGAGAAATCCGGTGCGGCCGGGAGGGTTGGTTGCGTTTCAGGGGGTGCGGCGGCACGGGCCCGGCTACATCACGCGACTTGCGGCACTTCGCCCCAATGGACGCCGGCGCCGGGCAGCTTGGCCGCAAGCGCCGCGTCGCATGTCACCCACTCCACCGCGCCCGGCTGGGCGAAAAGCGCGCGCAGAAGGTCGTTGGTCAGCGCATGGCCCGCCAGATGCCCCTGGTAGAACCCCAGAAGCGGCGCCCCGGCCAGCGCCAGATCCCCCAGCGCGTCCAGCATCTTGTGGCGCACGGCCTCGTCCCGGTGGCGCAGGCCGCCCGGACTCAGCACGTTGTCACCATCGACGACGACCGCGTTTTCCAGCGACCCGCCAAGCGCCAGACCGCTGGCGCGCATCGCGTCCACATCCGCCTTGCGGCAGAAGGTGCGGCTGCTGGCCAGTTCGCGCACGAAGCTGCCATTGGCCATGTTCAGCGTTTTTTTCTGCACGCCGATCGCCGCGTCGTCGAAAGAGATGTCGAATTCGATGGTCAGCGTATCATGCGGGCTGATGCGCGCCCAGGCGTCGCCGCGGCGCACCTCGACCGGGCGCAGAACGCGCAGCGCACGCACCGCCTCGTCCTGCCGCCGCAGTCCGGCGCGCAGGATGCCGCGCACGAAGATGGACGAGCTGCCATCGAGGATCGGCACTTCGGGGCCGTCGACCGAAACCAGCGCGTTATGGATGCCGCACCCCATGAGCGCGGCCATCACATGCTCCACCGTCGAGACCTGCACGCCCTGTGCATTCTCCAGCCGGGTGCAGAGCGGCGTCTGATTTACATGCGTCCAGATCGCGGGAATATCGCAGACATCGGCGGCGCAATCGGTGCGGCGAAAGACGATGCCATGGCCTGCGGCGGCCGGACGGATCACCAGCCGTGCAGGCAGCCCGGAATGCAGGCCCACGCCGTCGAACGCGATGGAATGTCTCACCGTATGCTGCACTGTGCCCTCTTTTCAGTCCCGCTCAGTCCCGCGCCCTTCAAACAGGATGCCTCGTTGCCAGACGGTCTTTTTCGTGCCGTGGCTGAGCAGGAGTTAATGCGCCGGAACGATACACTCAACTCAATCTTTGCAACGGTTTGAAACATGCGGGAATCGGCCAAGGCGGATTTCTGCTGAAACACAGTTATGTCCGCGTTCCCAAGGCCTTACATGGCCGAAAATTCCCTGCTCATCACGAAAAAGGCCACCCGCAGGTGGCCTTTTGTTGCAGAGCTTTCGCTTGACGCGCGATCAGTTCGCCTGACGGCGCAGGAAGGCCGGGATCTCGATCTGCTCGTCGCGCTCTTCTTCGTAGCGCTCCACCGGGGCGGGCTGCTGCGCCTGCACGCTGGGCTGCTGTCGGGGCTGGCGCGGGGTTTCGCCCTCAGGGCCGTGGCCCGTCATCCGGTTCAGCAGCGAATTGATGCCAAAGCGCGAACGCTCTGCCTGCTGGGGTTGCTGTTGCGCCTGACGCACCTGCGGCGTCTGCGCGCCTTCGGGCCTGCGCGAGGCGGCATTTCCGACCGCATGCTTGAGGCGCGCCATCGTCTCCGGCGACGGAGTTCCGGGCGCCACCGGGGCGCGCGGGGCGACATAGGCTTGCAGGTCGCTCTCATACTCCGGCTCGGGCTCGGCGGCGCGGGGGGTATAGGCGGGGGGCGGCACGTCGCTTTCGGCCTCGGCGGCGGGGCGCACGGTTTCCTCGCGCGGCTCGAAGACATCTTCCTTCGGCGCCTCTGCCGCGGCGCGCTGGCCGTTCATCGAGGTAAACAGCGACGGCTCGGCCGCCTCTTCGCGGCGCGCGGCCGGCTGCTCCGGCTGGGGCGCGGACGCGGCGGCCGCGGGCCGGGGCGCTTCCTCGCGCGGCTCCTGCTGTTCGCTCGAAACGCTCTGGCGCAGCGGCTCGGCCAGCGAGCGGCGCGGCACCGGAACCTCGCCGGTGGCCGGGGCCGCGTCGATGCCGGTGGCGACGACACTGACGCGCATCATGCCTTCCATCGCGGGATCCATGGTGGAGCCGACGATGATGTTCGCATCGGCATCCACTTCCTCGCGGATGCGGTTGGCGGCCTCGTCCAGTTCGAACAGGGTCAGATCGGTGCCGCCGGTGATGTTGATCAGCACGCCCTTGGCGCCCTTGAGGCTGATCTCGTCCAGCAGCGGGTTGGCGATCGCCTTTTCGGCGGCCTGGATCGCGCGATCTTCGCCCTCGGCCTCGCCGGTGCCCATCATCGCCTTGCCCATCTCGTCCATCACCGCGCGCACGTCGGCGAAGTCGAGGTTGATCAGGCCGGGGCGCACCATCAGGTCGGTCACGCCCTTGACGCCCTGATAGAGCACATCGTCGGCCATCGAGAACGCCTCGGTGAAGGTCGTCTTCTCGTTCGCCAGACGGAACAGGTTCTGGTTCGGAATGATGATCAGTGTATCGACGACCTTCTGCAGCGCATCTACGCCGTCCTCGGCCTGCTTCATCCGCTTGCCACCCTCGAACTGGAAGGGCTTGGTCACGACGCCGACGGTCAGAACGCCCAGCTCGCGCGCGGCCTGCGCGATGATCGGCGCGGCGCCGGTCCCGGTGCCGCCGCCCATGCCGGCGGTGATGAAGCACATATGCGCGCCGGCCAGATGATCGACGATCTGCTCGATGCTTTCCTCGGCGGCGGCTGCGCCGACGGAGGCGCGGGCACCCGCGCCCAGCCCCTCTGTCACCTTCACGCCCAGTTGCACGCGGTTTTCGGCATTGGATTGCTGGAGCGCCTGCGCATCCGTGTTCGCGACGACGAAATCCACCCCATCCAGCTGCTTTTCGATCATGTTGTTGACCGCGTTACCGCCAGCGCCGCCGACCCCGAAAACGGTGATCCGGGGCTTGAGGTCTTCGCGTCCGGGCATGGTGAGGTTCAATGTCATTGCTCTGTCCGCCTGTGCTTGCGCCCACATTTGCGGGCCGTTTTTCTGCCTTAACTCGAATTATTACCGGGAATAGCCCGTATCGTCACCTAAAAAACACGTCTCAACCACAAAATATAGGCAGTTTTTCGCAGCTTTTCGCGGGATTTCGCCGACGGCACCGCATTTAGCGCTTACCAGTTGTCCCGAAACCATTTGACCGCCCGTTTCAGCGACCGCGCGGGATAGCGATCGACCGGCAATTCGAAGTCCCACCATTCGTCCTGCGGGTTCGCCGCGAAAAGGCACATGCCCACCGCGCTGGCGAAACCCGCCCCCGTCGCCGCCTGCGGCAGTCCGTGCACCCGCAGGGGGCGGCCAAGGCGCACCTGCTGGCCCAGGATGCGCGTGGCCAGCCCGTCAAGGCCGGGGATCTGGCTGCCGCCGCCCGTCAGCACGATCTGCTGGCTGGGCAGGCAGTCGAAGCCGGCGGCATCGAGCCGCGCGCGCACTTCCTCGAGTATTTCCTCGACCCGCGGGCGCATGATGCCGATCAGCTCGGCCCGGCTGACGCTGCGGCGGTCATGGTCCCAGTCGCCGGTGTCGCCGCCGATCTCGATCATCTCGCGGTCGTCCATGCCGGTGGCGACGACGCCGCCGTAGAACGTCTTGATCCGTTCCGCCGTGGCCGTCGGCACCTGAAGCCCCATCGAGATGTCGGCGGTCACATGCTCGCCGCCCATGCGGACGCTGTCGCAGTAGATCATGTGCTTCTTGATGAAGATCGAGATGCCGGAACTGCCGCCGCCCAGGTCGATGCAGGCCGCGCCCAGCTCCTGCTCGTCCTCGACGAGACTGGAGATGCCGGAGACATAGGCCGAGCTGGCGATGCCCGCCAGCTCCAGATCGCAGCGCTTGACGCAATGGGCAAGGTTCTGGATCGGCGCGCTGTCCACCGTCAGCATGTGCATGTCGGTGCTGAGCGTGTTGCCCATCTGCCCGCGCGGGTCGATCAGGCCCGAACGGTGGTCGAGCGCGAAGTTCACCGGCTGCGCATGCAGCACCTCGCGGCCGGTCCCGAAATCGGGCACCTCGCAGGCCGACAGGACCCGGCTCACGTCCTGCTCGGACACCATATGACCCTCAAGCTCGACCTGACCGGCCAATCCGTAGCTGCGCGGCCCGGCGCCCGAAAAACAGGCGATGACGTGATCGACGCGCATGTTCGCCATTTTCTGCGCCGCCTGCACGGAGGTGCGGATGGCGCGCTCGGTCTCGGCCATCGCGTCGATTTCGCCGAAGCGCACCCCGCGCGAGCGGGTGGTCGCCGCGCCGATCACGCGAAAGCCCGCCTGCCCCGCCATCGCGCCGATGCCGCTGTCGCCCTCGCGCCGGTCGGTGCCGTCGAAGCGCAGCACGAGGCACGCGATCTTGGACGTGCCGACATCCAGCACCGCCACCACGCCGCGCTGCATCGCGGCCCGGCGCATGTTTCGCATCGCGCGTTGGGTTTCATATAATTCGATCATTCCGCACCCGTCCCTGCACTCAAATTCCGGACTTGCCACCAGCGTTGGCTGGCGGGCTCGTTCATTCTCAGCGTCGGCCGGTCGGCCAGCCGCATGTCGACCGCCGCGACGTCCCGCTCCAGCATGTCCTGCGTCTCGTTCAGCACGATCACGCGCTCCAGCGCGCGCACCGGGTCGTCGACCGGCAGCAGGATGCGCTGGCCGCGGTCCAGCACCACGTCCCAGCGGCGCGCGCCCATCCGCACAAGGCCGCGCATACGCGGCGCCAGCGGTCCGGCCGCGGCACGGATCGCCAGCGCCTCGGGCACCGCGTCCTGCGCGCCGTCGCCGGTGACGACCGGCAGGCCCGGCCGCTCGGACCGGTGCGCCACCGCATCCAGCGCCACGCCCTCCGGGTCGATCACGATCAGCCCCTTGGGAACACGCAAAAGCGCTGCAGGCTGCCGCTCGTGCACGCGCACTTCCAGCACGCCGCCCTGGCGCACGCGCACGGCGGCGCTGGCGACAGCCGGTATATCCTCGATCGCGGCGCGCACGGCCTCCAGATCCATGTCGAAGGAGCTGAGCGGCAGCGTATAGGCGAAACTTTCGCGCACGTCGGCCGCGGTGCGCGGGCTGGCGCCCTCGACCGACAGAAGCTTGACCATGAATTCGGGACGGGTCTGGATCTGATCGCGCAGGTCGGCATAGGTCAGCATCATGCGCTGCTGCACCGCCGGGTCCGTCAGATACCACGAGGCGATGCCGAAGGTCAGGCAGAACGGCACGCCAAAGCGCAGAAGCCGCCGATACATCGGCGTCAGCAGCACCCGCTGCATCCGGTAGGACCAGCGCGACGGCGCCGGATCGTTGCGCGGCGTCACCTGTCCCATGACGCATCCTCGACCATCCAGCGGCAGAGCGCGCCGAAGCTCATCCCCACCGCCTGCGCCTGCTCGGGGCTGAGGGATGTGGGCGTCATGCCGGGCTGCGTGTTCGTCTCCAGCAGGATCAGGCCCGCCGCGCCCTGCGCCTCGTCCCAGCGGAAATCGGTGCGGCTGACGCCCCGGCAGCCCAGCGCCACATGCGCGCGCAGGGCGTAATCCATACACAGGTCGAAAATCTCCTGCGGAATGTCCGCGGGCACCACGTGGCGCGACCCGCCGGGTTCGTATTTCGCGGCGTAGTCGTACCAGTCGTCGGTGATGATGTCGGTCACGGTCAACGCGCGGTCGCCGACCACGGTGGTCGTCAGCTCGCGCCCCGGCGCGTAGGCTTCGACCATGACGCGCGCGGGCATGTCATCGGAGAGTTGCGGGGGGCCAGCGGCAGTATCGCGGACGATGTAGATGCCGACTGAAGAACCTTCGTTGTAGGGTTTGACCACATAGGGCGGCTGCATGGGGTGCTGCGCGCGTACCTCGTCGCGATTGGCAAGGATACTGGGCACCACGGGCAGCCCGGCGGCGCGGTAGGCCGATTTCGTGGCCTCCTTGTCCATCGCCAGCGCCGAGGCCAGCACGCCCGAATGGGTGTAGGGGATGCGCAGCCATTCCAGCAGCCCCTGCACGCAGCCATCCTCGCCCCAGCGGCCATGCAGAGCATTGAAAACGACGTCGGGAGAGATTTTGATCAGCTTCTGCGCGAGGTCGCGGCCTGCATCGACCTCGACCACGTCGTAGCCTTCATCCCTCAGCGCGGCGGCGCATTCGCGCCCCGAAGACAGCGACACGTCGCGCTCGGCTGACGTCCCGCCCATTATCACCGCAACCTTGGGGTTTGTCCTGCTCGAACGAACCACCGATCTGCCTCAATGTTCCGGGCCGTTCACGGCCCTGTTTTATTGGTCTTGTTGGTACTTGTGCCTGCAAGGGGCCGGTTCGCCGACCCTCATGATTTCCCACTGTAACTCTATTGCGCTGGTTTGAAAAACCTTTTTTCGCACCTCTTCGCCAAGCCCTTCCAGATCGGCGGCGGTGGCGCCGCCGGTGTTGACCAGAAAGTTCGGATGCTTCGGGCTCATCTGCGCGCCGCCGCGGCGCGCCCCGCGCATGCCCGCGTCGTCGATCACCTTCCACGCCTTCAATTCATGCGTGTCGTCGGCGCGGCCCGTGCTGCTGAACCCGGCGGGATTGCGAAAGGTGCTGCCGGCGGTCCGCTCCTTCGTCGGCTGAGTCTCATCGCGCTTTTGCAGCTGCGCGGCCATGCGCGCCTCCAGCGCGGCGGGATCGGCAGCCGGCCCTTCCAGAACGGCAGAGGTCAGAACCCAGCCCCCGGGCAGGTCCGTCTGGCGGTAGCGGAAATTCAGATCGTCCGGCCCCAGCGTCACGATCCGGCCATCCCGCGTCACCGCACGGGCCGAGACGAAGACATCCTTGGTATAGGTGCCATAACAGCCCGCGTTCATCCGCACCGCGCCGCCGATGGCACCGGGAATGGTGCGCAGGAACGTCAGGTCAACCCCCGCCTGCGCCGCCCGCCGCGCCACATGTGCATCGAGCGCGGCGGCCCCGGCCGTGACGCGGGTGCCCTCCACCTCGATCCCGTTGAAGCCGCGCCCGAGGCGGATCACCACGGCGCGCAGCCCGCCGTCGCGCACGATCAGGTTGCTGCCGACGCCCATGGGAAAGACCGCCACCGAAGGGTCCAGCGCAGCCATGAAATTGGCCAGATCCGCCTCGTCCGCAGGCTGGAACAGCCAGTCGGCCGGCCCGCCGACGCGCAGCCATGTCAGATCGGCCAGGTCGCGCTGCGGCGTCAGCTTGCCGCGCACGTCCGGCATCGCGGCGCTCATGGCGCGCTGTTCCGGTGGCGGACCAACCCTGCAACGAGGCCGACCAGCCCGCCCATCAGCCAGACCGGCAGGATCAGCCCGGTAAAAACCGCCGCGCGCGGCGCCATATCCAGCAGAAACGTCGACCATCCCAGGATCAGCACGATCGCGGCGCAGACCAGCCAGCCCATCCCGGCCGCCCGTGCCGTGCGGCGCGCCCGCAGGCGATAGAAGACGGCGACGCCGACGCAGAATGCCACCGCCATGAAGGCCAGAAGTATCGTCGCGCTCGACATCATGCGGCGGTCAATCCTCCGCCAGATCCTGACGCGGCCCGCGCAGCCACCGCCACAGGTAGACCGCAGGCCAGCGCAGGATCGACATTGCAGCGACGAGGCAGAAAAGGCCGATCCACGGCCCGTTCTGCCATGTCACATATCCCACGATCGGGATGCCCACGGCAATCAGCGCGTAGGCGGCGCCCCAGTGGTTGTCGCGGCTGGGCGTCATCGCCAGCAGGTTCGCCGCCAGCGCCCAGATCGAGGCGAGGATGAGGGATGCCGGCATTGTTCATCCTTCCTGCAATTGCGGTGCCTTCAGGGCCTCCGGCAAGCGATTGGCCCAGCCGCTGATCGTACCGGCGCCCAGACATACCACCATGTCGCCCGGCCGCGCGGTGCGGCGCACCAGATCGGCCAGCCCCGCCTCGCCGTCGATGGCCTGCGCGTCGCGGTGGCCCCGGTCGATGAGCCCCGCCACCAGATCGTCGCGCGACGCGCCCGCGATCGGCTCTTCCCCCGCCGCATAGACGGGCGCGATGGCAACGACATCGGCCTCGTTGAAGCAGGCGCAGAAATCGTCGAAATGGTGGTGCAGCCTTGTGTAGCGGTGCGGCTGATGCACCGCGATAAGGCGTCCCTCGGTCGCGTGGCGCGCGGCCTTGAGCACGGCCAGGATCTCGGTCGGGTGATGGCCGTAGTCGTCGATGATGGTCACGCCCCCCACCTCGCCCACGCGGGTAAAGCGGCGATTGACCCCGCCGAAGCTGGCCAGCGCATCGCGGATTTCGGCCGTCTTCATGCCGAGGTGACGCGCGACGGCCACGGCGCTGAGCGCGTTCGAGACATTGTGATCGCCGGGCATCGGCAGGGTGCAGCCGTCGATGCGCTTGCCCTCGACCTGAAGCGCGATGTCGAAATGCGCGATGCCCTTGACGTAGCGAAGGTTCAGCGCGCGCACATCCGCCTGCGCGTTGAAGCCGTAGGTGACGACGCGCCGGTCGGTGATCTTGCCCACCAGCGTCTGCACGTCAGCGTCATCGGTGCAGCAGATCGCCAGGCCGTAAAAGGGGATGTTGCTGACGAAATCCTCGAATCCCTTGTGCAGCGCGGCCTCGGTGCCCCAATGCTCCATGTGCTCGGGGTCGATGTTGGTGACAATGGCGATGGTGGCGGGCAGGCGGTTGAAGGTGCCGTCGCTCTCGTCCGCCTCGACCACCATCCATTCGCCGCCGCCGACGCGCGCATTGCTGCCATAGGCGTGGATGATGCCGCCATTGACCACCGTGGGATCGAACTGGCCATGATCCAGAAGCGCCGC
The DNA here is from genome assembly GCA_963763165.1 of uncultured Alphaproteobacteria bacterium. Lineage (GTDB taxonomy): Bacteria > Pseudomonadota > Alphaproteobacteria > Rhodobacterales > Rhodobacteraceae > Roseovarius. The sequence goes on from CAVXNV010000007.1 coordinate 303,236, forward strand.
CACCATCGTCGTCGTCGTCGTCTTGCCATGCGTGCCGGCGACGGCGATGTTGGATTTCAGGCGCATCAGCTCGGCCAGCATCTCGGCGCGGCGCACCACGGGCAGGCCGCGCTTGCGCGCCTCGTCCAGTTCCGGATTGCCGGGCTTGATCGCCGAGGAGATGACGACAACCTCGGCCCCCGTGAGGTTCTCCGCCCTCTGCCCCTCGAAGATGGTCGCGCCCCGCTCCTCCAGCCGGTCGGTCAGCGGGCTGCGCTTCAGGTCCGAGCCCTGCACGACATAGCCGTGGTTCAGCAGCACCTCCGCGATGCCCGACATGCCGATGCCGCCGATCCCGATAAAATGGATGGGTCCGACATCGCCGGGCAGTTTGGTGGCTGCTGAGTTCATCTGGGTCTATCCTTTGCGCGTTGCGTTTCGGGCCAGCCATTCGGCCAGGTGGGCCAACCGCTCGGTCGCGTCCGGCATCGCGCTGCCCAGCGCGGCCCGCGCCATCCGGGCGGCGCCCTCGGGGTTGCTCATGATCGTCTCGATCTGCTCGGACAGCGCCTCGTGGCTGAGGCGGCTTTCGGGGACGAGGATCGTGGCCCCCGCCTGTTTCAGGGCCTGCGCGTTGGCGGTCTGATGATCACCCGCCGCCGCCGCATAGGGGATCAGGATCGACGGGCGCCCAATCACCGCGATATCGGCGAGCGACGAGGCGCCCGCGCGGCTGATGACGAGCTGCGCCTCGCTCATCCGGCGGGGCACATCGGCAAAGAACTCCTCGACCTCGGCATCGATGCCCTGCTCGGCATAGTAGGCGGCGACGCGCGCGATATCCTCGCCGCGGGCCTGATGGGCGACGCGGATGTTGCGCAGCATGTCCATCGGCAGCGAGGCAATGGCGGGCGGCACGACGTCGCTGAGGATGCGCGCGCCCTGGCTGCCGCCGATCACGAGGATCGACATCGGGTAATCGCCCGGCGGGATATAGCCCGCCCCGGCCCGCTCGCGCACCGCCGCCCGCACCGGGTTGCCGACGTGATAGCCCTCGATCCCCTCGGGCAGGTCGGTGGGCCACGTGCCGCAGGCGACCGCATGGACGCGGCTGGCAAAGGCGCGGTTGACGCGGCCCAGCTTGCCGTTCTGCTCGTGCACCATGCGCGGGCGACGCAAAAGCCACGCCGCCGACAGCGCCGGTATGCTGGGATACCCGCCGAAGCCGATCACGATGTCGGGCTTCTCGCGCAGCATCCGCGCGGTCGCGGCCAGCGTGCCGGCGGCAATCCGCAGCGGCGCCAAGATCCTAGCCACCGCGCCGCCCCGCGCGAAGGTCGCGCTGGAGACGCGGCTGATCTGCACCTCCTCGGGAAACGCGCCGGTATAGCGCGCGCCGCGCGCATCGGTGCTGAGCTGCACGCGCCAGCCTTCAGCCAGCATGTGTTCGGCCAGAGATTGCGCCGGGAACATGTGCCCGCCGGTGCCGCCCGCGGCCATCAGCATCAGGGGCGCGCGCGCCCTCACCGCGCCCTCCCGCGCAGGATGTCGCCGATCTCGCCCTGCGGGCGCGAGCGGGTGAAGGCGAAAAGCATGCCCACCGCGATCCCCCCCGCGATCAGCGACGAGCCGCCATAGCTGACGAAAGGCAGCGTCATGCCCTTTGCGGGCAGCAGGCGCACCGCGACGCCCATGTTGATCATCGCCTGAACCCCGAAGATGCAGGCCAGCCCCGTGCCGGCCAATCGGATAAAGGGATCGCGCTCGCGCATCAGCCGCATCAGCGAACGCACGACGACGGTGGCGTAAAGCGCGATCACGATCAGCACCAGGACCAGGCCGTACTCCTCGGCGGCGACGGCGATGATGAAATCGGTATGCGCATCGGGCAACGACCATTTCACGGTGCCCTCGCCCACGCCGACGCCGAAAAAACCGCCCTCCTGGATGGCATTGGTGGCAAAGCCAAGCTGCGTGGTCGGATCAACGTCCGGAGACAGAAACCCGTCGATACGGCGCGCGAAATGCTGCGAGTTGGAATAGGCGAAGGAGCCGCCCAGCACCACCAGCCCCGCCATCCCCGCCAGCAGCAGGATCGGCGCACCGGCGACGAAATACATCACGCCCCAGGCGAACAGCACCAGCGACGCCTGCCCGAAATCGGGCTGGAGCGCGAGGAACGCGACGATGATCAGCGTCAGGAAGAAGGACCAGCTCATCCCCGGCGGCCCGCCGATCTCGCGGCTGGCGGCCATCATCCAGGCGGCGGCGACGACGAAACCGGGCTTGAGGAATTCGCTGGGCTGCACCGACGCGAAGCCAAGGCTATACCAGCGCATCGCCCCCTTGCCGAAATCGGTTCCGAAGAAGGGCAGCAGCACCAGCGCCACCAGCGACAGCAGGAAACCGATCACCGCAAGGCGCCGCACCAGCATCGGCCCCATCATCGAGGTCGCCACCATGGCGATCATCGCCATCCCGCCAAAAAACGTCTGTCTCTGAACGTAATGAAACGGCGCAAAGCCGTTCTTCTCGGCCAGCGGCGGCGACGCCGCGAACCCCAGCAGCAGACCGATCCCGAAGAGGATCAGGATACACGAGATCGACCATTTGTCGATCGTCCGCCACCATTTGGGAAGGACCGGCTCGACATCCCCGATGGGAGACGATCCATAGACCATTTCTGTCATGACACCCGCCGATTTCCGCCTCGAACACCGCCCCTTTCCGGGGTCTATCTGGCCACTTTAGCAGGAGATGCGGCGCGAGGAAAGCGTCCTGACGCGGCGCGGCGCCCGCTTGACCCCGCCCGGCGCTTCGGGCAGGGCACGGCTCATGCAGATCGACACGCTGATCCTTGGCGCCGGGGCCGCCGGCATGATGTGCGCGGCGCATTGCGCGGGCCGCACGCTGGTGGTGGATCACGCCCGCGCGCCGGGCGAGAAGATCCGCATCTCGGGCGGCGGGCGCTGCAATTTCACCAATCTTTACACGGCACCGGAGAACTTTCTGTCGGCCAACCCGCATTTCTGCAAATCGGCGCTGGGGCGCTATACCCAGTGGGATTTCATCGCGCTGGTGGACGCGCACGGCATCGCCTGGCACGAAAAGACGCTGGGCCAGCTGTTCTGCGACGGCTCGGCCAAGCAGGTCGTCGCCATGCTGCGGGCCGAATTGACGCGCGCGGGCGCCGATCTGTGGCTGCAGACCAGCCTTGTCGATCTGCGCCACGATGGACATGCCTTTCGCGCGGCGCTGGACGTCGAGGGCGCACGCCGGGATGTCACGGCGCGCAATCTGGTGCTGGCGACGGGCGGCAAGTCGATTCCCAGAATGGGTGCGACGGGCCTTGCCCATGACATCGCGCGCCGGTTCGGACTGGCGGTGACGGACACGCGGGCGGGGCTGGTGCCCTTCACCTTCCCCGAGGGGCGCTTTGCCGATCTGGCAGGCGTCGCGCTGCCCGTCCGGGCGCAGGCGAACGGGGCCAGCTTCGACGAAGCGATGCTGTTCACGCATCGCGGGCTTTCGGGCCCGGCGATGCTGCAAATCTCGTCCTATTGGCAGGAGGGCACGCCGATTTCGGTCAACCTTGACCCCTCCGGCACGCTGCTGGACGCCTTGCGCACCCAGCGCAGCAAATCGGGGCGTCACAAGCTGACGACCGAACTGGCGCGCCATCTGCCCGCCCGGCTGGTCGCCGCCCTGCCCGGCCAGACCGGCGCGGCGCTGGACGGCAACCTTGCCGATCAAGGCGACGCGGCGCTGATGCGGCTTTGCAGCGCGCTGGAAAACTGGCGGCTGACCCCCGGCGGCACCGAAGGCTACCGCACCGCCGAGGTGACGCTGGGCGGGATCGACACCGGCGGCGTCAGCTCGCAAACGATGGAGGCGCGCACCCTGCCCGGCCTTTACGTCATCGGCGAGGCGATGGACGTGACCGGCTGGCTGGGCGGCTACAATTTCCAGTGGGCCTGGGCTTCGGGCGCCGCGGCGGGCCGCGCGATCGCGGCGCGCCCTCAGCCGTAGGTCGGGTGGAACAGCCCGCCGGGCGACAGGGTGAATATCTCGGCGCCATCCGCGGTCACGCCGACCGAATGCTCGAACTGCGCCGACAGGGATTTGTCGCGCGTCACGGCGGTCCAGTCGTCGGACAGCACGCGGGTTTCGGCCCGGCCAAGGTTGATCATCGGCTCGATCGTGAAGAACATGCCCTCTTCCAGCACCGCCCCCGTGCCCGCGCGCCCGTAATGCAGCACGTTCGGCGGCGCGTGGAACACCCGGCCAAGGCCGTGGCCGCAGAAATCGCGCACCACCGAGGTCTGCTGCGCCTCGGCATAGGTCTGGATGGCGTGGCCGATATCGCCGAAGGTGTTGCCGGGCTTCACCGCCTCGATCCCCACCATCAGCGCATCATGCGTGACCTGGATCAGCCGCTCGGCGTAGGCCTTGGGCTTGCCCGCGACGAACATGCGGCTGGTGTCGCCGAACCAGCCGTCGACGATCACGGTGACGTCGATATTCAGGATATCGCCATCGTTCAGCGTGTCGCCCTGGCGCGCGTGGGGGTCGTTCTTCCACTTGGGGATCTTGCCGCCGGGAATGCCGTGGCAGACGACGTGATTGACGCTGATGCAGCTTGCGTGGCGGTAGCCCTTGTAGCCGATGGTGGCCGATTTCGCGCCCGCGTCCTCGACCATCCCCTCGATCATCGCATCGAGCGCGGCGGTCGTCTGGCCCACCCTCACATGCGGCGCGATATCGTCCAGGATGTTCGCCGCCAGCGCCCCCGCCTTGTGCATGCCCGCGAAATCGGAAGGCTCATGGATGCGGATTCCGTCCCGCGTGGTGCGTCCGCGATGCTCGTCTGTCACGTCTGGCCTCATGTTCTGTGTATCCGGCCCTGTTTAGGGTGCCGACGCGCAAAGGGCCAGAGGGTGCAGTCTGCCGCGACGGCGGAATTGAGTATTTGCAGGAAGATGAAAGCCAAAGTTCGCTATGGGTAAGGCAGTGCCGGGCCAAGGGTGATGTCGGCGGTGGTGATCGCCGCGGCGTGTGCGATGACCTCCAGACCCGCTGCGCGTGCGGCGGCGAGGGCTGCGGCATAGGCGGGGTCGATGTCGGCGGCGGTGCTGACGCGGTCGCAATCGCTGCGCTGGACGAGGTAGAGAAGCACGGCCCGGCGGCCGCTTCGGGCGACGTCGGCGAGGTCCGACAGGTGACGTGCGCCGCGGGCGGTGCGCGTGTCGGGAAACTCGGCGAGGCCGGGCTGGCGGCTGAGCGTGACGGACTTCACCTCGACATAGGCATCCGGGAGGCGCGCCCCGCGCAGGAGGAAATCGACGCGGCTTTTCGCACCGTATTTCTGCTCGGGCAGGACGGCGTCGTATCCGGCGAGGCATGTCACCTGCCCCGCGCGCAGCGCCGCGCCCACCACGCGGTTGGCGGCGGCGGTGTCGATGCAGGACAGGTGGCCGCCCGCCAGTTCGGTCAGGCGCCAGGCGTGGCTCAGCTTGCGTTTCGGGTCGTCATTGGGCTCGGTCCAGACGGTCATGCCCGGCTCGGCAAGCCCCGTCATCCGGCCGGGATTGGCGCAATGGGCCACCACCTCGCGCCCGTCCGCCAGCCGGATATCGGCGAGAAAGCGTTTGTAGCGGCGGATCAGCGTGCCGCGCTCAAGAGGGGTTTGAAACCGCATGATGCGGGGCCTATACCCAAGGGAACAGCGGATCAAGGAGAGTGCCGATGACCAACCCGACAGCCGCCATGCTGGTGATCGGCGACGAGATCCTGTCGGGGCGCACGCGCGACAGCAACACCCACCACCTGGCCGGGGCGCTGACCGCCGCGGGAATCGATCTGTCCGAGGCGCGGGTGGTGCGCGATGACGGCGGCGCAATCGCCGAAGCGGTGAAGACGCTGAGCGCCGCGTATGATTTTGTCTTTACCTCCGGCGGGATCGGCCCCACGCATGACGACATCACGGCGGACGCGGTGGCGCGCGCTTTCGGTGCCGCCATCGACGTGCGCGAGGATGCGCGCGCGATCCTTGCCGCCCATTACGCGCGGTCGGGGACCGACCTGAACGCGGCGCGTCTGCGCATGGCGCGCATTCCCGAGGGCGCCAGACTGATCGAAAACCCGGTCAGCGCCGCGCCGGGTTTCATCATCGGAAACGTGCATGTGATGGCCGGCGTGCCGCAAATCTTCGAGGCGATGGTCGCATCGGTCCTGCCGACGCTGACCGGGGGCGCGCCGCTGATCTCGCGCAGCATGGACGTGCACCGCCCCGAGGGCGACATCGCCGGGCCGCTGGCCGAGCTGGCGGCGCGCTATCCGCAGCTGAGCTTCGGCTCCTATCCGTTCATCCGGCAGGGCGCCTATGGCACCAACATCGTTGCCCGCGGGCAGGAGGAAGGCGCGCTCGACGCCGCAATGGCAGAGATGGCGGAGCGGTTTGCGTGACGCAGCCGGACGCGCGGGCGCTCTACGCGGTGCTGTCGGCGACGTGGCCCGCGCATTCGGTGCGGGACCTCGGCCCCTGGACGCTGCGCGACGGGCGCGGCGGCGGCAAGCGCGCCTCGGCCGCCACGGCGCACGCACCGGCCCGCGCGGCCGACCTGCCCCCGGCAGAGGCCGCGATGCGCGCCATGGGCGCGCGGCCCCTCTTCATGATCCGAGAGGGGGAGGCAGAGCTTGACGCGCTGCTGGCGGAGGCGGGCTACGGGGTGATCGATCCCGTGGCGATCTATGCCGCGCGGCTGGACGCCTTGGCGATGGACACGCCCAAGCCGACCGCCAGCTTCCATCTGTGGGAGCCGCTGGCGATACAGCGCGAGATCTGGGCCGAGGGCGGCATCGGCCCCGGCCGCCTTGCCGTGATGGACCGCGCGGCCGTGCCAAAGACCGCCCTTCTGGGCCGCGAGGGCGGGCGCGCCGCTGCGGCCGGGTTTGCCGCGCTGCACGGCGGCACCGCAATGGTGCATGCGCTGGAGGTGCGGCAAACGCAGCGCAGGCGCGGCGTCGGGCGCGCCCTGATGCTGGAGGCCGCCCGCTGGGCGATGGCGCAGGGAGCGCGGCATCTGGCCGTCGTCTGCACCGAGGCGAATACCGGCGCGAACCGGCTTTATACCGCGATGGGCATGGCGCGGGTCGGGCGCTATCATTACCGCCAGCACCCGCTTGGCCGCGAGGGCGACGGGTGATGGGCGGAGTGCGCATCGGCACGGCACTGCTGCTGGGCGCCTTCGCCGCGCCCGGCATGGCCGCGGACCTGAAGCTTCCCGGCAACGCGCAGATGACGCGCGAAATTCGGGAGGAGGCGGGCGATCATGCCCTGCCCGTCGGCCCGTGGTCGGGCGGAGGCATGGCCACCCGCGATGTTGAGGGCGCGGTGACGCGGCAGGCATGGCGGATCGACAGCGCGGCGGCCACGACGCTGCAACTGACCGACATGCTGGAGGCGCAGCTGGAGGCGGCCGGGTACACGCAGCTCTATCGCTGTCAGGCGGCGGCGTGCGGCGGCTTCGACTTCCGCTTTGCCCTGCCGGTGCTGCCGCCGCCGGAGATGTTCGTCGACCTCTTCGACTACCGCTTCGTCGCCGCGCAGATGCCCAGCGAGGAGGCGTATGTCACGCTGCTGGTCAGCCGCTCCGGCGCCGATATCTACGTGCAGATCACCCGGATCGAGCCGGAAAGCGCGCCTGCCCTCACCCCCGCACCGGCGGCGGCGCCAGCGGCGCCGGGTGGCGCGCCGCTGGTGCAGGCGCTGGTGCAGCGCGGCCATGCGGTGCTGCGCGATCTGGATTTCGCCACCGCCGCCGATACGCTCGGCCCCGGCCCCTATGCCTCGCTGACCGCGCTGTCGGCGTTCCTGCGGGCGAACGACAACCGCCGGATCGCGCTGGTCGGCCATACCGACACCGTCGGCGGGATCGATGTCAACCTGGCGCTGTCGCGCCGCCGCGCCCGTGCGGTGATGCAGCGGCTGATCGACGCGCATGGCGTGCCTGCGGCGCAGCTCGAAGCGGATGGTATCGCCTATCTGTCGCCCATCGCGCCCAACACGACGGACGCGGGCCGCGAGGCAAACCGCCGGGTCGAGGCGGTGCTGCTGAGCGGAGGTGCAGCACCAGATCGGGCTTCAGAGCCATGATCGTGCGGGTGTGCGCCGAGGCGAACGCCGGCACGCGCGGGTTTTCGCGGCGCACCTGCAACGGGCGCACCGCATAGCCCGAGAGGCGGACGATGCTGCTGCCCCGGAAGATGAATGGCAGACAATCCCTCAGGGCGGAAAAGTGCGCATGGAGAGGCTTTGGCAGGACGGCTTGCCCAGGCTCCGGCGCCATTCGCGCGCCCCGCCCGGCGCATGCCGGACGGGGCCAGGCGGTTCAGCGACAGCAGGGCCGCCTTGTCGCCTGCGCCGCGATCTGCCAGGCGGGAATGCCGGGCTGCTCGGCGGCATCGGCCAGATAGCTGTTGATCGCCCTGCCCCGCCCTGCGGCGTAGTCGCGCCCGACAGCGGCCCAGTCGACCGCGGCCCACACTGTCCAATCCGCAGCCGCGCCTGCGGCATCCGCGCCGGGCATCCAGGGCTGCGCCCATTGGCCTGCATCCTGCCGCGCTGCGATCCCGGCCTGCGGACCCTCCGCGTAGTCGACGCATCGCTGCCCTTCCTCGAACGCATCCAGCGCCTGATCCCAGCGCGCGCCCTTGATGGTCAGCCCGAGGCTGCGACGCAGAGGGTCGTATTCGGCGGTGAAGAGCGTGCCGAAACCCTGTGCATAGCGGTCCTGAAGCAGCGGCGCCTCGAGGAAATGCGCATTCAGCGCCTCCGGCGCCACCTTTAGCCGCGACAGATGCGCGTGCCGCTCATGGGTGCGGGTAAAGGCAGGAAGCGCCGCCTGCTCCGGCCCGCTCTGATGGTTGGTGGCCACCGCACGCGGGGTGATGCGCGCGCCGCCGCCGGGCAGGATCTCGACCCCTTCGGTGCGCCCGGAGGCGTCGGCCAGCACCAGGTTGTAGGCCATGTGCGACGGCACGCGGCGCAGCACCTTCAGCGCCTCGCCCACGGTATCGCAGGTCTCAAGCACGTAGCGCAGGATGGTGGTGATGCCGAAACCCGCACCCGTTTCGGTGCGCCCGCCATAGGCCAGCGCGACGGCGAGGCCCGCGTCGTTGATCCCGTCCGACAGGCCCCAGAGGAATTCGGACATGCCCATGACGGCGCGCCCGGTCCATTCGCTGCGCAGGAGCAGCCCCTCGTTCAGTTCGGGCGCGAGGTCGTAGTTGCGCACCAGCCGCACGTCGCCCCCGCCCGACATGGCGGCCAGCGAACAGCCGCCCAAGTAGGTCGGCGGGCACCATGTGGAAAGGAACCGCGCGGCGCGGTCCGAGCCGCCTGCAAGCACGGTCAGGCGCGCGTGAACCGGCAGCAGTTCCGGCATGTGGCGGCGGAGCGCCGCCTTGCACTCGGCCAGCGAGGGGCCGTCATCGCCACCATGGGCGATGAACCACGCCTTGTAATCGGGCCAGCAGCGGCGCCAGCGGGCGGCCCATTTCGGGCCGGGCCTGGATTCGTCGATGGCGTCATAGGTCAGGGTCAGATCGGTCATGTCAAAGGTCCTTCTGGTTGAGGAAAAAGCGGATCATTTCGGCGCTGGCATCGGGGCCCTTCGGGTCGGCATAGCTGCCGCCGGGCTGCCCGCCCGACCACGCGTGGCCGAGCCTCTCGATGGTCCAGTGCTCCAGCTCCGGCACGTCGCCGGCCATCACGATCCGGCGGCTGAAGGCGCGGCCCGATTTCGTGCCGCGTGTTTCGTGTTCTATGGTCTGGCGGGCGCCGCCATCCAGCGCCTGCCGCACGATCCTTGTGCCGTTGACCGGGTGAACCGTACTGTCCGCCGCGCCGTGAAAGACGATGGTGCGCGCGCCCGTCGCAGCGGCGGGCGGCTCTGCCCCGTTTCCGGCCATGGCGGCGAAGGCCGAGGGCACATCTTTCGCTGCACCCAGCGGCAGGCCCGAATGCGCGCCGACGGCGGCGAAGGTCTTGCCGTACGTTGCGCCGAGGATCACCGCCATCGCCGCGCCCGCCGACAGACCGGCGACGAAGCTGCGCGCGCGCGGCACGCCGAATTCATCCATCACGCCCTGCGCGATCCCGGCAAGGATCGCAGGCTCGCCCCGGCCGTGGCGCTGGTCGCCGGGGCTGAACCAGTTCCAGCACGATTGCGCGTTGTCGCCGCGCGACTGCTGCGGATAGACCACGATCAGGCGATGCGCCTCGGCCAGCGCGTTCATGCCCGTGCCGATGGCGAAATCCTCGGCCGTCTGGGTGCAGCCGTGCAGCATCATCACGGCGCCTTCGATACCCTCTGCCGCCGAGGCGGGCACATAGGTGCGAAAGCTGCGCGATCCGGCGGTGCAGGCATGCTGGCCCTGCCGGAACTCGGCCCCGGCCGGGATCGGCACATCGGGCGCCGCGCGCCCCATCGGCAGGTTCATTCCGCCCGGCAGGTCCGCCATTGCATGCATCGGCAGGCTCATGCCGCCCGGCAGGTCGGCCATCGCGGGCGCGCCTGCCGGCATGCTCAGCCCGTGCTGGGCCAGCGTGCGCTGGACGAGGTCGTTGGCGGCGGCGATGCGCGACTGGCGTGCGTCATCGGTCGCCCGGCGCGGTGCGCCGACGTTGAAATTCTTCATTGTTTTCAGTCCTTTTTAGAGGTGTTCGGCCTAGCTGATGCGATCCGCCAGCGCCTTTCGCACATCCGCGCCCGCCTGCAGCGCGCCCAGAACGGTGATGGAGCCGATGGTCTCGCGCGCCAGTTCCGGCGTCACGTCAGACGCGATGCGCGCGAGGCCGACGACCTTGACATGCAGCACCTCGCCCGCCGCCTTCAGCGCCTCCAGATCGGCGCGGGTGTAGTCGCGCAGGCCCAGCTCCATCGTGTGCCGCTCGATCGACTTCGAGACGATCTCGACATGGCTCTCCAACTGGTTGCGGATCGCCGTGCGGATGAAATCGCTGCGGTTGGAATAGAACCCTTCCTGCACCAGAAGATCGATCCGGCCCAGATCGACATAGCCGAGGTTGATCGTGATCTTCTCACTCTCTGGCGTCTTGTCGCGTAGCTGTCTGACGTTGCTCATATCCGTTTCTCCATCTCTGTGGATGGTATATGGATGCCCAATGGATGATTGCAAGACCTTTCTGACGCCACCCCGCCCGCGCGGCGTCAGGCCGGGCGCAGATCCGGCGTGATCCGCGCCGCCGAGATCAGCATCATCGCGAAGCCGCAGACCCAGATCAGCGTGAGGACGCCGAGGCCGCGCTCATACGCGCCGTCATAGCCGGTGGGCAGGAAGAAGAAGACCGGCGCGGCCAGGATCCACACCAGACCGCAGGCCCGGCTGAGCCGGCCATACCCGGCACTGACCATGCCCATTCCCTTGGCCATCACCCAGAAGAGCACGGCAAATAGCAGGCCCAGCGCATAGACGAGGTAACTGTGGATGACTACACCTTCGGAATCGCTGTCGCCGTATTCGTTCCGCGCGCCGATGACGACGACGCACATCGCCAGCAGCGCAAGGCAGGCGATGCCGACATTCCAGCGCGTGCCGTCCTTGTGCAGATGCGCGGCCCCAAGGGCGCAGGCCGTCAGCGCACCGGCATAACCGTAAAGGGCGATGTCCTGGATGATCTCGAACCGGCCCGCCGCCAGATCGCTGACCGTGTCGGCCATCCAGTCGTGCCCCGGCACGACGATGCTGCCGACGATATTGCCGGCGATCAGCGCAAGCCCGCCCAGCAGTGCCACGGCCCCGAGGAATTTCAGAAGCTGCGGGTTCAGGTAACTTTCGGTATTCAGCACTGGAAACCTCCTTGTTCATCTCAAGCGTTTCACCGCCGCCTGGTTCCCGGCGCCGGCACCCCGACAGGGCTCAGCGGCGGCCCCGGCCACTGCCCCGCTCGTCCGGCGGCGCGAAATTCAGCCGCGCGTGAAAGCGCGCCATCTCGCCCGGCGACGGCGGCGTGCCGCAGAACGTGGCGACATAGCCCGGCACCCGCGCCATGCGCACCGCGCGGCTTTCCTCGATCTGCATCGAGATATAGCCGATCTGCGTCAGGTAAAGCGCGCGCGCCCGCACATCGGCATCGTCGGGGGCAAAACCGAACCGCTCGAACATGGCGCGGATCGCCTTCAGCCGGGTCTCGTCCGCGGCGTTGACGCGCGCGCGCGCCGCGTCCGACTGGTGCGCCCAGCCGCGCACCGCGAAATCGAGCTGCGGCTCGAACAGCGCCTCGGTCTGGAAGACGGCGATGAGGTTCAGAACAGCTTCGGCGATCGTCTCGGCATATTCGCCGCAGGCGTCAGTGAAGGCGCCGGTGTTCTTCGCCTCCCACGCCTCCAGAAGCGCGTCCAGCAGCGCCGCGCGATCCTTGAAGAACCAGTAGAAGCTGGTGCGCGACAGCCCCAGCCGGACGGCCAGCGGCGCCACCTTGACCGCGCCCAGCCCGCCATCGAGAAAGGCCGCCTTGGCCGCGTTCAGCCAGACCTCGCGCGAGCCGCGCCAGCCTGTCTGCGCCTGAATGGGGTCGCCTGCCTGGGACATGGCGCCCAAGGTAGCGGCGCGCCCCTGCCCCGGCAACCGGAATCGACGGGGATGAGCAGAGACTTGACAGGCATGAACATTTATCGGAACGCTGACGCCAGCAAGGGAGTCCGCCATGTCCAACGATCCGCTTTTCCAGCCCTACCAGCTCAAGCATCTGACGCTGAAGAACCGGCTGATGATCACCAGCCACGAGCCCGCCTATCCCGAGGACGGCATGCCCAAGGCGCGCTACCGCGCCTATCACGCCGAGCGCGCCCGCGCCGGTGTGGCGATGACCATGACCGCCGGCTCGGCCAGCGTGTCGCGCGACAGCCCGCCGGCCTTCAACAACATCCTTGCCTGGAAGGACGAGGTCGTCGGCTGGATGAGGACGCTGACGGACGAGTGCCACGATCACGGCTGCGCGGTGATGATCCAGCTGACGCATCTGGGCCGCCGCACCCGCTGGGACAAGGGCGACTGGCTGCCGGTGGTGTCGCCCGGTTTCGAGCGCGAGCCGTCGCACAAGGCGTTCCCCAAGCAGGTCGAGGACTGGGACATCGCCCGCATTACCCGTGATTATGCCGACGCGGCCGAGCGGATGAAGGACGCGGGGCTCGACGGGATCGAGCTGGAGGCTTACGGGCATTTCATGGATCAGTTCTGGTCGCCGCTGACCAATTCGCTGGATGGCGAATATGGCGGCAGCCTTGAGAACCGGCTGCGGTTTACCTTCGAGACGCTGAAGGCGATCCGCGACCGCGTGGGCGACGATTTCATCGTCGGCATTCGCTATGTCGGGGACGAAAGGGTGCCCGGCGGGATTACCAAGGCCGACGGGCTGGAAATCTCGCAGCGGCTGAAGTCGTCGGGCATGGTCGATTTCCTGAACGTCATCCGCGGCCATATCGACACGGATGCCGCCCTCACGGACGTGATCCCGGTGCAGGGCATGGCCAGCGCGCCGCATCTGGAATTCGCGGGCGAGATCCGCAAGGCGACGCAGTTCCCCACCTTCCACGCCGCCAAGATCCAGGACGTCGCCACCGCGCGCCATGCCATCGCCAGCGGTCAGCTCGACATGGTGGGCATGACCCGCGCGCATATGGCCGACCCGCATATCGTCGCCAAGATCATGCGCGGCGAGGAGGACCGCATCCGCCCCTGCGTCGGCGCGAACTACTGCCTCGACCGGATCTATCAAGGGGGCATGGCGCTGTGCCTGCACAATGCCGCGACGGGGCGCGAGCTGGAGCAGCCGCATGTCGCCCCGAAGGCCGAGACGCGCCGCCGCGTGGTCGTCGTCGGCGCCGGTCCCGCCGGGATGGAGGCCGCGCGCGTCGCCGCCGAGCGCGGCCATGAGGTGATCGTGCATGAGGCCGCGAACGATCCGGGCGGCCAGGTGCGCCTGACCGCGCAGACCCCGCGCCGGGCCGAGATGATGCAGCTCATCCAGTGGCGGTTCGCGGAATGCGAGCGGATGGGCGTGACCTTTCATTTCAACAGCCTTGCCGATGCCGATACCGTGCGCGCCGAAGACCCGGACGTCGTGATCATCGCCACCGGCGGGTTGCCGCATACCGATGTGCTGCGCGAGGGGAACGATCTGGTCGTCTCGGCCTGGGACATCCTGTCGGGCGACGTGCAGCCGGGCAGCGATGTGCTGATCTATGACGACGCCGGGGATTACCCGGCGCTGCAAGCCGCCGAGAAGATCGCCGCGACCGGCGCGAAGGTCGAGATCATGACGCGCGACCGCAATTTCGCCCCCGAGGTGATGGCGATGTCGCTGACCCCCTCGATGCGCGCGCTGCAGGAACGCGCCGCGACCTTCACCGTCCTGTGGAAGCTGGACGCGGTGCGCCGCGACGGCAACACCCTGCGCGCCGAGGTCGGCAGCGATTACGGCGGCGCCACGCGCGAGCGGGTGGTCGATCAGGTGGTCGTCAACCACGGCACAAGGCCGCTGGACGATCTTTACTTCGATCTGCGCGCAGGCTCCGTCAACCTTGGCGAAGTGGATTACGAGGCGCTGATCGCCGGACAGCCGCAGGCGGTGACGCGGAACCCGGAAGGCGCCTACCGACTCTTCCGCATCGGCGATGCCGTGGCCGCGCGCAACACGCATGCGGCGATCTACGACGCGCTGCGGCTGGTCAAGGCGCTCTAGCCAGCGCGCCCGGCGGTCAGCGCGCTGACCGATTGCGCGATGGCGTGGCGGTCGATGCGGAAATGGCGGTAGAGATCGCCGATGCTGCCGGTCTGGCCGAAATGCTCGACCCCGTGGGGAATGGTCCGGTGGCCTGCCACAGCCCCCAGCCACGAGAGCGTCGCCGGATGCCCGTCGATCACGCTGACGATGGTGCAGGTGCCGGGCAACGCGCCCAGCAGCGTCTCCACATGGCTGGTGGCTTGCGCGTTGCCGCGCGCGCGGTCGCGCTGCGCCGCCGTCCAGCCCGCGTTCAGCCGGTCGGCCGAAGTGACGGCCAGCACGCCGACGTCGCGGCGATGCTCGCCAATGAGGCCCGCCGCCGCGATGGCCTCGGGCGCGACGGCGCCCTGGTAGGCGATCACGACGGCGCAGTTCGGCCCCGGCCTGCGTAGCCAGTAGGCGCCGTCGATGGCGCCCTGGCGGAATGCATCGTCGGCGCGGGCGCCCGGCTGTTCGATCGGGTTGGTCGTCAGCCGCAGGTAGACCGAGCCGCCGGTCTCGTCCCGCAGCCAGGTGCGCTCGTCCGGGTCGCCCTCGCCATCGCGCTGCATGTAGTCCAGCGCCCATTCCATGATCACCGCCAGCTCGTCCGCAAAGGCCGGCTCGAAGGCGGCCAGCCCGTCCTGCGACATGCCGATCAGCGGCGCCGCGATGGACTGGTGCGCGCCGCCCTCGGGCGCCAGCGTCACGCCCGAGGGCGTGCCGACCAGCAGGAACCGCGCGTCCTGATAACAGGCGTAGTTGAGCGCATCGAGCCCGCGCGACACGAACGGATCATAGACCGTGCCGATGGCAATGAGCCGCCTGCCGAAGAGCGAATGCGCGAGGCCCGCCGCGCCCAGCAGCAGGAAAAGGTTCATCTCGGCAATGCCCAGCTCGATATGCTGGCCCTCCGGCGCGAATTCCCATTTCGCGGTCGAGGGGATGTTCTGGTCCCTGAACGTGTCGGCCATCGGCGTGCGCGCGAACAGCTTGCGCCGATTGACCCACGGGCCGAGGCTGGTGGTGCCGGTGACGTCGGGCGAGGTGGTGACGATGCGGTCGGCCAGCGCGCCGCCCTGTTTCGCCAGGTCGCCCAGGATCTTGCCGAACGCCATCTGGGTCGAGATTTCCGCATCCTCCGGCGCGGCGATGGCCGGCACCGGCAGCGCGTCATCGGTATGGCGGCGCGGCCCCTTGGCGAAAAAGGGGGCGCGATCCAGAAACGCCTTCAGCGCCGCCGGGTCGTCGACGGTGGCGAAAAGCTCCCACTCCGCGCCCTCCGGCACGCCCATATGCGCCTGCCATTCGGCCATCTGCGCCTTGGTCATCAGCCCGCCATGATTGTCCTTGTGCCCCGCGATGGGCGTGCCCCAGCCCTTGACGGTATAGGCCAGGAAGCACACCGGGCGGTCATGGTCCACGCCCGCAAAGCCGTCGGCCATCGTCTCGACGCAGTTGCCGCCAAGGTTTTCCATCAGCGCGGCCAGTTCCGCATCGCTGCGCGCATCGAGCAGCGCGGTCACGTCACCCTGATCGCCCAGATCCTCCATCAGCCGCGCGCGCCACACCGCGCCGCCCATGTAGGTCAGCGCCGAATAAAGCTGGTTCGGGCAGGCGTCGATCCAGTCCCGCAGCTTCCCGCCCCCCGGCTCGGCAAAGGCGGCGCGTTGCAGCGCGCCGTATTTCACGCGCACGACGTCCCAGCCGAAGGCGGCAAAGATCTTCTCGGCCCGTTCGAACAGCCCCTCGCGCACGATCCCGTCCAGCGACTGGCGGTTGTAGTCGATCACCCACCACGTATTGCGCAGATCATGCTTCCAGCCTTCCTGAAGGCACTCATAGATATTGCCCTCGTCCAGTTCCGCATCGCCCATCAGCGCGATCATGCGCCCTTCCGGCACGTTCCCGCCCCATTTCTTGGCGCGAATGTAATCCTGCACCAGCGACGCGAACGACGTGATCGCCACCCCCAGCCCGACCGAGCCGGTCGAGAAATCGACGTCATCCACATCCTTGGTGCGCGACGGATAGCTTTGCACGCCACCAAAGCCGCGGAAATTCTCCATCCTCTCGCGGCCCAGATTGCCCATGAGGTATTGCATCGCGTGAAAGACCGGCGACGCATGCGGCTTGACCGCCACCCGGTCCTCGGGCCGCAGCGCGGTGAAGTAGAGCGCGGTCAGGATCGACACCATCGACGCCGACGACGCCTGGTGCCCGCCCACCTTGATCCCGTCCGCCTTGGGGCGGATGTGGTTGGCGTGATGGATCATCCAGTGGGACAGCCACAAAAGCCGCTGCTCCACCGTCTTGAGATGCCGGGTCTGATCGGTCATGGGGGGCCTCAACCGTTGCGATAGGTGTAACTGTAACCGTTCAGCGCCGGCTGACCACCCAGATGCGCGTAAAGCACCCTGGAGCCTTCGGGAAAGAACCCCTTGCGAATGAGATCCGATCGTGCCCTGCATGGATTTGCCCTCGTGAACCGGATCGGTGATCATTGCCGTGGTCCGCGCGGCGAGGCGGATGGCAGCGTTCGTCTCGGCACTCGGCACGCCATAGGCCTGGGTGGAGCCGGTGACGACGTGAACCACGATATAGTCGAAGGCAAAACCCAGCTCCGCCTCCTGCTCGCGCCCCTCCTCGGCGAAACCGACATAGCCGAGGCAGCCGTATTTATGCACCGAGGCACCCGCCGGGATGCCGTAGGGATTGCCGCCCTCGCGGCGCAGATCCTCCATCGCGTCCTCCCAGCTTTGGCGGGTGCCGATGTCGAACCCCTCGTCCACAATGCGGCTGTCGGCGCCCATGAGGCGCGTCATCAGGATATCTGCCGACGCGGTCATAGCCTACCTGCTGAAGATCCGCGTGGCCGACATGGCCGATTTCAACCGCCTCCACGGCGAAGTGCTGATCGCGTTGCCCGAGGTCAGGCAGGCGCGGACGTTCTTCGTGATGAAGGAAGTCGAGGATGGCACCCCGTTCGATTTCTGACCGCACCGCCCGGCTGGAGGGCGGATCACTGGATGGCCGGAAAATACTCGGGCGGCGAGATCCGCACTGACCCCAGCCTTGGGTCCTGCGAGGTCAGCAGGACGATATCGGGGCCAGCGGATGCCGCCGGACCCGCGCCCTTGCCGCTGCCCAGGGCCTGCCGGATCGCCATGGTGCCCTGAAGCATGGGATCGTCGAAGGGCGCCGCCTCGACGCTGCCGTTCATCAGGCCGCGCAGCACGGTGTGGCTGATATAGGTCGAGATCAGCCGCACATCCGGCCCGTCCGGCCGCGCCGCCCTGAGGCCCATGGCGGCCTCGATCGCCGGGGCGCTGCCGATCAGGTAATCGGCCTCCGGATGGCGCGCCAGCGCGGTCTCGACCAGCGCGAACTGCTGGCGCAGGCCGGTATCGGCGCCGTAGGTTTCGACGATGGCCACGGCGCTGCCTTTGAGTCCGGCGCGCAGCCCGCTCTCCAGCAGCGCGGACCAGCCGGCCTCGGGCGGACCCGACAGAAGAACCGCCGATTGCGGCGGCGATCCTGCCGGATGCCGCCGCGCGAGGTAACGCCCCACCGCGCGGCCCATGTCCCGCCAGTCGACGCCGCCATGCCCGCTCAGCGCCCCGGCGTCCAGCGCGTTGACAAGGCCGAAGACGGGCGCGACCTTTGCAGCGGCTGCCACCGCCTCCACCAGATCGGGGTGGTCCGACGTGACCGCACCGATCAGGATCGCATCCGCCCCGCGCGCGGCGCAGGATCGGAGCTGCGCGATCTGCGTGGCGCGGGAGCGGTAGCCGCCAGCCTCATAGAGCAGGAGCCGCGCACCCTGCCGCGCGGCCTCGCGCTCCAGCCCGTAGCCGACGCTGAGCCAGTATTCGTCCTTGAAATGCGGCACCAGCGCGCAGATCAGCGGATCGGGCCCCGCTCGCGCGGCGCCGCTCCAGAGCATCAGGCAAAGGCACGCGGTCAGGATTGAACGGGCGCAGGCGGCCCCGTAATATCCGGCAATGCGACGGACGAGATTTGACACCCGGTTCATCCGTATCCTGTCGGCGATGGCGGCGCTGGCGGTCATGGTGGGTGTCGTGGCGATTGCCGTCAACCGCTATCTGACGCAGAGCAACGCCGACCTGATTGCGACCAATCTGCCGGCGATGGAACTGGCCAGCCGGATCGGCGCCTCGGCCGAGGTGGTCGGCGGCCTGGCCATTGCGCTCGCCCAAGCACGGACCGAAGAGGATCTGGCCGCATCGCCGCCGCGCTGAGCCAGGCGGTGGAACGGATCGAGAGCGGCACGGACCGGCTGGAGCGGATGAGCGGCGGCGCATCTGCCGCCCTGCCGGACCTTGAGGCCAGCCCGCTGGTGGAGCGGATGACGGAAAACGGCAGCGCGCGGCTGCGGCTGGGCGCGCAGATCGCCGAAAGCGCCGGGAGGATCGCGCGGCAGGGCGCCCGGCTGGAGGCGCTGATCGACGCGCAGACCGACCTTGCCCGCCTGCGGATCACCGCCGGGATCGCGGGGATTTACGAGCCGGGCGCGCCAACGGATCTTGCCGCTCTCGACACCCTCGCGGACAGGTATTTCTTTGCCTTCGAGCGGGTGACCGAACTGGCGCGGATGCTGGATGCGGCGCGGCTTTTGCTGCAGCAGGTGCCGCAGATGAGCGCGCCTGAAAATGTCGCAGCCGCGCGCGCGGACATCGCGGGCAGTCTGCAACAGGCCGAACGGCGCATCGGGTTCCTGCCTTCGGCGGCGCGGCGGGGCGAAGCGCGCGCGCTTTTGCGCTTATATGCGGCGGCGACCGGGGCGCAGGGGCTTGTCGGGCTGCAATCGGACCGGCTGGCGCTGGAGGCGTCGATCGCCGCCGACAGCGGGCGGTTGCAGCAGGCCATCCGCGATCTGTCCGGGCGGGCGCGCGCCGCGCAGGGCGCGGTCCAGGCCGAGGCGATGGCCGGGATCGCCGCGGCCGAGCGGCGCGCGTCGCAGATGGTCCTGGCGCTTCTCGCGGCGGTGGCGGCGGCGGTCGGCGCAGCCGCGATTCTGTGGCTTTATGCGCGCAGGCAACTGGTCGGGCGGCTGGCCGATGTGTCGGGGCGCATCGTCGACGTGGCGCGGGGCGATTACGGCGCCCCCATGCCGATCAGCGGCCATGACGAGATCGGCCGCATGGAAAAGGCGCTCAACGTCCTGCGCCGCCGCGCGCGCGATGCCGACCGCCTGCGCGCCCACCTGGAGGAGGCGGTGATCGCGCGCACCGGCGATGTCGTGGCCGAGATGAAGGCTTCGGACGCCGCCCGCGCCGCGGCCGAGGCCGCCGACCGCAGCAAGACCGAATTCCTGGCCCGGATGAGCCACGAGATCCGCACGCCGCTGAACGGCATCATCGGGATGCTGGGGCTGCTCGTGGACGAGGTGGCGGACGACGCGCGGCGCGAGCGGGTCCGCACCGCCCACCGCTCGGCCTGCGAGCTTCTGGGGATCACCAACGATATCCTGAACTACGCCGGCAGCCTCGAGCGCACCGATGGCGGCGATCCGGTGCATTTTCTGCTGCGCGACTTCGTCGGCGATCTGGGCCACCAGCTGCAGTCGCTGGCGGCGCCGAAGGGGCTGGAGGCGGTGGTCGATCTGGCCGATGGGGCGCCGCCGGTGCTGTTCGGCGACGTCGTGAAGATCCGGCAGGTGGTCGGCAACCTCATCTCGAACGCGGTGAAATACACGCGGTCGGGGTCGGTCACGCTGATGGTCGATCACGCGGTCTCGGGCGAGACCGGCCAGCCGGTTCTCAGCTTTACCGTCTCGGACACCGGCACCGGCATGACGCGCGAGGCGGTCGCGAAGGCCTTCGACGCCTATACGCGCGCCGATGCCGCCCGCCGCGCCGGGATCGAGGGGATCGGTCTGGGTCTGGCGATTTCGCGCAGCCTGACGCGCGCACTTGGCGGCGCGCTCACCGTCGAGAGCGAGCCCGGCGTCGGCAGCCGGTTCACCCTCACGGTGCCGCTGGCCATCGGCGATCCGGCGCGCCTGCCCGAGGACGAGGCGGGATGGAGCGCGCCGCAGGCAGGGCGCGACGTTCTGGTGATCGACGATCACGCGGTAAACCGCATGGTCGCGCGCGGCTATCTGGAGCGGATGGGCTGCCGCGTCACCGAGGCCGCGAGCGGCACCGCGGGCCTCAGGGCCGAAGGCGCCGGGCGCTTCGATCTGGTCCTGATCGACCTCGACCTGCCGGACATGGACGGCGCCGAGGTGGCCGCGCGGATCGGCGCGCGGACAGGCGCCGCGGGCGCGCCGCTGCTGGTGGCGCTGACCGCGCATCTGATCGACGACACCGAGGAACATCGCGCCCGGCTGGGCGTGGCCCGCATCCTGCCCAAGCCACTGTCACCGCGCGCCCTGGCCGAGGTGCTGGCCCGGCCCGCCGCCGCCCCTGCCCCGGCGCCTGGCGGCGACGCCCTGCGCGCCAGCCTGCGGGACGATATCGCCGATCTCGGCGCCGAGACGACGGAACTGATCGTGCGCGAGTTTCTGGACAGTCTGCCGGCAGCGGTCGAGGCGCTTCGGACCGGCCCCGCCGCGCAGCAGCGCAAGGCCGCGCACAAGCTGAGGGGCGCTGCGTCCAATTTCCGGCTGGACGCGCTCTGCCACGCGCTGACCCGGATCGAGGCGGACGGAGCCGATCCGGCGCTGGCCCGGATCGACGGGCTGGCGCAGGCCGCCGCCGCCGAACTGGCCGCCGCCGCGGCCGAAGCGGGGCTTCACGTGGCGCCGGGATCGACGAAGCGGTAGCCGAGGCCATGCTCGGTCAGGATCCATTCGGGATTGGCCGGATCCTTTTCCAGCTTCTTGCGCAGGCGCCCCACGACGACGTCGATCATGCGGTCGTTGGGCCGCAATTCGCCGCGCCCGATCATTTCCGACAGGCGCGCGCGGCTGAGCGCCTGGCACGGATGGTTCGTCAGCGCCGACAGCACGTCGAATTCCTGCCGCGTCAGCGGCTCCACCCGCGCCGCCGACACCAGCCGGTGCCGGATCCGGTCAAAGCACCACGGGCCGAAATTGTCGACCGCGGGCGCGCCCGACGGCGCCTGCCCGATATCGGCGATGCGCGCCAGCAGGTTCTTGACCCGCGCGGCCAGCTCGCGCTTGTCGAAGGGCTTGGTCACGTAGTCGTCGGCGCCCATCTCCAGCCCCACGATCCGGTCGACCACGTCGTCGCGCGATGTCAGAAGGATGATGCCCACCCGCGAGGCCAGCCGCTGCTCGCGCGTGATGGTCAGCCCGTCCTTGCCTTCGAGGGTGATGTCGACGACCAGCAGGTCGGGCGGATCGATGTCGATTATCTCCTGCATGTCCTCGGCGTTCTCCGCCTCGCTCACGCGGTGGCCCTGCTCGCGCAGATAGGCCGCCAGCCGCATGCGCGTGGTGCGGTCATCCTCGACAATGACGATGTGTTGGCCCATGCCGCGATTTTACATCCCGTTACATCTTCGAACAACTCTCATTGCGCCAGATCAAGAGGGAAATGACAGCCACAACATATGTGGATGCCAACGACCTCAGTGCAGGAGATAGAAATGTCATTCCAGAAACCCACCCGCCGCGCGTTCCTTCAGGGCGGTGCCGCCGCGTTCGGCGCGACCAGCCTCATGGGCACGACCGCGATGGCGTCGCTCGATCCCAACTCGTTCCGCTCCGACCGCGTTTTTCACGCCAGCCATTTCGGCCCGTTCGAGGCCGTGGTCCGTGATGGCGAGCTGGTCAATATCAATTCGATTCCGCAGATCGACGCGCGCCCGACCGAGATGCTGATGTACGGCGTCAAGGACCGGACCTATGACAAGAGCCGCATCAATTATCCGATGGTGCGCAAATCCTATCTGGAGAACTGGGAATCGGGCGACGTCAAGCCGGAACTGCGCGGCAATGAGCCTTATGTCCGCGTCGATTGGGACACGGCCCTCGGCCTGACCGCCAAGGCGCTGCTGGACACCGCGTCCGAGCATGGCAACGAGGCGATCTTCAGCTCGTCCTATGGCGGCTGGGCCAACGCCGGCAACTTCCGCCCCAACGTGATGCAGGGTCGCCTTCTGAACCTTATCGGCGGCTGCACCAACACCCAAGGCGACTGGTCCGCCGGCGCCAGCCAGATCAGCCTGCCGCGCGTGATCGGCGATATGGAGGTCTATTCGGCGCAGACCGCGTGGGAAGTCATCCGCGACAACACCGAGCTGTTCGTGCTAGTCGGGTGCGACCCGATCAAGAACAACCGCATCGAATACACCGTCGCCGACCACCAGATGACCGGCCCCTGGGCGCAGATCCGCGACAACGGCACGCAGTTCCTCTCGATCAACCCGCAGCGCACCGCTTCGGACGAGTATCTGAACGCCGACTGGGTCAAGATCATCCCGAACACCGATACCGCGCTCTTCACCGCGATGGCCTACCACGTGATCGACAAGGGGATGGAGGACCGCGCGTATCTGGCCAAATACACCGTCGGCTCGGAGCAGTGGATCGAATATGTCCAGGGCAAGCGCGACGAAACACCCAAGACGCCCGAATGGGCCGAGAAGATCACCGGCATTCCTGCCGACAGGATCCGCGAACTGGCCGAGATGATGGCCACCAAGCGCACCGAGATCGCCGGCGCGTGGTCGCTGCAGCGCGCCCAGCACGGCGAGATGACCCACTGGGCCATCGTCAACTTCTCCGCGCTCTGCGGTCACATCGGCAAGCCCGGTCAGGGCGTCGGCTTCTCCTGGCACTACGGTGCGGGCGGGATGCCGCAATCGGGCAAATCCACCCCCACCGGGCTCAGCCAGGGCCGCAACTGGGTCAAGGGTATCTGCCCGGCCAGCCGCATCACCGAAATGCTGGAAAATCCGGGCGCGGATTTTAGCTATAACGGCATGACCGGCACCTATCCGGACGTGAAGATGATCTTCAACGCCGGCAACAACTTCATGTCGCACCAGCAGGACACCAACCGGCTGATCCGCGCGCTGGAAAAGGTCGACACCATCGTCAGCATCGACGTGTGGTGGACCGCCGCGACCCGCTGGGCCGATATCGTGCTGCCCGCCTGCTCCACGCTGGAGCGCGACGACATCAGTGTCGGCGGCACGTATTCCAACGACAAGGTCTACGCGATGAAGAAGGTGATCGACCCGATCGGCGAAAGCATGTCGGACTATCACATCTTCGAGGCCCTCGCCGACAAGATGGGCCTTTGGACCCAGTTCACCGACGGGCTGGAGCTGATGGACCATATCCAGGCGGCCTATTCGCGCTCTGCCGCGGCCGAGCACACCCCGTTCGAGGAGTTCTGGGAAAAGGGCTATGCTCGCCAGGAGGTGCCGGAAGAGGCGCGCAGATGGGTCCGCCACGGCGATTTCTACACCGATCCCGAGGCCAACCCGCTGCACACGTCCTCGGGCAAGATCGAGATGTTCTGCGAGGAAATCGAGCTGATGGGGATCGAGGATTGCCCCGGCATGCCGGAGTGGATGGAAAAGCACGAATATCTTGGCAACGCCAGGGAAGGCCAGCTGCACGTCGTCAGCCCGCACCCGTGGTATCGCCTGCACAGCCAGATGGACCAGTCCGAGACGCTGCGCGATCTCTACAAGATCCAGGGCCGCGAGCCGGCGCGCATCAACCGGCAGGACGGCGAGACGCGCGGCATCGAGGACGGCGATCTGATCGAGCTTTACAACGAGCGCGGCACGATCATCGTCGGTGCCATTCTCTCGGACGACATCATGCCCGGCGTGGTTTCGGTCTATGAAGGCGGCTGGCCGTCGCTGGACAGCAAGGGGCGCTGCAACTCGGGTCTGGTCAACTTCCTGACCTCGACGCAACGCTCCTCGGGTCTGTCACAGGCGACCACGGCCAACACCGTGCTGTGCGAGATGCGCAAATGCGAGGATCCCGAAGGCCCGAACATGGCCTATGAGAAGCCGGAGATCATCGAGGATTTCGAGCTGGCCGAGATCGACGAGGATCTTCTGGGTCTCGACCGGGTCTATGACATCACCGAATCTTTGCTGGCCGATGCCGGACCGGGCGAAAAGATCTTCTACGAGCGTTGCACCGTGTGCCACGGCCCGCGCGAAGTCTCGCACTTCACCCAGAACCAGTGGAAGGGCATCACCCCCTCGATGTTCCCCCGCGCCGGTCTCGATGAGAACGAGGCGGAGCTGGTCATGGACTTCCTCATGAAGAACGCCTCCGACGCGCCGATGTAAGCCTTGCGAAGGCGGCCGGATCAGACCGGCCGCCTTCCCCCCGCCGGGGGCGATGCCAACGCCCGTCCGGCTTTTCCTTCCTTCACGCACCAAAAACGGGCTTTCGACATGACACACGCCCTCCTCGCCGCCATCCGCTTCGACGATGGGGATATCGATGCTTTCCTGCACGGGATCGCGCAAACCCTGTCGGACGGCGGTCTGCGCATCCGCGGCGCGGTGCAAAGCCGCGGCGCGGCGGGCGGGGCGTGCCACTGCGCCGATATGGACCTGACGACGCTGGGCTCGGGGCGGCGCTTCCGCATCTCGCAGCCCTTGGGCAACGGCGCGCGCGGCTGCCGTCTGGACGCGGGCGCATTGGCCGAATGTTCCGCCCATCTCGAGGCCGAGTTGCGCGGCGGCGCGGACCTTCTGATCCTCAACCGCTTCGGGCGCGGCGAAAGCGAGGGGCGCGGTTTCCGCGACCTGGTCGGCGCGGCCGCGGGTCTGGAGATTCCGGTGCTGACCGCAGTGCGGCCCACCTATGCCGGCGCCTGGGCGGCGTTCGGCAGCGGCATCGCCTGCGATCTGCCGATGCGGCGCAGCGAGGTTCTGGATTGGGCCGCATCGGTCACGCGGCTTCTTCACGCCGCTTGACGCGAAGATGCCGAAGCATTCACAAAAGACAACCGGGCGCCACAGAAGCCGTCCCGCATCTGAAAGGAACACGAGATGACCAAGGATCTTCCCGGCGCCGCCGGCGATTTGGCACGGAAACACCCCGAAATCTGGGCCGCCTATTCCGATCTGGGCAAGGCCACGGCCGAGGCCGGCGGCCTGACCGCACGCGAGCGGCGGCTGGTCAAGCTGGCGCTGGCCATCGGCGCGGCCTCCGAAGGGGCGGTGCATTCGCACGTGCGGCGCGGCCTTTCCGAAGGCATCGCAGCGGCGGATCTGCACCAGGTCGCGCTTCTGTCCCTCGGCCCGCTCGGCCTGCCGCGCGGCGTGGCCGCCGGGACCTGGATCGCGGATGTGACCGACGAGGCATAGACCGCCGCCGGCCTCCAGCCTCAGCCCTGAAAGCCCTTCAGCGCGCTGGTCAGGTTGTCGCCCAGCGCGTCGCACAGATATCCCCCCTCCTGCACGATCAGCATCGGTAGGCCCAGCGCCGCAATAGCCCCGCCGATCCGCTCAAAGCCCGGCGTGGTGACGGCAAAGCCGTGGAACGGATCGCCCTCGTAGGCGTCCAGCCCCAGCGCCACGACGACCACATCAGCGCCAAAGCTGCGGATCTGCGCAAGGCAAGGCTCCAGCCCCTCAAGGAACGCGGCGTCATCCGTGCCGCGCGGCAGCGGCACGTTGAGGTTGTAGCCCAGCCCCTGCCCCTCGCCGCGCTCATGGCGGTGGCCCCAGAAGAACGGGTAGAACCGTTCGGGATCGGCATGGATCGACAGCGTCAGCACATCGTCGCGGCGATAGAAGATGCCTTGCGTGCCGTTGCCGTGATGCACGTCCACATCGAGGATCGCGGGCCGCAGACCCTGCATGCGCAGCCGCTCGGCCGCGATGCCGGAATTGTTGAGAAAGCAGAAGCCGCCTGCCATCTCGCCATAGGCGTGATGCCCCGGCGGGCGCGACAGCACATAGGCGCTGCGTTCGCCCGCGCCGATGATGTCGGCGCCGGTGATGGCGGACTGGGCGGACCAGTAGGCCGCCTCCCAGGTATGTTCCGCAATCGGGCAGGCGGTGTCGGCCTGATGATAGCCCGCCTGCCCTACGGCGGAGCGCGGATAGCTGTCGGTGCGGTCGCGCGGATGCACGTTCGGGATCACCTCCGGCCCCGCGCCCTCGATCCGGCGCCAGCGGGGATAGATGTTCTGCAAAAAGGTCAGGTATTCCGCCGAATGAATCGCGGCGATCGGCCCCAGACCGTTATCCTTCGGCGCCTCGAAGGTGCAGCCTGCCGCCTCGGCCCCAGCCTTCAGCCGCGCGATGCGCTCGGGGCTTTCGGGGCTGCGGGTGATCTTGCCGTTCGCCATGAAATTCTGCGGATCGTGTTTCCACTGGCGTTCGTCGAAAATGGCTCTCATGTCTGGTCCTTCAGGTTGCTCATTGCGCTGCCTTCCAGCAGCATCACTTTATCCGCGTCTTGCGGCGCGAAGCCAAGCCGGTCATAGACCGCGCGCGCGGCGGGGTTGTCGTCGTAAACGGTGAGCTTCAGAAAATGCGGCGCGCCCCACAGCGTCTGGTTCAGCGCGGCGGACAACAGGCGCCGCCCCATGCCGCTGCCGCGCGCGGCCTCGGCGACCCACAGATCGCTGACATAAAGCCCGGCGCCGCCGTGGATCGTGGAAAAGACCGGCATCGCCAGCAGCGCGCCGGTGCCGTCCTCTGCCATGAGGCCCAGCGCGAATGGGTGCGGGCCGAAGAGCGCCGCACCCAAGCCTTTCGCATCCGCGCGGTGCGCGTCGCCCAGATGGTCCGACAGGTGCCGCAGGCCGGCGTGAAAGGCTGGCAGGCTTTCCGGCGTCACGCGAAGGATCGGCTGCGTCATCGGATCGCCGTCGCGTCGCCACCCTTTAGATGCAAGAGCGCGCGCGCCTCTTCGGGGCTGGCAACGGTGCGGCCCAGATCCTCGACGATGCGGCGGATCTTGACCACCTGCTCGGCATTCGTTTTCGCCAGCGTGCCGCGCGCCAGCATCAGGGAATCCTCCAGCCCGACGCGCACATGCCCTCCCATGATCGCCGACATGGTGATGAGCGGCATCTGGTGACGCCCCGCCGCCAGCACCGAAAAGGTGTAGTCATCGCCGAAAAGCTTGTCGGCGATCGCCTTCATATGCGTCAGGTTCTCGGGATCCGGGCCGATCCCGCCCAGCACGCCAAAGACGAACTGGATGAAGAGCGGCGCCCTGACCAGCCCGCGATCCACGAAATGCTTCAGCATGTAGAGGTGGCTCACGTCATAGCACTCGAACTCGAACCGCGCGCCGCGCTTCTCGCCCATCTCATGCAGCACATGCGCCATGTCGCGCGGTGTGTTCTTGAAGATCAGGTCGTCGGAATTTTCCAGGAACGGCTTTTCCCAGTCGTATTTCCATTCGCTGATCCGCTCGGCCGCCGGGTAAAGCGCGAAGTTCATCGTGCCCATGTTGAGGCTGCACATCTCCGGCTCGGCCTGCATCGGCGCGGCAAGGCGCTCGTCCAGTGTCATCGTGGCGCTGCCGCCGGTCGTCAGGTTCAGCACCGCATCGGTGTTTTGCTTGATGCGCGGCAGGAAGGCGTTGAAATGCTCGGGCGCGGCAGAAGGGCGGCCGTTTTCAGGATCGCGCGCGTGCAGGTGCAGGATCGCCGCGCCCGCCTCGGCGGCGCCGATGGCGTTCTCGGTGATTTCATCCGCGGTGATCGGCAGATAGGGCGACATCGAGGGCGTGTGGATCGATCCGGTGATCGCGCAGGTGATGACGATCTTCGACATCATTCCGCCGCCAGTTTGGGTATTTCCGTCATGAACTGCGCCAGCGAACGGTCAAGCATGTCGGTCATCTCGTCAAGCTGCGCCTCGGTCACGATCATCGGCGGGCAGACGAGGAAGTGATCCCCCGAGATGCCGCCGCGCGTGCGGCGCGAATAGATGATGAGGCCGTTGTCATAGGCGATGTCCACCAGCCTGCTATGCGCGTTCAGTCCGGTCGGCAGCGGCGCCTTGGTAGCGCGATCCGCCATCAGCTCGAACGCCGTCAAAAGCCCCTTGCCGCGCACGTCGCCGATCAGCGGATAGCGCTGCATGAGCCCCTGCAGCCGCTCGGCCAGCTTGTCGCCCATCACGGCGGCGTTCTGCACCATCCCCTGACGCGCGATCTCGTCCAGCACCGCACTGCCGGCCGCGCAGGAGAGCGGATTGCCGGCATAGGTGAAGCCGTGGATGAAACCGCCGGCGTCCATCACCGCATCGACGATGTCATCGCGCGCGATCATCGCACCCAATGGCGAATAGCCCGCGCCAAACCCTTTTGACAGGCAGATGAGGTCCGGCGCCGTGCCCCAATGCTCGGCGCCAAAGAAGGTGCCAGTGCGCCCGCCACCTGTCATCACCTCGTCATGGATCAGGAGCACGCCGTACTGCGTGCATATCTCGCGGATGCGCTGCATGTAGCCCTTGGGCGGCACCAATGCGCCGGTGGAGGCGCCCCCGACAGGCTCCACGATGAAGGCCAGGACGGTCTCCGGCCCTTCTTCGAGAATTTTCTGCTCCAGCATGTTGGCATAGTGCAGGCCGGTCGCCTCTTCCTCGGGGTCCAGCCCGTCCAGATAGGCGCGCGGTGCGGCGATCTTCGGCATCCGGCCCATCATGGGATCGAAGGGCGCCGTCATCGTGGGCATGCCGGTAATCGCCAGCGCGCCCAGGGTGCAGCCGTGATAGCTGGGAGAGCGGGAAATCACTTTGTAACGCTGCGCCTGCCCCTGCGTCAGCACGTATTGCCGCGCCATTTTCAGGCAGCTTTCCACCGCTTCGGACCCGCCCGAGACGAAGAACACCTTGTTCAGATGCTCCGGCGTCAGCGCCACGATCTTCTGCGCCAGCTCTTCCGAGGCTTCGGTCTGGAAATGCAGGCGATAGCCGAAGGTGGATTTCTCCATCTGCTTGCGCATGGCGTCCAGAACGGCGGGGTTGGAATGGCCGATGTTCGACACCATCGCGCCGCTTGACCCGTCAATATACCGCTTGCCCGATACATCGTACATGTAGATCCCGTCCGCCCTGTCCAGAACCGGGCGGGGTGATTTGGTCTGATAGAAAAGGTTCGACATTTTATGCCCTTAGCGGCTGAGATGCTTGCGCAGGAAATTCTTCGTGCGCTCTTCGCGGGGGTTCTGGAAGATCACGTCGGGCGGGCCTTCCTCGACCACCACGCCCTTGTCCA
Source organism: uncultured Alphaproteobacteria bacterium (assembly GCA_963763165.1). GTDB lineage: Bacteria > Pseudomonadota > Alphaproteobacteria > Rhodobacterales > Rhodobacteraceae > Roseovarius. The sequence continues at coordinate 333,163 of CAVXNV010000007.1, forward strand.
TGAAAAGGACGCGGTCGCAGACGCTGGCGGCGAAATCCATCTCATGCGTGACGATGATCATGGTCATGTGTTCCTCGGCCAGCTTCTTCATCACCTGGTTCACCTCCTCGACCAGTTCCGGGTCGAGCGCCGAGGTCGCTTCGTCGAACAGCATTACCTTGGGCTTCATCGCCAGCGCGCGGGCGATGGCGACGCGCTGTTTCTGGCCGCCCGAGAGGCGCGAGGGATAGACGTCGATCTTTTCCGACAGGCCTACATGCGCCAGCTGCTCCTCGGCCAGCTTGTCGGCTTCCGCCTTGCTCATCCCTTTCAGCATCCGGGGCGCCAGCGTGATGTTTTCGCGCACGTTCAGGTGGGGGAACAGGTTGAAGTGCTGGAACACCATCCCGATATCCTGGCGCACCTGGTTCACGTGCTTTTCATACTGGCGGTGCGGCAGCTTCTTGTTGATCTGCACGCCCTCCAGCCACACCTCGCCCGAGGTCAGCGGATCCAGCTCGTTGATCGCGCGCAGAAGTGTCGACTTGCCGGACCCGGACGGCCCGATGATGGCGACGATCTGGCCGCGCTCGACCGTGAGGTTGATGTCCTTCAGCACCTCCAGCGCGCCAAAGCTCTTGGCGGCGTGGCGGATTTCGACGAAAGGGTGATCGCTCATGGCAAGGCTCCTCAAAGCTTTTCGCAGAAAACTGCCGTGCTGTTATTCGCGAAGCGCGGTGCAACGCTGAGATGATGTGCTGCGCATCGGAATATGGCTTTGTGAAGCATATCTCGATACCCGTTAGCGCGATGCCTGCGTGCGCCGCTCAAAGTGGCGCAGCACGGCTTCGAGGCACAGGTTGATGACGTAGTAGCAGACGGCGGCGGCCGCATAGAACTCGAACGGCCGATAGGTGCGGCTGATCGCCTGCTGCGAGGCCAGCGTCAGCTCGGCCACGCCGATGACCGATACCAGCGCGGAATCCTTCAGCAGCGCGATCATGTTGTTGCCCATCGGCGGGATGACCGCATTTACCGCCTGCGGGATCACGATTTTACGCAGCGTCTGCCCCGACGACAGGCCCAGCGTGCGCGCGCCCTCGTATTGTCCCTTGTCGACGGCCAGGATCGACGCCTGGATCAGCTCGGAATTGTAGACCGCGAAGTGCAGGCCCAGACCGATCACACCGGCCGCGAAGGCGGGCAGGTCGATGCCGATCTGGATCAGGCCGAAATAGATCAAAAACAGTTGCAGCAGCAGCGGCGTGCCCATGAAGAGCCACGCGAACAGGCGGAACGGCAGGCGGATGATCCAATGCCCGTAAAGCGCGACGACCGCAAAGACGATGCCGCCGAAAAAGCTGAGCAGCCCCGCCGCGACGGTGATGGCGATGGTCCATGCCATGCCCAGCGCAAGCGTGCCGAAATAGTCGGGCACCACCGTGAAATCAAGCCCCATGGCGCCCTCCTGCCCTTGTGCTGCCCTCTGTGATGAACGCGCTCATACGATCTGCGCCCGCCGGTCCAGCCATTTGATGACCTCTCCGGTCACATAGATGATGATCATGTAGAGGATGCCCGCGATCAGGAACATCTCGAACGGCTTGTAGGTCGATCCGATGAAGCGCTGCGCCGTATAGGTCAGCTCGATCACCGAAATCGGCGCGACCAGCGCGGTGCCCTTGATCAGCGCGTTGATGTTGACGCCCAGCGGCCGAATCATCATCCGCGCGGCCTGCGGCAGCACCACCTTGCGCATGGTCTGCCAGCGGCTCATCCCCAGCGTGCGCGACGCCTCGGTCTGGCCGCGGTCGACCGACACGATGGCGCCGCGGATGGTTTCGGTCATGTAGGCACCGATATTGACCCCGAGCGCGATGGTCCCGGCAGCAAAGGCGTCAAGGTTGATGCCGATCTGCGGTCCGCCGAAATAAAGCAGGAACACCTGGATCAGCGCGGGCGTGCCGCGGAAAAGGCTGACATAGGCCGCCGCGATCCAGCGCAGCGGCGCCAGCCGCGACAGGCGCATTGACGCGCCCAGCGCGCCGCAGGCGAGACCCAGCAGGCAGGTCAACACCGAGAGCTGCACGGTGACCCAGGCGGCCTCGAGGAAGAAGGGATAAACCCTCAGGATCAGTTCTGTGTCCAAGAGGCGGCTCTCCAGGGCTTGGCGCCGGGGCGCTAGTGGTGGTCGCGGCGCTGCAGGATCGGCAGCGTGCGGATTTCGCGGATGAGGGCGGTCGTCTCCTCGATGGCGGCCTCGAGGAATTTCTTGCCGTTCTCGGGCGTGGCGACGGTGGGATCACCCATCGTGCCGTCTGGTGAGACCTCGGACCACCAGCGCATCAGCATCGCGCCGCCGCCCTGGCCCGCCAGATCGAGGTTGAAGAACTTGGATTTCGGATCGTGCAGATTCTGCGTTTCGGCCTTGGTGAGATCCACGCGCTCGGGGTGCAGATGCATGTACATCGCCGCCTCGAACTCGCCCGCATGGGCGATACCGCCCAGCTCCGACGCACGGGTCTCGTTGATGCGGTCGCTCATCAGGTTCCAGTAGGAGGCCGAGACGCAGATGATGCCGGTCTCGATCACCGTCTTGCGCGCAGCGAGGTCCAGCACCGGATGGTTCGAGCCATGCGAGTTGAGCAAGAGGATCCGGCGAAACCCGTGATGCGCGAGCGACCTGGTGACGTCCGTGACGAAGGCGATCAGCGTCTCGGGCTGGATCCACACGACGCCCGGAAAATCCTTGTGATGCTCGTTGAAGCCGTAGGGGATGGGCGGCATGACAAAGACCTCGTCCGGCGCCGCCTTGGCCACGCCCTCCGCCACGGCCATGCCCAGCACCGTGTCAGTGTCGAGCGGCATGTGAGGCCCATGATCCTCGGTCGCGGAGACGGACAGGATCACGACGCGATCCTTGTCGGCATCGCGCACCTCTTCCCATGTCAGCTGTCCGTAGGTCGTGGTCATGTCAGCATCCTCAACAAAATCAGTGTCCGCAACAAAAGTCAGGCCCGCCAGGAGTGCCCGGCAGGCCCTTTGATTTCCATGGATCAGCGGATGTCGCCGCCGACCCACTCTTCGGCGATCTCGAGATAGGTGCCGTCTTCGATCATGGCGTCGAGCGCCTCCTGCATGGCGGCAGCCAGCTCGGGGTTGTTCTCGCGGATGGCAATGCCGGCTCCGATCGGCTCGGCAGTCGGATCCTCGATCACGGCGAGGTCATACTGGCCGTCCTTGATCGCCAGCATGACGGGGATCGAGTCGTTCACGATGGCGTCGACGCGGCCATTGTTCAGCTCGAGCAGCAGCTCCGGAAGGCCTTTGTAGGTCTTGACATTGTAGCCCTGCTCGCGTGCCCATTCCTCATGCGTCTCGCCCAGTGTGACGCCGACGACCGCATCGTCCAGGCCTTCGATCGTGGTCAGGTCCGAGCCCGCCTTGGTGAAGATCGAGCGCTTGGTCGTGTAGTAGGGGCCGACGAAATCGATGACCTTGTCGCGCTCTTCGGTGATCGACATGGACCCGACGACGGCATCGTATTTGTTGGCCAGAAGCCCGCCGATGATCCCGTCCCAGGCGGTCGTGATGATCTCGGTCTCGAGGCCCATGCGGTCGGCGATTTCCTTGCCGATGGCCGGATCGAAGCCGACGACCTCGTTGTTTTCATTTACGAAATTGAAGGGCGGATACTGCCCCGACATGGCGATCCGAAGAACACCGCGCTCCTTGACCTGTTCCAGTTCGTCGGCGAAGGCGGGCTGCGTCACCACCGCGCCCAGCAGCGCGGCACTGCCCAGCAAAAAGCCGCGGCGCATCATGTTGGCAATCATCGTCATGTTCCGGTTTCTCCCGTTGGTTATTGTCTTCTTCAGGCGGCGGCGCCGGTGCGGCGCCCGCTTTCGGCCTTGGCATGAAGTTTGCACAGGCACCAATCATCATGCAAATAAATAAGCACAATGTCACGGATCAAGGAGATCAATGTTGCGCCCTTACGAGCAACGCTTCGTGTGGAATCTGGACTGGAACCTTTTGCGCACCTTCATGGTGATGGTCGAACAGGGCGGCATCACCCCCGCCGCCACCTTCCTGGGGCTGAAACAGCCGACCATCAGCTCGGCGCTGAAGCGGCTGGAGGCGCAGGTGGGCCGGCGGCTGGTGCACCGGTCGTCCACCCATTTCAGCGTGACGCCCATGGGCGAGGTGCTCTACCGCGAGGCCAGCACGATCTTCGGGTCTGTCATGCAGCTTCCCATCCTGCTGAGCGGCGCGGAGGATGCGGTGACGGGCCAGGTCGGCATCGCGCTGGCCAGCCATATCGCCTGCCCGCATTTCGATGGCGTGCTGGAGCGGTTCAATGCCGCCCACCCGGATGTCACCTACACGCTCAGCATCAACGAAAGCGAAGAGGTCATCACGCGGGTCGAGCAGAACCGCGTGTCCTTCGGGCTCTGCCTCGTGTCGCACAGGCGGCCCAAGCTGAATTACCGCGTGCTCTACCGCGAGTATTTCGGGCATTACTGCGGGCCGGGCCACCGGCTTTTCGGCAAGACGGGGCTGAAGCTGATCGATCTGGCCGATGAGGTCGCCGTGTCGTTCCAGACCGACAGCAGCGCGGGACCGCTGTTCGAGCTGGCGGGCCTGCGCGCGCGGGCCGGGATGCGCGCGGAGCTGAAGGGCGTTTCCTCCAGCCTGTCGGAGGTGCGGCGCATGATCATGTGCAATGTCGGCATCGGCGCGCTGCCTGTCCACGTCGCCGCGGCTGACGTCGCCGCCGGCCGGCTATGGCAGTTGCCGCCCGCGACGAACCTGCCGGCCATCGACATTCACGTTGTCACCAATCCCGCCCGCAGCCAGAACCGCGCCGAGGCGGAACTGCTTCACATGCTGATGCAGGAAATCGACCGCGTGCCGCTGTCCGAGCGGTCCTATTCCTGAAGCGCCGCCTTACGGCTTGCCAAAGCGTTTCGCGAAAAACCCGGATCACGGATTTTTACGATATGTACGCCACGTATCGAAATTGCGCGCGTTTCGCCTTTGACCGATATTGCAGGTTGAAGGCAAAACGCTTTAGTTAGCGCGACCCCCGGAGGGATTGGAATGACCAACAGGACACTTCTGCTGACCGGCGCCAGCCGAGGTATCGGCCACGCGACGGTGAAATCCTTTCAGGCAGCGGGCTGGCGGGTGCTGACCGTGTCTCGCAGCGCGTTCGACAGCCGCTGCCCGTGGCACGCGGGCGATACCGATCATTTCCAGGGCGATCTGGCCGATGCGGGGACTCGCGCCGATCTGGTCGCGCGGGTGCGCAAGACGCTGGACGGCAGCGGCCTGGGCGCCATCGTCAACAATGCCGGCATCTCCCCCAAGGGGGACCGCGGCACGCGCATGGGTATTGCCGATACTGCCGACGACGTCTGGCACCAGGTGCTGAACGTCAACCTGATCGGCCCCGCCGCGCTGATGCGCGACCTCATGCCCGAGCTTCAGCAGGCGCAGGGCTGCGTCGTCAACGTCGGCTCCATCGTCGGCAGCCGCGTGCATCCCTTCGCGGGTGCGGCCTATGCCTGCTCCAAGGCCGCGCTGGCGGCATTGACGCGCGAGGCGGCGGCCGAGTTCGGGCCGCGCGGCATCCGCACCAACATGGTCACCCCCGGCGAGATCGAGACCGAGATCCTGTCGCCCGGCACCGAGGAGATTACCCGCACCATCCCGCTGCGCCGCCTCGGCCAGTCCGAGGAGGTCGCGCGCGTGGTGCTGTTCCTCTGCTCGGCGCAATCGTCTTACGTCAACGGCGCCTCGATCGACGTGAACGGCGGCCAGCACGTCTGAAATGGCCGGCGGCCCCCTTACGCCTTCAGCCGCGCGCGGCAGGCCCCGGCAAAGCGTTCGGCGGCGGGCGACAGGCGGCGCCCCGTGCGATGCGCCAGCAAGATGGCGCTCGCTTCGGGCGTCCCGGTCAGCGGGCGCGTGACCAGCGCGCTGCGGTCATAGCTCATCGACGAGGCCGGTTGGCTTGCCGCCCTGCCAGAATGGACCGCGCGGGCGCGGCGGCAAAGACGGATTTGGTTCGGCAGGCGTTCAGGAATTCCAAAGCAGCATGGGCGCGTCTTGAGTGCCCGACCCGCGGATGCGAACTCGTGCCCCCTATCGGCGTTGCGCTGCGTGTCAGCTGCACATGCCGGGGATCGCGCCGGTGCGCACCGTGCGCTCGCAATGCTGGCGGAACGCGTCCAGCAGGCGCGTCGACTGCATGTCGCGCAGCATGGCCAGCCCCACGGTCAGCGAGGCGGCATCGTTGCCGATCCGCTCCAGCGGGACATACGCCAGGGGGCGGTTGGTTTCGGCCCGCATGTTCAGCGGCTTGGACGTCATCAGCGAAAACCCGATCCCCGCCGCCACGAACGAGCGCAGCATCGAAGGGTCGGCACATTCCGCCACGATGCGCGGCGCGGCGCCGGCCTGCTCGAACAGGGAAAAGAAATACTGCCGGCTGATCGGCAGATCCAGCAGCACGAAAGGCTCGTCCGCCAGGTCGTGCAGGCTGAGCGACGCGCGCGACGCCAGCGGATGATCCGCCGCCAGCAGCACATAGGTCGGCATCCGCGCCAGCGGGTGAAATTCCATTTCGGGGCCAAGGTGGCTTTCGTAGGTCAGCGCCACGTCGATCTGCGCGCGGCGCAGCCCTTCCATCATCTCGGCCTCGCTGCCGGCCGTCACCTTCAGTTGAACGTCGGGGTATAGGTCGTTGAAAGAACGCCAGATTTCAGGCATTATCAACGGCGCGAACGTGTGGAACGTGCCGATGTGCAGCGGCCCCGATACCAGCCCCGCCGTCTCGCCCGCGACCTCGTAGAGCCGGTGCGCGGCGCGCAGCGATTCCTTGGCCGCCTTCAGCAGCCGCTTGCCCGAGGGCGTCAGCACCAGCCCCTGCGCGTGCTGGCGGATGAAAAGCTGCACCCCCAGTTCCTCCTCGAGATGCGAGATCGCCGAGGAAACGGAGGGCTGCGAGATATTGACCAACTCGGCGGCGCGGGTCACGCTTCCGGTTTCGCCCGCCGCGATGAAATAGCTGAGCTGCCGAAGGGTAAAGCGCATGCGGCGGATCGTCCTGTGCTGAAGGTCCGGCCGATGCCGGACATGAATAGTGCCGCAACGCGCCTGCCGGGATCAATGGCTTTCGGCGGTCAGAGCCCGGCCTCCAGCCGGTCCAGCACGCGCGCGAGCATGGCATCGCACGCTTCCAGCTGCGCGCCGTCGATGAATTCGTCCGGCTTGTGCCCCTGCGCCATGTGCCCCGGTCCGCAAACCGCCGTGGCGATGCCCAGCCGGTCGTGGAAAAGGCCCCCTTCGGTGCCGAAGGCGACCTTGATCGCCGGATCGTTCCGTCCCGTCACGTCGCGCAGGAAGGCGACGATGGCGGCATCCGCGTCGGTCTCGAGGCCGGGATAGGCGTTGGTCTGCGCCAGGTCGATGGCGACATGCGGATGGCTGGTCCTGTAGGGCGCAACGATACCGGCGGCATCGGATCGAAGCTCTGCCACGATCTGCGCCGGATCGTCGGCCACGATGTTGCGGATTTCGAAATCCAGCGTGCAGTGGTCGGGCACGATGTTGACCTGCACGCCGCCGCGCATGATGCCCGCGTGCAGCGTGGTGTAGGGCACGGAATAGGCCTCGTCCCGCGCGCCGCTCTCGGCGATTTGGACCTGCCGCGCGCGCAGGCAAGCCATGAAATCGGCGCCCAGATGCAGCGCGTTGACCCCCTCGGGTGCCAGCGCCGAATGGCTGGCATGGCCGGTGCAGGTGGCGCGCAGGGCGGTCTTGCCCTTGTGGCCGGTGGCGATCGCCATGCCCGTCGGCTCTCCCACGATGCAGAGCGCGGGCTTGATCGGGCGCGGCGCCAGTGCCTCCAGCAGATCGCGCACGCCGATGCAGCCGATTTCCTCGTCATAGGAAAAGGCAAGGTGCAGCGGCGTTTTCAGATCGCGCTGCGCCGCCAGCCGCCCGGCATGGATCGCGGCGGCAACAAACCCCTTCATGTCCGCCGTCCCGCGCCCGTAATAGCGCGTGCCCTCGCGGCGCATGATGAAGGGATCGCCCGACCAGTCCTGCCCCTCGACGGGCACGACGTCCGTGTGCCCCGACAGCATCACGCCGGGACGGTCCTGCGGGCCGATGGTGGCGAAAAGGTTGGCGCGCGCGCCGTCCTCGGTGCCGACCGTCTCGCAGGTGATGCCCGCGTCGCCCAGAAGCCGGGCGATGTAGGCGATCAGATCGCGGTTGGACGTGCGGCTGACCGTCGGAAAGGCGATCAGCCGCTCGAGGATGTCGAGCGTCGCCATCGGGTCAGAGATCCCCCGGCACGCCGTAGCCAGGCGCCTCGGACGGGTTGAGCGCGCGGCTGACATAGGCTTCCATCTCGCCCTTCCAGCGCTCCCAGAGGTCCGACAGGGCGGCAATCGGGCAATCGTCGCGCCAGTCGACGCGCAGATCCGCGATGGGCCATTCGACGTCGCGCGCCAGCAGCATCCCGGCCGAATGAACGTCGCCCTCCTCGCCGCCCGCGTCCAGCGCGGCCTGCATCGCCGCGATCAGGCGATCGCCCAGCGGCTGGCCCTTGCGGTCCTCGAACGCCTTGACCATCGCCTCGGGCACGTCCCTGGAGGTCAGCAGGTTGCCCGCGGCGACCACCCCGTCGCCGGTGGCGACATGGTGCGTGCCCAGCGTCTTCTCGCCCGAGAAATGCGCCGTGCCGCCCTCTGCGTCCACCAGCGCAAGCTGGCGGTATTGCAGGTGCGGCGCGTCCTTCTTGAGCGTCTCCAGCGCGTCCGTCGCGGACATGCCCTGCCCCATCAGGTCCAGCCCCTTGGGGCCAAGGCGCGGGTCGGTGATGTTCTGCGTGGAGACGGCCCCGGCCCCTGCGCGGACATGCGCGCAGCGCGCGGCGACGCAAGGCGAGGACGACGAGACGGCGACGCCGAACATGCCTGTATCGGGGCAGCGGGCGGATATGGAAAATGTCATGCTGGACTACCTTTTCAGTCGGGGATGACGGCGGTGGCCTCGATCTCGACCACCCATTCGGGGCGCGCGAGGGCCGGCACGACGATCCCGGTCGAGCAGGGGTGAACCCCCTTCAGCCATTTGCCCATCTCCTGATAGACCGCCTCGCGATAGCGGATGTCGGTGACATAGACCACGATCCGGCACAGATGCGCCATCTCGCTGCCGGCCTCCTTCAGCAGCATGTCGATGTTCTCCATCGTCTTGCGCGTCTGCGCGGCGGCATCGCCCACATGCAGGCTCTCGCGGCTGTCGAGGTCCTGCGCCACCTGCCCGCGCAGGAACACCATCGTGCCCCGCGCAACGACGCCCTGGCTGAGATCGTTGTCCAGCTTCTGCTCGGGGTAGGTTTCCCTGGTGTTGAACGGGCGAAGACGTTTGTGGATCATTCGGGTCTTTCCTTATTGCGTTGCCGCGGACGCGATGCGGCCGCTGAGGTATTGAACGAAATCGTAATTGGGCCGCTCGAGATGCGACAGGTGGCCGGGTGCGGCGAAGTTCGAGCAGAGGCCGCGATAGACCTTTTCGGTGCAGCCGCGATCCTCGACGTTGACCTTGTCCAGCAGTGTTTTCAGTTGGTCGAAAGGGGCCTGCGCGGTCTCCTCGCCCGCATGGTCGCGCGACATGCCGCCGCCAAAGTCGATGCGCACCCTTCCCACCCCTTCGGGATGGAGCGTGAAATACCAGAAGTATCCCGGCGTCAGAGTGATCAGCAGCGAAGAATAGATCGCCAGCAGATACGTCGTGCGCCGCTCTTCGCCCTTGAGCGCGGTGTTGTTCTCGTGCGCCATCGCGATGCTGAGCGCTTCGTCCTTGAGGATCGTGTGATAGTTGAAGGCCCGAGCGTCCCTCGGGGCAGATCATGTCCTCCAGCCTGCTCATTCCTGCTCCAGAAACTCATGCGAGGTGTAGACCGACGAGGGCATGGCCCGCGCGCCCTCGAAGAGCAGCGAGGCGGTTCTCAGCAATTCGTCAATTGGGCGCGTTTGATGTTCCATGACGGTCTCCCTTGTCTGCAATCTTATTCGGCGGTCTTCAGCACCGGGCTGTCAAATACCCTGCGCATCTGCGCCGCCGCCGAAGGGTCACGATAGCCGCCGCCGTTGCAATGCGGCACCTGGTAGAATCGGTTCTTTTCCGTCACCGGACCTATCTTTACCGGCTTGGAAAGGATGTCGTAGCGGCGGGCGCGGTTCTGGCTGTCCTTGCTGGGGGCTGCGGCACAGGCGGTTTTCATGGCGTGACCGCCAGCCCGGCAGCGCCTCGCGCGCGGCCCTCACGGCGGCATCCACGTCGTGCGCGTCGCCGGCGGGAATCGTATCCAAGGTCTCGCCGGTCGCCGGATCGACGCACTCCAACGTCTCGTCCGCCTGCGACGCAGTCCATTTGCCCGCAATGAAGATGTCCTGCGTCATATCGTTCCCCGTACGTGGTGAGAAACGCTAGACGCCAAACCGTGCCGCCGCCAAAGAGGCTTTGCCTATGCAACGCTTTTGGAAAACCTATCTGCGCGGTGCCGAGGGGCGGGTCAGCACGTAGGCCGCCGCTCCGGCCATGCAGAGCCCCTGGATCGCGATCAGCCGCCACGCCAGCCCGCCCAGGACCGAGGCGACCAGAACGGCAGACATGGCGCCGCAGGCCATCGCCTTGTAGCGCGGGGCGATGACACCGTGCGCCTCCCAATCGGCGATGACGGGGCCGAAGGCGCGGTTCTCCGCCAGCCACGCGCGCAGGCGCGGCGCGCTGCGGGCAAAGGCGAAGGCGGCCAGCAGCACGAAAGGGGTGGTCGGCAGGACCGGCAGGATCACCCCCACGGCGCCCAGCGCCAGCGCCACCGCGCCCACGCAAAACCACAGCGCGCGCAACACAGGGCCGCCCTTGGAGGTGCTCTCTGCCTGGCCGGAATCATGGGACGGATCGGATCGCATGGCGCCTCGCGCTGGTGCCGCTGTCGGCCCGCCAGAGGTAGCGCCGCGCGCTCGGAATATCCAGCCCGGCCCGGTGCCGCCGGACGCGGATCAGGCGGATCGAAGCGCGGGCGCGGGTCCCTCCCCCGCCGCCCAGTGACGCGCGGCGGCGCCGAACGCCTCGAACAGCGGGCGCGAGACGGGATCGCGCGCCGCGTTCCACTCGGGGTGCCACTGCACGGCAATCGCAAATCCGGGCGCGCCACTGACATGGATCGCCTCGGCGGTGCCGTCCGGTGCGTGGCCTTCGACGACAATGCACGGCCCCGGCGCCTTTATCCCTTGGCCGTGGAGCGTGTTGGTCATCACCTCGCGCGCGCCCATAAGGCGGTGAAAGACGCCGCCTTCAGTGAAGGTGACGACGTGGCGCAGCGCGAACTGCTCTTCCAGCGTGCCATCGGGCGGCATCCGGTGGTTGTCGCGCCCCGGCAGATCGCGGATCTCGGGATGAAGCGTGCCGCCCAGTGCGACGTTGATCTCCTGAAACCCGCGGCAGAGCCCGAGGATCGGCTGCCCCGTCTCGACGCAGGCACGCACCAGCGGCAGGGTGATCGCATCGCGCGCCGGATCGAAGGCGCCATGCGCTTCGGTCGGCGGCTCTCCATAGGCTTCGGGATGCACGTTCGCGCGCCCGCCGGTCAGGATGAAGCCATCGCAAACCTCCATCAGCTCGGCCACGCTGACCAGCGCCGGATCGGCGGGAATGACATAGGGCATGCCGCCTGCCACCTCGGCCGCGGCGTCGAGGTTCATCCGCCCCGCCGCATGGACGGGGTAACGATCTTCGATCAGGTATTTGTTACCGATGATGCCGATAATGGGACGTCGCATGGGAGCCTGCATATTCGGCGAACGGGGTGCCGTCAATTCACACATCCTGCCTGCGCGGCGCCTTCAGACCTTACCCGGACCCGTTGCCGCCCGCCAAAACGTCCTACTCGTCCACCGCACCCTGCGCGGCCAGATCTTCCTCGAGCGCGCCCTCGATCGGTCCCTCGACATCGGCCTCCAGTTCGGGATCGACTTCGACGCTATAGCCGTCCTCGACCCCGCCCGCCTCATCGGGATCGTTGCCGGCATAGCTGAACCAGGTGACGAGCGCGAAAAGCAGGACGACGGCGAAGATCACCACGCCGATCATCCCCACGATGGGCGTCTTGTGGGCCGGCTTTTTCTTCTCGGTGTTGGTGTCGGGAGCTGACATGGCATTACCTCCGCTAGGATGACCCGCGCTTGGCGCACGCGGCAGAAGGGCATTGAAGGCCCTCGATTATCCTCCTAACTCTGGGCACAGCCAAGAGGTTCCGACCGAAAAGGACACATCATGCGAGACGCTGCACCCCAGGCCGTTCATCTAAGCGAGTACACGCCGCCCAACTGGCTGGTGCGGGACGTGCATCTGACCTTCCGCCTGGATCCGGTGCGCACCCGCGTGCTGAGCCGCATCACCTTTGCCCCCAATCCCGAGGCCGCATCCCGCGATTTCGCGCTGGACGGCGAAGAGATGCGCCTGATCCGCGCCCGGATCGACGGGACCGAGGTGACGCCGCAGCTGGACGAACGCGGCCTGACCTGCGACGTGCCGGACCGCGAGTTCGCCTGGGAGGCGGAGGTCGAGATCAATCCCGCCGCCAACACGGCGCTGGAAGGGCTCTACATGTCCGGCGGGATGTATTGCACCCAATGCGAGGCCGAGGGTTTTCGCAAGATCACCTACTATCCCGACCGCCCCGACGTCATGGGCGTCTTCACCGTCCGCATCGAGGGCGACATGCCGGTGATGCTGTCCAATGGCAACGAAGTGGCCTCCGGCGAGGGTTTTGCCGAATGGCACGATCCCTGGCCCAAGCCCGCCTATCTTTTCGCGCTGGTCGCGGGCAACCTGGTCAGCCATCCCGGCAGCTTCACCACGATGTCGGGGCGCGAGGTCGCGCTCAATATCTGGGTGCGGCCCGGCGACGAGGACAAATGCGCGTTCGGCATGGAGGCGCTGAAGGCGTCGATGCGCTGGGACGAAACGGAATATGGCCGCGAATACGATCTGGACCTCTTCAACATCGTCGCCGTCGATGATTTCAACATGGGCGCGATGGAGAACAAGGGGCTGAACATCTTCAACTCCTCCTGCGTGCTGGCCAGCCCCGAGACGTCGACCGACGCCAATTTCGAGCGGATCGAGGCGATCATCGCGCACGAGTATTTCCACAACTGGACGGGCAACCGCATCACCTGCCGCGACTGGTTCCAGCTGTGCCTGAAGGAAGGGCTGACCGTCTTCCGCGATGCGCAGTTCACGGCCGACATGCGCTCGGCCCCGGTCAAGCGGATCGAGGATGTCATCGCCCTGCGCGCCCGCCAGTTCCGCGAGGATAACGGCCCGCTCGCGCACCCCGTGCGGCCCGAAAGCTTTGTCGAGATCAACAACTTCTACACCGCCACCGTCTATGAGAAGGGTGCCGAGCTGATCGGCATGCTCAAGACGCTGGTGGGCGATGACGCATGGGCCAAGGCGCTGGCACTCTATTTCAAGCGCCATGACGGGCAGGCCTGCACGATCGAGGATTGGCTGAAGGTTTTCGAGGATGTGACGGGCCGCGACCTTTCGCAGTTCAAGCGCTGGTACACCGACGCCGGAACGCCGCGCCTGTCGGTCACGGACGACTTCAAGGACGGCACCTACACGCTTCATTTCAAACAGCGAACCCCACCCACGCCGGGACAGGACAACAAGCCGCCCCGCGTCATCCCGATCAAGGTCGGGCTACTGGGCCAGAACGGCGACGAGGTGCAAAAGACGGTTACGCTGGAGATGACCGAGGCCGGGCAGAGCTTTGCCTTTACCGGCCTCGCCGCGCATCCCGTCCCGTCGATCCTGCGCGAATTCTCGGCCCCCGTGATCCTCGAGCGCGAGACGAACAATGCCGAGCGCGCGTTCCTGCTGGCGCATGACACCGACCCCTTCAACAAATGGGAAGCGGGCCGTGCGCTGGCACGCGAGGGGCTGCTGGCGATGATCCAGGACGGCGCCGCGCCCGACCCGGCCTATCTCGACGCGGTGCGCACGATGGCGCGCGACGAAAGCCTCGATCCCGCGTTCCGCGCGCTGGCGCTGGGCCTGCCGGGGCAGGACGATCTGGCGCAGACAATCCATGAGCGCGGCGGCACGCCTGACCCGCAGGCAATCCATGACGCGCTCGAGGCGCTGAAGGATGCGCGGGCCGAGGCGATGGAGACAACCGCGCGGGCGCTTTACGCGCAGAACCGGACCGCCGCGCCCTACAGGCCGGATGCCGAGCAGTCCGGCGCGCGGGCGCTGGCGAACGCCGCGCTGGCCATGATCACGCGCCGCGATGGCGGGGCGGCGGCGCAGGCGCAATATGACGCGGCGGACAACATGACGCTGCAACTCGCCGCGCTGGCCTGCCTCGTCGAGGCGGGCAAGGGCGATCTGGCGCTGGGCCGGTTCCATGACCAGTGGCGGCACGACCGGCTGGTCATCGACAAGTGGTTCAGCCTTCAGATTGCCCACGCCGCGCCCGAAGATGCCGCCGATATCGCCGCGCGGCTGACGCAGCATCCCGATTTCACGATGAAGAACCCCAACCGGTTCCGCGCCACGCTGGGCGCGCTGGCCGGATCGGCCGCCGGGTTCCATCACGCCTCCGGCAAGGGATACGCGCTGCTGGCGGATTGGCTGATCCGGCTCGACCCGCTCAATCCGCAGACCACCGCCCGCATGTGCTCGGCCTTCGAGACGTGGCGGCGCTATGACGCGGACCGGCAGGCGCTGATCCGCGCTCAGCTGGAGCGGATCGCCGGCCAGCCGAAGCTTAGCCGCGACACCGCGGAAATGGTCGGGCGGATCCTGAACAGCTGAAGCGTTGCCCGGAACGCTTCAGCGTGCCGTGCTGGCCATGCGCCGCGTCTCGATGAATTTCGGCCGCAGCGGCGGGCGGGGCGACCGGGTGATCGCGCAGTAGCTCTGCCCGCGCAGCCACGCCGCCATCTCGGCGCGTTTTCCGGCGTCGCGCAGCGGGCCCCAATCGGCGGCCACGCCGCTCCACCGGCCTTCGCGCAAGGCGATGGCACGGTCGCGCGGCACCGTGCGCGCGAGGATGCGGATCGCGCAGCTGAGGTTGCTTGTACCATCGGTCAGTGCGCTGCCCGACCGCGCCTTGCAGCCATAGCTGCGCGCGGTGCCGGGGAGGATCTGGAGCAGCCCGAACCACATCCCGCCGCCGCCCACCGCCTTGGCGCGATAGGTGCTTTCGTACTTGGCCAGCGCCGACAGGAAGCCCACCCAGAAGGCGCGCCGGCGCGGCGCATCGGCCGACGCATATCCGGGGCACCACGTGGCGATGTCGCGCGGCACCGCCTCGACCAGCGGCGCGCCATGCTGCGACAGGGCGGCCAGCGCACCTTGCGTCCATTCCGGGCCGGCGGGACGGTGATCCCACCGCGTCTTGGGGATGAGGACGCTGCGCGGCACCGGCCGCGTCTGCGCCCCGGCCGTTCCGTCGGCGCGGGCGCCGGGCGCGGCGCAGGCCATAAGGCCGGATATGAGCAAACAGCAAAGCAGCCGGTTCATGCCGCATGTTTGTCCGAAATCGCGGGGCTGGCAATCCCGGCACAGGCGCGCATCGGCGCAAAGCGGCCTAACGCGGCCCGCATGAGCGGCGGGCCGCGCGCCCCTTGCCCAGCCGCGCCGCCTGTCCTAGAAGTCCGGGCATCTGAGCCAAAGGACGCCGCCCATGCTGGACCTGACATACGAGCCCCCGAAGCCCCGCGTGATCGCCGGCGCGAAATACGACTGGGAACTGGTCATCGGCATGGAGGTGCACGCGCAGGTCGCCTCGAACGCCAAGCTGTTCTCGGGCGCCTCCACCCGCTTCGGCGCCGAACCCAATTCCAACGTCTCCTTCGTCGATGCGGCCATGCCCGGCATGCTGCCGGTCATCAACGAATTCTGCGTCGAGCAGGCGGTGCGCACGGGGCTGGGCCTCAAGGCGAAAATCAACCTCAAATCGGCGTTCGATCGCAAGAACTACTTCTATCCCGACCTGCCGCAGGGCTACCAGATCAGCCAGCTTTACCATCCCATCGTCGGCGAGGGCGAGATCCTGGTGGACATGGAGCCGGGCATCGCCCGGCGCGTCCGGATCGAGCGCATCCACATGGAACAGGACGCGGGCAAGTCCATTCACGACATGGACCCGAACATGTCCTTCGTCGATCTCAACCGCACCGGCGTGTGTCTGATGGAAATCGTCAGCCGCCCCGACATCCGCGGCCCCGAAGAGGCGGCGGCCTATGTGCTGAAGATGCGCCAGATCCTGCGCTACCTGGGCACCTGCGACGGCAACATGCAGAACGGCAACCTGCGCGCGGATGTGAACGTGTCGGTATGCCGGCCCGGCGCCTATGAGAAGTATCAGGAGAGCCAGGATTTCAGCCACCTCGGCACGCGCTGCGAGATCAAGAACATGAACTCCATGAGGTTCATCCAGCAAGCCATTGATGTCGAGGCGCGCCGCCAGATCGCGATTCTGGAATCCGGCGGTGAGGTGGTGCAGGAAACCCGCCTCTACGATCCCGACAGGAACGAGACGCGCTCCATGCGCTCCAAGGAAGAGGCGCATGATTACCGCTACTTCCCCGATCCCGACCTTCTGCCGCTGGAGATCGAGCAGGACTGGGTGGACAGCATCCAAGCCTCCCTGCCCGAGCTGCCGGACGCCAAGAAGGCGCGTTTCGTGCTGGATTTCGGCCTCAGCGAATATGACGCGAGCGTGTTGACCGCCGAGGTCGCCAACGCCGCCTATTTCGAGGCCGCGGCCAACGGCCGCGACGGCAAGCTGGTGGCGAACTGGGTCATCAACGAGCTTTTCGGCCGCCTGAAGAAGGAAGGCGCCGACATCACCCAAAGCCCGGTCAGCCCCGCGCAGCTGGGCGGCATCATCGATCTGATCGCGTCGGACGCTATCTCGGGCAAGATCGCCAAGGATCTCTTCGAGATCGTCTATACCGAGGGCGGCGATCCCGCAGAAATCGTCGAAGCGCGCGGCATGAAACAGGTCACCGACACCGCCGCCATCGAAGAGGCGGTCGAGCGGATCATCGCCGAAAACCCCGCGCAGGTCGAAAAGGCGCGGGAAAACCCCAAGCTGGCCGGCTGGTTCGTGGGCCAGGTGATGAAGGCGACGGGCGGTAAGGCGAACCCCAAGGCGGTGAACCAGATCGTCGCCGCCAAGCTGGGCCAATGATGGACACCGCCCCCGATCCCGACGCCAGGCCCGGCCCCGCCTGGTCGGACTGGATGACCGTCCGGCCCGAGTGGATCGATTTCAACGGCCATCTCAACATGGCCTATTACAGCGTCCTCTTCGACGAGGGCGTCGACGACGTCTACCGCGAGATCGGCTTCGGCCCCGACTACGCCCGCACGCGCGGCATGACCACCTACGTCGCCGATTTCCGCGTGCGTTACCTGCGCGAGCTGCACGAGGGCGACCTCGTGCGCTGCGCGCTCTACCTGCTGGACCACGACTCCAAGCGCTTCCATTTCTTCGAGGAACTTTACCACGAGGACGGCTGGCTGGCCGCCACCGCCGAAGGAGTGACGCTGCATGTCGACATGAGCGGCCCACGCGTCGTCCCGATGCCGGACGACATCGCCAGACGTGTCGCCGCCATGAAGGCCACCCACGCCCGGCTGCCCCGCCCCGAGGGCGTCGGCCTGCCCATCGGAATTCCGCGCAAGGGCTGATGCGCCTGCCCTGAAAATGGCACGATCCGGCCGTTGCCTCGCCGATTTTCCGCAACAGGAAGATGTCGTAGAGGTATCGAGGCAGCCACGACATGACCACGCAGACGCAGATTCCTTTCACCACATCGCCGCGCATTCAGTCTGCCTTGGGCCACGCGGTGGAGGCATTGAGCCAGGCCCGCCTGCTGATCGTGCTGTCATTGGCACATCTGGTGCTGGCGATGGCAATCGCGACGTGGTTGCAGGTGCCCTTCGTATCCGGCACTGCCTCGCGTTTGTTCACGATGCTGCGGTATGTTATTCCCGCTTTCCTGATCTTCCTGATGTTCTGGCGCTTTGCGCATGTTGCGCTGATCGTGCGGCCGCAGGCGCCGGTGCAATGGTTTGCGCAGGATCTGCGCAACTTCTGCTTCGATGGCAAACGTCTCACAATCGGCATTCTTTCCTTTGCGGCGGTCAGCCTGTTTACTGGAGGATTCTCTTTCATCAAGGACGTGCTGCCGGAGATAAACTCCTATTCCTGGGATCCGACCATTGCGCAATTGGACCGCTGGCTGCATGGCGGCACTGACCCCTATGTCCTGCTGTCGCCGCTGCTGGATTCGCCCTTTGTCACGACGTGGCTCAACGTCGCCTATCATTTCTGGTTCTTCCTGCTATATTTTGTTACTTTCATGTGCTGCTTCGATCGCGACCATCCGGTGCGGCGTAACACCTTCCTCATCGGCTTTGTGCTGACATGGGCTGTGGGCGGCAACTACCTGGCGACCATTTTCGCCTCCGGCGGGCCAGTCTACTATCAAGCCTTCGGATACGGCGATATCTTCCTGCCGCTGATAAATAAATTGCACAGCTTCGCCGAAGTCAGCCCGGTCTGGGCGCTGGATGTGCAGGCGACACTGCTGGATGGATTTGTGAACGACGGGCCGGTGAAAGGCATTTCCGCAATGCCCAGCATGCATCTGGCCGGCTCGGCGCTGATGACATGCCATGCCTTCACGTGGCGCCGATGGGCAGGGTGGCTGATGGTGGTCTTCACCCTACTGATCCTTTTGGGTTCTGTGCATCTGGGCTGGCACTACGCGATCGACGGTTATCTTGGGATCCCGCTGGGGATCGGCGCGTGGTTCGGTGCGCGCGCCCTTGTCCGTGCCTTTCCAACCGCATGACCGGGCCGGATCCGCGAATGGCATTTCCAATCGGAGCCGCCTTGGGGTAAAGTCCGCTTTACGCCCGAATATCGGACGGAGAAGATGACGCATTACGAATACAAGGTGATCCCCGCCCCGACCAAGGGTCAGAAGGCGCAGGGGCTCAAGACGCCGGAGGCGCGCTTTGCCCACACGGTCGAGGGCGTTCTGAACGCGCAGGCCGCCGAAGGATGGGAATACCTGCGCAGCGACATCCTGCCCAGCGACGAGCGGCAGGGCCTGACCGGGGTGCAGACCGTCTATCGCACGCTGCTGGTGTTCCGCCGCGCGCGGCAAAGCGGGAACGACGCCGCGCAAACCCCTGCTGGCGAAGTCATTTCGACGGCGCAAAGCGTGGCCGAGACGGTATCGCCAGACGAGGAGACGCGCCGGCGCGAGCCACGCCTGACACCGATCCAGCCCACGCGCGGCGATCCCGCCGACCCGCCCCCGACCCCGCCTGAACCGACGCCGCCCGAGGCACCGGACGAGCCGGACAAGGATTGACGCCGCCCGGCCCGCACCGCCGTTGCGGACGCCCTGGAGTCAGGCATCCACCTCAATAGCCAGCGCGTGGATCTGCGCGATCAGGTCCGGCCCGATGGCCGCGTGAATGGCGCGGTGGCGCGCAAGGCGGGACATGCCGGCCAGCTGCGGCGCGCGGATGCGGACACGAAAATGCGACTGCCCCCCCTCGGGATACCCCGCATGGCCGCGATGCGCCTCGCTTTCGTCAATGACTTCAAGATGTTGCGCGTCAAAACTTTGATCCAGCGCCTTGCGGATTTCTGCTGCCCGGTTCATAAATTCGCCTCTCGCCCCCTTCAATTCGTGCCCGTATAGGCTAATGTATCGGCTTCGACTCGCATAGAGGTGCCAGATGACAAAATCAGATCCTTTTGGCTTCGACATGTCCGTTTCCTCGGCCAAGAAGAAGAACCCGCGCGGACGGCGCGGCATGTCCGGCGCCTCGGAGACGTCGCAGCGCCAGTGCGAGCATGAGGGCTGCGAGAAGCCCGGTCTCTACCGCGCGCCCAAGGCGCCCGACGTGCTGGACGAGTATTTCTGGTTCTGTCAGGAGCATGTGCGCGAATACAATCTCAAGTGGAACTTTTTCGACGGCACGACCGAGGCCGAGATGAACGCGCAATTGTCCAAGGACAAGGTGTGGGAGCGTCAGACCAGGGCGTTCAGCGATCCCGAGGCGCGCGCCTGGGCGCGGCTGGGCATCGAGGATCCGCATCAGGTTCTTGGCGCCAACGCCACGCGCAATCCGGGCAAGGACAGGCCCGGCGGCGGCCGCCGCCTGCCCCCGACCGAGCGTCAGGCGATCGAGATCCTCGATGCGAGGGACACCATGACCAAGGCCGAGCTGCGCAAGAGCTACCGCGCCCTCATCAAGGTGCTGCATCCCGACATCAACGGCGGCGACCGCAGCCAGGAAGAGCAGTTGCAGCAGGTCATGTGGGCTTGGGATCAGCTCAAGAACAGCCGGAACTTCAAGTAGATGAAGGCCGGCGCACACCGGCGCCCGGTGGCGCGGCGCGGCGCGGCGCCCCG
The DNA here is from genome assembly GCA_963763165.1 of uncultured Alphaproteobacteria bacterium. GTDB lineage: Bacteria > Pseudomonadota > Alphaproteobacteria > Rhodobacterales > Rhodobacteraceae > Roseovarius. The sequence goes on from CAVXNV010000007.1 coordinate 353,694, forward strand.
GCTGCGTTCGCTGATGGTGCTCATGTTCGCGCTGATCGCCAGCACCGCGCACAGTCAGGCGATGATGCGCCACGATCCGGCCGCTTCGGCCGCGCATTCTGCCGCAGCGGCGATGGCCTGCTGCGAGGACATGTCGGGCGCAGGCCACGCCACACCCGCCTGCGCCGGCTATGTTGCACCGGCCTTGCCGGAATTCGCGCGGCCTGATGCGGGCGCGGCGCCTCTTGCCCTGCCCTTGGCCACCCCGGCGCGGAATGGCCTGAAACTGGCGCCTCCCCGCGCCCCTCCGCGACTTGGCTGAGAGTCCGACCACAACTCACAGCTCGAAACAACGGAGACCTTCAATGAAACCGATCAGACTTCTCGGCGCCGCGACAGCCTGCGCCATCCTCTCGGCACTCCCCCTCAGCGCCCAGGACGGCGCGACCTCGATGGTCTTGACCAAGACGCCGAACTGCGGCTGCTGCACCGCCTGGGCCGATCTGGCCGAGGCCGAAGGCTATGACGTCGAAATCGTCGAGAACGCCGACTATGCCGGAACCAAACACGCGCATAACGTCCCTGGCGATCTGGCATCGTGCCATTCCACCCGCGTCGGCGGCTACGTGGTGGAGGGGCATGTGCCCTTCGCCGCGCTGGAAAAGCTTCTGCGCGAAAAGCCGCAGATCGACGGCATCGCCGTGCCGGGGATGCCGATGGGCTCGCCCGGCATGGGCAACGATCCCGACGCGGAATATGATGTCATTTCCTTCGGCGGCGACGCCGGAGCCGGCGAGGTATTCTACCGCGCGGGCAAGTAACCGCGGCCGCAAGACATACGCCCACCGGTGACCTCCGGTGGGCGCTTCGCCGGTCCGGCAAAAGGCGCGGTCAAAGCAGTTTCGCGTCCAGCGTGATGTCCGCTGTCAGAAGCTTGGAAATCGGACAGTTCTTCTTGGTCTCTTCGGCGACTTTCTGGAAATCCGCCTCGCTGATGCCGGGGATTTTCGCGCTCACGTCCAGATGGACCTTGGTGACGGCAAAGCCGCCATCGACCTCGGACAGCGTGACCTTGGCGGAGGCGTTGATCTTGTCCGCCGTCAAGTCCATCTCGCCCAGCCCCAGCGACATCGCCATCGCATAGCAGCTGGCATGGGCGGCGCCGACTAGTTCTTCGGGGTTGGTGCCGGGCGTGTCCTCGAACCGGGTGTTGAACCCATAAGCGTTGTCCTTGAGCGCGCCGCTTTCGGTGCTGACATGCCCTTTGCCGGTCTTCAGATCGCCGGTCCAGACTGCGGATCCCTTGCGTTGCATGATACCCTCCTTGCGATAAGAACAAGGCCGCCTGCGCGGCCATTCAAGGAGGAACGCGCAGGCGGCCGGGATGGTTGCGTCGTAGCGCTGGGATCAGGCGCGCCGGGATCAGGCGGGCTGGAACTTCAGGCTGACGCCGTTCAGGCAGTGCCGCTTGCCCGTGGGGGCCGGGCCGTCATCGAAGATATGGCCCAGATGGCTGCCGCAGCGGCTGCAATGACATTCGGTGCGCAGGGTAAAGAACGACCGGTCCGGCTTGGTGCCGATGGCGCCGTCCATGGCCTGCCAGAAGCTGGGCCACCCGGTGCCGCTGTCGTATTTCGCTTCGGATGAATAGAGCGGCTGATCGCAGCCCCGGCACAGGTAGGTACCGTCGGCGTAATTCTTGTCCAGCGGCGACGAGCCTGCGCGTTCGGTCGATTCCTCGCGCATGACGGCATATTCGGCCTCGGTCAGCAAGGCGCGCCACTCCGCCTCGGTGCGCGTCACCTCAAAGCTGCCCTCGGCGCGGGCGGGTGCGCCCGTGCGCCAGAACATCGCGGCCGATCCTGCGGCGATGGCGCCGCCGATGATGAAATGTCGTCTGTCCATACTGCCTCTTTCCCTGTTTTCCCTGCGCAAGATCGGGCGCATGACCCGCCTGCCCTGATGCAATGTGAAACCGCCGGGCGGGCGCGGCAAGGACTACGCGGCCATTTCACCGCATTGTGTGCCGACGTGTGCCGCGTGCGAAAGGTCGCGGCGGGCCGGTTCTGCCCCTTTCCCTTGCCCTTGCCGGCGATATGTTGCACCACAAGGCGAGCGGAACGACCCGGATTGAGGATCCCGATATGGCTGACGGCATGATTGACGCGCAAGCGAAACCGACCGAAGATATAGATGTGCGCGACGTGTTCGGCATCGACTCCGATATGCACATCAGGGGCTTTGCCGAGCGTACCGAGCGGGTGCCCGATCTCGACAGCACCTACAAGTTCGACCGCGATACGACGCTGGCGATTCTGGCGGGGTTCGCCCATAACCGCCGGGTGATGATCCAGGGCTATCACGGCACCGGCAAATCGACGCATATCGAGCAGGTGGCATCGCGCCTGAACTGGCCTTGCGTGCGCGTCAACCTCGACAGCCATATCAGCCGGATCGACCTGATCGGAAAGGACGCGATCAAGCTGAAGAACGGCGTTCAGGTCACTGAATTCCATGAAGGAATCCTGCCTTGGGCGCTGCGCAACCCGACAGCCATCGTTTTCGATGAATATGACGCCGGCCGCGCCGACGTGATGTTCGTCATCCAGCGTGTGCTGGAGGCGGACGGCAAGCTGACGCTGCTGGACCAGAACGAGGTGATCACGCCCAACCCCTATTTCCGCCTCTTCGCCACCGCCAACACCGTCGGCCTCGGCGACACCACCGGCCTTTACCACGGCACCCAGCAGATCAACCAGGGCCAGATGGACCGCTGGAGCCTTGTCGCCACGCTCAACTATCTCAGCCACGACGCCGAGGTGGCGATCGTGCTGTCGAAGAACCCCAATTACAACACCGCCAAGGGCCGCAAGACCGTGGGTCAGATGGTGACGGTCGCCGACCTCAGCCGCACCGCGTTCATGAATGGCGAGCTTAGCACCGTCATGTCGCCGCGCACCGTCATCGCCTGGGCGCAGAACGCCAGCATCTTCCGCGATGTCGGCTACGCCTTCCGCCTCACGTTCCTCAACAAATGCGACGAGCTGGAGCGCCAGACGGTCGCCGAATTCTACCAGCGCTGTTTCGACGAGGAACTGCCGGAAAGCGCGGCGAGCGTGAGCATGGCGTGATCGCCCTGCCGCGCCGGGCATCCGTCCGTCGCGGCGCATGAATGATGGCTCGAAGGCCCAGCCGCGTTGGAGCAAGCCCGTGAAAAAACCATCCGACAACCCCGCCGATCCGTTCAAGAAGGCCCTCGCCGAGGCCACCAAGGTGCTGTCGGGCGACCGGGAGCTGAATGTCAGCTATTCGGTCGATCCCTCGGGCGTGTCGGGCGATTCCATGCGCCTGCCGCAGGTCAGCCGCCGCATGACCCGCGAGGAGGTGCTGCACGCGCGCGGCACCGCCGATGCGCTGGCGATGCGGCACAGGTATCACAACCCGAAAACCCACGCGAGGTATGTGCCCCCCGGCGCCATGGCCCGCGACATCTACGAGGCGATGGAAACGGCCCGTTGCGAGGCGGTGGGCGCGCGGGACATGCCCGGCACGGCCAGCAACATCGACGCCAAGATCGCCGCCGAGGCCGCGCGCCTGGGGTTTGACCAGATCACCGACCCGGCCGATGCGCCGCTGCACCGGGCGGCCGGATATCTCATCCGCCATCTCGCCACGGGCCGCGATCTGCCGCCGGGCGCGCGCAACGTGATGGAGCTTTGGCGCGGCTTCATCGAGGGCGAGGCCGGCGAGACGCTGGAAAACCTGCAGGACACGCTGGCAGACCAAGGCGCCTTCGCCCGGTTCGCGCGCAAGGTGATCGAGGATCTGGGCTACGGCGATCAACTCGGCGACGATCCCGACGCCGAGGATGACGAAGAGGACGATCAGGCCGAGGAGGAGACCGGCGAGGAAGAACCCGACAGCGCCGGTCAGGACGAGAGCGACACCGACGACGCCGATGCCGACCCCGAGCAGACCCAGGAGGACCAGCAGGACGCGTCACAGGCGCAGGTCAGCATGGACGACATGGCCGATCAGGAGGCGGGCGAAGAGGCCGATCTGCCCGAGGGCGACGCCCCGATGGAGCCGCCCGCGCCCCAGCCCATCTCGGACGCCGACCCGAACTATCAGGTCTATACCACCGAATTCGATGAGGAAATCAACGCCGATGAGTTGGCCGAGCCGGTCGAGCTTGAGCGCCTGCGCGCCTATCTGGACCAGCAGCTCGAGCCGCTGAAAGGCGCCGTCAGCCGCCTTGCCAACAGGCTGCAACGCCGCCTTCAGGCCCAGCAGAGCCGGTCGTGGGAATTCGACCGCGAGGAAGGCATCCTGGACGCCGGGCGCCTTGCGCGGATCGTGGTCAGCCCGACGACGCCGCTCAGCTTCAAGGTCGAGAAGGACACCGAATTCCGCGATACGGTGGTCACGTTGCTGCTGGACAATTCCGGCTCCATGCGGGGCCGCCCCATTTCCATCGCCGCGATCTGCGCCGACGTTCTCGCGCGCACGCTGGAGCGGTGCAACGTCAAGGTCGAGATCCTCGGCTTTACCACCCGCGCATGGAAGGGCGGGCAAAGCCGCGAGGCGTGGCTGGGCGAAGGGCGCCCGCAACTGCCGGGGCGGCTGAACGATCTGCGCCATATCATCTACAAGTCCGCCGACGCGCCCATGCGCCGCACGCGCCAGAACCTCGGCCTGATGATGAAGGAGGGGCTGCTGAAGGAGAATATCGATGGCGAGGCGCTGGAATGGGCGCATCGCCGCATGATGTCGCGGCGCGAGGCGCGCAAGATCCTGATGGTGATTTCCGATGGCGCGCCGGTCGATGACAGCACGCTCAGCGTCAATCCCGCCAACTACCTTGAAAAACACCTGCGCGACGTCATCGGCATGGTGGAAAAGCGCAAGGCGGTGGAGCTTCTGGCCATCGGCATCGGCCATGACGTGACGCGCTATTACGACCGCGCGGTGACGATCACCGATGTCGATCAACTGGCCGGCGCGATGACCGAACAGCTGGCCGCGCTCTTTGACAAGGATCCGCGCGCCCGCGCCCGCGTCATGGGCATACGAAAGGTTTCCTGATGTTCCAGAGCTTCACCGACAAGGCGCGTCCCGAACAGGGCCCGCCGCGCCTCGCCGATCTGCGCGCGGCGATGGAGGGCGCCGAACTGGACGGCTGGCTGGTGCCGCGCGCCGATGTGCATCAGGGCGAATACGTGGCGCCGGGCGACGAGCGGCTGGCGTGGCTTACCGGTTTTGCCGGCTCTGCCGGCTTTGCCGCCATCACCGCGCGGCAGGCGGGCGTCTTCGTCGATGGCCGCTACCGCAGCCAGGTGCGCGTGCAGACTGACGCGGATGCCTTTCAGCCCGTGGACTGGCCCGAGACCAAGCTGGCAGACTGGCTGCGCGAGGCGCTGCCGGAGGGCGGCAGGCTGGGCTTCGATCCGTGGCTGCACACGCACAAGGAAATCGAGGATCTGACCGAGGCCCTGGAAGGATCGAACATCGCCCCGGTGCCGCACGACAACCTGATCGATGCGATCTGGCAAAACCGCCCTGCCCCGCCCAGCGGCGCCATCACCGCCTATCCCGCCGAACTGGCCGGCAGGACCAGCGCCGAGAAACGCGCCGACCTGGCCGAGGCCCTGCGCGCGGCGGGCCACCGCGCCGCCGTTCTGACGCTGCCCGACAGCATCGCCTGGCTTCTTAACATTCGCGGCAGCGACATCCCGCGCAACCCGATCCCGCACGCCTTTGCCGTGCTGCATGAGGATGCGCGGGTAGAGCTTTATACCCACCCCGGCAAGCTGGAGAGCCTGCCGGACAACTGCATCACCGACGGGGTCAGCGCGCATCCCGACACCGGCTTTGTCGCGGCCCTGACGCTTCTGCTCAGCCCGGTCCGGGTGGATCCGAACAGCGTGCCGGTGGCCGTAATCGCCACACTGGAGGAGGCGGGGATCGCCACCGCCTTCGCCGCCGACCCCTGCATCCTGCCGAAAGCTCGCAAGACGGCGGGCGAGATCGCCGCCACGCGCGAGGCGCATCTGCGCGACGGCGCGGCAGTCTGCGAATTCCTGGCGTGGTATGACGAACAGGCGCCCGGCACGATTACCGAGATCGACGTGGTCAAGCGGCTGGAACAGGCGCGGCGCGATACCGGCAAGCTGCTCGATATCAGTTTCGAGACGATTGCCGGCGCCGGCCCCCACGGCGCGCTGCCGCATTACCGCGTATCCGAGACGTCGAACCGCACGCTGGAGGACGGCGATCTGCTGGTTCTGGACGGCGGCGGGCAATATCTGGACGGGACGACCGACATCACCCGCACCCTGCGCATGGGCAAGGTCGGCGATGAGGAGCGCGCGGCGTTTACCCGCGTCCTCCAAGGCATGATCGCGATCAGCCGCCTGCATTTTCCCGAAGGGATCGCGGGCCGCGATATCGACGCCATCGCGCGCTATCCGCTGTGGCTGGCCGGTCAGGATTACGCGCATGGCACCGGCCATGGCGTCGGCGTCTACATGTGCGTGCATGAAGGCCCGCAGCGCATCAGCCGCGCCAGCGACGTGAAGCTCGCCCCCGGCATGATTCTCTCGAACGAGCCGGGCTATTACCGCGAGGGGCATTTCGGCATCCGGATCGAGAACCTCATCGTCGTGCAGCAGGCGGGCGGCGCCGAGGGCTGGCTGGACTTCGAGACGCTGAATTTCGTGCCCATCGACCGGCGCCTGATCGACAAGGCGATGATGTGCGCGCCCGAAGTGGAGTGGCTGAACGCCTACCATGCCGCGTGCCGCGAAAAGATCGCCCCGCGCCTCGGGCCGAAAGCCGCGGAATGGCTGGAGCGCGCAACGCAGCCCCTCTGAGCCGCGCCGCGCCAAGGCACTGGCAATGCCTCGCCAGCCGGGGCATTCTACGCAGAACGCAAACGGAGGCATATCATGACCGAAATCACCATCAAGGAGGCCGACGGCACCTGGACGGTACGCGCCGGGGGCGCCGTCATCGGCGAAAGCCGCAATGCGCTGGAGCTGAACGAGGAGGGCCACGCGCCCGTCATCTACTTTCCGCGCGGCGACATCGCGACCGCCTTTCTCGATCCCAGCGCCCACAGCAGTGTCTGCCCGGCCAAGGGAACGGCGAACTATTTCTCGATCGTCACCAAGAGCCGCACGATCGAAAACGCCGCCTGGTGCTACGAAGAGCCGAACCCCGAAGTTGACCGGATCAAGGGTCATCTGGCCTTTCACACCGGCGATCTGGTCACGGTCGAGCGGGTCTGAGCGCCGCGTGGCGGCGATGGCCTACCCGTGCTCCTCGCGCGAAAGGGTCGCGAGCGCCAGGTTGAACGCCTTCAGCGCATCGACATGGTATAGCACGCCCTTGTAGACGGGCTGCGCATCGCCCCCCGACTGGGCGATGACGGGTAGATAATTCACCTCATGCGCGTCGAAGACCGGCATCGCCGTCTCCAGCGTCGAGCCGATGTCGATGTATATCCCCTTCTCGATCATGGCGCGGCAGACCTCCTCGGACGGGGCGCTGTCGTCGCCCGCGGGGCGCATCAGCCCCGCCACCGCCGTCATCGACAGAAGATAGGCTTGCGGCCCCTCGGCCAGGTGGATGCCCCGCCGCTTGAGCTGGCTGAGAAAGAAGGAATGCGTGACCAGCCGCGTGCCCAGCGCGGTCGAGGTCGACACCGCCACCATTACCGCCAGGCCGATCTGCCAGTCGCCGGTCAGCTCGAACACGATCAGCGTGGTCGAGATCGGCGCTCCCAGCACCGCGGCGGCCACCGCGCCCATTCCCGCCAGCGCGTAGACCGTATGTGCGCCCGACACCTCGGGGAAGAGCGCGGTCGCGATCAACCCGAAGGCCAGCCCCGTCAGCGCGCCCAGCATCAGTGACGGCGAAAAGATGCCGCCGCCCATCCGCCCGCCCAGCGTGATCGCCACCGCGACGACCTTGAGCACGGCAAAGACGATCGCCTCCTGCAACAGCAGCTTGCCGGTCAGGGCCGCCGATGTCGTCTCGTACCCGACGCCGATGATGTGCGGAAAGCCGATTCCCAGCCCCCCCAGCATGCCCCCGGCGATGGCCGGGCGCAGCCAGCCGGGGATGTGCAGGCGGCGGCACAGATCGTCGCCCACATCCTCGGCGAAGAAGACGGCGCGGATCAGGACGGCCGCGACCACACCGCAGACCAGCCCCAGGATCAGGAAGGCCGGCAGTTCCACGTAGAATTCCAGTACCGACGACACCGACATGCTGAATTCGGTGATGTCGCCGAATTCCATGCGGTTGATGACCGTTCCTGCGACGCTGGCGATGGCGATGGGAGCGAAGGCATGGATGGCGAAATGGCGCAGCACCACCTCCAGCGCGAAGAGCGCGCCGGCAATCGGCGCGTTGAATGACGCCGATACCGCCGCCGCCACGGCGCATCCCAGAAGGTCGCGGCCATTGACGCCGTTGGCATTGATCCGCGTGCTGACCCAGGTGGCGATGACGCCGGCCAGATGCACCACCGGCCCCTCGCGCCCGGAAGAGCCGCCCATCCCCAGCGTGATCAGCGACGCCGCGGCCGAGGCAAGCCCGGCCCGCCGCTCGACCCGCCCGTCGTTCAGCGCGGCGCCGGCGATGACATCGGCCACTGCCCGCACCTTGCCGTCGGGGGTGAAGCGCTGGAGAATGATTCCGACCGCCAGCCCTCCCGCGATGGGGATCACCAATATCCAGTACCACGGCAGCGCCGACGCAAGCGTGTGCAGATGCCTGGGATCGTCCACCCCGTAAAGCATGACCTGCAACCACGTGATTCCCTTGCGGAAAAAGAGCGCGGCGAATCCCGCCGCGACGCCGATGAAAAGCGCGATCAGCCAGAACTGGAACTGGCTGGGCCCCCGTGTCAGCAGGACGCGCCAGGCGTGGCGCGCGGCGGTGCGCATGTCCGTCAGCGTGCGCACGGTGAAGGAGGTGGAATCAGGCGGGCTCATGTCTCCAAGTCGGCTCCGGATGGCGGCGTGCCGGTCCGCAGACGGACGGGCAGCCAAGAGGCGTGACCGCTTCTATCGCAGATCGCCGCGATGCGTTAAAGTCCTTCGGCCTCCGACCGTCGCGGGGCCGAACCGCAAATGCCGCGGCACGGCGAAAACCGCTTGCCCTGCGGGTCAGGGCGTTTAAACGTGGCATCATGCTGTCGCGTATCCTCAGCCTCTTCAAAGGGCAAGATTCCGAGCCGCTTCCAGACCCCGACGCGCGCCTCGCGCTCGGGGCGCTGATGGTGCGGGTGGCAAAATCCGACGACCGCTACGCCGTCGCCGAAATCAGCCGGATCGATGCTCTTCTGGCGCGGATGAACGGGCTTGGGCCGGTCGACGCCGCCAAGATGCGCGCGACCTGCGAGAAGATCGAGGCCGAGGCCCCCTCGACCCGGAAATTCGCGCTGCTCATCCGCGAGACCGTGAGCTTCGAGGCCCGCGTCGAGGCGCATGAGGCGCTGTGGCAGGTCATGCTGGCCGACGGCAAGCCGAGCGAGCCGGAAATGGCGATCATCGTGCAGGTGCGCGAGGCGCTCGGCCTCACGAAAACCGATTGCGAGGCCGCGCGGGGCCGCGCCGCGCCGCTTTGACCCGCGGATGCGAGGTTGTGGCGCATCCCGGTCATCACCGCCCGTTTGACCTGGGCCCGCCGCGCGATATATGTGGCCCATGATCTCTGATTTTTTCAAACGTCTCAGCGGTGCCGACGCCGCCCCGATCACGGAAACCGACGCGCGCATCGCGCTCTCGGCGCTGCTGGTGCGCGCCGCGCGCACCGACGGGCATTACGCCCCTTCCGAGATCGACCGCATCGACCGCATCCTTGCCGCGCGATACGGCCTCGATCCGGACGCCGCGGCCGCGCTGCGCCGCGAGGGCGAGGAACTGGAGCAAGGCGCGCCCGACACCGTCCGCTTTACCCGGGCGATCAAGGACACAGTCCCCTACGAGGACCGAACGCAGGTCATCGAGGCGCTGTGGCAGGTCGTGCTGGCAGATGGCGACCGCGCGGATCCGGAAAACGCGCTCTTGCGGATGAGTGCCAGCCTGCTGGGCGTCAGCGATGTCGACAGCGCCGCGGCACGGCAGCGCGTCGAGGCGTCCAGCGGGCAGCGCTGATCCCTGCGCAAATCCTGCATCCGGCGAAATGCGCTGAGCGACAAGTGGCGCGCCTGAACCGATCGGTTCGCGCACCCCCTCTTTCATCTTCCTGAAAATACTCGAAAACCCGGTCGCAGCCAAAGATGCGTCCTCCGGTTACGCGACCTTCATCTGCCGCTGTAAGTGCGGGCAAAATTGCTGTTGCGCCTGAACCTGATCCGGTGAATCAACTGTGCGGCGACCTTCATGGCCAAGCCTTTCGCTCAGGACTCGGGGAACGGCATGCACATGCATTTCTCGGTGCTGGATGAAAGCGGCGCGAACATCTTCGACGATGGCGGCCCGAAGGGAACCGCGACGCTGCGCCACGCCATCGGCGGTTGCCTCGCGGCGATGCGCGGCGCGACCCTGATCTTCGCGCCGCACGCCAACAGCTATGCCGACTCACCCCTGGCGCCCATGCGCCCACGGCGATCTGCTGGACCTACGAGAACCGCACGGCGGCGATCCGCGTGCCCGGCGGCAGCCCCAAGGCGCGCCGGATCGAACATCGCGTGGCCGGCGGGGACATCAACCCCTATCTCGGCTTTGCCGCGATCCTGGGCGCGGCGCTGGTGGGGATCGAGGATGCATGGACCCCGGCCCGCCCCTGACCGGCAGCGCCTACGGGCAGGACCTGCCGCAACTGGCCGCGACCTGGACCGAGGCGGTCGATCTCTTCGAAGCGGATGCGCTGCTTCCCCGCATTTTCGAGCCGCGCCTCATCCGCAACTACGTGCGCACCAAACGGCAGGAAATTGCGGTGATGAAAACCATTGACGAGGCCGATCACTGGAAGACCTATTTCGACAAGGTGTGAAGCTTGCCCCGACAGCCCCCTTGCCCGCCCGTTCGGGCTGGGCTACCCTTTAATTTGATCAAATTACGAGGACCACGTGTCAACGCCCCATCCCGCGCTTACGCCCGAGCCTGAAAAGACCACCGTCGGCATTCTTCTGTGCGGCCATTCACCGGACGAGATCAAGGCCGACATGGGCGATTACGACCAGATGTTCGTCGATCTGCTGCACGACCACGGCCTCGATTTCCGCACTTACGCGGTGGTCGACGGCGAGTTTCCGGACCGGCCGGACGAATGCGACAGCTGGCTCATCACCGGCTCCAAACATGGCGCCTACGAGCCCCACGACTGGATCCCGCCGCTGGAGGCGTTCATCCGCGACGTCTATGAGGCCGGGCGCCCGATGGTCGGTATATGCTTCGGCCACCAGATCATTGCGCAGGCGATGGGCGGCAAGGTCGAGAAATACGATCACGGCTGGGCGGTGGGGCGGCACGAATACGTCTTTGACGGCGAGCCGATGGCGCTGAACGCATGGCATCAGGACCAGGTGACGCAGATCCCGCCCGGCGCCACGGTGATCGGCCGGAACGAATTCTGCGACAACGCCGCGCTGCTTTACGACGACCGGATCCTGACCATCCAGCCCCATCCGGAGCATACCGACGAATTTTTCAGCCGCCTCGCAAAAAGCCGGGGGCGCGGGCTTGTCCCCGACGAGGTGCTGAATGCTGCGATCGCTCAGGTGGGCCGTCCGACGCAACACAAAGAGATAGCGGGCCGCATGGCGGCCTTTCTGAAAAGAGGTGCCTGAATGGCCGATTGGACCGACAAACTGCCGCAAGCGGCGCGCGAATACCTGGAGGGCAAGCGCCTGGACGAGGTCGAATGCATCATCTCGGACCTGCCCGGCATCGCTCGCGGCAAGGCGCTGCCCGCGTCGAAATTCGCCAAGCAGCCGCATTTCCACCTGCCCAATTCGATCTTCTTCCAGACCATCACCGGCGACTGGGGCGAAGCGGCGGGCGAGACGGGATTCATCGAGCAGGACATGATCCTCAAGCCCGACATGAACACCGCCAGCGCCGCACCCTGGACGGGCGACTGGACGCTTCAGGTGATCCATGACGCCTATGACCGCGACATGAACCCGATCCCCTTCTCGCCGCGCAACGTGCTGAAGCGCGTGGTCGCGGCCTACGAGGCGCGGGGGCTGACGCCGGTGGTCGCGCCGGAGATGGAGTTCTACCTCGTCGCGCGCAATATCGACCCCGCGCAGACGATCCAGCCGATGATGGGCCGCTCCGGCCGCCCCGCCGCGGCGCGGCAGGCCTACTCGATGACCGCCGTGGACGAATTCGGCCCCGTCATCGACGACATCTACGATTTTGCCGAGGCGCAGGGGTTCGAGATCGACGGCATCACGCAGGAGGGCGGCGCCGGCCAGCTGGAAATCAACCTCGCCCATGGCGATCCGATCGAGCTGGCCGACGAGGTGTTCTACTTCAAGCGCCTCATCCGCGAGGCGGCGATGCGGCACGACTGTTTCGCCACATTCATGGCCAAGCCTATCGAGGAAGAGCCGGGCTCGGCCATGCATATCCACCACTCGGTGCTCGACGCCAAGACGGGCCGCAACGTCTTTTCCGGCGAGGACGGCAGCGAAACCGACGCCTTCTATCACTTCATCGGCGGCATGCAGACCCACCTGCCCAGTGCCATCGCGGTGCTGGCGCCCTACGTCAATTCCTACCGCCGCTACGTCAAGGATCACGCGGCGCCGATCAACCTCGACTGGGGCCGCGACAACCGCACCACGGGCATCCGCATCCCGCTGGCCGGACCGGAGGCACGGCGCGTGGAAAACCGGCTGGCCGGAATGGATTGCAACCCGTATCTGGGCATCGCCGCCAGCCTGGCCTGCGGCCTTCTGGGGCTGCAGGAACAGAAGATGCCCGGCCCCGAGTGCACCACCGACAGCTACGCGGGCAACGGCGAAGGCGAGGTGCCGCAGGTTCTGGGCGACGCACTGGACCTCTTCGAGGAGGCGCCGAAGCTGCACGAAATGCTGGGACCGGAATTCGCCCGCGTTTACAGCATCGTCAAACGCGCCGAATACGAGGAATTCCTGCAAGTGATCTCGCCTTGGGAGCGCGAGCATCTGTTGCTGAACGTGTGATCCGATGGCGCTGAACCTGCTCTACGCCAATGACCGCGCCGGCGAATATCCGGCCAGCTGGTATAGCGCCACCGCGGAGGCGCTGCCGCCCTTCGCCCCGCTTTCGGGCGAGGCGCGCGCCGATGTGGTCGTCGTTGGTGCCGGCTACACCGGCCTTTCGGCGGCGCTGCATCTGGCCGAGGCGGGCATGGATGTGGCCCTGATCGAGGCGCAGCGCGTGGGCTTCGGCGCGTCGGGGCGCAATGGTGGCCAGCTTGGCAGCGGGCAGAGGCTGGAGCAGACCGCGCTGGAGCGGCTGATGGGCGACGCGGACGCGGCGAAGCTGTGGAATCTTGCCGAAGACGCCAAGGCGCTGGTCAAATCCCTGATCGCAAAGCACGACATCGATTGCTACCTCGCCCCCGGCGTGACGCATGCGTGTTTCAGTGCGAAGGAAACCGCACAGGAACACGCCTATGCCGATCATCTGGCCGGGCGGTATGGATATGACCGAATCCGCAAGCTGGACCGCGATGAGATGCACGCGCTCTGCCCGTCGCCCGCCTATCGCGGCGGCGTGCTGGACATGGGGGCGGCGCATCTGCACCCGCTCCGCTATGCGTTCGGTCTTGCCCGGGCGGCCAAGGCGGCAGGCGTCCGGATTTATGAGCAAAGCGAGGTGACGCGCATCGACGAGGGCGCGCGCGCGACGCTGCACACCCAGGGCGGCCGGATCAGCGCGGATCACATGATCCTCGCCTGCAACGGCTATCTGGGCGGCCTGAACGGCAAGGTCGCCAGCCGCGTGATGCCGATCAACAATTTCATAGCCGCGACCAAACCGCTGGGCGATGACGCCGCGCGCGTGCTGACCGAAGACGTGGCCGTGGCGGACACCAAGTTCGTGGTGAATTATTTCCGCCTCAGCCATGACAAGCGGCTGCTTTTCGGCGGCGGCGAAAGCTATGGCTACCGCTTTCCTTCCGATATCGAGGGGCTGGTGCGCAAACCGATGGTCGAGATCTTCCCGCATCTGAAGGATGTGCGGATCGACTACGCCTGGGGCGGCACGCTCGCCATCACGATCCGGCGGATGCCCTACCTTGCGCGTCTTGCGCCCAATATCCTCAGCGCCTCGGGCTATTCCGGGCACGGCGTCGGCAGCGCAACACATGCGGGCGCGCTGATGGCCGCCGCCGTGCAGGGGCAGGCCGAAGGGTTCGACACGATGGCGCGCGTGCCTGCGACCCCCTTCCCCGGCGGGCCAGCCCTGCGCACGCCGCTTCTGGCGCTGGCGATGACGTGGTATTCGCTGCGCGACCGGCTGGGCGTGTGAGGCGCTTCAGAAGGTCGCGGCGACGTCGTACATCACCGGCTCGAAACTGCGGCAGAGGCTTTGGATATCACGGTTGCGACGCCGCATCTCGTCCGAACGCAGCATCGCCTGGAAATCCTCGCGGCGCTTCCACTGCGAATAGTTGGCGATGCGCGTCTGCGCGTCGTTGATGTGCAGCCCCGCGGCAATGAAGCCGGGCTGTTTCGAGATGAAATTGGCGTAGGCATCGGTCAGAGCGTCCAGCAGGTCCTGCGCGGTGCCGGGGGACATCTCGAACGTGGTCAGGACGGTCTGGTGCGGGCTGGGATAGCTGATCTGCGGCATGGCGGCTCTCCTTTTTCTGGCAATCAGCTTAGAGCGTTTCGCGGAAAACCTGAATCACCGATTTTTGCCAAACGCGCGCGACATATCCGCGTCGCGGGCATTCATCCGATGTCTCAGGCCAAAGGCGAAACGCTTTGGCACCGGCACCGGCGCCGACATCCGCAGCGTGGTCAACCAATTCTTAACGATGTTTAACGACTGTCATCCAATGCGCCCGGCCCGCCCCTTGCCCTTCGCCCTGTGCTGTCTGCTGGCATGGCTTGCCGCGGCCCCCGCCGCCGCGGGCGCCTGGCTGCGCGACGAGGGCAGCGGATTTTCCTCCTGGACCGCAAAGGTTCAGCACGGCGCGGACACCAAAGGGTATGGCACCTATTACCTTGAATACGGCGCGACGCCGGACCTGACCGTGGGGCTGGATCTTGGCGGCGACGAGACGGGCGATTATAAGGCGCTGGCCTTCGTGCTGATGCCGATCAGCCGCGACAGCCTGCATGTGGCGTTTCAGCTTGCGGTCGGTGTGCTCGAGGACGATCCGGCCTTCCGCCCCGGCCTGTCATTCGGGCGGGGCTTCAGCATCGGCGGGCTGAGCGGCTGGACGAACGTCGACCTGCGCGCCGCCGTCGGACCGGGCGATGTGGATTTGGCCATCGACGCGACGCTGGGCGTGAACATGTGGGAAGGCACCAAAACGATCTGGCAGGTGCAGCATGGCGGACAGGTGCACAGGCCCGATTTCCTGCGCCTCGAAGCGGCGGTGGTCTGGCAGGTGGCGCCAAAGATCGACCTCGAGGCCGGGCTGACCACGGGGCTGGAGGACTCCGAGGATTTCGGCGTGAAGTTCGGCTTCTGGCGCAGGTTCTGAGACCATGGCGGCTCAGTTTCTCCTTTCGACACCGCCGCGTTTCGTTTAAAAAACACGAAAGATGTTTTCGTGAAAGGTGAAAGATGGCCGCGAGCGCCCTGCCCCCCGACACATACGATGCCGAACCCATCCCCGCCGCCGCGCGCGAGGCGATCGAGGCGATGCTGCAATCGGGCGATCTCTTCCGCTACACCGCGCCCGAGGATTCGCCCGTCGCGCTGCTGGAGCGGGAATTCGCGGACGTCATGGGATCGCGCTATGCGCTGGCCGTCTCCAGCTGCTCGGCGGCGCTTTTCCTGTCGCTCAAGGCGCTGGACCTGCCGCGCGGGGCGCGGGTGCTGATCCCGGCCTTCACCTTCGCCGCCGTGCCGTCGTCGGTCATCCACGCCGACTGCATTCCCGTGCTATGCGAAGTGGGCGACAATTACCGCATCGACATCGCCGATTTCGCGGCCCGGCTTGAAGATGTTGATGCCGTCATCATCAGCCACATGCGCGGGCATACCTCGGACATGGATGCCGTCATGGCGCTCTGCGATGCGCGCGGGATTCCGGTGATCGAGGATGCGGCGCATTCGCTGGGCACCACCTGGCACGGGCGCAATATCGGCACCATCGGGCGCGTGGGCTGTTTTTCCTTCCAGTCCTACAAGATGCTGAACGCGGGCGAAGGCGGCATCTTGATCACCGACGACGCCGATCTGGTGGCGCGCGCGGTCATCATGTCGGGCGCCTACGAGCATAACTGGGCCAAGCATCTGAGCCATGGCGACAACGCGTTGAAGGACGCCTTCGGGCGCTGGCAGAACAAGCTGCCACTTTACAACCTGCGCCTGAACAACCTGAGCGCGGCCATCATCCGGCCGCAACTGGACGAGATTCCCCGCCGGGTGCGCGACGGGCGCGCGGGGCACGACCATGTTGCCGCGCTGCTGGAGCAATCTCCGTGGCTGAGCGTCCCCGCACCGCTGGCACCGGAGGAGCGTGCACCCGATTCGATCCAGTTCAACCTCGTGGGAGTGGACGACGCCGCCGCGCGCGCCTTTGCCGAGGCCGCCGGGCGGCGCGGGGTCAAGGTGCAGATCTTCGGCCAGAGCCGTGACAACGCGCGCGCCTTCTGGAACTGGCAGTTCATTCCGGGCGACGTGCCGGACCTGCCGCGCACCCGCGCAATGCTGTCCCGCGCCTGCGACACCCGCCTGCCTGCCCGGCTGACGCGCGATCAGCAGGACGCGATCGCGGGCGCCATACTGGGCGCGGTCGAGGACGTGATGGGCGGCGCGCGGGCCTACGGCACCTGAGGGCGCTTGGCGCGTGGCCGGGCTTCAGAGCAGCGTCAGCGCATCGCCGAGAAAAGGGTAGCGGCCCAGCGCGGGCCGGATGACCGTCTCTTCGATAATCGGCTTGAGCGTGGCGGCGATCCCGGCCGGCATGTCCTGCAGGATATCCCGGCGCGCGCTCAGCACGATGGTGCGCGTGAGCGGCGCGCAAGGCAGCTCCAGCACGTCGATCTGATCCTCGAAACGGCGCGCCTGCATCAGCGCGAGCGGCGGCAGAATGGTCCAGCCGCTGCCCTGCCCGACAAGCGCGAGGATGGCGTGATAGCTGTCCAGCTCGAACCGGTGCGGCAGCGCGATCTCGTGGCGGGCAAGATGCGCGGTGATGAGGCGACCCATGTAATGCGCCTGCGTGTATTGCACCATCGGCAGCCGGCGCAGCTGATCCAGCACATCGCCGCCCGCGTCCAGCACGCCGCGCGGCGCGGCGACGACGAAGCCTTCGCGCATCAGCGGATGGATCTCGGCCCAGTCGGGCGGCGCGCCGACCTGCGCCGCGACGATCACGTCAAGGCCGCGCGCATCCAGCCGGTCATGAAGCATGTGGCTCGCCCCCGTTTCCAGTCGGAACTGGCAGGCGGTCAGCCGATCCGCCATGTGGCCCAGCAGGCGGGGCGTCACGTCCGCCTCGAAATCCTCGATCATGCCCAGACGGAAAAGCGCGGGCGCGCCCAGATCCGCCATCGCCAGTTCGGCGCGGGCCTGCGCCGCCTCGTTCAGGATGATCTGCGCGCGGCGGTGCATGATTTCGCCCGCGCGGGTCAGGCGCAAGGGGCGCGCGCTGCGGTCCAGCAGCGGTGCGCCAACGGCGGTTTCCAGGTTGCTGAGCTGCTGGCTGATCGTCGAGGCGCTGGCCGCGAGCCGGCGCGCGGCGGCAGAGATCGACCGCTCGTCGGCCGCGGCCATGAACACCTCGATCCCCCTGAGGGTGATCCGGCCGGGGCTGTCCGTCATGCCCGGTTACTTGCCCATGCGCGAAAGCTGGCGCTGAAGCTCGGCCAGCTGGGCCTTGATCTCGTCCAGATCGCTGCTGTCCCTCGCCTCGGACGCCTCATTGCCGGACTGGCCGCGGGATCCGCCGAGACCGCCGGTCACGGCCTTCATGAACGCCTCCTGCTGGGCGCGCATCGCCTCCATGCCGGGCATCCGGGCCATCGGGTTGGCCTTGGTCATGTTCTCGAGCATCTTGGATTGCCCGTCGCGCAGCATCTCGAAGCTGGCGGCGAGGAATTCGGGAACGACGCTGCCGGCCTGCGTGGTGTAGCTGCGCACCAGATCGTTCAGCACGTTGATCGGCAGCACGTTCTCGCCGCGGCTTTCGTGTTCGGCGATGATCTGGAGCAGGTATTGCCGGGTCAGGTCGTCGCCCGATTTCAGGTCGATGATCTGCACATCGCGCCCGTCACGGATGAACTGGCTGATGTCTTCTAGGGTGACGTAATCGGAGGTTTCGGTGTTGTAGAGGCGGCGGCTGGCATAGCGCTTGATCAGCAGCGGCTTGTTGGTCTCGGCCACGGACGGCTCTCCCATGAAATGCAGCGGTGCAGCAAAGCGTAGACGCCGCGCGCGCAAAAAGAAAGGGCGAGCCGCGCAAGCGGCCCGCCCGATCGATACAGCGCCCCCACAGGGAGGAGGAAAGGGCGCAGTATCGAGTGCGAATTACTTCGCGCCCTGCGGCTGCGCCTGGGGCTGACCTGCCTTGGCAGTGGCCTTGGACATGTCGTCGGTCGCCTTCTTGAACGACTTCGAGGCATCTTCCTGCATGTCGCGGCCTGCGTTCATCATCAGCTCGACAGTTTCGGACTGCACCTTCTTGGCGACTTCGGCGAAAGCGGCCATGTTCTCGGCCGCGATTTCGGCGTTGGCCGATGCGAATTCGCTCATCGCCTTGGCGTAGTCCGCAGGCTCGGATTTCGCCTTCGTCATTTCGGCCATCTTTTCCAGCGTCGACATCGTCCATGCGGACTGGATCTCGGCCGATTTCTCGGCGGCGCTCAGCGCAACGATGGACAGCTTCTCGCCCAGTGCGGCCTGGTTGCGGAACGTGTCTTCCATGGATTTCGTGTCGACGGGGAATGCGCCCATCATGTCTTTCATCATCGCGTTCATGTCTTGTGCCTTGGCCATATCAAAAATCCTTTTTTGCTGAAGGCGGACACCGGCCCGCCTGTTCTGCGTCTGCAAACAATATGGATGCTGCGACGCGGCATTTCAAGGTTTTTTTCTGCACCGCAGCATCAACCGCCAAGACGTTGACCCGGCGGAATTTTCAGCGCTGCGCCCGCTTGCGAACGTAGTCGCCCGGCGCATCCGCCAGTGGCGGATGGTCCGAATCACCCGGCTCGCGCGCGTCCACCTCGCCGCCCGAGCGCGAACGCAGCCACGCCTCCCAGCGGGGCCACCAGCTTCCTTCGGTGAAGGTCGCGGCCTCCTTCCAGGCGGCGGCGTCGCCGGACCAGTCGCCATTGGTGAAATGGCCGTATTTCTTCTTGCTGGGAGGATTGACGATGCCGGCGATATGGCCCGATTGCGACACAAGGAAGGTGCGGTCCTTCGAGGCGGTCTGCTGCATCCCGCGGTAGCAGTCCTTCCACGGGGCGATATGGTCGGATTCGCAGGTGACGGCCATCAGCGGCACGTCGATGTCGGAAAGATGCAGGGTTTCGCCCAGAAGCTTGAACCCCTCCCCGGCAAAGCGGTTCTGCTGGCAAAGCCCCCGCAGATACTGCCGCGTCATGCGCCCCGGCAGATTGGCGCCGTCGCCGTTCCAGTAGAGCAGATCGAACGCCGGAGGCGCCTCGCCCAGCATGTAGCTGCGGATGGCCGGCGTATAGATCAGGTCGTTCGAGCGCAGGAAGCTCATCGTGCGGCCAAGGATGAAGGAGCGCAGGATGCCCTGCGCCTCGACCTCGGCCTCGATCCCGTTCACGAAATCGTCCTGCAGGAATGGTGTGAATTCGCCCTGGTTGTCGAAATCGGTCAGCGCCGTAAAGAAGGTGGCGGAATTGACCGACGCATCGCCCCGCGCCTTCATCAGCGACAGCGTCAGCGCCAGCGTGGTGCCCGCGATGCAGTAACCCACCGCGTTAACTTTGGGCTGCCCGGTGATCGCCTTCGCCTCGCGGATGGCGGCCAGAAAGCCATCCTCGACATACTGCTCCATTCCCACATCGGCATGGCTGTCATCGGGATTGACCCACGAGACGACGAAAAGGGTATAGCCCTGATCGGTGATCCATTTGATCAGGCTGTTCTGCGGCTTGAGATCGAGAATGTAGAACTTGTTGATCCAGGGCGGGAAGATGACCAGCGGGATTTCGCGCACTTTTCCGGTCGCGGGGGCGTATTGGATCAGCTCCATCAGATCGTTGCGATAGACGACCTTGCCGGGGGTGGTGGCGATGTTCTCGCCCAGGGCAAAGGCCGATTCGTCGGCCAGGCGGACGACCATCTCGCCGTTGTTGGCCTCGAGGTCCGCGACCAGGTTCTCCAGCCCCTTGACCAGGCTCTCGCCCTCGGTCTCCACGGCCTTTTCCAGCGCGTCGGGATTTGTGCCCAGAAAATTGGTCGGCGCCATCATGTCGATGATCTGCCGCGCGAAATAATCGAGCCGCTTCTTCTCGACCGGCTCCAGATCGTCGATTTCGGACACGGCATCGGCGATCGCCTTCGCGTTCAGCTCGTATTGCTCGCGGATGTAGCGGAAATAGGGATGCGCCGTCCAAAGCGGGTTGGCAAAGCGCTTGTCGCGGGGCGGCTCGGCCGCGGTCTCGGGCTGCGTGCCGGTCAGCATCATCTGCTGCGCCTGCATGAAGTGGCGCACCGACTGGCTCCAATAGGCAAGCTGGTTCTCATACAGCCGTGCCGGGTTCTCGATCGCGTCGCTCCAGTAGGACGCGGCGGCCTTGGCGAACAGATCCTGCGACGGCGCGTGCAGCGTCGGATTCGCCGGCTCGCGCCGCGAAAGCGCCGCCACGAGGCGCTTGGACAGCGTGTCCACACGCGCCAGATTTGCCGTCATGCGATCCAGAGCTTCGCCCTGATTTTCGTCTTCTTGCTGCTGATCCGTTGCCATCTTACCCAATTCACCCTAGATTTCTGCTACGCAGCATTTCGACGTTTGGTTCGGTCGTGCCGGACACGCAGGCGCGTCACACAATAAAGGGCCCATGCCCTGAAGGAGTTTCATGCGTTACATGGCCACCTATGACATGATGGAAACAATGCGTAACGCCAGTCAATGGCTGGGGGCCACCGCCCTTTCGTTCGCATCCTACCCCATCTTCAGCATGACGCCAAACCCTGCCTTCCAATGGATCGCCGCCTGGGGCGAAGTGACCGAGCGGACTTATGACCGCATGGTGACCAAGCCCGACTGGGGCATCCGCACCTTCACCTGCGAGGACGGCAAGGATCACCTCGTAAGCATCGACACCATCGTCGAGAAGCCGTTCGGCAATCTCATCCACTTCGCCGTCCCCGGCCGGAAGCCGGTCAAGCGGCGCGTCCTTCTGGTCGCGCCGATGTCGGGGCATTACGCAACGCTGCTGCGCTCGACGGTCAAGAGCCTTCTGGTGGATTGCGACGTCTATATCACCGACTGGCACAACGCGCGCGACATTCCGGTCAGCGCGGGAAAGTTCGACGTCGAGGATTACACGCTCTACCTGGCGGAATTCATGCGCGCGCTGGGGCCCGACATCAACGTCATCGCCGTCTGCCAGCCGGTGCCGCTGGCCCTGGCCGCGACCGCATGGCTGGCCGAGGAAGACCCGGACGCGCAGCCGCGCTCGCTGACGCTGATCGGCGGCCCGGTCGACCCCGATGCCGCCCCGACGGAAGTGACCGATTTCGGCCGCCGCATGACCATGGGCCAGCTGGAAGAGACGATGATCCAGCGCGTCGGCTTCAAGTATCCCGGTGTCGGGCGCATGGTCTATCCCGGCCTGCTGCAACTGGCCTCGTTCATTTCGATGAACGCCGAGAAGCATACAAAGGCTTTTGCGGACCAGATCATCAACGTCGCCAAGGATCAGGACGGCGATCACGACCGGCACAACCGGTTCTACGACGAATATCTCGCCGTCATGGACATGTCGGCCGAATTCTACCTCTCGACGGTCGAGCGCGTGTTCAAATCGCGCGAGATCGCCAGGAACGAATTCACCATCAAGGGCCGCCGCGTGGACATGGGCAAGATCACCCGCGTCGCGGTCAAGACGGTCGAAGGCGGCAAGGACGACATTTCCGCGCCCGGACAGTGCATCGCGGCGCTGGCGCTGTGCATCGGCCTGCCGGAGTCGAAGAAGGCCAGCCATGTCGAACCGGGCGCCGGGCATTATGGCATCTTCGCCGGCAGCAGCTGGCGCAACAACATCCGCCCGCTGGTGCTGAACTTCATCGACCGCAACAGCGGCGAGGATGAAAAGGCGCCGGCCAAGTCCGCCGCCAAGCCGTCGGGCAAGACCGCCGCGGCCTGAGTCCGCGCAGGCTCAGCGCAAGACCGGCGGCTGCCGCAACCAGCCGCGCAGCGCGTCGGTCACGGCGTCGGGCTGCTCCAGCGTCGGCAGGCGACCGGCCCCGGCGATCACGCAGAGCTGCGCGTAAGGGATCAGATCGGCCATGAATCCCGCCCTCTTTATCGCCGCGGCTCCGTCATGTTCGCCGCACAGCACCAGCGCGGGCACCTTGCAGCGGCGCAGCTCGGCCTGATAATCGCGGCGGCGCTGCAGTGCGCGCACCTGCCGCACCATGATCTCGGCGCCCAGATGATCGGCCATGTCGCGCGCCAGCGCCATCACCTCGGCCCGGTCCGGGCCGGGGGCCAGCATCGCGGGGCGCAGCAGCGCCTCGACCATGCCCGCGACATTGCCCGCCCGCCCCTTGATGATGACCGGCTCCAGGTCCGCGGCCGCCTGCGGTGTCTCGGCAAAGACGTCCGCTCCCATCAGCGCAATCCGCGCCACCCTGTCCGGCGCGCGGCGCAGCAGTTCCATCGCCACCGTCGCCCCGAGGCGCAGCCCGGCAACGGCAAAGCGGCGCGGCAGCACGTCCAGCAGGTTCGACGCGATCTCCTCCACGCGGTCGCCGCCGGTGACCGGCGCCACGGTCACGGCATGCGCCTTGCTGAACGCGGCCAGTTGCGGGCCGAAGACGCGCGCGTCGCACATGGCGTCGGGCAGCAGGACCAGCGGATCGCTCATGGATCGCGCCCCGGTGCCACGCGCAGAAAGGCGGGCCGCCAATTCATTCCGTCGCCCGCTCCGTCACCTCGTCCAGCGTCGCCTCGATCAGATCCAGACAGTCGGGGGTGGAGAAACGGTGATCGGCCCCGTCCACCAGCGTCAGGCGCATGTCCGGACAGCGGGCATGGCTCAGAAGCGACAGCGCGACCGACATCTTCACATCGGTATCGGCCGTCCCCTGCAGAAACCGGACCGGAAAGGGCAGCTTCAGCGGCTCGCGCAGAACAAGGTTCTCGCGCCCGTCCTCGATCAGCTTTCGGGTAATGGTATAGGGCGCGTCGTAATCGCTGGGCAGGAAAATCCGCCCCTCGCGCATCAGCTTGGCCCGCTCGATATCGTTCAGCCCGGCCCACATGCTGTCTTCGGTGAAATCGGGCGCGGCGGCGATGGTGACGAGGCCAGCGATCCGATCAGGGTTCTCGCGCGCCAGCAGCAGCGCAATCCAGCCGCCCATCGACGAGCCGACGAGGATCTGCCGCCCTTCCGTCTGTGCCGCAATCACCGCCGCCGCGTCGACGGCCCAGTCCGAGATGCACCCCTCCTCAAACCTGCCGGACGACATGCCGTGGCCGGAATAGTCGAATCGCAGGAACGCCCGGCCCTTCGCCTTGGCCGCGGCCTCGAGGTGGACCGCCTTCGTGCCCTGCATGTCCGAGACGAACCCGCCGAGGAAGACGATCGCCGGGCCGTCGCCTTCGGTGCGGTGATAGGCGATGCGCCGCCCCTGCGGCGTGTCCAGATAATTCGGCGCGCGGTCCGTCATGGCAATCCTCCTGCATGGCTCGCGCGCAATGTCACAGCAGCCCGGCCCGTGCGCAAGAGGGCTTCAGCCGCTGACGTAGGGCGTCTTGCTGGGGCGGAAGAAAACCTTCTGATTGTGCAGCCGGCCCAGCAGCTCGTCGATCTCGCGAATCGAGCGGCCGGCGATGGGCGCGTCGTCCCCGGGACCGCCCGGCATGCTCAGCCGCCGCTTGGCTTGGCGCAGCGCGTCCTCGATCAGGTCCATGTCCTCGACGGTCAGCTCGATATTGGGGTTGTAACGGCTCATCTTCGGCCCTCCTTCAGGGGGTGTTGGCGCGGCCAGAATAACCGCCTGCGGCGCGATCTCCAAAGGCAATCGCACCGCTTGACACCCGCGCGGGCCAGCGGCACAAGGGCACCTCACCCGCAACCGGGCGCACGTGTAGGCGCCAAACCGACGAGGAGCGCCGCAAGTGGCCCAGATCTCCCTGACATTTCCCGATGGCAACGCCCGCGAATATGCCCCCGGCATCACCCCCGGCGAGGTAGCGGCCGACATCTCCAAGTCCTTGGGCAAGAAGGCCGTTTCGGCCACCGTCGACGGCCGCCATTGGGATCTGCAATGGCCCATCGACGAGGATGCCAGCATCGCCATCCACACCCTGCAGGACGAGGCCCAGGCGAACGAGCTTCTGCGCCACGACCTTGCCCATGTCATGGCGCGTGCCGTGCAGGAAATCTGGCCCGACGTGAAGGTCACCATCGGCCCGGTGATCGAGAACGGCTGGTATTACGATTTCGATCGCAAGGAGCCCTTCACGCCCGAAGACCTCGGCCTCATCGAAAAGAAGATGCGCGAGATCATCGCCGCCCGCGAGCCCGTCCGCACCGAGGTCTGGGACCGCCCCCGCGCGATCCAGCACTACAGGGACGCGGGCGAGCCCTTCAAGGTCGAGCTGATCGAGGCGATCCCCGGTGACGAGCCATTGCGCATGTATTGGCACGGCGATTGGCAGGACCTCTGCCGCGGCCCGCACCTGCAGAACACCGGGCAACTGCCCGCCGACGCCTTCAAGCTGATGAGCGTCGCGGGCGCCTATTGGCGCGGCGATTCGAGCCGCGAAATGCTGCAACGCATCTACGGAGTGGCCTTCTCCTCCAAGGAAAAGCTGAAGGCGTATCTGCACATGCTGGAGGAGGCCGCCAAGCGCGACCACCGCAAGCTGGGCCGCGAAATGGACCTTTTCCACATGCAGGAAGAGGCGCCCGGACAGGTCTTCTGGCACCCGGACGGCTGGACCATCTACACCACGCTTCAGGACTACATGCGCCGCAAGCAGCGCGCCGGCGGCTACCGCGAGATCAACACGCCGCAGGTCGTCGACCGCAAGCTGTGGGAAGCGTCGGGTCACTGGGACAAGTATCAGGACCACATGTTCATCGTCGAGGTCGAGGAAGAGCATGCCCGCGAAAAGGCGGTGAACGCGCTGAAACCGATGAACTGCCCCTGCCATGTGCAGGTATTCAATCAGGGGCTGAAATCCTACCGCGACCTGCCCTTGCGGCTGGCCGAATTCGGCTCCTGCTCGCGCTACGAGCCGTCGGGCGCGCTGCACGGCATCATGCGCGTGCGCGGCTTCACGCAGGACGATGCGCATATCTTCTGCACCGAGGACCAGATCGAGGGGGAATGCGCGCGCTTCATCAATTTCCTTGCCGAGATCTACGCCGATCTCGGCTTTGAGCAGTTCGAGATCAAGTTCGCCACCCGTCCAGAAGTGCGTGTCGGAAGCGACGAGTCGTGGGACCATGTCGAAAACGCGCTGGAAAGCGCGATCAAGGCGACGGGCCGGGATTTCACGCTGGAGCCGGGCGATGGCGCCTTCTACGGGCCGAAGCTGGATTTCTACCTGACCGACGCGATCGGGCGCACATGGCAATGCGGCACGTTTCAGGTCGACCCCAACCTGCCCGAACGCCTTGGCGCCACCTATATCGACGCGGGCGGCAGCAAACAGCGGCCCTACATGCTGCACCGCGCCTGCCTGGGCAGTTTCGAGCGGTTCATCGGCATCCTGATCGAGGAGCACGCCGGCAAGCTGCCCTTCTGGCTGGCCCCGCGTCAGGTGGTCGTCGCCTCCATCGTGTCCGAGGCCGACGATTACGTGCAGGAGGTCGTCGCCGCCCTTCAAGCCGTCGGCGTCCGCGCCGAGGCGGACGTGCGCAACGAAAAGATCAACTACAAGGTGCGCGAGCATTCCGTCGGCAAGGTGCCCGTGATCCTGGCCTGCGGCCATCGCGAGGTCGAGGACCGCACCGTTTCCCTGCGCCGTCTGGGCGAGAAACAGTCCAGCGTCCGGCCCCTCAATGAGGTCACGCAAGAGCTGGGCCGCGAGGCGAAGGCCCCCGATCAACTGTAGAAAAACGGCCTCATGCGCGGCGGCATCCGGTGCCGCCGCGCATCGTCACCGGAAAATTTCGCCGAATTGTCAAAGGCCACCGGGTGATGCCCGCCCGACGGCTTCAAAATCGGCGCATCCGTGACCGGCGCGGCGCGTGGCGCGCGTCCCATGCCGTCGCTGGCCCGGCTGATCGGGTGGCGGTTTGCTGCCGATCACGTTCCGGCCAGCGCAGCCTGAACATCCTTGCCCCATCCGAGATAAAGCGTGCCATCCGCGTCGATTAGCGGCCGCTTCATCACTGCCGGATGGCGGCGAATCAGGCTGGCGGGCGCATCGGTCCGCTCGGCATCGGGCAGCGCGCGCCAGGTGGTGGAGCGCCGGTTGAGCAGATTTTCGCCGAACCGCGCCAGCGCGTCATGCAGGACGCCGTCCGGCAGCGGCGCCGCGCGAAGGTCATGCAGCGTGGCGCCCGGTAACGCCCGCAACGCCTTGCGGCATGTATCGCAACTCTTCAACCCGTAGATGATCATCGGTCCTCGCAAGCCCGCCCCCGTGGCTCCTTTTCACACCGATCCGCGAGCGGTTCCAGCCATGCCCCGCGCTTTTGCTTGATTTTTGCAACTGCCGTGCAAAGATCGGTTCCGCAGCGGCAACAAGGTGCTGAAAATCCTTGTCACGTCCCTCCCGCCGCTGCTTGGCCCGGCAACCGTCCGGGAGATCAGACTGGAAGGAGAAGCGGAATGCCGACAGGCACCGTGAAATGGTTCAATACCACCAAAGGATACGGGTTCATTGCACCCGACGGCGGCGGGAAGGATGTGTTCGTGCATATCTCGGCCGTGGAACGCTCGGGGCTGACCGGGCTCGCCGACGATCAGAAGGTCCGTTTCGAGTTGCAGGAAGGCCGTGACGGGCGCGAAATGGCCGCGGACATCACCCCTCTCTGATCCTCCATGACCAAGGCTGCGGCAAAGCGGCGCCTTGCGCCGATGTCGATGCACGCCCGCGTCGGGGGCGGCGGAAGCCATGAAAGAAGGCGGCCCGCAACGGGCCGCCTGGCATTGCGTTCAGACAGGCGTCACTCGCCCTGCGTCTGGCCTTGGCCCATGCCTTGGCCTTTTTGACCGTGATTCTGCATCTGCATCCCGCCTTGGCC
This sequence comes from uncultured Alphaproteobacteria bacterium, assembly GCA_963763165.1. GTDB lineage: Bacteria > Pseudomonadota > Alphaproteobacteria > Rhodobacterales > Rhodobacteraceae > Roseovarius. The sequence goes on from CAVXNV010000007.1 coordinate 381,223, forward strand.
GGGCATGCGCTCCAGATCGACGGGCACGTCCACGGTCATGTCGCCGGCCTTCTCGAAGGTCAGCGTCAGTGAAACGGTATCGCCCTGCGCCAGCGGCGCGGTCAGGCCCATCAGCATGACGTGGTTGCCGCCGCGCTCCAGCGCCAGCGTGCCGCCTTCGGGCAGTTCGAATCCTTCCTCGACATGCTGCATCTTCATCACGCCGTCACCGTCCACGACATGGGTATGAAGCTGAACCAGATCCGCCGCCGGCGACGCGGCGCCGATCAGGCGGTCCGCCTCACCATGGTTGACGATCTGCATGAAGGCGGCGCCCGTCTTGGCGGTGGGCGAGGCACTGCGCGCATAGGCGTCGCTGATCTCGATATCGGCCGCGAAGGCCGGCATGGCGAAGGCGATTGCTGCCGTCGCGGCAAGCGTGCGTAGGGTGAAGGACATGTGTCTTTCCTTTCAGGGTTTCAGAATGAAAAAAGGTGGCTCAGGCCCGATCCGGCGGCGACCGCGCCAGCGCGCGCACCTTCCCGCGCAGGGCTGCATGGATCAGGCTCCGGCACGGCTCCAGACGGGACACACGCGGCAGATGCACCGGCAGCGCATCCTGCGGCAGGATGTCCGTCATCGTCGCCATGACGCAATCCGGGCAGACATGCGACGCGTCCAGCGGCGCTCCATCCTCGCCCATCGTAACGCGGACGGGGCCGGTGCCGGTGCATATCTCCATGACCCCGGCCGGACCCGGCGCCGCCCGCAACTGTGCCATCGCCTCACCTGTGAGGACCAGCATCAGCGACAGCGCGGCGGCGGTGATATGATTCAGGCGGCGGTTCATGCGCCGACTATGCCGCGCCCGCCCAACGGAAGAAAGGGCACAAAAGGCAAACGGCCCCGCCGATTCAGGCAGGGCCGTTCAAATCAGGTGCGGCATTGTGGCGCGGATCAGGCGTTGGCGGCCTGCGCCTTGGCAATCTCTTTCTTGACCTTCAGCGCGGCGGGCGACAGGTCCGCATCCTTTGCCTTGGCAAGGTAGGCGTCCAGACCGCCGCGGTGATCGACACTGCGCAGCGCGTGGGCGCTGATGCGCAGCTTTACGCCCCGGCTGAGGGTTTCGGACTGCAGCGTCACGTCGTTCAGGTTCGGCAGATACCGACGCTTGGTCTTGTTGTTGGCGTGGCTGGAGTTGTTGCCAACCATCGGGCCTTTTCCGGTCAATTCGCAGCGGCGCGACATGGTGTCATCCTCGTCTTGCAGGTGAAGGCCAGTCGGCCCTTGTTTCAAACGGTCCAATGACCGACGGGCGCCGCCAAAGCCGCGCCCCGAATTACGTTGCCGGTGGATAGGCGGAATCGCTCCGCCCGTCAAGGCCCCCGCAGCGGCTTTCGCCCTTGGAAATTCCGTGCCTTCGGGCCCTGAGATTCGGTGGCAGGAACATACTGCGCAATTGTCCTGGGGGAGGAGCCGCATCGCGGCACGCGCCCCTCACTCGCCCCGGCCGGGGGCGCCGATCCGATCTAGCAGGGCGGCGGCGGCGATGGCGGGCGTTGTCTGTCCCGCGGCCACGGCATCGCCAAGCTCGCGCAGGGCGGCGCGGGCGGGGCCGGTTTCAAGCTGCGCCAGAAGCCCCTGGCGCACTTCCTCCTGGAACCAGTAGCGCGCCTGCGCCGCGCGGCGCGCGTCCCAGTGGCCATTCTCGCGCCGCCAGTCCGCCAGCGACTGCATTTCCGCCCAGGCCTCCTTCAGGCCGGTATCCTCCAGCGCGGATACCATCATCGCCTTGGGGAAATCCTTGGGATCCTGCGGGCGCTTGCGCAAAAGCCGCAGCGCGCCGGAGTAGTCGGCGCAGGTGCGGCTGGCCGCGGCCCTGAGATCGCCATCGGCCTTGTTGACGAGGATGATGTCGGCCATCTCCATGATGCCGCGCTTGACGCCCTGCAGCTCGTCGCCGCCCGCGGGTGCCAGAAGCAGCACGAAGAGGTCCGACATTTCGGCCACCACCGTTTCGGACTGGCCCACGCCAACGGTCTCGATCAGCACCACGTCAAATCCCGCCGCCTCGCACAGCGCCACCGCCTCGCGCGAGCGGCGGCCGACGCCGCCCAGATGCGTCTGGCTGGGCGATGGACGGATGAAGGCGTTGGGGTCGCGGCTGAGCAGATCCATCCGCGTCTTGTCGCCCAGTATCGAGCCGCCTGACCGGGCCGAACTGGGATCGACCGCAAGGACCGCCACCCGCATCCCCTGCGCGGTCAGCATGCTGCCGAACCCCTCGATGAAGGTGGATTTGCCCACGCCCGGCGTACCCGACAGGCCGATACGCAGCGCCTCGCGCCCGACGCCATCCGCGCCCTTGAGCCGCTCGATCAGCTCGGCCGCCGCCGCGCGGTGATCGGAGCGCGAGCTTTCGACCAGCGTGATCGCGCGCGACAGGGCGCGCCGATCCCCTTTGACAATCCCGCGCTCAAGCTGTGCAATGTCGATGCTCATGGCTGCTCTGGTCCCTGCCTGCGGTCCGCGCACCTTCATGCCGTGCCCGGCGGGGATTTGTCCAGCCCGGCGCGGGCAATCGCGCAGCAACAGTCACAAGGCCCGTCTTTGCATGAATATCGCCACCCTTGCCCCGATGGCGCGCGCCGCGCGCAAACGCCGCTGAATGCCGCCCGATCTGCCCATCATCGATGCGCTGCCCGCGCTGCTGGACGCGCTGCGCGCCCGTGGCCGCGCCGTGCTTCAGGCCCCGCCGGGGGCGGGCAAGACGACGCGCGTGCCGCTGGCGCTGCTGGAGGCGGGAATGGCACCGGGCCGCATCGTGATGCTGGAGCCGCGCCGCCTGGCCGCGCGCGCCGCCGCCGAGCGCATGGCGCAGACATTGGGCGAAGAGGTGGGCGCGCGCGTCGGCTACCGTGTTCGCGGTGAAGCCAAAGTGTCGGACGCCACCCGGATTGAGGTGGTGACGACCGGCATCCTGACCCGGCGCATCCAGTCTGACCCCGAGCTCAAGGGCATCGGCGCCGTGATCTTCGACGAATTTCACGAGCGCAGCCTCGACAGCGACCTCGGCCTCGCGCTCTGCCTTGAGATCGCGGGGGCGCTGCGGCCCGATCTGGTGCTTCTGGCGATGTCCGCCACGCTCGACGCGGCGCCCGTCGCGGCGCTGATGGGGGATGCGCCGCTGATCACTTCGGAGGGGCGCGCCTATCCGGTCGAAACCCGCTGGCTGGATCGCCCGGTGCCCAAGGCGCAGCGGTTCGAGGCTGCGCTGGCCGATCTGACCTGCGAGGCCCTGGCGCAGACGGCGGGCGGCGTTCTGGTCTTCCTTCCCGGCGAGGGTGAAATCCGGCGGCTGGAGGGGCTGCTGGCCCCCCGCGTACCCGAGGGCTGCGTGATCCGCCCCCTTTTCGGCGCCATGGACTTCGCCACCCAGCGCGCGGCCATCGCCCCCGATGCCGGGCGGCGCAAGATCGTCCTGGCCACCGCCATTGCCGAAACCTCGCTGACCATCGAGGACATCCGCGTCGTGGTCGACGGCGGGCGCGCCCGGCGCGCGCGCTTCGATCCCGCCTCCGGCATGGCGCGGCTGGTGACGGAGCCTGTCTCCCGCGCCGAAGCGGTGCAGCGGCGGGGACGCGCGGGCCGCGTTGCGCCCGGCACCTGCTACCGCCTCTGGACCCGCGGCGAGGAGGGCGCTCTGCCCGCCTACCCCCCGGCCGAGATCGAGGCGGCGGATCTGGCCCCGCTGGCGCTGGAACTGGCGCTGTGGGGCGCGGCGCCCGAGGCGATGCCGCTGCTGACGCAGCCCAATCCGGGCCGCTACGCCGAGGCGCAGGCGCTGCTGGCGATGCTGGGCGCGCTGGATGACGCGGGCCACATCACCGACCACGGCCGCGCGCTGGCCGCATTACCGCTGCACCCGCGCCTTGCGCACATGCTGGCGCTGGCCGGGCCGGAGGCGGCGGACCTCGCCGCGCTGCTGTCCGAGCGCGATCCCCTGCCGCGCGGCGCGCCCGCCGACCTGGCGCTGCGGCTGAAGGCGATCCGCGCGCCCAGGGGCGATCACCCCTACCCGCCCAGCCGCGCCGTGCTGGCCCGCATCGGGCAGGAGGCGCGCCGCCTGCGCGCTGCCGCGAAGGCCACCGATACGCGGCTAGGCGATGCCAAAATGGCCGCCCTCGCCTATCCCGACCGGATCGGGCTGCGCCGCCCCGGCGATGCGCCCCGCTATCTTCTGTCGGGCGGCAAGGGCGCGGTTCTGGACGCCGCCGACACGCTGGCGAGCCAGCGCCTGATCGTGGTGACGGACACCGACGGCGATCCGCGCGAGGCGCGCATCCGGCAGGCCATCGCCCTCGGCGATGCGGAGTTGCGCGGGCTTTTCGCCGATCAGATCGCGTGGCACGACATCTGCGCATGGTCGCGCCGCGAGGGCCGCGTCGTGGCGCGCAGGCAGGAGCGGTTCGGCGCGCTGGTGCTGGACGAACGCCAGTGGAAGGACGCGCCGCAGGACGCCGTGGCGCGCGCCATGCTGGACGGCGTGCGCGAGATCGGCCTTGTCTGGAGCGATCCCGCAAGCCGCTTTGCCGCGCGCGTGGCGCTGGGGCGTGCGGCTGGGATGGACCTGCCGGACATGAGCGAGCCTGCACTGATGGCGCGGCTGGAGGAGTGGCTGCTGCCCTATCTTGCCGGCGTGAAGACGGCGCAGGACTGGCGCCGCTTCGACCTTCTGGAGCCTCTGCGCGCACAGCTGGACTGGCCCGCGATGCAGGCGCTTGACGATCTGGCCCCGGCGCGCTTCACCACCCCGCTGGGGCGCGAGATCCCCATAGATTACAGCACCGATCCGCCCGAAATCCAGCTACGCCTGCAGGAAATGTTCGGCCAGACGGCGCATCCAACGGTGGGCCGCACGCCCCTGCGTGTCACGCTTCTGTCGCCCGCTGGCCGACCGGTGCAGACGACGCAGGACATCCCCGGCTTCTGGGACAGCTCCTATGCCGATGTGCGGCGCGACATGCGCGGACGCTACCCGCGCCACCCCTGGCCGGAAGACCCGCGCCAGGCCGACCCCACCTTGCGCGCAAAGCCGCGCAGATAGCGGCGCGCGAAGCCCCGGCGCGGCGCGCGCCGATTGCAAAAATTCCGCGTATGAGGTAAGTTGCCGCCTCGCATACAAAAACAATAAAGACAGCGGTGAGGCATCTCGACATGACGAACGGACTGAAAAAGGCGTGGACCGAGCTGGTGCGGCCCCTGCTGCGGCGTCCGCCCGAACACCAGGTGGCCGCGCTCTGCTGGCGCGAAGCGGCCGAAGGCGGCGGCATCGAGGTGCTGCTGATCACCAGCCGCGACACCGGCCGCTGGGTGCTGCCCAAGGGCTGGCCCGTCGACGGGCTGACCGGCCCGGAAGCCGCCGCGCGCGAGGCATGGGAAGAGGCCGGCGTGACCGGCGCCACCCCCGCGCCAGAACCCATCGGCAGCTTCGACTACGGCAAGACCCAGGAAGCGGGCTACGATCTGGCGGTCGCGGTGCAGGTCTACAAGATCCATGCGCAGGACGTGGCCGACACCTTCCCCGAAAGCGCCGAGCGCCGCCGCAGCTGGGTCAGCCCGGCCAAGGCCGCCGCCATGGTGCGCGAGCCGGGTCTGCAGGACATCCTGCGCGCGCTCTGAAGTGACGCGAGAGAAGCGGTGCTGACAAGGCACTGCGCGCCGCGGGCGGTCTCCGGCGCCCCACAAAACCGTTGATCCGCGGGGCGTTCCTGTCTAAGGCGGGGGCGACTCTGTAAGGCGGAATCAAAGGCAGACCCATTTTGGCCAAGACCCCCGACACCCGCAACTGGAGCACGATCGACAAGGATCTCAGCCGGATCTCGCATCTGGAAACGGCCGCCGCCTACGTGGCCCGGCCGCTGGTCGCAACCGGCGCGGCGCTGGCCTTCATCGTGTTGGCAGGCCTCGCGGCCGCCGTCTTCTTCGCGCAAAGCCCGACCGGCATCATCGTCGTCGCCGCCGCCGTCTTCGGCGCCTACATGGCGCTCAACATCGGTGCCAACGACGTGGCCAACAACATGGGTCCGGCGGTGGGCGCGGGCGCGCTGTCGATGGGCGGCGCGATCGCCATCGCGGTGGTGTTCGAAAGCGCCGGCGCGCTTCTGGCCGGGGGCGACGTCGTCTCGACCATCTCCAAGGGGATCATCGACCCGGCGGGCGTGGCCGATCAGCGCATCTTCGTCTGGGCAATGATGGCGGCGCTGATTTCTGCCGCGCTCTGGGTCAATCTCGCCACGCGCATCGGCGCGCCGGTTTCGACCACACACTCGGTCGTCGGCGGGGTCATGGGCGCCGGCATCGCGGCGGCGGGCTTTGGTGCGGTCAACTGGCCCACGATGGGCGCGATCGCGGCAAGCTGGGTCATCTCGCCCCTGCTGGGCGGCATCGTCGCCGCCGCCTTTCTCGCGCTGATCAAGAGCCGCATCCTCTATCAGGAGGACAAGATCGCGGCGTCGCGCCGCTGGGTTCCGATCCTCGTCGGGATCATGGCCGGCACCTTCGCGGCCTACCTTGCGCTCAAGGGGATCAAGCAACTGGTCAAGATCGACATGCCCACGGCCCTGCTGATGGGCGTGGTCATCGGCGCGGTGTGCTGGGCGGCGACCCGCCCGCTTGTCGCGCGCAAGTCGGAGGGGATGGAGAATCGCAACAAGTCGGTCAAGGCGCTGTTCGGCCTGCCGCTGATCTTCTCGGCCGCGCTGCTGTCCTTTGCGCATGGCGCCAATGACGTGGCCAACGCGGTCGGCCCGCTGGCGGCGATCGTGCATGCGGTGCAGGCGGGCGACGTTGCGGCAGATGTGGAGATCCCGACATGGGTCATGGTCATCGGTGCGCTCGGCATCTCGTTCGGCCTCTTCCTTTTCGGGCCGAAACTCATCCGCATGGTCGGCAGCCAGATCACCAAGCTTAACCCGATGCGCGCCTACTGCGTGGCGCTGTCGGCCGCGCTCACCGTGATCGTCGCCAGCTGGCTGGGCCTGCCGGTCAGCTCGACCCATATCGCGGTCGGCGGCGTCTTCGGCGTCGGCTTCTACCGCGAATGGCATATGGAGCGGCGGCGGCGCCAGAACCTGCCCGTCCGCAGCAAAAGCCCCAACATCGAGGCGGAGGAGGGGCAGCGCCGCAAGCTGGTGCGACGCAGCCATTTCATGACCATCGTCGCGGCGTGGATCATCACCGTTCCCGCCGCCGCGATCATGTCCGGCCTGATCTTCACGCTGCTGGCGCTGATGTAGGCGCGGCGTGCGCCCGCACTTTCATCTTGGTGAAAATACTCGTCTGCCCCGGCCTCTCACCCCCACCACGGGCCATGGTGCAGCCCCTCTTCGCCCAGCCGGGCAAAGCCGTGATGGCCAAAGAAATCCCGCTGCGCCTGAATGATGTTCGCGGTGCCGCGTCCCTGCCGCATGGTGTCGAACCAGCTCAGCGCCGCGGCAAGCGCCGGGACAGCGTGACCGCCCGCCACGGCCTCGGCCACGGTCCTGCGCAAGGACGGGATCGCGGTGCCCAGCCGTGCGGCGATGGCCGGCGACAGGATCAGTTGGCCGCCCGGCATCTCCCCGCGATAGGCTTGCGCGATGTCGTCCAGCAGGGCCGAGCGGATAATGCAGCCCGCGCGCCAGATCTCGGCGATGCGGGCGAAATCGAGGGTCCAGCCATATTCGGCGCCGGCCGCCGCCAATACGCGAAACCCCTGCGCGTAGCCAAGAATACGGGCGGCCAGAAACGCCTCGGCCAGCGTTGCCGTGTCCACATCCAGCGCCAGCCGGTCCGCGCCCAGAATGCCCTCGGCCAGAACGCGCGTCTCCTTTTCGGAGGACCAGCTGCGCGCGGCGACGGCGGCATCGACCATGCTGGCCGACTGGCCGAGGCGCACCGCCTCGATCACGGTCCAGCGTCCGGTGCCTTTCTGGCCCGCCGCGTCCAGGATGACATCCACCATCGGATGTCCGCTGACCGGATCGTTCTGGCGCAAGACCTCTGCCGTGATCTCCAGCAGGTAGGATTGCAGCGGACCCGCATTCCAACGCGTGAAGAGATCCGCGATAGCCTGCGGCGACCGTGCCGCGCCGTGACGCAGAAGGCCGTAAACCTCGGCGATCACCTGCATGTCGGCGTATTCGATGCCGTTATGCACCGTCTTGACGAAATGTCCCGCGCCGTCGGTGCCCACGTGCGCAACGCAAGGATCGCCCTCGTAGCGCGCGGCGATCCGGGTCAGGATCGGCTCGAGCTGGGTCCAGCTGCGCTCGGGGCCGCCGACCATCATCGAGGGGCCGCTGCGCGCGCCCGCCTCGCCGCCAGAGACGCCCATGCCGACGAAATTTATGCCCTTCGCATCGAGCGCGGCGCTGCGGCGGCGGGTTTCGTGAAAATCGGCGTTGCCGCCGTCGATGATCGTGTCGCCGGGCGCCAGATGGGGCGTCGCGGCGGCGATCATCGCGTCCATCGGCGCGCCGGACGGGATCATGAACAGAAGGACGCGCGGCACTTCCAGCGCCGCGATCAATGCCGCCAGATCCTGGCAGGGATGCAGCCGCGCCGCCAGCGCGCCCGCCTCCTCCATGAAGGGATCGAGCCAGGCCACCTCGCGGTTCGCAACCGCAACGTCGATGCCATGTTCGGCCATGTTGAGCGCCAGCGCGCTGCCCATGGTGCCCAGTCCGTAAACGCCGATCTCTGGCTTGCCCACGCAGTCCCCCGATATCACGCGGAGTTCAGCCTAGGTTTCGGCACCGGAATTGCAAGCCGGATGCGCGCCGGACTAGACGCCGAGGCACCAGCGCATGATGGCCTTCTGCGCGTGCAGACGGTTTTCCGCCTCATCGAAGACCACCGAATGAGGCCCGTCCATGACGGCGCTCGTCGCCTCCTCGCCGCGGTGGGCGGGCAGGCAATGCATGAAAAGCGCATCGGGCTTGGCCCCCGCCATCAGCGCGTCGTTCACCTGATAGGGGCGCAGCATGTTGTGGCGCCGCTCCTTGGCCGACTGGCTGTCATGCATCGACACCCAGGTGTCGGTGACGACCAGATCGGCGCCTTTTACCGCTGCGTGCGGGTCTCGTTCGATATGGACGCGCACGCCCGCCTTGCGCGCCAGTCCGACGAATTCCGCCTCGGGGTCCAGCTGCGCCGGCCCGGTGAAGGTCATATCGAAGCCGAACTGCCCCGCCGCGTGCAGGAACGACGCGCAGACATTGTTGCCGTCGCCGGACCAGACGACCTTGCGGCCCCTAATCGGGCCGCGATGCTCCTCATAAGTCAGGATGTCGGCCATGATCTGGCAGGGGTGGGTGCGGTCGGTCAGGCCGTTGATCACCGGCACGCCCGAATGATCGGCCATTTCGATCAGCACCAATTCGTCGAAGGTCCGGATCATGATGAGATCGACATAGCGGCTGAGCACGCGGGCGGTGTCGGCAATCGTCTCGCCGTGGCCCAGCTGCATTTCCTGCCCCGACAGCAGCATCGTCTGCCCGCCCATCTGCCGCACGCCCACATCGAAACTGACCCGCGTGCGGGTCGAGGGTTTCTCGAAGATCAGCGCGACCATCTGGCCGGCCAGCGGCTGATCGTCGTCGGGCGCCCCGCGCGAGCGCCCCGCGCGCGCCGCTTTCATTGCGGCGGCAGTGTCGATCATGCCGCGCAAGGCGGCCGGGTCGGTTTTATGGATGTCGAGAAAATGGTTCATTGTCTGTCCCTGTTGCGGGGGGCCGGGGCTGTCCCCCGATCCACCCGACGATATTTCAAGAAGAAATCGCTGCCGCCGCCTTGTCCAGCCGGTTCAGGGCCTCGGCAATGTCCGCCTCGGAAATGTTGAGCGGAGGAAGCAGGCGCAGAACATTGTCCGCCGCCGGCACGGCGCAAAGCTGCTGGTCATAGCAGGCCTGCAGCACGTTGCTGTTGGCCGCGCGGCATTTGAGACCCAGCATCAGCCCGACCCCGCGCACCGCCTCGAAAACATCCGGGTGCGCGGCGACGAGCGCCTCCAGGCCCTCACGCAGAATGTCGGCGCGGGCGCGCACGTCTTGCAGGAAATCCTCGTTTGCGATCTCCTCCATCACCGCGCAGCCGACCGCGCAGGCCAGCGGATTGCCGCCATAGGTCGAGCCATGCGTGCCAGCCACCATTGCCGCCGCGGCATCTGCGCGCGCCAGCACCGCGCCCAAGGGAAAGCCGCCGCCGATGCCCTTGGCGACCATCATGATGTCCGGCTCAACGCCCGCCCATTCATGCGCAAAAAGCCGCCCGGTGCGGCCCATGCCGCATTGCACCTCGTCGAGGATCAGAAGGATACCCTGTTCGTCGCACAGATCGCGCAGGCCCTTCAGGCATTGATCGGGCAGCGGGCGGATACCGCCCTCGCCCTGAACGGGCTCGATCAGGATGGCGGCGGTTTTTTCGCTGACCGCCGCATGAAGCGCATCGTGGTCGCCCCAGGGAAGATGGGTGAAACCGGGCAGAAGCGGGCCGAAGCCCTTGGTCATCTTTTCCGATCCGGCAGCGGCGATGCCTGCGGCGGAGCGGCCGTGGAAGGAGCCTTCGAAGGCGATGATCTGGGTCCGGTCCGGCTGGCCCGCATCGTGGAAGTGGCGGCGGGCCATCTTGACCGCCAGCTCGCACGCCTCGGTGCCGGAATTGGTGAAGAACACCGTGTCGGCGAAGGTCGCCGCGACCAGCCGGTCGGCCAGCTCCTGCTGGGCGGGAATGTTGTAGAGGTTCGAAACATGCCAAAGCGTTTGCGCCTGCGCCGTCAGCGCCGCGACCAGCGCGGGATGCGCATGGCCCAGCGCGTTGACCGCGATGCCCGCGCCCATGTCGAGAAAGCGCCGCCCATCCGCCTCGATGAGCCAGCTTCCCTCGCCCTTGACGAAGCTGAGCGGGGCGCGGTTGTAGGTGGGCAGGACGGTCGGGATCATGGCGGCTTCCTTGGCTAGAAGCCGCCAGAAGTGACGCAAGGTTCGCGCACTGTCAATCGGCGCGGGTCACGCCTTGAGCCGGTAGCCCCGCGCGAACATCGCCCACGCGATGCCGCTGACCGCGAGGGTCGAGCCGAGCGCGACGATGGCGCCAAGGCCCGGCGCGCTGTCCGACACGCCCAGCATTGAAAAGCGCAGCCCGTCGATCAGGTAGAAGATCGGATTGAAATGGGTGATCTCGTTCAGCACGGGCGGCAGCGCATCGACGGAATAGAAGGTGCCCGACAGGAAGGCGAGCGGGGTCACGATGAAATTGGTGATCGCCGCCATCTGGTCGAACTTGTTGGCGAAGACGCCCGCCACGATACCGACCGCGCCCATGAAGCCCGACCCGAGGATGACATAGCCCAGCAGCATCAGCGGATGCGCCGGCGTGATCCCGACGAAGATCGCCAGCCCCGCCGTGATCGCCACCGCCACGCACAGCCCGCGCCCGATGGCGCCGACGAGATAACCCAGCACCAGCTCGGCCGGGCTGAGCGGCGGCATCAGCGTGTCGACGATGTTGCCCTGCACCTTGCCGATGACGATGGAGGACGAGGTATTGGCAAAGGCGTTCTGGATCACCGTCATCATCAGGATCCCCGGCGCGATGAAATGCGTGAAGGGCACGCCCATGACGTCGCCGCGTGTGGGCCCAATGGCAATGGTGAAGATCAGCAGGAACAGCGCCGCCGTCGCCAGCGGCGCCAGCAGGGTCTGCGTCCAGACCGCCATGAAGCGCTGGATCTCGCGCGAGCAGAGCGTGCCGAGGCCCAGCCAGTTGACCCGCTCGAAGCGGCGGGTGCCCATTTTCGCGAAATCATGCATGGAACGGCTCCTGCTTTATCCCGCCCGGCGCAGGTGACGCGAGGCAGCGGTGTCACGGCGCCTTGTAACTCATGCGCGAGTGATTAGAATAGGGGCCTCAAGAAATTTGCAGGGCGGCGGCATTCGGTGCGTGCTGCCCTTGGTTATAGGAACGGGTCCATGTCCTGGAGCGATGAGCGCGTCGAGCTGCTGAAGAAAATGTGGGGCGAGGGTCAGTCGGCCAGCCAGATCGCCAAGGAGCTGGGCGGCGTCACCCGCAACGCCGTGATCGGCAAGGTGCATCGCCTGGGCCTGTCCAACCGCAACGGCAACGGCAACGCGGGCGCCGCGGCTCCGGCGGCGGAGGTACCCGAAGAGGCCGAGGCGGCGCAGACACCCGCCGCCGCCAAGCCGCAGGCAAAACCTGCCGCCAAACCTGCCAGGACGCCTGCGCCCGAACCCGCCGCCGAAGCGGCGCCAGAGCTCGAACCCGAGGAAGAGGAAGAGGAAGAGCGCGCGCCTGCCCCCGTCACGCGGATCAAGCCGATCATTCCGGCGGGCCAACCCCTGCCGCCGCAGCCCTCGACCAACGAGATCGACCCCAAGGCGCTCGCCAAGGTCAGCGAGGTCGAGAAGAAGGCGAAAAAGCTGTCGCTGATGGAGCTGACCTCGCGCACCTGCAAATGGCCGGTGGGCGATCCCGCGACCGATGATTTCTGGTTCTGCGGCCTTCCCTCGCAAGCGGGCAAGCCCTATTGCGAGGCGCATGTCGGCGTCGCGTTCCAGCCGATGAGCTCGCGCCGCGATCGGCGGCGCTGAGATTGCGGTGCAACGGATAAAACCCGCCGGATCGGCGGGTTTTTTGCCTGCGGCGCGAGTATTTCCAGGAAGATGAAAGCGCGTTTCGTCTTTACTCGAAGAGTTTGAACAATTCCTCGGCGGCGCGGCGCGTGAGATCGTCCCGGAGCGCGTCCTCGACGGACTGGCCCTCTTCCACCTTCACGCCCAGCTCCTTCTCGAGGAACCTGTCGACTTCCTTCTCGACCTCGTCACGGGCCTTCTTTTCAAGCTTCTTGCGCTCCTCCCTGAGGTTGAGGTCTATGGCCTTTTCGAGGTCGGGCCGGATGTCCGGGTCCGACCACGGGCCGCGGATGCGCACCGGTATGGCGAGGCCGCGGCTGTTCTCGCCCTGCAGCAGGACGGGCGTGAAAAGGTAGTCGATGTCGCGCGCGCCAAGGCCGATCCGGCCCTTGCCGGTGGCGGTGGCCAGCGGCATCGTCATTTTCAGGTCATCGCCGCGCATGTTGCCGTCCTCTATCGCGAAACTCGCACTCAGCTCCTCGAAGACGGTGGTGCCGCCGGTTCCGTCGCCGGTGCGCATCAGGCGGTCGAGGTCGAAGCCGCTGATCACGCCGCGCCCGGTGGCAAGTTTCAGATTGCCGCTGAGGCTGTGCATGATGGCATCGACCGACTGCCCGACACCGAGGAAATCGAGACTGGCCATGCCGGTGGTGGCGAAGCGCGTGACATCCGCCGCATCGGTCAGGAGCCGCTCCATGTCGATGCCACGGGCGGTCAGATCGCCGCCAACCGACAGGCCCGAGCGGTTGTTCGCCACGACCTGTCCGGTGATCGTGCCGCCATAGCCCTCGAGCTCCTGCAGCTTGGCGACGGCGCGGGCGTTGTCGATGGTCAGCAGGACACGCGCGGCGCCGAAGGTGAACTGCCCCAGATCGATGCTGCTGGCGGTCAGCGCGATTTCGGCATCGACCGCGCCCAGCGCGCTGGCGTCGATGGGATCGGTGGACCAGCCTTCGGCGGCAGGTGCCGAGCCGCCGCCCGCGCCGCCCTGCGGCGGCGGGCTGCCCGCGGCGGTCAGGCCGGTCAGGTCCAGCGCGCCGGTCGCCAGCTGCGCGGCAATGTGCGGCCGCGCGCCGCCAAGGCGGGCATCCAGCGCGCCGCTCAGGCTGTTGCCGCCCAGCCCCAGCGTCAGATCGCGCAGCGACAGGCGCAGATCCTCGGTCAGGTTGACCTGCGAGCTGGCCGTGATGGCCCGCCCCAACCCCTCGGGCGGCGTCACACCGGGCAGGCCCAACGCGCCCAGAAACTGCGCGGTGCTGCCGATATCTGCTGTCAGGCGGCCGCCCAGCTGCGGCGCGGTGCTGGCGCGCCCCTCGATGGCGAGCGTGCCGCCTGCGGCGTTGACGGTCAGCGCGATCGGCGACACCGCGCCCTCCACGAAGGGGCCAAGCTGCGCAACGCGGCCGGTCACCCGCACGTCCTGCCCCGCCGGGCGCAGGACCGCGCTGAATGTGCCTTCGCCGTCATAGACCGGCCAGCGCATGTCGAAATCCATGCCCGTCATCTGCTTGCGCGTCCCGGCCGCGTGATCGACGTAGAGCACCGACGCATCGGTGATGAGCGCCCGGTCCAGCGTGAGTGCCAGCGGGTTCGGCGCGTCCGGCCTGGCCTCTGCCCCGGCGGCGCCCTGCCCCGAAGAGGCGACACCGGCGATCCCGATCTGCCAGTTGCCCCGCCCGTCCCGGGCCCGCTCGATCACGATGCGCGGCTGGGCGATCTCCAGCCCGGTGATGCGGATCTCGCCCCGGATCAGCGCGACGGGATCGACGCCGACCTTCAGACTGTCCGCGCTCAGCATAGGGCCGCCCGTGCCCCAGTCGGCATTGGCGATGGTGGTCTTGCCCGTGCTGATGCCCAGCACCGGATAGAAGCTGATCGAGGTGTCGCCGGTCATCGTGACCTCGCGGCCGGTCATGGCGCTGATCCGCTCGGCCGCGATCCGCGCGATGCGCTCGCCCGGAAGGAAAAACAGCGCCCCCACCGCAACGGCGGCCGCGACAAGCAGCACGCCCAACAGTCTGAGAACAAATTTCATGCAACGGCCCGCCCTGCTGATGCGGCGCGGCGCTGCGGCGCCGCCCTTGCTCGCAAGTCTAGGCACAGGCCGGCGCCGCAGCAATACTTTGCCCCTTTTGCGCGCGTCATGCGTCGACTATATGCCGTGGATGAGCACCAATCCCCCCGATCTGCGCCCCGACCTGGCGCGCGCCCGCCTCAGCCCCGGCCCCCGTGGCGACGATCAGCCGACCATCGGCATGGTGTCGCTGGGCTGCCCCAAGGCGCTGGTCGACAGCGAACGCATCCTGACGCGCCTGCGCGCCGAGGGTTACGCGATTTCGCCCGACTATGCCGGCGCGGATGCGGTGATCGTGAACACCTGCGGGTTTCTCGATTCGGCCAAGGCCGAAAGCCTCGGCGCCATCGGCGAGGCGTTGCGGGAAAACGGCCGCGTCATCGTGACCGGCTGCCTCGGCGCCGAGCCCGACTATATCACCGGCGCGCATCCGCGCGTTCTGGCCGTGACCGGGCCGCACCAGTACGAACAGGTGCTGGACGCGGTGCATGCCGCCGTGCCGCCGCAACCCGATCCGTTCATCGACCTGCTGCCGAAAACGGCCGTCAGCCTGACGCCGCGCCACTATTCTTATCTAAAGATTTCGGAGGGTTGCAACCACAAGTGCAAGTTCTGCATCATCCCCGACATGCGCGGCAGACTGGCCTCGCGCCCGGCGCACGCGGTGCTGCGCGAGGCCGAAAAGCTGGTGGAAGGCGGTGTGCGCGAACTGCTGGTGATTTCTCAGGACACCTCGGCCTACGGCGTCGACATCAGGCATGCCGAGGAGCGCGGCCACCGCGCCCATATCACGGATCTGGCACGCGATCTGGGATCGCTCGGCGCGTGGGTGCGGCTGCATTACGTTTACCCCTACCCGCATGTGCGCCAGCTGATCCCGCTGATGGCCGAGGGGCTGGTGCTGCCCTATCTCGACATTCCGTTCCAGCACGCCCATCCCGATGTGCTGCGCCGCATGGCGCGGCCCGCCGCCGCCGCGAAGACCCTGGACGAGATCGCAGCTTGGCGCGACATCTGCCCCGACATCACCCTGCGCAGCACCTTCATCGTCGGCTATCCGGGCGAGACGGAGGCGGAGTTCCAGACCCTTCTGGACTGGCTGGACGAGGCGCGGCTGGATCGCGTCGGCTGTTTTCAGTACGAAAACGTCGCCGGTGCGCGCTCGAACGCGTTGCCGGATCACGTGCCGGATGACGTGAAGCAGGACCGCTGGAACCGCTTCATGGAAAAGGCGCAGGCGATTTCGGCGGAGAAACTGGCCGCCAAGGTCGGCTCGGTCCAGGAGGTCATCGTCGATGAGATCGACGAGGACGGCATCGCCACCTGCCGCACCAAGGCCGACGCGCCCGAAATCGACGGCAACCTTTATATCGATGACCGCACCGATAGCATCGCTGTCGGCGATATCGTGCGTGTGCTGGTCGACGAGGCGGGTGAATACGACCTCTGGGGCACGCCCGCCGGGTAGCGCCTGCGCCTTCGCGGGAACTGCACAGCCGGTCGCGCCGTTGCCTACGCAAGATTATGGCCCAACGCCGTGTCGAGCGGTCAGCCGCAGATCATCGATAGTAAAACCTTCATGTTTGGAGGTTACGCTGAAAGGGATGAGCGATATGTCCTACCCACCCTATTCCCGTGCCGAGCGGATTGCAGACGGCGCCGTGCACCTGGCAGGCGTGGCAACGGCCGTGGCGGCGGTCGCGTGGCTGTTCGCGCACGCGTCCGGGCAGATGGGCTGGGGCGTCTGGACCGCGCTCGCGGTCTATTCGGCAGCACTGCTGTTGATGCTCTGCGCGTCGGGCGCCTATCACATCCTGGCCGATACCGTCGCGCGGCCGGTGCTGCGGCGCATGGATCACGCCGCGATCTACGTCAAGATCGCGGGCACCTTCACGCCGCTCGCCGTCCTTCTGGGCACGGCCTTCGGCTATGTGCTGCTGGGGCTGGTCTGGGGGCTGGCGCTGGCTGGCGCGGTGGTCAAGCTGATGGCGGCGCGTGGGCGCATGACCACTGGCTTCTGGCCTTACCTCGCGCTGGGGTGGCTGGGCGTTGCCCTGTTCGTGCCGCTGGTGCGCGTGCTGCCGGGGGTCAGCCTGCAGCTCATCCTGGCGGGCGGGCTGCTCTACACGGCGGGGCTGCTGTTCTACTCCTGGGAAAAGCTGCGTTTTGCCACCGCGATCTGGCACGGCTTCGTGGTGATCGCGTCCGGCTGCTTTTTCGCCGGGATTGCGACCGCCATTGCCGGGACCGGCGGGGTGGCCTGAGGCAAAGCAGCCTTTGCACTCAGCCTGCGAACCTGTCGATCCATTCGGCGACGCAGGTTTGCACATGGCGAAACCTGTCGCCGCCCAATTGCTTTCCGCCATACCAGCGGGTCACGACGATCAATTGCCCCTTCAGTTCGGCACGCTCCAGCATCCGCACGATGACCATGCCGGCCCCTGCCTCCCCGTCGTCGCCCTTGAGCGGCGTTCCGTCGGGCAGCAGGACAGCCCAGGTGTTATGCGTGGCCTTTGCGAATTTCTTGTCGCGCTTCAGTTCCTTCAGAAAGGCCTCGACATCCTCGCGCGTGGCGGCGGGGCCGCCGGAGACCGCGTATTTCGATCCCCGGTCGCTGACGATGCCGGTCAGTTGCCGCATGGCCTGCCCGGTCACAGCCCGGCGTTGACGCGCTTGACCGTTTCCATCCGCTGGGCATTGGGCGGATGCGTTCCAAGGAACCTGTCGCCCGGATCCGCGATCTGTGTGAAGAACTCGGCGCCGCGTACCGGATCAAAGCCGGCCCGGCGGGTGATGAGGGTTCCCAACCCGTCCGCCTCCAGCTCGTAATCCTTGGAATAGGTGCGCGCGCCCAGCCCCGCGCCCAGATCGGTCGCATTCTGAACCGCGCCCTCGCCGGCGCCGGTAATCGCGGCGAGGCCACCCAGCAGGATCGCCCCCGCCATCGCGTTGTTGCGCTGCCGGTCCAGATGGCCGCTGATGTGATGCGCGGCCTCATGCCCCATGACGAAGGCCAGCTCATCGCGGTTGCGCACATCGGCGATCAGCGCCAGGTTGAACGCCAGAACCGGGCGCCCCGCCGTGTCCAACGTCTGAAAGGCGTTGGCGGGCTGGCCGGGCCGGTCATCGACGACGATGCGGAAATCGCAGTTGGCGCCGCGGGTCCGCGCGCGGCACTCCTGTTCGGCCACCGGCTCGACCGCGGCGACGACGGATCTGAACTGCGCGATCTTCGCCGAGGTGGGCGTCGAAACCGTGGCCTTGGGCGGCGCGCCGCGCGGCGGCTGTGACACGGTGACGGGGGCTCCGCAGGCCGCCAGGGCAAGAACGCAAATTAGCGTCAGTTTACGCATGAAGCATCTCCGTAAGGCTTATTTGGAACAGCTTATCCACGTGCGGCCCCGAGGGCCAGCAGCTTTGCGCACCGCTTGCAAGCCATTGCCGATAAGGTGACACTGGCCGCGCGGCGCAGACCCAAGGAGCCTTTGATGTTTTCCATCGAGCACGAATTCGACGCCACAGTCATCACGCTGGTCGACGAGGCAGAGCCGCACGCCGCGGCGGCGCCGCTGCTGGAGGACGTGATCATCAATGCCTTCGAGGAGTGCATAACCATCAACCAGTTCGACCCGCGCCTCAACGAGATGCGCACGATCACCTTGTCGATGGCGCAGCTGCGCGATCTGGGTGCGGCGCTGAACCTGCCGGAAGGCGTCTACTCCCGCGCCGCGAAGGGCTGAGGGCTTGACCCCGCCGCCGCGCGCGCCGACATAGACAGCGAATTGTTCCAAGACCACGAGAGCCGCCATGCAAGCCACCTCCCCCGAAGCGCTGGATTTTCTGCTGACACGCCGCTCGCACCCGGCCAGGACGCTGAGCCTGCCGGTCCCGGACCGCGAGGCGCTGATGCCGCTGCTGACAGCCGCCGCGCGCACACCGGATCATGGCAAGCTGGTGCCGTGGCGCTTCATCGTGCTGAACCGCGCGGCGCTGGCGCGGCTGTCCGCCGCCGTGCCGGACTGCGATGCCGCCGCAGATCTGGACGAGAAGGCCATCGAGAAGGCGCAACAGCAGTTCGACGAATCGCACCTGGCCGTCGCCGTGATCGAGGTGCAGCGCCCCTCGCCCAAGATTCCCGCGGTCGAGCAGAGCTATTCGGCCGGCGCGGCTTGCCTCGGCCTTCTGAACGCCGCGCTCGCCGCCGGATGGGGCGCCAACTGGCTGAC
Source organism: uncultured Alphaproteobacteria bacterium (assembly GCA_963763165.1). GTDB lineage: Bacteria > Pseudomonadota > Alphaproteobacteria > Rhodobacterales > Rhodobacteraceae > Roseovarius. The sequence continues at coordinate 400,194 of CAVXNV010000007.1, forward strand.
TGGGTGGCCCAGCCATGACCGCAGCTTCGTGCAGGAGGCGCTGGGGCTGGACCCTGCCGAGCGCGTGGTCGGCTTCGTGCATATCGGCACCGCCACGGCGGCGCCCTCGGACCGCCCGCGCCCGGATGTCGAGGCTGTGACCACCTGGGCCGACGACGCGTGATCTTCTCCAGCTTCGCCAAGGCATTGTCGCAGATGGGCGATCCGCGGTTCCGCCGCGTTCTGCTTCTGGGCCTCGCGCTGACCATCGCGCTGCTTTTTGCGGTTTATGTTATGGTTCTGGCGATCATCGGCTGGCTGGCGGGCGATGCGATGACGCTGCCCCTCATCGGCGAGGTCCGCTGGGTCGATGATCTGCTGGGGTGGAGCAGTCTGCTTCTGATGCTCGGGATGTCGGTGTTCCTGATGGTGCCGGTCGCCTCGGCCATCACGTCGCTTTTCCTCGACGACGTGGCGGCGGCGGTGGAGGCGCGGCACTATCCAGACCTGCCGCCGGTGCCGCGCCTGCCCTGGATGGACATGCTCCGCGACACGCTGTCCTTCCTCGGGGTGCTGATCGGCGCGAACCTTCTGGCGCTGGTGCTGTATCTGATGCTGCCTTTCGCGGCGCTTGGCATCTTCTGGGCGCTCAACGGCTTCCTGCTGGGGCGCGAATATTTTCAGCTGGCCGCAATGCGCCGCTGGGGCCGCGCGGAGGCGCGCGCCATGCGGCGGCGTCACTGGGCGCGGATGTGGCTGGCAGGGGTGCTGATGGCGATCCCGCTCAGCGTGCCGCTATTGAATCTGGTCATCCCCATCATCGGCGCGGCCACATTCACCCACCTAGTCCACGCTCTTCGATCGGTCCCGGCCCGAAGCGGGTGAAAAGGTCGATGTCGCTGAGCGTGATCTGGCCGGTCAGGATGATCCACGCCGCCAGCGCCCAGAGCAGGAACGCGACGAGCGTCGTGATCCACGCCTTCTTGCCCAGATCGTGCCGCTGAGGCGAGCCGCCATGCGTGCCGGGCACCACTTCGCCCGCCTCGCTCTGGGTCTGGAGGCGAATCGGTATGGCGATCAGAAAGACCATCGCCCAGATCACTGCGTAAAGGACCAGACCGGTGACGGGACCCATCAGACTTCCTCCAGCTCTATCAGGCAGCCGTTGAAATCCTTGGGGTGCAGGAACAGCACCGGCTTGCCATGGGCGCCGATTCTGGGCGCACCGTCACCCAGCACGCGCGCGCCCGAGGCCGTCAGCCGGTCGCGCGTCGCCGCGATATCCTCGACTTCGTAGCAGACATGATGGATGCCGCCCGAGGGGTTCTTTTCCAGAAATCCCGCAATCGGGCTGGCGTCGCCCAAGGGATGGAGAAGCTCGATCTTCGTGTTGGGAAGATTGATGAAAACGACGGTGACACCGTGGTCAGGCTCGTCCTGGGGGGCACCCACGTCGGCGCCCAGCGCATCGCGGTATTGCGCCATGGCGGCACCCAGATCGGGCACGGCGATGGCGACGTGGTTGAGGCGTCCGATCATGGGCTGTCCTTTCATCCTGGTCAGATGGCGCACGTTATGGGGCGCATGGGCGGCCGAAGCAAGCGGACGGTGTGACGCATTGGCGACGCTTCTGCACCACCGGATGTAAGGCAGAACTGCCGTTAACCCCTCGTTAGCCAACTCTGCGTAACCCTCGGGGCAGATGCCGCCAAGGAGAGCCACACATGGACGATCTGCCCCGACTGACCCATATTGCCAGCCCCACCGCCGCGCGCCCGCTGCTGGGCATGACGATCCTCGTGGTCGAGGACAGCCTTTACGCATGCGATGCGATGCGGTTGATGTGTTTCCATTCGGGCGCGCGCATCCGGCGGGCGGATTGCCTGCGCTCGGCACGGCGCCACCTGCAGGTTTACCGGCCCACTGCGGTCGTCGTGGATCTGGGGCTGCCGGACGGGTCGGGCCTCGATCTGATCAGGGACCTGGCGGCGGCCCGGCCACGGGTGACATCCATCATCGCCACCAGCGGCCTTTGCGACGCCGAAGCGGATGCGCGCGCCGCGGGCGCCGACGCGTTTCTGGCCAAGCCCCTGACCAATCTGGCCGGTTTTCAGCAGGCGGTCCTGTCGACCCTGCCGGAGGATCGTCGGCCCAGCGGACCCCGCGTTCTGTGCAACCCGGAGCTGCGCCCCGACCCGCTGGCCTACCGGGACGACATGGTGCATGTCGCGAACCTGCTGGACGAGCATCCGGACGGGCCGGTCATGGATTACATCGCGCAGTTCGTGGGCGGCGTCGCACGTTCGGCGGACGACGACCAATTGGCGCTCGCGGCCGAGGCGCTGGCGGATCGGAAGCGCGGGGTCGCGCACCGCAAAGGCCGTCTGGCCGAACTGGCCGGCCTGGTGCAGGAGCGGCTGACCGCGCGGGCGGCGATGTAGCCTGGTCTGCGCCTGCCCGCCGGCTGCACCGCCAGAAACCGCTTCCCCTGCCGCACATGGCGCCTATGATCACGGGCGATGTCCCTGACACCGCGAGAGTCCGACATGACCGATCCCCGCCCGCGCGGTCCGCTTCTGCCCGACTGGACGCCGCCCCCTGCCCCGTCCGCGATGCAGCTGGAGGCGGCACATGTCCGGCTGGAGCCGCTGGACGCCGAAACCCACGCCGCCCTGTTGTTCCAGGCCTTCGACGAGCATGACGCGGTGTGGGATTACATGCCGGCCGGTCCCTTCGCGTCCTCGGCGCAGTTCCACCGCTGGATGCAGGACATCAGCGCCTCGGCCGATTACGTCTTCTTCGCCATCTACGACAAGGACCGCGCCGCTTACGGCGGGTTCGCGTCCTACCTGCGGATCAAGCCCGCTGCCGGTTCGATCGAGGTCGGCTATATCGCCCTGGCACCGCAGCTTCAGCGCACGATTGCGGCGACCGAGGCGATGTATCTGATGATGTCCTGGGCCTTCGGGCAAGGCTACAGGCGGTATGAGTGGAAGTGCGACGCGCTCAACCGCCCGTCGCGCCGCGCGGCGCAGCGGCTGGGGCTGAGCTTCGAGGGTATCTTTCGGCAGGCGACGGTGGTGAAGGGGCGCAACCGCGACACCGCGTGGTTCGCCGCCACCGACAAGGAATGGCCCGCGCTGGACGAGGCGTTCCGCCTGTGGCTGGACCCGTCGAATTTCGACGCGGAGGGCCAGCAGAAAACGTCGCTGAGCGATCTGACGCGGCCCCTGCGCGTGGCGGACGATCCTTCGCTGCGGACGTGACGCGCGGAACCTCATCCGGTGTGCGGAGTTTTTGGGTCGCAAACACAAGGGAGCCGCTTCGATGACTGATATCTATTCCGCCATAAAATCCGACCACGACCGCCACCGCGCCCTGCTGGACCGGATCGAGGATACCAGCGGTGCCTCCGAGGACCGCAAGGAGGCGTGGGAAGAATTCTATTGCGACGTCAAGAGCCACGGCGCCGCCGAGGAGGAAACCTTCTACTCCAAGCTGATCTCCAAGACCTGGGGTCAGGATGCGGCCCGCCATTCGGTGCACGAGCACAAGCAGATCGACGATATGCTGGAAGAGCTGCGCGACATGGACATGTCCGAAAGCGCATGGCCGCAGAAGTTCAAGGCCCTGCGTCACGAATACGAACATCACATCGACGAGGAAGAGGACGAAGTGTTCGCCCGCGCCCGCGAGGTCATCCCCGACAGCGAAGTAAAGGGCTACGGCGACCGTTTCCTCGAGCGCAAGGAAGAAGAGCGCAAGCTGGTCCAGCAAAAGCGTAAGGACAGTCTGGAGGACTGACCCCGCTTCCGGTGCGCCGGATCACTCCTGCGGAATGACGCGCAGGCCCAGTTCCATGAGCTGATCCGAGGTGGGCGCACTGGGCGCGTTCATCATCAGATCCTCGGCGCGCTGGTTCATCGGGAACATGATGACCTCACGGATGTTCGCCTCGTCCGCCAGCAGCATCACGATGCGGTCAATGCCCGCTGCACAGCCGCCGTGGGGCGGGGCACCATACTGGAACGCCTGCACGAGGCCGCCGAAGCGGCTGTGCACTTCGGCCTCGTCATAACCGGCCTTCTCGAACGCCGCGATCATCACATCGAGGCGGTGGTTTCGGATCGCGCCCGAGACCAGCTCGTACCCGTTGCAGGCCAGATCATACTGATACCCCAGCACTTTCAGGGGATCGCCCTCCAGCGCTTCCAGTCCGCCCTGCGGCATCGAGAACGGGTTGTGCGAGAAATCGATCTTGCCCGTCTCCTCGTCGGCCTCGTACATCGGGAAATCGACGACCCAGGCAAAGGCAAAGCGGTTTTCGTCCGTCAGGCCCAGCTCGTTGCCGATCTCGACCCGCGCGCGGCCTGCGACCCGCTCGAACGCCGACGGCTTGCCGCCGAGGAAGAAGGCCGCGTCGCCCTCCCCCAGACCCAGTTGCCGGCGGATCGCCTCGGTGCGCTCGGGGCCGATATTCTTGGCCAGCGGGCCAGCGGCTTCCATGCCGTCATCGCCCTTGCGCCAGAAGATGTACCCCATCCCCGGCAGCCCTTCCTTCTGCGCGAACGCGTTCATGCGGTCGCAGAACTTGCGGCTGCCGCCGCCGGGCGCGGGAATGGCGCGGATTTCGGTGCCCTCATGCTCCAGCAGCTTGGCGAAGATGGCAAAGCCCGAACCGCGGAAATGTTCGCTGACTACCTGCATCTTGATCGGGTTGCGCAGGTCGGGCTTGTCGGTGCCATACCAGAGCGCCGACTCGGCATAGCTGATCTGCGGCCAGACCGCGTCAACCTTGCGGCCGCCGCCGAACTCCTGGAAAATGCCCTGGATCACGGGCTGAATCGTGTCGAACACGTCCTGCTGCGTGACGAAGGACATCTCCATGTCGAGCTGGTAGAAATCGGTGGGCGAGCGGTCGGCGCGCGGATCCTCGTCCCGGAAACACGGCGCGATCTGGAAATACTTGTCGAAGCCCGACACCATGATGAGCTGCTTGAACAGCTGCGGCGCCTGCGGCAGCGCGTAGAACTTGCCGGGATGCAGCCGCGAGGGCACCAGAAAATCGCGCGCGCCCTCGGGGCTGGACGCGGTGATGATCGGCGTCTGGTATTCGCGGAACCCCTGATCCCACATGCGGCGGCGCATGGAGGCCACGACATCGCTGCGCAGGGTCATGTTGTGCTGCATCGCCTCGCGGCGCAGGTCCAGATAGCGGTGCTTCAGGCGCGTTTCCTCGGGATATTCCTGGTCGCCGAAGACCATCAGCGGCAATTCGCGCGCCGCGCCCAGCACCTCGATGTCGCGAATGAAGACCTCGATCTCGCCGGTGGGCAGCTTGGGGTTGACCAGCGCCTCGTCGCGCGCCTTCACGGTGCCGTCGATGCGGATGCACCATTCGCTGCGCACCGCCTCGACGCGGTCGAAGACCGGGCTGTCGGGGTCGCAGATCAGCTGCGTCATGCCGTAGTGATCGCGCAGGTCAACGAAAAGGACTCCGCCGTGATCGCGGATGCGGTGAACCCACCCCGAAAGACGCACCGTGTCGCCCACGTTCGATTTGTCGAGTTCGGCGCAGGTGTGGCTGCGATAGGCGTGCATTGGCGGATCCTCTCTGGCGGCCCCTTTGCCGGGGCTGTCGCGTCTTTGCGCCGATACACATGCCCCGCGCGGCAAAGTCAAGGGGCGCGCCCGCAGCGCCCGGCAGGGCACCCGCCGGCCATCGACGCCCGCCAGGTATTTACAAAATGCTGAAACCGCGCATAATTTTTCAGGTCGGGCAGGAAACCCGGACGCGCCTGCGGGCGTTGGGTGATGTTGTCAACATTGTCAGATGCGGCGCCGACCCTTGGCCGCAATGCAGGGAAAAAGATATGTGGAGCACAGCCCTTCACCGTTTTCTGGCCAGCTTCGTGCGTGAGGGGCGGCTGACCGTGACCTACCCCGATGGCCAGACCAGAAAATACCAGGGCACCGCGCCGGGCCCCTCCGTCGTCATTGCGCTTCAGGACCCCGGCCTGCCCCGCCGCATCATGATGTCGCCGGAAATGGGCGTCGGCGAAGGCTATGTCAACGGGCAGCTGACCATCGACGGCGACGATCTGGAAGGGTTCCTGCGCCTTGCCATCGCGAATATCGCCGCCCAGGGGGATGCCTGGTACCACCGGCCGCTGACGCTTTTGCGCTATCTCGGGCGCCGCGCGGCGCAGTTCAACCCCGTCGGCCGCTCGCGCAAGAACGTGGCGCATCATTACGATCTGTCCGGCGAGCTTTACGATCTCTTCCTCGACGAGGACCGGCAGTATTCCTGCGCCTATTTCAAGCGCGACGAGATGACCCTGGACGAGGCGCAGGAGGCCAAGAAGGCGCATATCGCGGGCAAGCTGCTGCTCCGGCCGGGGATGCGCGTGCTGGACATCGGCTGTGGCTGGGGCGGCATGGGTCTGACCCTGGCGCGCGACTACGGCGCCGAGGTTCTGGGCGTCACGCTGAGCGAGGAGCAGCACAAGATCGCCAACCGGCGCGCCCGCGACGAAGGGCTGGACGACCGCGTGAAATTCGAGCTGATGGACTACCGCGACGTGACGGGCAAGTTCGACCGGATCGTGTCGATCGGCATGTTCGAGCATGTCGGCTCGCCGCAATACCGGACGTATTTCAACAAGATCAACGATCTGCTGACCGAGGACGGCGTCGCGCTGGTCCATACCATCGGGCGGGCCAAGCCGCCGGGGGTGACCAGCCCGTGGATCCTGAAATATATCTTTCCCGGCGGCTATGTCCCCTCGATGTCCGAGATGACGGCCGCGGTCGAGCAGTCGGGCCTGATCACCACCGATCTGGAAGTCTGGCGCCTGCACTACGCCGAGACGTTGCGCCACTGGTATGACCGGTTCATGGCGCGCATCGACGAGGCGCGCAGGCTCTATGACGACCAGTTCTGCCGCATGTGGCGGTTCTATCTGAAGGCGTGCGAGCTGACCTTCCGGCTGGATAGGCAGGTGGTGTTCCAGGTGCAGATGGCGCGGCAGCAAGAGGCGGTGCCACTGACGCGCGATTACCTCTACCGCGGCAACAGGTGAGGCGAACTTCTCGGCATTTGGCGTGCAGAGCTCCATCGGGCATTTTGTGGATCGGCCCGTCAGCCGGGATCTGAATTTGTCGGGCGGGCAAAGCGGGTTTTCCACAGCGCCTCCTCGTATTCGGCCTCGGCCGTGCTGTCATGGACGACGCCGCCCCCGACATTGAGCGTCGCGCGCTCCGCCTCCAGCATCAGCGTCCGGATCCCCACGTTGAATTCCGCCCGTCCATCCGGCGCGGCCCAGCCGATCGAGCCGCAATAGATGTCGCGCGCCTCGGGCTCCAGATCGCGCAGGATCTGCATCGCGCGCAGTTTCGGCGCGCCGGTGATCGACCCGCAGGGGAAGAGCGCCGCAAAGATTGCAGCCAGCCCCGTGCCGGGAACCATCTGCCCGGCGATGAGCGACGTCATCTGGTGCACCGTGCGGTAGCTTTCAATGGTGAACAGCTCGGGCACGGTGACGCTGCCGGGAATGCACACGCGGCTGAGATCGTTGCGCAGAAGGTCCACGATCATCAGGTTCTCGGCGCGGTTTTTCTCGTCGCTCGACAGGAAGATGCGGCGGCGCGCATCCTCGGCCGCGTCGTCGCTGCGCGGCTGGGTGCCTTTCATGGGCCGCGTCTCAATCCGCCCGCCGGCATCGGTGCGGAAGAAAAGCTCGGGCGAGCGCGAAAGTATGTCCGGCAGCCCGGGCTGGCGGACCAGCGCGCCAAAACGCACCGGCTGCGCCGCCGCAAGCGCGGCATAGATCGCGGCGGGATCGCCCGACGCACTTCCGTCAAGCGGAAAGGTCAGGTTGGCCTGATAGATGTCGCCCGCGCCGATATAGTCATGCACGGTGGCGAAGGCCCGGCCATAGCGCGCGGCGTTCCAACGCGGACGCAGGTCCGACAACACGCCGCTAGGCGCGGGCAGATCGGGCGCGGGCGCGGGCGCATCGTAGATGCCGAAGGCCAGAAGCGGCAGGCGCCGGCGCGCGGGCATCAGCGGCGCCAGCCGCGGCTCCAGCGCATAGCCCAATTCGTAGCTGGCATAGCCGGCCAGCCACGCGCCGCCCTGGCGCGCCACGTCGAGCGCGGCCAGCGCACCGGGCACCTCGCCCGCCTTCCCGGCCACGATCATCCGGCGCGGCGCGGCGAAGAGGCAGGCCCCTTCCTGCGCCTGGCCCGCCGGACCATGATCAAAACGAATCTCCACCGGCAACCCTTCCTTGCAAGCGCGCTGTCGTTCCCGCGGTACCTAAAGCGTTTCGCGGACAACGTGAATCACGGATTTTCGCAACACGCGCGCAACATGTCGGCGCCGCGCAGTTTTTCACGGCAAAATGAACCATTTGTTCAGCACCGGCCCAGGGACGCGCGCGCTGCGGCAATCCCCTTGCGCCGGGGCGCGTGGCGGATATAACCGCCAACAATTTGCGCGCCCGCCCACGCGATGCGATGCGGCGCTCCTGGCGGGCCTGCGCAACCACAGCTGCCAGCGGGGACACCGGACATGCCGAAGCGCGACGACATCTCATCCATCATGATCATCGGGGCCGGTCCCATCATCATCGGGCAGGCGTGCGAGTTCGACTATTCCGGCGCTCAGGCGTGCAAGGCGCTGCGCGAGGAAGGGTATCGGGTGATCCTCGTCAATTCCAACCCCGCCACCATCATGACCGATCCCGGACTGGCCGATGCCACCTATATCGAGCCGATCACGCCCGAGATCGTCGCCAAGATCATCGAAAAGGAACGCCCCGACGCGTTGCTGCCCACGATGGGCGGGCAGACCGGCCTCAACACCGCGCTGGCGGTGGCCGACATGGGCGTGCTCGACAAGTTCGGCGTCGAGCTGATCGGCGCCAACCGCGCCGCGATCGAGATGGCCGAGGATCGCAAGCTTTTCCGCGAGGCAATGGACCGGCTGGGCATCGAGAATCCCAAGGCGACCATCGCCAATTCGATGCAGGAATGCATGGATGCCATTGATTACGTCGGCCTTCCGGCGATCATCCGCCCGGCCTTCACCCTTGGCGGCACGGGCGGCGGCGTGGCCTATAACCGCGAGGATTACGAGCATTACTGCAAGACCGGGCTTGATGCCTCGCCCGTCGGGCAGATCCTGATCGACGAGTCGCTGCTGGGCTGGAAAGAATTCGAGATGGAGGTCGTGCGCGACAAGGCCGACAACGCCATCATCGTCTGCGCCATCGAGAATGTCGATCCGATGGGCGTGCATACGGGCGATTCGATCACCGTCGCCCCTGCCCTCACGCTGACGGACAAGGAATATCAGGTGATGCGCAATCAAAGCATCGCCGTCCTGCGCGAGATCGGGGTCGAGACGGGCGGATCCAACGTGCAATGGGCCGTGAACCCCGCCGACGGGCGCATGGTGGTGATCGAGATGAACCCGCGCGTCAGCCGCTCCTCGGCGCTGGCATCCAAGGCGACGGGCTTTCCCATCGCCAAGATCGCGGCGAAACTGGCGGTCGGCTATACACTGGACGAGCTTGACAACGACATCACGCAGGTCACGCCGGCCAGTTTCGAGCCGTCCATCGACTACGTCGTTACCAAGATCCCGCGCTTCGCGTTCGAGAAGTTCGCCGGCTCCGAGCCGCATCTGACAACCGCCATGAAATCGGTGGGCGAGGCGATGGCCATCGGCCGCACCATCCATGAGAGCCTGCAAAAGGCGCTGGCCTCGATGGAAACCGGGCTGACCGGCTTTGACGAGATCGAGATCGAGGGCGCGCCCGATGTGGCCGCCGTCACCCGCGCGCTGGCGAAACAGACGCCCGACCGCATCCGCGTCATCGCGCAGGCCATGCGCCACGGGCTGAGCGACGACGACATTCACGCCGTCACCATGTATGATCCGTGGTTCCTGGCCCGCATCCGCGAGATCGTGGAGGCCGAGGAGGATGTGCGCGCTTCCGGCCTGCCGGGTGACGCGGCTGGGCTTCGCCGCCTCAAGATGATGGGTTTCACCGATGCGCGGCTTGCCACGCTGACCGGCCAGACCGAAAAGGCCGTGCGCGCCGCGCGCAGGGGCGCTGGCGTCACCGCCGTCTTCAAGCGGATCGATACCTGCGCGGCGGAATTCGAGGCGCAGACGCCCTACATGTATTCCACCTACGAGGCGCCGATGATGGGCGACGTCGAATGCGAGGCCCGGCCGACGGATGCGAAAAAGGTCGTCATCCTTGGCGGCGGTCCCAACCGGATCGGCCAGGGGATCGAGTTCGATTACTGCTGCTGTCACGCCTGCTATGCGCTCAGCGATGCGGGCTATGAGACGATCATGATCAACTGCAACCCCGAGACGGTTTCGACCGACTACGACACCTCCGACCGCCTCTATTTCGAGCCGCTGACCTTCGAGCATGTGATGGAGATCCTCAGCACCGAGCAGCAGAACGGCACGCTCCACGGCGTGATCGTGCAGTTCGGCGGGCAAACCCCGCTGAAGCTCGCCAACGCGCTGGAGGCGGAGGGGATTCCGATCCTCGGCACCTCGCCCGACGCCATCGACCTTGCCGAGGACCGCGAGCGATTTCAGGATCTGGTGAACCGGCTGAACCTGAAGCAGCCGAAGAACGGCATCGCCTCGACCGACGCCCAAGCCTTTGCCATCGCAGAGAAAATCGGCTTTCCGCTGGTCATCCGCCCGTCCTACGTCCTGGGCGGGCGCGCGATGGAGATCGTGCGCGACATGCCGCATCTGGAGCGCTACATCAACGAGGCGGTCGTCGTCTCGGGCGACAGCCCCGTGCTGCTGGACAGCTACCTGTCGGGTGCCATCGAATGCGACGTCGACGCGCTCTGCGATGGCGAGAATGTGCACGTCGCCGGCATCATGCAGCATATCGAGGAGGCAGGCGTCCATTCCGGCGACAGCGCCTGCTCGATCCCGCCCTACACGCTGGATGCGGACATCATCGCCGAGATCGAGCGCCAGACCGTCGCGCTGGCCCGCGCACTCAAGGTCGTGGGGCTGATGAACGTGCAATTCGCGGTAAAGGACGGCGAGATCTACCTGATCGAGGTGAACCCGCGCGCCAGCCGCACCGTGCCCTTCGTGGCCAAGGCGACGGATTCGGCCATCGCCTCCATCGCCGCGCGGCTCATGGCGGGCGAGCCGCTGAGCGCCTTCCCGCATCGCGGCCCCTATCCGCGCGATGCCACCCCCGGCAGCCTGCCGATGGCGGACCAGATGACGCTGGCGGACTACGCGATGCCTTGGTTTTCGGTCAAGGAGGCGGTAATGCCCTTCGCCCGCTTCCCCGGCGTGGACACCATCCTAGGCCCCGAAATGCGCTCGACCGGGGAGGTGATGGGCTGGGATGTCAGCTTTGCACGCGCCTTTCTCAAGGCACAGATGGGGGCGGGCGTGGTGCTGCCCGAAAGCGGCGCAGTGTTCTTTTCGATCAAGGATGCGGACAAGACGGCGCAGATCGTCGAGGCCGCGCGCCTGATGCTGGACATGGGGTTTTCCATCGTGGCCACACGCGGCACCGCGGCGTTCCTGGGCGGGCACGACCTGCCCTGCACCGTGGTGAACAAGGTTTACGAAGGGCGGCCGAACATCGTGGACATGCTCAAGAACGGCGAGATCGCGGTGGTGATGAACACGACCGAGGGCGCGCTTTCGGTTGAGGACAGCCGCGAGATCCGGTCTGTCGCGCTTTATGACAAGATCCCGTATTTCACCACGGCGGCCGCGTCGCTGGCCGCAGCGCAGGCGATGAAGGCCCGCGCCGAGGGCGATCTGAAGGTGATGCCGCTGCAAGGACCAACCGCGGCCTGATCCTTCGCGCCACCCGCCGCGAGGCGCGACAACCTGTCATTCTCGCGCGGCGAGATATAATTACCCGCGCCGCGCGTTTTTCGGGCGCGGGTTTTATCATTTCATATCAATACATTGCGCCGCACAGAAGAAGCCATGCGCACTGATCGCAACTGCCATGCTGCCATTGCATGTAATTTTGTTCTTTTCATCATTGCTTTTCCAACAAAGATAGATATTTGCGGATCAGGGCATCACGATGACCCCGACGGAAGCACAACACAAGGAGGCACCCATGAGCAGGGATCAATTGAACCGTGAACTTCGCATGCACAGTGCCACTTGGCCTGCTGTGCTTTTCGTCTATGGCCTTCTTGTCGGGACCATGGTCCTGTCCGCGATGTCGATGACCTGACACGCACGGCCTGAACCGGACGCTGGCGCCCGGTTCTTTCGAAAAGTCACAGCAGCTGCAACGGCGGATGGGGGCACCCATGCGCCTGAATCCATTTGCGACCAGGGAAACGGAGCGCCCCCTGATCCACCTACCAAAAGCGAACAACGCCATGACCAGAGACCAACTGAACCGCGAGCTGCGTGCGCACAGCGCCACCTTTCCCGCCGTGCTGATCGTTTATGCCGTGATCCTCGGCACGATGATCCTGACCGGGATGGCGATCACCTGAAGCGTTGCGCCGATTTGTGGCGCAGCGGAAACCGGACGAAATTCACGCGGCGGATGGCAACCCATCCGCCGCTTTTTTTCGGCCGCACTACCCGTCAGGCGCCCGATGGCGCAACCTTCTTGTCGTCGGGGTCGATCTTGTCCGACGCCGCCTCGCCCAGATTTTCAAGGCCCCGCTCTTCGAGCAGCGTGGTCAGCCAATCGGGGTCCATCTCCGGCACCGAGCTCAGCAGAAGGTCCGTGTAGGGGTGGTGCGGCGGCGTGAACATCTGGTCCTTCGGCCCCTGCTCGACCACTTGGCCGTTCTGCATGACGACCACTTCGTCAGCGATCGAGCGCACAGTCGCCAGATCGTGGGTGATGAACATGTAGGCCAGGTTGAATTCGTCCTGAAGCCGGTCAAGCAGGCGCAGAATGCCTTCGGCAACCAGCTGGTCCAGCGCCGAGGTGACCTCGTCGCAGACGATGAAGCTGGGCTCGGCCGCCAGCGCGCGGGCGATGCCGATGCGCTGTTTCTGCCCGCCCGACAGCTCGGGCGGATAGCGGTTGTAGTATTGCGACGGCTCCAGCTCGATCAGGTCCAGAAGCTCGTCCACCCGGTTCTTCAGCGCCGCGCCCTTGAGGCCAGAATAGAATTTGGCCGGCCTGCCGATGATCTCGCTGATCTTGACCTTGGGGTTCAGCGCGGTATCGGCCATCTGATAGATCATCTGGCACTGGCGCAGCTGTTCCTTGTTGCGGTTCCGGTAATCGGCCGGGAACGGCTCGCCCCGGAACAGCACCTCGCCCTTTTGCGGCGGCAGAAGCCCGGTGATGACGCGGGCGGTCGTTGACTTGCCCGAGCCGGATTCGCCCACCACGGCCACGGTCATGCCCTCGTAGATGTCGAAACTGACGTTATCCAGGATCTTGGGACCGGACGCATAGGCGGCATCGACATTCTTCACCGAAATCAGGCATTCACGCCCTTCGCGCGTGCGCTGGGGGCTTTCGAAGCTGCGCACCGCCCAGAGGGATTTGGTGTAATCCTCCTTGGGATTGCTCAGCATTTCCTTGGTCGACGCCTGCTCGACCTCCTCGCCCTTCAGCAGCACCTTGATCGTGTCGGCCATCTGCGCGACCACGGCAAGGTCGTGCGTGATATAGAGCGCGGCGGTATTGAACTCGTCCACGATGTCACGGATGGCGGCCAGAACCTCGATCTGGGTCGTCACGTCCAGCGCCGTTGTCGGCTCGTCAAAGATGATGAGATCGGGACGGCAGGACATCGCCATTGCCGTCATCGCGCGCTGAAGCTGCCCGCCCGACACCTGGTGCGGGTAGCGGAACCCGATTTCCTCGGGGTTCGGCAGGCGCAGCTTGTTGTAAAGTTCGATCGCGTCCTCCTGCGCCTCCATCCGCTTTTTCAGGCGGTAGTGCAGCGGCGCTTCGGTGTGCTGGTCGATGATCTTGTGCGCCGGGTTGAAGGACGCCGCCGCCGATTGCGCGACATAGGCGATGCGCGCGCCACGCAGGGCGCGTCGTTCGGCCTCGGACGCGGTGGTGAGTTCCATCCCGTCGAACTCGATCGAGCTGCCCTCGCAGATGCGCGTGCCGTCACGGGCATAGCCCATGGCGGCGGCGCCGATGGTGGATTTGCCGGCACCCGATTCGCCGATCAGGCCCATCACCTCGCCGCGGTGAAGCGTCAGGTCCACGCCCTTGATGATATCGACCCATTGCTCATCCGTATAACCCTGGATCTTGAGGTTGCGGATCTTCAGCAGGACGTCTTTTTTCTTTGGTTTCGTCATTGCGTCTTACTCCTTCAGACCGGAGGACCGGTGCAGCATCCAGTCGACCACGAAGTTGACCCCGACCGTCAGAAGGGCGATGGCCGCAGCCGGAATGAGCGGTGTGATTTCGCCGAACGAGATAAGCGTCGCGTTCTCGCGCACCATCGAGCCCCAGTCGGCCGTGGGTGGCTGGATCCCCAGCCCGAGGAACGACAGGCCAGCCACCAGCAGGAACACGAAACAGAATTCCAGTCCGAATTCCGCGATCAGCGGCGCTGTGGAATTCGGCAGGATCTCGCGCCGGATGAGATATCCCATCCCCTCGCCGCGCAGTTGTGCGGCCTCGATATAATCCATCACCACGACGTTGCCCGCCACCGCCCGCGTCAGGCGGAAGACGCGCGGCGCGTAGATGATGGCGACGGCGACGATGATGACCGGCATGGAGGGGCCGAAGATGGACAGCATCAGCAGCGCGAAGATCAACGACGGGATCGACATGATCACATCCGCGGTGCGCCCCATGAGGTTGTCGAACCAGCCGCCCTTGGTGGCCGCCAGCAGCCCCGCGAACGCGCCCATGAAGAACGCCGCCAGCGTCGCCGTGAGGGCCAGCCCCACCGAATTGCGCGTGCCGTAGATCAGGCGGCTGAACATGTCGCGGCCCAGCTGGTCGGCGCCCAGCAGCATGTTCGCATCCGCCGGCGCGAAGGCCGAGGCGATTACCTCCGCCTCGCCATGGGGGGCAATCCACGGCGCGAAGATGCCGGCGATGGCGTAGGTAAAAACCACGAACATGCCGAAGGCCGCCGTCAGGGGCGCTGTGCGCAACTCCTTGGCCATCTCGTTCGAGACGATCAGGATCAGGAATTCGCGGAACGCGTAGGACACCATCGCCGCCAGCGCGATGATGGCCGCGATGATCGCGATGGTCACGAGCGGATCCGCGCCGCCGACGATGCCCACGATGAAGGAGACCAGCGTCAGCGAAAACAGCAGCAGGAAAGCGGATTTCTGATTGAAATAGGCGGCGGCGCAGGATGCGATCAGGAGGACCGAGTAGTAGCCGATAACGAAATAGCTCATGTCACGTTCCCCTTACTTCGGATGCCGCAGGCGCGGGTTGGTCAGGATCGCGCCCACATCTGCCGCGAGGTTGAGCAGGATGAAGGTGGCCGCGAAGATCAGGCAACAGGCCTGCACGACCGGGAAATCGCGTTTCGACACCGCGTCGACCAGCGCCTGTCCGATGCCGGGATAGACGAAGACGACCTCGACCAGCACGACGCCGGTGATGAGATACGCAAGGTTCAGCGCGACGACGTTGATGATCGGTGCCCAGGCGTTCGGCAGCGCGTGATGCACGATGACCTTCCAGGGCGGCGTTCCCTTGAGCTTGGCCATCTCGATATAGGGCGACGCCAGAAGGTTGATGATCGCGGCGCGCGTCATGCGCATCATGTGCGCCGTCACGACCAGCACCAGCGTCAGCGCGGGCAGGAACGTCCGCTGCAGAAGGTCGAGGAAACTCATCCCGTCGCTGAGGCTGGAGATGGCGGGAAACATGCTCCACTTGACCGAAAAGTAGAGGATCAGGATGTAGCCGAGAAAGAATTCCGGGCTGGAAATCGAGGTCAGCGTCAGCACGTTGGCGACCCGGTCGAAGATCGAGTTGCGCAGCAGCGCGACGATGATGCCGAGGATAATGGCAAAAGGCACCGCGATGACGGCGGCATAGGCGGCAAGGAACAGCGTGTTGCGGAACCGCTCTCCGATCACGCTCATCACGGTTTCCTGGGTGACGATGGACCTGCCGAAGTCCAGCATGACAGCCCCTTTCAGCCAGTCGAAATACCGCACCAGCGCCGGATCGTTCAACCCCATCTGCTCACGCAGGTTGCGCACGTTCTCCTCGGTCGCGCCCTGGCCCAGAACCGCCTCGGCGATGTCGCCGGGCAGAAGTTCGACCATGAAGAAGATGATGACTGAGATCACGAGTAGAATGATCAGCCCCATGCCGAGCCGTTTTGCAACGAGCCCAAGAATGTCGCCCATTTATCCCTCCTGCTTATCGTTCAGATCCGGCACCGCTAACACAGCGGGACGCGGATTGACAGTTCTTCGCCCTGTCAGCGGCACGGGATCGCGCTGCAAAGCGTTGATTTCCGCCCCAATTCCCACACATCGCATGGCCGCGGGGCGATCATGGTCCGGCGCGCGCGGCGCCGGACCGAAGGCTGAGACCGCTCAGCTGTCGAACCACCAGCGGCTGGCGGCGCGGTAGCCGTCCAGTTGCCAGGCGTTGGTATATTCGCCTGTCGTGCCGATATTCTTGCGCTTGCCATAGACGAAGTTCATCCAGTAGGGGATCACAGTGCCGCCGTCGTCCTTGGCGAGGATCGCCATGTCGCGATACATCTCGGCGCGCAGGTTGTCATCCAGCTCGGACTTGGCCTGCGCCAGCAGCTTGTTGAACTCCTCGTTCTGCCAATGCGATTCGTTCCAGGCCGCGTCGGATTTGTAGGCAAGGCTGTACATCACGTCCGGCGTCGGGCGCGCGCCCCAGGCGACCATGCAGAACGGCTTTTTCAGCCAGACATCGGACCAGTAGCCATCGTTCGGCTCGCGCTTGACCTGAATATCGATACCCGCCGCCTTGGCGTGCTCGGCATAGAGGATGGCCAGATCAACCGCGCCGGTGGCGATGGAATCCGCACTGCTCAGCGTGACCGACAGATTCTCCTTGCCGGCCTTCTTCAGCAGCGATCTCGCCTGGTCGGGATCGTAGGTGCGCTGTTCGATGTCTTCGGGATAGTACGGCATCGCGGGCGAGTGGTGGAAATCGTTGGCGACGCTGCCCGCGCCGAACAGGATCGTCTCGACCATTTCCTCGCGCTTGATCGACAGCTTCAGCGCGTTGCGCACGTTCACGTCGTCGAAGGGCGCAACATCGCAGAACATCGGCATCGTCACCGTTTGCGCCGAGGGCACGTTGATCACGTCGACCTCCGGATGACGTTCCAGCAGCGCCATCGTCTTGTTCTCCAGCCAACTGGTCGCGTCGGCGTCGCCTGTGACCAGCGCCGTCTGGCGCGCGTTGGGATCGTTGATGAATGTCACCTCGACCGCGTCGAAATACGCGCCCTCTCCGTGCCACTCGTCGTGGCGGGTCAGCGAAGCGCTCTGGCCTGGCTCGAACGAGTTCAGCTTGTAGGGACCGCAGCCATCGCCGGATTTCCAGTTGGCCTTACCATCCTCGCCGCGGGGCAGGATGACGAGGTGATAATCGGTCATCAGCCAGGGCAGGTCGGCATTGCCGGCTTCCATCTTGAAGACCACGGTGTGCTCGTCATCGGCAACAATGTCCTTGATGCCGGTCATCAGCGCCTTGGCGGTCGAGGTGCTGTCTTCGCCGCGGTGCAGGTTCATCGAGGCGATGACATCCTCGGCCGTCACCTTTCCGCCCGAATGGAAGGTCGCCTTGGGGTTCAGCTTGAAGGTCCATTCGGAGGCGTCGTCGGAGGCTGACCATTCGGTAGCCACGTCGCCTGCCAGTTTGCCGTCGGGCATGATCTGGGTCAGGAAGGCGCGGAATGTATGTGCCAGCATGATCTCGGCGTTGGATTCGTAAAGACCCGGATCGTGGCTGTCGCCCGAGTTGCCGTCATGCTGGGCGAGGCGGAAAGTGCCGCCGCGCTTGGGCTCGGCCCGCGCGGCGGTGCCCCAAAGGCCGGTGGCGGCGCTGGCGGTAAGGCCCGCCGCCATGGAATAACGCATGAAGGACCGGCGCGAAATCCGCCCCTCGCGAGCGGCGTCGGCCAACCGGTCGAGCATGAACTGGTTTCTGGAATTGGTCATGTGAACTCCCCTGAATTGTCTTTTTCGTTGGCATCTTGGTGTCCGGGGTGAACGCGACACGGGGGGGTGCCGAACCAGTTTCGGCGCGACACACCGCATCAGCGGGCACGAAAAACGACACGCCATAAGCAAAACACGAATGCCCCCGTGCTTCCACCACTTTATGATCAGGCAACGAATTAAGTGGATTATGCCTTCAGGAAACAATTTTGCATCGCAGGGCGGTTCGGGATCCGACCCGCCCGACATGTCGCATTCGTGCCAGATGCGAAACGCCGCCAGTTGCGTGCTGGCGCGCTTGCAGCTTGTCCCTTTGCGCCCGCATCACGCGCGCAGAGGGAGCGACAGAAAAAGGGCCGCGTCAGCGCGACGCGGCCCCATCTTGCGGCTTCAGCCGGTCCGATCAGTCGAGATTGACCTCGTCAGCCAGGCGCAGGCCCGGCTCGAGCGTCTGCACCTCGTTGGCGTTGTACTCCGGCAGGTTCTCCAACTGGTCCTGCGTGACCTGAGGCACGACGATCCGGTCCTCGCGCACGACCATCTTTTCGACGGGAACGGCAACGTCGCGTTCGCCCAGCCCGAGGAATCCGCCGACGGCGACGATGGCCACGAGGGTATCGCCGCGGCGGCCGATGAAGTTGATCTCGCCCACGTCTTCGCCGGTCTCGGTGTAGACATCGCGGCCTTCCAGATCGTCGGTGGTCAACTTGAAGATCGGCAGGACCGCGACGGATGCTGCATAACGCGCGCGGTCTTCTTCCGCCATGTTGCCCTGCTCGTCGGCGTTGAAGTCCTCCATGACGACGCGCGCTTCGGCCTGCTGCACGTTCACGTCCGCCTCTTCGCCGGGCACCACGTTCACTTCGGGATCGTCCGCTTCGGAGAACTGCACATTGGCGCCCTCGCCCTGCTGGACATTGACCTTGGGCTCTTCCTGCTCAATATCCACCTTGGCGTTGTTGACGTCGTCGACATTCACATCCGCCTCGGATTGCGAGACCTGGATTTTCGGCTCGGCCTCTTCGACGGTGATCTTCGGCTCGGGGCGCACGAAGCGGATCACCGGTTCGGGCTGATCGACATCGACGATCGGCTCGCCGGTTTCCACGTCGATATTCGGCTTGGGAACCTCGATGGTGACGACCGGTTCGGGAATGCGCACGGTGACTTGCGGCTGCGCCTGCTCGACCGTGATGATGGGCGCGCGCTGCTCGACGCGGACCGTGGGCTCCGGCACCGAAACGGTGATTTCCGGCTGCGGCTGATCGACGGTCACGACAGGCTGGCCCTGCTGCACCTCGACGTCGGGGTCGGGCACCTGCACGTCAACGGTCGCATCTTCCTGCTCGACCACGACCTGTCCGCCGGCCACGCTGGCAGCCGCATCGGCATTCGCCGCAGGCTCCTCTTCGGTCGCTGTCTGAGCGAGCGCGGGCGCGCCGGCGCTCAGCAGGGCAACAACGGACGCACTGAGGAAAAACTTGCTTTTGAATTGGGACATCTTTGACTCCTATCCTGTTTCAACGCAGGTGGCCGGACGCATCCGGCCGTCACAAGTCTGTGACCTGCACTGCCCACCCAACAGAAACGCGCGATATCGGTTCCGTAATTTTTTCGCGGTTTTGCGGGGAACCAGCCCACCCTGCGCGGCGGCGAACGGTCAGGGCCGGCGCTGCCGCAGCTTGGAGAAGTAATCGAGCCGTTTTTTCAACTCGCGCTCGAACCCGCGCTCGACCGGCTGATAGAGCACCGGACGCTTCATCGTCTCGGGAAAGTAGTTCTGACCGGAAAAGCCGTCCTCGGCATCGTGGTCATAGGCATAGCCCGCGCCATAGCCCTGCTCCTTCATCAGCCTCGTCGGCGCGTTGAGGATATGTTTCGGCGGCGGCTCGGACCCGGTTTTCTTGGCCTCGCGCATGGCGGCCTTGAAAGCGGCGTAGCCCGCATTGGATTTCGGCGCGAGCGCGAGATAGATCACCGCCTGCCCCAGCGCCAGTTCGCCCTCGGGGCTGCCCAGCCGCTCATACGTCTCCCACGCATCGAGGCAGACGCGGTGCGCATGGGTATCGGCCAGCCCGATATCCTCGACCGCCATGCGCGTGATGCGCCGCGCGAGATAGCGCGGGTCCTCGCCCCCGGTCAGCATCCGCGCCAGCCAGTAGAGCGCCGCGTCGGGATCCGATCCGCGCACCGATTTGTGCAGCGCCGAGATCAGGTTGAAATGCTCGTCCCCCGACTTGTCGTATTTCGCGGCGCGCCGCATGAGGCGGCTGGCCAGCCCCTCCTTGCCCAGTTTGCCGTCAATCTTCCACGCGACAATCTGCTCGATCAGGTTGAGAAGCGCACGCCCGTCGCCGTCGGCCATCTCCAGCAGCGCCTCGCGCGCGGGGCCGTCCAGCGGCAGGGCGCGGCCCATCTCGCGCTCGGCCCGCTGGGCGAGGCGTTCGAGATCCGATAGGCTCAGGCGCGTCAGCACCAGCACCTGCGACCGGCTGAGAAGTGCGGCGTTCAGCTCAAAGCTTGGGTTTTCCGTGGTGGCGCCGACCAGAAGGATCGTGCCATCCTCCATGTAGGGCAGAAACCCGTCCTGCTGCGCCTTGTTGAAGCGGTGGATCTCGTCCACGAACAGCAGCGTCCCCTGCCCCGCCTGGCGGCGGCGCTGCGCCTCCTGAAAGACCTTCTTCAGGTCGGCAACGCCCGAGAAAATCGCGCTGATCTGCACGAAATGCAGGTCCGTCTCATCCGCCAGCAGCCGCGCGATGGTGGTCTTGCCCACCCCCGGCGGCCCCCAGAAGATGAGGCTGCCAAGGCTGCCCGCCGCCAGCATCACACCCAGCGGCGCCTCGGGGCCCAGCACCTGCTCCTGTCCGATCACTTCGCCCAGCGACCTGGGCCTCAGGCGGTCGGCCAGCGGCCGGTGGCCCTGCGCCTGCGTTTGGGGCGCGCCGCCGCCGGTGTCGAACAGATCGGCCATCGCTACAGCCTGAAGCGCATGGTCAGCCGCCGCTGGCCGCGCTGCACGTCAAGCGCCAGACGGCTGCGCGCTGCCTCCAGCGCATCAGTGGCAGACGCGCTGTCCAGCACCGCCACGCCATTGATGCCGAGCAGGACATCGCCCGCACGCAGACCGGCGCGCGCGCCGATATCGCCCGGATCCTCGACCAGAACGCCCTGCGATACCGCCAGGGGCAGACCGTATTCGGCCATCACGGCCGGATTGATCGTGCTCAGCGTCAGGCCCGGCACGGCGGCGCGCGCGCCGGTGACCAGCGTGGCGCGCGGCGGGCTTTCGGGCGCGCGCAGCATCGGCACCTTGACGTCCCGCGCCTCGCCGCCCTGAACCGCTTGGATGGTGATTTCAGTCCCCAGTCCGGCGACGGTCATGCGATAGATCATCTCGGCCGGGCCGTTCACCTCCTGCCCGTCGACGGACAGGATCACGTCGCCGGGCGCGAGGCCCGCAGCACGGAACGGGCTGGCCTCGTGCATGTCGGACAGGATCATGCCGCCGGTCCGCTCCAGCCCCAGCCCTTCGGCCATGTCGTAGGTCACGGGCTGTCCGGTGACGCCGGCCCAGGGGCGCTGGAACACCGTCTCGCCCGCGCGGGCCTGCGCAACGAACTGGCCGACCAGGCTGGCGGGAATAGCAAACCCGATGCCGTTCGAGCCGCCCGAGCGGCTGAGGATCGAGGTATTGATGCCGATCAGCCGGCCTTGGGTATCGACCAGCGCGCCGCCGGAATTGCCGGGATTGATCGGCGCGTCAGTCTGGATGAAGTAGCCGCGCGTATCGCCCGTCGCCGCACCCGACCGCGCGAGGCCCGATACGATGCCGCTGCTGACGGTCTGGCCCACGCCGAACGGATTGCCCACCGCCAGCACCAGTTCGCCCACCTCCACGCTTTCGCTGCCCCGCAGGGGAAGCGCGGGCAGATCACGGGCGTCCTTCAACTGAAGGATCGCCAGGTCGCTTTCCTCGTCGGCCAGGAGCACATCGGCGTCGAATTCGCGGCGGTCGTTCAGCACGACGCGGATATCGGTGGCTTGGCCGACGACATGATAGTTCGATACGGCGATGCCGTCTTCGGCCAGGATGACGCCCGAGCCCAGCGAATTTTCCACCCGCGGGCGCTGCGCGCCGAAATCGCGGAAGAGCGGGCCGAAGAACGGATCGTCCGCGAAGGGGCTGGCGCGCCCATCGACCACGCGGCGGGCGTAGATGTTGACGACGGCGGGCGTGACCGATTTCACCACCGGCACGAACCCGAGCTGGATTTCAGCCGGACTGCTCGGCACGCGGGTTTCGGCGCACAAAGGCGCGCCGAACACGATGAGGGCGATGGCAAGGGGTTTCAGCATGACGTGCCTTTCGTCGACTTCGCCCCGGTGATATGCGCCGCACCGCGCCTGAATGCAAGCTGGCCACCGCGCCGCCCGAAACGCAAAAACCCCCGCCGGTCCGGCAGGGGTTTCGCAGATCGGCCCGGAATGTATCCGGGGCCGAACTTAATCCTCGTCGGCCTCGGCCATCTCGCGCGCAACGCGCTCCTTGTCGGACTTGCCCTTTGCCGACACGTCGCGGTCAACGAATTCGATGATTGCCATCGGCGCCATGTCGCCATAGCGGAAGCCGGCCTTCAGCACGCGCACATATCCGCCCTGGCGGTCCTTGTAGCGCGGGCCCAGAACGTCGAACAGCTTGGCGACATACTGGTCCTGCTTGAGCTGCGCGGCAGCCTGGCGGCGGGCGTGCAGATCGCCGCGCTTGCCCAGCGTGATCATCTTCTCGATGATGCGGCGCAGTTCCTTGGCCTTGGGCAGTGTCGTCTTGATCTGCTCATGTTCGATGAGCGAGCCGGCCATGTTCGCCCACAGCGCCTTGCGGTGCTCGTGGGTGCGGTTCAGGCGGCGGTAACCTCTTGCGTGACGCATTTTTCAACTCCTAACGTGTTTTTGCTTTGTCCGGCGGCGTGATGCGTGTCAGGCCGCTCTCCTTGGGGGCGTCTGCCCCGGGTATTTGCAGGCCGGGCGATATGGCCCGACCCGCGAATTCTCAAAAGGCGTCTTCGAATTTCTTCGCCAGATCCTCGATATTGTCGGGCGGCCAATCCTCGACGTCCATGCCCAGATGCAGGCCCATGCCCGACAGCACTTCCTTGATCTCGTTCAGGGACTTGCGGCCGAAGTTCGGCGTGCGCAGCATTTCCGCCTCGGTCTTCTGGATCAGATCGCCGATATAGACGATGTTGTCGTTCTTCAGGCAGTTGGCGGAGCGCACGGACAGTTCCAGCTCGTCCACCTTCTTCAGCAGAAGCGGGTTGAACTCAAGGCCGTCATCGTCGTCCTGGCGGCCGGCGCTTTCGGGCTCGTCGAAGTTGACGAAGATGCTCAGCTGATCCTGAAGGATGCGCGCGGCATAGGCCACGGCGTCATCCGGAGTGATCGAGCCGTCGGTTTCGATCTTCATCGTCAGCTTGTCATAATCCAGCACCTGGCCCTCGCGGGTCGGCTGCACGTCATAGCTGACGCGGCGGATGGGGCTGTAGATCGCATCCACCGGGATCATGCCGATGGGCGCGTCCTCAGGCTTGTTCCTGTCGGCGGCGACGTAGCCCTTACCGGTGCCGACGGTCAGCTCCATGAACAGGTCCGCGCCCTCGTCGAGGTGGCAGATCACATGCTCGCGGTTCAGGATCTCGATGCCGTTGCTGTCGGAGATATCGCCGGCGGTAACGACGCCCGGACCCTTGGCGTTGATCGACAGACGCTTGGGGCCTTCGACCTCCATGCGGATGGCGACGCCCTTGAGGTTCAGGATGATGTCCGTGACGTCCTCGCGGACACCCGCGACGGAGGAAAACTCGTGCAGCACGTTGTCGATCTGCACGGAGGTGATCGCGGCCCCCTGCAGCGACGACAGCAGCACGCGGCGCAGCGCGTTGCCCAGCGTCAGGCCGAAACCGCGCTCCAGCGGTTCGGCGATGACGGTGGCCTGACGTGCGGGGTCATTGCCCGGCTTGACGTCCAGCTGCGTCGGCTTGATCAGTTCGGCCCAGTTCTTGTGGATCATGTATCCCTCCATACCAGTCCTGTCCGCATGTCCGACGGCCAGAACGCCCGAGGTTTCTAAAAAGCGCAAACGGGGCCGCGCGGACATGCGCGGCCCCACTTGAAACAGTGGTCTCAGACGCGGCGGCGCTTGGGCGGGCGGCAGCCGTTATGCGCCATCGGCGTCACGTCGCGGATGGACGTGATGTTGAAGCCGACAGCGGCCAGCGCGCGCAGCGCCAACTCGCGGCCCGAACCGGGGCCCTGCACTTCTACTTCGAGCGTGCGCATGCCGTGTTCCTGCGCCTTGCGGCCTGCGTCCTCGGCGGCCATCTGCGCGGCGTAGGGCGTCGACTTACGCGAGCCCTTGAATCCGCAGGTGCCGGCCGAGGACCAGGAGATCGCGTTGCCCTGAACGTCCGAGATCAGGATCTTGGTGTTGTTGAAGGAGGAATTCACGTGCGCAACGCCGGTGGCGATGTTCTTGGAAACCTTCTTTTTCGTGCGGCGGGTATCGCGTGCCATGTCGTCTGCCCTCCCTTATTTCTTCTTGCCGGCAATGGCCTTTGCGGGGCCTTTGCGGGTGCGGGCGTTGGTATGGGTGCGCTGGCCGCGAACCGGCAGGTTCCGGCGGTGGCGCAGACCGCGATAGCAGCCAAGGTCCATCAGACGCTTGACGTTCATCTGCGTCTCGCGGCGCAGATCGCCCTCGACGGTCAGGTTGGCGTCGATATACTCGCGCAGCGCGACGGTTTCGGTATCGCTCAGCTCGTTGACCCGGCGCGTCTGGTCGATTCCGACGGCGTCGCAAATGGTCTGGGCCGTTGAATGGCCGATACCGGTGATGTAGGTGAGGGCAATGGGAACCCGTTTGTGCGTCGGGATGTTGACGCCGGCGATGCGTGCCACGTGCATGTTCCTTTTCGTTGCGGGTCCGTCATGCCAGACCCTTTTTTCACAACGTCGGCCCGAGGCGCATGGCGCCCGAGCCGCAGCTGAATTCAGGTGATCGATTCCGTGCCGGAGATTCGCACAAATCATGGCCCTTGCGGGATGGTGCTGGTTAGGAGGAAATGAACGGGCCGTCAAGGGCGGTGCGGGGCGTCCCGTGCAAAGCCACCCCGCCGACCGACAAATTCCTATCCGTCCAGCACGTCGGCCACGCTGGCACGAACCTGCTCGACCGTGCCAAGCGCGTTGATGGTCGTCAGCATGTCCTTGGCATAGTAGTAGCCGATCAGTGGCGATGTCTTCTTGTAGTATTCCATCAGCCGATTGCGCAGCGCCTCTTCGTTGTCGTCGGCGCGTCGGGTGAATTCATGCTTTTCGCCGCAAGTGGTGCAGACACCGTCAGCGGGAATCGGCTTCGTCTTGTCGTTATAGACAGCGCCGCAGCCCGAACAGGTCGCGCGCGCAGTAATACGGTCGACCAGCGCCTCGTCGTCCACCTGCATCTCGATCACGGCATCCAGCGTTTCGCCGCATTCCTCCAGAAGCCGCCCCAGCGCGTCGGCCTGCGGCAAGGTGCGCGGGAAGCCGTCGAAGATGAAGCCGCCATGCTTGTCGCCCTGCAGCTTTTCGCGGATCAGGCCGATCACGATCTCGTCCGTCACCAGCTCTCCGCGGGCCATCACTTCGGCCACGCGGTTGCCCATCTCGGTCCCCGACTGCTTGGCGTCGCGCAGCATGTCGCCGGTGCTCAACTGAATCATGTCGCGGGTGGCCACCAGATGATGAGCCTGCGTTCCCTTGCCCGCCCCCGGCGGCCCGAGAAGAATGATATTCATTACTTGCGTCCTGTCCCTTTGCGGCGCGCGCGTCTCTTGCCCTTGCCGCCCAGCTGCGATTTTTCGATCAGCCCTTCGTATTGATGTGCCAGAAGGTGGCTTTGCACCTGCTGGATCGTGTCCATCGTGACCGACACGACGATAAGAACCGATGTGCCGCCGAAGTAAAAGGGGATGGCGAACTGCGAGCGCAGAATTTCCGGCAGAAGACAGACAAGCGCCAGATAGCCGGACCCCAGGACAAGGATGCGACTGACGACATATTCGAGGTATTCCGCCGTCCGCTTGCCGGGGCGGATGCCGGGGACGAAACCGTTCTGGTTCTTGAGGTTCTCGGCCACCTCGTCGGGTTTGAATGCGACGTTGTAGGTGTAGAAATAAGCAAAGAACACGATCATGCCGGTGAAGAACAGCAGGTAAAGCGGCTGGCCAGGGCCGAAATAGGCCAGGATCGTCGACATGATCGGGCTGCTGCCCTGCCCGCCAGAAAACGTGCTGATCGTCGTCGGGAGGAGCAGAAGCGACGATGCGAAGATCGCCGGGATCACGCCCGCCGGGTTCACCTTGACCGGCAGGTGGGACGAGCCGCCGTCATAGACCTTCATGCCCACCTGGCGGCGGGGATACTGGATGTGGATCTTGCGCAGGCTGCGCTCCATGAACACCACGAAGGCGATCACGACCACCACCATTAGGATCACGCCGATGATGACCGCCGGGCTGATCGCGCCGCTGCGGCCGCTGGCAAAGAACTGCGCCAGCGCCGCCGGAACCTCGGCGATGATGCCGACGAAGATGATGAGCGAGATGCCGTTGCCGATGCCGCGCGCGGTGATCTGTTCGCCCAGCCACATCAGGAACATGGTGCCGCCGACCAGCGTGATCATGCACGAGACAATGAAGAACAGCCCCGGTTCATGGACCAGCCCGCCCGATTGCAGGCTGACCGCCAGACCGTAGGATTGCAGCGTCGCCAGCAGAACCGTGCCGTAGCGCGTGTACTGGTTGATCTTCTTGCGCCCCGCCTCGCCCTCTTTCTTGAGCTGCTCGAGGGCCGGGACCATGGCGGTCATCAGCTGAACGATGATCGAGGCCGAGATGTAGGGCATGATCCCCAGCGCAAAAACGCCCATCCGCCCGAGCGCGCCGCCGGTGAACATCGACAGCATGCCGCCAATGCTGGCCGCTGCGCCCTCCATGAAATCGCGCAATTCGGCGCCGTCGATGCCGGGGACCGGGATCCAGGTGCCCAGCCGATAGACGACCAGCAGCAAAAGGGTGAACACGATTCGCTTGCGAAGATCGGTGGCCTTGCCGAGCGCCGCCCAGCTGGTGTTGGCCGCCATTTGTTCTGCTGCAGATACCATTCGGCTCTCTTTCGGAATGACAACGCCGCCGACTGCTGTTTTCCAGCGGCCCGGCGGCGCGTTTTGAAAAACTAGGGGGTTTGTAAGCGGCGCTTGGACCGCTCACAACCTCTTATTCAGCCGCAGCAGCCGCCTCGGCCTTTGTGACCGTCAGCGAGCCGCCCGCCTTCTCGACCGCCTCGACGGCCGATTGCGACGCGCCGGTGACTTCGAGCGTGATCTTCGAGGTCACTTGGCCCTTGGCCAGAACGCGCACGCCATCCAGCTTGCGGCGCACGAGACCGGCGTCGATCAGCACGTCCTCGGTGATCGCCTTGCCGGCGTCCAGCTTGCCCGCGTCGATGAATTTCTGGATCAGGCCCAGGTTGACGACGGCGAATGCCTTGCGGTTCGGCTTGTTGAAGCCGCGCTTGGGCAGACGCTGATAGATCGGCATCTGGCCGCCCTCGAAGCCCTTGATCGCCACGCCCGAGCGTGACTTCTGGCCCTTGACGCCGCGTCCGCTGGTCTTGCCCAGGCCCGAGCCGGGACCACGGCCAACGCGCTTCTTGCGCTTGGTTGCGCCGTCATTGTCGCGCAGTTCATGAAGTTTCATGTCGCTTCTCCTTATGCCGGATGCGGCCCCCAGCGACGGGAGCGGCCGAACGCGGCTTGATTGGGTTGTGAGTTGGCACGCCGACCTCGGGCGCGTATAGCGGTCCGCCCGCCGTCTTGCAAGTCCGCCCCGCTTGAAAGGGATACTAATGCAAAAACGCCCCGATCCTTCGGACGGGGCGTTCGAGATTGGCGATGGCGCGAGTTGGATGAGGTTACGTTTCGCCTTCTTTACAAGTGGGCGTCAGCCCTTCTCTTCCAGGATCTCCACCATGTGCGGGATCTTGTTGATCATGCCGCGGACGCTGGGGGTGTCTTCCAGTTCGCGCACGCGGTGCATCTTGTTGAGGCCGAGGCCGATCAGCGTCGCGCGCTGGTCGGCGGGGCGGCGGATGGGGCTGCCCACCTGCTTGATCACGATTGTCTTGGCCATTGATTAACCCTCCTGCGCGACGGGCGCCTGTTCGCCCTTGGGGCGGGGCGCGTCGGCGGTTGCCATGATGTCCGCGACCTTCTTGCCGCGGCGCTGCGCGACCATGCGGGGGCTCAACTCCTTGGTCAGGCCGTTCATGGTGGCACGGATCATGTTGTAGGGGTTCTGGGAGCCGTTCGACTTGGCGACGACATCCTGAATGCCCAGCATCTCGAACACGGCGCGCATCGGACCGCCGGCAATGATGCCGGTACCCTGCGGCGCGGTGCGCATCACGATCTTGCCGGCGCCGTGGCGCCCTTCCATGTCGTGATGCAGGGTGCGGCCCTCGCGCAGCGGCACACGAATCATGGCGCGCTTGGCAGCCTCGGTCGCCTTGCGGATCGCCTCGGGGACCTCCTTGGCCTTGCCCTTGCCAAAGCCGACACGGCCTTTCTGATCGCCCACGACGACCAGCGCGGCAAAGCCGAAGCGCTTGCCGCCCTTGACGGTCTTCGAAACGCGGTTGATCGCGACCAGACGATCGGCGAATTCGGGGGTTTCATCACGCTGGCCGCGGCGGCCGCCCCCACGGTTGTCATCTCTTGCCATGCGGCATGTCCTCTCGAATGCGGCGCCCTGCGCCGGATAGGTCAATCCAGGTGGGCACAACGCCCCCGGATCATCGAGGCGGCCCCGGTTCGGGGGCCGCCTGCGCTACGTCAGATTTTCAGACCACCTTCACGCGCAGCGTCGGCCAGAGCCTTCACCTTGCCGTGAAAGAGGAAACCGCCGCGGTCGAAGTAAGCCTCTTCGACACCGGCCTTCTTCGCGCGCTCGGCAATGGTGGCGCCGACCTTGGCGGCCGCCTCCACGTTGTTCTTGCCGACGAGGCCCAGATCCTTTTCCAGGGTCGAGGCCGATGCCAGCGTCACGCCGCGCACGTCGTCGATCAGCTGCACGCTGATGTTCTTGTTCGAGCGATGAACGCTCAGGCGCATGCGCCCTGCGTTCACCTTGCGAAGTTTGTTCCGAACGCGCAGGCGGCGTTTCAGAAACAGTTTTCTCTTGCTGTTTGCCATCTACCCGTTCCTTACTTCTTCTTGCCTTCTTTCTGGAAGATATACTCGTCCTTGTAGCGAATGCCCTTGCCCTTGTAGGGCTCTGGCGGACGCCAGTCGCGGATATCGGACGCGACCTGACCGACGAGCTGCTTGTCCGTGCCTTCGACCACGATTTCCGTGGGCTTGGGAACGGTGACAGTCACACCTTCCGGAATTTGGAAATCGACGTCATGGCTGAGGCCGAGGTTCAGTTTCAGGGTATTGCCCTGAAGCTGCGCCCGGTAACCGACGCCGCGGATCTCAAGGTCTTTCTTGAAGGTCGCGTTCGCGCCATGGACGACGTTCGCGACCACGCTGCGGGTCATGCCCCACTGCTGGCGCGCGCGCTTGGACTTGCCGCGCGGGGTGATCGTGATCTTGCCATCGTCGATGGTGATGGTCACGTCATCCGTCGCGGTGAAGGTCTTGGTGGCCTTCGGCCCCTTTACCTCGAGCGTCTGGCCGCTGAGCGTCGCGGTGACGCCGTCAGGCAGGGGAACGGGCAATTTGCCGATACGAGACATCTCAACCCTCCTCAGAATATCGTGCAGAGCACTTCGCCGCCAACATTGTGGCTGCGTGCGCTTGCATCCGACATCACACCCTTGGGGGTGGAGACAATCGACACACCAAGGCCCTGACGGACCGAGGGGATGTCCTTGACGCCCAGATAGACGCGGCGACCGGGCTTGGAAACCCGCTTCATCTCGCGAATGACGGGGGCGCCATCGAAGTATTTCAGGCTGATCTCGATGGCCGGATGGCCATCCTTGCCGGTCACGCTCTCGAAGCCGCGGATATAGCCTTCGTCCGCCAGAACGCCGAGCACGCGCTCGCGCATCTTCGAGGCCGGAGTCAGCACCGTGGACTTGCCGCGCAGCTGGGCGTTGCGGATCCGCGTGAGCATATCGCCGATAGGATCGTTCATGTCAGATCTCCCTTACCAGCTGGATTTCACGAGGCCCGGAGCCAGGCCGGACTGGCCCAGTTCCCGCAGCGCGATACGCGACACTTTGAGCTTGCGGTAATACGACCGCGGACGGCCGGTCAGCTGGCAGCGGTTGTGCAGGCGTGTTGCACTGCTATTGCGCGGCAGGTCGGCCAGCTTCAGGGTGGCGCGGAAACGCTCTTCCATCGGCTTGCTTTCGTCGTTGATGATCTCCTTGAGCGCCGCGCGCTTGGCGGCGTACTTGTCGACCAGCTTCTGGCGCTTCTTCTCGCGCTCGATCATTGCTTTTTTAGCCATAACTCTCTCTCCCGCTGCTTCAGCTGTTGAAGGGCATGTTGAAGTGCTTCAACAGCGCCTTGGCTTCAGCGTCGGTTTTCGCCGTGGTTGCGATGATGACATCCATGCCCCAGGATTCGTCGATCTTGTCGAAGTTGATCTCGGGGAAGATGATGTGTTCCTTGATGCCGAAGGCGTAGTTGCCCCGCCCATCAAAGGATTTGCCGGAAACGCCGCGAAAGTCGCGGATCCGGGGCATCGCGACCGTGATCAGACGGTCGAGGAAGTCGTACATGCGCGCGCCGCGCAGCGTCACCTTGGCGCCCAGGGGCATGTCCTCGCGGACGCGGAAACCGGCGATCGAGTTCTTCGCCTTGGTCACGACGGCGCGCTGGCCGGCGATCGTGCTGAGGTCATCCTGGGCCGACTTGGCCTTCTTGGAATCGCGCACGGCCTCGGAGCCGCAGCCGATGTTCAGGACGATCTTTTCCAGGCGCGGGATCTGCATGTCGTTGGTGTAGCCGAATTCTTCCTTCAGCTTCGCCTTGATCTCGTCGCGGAACTGCGCCTGAAGGCGCGGTGTGTAGGTTGCAGTATCAAGCATCGATCACGTCCCCCGTGGTCTTGGCGACGCGCACCTTCTTGCCGTCGCGCGTCTCGAAACCGACGCGGGTCGGCTTGCCCTTGGCATCCAGCAGCGCGATGTTGCTCAGATCGATCGGCATTGCCTTGGGCAGGCGTCCGCCCTGGCTGGTCTGGCTCTGGCGCGTGTGGCGGATGGCCATGTTCACGCCGTCGACCACGGCCTTGCCGGCCTTGGGATCGACCGCAGCAATGGTGCCTTCCTTGCCCTTGTCCTTGCCGGCAAGGACGACGACCTTGTCGCCTTTCTTCAGTTTGGCAGCCATGTCACAGCACCTCCGGAGCGAGCGAGATGATTTTCATGAACTTCTTGGC
This sequence comes from uncultured Alphaproteobacteria bacterium, assembly GCA_963763165.1. Lineage (GTDB taxonomy): Bacteria > Pseudomonadota > Alphaproteobacteria > Rhodobacterales > Rhodobacteraceae > Roseovarius. Next base: position 431,841 of record CAVXNV010000007.1, read on the forward strand.
GCGCAGCTCGCGCACCACCGGCCCGAATATACGGGTGCCGACAGGCTCGCCCGCGTTGTTCAGGATGACGGCGGCGTTGCTGTCAAAGCGGATGGCGGTGCCGTCCTCGCGGCGCACTTCCTTGGCGGTGCGCACGACGACGGCCTTGCGCACGTCGCCCTTCTTCACGCGGCCGCGCGGGATGGCTTCCTTGACCGATACCACGATGATGTCACCGACACTCGCGTAACGACGCTTGGAACCACCCAGAACCTTGATGCACTGAACGCGGCGCGCGCCGCTGTTGTCAGCAACATCCAGGTTTGTCTGCATCTGGATCATTTGGTTTCTCCCGACCTACCGGGGGGCGATGCGGCCCTTGCCCCGGGGTTTCGATTAAGCGGCAAATGCCGGACGGCTCAGCCCTCCAGCACCTCCCAACGTTTCGTCTTGGACTTCGGCGGGCATTCGATGATGCGCACCTTGTCGCCCACCTTGAACGTGTTGTTCTGGTCGTGGGCGCGGTATTTCTTGGACTTGCGGATCGTCTTTTGCAGAACCGGGTGCTTGAACCGGCGCTCGACGGAAACGCTGACGGTCTGATCGTTGGCGTCGCTCGTCACGGTGCCAGAGAGGATACGTTTGGGCATCTTGCAGGCTCCTTATTCTGCGGCCGCGGCTGCGGCTTTCTCGTTGAGCACGGTCAGCACGCGGGCCGCGTTGCGCCGGGCGGCGCGCATCTGCGCCGCGTTCTCAAGCTGGCCGGTGGCCGCCTGAAAACGCAGGTTGAATTGCGCCTTTTTCAGATTGACCAGCTCCTCGCGCAGCTGATCGGGGGTCTTTTCCCGAAGTTCCTTGGCGTTCATCGCCTGTTCCTTTCAACATCACTGGAGGGCCGCAAAATGCGTCACCCTGATTCCGGTGGAGATCCTTGTGATTGGGCGCGTATAGGGGGGTTCGCGGTCGGGCGCAACCCTTGTCTGCAAAAGGCCCTCGCCAGGCGCCGCGCGCTGCGCTATCACGGCGCCCATGTCAGATATATCCTCGCTTTTCGTCACCCGCCTCTACCGCGCCGCGCTGCGCGAGTTGGGCAAGCCCGTCGACCCCGCCGAGCTGGAGGCGTCCTGCTGGTCCATCGCCGAGGATGACGAGGCCGGCCAGGCGTGGTGCGACGAGAACGATTATCCCGGCTACACCTCCTACGCATCGCTCGACGACCTGCCCTACCGGTTCCCGATCTTCCGCGATCTGGAGCGCGTGCTGGACCGGCATGTGGCCGCCTTCGCCGAGGATCTGGAATTCGACCTGGGCGGAAAATCGCTGAAACTCGACAGCCTCTGGATCAACATCCTGCCCGAAGGCGGCACGCATGCGTCGCACATCCACCCCCATTCGGTCATTTCCGGCACGACCTACGTGACGATGCCCGAAGGCACCAGCGCGATCAAGTTCGAGGATCCGAGGTTGCCGATGATGATGGCCGCCCCGCCCCGTCGCAAGGACGCGCGAAGCGATTTGCGCACGTTCACCTATGTGAAGCCCGAGGCGGGCGAAGTGCTACTGTGGGAGTCGTGGCTGCGGCATGAGGTGCCGGTGAACATGAGCGAGGACGATCGGATCAGCGTGAGTTTCAATTACGGGTGGGGGTGAAGCATTGCCCCGCGCCTGTGGCCGGTGTCCCGTTATGACTCCGTCGGTTCGACCACAATAAAAAAAACTCCCGCTGATTTCTCAGCGAGAGCTGCTTTATTTTCTACCGGGGTGAATTTCGCCAAGCGAAATTCACCAGTCCTCGCGCTGGACCACGCGGGTCTTGATCGGCAGCTTCATCGCCGCAAGGCGCAGTGCCTCGACCGCGACGTCTTCGCTGACACCGTCGAGCTCGAACATGATCCGGCCCGGCTTGACCTTGGCGGCCCAGTAATCGACCGAACCCTTGCCCTTACCCATGCGGACCTCGGTCGGCTTGGACGACACCGGAACATCCGGGAAGATCCGGATCCAGACGCGGCCCTGGCGCTTCATGTGGCGGGTCATGGCGCGGCGTGCCGCTTCGATCTGGCGCGCCGTGACGCGCTCTGGCTGGGTCGCCTTCAGGCCGAACGAGCCGAAGTTAAGCTCAGAGCCGCCCTTGGCCTCGCCCTTGATGCGGCCCTTGAACTGCTTGCGGAATTTGGTGCGTTTTGGCTGTAGCATCTGTCATTCCCCCTTAGCGACGACCGCCTGCACCGCGAGGTGCCGGGCCATCCTGAAGTTCCTGGGCCTTGCGGTCACGCGCGGACGGGTCGTGATCCATGATCTCGCCCTTGAAGATCCAGGTCTTGATCCCGATGATGCCATAGGCGGTTTCCGCCTCGACATGCGCGTAGTCGATATCGGCGCGCAGCGTGTGCAGGGGCACGCGGCCCTCGCGATACCATTCGGTCCGGGCGATCTCGGCACCGCCAAGTCGGCCGGCGAGGTTCACGCGGATGCCGAGCGCTCCCATGCGCATGGCGTTCTGCACGGCGCGCTTCATGGCACGGCGGAAACTGACCCGGCGCTCCAGCTGCTGGGCGATGCTCTCGCCCACCAATGCAGCGTCCAACTCGGGCTTGCGCACCTCGACGATGTTGAGATGCAGCTCGCTTGCCGTCATCGCCGCCAGCTTCTTGCGCAGGGTTTCGATGTCTGCGCCCTTCTTGCCGATGATGACGCCGGGGCGCGCGGTGTGGATCGTGACGCGGCACTTCTTGTGCGGACGCTCAATGATCACGCGGCTCACGCCCGCCTGCTTGCACTCCTTCTTGATGAACTCGCGCATGGCGATATCCTCAAGCAGCAGATTGCCATAGTCCTTGGTATCGGCATACCAGCGGCTGTCCCAGGTGCGGTTCACCTGCAGGCGCATGCCGATCGGATTGACTTTGTTACCCATCAGGCTTGCTCCTCGACTTGACGCAGTTTGATCGTGATTTCCGAGAACGGCTTGCGCAGCGCGCCGAACCGGCCGCGGGCACGCGGACGGCCGCGCTTCATCACGAGGTTCTTGCCGACATACGCCTCGGCCACGACCAGTTCATCCACGTCGAGATTATGGTTGTTCTCGGCGTTGGCGATGGCGGATTGCAGGCACTTGCGAACGTCTTCGGCGATCCGCTTTTGCGAGAACGTCAGATCGTTCAGGGCCTTGTCCACCTTCTTGCCACGGATGAGCTGCGCCAGAAGGTTCAGTTTCTGCGGGCTGGTGCGAAGCATGCGCAGTTTTGCCATTGCTTCGTTATCGGCCACGCGGCGGGGGTTCTTTTCCTTGCCCATGACTTACTTCCGCTTCGCTTTTTTGTCGGCGGCATGACCGTAATAGGTGCGGGTCGGCGAATATTCACCGAACTTCTGACCGATCATGTCTTCGCTGACGTTGACAGGGATATGTTTCTTGCCGTTGTAGACGCCGAACGTCAGGCCCACGAACTGGGGCAGGATCGTCGAGCGGCGCGACCATATCTTGATGACTTCATTGCGCCCCGACTCGCGCGAGCTTTCCGCCTTTTTCAGGACGTAGGCATCGACGAAGGGGCCTTTCCAAACAGAACGTGCCATATTTTAGCGGCCCTTCTTCTTGGCGTGACGCGAGCGGATGATCAGCTTCTGCGACGCCTTGTTCTTGTTGCGGGTGCGCGCACCCTTGGTCGGCTTGCCCCACGGGGTCACCGGATGACGTCCGCCCGAGGTCCGCCCCTCGCCACCGCCATGGGGGTGGTCGATCGGGTTCATGACCACACCGCGGACGCTGGGACGCACGCCATGATGGCGCATGCGGCCGGCCTTGCCGAAGTTCTGGTTCGAGTTGTCGGGGTTCGAGACCGCGCCAACTGTCGCCTTGCATTCCTGACGGACCAGGCGAAGCTCGCCCGAACTCAGGCGGATCTGCGCATAGCCGCCGTCACGGCCGACGAACTGGGCATAGGTGCCCGCCGCGCGCGCGATCTGGCCGCCCTTGCCGGGCTTCATCTCGATATTGTGGACAATCGTGCCGATGGGCATGCCCGAGAACGGCATGCAGTTGCCGGGCTTGATGTCGACCTTGGCGCCGGAATAGATCTTGTCGCCGATGGCCAGGCGCTGGGGCGCAAGGATATAGGTTTGCTCGCCATCGTCATACCTGATGAGGGCGATGAAGGCGGTCCGGTTCGGATCGTATTCGATCCGTTCGACGGTCGCGCCCATGTCGAACTTGTTACGCTTGAAATCGACGATCCGGTAGAGGCGTTTCGCCCCGCCGCCGCGACGCCGCGATGTGATACGTCCGGTGTTGTTCCGGCCGCCCGATTTCGTCAGACCCTCGGTGAGGGATTTGACGGGACGTCCTTTGTACAGCTCCGAACGGTCGATCAGCACCAGCCCGCGCTGGCCCGGCGTCGTCGGCTTATACGACTTGAGTGCCATGCTTTCTGTCTTCCGTTTAGCAAACGGCAGGGTTTGCGCCCCGCCTATGTGGGGTGGGCCGCGCCCACCGTGGGTATAGAGCCCCGAAGGTCTCCGGTTAGATCGCCCGACAGGACGAAAACGAAGCCCCGGACGAATCCGGGGCTGCGGTGATAGGGTCGTTTAGGAGGTTAAGTCGGCAGGGTCAAGTAGGAGATGTGGGTTCCATATGGTCCCCTGCCCGCGTCATGCCCACTCAAAGCCAGGCGAGGTTGACCCGCATGCTTGAACGAGCGAACCGATCTGCTGCGCACGGCATCTCACGGCATCTGATCTGCTGCGCATGGCATCTCACGGCATCTGATCTGCTGCGCACGGCATCTCACGGCATCTACGGGGTTGCCGGTAATTACGCAGGTATGCAACATTCACCATCAGATGCCAACGAAAGGAGTTCTATTGTGAAGTTGAAGTTCACCAATGTGCTGGCTCTGCTTATCGCAATTGCGAGCAACGTGAGCGCCGATCCCGCAAGCGAACTTCTTGATGAGGTAGCATCCCTTAATCATTCTGAAATTTCGGATCAGAACGGCTTTCTCTTTTTGAGTTGGCTGCAGATGGATGACGATAATCTAACATATGTAGTTTATCTGAGTGGTCGAAAATACAGCGTGATTTTAGACGATGGTCGCGGTACGTCACAAAAAGCGGCATCCTGCAAGAAAGAAAACTTCTTTGATGAGGATCCCGCAACAGGATGCCCGATCCGCTTCGATGCAGAATACTTGGTCGAAGACAACGGTGGCAGAATTGAAGTAAGCCTTAAAATTTGGAATGTCACGTTCGAAAGCTAATCCGACATACCCTTGTTCGCAGCGGTCTCGCCGGTCTTCACAATCAGCTACGAACATCCTCGACCGGCCAACTCACAAAGAATTTGCATAATTCCTCAGACGCAAACAAAAACCCCGGCCACTACAGCCGGGGTTCTAAAGCTTTTAATCCAAATCAAACCTCAGAGACCGGTGGTCACGTCGATCGTGTTGCCCTCTTCCAGCGTGACATACGCCTTCTTGACGTCTGCGCGGCGGCCCATCTGGCCGCGGAAGCGCTTGGCCTTGCCCTTGGTGATGGTGGTGTTGACCGCCTTCACCTTGACGCCGAACAGCGCCTCGACCGCTTCCTTGATCTGCGGCTTGTTGCTGTCGATCGACACTTCAAACACAACCGCGCCATTCTCGGACGCCATGGTGGCCTTTTCGGTGACGACGGGCTTGCGGATCACGTCGTAGTGTTCATGCTTCGCGCTCATTTGAAACGTGCCTCCAGTGCTTCGACACCCGCCTTGGTGATGACCAGGGTATCACGCTTGAGGATGTCATAGACATTCGCGCCAATCGTCGGCAGGACGTCCAGACCCTCGATGTTGCGGGCGGCCTTGGCGAATTCCGCGTTGACCTCGGTGCCGTCGATGACCAGCGCGCGCTTCCAGCCCAGATTCTTGATCTGTTTGGCCAGTTCGCTCGTCTTGGTCACGTTGCCGAAATCCTCGACGATCACCAGCTCGCCCGCGCGTGCCTTGGCGCTGAGGGCGTGCTTGAGACCCAGCGCGCGGACCTTCTTGGGCAGATCATGCGCATGGCTGCGCGGTGTCGGGCCCTTGTAGATACCACCCTTGCGGAAGATCGGAGCCGAGCGGGCGCCGTGGCGTGCGCCGCCGGTGCCTTTCTGGCGATAGATCTTCTTGGTCGAGTAGCTGACTTCCGAGCGCGTCTTGACCTTGTGCGTGCCCTGCTGCGCCTTGTTGCGCTGCCAGCGGACGACGCGGTGCAGGATGTCGGCGCGGGGGTCCAGGTCGAAGATGTCTTCGCCCAGATCGACCGAGCCGGCGCTGCTGCCGTCCAGTTTGATCATGTCGAGTTTCATGCTTCGTCATCCTTCTTGCTCTCGTCCAGAGTCTCGCTCTGGTCGCCGGCCACTGCCTTGTCCGCCTCGATTTCGGCCTCGGCCTCTTGCTCGGCTGCGGCTTCCTGGGCGGCCTGCTCTTCGGCGGCGGCCTTGGCTGCGGCTTCTTCCTCGGCGGCGGCGGCGGCTGCGGCTTCGGCTGCGGCCTTCTCCGCCTCTTCAGCAGCAGACTTCAGCGCGGCGGGCAGGATGGCGGCCTCGGGGAACGGCTTTTTCACCGCATCCTTGATCGTCACCCAGCCACCCTTGGAGCCGGGAACGGCGCCCTTCACCATGATCAGGCCACGGTCCGCATCCGTCTTGATCACCTGCAGGTTCTGCGTCGTGATCCGGGCGGCGCCCATGTGACCGGCCATCTTCTTGCCCTTGAAGACCTTGCCGGGATCCTGGCACTGGCCCGTCGAGCCGTGCGAGCGGTGGCTGATCGACACACCGTGGGTCATTTCCAGACCGCGGAAGTTGTGCCGCTTCATGGCACCGGCAAAACCCTTGCCGATGGAGGTGCCGCAGACATCCACGAACTGCCCTTCGAAGTAATGATTCGCGGTGATTTCCTCACCCACGTCGATCATGTTCTCGGGCGCCACGCGGAATTCCGCGATCTTGCGCTTGGGCTCGACCTTGGCGGCGGCAAAGTGGCCGCGCATCGCCTTCGAGGTCCGCTTGGCCTTGGCCGAGCCTGCGCCCAGCTGAACCGCGGAATACCCGTGGGTGTCGGCCGTGCGCTGCGCGACGACCTGTAGTTTGTCCAGTTGAAGAACGGTGACAGGCACCTGCCGTCCGTCTTCCATGAAAAGGCGGGTCATACCCACCTTTTTTGCGATAACGCCAGAGCGCAACATGGTCCGTGCCCTCCTTAAACCGAAATCTGCACGTCGACGCCGGCGGCGAGGTCGAGCTTCATGAGCGCGTCCACGGTCTGGGGCGTCGGATCAACGATGTCCAGCAGGCGCTTGTGCGTGCGGATTTCCCATTGATCGCGGGATTTCTTGTTCACGTGGGGACCACGCAGAACGGTGAATTTTTCAATCTTGTTCGGCAGCGGAATGGGGCCACGGACGTCGGCGCCCGTGCGCTTCGCGGTGTTGACGATTTCCTGTGTGCTGGCATCCAGCACGCGGTAATCGAACGCCTTCAGCCGAATGCGAATGTTCTGGCTTTGCATTGATCTAGCCTTTCGCGGCATTGGAGTTGATAGGAGGGAGGCCGGACCACCCGGCCTCCCTCTTCGAACCCTTGGGGCGGGCAGACCGCCCGCCCGGAGTGATTATTCGGTGATCTTCGAGACGACGCCCGCGCCGACGGTCCGGCCGCCCTCACGGATGGCGAAGCGCAGGCCCTCTTCCATCGCGATCGGCGCGATCAGCTCCACACCGAAGCGCAGGTTGTCGCCGGGCATGACCATTTCTGTGCCCTCGGGCAGCTGAACGGTGCCGGTGACGTCCGTGGTGCGGAAGTAGAATTGCGGACGGTAGTTGGCGAAGAACGGCGTGTGACGGCCACCCTCTTCCTTGTTCAGGATATACGCCTCTGCCTCGAACTTGGTGTGGGGCGTGACCGACTTCGGCTTGCACAGAACCTGGCCGCGCTCGACGCCATCACGGTCGATACCGCGCAGCAGCGCACCGATGTTGTCGCCTGCCTCACCGCGATCCAGCAGCTTGCGGAACATCTCGACGCCCGTGCAGGTCGTCTTCTTGGTGTCCTTCAGGCCGACGATTTCAATTTCGTCGCCGACGTTGATCACACCGCGCTCCACGCGGCCGGTCACGACGGTGCCGCGGCCGGAGATCGAGAAGACGTCCTCGACCGGCATCAGGAACGGCTGATCGACGGCACGCTCGGGGGTCGGAATGTACTCGTCAACGGCGGCCATCAGCTTGCGGATGGACTCCTCGCCAATCTCGGGATCGCGGCCTTCGAGGGCGGCCAGCGCCGAGCCGGGGATGACGGGGATGTCGTCGCCGGGATACTCGTAGCTGCTCAGCAGCTCGCGGATCTCCATCTCGACCAGTTCCAGCAGTTCCTCGTCGTCGACCTGATCGACCTTGTTCATGTAGACGACCATGTAGGGAATGCCCACCTGGCGGCCCAGCAGGATGTGCTCGCGCGTCTGCGGCATCGGGCCGTCGGCGGCGCTCACGACCAGGATCGCGCCGTCCATCTGGGCGGCACCGGTGATCATGTTCTTGACGTAGTCGGCGTGGCCGGGGCAGTCGACATGCGCATAGTGGCGCGCGTCGGTTTCATATTCGACATGCGCGGTCGAGATGGTGATGCCGCGGGCCTTCTCTTCGGGCGCGCCGTCGATCTGGTCGTATGCGCGGAAGTCGCCGAAATACTTCGTGATGGCGGCCGTCAGCGTGGTCTTGCCGTGGTCAACGTGACCGATGGTCCCGATGTTCACGTGCGGTTTGCTGCGGTCAAACTTTTCCTTGCCCATGGTATGGCTCCTCTTTTTTTAAGTCAGGTGGCAGGCCCCTTGCCCGCCCTACAGGTTGGGTAGGGCGGGGTTTCCCCCGCCACCCGGTTCAAGCGTATTTGGCCTGGATCTCTTCCGAGATGTTGCTCGGCACCGGCTCGTAATGCGAGAATTGCATCGTGAACTGGGCCCGGCCCGACGACATGGACCGCAGGGTGTTGATGTAGCCGAACATGTTGGCCAGCGGCACCTTGCAGTCGATCGCGATGGCATTGCCGCGGTTTTCCTGCCCCGAAATCTGGCCCCGGCGCGAGGTCAGATCGCCGATGATGCCGCCGGTATATTCCTCGGGCGTGATCACCTCGACCTTCATGATCGGCTCCAGCAGTTTCGCACCTGCCTTGCGCAGACCCTCGCGCATGCCCATGCGGCCCGCGATTTCGAACGCCATGACGCTGGAGTCGACATCGTGGAACTTGCCGTCGATCAGCGCGACCTTGAAGTCGATGACGGGGAAGCCGGCGAGCGGACCGCTGTCCATGACCGACCGGATGCCCTTTTCCACGCCGGGAATGTATTCCTTCGGCACCGAACCACCGACGACGCGGCTTTCGAAGGAGAAGCCTTCACCCGGCTCGGTCGGCGAGATGACCAGCTTGACCTCGGCGAACTGACCCGAGCCACCCGACTGCTTCTTGTGGGTGTAGGTATGCTCGACCTCGTGGCTGATCGTCTCGCGATAGGCGACCTGCGGCGCGCCGATGTTGGCGTCGACCTTGAACTCGCGGCGCAGGCGGTCAACGAGGATGTCGAGGTGAAGCTCGCCCATGCCCTTCATGATCGTCTGGCCCAACTCGAGGTCCGTTTCAACCCGGAACGACGGATCTTCCGCGGCCAGACGCGCGAGGCCGGCCGACATCTTCTCCTGGTCGCCCTTGGTCTTGGGCTCGACCGCGATCTCGATGACCGGATCGGGGAAGGTCATGGTTTCCAGAACGACCGGCTCCTTGGGATCGCACAGCGTGTCGCCGGTGGTCGTGTCCTTCAGACCCGCCAGCGCGATGATGTCGCCGGCAAATGCCTCTTCGATCTCCTCGCGCTGAATCGAGTGCATCATCATCATGCGGCCGATGCGCTCTTTCTTGCCCTTGGTCGTGTTCTGGACGGTGTCGCCCTTCTTGATCTTGCCCGAATAGATGCGGGTGAAGGTCAGCGAGCCGACGAACGGGTCGTTCATGATTTTGAACGCCAGGCCCGAAAACGCCATGTTGTCGTCCGCGCGGCGCGGGATGTTGCGCGTCTCGGTCTCGTCATCGGGGGCAAAGCCCATGTAATCGACCACGTCCAGCGGGCTGGGCAGGTAATCGACGACAGCATTGAGAAGCGGCTGCACGCCCTTGTTCTTGAAGGCAGAACCACACAGGACCGGCACGAAGGCCATCGACAGCGTACCCTTGCGGATCAGCTTTCGCAGGGTCGCAACATCGGGCTCCTGCCCCTCCAGATACGCCTCCATCGCGGCGTCGTCCATCTCGACGGCGTTCTCGATCAGGTTGGCGCGCCACTCGTCCGCCAGATCCTTCAGCTCGGCACGGATCGGGCCACGCTCCCAGGAGGCGCCCAGATCTTCGCCTTTCCAGACCCACTCTTCCATGGTGACGAGATCAACCACTCCTTCCAGCTCGTTCTCGGAGCCGATCGGAATCTGGATCGGCGCCGGAACCGCGCCGGTGCGGTCCTTGATCATGCGCACACAGTTGAAGAAATCGGCGCCGATCTTGTCCATCTTGTTGACGAAGACGATCCGCGGCACCTTGTAGCGGTCCGCCTGGCGCCACACGGTCTCGGTCTGCGGCTCGACACCCGCATTGGCGTCGAGAACAGCGACGGCACCGTCGAGCACGGCCAGCGACCGCTCGACCTCGATGGTGAAGTCGACGTGGCCGGGCGTGTCGATGATGTTCATGCGGTATTTCGTGTCGGAGGTCCCGTCCTTGGTCGGGTCTTCCTGCCACTGCCAGAAGGTCGTGGTCGCAGCCGACGTGATCGTGATCCCGCGCTCCTGCTCCTGCTCCATCCAGTCCATCGTGGCTGCGCCGTCATGCACCTCACCAAGGTTGTGGGATTTGCCGGTATAGAACAGGATCCGTTCGCTGCAGGTGGTCTTGCCTGCATCGATATGGGCCATGATGCCGAAGTTACGGTAGCGTTCGAGCGGATAGTCGCGTGCCATGGGGCTGCTTCCTCAGAGTATCTGTATTACCAACGGTAATGGCTGAAGGCTTTGTTCGCCTCGGCCATCTTGTGCGTGTCTTCGCGCTTTTTGACGGCGCTGCCGCGGCTGTTCACGGCATCCAGAAGCTCGCCGGCCAGACGCTCTTCCATCGTGTGTTCGTTGCGCGCGCGGCTGGCATTGATCAGCCAGCGGATCGCCAGCGCCTCGCGGCGCTCGGGGCGCACCTCGACGGGAACCTGGTAGGTCGCACCGCCGACACGGCGCGAGCGCACCTCGACGGACGGCTTGATCAGGTCCAGCGCCTCGTGGAAAATCTCGATCGGGGCGCGCTTGACCTTGTTCTCGACGCGGGTCATCGCGTTGTATACGATCCGTTCGGCGGCGGATTTCTTGCCGTCGACCATCAAGTTGTTCATGAATTTCGTCAGAACCCGGTCGCCATACTTGGCATCGGGCAGGACTTCGCGCTTTTCGGCGGCGTGACGACGGGACATCTGGTAATCCTCTTACTTCGGGCGCTTGGCGCCATATTTCGAACGGCGCTGCTTGCGGTCCTTGACGCCCTGGGTGTCGAGAACGCCGCGCAGGATGTGATAACGCACACCGGGAAGGTCCTTCACGCGGCCGCCACGGATCAGGACAACCGAGTGCTCCTGAAGGTTGTGGCTCTCGCCCGGAATGTAGCTGATGACCTCGAAGCCATTGGTCAGGCGCACCTTGGCGACCTTCCGCATGGCCGAGTTCGGCTTCTTCGGCGTGGTGGTGTAAACACGTGTGCAGACGCCGCGCTTTTGCGGGCAACCCTGCAAATGCTGCGATTTCTGCGCTCTTACTTTCGGTTGCCGCGGTTTGCGGATCAACTGTTGGATCGTTGGCATTCCGGTTCTTTCCCCGTCTCTCAACACATGTGTCTGCACGGGGCTGGCCCATGCGGTTAATCAAATGCACATCGCGCGTCCGCAATACGCAATAACCGCGATCGCAAACATTGATGTTGCGGACGCGGCGAGTTTCCAGAGGATCGGGACGGCGGGCGTCCGGATCTTGACCACTTCAGTTCTGATATCGGCAGACGGGGCGACCCCCAAGCCGGATGTGGCGCGTATAGGGGGAGTTCGCAGGGGTTGTCAACAGCCCGCCCCGGCGCGTCCGGCCCCTGCGATGTCACCGCCCCCGATGCTGCGCCATTGTGGTTTGCCCGCCTTGTTCTGGCCCGGTCCGGCTGGCATTGTCGCCAAGGGTTACGCGGGCAGGATCGCACGGGCAATGGACAAATCCAGGATGCAGGTGATCGGCCTTTGCCGGTTCTCCTACCCCGCCCTCGGCGGCTTTCAGGTGGGGCACGACACGGTCGAGGCGCGCCGCGCGTTCCTCTATCACCCCGCCCGCATGGAAGAGCGGTTCGTGACCTTCCGGTCGCTCACCCTGCCCGCGCTCCGGGCGCAGACGGACGCTGATTTCACGCTCGCCATCGTTGTGGACGACGCCATGCCCCGGCCGCTGCTGTCCCGCCTGCTGGATCTGGTTGAGGACATGCCGCAGGCCACCGTCATTCCCCGCGCGCCGGGTCGGCACCGGCAGGTCATGCGCGAGGTCATGAGCGGGCTGCGCGAGGACCGTCCGCTGCCCTCGCTCCAGTTCCGCATGGATGACGACGATGCGGTCGCCGTCACCTTCGTCGAACGTCTGCGCGCGGCGGCGGGCGATCTGGCGCAGATGCTGAGGAAACACCGCTATGTCGCGCTCGATTTCAACCATGGCCATATCGCCCGGATCGGCCCCGAGGGCATCCACGCCCGGGCGGCGGTCGAAACCCTCTGGACCCCCGCGCTCGGCATGGCGGTGGCGCCGCGCGCCTCGCGCTGCATCCTGAATTTCAGCCATGCCAAGCTGGGGCGCATCATGCCTGTCGTCACCCTGCCCGGCACGCCGATGTTCGTGCGCGGCCACAACCGGTTCAATGATTCGCGACAAAAGGACGGGGTCAGGCCGGTGCGCCTGCCCCTGCTGGATGCCGCCGGCGAAGAGGCGTTCCGCCGGACCTACAACATCGACGCCGAGGCGATCCGCGCCCTTTACAGCAACGGTATCTCATGATGCGCGTGATCGGCGTCTGCCGCTTTTCCTATCCGGCGCTTGGCGGCTTCAAGCGGATGCACGCCAGCGTGGCCGAACGCGAGGCATATCTATACGCACCGGGGCGCATGGCGCTGCGCTTCGCCCATTTCGAGACGCTCACCCTGCCCTCGATCCGCGCGCAGACAGACCCGGATTTCACCTTTCTCGTCGTGATCGGGCAGAACATGCCCGAGCCGTGGCGCGGCCGGCTGCACGCGCTTTGCGCCCCGGTGCCGCAGATCAGGATCGTGGCGCGGGAGCCGTTGAAACACCGTCTTGCCCTGCAACTGGCCATCCAGGACGAGCTGGGCGAGGCGCGGCCCGAAAGCCTTCAGTTCCGCCTCGACGACGACGACGCGGTGGGCGTCGATTTCGTCGAGCTGGCCCGTTCGGTCGCGCGGCGCAGCGCCCGGTTCAGGCGGCGCGAGCCGCGCGTCGCGATCGAATTCAACACCGGATATTCCGCCAGCCTGTCGGCGGATGGCATCATCGCCGAGGAGGTCGTCAGTTCCTTCTGGGCCTGCGGCCTTGCCGTGCATTTCGCCGAGGGCGACACGCGCACGATCATGAACTACGGCCATCACAAGCTGCATCACGTGATGCCGGCGATCATCCAGCCGCGCCCGCCGATGTATATCCGCTCCAAACATGTCGACAACGACAGCGCCGCCAAGTTCCGCCCGCGCAAGCTGGCGCCGCTGACGGAGGCGCAGCGCCGGATGTTCAGGGACCGCTTCAACGTGGACGAAGAACAGGTGCGGGCCGTCTTCGCCGCCCCAGACGCGCCTCGCGGTAGAGGGTGAAGAGCCCGCTTGCCACGATGATCCCCGCGCCCAGCAGCACGATGGGCGCCGGCCAGTCGCCGAAGACCAGCCATCCCAGCATCAGCGCCCAGAGGATCGCGGTGTAACGGAACGGCGCGGTAAAGCTGATTTCGCCCACCCGCACCACCATGATCGACGTCAGATACCCCGCCACGATCAGCGCCGCCGCGCCCCCGATGGTCAGCCAGTCGGCGCGCCCCAGCGGCGCCCACTCCCCGCCCAGCGCGGCAAGGCCAAAGACAGCCATCACCGTGACCGAGGTGGCGAAGGTGACCAGCATCGAGGGCGTCTCGCGGCTGAGGCTGCGCGTCGCCAGATCACGCAGCGTCAGGCAACCGACGGCCGCCAGGCCGTAGAGCGCATAGACATTGAACCCCTCGGCCCCCGGCCGCACCACCATCATCACGCCGATGAACCCGACGCAGATCGCCGACAGCCGCGGCCAGCCAATCCGCTCGCCAAAGACCAGCGCGGCGGTCAGCGTGATCGCCAGCGGCAGCGCCTGAAGGATCGACGTCACGTTCGCCAGCGGCATGTGGTAAAGCGCGGTGAGAAAGAAATAGGTCCCCGCCACCTCACCCAGAACCCGCAGGAAGATCGCCCGCCCGTCCCGGCGCGAGATGCGCCTCGAAAACGCGCCCATGCGCCAGGCGATCACGGCGACCGCCCCGCTGGTCAGGCAGCCGCGCAGAAAGATCACCTGAAACAGCGGCACATGCCCCGACAGCGTCTTCATCAGCGTGTCGTTCAGCGTGTAGGCCGCCATCGAGGCCATCATCAGCAGCGCGCCGACGGTATTTTCCGACAGTTTCATGGCGGCATTTGCGCAGGCGGCCCCCCTCGGGGCAAGGGCAAAGATGCGCCCCGCTGTCAGACCGCGTAAGGCGCGTTGAAGCTCTGGCGGAAATAGCCGTGGATCAGCTGCATCTGCGGCGAGAAGGCTGCGCCGCGCCGCCATGCCAGCCCCACATCCATCGTCGGCACGCCCGGCTCGGTCAGGGCCGTTGCGATGCGCTTGCCCTCCAGCGACCACGGCCGGTAGACCATGTCCGACAGCACCGTGATCCCCTGCCCGTTCGCCACCATCGAGCGGACCGCCTCGATCGACATGGTGCGCAGGCTGACGCGCGGCTGCACGCTTTGCCGGCGCCAGTACTTCATCGCCGTGTTCGCCGCCTCGTCAACGGTCAGAAGGATGTAGTCCTCCTGCGCGATCTGCTCGAAGGTGACGCTGCGCCGACCGGCGAAGGCATGCCCGCTGGCCATCCAGACCCGCCGGGTGGAGCGCATCAATGTCTCGCTCTCCAGTTCCGGGTTGCTGAGATTGGATGTCAGCAGCACCGCCATGTCGTAGCGGTTCGCCAGAAGCCCCTCTTCGATGCTTTCGCGGTTCAGCTCGTGCAGCTCGATCTCGAGGTTCGGATGCAGGCGGCGCAGCCGGTCCAGATGGTAGGGCAGGAAATACCCGATCACCGTATAGCTGGCGACGATGCGCACCCGGCCCGACGCGTCCGAATTGCGGTGCCGCAGCGTCTGCGCCTCGTCGATCTTGGCAAGGATGGCGTAGGCCGAGGCCAGCAGATCGCGCCCCGCATCAGTCAGATCCATGCCGTGATGCGTGCGCAGGAACAGCGCCGCGCCGAGCGATGCCTCCAGATCACGGATCGCGCTCGTCACAGAGGATTGCGAGATCGACAGCGCCGAGGCCGCGCGGCTGACCTGCCCGGTCTCGGCGGTGGCGACGAAATACTTGAGTTGCCTGAAATTCATGGCGCTCCCTGCAGGGCCGGGCATTATCTGATTTGCCGATAACGTAACCTCGCAAATATGCAATTTACAAACAACCGTCGCCATTGCACGGTTTGCGGCAACATCGTCAGCCGGGGGGATACGATATGCGCGAGATTGTCGATCTGAATTGCGACATGGGCGAAGGCTTTGGCCACTGGAGCTATGGCGACGCGCCCGACGAGGTGCTGATGGAGGTCATCAGCTCGGCCAATGTCGCCACCGGGTTTCACGCTGGCGATCCCAATTCGATGAACCGCGTCGCCGCGCTGGCCAAGGCGCATGGCGTCGGCCTGGGGGCGCATCCGGCCTATCAGGATCTGCAGGGATTCGGACGGCGCCGCATCGACGCCGCCGCCGACGAGCTGGTGAATGACATCCTCTACCAGATCGGCGCAATGCGCGAGTTCGGGCGCCGCCACGGTGTGCCGCTTCAGCACGTCAAGCCGCATGGCGCGCTTTACATGGAGGCCGCCCGCAACGAGGATCTGTCGCGTCACCTGGTGGAAACGCTGCGCAGCACCGCGCCCGATCTGATCCTCTTCTGCATGGATGTCAGCGTCACATGCGACATCGCGCAACGCCACGGCCATCCCGTCGTGCGCGAACTCTTCGCCGACCGCGATTACGGCAGCGACGGCATGATCGTATTCTCGCGGAAAGTGGCGGCGCCGGACCCCGAGCAGATCGCGCAGAAATGCCTGCGCGCCTGCCGCGAAGGCGTGGTCGAGACGGTGGATGGCGAGGATATCCCCATCGCCTTCGAATCCATCTGCTTTCACTCGGACACGCCCGGCGCGCTGGAAATCGGCCGCGCGATCAACAAGACGCTGCGCGATGCGGGCATCAGGATCGCGCCGGCAGCGGACGTGCTGAAAGACGCATCGAACACCTGAGCCATTCAAGGAGACCATGACATGCCAGATATTCAATCCCCCGTTCCCGGCACCTTCTATCACCGCCCCTCGCCCGAGGACGCGCCGTTCAAGTCCAAGGGCGACGACGTCGCCGTGGGCGAGACGATCGGGCTGGTCGAGGTGATGAAGTCCTTCATCGAGGTGCAGGCCGAAGAGGCCGGCAAGTTCGGCGGCTACTCCGCCGAGAACGAGGCGGCGGTATCCGCAGGCGACGTTCTGGCGACGCTCGAATAACATGGCGATCAAGCGTCTGTTCATCGCCAACCGGGGCGAAATCGCGGTGCGCATCGTGCGCGCCGCGCAGTCCTTGGGCATCCACACCATCCAGGCCCATTCCGAGGCCGACGCCGACATGCTGGCCGTACGCATGGCGGACGAGGCCGTGTGCATCGGCCCCGCGCAGGCCGCGAAATCCTACCTTGATATCGAACGCGTCGCGCAGGCCGCCAAGGATGCGGGCGCGGACGCGGTGCATCCCGGCTATGGTTTCCTTGCCGAAAGCTCCGGTTTCGCGCGCGCCGTCGAGGGGGCCGGCATGATCTTCGTCGGCCCCTCGGCAGGTACGATCGAGCGGATGGGCGACAAGGTGTCGGCGCGCGAGGCCGCCGAGGCGGCGGGCGTGCCGGTCGTGCCTGGCTCGGACGGGCGGGTGGACGACATGGATCTCGCCGTAGCTCTGGCCGATCGGATCCGCTACCCGGTGCTCATCAAGGCCAGCGCCGGCGGCGGCGGGCGCGGCATCCGCATCGCCCATACGCATGACGAGCTGGCCAGGATGGCCCCCCAGGCACGCCAGGAAGCGCAGGCCGCCTTTGGCGACGGCGGCATCTATATCGAGAAGTTCATCCCCCAGCCGCGCCATATCGAGGTGCAGATCATGGGCGACGGCACCCGCGCTGTGCACTGCTTCGAGCGCGAATGCTCGCTCCAGCGCCGCCGCCAGAAGGTCTGGGAGGAGGCCCCGGCCTTCGACCTGCCGGACGCCACGCGGCAGGCGATGTGCCAAAGCGCCGTGGATCTGGCCGAGGCGGTCGGCTATCGCGGCGCGGGAACCATCGAATACCTCTATGACAGCGCGGCGGACGCCTACTACTTCATCGAGATGAACACGCGCATCCAGGTCGAACATCCCGTGACCGAAATGGTGACGGGGCTCGATCTGGTCGCGCTGATGATCCGCGTCGCGGGCGGTGAGGCGCTGCCCGTGACGCAGGACGAGATCACGCTCAACGGCCACGCCATCGAGGTGCGGCTGAACGCCGAGGATCCGGCGAAGAAATTCATGCCCTTCCCCGGCGTTGTCGGCACGCTCGACCTGCCGGAATTGGAGGGCATCCGCGTCGATCACTTCCTCTACGAAGGCTATCAGATCCCGCCCTTCTACGATTCGCTCATCGGCAAGCTGATCGTGCACGCCCCCACCCGCGAGGCGGCCATCGACAAGATGGCGGGCGCGCTGGATGCGATCCGGATTGACGGGCTGAAAACCACCATCCCGCTGCACAAGGCGCTCGCGCGCTCCGAAGACGTGCGCGCGGGCCGCATCCACACCCAATGGCTCGAGCCGTGGCTGGAGGCGGGCAACCTCACCGATCAGACAGGAGGAGCATCGTGAAGACACGGTATTCATACGGCGGCGACGAGCACATCTTCGTCGAGATGGACGAGGAGATGTCGCTGGACGCTTTCTTCAAATCGCTCGCCATGAGCAATGCGATCAAGGACGCGGATATCGACGGCATCCGCGAGATCTGCCCGGCCAATGCCTCGTTCCAGGTGCGCTATGACCCCGACGTAATCGCGCCCGAGGACATGCTGGCCAAGCTGAAGCAGACCGAGGAAAAAGCCATCAACGCCGAAAAGCGGCTGGCAACGCGCATCATCGAGGTGCCGGTTTACTATCAGGACCCGTGGACCCACGAATGCGTCATGCGCTTTCGCGAGCGCCATCAGGATCCCGATGGCACCGATCTGGAATATGCCGCGCGCATCAACGGCTATGACAGTGTGGAGGCGTTCATCGAGGCGCACCACTCCGCCCCGTGGTTCGTGTCGATGGTCGGCTTCGTTGCGGGCCTGCCCTTCCTTTACCAGCTGGCCCCGCGCGAGCGGCAGCTTCAGGTGCCCAAATATCTCAAGCCGCGCACCGACACGCCCAAGCAGACGGTCGGCTATGGCGGCTGTTTCACCGCCATCTATTCGGTGCGCGGCGCGGGCGGCTACCAGATGTTCGGCATCACGCCGATGACGATTTTCGATCCCGATCAGGAAGTCACCTACCTGCGCGATTTCATGGTGCTCTTCCGCCCCGGCGACATCGTGAAGTTCAAACCCATCGACCGCGCCGAATACGACCGCATCCTCAAGGCGATCGAGGACGGCACCTATACCCCGCGCATCGCCGACGTCACCTTCGATCTGGAGGAATTCAACGCCGACATGGACGGCACCAACGCCAAGCTGATGGAGGCTCTCAATGACGTTTGAAGTTGTCAAACCCGGCCTTTTGACCACCATCCAGGATCTGGGACGGCCCGGCTATTTCCACCTCGGCATTCCCGAGGGCGGCGCGATGGATCGCGCGGCGATGCGCATCGCCAACATGCTGGTCGGCAACCCCGAGGATGCCGCGGGGCTGGAGGCCGTGTTCATCGGCCCGGAACTGAGCTTCCACGACGACACGCTGGTCGCCGTCGCGGGTGCCGAAATGCCCGTCTTCGTCGATGGCGATGAGCGCGCCTGCTGGTCATCGTTCCCGGTCAAGGCGGGCCAGACGCTGAAATTCGGCTATCTGAAAAACGGCGCGCGCATCTACATCGCCTTTGCCGGCGGCATCGACACGCCCCCAGCCCTCGGCAGCCGCGCGACCTATCCCATCGGCGCGTTGGGCGGCTTCGAAGGTCGCGCGCTGGCGGCGGGCGACACGGTGCCCGTCGGAAAACCCACGGCCGATGCAAAAGAGCGCAGTCTGGACCAGAGCCTTCTGGACGCACCGCCCAAACCTGCCGAGCTTCGCGTCCTGCCCGGCCTCTACTGGCACCGCCTGACGGAGAAAGCGCAGCAGCAGTTCTTCGATGACGAGTGGAAGGTCGCGCCCGAGGCGGACCGCATGGGATACCGCTTTCGCGGCGGTCACCCCATGGAATTTGTCGAGCGCGAGCAGCCTTTCGGCGCGGGCTCGGACCCGTCGAACATCGTCGATGGCTGCTATTCCTACGGCTCCATCCAGATCCCCGGCGGGACAGAGCCCATCGTGCTGCACCGCGACGCGGTGTCGGGCGGCGGATATTTCACCATCGGCGCGGTCATTTCCGCCGACATGGACCTGGTCGGACAGCTTCAGCCGAACACGCCCGTCAGGTTCCACAAGGTGGACATGGCGCAGGCGCTAAAGGCACGGCGCGCGCGGCAGGAACGGCTGGAAAAAATTCGCGCCACGCTGACCTGACCGGGACGCAAAAAAAAAACGTCACATCAAGGGGCGCCGCGTGGAACCGCGGCGCCCCTTTGCGCGTAGTAGATACTGAAAGCTTTTCGGGCAGCATTGCTGCACCGGTTTATGCAACGGAAAGGATTCATGATGACCGAAAAGTTTACCGATTATCTGAGCGACAACGCACGCGAAGCGTCGATCAACCATCTCAATGTGTCGCTTGCGACCGGTATCCAATTGCAGCTGGCGCTCAAGCAGGCGCATTGGAACATCAAGGGACCCAGTTTCATCGGCATCCACGAGCTTCTGGATGACGTGCGTGCCAATATGGACGCGCATGTGGATACCATCGCCGAGCGGATCGTCATCCTGGGCGGCACCGCCGACGGCACGCTCAAGGGCGTCGAGAAGAACGGCAAGCTGGACGGTTATCCCCGCGACGCGGTTCATCAGGACGCGCATATCGACGAGCTGAAAAAACGGATGGTCCAATTCGTTTCGCTGGTGCATGAAGGCATCAAGGAAACGGGTGATGCGGGCGACGAAGAAACGGCGGACCTCTACACCGCGGTCAGCCGCGGCGTCAGCAAGGACGCCTGGTTCATCGGCGCGCATCACACTCAGGCAAAGGCCTGACCCCACACCCCGGCAACTCCGGCAACAAGTTTTACGAGTGCTCTTTGTACGAGTGCGGAGGGGCGGTCTTTATGGTCGCCCCTTCTGTTTTTCCAGTATCCGCCCTACAGAAGATGCGTGGCCGCGAAAGCCAGAAGAAACCCCACCGCCGCGATTGGCCCCGACAGCGCGTGGATATCCTCGAATGCCTCGGGGATCATTGTGTCGATCAGCATGACGAACACCGCTCCCGCCGCGCAGGCCGTCGCCGCGCCGATCGAGAATGGCCCCAGCGCACCGATAATCATGTAACCCAGCAGCGCCGAGGCGCTGCACGCCGCCGTGATCGCGCTCCAGATGCCGAAGATGTAGGCGGCCGATTTGCCCGCGCGCTTCATCCCGATGGTGCTGGACAGCCCTTCGGGGATGTTGGACAGCACGATTGCCAGCAATGTGACCAGCGCCACGCCCTCGCCGTCCAGCAGCGAAATGCCGATGGCCGCGCTTTCGGGCACTCCGTCCAGAAGCGAGCCGATGGCGATTGCCAGCGACGCGGCGGCGCCGGCGCCGGCCTGGCGGGCGGAGACCTTTCGCTCATGCGCCCCGGCCCGCGCGAGCGCCGCGTTGGCCAGCGCGTAAAGCGCTCCACCGGCGGCAAAGCCCGCGACCGCCGCACCGACGCCGCCGACGCTGAACGCTTCATCCATCAGATCGAACGCCAGCGCCGAGATCAGCACACCGATCCCGAACGCCATGATCGACGATGAGATCACCGCCGGCAGGCGCAGGAAGTAACCCGCCGTCGCCCCCGCCAGCAGCGCCCCGCCGGCGACCAGACCCCACAGCGCCGCCTGCAGTTCCAGCGGTATCGTCTCCATCTCGCCTCCGGCGGCTTGCGCTCTCCCGAGGGGGCAATATTGCGCCAAGTTTGATCTGGCACAAGGTTCGTCCCGCTCAGGTATGCGACAGGTCCGGCATGGAACATCTGGACACACTCCGCGCACTGGGCCTGTTCGACGCCCGCGTGCCCCGCTACACCTCGTATCCGACGGCGCCGGTCTTCTCTCCCGCCGTCGGCGGTGCGTTTCAGGCCGGCGCGCTCGCCGCGCTCGATCCGGCCGAGCCGGTATCGGTCTACCTGCACATCCCCTTTTGCGAACGGCTCTGCTGGTTCTGCGCCTGCCGCACGCAGGGCACGCAGACGCTCAGCCCGGTCGAAAGCTATATCGGCACGCTGGAGCAGGAGCTGAAGCTAGTGGCGCAGACGATCCCTGCCGGGCTGCGCATGGGGCGGCTGCACTGGGGCGGCGGCACGCCGACGATCCTGCCGCCGCATCTGATCCACCGCCTTGCCCGCGCGGTCAAGGCCGCGATTCCGCCCGCCGACAGTTGGGAATTCTCGGTCGAAATCGACCCGACGATGGTGGACCGCGCCAAGATCGACGCGCTGGCCGCCGAGGGCATGAACCGCGCCAGCATCGGCATCCAGGATTTCGACCCCGAGGTGCAGGCCGCCATCGGGCGCGAACAGCCCTATGACATCACCCGCGCCTGCGTGGACGACCTACGCGCCGCCGGCATCGCGTCGCTCAACTGCGATCTGGTCTATGGCCTGCCGCACCAGACCGACGCCCGCATCGCCGACACCGTCGCCAAGGTGCTGACCCTCGCGCCCGAGCGTGTCGCGCTGTTCGGCTATGCGCATGTGCCGTGGGTGGCCAAGCGGCAAAAGCTGATCGACGAGAACGCGCTGCCGGATGACGTGGCGCGCCACCGCCTGTCCGAACTGGCGGCCACGCAATTCTGCGCCGCCGGTTTCGACGCCATCGGCATCGACCATTTCGCCCGCCCCGGCGACGAACTGGCGCTGGCCCGGGACGAGGGGCGCCTGCGGCGCAATTTCCAAGGCTACACCGCCGACAGCTGCGCCACCCTGATCGGTCTTGGCGCATCGTCGATCTCGCGGCTGCTGGCGGGCTACGTGCAGAACGCCGCCGCCACTGCAGCCTATATCCAGCGGATCGAGGCGGGCGGGCTGGCCGGGGCGCGCGGGCACATCATGACCGATGACGACCTGCTGCGCGCCGATGCCATCGAAATGCTGATGTGCGAATTCGCCATCGACCGCGCCGCCCTGCGCGCGCGTCATGGCGCGCTGGCCGCCAGCCTCGACAGCGATCTGGCGCGGATCGCGGCGCGCTTCGGCAGGCTCGTCACGCTGGACGACGCGGCGCTGACCCTGCACCCGCCGGGCCGCGCGCTGACGCGGATCGTCGCCAGCGCGCTTGACGCGCACATGCCCGAGGGCGTGCGGTTCAGCCGCGCCTCCTGACCTGCGCGCCGCGCGCCGCGCGGATCAGACGCGCGGCATGTGCTGGTCCGGAACGAAATCCTGAAGCTTGAAGCGGACGTGCATGACGTAAAGCCCGTCCTTGTCCTGATCATGGGACATGCGGCAGTCGAGCTGCGAGCAGAACGCCTGGATCAGCTTCATGCCCAGCCCCTGCTCGGTCTCGCGCGGCACGTCGCCCACCGCGCTGTTGGCGATCTCGAATTCGACCATTCCGGGATCGTCGGGATCGGGACGCAGCCGCACGCGGATGATGCGGCGCCCGTTCGGCCCGGCCGCGGCGTGTTTCAGCGCGTTGGTGAAGCCTTCGGCCGCCAGCAGCGCCAGCGGACCGGCCTGATCGGGCACCAGGGTGACGGGGCGCAGATCCAGATCGACATCGAGGGGCGCGGACGCGCCGCCACCCAGCGTCGCCAGCTGCCGCAGCAGATCGTCCAGCAGCACGTCGACGCGCACCTGGCTGACCAGCGGCGTCTCGTAAAGGCCGCGGTGCACGGCGGCAAGGCTGGCCAGCCGGTCCTGCACCTTCCGCAGCGCGCTGCGCGTGTCGGCGTTGCGCGCGGTGCGGGCCTGCATGCTGAGGATCGAGGACATCAGTTGCAGGTTGTTCTTGACGCGATGATGCACCTCCTTGATCAGCACATCGCGCTCGTGAACCGTGTTTTCCAGATCCGCCTCGTCGCGGATGACCTTCTGCGCCATGTAGGCAAACGTCTCGCCGATCTCGCGCAGTTCGCTGGGGGCGTTGTCCAGCGCCTCGCTCTGGAAGACGCGGCGCCCTTCGGCAAAGTCGCGCATCTGCCGCCCGAGAATGCGCACCGGACGGATCACCTGAAGCCGGACCGCCACCAGCGCCACGACCAGGCTGATAAGCCACATGAGCAGCGGGAAAAGCAGCGTGAGCGTCGTGAAAGCCCGGTCGCGGACCTGCAGGCGCGCGGGATCCCAGCTTCCCAGGGCGTAGGCGCGGCCTTCGAGAATGGGCACGACCGCAAACTCCCGGGGCTTTCCGGTGCGGGTATTCTCGCTGAAAAGCTGCTTGCCGCCGCCCACCAGATCGGCCAGCGCTGTCTTTTGCGGCAAGAAGGCGTAAAGTTCCCCCTTCGGCCGGTCCGAGGTGAGGATATCGCCGCGGTCGTTGAACGTCACGATCACCGCGTTTTCGGCCACCCGGTCGGACCTGCGCTGCGCGACAAGGTTCCGCGTCTCGACCGATTGCGAGATGAAGCCCTTGAAAACCCCCTGTTCGTTGAAAACCGGCTGCTGCACGATCACCACCGGCTTGCCGCTGGCCGCGCCCGAAGGCGACGAATACACCGTCAGCGCGCTGCGCTCCATCGCGCTGCGCTCCTCGTCTATGCCGCTGAAATCAAACGCTTCACCGAAGTTATTGCATTGCGATTGTCCTTGGCCGTCGATGAAGCCCAGGAACACGACCTGATCGCTGCGCGAGGCGGAATAGCGCATGAGCTCGGTACAGATCGCGTCGCTCGGCCCCATGACGACAAGCGCGTCCGCCAGGCCCTGCGTGATGCCCTGCGCGCTCTGGATTGCCTCGCGCTCGGGCTGGGCAAGGCGCGCGGTCTGCGCACTGAGGCTGGCGCGATAGGTCTCGCGCGCGGTTTCGAGCGCGCGCTGGGTCTGCGCGACCGCGATGATCCCGAGCGGCAGGAGCGCGAGTGTCAGAAGCAAGGCAACGCGCGGCATGAGCGCGTTGCGACGGCTTAGCGCCTGCCACCCCTCCTCGGGGATGACGGCCTTTTTCGGGTCCCTGTCGGGCATGTCACGACGAGCCCGGGTTCCGGCTGATCACCGCGACCGTGGCCTGATCGGTCAGTTCCATCGCCTCGTCCTCGCGCATCCCCAGCATCTCGGCCAGGCGTTTGCGGCCGCGGTTGGCCCGGCTCTTGACGGTGCCGACGGCGCAATCGCACATCCTCGCCGCCTCCTCGTAGGCAAATCCCTGCGCACCGACCAGGATCAACGCCTCGCGCTGCTCCGCCGGAAGCTGCTCGAATGCGCGGCGGAAATCGGTCAGCGCAAGGCGCCCGTCATGGGCCGGCTTTTCCGACATGCGCTCGGTCATGGCACCGTCGACATCGGCAACCTCGCGCTTGGCCTTGCGGCGTTCCGAGTAGAAGGTGTTGCGCAGGATGGTGAACAGCCACGCGCGCATGTTCGTCCCGACAGTGAACTTGTCGATATTCGTCCATGCCTTCACGACGGTGTCCTGCACCAGATCGTCGGCGCGGGCCATGTCGCGCGTCAGCGACAGCGCGAAGGCGCGCATGGGTTTGAGATGCGTCACGATCTCGTCGCGCGGGTCGAGCGGCGGGCCGGTTTCGGCAGCTTTGTTCTTTGTCATTTCTGCGCATCCTGCTCGCGCAACTGGCGCAACAGT
This sequence comes from uncultured Alphaproteobacteria bacterium, assembly GCA_963763165.1. Classification (GTDB taxonomy): domain Bacteria; phylum Pseudomonadota; class Alphaproteobacteria; order Rhodobacterales; family Rhodobacteraceae; genus Roseovarius. The sequence continues at coordinate 457,293 of CAVXNV010000007.1, forward strand.
TCCTCGAACCGATCGGGCACATCATCCTCCAGCATGTCCTCGTAGACACGCCGCAGGTTTTCGTCGATCTGGTTGTGCTCGGGCCTCCTGGACGGCGCTTTCCCGCCGTTCTCGTTGTTGCAACTCTTGATTGTCGTCATATCGTCTGCCAATTCATGAACAGTAACCTTCCAGAAGCCTTTTTTGGCCCGTGCGGGAACCAACTCCGATTTGCACGAGTTGGTTCCAGATATATGCCAAAACTACAGAATGAACATGGAGCGACAATGGGTATTTCTGACACGAAGCCGGATTTCTCTCAACAGATTGCGCACCACCTGCCCTATTTACGCCGTTATGCCCGCGCCCTGACCGGCAGCCAGTCCAGTGGCGACGCCTTCGCGACCGCCACCCTTGAGGCGATCCTCCAGGACCGGGCCGCCTATGCGGACGACCCGTCGCCCCGCGTTGCGCTTTTCCGCGCTTTCCGCCTGGTATGGCAGAGCGCCGGTGCGCCGGACAGTTCGGGCGACAACGTCATTCCCGCGACGCGCCTCGGCCTCGAATCTGCGGCGCAGAACCACATGCGCACGCTTACGCCCGACACGCGCCAAGCGCTTTTGCTGAACTCGATCGAGGAATTCTCTCCGAAAGAAATCGGCACCATCATGGATATCAGCGCCGCCGACGCCGAAGATCTTATCGCCGCAGCCCGCGCCGAGATCGAGCAGAGCATGGCCGGCAACGTTCTGGTGATCGAGGACGAGGCGATCATCGCGATGGATTTGCACAGCATCGTCACCTCCATCGGCCACAACGTGACAGGCGTCGGCCGCACCCGCGACGCGGCGATCGAGCTGGGCCTGCAGAAGATTCCCGATCTCATTCTGGCGGATATCCAGCTGGCCGACAATTCCAGCGGCATCGACGCGGTCAAGGCCCTTCTGGATCAGGTGGGCGACATTCCGGTGATTTTCATCACGGCCTTCCCCGAGCGCCTTCTGACCGGTGACAAGCCCGAGCCGGCCTTTGTCATCTCCAAGCCTTATAACGAGGATCAGGTCCGCTCGGCCGTGGGTCAGGCAATGTTCTTCTCATCGACCGAGACGCTCAAGAGGGCCTGAGGCGGCGCCGCCGATACAAAACCACCCGCAAGCTGAGTGCGGGTGGTTTTTTGTCTTCCGGATAAAGGCCCGCGACAGCGCGACCTCGTCATTTCCGGCCGCGCATGAAGTTGGCGATCAGGGCGATCACGAAAAGCACGATGAAGATGTAGAAGAGGATCTGCGCGATTCCCGCCGAGGCGGACGCGATGCCGCCAAAGCCGAACAAGGCGGCAACAAGAGCGACGACCAGAAAAACGATTGCCCAGTAGAGCATTTTGATCTCCTTTTTCGAGACAGTGTATGCAAAGCTTGCCACACGATTGGCGATCGTGAGTCCAAACGCGCCCGGCTTTGCCGAAGTTCCGGTTTCGGAGCAAATATCCGAAGGGACCGGAAGTCTGGCTGCGGGGTGACGAACATGACGTCAGAAATTCGAGGAGTTTCAACATGGCACAGAACAAAACCACAGCCCCCGACAGCGAAGACTTGCAGGCGCAGATCGCGCTTTTGCGGCAGGACATCAGCGCGATCACCGAAACGCTGGGCGAGATGGCCAAGGCGCAGCGCGAAGACCTGACCGAGGCGGCGCAAAGGCGCGTGGACGCGGCGCGCGCGCGCGGCGCGCAGGCTGTCTCCACGGCACAGGCACAGGCCAGCGCCCTTAACGCCCAGGCGCATGAGTTCGTCTATGAAAAGCCGGGCTTGTCGCTGGGCATCGCGGCGGCGCTCGGGTTCGTGGTGGGAATCCTGACCACCGCGCGCCGTTGATCCCCCCGATGAAGTATCTTGACGCGATCAAGGATCGCTCGGCGCGCGCCATGCGGCGCGCGCTTTTGCGTATCGTGGGCGGTGTGCTTCTGGCGATCGGCGCGGGCTTCCTGACGGCAGCCCTCTGGATCATGCTGGAGGAGGTTTATTCCGCCATGGCAGCGGCATTCATTCTTGCCGCGATCTTTATCGGGATCGGTCTGATCCTGCTCGGGGTCGCCGCCTCCGCCGCCACCCGCGAGGCGCGTATCGCGCGTGCCGAGGCGGCGCGCGAAGCGGCAGCGCCGCCGGGCGCCCGCGCCATGCCACCCTTGGCCGAGGCCTTCTTCGCCGGGCTCAATGCCGCTCTTGCCGCACGCGGACGCCGTCCGCCGCCGCCGCCCCGCCCCTGAAGCGTTTCAGAGGTGCCAGGGCAGGCGCCGCTTCAGTCGCTCAACTCGCCATCGCGGCTCAGGTTGTCGGCCACGAACGCGCCACGCTGGCCCATCGGCTTTGGCGGCCCGCGCGTGGTGTCCTTGAGTTGCTGCAGCTCCAGTTCCGCGTTCAGCGCCGCACCCAACAAACAGACGAAGGCCGTGAGGTAGAGCCACAGCAGCACGACGACCACCGCTCCGAGCGAGCCATATATCTTGTTGTAATTGCCGAAGTTCTGCAGGTAGAGCGTGAAGCCCCATGTCGCCGCGGCCCAGAGCAGCGTCGCCGCCACCGCCCCCGGCGTGATCCATCCCGCCCGCGCGAGTCCGCGACGGTTGGGCGCGTAACGGTAGAGCATCCCCAGCCCCAGCAGCACCGTGCCCAGCGCCACGGTCCAGCGAAGTATCTCGGCCACGAGCGACGCGAGGAACCCAAGGGGCAGAAAGCTGAGCACGATGGGTGCCACCACGAGCGCCGCGAAACACGCAAGCACCAGCACGATCATGCTGCCGGTCAGCACGAAGGCCACCCCGATGTGCCGCAAACCGCTGCGGTTACGTTCGCCATAGACGGCGTTGAGGCCGATGATGAGCGCCGCGATCCCTGCGCGCGCCGACCAGAGCGTGATCGCCGAGGACAAGATCCCCGCCCATCCCAGCGTCGTGGTGTTTGCGCTGACCAGTTCCGACAGGCGGGCGGTCAGAAGGTCCGACACCTCGTCGGGCAAGAGGGCGGTGAATTCTGATACTTGCGCCGCGACCAGCCCCGGATCGGCGACAAAACCCCACAGCGCGACAAAGGCCGCAATGGCCGGGAAGGTGGCGAGGATGCCGTAGAATGCTATCCCGGATGCGATCAGGTTCAGGTTCTTCTGTCCGATCAGAACCCACACCCCCTTGAGCGCGGGCCAGATCCCGACGGGCCTGCGCCTGCGTCCTTGCGCAGCACCCGAACGGGCCATCAGGCGCGGCCCTTCCCGGCTTTCGGCCCGAAGATCAGCCACAGGATGAAGCCGAGGATCGGCAGCAGCAGCACCACCACGATCCACAGCACCTTCTTGCCCGCGGACGCCCGCGAGCCGAAGATCGAAACGATGGCCCAGACATCGCAGATGAGGACGATCAGGCCGCCCAAGCCCAAGTTGGATACGTCAATCATCGTGCCACCCTCCTGTTTTCCATGTCCCAACCGGCCGGACGCCGCAAAGTTGCAGGCGCGCCTCCTTGAATTCGACATAGACCGCACGGAGCGCCATGCCAGTCGTCCGACTTTCATGCCTGGTGGCGGCTGGCCTCAGTGCCACGTCGCCGCGGGTAGCGCTTTGCGGTCCGGCTACGGACTTGGCGGCTGCGCGCGCCCTACCACGGCGTCTTGTCCGAGGGGTGCGCGCCGGGGCCGCTGGGGCGGAACCAGATCACGATACCTCCGCCTTCGCCAACGTCCATGTCGATTTCGTTGCGCACGATCTGGCGGGGCAAATGCACCCGGAGCGGGCGCGTCTCGTCACCGGGACGCCAGGCGCGGTCGGTGGTGATGCAATTCGCCTCAAGCCCGGAATAGGATCTGGCGGGGACCACCTTCCGCAGGAAGCCCAGCCCCCGGGCCACCGCCTCGCCCTCCAGGGTCACGGCGCCGCTGGCCAGCACCTGCCGAGCGGCATTTTTCGTCATCACCGACTGATTTTCGCTTTCCGCCCAAACGCCGCAGATGCCCGTGCGCCCGCCGATGTTGCGCGCATCGACCGCAACGGTCAGGCCGCCGGGCGAGGTATAGAAGCCGCCGCCCAGCGCCGGATAAGGGCCCAGCGTGGCGCGTCCTGCGGGCATATTGGGCGAACACGCCGCCAGCGCGAGCAGGCCGAGCAAGGCGAAACGGGTCAGGTATGCGGATCTCATCGGTGTCACCTCCGGCGATTTGGCCCTTGATATAGGAGCGCGGCGGCGCGGCGCCAGTTTTTCGCACTCAGGTGTTCCGCGCTCAGGCGGCGCCCGCGGCCTCTGCCGTCTCGCGCAGCATCTCGGGATAATATTTCTCAAGCGTCGGCAGGAAGGCGTCGCGCAGGCGGCCCACCTGCGCCGGTGTCAGATCGTCCTTCCAGACGCCCGCCTGCCCTTTGGCGAAAAAGCTGGTCATGCCCTCCGGCCGCTCGGTAAAGCCCAGCTCGCGCTCCTGCTTTTGCATATTGGCAAAGGCCGTCGCCTTGACCGCCTTCGCCAGCTTGGCCGCGTCGACCTTTTGCCCGAGGAACACTTCCAGAAGGCCGCGCATCTCGCGCGCGGGCTTGGCCAGCAGATCCTCGTAGCGGATGACGCGGCGCTTGAGGCCGGGTGCATTGGTCCAGGACCAGACGTGTTCGTCCCATCGGCCCAGCATGTCGAAAATGCCGCTGGGCGTGCCCATCACCGTCTCGGGGTTCAGCATCCGGTCGATGGCGGTGTCGATATCCGCCGACTGGTGGCGCGCAAAGCTGGGCGCCAGATCGAATGGATTGCGGATCAGATAGATCGCCCCCGCCGTCACCTCGGGCGGGATGACGTCCTGCCCCTCCAGCCGGACCGTCTGGCAGTGCGTCTTGACGAAGTGATGGTTCGGCCGGGACTGCGCGATCAGCCGCATCGCGGTGGGGCGCACGCGCATCCAGTCGGCAAGATCGCTGCCCCTGAACGGGCCGCCATTGGCGGCGTCGAAGAAATCCTGCCGCACGTCGGCGGTGGTGAAATTGCGCAGGTTGTTGATGTCGGGCGCCTGCCCCGGCGGCATGAAGTAATGCGCCAGAAGACTGCGCATCCAGGTGTTGCCGGACTTCGGATAGGAGGCGATCCAGATGATGCGCTTGGAATTGCTCATCTCAGAGATACCCGAACCGCTTCATTGTCGCGGCATGATCCGCGCGCAGCTTTTGCGCCAGATCCTCGGTCAGCGCCTCCTTCCAAGCGCCCGCCTTGCCGGAGGTGAAGAAGGTCCTGCTCTTGCCGGGGTTTTCGGCAAAGCCGGTTTTCGCCTCCTGCGCCTTGACCTCGTCGAAGCTGGCGAAGCGGATCGCGCGGTCCAGCCTGTCCTTGTCCAGAGGCATGCCGATATGGCGCACCAGCGCACCAAAGGACTGCTCGGGCTTGTCCAGCATGTCCTCGTATCGCAGCACAAGCGACGGATAGGGCGCACCCTTCGTCCAGCTATCCACGTGCTCGGACCAGCTGCCGAGGAATTGCCACACCGTCGCGGTGTCGCTGGCATTGGCGTTGTCGCTGCGGCCGATCGCGGCCACAGCCTCGGCCACGTCGATGCCGTAATGGCGGGCATAGGACAGCACCATGTCCAGCGGATTGCGCATGATGTAGACGGACGAGCGGGTGTATCTTGCCGGGATCAACTCGGTCCCGTAGGCGTTGCCGCGGATATTGTGCGTCTTGACCAGGTTGACGTCGGCGCCGTTGCCGATGATGCCGCGCAGCACCGCATCGCGCAGACGCAGCGTTACGTTGACATCCTGCAGATCGACCGCTTCGTCGCGCGCCACCATGCGGTAGGTCTTGGCGATGGAATCGCCGATGCCAATGCGATGGACGTTGTTGATCGACACCGGCTGCTGCGCATTGGTCAGATAATTGGCGAGGAAGATCCGCGCCCAGGTGTTGCCCGATTTCGGATAGGACGCCAGCCAGACGATGCTGGCCTTGGGCGTGGGCCGCTTGGCGCCTTGCGGACCGGGCGCGGGCGCTCTGGCCGAGGGCTTGCTGGAGGTTTTGCTCATCTGTCCCGCCTGATGCAGATCATGGTGCCGCCCCGCAGATAAACGAACGGGAGGGGCGTTGCCACCCCTCCCGCGTAGATTGGTCGTCAACCGGTCTTAGAAGGACAGGTTGATGCCGGTGCCGATGAGCGTGCCTTCGACGTCGCTGCCCGCGCCATCGTCAGCATTGACGTGAGCGACGTAGATGTCCCAGTCGACGCCCGGGCCCAGATCGCGGCTCGCGCCGACGCGGTAGGCTTCGTAGTCGGCACTACCGCCAATGGCATCGGTTTCGCCCTGATAGGTCAGAGCTTCGAATGCCCACGGACCAGCCGCGTCGTAAGTTGCGCCAAAGCTCCAGCCCTCGCTGTCGGGGCCGGTTGCGGAGCCAATACCGCCGTTATCGTTCTCGGTGTAGCTGCCGCCAACGGTGAAGGCGCCGAAGCCGAGTTGTGCGCCGACACCCCAGGTTTCGGGATCCGACCCCCCGAGGACGGGCGCATCACCCACGCCATAGCGTGCGGACAGCGTGACGTCCACCGTGCCAAAGGTCTGGCTGTAGTTGAGGCCGATGTCGAAGATGTCCGACAGAACCGCGTCCCTGTCGACGCCGTAGCTGTTGGCCACGTTCACCGCGCCGGTAGGCGCATAGGACACGCCGAGGGTCAGGCCGTTGAAGGACGGCGTGAAGTAGGTGATGCGCTGGACGTCGTTGTTGCCGGCGACTTCGGTGAAGCTCGACAGGCCGGCCTGACGGAAGCCACCGGGGTAGGCTGCCGAGAACGGAATGAAGGTCGAGATCGAGGGCGAGTTGATGTACATCGCGGTGACGCCGGGAGCGCCGACCATCGATTTGTAACCGGCCGAGTTCTCGGAACCGATGATGATCTGGCCCAGCGTGTCCGAGCTGATCGTCATGTAGGATTCGTCGATGTAGTTGTTCTGGCGGGTTGCCGCACTCGCGGTCTGGTTCTCGCCTTCCAGCTCGATATGCGCGCCGAAGGTCAGGCCGTTGTCCAGCGTGATCGACGGGGTGAAGTGGATTTCGGAGGCCGAGTGGATGTCGACGCCGTCTTGCTCCGTGCCGGCGACGGCCGAACCCGAAACGTCAGCGTATGCGATGTGCTGGCTCATGTAGCCGCCGAACGAAACGTCCCATTCTTGGGCCGCGGCGGGTGCTGCCATGGCGACGCCCAGGGCGATCGCGCTGGTGCTAAGCAGATGCTTTTTCAAGGTGTGTCCCTCCTCAGAGTAGCAGGAATGATTTTGTGTCATGATCCGCCGCCTCCCTGTCATGGACGCGACTTGAGCAATCTAATGCTGCCTTTTGCCCGCCTGAGTCAACGAACCCCGCCCCGCGGCTGACGTTGTTGCTGTGCCTGTGACGTTTTGGGCACACAGATGAGCCACAGCACCGGCGCGCGCCTGCAACCGCATGTTTTGATGGGGATTTCAGCCTCCACTCGCGCGTTCTGGCGCCCCGCCACCAAGCCGCGCCCTTTGCCGTATCCCTTTGCATACAGGGCGCTGCACCCTTCCCGCCGACGGTCGCGGCGCCTGCCTTCGGGTGCCGCTTCGGCACCCGGCGCAGGGGCGGCGGAGCCCTTGTTGCAGGCGGCCCGCACCGCGGCGGGTTGCAGTCCGGGCCGCGAATCGCGCATCCTGAACGAGGCGCCCCGCCCCCGCCCCTGCTCTGGAGGAGAAGACGATGCCCGATACCGCCCCTCAACCCAACATCCAGCACTGGACCGAACGCACCCGTCTGGCCGCTGCCTTCCGCTGGACCGCACGGCTCAACCTGCACGAAGCCGTTGCCAACCATTTCAGCCTCGCCGTGAACGAGGACGGCTCGCAATTCCTGATGAACCCCGATCAGGCGCATTTCAGCCGCATCCGCGCGTCCGAACTGCTGCTGCTCGACGCCAACGATTCTGAAACGCTGGACCGCCCCGGCGCGCCCGACCCGACCGCCTGGGGCCTGCACGGCGCCGTGCACCGCCGCTGCCCGCATGCGCGCTGCGTCATGCACGTGCATTCGATCTTCGCCACCGTCCTCGCCAGCCTCGCCGACAGCCGTCTGCCGCCCATCGACCAGAACTGCGCGACCTTCTTCGGCCGCTACGTGATCGACGACGGCTATGGCGGGCTCGCCTTCGAGGGCGAGGGCGAGCGCTGCGCCGCGCAGCTGAGCGATCCCTCCAAGAAGGTGATGATCATGGGCAATCATGGCGTGCTGGTGCTGGGCGACAGCGTCGCCGACACGTTCAACCGCATGTATTACTTCGAACGCGCCGCCGAGACCTACATCCGCGCGCTGCAAACCGGCCAGCCGCTGCGCGTGCTGCCCGATGACGTCGCCGAAAAGACCGCGCAGGAACTGGACGGCTATCCCGGCCAGGCCGAAAAGCACCTGGGCGAGCTGATGGCGATCCTTGATTCCGAGGGGTCGAACTACGCCACCTGAGGCCCGCGCGCGCCGCCCCCTCTGGACACTTCGCCCGGACTGTGGCGGAGTGGGGCTTCATCTTCCCCAAATACTCCCGCCGGAGGCTCCGACAATGGCAATGACATGCACCGCAACCCAGTTGATCGACGATGACCGCACCCGCGTGACCCGCTTCGATTTCGAGCCGGGCCAGCAGACCGGATGGCACACGCACGGGATGGATTACGTCATCACCACCCTGACCGACTGCAAGATGCGGCTGGAGCTTCCCGGCGGCGAGATCATGCAGAACCACGTGCCCGCCGGCAGCGTTTACAAGCGCACCGAGGGGACCGAGCATAACGTCATCAACGACGGCAACGCGCCCATGTCCTTCGTCGAGGTCGAACTGAAGTAGCCCGCACTCAGACGTTGAACCGCAGCGACAGGCACGACATGCCGCCATCCAGCAGCGCACAGTCGCGGTTGTCGATGAGGCGCAGATCGTACCCTTCGCGCGTCAGCATGTCGGCGGTTTGCGTAAAGCCGTCCGGCAGCAGCACGACGTCGTTGAAGCGGATGGCATTGGCGGCCGCTTCCTCGCCCTCGGGCAGGTGCAGCACGCGGTAGCCGTCGAAACAGCCGCTGGCGTCCAGCAGCCTTGTCGACAGGATCGTTTCGGGGTCCAGAAGCGAGCAGTCCGTCTTGAAATGCAGCACGCCTTCAGGCGTCTGCAACTCGCGCAGGGGATGGCCCCACTCCTCCAGAATCAGGCGCAGCGCGGCCACGCCCTCCGCATCCGTGCGGGCCGAGCGGCCGACCAGCACCTCGCGCCCGGTGAAGAGGATATCGCCGCCTTCGATATGTCCCGGCCCTTCGATATCGCGCAGATCGTCGAAAAGCCCGGCCAGCGTGGGCCGCATCTGCGCCACCTCGCCCATGCGGCTGGCGGCGCCGGGGCGCATCATCACCGCGCCTTCCGGCAGGCAGAGCGCCGTATCCTCGACGAAAAGCGCGTCGGGATAGTCCTCCAGCGCGTCCAGCACGATGACCTCGGCGCCGGTGCCGCGCAGGGCGGCGATATAGGCGTGATGCGCCGCCTGCATCCGCGCGGGATCGGGCGCGCCGCGATCCTCGGCTCGCAGGCCGTTCGTGACGCTGGCGCCGGGGCGGCGGCTGATGGCGTGGGTGAAATGGGTGGCGGGGCTGGTCATGTGGGGCGTCCTCAGGATTGAGCGGCCAGCGCGGCATCGCTGCGCGCGGCGGCATGGGCGATGATGCGCTCGCAGGCTTTCTCGAGCGCGGCGTCGGGCGCGGTCAGCGCGACGCGCACCCAGGTGTCCAGCGTCCGGCCGAAGGACGTGCCGGGCATCACCGCGACGCCCGCCTGCTCCAGCAGATCGAAGGCATAGGTCTCCGCGTCCATGCCGGTGGACGAGATGTCGATCATGGCGAACATGCCCGCCTGCGGGCGGCTGACGCGCAACGCGCTTTGCCCCTCCAGCCGCTGGGCAAGATACGCCGCCCGCGCGGCGAAACGGTGCCGCATGCCGGGCGCCACCGGCGACGGTTCCAACACGGCGGCAGCGGTGGCGTCGGCCAGAAAGGGCTGGCTGCCGAAGAGCATGGTCTCGGACAGCGACAGCAGGGAGGAGGTGAATTCCGTGCTGCCAATGGCCCAGCCGCTGCGGAACCCCGGTGCCGCATGGCTTTTCGAGATCGACGAGACGACCACCGTGCGGTCGGCCAGGTCCGCCTCGGCCAGCGGCGAGGCAAAGGGCACGCCTTCGAAGATCAACTCCTCGTACACCTCGTCGCAGATGATCCAGAGGTCATGCTTGCGCGCCAGCGCGCCGATCTCGCGGATGTCGTCCTGGGTCAGCACGGCGCCCGTCGGATTGTGCGGCGTGTTGAGCAGGATCGCGCGGCTGCGCGGCGTAAGGCGCGCCGCGATATCGGCGGCACGGATGCGAAAACCGTTCTCGGGGTCCAGCGGCACGGGCACCATTGCGGCGCCGGTGGCGCGGATGCAGCCCTCGTAGGTGGCATACATGGGATCGCCGACGAGCACCTCGTCGCCCGCCTCGACCAGTCCCAGGAGGGTGGTGAAGAGGGATGTCTGCGTGCCCGGCAGGCACATCACCTGATCGGGCGTGATCTCGCGCCCTGTCGAAGCGCTGTAGCGCGCCGCCAGCGCCGCGCGCAGCCCAGGCTCGCCCATGCCGTTGGAATAGCCCATGCGCCCCGCGCGCATGGCGGCGGCGGCATCCTCCAGCAGCGTGTCCTGCGGCGGCACGTCCGGCTCGCCGATGGTCAGCTCGACGATGTCGCGCCCTGCGGCCTTCAGCGCGCGGGCGCGTACGTGCACAGCCCATTTGGCGCCGCCAAGACCAGACAGACGGTCGGTAATGCTAGCGAATCTCATGGCGTTTCCCCTTTTTCGATCATGTCCGGCGTGAGGTGCAGATCCAGCATTGCGCCCACGGAGTCCAGTCCGATCTGCGCCAGCTCGTCCGGCGCGAAATCGCCCGGCAACATGCCGCCCTCCAACCACAGCCCGTCGATCAACGCGTTGCAGGCGATGGCATGGCGGCGCAGCGCGGCGGCAGTCATGGGGCGGCCCGCCTCCTCCAGCGCGTCGGCGATCCGCACCTGCAAGTGATCGCGGAACTCGGCATAGGTCGCGGCGTGCGTCTCTCGCATCGGCCCGCCATGCTGCACATGCGTCAGGAACCCCGCCCAGAGCGATACCGCCTCGGCGCTGGCGATCGGCGGGCGCAGGCCCGCCGCGACGAACCGGGCCAGCCTCACCGCCGCGCTGCGGCCTTCGTGCGGGCCGCAGGTGGCGCGGGTCAGCGCGCTCATGTGCCGCTGGTAGGCCGCGCTCAGCAGCGCGTCCTTGCTGTCGAAATAGTGCCGGATGAGGCCCGGCGTCACCCCTGCCCGCGCGGCGACGGCGCGGGTGGTGGCGGCGGCCAGTCCCTCTTCTCCGATGAGGGCCAGCATCGCGTCGATCATCGCGTCGCGGCGCTGGTCGGGGCCGATCCGGCGAAATGGCTTGCGTTCGGGCGGCATGGCGGGCTTTCGGGCGGGGTGTCTGCGGATCGCAGTAATTATACAGTTGCACAATTAGCCGAAATAGGAATTACTACAAGGCAAGAATGGGGAGCATTGCATGAGTTCGGCACAAACCGCGCCACAAGCGGACGCCACGAACACCGCGCCGCAGGAGGCTATCAGGGTCGAGGATCTGCACAAGTCCTTCGGCAATCTGGAAGTTTTGAAGGGCGTGTCGCTGACCGCCGCGCGCGGCGACGTGGTGGCGATCATCGGTGGCTCGGGCTCCGGCAAATCGACGATGCTGCGCTGCATCAATTTCCTCGAAACGCCCAGTTCGGGCCGAATCATCGTCGGCGGCGAGGAGATCGCCATGAAGCCCGACGGCTCCCCCGCGAAGCCCAAGCAGATCGAGCGTATCCGCACCAGGCTGGGCATGGTGTTCCAGGCGTTCAACCTCTGGACCCACCGCACGCTTCTGGAAAACGTGATCGAGGTGCCGGTGCATGTCCTCGGCATCCCCAAGCGCGAGGCGACCGCCCGCGCGATGGAACTGCTGGAGCGTGTGGGCCTTGCCGAAAAGGCCGCAAGCTATCCCGCGTTCCTCTCGGGCGGCCAGCAGCAGCGCGCCGCCATCGCGCGCGCGCTGGCGGTGGACCCCGCCGTGATGCTTTTCGACGAGCCGACCAGCGCGCTCGACCCCGAACTGGTCGGCGAGGTGCTGACCGTCATCCGCGATCTTGCCGCCGAAGGGCGCACCATGATCCTCGTCACGCACGAGATGAAATTCGCGCGCGAGGTCGCCAGCCACGTCATCTACCTTTCAGAAGGCCGCATCGAGGAGGAAGGCCCGCCCGAAGAGGTCTTCGGCAATCCCAAATCCGAGCGGCTGCAACAGTTTCTCAGGACCGTATCGTGATCCAGACGGCACCTGCGAAAGCCAAACGATAAAACCAACAAGGGAGAAGAAACTCATGAAACTCAAGACAATGCTGACGACCGCCGCCGCGGCCGCCTTTCTGACTGCGGGCGTTGCCTCCGCCGAGACCGTCAAGATCGGCATCGCAGCCGAGCCCTACCCGCCCTTCGCCGCGCCCGACAGCGCCGGCAACTGGTCCGGCTGGGAGGTCGAGATCGCGAATGCGCTCTGCGATGCCGCCGATCTGGAATGCGAGATCACGCCGACCGGCTGGGACGGCATCATCCCGTCGCTTCTGGGCGAACAGATCGACGTGATCATGGCCTCGATGTCGATCACCGAGGACCGCGCGGAAAAGATCGCCTTCACCGATCACTACTACAAGACGCCCGCCGTCATCGTCGCCCCCAAGGGCTCGGGCATCACCGCCGACGCGGAGGGGCTGAAGGGCAAGGTGCTGGGCGTCCAGGCCTCGACGACGCATCAGGCCTATGCGCAGAAGCACTTCCAGGATGCCGCCAGCGAGATCCGCGTTTACCAGACGCAGGATGAGGCCAATCAGGACCTTTATTCCGGCCGGATCGACGCGGTGGAGGCCGACAGCATCGCCATGGCCGATTTCGTGGAAAGCGACATCGGCGATTGCTGCGAGATTGTCGGCGCTGTGCCGGATGACCAAGCGATTCTCGGCAAGGGCGTCGGCGCGGGCCTGCGCAAGGGCGATGACGAGCTGCGCGAGAAGCTGAACGCGGCCATCGCCGAGATCCGTGAAAACGGCACCTATGACGAGATTACGGACAAGTATTTCTCGACCACGATCTACAGCGATTAAGCGCACCTTGGAGCACACGCTTGAACTTCTGTCGCTTTCGCCCCCCGGCTGGGGGGCGAACCTTCTGCGCGGCCTGGCGGCATCCATCCAGATCGCTCTGGGCGCCTTCGGCTTTGGCCTGATCATCGGGTTCTTCGGCGCGACGGGCAAGCTTTACGGCAGCCCGTGGGTGCGCGATCTGTTGGAGATCTACACCACTGTCGTGCGCGCCGTGCCCGAACTGGTGCTGATCCTGATCCTATATTTCGTCGGCACCGACATCATCAACCAGGTCGCCGCCGCCATGGGGCGCGGCCCGGTCGAGATCAGCGGCATCGCCGCCGGTATCTGGGTGCTGGGCGTGGTGCAGGGCGCCTACGCCACCGAGATTCTTCGCGGCGCGATCAAGGCGATCCCGCCCGGCCAGATCGAGGCCGCGCGCGCCTTCGGCATGCCGCGCGGCATGCTGGCGCGGCGCGTGACGATCCCTGCGATGACCGCCTTCGCCATTCCCGGCCTTGCCAACCTGTGGCTGATCGCTACCAAGGACACCGCGCTGCTGGCCGTCGTCGGCTTTTCCGAGCTGACGCTGGAAACGCGGCAGGCGGCGCAATCGACGCGGGCCTATTTCACCTTCTTCCTCGCCGCCGGGTTCCTCTACCTGATGGTCACGCTGCTGTCTGGGGTCGTCTTCGGCCGGATCGAGAAATGGGCGCGGCGCGGTCAGCCGTCGCATCGAAGCACATCATGAGGGGCACATCATGATCCGCGCGATGCTGATGCCCCGCCGCCTGATCATGCTGGGGCTCTTTGCGGCCTTCGTGGTCTGGTGCGCCCTCGCCCTCGACTGGAGCTGGATCCCCCAATACGCGCCGCTCGCGCTCAGCGGACTGTGGGTGACGATCTGGCTTCTGGTCGTCACCGTTGTGCTGGGCTTCGCGCTGGCCGTGCCGCTGGGCCTCGCGCAGGCGATCGGGCCGTGGTATCTGGCCGCGCCTGCCCGCGCCTTCTGCACGGTGATCCGGGGCACGCCGCTGCTGCTACAGATCTGGCTGCTTTATTTCGGCCTCGGCTCGCTTTTTCCGCAATTCCCGTGGATCCGCGAATCCGAGCTTTGGCCCTATCTGCGGCAGGCCTGGCCCTATGCGGTGCTGTCGCTGACCCTCTCCTACGCGGGCTACGAGGGCGAGGTCATGCGCGGCGCCTTCGCCAGCGTGCAGAAGGGCCAGATCGAGGCTGCGCGCGCCTTCGGCATGCCGCGCTTCAAGATCTTCCACCGCATCTGGCTGCCCCAGGCATTCCGCCAGGCCCTGCCCACGCTGGGCGGTGAGACGATCCTGCAACTCAAGGCGACCCCGCTGGTCGCCACCATCACCATTGTCGAGCTTTACGCCGTCGCCGCCCGCGTGCGGCAGGACACCTTCATCATCTACGAGCCGCTTTTGCTGCTGGCGCTGTCCTATCTGGTCATCGCCGGCGTCATCACGCTGGGCTTTCGCTGGATCGAGGGGCGCGGGCCAAGGTCATAGTCGCGCGGCCCGGCGCGGTGCGGTGGAATCCTTGCAAATCAGTCGCAACTGACTTGACTCTTGCGAGTGGTTCGCATTTTCATGACGTACCCGACAATACCAACAGGACCGCTTTCATGGGAATATCCTTCAGACGCGCTGCCGCCACGGCCCTCGCCGCAGCCCTTGCCGCCACCGGCGCTGCGGCCGGGGACGCGGAGCCGATGAAGGTCGTCACGACCTTCACCATCCTGCAGGACATCGCCCAGAACGTCGCGGGCGATCATGCCGAGGTGGTTTCGATCACCAAGCCGGGCGCGGAAATACACGGGTACGAGCCGACGCCGCAGGACATCGTCCGCGCTTCGGATGCGGACCTGATCCTCTGGAACGGCCTGAACCTGGAGCGGTGGTTCGAGCAGTTCCTCGCCAATCTCGGCGACATCCCGTCGGCCACCCTGACCGACGGGATCGATCCGATCTCGATCTCTTCCGGCTCCTACGAGGGCAAGGCGAATCCGCATGCATGGATGGGCCTCGATAACGCGCTGGTCTATATCGACAATATCGCCCAAGCCTTGGGACAGCATGACCCGGACAACAAGGACGCCTACAAGGCAAACGCCGAAGCCTATAAGGAGCGGCTGACCGCAGAGGTGCAGCCCCTGCGCGATCGTATCGCGCAAATCCCCGAAGACGACCGCTGGCTGGTGACGTGCGAGGGCGCATTCAGCTATCTCGCCCGCGATTTCGGGCTGAAGGAGCTGTATCTCTGGCCCATGAACGCCGACCAGGTGGGCACGCCGCAGCAGGTGCGCGGCGTCATCGACGGCGTGCGCGAGCATGAAATCCCCGTGGTGTTCTGCGAAAGCACGGTCAACACCGACCCCGCCAGACAGGTCGCGCGCGAAACCGGCGCCCAGTATGGCGGGGAGCTTTACGTTGACAGCCTCAGCACGGCGGACGGCCCGGTGCCGACCTATCTCGACCTTCTGCGCGTCGATGCCGAAACCATCGCGAACGCGCTGGCGCCGCAGGCCGAGTGATTTACCTTACCGGGGGCGCGGCATCCGGTTTGCGCCCGCCCAACCATCAAGGACCGACCCATGCGCGACCAGATATCGAGCGACACGCCCACCGCCGCCGACCCGGCAGGCGGCATCATGGCGCGCGACGTGACGGTGACCTATCGCAACGGTCACACCGCGCTTTACGATGCCAGCTTCGAGATCCCGCGCGGCACCATCACTGCGCTGGTCGGTGTCAACGGCGCGGGCAAATCAACGCTGTTCAAGGCGATCATGGGGTTCGTGCCCGCCGCCCGCGGCGAGATCCGCCTGCTCGGCAAATCCGTCAAGGAGGCGCTGCGCGAAAACCTCGTGGCTTACGTTCCGCAATCGGAGGAGGTTGATTGGGCCTTTCCCGTGCTGGTCGAGGACGTCGTGATGATGGGCCGTTACGGCCACATGGGCTTCCTGCGCCGCCCCCGCGCCGCCGACCGCGCGGCGGTCGATCAGGCCCTCGCCCGCGTGGGGATGAGCGATTTCCACCACCGCCAGATCGGAGAGCTGTCCGGCGGCCAGCGCAAACGCGTCTTTCTCGCCCGGTCCCTCGCGCAGGACGGGCGCGTCATCCTGCTGGACGAGCCTTTCACCGGCGTCGACGTCAAGACCGAGGAACAGATCATCTCTCTCCTGCGCGAATTGAGGGACGAGGGCCGCGTCATGCTTGTCTCGACCCACAATCTCGGCTCCGTGCCCGAGTTCTGCGACCGCACCGTGCTGGTCAAGGGCACGGTCCTGGCCTATGGGCCGACCGAGGCGGTGTTCACCCGCGAAAACCTCGAAAGCGCGTTCGGCGGCGTGCTGCGACACTTCACTCTCGGCGGGGACGAGCTGCACGACGACGATGACCCGCGCGAATTGCGCATCATCAGCGATGACGAACGCCCCTTCGTCCATTACGGCGAAAAGCGCCGCAAAGCTGCCCCAAGGACCGAACCGACGAACGGCGGCAAGGGCGGCACCGAATGATCGACACGCTGCTCCAGCCGTTTCAATACACCTACATGTTCAACGCCATGTGGGTGTCGGCCCTGACCGGCGGCGTCTGTGCCTTCCTGTCATGCTACCTCATGCTCAAGGGCTGGTCGCTGATCGGCGACGCTCTCTCGCATTCGGTCGTGCCGGGGGTGGCAGGGGCCTACATGCTGGGCCTGCCCTTCGCCTTGGGCGCGTTTCTCGCCGGCGGGTTGGCGGCGGGGGGGATGCTTTTCCTGTCGGGCCGCTCGGGGCTCAAGATTGACGTCATCATCGGCATTATCTTCACCTCCTTCTTCGGCCTCGGCCTCTTCATGGTGTCGCTGTCGCCGATGTCGGTCAGCATCCAGACCATCATCATGGGCAACATCCTGGCCATCACGCCGGGCGACACATTGCAACTGGCGATCATCGGCTTCGTCTCGCTCGCGGTCCTGCTGGCCAAGTGGAAGGATCTGATGGTGGTTTTCTTTGACGAAAACCACGCGCGCAGCATCGGCCTCAGGCCCGAACTGCTGAAGGCGGTGTTCTTCGCGCTTCTCTCGGCGGCCATCGTGGCGGCGATGATGACCGTGGGCGCGTTTCTGGTGATCGCGCTCGTCGTCACGCCGGGCGCGACGGCCTACCTGCTCTGCGACCGCTTCCCGCGCCTGATCGTGGTGTCGGTGCTGATCGGAACTCTCACCAGCTTTGCCGGCGCCTATGCCAGCTACTTTCTCGACGGGGCGA
Organism: uncultured Alphaproteobacteria bacterium; assembly: GCA_963763165.1. Lineage (GTDB taxonomy): Bacteria > Pseudomonadota > Alphaproteobacteria > Rhodobacterales > Rhodobacteraceae > Roseovarius. The sequence goes on from CAVXNV010000007.1 coordinate 474,778, forward strand.
CAGGGGGCGTGATCGTCAGCTTGCAAACGCTTATCTTTCTTGCCGCGTTCTTCTTCGCGCCTAAGCACGGGATGATCGCTGCCCGCCGCAAGGCGCGCGAGGCACTGACACGCGGGCCCGCCGCGCCGCAACCTGCACCCAGGGAGGTCCGGCCATGATCGACGCGATCCTGCTGCCCTTCCAGTTCCCGTTCATGCAGAACGCGTTCTGGATCGCGCTGCTGGTGGCGCCGCCGACGGCGCTGCTGTCGTGCTTTCTGGTGCTCAAGGGCTGGGCGCTGATGGGCGACGCCGTCAGCCACGCCACCCTGCCGGGGATCGTGCTGGCGTGGATCCTTGGCCTGCCGCTGATCGCGGGCGCGTTCGCCGCGGGCATGACCTGTGCCCTGGCGACGGGATATCTGTCGCACAACAGCCGGATCAAGCAGGATACGGTGATGGGCGTCGTCTTCTCCGGCATGTTCGGGGTGGGCATCATCATGTACACCTCGATCGAGACGAACGAGCATCTTGACCACATCCTTTTCGGCAACATGCTGGGCGTGGGGGCCAGGGATCTGTGGACCTCCGGAGTGATCGCGCTGATCGTTTCAAGCCTTCTGGTGCTGAAATGGAAGGACCTTCTGCTGCATGCATTCGATCCGGCGCAGGCGCAGGCGTCGGGGCTGCGCACGAACGTGCTGCATTACGGCCTGCTTGCAGCGCTGTCACTGACCATCGTCGCGACGCTCAGCTCGGTCGGTCTGATCCTTGCGGTTGCGCTGCTGGTCACACCGGGGGCTATCGCGTTTCTCGTGGTGCGCAGCTTCGGGCGCATGCTGGTCGTGTCGGTGCTGGCCTGCATCCTGTCGATGGCCGGCGGAACCTATGCCAGCTTCTTCATCGATTCCTCACCCGCCGCGACCATCGTGCTGATCCTCACGGCGGTGTTCATCGTGGCTTTCGTGCGGCGCCTCGCCCTCACCCGCCGCGCCTCGCGCCGGGCGGTGCAAGCGTCCTGACCGCCCCCGCGCTTTCATCTTCCTGAAAATACTCGAAATCCGCCGCCCGCCGCCCAGCTCCTTCAGTCGAATGTGCCCGCCACACGGCCCAGCAGCATGAAGGCGCGCGCCGTGCGCGTGTCCGACAGGTCCGAGATGTCGCGATCCTCCGCCTCTTCCGCGAAGGTGCTGAACATCTGGTCGAAGCGCCGCAGGAAATGATGCGCGGCATCGCGGAAGATCGGATCGCCCTTCATCCGTGCCGCCGCGATGGCAAGGGACGACCGGTCACGAATCCCGCCCAGCGCGGCAATCGCGCGGCCGCGCGTGCCGCCCGCGAAGTTGCGCCATATCTCGGGGCGGGCCATGTCAGGGCGCAGATCGTCCATGTAGATGCCGTCCTGGCTGAGTAGCGTCAGCACGTCCTGCGCCGCCTGGATCAGTTGCGCGGTCGGGCGATCCTTCAGCGCACGGCGCAGCGCGACGAAACCGGCCCTGTCCTCGGCATCGTCCGGAAAGTTCAGCGCGCGGATGAAGTCGGCGCGCGCCAGCGGCGGGTGCATATCTTCGGGCGGCGTGCCCAGCGGCAAGGACACCTGCCCGTCGTTGCCTGCGGGCGCAGGCCGCGCCGCGGCGGGAATGGCAGGCGGCAGCGGCCGCGCGCTCGAAAAAGTTGCGAGCGCGGTTTCCGGCTTGCGCTGCGCCGCCGCGATCTCGTCCAGCTTGCGCGCGACCGATACCTCGCCGCCGCCCTGCGCGCCGAGCGCCTTGTTCTGGCTGATATAGGCCTCGCGGATGGCGTCGATCGCCACCTGAAGCCGCGCGCTTTCCTCGCGCATGATGCGGGCCGTCCGCGCGGCGATCGCCGCAACCCAGATCATCGCGACGGGCAGGAAGATCACCAGCGCCGTCAGGACGAAGCCCAGCGCGCCGTCCAGCCCCGTATCGGCCAGCACGAAGAACAACATCGCCCCCAGTAGCCAGAGCCCGGACAGCACGAGCGCCGCGATCTCGACCGACGTCACCGTGGCAGCCTCGCCAAGCGCGCCTGCGCGTGGGACGCTCCCGGCGCTGAAGGCGTCCTTGCCGGGGCTGACCATCAGCGGCCGGCCGGGCTGTGAAGGCGCTCAGACATAATCTATCTTCAGCACTTCGTAGGACCGCTCGCCGCCGGGGGTGCGCACCTCGACGCTGTCGCCCTCCTCCTTGCCGATCAGGGCGCGGGCGATGGGGCTTTTGATGTTCAGAAGCCCCTTTTCGATATTCGCCTCATGCTCTCCCACGATCTGCCACGTCTTTTCCTCTTCCGTGTCCTCGTCGACCAGCGTGACGGTGGCGCCGAACTTGATCGCGCCCGACAGCTTTTTCGGGTCGATCACTTCCGACAGGCCCAGCGCGCCCTCAAGCTCCTTGATGCGGCCCTCGATGAAACTCTGCTTTTCGCGGGCCGAGTGATACTCGGCATTCTCGGACAGATCGCCATGTTCGCGCGCCTCGGCGATGGCACGGATGATCGCGGGACGTTCGACGGACTTGAGTTGCTTCAACTCGGCGTTCAGCGCATCGAAGCCCGCGCGCGTCATCGGAATCTTTTCCATGTCTCTTCCCCAATCGGCGCGGCGGCCCCTGCCCCACACGCCCGTCACTGTGTTACCCGGTGGCCCAAGCTTGACCCAAGGGCGCGCGGCTTTGCAATAGAGCATCGGACCCGAGTGCGCAATCACGCTGGCCAAGCCTGCGCGGGCAGGTAAGAAATTGCCATTTTGCCCATTCCGGCGCGTTGTGTTTGAATTGACGCCAGCGGCCTGCACGCGGTAGGGACATGCGCAACTATATTGCCCGCCCTGCGCGGCCACTGAAAGGATGATCCGATGTCCGAGACGACGCGCGAGACGATGGAATACGATGTGGTGATCGTGGGCGCCGGCCCTGCCGGTCTGTCGGCCGCGATCCGGCTCAAGCAGCTCGACCCCGACATGGAGGTCGTCGTGCTGGAAAAGGGCAGCGAGGTGGGCGCGCATATCCTGTCGGGCGCCGTGCTGGACCCGTGCGGCCTGAACCGCCTGATCCCCGACTGGAAGGAAAAGGGCGCGCCGCTGAACGTGCCGGTCAGGGACGACAATTTCTATCTTCTGGGTGAAGGCGGACAGGTGCGCGTGCCGAATTTCCCGATGCCGCCCCTGATGAACAACCACGGCAATTATATCGTCTCGATGGGCAATGTCTGCCGATGGATGGCAGAGCAGGCCGAAAGCCTGGGCGTCGAGGTGTTCCCCGGCATGGCCTGCTCGGAAATCGTCTATGGCGAGGATGGCGGCGTCAAAGGTGTCGTCGCGGGAGAATTCGGACGCAATCCCGACGGCACCCCCGGCGCCAATTACGAGCCGGGGATGGAACTGCACGGCAAATACGTCTTCCTCGGCGAGGGGGTGCGCGGGTCGCTGGCCAAGCAGGTGATCCAGAAGTTCGACCTGTCCGCCGGGCACGAGCCGCAGAAATTCGGCCTCGGCATGAAGGAAATCTGGGAAATCGACCCCGACAAGCACCGCGAGGGCAGCGTCACCCACACGATGGGCTGGCCGCTGGGCAAGAATGCGGGCGGCGGGTCGTTCATCTATCATCTTGACAACAATCAGGTTTACGTCGGCTTCGTCGTTCACCTGAATTACAAGAACCCGCATGTTTACCCTTACATGGAATTCCAGCGCTTCAAGCATCATCCCATCGTCGCCGAGCTGCTGAAAGGCGGCAAGCGCGTCGCCTATGGCGCCCGCGCCATCAGCGAGGGCGGGTATCAATCGATGCCCAAGATGGTGGCGCCGGGCGTCGCGCTGCTAGGCTGCACGGTCGGCATGGTCAACGTGCCGCGTATCAAGGGCAACCATAACGCGATGCTGTCGGGCATGGCCGCCGCCGAGGCCGCTCATGCCGCCATCAAGGCCGGTCGCCAGGGTGACGAGCTGAGCGATTACGAGATCGACGTGCGCACGGGCGACATCGGCAAGGATCTGAAAAGGGTGCGCAACGTCAAACCCCTCTGGTCCAGATATGGCCTCACCGCGTCGCTGGCCCTGGGCGGCATGGACATGTGGACCAACAGCCTTGGCATGCTCAGCTTTTCGCTGCTGGGCACGCTCAAGCACGGCAAGAGCGACGCAGAGGCGACCGAGCCCGCGGACAGGCACAAGAAGATCGACTACCCCAAGCCGGACGGCAAGCTCAGCTTCGACCGGCTGACGAATGTCAGCTTCTCCATGACCAATCACGAGGAAAACCAGCCGGCGCACCTGAAACTGAAGGATCCCGCCATCCCGGTCGATTTCAACCTGCCGAAATACGCGGGCCCCTCGGCGCGCTACTGCCCGGCCGGCGTCTACGAGTTCATCGAAGAGGACGGCAAGACGCGCTTCCAGATCAATTTCCAGAACTGCGTGCATTGCAAGACCTGCGACATCAAGGATCCGGCCCAGAACATCGTTTGGACCACGCCGCAGGGGGGCGACGGGCCGAATTACCCCAACATGTAACGCCGTCCGGCAGTCCGCACACGCAGAAGTCATCCAGCGTCCGGCGGCGCGTCGCCGGGCGTCATTGCCCTCAGGCCCCGCCCGCATTAGGTTGCGGCGCAAATGGGATGCAGAGGCAGGACAGCGCGCGTGGTGACATTTCGATTCTTGGCAATTCTGGCGTTGGTGGGGCCTGCGGTGATGCCGCCGCTGGCGGCCCGCGCCGAAGACCGCGTCGGCGCATACCTCGCCACCCGCGCCGCGCGCTATGAAAGCGATTACGCGGCGGCCGCGAAATATGCCCTGCGCGCGCTGAAATCGGACCCGGACAACCTCGTGCTTCTGGACAGTGCGGTCGGCGCGCTCCTCGCCACCGGCGAAGTCGAGAAGGCCCTGCCCATCGCGCAGCGCATGATCGAAGCGGACATGCGCAGCCAGGTCGCGCAGATGGTCGTGCTGGGCGATGCCGTGGCAAAGGGCGATTTCGACACCGTCCTGGCAATGATCGAAGCCGAAGAGGCGGTCGGCCCGCTGGCCGACGGCCTGATCGGCGCCTGGGCGACGCTGGGCACCGGCGACATGAACGCGGCGCTGAAGAAATTCGACGCCATCGCCGCCGAGCCGGGGCTGCGCAACCTTGCCATCTATCACAAGGCACTGGCCCTCGCCTCGGTCGGCGATTTCGAGAGCGCGGAAAAGATTTACGCAGGCGAATCGGACGGACCGGTGCAGACCACCCGCCGCAGCGTCATCGCCTGGGCCGAAGTGCTCAGCCAGCTCGAGCGCAACGAGGACGCGATCAAGGTGCTCGACGACACGTTCGGCGGCGATTCCGATCCGCAGGTCGCCGACCTTCGCGACCGGCTCGAAGGGGGCGAGACGCTGAACCTCGGCCGGATCGAGACGCCGCGTCAGGGTATCGCCGAAGTGTTCCTGTCGCTCGGCATGGCCCTCTTGCAGGATACCGGCGCGGATTACGTGCTGCTCTACACGCGGCTGGCGGAGTTCCTGGACCCCGATGACGTCGACGCGATGATCATGACCGGCGAGCTGCTGGAGCAACTGGGGCGTTACGAGCTGGCCACGCAGGCGTTCCAGCGCGTGCCGAAAACCTCGCCCGCCTACCATACTGCCGAATTGAGCCGCGCCGAGGCGCTGCGACAGTCGGGCGATCTTCAAGCGGCGATCGAGGTGGTCGCCGGCCTGCGCCAAAGCCATCCGGATATCGCGCTGGTGCAGGCTTCGGCGGGCGATCTCTACCGCCAGGACAACCAGTTCGCCGAGGCGGTTCAGGCCTATGACAAGGCGATCGATCTCTACCGGCAGCAGGGCGACGAGCCTTGGTTCGTTGTCTATTCGCGCGCCATCAGCCACGAGCGCCAGGATATGTGGCCCGAGGCCGAGGCCGATTTCCGCCGCGCGCTGGAGCTGAACCCGGACGAGCCTATGGTGCTCAACTACCTCGGCTACTCGCTGGTCGAGCACGGCATGAAGCTGGACGAGGCGCTGGACATGATCGAGCGCGCCGTCGCGGCCGAACCGAACAGCGGCGCCATCGTCGACAGCCTCGGATGGGCGCAATTCCGCCTGGGCCGGTACGAAGAGGCGGTCGTCAACCTGGAGCGTGCGGCGGAACTCTATGCCGTCGATCCGGTCGTCAACGATCACCTTGGCGACGCGATGTGGGCGGTCGGCCGCAGGACCGAGGCGCGCTTCCAATGGCGCCGGGCGCTGTCGCTGATCGCCAAGGATGAGCCCGCCCCGGATGTCGACCCGGATCGCATCCGCCGCAAGCTTGAGGTCGGGCTGGACGAGGTATTGCAGGAAGAGGGCGCAGAGCCCCTGAAAGTGAGCGACAATGAAGGATGATCATCTGACACAGGGCCACGACAGCGATACCGCCGAAGTTTTCGCGCCGGCCAAGATAAACATGACCCTGCATGTGACCGGTCGGCGCGACGACGGGTATCACACGCTGGATTTGCTGGTCATGTTCGCCGATATAGGCGACCGGGTGACCGTGCGGCGCGCGGACAGCGCGCAACTGGAAGTGACCGGCCCCATGGCCGAGGGCACGCCGCCGGGAGCCGACAACCTCGTGCTGCGCGCGGCCCGGATGATGGGCGTCACGGCCCATATCACCCTGGAAAAAACCCTGCCCATCGCCGCCGGCATCGGCGGCGGGTCGAGCGACGCGGCGGCGACCTTGCGCGCACTGTCCGAATTGACGGGCAAACCCATTCCCGATGACACGCTGCCGCTTGGCGCGGACGCGCCGGTCTGCTGCGCGGCTTCCAGCGGTGCCGCGCGCATGCGCGGCGTGGGCGACCGGGTCACGCCCCTGCCCGACCTGCCCGAGCTGCACGCGGTTATGGTCAATCCCAACATCCCCGTGATGACGACCGAGGTGTTCCATCGCCTCGCCAAACGCGACAACGCGCCGATGCCCGACCCGATTCCCGCGGGCATCGACGCCGCCGACCTGATCGAGTGGTTGAAAGAGCAGCGCAACGATCTTCAGGACGCCGCCATCGCCTGCGAGCCGGTGATCGAGCAGGTATTCTCGACGCTGGAGGTCACGCCCGGCTGCATGCTGACACGGATGTCGGGATCAGGCGGCACGTGCTTTGGCATCTACGCCGACGCCGAAACCGCCGCCAGCGCGGCCGGCAGGTTGCAGGAAAGCCATCCGGGATGGTGGGTCGCGGCGACGCGGCTGAACGCCGCCTGAAGCCGCTGCATCGCCGGTCAGGCGATGCGCGAGACCACGTAATCGGCCAGATCGGTCAGGATTCCCCGGACCGGATGATCCGGCAGGATCGCAAGGCTTCGATTGGCGCTCGCCGCCCATTTCAGCGCATCACCGCGCGCGGCCTCCAGCGCGCCATGATTGCGCATCAGGTCGATGGCATGTTCCAGATCGCCGTCGCGCTGGTCGCCCTTTTCGATGGTGCGGCGCCAGAAATCGCGCTCGGCGTCGCTGGCCTCTGCGACGGCCTTGATGATCGGGAGGGTCAGCTTGCGCTCGCGGAAATCGTCGCCGACATTCTTGCCCGTCGCGCTGCTGTCCCCCTGGAAGTCCAGCAGATCGTCGGCGATCTGGAACGCGATGCCAAGCGCATCGCCGTATGAATGAAGCGCGCGGCATTGCGCCTCGGACGCGCCGGAGATGACGCCCCCGACCTCGGTCGCGGCCGAGAAAAGCGCGGCCGTCTTGCCCCGCACCACCTGCAGATAAATCTCTTCGGTGGTCGCCAGATCGCGCGCGGCGGTCAGTTGCAGCACCTCGCCCTCGGCAATCGTCGCCGACGCGTTGGCCAGAATGTCGAGCACGCGCAGGTTGCCCGTCTCGACCATCAGCTGGAAGGCGCGCGCGAAGAGGTAATCGCCGACGAGGATGCTGGACTTGTTGTCCCACAGCAGGTTTGCCGTGGCGCGCCCGCGCCTCTGGCTGCTTTCGTCGACAACGTCGTCATGCAGCAAGGTGGCGGTATGGATGAACTCGACCGTCGCCGCCAGCTTCTCGTCGTGATCGCCCGAGTAGCCGCAAAGATCGGCGGCGGCCAGCGTCAGCATGGGCCGCAGCCGCTTGCCCCCGGCGCCGACCAGATGCGCGGTGACCTCGGGGATGCGCGGCGCGTGGCGCGACGCCATGCGCGCCCGGATCAGCCCGTCGACGGCGCTCAGCTTGGCCTCGAAACGGGTTGCCAGCCGGTCATGCGGTTTGCTCAGCATCTGGTCCACGTCCACCCTGTCTCCCGTTCGGCGCGCCTCGACAATACCGCGGCACCCGGTTAGATCGATTGCATGAAACAGCTATTGCGCACCACTGACATGGCAACCATGGCCTTCGCCCGGGCCCTGCTTCACGGCGAGGGTATAGACTGCTTTGAAATGGACGTAAATATGAGCGTTCTGGAGGGCGGGATCGGCATTTTCCCCCGTCGCCTGATGGTGCGCCCGGACGATTTCGCGGGCGCCGTCCGCGCCCTGCGCGACAACGGCATCGAGGTGCACGAGGGTCCTTGAGCGCGCCGGCGCCGCCACATCCCGAGACTTCTCCGCAGAATTATGCCGACATGCTGCGCGTGCGGCGTGACAGACCGTTGTTATTGTGCTGCACTACTCGTGTTCGTATTTCACAGCATAGAGGAGTGCTTCCATGAGTTTGTCTTCGCACATCGAGGAGTTGAAAAAGAAACATCAGGACCTCTCGGCAAAGGTGGATCGGGCACAGCGCGCACCGGGCGTCAGCACCCTGGACCTCTCGGAAATGAAAAAACAGAAGCTGCGCCTCAAGGAAGAGATCGAGCGTCTCTCCGCCGGCTGAGCCGTCGCTTGAGACCCCTTTGGAATTCGCAGGCCGACGCATAGCGCGTCGGCCTTTTTTTGTTCGGCGCGGCGGCGTCAGACGAAGAACTGCCCGCCATTGGCCGAAATTGTCGATCCGTTGATGAAGCCCGCATCGTCCGCCGCCAGGAAGGACACGCAGCGCGCAATCTCCTCCGGCTCACCGAGGCGGCCCGTCGGGATCTGCGCGATGATCGACTCGCGCACCTTTTCCGGCACCGCCATCACCATTTCGGTCGCAATGTAGCCGGGGCAGACCGCGTTGGCCGTGATCCCGGCGCGCGCGCCTTCCTGCGCGAGGCTCTTGACGATGCCTAGATCCCCCGCCTTGGTAGCGGCGTAATTGACCTGCGCGAACTGGCCCTTCTGCCCGTTGATCGAGCTGATGACGATGACCCGCCCGAACTTGCGCTCGCGCATGCCAGGCCATACCGGATGGACGGTGTTGAACACGCCGGTGAGGTTGGTGTCGATGACCTCGTGCCACTGCTGCGGGCTCATCTTGTGAAACGGGGCGTCGCGGGTGATACCGGCATTGGCGACGATGATGTCGATCGGCCCGAGATCCTGCTCGACCTGCGCGATGCCCGCGGCGCTTTCGTCGTAATCTGCGACATTCCACTTGTAGGTCTTGATACCCGTCTCTTCGGTAAACGCCTTTGCCGCCTCGTCGTTGCCAGCATAGGTTGCGGCCACGTCGCAGCCGTCAGCCTTGAGCCGTCTGGAGATGGCGGCGCCGATGCCGCGCGATCCACCTGTGACCAGTGCCGTTCTTGCCATGAGAGTTATCCTTTCGCCTTTCTAACACATCCTGCCGCACAGTAACTCTGTTACCCAACGCATTGTCAACGCGCAACAAAGTTGCGTATTCAAATTATCTCCTGCGACTGAAGGTCGGGAAGGAACAGCAGGAGCGGCGCGGCGAAGCCGCCGCAAAAGGTGCGATTCTTTAGGAAAAGGCACGGCCCAGGCGCAGGAAAGGGCGCTGCGGACAGCGCCCGATCGATGGCAGGTTACGGCAGACGAAGGAGCCGTCAGTCCCGCTCGACGCACATGGCGACGCCCATGCCGCCGCCGATGCAAAGCGTGGCGAGGCCCTTCCTGGCGCCGCGACGCTTCATCTCGAACAGCAGCGTGTTCAGCACCCGGCAGCCCGAGGCGCCGATCGGATGACCGATCGCGATGGCGCCGCCGTTGACGTTGACGATGGACGGATCCCAGCCCATCTCCTTGTTCACGGCGCAGGCCTGGGCGGCGAACGCCTCGTTCGCCTCGACAAGGTCCAGATCGTTCACGGACCAACCGGCCTTTTCCAGCGCCTTGCGGCTGGCATGGATCGGACCGACACCCATGATGGACGGGTCCAACCCGGCGGTGGCGTAGCTGGCGATGCGCGCCAGCGGCTCGATCCCGCGCTTGGCGGCGTCATCCGCGCTCATCAGCAGGGTCGCCGCCGCGCCGTCGTTGATGCCGCTCGCGTTCGCGGCCGTGACCGTGCCATCCTTGGTGAAGGCCGGGCGCATCTTCTGCATGGCCTCGATCACCGCGCCGTGGCGGATATATTCGTCCTTGTCGACGACTGTCTCGCCCTTGCGGGTCTTGACGGTGAAGGCCACGATCTCGTCGTCGAAGCGGCCGGCCTTTTGCGCCTCTTCCGCCTTGTTCTGGCTGGCGAGGGCGAATTCGTCCTGCGTCTCGCGGCCGATCTGCCATTTCTGGGCCACGTTCTCGGCCGTCTGGCCCATGTGGTAGCCGTTGAAGGCATCCCACAGGCCGTCGCGGATCATCGTGTCGATCATCGACACATCGCCCATCTTGTGGCCCGTGCGCAGGTTCGCGGCGTGGGGGGCGAGCGTCATGTTTTCCTGCCCGCCGGCGCAGACGATCGCCGCGTCGCCCAACTGAATGTGCTGCGCACCCAGCGCGACGGCACGCAGCCCCGAGCCGCAGACCTGGTTGATGCCCCAGGCGGCGCTTTCCTGCGGCAGGCCAGCGTTGATATGCGCCTGGCGCGCGGGGTTCTGCCCCTGCGCGGCCGTGAGCACCTGGCCCAGAATGGTCTCGGACACTTCCGCCTTGTCGATGCCGGCGCGCGCGACGACAGCTTCCAGCACGGCCGCGCCCAGTTCATGTGCGGGCGTCGAGGCAAACGCCCCTCCGAAAGAGCCGACGGCAGTGCGTGCGGCAGATGCGATAACGACGTTGGTCATGGGACTTCCTCCACAAGGTCATGCCAGGCAATTCAGCAGCCTCGGCCCCATGGCCGACACCATCCCCTGCCCGTTGACTTTTTCATAACCCATATGCCGCACTGCGGCAACCGCCGCGATATCCGTTCGCCTTCAGGCCGAGGCGCGGCGCGCCTCGGGCATCAGCCAGACAGGCTTGACCGAAGGCGCGCCGTAGAAAAAGCCCTGGAGGCAGTCGATCCCGATCGCAGTGAGATACGCCGCATCATCCGCCCGCTCGACGTTTTCGGCGACGGTGAACATGTCGAACTGCCGCGCGATGGTGGCCAGTGCGGTCGTCAGCACCTGGTTGTCCGCATCCCGCGCGATGCCACGTATGAACTGGCCGTCAATCTTGAGGATGTCGAAATAGAAGTCCTTGAGGTAGCGGAATGAGGTGAAACCGGCACCGAAATCGTCCAGCGCAAAGCTGACGCCGCGCTGCGCCAGGTCGGACATGAACCCCGTCACCAGTTCTGGCACCAGCATGGCCGAGCTTTCGGTGATCTCAAGGATCAGCCGCTCGGCGATGGTGGGATCGGCGTCGAGCCCCCGCTTGAGCGTGCGCATCCAGCGGCCATACCCGATGGAGCGTGCGGACATGTTGATCGACAGCCGCAACGACGCGTGCATGTTGAGCGTTCTCAGCCCTTTCTCCAGCGCGAGGCAGTCGATGATGCGTCCGGTCTCGGTTGTCTCGATCGCGGCGATGAAATCGCGGGCCGGAATGATGCGGCCGGTGGAATCGAGTATGCGGATGAGGCCCTCGTAGAAGGCGACCCTTTCGGCCTGCCCCGCCGGGACGACAGGCTGAAAGGCCAACATCACCTGTTTGTGCCGCACCGCATCTTCGACCATCCGGATGATCGACTGATCCCGCTCGGATATGGCGTATGACAACGGGTCCTGATGGCCTGCGGGCACGTCTGCCCATTTCCCCTTGCGATGGTCGGTCATGATGCGTCGCTCCGTTCAGACTATGGCTTAACCTGATGCAGATGCGCTAAGGAATGTTTAAAAGCCTCAATTTTTTCCGAAAGGGGCCGCAATATGCAGGCCAGATGCAGTTGGGTCGGTCCCGAAGACATCTACATCGCCTATCACGACACCGAATGGGGCGTGCCGGAATACGGCAGCCGCGCGCTCTGGGAAAAGCTGATCCTCGAAGGGTTCCAGGCGGGATTGAGCTGGATCACCATACTGAAGAAACGCGAAAATTTCCGCAGGGCCTTCGCCGGCTTCGATCCCGTCGTCATTGCCGGGTGGGGCGAGGATGAGGTGCGGAACCTGCTGCAGGATCCCGGCATCGTGCGGCATCGCGGCAAGATCGAGAGCGCGATCAAGAGCGCCCGCGCCTGGCAGCAGATCGAAGCCGAAACGGGATTCGCCACATATTTGTGGCGCTTCGTGGACGGTGTGCCCTTGCAGAACAATCGATCCGCATCGGCCGAGGTGCCGGCCCGCACCCCCCTGTCGGACAGGATATCAAAAGATCTGAAGAGGCGCGGCTTCGCGTTCTGCGGCCCCACGACCGTCTACGCCTTCATGCAGGCGGCCGGAATGGTCAACGATCATCTGACGCGCTGCCCCCGGCATTCCCAGATTGCGGCGATGGCAGCGCCCCGTGACGGCAGAAAAGCACAGCCATAGATCCACTGGCAGGGGCAGCCGGCAGATGATACGCCCGGTGGCCGGTCTTGTGGAGGGGCTCGGAAATTCCTCTAGATGTGGGAACGGATTTGGAGGAGATTGCGCAAATTCCAGTGAATTGAACGCTTTATTCCGAACTGATCATGTGATACCTTCGAGGAAACAATAAAAGTCAGCCGGAAAAATCCGGCGGCGCGAGGCAGTAAGAAGAGTAGTTCCATGAAAACACGGAACAGGCAGTCATTGCGGCTGGGTCTGTGGGCATTCGCCACGATCTGGATGTTCGTGATCGTCCCTCTGAGCGCGGCGGCAGCGCCCTATGCGGCTTATGTAATCGATGCCAGATCGGGCAAGGTGCTGCATTCGGAGAACGCCGACGCACGGCTTCACCCGGCATCGCTGACCAAGATGATGACGCTCTACATCGCATTCGAAGCGATCGAACATGGCGAGATCGGGCTTGACGACGAGGTCGTCATCACCCGCGAGGCCGCGAACGAGCCGCCCAGCAAGCTGGGCCTCAGGCCGGGCCAGAAGATCAAGCTGCGCTACCTGATTCGCGCGGCGGCCGTGAAATCGGCCAATGATGCCGCCACCGCCATCGGCGTGGCGCTGGAAGGCTCGGAGGCGGCATTCGCCCGGCGAATGAACCGCACGGCGCAGGCGCTGGGGATGACCCGAACCACGTTCAAGAACGCCAACGGCCTGACCCAGGAGGGGCATCTGTCCACCGCCCGCGACATGACGATCATGGGGCGGCACATGTTCTACGACTATCCCGAATATTACAACCTTTTCTCGCGTATCGAGGCGGATGCGGGCGTGGGCAAGGTCTATCACACCAACCGTAAGCTGCTGCGCGCCTATCGCGGCGCCGACGGTATCAAGACGGGCTATACCCGCGCCGCCGGGTTCAACCTCGTCGCCAGCGCCGAGCGTGGAGGCGAGCGGATCATCGCAACGGTCTTCGGCGGCCGCTCGACCGCGACGCGCAATGCGCGGGTGGCCGAGCTGCTGGATCTCGGGTTCCAGAAGGCGCCCTCGCGCGTCGCCGTGAACCGCCCGGCCAAGCCGCAATATATAGGCCGCGGCAGCACCCAGATCATCCGCACCGCGGGCGACAGTGAGGCGCAGGGCGTGGCGGGCAAGACCGTGCGCCTGACAGCCGCCGCCGCGGTCAAGACGTCCCTGCGCCCCAGATCGCGGCCGGTGCCCGAGGCGCCGGTGCTGATCGCGTCGCAGGATGACATCGAAAAGGCGATCATGGCCGCGCAGGAGGCCGAACTGGCCGCCGCCAGCCTGCCGGGCGCCGAGCAGCCTGCCGTGACGGAAACCGGCGCCTCGCCGGAAAACACCATAGAAGTGGCGGCCACGACGCCCGACACGATCAAGCCGGTCCTGCGGCCCACGGACCTGACGCTCGCCAGCCTTCAGGTCGAGGAGGACCCCATTCAGGAGGTCGTCACCCGCGTCTCAACCTCGGGCGGGCGCAACTGGGGCATCAATGTCGGCCGCTATCCCAGCCAATATGCAGCGCGCAAGATCCTGCTGAAGACCGCGCTGAGCGAGATGAGCACGCTCGACGGATCGCTGCGCAAGGTGGTCGCGCGCTCGAACGGGTATGACGCGAACTTCATGGGCCTCACCCGCGAGACGGCCGACCTGGCCTGCCGCAGGCTTCAGTCGCGCAAGTTCACCTGCTTCATGATCGAGCCGGGCTGAGCCGCCCTGGCGAAGCGGCGGACCGAAAACGGGCGCGGGAATGATCCTCGCGCCCGTTTTCGTTTGAGTGCGCTGTCCGGCGTCGCCTCACGGCTTCGGATGATCGTCCCACTCGTCCGACAGGATACGGCGGCTGTCGCCTTCGGGATCGTCATACTGGTTGCTGCGCAGCGTGTAGATGAACGCCACCAGCCCCAGCCCGCCGAGGAACAGCGACACGGGGATGAGATAAACGAGGATATTCATGTCTTTCCCTTCAGCCTGAGCGCGTTGAGCGACACGATGATCGAGCTGCTCGACATCGCCAGCGCGGCGATGAGCGGCGTCGCGAGGCCCCCGACCGCCAGCGGCACGGCGATGACATTGTAGAACGTGGCGATGCGGAAATTCTCGGTAATGCGGCGCGTGGCCGATCGAGCGATCGCGCAGGCTTCGGCGATGGGCGACAGATCGGCCCCCAGAAGGACGATATCCGACGCCGCGCGCGCGGCATCCAGCGCGCTGGCGGGCGAGATCGACACATGCGCCGCACTCAGCGCGGCGGTGTCATTCAGGCCGTCGCCCACCATCAGCACGCGGCGCCCCGCCTCGCCCAGCACGGCGATGCGCGCGGCCTTCTCCTCGGGCAGCGCCTCGGCCTGCCATTCGGGAATGCCCAGCCGCGCGGCCATGGCCGCCACCGCCGGCGCAGTATCGCCCGAAAGCAGCACCACATGCTTGCCCGTGTCCCTGAGCGCCTGCACGGCCTCTGCGGCGCCCTCGCGCAGCGTGTCGATGAATGTCAGCGCCAGCGGCGCCGCGTGCCCTGTCTGCAGATAGGCGGCGGTCTGCGCCAGCGGCTCGGCTCCGGTCCAGCTGGCCCGGCCGAGGCGCACGCGCTGCCCCTGCCAGCGTCCCTCGGTGCCGTAGCCGGGCACCTCGCGGATGTCGGTCACGTCCGCCGGCGCGGTGCCGAGGTGCCGGGCCGCCGCAAGCACCGCCTGCGAGAGCGGATGAGACGAGCCTGCGGCCAATGCCGCGGCGATGCCCAGCGTGCCAGGCTCCAGCGCCTCGGACGCCTCCAGGGTCGGGGTGCCGGTGGTCAGCGTGCCGGTCTTGTCGAAAACGACGGTGTCGACCTGGGCCAGCCGTTCCAGCGCGGTGGCGTGCTTGATCAGCATCCCGCGCTTGAAAAGCCGCCCGCTTGCGGCCGTTGTGACGGCGGGCACGGCAAGGCCCAGCGCGCAGGGGCAGGTGATGATCAGCACGGCGGCGGCGATGTTCAGCGCGGTGCGCATGTCGCCCGTCCCGATCAGCCAGCCGAGAAACGCCAGCGCCGACAGGATATGCACGCCCGGCGCGTAAAGCTTGGCCGCGCGGTCGGCGAGTGAGGTGTAATTGGCGCGCCCGGCTTCGGCCATCGCGACGAGGTCGGCCATGCGGTGCAGCGATGTGTCGGCGCCCACGGCCGTCGTGCGCAGGGTCAGCGGGCCGGTCAGGTTCATCTCGCCCGCCGACACGGTCTGGCCGATACCGGCGAAAACCGGCGTCGTCTCGCCGGTCAGAAGCGAGCGGTCCAGCTCGGACGTGCCATCCTCGATCACGCCATCAACCGGCATGCGCCCGCCGGGGCGCACGCGGACGAGATCGCCGATCTTCAGCTCGGCAACCGCGACCTGCGTTTCCCTGTCGCCCTCCAGCCGCCACGCGCGCGGCACTTCCAGCGCGGTCAGTTCCTCGGCGGCAGAACGGGCGATGGCGCGGGTGCGGTGGTCCAGGTAGCGGCCCGCCAGCAGGAAGAAGACCAGCGTGAGCGCCGCGTCGAAATAGGCGTGATGCCCGCTGAGCGCGGTTTCCCACAGCGATGTGCCGATGGCGAGCAGAATGGCCAGCGTGATCGGCACATCCATGTTCAGCTTGCCGCCCCGCAGCCCGTGATAGGCGTTGCGAAAGAAGGGCTGGCCGGAAAACGCGATGGTCGGCAGGGCGATCGCCGCGGAAATCCAGTGGAACATGTCGCGTGTCGCGTCCGCCGCGCCCGACCAGACCGCGACGGACAGAAGCATGACATTCATGCTGGCAAAACCGGCAACGGCCAGCCGCATCAGCAGATCGCGCCCGGCCCTGTCGGTTGCGGTGGCGCGTAGCGCGGCGGGGTCCAGTTCATGCGCCTCGTAACCCAGCCGCTCGACCAGCGCGATCATCTCGGCGGCGTCCACGTCCGCATCCGCGGTGATGCTGGCGCGCCGCAACGTCAGATTGACGCGGGCGGCACTGACGCCGGGATGCGCCATCAGCCCGCGCTCCACCTTGGTGATGCAGGCGGCGCAATGCACGCCCGGCACCGACAGCATCAGCCGCGCGTCCCCCGACCCGGAAGCGCCCGGCCGAACTTGTGCCGCATCCGCCGCCGCAGGGGCGGCCGAACAGGCCGGGCAGGCCGAATAGGATGGACGCAGCGTTGCCGTCATTCTTTCCTCAGCACCAGCCGCTGTTGAAACTCGGTTCCGTCGCGGGACAGCGCCTCCATCCGGATGTTCCAGTTTCCGGGCGCCAGATCGACCGGCGCGACATAGGCCCGTCCGTCGAAGCGGAAATCGGGTGACGTGTCGTCGCGCACATGCGTTGCGCGCCCCAGCACCGCCTTCAGCTGCGCGACCTTGACGGGTGTGCCGTAATCATCGGTGATCGACAGCGTCAGAAGGCCCGCGTGGTGGCTGGCATCCACCGTCCAGCCCAGCGCCTCCTGCGCGTCCTGGCGCTCGTCGAATTCCTGGCTGGCCACATAGGAATTCTCGACCTCCAGGCCGGGAAAGGTGCTGATCGCGCTATAGGCCAGCAGGACGTTCACGCCGATGATGACGCCGAAAGCGGCAACGAAGCCAAAAAGAACGTGGCGCCCCGTGATCTCGCGCGTGGCCATTACTGTGCCCTTCCGTTGAAGATGGTGTCCTTGTAGGTGCGCTCACCGCTTTCACGGTCCTCGACCCAGATACGCACATCCGTGCGCTCGGACGTGGCCGGCGGGGTGCCGGCGGGAGCCTCCAGATAGACCCGCTGGTTCAGCGTCTGGTCCGCCGGAACCTCGATGTAAGCGCCCTTTTCACCCTCGACGATCAGGTTCACGTCAGGCGCATCCGTCACCGTCAGCTTGAAATCGCGGGCCTCGCCCTGCTTGTTCAGAAGCCGCACTTCATAAGTGTTGCGGATCGTGCCGTCGGCCATGGTCACGAAGGTCGGATTGCGCACGGGGGCCACCGTCATTTCGATGTCCGAGCGGATGAACAGCGCGAATATCAACGCGAACCCCACCGTCGACCACAGCACGGTGTAAAGGATCGTGCGGGGGCGCAGGATGTGTTTCAGGATCGGCTTGGGCGGGTTGCCCGCACGCTCGTTCTGCTCGTCGGTCAGGGCCATGTAGTCGATCAGGCCGCGCGGCTTGCCGATCTTGTCCATGATCTCGTCGCAGGCGTCGATGCAGAGCGCGCAGGTGATGCATTCCATCTGCTGGCCATCGCGGATGTCGATGCCCATCGGGCAGACGTTGACGCAGGCCATGCAATCGATGCAGTCACCGGGGCCGTCCTCGATCCCCTGAATGCCCAGCGGTTGGCCGGGATAGGGCGTTGCCGGATAGACACGCTTGCCCGGCCCGGCAGCGCGGCTCATCTCTTCGGCCTTCTCGGCCTGCGCCGCGCTCCGGCGGCGGACATTGCCCTTGCCGCGCGGCTCCCCGCGCCATTCGCGGTAACCGACGGTCAGCGTGTCCTCGTCCAGCATGGCCGCCTGGATGCGCGGCCAGGGGCAGGCATAGATGCAGATCTGCTCGCGCGCGAAGCCGCCGAAGAAGAAGGTCGTCGCCGTCAGGATCGCCATGGTCGTGTAGGCGATCGGGTGGGCGTTCAGCGTGATTAGGTCCACCAGCAGCGTCGGCGCGTCGGCAAAGTAGAACACCCACGCACCGCCGGTCGCGACGGCGATCACCAGCCAGACCGTCCACTTGGTCACGCGCAGCCGGGCCTTGCGGAAATCCATCTTCTCCTGACGGTGCAGGCGCAGGCGCGCATTGCGGTCGCCCTCGATCCAGCGTTCGACAAGGATGAAAAGGTCCGTCCAGACGGTCTGCGGACACGTATAGCCGCACCAGACCCGACCCAGCGCCGACGTGAACAGGAACAACCCCAGACCCGCCATGACCAGAAGACCGGCAACGAAGTAGAATTCATGCGGCCAGATCTCGATCCAGAACCAGTAGAACCGCCGGTTCGCCAGATCGACCAGCACCGCCTGGTCGGGCAGGTTCGGACCACGGTCCCAGCGGATCCAGGGCGTCACATAGTAGATCCCGAGCGTGACAATCAGGATCACCCACTTGAGGTTGCGAAACTTGCCATAGACCTTTTTGGGGAAAACGGGTTCGCGTGCGGCGTAGAGGTTGGGGGGCGGGGTGTCGGGGTGAGTGTCTGCCACTTGAGTGGTCTCCGTAGTCATCCGATCGCAATGCCTGCGATCCGCGTGTTCTGCCCGCACTGAACGCGCGGTGCATTGACTTGCATCAACGTGCAGATAAGCCGCTCATATCGCGGGCGCAATGTCTGGGTCCTGCGGCTTTTGCGCACGCAGCCAGCGCACGAACGCCTTGGCCTGCGGACCCATGACGCCGTCGCGCGTGACGATGAGATACGCCGTCTCGCCGGCGCCACGGAAAGGGCATGCGCGAACGCCCCGCCGCCACGTCCGCCTCGACCAAAGACGGAGGTCAGCAGGGCGATGCCGTGCCCGGCCCGCGCGCCGTCAAGCATGAGGTTGCCGGGCACATGGCTCACGGACCTGCCGCGCAGCTTGGCCAGCCCCGCGCGGCCCATCCAGCCAGAGGCGGGGTTGCCATCCAGCTCGGCCAGCCAAGCAAAATCCAGCAACTCCTCGCGCGCCGGGAAGCGCCGCGCCAGAACGGGCCCCGCAGGGCCCGATCCTTAGTTTCTGTCGTGCCGGCCGGCTCCCGTCCATTGGCCAGGACGGGGCGGCCGGCGCGAAATTCGGCGTTATTCCCCGCCGCCCAACTGGTGCACATAGGACGCAACCGCGGCGATCTGCGCATCGGTCAGACGCTCGCTCCAAGGCGGCATCACGCCGTAACGGCTGTAGGTGACGGTTTCGTGGAGCGTGTCATAGTCGCCGCCATAGAGCCAGATCGCATCCGTCAGGTTGGGCGCGCCCTGCATCCGGTCGCCCGTGCCCTCTTCGGTGTGGCAGGCGGCGCAGTTGTCCATGAACACCGTCTCGCCCGCAGCAACCAGGCTGGGGTCTTGCGGCGTTCCCGACAGCGACATCACGTAGTTGACGACCTGATCGATCTCCTCACGCTCCAGAATTTCACCAAAGGCGGGCATCTGCGAGAAGCGCGCATCTGGATCTTCCTCGTTTCGGATGCCGTGGGTGATCGTCGTGTGAATCGCCTCGATATCACCGCCCCAAAGCCAATCGTTATCCAGCAGGTTGGGATACCCCTTCGCGCCCGCCGCGCCCGATCCGTGGCACTGGGCGCACCAGGTCTTGAAAACCGCGCTGCCGGCCGAGGTCGCGTATCCCGACAGTTCGGGGTCGGTTGCGATGCTGGCCAGATCGGCGGAGGCAAGGCGCGTATTGATCGCCTCGTTGGTGGCGTTCACCCTGTCGATCTCGACCGCGACGTTCGCGCGGGTCGAATAGCCGAGAAACCCGGCACTGGCGGATCTGATGCCGGGCCACGCCGGGTAGGCGATGGAATAGATTATCGCCCAGATGATCGTGGCGTAGAAGGTCCACAGCCACCAACGCGGCATGGGGTTGTCGAATTCCTGGATTCCGTCCCACTCGTGGCCGGTCGTGTCAGGATCTTCGTGGGTCTTCTTGGGTGGCTTCGCCATGTCGCTCACACCTCCTCTGAGGGGTCTTCCGCGCGCGGAGGCGCGGGTTTGTCATCGTGCCGGAAAGGGATGTTCGCCGGCGATTCATAAGCCTTCGTGGCGCCGGGGCGAAAGACCCAGATGCAGACGCCGATGAAGAACGCGAAAAGCGCGATCAACATCCAGCTGTCGGCGAAGGCGCGCAGGAACGTGTAGGTTTCCATTGCCGCCCCCTTTACCGGCTCGCCACGGGGGTGAAAGTCGAGAAATCGACCAGCGTTCCCAGCATTTGCAGATACGCGATGAGCGCATCCATTTCCGACACACCCGCAGCCCCGTCGAAGTTGCGCACCTGTGCACCGGGATACCGCTCCAGCATGGCGTCGTAGTCGCCGAAGGGGTCGATCTGGACGGTGAAGTCGGCCTTTGCGTTCTCGATCATCTCCTCGCTGTAGGGCACACCGACGAACGCATGGGTTTCCACCAGGTCCTCGACATGTTCGCCGTCGATTATCCGATCCGCCAGGAAGGCGTATTTCGGCATCACTGATTCGGGCACCACCGATTGCGGGTCGGTCAGGTGATCGACGTGCCACTCGTCCGAGTAGCGCCCGCCGACGCGCGCCAGGTCCGGCCCGGTCCGCTTGGAGCCCCACTGGAACGGATGGTCATATTGCGACTCGGCCGCCAGCGAGTAGTGCCCGTACCGCTCCACCTCGTCGCGCATGGGGCGGACCATCTGGCTATGGCACAGATAGCAGCCCTCGCGGACATAGACGTCCCGCCCGGTCAGCTCCAGCGGGGTGTAGGGGCGCATGCCCTCCACATCCTCGATGGTGTTCTCCAGCCAGAAGAGCGGTGCGATCTGCACGATGCCGCCGATGGTGACCACCAGAAAGGCGAAGATGGCCAGGAGGGTTACGTTCTTTTCAAGGATCTTGTGTTTGTCCAGAAGCGCCATTTTTCCGGCCCCTCCTTATTCTGCCGCAACGACGGAGTTGGTGGCCTGGGCGGCCGGACTCCGACGGACGGTCATGTAAAGATTGTAGCACATCACGATACCGCCGGTGAGGAACAGCACCCCGCCGAGGCCGCGCACGACGTTCATCGGGAATTTGGCTGCCACGACGTCCGCGAAGCTGTTCACAAGGAAACCGTTCGCATCCACCTCGCGCCACATCAGGCCCTCCATGATGCCGCTGACCCACATCGAGGCCGCGTAGAGGATGATGCCGATGGTGGCGAGCCAGAAGTGCCAGCTGACCAGCCGCAGCGAATAAAGCCCGGCGCGGTTCCAAAGACGCGGCACCATGAAGTAGAGCGCGCCGAAGGTGATCATGCCGTTCCAGCCCAGCGCGCCCGAATGGACGTGGCCGATGGTCCAGTCGGTATAGTGCGACAGCGAGTTGACCGCGCGGATCGACATCATCGGCCCCTCGAAGGTGGACATGCCGTAAAAGCCGATGGAAATCACCATCATGCGGATGATCGGGTCGGTGCGCAGCTTGTCCCAGGCGCCCGACAGCGTCATCAGACCGTTGATCATGCCACCCCACGACGGCATCCACAGCACGACCGAGAACACCATGCCAAGCGTCGAGGCCCAGTCGGGCAGCGCGGTATAGTGCAGGTGGTGCGGCCCGGCCCAGATGTAGATGAAGATCAGCGCCCAGAAGTGGATAATCGACAGCTTGTATGAGTAGACGGGACGCTCGGCCTGTTTTGGCACGAAGTAGTACATCATGCCCAAGAAGCCCGCGGTCAGGAAGAAGCCCACGGCGTTGTGCCCATACCACCACTGCGTCATCGCATCCTGCACGCCCGAGAAGACCTGCACGGATTTCGACCCGAAGATGCTGACCGGGATGCTGAGGTTGTTGACCACGTGCAGCATCGCGATCGTGATGATGAAGCTGAGGTAGAACCAGTTGGCCACGTAGATATGCGGCTCGCGGCGTTTGACGAGGGTTCCGAGGAACACCGCCAGATAGGCCAGCCAGATGATCGTCAGCCACAGATCGGCATACCATTCCGGCTCGGCGTATTCCTTGGACTGGGTCGCGCCCAAGAGATATCCACTTGCCGCCAGCACGATGAAGAGCTGGTAGCCCCAGAAGACGAACCACGCCAGATTGCCGCCCCAGAGCCGGGCGGCACTGGTGCGTTGAACGACGTAGAAGGACGTGGCGATCAGTGCGTTGCCGCCAAAGGCGAAGATGACCGCCGAGGTGTGCAGCGGACGCAGCCGCCCGAAGTTGCCGATGCCCTGGAGCCATTCGGCATTGAGCCATGGAAAGGCCAGCTGGAAGGCGATGAACGTGCCGACCAGAAATCCGACGACGCCCCAGAGGGCGGTCGCGATGGCGCCGGCGCGGATGACGCCGTCCAGATATTCACCGGACAGGTCCACCCGGCTCACCGGCTCGTCCGTGTGGCGCAGCACCCACAGGAATGCGGCGCCGGCGGCCAGCGCTACAGTCAGCGCGTTGACCAGATACGCCGGATCGCGCGCGTAATTCGCTGCAATAAGAGCCAGAAAAGTGATCAGGCCCAGTGCGATCAGCTTTATGTAGTTCGACATTCTTCGTTCCTTCGTCCTCTCCGACACGCGATTCGCACGGCGAATCGCATGTGCGTGCCCAGGCCCGCTTCGTATGGCGTGCAGGCGTGCTGCAAACCTTGATCTGCATCAAGGGATATCGGCGTAACTTTTGACAATAATCAATTCAGGCCTTTCGGCATCATTATAAACTGGCACAGCGCACCGGTGCCCGCAACGCGTCGCCCGGTCGCATCAATACCTCGCAAGGAGCGCGACATGCCACTGAAATCCCTTTTCACCGTGCTGACTGACGCCGAACACATCGCTCCCGCGCTCGATGCGGCGACCGAACTGGCCGAGCTTCACGATGCCCACCTCGACATCTTGTGTCTTGGCGTCGATGCATCGCAGGTCGGTTATTTCCACGCTTCCGCCTCGGCGGCGCTGGTCGAGCAATGCCTCGCCCGCGCGCAGGATCAGGCGGCCGGGATCCGTGACGCGGTGACGCGGCGCATGCAGACGAGCGACATCCACTGGTCCTGCGAAATCGAAGTCGCCCCGATGGCCGACATGGGCCGCCGAATCGGAACCGAGGCGCGCTATGCGGATCTGGCTGTGCTGCCCCGCCCCTACGCCTCCGGCATGAGCGGCGAAGTCGAGGCCGCCGCCGAAGCCTGCCTTTTCAACGGGCGCATCCCTGCCCTCATCGTTCCCGAAGACGAGCCCATCACCCCGGCACCCCAGCGGGTGATGATCGCGTGGAACGACAGTTTCGAGGCGATGAGTGCGGTGCGGGCCGCACTTCCCATCCTGGCCGCGGCCGAGCGGGTTCATGTCGTCATCGTCGATCCGCCGACGCACGGGCCCGATCGCTCGGACCCGGGCGGGCGCGTGTCGCAATTCCTGGCGCGCCACGGCCTGCGCGTCGAGATCGACGTGCTGGCGCGCACGCTACCGCAAGTCTCGGACGTGCTGCTGCGTCACGCGGTCGACATCGAGGCGGATTTGATGGTGCTGGGCGCTTATGGCCATTCGCGCCTGCGCGAGGCCGTGTTCGGCGGCGCCACGCGCAACCTGTTGAAAAACGCGCGCCTGCCGCTGTTCATGGCGCGCTGAGGGGAATCGGCGCGATGACGCACGGCGCTTGCAGAACAGGATTGATCCCGGCCGGCGCCGCGGCGCCTGACTTACTGCAGCGCCAACGCTTCGGCGTCGTCGCCCGCTTCGGCCAGAAGCCGCGTGAAATCCGGCACGGTAACGCTTCGCTTGGATCCCAATTCGATCACCCCGTCGCGTTTCAGTGCCGAAATCTGGCGGCTGACGGTTTCCAGCGTCAGGCCCAGGTAATCTGCCATTGCCTCACGCGTGAGCGGCAGATCGAACACGGTGCGCCCATGCGGGCCGATCCGTTCCGCCAGTGCGCTGCGCCTGGCGACGATGGCCAGAAGCGACGCGATCTTCTCGCGCGCGGTCTTGCGCCCCAGCACCAGCATCCACTCGCGCGCGGCGTCAAGCTCGTCCAGCGTCATCTCCAGCAGGCGCTGCGAGATGCGCGGAGTCTGCTCGATCATCTGCTCGAACGGACGTTTGCGGAAACAGCACATGACAAGGTCGCTGGTAGCGATCACGTCATAGGCCGCCTCGTTCCGGCCCGGACGTCCGACGAAATCGCTGGGCAGCAGCAGGCCCACCATCTGCGTGCGCCCGTCTTCCATCGTCTGCGTCAGCGTGGCGATGCCCGAGACGACCGAGCCGACGAAATCCATCCGGTCGCCGGACCAGATCACGGTCTGCCCGGCCTCGAAGCTGCGGTAATACTTGATGCGTTCCATCGCCTCCAGCTCGGCCGAATCGCAGCGCGCGCAGACCGCACGATGGCGAATCGGACATGCGCCGCATTCCTGCTGCATCGTAGCGGCTTTATCTGAAGACATGGCGCACACCTTCGTCGGCCAAAGCCGATCACATTTTTCTGGTCACACGTTTCAGATAGGCCGCGGCGGCGCAAAAGACAACTGACGGGCGCGCGCGCCCGTCATCCGCCCCGCGCGCCCGCCTCACCGGCCGGATTCAGCGCGGCACGCAAAAGCTGGCGCGCGTAGTCCGTCTGCGGGCGCTCGAACAGGTCTTCGGCATCACCCGCCTCGACCACGTCGCCCTGTTTCATCACCGCGATCTTGTGGCTCATCGCGCGCACCACGGTCAGATCATGGCTGATGAAGATGAAGGCCAGCCCGTATTTCACCTGCAGACGGCGCAGCAGATCGACGATCTGCACCTGCACCGTCATGTCCAGCGCGCTTGTCGGCTCGTCCAGCACCACAAGGCGGGGCCGCAGGATCATCGCGCGCGCAATGGCGATCCGCTGCCGCTGCCCGCCCGAGAATTCGTGCGGATAGCGGTCCATCGCGGCACGGGGCAGTTCGACCTCGTCCAGCACCTCGGCCACCAGATCGCGGACCGACGCCCTGCGGGGCGTTCCGTCGGGGTGGCCATGCACGCCCAGCCCCTCGGCAATTATCTCGGCGCAGGTCATGCGGGGGGAAAGGCTTCCGTAGGGGTCCTGGAACACGATCTGCATTTCGGCGCGGCGGCGGCGCAGGCGGCGCACGGACCAGCCGTTCACATCCTCGCCCATGAAAGCGATGCGCCCCTCCGAGCCGATCAGCCGCATGATCGCCAGCGCCAGCGTCGTCTTGCCCGATCCGCTTTCCCCGACAAGTCCCAGCGTCTCGCCCGCGCGCACCGAAATGGTGGCATCGTTGACGGCCTTCACATGGCCGACGGTGCGCTTGAGAAACCCTTTCTGGATCGGAAACCAGACGCGCAGCCCCTCCGTCTGGACCACCACCGGCGCATCTTCGGCCACCGGATCGGGGCGGCCCACCGCCTGCGCATTCAGCAGCTTGCGTGTGTAGGGATGCTGCGGATTTTCAAAAACCTCGGTGGTCTTTCCTGCCTCGACGATCTCGCCATCCTTCATCACGCAAACCTTGTCGGCGATGCGTCGCACGATTGTGAGGTCGTGGGTGATGAACAGCATCCCCATCTCGCGGCTTTTCAACTCGGCCAGCAGATCGAGGATCTGCGCCTGGATGGTCACGTCCAGCGCCGTCGTCGGCTCGTCCGCGATCAGGATGTCGGGCTTGTTCGCCAGCGCCATCGCGATCATAACGCGCTGCCGCTGCCCGCCCGACAACTGATGCGGATAGGCGTCCAGCCGGCTTTCGGGGTCGCGGATGCCGACCTCGTCCAGCAGCTCGACAATGCGCGCGCGCGCCGCGTCTCCGGTCAGACCCTGGTGGAGCGCGAGCGATTCGGCCAACTGCTTCTCCAGCGTGTGCAGCGGGTTGAGCGACGTCATCGGCTCCTGAAAGATGAAGCTGATATCGTTACCGCGCACCTTGCGCAGCAGCCGCTCGGGGGCGCCGATCATCTCCTGCCCGTCATAGCGGACGCTGCCCCGCACTTCGGCGGAATCGCCCAAGAGCGACACGGTGCTGAGCGCGGTGACGGATTTGCCCGACCCGCTTTCCCCGACCAGCGCGACCGTCTCGCCCCGGTCCACGGTGAAACTGACGCCGCGCACGGCCTCTACAAGCTTCCCGTCCTGCCGGAACGCAACGCCAAGTTTCTCGACTTCCAGAAGGCTCATTGAAACGTCTTTCTGGGATCGAACGCATCGCGCACGCCCTCGAAGATGAAGACCAGCAGCGACAGCATGATCGCGAAGGCGAAGAACGCGGTGAAGGCCAGCCACGGCGCCTGAAGGTTGTTCTTGGCCTGCAAGGTCAGCTCGCCCAGCGACGGCGACGAGGACGGCAGGCCGAAGCCCAGAAAATCCAGCCCCGCCAGCAGGCTGATCGTGCCGGTGATGACGAAGGGCAGCATTGTCAGCGTCGCCACCATCGCGTTGGGCAGCATGTGCCGGAACATGATCCGCCCGTTCGAGACGCCCAGCGCCTTCGCCGCGCGCACGTATTCCAGGTTGCGCGCGCGCAGGAACTCGGCCCGCACGACCCCCACCAGCGCCATCCAGCCGAAAAGCACGGTGATCGCCACCAGCAGCCAGAACCCCCGCGGCAGGATCGCAAAGAGAATGATGATGACATAAAGCTGCGGGGTCGCCGCCCAGATCTCGATGAACCGCTGGAAGGTCAGGTCCAGCCAGCCACCGAAATAGCCCTGCACCGCCCCCGCCGCGATCCCCAGCAAGGATGCCAGCGTGGTCACGATCAGCGTGAAGAGCACCGATAGGCGGAATCCGTAGATCACCCGCGCCAGCACGTCGCGCTTGGTGTTGTCGGTGCCCAGAAGGTTCTGCGCGTTGGGCGGCAAAGGTGCCGCGCCGGGGCGGTCAACGGGCGTGTCGTAGCTGTAGGGAATGGGCGGCCAGATCGCCCAGCCCGTCTCGACCGCCGCGCCCGCGACCTCGCCATCGGCGGCATCGGCGATGACGCCTTCGGGATCGTCGAAACAGGCATCGAGGCCACCGGAAGCGATCAGGCAGCGCACCTCGGGGTCACGGTAAACCGCCTCGGTTCGGAAATCGCCGCCGAATTCGGTCTCGGGATAGAACTGGAAGATCGGCGCGTAATACTCGCCGCGATACTGCACGAGGATCGGCTTGTCGTTCGCCAGAAACTCGGCAAAAAGGCTCAGCCCGAACACCACCGCAAAGACCAGCAGCGACCAGAAGGCGCGGCGGTTGCGCCGGAAATTGCGCCAGCGGCGCTGGTTAAGCGGTGACAGGGCCATCAGCGCGCGCGCCCCCATTCCTGTTGCTTCACGTATTCCGGATTGGGGCAAGGCCGCCGCGCCCCGACCGCCGCAGGCAGATCACGCACGGGCATCACCCCTCCCGCTTTTCGAAATCGATGCGCGGATCGACCAGCACATACATCAGGTCGCTGAAGATGTTCACCACCAGCCCGATCAGCCCGAAGAGGAAGAGCGTGCCGAACATCACCGGGTAATCGCGCCCCACGGCGGCCTCGAAACCCAGCCGCCCCAGCCCGTCGAGCGAAAAGATCGTCTCGATCAGGACCGACCCGCCAAAGAAGATGCCGATGAACACTGTCGGGAATCCGGCAATCACGATCAGCATGGCGTTGCGGAAGACATGCCCGTAAAGCACGCGGCCCTCGCTCAGCCCCTTGGCGCGGGCGGTCATCACGTACTGCTTCTTGACCTCGTCGAGAAAGCTGTTCTTGGTCAGCAGCGTCAGCGTGGCGAAGGCCGCGATGGTGCTGGCCAGCACCGGCAGGGCTATGTGCCACAGGTAGTCCAGCGCCTTTGCCATCAGGCCGAGCTGTTCCCAGTTGTCCGACGTCAGCCCGCGCAGCGGAAAAAGCTTCCAGTAGCTGCCGCCGGCGAACAGCACCAGCAGCATGATCGCGAAGAGGAACGCCGGAATCGCGTAGGCGACGATGATGATGCCGCTGGTCCATGTGTCGAAACTGCTGCCGTCGCGCACCGCCTTGGCAACGCCGAGGGGGATCGAGATCAGGTAGGCGATGAGCGTCGACCAGAGGCCCAGGCTGATGGACACGGGCATCTTTTCCAGCACCAGCTCCGTCACCTCGATCTTGCGGAAATAGCTCTCGCCAAAATCGAAGCGCGCGTAATTCCACATCATGTTCAGGAATCGCTCCAGCGGCGGCTTGTCGAGGCCGAACTGCCGTTCCAGCTCCGCGATCATCTCGGGCGGCAGGCCGCGTGCGCCGACATAGCGGCTCTCCCCGCCGCCCGCATCCAGGCTTTGGCCCGCATCGCTGCCGCCCCCGGCGAAGCTCTCGAAGACGTCGCCCTTGCCCTGCATGTTGGCGATGGCCTGCTCGACCGGGCCGCCCGGCACGAACTGCACCAGCGCGAAATTGATGATCATGATGCCCAAGAGCGTCGGGATGATCAGCAACAGGCGCCGCAGGATGTAGGCTCCCATTGCGCGCCTACCTCAGCGCGCCGGCGGCTACCAGCGCCGCCGCCTTGTCCGCGTCCACCCACCAGAAATCGAGCACGCCCAGCGCGTAGGCGGGCATGGTTTCGGGGTGGTCGAACTTGTCCCAATAGGCGACCCAGTGGGAATCGTTGTACCAGACCGGGATCATGAACCGCTCGTAGCGCAGCGCACGGTCCAGCGCCATCAGCGCGGCATCCTGCATCCCGGCATCGTCCGTCTCGAGCGCGGCATCGATGATCGCGTCCACCATCGGGCTCGCAAGGCCCGCCGGGTTGAACAGGCTGAACGCGGCCTCCTGGCTGCCGAAGCGCTGCATCAGGCCGGTGCCGGGTTGCAGGAAGGCGATGTAGTTGTCGAAGACCAGATCGTAATCGCGGTCGCGGCTGCGCAGCGTGTATTGCGACGGGTCGATCTTCTCCATCCTCGCATCGACGCCCATCGCCTGCAGGTTCTGGATGAAATTCTCGACCACCGCGCCGATCGTGGCCGACCCGGAGGAGGGTATGGGAAATTCGAGGCTCAGCGTCTCGCCGGCGGCGTTCCGGCGCATGCCATCCTCGCCCACCGGCCAGCCCGCCTCGTCCAGCAGCTTCATCGCGCGGCGCAGGTTGCGCCGGTCGGTCAGGCGAGCGGGATCGGAGGTATGCGGCGTCACCGCCGGTTCGGTCAGCATCTCGGGCGGGATCACGTCGCCAAGCGATTTCAGCAGCTCCAGCTCCTTGCCCTCGGGAACCCCTTTCGCCTGCAGCGGCGTGTCCTGCACGAAGGATTCGCGCTGCTTGAAAAGGCCGTATTGCAGGCTTTCGTTCGTCCACTCGAAGTTGAACGCCAGCGCGATCGCCTCGCGCACGCGCTTGTCCTGCAGCGTTTCACGGCCAAGGTTGAACACGATGCCCGAGGGCGACGGCGGTGTGCCGTCCGGCAATTCCTCCAGCTTGACCCAGCCCTTTTGAACCGCCGGAAAATCGTATCCCGTCGCCCATGTCTTGGAGTTGGTCTCGGCGCGGAAGGTGTATTCGCCCGCCTTGAACGCCTGGAACGCGGCCGAGTCGTCGGCGAAATACTCGATCCGGATGGTGTCGAAATTGTGCCGCCCCACGTTGATCGGCAGGTCGCGGCCCCAGTAGTCGGGATTGCGCTTGTAGACGATGCGCCGGTTCACCTCGGCCTCGTCCAGCATGTAAGGCCCCGAGCCGGGCGCGGCATCGAGGCGCGGCTCGTCGAGGCGCGCGCCGGTCTTTTCGTACCAGGCCTTCGGGAACACCGGCACCGCGCCCACCTGATCGACCAGCGACCGGCGCGAGATGCCGTCGGCGAAGGTGAACTTGACGGTGTGATCGTCCAGCGCCTCGGCGCCGGTCACGCGGCGCTTGACGGCCTCGGCATAGGACTGGAGCCCCTGCTCCAGAAAGAGGTTGTGCGAAAAGACCACGTCATGCGCGGTGACGGGCGTGCCGTCGGAAAACCGCGCTTCGGGGCGCATGTGGAAGATCACCCATGTCTTGCCCGCATCGTATTCCAGGCTTTCCGCCAGCAGCCCGTAAGCCTCGCCATAGACGTCTGCGGGCGCGCCTTCGCCCGTCGCCGGCATTTCGCCCAGAAGGCTTTCGTAGACCATCCAGGAATAGGCCCCGGCGCGGCCCTTGCGGGAATAGGGGTTCATCGAGTCGAACGTGCCCGACGCATCCAGCGCGATTTCGCCCCCCTTGGGGGCGTCGGGGTTCACATAGTCGAAATGCTCGAAATCGGGGGGATATTTCAGATCGCCGAAATAGCTGTAGCCGTGCGAGCGGATGACGTCCTCCTGCGCCGCGTCCGCGCCTTGCTGGGCCAGCGCCCCCTGCGTGGCCAGTGCGGCAATCGCCAGTCCGGCGAACGCGGCGCGCAGCAGCCCCATCCGGCCGAGTGGCGCCGTGGCGGCGCGAAGTATCGCGGTCTTGCGCGGTCGCATGAGCATCCTCCCCGATGGTGCGCGCCTTTGCGAGGGCGCGGCGGACCTGCGCGCAAGCTACCGGAGCGGAGGCGCAACATTCA
Organism: uncultured Alphaproteobacteria bacterium; assembly: GCA_963763165.1. Taxonomy (GTDB): domain Bacteria; phylum Pseudomonadota; class Alphaproteobacteria; order Rhodobacterales; family Rhodobacteraceae; genus Roseovarius. The sequence continues at coordinate 505,618 of CAVXNV010000007.1, forward strand.
AGCGCGGAAAAGCGTGGCACGGGCGGCATGGCCGCGCCTCCGCGTTTTGTGAAGAGCTGTCGGGGGCGCATTTCACCCGGCATATGGGCAGAAATGGAAAAGCGGCCCCGAAGGACCGCTTTGCAGGTCGGAAGGGCCGCGATCAGCCCCCGATCGTATCGAGATAGGCGATCACGTTGGCCCGGTCCTCGACGTCCTTCAGGCCGGAAAAGCTCATCGCGGTGCCGGGGGCATAGCCTCCGGGATTTTCCAGAAAGCCGTTCAGATGCTCGGGCGTCCAGACATCGACGACCTGCTCAAGCGCGCCGGAATAGGAGTAGCCCTCGGCAGTACCCGCATCGCGGCCGACCACGCCATAAAGGTAGGGCCCGGTCGCGTTGGCGCCCTGTTCCAGCTGGTGACACGCCTTGCACTTGTTGAACACACGCTCGCCCTTGCCCGGATCGGCCTCGGCATAGACTTCCTCGAAACTCGGGCCGCTTGCCTCTTCGACTTCGGCACCGTCACCGCCGGTGTCGATCATATAGCCCTGAACCACCTCGTCGCCGTGATGCGGGGTGCGCGCGGCGTAGATTTCTTCGGCCGCGAACTTGCCCAGCAGGAAAACCAGAAACGCGCCGCACAGGCCGCCGAAAACCTTGGTGATTGTCATTGTGTCGAACATGTGCCTGCTTCCATTTGATGTCGCTTGGCCGCGTATCTATCTGCTTCCCCTACCGCTGCGCAAGGTATAGTTTGCGCGACCAAATGCCTGCCGGGCCCCGCTTTCGGGCGTCCCGAAGGCACGATTGCAAGGACCGCACCCATGACGCAGACCATCGCCTTTCAGGGAGAGCCCGGCGCCTATTCGCACCAGGCCTGCCGCGAGACGTATCCCGGCAGCACCCCCATGCCCTGCCGCACCTTCGAGGACGCGATCGAGGCGGTGCGCGGCGGCGGGGCGGACCTGGCCATGCTGCCGGTGGAAAACTCGACCTTCGGGCGTGTGGCCGACATCCATCACCTGCTGCCCGGAAGCGGGCTGCACATCATCGGCGAGGCGTTCGTGCGCATCCGGATCGCGCTGCTGGCGGTTCCGGGCACGCCGCTGCGCGACATCCGGCAGGCGATGAGCCACCCCATGCTGCTGGGCCAGTGCCGCGGGTTCCTGCATTCGCACGGCATCAGCCGCGTCGCCGGCGCCGACACCGCCGGATCGGCCCGGCAGGTCGCCGAGAACGGCGAGCCGTCGACCGCCGCGCTGGCCAGCGCGCTGGCGGGCGAGATCTACGGGCTGGACGTGCTGGCCGACGGGATCGAGGACGAGGGCAACAACACCACCCGCTTTCTCGTCATGGCGCCCGCGCCCGATCGCTCCCGGCGCGGGACGGGCGGCATGATGACCAGCTTCGTCTTTACCGTGCGCAACATTCCCGCGGCGCTCTACAAGGCGATGGGCGGTTTCGCCACCAACGGCGTCAACATGACCAAGCTGGAAAGCTACATGGTGAACGGCTCTTTCTCGGCGACGCAGTTCTACGCGGATATCGAGGGGCATCCGGACGACGCCAACGTCGCGCTCGCGCTGGATGAGCTGGGCTATTTCACCAGCCAGGTGGACATCCTCGGCGTCTATCCGCGCGACCCGCGCCGCGACTGACCGGCGCGGCCGCGCAGGGACGGGGTCAGGCGCGGCGCCTGTAGCGGTCTTCCAGATCGCTGGCAAAGGACGCGATGCGCGTCCCGAACCGCTTGACGACATTGCCCCGCGCCAGTTTCAGCGACTGCACCATCAGCCGCGCCGAAAGGTTCCGCGGCTTCAGATCCGCCAGCAGCGTCATGCGGGTGCGACCGCGCGACAACGCCACCAGGTCCAGCTCCAGACCGCCGTCGATGGATTTCGACGTGGCGATGAACCGGATCGCGGAGGGCGGCTCGTACCCGACCAGCTCCAGCTGCATCTGCCGCCGCTTGCCGCGCATGTCGAAGGACGTGTCCCACGCCATGCCGGGGGCGGGCGGGGTGCGGTCGGCAATGCGCTGCACGTCGGCCCCGCGCCGCAGCAGCGACCGCTCCAGCGCGGCGAAATCCGTCACCTGCGAAAAGACAAAATCTATCGGCGCCTCGATATCCTCGCGTGTCTTGAATTTCATGTCGCGTCTCTGCCCCGCCGCAAGTTTCTGTTCGCTGCCCGTCGGCCCCGCCGTGCCGGCCGGCGGCAGTTTCGCCTCAATCCAGCCGGTCCGCAAGCCAGTTGGACAGCAGGAATTGCGCGATCGCGCCCTGCCGCGCGGGCGCGAGAAAGGCATGGCGCCCGCCGAACGCATCCATCACCTCTTCGCGGGTGGCCCAGACGGCATCCTCGATCTCGGCCGGATCGATGGTGATCTCGCGGCTGAGCGCCGTCCCCCGGCAGCCGATCATCAGCGACGCCGGAAAGGGCCAGGGCTGGCTGGCCAGATAGCTGACCTCGCCGACCTTCACGGCGGTTTCCTCGAACACCTCGCGGCGCACCGCGCTCTCGATTGTCTCGCCCGGCTCGACAAAGCCGGCCAGCAGCGAATACATCCCCATGGGCCAGCCCGGCGAGCGGCCCAGCAGCGCCGAGTTGCCCTGCGTGATCAGCATGATGACGACCGGATCGGTGCGCGGAAAATGCGGCGCGCCGCAGGCCGGGCAGCGCCGCTGCCAGCCCGACAGGACCATCTCGCTTGCCGCCCCGCAACAGGCGCAGAAGCCGTGACTGTCATGCCACGCGAAAAGCCCGCGCGCCGTCGCCGCCAGTTCGGCGTCGCGCGGGCTGAGCAGGGTCATGATGCGGCGCAGTTCGGCAAAGATGTGGCTCTGCGGCAGATCGGGATGCGTCTGCTCGCTGGGATCGAGGAAGCTGCCCAACGTGCCCGTCTCCTGCCCCTCCGGCACCCAGTGCGAGATGTCATGCGCAAAGACCAGCGGCCCCGCGCCATTCGCGCGGCCCAGAAGGATGCGGCGCGCGCCCGCCACCACCGGATGATCGAGCGGCAGGCGCACCAGCGGCGCCAGAGCGCCGGCTTGCGTCAGCGGCTTGCCGCGCCACAGCAGGATCGTCTCGGCCCCTGCCCCGGCAACGGCGCGCTCCAGATCCTCCGGCTTGCCGCGCAGATGCGCCACCCGGTCCAGCGCGTCCCCTCCGAATGTCACGCTCTCGGCCAGTTTCACGTGCCTCTCCCTCGGCCATACTTGCAGGGTTCGCCGTGCCATGATCCACGCCGCCGCGCAAGCGCCGGTGGCCTCGCCGCAACAGGTTGCACGAAACGATAAAAATACAGCTAATGGTTGAGCAAAATCTGTGGAAGCCCTTGATAGGCATGGTAAAGACCGGTCGGGACCCGTTGCCCGGATGCCGGACGCGCCCCACCAGGAAGGCTTGATGAATTCGATGACTCCCAAGGACGCGCCGGGCGTGCGCGCGGCGGCAGGTCAGGAGACGACGCTGCGGCTGCGCCTTCTGGGCACGACCGATCTGCACGCGCATCTGCTGCCCTACGATTATTACGCGGACGAGGACGGGCGGCCCTATGGGCTGTCGCGCACGGCGACGCTGATCCGCGCGGCGCGGGCCGAGGCGGCCAACACGATGCTCTTCGACAATGGCGACGCGCTTCAGGGCACGCCCATGGGGGACGTTGCCTGCCAAAGCAGCGGATGGCAGGGCGTGAACCCCGTCGTCGCGGCGATGAACCGGCTGGGCTATGACGCCGCCAGCCTTGGCAATCACGAGTTCAACTCCGGGCTGGACTGGCTGGCGCGCACGCTGGCCGACGCGAAGTTTCCCGTTACCTGCGCGAACGTGACGGCATCCGGCGATGCCGCTCTCTGCGCCCATCTGGCACCCTTCCTGCTGCTGCGCAGGCGGTTTCGCGACGATTGCGGGGCGATGCAGGACATCACGCTGGGAGTCATCGGGCTGGTGCCGCCGCAGATCAACACCTGGGACGCGGCGCATCTGTCGGGACGGCTGCGCGCGCGTGACATGGTCGATACGGCGCGCGAGATGGTGCCGCGCGTACGTGCGGCGGGCGCCGATCTGGTGCTGCTTCTGGCGCATACCGGCATCGACACCGCGCCCCCGCGCCCGATGATGGAAAACGCCGCCCTGCCGCTGGCCGCGATCGAGGGGGTCGACGCGATCATGGCCGGGCACAGCCACGCGCTTTTCCCCGATCCCGGGCACACCGATGTGGCGGGCTTCGCCGCGCATGGCGTGGATCACGCGAACGGCACGCTGAACGGTACGCCGGCCCTCATGGCGGGGGCGTGGGGCGCGCATCTGGCGGTGATGGATCTGACGCTGGCGCGCCGGGACGGGCGCTGGCGCATCGCCGCGCACCGCAGCCGGCTGCGCGCCGTAGCGCCCCGCGCCCGCGCACCGATCCCGCCCGACGCCGAGCTGTCGCGCGGCGCGCAGGCGGCCCATGCGCTGACGCTGGGCCACATGCGCAAGCCCATCGGCCGTTCCGCGCAGCGCCTGCACAGCTACCTGGCGCTGGTGCGCCCGGCTGCGTCGGTCGCAGCGGTGAATCTGCTGCAGGCGCGCATTTTGTCCCGCGCCCTCACGGGCACGGCGCACGCGGATCTGCCGGTTCTCGCCGCGACGCCCGCGTTCAAGACCGGCGGGCGGGGCGGGCCGCAGAATTTCTGCGACGTGCCCGCCGGGCCGATCTCGCTGCGCCACGCGGCGGACCTTTACCCCTTCCCCAACCGCCTGTGCGGCCTGCTCGTCACCGGGGCCGTGCTGCGCGACTGGCTGGAGCGGTCGGCGGTATGCTTTGCCACACAGCGCCCGGAGCTGCCCGAGGCGATGCTGCGCGACCCCGAGGTGCCGGGGCATGATTTCGACGTCATATCGGGTCTGACCTACAGGATCGACCTGTCGGCGCCGCCGCGCTATGACCGCCACGGTGCGCTTCTGGACCCTCGGGCGCGGCGCATCGGCGATCTGCGCCACCAGGGCCGCAAGGTCGGCGCAAGCGACCGCTTCATGCTCGCCACCAGCACCTACCGCGCCCAGGGCGGCGGGGCGTTCTCGCCGGCCCGTCAGGGCGCGGTGGTGCATGTCGCCGGGAAGCTGCTGCGCGACCAGCTGGCCGACGAGATCGGCTGCGCACCGCTGAGCGTGCCGGACGAGCATGCGCAGGCCTGGCGCTTTGCGCCGATGCCGGGCAACGCGGTCCTTCTGGACACCGGCCCGGCGCTGCGCCGCGATCCGGACGCTTTGGGCGCGCTCGATGCGGAGGATCTGGGCCTGACGCCGGACGGCTTCCTGCGCCTGCGCGTGCGCCTCTGATCTGTCCGCTCACGCAAACGTGAGACGCCCGGCGCGGCATGCGCCCTAGTTCTGGCCCATGCCTAAGCCGGGAGATCACAGATGACACGCACCACCCTCAGCCGCCGGGCCATGCTGGCCGGTCTTGCCTGCGCGCCCATGGCCCGCGCCGCCAACGCCGCCGCCCCGATGATGGGCGCCTCGGCGGCGACGCACCGCCGGATCACGCTGGGCGGCTTCGAGATCACCACGCTTCTGGCCGGGACCGCGCGGCGCGAGGACCCGCACAGCATATTCGGCCTCGACGTCGATGACGCCACGTTCCGGCAGGTCGCGCAGGACGCGCTGCTGCCGGTGGACGCGGCCGAGTTCTTCTTTACCCCGACGCTGGTCAACACGGGCGAGGCGCTGGTGCTGTTCGATACCGGCCTCGATCCCGTGGGCTTGACCGCCGCGATGGCGGGCGCAGGCTACAGCGCCGATCAGGTCGATACCGTCGTCATCACTCATATGCACGGCGATCACATCGGCGGGCTGACCAGCGACGACGGGCCGACCTTCGCCAATGCCCGCTATGTCACGGGCGGGCAGGAATACGATTACTGGGCCGGCGCGGACAATGCGGGCTTTGACACCCACATGCGCCCTCTGGCCGAACGCACGACGATGATCGCCCCCGACGAGGAGGCCGCGCCCGGCATCACCGCGGTCGAGGCGTTCGGCCACACCCCCGGCCACATGGCCTACCGCGTCGAAAGCGAGGGCAGATCACTGCTGATCGCGGCGGATTTCGCCAACCATCCGGTGTTTTCGCTGGCCCATCCCGATTGGGAGGTCAAGTTCGACATGGACAAATCCGCCGCCGCCGCGACGCGCCGCAGCCTGCTGGACATGCTGGCAGCCGAGCGGATGCCCTTCATCGGCTATCACATGCCCTTCCCCGCGCTCGGCTATGTCGAGAAGGCCGAGGATGGCTACGCCTACGTGCCCGAAAGCTATCAGCTGCGCCTCTGAGTGCCCTTTCCTTTGCCCCATGTCCCGCCCATATGGGCGGGATGAACCGCACCCCGCCCAGCCTCGACGAGATGGAGCAGATCGCGCGCGATACTGTCGCCGCCCTGCCCGCCCCCTTCGCCGCCGCCGCGGCCGAGGTCGCGCTGCGCGTGCGCGATCTGCCGGACGCGGACATGCTGGCCGAACTGGGCATGAACGATCCGATGGAATTGACCGGGCTCTATGAAGGCGTGCCGATGACGCATAAATCGGTCTCCTACCCGTCGCCCTGGCCCGACACGGTCTGGCTCTTCCGCAAACCCATCCTGGCCGAGCTGGCCACGCGCGAGGGCGTCACGCTGGAAGAGCTGGTCGCGCATGTCACCATCCACGAATTCGCGCATCACTTCGGCTGGGACGACGACGATATCGCCACCATCGACCGCTGGTGGGAATGAAGCCCGCTACTCGCCGCTGCCATCCCGCCAGCGGTTGACGATGGGATAGCGCCGGTCGAGCCAGAAGGCGTGTTTGCTGAGCCGCGTGCCCGGCGCGGACTGGTAGCGTTTGTATTCGCTGGTATAAAGCAGCCCCTCGACCTTTTTCACATCGGCGCGGTCATACCCGGCCGCGACGCAATCCGCGACACTGGCATCGCCATCGACGAGCAGCTCCAGGATCCCGTCCAGCACCGGGTAATCGGGAAGCGAATCGCTGTCCTTCTGGTCTTCGCGCAGCTCGGCACTGGGGGGCTTGTCGATGATGCGCGGCGCGATCACCTCGCCCTCCGGCCCCATCATCCAGCCGCGGTGATGCGCGTTGCGCCAGCGGCAGATGTCGAACACGCGCGTCTTGTAGAGATCCTTGATCGGGTTGTAGCCGCCCGCCATGTCGCCATAGATCGTGGCATAGCCGACGGCCCCCTCCGACTTGTTCCCGGTGGTCAGCAGCATCTCGCCGAACTTGTTGGATAGCGCCATCAGCAGCAGGCTGCGCAGGCGCGACTGGATGTTTTCCTCGGTCAGATCCGGCTGCGTTCCCGCGAAAAGCGGCGCCAGCGTGGCGGTGACCGCCGCGCGCGCCTGATCGATCGGGACAAAATCATAGCGGCAGCCCAGCGCCTCGGCGACAGCCTTGGCGTCATCCAGCGACGCCTGCGACGTGTATTCCGACGGCAACATGACGCAGCGCAAATTCTGCGGCCCCAGCGCGTCGGCGGCGATCACCGCCACGATGGCCGAGTCGATGCCGCCCGACAGCCCCAGCAGCACCTTCTCGAACCCGGATTTGCGCATGTAGTCGCGCAAGGCCAACACCATCGCGTGATAATCCTGCTCCAGCGTGTCCGGCAGATGCGCCAGATCGCCTTTCTCGGCCGTCCAGCCATGCGGGCCGCGCGTGAAATCGACATGCGCCAGCCCCGCCTCGAAAACCGGCATCTGCACCGCCAGCGCGCCGCCGGGGTTCAGCACGAAGCTGCCGCCATCGAACACCTGATCGTCCTGACCGCCGACCATGTTGAGATAGACCAGCGGCAGCCCGGTCTCGATCACGCGGCTGACCATGATCGTCTGGCGCACGCCCATCTTGTCGCGGTAATAGGGCGATCCGTTGGGCACCAGCAGCAGCTCGGCCCCCGTTTCGGCCAGGGTTTCGGCGACGTCCTCGTGCCAGGCATCCTCGCAGATCGGGCTGCCGATGCGCAGCGGACCGACGGTGTAGGGCCCGCTGAAAGGCGCGGCGCCATAAAGGCGCGCTTCGTCGAACACGGTCTCGTTCGGCAGATGGTGCTTCAGCACCCGCGCCGTCACGTCGCCGCCTTGAAGCACATAGTAGGCGTTGCAGAGCCCGGCCCCCTCCAGCGCCGGGCCGCCGATGCCGATGGCCGGGCCGTCCGCGCAATCCGCGGCCAGCGTGTCGATGGCCGCGATGGCGGCCTGATGGAACGCGGGCTTCAGCACCAGGTCCTGCGTGTTGTAGCCGGTGATGAACATCTCGGGCAGCGCCACCATGTCGGCTCCGGCCTCGCGCGCGGCCTGCCACGCCTCGCGCGCAAGGCGGGCGTTTCCGGTCAGATCGCCCACAATCGGGTTCAGCTGGGCCAGCGTCAGGCGAAAGCGGTCGGGCATGGGGCAGATCCTTTTGCAGCTTGGTCCTGATCTAAAGCGTTTTCGCGCGGACCCCAATCGCGGAATGACGAAAAATCGCGATCCGGGCGGTCCGGGCGGGCGGTGCCGGGCCGACGGGGACGAATCGCGTTGCCCCGAGGGGGGCGGTCCTTTACTTTTGCGGAACGGCCGCGCCGAGCGGCGGCCCAAGCGCATCCGGGGCAGAGCATGGTATCCAGACTGACAAGACCGATCGTATTCGCCGCCACATTGGGGCTGAGCGCCGCCGCCTTCGCGCAGGATGGCGCGATCGAGACCAAGCAATACGACGATGGCGGCGTCTACGAGGGCACCTTCAAGGACGGGCTGCAGCACGGCACCGGCACCTACACCCTTCCCAACGGCTATGAATACAGCGGCGACTGGCATGAGGGCGAAATCAAGGGCCGCGGCACCGCGCGCTTTCCCAACGGGTCGGTCTACGAGGGCGAATTCGCGCTGGGCAAGCCGAACGGCGTGGGCAAGATCGTCTTTACCGATGGCGGCACCTACGAGGGCGGCTGGGTCAACGGCAAGATCACCGGGCGCGGCATCGCCGTCTATGCCAACGGCGTGCACTACGAGGGCGAGTTCCTGAACGCCATGCACCACGGGCGCGGCACGATGACGTCGCCCGGCGGCTATGTCTACGAGGGCGATTGGGTGGAGGGCGTCAAGGACGGCAACGCCTCGATCACCTATCCCGACGGCGCGACTTACGAGGGCGAGGTCAAGGGCGGCGCGCGCCACGGCGAGGGCACGCTGACCATGCCCGACGGTCTGATCTATTCCGGCCTCTGGAAGGACGGGCAGATCGACGGGACCGGCACGCTGACCCAGCCCAATGGCGACGTTTACGAGGGCACGCTGGTCGCCGGCCGGCGCGAGGGCAAGGGCCGCGTCGTCTATGAGGGCGGCGACGTCTATGAGGGCGAATTCAAGGACGACAAGCGCGACGGCCAGGGCACCTTTACCGGGACCGATGGCTATGTCTACAAGGGCTCGTGGGTGGCGGGCAAGATCTCCGGCGAGGGGCGTGTCACCTATCCCGACGGGTCGATTTACGAGGGCGAGTTCCGCGACGATCTGGCCAATGGCGAGGGCAAGATCACCTATCCCGACGGCGCCACCTACGAGGGCCAGTGGGTCGATGGCGTGATCGAGGGGCAGGGCCGCGCCACCTATCCCAGTGGCCTCGTCTATGAGGGCATGTTCAAGAACGCGCGCAACCACGGCCAGGGCGTGATGACCTATGCCGACGGCTACCGCTATGAGGGCGATTGGGTGGAGGGCGAGCGGCAGGGCCAGGGCACCGCCACCTACCCCGACGGCACCGTCTATACCGGCGGCTTCCAGGAGGGCCAGCGCGACGGCCAGGGCCGGATCGAGATGCCCGACGGTTTCGTCTACGAGGGCGAGTGGAAGGATGGCGAGATCAACGGCAAAGGCGTTGCCACCTACACCAACGGCGACGTCTATGAGGGCCTCTTCGTCGCGGGCAAGCGGCAGGGCGCGGGCACGATGCGCTACGCCTCCGGGCAGGAGGAAACCGGCGTCTGGCAGGACGGCGCGCTGCCCGCCGAAGATACGCCCGGCGCGGCCGGAGAGCCGCAGAAAACCGGGGCCCGGACGCCCGACAGCCCCGCCGCAAGCCAACCGGACAGCCCGCCCGTCGCCCCGGACAGCGCGCAATCCGCCGCCACCGCGGCGGAAGCGCCCGCGGCCGCCACCGAATGACACAAGCACCGCCGCGATTGCGCGCGCGGTGCTTGTCAGACTGACAAGGAGCCGCGCGCGCCCTTTTTCAGGAGAATTCCAATGCCGCACACCGGATCCTGCCTTTGCGGTGCCGCCAGGTTCCGCTTCGATGTGCCCGTGACCGAGGCCGCGGCCTGCCATTGTTCCATGTGCCGCAAATGGTCCGGCGGGATCCTGATGGCGGTCGAAGTGCCCGGCGACGCCCTGGATGTCGAGGCGGGCGACACCATCAGGATCTATCCCTCCTCGGCTTGGGGCGAGCGCGCCTTTTGCACCGAATGCGGCAGTGGCCTGTGGTTCCGCCTCGTCGCGCCCGGCCCGATGCACGGCACCTGTTACGTCAACATGGGTACGCTCGACGACACGAGCGGCATTGCCCTGACGACCGAGTTATTCATCGACCAGCGGCCCGACGGCTACGCGCTGGCAGGCGAGCATACGCGCATCACCGCCGCCGAATTCCACGCCATGGTCGAAAAGACGGTGGACGGCGAAGGCTGAGCCTGCCTTGCGGCGACCGGCACTGCGGCTTTTTGGGGCCTGCGCAGCGTCAAGGGAATCGGATTCGCCATCATGACGGCGGCGCGCGTCCGCGCCCCCTCAGCGCCCCGCCATCATCGCCAGCCGGATCAGCGCCCGCTCGACCAGCGCCATCTGCGGCGCCGTCCGCGCGGCCGAGCGCAGGCCGAGATCCGTCTCCGTCAGCAGGCACAGCGCGTCCTCCAGCCGCGCGGCGCCCCAGCTTTGGGCCTGCCGCTGCATCCGGTCGCGGCGCGGGCCGAAGACCGGCGGACGCACGCGCGCGATGCCCTGCGCCGCGCCGCCGGGATCGGACGCCGCGGTGTATAGCGTGCGGAAATGCCGCGTCGCCGCGATGCAGAGCGCCACGGGCTGCACCCCTTGGGCGCGCAACTGCTTCATCATCGGGCCGATCTCGCCCGATCGGGCCTCGGCCACGATATGCAGGATGTCGTCGAGATCCGCCTCGACCGAGGCGGGCGCGCAGGCGGCAACATTCTCGGACGTGACAGGCGCGGCGTCACCCAGCTTGTAGAGCGCCAGCTTGTCGAGTGTCTGGCGGAAGTCGCCGGGATCGAGCGCGCGGGCCAGATCGTTAAGATCGCGCAGCGCCTCCTGCCCGATATCCCTCAGCCCCGATTTCGCCAGCATCTCCTCGATCTCCGCGCGGCTGGGCGGCTCGTCATAGATCGCGGCGGCGTAGGCGTTCCTGTGCGCCTCAAAGGTCTTGCGAAGCTTCGACGTCGGCTTGAGCTGCCCCGCGGTCACGACGATCTGCGCGTCGCCCTCGCGCCAGTCCTCCAGCGCGGCAAGGATGGGTGGCGCCAGCGCCTCGGTCGCGTCCTCGACGAAGGCGACGCGCGGGCCGGGAAAGAAGCTGGCCGCCTTCACCGCGTCATTCAGGCGCGCGGGATCCTTGCGCAGTTCAGCCGCCGGCATGCGGGTGACGCGCATCTCCTCCTCGCCGGCGGGGCCGACGAGCGCCGCGATCACCTCGGCCCGGCGCAGCGCGATCCGCATTGCATCGGCGCCGTGGATCAGAAGGCCCGCGCGCGCCGGATCGGGGCGCGCGAAATAGCCGGGCGCATCGCGGGGCGGCAGTTTCATGCGCGAGGCGCGGGGACCGCGATCAGCAGCCGCGCGATGATCTGGTCGGCCAGAATGGTCATCAACCGTGCGCGCGCGTCGATTTCCGCCGCCTGCGTCGCCACGGTCGAGCCGGAGGCGGAATAGCCGGTGAAGTTGCTGACCTTGCCCGAGGCGATGACCTCCTGCGTCTCCAGATCGCGCAGCGCGTAGGTCGCGTCGCCCAGCAGGTTGTAGCGCGTGGACACGTTGGTTTGAGAGATGCCGATCGACGCGGCGCTTACCGTGATGCCGTGGCTCAGTCCGTACCGCCCCGGATTGGCGCGGCCCAGCCGCGTTTCGATCTCGCGCGTCAGAAGGTATTCGTCGCGCGTGATCGGCGCGTCGACCAGAACCATCCCCTGAAGCGCGGTGCCGGCGCCGCCCGGCCCGTAGACCGGGGTGAACCCGCAGGCGGGCAGCGCGGCCAGCGCGGTCAGGATGAGGGTGCGGCGGTTAAATGACGACATTGACGATCCGGCCGGGGACGACGATCACCTTTCTGGGCTGGGCCCCTTCCAGCGCACGCTGCACAGCATCGGTCGCCAGCGCGGTCTTTTCAACCTCATCCTTGCCCATGTCCTGCGGCACGTGGATTTCGGCGCGCCGCTTGCCGTTGATCTGGACCGGCAGGATGATGGTGTCATCGCGCATCATCTCGGGGTCGGCCACCGGCCAGGGCGCGGTGGCGATCAGCCCCTCGCCGCCCAGCATGTGCCATATCTCCTCGGCCAGGTGGGGCGTCATCGGGGCCATGAGCTGCGCCAGCGTGCGCGCCGCCTGACGTTTGGCACTCGTGCCCGCCGCACTTTTAGACAGGGTCGCGGTGAAGGCGTAAAGCCGCGCGATCGCCGCGTTGAAGCCGAAGCTTTCGACGCCGCCGGTCACGTCATGGATCGCCTTGTGCATCTCGCGCAAGAGCGCCTCGTCCGCTTCCGGCGTGCCGGCCTCGTCGCCGGCCGCGATCTCGGACGCGATGCGCCAGACCCGCGCAAGGTGCTTGTGTGCGGCCTCGGCTCCCGCGGCCGTCCACTCGACATCGCGCTCGGGCGGGCTGTCGCTCAGCACGAACCAGCGGGCGGTATCGGCGCCATAGGCTTCGATGATGTCGTTGGGATCGACGACGTTCTTCTTGGATTTCGACATCTTGGCGGAGGGGACGACCTCGACTTCCTCACCAGTAGATTTTAGGAACGCTCTTCCCTCGCGAACCTCAATATCTTCAGGCAAGTGATAGATCGTCTGCGTCAGTTCATAGCCATGCACTGTGAGGCCGCCGCCTTTGCCTGACATTTCTGAGTTATCAACACGTCTTGTTCTGCGCGTCTGGTAGATCTCGTGCGTCACCATGCCCTGGGTGAAGAGCGCGTTAAAAGGCTCGCTTGCCTTTTGCGGCAGGTGGCCGGTGATCTGCATCGCGCGGGCGAAGAAACGGCTGTAAAGAAGGTGCAGAATCGCATGCTCGATCCCGCCGATATACTGGTCCACGTTCATCCAGTACTCTGCCGCCGCCATGTCGGTCGGCGTTTCGGCATGCGGCGCGGTGAAGCGCACGAAATACCACGAGCTGTCGACGAACGTATCCATCGTGTCGGTCTCGCGCCGCGCGTCCGCCCCGCATTTCGGGCAGGCCGTCTGCCGCCATGTCGGGTGGCGGTCCAGCGGGTTGCCCGGCACGTCGAATGTCACATCGTCCGGCAGGCGGATCGGCAGGTTTTCCTTCTTTTCGGGCACCACGCCGCAGGCATCGCAATGCACCACCGGGATCGGGCAGCCCCAGTAGCGCTGCCGCGACAGGCCCCAGTCGCGCAGGCGGAATTTCGTCACGCCCTGCCCCACGCCATTGCCCTCGCAAAAGGCGATGGCGGCCTCGATCGCCTCGGCGCCGCTCTGCCATGTCTCGCCGGCGAATACGTTGACGTAGTGCACCTTTTCCGTCTTCGGCGGCACGTAGGCTTCGGTGAATTCGCTGCTGGAATCCTCGCCGGGCAAGAAGGCGGGGATGATCGGCAGTCCGTACTTGCTGGCGAAATCGAAATCGCGCTGGTCGTGGGCGGGCACGCCGAAAATGGCGCCGGTGCCGTAATCCATCAGGATGAAGTTGGCGACATAGACCGGCAGTTCCCAGGAGGTATCGAACGGGTGGCGCACGGTCAGGCCGGTGTCGTAACCGCGCTTTTCCGCCTTCTCCAGCGCCTCCTCGGTGGTGCCGCCCTTGCGGCACTCCGCTGAAAACGCGGCGAGGTCGGGGTCATCCTTTTCCAGCTGCCGCGCCAGCGGATGATTGGGCGAGATACCGATGAAGCTGGCCCCCATCAGCGTGTCGGGCCGCGTCGTATAGACCTCGATCCGGTCGAACCCGTCCGGCCCTTCGTTCAGGCCGAACGCGAATTGCAGACCGCGCGACTTTCCGATCCAGTTCTCCTGCATCAGCCGCACCTTGGCCGGCCAGTCGTCGAGAGTGTCGAGCGCCTCCAGCAATTCCTCGGCCATGTCGGAAATGGCAAAGAACCACTGCGTCAACTCGCGCCGCTCGACCTCGGCCCCCGAGCGCCAGCCGCGCCCGTTCTCGACCTGCTCGTTCGCCAGCACGGTCATGTCGACGGGGTCCCAGTTGACCACCGCGTTCTTGCGATAGACCAGCCCGGCCTCCAGCATGTCGAGGAACAGCGCCTGCTGCTGGCCGTAATATTCCGGATCGCAGGTGGCGAATTCCCGGCTCCAGTCGATACTCAGGCCCAGCGGCTTCATCTGCGCGCGCATGTCGGCGATGTTCTGGTAGGTCCAGTCCTTGGGATGGCCGCCCGACGCCATCGCGGCGTTTTCGGCCGGCATGCCGAACGCGTCCCAGCCCATCGGGTGCAGGACGTTGTGACCCGTTGCCAGCTTGTGCCGCGCGATCACGTCGCCCATCGTGTAGTTGCGCACATGGCCCATGTGGATGCGCCCAGAGGGATAGGGGAACATCTCCAGCACGTAGTATTTCGGCTTCGCCGGGTCCTGGACCGCACGGAAAATCCCGGCCTCATCCCAGGCTTTGCGCCAGTTGGCTTCGATCTCGGCGGCGGAATAACGGGACATGGGCGGCGTCTTTCACTGAGTCATCTGTCTGCTGCGTGATAGGCCGCGCCGCGTGCATCGTCCAGCCTCGCCGTGCAAATTTACGCGAGGTTGCCAAAGGCGCACGCGCCTGCAAGAGCGGCCCCTACGCGGGCCGCGCGTCCGGCGCCGGTCAGTAGTTTCCGGCCTGAATCCGCAGCTGCCGCGCGCGCGACAGGATCGCATCCTCGACCGCGCGGCGCGTCGCGGCATCGACGGGCCCCTGCTGCGTCGACAGCGATACGTTGAGCGAGCGCGCGTCGAGCGCCGGGTCGCTGATCAGGATTGTCGCACGATAGGCGCGCCCGCCGCCCGGCGGCGTGCCGTAGCCGGTCGAGATGACGCCGGTGAACGGATCGGCAGACTGGATCGGCAGGAAGTCGAGCACCTGAAGCGTTGCAGTCCACAAGAAGCGGTTGACCTTTACGCCGGGATCCTTGCTTTTGAAGATGTCGAACACGCTGCCGCCCGGATCGCCCGGCTCGACCCCGATGCGGGCGGGGCCTTTCGCCTCCTTGCCGCTTTCGACCTCGACCGCTTTGGGATCGAATTTCGGCGGCTCTTCTCCGCAGGCCGCAAGCGTTCCGAGGGCCGCGAATGCGATCACAGCGCGATTGAGCGAAAAAAGCATAGATTTACCGTCCGACGTTTCCTTCCCCCTAGTAACCAACGCGCGCCGACGGGGCAAGCTGTTTGCGGAACGCGCCGCCGCCTGTGCGTTCGCGCGCTTTGCATCCCGCCGCGTAGGGTGGTTAAGTGGCGACACGCGCCACAGCCAAAGAGCCTTGCCATGAGTTTTGCCGAAATCACCGCCCGCATGGATGCCGCCATATCCGCCGCCGGACGGCCCCCCGGCTGCGTCACGCTGATCGCCGTGTCCAAGATGCAGCCGGATGCGCGCGTGGAAGAGGTGCTGCGCGAGGGGCACCGCATCTTTGGCGAGAACCGCGTGCAGGAGGCGGCGGGCAAATGGCCTGACTTTCGCGAGGCGTATTCCGGCATCGATCTGCACCTGATCGGCCCGCTGCAATCCAACAAGGTGCGGCAGGCTTTCGATCTTTTCCAGACGATCCAGACGGTCGACCGGCCCAAGCTGGCCAGGGCGATCGCGCGCATTGCCGATGAAAAAGGGCATTGCCCGGATCTGTTCCTGCAGGTCAATACCGGCGAGGAAGAGCAGAAGGCAGGCGTGCCGCCCGCCGAGGCCGACGAATTCATCGCCGAGTGCCGCGCGCTGAGCCTGCCGGTGAAGGGGCTGATGTGCATCCCCCCCATCGACGAGGAGCCGAGCCTGCATTTCGCGCTTCTGGCGAAAATCGCCGAACGCAACGATCTGGCCGGCCTTTCCATGGGCATGAGCGGCGATTTCGAAAGCGCCATCGCACAGGGCGCCACCCACATTCGCGTGGGCAGCGCCATTTTCGGCGAGCGCGACTACGACTGAAGCCGATCAGTCGTTCGGCGTGATGCGCAGCGTTTCCAGGTCGACGCCCTTTTCCTGCGCCTCCTTGATCCAGCGGGGCGGGCGGCCGCGGCCGCTCCAGGTGAGGCTGGGATCGTCGTTGCTGCGGTATTTCGGCGGGGCGGGTGCACGCGCCGTCCGGGAATTGTCCGCACCTTCGGAATCGCTGCGCGGGCCATCGCCCACCAGTTCATCCAGCGAGAAGCCCAATTGCTTGGCCTTTTCGCGAACCGCGCTCAGCGCTTCCTTGCGCTGGCGCTTGTCGCGGCCCGCCATTTCCCGCTCGACTTTCCTTTGCAGGGATTTCAGTTCCTGCATGCTCAGGGATTTCAGATCGAATTGTGCCATCGGTTTCCTACGATTGAGTCAGTTTAAAACCTTTAACTGTTTTTTTCGGCTAGGCAAACAAACTGTTTCTCAAGTGCGATAGGAAGGAAAGTTATACCTGAGCGTTGGAATTCGCCTCCCGTCATCGCGCCGGCACGATCAGCCGCGTGCCGGGCGCGGCCGTGGCGGCAATGGTGCGCAGGTGGTCGCGGCGCAGCGCGATGCACCCCTCGGTCGGATATCCCGGCCGGCGCCATTGATGCATGAAGATGCAGCTGCCTCGTCCCGGCACGGCATCCGGCCAGTTCCAGTCCGTCACCAGCACCAGGTCGTAAAGCGGATCGGCCCGGCGCAGCGCCTCGTGGCTGGGGGAATATGGCGCGCGGACCCAGTGGTTATAGGCCGGATCGCCCGCGTCGTCGCTCCACAGATCGCCCGTCACGATGGGGCGCGCCCAGGGCGCGGGCGGCGCCATGCGGTCCGGCCGGTAGAGCGTCATGACGATGCGGTGATGGCCCACGGGCGTCGCGCCGTCGCCCTCGCGCTTGGCGCGGGCGAGGCCGCCCTTGCCGATGCTGCACGGGTAGACCCGCCCGCGATAGCGCAGGCCCGTGGGCGTCAGCACCATGCCGGAGGGGCTCGGCCCGATCACAGCGATGCCTCCGGCCGGAATCCTTCGGGGATGGCGTCGTTTCCTTCCAGAATCAGGTCCGCCATCACCGCGCCCACCCTGGGCGCCATGCCGAAGCCGATCTTGAAGCCGCCATTGGCGATGAATTGCCCCGGATGCAGCGGATGCGCGCCCAGCATCGGCGCGCGGCTGCGGGTGCGCGGGCGCAGCCCGGCCCAGCGGCGAATGACGCTGGCCTCCCGCAGCGGCGCAAAGGCGGCGCGCGCGGCGGCGATGACATCCTCCAGCAGCGCATCGGCGACCAGCCCGTCGAACTCGCGCTCGGTGGTCGAGCCGATGGCGGTGGTGCCGTCCTCGTGCGGGACGATATGGACGCCACCCGCGAAAATCTGCGGATGGTCGGGCAGCGCCAGATCCATCAGCGCCGCCTGCCCCTTCACCGCCGCGCCCACCTGCCGAGGATGCGCGGCAGTGAGCGCCGCCAGATCCGCCACCCCTGTGGCCCAGACGACGCGGCCTTCATCGTCGCCCTCGGCCCGGATCGTGGCGCCCCTTGCCTTCAGCGCGGCGACCAGCGCGGCGCAAGCCTGCGCCGGGTGCAGCCGCGCGGTCAGCGTGTCGTGGATGACGCGGCCCTCCGCGCATTCGGGGGGACAGGCAAACGCCGCCGCATCCGCCACGCGCCAGATCGCGCGGCCCTGCCAGAGCGTGCGCGCCCCGCATCCGCGCGCCTCGGCCAGCGCGGCGCCGCCCGGCTCCAGCGGTTGCAGCCGGCCGGTGCGCGCGTAGCCGGGCGAAAGACCGGAGATTTCCGCCACCTCCGCCCAGAAGGTTTCGGCCATCAGCAGGCTGTCCAGCTGAAAAGCCTTCTTTTCATTCCAGTTGTCCGGCACATGCGGCGCCAGCGCGCCGACGATGCCGCCCGATGCGCCCGCCCCCGGCCCGGCCGGATCGATCACCTGCACGCGCGCGCCGCGCCGGGCGCAGGACCAGGCCACCGAAAGGCCGAAAATGCCTGCACCGCGCACCGTCACATCGGCCATTGCCATTCCCAGTGCCTCCTTGCATGGTCCGCCCGATTTCATCCCCTGCATAAAGGACAGCACCATGCAGGACCAGCGCGCCGAGCTGGACTGGCGGGCGGGCGACGTGCCCGTATCGCGCCGTTTCAACGATCCCTATTTCAGCCTCGACGACGGGCTGGCCGAGACGCGCCATGTCTTCCTGACGGGCAACGGCCTGCCCGCGCGGTTCCGCGGCGGTTTCCGCGTGGGGGAACTGGGCTTCGGCACCGGATTGAACATGCTGGTGATGGCCGAGGCGTGGGCGGCGGCGGGCGCGCCCGGTACGCTGCACCTGACCTCGTTCGAGGCGTATCCGATGGCGGCGGAGGACATGGCGCGCGCGCTGGCCGCCTTTCCGGCGCTGGCGCCGCGCGCGGCGCGGCTACTGGAGGGCTGGACGGCGGGCGCGGCGCGGATCGACCTTGGCGGCGGCGCGCGGCTGGAGGTCATCATGGGCGATGCACGCGAAACCCTCCCCTCCTGGACGGGCTGCGCCGATGCCTGGCTGCTCGATGGCTTCGCGCCCGCCCGCAACCCCGAACTGTGGGAGCCGGACCTTATGGCGGCCGTCGCCGCCCACACAGCCCCCGGCGGCACGGCGGCGACATATACCGCCGCAGGCCACGTGCGCCGCGCGCTGGCAGCGGCCGGCATGGACGTCAATCGCGTGCCGGGCTATGGCCGCAAGAGGCATATGAGCGTCGCAAGGAAGCCGTCATGACCGAACAGAACACGCGGCTCGGCATCCTTCTGATGCTGACCACAACGCTGATCTTCGCCATTCAGGACGGGCTGTCGCGGCATCTGGCGGGCGAATACAACGTCTATATGGTCATCATGATCCGCTACTGGTTCTTCGCGGCCTTCGTGCTGGCCGTGTCCTCGCGCAAGGCCGGCGGGCTGCGTGCCGCCGCGCGCACGACGCAACCCTTCCTGCAAACCTTCCGCGCGC
This sequence comes from uncultured Alphaproteobacteria bacterium, assembly GCA_963763165.1. Taxonomy (GTDB): domain Bacteria; phylum Pseudomonadota; class Alphaproteobacteria; order Rhodobacterales; family Rhodobacteraceae; genus Roseovarius. Next base: position 524,979 of record CAVXNV010000007.1, read on the forward strand.
TGCTGCTGGTGTCCGAGATCTGCATCATCATCATCGGCTTCACCATCCTCGGCCTGATCGAGACGCACGCCGTCTTTGCCTTCTACCCGCTGCTGATTGCCGCGCTGTCGGGGCCGGTGCTGGGCGAATATGTCGGCTGGCGCCGCTGGACGGCCATCGGCATCGGCTTCGTCGGCGTGCTCATCATCCTCGAGCCGGGCGTGACCGTGTTCGAGCCCGCGGCGATCATCCCGCTGATCGGCGCGCTGATGTTCGCGCTCTACGGACTGCTCACGCGCTATGCCGCGCGGCGCGACACGGCGGCGACCAGTTTCTTCTGGACCGGCACCGTGGGCGCCCTGGGCATGACCTGCGTCGGCGTCTGGTTCTGGGAGCCGATGGCGCAGGCCGACTGGGCCTGGATGGCGGCGCTGTGCCTGACCGGGGTGCTGGGGCATTTCACGCTGATCAAGTGCTACGAGGTGGCCGAGGCCAGCGCGGTGCAGCCCTTCGCCTACCTGCAGCTGGTCTTCATCTCGATCATGGGCGTGACCGTCTTCGGCGAGACGATCCGCCCCAATGTCGCCATCGGGGTGGTGATCGTTGTCGGCGCCGGCCTCTTCACCCTCTGGCGGCAGCGCAAGGTCGCGTAGAGCGGACGCGCTGCGCGCGCGAGTATTTTTGCCAAGATGAAGGTGCAAGGCGCAGCCCGTTGCGTCATCATGCCACGCCAGCAGGGCGGTGACGGGCTGGGCTTGGCGCGGTGGCCGGCCTACGGTGCGGCGACCCGTTCGGAGCATGACCGCAAACAGATGACACGCCGCGCCCGCCCTCTTCGCACATTCAATGGCGCCGTGCCTGTTCTGATGGCGCTGGCGCTGGTGTTGCAGATGCTGGCGGCAAGCGTCGTCATGGGCGATGCGGGTCGCGGATTGATCGCGATGTGCATCGGCGGCCGGATCGTTCACGTCGAAGCGGGCGATGCGCCCGGCGATCTGCCCGGCGCGCCCGCCGATCATTGCAGTCTTTGCGGCATCGTTCTGGCGCTGGTGGAACTGGACACGCCGCTGGGTTCGCCGCCCGGCCGTGCAGTGGCGCAGGTGCATCCGGTTCCCGAGGCACCCGCCCTGCCCACCCCGCGGATGCCTGCCAATCCCGCGCGCGCGCCGCCTCTGCCGGTCTGATCCTATAACCCGAATCAGATATCGGGCGCGGCATCGGCCGGCGTCCCCGCAGAGATAGAAAAGTGAAATGAAGACACGTTTTGTAACAGCGCTGGCGCTTGTGGCCAGCCTGACCGGCGCGCCTGCGCTTGCCCAGGGCATGAACATGGCCAGTGCTGGCGACGGGCAAATGGCGCCCGGCGCGATGGCGAGCGGCATGGGCCACGGCGCCCACGACGCCATGCACGGGCCGTCCGGCATGATGGGCAATGATCTGGCGCCCGAAGGCAAATTCATGATGGGCTACCGGTTTGGCGCAATGTCGATGTCGGATAACCGCATCGGCACGACCGAGGTCAGCGATGATTTCATCGCAACCCAGGTTCCCAACGTCTTTTTCGGCGCACCGATGCAGCCGCCGACGCTGCGCATCGTGCCGCAGGAAATGACGATGCAGATGCACATGCTGGGCTTGATGTATGGCGCGACCGACCGGCTGAGCCTGATGGCGATGCTGCCGTATGTCGAGAAAAGCATGACGTCGCTGACCTATGCCGGCCCCACCGGAACGGCCGTCTTGGGCCGCTCCAGCATGCGCGCGGGCGGCATGGGCGACATCCGCCTCGGCGCCACCTACGGACTGAAGACCAAGGGGCGGGACAAGCTGCTTGCAGGTCTCGCGCTGAGCCTGCCGACGGGGTCGATCACCGAGACGGGCACCATGCTGTCGCCGATGGGCACGTTGATGACGCGGCGCATGGCCTACCCGATGCAGCTGGGATCGGGCACATACGATCTGATGCCGACGCTCAGCTATCGCACGGGCGCCGGGCGGATGAACTGGGGCGCGCAACTGAGCGGGATCCTTCGGCTGGGCAGCAACGACGAAGGCTACTCACTGGGCGACGAAATCGCGCTGTCGGCCTGGGCCAGTTACAAGCCGGGCCGCTCGGTCAGCTACTGGGGCCGGATCGAGGCCGCGCGGCTGGGCAGGATCGACGGGCGCGATCCGCTGATCGCAGGGCCGATGCAGGGCGCCAACCCCGCCTTTCACGGCGGCGATACGGTGACGCTGGCCGCGGGTGCCGATTTCACCATGCAAGACGGCCCGCTGAAAGGGCACAAGCTGGGCATCGATATCGGCGTACCGGTCTACCAGAATCTGAACGGCCCGCGGCTTGGAACGGACTGGGTGCTGGGGGTCGGCTGGCGCCGGATGTTCTGAGAACCGGATGCGCGCGGCCGGGGCGCCGCGCGCATCAATTGAGGTTGGAGGGGATCGTCGCGCCGGCAAGTTCCTTGCTGAACGGCATCGGGTGCGGGTCCTTGCCCAGCCGCGCGCGGTATACGGGCAGGCTTTCGGCCACGCGCTGGACGTAGTTGCGCGTCTCGTCGAAGGGGATGAACTCGATCCAGTCGACGATGTCGAGGCCCTCCATGCCCGCGCCGCTGCGCGGATCGCCCCGCTCGGCCATCCAGCGGGGCGGGCGTGCGGGGCCGGCGTTGTAGGCCGCCGAGACCATGACGACATTGCCGTCGAACCGCTGCGACATCTGCGCGAGATAGGCCGATCCCAGCCGCGCATTGTAGCTCCAGTCGTTCAGCACGGCGTCGCGGTCATGCGCGATTCCCAGATCGCGCGCCACGTCGCTGGCGGTGCCGGGCAGCACCTGCATCAGGCCCAGCGCGCCGGCACTGCTGACGACGAGGTGATCGAATTCGCTTTCGCGCCGCGCGATGGCGAGGGCCATCTCCATCGGAACCGGCAGATCCGTATCCGCCATCGGGTGCAGCGCATAATAGGCACCGGGCAGAACGATGCCGCGCTGTGCCGCCGCCTTGCCCAGCATCACCTGAAGATGCGGCTGGCCCATTTCGCCCAGCGCGTCGCCGAGGCTGCCCAGATCGGGCCGCTCCAGCGTGTCGGCCAGCGCGGTGACGAACCATTCGGACAGCGTCACCTGCCGCGCCGCAGCCAGAAGCGACGCGGCGCGGAAGAGATCGCTTTGGGCGAAATCCGCCTCCCGCCAGGGCGCGAACGTCTCGTCGCCCGCAAGCGTCGGATCGCTGGGCAACCCCGCCTTTTCGGCGGAAAGGATCCCGTAGAAGCTGGTCTGCTCCCCGGCGCCCTGGGCATAGGCGATCTGCGCGGCTTCGGGATCGCCCAGCGCCTCCTGCGCGCGGCCGATCCAGTAATGCGCGCGCCCCATCGAGATGGGCGTGCCGACAGCGGCGCGCAGCCGCTGGAAATGGTCCAGCGCCAGCGCGGGATCCTCCATGAAGCGCAACGCGAGATACCCCGACAGCCATTCCAGATCGGCATAGGCGCTGCCATCCACCAGCTGATGATGCGCCGCCAGATCGTAGGCGCGGGCGTAATCGCCCTCGCGCATCATCCGCCGGGCAAAGTCGCGCCGCCACCCGGCCCAGCGCCACGCCTCGCCCAGGCCATACTCGATCCGGCTCTGGCGCTGCATCAGCTCCATCGCCTGTTCCGGCCGGTCGTTCGCGATGTAATGCTCGAACAGCGTGTGGGCGATGCCGGGGTCGCGCTGCATTGCCTCGGGCAGGCCGGCGATCTTCGCCTCGATGCCGCGGCGGCCGTCGCGCGCCATCAGGCGGATGTCGGCGCGCTTGCGCATGTCCTCGCTGACCAGCGGCAGCATCAGGGCGGAATCGCGCAAGCCGCGCCAGAGCGTCATGTCCATGCGCGCATCGTGATGCGGCTCCAGCAGGCGGCCCCAGGCGTTGAGGAAATCGGTATGCTCCTCGGTGCTCAGATCGAAGGTCAGCCACGCCTCGACGACGCTCGCCTCCGCCTCGCCCAGACGGTTCGCATTCTTCAGCGCCGCGGCGTGGCGCAGCACGCCCGCGCCCGTCACCGGCGCGGCGCCTTCGTAGAAGGCGAGGATTTCGGCGTCGCCCGCATCCTCGAACGCCTCCAGCGATTGCGCGCGCAGCCGGTCGAGGCCGGGCCAGTGCGGATGCGCGTCCAGAAACGCCAGCACCTCGGCCGCCGTGCCGCGCCCCGCGCGCAGGCGCGCCCATTCGATCAGCGCGCCCGCCACCGGCCCGTCGCGCGCGGCCAGTTCGGCCGCGCGATGCCAGCGCCCGTCCGCCGCCGCATCCAGCGCGGACGCCAGCGGGCGGGGCGGCAACACCCGCGCGGGAGCGTCGGAAAAGGCGGGCAAGGCCCCGCCCAGAAGCAGCACGGCAGCGAAAAGAGGGCGCAACATGGCTTGCATTTCCCGTCATTGCAAAGGATAGACGGCCCCAGCCTAAGCGCGCGCCGAAGCGCCGTCCACCCATGCCGATAGAGGCCCCCGGACGCAATTTCGTGATGGGGCCGATACACCACCGGGCGCTTGCCCCCGCGACGATAACAGGAGTTCACGATGATCAAAGGATCCCTTCCGGCCCTGGTCACGCCACTGAAGAACGGCGCGGTGGATTTCGGCACGCTGGGCAAGCTGATCGAGTGGCATATCGCGGAAGGCAGCGACGGCCTCGTCCCCGTCGGTACCACCGGCGAGTCGCCCACGCTCACGCATGCCGAACACATGGCTGTGGTCGAGGAGGTCGTGCGCGTGGCCGCGGGCCGCATTCCGGTGATCGCGGGCGCGGGCAGCAACAACACCGCCGAGACGGTCGAATTCATGCAGCACGCCCACAAGGTCGGCGCCGATGCCGCGCTGGTCGTGACGCCCTATTACAACAAGCCGACGCAGGCCGGGCTGATCGCGCATTTCACCGCCGCGCATGACAGCTGCGATCTGCCGATCATCATCTACAACATACCCGGCCGCTCGGCCGTCGACATGTCGCCCGCGACGATGGGCGAATTGGCAAAACTGCCCCGCATCATCGGGGTCAAGGACGCGACAGGCGATCTGGCCCGCGTCTGCGCGCAGCGCATCACCTGCGGCACGGATTTCGTCCAGATCTCGGGCGAGGATGCCACCGCCCACGGCTTCAACGCCCAGGGCGGCGTCGGCTGCATCTCGGTCACCGCCAACGCCGCGCCGAAGCTTTGCGCGCAGTTGCAGGCTGCCTGCCTCAAGGGCGATTACGCCGAGGCGCTGAAGATCCAGGACCGGCTGATGCCGCTGCATCACGCGATCTTCACCGAGCCGGGGCTGGTCGGCGTCAAATATGCGCTGTCGCTTCTGGGCAGGTGCAGCGAAGAGGTCCGCTCGCCGCTGGTGCCGCTGACGGGCGCGACCAAGGCGCTGGTCGAGGCGGCGATGCGGCACGCGGGTCTGCTGGACTGATCTCAGCGGTAGCGCGACGGCGCCTGCCCGAAGCGGGCGGAATAGGCGCGGCTGAAATGCGATGAGTTGGCGAAACCCGTCGCCAGCGCGATTTCCGTCAGGGGAAGCGCGCTGTTGCGCAGAAGGCTTTGCGCGCGCTCCAGCCGCAGCGCGCGGTAGTAACGCATCGCGGGCTGGCCCAGCTGCTGCGTGAAAAGGCGGTTGAGCTGCCGGGGCGACACCCCGACGATCCCCGCCAACTGCCCCAGGTCCAGCGGGTCGGCAACGTGGCTTTCCATCGCCTCCACGGCGTCGAGGATTGCGGGCGAATGGGTGCCCACCCGCTCGGCCAGCCCGCCGCGCTGCGGCCCGACGGGCGGGCGGATGTCGGTATGCATGAACCAGTCGCTGACCTGCCGGGCGAAGGCGGCGCCGTGATCGCGCGCGATCAGCGCGTGCATCATGTCGAGCGGCGCAGTGCCGCCCGCGCAGGTCATCCGGTCGCGGTCAATGACGTAAAGCGTCCGCTCGATCGCCAGATCCGGCGAGAGTTCGGCCAGCGCCTCGGCGTATTCCCAATGCAGGGTCATGCGCCGCCCTGCCATCAGCCCGGCCCGCGCCAGAATGACAGGACCGCCCGACACCCCGCCCAGCGAAACCCCCTCGCGCGCCAGCCGCGCCAGCCAGCGATAGAGCGCGGGGTCGCGGAACGCGCTGATATCGCCGCCCGCGATGACGAACAGCATGTCGAGCCGCGCCGCATCGCCGATACGCGCGCCCGGCGGCACCACGGCAGCGCCCGAACTGGGCACCGGCGCGTCACCGGGGGCGAAATGGATGACGTCGTAAAGCGGCCGCTCGGCCAGCAGGTTCGCGGCGCGCAGGGGCTCGACCGTGGCGGCGTAGGACATCATGGCGAAATCGGGCAGCGGCAGGACGCCGATTCGCGCGGGTCGCTGGGTCTGATCCGTCCGTTTGTCCATTCCAGACATCTAGGCGACCCTTTCAGGAAAGTGCAATCGGTGTGCCGCGGTATGTTGTGGCCAACTCACCAAACTGGATGACTTTCCCATGCGCTATTCCGCACTCCGCATCCTCAAAGAGGGCCTGACTGGAAACAAGGGCTGGAAGCCCGTCTGGCGCGAGCCCGAGCCGAAGGCCGAGTATGACGTGATCATCATCGGCGGCGGCGGTCACGGCCTTGCCACCGCCTACTACCTCGCCAAGGAGCATGGCATCACCAATGTCGCCGTGCTGGAAAAGGGCTGGATCGGCAGCGGCAACGTCGGCCGCAACACGACGATCATCCGCTCCAACTATCTTCTGCCCGGCAACGAGCCCTTTTACGAGCTGTCGCTCAAGCTGTGGGAAAGGCTGGAGCAGGATTTCAACTACAACGCGATGATCAGTCAGCGCTCGATCCTGAACCTCTTGCACTCGGACGCGCAGCGCGACGCGTTCATCCGGCGCGGCAATGCGATGTTCCTTGCAGGCGCCGATGCAGAATACGCCAGCGCCGACCAGCTGCGCGAAGAACTGCCCTTCCTCGATTTCGACAACGCCCGCTTTCCGATCAAGGGCGGCCTTTACCAGCGGCGCGGCGGCACGGTGCGCCATGACGCCGTCGCCTGGGGCTATGCGCGCGGCGCCGACAGCCGCGGCGTGGACATCATCCAGAACTGCGAAGTCACCGGCTTCCAGATCGAAAACGGCGTCTGCCGCGGGGTCGAGACATCGCGCGGCCCGATCAAGGCCAGGAAGGTCGCCATGTGCGTCGCCGGCTCCTCGGGCCGGGTCGCGGCAAAGGCGGGCATGCGCCTGCCCATCGAAAGCCACGTGCTGCAAGCCTTCGTCACCGAAGGACTCAAGCCGGTCATTCCCGGCGTCATCACCTTCGGCGCGGGGCACTTCTATGTCAGCCAGTCCGACAAGGGCGGGCTGGTCTTCGGCGGTGATCTGGACGGCTACAACTCCTACGCCCAGCGCGGCAACCTGCCGGTGGTCGAGGACGTGGCCGAAGGCGGCATGGCGATCATGCCGATCATCGGCCGCGCCCGCCTGCTGCGCAGCTGGGGCGGCATCATGGACATGTCGATGGACGGCTCGCCCTTCATCGACAAGACCCATATCGGCGGGCTCTATTTCAACGGCGGCTGGTGCTATGGCGGCTTCAAGGCAACGCCTGCCTCGGGCTGGTGCTACGCGCATCTGATCGCCAGGGACACGCCCCACCCCGTCGCGGCCGAAATGCGGCTGGACCGCTTCAAGCGCGGTCACATGATCGACGAAAAGGGCCAGGGCAACCAGCCCAACCTGCATTGAGGGACGCCATGCTTCATCTTGGCAAAAATACTCAAAATCCGACACCAGACGAAAGGTGCCCCGCATGATCATCGATCATCCCCTTCTCGGCCCGCGCGACGCTGCCGAATTCATCTACCTGGGCGACGCCTGCCTGATCGACCGTCCTGACCCGGAGGCCGAGGATGCCGCCGAAGCCTTCTACGAATATGGCTATCTGCGCGACAACATCGCCGGACCGATGAAGGAGCTGTGGTATCACGAACAGGGCGACCGCAGCTGGCTGGTCGTCACGCGCGATACCGTAACCCACGAGATTACCGAAGTCGAACTGGCCCGCGATGTGGCCCGCGCAAGGGGGCGCAGCAAATGAGCCAGGTCAACCGGATCAACGGCGGTCTCGTCGACCGCTCCAGGGCGCTGGATTTTACCTTCAACGGCAAGTCGATGACGGGCTACGCGGGCGATACGCTGGCCTCGGCGCTTCTGGCGAACGGACAGGTGCTGGTCGGCCGCTCGTTCAAGTATCACCGCCCGCGCGGCATCCTGACCGACGGCTCGGAAGAGCCGAACGCGCTGGTCCAGCTGCGCACCGGCGCCGCGCAGGAGCCGAATACCCGCGCCACCATGACCGAGCTTTTCGACGGGCTGACCGCCACCAGCCAGAACCATCGCGGATCGCTGGAATTCGATCTGATGGCGGTGACGGACCTTGCCTCGCCCTTCCTCGCCGCGGGCTTCTACTACAAGACCTTCATGTGGCCCGCCGCGTTCTGGGAGAAGGTGTATGAGCCGATGATCCGCGCGTCCGCCGGCCTTGGACGGCTGTCGATGGAGGATGATCCCGATACCTACGACAAGGGTTTCCTGCACTGCGATCTGCTGGTGATCGGCGCCGGCCCCTCCGGCCTCGCCGCGGCGCTTGCGGCGGGACGCAGCGGCGCGCGGGTCATTCTTGCGGACGAGGATTTCGCGCCGGGCGGGCGGCTCAACTCCGAAACGCTCGAAGTCGATGGCATGGCCGGCGCCGATTGGGCGGCGCAGGCGGTGGCCGAACTGGCCGGGATGGACAATGTCCGCCTGATGACGCGCACCGTGATTTACGGCGCCTTCGATCACGGCGTTTACGGCGCGCTGGAGCGCTGCACCGATCATCTTCCCGGCTCCGGCGGCAAGCCGCGCCAGGTGCTGTGGCGCATCTATTCCAAACGCGCCGTGCTGTCCGCGGGCGCGACCGAGCGGCCCATCGCCTTTGGCAACAACGACCGCCCCGGTATCATGATGGCAAGCGCCGTGCGCACCTATGTCAACCGCTTCGGCGTGGCGCCGGGCAAGCGGGTGGCGGTGCTGACCAACAACGATGACGGCTGGCGCACCGCGCGGGATCTGGCCGCCAAGGGGGTCGAGATCGCCGCGATCGTCGACACCCGTGACCGCCCCGCCGTCTGCGACATCAAGGGCGCGCGCCACATCCGCGGCGCGGGCGTGGTCGACACCGCCGGGCGCCTCGCGCTCAAGCGGATCACGCTGACCGACGGACAGATGATCGACGTGGATTGCCTGGCCGTTTCCGGCGGCTGGAACCCCACGGTCCACCTGACCTGCCATCAGCGCGGCCGCCCGGTCTGGAACGACCAGCTTTCCGCCTTCGTGCCCGGCGACGACCTGCCGCAGGGTATGGTCGTCGCCGGTGCCGCCAACGGCAACCTGACGCTTGCCGCCGCGCTGGCCGAAGGCCGCAACGCCGCCACTGCGCAGGTCGAGGATCTGGGTTTCAGGCCGTCGCAGGACGCCGCTCCGAAAGCCGAGGACGAAGCCTATGAAGGCGCGCCGAAATGGCACATTCCTTCGGGCAAGAAACGCGCCTGGGTCGATTTCCAGAACGACGTGACCGTGAAGGACGTGAAGCTGTCGCATCAGGAAGGCTTCCGCTCGGTCGAGCATCTCAAGCGCTACACGACCACCGGCATGGCCACCGATCAGGGCAAGACGTCGAACATCCCCGCGCTGGCGATCATGGCCGAATGCACCGGCAAGACGATCCCGCAGACCGGGACCACCATCTTCCGCCCGCCCTACACGCCCATTCCCATCGGCGCTCTGGCCGGTCGGGCGCGGGGGCAGGATTTCCGCCCCTACCGCCTGACCCCCAGCCACGAATGGGCCAAGGCGCATGGAGCCACCTTCGTCGAAGTCGGCAACTGGCTGCGCGCGCAATGGTTCGTGCAGGGCAATGAAAAGGGCTGGCGCGATTCCGTCGACCGCGAGGTGACGACCACCCGCAATTCCGTCGGCATCTGCGACGTGACCACGCTGGGCAAGATCGACATCCAGGGCAAGGACGCGGCGGAATTCCTCAACCACGTCTATGTCAACGGCTTCGCCAAGCTGGCGGTGGGCAGGGTGCGGTACGGCCTGATGCTGCGCGAGGACGGCATCGCCTATGACGACGGCACCACCGCGCGGATGGGCGAGAACCATTTCGTGATGACCACCACGACCGCCAACGCGGTGCTGGTCTTCCGCCGGATGGAATTCGTGCGCCAGTGCCTTTACCCGGATCTGGACGTGCACCTGATTTCCACCACCGACGCTTGGGCACAGTTCGCCGTCGCTGGCCCCAACGCGCGCAAGTTGCTGAGCAAGATCGTCGACGCGGATAGCCAGGACATGTCGAACGAGGCGTTCCCCTTCATGGCCTGCGGCGAGGTCACCGTCTGCGGCGGCACGCCCGCGCGGCTCTTCCGCATCTCCTTCTCGGGCGAATTGGCCTACGAGGTGGCGGTGCCCGCGCGCTTCGGCAATTCGATGATGGCCGCTCTGATGAAGGCGGGCGAGGAATTCGGCGCCTGCCCCTACGGCACCGAGGCGCTGGGTGTCATGCGCATCGAGAAGGGCCACGCCGCCGGCAACGAGCTGGACGGGCGCACCACCGCGCACATGCTGGGCATGGGCCGGATGGTGAGTTCCAAGAAGGACTGCATCGGCAGGACGTTGTCCCAGCGCCCCGAGATGAACCGCGAGGACGCCGAAAAGCTGGTCGGCTTCCGCCCGGTGGACCGCAGCCAGAAACTGATCGCGGGATCGCATTTCATCAACAAGGGCGATGAGGCGACGATGGCGAACGATCAGGGCTGGATGACGTCCGTGGCCTGGTCGCCCAGCCTGAACCATTCGGTCGGCCTGGGTTACATCAAGTCCGGCGACACGCGCATGGGCGAGATCGTCCGCGCCGTCAGCCCTGTCCACAACACCGAGATGGAGGTCGAGATCGTCTCGGCCCACTTCATCGACCCCGAAGGAGAGCGCCTGCGTGCCTGATTTCACCCTCACCGCCGCCCCGCCGCTGGCCGGGTACGACCGCAGCTTCGGCGACATCGCGCTGAAGGCGCCCAAGGATCTGGCCATCGTCTCCATCGCGCTGCCGCTCGGCGGGGAGGATGCGGCGAAGGCGGCGATCAAGTCGGCCTTCGGCACCGATCTGCCCAAGGTGGGCATGTCCGCCACTGCCAAGGATGGGGCGACGCTCATGCGCCTCGGCGCGGATCAGGCGTTCGTGCTCTTCACCTGCCCCACGCCCGACGCCGAGCCGAAGATCGCCGCCAAGCTGAACGGCGCGGCCTACACGACCGACCAGACCGACGGCTGGTGCGTGCTGGAAATCTCCGGCCCCGGCGCCCGCCGCGCGCTGGAGCGGATCTGCCCCGTGGATCTGCATCCCGATGCCTTCAAGGTGGATGCCATCGCCCGCACGGTGATGGAGCATATGGGCGCCATCGTCATGCGCACCGGCGAGGATACCTATCTGCTCCTCTCGGCCAGTTCCTCGGCCAAGTCGTTCCTGCACGCGGTCGAGCTGTCGGCCAAGAACGTCACCTGAAATCGGCGCAGGTAAGAATGGGAAGGTCCGGGTCGCCCCGGACCTTTCTCGTCTCGACAGATGATCGCTTTTGCCGGTGGCGGTCACTCTGGCAGGGGTGTCTGGAGCGGGCGACGAGGATCGGACCCGTAGCTGCTCAGAGATCTCGCATTTCAGTGACATAGACCGCTTCTGATCCGGCATCGTCGCCGGGGCGAAGGAGCGAAGGAGCGAAGGAGCGAAGGAGCGAAGGAGCGAAGGAGCGAAGGAGCGAAGATGACAAGACGAACCGGCAGCCCTGCCTGCAAGTCCAAAATCGCACTGGCGGCTTAGCGCGTCAGGAGCGTTAACTTCAACGTCCACAATATGATCTTGGAGCGGCGGAGGGTCATCCGCCTTGCGTCGTCGTTCACGCGGGGAACCTCGCTCGCGTCCGGTTCGCGATGGCGACGAGGCTCAGCATAACCGGCACCTCGACCAGCACGCCGACTACGGTCGCCAGCGCCGCGCCGGAGTTGAGCCCGAAGAGTCCTATCGCCACCGCGACCGCCAGTTCAAAGAAGTTCGACGTGCCGATCAGGGCGCAGGGGGCGGCGACCCTGTGCGGCACGCGCCACAGATAGGCCCAGCCATAGCCGAGCGCGAAGATACCGTAGGACTGGATGATGATCGGCACCGCGATCAGCGCGATCAGCAGCGGTTGCGCCAGGATCACCGGCCCCTGGAACCCGAACAGCAGCACTACGGTCATCAGCAGACCCACGACCGACGCCGGCTTGATCCGTGCGGTGAACGCCGTCACCGCGGCCTCGCCGCCTTTCGCGATCAGCGCCCGGCGTGTCAGAATCCCGGCGACCAGCGGAATGACGATGTAGAGGACGACCGACAGGATCAGCGTCTCCCACGGCACGCTGATGTCGGTCACGCCCAGCAGGAAAGCCACGATCGGCGCGAAGGCCACCACCATGATCAGATCGTTCACCGAGACCTGCACCAGCGTGTAGTTCGGATCGCCCTTCGTCAGTTGCGACCAGACGAAAACCATGGCCGTGCAGGGCGCGGCACCGAGCAGGATCAGCCCCGCGATGTATTCGGGGGCGCGCTGCGGGTCGATGAGCCCGGCAAAGACATGCTCGAAGAACAGGACCGCGAGCGCCGCCATGGTGAAAGGCTTGACCAGCCAGTTGACCGCCAGCGTGATGACAAGGCCCCTCGGGCGCTGACCCACCGCCTTGAGCGAACCCAAATCCACCGCGATCATCATCGGATAGACCATCGCCCAGATCAGGACCGCGACGAGCAGATTGACGGAGGCGACCTCCAGCGCGGCCAGCGCGCCGAAGAGCCCCGGCGCGAGATTTCCGAGCAGCAGCCCGGTCAGGATGCACAGGGCGACCCAGAGGGTCAGCCAACGTTCGAACAGGCTCATGAGACTTCCTTCTCGTCCGGCGTGCAGCAGACCGCTGCACGAGGCGGTGTCAGCGTTCCGATGAATTCGGCCAGCGGCTCGAGGACGGCAGGGTTCAGCGCATAGCAGGTGCGCGGGCCGGATATCTCACCGGTGATGACGCCGGCCGCCTTCAGTATCCGCAGGTGCTCCGACACCGTCGATTGCGCGAGGCCGACGGCATCCACGATGTCCCCGCCGATGCAGCCGGGGGTAGCGCGCAGCAGCCGAAGGATGCGCAGCCGTGCGGGATGCGCGAGTGCCTTGGCCAGTTCGGCGACGTCGGTGTCGGCATCGAGCATGTGATTCCTTCCGTTTTCGCTAATCGTCGATAGGCGATGAAATGGGCAGATGCAATCATGTCGGGGCATGATGCCTGTCGGACCGCCTGAGACGGCCCTGGTGTTCCAGCGTTTTTCACGCCCTGCGCGTTGTACCCTGCGCGGGGGTGTCCGGGGCATGGGTCGGCAACCTGACGGAGACCTGGAAGCCGGAAGACGCACCGGGGCGCGGCGACTCCAGAACAAGCGGGCTTCCGATCCGGTTCGCGATGGCGGCGACGATGGCGAGCCCCAATCCGCTGCCGTCGGTGCTTGCACCTGCGCGCTCGAAACGGGAGGTGAGGCGGTCGAGCGTATCGCGGGGCAGAACAGGGCCATCGTTCGCCACGATCAGGTGCCCATCCGCCGTCAGCCTCACCTCGACCGGCGCATTTTCCGCCCCGTGGCGGAGGGCATTCTCCACGAGGTTTCGGCAGAGGATGGCGAAGGCATCGGGGTCGATATCCGACATGACGGCCGTTTCCGGCAGTGTCAGCAAGATCCGGCCCGGCGCGCCCGCGCGGCCGATATCGTCCACCACGATACGCGCGACGGCGCGCAGATCCGCGCTTCGGTCCATCCGCAACCGGCCGCCTTCGGCCCGCGCAAGTTGCATCAGGCGCTCTGAGATCCGCGTCAGACACTTGAGAGTCGCCTCGATCTCGGCCGCCCGGGCCTCGGTGGCGGGGTCGCGCGTCTCCGAGCGCAGTCGTTGCGCCTGCGCGATGGCCCCAGCCAAAGGCGTGCGAAGTTCGTGGGCGGCATTGGCCGCAAAGCTGCGCTCGGCATCGAAGGCCTCGCGCAATCGGGCCAGAAGGCTGTTGAGGGTCCCCGCCAGCGGGCCGATCTCGGTCGGCAGATCGCCAGCGGGCACCTCCGACAGGTCACGCGCGCCGCGCAGCTCAAGCCGCGCGCGGAATCGGCGCAGGGGGTTGAGGCTGAAGCGGACGGCGAGCATGACCGCCGCCAGCGCGACGGGAAGCACGATCAGCAGCGGCAGGCCGAGGCCCATCCGGATTTCCCGCGCGACCGACGCGCGATGGGCCAGCGGCTCGGCCACCGTGATGCGGATCGTTCCCTGAAGGACCGCGTCGCTGTAAAAGCGATGCGTCGCGGTCTGCCGAAACCCTTGCCCGTCCCAGGGCGGGTATATGGCGGGGTCGGCTGCATGGGATTGCAGCAGGACATGCCCCGCGTCGTCGCGCACGAGGTAGGTGAAGAACTCGTCATGCTGCCGGATCGGCGCGATCCGCTGGGTCCCCCCCTGTTCTTCCCTGCCGACGATATCGGTGACAGCCAATGGCAGGATGCGTTCCGCGGTCTCGCGCAGCGCGCTGTCGAACACCTCGTCCATCTCGCCCCTCAGGATCACGGCGGTAACCGTCGCGGCCAGCAGCCACAGCACCGTCAGCACGAGGCCGAGCGACAGCCCGAGCCGCGCCATGAGGCTGCGCGGCAGCCTCATGGCCTGCCCAGGCGGTAGCCCATGCCGCGCTCGGTCTCGATGACGTGCGCCCCCAGCTTCTTGCGCAGACGGCTGACATGGACCTCGATGGTGTTGCTCTCGATTTCGGCGCCGAAGGCATAGAGCTTTTCTTCCAGCTGCGCCTTTGACAGCAACTGACCGGGCCGCGCGAGAAAGGCGTCGAACAGCGCCCATTCACGCGCCGTCAGCTGGACGGGCTTGCCGTCGCGTTGAACGCTGCGCGCGGCCAGGTCGATGTCCAGCTCCCCGTGAGTGACGATCGGATTCGGATTGCCGCTGTAGCGCCGGGCGACCGAGCCGATGCGGGCGGACAGCTCGGCCAGGTCGAAGGGTTTCACGAGGTAGTCGTCAGCGCCCGCGTTCAACCCCTCGATCCGGTCGGACACCTGGTCGAGCGCCGTCAGGATGATCACCGGCGTCACGTCGCCCCGGCTTCGCACATTCTTGAGAAAGCCGATGCCGCGCCCGTCGGGTAGCATGAGGTCCAGCAGGAGCAGATCGAAGGACGTGGCGCGCACTGCATCGCCCGCCGCATCGAGGCGCATGACCCAGTCCACCGAATGGCCGTCGGCCGCGATCTGGTCGCGCACCGCGGCGCCGAGCGTCGTGTCGTCCTCGATCAGCAGGATGCGCATGGTCGTTCCCGTTCTATGCCCTGGGCCCTTCGATGATCCGTCTGGCTGACGCGAACCTGAAGCAGGCATGGGTGCCTCTTCAGGCTGCCGTCAGCTTTGCCGCGCAGGACTTGCACCATGAGGCGTTCCACGAGGAGTTTGGCCCATGAAGAAGACATTGACAATTCTTGGCCTTCTCGCGGCCTTGCCGGCCGGGGCCGCGCTGGCTGACGACGACTGCTTCGTGCCGATGGCCGAATGGCAGCCGCGCGATGCCGTCGCCCGGCTGGCCGACGAGAGTGGCTGGACGGTGCGCCGCATCAAGATCGACGACGGCTGCTACGAGATCGACGGCCGCGACGCCGAGGGACGGCGGATCGAGGTCAAGATCCATCCCGCGACGCTGGAAGTGATCGAATTTGAACACGAGGATGATGACGACCCGCGCGAGCAGGATCGGAATCGGGACCGCAAAGGAGGCGCACATGATTGACGCAAACACGCAGGGCACGCCGGAGAAAGCCTCCGGGCCGCTCGGCACCGTCCGGATCTGGGATCCACTGGTGCGGGTATTTCACTGGAGCCTTGTGGTTGCTTTCGCGGTAGCGTGGCTGACCGCCGAGGAGTTGGATACTGTTCACGAGATCGCCGGCTACGCCGTCGCCGCCTTGGTGGCGGCCCGGCTGGTCTGGGGTCTTGTCGGCAGCCGCCACGCGCGCTTTGCCGGCTTCCTAAAGGGGCCCCGGGCGACGCTCGCCTACTTCGGCGACATGACCCGCAGGAGGGAGCGGCGCTACCTCGGCCATAACCCGGCCGGCGCCGCCATGATCGTGGCGTTGCTGGTGATGCTTTCGGGCACCGCCTTCACCGGCTGGCTTCTGGAAGACTCGGACCGCGTGGCGATGCTGCCGGACCTTCCGCAGATCGCCGCGCCCGCCTGGGCCGATGACGGCGCGGACGAATACGGCGCGCGCGGCGAGGATGATGAGCTGTTGAAGGAGGTCCACGAGACGCTGGCCAACCTGACGCTGCTGCTGGTCGCCCTGCACGTGGGCGGCGTCGTTCTGGCATCGTTCCGGCACAGTGAGAACCTTGCTCGCGCGATGGTCACGGGCAACAAGCGTGCTCCCGGTCCCGGCGACATTTCCTGACCGACCCCAAGGCCACCCGTCCCTGCGGTCCGAACTGGCCCCGCCCTCACCGCGGGGCCTTTTTCTTTCGGCGCTCGTCCTGTTCCTGACGTCAAGCTGAAGCGAGAATCGCCGGGATGTCAGGTAGCCCTCAGGTCGGCGCGCCAGATACTGTTCAGCAGAAAAAGGAGACCTGCCATGAAAAAGACCCTGACCGCATTTGCCATCCTCGCCGTCCTGCCCGCCGGCGCCGCGCTGGCCGACGACGAGTGTCACGCGCCCCGCGACCAGTGGCAGTCGCGCGAGGCCGCGATGCAACTGGCCGGGAAAAACGGCTGGACCGTGCGCAAGTTCGAGATCGACGATGGCTGTTACGAAATCGAGGGCCGCGACAGCAGCGGCCGCGAGATCGAAGTGAAACTCGATCCGGCAACGCTCCAAGTGGTCGAGATGGACTACGAAGACGACGATCGCGGCACGGCCCGCAATCCCGCGCCCGCAGGAACCGCCGCGCCGCCGCAGAACGGCCTCTTCGGCAATGGTGCGCCGCCGAAGGTTCAGGTGAACTGAGCCGCTCCGCAGCCTCTCTTTGAACAAGGATCGATCCGATGAAACCGACACTCGCAACGCTTGCGCTGACAACGGCGCTGACGCTTCCCGGCCTCGCAATGGCCCGGCCGGTGACGCTGACCACCACGCTCAACAGCTACGGCGGCGACGGCGCCTATCTCGCGCTTTATGTCACCGACGCCTCGGGCGCCTATGTTGGCAGCCTGTGGATGGCCGGCGGCAAATCGAAATACTACAAGCACCTGACAGACTGGTATCGCGCCACGGGCGGCGACACCGCGCAGGTCAACGGCATCACCGGCGCCAGCGTCGGTTCGGGCCGCACGCTGGACATCACCCTCGATCTCGCCGATGCACTCTTCGATGCAGGCTACACGCTGCATATCGACGCCGCCGTCGAGGACATGCGTGACAGCCCGAACGAGGTTGCGGTGCCGCTTACGACGGACGGCGCCGGCACGCCGGTAAAGGGGCGCCGCTATGTCGCCAGCTTCGCCTACGACATGTGAGGAGACAGGACCATGATCCGCGCACTTCATCGCTGGCCGGGTCTTCTGGCCCTGGCGCTCGTCACCATCCTGGGCCTGAGCGGCGCGGCGCTGTCGGTCTTTCCTGCGGCAGAGCGGCTGGCCGCGCCGCAGGCGGAGGCCGGGCTGAGCGTCGCCACCCTCGCGGACCGTATCCAGGCGGTCTATCCCGGGGTCGAGCAGATCCGCAGGTCGCCCTCGGGCAGGATCACGGCCTACTGGTTCGACCAGGGCACGCCGGGTGCCGCCGTGATCGACCCCGCGACGGGCCGGGGGGTGACCTCTGCCGACCCCAACCAGACCCTTCGCTGGCTCACCAACCTGCACCGTGCGCTGTTTCTCGGCGACGGCGGGCGCATCGCGACGGCGGCGGGCGCGGCGGCGATGCTGGTCCTGTCGCTCTCGGGGGTGGCGCTGGTCGTGCGGCGCGTGGGCGGCTGGCGGCACTGGTTCGCGCGTCTGCGCGGGCCGCTCGCGGGGCGGCTTCATGTCGAAATCGCCCGGATTGCCGTGATCGGCCTTGTGTTGTCCTCCACGACCGCGTTGTGGATGACGGCGTCGACATTCGACCTGCTGCCCGATGGCGGTGCAACGCCTGCCTTCCCTGCCGAAGTGAGCGGAAAGACGGGGGTCGCCCTGGATCAGATGCCAATGCTGCGGCAGACGCCCGTCGCCGAGCTGCGCGACCTGAGCTTTCCCTATCCTGAGGACGCCACCGATGTCTTCACGCTGAAGACCGACCGGGGAGCCGGATATATCGACCAGGGCACCGGTGCGCTTCTGGCATGGGCCGACCTGTCCGGATGGGCGCGCGTCTCGGAAACCATCTACATGCTGCACACGGGACAGGGCGCGGCGACGCTTGGGCTGTTGCTGGGGCTCATGGCCCTCGGCGTGCCCGCGATGGGCGCAACCGGCATGCTGGTCTGGCTCGCGGGGCGGCGCGGGCGGCCGCGCATCCGCGGCAATCAGCCAGCGGGCCGAGCCGAGACGATATTGCTCGTCGGCAGCGAGGGTGGCAGCACCTGGGGCTTTGCCGCGACGCTGCACGCCGCGCTGACCGAGGCCGGGCAGAGCGTGCATGTCGGACCCATGTCGGCCTTTGCGCCGGAGCGCTATAGCCGGGCCGAGCGGATCATCGTGCTGGCCGCGACCTATGGCGACGGCGCAGCGCCGGCCTCGGCCAAGGGGTTTCTTGACCGATTGAACGCAGCCGGGCCAATGCCACAGGCGCCGCTTGCCGTGCTCGGCTTCGGGGATCGCAGCTTTCCGGGCTATTGCGCCTTCGCAAAGGCCGTCGCCTCGGCGGCGGAGGCCAAGGGCTGGGCGGAGCTTGTCCCCCTCGACACCGTAGACCGTCAGTCGCCGCAGGATTTTGCCCGCTGGGGTCGCACGCTCGGAGAGGCTATGGGAGTCGACCTCGAACTCTCGCATCGACCCGTCCTGCCGAAAACCGAAACGCTCACCCTTGTCTCGCGCCGGGACTACGGCGCCGATGTGCAGGCCCCGGCCGCGATCCTGCGTTTCGCCCTGCCGCCGGTCACGCTCTGGCAGCGGATGACCGGAAGAGGCTTTGCCCGGTTCGCGGCGGGCGATCTGATCGGCGTGGTGCCGAAGGACAGCCCCGTCCCGCGTCTCTATTCGCTGACCTCGGCACGCCGCGACGGATTTGTCGAGATCGTCGTCAAGAAGCACCCCGGCGGGCTTTGCTCTGGCCAGCTCACCGCGCTGAAGCCGGGCGGCACTGTCACGGCCTTCCTGCGCCGCAACCCCGGTTTCCGACCGGGACGGGGTCAGGCTCCGTTGATCCTGATCGGTGCTGGCACGGGGGTCGGGCCGCTGGCGGGATTCGTGCGCGGCAATGCGCGGCAGCGGCCCATCCATCTGTTTTTCGGGATGCGCCACGCCGAAAGCGACTTCTACTATGGCGAGGAACTGCTTGCCTGGCAGGACGAGGGCCGCCTGACCCGGCTGGTCACGGCGCTCTCGCGCGGGGCGCGCCCGCATTATGTGCAGGACGCGCTACGCGGTGACGCAGCGCAGGTTGCCCGACTGATCCGCGAAGGAGCGCGCGTGATGGTCTGCGGCGGGCGCGACATGGCGACGGGCGTGGCCGACGCGATGGGCGAGATCCTTGCGCCCTCCGGCCTCACCCCTGCGGTTCTGAAGGCGGAGGGGCGATATGTCGAAGATATCTACTGAGAAAACGCGCTTTGCCTTGAACGGCCCGACCATGGGCACGCGCTGGTCGGCGCTATTTTTCGCGGAACCGGGCTTTGACGCACGCACCGTACAAGCCGCGCTGCAGTCGGCGGTCGATGAGGTGGATGCTCAGATGTCGACCTGGAACGCGGGCAGCGACCTGATCCGTCTCAACGCGGCGCCGGTGGGCGAATGGGTGGCGGTGCCCGGGCGGCTGGCCGAGGTGCTGCGCCTTGGCCTCGAAATCGGGCGCGCCTCGGGCGGGGCTTTCGACATCGGCATGGGAGATGCGGTGACGGCCTGGGGATTCGGGCCGGAGGCCGCCGCGTCCACAGGTATCCGTGCAGCGATGAATGTCCCGCGCCGCCCGGCGCATGAGGTGCTGCAGACAGACGGGATCCAGGCGCGCAAATCCGCGCCCGTCGCGCTGGACCTCAACGGCATCGCCAAGGGCTACGGCGCCGACCGGCTGGCCGAGACCCTGCGCGACCACGGGATCGCCGCCGCCCTCGTCGGCATCGACGGCGAGATGCGGGCGACGGGCCTGCGGCTGGACGGTGAGGCGTGGAGCATCGCGGTCGAGGCACCCGACGCCGACCGCAGGACGCCCCATTCCATTCTCGGCCTTCACGATGCCGCCGTCGCAACCTCGGGCGACTACCGCCACTGGGTCGAGGTTCAGGGCCGCCGCCTGTCTCACACGATGGACCCGAAGCGCGGCGCGCCATTGGTCGCCTCACCGGCCTCCGTTACCGTCGTGGCCCGCACCTGTGCCGAAGCCGATGCCTGGGCGACGGCGCTCATGGTGCTCGGCCCGGAAAAAGGAGTGCGGTTTGCAGAAGAACATGGGCTCGATGCCCTGTTCCTCCTGCGCAACGATGACGGCAGCGCGAGGGGCGTGGGGGTCGGACGATTGTTCTCCGGGGAGCCCCAAAGAGGCGCCCCCGTTCATCGACCCGAACCGCAAGCGTGGCGGCCCTGACATTCACCGCGATTGCGGGGCTTGAACTTGGGGCCTGCTCAAGTTAGTTAGTTATCACGCACTCACCTAGGATGACGAAATGGCCCGCAAGACTGGCCCTACCCGCAAGGCCGAGATTGTCGCCACGACGCTGCGGCTGGCCGATGAGCTTGGGCCCGACCGCCTGACGACGCAGGCTGTCGCCGATGCTGTCGGCCTGACGCAGCCCGGTGTGTTCCGCCATTTTCCGACCAAGCAAGGCTTGTGGCTGGCCGTCGCCGAAGCCATCGACGCGACAATGACTGAGGCGTGGCAGGCCGCCCTTGCCAGCAGTTCCGCGCCACTGGACCGGCTGGCTATGCTGATCCGGACGCAGTTGGCTCAGATCAAGGGAAATCCTGCAATTCCGGCCATTCTGCACTCGCGCGAGCTTCAGACCGAAAACGCCGAACTGCGCGACCGCTTCAGGTCGCTGATGACACGGTTTCAGGGGCTGCTGCGGGCGGAACTGATCGCCGCGCGCGATCTGGGCCTGATCCGTCTTGACGTGGATCCGCAGGACGGCGCGATCCTGCTGATCTCGCTGGTGCAGGGGTTGGCGATCCGCTGGGCGCTCGGCAACCGCTCGTTCGCGCTGGAGGCTGAAGGGGCGCGGCTGCTCGAGGCCCAGATGAAATTGTTCCGCCCCGCAGCAGCAGGGGAGACCCGGACATGAAGTTGCGTGGAAACCTCAAGGCGCTGGTCCTGGCGGCTTTCGCCGCGGCCGGTGTCGCCGGATACCTGTTCCTTGCCGAACGCCCCATTGCCGTCCCCGTCGCCGCGATCGAAAGGAACGTGCCGGTGCGGGTCTATGGCCTCGGCACCGTCGAGGCGCGCATCGTCTCGCGGATCGGGTTCGAGGTGGGCGCGGCGCTGACCGACCTTGAGGTGGACAGCGGCGACGCGGTCACCGAAGGGCAGGTTCTGGCGCGGCTGCACACCGCCGAGCAGGAAGCGCGCGTCGTCCGGGCAGAGGCCGCGGTGGAGGCCTCGCAGGCTACGCTGGGCAAGGCCGAGGCGAACGTGGTGCGGGCGCGTGCCGTGCTGGCGCAGCGCAGATCCACGAACGAGCGTCAGCAGGCGCTGGCCGAACGCAGCACGATTTCAACCCAGACCGCCGAAGAGGCACAGCGCGATGTCGATGTGGCCGCCGCCGATCTGGCCGTCGCCAAAAGCGAGGTGAAGGTCGCGCAGGCACAGCATGCCGATGCCGAGGCAGCGCTGAAGTATGAACGGACTGTGCTTGATCATCACATCCTGCACGCGCCATTCGATGCGGTCGTTGTCGCGCGTCATGCCGAGGCGGGAATGGTGGTGCGTGCGGGCGATCCGATCTTTACGCTGATGGATCCGGGCACTGTCTGGACGCTGGCCTACATAGACGAGACACGTGCCGGCTCGATCGCCGTGGGTCAGACGGCGGAGGTGCGTTTGCGTTCGCTGCCGCACGAGGTCTTTGGCGGCACGGTGGACCGGATCGGCATCGAGAGCGACCGCGTGAACGAGGAACGGCGGGTTTGGATCGCCTGCGACACCTGCCCCGCCGAAGTCTATCTGGGCGAGCAGGCCGAGGTCAGGATCACCGTGGCGAACCTGCCCGAGGCGCTTCTGGTACCGGAAGTCGCCGTCAGCGGCTTCGACGGGCATCGGGGCGGCGTCTGGACCGTGCAGGACGGACGGCTGGCGCAGACCGACGTGATCTTCGGCCACCGGACAGAAGACGCAAGAGTCGAAATCGTCTCCGGCCTGCCGGAGGGGGCGCAGGTCGTCACCGCCCCCGTAAAGGGCATGTCGGAGGGGCGCATGGCCCGCATCGTGGGGGAAGGGCCATGAACCTCGCCTGGCGGGACGTGCGCCACAATCTCTTCCGCTTCGTGCTGACCTGCCTTGGCCTCAGCCTGCTGATGGCGGTCGTTCTGGCGATGATCGGCATCTACAACGGGCTGGTGGCCGAAGCGCTGAACATCGTGAAGGCGCCTCGGGCCGATCTGTGGGTTGTCGAATCCGGCACTCAGGGACCATTCGCGGAAGCGTCGAAAATCCCCGGGGGCACTCGTGACGCAGTGGCCCGCCTGCATGGGGTGGCCGAGGCGGGCAGCATCACCTATCAGACCGTCGAAGCCGACCACGCCGGCAATACCCTGCGCCTTTACGTCATCGGCTTTGAGCCCGGCCGCCCCGGCGGCCCGCAGACCATCGCGGAAGGGCGCGGCATCTCGCAAAGTCATTTCGAACTGGTGGCAGACCGCAAGACCGGCCTTGTCATCGGCGACCGCATCCGCCTGGGGCGCGACAGCTTTGCGGTCGTCGGCCTGGTCGAGGATGTGATGAACTCGGGCGGTGACCCGGCGGCCTTCATCACGCTGTCGGATGCGCAGACGCTGCAATCCGAACTGGCCCCGCCGGCCCAGCGGGTGCAGGCCGCGCGCGGCGCCGGCCTGCTGGAAAGCGCCGATACCGTCGCGGCGGTGATTGCCCGGCTGGAGCCGAACGCCGACCCCTTGGATGTGGCGCAGACCGTACGCCAGTGGAAGCATCTCGGCGCGCTGACCCAAGCCGAACAGGAGGCGATCCTGCTGGGGTCTGTCGTGGACCGCGCCAAGCGGCAGATCGGCCTGTTCCTTGGCATCCTGCTGACAGTCTCGGCCGTGGTGATCGCGCTCATCATCTACACGATGACGATGGAAAAGCTGAAACAGATCGCCACGCTCAAGCTGATCGGCGCGCCGGACCGGACCATCATCGGCCTGATCGTGCAGCAATCGCTGGCGCTTGGCATGCTTGGCTGGGGCTTCGGCCTGATCCTGATCCTGCTCGTCAAGGACTACTTTCCCCGTCGCGTGGTGCTGGAGCCTGTCAATGCGGCGGCGCTGGCCGGAATCGTGATCGTGGTCTGCATCGCGGCCAGCGGGCTTGGCGTGCGGGCGGCGCTGAAGGTCGATCCCGCGACAGCGATCGGCGGGTGAGCCATGAACCCTTCCCGGCAGCCCCTGATCGAGATTGTCGGCGTCTCAAAGCACTTCGGCGAGGGCGATACGCGCGTCGATGCCTTGCGCAACATCGACCTGACGGTGCGCCAGGGCGAGGTGGTGGCCCTGCTCGGCCCCTCGGGATCCGGCAAGA
Source organism: uncultured Alphaproteobacteria bacterium (assembly GCA_963763165.1). Classification (GTDB taxonomy): domain Bacteria; phylum Pseudomonadota; class Alphaproteobacteria; order Rhodobacterales; family Rhodobacteraceae; genus Roseovarius. The sequence goes on from CAVXNV010000007.1 coordinate 548,950, forward strand.
CGACGCTGCTCAACATCATCGGCTGCATCATCGATCCCACCGAAGGCAGGGTGACGCTGGACAACGAACTCGTCTATGACAACCGCTGGCTCCGCGGTGATCTGCGCCGGCTGCGGCTCGACAAGATCGGCTTCATCTTCCAGTTTCACAACCTGCTGCCTTTCCTCAACGCCCGAGACAACGTGGCCCTGGTGCTGACACTTGCGGGCAGGCCGGCAGCCGAGGCACAGGCACGCGCGGTCGAACTGCTCGACTATCTCGAGGTCGGCCACCGCGCGGCGGCGATGCCGGCGCTGCTCTCGGGCGGCGAGGCGCAGCGCGTCGCCATCGCCCGCGCGCTTGCCAACAGTCCGCGGATCATCCTGGCCGACGAGCCGACCGCCGCGCTCGACAGCAAGCGCGCCGGCATCGTCATGGACCTGCTGCGCAAGCTGGCCGCCGAACACGACGCCTGCATCGTCGCCGTCACCCATGACGAGAAGATCTACGACCGGTTCGACCGGCTGTTCCAACTGCGCGATGGGGTTCTGGAAACCGGCAAGACCTGAGGGCCCATGCATCGAAGAAATGACCAGTAAGGGTCGCGGCGGGCGTTGCAGTCTGACCGCGTTCCATGAGGGCGGCTTTGCCATCGCGGGGTGGTAAGGGTAACGCGCCTCAGCCGTCCAGCCGCTCGGCCAGCTGCGGCACGAGGCGCGCGGCCAGCTTGAGCGTCTCGTCCAGGCAGCGCCCGGTGTCGTAATGGCCGGGCGCGACATGCAGGCGCTGCCAGAAGCCGTCCGAAAACGTGTCAATCCAGCTGGCGGTGCGATGAATTTCCTTTTCCGACGCGTCCTTCATCAGTGCAGCGCAGGTATCGCGCATCGCGGCGAGGCGCGCCGCGTCGAACTCGGCCGAAATTTCGGCATAATCCGGGCTGAATTTCTGTTCGCCCCAGAATGCGAACCACACCGACAGCGCCTCGGGGTTGCAGATCTCGGGATCGAAATCAGCGCGAATGAGTGCGATCAGGCGATCCCGCGGATCGTCCCCTGCTGCGCTGAGCGCTTCTTCCCAGTTGAGCTGATAGTGCGCGTAAAGCTCGCGCAGGGCTTCAGTCAGAAGCTTTGCTTTCGATTTGAAGTAAAAGACGGTGACGCCTTGTGACAGGCCTGCTTGGCTCGCAACAGTGGCGAGCGTGGTGCGCGCAAGGCCGTTCTCGGCTATCGAGCGCCAGGTAGCATCCAGCAGTTGCTTGCGCCGCATGTCGGCATTGGCTTTGCGTTCCTTGCGCGGCTTGAGCTTCTGATCGGTCATCTCGCCATCCACTTTATCGGGGAATTCGGATCTTAGCGAGGTGGTACCACGTCCGCCAGCCCGGAAATTTGTTTGAGCACACAGGCAAATGTTTACTTATACGTGGCAGATGGTACCTTGTTGCGGAGTTCGCGAAAGGAACCAGTATGTCAAGCGGCGTGAAAACCAGAACCAACCGGCCAAGCATCCAGGACCTGCATGAATGGGATCGAACGCATCAACTGCATCCCTGGGCCGCGATGGATGACTGGCGTGGCAGCGATCACATGATGGTCAACGAGGCCAAGGGAATCTACCTCTGGGACGCTGCCGGAAAGCGGTTCATCGATGGACCGGGAGGTATGTGGTGCGTCCAGATCGGCTATGGCCGGCAGGAGATGGCCGATGCCATCGCCAATCAGGTGATGACGCTGCCCTATACCTCGCCCTGGACAACCGCGACCCAACCGTCGGCGGTTTTGGCCAGAAAGATCGCCGACATGGCGCCGGGCGATCTGAATAACGTGTTCTTCACTACCGGCGGCTCGACCGCCGTGGACACCGCGCTGCGCACCGTCCATTTCCTGAACAACCGTCTCGGGCGCCCGGACAAGAAGATCGTGATCGCACGGGAAAAGGGCTATCACGGGTCGACCTACCTTGCGGCATCGGTGACGGGCAAGGAACGCGACAAGTCGCAGTTCGACGTGGAAAAACGTCTTGTCCGTTTCCTGCCCGACGTGAATCCGTATCGACGTGCCGAGGGACAAAGCGTCGAGTCGTGGTGTGATGCAAAGGTGGCAGACCTCGAAAGCCTGATCGCCGAGGTCGGCGCCGAGAATATCGGCGGCTTCATCGCGGAGCCGATACTGTGTTCCGGCGGGGTGATCGTGCCGCCCGAAGGCTATCACAAACGCACATACGACATCTGCAAGAAGCACGATATTCTCTATATTTCCGATGAGGTCGTTACCGGCTTCGGGCGCCTTGGTCACTGGTTCGCGTCCGAATCGGTCTTTGGCATCACGCCCGACATCATCACCTGCGCCAAGGGCCTGACCTCGGGATATCTGCCGCTGGGAGCGTGCATCATTTCCGATGCGGTGATGGAGCGGATGACCGTCGGCGATGAAAGCGTGCTTTTCGCAAACGGCTTTACCTATTCTGCCCATCCGGTCAGTTGCGTTGCCGCGCTGAAAAATATCGAGATCATCGAAAAAGAGGGTATTCTGGAGCATGTTCGCGCCGTTGCGCCCCATTTCCAGAAGCGTCTTCAGGCTCTTGCCCGGTTCGACGTGGTTGGCGACGTGCGCGGCATGGGGCTTTTGGGATGCATCGAGGGTGGCGCTGCGACGCTGGAGGGTGAACGCCGCCTCGGCGCGATGCTGGACGAGGCATGCGAGGAGATGGGGCTGTTGGTGCGTCCGCTGATCAACATGGCGGTGTTCTCGCCCCCCCTGATCATCACCAAAGCCGAGATCGACGAGATGTTCGACATTCTCGAGCGCGCACTCGAAAATGTGGAGGAAAGATTGAAAGCCTGAGAAAAACCGAAACTCATAAGCGGTTGTGGAAAAGTCGGTAACGAAAAAGCAGCGGCAAGAACCGTTGTGAAACTTCTTGGCCAGCATCACACGATCGCAATAATCAATGCTACAGGGAGAAAAGCATGACACTATCACGAAAGATTCTGGCCGGTGTGTCCGGTACCGTATTGATGATGGCGGCGGCCGCATCGGCCGACGAAGGCAATCTGACCGTTTTCGACTGGGCGGGGTATGAAGATCCCGGTTTCTTTTCTGCCTATGTCGAGAAACACGGCGAGGCGCCCGCCTTCGCATATTTCGCGGATGAGGAAGAAGCCTTTCAGAAGCTGCGTTCGGGTTTCAGGGCGGATGTCGCTCACCCCTGTTCGCAATCGGTCCCCAAATGGATGGAGGCGGGTCTGCTGGAGCCGATCGACATCTCGCGCATCGAACGCTGGGATGATCTCGATCCGGCCTTCCGCGAGATCGAAGCCTACCAGAAGGACGGCGAGTACTACTTTGTCCCGGCCGAATGGGGCAACAGCTCGGTCGTGTACAACACCGATCTGCTGAACGAAGAGGACGTGGCATCGCTCCAGGCGTTTGCCGACCCCAAGCATAAGGGCCGCATCTCGATCGACGACAATGTCGATGACGCCTACGCGCTGGCTTTCCTGTCGATGGGGATCAAGGACTGGAGTGACGTAACCGATGCACAATTCGAGGAAGCTTCCGATTTCTTGCGCAAGGTGCATCAGAACGTGCGCGCCTACTGGACGGACGGCTCTTCACTGGCGCAGTTGATGCAAAGTGGCGAGGTATATCTCGCCTGGGCCTGGAACGAGACCTATGCGACCATGCATGCCGAAGGGTACCCGATCGCCAACAAGCGCGACACGAAGGAAGGATCGTCCAGCTGGGTCTGCGGCTATTCGAAACTTGCGGACGGCGAAGGGTCGGACGACAAGTTCTACGACTTCATAAACGCATGGCTTGAGCCTGAGACGGCGGAATACATCGTGACGCAGTGGGGCTATGGCCATGCGAACAAGACCGCGATGGACTCGATTTCAGAAGAGGTTCTAGCCTCCGTCGGTCTGGAAAGCAGCGAGGAGATGCGCGAGAACACCCTGTGGCAATCGCCGGTGCCCTCCGAGATGCGCGAAAAGATGATCGCTGAATTCGAACTGATCAAGGCCGGGTTCTGATCCGCCCGATGCGACCTTCGATTGCCGCGAGCGTGCGGCAATCGCTTGACGGATGATACGAGCGCATCGCCGGCTCATGTCAGAAGGGCAGGTTCAATGGAACTGCCCTTTTGCTGGTTCGTCTTCTGCTGTTCCTACTCCAGCAGGACGATGGATTCGGCACCCCACCCGACCGTGACATTGTCGCCTTCGTGCGCAACGGTCCGTCCGGCGGTGTTGCGCATCGAGACCATGACTGGATCGGACACGCCTTCCAGCGCGACCGTGTAGTAGGTCATGTCTCCATAATAGTCGGCCCCGGTCACGGTGCCCTTTACGTTGCGCTCGAAAGCTCCGGTGCCCTCGTCGACGATGGTGAACATCTCGGGGCGCACGCCGATGAATTTGATCTGGTCGGCCAGAAGGCCGTCAGGAGCGTGGGCGCGAGGCACGTCGACGTCGCCAAGACCCGCGATGGACACGTGAAAGTCGCTGTCGCCGCCCCCTGTCGCCGTTGCATCGAGAAAATTCATCACCCCGATGAACGACGCGACCTTGTGTGTAAGAGGCCGCCGGTACAGTTCCTCCGGTGTGGCCAGTTGCGCGATCTTGCCGTCAAAGATGACGGCAATCCGATCGGACATGATCAGCGCCTCCTCCTGATCGTGCGTGACCAGAACGAAGGTGATGCCCAGCGACTTTTGCAGTTGGCGGAGCTCGTGCTGCATCTGGTCGCGCAGCTTCTTGTCGAGCGCCGAGAGCGGCTCGTCGAGCAGGATGACCTTCGGGCGCATGACCAACGCCCGCGCCAACGCGACGCGCTGCCGCTGGCCGCCGGAAAGCTCGTGCGCCTTGCGCCGCCCATAGCCGGCGAGATCGACCATTTCGAGTGCCTTCTCGACCGCTTCGGCCCTCTCGGCCTTGCTCATCTTCTTGCGCGTAAGCCCGTAACCGACGTTCTCCGCGACGTTCAGGTGCGGAAAGATGGCATAATTCTGAAAGACCATGTTCGTCGGCCGTTGATTGGCCGGAGTGTCCTTCATCAATTTGCCCGAAATCGCAATGGTCCCGGCTGTTGCCTGCTCGAAACCGGCGATGAGACGCAAGAGCGTGGTCTTGCCACAGCCCGACGGCCCGAGGAGCGAGAAGAATTCGCCTTCGCGTATGGTCGCATCCACGCCGTTCAGCGCATTGATGCCGCCAAAGCTCTTGGTTACGCCTTTGATTTCGATCATGTCGTTTGGATGATCCTTGACCATGATTCAGATAATTCCCTTGGTTGAGCTCGCCTCGATGCCCTGACGGCGGGCCGAACGTCGCCGGAAGATCTCGGCGAGCACCAGCAACGCGACCGAAAGGGCCAGCAGGATCGTTCCCAGGGCCATGACGGATGGCAGCTTGGCCGGGAAACGCAGTTGGCTCCAGATATAGACGGGCAGCGTCACGTCGGTGCCGGTGAGGAAGAATGCGATGATGAATTCGTCCAGTGAAATAGTGAAGGTGATAAGCAGGCTGGACACGATTCCCGGCATGATGAGCGGCAAGGTGATGCGCCGAAACGTGCCCCAGCGGGTTTCTCCGAGGTCGAAGGAAGCTTCTTCCAGGCTGTCTTCCATTCCGGCGAACGCCGAGGAGAGGATGGCGATGGAGAAAGGGGTGCAGATCAGCACGTGTCCCGCGATCACTGTCCAGAGCGACAGCGACAAGCCCAACTGCATCAACATGACGAGCAGCGCGACCGCGACGATGATCTCCGGCAGCACGAGGGGCAACATGATGAAACCGACCACGCCCTTTTGCCCCGGAAAGTGGAATTTCTCGACGGAGCGCGCGGCGCATGTTCCCAGCAGCGTGCTGATCAGCGCCGTCGCAACCGCCACGATCGCGCTGTTGCGGACCGCCTCGTGCAGCGCGTCGGCGGCCCACAAGACGCCGAACCACTTCGTTGTAAAGCCGGCGAGCGGAAAGGCCACGATGGTCGCGTCGTTGAACGCGAAGAGCGGCAGCAATATCACCGGCGCGTAGAGAAAGATCATGTAGAGAACGGCATAGACGGTCAACCATCTGGCCGAGAGGGCGTCGCTGAACCTGCGCATCACTTGACCTTCCCGCCGAGCTTCTTTCCGACAAGGTAAATGCCGACACTGATCGTTCCGATGACTATCATCGACGACACTGCCAGCGCCGCACCAAGGGGCGCGTTGTTCGCTTTTCCGAACTGTATCTGGATCATGTTCGCGACCATCAGCCCGTCGGTGCCGCCAACCAGCATCGGCGTGATGTAGTCCCCTACCGTCGGGATCAGCACGATAAGCGTCGCGGCGACGACACCGGGCATTGCCAGCGGCAGCGTGATGCGAAAGAACCGCCGCGCCGGACCATCGCCCAGATCCTCGGCAGCTTCCAGCAGCGACCGGTCGATTTTCTCCAGCGCCACGAAGATCGGCAGGATCGCGAATGGCGCCCAGGCATGTGCCAGCGTCAGGACCACCGCGTTCGCGTTGTAAAGAATGAAGGTCAACGGCTCGCGGATGATGCCGAGCTCCATCAATGTGGAGTTCAGCACGCCATTATAGCCCAGGATCACCTTCCACAGGAACACGCGGAGCAGGTAGCTGGTCCAGAAGGGCACCGTGATGAGAAACAGCCACAGCGGCTTGCGGCTCCTGACGTGGAAAGACAGGTAGTAGGCGATGGGGAAGGCCATGATCACAGTCGCTGCCGTCACGATCAGCGAGATCCGCAGGGATCGCCACATGAGCACCTGAAATATCGGCTGCGTCCATGCCTCACGGTAGTTGGCCAGCGTGAAGCTCTTGTCCAGGTCCAGGTAGTCCTGCGTCCAGAAACTGAACATAACCACCATCGCCATCGGCGCCGCCAGCATCACCAGAGCATAGATCAAGGTAGGACTGATCAGCGTCAGACCCTGGCGGCTCTCTCGACTCAGGCTGGGCACGTTATGGATGACTCCGGATGGGGCTGATCAAGCAACGCGGGCAAAGAGGCTGAGGCGCCTATGATTGCGCGGCGGCCAGACGGGCGTCATTCATTTCCTGCAACTTGTTCTCGGGTGGTTCGTCACCGTCGAGCACCGGGAACATCTTGCGCAAGGCATCATGATAGCTGCGCACGCCGTATTCCAGATCGGAAAGGATGACCCCGTCATATCCACTGGAAAAGGCGGCCTCCCACGTCCACTCGATCAGTTGTTCGTCTTCTTTGGTGGTGATCCGGTCGATCCGCATGCTGAGATAGCGTGCGGCGCGCATCTGCCGATCCTCGTCGCGGTAACGGTAGGTCGTGCCGCGCTGGATGGTCTTGCCGTTCTCGACGGGGAATTCGTGGTAGAAGATGACGCTGTCGGGATAGAAGCCGAATACAAGGTTGGGAAACATCCCCAGATAAAGCCATGCGGCCTTGTGATCGTCGTCCAGACGCTCTGGAGCCTGCAGGATGCGCTTGTATTGCTGCACGCTCCAAAGGCGATGTCCGCTCTCGCGAAACTGCCCCAGCGAACGCGACGTGCCGTCGATGAAGGGCTCGTCGTGGTAATTCGGGCCGAAAAGATCGTTCAAACCGGGATGCGCCATGGGGACGTGATAGCCCTCGTTATCGACATCGCGCACGCATTTCCAGTTCGCCTCGATCTCGTCCGCCCAGAATCCGTCCTCGGCGGGCACGAGATTTTCCAGGTCGTACTGCGCCAGTTCCTTGTCGAAACGGCCCATTACCTCGGCCACGGAGGGCTGGGGGCCCGGCTTGAAGCGCACGAAAACGAACCCTTGCCAGATCTCCATCTCGATCGGCTTCAGGCCCATCTCGACCGGGTCCAGCTCGGGCAAGGATTGCGGCTGCGAGGGCCCGCGGAGCGTTCCGTCGAGGTTATAGACCCAACCGTGAAACGGACAGATGATGGCCGAGCGGCAATTGCCCGATTCTTCCGCCACGACGCGCGATCCGCGGTGCCGGCAGAGGTTGTGAAACGCCCGGATTTTCATGTCGCGGCCACGAACGACCAACGCCCGCTCTCCCACCATGTCCGAGGTCATGAAGTCGCCCGGATCAGGCAGATCCCCGACATGACAGACGACCTGCCAGTGCCGGCGAAAGAGCTGCTCCTTTTCGACCTCCAGCATTTCGGGATTGAAGAAACTCCATGCCGGCAGACCTGAACGGTCCCAATTGTCAGGAACTTGGGTGTTCTGCGTTTCCATGTGGCGTGGCTCCTATCGGGGTTTGAGGGAGCATAACGAATTTAGCTTGAGCACTCAAACAAAGTTTTTTGTCGCACGGCTTCGTGCCGGATCAGTTGCGTGTTTTGCGGTGCCGCTGACCCCGAACCTACATCGATTTCAATCCCCTCAACCTGTTACTGCCGGACCCTTCGGCTGCCCTGCGCTTGACCTCAGAAGGTCGGCGGCGTGTTCGCCCAGAGGATGCGCGCGCGGGTGTCGCCGGGATTGCGATAGCCGTGTTTGAGGTGCGACTTGAAATGAAACGCGTCGCCCACGCCCAGCAGAAAGACCTCGTCGTCCAGCAAGAGCTCGATCTGCCCCTCGAGGATGTATCCCATCTCTTCGCCGACATGGTCGATCTGGCCGTTGCTCGCCCCGCCCGGCTCGACGATATGGATGTTGCATTGCAGCATGTGATCGGACGTGCACGGAATCACCCGTTCCAGGCTGAGGCCGGTGCCCTGCCGCACGGTGTCGATCTCCAGCACCGGGCGCTCCCCGGCGCGTGACACTGACCGTTCGGGCCCGTCCGCCTCGTCGAAGAACACGTCGAGGTTCAGCCCCAGGGTCTGCGTGATCCTGTGCAGCAGCGCCAGGGACGCTTCGGTCTTGCAGTTCTCGATCTTGGACATGTGCCCTTCGGAGGTGCCGCTGCTGGCCGCCAGATCCTTGAGCGTCATGTTCCTGAGCCGTCTTGCGGCCTTGATCCGTGGACCGATCATGGGACCCTCCTTTGCGCAGCGGCATCGCCGGCTCCAACAACACGCCGCGCCGGGACTTCGAGTTTTCAGGCCCGATAGAAAACCGCCTACGAACACCGATGCAAGATACTTGCATGAGCGCGCGCATTGCGCATAGGCTGATGTCCGGAGGACGCGCTCCCGGTGACGGGCGCGATCAGAAAAACCGGATCGGGCGTCGGATATCCGCCGCGCGCATTTGATCCGGACAACAGGGAGAATAATGAATGACCAAGCACTCTGCTTTCACCTTCGGAGCGGCGCCCATGCGCAAGCTGGCACTCGCCGGGACGGTGGCTGCCGCCGGTCTGGGACTGGCCGCCCCCGCATTGGCCGAGTCCGTGCTGAAGGTCGTGCCGCACGCCGATCTGCGCAACATCGACCCGATCTGGACGACGGCCTACATCACCCGAAATCACGGCTATCTGGTGTTCGACACGCTTTTTGCGATGGACGAGAACCTCGAGGTGCAGCCGCAGATGGCGGAGGGTTACGAGGTCAGCGAAGACGGCCTGACCTACACGATCACCCTGCGCGACGGGCTGAAGTTCCATGACGGCGCCCCTGTCACCGCCGAGGACGCGGTCGCTTCGATCAAGCGCTGGGGCCAGCGCGACGGCATGGGCCAGAAGCTGATGCGCGTCACCGAAAGCATCGAGGCTGTGGACGACAAGACGCTCAAGCTGACCCTGACCGAGCCCTACGGCCTCGTGCTGGCGTCGCTGGGCAAGATTTCGTCCAACGTGCCCTTCATCATGCCCAAGCGTCTGGCCGAGACCGATGCGAACGCGCAGATCGAGGAAATCATCGGCTCGGGCCCGTTCAAGTTCGTCGCGGACGAATGGCAGCCCGGCAATCAGGTGGTCTATGAGAAATTCGAGGACTATGTGCCGCGCGAAGAACCCGCCAGCTATGCCGCCGGGGGCAAGGTCGCCAAAGTCGACCGTATCGAATGGCGCTACATCCCCGATGCCGCGACCGCCAGCCAGGCGCTGATGGCCGGCGAGGTGGATTACTACGAACAGCCCGCCGTCGACCTTCTGCCGATGATCCAGTCGGACCCCGGCATCAAGGTCGAGACGGTGGACCCCCTTGGCACGCAGGGCGTGATCCGCTTCAACTTCAAGTATCCGCCCTTCGACAACAAGCTGGTGCGCCAGGCCGCGATGTGGTCGGTCCAGCAGGCCGACTACATGTATGCGATCATGGGCGATCCGCAGTATTTCGAGGAGTTCTGCGGCGCCTATTTCATGTGCGGCGGCCCCTACGAGACCGACGTGGGCAGCGAGCCGCTGCGCGAGAAGGACATCGAGAAGGCCAAGGCATTGCTGGAAGAGGCTGGCTATGACGGCACGCCCGTCGTGATCCTCGATCCGACCGACGTGCCGGTGGCGCACGGCCAGGCGCTGGTCACGGCGCAGGCGCTGCGTGACATCGGCATGAACGTCGAACTGTCGGCGCTGGACTGGGCGACCATGACCTCGCGACGTGCGGTGCGGGAATCGCCGGAAAACGGCGGATGGAACATCTTCCCGACCTGGTGGCTGGCCGCTGACCAGCTTAACCCGATCACGAACATCTCGGTGGCGGCATCGGGCGACAACGCCTGGTTCGGCTGGCCCGAGAACGAGAAGATCGAGGAGCTGCGCAACGCCTTCGCCAAGGAAACCGATCTGGAAAAGCAGAAAGCCATAGTGGAAGAGCTTCAGACCGAACTCTATGACTTCGTGCCCTATATCCCGACCGGGCAATACTACCAGCCGACCGCCTACCGCGACAACGTCAAGGGCGTTCTGGAAGCGCCGGTGCCGTTCTTCTGGAACATCTCGGTCGAATAAACTCTCCCTGAGCTTGGCGGCACGTGGCATGATGCGACGTGCCGCCATTTTCATAGGGACGGAGCACCAAAATGATCGCCTATGTCATCCGTCGATTGATCGCCACGATCCCGATCATGGCGCTGGTCGCCGTTTTCGTCTTCATGCTGCTGCATCTCAGCCCCACCGACCCGGCACTGATCATCGCGGGCGATTTCGCCACGCCCGAACAGGTGGACGAAATCCGGCGTCAACTGGGTCTGAACGAGCCGCTCTACACGCAATTCCTGAACTGGGCGTTCAATCTGCTTCAGGGCGATCTGGGCAAGTCGATCTATTCCGGCCTGCCCGTCACCACGCTGATCGGCCAGCGGGTGGAGCCGACGCTGATGCTGACGCTCTGCACGATGCTGATCGCCATCGTGCTGGCCATCCCGCTTGGCGTGATCGCGGCGTGGAAGGTGGGCACCTGGATCGACCGGACGGTGATGACGCTGGCGGTCTTCGGCTTTTCGGTTCCGGTCTTCGTCATCGGATACCTTCTGATCCTCGGCGGCTCGCGAACGCTGGGCTGGTTCCCGGTGCAGGGCTATACCAGCATCTTCGAGAGCTTCACCGGCTTCCTGGCGCACATCACGCTGCCGGCGCTGGCGCTGGGGGCCGTTTACATGGCGCTTATCGCGCGCATGACGCGCGCCACCATGCTGGAAGTGCTGAACGAGGACTACGTGCGCACCGCCTATGCCAAGGGGCTGGCAACGCGCAAGGTGCTGGTCAAGCACGCGCTGAAAAACGCGATGGTGCCGATCAGCACGACCATCGGCCTTGGCGTTGCGCTGCTGATTGGCGGCGTCGTCGTGACGGAAACGGTGTTCGCCATTCCGGGGCTGGGCCGCCTGACCGTCGATGCCGTCCTGCGCACCGACTACCCCGTGATTCAGGGCGTGATCCTGGTGTTTTCGTTCACCTACGTCCTTCTGAACCTGCTGGTCGATCTCAGCTACGTGCTGTTCGACCCGCGCATCCGCTACTGACGCCGGAGCCGCCCAATGACCGACACGATCAAGGATCCGCCGCTTTCGGCCCGCCTGCGCCAACGCGCGGGCGGCGTGGCCGAAAGCCTGCGCCGCAACCCGACCATGCTCTTCGGCCTCAGCGTCCTGATCGTGATGGCGCTGCTGTCGTTTCTCGCGCCTTATCTCGGCCTGCCCAGCCCGATGGAGCAATCGCCCCGCGACCGTCTGCAATCGCCCTCGGGCGAGGCGTTCTTCGGCACGGACATGTATGGGCGCGACCTTTTCAGCCGTGTCCTGCATGGCGGGCAGGTATCGCTTGTCGTGGGCCTGTCGGTGGCGGCGCTCTCGACCGGCTTCGGCCTCGCCATCGGGCTCGTGTCGGGCTTCATGCGCAAGGTCGACGCGGTGCTGATGCGGGTCATGGATGCGCTGATGTCGATCCCGTCGATCCTTCTGGCAATCGCGTTGGTGGCGCTTTGGGGATCGAGTGTGCCGAACGTGATCCTGGCCCTCACCATTCCCGAGATTCCGCGCGTCGTGCGCCTTGTGCGCTCGGTCGTGCTGATGCTGCGCGACCAGCTTTATGTGCAGGCGGCAATCGCAGCCGGCACCTCGACACCGCGCATCCTGGTGCGGCACATCCTGCCCAACACCATTCCGCCGCTGATCGTGCAGGCGACGTATATCTGCGCGCAGGCGGTGATCTTCGAGGCGTACCTTAGCTTTGTCGGTGCGGGCACGCCGCCCGAGATTCCCAGCTGGGGCAACATCATGGCCGAGGGGCGGATGTTCTTCTTCCAGTCGCCGGGCATCATCCTCTATCCCGGCGCATTCCTCGCCATCACCGTCTTTGCGATCAACACCTTCGGCGACGGTCTGCGCGAACTCGCTGGATCCGCGCATGCAAAGGAGCGTCTGAGACATGGCCGATACCGACACGATCGACGCGCCGCGCCAGTTCGACCGAAATGCCGATCCGGTGCTGGAGCTGGACGATCTGCGCACGTATTTCGACACCCGCGACGGGGTGGTCAAGGCGGTGGACGGGCTGAGCTTTGCCGTGCGGCCCGGCGAGATCCTGGGCATCGTCGGCGAATCGGGCTGCGGCAAGTCGATCACGTCGCTTTCGGTGATGCAGCTGGTCCCCAGCCCGCCCGCGCGCTACGCCTCGGGCGAGATCCGCTACAAGGGACGCGACCTGCTGAAAGCCAGCGAGGCCGACATGCGCAAGATCCGCGGCAACGACATCTCGATGATCTTTCAGGATCCGATGTCGTCGCTGAACCCGGTCCTCAGCATCGGCGACCAGCTGACTGAGGCGATCATGCTGCACCAGGGGCTTGGCTCCAAGGCCGCGATGGACCACGCGCAGGAGATGATGGAACTGGTCCATATCCCCGAGCCGCGCCGCCGGCTGGGCGAGTATCCGCACCAGCTGTCGGGGGGGATGCGCCAGCGCGTGATGATCGCGATGGCCCTGTCGTGCAATCCATCGGTGCTGATCGCGGACGAGCCGACGACGGCGCTCGACGTCACGATCCAGGCGCAGATCCTCGCCCTGATGGAAGAGATCCGCGACAAGCTGAAAACCGCGATCATCCTCATCACCCACGACCTCGGCGTCGTGGCCGAGATGTGCGACCGCGTGCTGGTGATGTATGCCGGCCGCAAGGTCGAGGAAGCTGACGTGGTCGAGATCTTCGAGCGCCCGCAGCATCCCTATACGCGCGGCCTCATGCGTTCGGTTCCGCGCATCACCGGCGACGAAGCGCCGGAAAAGGGCGCGCGCCTGTCGGAAATCCCCGGCATCGTGCCCGCGCTGACGGACCTGCCGCCGGGCTGCACCTTTGCCGCGCGCTGCGCTTTCGCGCAGGACCATTGCCGCGCCAAGTATCCGCCGCTGGAAAACAAGAAACCCGACCATCTGGCCGCCTGCTGGGAAAGCGCCAACCTACCGGACTGGACCGCATGAACACCGAAACTCCTCTTCTCGAGGTCAAGAACCTGGTCAAACACTTCCCGCTCACCGGGGGTCTTTTGAACCGCGAGCAGGCGCGCGTCTATGCCGTCGATGGTATCTCCTTCAGCGTAAAGGCGGGCGAGACGCTCGGCATCGTGGGCGAAAGCGGCTGCGGCAAATCCACCGTGGGCAAGACGATTCTGGGACTCGAGAAAGCCACCGACGGGCAGGTGCTGCTGAAAGGCGAGGATATCACCCATCTCAGCCGCAAGCAGATGCTGAAGCACCGCCGCGAGATGCAGGTCATCTTTCAGGATCCCTATGCCTCGCTCAATTCGCGGATGCGCGCGCAGGACATCGTGGCCGAACCTCTGGGCAATTTCGACACCGGCTCGCGCAGCGCGCGTCTGGCGAAGGTCGCCGATCTCTTCTCGCGGGTGGGGCTGCGGCCCGATGCGATGCATCGCTATCCCTACGAGTTTTCCGGCGGTCAGCGCCAGCGCCTCGGCATCGCGCGCGCCCTTGCGCTCAGCCCCGAAATCATCATCGCGGACGAGCCTGTCTCGGCCCTCGATGTGTCGGTGCAGGCGCAGGTCATCAACCTGATGATGGACTTGCAGCAGGAGATGGGCCTCAGCTATCTCTTCATCGCGCATGATCTGGCCATCGTGCAGCATATCAGCCACCGCATCGGCGTGATGTATCTGGGCAAGATGGTGGAGATCACCGACAAGCGGAGCCTTTTCCGCGATCCGCAGCATCCCTATACGCAGGCGCTGCTTGAATCCGTGCCGGTGCCGGATCCGCGCAAACGCAAGGCGCGCACGGTTCTGAAGGGCGATGTGCCCAGCCCGCTGAACCCGCCGAAGGGGTGCAATTTCAACACACGCTGCCCCTTCGCCTTCGACCGCTGCTTCCATGAAGAGCCGAAGCTGCAGGAGGTGGCGCCGGGCCACATGGCCGCCTGCCATCTGCGCGACTGAGAGGAAATCCATGAACGATACCATAACCGGCCTCGAGCTGACGAAACGCCTGATCGCCTTCAACACGATCAACCCGCCCGGCAACGAGGCGGAGTGCATGCAATACCTGGCCAGCCTGCTGGAGCCTGCGGGGTTCGAGCTGACATGGCATGATTGGCGCCCTGGCCGGCCCAACCTGATCGCACGCCTGCCCGCGACCGAAGCGGCGGCGCGCGCGCCGCTGGTCTATTCCGGCCATGTCGATACGGTTCCGCTGGGTCAGGCGAAATGGAGCGTCGATCCCTTCGCCGGCGAGGAAAAGGATGGCCGCCTCTATGGGCGCGGCACCACGGACATGAAGGTGGGTGTCGCCGCCTTCGTCGTCGCGGCGCTGCGTCTGGCCGAGGTGAAGACCCGCCATGCCGAGATCCAGCTGGTCATCACCGCCGGCGAGGAAACCGGCTGCGAAGGCGCCGCCGGACTGGTCGAGAGCGGGATGTTGGACAGGGCCGCCGCGCTGGTCATCGCCGAGCCGACGGACAACCGCGCGCTTTGCGGGCACAAGGGCGCCCTATGGATGAACCTCGTGCATGAGGGCGTGACGGCCCACGGCTCGATGCCCGACAAGGGTCGCAACGCCATCTTCGCCGCTGTCGAGAGCATCGAGCGTCTGCGCAGCCATGATTTCGGGATCAAGCCGCATCAGGTGATGGGCAGCCCCACGCTGAACGTGGGCAACATGAGCGCGGGGCTGAACGTCAATTCGGTTCCGGACCTCGCGCGCGTCGGCGTCGACATCCGGTCCGTCGTCGGGCAAACGAATGCGGAAATCCGCGCCGATCTGCAGCGCCTTCTGGGCGAGCATGTGCGGATGGAGCCGCTGACCGACATGGACAACGTTTATACCGATTTCGAGGATCCGTGGCTCGAGAGCGTCTATGCCGTGACCGAGGAAATTCTCGGCACCGAGCGCGAAGTGGCGACGGCCACCTATTTCACCGACGCCTCGGTTCTGAAACCGGCGATGGGCAACCCGCCGACCCTGATAATGGGGCCGGGGGCGATGGCGATGGCGCATCAGACGGACGAGTATTGCGAGACTGCGTTGATCGACCCCTGCATCGAGGTGTTCACCCGGCTCGGCCGCGACCACGTCGCCTGATGGCGCGCTGCCTGATCTGCGGTGCCGAGGTCAGCCGCAACACCGTGCACTGCCGGTCCTGCGGCACCGTCCAGCCACAGCGCCGCCTTGGCGGCACCATTGGCTTGATCGTGCTGGTCTGCGCGCTGGCCGTGGCTGCGGTTGTCGCAATCCTCGTCTAAAGCGTTTCGCGTAAATCCGTGGTTTTACGCCAAAGCCTTCAGCCCGCTACCGGATCGATTGGCCCCAGCGGCCCGCCCATCGCCATTTCGACAAAGCGCGCGGCCGCCAGCAGCCCGGCCTCGCCACGCGGCTTGCCCACCAGTTGCAGGCCGACGGGCATGCCGCGCGGGCCCAGGCCCACCGGCACCGACATCGCGGGCAGGCTTGCCGTCGTCGCAAGAAAGGCGAAGCGCAGCCAGTCCATGTATCCGGTCAGTGTCTGCCCCCCTACCTCGCGCACCCACTCCTCGGATTGCACACGGGGCATGTTGCCGACGACCGGCAGGGCCAGAACGTCGAACCGCTCGAAATAGGCGAGCATCGCGTTGTAGATCGCCGTGCGGCCTACCTGCGCCTCGGCCACGTCCTGTATGGTCAGCGCCTCGCCAAAGCGGGTGTTCTCCTCGAGCGTCGGCTTGAAATGCTTCCGCAGTTCCGGCGCCATCGTGCGCGCGCCCGTCACCCACGAGATGCCGCGCAGGATGTGATAGGTCCGCTCGAGGCCGGTGACATCGGGATCGGCCTCCTCGACCGTCGCGCCATTTCGCGCGAGCGTGCCCATTGCCGCTTGGAGGTGGTCGGCCATCTCTGTATCGACCGGGGCGAAGCCGCCGAGACTGGGCGAGAATCCGATGCGCAGCTTGCCGTCCGCGCGGCGCACCGCCTCCTGAAAGGGCGCATCCGGCGCAGGGTAGGAGATGGGGAAACGCGGCTCGAACCCCGCCATCGCGTCGAGAAAGAGCGCGCAATCCGTGACCGACCGGGCCATCGGGCCCTGCACGCTTTCGATCAGATAGCCCGCATCGCGCGACGCGCCGCCCGCGCGGCCCGGCGACGGGCGCAGGCCGACGATGCCGCAATAGGCGGCCGGCGTGCGCAGCGATCCGCCATGATCCGAGCCGTGGCTGAGCCAGACCTCGCCCGTCGCCAGCCCCGCCGCCGCCCCGCCCGAAGAGCCTCCGGCGTTCATGGCCGTGTTCCACGGGTTCAGCGTGGCGCCGAAGATGTCGTTGAACGTGTTGGCGCCCGCGCCCAGTTCGGGGGTGTTTGTCTTGCCCACGACCAGAGCGCCACGCGCTTCCAGCCGCTCCACCAGAGGATCGCTCGCCTCTGGGATGTGGTCCGCCATGCCCTTGGTGCCGAAGGTGGTGCGCACCCCCGCCACCGGGGTCAGATCCTTGATCCCGATGGGCAGGCCCGCCAGCCAGCCGGGCACATCGCTCGCGCCCTTGGCGAGCGCACCGATCATTGCCTCGGCGCGGGCCCAGCAGGTGGTGGGCATGGCATTGATGACAGGATCGACAGCTTCGGTGCGCGCTCGCGATGAACTCGAGCAGATCGCCCGGCGTGATCTCTCCCTTCCGCAGAAGTGCGACGATCTCATGCGCTTCCCGCGCGCAAAGCTCTGGCCCGGTAAAGGGATGTGATCCAACTGATTTCATGGTGCCCCTTCCGGCGACAAGCGCGCCGTTGCAGCGCGCACGGCGACTAAAACAAAGAACCCGCCCGGCTTCAATAGCACAAGGCGTGCGCGGGGAACTGCGGTCCTGGATATGCGCATCAATCCCGTCGGCCGGTCCCAAAACCGTTCGGGAACCGACCACGATCAGGAGCGTTCGCTTGCTAAACCGGGGTTGATTTGGTGGAACGGATGCGCAGAGGAGGACTCCTTGCAGTGATGCTTGTGCTTGGTCTCGGCGCGGCAGCGCCCTCTGCAAGCGCAGGCAACGCTGCACCTGCGGAAACTGCCCCGCAGGCCGGATTGATGTGGAACCGGAGCGGCCTGCCCGCCGTCTTTCCCCTGCAGATCAAAACGCCGCCGGGTCAGGACTACTTCCTGACATTGATAGACCAGCGCAGCGACGCTGCCGTACTTGCTGCCTACATAGAGGGCGGAGTTTTTTTCAAGGTTCTGGTGCCGCCAGGGATTTTCAGGCTGAGGTTCGCCGCCGGTAATGGCTGGCAGGGCGAAGATGACCTGTTCGGTCCGGGCGCGCAGACGGATATGTTCGAGTTGCGGCAGCCCCTGGCGTTTGAAACGCGCGGCCTTGGCATCAAGGCCGGTCACGTCGTCAGCCTGTCCAAGCGTCGGCCCGGCCAGATGGCGCAGGCCGACCTGAAGGACCAGCTCATCTGCCAGTCCGTGAGTGTCGATTTTCCCCCGTCGATCTATTCCGAGTGGGATCCGTCGATTTATGCGGAATGGGACTGGGAGCAGGCCCGCGACGCCCGGCACAAGGGCGACGCCGGGTTGCCGACCGGATCCGGACAGGCGAAGGACGTGGAAGACGGGTTTTTCGACGGATCAAGAATGCGCACCGATCTTCGCCGCTTCCTGCCGATGCCCCGTTACGATGTGCGCTCGCAGTATTGCGGGTGAGGCCGGCACCGCCTGTGGCGGCTCGGTGATCGTTTACGGCATGTGGTCGACGCGGACATGGCGGCTTTCGCCTCGGGGTCAGCCTCGCAGAGCGCGCGCAAGGCGCCTGATCCGGAGCGCGCGGTTGAGCTCGCCCCCGAAGATCAGGATGAGTGCCGCGAGATACATGAAGTAAAGCGCGGCGATGATCCCGGCCATGCCAGCGTAATAGCTGGCATAGGTGCCAAAGTTGCCGACGTAGAACGCGAAGGCCGTGGCGAGCAGCGTCCATGCCAGCGCGGTAAAGACGACACCCGGCCAGATGTTGGCAAATTTGGTGCGGCGGGCCGGCAGCAACACATGTGCCGCAAAGAGTGCGACCACGAAGATCGTCGCCGAAGCGGGATAGCGGATCAACCTGATCGTGACCGACGCCGGATCGAAACCGGGAAACAGCTCATGCATCCACGACCCGGCCCGCGGGGCCAGAACCAACAGGTAGCCGACCATGACCAAAGCCAGGCTGGCCAGAACGACCATACCGATCTGCAGCCCGTAGATCACGATTACGGATCGCGTCTCGTTTATTCCATAGGCGCGGTTGAGGCCGACGCGGACGCCGTCGACGCCACCGACCGCGAACCAGATTGTCAGCAGGATGCCGATGCTGAGCACGCCGCCCCGCGGCACCGTCATGACCTTCTCTACCTCGGAAACGAGCGGCTCGATCAGGGGGGACGGCACGATGGCGATCAGAAACTCGACCAGATGGTCGGCCATTGCCCGGTCTCCGATGAACGCTGTCATCGCGCTCGTGAAGATCAGGAACGGGAAAAGCGCCAGCAGGGCGCGGAATGCCACGTTGCCTGCCAGCCCGAAGGCATCGTCATTCCAAAGCCTCAATACGGCTTCCTGAAGAACGGCCCGCCCCACGCGCCATCCCTTGCCATAGAACAGCTCTTCCGGGTTCTCGCTGAGAATCCCGTGAGTCATGACGATCTCGCGTCCCGTATGCTGGCTCGATTTCGCGTTCATGGTTCGACTGCACGGTAATGCAAAACCCTCACGCTTCAAGAAGCAGGGGTTGAGGCAAGGTTAGCCGCGTCGTGCAGAGGGCACCACGTCGATCTATGCGCGGTGTTCAAGAAAGCCGGGTATTTCGTGGCCGCCAAGGTCATCAGCCGGATGGCCTTCCGGCTGATGCGAAGCCTCAGGCGGTAGGTCGCCGTGCGATGCGGCGGTATCCGGCCTCGCCATGATAGAACCCGTTGCTGAGCGGCACACCGAAACAGATGTCACGCAGCCGCGCCGGGCCCTCCTCTGCCGGGATCGCATCGTCCAGCAGGTCGCGGAACACGCGCGCGAGCGCAACCATGTCCACGGCCTGCGGCATGAGGCGCAGGTGGGTAACGCCCGTCGCGACGATCTGCGGCAACTCGGACGAGAGGTCCACGTAGCTCTCGGACTGCGTCTGGATGCCGTTGACCCGCAGGATCGGCCGGTCGTCGGTGGTGCGCAGCGGCATTCCGTCGGAATCCTCCTCGCAGACGAACTGGCAGTTGTCCTTGGTCCGGCCATGCGCGCGCGCGTGATAGCAGCGGGCCGAGACGGCGAGCGAGGCGCGCCCGAAAACCTGCATCTCTACCCCGATCCCCAATTCCCGCGCGGCCTGCGCGGCCACGGCGATGGCGTCTGCGGGCAATTCGCCCGGCAGGCAGACGTGGGTTGCGCCCTGCCCGGCCATCCACCGGATCGTCGCCTCGTTGTAGGCGTTCATGAACGGCCCGATCCGGTGCGGGCGCCTGCCGCGCGCAAAAAGGCCCGCGGCGTTGTTGATCTCGATTTCCGGCGCGTCCATCGCCGCCAGATCCTCGGTCGCCTTGCGCTCGCGCTTCAGCATCACCTCGGCCAGCGTCGACAGGATCACCCGCTTGCCCGCGCGCTCGAGCCGGTCGATGGTGGCGGGCAGATCGGCCTCGTGGAACGGCGCGCGTTTCGAGCAGATCACCTCGCCCAGATAAACCTCGTCGACCGGGGCCTCGTCGGCGATGCGGGCGTAGAACTCGCGGCGGGTGTCCGCGGACCAGTGATAGGCGATGGGGCCGAGTGTCAGTTTCGTCATGTCGGTCACCGCCATTTCTTTGTCTCGAACGCACCTTGCGTCTGTTTCTGCCCCTCGGTCAGGGCGACCAGATCGGCCATGTCCGCCGTGCGCCCGGCGCGGATATCGTCAACCGCCGCCCTGAAGGCCGACACCACGTTGCGCACGTAGCTTTTGGACCGCTGGCGCCCCTCGATCTTGAAGGCGTGGATGCCCGCGTCGATCATCTCGGGCAGGAGCCGCGAGAGGTTCAGGCTCACCGGCTCCTCGAAAGCATAGTAACCTTCGGGCCGGTGCGGCGCGGTATAGCGCCCCTTGCAGATGGTCGGATAGCCGGCCTTCTCGGCGGCGCCGAAGCAGTCGATGGTGAAGCCGGCAAGCTGCGCCGACATCGTGCCGTCCTCGTGACGCGCGTATTCCACGTCGGACGCCGGCGAACAGACACCGTCCATGTTGGTGGATTGCCCGGTGAGGTAATTCGTCAGGCTGCACCGCCCCTCAACCATCAGCCCGTGATTGCCGAAGATGAACGTCTCGATTTCGCAGGGGATCTCCTTGCGGATCTGGCAGATCTCGGGGATCGTCAGGATGCGCGGCAGCACCACGCGCTTGACGCCGAAATTCTCGCAGTAATACCGGATCGCCTCGGGGCTGGACGCGGCCGCCTGAACCGACAGGTGCAGCCGGACCTGCGGATGGGTGCGCGCGATGTAGTCGGCCACGCCCATGTCGGCGACGATGAACGCATCGACCCCCAGCCGCGCGCCGGTATCCGCCGCTTGCCGCCACAGATCGACCTTGCCCGCAGGCGGATAGGTGTTGAGCGCCAAGAGCACCTTGGCGCCTTTGGCATGGGCATAAATTACCGCCTCGGCCAGTTCCTCCGGGGTGAAGTTGAGGCCCGGAAAGTTGCGCGCATTGGTGGCGTCCTGGAACCCGCAATAGACGGCATCGGCGCCCGCATCCACGGCGGTGCGCAGCGCGGCCGGCGTGCCGGCGGGGCAGATCAGTTCGGCAAGGCTCATGGGGCGGAGTATCCTTTTGTGTCGTCGGCGTAGCTGCGTCTGAGCCGGGCGAGGATCGCGCGGCCGACCGGGCCGAACATGTCGGCGGTTTCCTCGGCGATCGAGCCCTCGATGTCGTCCAGCGCATTGCGCAGCCGCACCACCGCTTCGGTATCGCCGGAAATCTCCAGATCGCGCGAAAAGAAGGCGGCATCGCCATCCTCTTCCGAATCGACCAGTTCCAGCAACAGAAGGAACGGCCCCCGGATCGTGGCCCCCGCATGCGGCGCGGCATCGCGCGGCACGGCACGAAACAGCAGCGCCTGCGGGTCGGGGCGCAGGTGCAGCGCGAAGGGCAGCTCCACCGGGTCGATCAGGAAATCGGTTGTCTGGTGCGGCCCCAGCCGCGCGAAAAGCGACGGGTGCCGCGCCGCGATCCGGCTCGCGACCCGCGACAGAAGCGGCTGGACCGCGAGGCAGGCCAGCCGCTGCGCGGCGCCCGAAAGCGGCCCTGCGGCCGGGGCCGCGTGGTTCATCATGCTCAACTCGAAATCTCCCCTTGCATAACGGCCGCAGTATCACCCGCCAACGGCATCGCCTGGTTTCAACGCCGCTCGAACTGCGGGAAAAGCACGTCGTTCTCGAGCCGCATATGCTCGGCCAGATCATCGACGAACTCGGCGAGGCCGGTGTAGAGCGCGGTCCACGTGCCACAGGCCCCTTCCGGCAAGGTCAGATTTCCGGTCAGGCGGCGGATTTCGGCGGCCTCGCGATCGTGGTCCTCGTGATCCGCCCGCATGACGGCAATGGGGTTCTCGATGCCCGGCCGACCGCCCGCGCGGATCGCAGGGAAGAGGATCAGTTCCTCCTTCTTCATGTGCACCTCCATGTCGCCGATCATGCGGCGGAGGATGTCGGACAGACCGTTGGGCACGTGCTTGTCGCCGGCGTGCACCGTCTCGACCTTCCTGGCCTTCTCCACCAGCGGCGGAAGCTGCGCGCGGTGGCGTTGATGATAGCGCGTCTCGATGTACCGGGTCAGTTCGGCGGCATCGTGAACCGGAGCGGCATCGGACATGTTGCATCCTTTCTTCTGCAAGCGGCGGGAACGGAGCATGCGATGCGGCGGCCACCGGGCAACGTGGATCGGTGCGGATGTGGCGGACGCGGTCATCGGAAACTCGACCTTCTTTCATGCCTATGCTTGATATTCGGTAGTGTAAATGCCGATTAAGTGAACAGTCGCAGCGACATTGCGCCTCACCTCCTTCACGGACTGCGGGCTGCGCACACCGATGCGTCTGGCGAGCGCGGCTTTCCGCCGCCGAACCGCCACAGCAAACCCGCTGTCGCCGGGGGGGATCGGGCGGCATCCGGCCAAGCTCCTGATTCGGCCGGATTTTGATGCCGCAAGGAACTTGGACGGCCTTGGCGGCGTTAGGCGATGTATGGCAACAGCCTCAGCAATCAACATCACCAGAAAAGGGGATATCAGATGAAACGTCTTCTCAGCACCACGGCGCTTGTCCTCGCCATGACCGGCGGCGCACATGCACAAACCGATGCGTCCGGCTTTGACGCTGTCGAAATGCAGCAGGGCGACTTCTACGGGTCAGACCTGATCGGCATGCGGATCTACAACTCGGAAAACGCGGTCGACGCGGACGCCACCATCGCGGCTGGCGGCGAATCCGAGTGGGACGATATCGGCGAGATCAACGACATCATCGTCACCAAGGACGGCGAGGTCAGCGCCGTCATCCTCGGGGTCGGCGGCTTCCTCGGCATGGGCGAGCGTGACGTCGCCGTGCCGATGGACGCCATCACCGTCGTGCGCGAACAGGATGGCGAGAATCGTTTTCTCGTCGTCTCCACCAGCAAGGAAGCGCTGGAGCAGATGCCCGCCTTCGAGCGCGGCAATGCCATGCAAGACACGCAGGACAGCACCGGAAACAACATGTCCGATGATGCTGCCATGTCCGATGACGCTACGACGTCCGATGACGGCAACACGTCTGATGATACAAATATGTCCGATGACAGCAGCATGACCACCGAAGAGGGCATGGCAACGGACGATACCGCGCAGACCGACGATACGACGGCGGCGGACGACACCACGGTTGTCACCACCGGCGACACCGACGCCAGCGACGACGCCACCGTCATCACCACCGACAACTCCGCCGCGTCGGACGACACCATGAAGCAGACCGACGACACCATGGAACAGACCGACGACACCGCCGCCGTCGTGGTGGGCGGCGTGGACCGCGAGATGCTGCCGCGTCCGGCCGTGACGCGTGAGGGCTACGCCGAGGTCGACACGGAGGCTGCCAGTCAGCTGACCTCAGAAGACCTGGAAGGCACGCTGGTTTACGGCGCCGATGACGAAAGCGTCGGCGAGGTCGACTCGCTCATCATCGGCCCGGACGCCAAGGTCGAGGGCGTGGTGATCAACGTCGGCGGCTTCCTCGGTCTCGGCGAAAAGCCCGTGGCCGTCACCTTCGACGAGCTGCAGATCCTTAAGCAGGAGGGCGGCGACGATGTGCGCATCTATATCGACAGCACCGAAGAACGGCTGGAAGCGCAGCCCGAATACCAGGATTGAACCGTTACGCTGATACCGGTTTCCGGGCCCATCCCCGCGGGGGTGGGCCTTTCGCCATGTGCAGGCGCAGCTCATGACGCGCCGGCAGATGCTTGTCTGGCTGCGGGTTCTGGCGCTGTCGCTTCTGCTGGTCGGCGGCGCCCTCTCGGCCCAGGAAGAGGGCGGCACCTGGTACGAGATCGACGGCGCTGCCTTGCAAGAGGGCACGCCGGATACCGACGTGCAGCGGCGCACACCGCGCGAGGCGGTGCGCACTTTCATTTCGCTGACCAAGGATGACCGGTTTTCGGCCGCCGCGCGGTTTCTCAACCTTTCCGACCTGCCGCAGGAGGCGCGCGCCGATCGCGGACCCGAACTGGCCCGGCAACTCGCGCTGGTGATCGAGCGGCAACTCTGGATCGACTGGGCCGATCTTTCGGCACGGCCCGACGCGATGGTCGAAACCGGCACCTCGAGCGACGCGCTGGCGGGCAAGCCGCGCCGCGATATCCGGCTGAAACTGGTGGATGTCAACGGACAGGCCTACGAGATCCGGCTAGGCCGCTACAAGGCGCCGGACCTTGAGCCGGTATGGCTTTTCACGCCGCAGACGGTGCAGAACATCCCGGTCCTCTACGAGGAGTTCGGCCCGCGAAAATTCGAGCAATACATTCCCGACCGTCTGAACCAGCCGCTGGGCGGGCTTCGCCTGTGGGAGTGGATCGCGCTTCCGCTCATGCTGGCGCTGCTTTTCGGGGTCGGCTGGGTGACGTCCCGTGTCGTCGGCTGGATCGCGGCCCGGATCCCGCGTCCGCTGATCCGCAAGGCGGCGGAGCGATCGCGCACCGCGCTGGCGTTTGTCGTGGTCGCGGTCGCGGCGCAGTTCATGCTGAGCCTCGGAGTGTCGTTCTCCGGCCCTGCCACCGCGATCCTGCAACCCTTCCTGCTGATCGTCATGGTCGCGGGGCTGGGCATGACCGCGCTCAAGATTGTCGATGCCGTTCTGGACCGGATCACCACCCGCGTCGTCGGCGAGATCGACGACACGCGCAGCCTGGACCAGCGCGAGCTTTACACCTCCATCTACGCCGTCCGGCGCATCATCGTGCTGCTCATGGTGGCCATCGCGGTGATCGTGGTACTGGCGCGGCTGAACCTGTTCCAGTCGCTCGGGATGTCGCTGCTGGCCTCGGCCGGCGTCGTGACCGTGCTTCTGGGCATCGCCGGCCAAGCGGTGCTGGGCAACATCATGGCATCGCTCCAGATCGCGTTGGCCAAGCCGATCCGCATCGGCGACAGCATCCTTTTCGAGGACGAGTGGGCCTATGTCGAAAGCATCTATTACACGTTCCTGCGCCTGCGCACCTGGGACGAGCGGCGCATAATCGTCCCGGTCAAATACTTCGTCTCGCAACCGTTCGAAAACTGGTCGGTGAAGGATGCGCGCATCCTCAAGACGATCACGGTCTTTCTCGATCATCGCGCCGACATGGACGTGATGCGCGACAAGTTCATGGAACTGGCCAAGCAGGATGACGGCGTGATCGAGCATGACAGCCTCTTCTGCGCCGTCACCGAACACGTCGAGAAGGGGCAGGAGATGTCGTTCTACGCGATGAGTCCCGACCCCTCCACCGGCTGGTATGCCGCGTTACGCCTGCGCGAGGCGCTGCTCAGCTTCGTGCGCAAGGAGCATCCCGACTGGTGGCCGCAGGATCGGCTGGAACTGGCCCGCCGCCCCGGCGGCGGCAGCGGAAAATAGATGCCGCAGACGTCCTTCGTTTGGCCCCTGCAAGGGCGGGAGCCGCCCGAAATGGGTCCGGGCGGGGTCTAATCACATCGCTGTGTGGAACCAATGGCGGGGTCACAGCTTTTCTAGACATGGACGGACTGAAACGCAACGCGGGGGAAGGAATGCATGGCATTACCGCTCGGCTCGACGGCGACGGATGTCAATGCGCGCCGCAGCAGCCCTCGCTCCACAACGCGATTGGAGATTACCATGACTGACACCTCATCGAACAAGACGAAGGACGAAATGGCGCGCGAGGCCAAGAAAACCTCGGACGATCTCGCCGACACAGCCCGTCAGACCGCGGCCGACGCAAAGGACGCACTGCGTGACGAGGCGACGCACCGCGCCGAAAGCGCCAAGGAGGGCGTCGCGGGCGAGGTTTCGGACGTTGCCTCGGCGCTGCGCAAGGCAGCGGACGATATGCGCGACGGATCCCCGCAGGAGCGCACCTTCGGGCAGATCGCCGGCACGCTGGCCGATCTTTCCGACACGATCCGCGACAAGGATCTGGGTCAGGTCGCGAACGACGTGACCGAATTCGCCAAGCGCAACCCGATGCTGTTCCTCGGCGGCGTGGCTCTGGCCGGTTTCGCGGCGACGCGCTTTGCCATGGCCACGTCGCGCGGCGACAGCACGGCACACGAGCCTTATGCAGGCGCCCGGACCGGCACCTCGACCGGAATGTCCGGCCCGGCGGGCACGCAGGCAGCCACCGGCACGATGGGCGCCACCGGCGCGCGCGGTACACCCGGCACGACGGGCGCATCCGGCACGTCCGGCGCCCCCACCCCGACCGGACCCGACGCGGCGCCCCGCCCGGCGGGCGTTGCACCGGGCGCAACAGGACATCAAGGAGACCGGAAATGAGCGATCCAACCCCCCACCAATCCACCAGCGCATTGCTCAGCGACGCGCTCAACCATGTCAGCACGCTGGTGCGCAAGGAAGTCGATCTTGCCCGTGCCGAGATTTCGGAAAACCTGAACAAGGCCGGAGCAGCCGTCGGCATGCTCGTGGCCGCCGCGATCATCGCGCTCACCACGCTGAACGTGCTGGCCGCGGCCCTGGTGGCGGCCCTGACCGAGGCGGGCATCGAGGCCGGCTGGAGTTCGCTCATCGTGGGCGTGGTGCTGGGGCTGATCGCGCTCTTCCTCGCCATGAAGGGCAAGAACGATCTTTCCGCCAGCAGCCTCGCCCCGACGCGCACCGCGAAGAACGTCAAGCGTGACGCATATGCAGTAAAGGATGCCTACGATGACAAGTGATACCAAATCCCCCGAAGAAATCGAACGCGAGATCGAAAGCGAACGCGCCGGCCTGAGGGAAGATCTTGAAGGATTGCAGAACAAGTTTTCCTATGACGGGATCGTGCGCCAGTTCGGCGACCAGTTGCGCGAGCATGGCGGCGAGTTCGGTCGTTCGGTCGCGACCGCCGCGCGCGACAATCCGATGGCCCTTGCCCTGACCGGGATCGGGGTGGCGTGGATGATCTTCGGCAACAATCGCGGCACGACCGTCAGGGATGCCCGGTTCGAGCATCACGACGATCTGCCGCACCGCACCGACTACAGCCGCGATCAAACCCGCCGTCCGGCGGTCGATCCCGGCATGCCCGGTGCCGCCGGACGCGGCCCTGCCCCCGCCGCCGCGCGGAGCACACGGCAATATCGCGCCGCGAGCCCGCAACCCACATGGGCGCGCGACTGGGACCGGGGCGAGCTTGACCCCTCCAGCCACGACAGCGGCTCTTCCTGGAGCGACAAGGCGTCGGACGCCGCGGGCAGCGCGCGCGACAAGGCGTCCCATGCCGCGGACGCGGCGCGCAGCACGGCCAGCGGTGCCGGCGACGCCGTTCGTTCGGGCGCGCAAAGCGTGCGGGACAGGTCGGGCCACATGATGCACGGCGTCCGCGATGCAGCCGGCAACGTCTGGTCAAGCACGTCACACCGCGCCGAGGCCGTATCGCGCCGCGTGCGCGAAGGCACGGAGCATCTGTCGGAAGAGGCGCGCGAGCGCATTGCCTCGGCACGTGCGCGGGCGCTCGAGGCGCGTGACGAGGCATCGCGCCGTCTGTCGCGCAGTGCCGACGAGGCCGCCGAATTCTACGACACTCATCCGCTCGTCGTCGGCGCGCTTGCCTTCGCCGTGGGCGCCGCGGTTGCAGGTGCCCTGCCCCGTTCGCGCATGGAAGACGAGTATGTCGGCGAATACCGCGATCACCTCTTCGACGAGGCCGAGCGCGTCTATGCCGAAGAAATCGAGAAGGCCAAGAAGGCCGTCAAGGCCGGTGTCGACGAGGCTAGGAATGTCGCGAGCGAGGTGAAATCCGAGGTGGATGACGCCGCTCCCGGCGACAAGAGCGCCGTGGAGGCGGCCGGCGACAAGGCCAAGTCCGCCGCGGATCGCGTGGCAGGCGCGGCCAGGTCGAAAGCCGAAGAGGAAAACCTCGGCAAGCCCGAGGCCGACAAGAAACGCTGACCGGCGGGGCGGCAGAGCGATCTGCCGCCCTTCCCACGCCCTTTTTCCCACAAACAGGAGCGCAGGATGCCCAGAGGCCGCGACGCCGAAACCCCGACGCAGATCCCGGCGAAGGGCTGGAAGGACATCGCATTCCGGGTGAAGGACGAAATTGCCGCCGATCATGTGGGGCTCATTGCCGCCGGGGTGGCCTTCTATGCGCTGCTTGCGCTCTTTCCCGCCATCACCGCGCTTCTGGCCATCGGCGGCCTCGTTCTTGAGCCGTCGGAGATCGTCACCCAGCTTCAGCAGGTGACGACCATCATGCCCGAAAACGTGGCCTCCATCATCCTGTCGCAGGCCGAAAAGGTGGCCGGATCACAGGGGGCCGGGCTGGGGCTTGCCGCCGTGTTCGGCATCCTTCTGGCCCTCTATTCCGCCTCCAAGGGGGTTGGCAGCCTCATCGAAGGCTTCAACGTTGCCTATGACGAAGAGGAAGAGCGCGGTTTCGTCCGGCTCAAGCTGGTGACACTGGCGCTGACCCTCATGCTGATCCTGGGCGCCGTCGCGGGCATCGTGCTGATGACCGTGATCCCGGTGATCGCCGGTTTTGCCGATCTCGGCCCCGCCGCCGAATACGCGGTCACCGGCATAAGCTGGCTGGTCATGCTGGGGCTTCTGATGCTGGGCCTCGCCGTGCTCTACCGCTATGGGCCGGACCGGGACCATCCGGAATGGGCGTGGGCCTCGCCCGGCTCCATCATCGCCAGCCTGCTGTGGCTGGTCGCATCCATCGGCTTTGGTATCTATGTCGCCAATTTCGGCTCCTACAACGAAAGCTTCGGCTCGCTCGCCGGGGTGATCGTGTTGCTGATGTGGCTGTGGATCTCGGCCTTCGTGGTGCTGATGGGGGCCGAGCTGAACGCCGAGATCGAGGCGCAGACCTGCTACGATACCACCGTTGGCCCCGATGAGCCGATGGGCGAGCGTGGCGCGGAAAAGGCCGACAAGCTGGGCAAGGCCAAGGCATAACCCGCACCTGCCGCAGTCCGGATTTCCGAAGACGAAAAAACCGCCCGGCATGGGCGGCTTTTTGTCTGGCTGGCTTTGCTCTGCGCCCTGCTTCAGGCGAGGCCCAGCAGCGACAGGATGGCGATGATCACGACGATGAGACCGACAAGATAAATTATTCCGTTCATTTCAAATCTCCCGATTCTGTTTCGGACCGGCGCCGGCCGCGTGCCGGCGTGTCTGGATCTGAACGTGGCGAAGCGCGAAAAGTTCCTGAAGACGCCCGGTCGCCGGCGCGGCAGCCTTGCAGGGAAACGTGGTCAGGCGCGCGACAGAACCGCACGCGGCCGCGCCCGGTAAAGCGCCGATGTCACAAGCCCCGCGATCACGGCCTTGATTGCGTCGCCGGGAATGAAGGCGGTGACCAGAAGCGCCGATTGCGGCAGCGTCTTGTCCAGCACCAGCGACATCCCGATGATGCCGAAAACATAGAGCACGACGCCCCCCGCCGACGCCCCTACACCCGCCGAGACGGCCAGCGGGACGCTGCGCCAATTCTGGGTTATCACGCCGGCGACGAAAGCCGCGACCGGGAAGGCAAGAACAAAGCCGCCAGTAGGCCCGACGATGACGCCCAGCCCCCCTTTGCCGCCGGACAGAAGCGGCAGGCCGAGGAAGACCAGCAGCAAGAACAGCAACACGGCCAGTGTCCCGCGTCTTGCTCCCAGAACCGTGCCGCACAACATGACGCCAAGGCTTTGTGCCGTGATCGGAACACCGAAGGGCAGCATTACAGCCGGAATGATCCCCAGCGCGGCGATGAGCGCGGCGAACAGGGCGATCAGGGCGATATTACGTTCCATGGCGGCCTCCCGTTAGCGGTATCGGGACAATTGCGCCGGATCGGCTGTGAAATGCAATCGGAAAATCGGCGCTCCCGGCGAAAATTCGGCGCGGCAGCCGCAAGATCCTACACCCCGCCCCGCGCCTTCAGCGCGTCGGCGACATGCTCGGCGTCGTCCAGCGCCATCAGCGTGAAGGGCAGCACGATGCGCCAGCCCGGCCTGCGCGGCGAACGCGCCCGCCACGCGCGCGTGAGGGCCGAGCCCTTGGCCGCCAGCATCGGGGTAAAGCGGATGACCAGCGCGATGCCCAGTTCCAGAGCGCGCGTTTCGATGCCGAAGCGGCGCAACGGGGCGGCCAGCCAGCGCACCACGCCGATCATGTCCGACAGCCGCGTCGTCATTGTCACCAGGTTCGCCAGCCCCACCGCCGTCACGAGGCGCAGCCCGATCACCGCGCCCTGCGCCGGCGTCGCCGTGGCCAGGTGCCATACGAGGATGACCGCCAGAAACGGCCACAGCACCCGTAGCCGCGCCAGGCCGCTGCGCAGGAAAACCGGCCCCGGCGCCGCGTAAAGCGCCAGCGTCGCGGCTAGCGCGAACGCCTGCCCCGGCACGCTGTCCAGCGCGAAAAGCACCATCGTGGCGACGCAGAGCGCTGCCAGCTTGACCCCCGCAGGCCAGCGGTGGGCGCGCGTTTCAACCGGCGAGGTCAGAGATATCATCCATCCCTCCCAGCCGCTCCATGTCGGCGGTATAGGCATCCAGCACATTGCGCGCAGGCCCGTCCCGCGCAATGCGCCCCTCCGCGATCCAGATGACGCGATCATAGCCCGCCAGGGTCGCCGGGTCGTGCGAGATATGCACCAGATGCGTGTCGATCCCGTCCAGATAGCGCATGAGCTGCATCCGCGTGGGAATGTCGAGGCCCGACAGCGGCTCGTCCAGCACGATCAGGCGGGGGCGCATGGCCAGGATCGCCATGAGGCACAAAAGCTGCTTTTGCCCCTGGCTCAGCGGATGCACCGCCGCGCCCTGCCAATGCTCCTTGCCGAAGTCCCGCAGGATGTCGCGCACGCCCGCCGCCGCCTCGGCTTTGGATTGGCCAAGCTGCGTCAGGCCGAAGGCGATTTCCTCGTCCACGGTGGGAAAGATGATCTGGTGGTCGGGGTTCTGGAAAAGGATGCCGACCGTGCGGATCGCGGTGCGGCGGTCGCGCGCCACATCGACGCCGAAAAGCCGCACCTCGCCATTGTCCGGCGCCTGAAGCCCTGCGATGACCCGCGCCAGCGTGCTCTTGCCCGACCCGTTGCGCCCGACGATGCCGATGCGCCGCTGGGACGCCCCAATGGTGATCCCATGCAAGATCGCCCGCCCTTCAAGGGCGAGCGATACGTTCTTCAGTGTCAGTGGCTCTGCCAATTCATCCGCCCTTGCGACCGCCCGCACCACTTACAGGCGCGGGCGGCGCGGGCACAAGGCTCAGATGTCGAACTTGACGCCCTGCGCCAGCGGCAGCTCGTCCGAGTAGTTGACCGTGTTGGTCTGGCGCCGCATGTAGCCTTTCCATGCGTCCGACCCGCTCTCGCGGCCGCCGCCGGTTTCCTTCTCGCCGCCGAAGGCGCCGCCGATCTCGGCGCCCGAGGGGCCGATATTGACGTTGGCGATGCCGCAATCGCTACCCAGGTCCGAGACGAAGCGCTCGGCCTCGCGCACGTTCAGCGTGAAGATGCAGCTCGAGAGGCCCTGCGGCACGTCGTTCTGCATCTCGATCGCCTCGTCCAGCGTGTCATATTCCATGACGTAGAGGATCGGCGCGAAGGTTTCCTGCTTCACGATGTCGGTCTGGCTGGGCATCACGGCGATGGCGGGGTTGACATAGATGCCGCCCTCGACCCCCTCGGCAGTGCCGCCGCCGATGATGGTGCCGCCCTGCTTCTCCGCCGCCTGAAGCGCGTTCTCCATGCCGTCCAGCGCCGCCTTGTCGATCAGCGGACCGACCAGCGTGCCCATGTCCAGCGGGGTGCCGATGGGCAGGCCGGAATATGCCGCCTCGAGCCGCTTCACCAGATCGTCCTTGATCGACTTGTGCACGATCAGCCGGCGCAGCGAGGTGCAGCGCTGGCCCGCGGTGCCCACGGCGGAGAAGGTGATCGCCCGCACCGCCATGTCGAGGTCGGCCGACGGCGCCACGATCATCGCGTTGTTGCCGCCCAGCTCCAGGATGCAGCGGCCGAACCGTTCCGCCACTTTCGGGCCGACGGCCGCGCCCATTCGGGTGGAGCCGGTGGCGGAAATGATCGGCACGTCGCGCGACGCGGCCAGCGCCTCGCCCAGATCGGCGCGGCCGATGACGACCTGCAAAAGGCCCTCCGGCGCATCGCCGAACTTCTCCAGCGCGCGCTCGAAAATCTCTCGCGTCGCCAGCGCGGTCAGCGGCGTCTTCTCGGACGGCTTCCAGATCACCGGATTGCCGCACACGAGCGCCAGGGCCGAGTTCCACGCCCAGGGCGCAACGGGAAAGTTGAACGCGGTGATGACGCCCGCGGGCCCCATCGGGTGCCACGTCTCCATCATGCGGTGGCCCGGGCGCTCGGAGGCGATGGTCAGGCCGAACAGCTGCCGCGACTGGCCTACGGCCAGATCGCAGATGTCGATCATCTCCTGCACCTCGCCCAGCCCTTCGGAAATGATCTTGCCCGCCTCCCAGGAAACCAGCGCGCCCAGATCGTCCTTGGCCGCGCGCAGCTCGTCGCCCAGAAGGCGCACCAGCTCGCCCCGGCGGGGGGCCGGCACCTGGCGCCATGCCTTGAACGCGGCTTGCGCGGTGGCGATGATCTGGTCCATCTCGGCGCCCTTGGTCTCGGCCAGTTCGGCCATCAGGCTGCCGTCGACGGGCGAATGCACGGCCAGCGTGCCGCCTTTGAGATCGCCCTCCTTCAGGCCCAGATTGCCAAGGACGGTTTTCAGCGATGTATCTTTCGAAGTGCTCACGGGCATGCTCCTATCCAGTAACTCTACCGGGTCCGTAAAGCGCCCCGAACTCGGTGGCAAGGAAGTCTGCCATTTTGACCTGCTCCTGCCCGACAAATCCGCGCGAGGGCAGCTTGCCCGTGCGCATCAGATCGACCACCGCCAGGATCCCCGCGGCGGTGGTGATCTGGATCGCGGTCCAGTGGCGGCCATTCACCTCCCGCGCGACGGTCTTGTTGATGAAACTGCGCTCGCGCAGCACGCCGTCCTTCATGCCGGTGGCGGTGCAATAGATCAGCACCACGTCCTGATCGGTGCGCGGCAGGGCCGTCTCGAAGATGTCCTTCAGCAGATCGCGCCGCCGCTCCATCCCCAGATCATGCAGCAGCATCTTGAGGATCGCGCAGTGGCCGGGATAGCGCATCGTGCGGTAGGACACGCGCCGCGCGCGGCCCTTCAGCGTTTCGGCCAGCGTGCCGAGGCCGCCGGAGGTGTTGAAGCATTCGTAATTGACGCCGTCGAGGGCCAGCTCCTCCAGATCCTCCAGCGGGGCCAGCTGGCGCAGCTCGCCATCCACCAGCGCGGTGCAGGGGTTGCAGTATTCGTTGATCAGCCCATCCGTGGACCATGTCAGGTTGTATTTCAGCGCATTCGTCGGATAAAGCGGCAGCGCCCCCACCCGCAGCGACAGCGTATCGAGTGTGTCGAACTGCGCCGCCAATTCGGCGCCCGCGATGCCGACAAAACCGGGCGCCAGCCCGCATTGCGGCATGAAGGCGGTTTCCGCCCCTTCGGCCAGCTTTTGCACCGCGTCGGTGGCGGCGACATCCTCGGTCAGGTCGAAATAATGCGCGCCCGCCGCCTTGGCCGCGCCCGCGATCTGCGGCGTCAGAAAAAATGGCGCGGCGCTGATCACTGAGTTCTGGCCCTTCAACGCAGCCGCCAGCGCGGCATCATCGCCGACATCGACCTCAGCGGTGCGGATCCCGGCCTGCGACAGCCGCTCCAACCCGCCCGCGTCGCGGTCGATCACCGTCACCTCGTAATGCGCCGAGCCGTGCAGCAGCGTGCCGATCATCTGACCGATCTTGCCCGCGCCGACGATTGCAATCTTCCAGACTTCCATGGATTTGCCCTCCTTCATCCCGTTGCGGCCCAGAATGGACGCGGCGCGAAACGTCGAACAGGTGTCAAAGTGCCGGAATGGGCGCGCCCGGCCGACGATATGCTGCCTCAGCCGACGCTTTCACCGCTGCCGGACAAACCGGGCGCGGCTTGCGGCGCCGCAGGCCCGCGGCTGCGATCCAGCTTGCGCCCGAACACGACCGACGTGTTGGTGCTCAGAATGCCGGGTATTTCGGCCACCTCGTCGACGAAAACATCCAGATCCTCGATGCGCGGCGCTTCGGCGCGCACGAAAAGATCATACTCGCCATTGATCGACAGGATCAGCCGCACCTCGGTATAGCTTTCCAGCCTTTGCAGGATCCTTCGCGTCTCCTGCTGGCGGATTTCCAGCAGCATCAGCACCTCGATCCGCTCCTCGAAGGGGCTTTGCGCGAGGATGACGGAATACCCGGCGATGGTGCCGTCGCGTTCCATCCGGGCCATGCGCTCGTGCACGGTCGAGCGGGCCACGCCCAGCCGCGCGGCGATGGTCGAGGTGGCGGTGCGCGCGTTGCGCTGCAATTCGCGCAGGATGCGGCGGTCCAGATCGTCCCTCATGCAGATTGCCGCCCTTCCGATGATCTGCCGGAGAATGCCGTCAGTCTGCGCCCCGCGTCAAGCAGCGCGTGCCATTGCCCGCTTGCACCCCGCGCGGGCCAAGGGCAATGTGCGCCGCAAATCGCCACGACCCGGAGGCATGCGATGGACCGCGCAGAAATCGTGCATGAGAATTTCCTGTCCCGCGTGGCGTCCGGCGATCTGCCGCAGGGCGCCGCCCCGAACGGCGCGCTGAGCGATGCGGAGGCGGTCACGCTCTACCGTGCGCAATGCCTTTCCCGCGCGCTGGACCGCACCAGCCGCGCGATGCAGAAGGCGGGGCAAGGGTTCTACACAATTGGCTCCAGCGGGCACGAGGGGATGGCGGCGGTCGCCCATGCGCTGCGTCCGGACGACATCGCCTTCCTGCATTACCGCGATGCGGCTTTCCAGATCGCCCGCGCGGGCCAAGTGCCCGGCCAGTCGATCGCTTGGGACATGCTGCTAAGTTTCGCCTGCTCGTCCGAAGATCCCATTTCCGGCGGGCGGCACAAGGTGCTGGGCTCGAAGGCGCTGATGATCCCGCCGCAGACCTCGACCATCGCCAGCCACCTGCCCAAGGCGGTCGGCGCGGCCTATGGCCTCGGCTTTGCCCGCCGCCGCCCGCCGGAGCATCGGATACTGCCCCATGACGGGATCGCGATGGCGTCCTTCGGCGATGCCTCGGCCAACCACTCCACCGCGCAGGGCGCGATCAACACGGCGGGCTGGACGTCGGTGCAGTCGGTGCCGCTGCCGCTGCTTTTCGTCTGCGAGGATAACGGCATCGGCATCTCGACCCAGACGCCGAAGGGCTGGATCGCCGCCTCGATGGAGCATCGCCCCGGCATCCGGTATTTCAGCGCCGATGGCCTCGATATCTACGACACCGCGCGCGTCGCGGCAGAGGCCGCACGTTATGTCCGCACGCAGCGCAAGCCCGCCTTCCTGCACCTGACCATGGTGCGCCTTTACGGCCATGCGGGCGCCGACCTGCCCACCACCTACCTGCCGAAATCGCTGGTCGAAGCCGAGGAGGCCAGCGATCCGCTGCTGCATACCGTGCGCCTTCTGGACGCGGCGGGCGCGCTGGGGCGCGATGATGCCCTCGCCATCTACGAGGAGACGAACGCCCGCGTCGCCCGCATCGCCGAGGAGGCGGTCACGCGCCCGCGCCTGAAAACGGCACGGGACGTCATGGCCAGCATCGTCCCGCCGAAGCGCGACTGCGCCCCCACCAACGGCCCCAGCGCCGAGGCGCGCGAAGCCGCCTTCGGCAGCGACATGCGCCAGATGGATCAGCCGCAGCCGATGAGCCGCCTCATCAACTGGGCACTGACGGACCTCATGCTGGAGCATGGCGAGATTGTCGTGATGGGCGAGGATGTGGGCCGCAAGGGCGGGGTTTACGGCGTGACGCAGCGCCTGCACCAGCGTTTCGGCACCGACCGGGTGATCGACACGCTGCTGGACGAGCAGAGCATCCTGGGCCTTGCCATCGGCATGGCGCATAACGGATTCGTGCCGATGCCCGAAATCCAGTTCCTCGCCTATCTGCACAATGCCGAGGATCAACTGAGGGGCGAGGCGGCGACGCTGCCCTTCTTCTCGCAAGGCCAGTTTACCAACCCGATGGTGCTGCGCATCGCCGGACTGGGCTATCAGAAGGGCTTCGGCGGGCATTTTCACAACGACAACAGCCTTGCCGTGCTGCGCGATATTCCGGGGCTGATCGTCGCCTGCCCGTCAAACGGGCCGGACGCGGCGATGATGCTGCGCGAATCGGTGCGGCTGGCGCGCGAGGAACAGCGTGTGGTGGTCTTTGTCGAGCCCATCGCGCTTTACCCGATGCGGGATCTGCATGAGGCGGGCGACAATGGCTGGATGGGCTCCTACCCGACGCCGGACGAACGCATATCGCTGGGCAGCGTCGGCGTGCATGGGCAGGGCAAGGATCTGGCCATCGTCAGCTATGGCAACGGCTATTACCTTTCGCGGCAGGCGCAGGAGGTGCTGAAGGCCGAGGGCATCGACGCGCGCGTGATCGACATGCGCTGGATCGCGCCGGTGCCGGAACAGGCGCTGCTGGATGCGACACGCGGGTGCAGATCGGTGCTGATCGTCGACGAGTGCCGCCGCACCGGCGGGCAGGCGGAGGGGCTGATGGCGCTTTTTGTCGAGCGGGCGGAACTCCCCGTAAGCCGCCTGGCGGCCGAGGACAGCTTCATCGCCACTGGCCCGGCCTATGCGGCAACCATGCCGTCGCGCGATGCCATCGTCGCCGCCGCCAGGGAGGTCTGCGAATGACGTGCCGCGCCGTTCTGATCTGCCCCGGCCGGGGCACCTACAACAAGCCCGAGCTGGGCTATCTGCAACGCCACCACGCAGGCGATCCGCTGCTGTCGACGTTCGACGATCTGCGACGCGAGGAGGGCCAGACGCCAGTAACGGACCTCGACGGGGCCGAGCGGTTCTCGAACGCCGTGCATACCGTGGGCGACGCGGCCTCGCCGCTGATCTATGCCGCCGCCTACCTCGACCGGCGCGCGCTGGCCGAGGATATCGAGGTGGTCGCCGTTACCGGCAATTCGATGGGCTGGTATATCGCGCTGGCCGCCGCGGGCGCGCTGGATGCCGAAGGCGGATTTCAGGTGGTGAACACCATGGGCCGCCTGATGCAGGAGGCGTCCATCGGCGGGCAGCTGGTCTATCCCTGCACCGGCCCCGACTGGCGGCCCGATCCCGCGCGACGCGCCGATCTGCTGGAAACGGTGGCGCGGATCGACGCCGGGGACGCGGTGCTGCGCCTTTCCATCGACCTTGGCGGGATGCTGGTGCTGGCGGGCGACGAGGCGGGGCTGAAGGCGTTCGAGGCCGCCGTGCCGCGTCTGGACGAGCGGTTCCCGATGCGCCTGCCGCATCACGCCGCCTTTCATACGCCCTTGCAGGAACCCGTCGCCGAGCAGGGGCGCGCGGCCCTGCCCCGCCCGCTTTTCCATCAGCCGGATCTGCCGATGATCGACGGGCGCGGTGCGATCTGGTGGCCCCATGCCACCGATCTGGACGCGCTATACGACTATACGCTGGGTCATCAGGTGACGGAGCCTTACAACTTCACCCGCGCGGTCCAGATCGCCGCGCGCGAATTCGCGCCCGACATGTTCATCGTCACCGGGCCGGGCAACACGCTGGGCGGCGCGGTGGCACAATCGCTGGTGGCGTCGAACTGGCGCGGCATGGACAGCAAGGAAGCATTCCAGGCGCGGCAGGCCGACACGCCCCTGCTGGTGTCGATGGGGCTGGAGGATCAGCGCGCGGTCGTCACCGGCTGAGCCGTCACAGGCGCTGCATGCAAAAGGTGAAGACCGTCCGCTCGTCGTTGGACTCGACCGTCAGCTCGCCGTCATGGCCGCGGGCGATCTCGCGCGCGATGAAGAGCCCCAGCCCCAGCCCCTGCTGCGACTGGCGCATGTCGGCGCGGGTATAGGGCTGGAACAGCATCTCGCGCGCCTCCGGCGGGATCGGCGCGCCGCGATTGGCGACCCAGAGGTAGAACCAGCCATCCCTGTCCTCGGCGCCCATCTCGATGGACGCGCCCGGCTCGCCGTGGGTGACGGCATTGGCCAGAAGGTTCGAGACAAGCTGCGACATGCGATCCGGGTCGCAATGGATCGGATCGCAGAAATCGTATTCGGTGATGATCTCGACATCCGGATGCGCCAGGCTGATTTCCTGCGCCGTGTGTTCCAGGATCGGCTTCACGTCGTATTCGCCGTCCCGGTCGATGTTCATCCCGCCGCCCAGCCGCGCGCGGGCGAAATCCATCACATCGTCGATCAGCCGCGCGATGCGCCCGCTCGACCCTTCGATCGACCTCAGCATCTCGTGGACGCGCGCGTCGTCGGTAGTCCGGCCGATCACGCGCGCGGCCGCGTCGATCGCGGTCAGCGGGTTGCGCACGTCATGCCCCAGCACCGCGATGAACTGTTCGCGCAGCTTCGCCTCGTCCTCGCGCGTCTTGAGCGCCGCCTCGTTTTCCTTTTCAGAGGTGATGCAACGCCCACTGCAAAAGAAAAGGTCGTCCTCCGGAACGGCGTTCCATGATAGCCATTCGTAACCGCCGTCCTTGCGCCGATGCCTGTTCACGAAGTTCAGGATCGGATAGCCCTTGTTTACCCGCTCGAACGCGACATGGGTTCTTCTCAGATCGTCCGGATGGATCAAGTCAAAAAATGGGCGGCTCTCTATCTCTTCGGCCGTGAAACCGAGAACCTTGAACCACGCGGGATTGGTGTGCGTAAACCGGCCCTCCCGGTTCAGAACCCCCAGCAAATCCGGTGTCACCAGCCAGGTCCGGCTGCTCCGGTCACTCCGTATCACTTTTTCATTAACCCCCAAACGATACGTGTTTCTATCATCCGGTTTTTCGGCTGTCACCCTCAATGCAGCAGGCCGGGCGGCTTAACTCCCGGCCACGCCCGTCCTACCGCCCCTTCCAGACCGGATCGCGTTTTTCGGCGAAGGCGCGGGCGCCTTCCATCTGATCCTCGGAACTGTAAAGCCGCTCCACCGTCTCATACTGGCTGCGCGCGATCTTGTTCATCACGGTCTGGAAATCCTTGCCCTCGGCGTCGCGCACGATCTCCTTCAGCGCGGCATAGACCAGGGGCGGGCCGCCGGCCAACTCATCGGCCATCCTGCGCGCCTCGGCCATCAGGTCGGCGGCGGGCAGCACCCGGTTGACCAACCCCCAGCGCGCCGCCTCCTCGGCGTCGATCCAGCGCCCGGTCAGCAGCATCTCCATCGCGATGTGATAGGGGATGCGCTTGGGCAGCTTGACGCTGGCCGCGTCCGCGACCGTGCCCGAGCGGATTTCGGGCAGCGCGAACTGCGCGTGATCGGCGGCCAGGATGATGTCCGCTCCCAGCGCCAGTTCCAGTCCGCCGCCGCAGCAGATGCCGTTGACGGCGGCGATCACCGGCTTGTTGAGGCCGCGCAGCTCCTGCAATCCGCCGAAGCCGCCGACGCCGTAATCGCCATCGACCGCATCGCCGTCCGCCGCCGCCTTCAGATCCCAACCGGGGCAGAAGAATTTCTCGCCACCCCCGGTCAGGACCGCGACGCGCAGATTGTCGTCGTCGCGGAAATCGCGGAACACCTCACCCATGAGGCGGCTGGTCTTGAGGTCGATCGCGTTGGCCTTGGGCCGGTCCAGCGTCACTTCCAGCACATGGCCGCGCGTTTCGGTCCTGATGGGGCTGTCTGTCATGGCTTTTCTCCTGTTCTGATAAGCGCGTCTGCGGCGACGGCGCGGGCTGGGGTGCAGATCAGCGGGTTGATCTCGACCTCTTGCAGATGTGCGGCGTCATAAATCGCGTAATCCTGCACCGCCATGACGGCGCGCACAATCGCCGCGTGGTCCGCGCCCGGCTGTCCGCGATAGCCCGCCAGCAGGGGCGCGATGCGCAAGCCGTCCAGCGCCTCGGTCACATCGCCCTCGGTCACGGGCAGGATCAGGGAA
This sequence comes from uncultured Alphaproteobacteria bacterium, assembly GCA_963763165.1. Classification (GTDB taxonomy): domain Bacteria; phylum Pseudomonadota; class Alphaproteobacteria; order Rhodobacterales; family Rhodobacteraceae; genus Roseovarius. Next base: position 589,430 of record CAVXNV010000007.1, read on the forward strand.
GCGCTGTCCTTGAGGATCTCGGTCAGCACGCCGCCCGCGGCAATGGTCAGCACGTAACCATGCGCCGGATCGCGCACCACGCCGATCAGCAGTTCGGCGACGGCGCCGGTTATCATCTCCTCCAGCAGATAGGCGGGCGCATTCATGCGGCCTGCCGCCTCCATCACGGCCTCGGGCGTTGTGAGGTTCAGCGCGACCGCCCCCGCCTCGGTCTTGTGCGCAAAGCCTTCGCCCTTCAGCACCAGCGGCAGGGGCATGGCGCTGGCCGCCGCCTGCAATTCCGCCGCCTCCACGCGGCGCGCCTGCGGCACCTCCAGCCCGTGCGCGGCCAGCGCGGCCTTGCTGGCGGCCTCGCTCAGCACCTGCGCGCCGTCGCCTTCGCCCGGCAGAAGCAGGGGCGAGGCGGCCGGGCGGTGGCGGCCCAGCGCGGCGGCGACCTCGATGGCGGTCATCGCCTCCTCAATGCCCAGAAGCGGGATCAGCCCCGCCTCGGTGATGCGCCGCGCCACCGCCTCGCTCAGGTTCTCCGGCAGGGTCGAGACGAACGCCAGCGGCGTGCCCGTGGCGGCGCTGGCGGCGGCGCCGGCGGCAAGCGTGCAATCCCATGCGGCATCGCTGCATTTGTCGGTGCGCGGGAAATCCACCACGAGGCAGGCCAGCGCCACGTCACTGCCGAGCGCAGCCGTAAACGCCTCGGTCATCTTGGGCACGTCGTCCCAGATGAAGGTGTGGTAATCGAGCGGATTGGCCAGCGCCACCATCGGCCCCAGCGCCGCGCGCAGCGCCGCGTGCTGCGCAGCGTCCAGAGGCGGCAACGCGACATCGCGGCCAACGGCGGCATCGGCCATCAGGCTCGCCTCGCCGCCCGAGCAGGAGAGCGAGACGATGCGGTTCGACGGCAGCGGCCCGGAAAGGTGCAGCAGCTTCAGCGTCTCCAGCAGCTTGGGCAGGCTTTCCACCTGCGCGACGCCCAGCCGCCGCAGCAGCGCCCGCGCGCCCGCGTCGCTGCCCGCCAGTGAGGCGGTATGCGAAACCGTCGCCGCCCGCGCCTGCGCCGACTTGCCAGCCTTGAGCGCGACGATGGGCTTGCCCAGGGCGCGCGCGCGGTCGGCCAGCGCCTCGAAACCGCGCAGATCCCCGACGCCCTCGACATGCAGGCCAAGGGCCGTCACCCGCTCGTCCTCCAGAAGCGCGCGGCCGATCTCGGCCAGCCCGATCTGTGCCTGGTTGCCCGCCGTCGCGACATAGGCCAGCGGCAGCCCGCGCGCCTGCATGGTCAGGTTGATCGCGATGTTCGAGCTTTGCGTGACCAGCGCGACGCCCCGCTCGCAGCGCCCGCCGCCATGCTGATCCGGCCAGAGCAGCGCGCCGTCGAGATAATTGATGAAGCCATAGCAGTTCGGCCCGATGATCGGCATCGCGCCCGCCGCCTTGAGCAGCCGGTCCTGCAAGGCATCGCCATCGCCCGTCTCGGCCTGCGCCTCGCGAAAGCCGCTGGCAAAGCACACCGCGCCGCCCGCGCCCATGGCGCTGAGCTGTGCGACCGCGTCGATGGTGGCAGAGCGGTTCACGCCGATGAAGGTGGCATCGGGCGCGCCGGGCAGATCGCCCAGCGACGGGTAGGCCTCGCGCCCGCCGATTTCGGCGCGCGTGGGATGCACCGGCCAGACCGGCCCCTCGAATCCCATGCGGCCGCATTGTTCGATCACCGAGGCGCACCAGACACCGCCGCCGACGACGGCGATGGATTCAGGACGGATGAGACGGGTGAGGTCGCGCGTCATCGCGGATGCTCCTCCGGAAGAGGTTTCATGCCTTTGGCGCGGATGTCTTTCGCAGGAAGAAGGAGGCGGTAGCGCATAATCAACCACTCTTGGTCAGTGTGAGTGCGCGGCACGGCCGGGAGCCGATGACCGTGCAAGTTGCACCTTTTCGAAGGACGCCAGGCGCGCCGCCCCTCTTCCGGCTGCTCCTGCCGAAGGCGCGGGGGATGTCGTTTCAAGGCGTTGATCTGGTGAGGGTTATCAGCTGTGATTTCGTTCGCGGCGGGCATTGCCGCAAGGTGTGCAACAGTTGCAGCACGAGGTCAAGCGCGCCCCCGGCGGGGCGCCATCCGAACCGCGCGCGCCCTTGCGGCGCGTCAGGCGGTCTGCTGCGTCTTCGCCAGCCACTCCGCGCCCAGCTCCGCGGTGACGCGGGCGAAATGCGGCGCCATCTCCTGCGGTTCTGGCGCTTCGATATGGCTGCCGATCCAGGCCAGCAGGGCCATGCGGCGCAGCATCACGAAGGTGTCGATCTCGGCCTTTTCCACGTCGCTGAGCGGGCGCACCTTTTCATAGCCGCGCACCCATGCCTGTTTCAGCGCAGGCACGCGCGGATCGTCCTCCATGAAGCTGATGCCGGTCGCGAAATCGTAGAGGAACCAGCCAAAGCCGCAATCGTCGAAGTCGATCAGGCGGGTGCGGTTCCTGCCCGCCAGCAGGTTGGCCAGGCGCATGTCCGCATGGATCAGCCCGTAGCGGTCCGCGCCCTGGCCGAACGCCTTCAGCCGTTGGCGCACGCGGGCCTCGACGCGCTCCAGCACCTCGCGGATTCCGGGCGTGACATTGGGCGCGTCGCGCCAGTCGCCCCAGTTGGCATCGGGGCCGAACACGGTGTCGATGTTCCAGGTCAGCCGCTCGAACCTCTCGGGGCGCTGCCATGTCCTCGAATGTTCATGGGTGCGCGCGGCTATCTCGCCCAGTTCCTCGAAGGCGCCTTCCAGATCGCCCCCCTCGTCGGGCTGCTCTCCTTCGACGAATTCGAACAGCACCATGTAGCGCGGGTTCTCCAGCGGCGCGATCCGGCCCTCCTGGATCACCTCGCCGTTCCTGCCGGTATGGGTTTCCGGGGTGATGACCGCGCGCGCCTCCTTCAGCGCGGCGATCCAGGCCAGCTCGCATTCGATGGCGCGGCGGGTGTGATACTGTTCGCGGTGGATGCGCAGCACCGCCTTCCAGCCGCCATCCGCCTCCACGAGGTAGGTTGCGTTCTCGGACACGTTGATAAGGCGCGCATGCGCGTTCGGCGGCATGTCCCAGAGCGCCAGCGACTGCTGCGCCAGCCGGTCAAGATGCGTCAGAAGTTCGGCCAGCGGCATGTCTGTCTGCGCCATGTTCAGTCCCCTTGTCGTGCTCAGGCGCCGCCGCAAACGGCGGCGCCGGGTGCGCCTATATCTCTTCGATCGCTTCCAGCGACTCGGGCAGGACCTGCCCGCCGTCGATGATGATCTGCTGGCCGGTGATGTATCCCGCCTCGTCCGAGGCGAAGAACAGCGCGGCGTTGCCGATATCCTCGACCGCGCCGAGACGTTTCAGCGGGATGGAAGCGGCCATCGTGTCGAGGTAATCCTGCCCCAGACCCTGCAACCCTTCGGTGTAGATGTTGCCCGGCATCACCGCGTTGATCGTGGTGTTGTAGCGCGCCAGCTCCATCGCCGCCGTCTTGAGAAACCCAAGCTGCCCGGCCTTCGACGCGCCGTAGTGCGACCAGCCGGGAAAGCCGGTGACAGGGCCGGTGATCGACGACGTCAGGATCACGCGCCCCTTGCCCGCCTTCTCGAAATGCGGGATCGATGCCTTCACCGACAGGAAGGACGAACGCAGGTTGCAGGCCAGGACGCTGTCCCATTCCTCTACCTCCATGTCGATCATCTTGGTCTGCGGGAAATAGCCCGCGTTGGCGCACATGATGTGCAGGCCGCCCTGCGCCTCGGCGGTGCTGTCGACGGCCTTCTTCATCTGGTCCCAATCGCCCACATCGGCGATCTCGTAGCGGACATTGTCGCCCATCTCGCCGCACGCCTTTTTCAGCGCCGCCTCGTCGCGGGCGATCAGCGTGACCCTCGCCTTCTGCGCGGCAAAGACCGATGCGATGCCGCGCCCGATCCCCTTGGAGCCGCCGGTGACGATGACGCTCTTGTCCTTGATTGAAGTCAGCATGTCCTATCCTCCCATTCGGTTCAGTTCTGCGGGCGGAGTGCCCGGTAAAGCGCGAATCCCGCGACGGCGACCAGCACGATCAGGAACGATCCGATGACCGACAGGATGCCCAGCGTCGGCACCAGCGGCGAATAGCCCGACACCATCTTGGCGTAGAGCCATTCGGGCAGCGTCGAATCCGCCCCCGTGGTGAACAGCGACAGCGGGAAGTTCCCCCAGCTCAGCAGGAACGCGAACAGCCCCGCCGCGACGATGCCGGGCATCAGCAGCGGCAGCGTGATCTCGCGCAGGATGACGCCGGTCGAGGCGCCCATGTCACGCGCGGCTTCTTCCAGCGCGGGATCAAAACTGTAGGCGCGGATGGCGACGATCAGGGTGGCGATGGGCGCGATCCAGACAAGATGCGCGACGATCGCTGTCTTCCATGTCGGGATGATGCCGATCGAGTTGAACCACATCAGCAGCGCCAGCCCCAGCACCGTCTGCGGAAAGAAGATGGGCAGCAGCACGAGTTTCTGGAACAGCGAGCGATAGCGCCACTGGTAGCGCGCGAAGGCCAGCGCGCCGAAAAAGGCGATCACCATCGACAGGATGGTGACGATCACCGCGATCTTGAGCGAGGTAAGCGCCAGCATGTGCACTTCCTGACTGGCCACCGCGTCGGCAAACCACTGGGTGGAATAGCGCCGGATCGGAAAGCTGAGGTAGCGCGCCTGCGACACCGACGCGAAGGCGACCGAGACCAGCGGCAGATAGAGGAACGCGATGACGATGACGCCATAGATGAAAAGCGCCGCGCGCGTTGTCCGGGAGGTTTCCATCTCAGCGCCTCCCCATGATCTTGTCGAGGTCGATCCGCGCGATGCCGACGATCGCGAGCGTGCCGATCAGCAGGATCAGCACCATCGACAGCGCCGCACCCAGCGACCAGTTCTGCCCGTAGGTAAAGGCGGTCTGGATGTCGTCGGCGATCACGATGACGGCGCGCCCGCCAAGGATCTTGGCCTCGGCCATGGCGCCCGCGGCCAGCACGAAGGTCAGAAGATAGCCCACCATGATCCCCGGCGCGGCCAGCGGCAGGTCGATCTGCATCAGCACCTGCCAGCGCGTCG
>CAVXNV010000008.1:0-93756 GCA_963763165.1 uncultured Alphaproteobacteria bacterium
ATCCAGAAGAAGGGCGTTCGGGAATTTCCGCTCGACCGTCACGGCGTAAATCCTTCCGCAATACCGGTCAGCTTGTCCATTTCAATCAGGACGCCCGATGCCAGTTCGTCCTTGACGACAATCGGCGGCAGGATGGCCATCCCGATATCCTCACGCGCGAGCAGACGCATCATTGCCATGTCGTCCACCTCGGCTGCGACAACGGGCTGCACATCCAGCCGTGCGCAGAATGCGTCGAAACCGGCGCGGACCAGACTTTCGCGCGTGGGCAGGATCACCGGATGTGTGGCCAGCAGAGCCGCAATGTCGGAACAGGAACCAATCCGCTCCGGTGTGGCGATCAGACTGACCCGCTGTTCGGACAGACGGTGCGGCACGAAGGTCGTCATGGCGTCGGAGGCCGGTGCCCGGTTGGTGAGCACGACATCGAGGTTGAGCGATTCCAGCCCCAGCATCAGCTCGGCCGAGGTGCCGGAGCACAGCACGAGCCTTACGTCAGGCTTGCCCAGCAACGGGCGCAGAAATTCGATCTGGAAGTTGCGTGAAAGGGTCGCCAGCGCGCCGACCCGCAGCACCTGCTGCGGATGGCCCTGCTTGCTCAAGGTTCCGAGCAGATCCTTGCCGGCGGCAAAGATCGTATCCGCATGGTCAAGAGCGATCCGGCCCGCTTCGGTCAGATGCAACTTGCGGCCGCGACGCTCGAAAAGAGCATGGCCCAGCCGTTCCTCCAGCTTGCGGATCTGAACCGACAGGGCCGATTGCGACAGGTTCAGCCGTCCGGCGGTGCGGGTCAGGCTGCCATCATGGGCGACGGCCCAGAAGTAGCGCAGATGATTGTAATTGAGGTCGGGCATTCGTTCTGTTTAGTAAAACGATAACTGACAAACAATGAATTTTTAACGGTTTCGCATCCGGATTAGAAATCTTCATCAGACGTCCCGAGCCGATGGAGAAAGCCATGTTGACCCATAGTCTGCCGCTGCTGGCCGCGGCATCGCCGATCGCCGCAGCCCTGCTGATCTGCGCCGCATCCGGCCTGTCCGCACGACGTGCAGCCTGGATCGGCGAGATAGCCGGTGTTCTCAGCGTCGTTGTCTCGATCTCTTCGGTGGTCATCCTCATCGCGATTGGAGCGGGCACCGGTCCGCTTCTGGGGGTCGGCGGGATCGGGCTGTCCGTCCGGCTCGATGTCGTCAGCGCGACCATGCTGCTTCTGGTCGCCTTCATCGGCTGGATCGTGCTGCGTTACTCGAAAACCTATCTGGACGGTGAGCATCGGCACAATACCTTCACGGTCTGGCTGCTGATGACGCTTGCCGCCGTGTTGTTGTTGGTGCAGGCGGGCAACCTGGTGCAATTCGTGGTGGCCTGGATCGCAACGAGCCTGTGCCTGCACAAACTGCTTCTGTTCTATCCGGGGCGCCGCGCGGCGCAACGGGCGGCGCGGAAGAAGTTTCTCACGGCACGGATCGGGGATGTCGCTCTTGTCGCCGCGGCGCTCTTGCTCGTGCTCAGCTATGGCAGCACCGATATCGCCGCTATTTTTGATGCCGCCCGCCTGGGCCAGGGCGGGGCGGGCAGCGTTGCCGCCGCCGCTCTGATCGCTGTCGCGGCGGTCCTGAAGTCAGCCCAGTTTCCGACCCATGGATGGTTGATCGAAGTGATGGAGGCCCCGACACCGGTTTCGGCCCTGCTCCATGCCGGTGTGATCAATGCGGGCGGCTTCGTTCTGATCCGCTTTGCCGACGTGATGCTGCTTTCGCCCTTCGTTCTTGCCGTGCTGGTGATGATCGGCGGTTTCACGGCGCTTTTCGGCGGGCTGGTGATGCTGACGCAACCGGCTGTCAAGACTTCGCTGGCGTGGTCTACGGTGGCGCAGATGGGCTTCATGATCCTGCAATGCGGGCTGGCCCTGTTTCCCCTGGCGCTTCTGCATGTTGTCGCCCACTCGCTCTACAAGGCGCACGCGTTTCTGGCCGCAGGCGGTGCGGTCGATCGGGTCGCCGCGCTTCGGCGTCCGGGGCCGATTGCGGTTCCGGGCTTTGGCGCTGTCGGAAAAGCGTTCCTGGCCGCCCTCGCGATCTATGCAGCGGTCTTTGCCGTATCGGGCATCCTTGTCGGCTTCGACAGCAAGTCGCCCCAAGCCATCGCTCTGGGGGCGATCCTTATCTTCGGCGTCGCCTATCTGCTGGCCCAGGGCCTTGCTGATGCCGCGCCGCGGGTCCTGACCCGGCGCACGGCGCTTTATTCCGCGGCGGCCGCCGTCAGCTATTTCGCACTTCAGAGCGGAGCCGAATGGCTGACCACGGGAACCCTGCCGCCCTCCCCGGCACCGGGATCGCTGGAATGGGCGCTCATCCTGCTGGCGTTGGTCAGTTTCGGCGCCGTCGCGCTGGCGCAGGCCACGTTTCCGCTTTGGTCGCACCATCCGGCCGCCGAAGGGGTCAGGGTGCACCTTTCCAACGGGCTTTACGCCAACGCGATCACGGATCGCGCGCTTGGCGGATGGAGACTGCAACGCGGTTCAAAAGGAGCGACGTCATGAACGCGGAAACCTTCTCGGCCTACTCCGGCGCACATCTGGAACTCATCGCCCATGCCGAGGCAGCGGTACGCGCCATCCCGCCGCTCTGGCCGCTGGACTCGTCCGTCGCGGTCAATCCGTTCCTCGGCCAAACCGGGCAGTCGCTGGCCGAAACGGCCGCGCGCCTGGGCCGGGTGGCGGGCCAGCCCGTCACGATGCCGCGGTCCTGGTATCGCGAAAAGATCAAGGCGGGCACCATCCTGGACGACGATCTCACGGCCGCGCTCGCCGTTTCGCCGGACGGTGCAAGGCCCGCCAGCCTGGCTGCGCTGAAGAAGGCCATTACGGCGGATCGAGCCGCGCCCTCAGCCCTGCCGACGATTGCCGAGCTGGCCGCAGACGCATCGGGAATCGACTGGCCCGGACTGATCGCCGACCGGATCGGCGCATGGGCCGCGGGTTATTTCGATGCCGGACAGGCGCTCTGGCAGACAAGCAAGGACAGGGGCGCTTTCGAAAGCTGGCGCGCCTTTGCCCGCCGCGACCTCACTCCGGAAATCCACGGCCTGTCCGGATTCGCCGCGCGTGTTGCCGCGACACCCAAGAAGGCACGGCTGGCCCTCGCCGTGGCGTCGAACGGCGTCTGCATCGATTCGCAAAGCGCGGGAACCTATTTTCACCAACTGCTCATCGGCTTGGGCGGCTGGTCCCAGATCGCGCGCTATCGACTTTGGAAGGCGGAACTGGCAGGCCGCACGGATGAGACGGCGAGCGATCTTCTGACCATCCGTTTGATCTGGGAACACGCTCTTTTGTCCCAATACGCAACACAGATCGCAGATCTCTGGGCGGCTACCCGCGCCGCCCACGCGCGGCCTGTCATGCCCTCCGAGGATGATTGCGTTGATACGATCCTGCAGGAGGCCGCCGATCGCGCGGCACAGCGGGAACTGGCCGAAACGCTGGCCAGAACCACCGCCCGTGAGGCGGCTCCCGGCGAGACACGGACCGTCCGGCCTGCCTTGCAGGCTGCCTTTTGCATCGACGTGCGCTCGGAAGTTTTCCGGCGTGCCCTCGAAAGCCTCGACCCGGGGATCCATACGTTGGGATTTGCCGGCTTTTTCGGCCTTACCACGGCTCATGAAGGCTTTGCCTCGGACGAGGTCGAGCTGCGCTTGCCGGTCCTCTTGAGCCCCGGATTGACAAGCCGGTCGGGCGGTGAAGATGACCGGGCCGCCGATCAGGCGGCGCGCTTCACGGCGCGCGCACGGCGCGCCTGGGGCCGCTTCAAGCTCGCGGCCGTGTCCTCCTTTGCCTTTGTCGAGGCAATGGGTCCCGTCTATGCCGGGCGGCTCCTGCGCGACACGTTTGCGCTTTCCGCGCATCCGGTGCCACACGATCCCGCACCGCGCTTCGATCCGGCTCCTGATCTGGCGGTGCGCGTGGAGATGGCCGAAAGGATCTTGCGGGCCATGTCCCTGACATCCGGGTTCGCGCCCCTCGTGCTTCTGGTCGGACACGGGGCCAGCGTGGTCAACAACCCGCACGCGAGTGCGCTGAACTGCGGAGCCTGCGGCGGCCATTCGGGCGAGGTCAACGCGCGGCTGCTGGCCGGCCTCCTGAACGACGCGGACCTGCGCACGGGGCTCTGCGAGCGCGGCATCGACATCCCGCAGGACACGGTGTTTCTGGCCGCGCTTCACAACACGACGACGGATCAGGTCACGATTTATGACAAGGATCACTCGGCACCCTTCCATGATGATCACTTGCACCGTGCGCGCGGCTGGCTGGAAAGCGCCCGGCAAACCGCGGGCACCGAGCGGGCCTTGCGTTTGCCGAATGCTGCCAAAGCTGAGGATATTCCCGAACGCAGCCGCGACTGGTCCGAGATCCGCCCGGAATGGGCGCTCGCCGGGTGCAGCGCCTTCGTAGCCGCCCCCCGGACGCATACCCGTGCCATAAATCTGCAGGGCAGAGCTTTTTTGCATGACTATGACTGGATGCAGGACGCAAACTTCGACGTGCTGGAACTGATCATGACGGCCCCCGTCGTTGTCGCCAGCTGGATCAGCCTGCAGTACTACGGCTCGGTGGTGGCGCCGGATGTCTTCGGGTCCGGCAACAAGCTGCTGCACAACGTGACCGGCGGCATCGGCGTGGTCGAAGGCAATGGCGGCCTTCTGCGCGGAGGCTTGCCGTGGCAATCGGTGCATGACGGCAGTGCACTCGCGCACGAGCCCCTGCGGCTTGCCGTCTGTATCGCGGCGCCGAGCGAAGCCATGTCCGACATTCTCGAGCGGCATCCGGACGTGCGGGCGCTGTTCGACAATCGCTGGATGCACCTCTTCGCCCTGGACGAGAGTGGCCGGATGGCGTCTCGTTATGCCGGCGGGCTGCAATGGGAGTCCATGACCGAGACCACAGGCGCACCGCTGCGAAAAGCCGCCGGATGACCGGAGATCCTGTCCGCCGACACCGCATCACGCGCAGCCCGTGCGACCGCCTGCATTGGCCTCTCCGCCACATCCGAGGGCGCTGGCTGGGACACGCCAAAGCACGTGCATCCGGCAATCTATCATCGGCTGACTGCTTAGGAAAAGCGCGAGGCCGTGGCGCCGGCCGCGGTGATGGACTGCCTACCGGCTTGCAAGAGGTGGATGGTGGAAAAGCGTGAAGGATCAAGGCGCGAAAGGCCGGCTGAAAGGGGGATCAGTCAGCAGATGAAATGGGCTGGGAAATTAGGAGATACGATCGAGCGGTTAAGTGGTGCCCAGGAGAGGCGTCCAAGCCCTATATCTTGATGCACCGTGAAACGCTTTGCCCCTGATAAAATACAGGTATTTATCAAAACTCCTGTTTCATTACGCTTCACAATGCCCCATAGCATACTATATGTTGAGGGGGATTGAGAGGGGGATGGAGAATGGGCCGCGCGTTGAACCGTCTGAGTGCATCGGGTGTCAAAACCGCCAGCGTCGGCAAACATGCGGATGGCGGCGGCCTATGGCTGGTCAAGCGCGAGGATGGAGGGGCGCAATGGGTTCTGCGCGTCACCACGCACGGCAGGCGGCGCGAAATGGGCCTTGGGGCATATCCTGACCGCTCACTGAAAGAGGCGCGCGAGGTGGCCGACACATGGCGGGCCGTGGCGCGGCAAGGTCTGGACCCGATCAAGGAACGCGACCGCCAGCGGCGCGAGGCGGCGCGCAATATCCACATGCTGAGCGATATCGCGCTGGACGCCTTCAACAGCCGCAAGGCAGAGCTGAAAGGCGACGGCAAGGCGGGCCGCTGGTATTCCCCGCTCGAACTGCACGTCCTGCCAAAGCTGGGCAGGGTGCCTGTGGCCGATATCGACCAGAAGGATATTCGCGACACCCTGGCCCCAATCTGGCACAGCAAGGCGGATACAGCGCGCAAGGCTATGAACCGCCTCAGCATCGTCATGCGCCACGCGGCGGCGCTGGGGCTGGAGGTGGATCTGCAAGCGACGGAAAAGGCCAAGGCGCTGCTGGGCAAGCAACGGCACACGGTAACGAACGTGCCCGCGATGAACTGGCGCGACGTGCCCGCCTTTTATCAATCGCTGGACGGGGGCAGCATCACGGAACTGGCGCTGCGGCTGCTTATCCTGACGGCGGTGCGGTCCTATCCGCTGCGGTTCCTGCATATTGACCAGATCGACGGCGACGTGTGGACCATACCGGCAGAGGCCATGAAGGGCCGTCTGGGCAAGACAAGCGATTTTAGGGTGCCACTATCGGTCGAGGCTCAGAACGTGATTGCAGAGGCCCGGAAATTCGCCCGTGACGGCTTTCTTTTTCCCGGCATGAAGCGGGGCGTGATATCCGACATGACCATGACGGCGCTGCTGGATAGGCGAGGGCTGAAAGAACGCCCGCACGGCTTCCGGTCCTCTTTTCGGGACTGGACGGCAGAGGCGACCAACACGCCGCAGGAGGTCGCCGAAACGTGCCTTGGGCATGTTTCGGGCGGCGCGGTGGAACGGGCTTACCGGCGCACGGATTTTCTTGAGCAGCGGCGGGCGCTGATGGAGCGATGGAGTCTTTGGATTACCAAGAAATCGAAAGTGGTCAGTCTGGAGGGGATGTAGCATGTTTTTTATGAAAGGATGGCTGCCGGTTCAGCGGCTTTCCCATGAGGTTATGGGTAAATTCATCGATAGCATAGAAGACCCCGAGTTTGAGGACGCGACAACAGACGGCGAACGCGACGCAGCGGCGGCCGCCTTCATGGAAAAGATTAAGCCCGAAGTTTGTACGTTTTTGTGGGACATGCTCTACGAAGCTAGCACCAAACATGCACTTGGCTGCACAACGGCGGCAGGAAATACTGTACTTCTTGACCCTTGGGTGACGGACGCCGAGAGCACGTCGTCGAAAGGAATTTATTTTGACCTTTTCGACGGCATAATATGTGGGCGGTTAGATGGCTTGGAGCCTTTTTTAGGCCTCCCTGTCGTAGTGCGAGAAGCACAAGCCCGAACAATCATGGCCAAGCTTGCCGAAACCACCCTCGCGGCAGAAAAGCTTCGTCCGGACGAAGCTTACATTCAGGAAATAATAGTAGCTTACGATAAGAAAATCCCGGTGACGAAGTCGTGGGTACGAGAACACATCACGGGTCGGATCAAGACGGTAGAATTCGATGCTATCTGGAAAGCAGCCGCAAGGTTGCGTCCGGCCCTAAGTCGTAGTGGTCCTCGCGGGCCGCGCCGAGCACTCAAATAATTCGCCAAAATAATCCCCCGCGGGAAATAATTCGTTCGGCGATTTCACTGTGTTTCATTGCGTCCAACGCAACTCAATGGAGCACCGACATGCGCTATCTTTCCTTCCCAGACCTGCAAGCCAAGATCGGCGGTCGCAGCCGGTCGTCAATCTACCGTGATATCGAGACGGGCCGCCTGCCCCAGCCAATCAAATTCGGCGCGCGCCTCTACTGGATCGAGGCCGACATAGACGCGGCCTTGGCCGAGGCCCGGAACTGAAAACACCCCCGCACTTGCGGATACCGCAGGCGCTGGGGGTGCCGTCATAGTCTGAACACCTCTGACATACGCCCAGCGCCTTTCTTTTTCAACAGAAAGGCATCACGCCATGACCCAAGGCAATTTCTACTCCAGCGACTCGCAGGTGTTCTGGACCTGCAAGGCGCTGCTGGACGGGCGCACAATCAGCCACAAGACAGAAATCCGCGAGGTGCGCGGCTGGCGGCTGGGCGCAATCATCCATCGCCTGCGCCACGACTACGGATGGCCGATCCAGGCAGAGTATCGCGGGCCGCAGAACGTCGCGCACTATTCACTGAAAGCAGGGATAGACCGCGCCGCGCTGCGGTTCCCCAGATCCGCCCGCGCGCTGGGCATTGATGGGGCCGCGCAATGATGACCGCGCGTATCCGCCGCCTGCGCCGCCTCTTTGGCCTGACCGAAACCCAAGCCCGCCTTGTCGCGGTGCTGCACTATGGGGCCGCCCATGACTGACCCGCAAACCCGCCTTACCCGCCGCAATGGGAAGTGGCACATCATGGCCCGCAGAGGGGCTGAGGGGGCCGCACAGACCGTCTGGATATCCTTTGGCGGTTGCCCCTGCCAAGCGACGGCAATTCGCGTCTGGCTGGCCTGTCTGGCGCTGGGCAAACGCTGATGGCTGGCAAGATATACAAACGGAAAAAAAGGGGGGCTGGGCGTTTCGTCCAGCTTCCCGAATGGGTGCAGGCGTCGGATGCATGGGCGACCTTGGCCCCCGGCCCCCGCGCGCTCTACATCGAATTGAAGCGGCGCTTCAACGGCACCAACAACGGCGCGATCTATCTCAGCCACAGGGACGCGGCAGCGGCGCTGCACGTGCATCGCAACAGCGTAGGCCCTTGGTTCCGGGAACTGGAGGGGCGAGGTTTCATCTTCCTGACCCAAGGCCCGCACCTGGGGCCGTCTGGCATCGGGCGCGCGTCTGTCTGGGGCTTGGCCGAGGAAGCGACACCGGACGGGCGGCCCGCTCGAAAAACATTCATGCAATTCAAACATCCCCGCACAATTTCTGTGCATGGTCGTCACAAAAAAGAGGACGCATCTCAAGGTTTTTGAATTTTGAGAGGGTGAGCGTCCTGTTTTTTGTGACGCGAAAGCCCAAAAACAGCAGGTCGGCGTCACAAAAACCCGGACATATATACATCTAGCCATAAGTAAGGGAGAAAAGGCGCGAGTCATTCATGTCCGGTGCCATGCCAGGTCGCTGGTAAGTTACCCCAATGCCGGAAAGCCAATGGCATCGGGGCTTGTTAATGTTGAACACATCGTCGTTAAAGTGAGAACCGCACGCCGAAGGTGACGCCAATCGTTGGCTGGCTTCCATGTGTCGCCGCACTCAATCCACCCGTAAGTGTGGCTGTATTTGAAAGCGCGTAATCCGCATCGAATGTCATCCGCGCCCAAGTGGATCTTCGATCTTCACCAGTGAGGTTGAAAGAGTACAGGCCCGTAACCTCACCGTTGACCGCGTCAAGGCCATCCTCGAACTGATGAACCGCTTCAACGCCAAGGCGCAGGTTGAGTGCATCTGATGGCGAAGTTGTGAATGCTGCACCAATCCGCAGATCGCCCGCGTTCGCAGATGACTCGCCATAGCTGGCTGGAAAGGCACCACCGGTTTCCGTGTACGCGTCCACTTTGGCTCTTGAAAGGGTTAGCGCCGCATAAGGAGATACCTGCACGCTGCCCATTGTCGTCGCATTAATCCAGTCGACCCTGGCCTTTACCGCCGCTGATTTTAGGTCGGGGCGTCCATGAGAGATATCGGTTCCGGCACCGCTGGCATAGGCTCGGTTCAGGTCTGTGTCGAAGAACGCGTAATAGCTGAGCAAGCTGGCTATGATGGTGCTGCCTCCGGCAATGTCGAACGCGCGGTCAACCTCTGCCAAGATGTAGACTCCCTTCAGCTTGGCGTTGCCACCCAAGTCCCAATCCTGGCGTGTTTTCGTTGCGCCGATGGCAACGCCGATCCGGTAGTCTTCGATATCCTTCCCAAACCCTGATTCAATCAAGGTTGTGGTCGAGTCCGTATAATCGTTTTCAGCTGCGTCCGCAGTCGACCAGCTAACCCAGCCCGTTGGCGTAACTGGAAACCCCATATTCATCAGGCTCCTGTGGTGCCCGCCGTGAACAGCCAGATTGGCCGCTTCCAGGGCAGAGGACACCGATGCGCGCCCGGCTTGAATGAGGCTTCGGTCAAATGCTGCGGTGTCGCTTAAAAAACCGTTGCCTTTCGCCAGCCACGCGGTCTGATTTCCATTCGCGCTACCGTATCCAACGATGGCAGTTCCATCTGCACTGACGCCGGTAGCGTCCTGAAGAATATATCCCGTCGGCACGGTTCCCCCTTCTTTCACAACCCAATTGGCAACGCTTTCCATTCCGGTGTTTTCAGCCCAGCGGAACGCCTGGTTTTGCGAATTGCCGCTGGTTTGGGAGTTGCCGACGACGACCGCGCCGTTGGCCGAGACAGCGTTCGAGTGGCTGTAGGAACCACCCAGGGTGCCGAGGTCAGTCATGGTGCCATTGGCCCAGCGGAACGCATGGCTATTGGAATTGCCGCTGGTGTCGGAGTTGCCGACGACGACCGCGCCGTTGGCCGAGACAGCGGTCGCGTTGCTGTAGGAGCCACCCAGGGTGCCGAGGTCAGTCACGGTGCCATTGGCCCAGCGGAACGCATGGCTATTGGAATTGCCGCTGGTGTAGGAGTTGCCGACAACGACCGCGCCGTTGGCCGAGACAGCGGTCGCGTTGCTGTAGGAACCACCCAGGGTGCCGAGGTCAGTCATGGTGCCATTGGCCCAGCGGAACGCATGGCTATTGGAATTGCCGCTGGTGTAGGAGTAGCCGACGACGACCGCGCCGTTGGCCGAGACAGCGGTCGCGTCGCTGTAGGAACCGCCCAGGGTGCCGAGGTCAGTCATGGTGCCATTGGCCCAGCGGAACGCATGGTTATTGGAATTGCCGCTGGTTTGGGAGTTGCCGACGACGACCGCGCCGTTGGCCGAAACAGCGGTCGAGTGGCTGTAGGAACCACCCAGGGTGCCGAGGTCAGTCATGGTGCCATCGGTCCAGCGGAACGCATGGTTATTGGAATTGCCGCTGGTTTGGGAGTAGCCGACGACGACCGCGCCATTGGCCGAGACAGCGGTCGCGTTGCTGTAGGAGCCACCCAGGGTGCCGAGGTCAGTCATGGTGCCATTGGCCCAGCGGAACGCGCGGCTACCAGAAACGCCAATGACTACAGTTCCATCCGCCGAAACACCGTACGGGTAACTATAGGAACCGCCCAAGGCCCCCAAGTCGTTAAAGGCGGCTTGTGCATGAGCAGACCCGCACAAGAACGCCACCGCGGGAAGAGTGGCCGTCGTAATCGACCACAATCTAGGCGGCATCTTATAATTCGTCATAGGATTCCTGATTTTCTGGTTCGGAAAATTGGCGCCACCCAAAGTGGAACAAGCGTGGAAAAGCATCTCATCCGGGCTTTATCAGGGCGCAATTGCGGCGCAACTGGGGAGCTATCCTTTGAGGCGACCAAGGCTCACAACTGGGGCCGTCTGGCATCGGGCGCGCGTCGGTCTGGGCTTGGCGGAAGAAGCGACACCGGACGGGCGGCCCGCTCGAAAAACATTCATGCAATTCAAACATCCCCGCACAATTTCTGTGCATGGTCGTCACAAAAAAGAGGACGCCTGATGGCCGATCTGGTGACGGCTGGTCGAAACCGTCCTGTTTCCTGTGACGCGCTGGCGCAAATTCTGCGGGTCGGCGTCACAAAATCCCGGACATATCTACATCTTGCCATAGGCAGTCAGTGAGGACGGGGCGGGGGCTGCGCAATCTTGGTTCGGCGTTTCGCGGGACCGGCATGGTCAGTCAAATTCACGCGCGGGCAATTTGGAGATAAAAAGTTGGCCCTGAGTTGCCGCGCACCTAACCCAATTGGGCGCCAAGGTTGCCAATTGATTTGGATAAAATAGGAGCGGGCAAATGGGCGGTATCGGCAGCGGCAATCATTGGCGATTGGGCGCCCGCCTCACGGTTGAGGACATGAAGGCGCTGCGCATCGGCAGGCTGGCGAGCGATGGCTGGCTGGATTCCGGTCGCACCTGTTCCTATTCATGGTCGCTCGCGGGGCGACCGGCTGGCGATATCCGCGTGACGGCGGGGGCGGGGCATATCGTGCTTCAATACCGCAGCCGCGATGATGGCGGCGACTGGCAGGACCAACGCTATCCGTTCCAGATCGACCGGACGCCCTGCCACCTTAGCGGCGCGCGCCCTTGGTTCCTTTGCCCAGCGCGAGGGTGCGGAAAACGTGTGGCTACTTTCTATGGCGGCGCAATCTTTGCCTGCCGTCACTGTCACGGGCTGGCTTACCCGTCCGAAAATGAAAACAGCCGCGACCGGGCGACACGGCGCGCCGACAACCTACGCGACCGCCTGCAATGGCCCCCAGGTATTATGGAGGGGTCTGGCTGGGGAAAGCCCAAGCACATGCACCAAGCAACCTATCAGCGGCTGGACGCTGAATATGAACATCACGAGGCGGTCGCGCTGGGCGCGGTGGTCGACTGGCTTTCAGGATACAGCGACCAAATTGCGAAAAAGCGCAATTGACCATCCCGCACAAGGGGGATTTCAAGGGGGATTGAACGTCTGCCGGTTCACCTAAGTCGCTAATATATATAGAGGATCCGGTTTTAAGTGGTGCCCAGGAGAGGACTCGAACCTCCACACCGTTGCCAGTACTAGCACCTGAAGCTAGCGCGTCTACCATTCCGCCACCTGGGCAGGTCACGTGAGGGGCCGTTTAGACTTCGGTCGCGGGCGTGTCAACGGGGTTTTTCGCGGCAGCGGATATTGCCGTTGCCTGCGCGCGGGGGGCATAGCGCCTTGCCCGCCGCGCCGTGCGGGAGTAGGAGTGGGCATTACGTGCAAGAGCGGATTTCGCCGGAGGTCATCCACATGTCGAAACTGGTCACAATCTTTGGCGGCTCGGGCTTTGTCGGCCGGTATGTCGCGGACCGCATGGCGCATGCCGGCTGGCGGGTGCGCGTTGCGTGTCGCCGTCCCGAGCGCGCCGGCTTCGTGCGCACATATGGCGTCGTCGGGCAGGTGGAGCCGGTGATATGCAACATCCGCAACGATGACAGCGTGCGCGCCGTGACGCGCGGCGCGGATGCCGTGATCAATTGCGTCGGCACCTTCGATCGCGGCGGCAAGAACAATTTCGGTGCCGTGCAGGACGAGGGCGCGACGCGCATCGCGCGCATCGCTGCCGAAGAAGGCGTCGCGCGGATGGTGCATATTTCGGCGATCGGCGCAGATGCAAACGGCGCCAGCCTTTATGCGCGCAGCAAGGGGCGCGGCGAGGCGGGGGTTCAGAAGCATTTCCCCGACGCCGTCATCCTGCGCCCTTCGGTGATCTTCGGACCCGAGGACCAGTTCTTCAACCGCTTTGCCGGCATGGCGCAGACGACCCCGATCCTGCCCGTCGTTGGCGCCGACACCAGGTTTCAGCCGGTCTATGTCGACGACGTGGCGCAGGCCGCGGAGCGAGGCGTGACCGGCGCTGCCAAGCCCGGCATCTACGAGCTGGGCGGGCCCGAGACGCTTACCTTCCGCGAGTTGATGCAGCGGATGCTGCATATCATTCGCAGGCGCCGCGCGATCGTGAACATTCCGTTCTTCCCGGCCAGCCTCCTCGGCGCGCTGATGGAGTTCGGCCAGACCGCGACCTTCGGCCTCTTTTCCGCGCAGATCACGCGCGATCAGGTCGCATCTCTGCGGTCCGACAACGTGGTGGCCGGGGGCGCGCAGGGATTCGAAGCGCTGGGGATCGAGCCGACGGCGATGGAGGCGGTGCTGCGCGAATATCTGTGGCGCTTCCGCAATTCCGGGCAATATGCCGCGATCAAGGAATCCTCGGGCAATCTGCGCTCCGGATGATTGTCTGCGGGGGCGCACGTATTCATGGCTGAAACCACCATCGTTGCGGCAGCTCTCGGGCTGATCGAGGGGCTGACGGAGTTCATTCCCGTCTCGTCGACCGGCCATCTGCTGCTGGCGGGGCATTTTCTGGGGTTCCACAGCGCCGGGCGCAGCTTCGAGGTGGTGATTCAGCTGGGTGCGGTGCTGGCGATCCTGTCGGTCTATTTCACGCGGCTGGCGCAGGTGCTGATGGATGCGCCGCACAGTCCCGGCGCGCGGCGGTTCCTGGCCTCGGTCCTCATTGCCTTCCTTCCGGCGCTGGTAGTCGGTGTGCTGGCGCATGACTTCATCAAGCAAGTGCTCTTCGAGACGCCGACGCTGGTCGCGGTCATGCTGATCCTGGGGGGGATCGTGCTGGTCTTCGTTGATCGGTTCTCGCCGCCGACGCGGCATGACGATGCGGCGCATCTGCCGATATGGGTGACCTTCCGGATCGGCCTCTTTCAGTGCCTTGCGATGATTCCGGGCACCAGCCGGTCGGGCGCGACCATCGTGGGCGCGCTGCTGATGGGCGTGAGCAAGCGCGCGGCGGCGGAGTTCTCGTTCTTCCTGTCGATGCCGACGATGGCCGGCGCGGTCGCCTACGACCTATACCAGAACCTCGATGTGCTGGACCTGAGTGCCATGGGCGATATCGCCGTGGGCTTTGCCATGGCGTTCGTCAGCGGGATCCTGGTGGTGAAGTGGCTTTTGGATTTCGTCAGCCGCAACGGTTACGCGGTGTTCGGATGGTGGCGAATCGCCCTTGGAGCGGTTGCATTGGCGCTGTTGCTGGGCGGCTATTGAAAGTAGGTAAGCATAGCAGACATAATATAACCCCCCCGACACAGGTTTCTTCGTCCGAAGGTAGAATATTTCGGTTATAGGTCAGTTGCACTGTCTTTTAATACGCTTCGGTCCGGTCTAACCGTAAGTGTCTGACGGGGAAGGGACGGGTGATGGCCAACAATGCGATGCTGAAATTCACGACTGTTCCACGCGACATGCCGCCCAAGCGGGCGCCGGATCTGCGTTCCCATGATTTTCACGAGATCTACGCCGAATACGCCGCCGAAAAGGCGCGGGAGCAGTCCTCAAGGTGTAGCCAGTGCGGCGTGCCCTATTGCCAGAGTCATTGCCCGCTGCACAACAACATCCCCGACTGGCTGCGCCTGACGGCCGAAGGTCGCCTGCGCGAGGCCTATGACATCAGCCAGGCCACCAACACCTTCCCCGAGATCTGCGGCCGCATCTGCCCCCAGGACCGCCTCTGCGAAGGCAATTGCGTGATCGAGCAGGCCGGCCACGGCACTGTCACCATCGGCGCGGTCGAGAAATACATTACCGACACCGCCTGGACCGAAGGCTGGGTGACGCCTCCGCAGCCCGCGCGGGAGCGGCGCGAAAGCGTCGGGATCATCGGAGCCGGGCCGGGCGGGCTGGCGGCGGCGGACATGCTGCGGCGCGCCGGAATTCAGGTCAACATATATGACCGTTATGACCGCGGTGGCGGGCTGATGACTTACGGCATCCCCGGATTCAAGCTGGAAAAGGATGTGGTCATGCGCCGGATGCAGCAGCTCGAGGAGGGGGGCGTGACGTTGCGCCTGAATTGCCAGGTCGGGCGCGACGTGACCTTCAGCGACCTGCGCGCGCAGCATGACGGGATCGTCATTGCCACCGGCGTCTATAAATCGCGCGATCTGGCGGGGCCGGGATCTTCGGCCCGCGGGATCGTGCGCGCCATCGACTACCTGACCGCCAGCAACCGCCGCTCGTTCGGGGACGCGGTGCCCGACTTCGACAGCGGCGAATTGAACGCCGAAGCGAAGCGGGTGGTCGTGATCGGCGGCGGCGACACCGCCATGGACTGCGTCCGCACCGCCGTCCGGCAGGGCGCCACATCCGTCAAGTGCCTCTACCGCCGCGACCGCGTCAACATGCCGGGCAGCCTGCGCGAGGTCGCCAATGCCGAGGAAGAGGGCGTGATCTTCGATTGGCTCAGCCTGCCCAAGGGGTTTTCCGGCGATCCGGTCGCGGCCGTGAAGGTCCAGCAGATGCGCCTCGGCGCGCCCGACCTGACCGGCCGGCAGGCCCCGGAGGAGATCGAGGGCGCCATCCATGACGAGCCTGCCGATCTGGTCATCAAGGCGCTGGGCTTCGAGGCCGAGGATCTGCCGGCGCTCTGGGACGAGCCCGCGCTGGAGGTCACGCGCTGGGGCACGGTCAAGGCCGAATTCACCACGGGCCGCACGTCGCTGCCGGGTGTCTATGCCGTGGGCGACATCGTGCGCGGCGCGTCACTCGTCGTCTGGGCCATCCGCGACGGGCGCGACTGCGCGGCCGCCGTGCTGGAGGATCTGAACGCCGCGCAAAGGGTGGCGGCGGAATGAGCGGGGCCGGGCAATACCGCACCAGCGGCAGGCTGGAGGGGCGGTGCCTCTGCGGTGCGGTGACGATCCGGGTCGATGGCGGATATACCGCAGCCATCGGCGCCTGCCATTGCAGCATGTGCCAGCGCTGGACCGGCGCGCTTTATGCCACGTTCAACGCCGATGCGGATGCGGTGCAGGTTGAGGGCGCGGTGACGCGCTATCCCTCGACGCCTTTCGCGGAGCGGGCATTTTGCGGGGTCTGCGGCAGCAATCTTTGGCTGCGCGAAACAACCACACCGGATGCGCCATACGATCTGATGCCGGGGCTGTTCCCCGCGGCGGCGACGTTTCCGCTCGTCTCGGAAATCTACATCGATCGGCGCCCCGCGTATCTGCCGCTTTCCGGCGATCACAGGGCGCAGACCCGCGCCGAATACGAAGCCGCCCACACCCATGTCGAGGGAGACGCGCCATGACCACTTACGACACCGACTGGGCCTCTGCTGAAGCGGCCAGGCGTGACTGGATGGCCGATAACGGTATGTACGCGCACGAGGAGGAGCATTCCTCCTGCGGTGTCGGGCTGGTCGTCAGCATCGATGGCAGGGCGTCGCGCCGGGTGGTGCAGGCCGGCATCGACGCGCTCAAGGCGATCTGGCATCGCGGCGCCGTCGATGCGGATGGCAAGACGGGCGACGGGGCGGGCATCCACGTGCAGATCCCCGTCAGCTTCATCTACGACCAGATCCGCCGTACCGGACACGAGCCGCGCGACGACCAATTGGTCGCCGTCGGGCAGGTGTTTCTGCCGCGCATCGATTTCGGCGCGCAGGAGGCGTGCCGCACCATCGTGGAAACCGAAGTGCTGCGCATGGGCCACACCATCTATGGCTGGCGGCACGTTCCGGTGAACATCTCCTGCCTTGGCGACAAGGCCAACGCCACCCGCCCCGAGATCGAGCAGATCCTGATTTCCAACAACAAGGGCATCGAGGAGGAGGATTTCGAGCGCGAGCTTTACGTCATCCGCCGCCGCATCGAAAAGGCGGTGATCGCCGCCGGAATCGCCAATTTCTACATCGCGTCGCTGTCGTGCCGGTCGATCATCTACAAGGGCATGATGCTGGCCGAGGAGGTCGCCGTCTTCTACCCCGACCTGATGGACAAGCGGTTCAAATCCGCCTTCGCCATCTATCACCAGCGCTATTCGACCAACACCTTCCCGCAATGGTGGCTGGCGCAGCCCTTCCGCATGCTTGCCCATAACGGCGAGGTCAACACGCTCAAGGGCAACGTGGGCTGGATGAAAAGCCACGAGATCCGCATGGCCTCGTCCGCGTTCGGCGATCTGGCCGAGGATATCAAGCCAATCATTCCGGGCGGCGCGTCCGACTCGGCCGCGCTCGATTCGGTGTTCGAGGTGCTGGTGCGCGCGGGCCGCTCCGCGCCCATGGCCAAGACGATGATGGTGCCGGAATCCTGGTCGAACCAGGCGCAGGAACTGCCGCAGCCCTGGCGCGACATGTATTCCTACTGCAATTCGGTGATGGAGCCGTGGGACGGCCCCGCCGCGCTGGCCATGACCGATGGCCGCTGGGTCTGCGCGGGGCTCGACCGCAACGGCTTGCGCCCCATGCGCTATGTCGTGACCGGCGACGGGCTGGTGATCGCGGGCAGCGAGGCGGGGATGGTGCCCGTCGACGAGGCCACCGTGCGCGAAAAGGGCGCGCTGGGGCCGGGCCAGATGCTGGCCGTCGACATGAAGGAGGGCAAGCTCTACCACGATGTCGAGACCAAGGACCGCCTCGCCGCCGCGCTGCCCTTCGGCGAATGGGTCGGCAAGATCAACGATCTGGAGGGCCGGCTGGCCGCCACGCCCGAGGCGCCTCTGCACGCCGGCGCCGACCTGCGCCGCCGCCAGATCGCGGCGGGCTATACGCTGGAAGAGCTGGAGCAGATCCTCGCCCCAATGGGCGAGGACGGCAAGGAGGCGATCTCGTCCATGGGCGACGACACGCCCAGCGCGGTTCTGTCGACGCAATACCGCCCGCTCAGCCATTTTTTCCGGCAGAATTTCAGCCAGGTCACGAACCCGCCCATAGACAGCCTGCGCGAATACCGGGTGATGAGCCTGAAAACACGCTTCGGCAACCTCGGCAACGTGCTGGACGAAAGCGGCGCGCAGACGCAGATCATCGTGCTGGACAGCCCCTTCGTCGCCAATTCCGAATGGGATGTGCTGATGGCGCAGTTCAGTTCGGAGGTGGGGCATATCGACTGCACGTTCCGGAAGGGGCCGAACGCCCTTCAGGAGGCGCTGACGCGCATCCGCGCCGAGGCCGAGGATGCCGTGCGCAGCGGCGCGGGGCATCTGGTGCTGAGCGACATGGCGGTGGGCGAGGGCCGCATCGGAATGCCGATGATCCTGGCCACCTCGGCCGTGCACAGCCACCTGACGCGCAAGGGGCTGCGCACCTTCTGCTCGCTTGGCGTGCGGTCGGCCGAGTGTATTGATCCGCATTACTTCGCCGTGCTGATCGGCGCGGGGGCGACCGTGGTCAACGCCTATCTCGCCGAGGATTCGCTGGCCGACCGGGTCGAGCGGGGCCTGCTGGACGGCAACCTGACCGAGGTGGTCGCGCGCTATCGCAAGGCCATCGACGCGGGCCTGCTAAAGATCATGTCGAAGATGGGAATCTCCGTCATCTCGTCCTATCGCGGCGGCCTCAACTTCGAGGCGATCGGCCTGAGCCGCGCCATGTGCGCCGAGTATTTCCCCGGCCTCGTCAGCCGCATAAGCGGCATCGGCGTCAGCGGCATCCAGACCAAGCTGGAGGAGGTTCACGCCCGCGCCTATGGCGGGCGGGACAACGTGCTGCCCATCGGCGGCTTCTACAAGGCGCGCAGGACGGGCGAAAGCCACGCCTGGGGCGCGCAGACCATGCACATGTTGCAGACCGCCTGCAATACCGGCAGCTTCGATCTGTGGAAGCGGTATTCGGCCGCCATGCAGGCCGCGCCGCCGATCCACCTGCGCGACCTGATGGCGATCAAGCCGATGGGCAAGCCCGTTTCGCTGGGCGAGGTGGAATCGGTCACCGCGATCCGCAAGCGGTTCGTGACGCCCGGGATGAGCCTCGGCGCGCTCAGCCCCGAGGCGCACAAGACGCTGAACGTGGCGATGAACCGCATCGGCGCGCGCAGCGATTCGGGCGAGGGCGGCGAGGATCCCGCGCATTTCACCCCCGAGCCGAACGGCGACAATCCCAGCGCCAAGATCAAACAGGTCGCCTCCGGCCGCTTCGGCGTGACCGCCGAGTATCTGAACCAGTGCGAAGAGCTGGAGATCAAGATCGCCCAGGGCGCCAAGCCCGGCGAAGGCGGGCAGCTGCCCGGCATGAAGGTGACCGAACTGATCGCGCGGCTGCGCCTGTCGACGCCGGGGGTCACGCTGATCTCGCCGCCGCCGCACCACGATATCTATTCCATCGAGGACCTGGCGCAGCTGATCTATGACCTCAAGCAGATCAACCCGGTGGCAAAGGTCACGGTCAAGCTGGTCGCGCAATCCGGCGTCGGCACCATCGCGGCGGGCGTGGCCAAGGCCAAGGCAGACGTGATCCTGATCTCCGGTCACAACGGCGGCACCGGGGCCAGCCCCGCCACGTCGATCAAATATGCCGGCCTGCCTTGGGAAATGGGCCTGACCGAGGCGCATCAGGTCCTGTCGATGAACAACCTGCGGGATCGCGTGACGCTGCGCACCGATGGCGGGCTGCGCACCGGGCGCGACATCGTCATGGCCGCGATGATGGGCGCCGAGGAGTATGGCATCGGGACAGCGGCGCTGATCGCGATGGGCTGCATCATGGTGCGCCAGTGCCAGAGCAACACCTGCCCGGTGGGCGTCTGCACTCAGGATGAGGCGCTGCGGGCGAAGTTCACCGGAAATGCCGAGAAGGTCGTGAACCTCATCACCTTCTACGCGCAGGAGGTCCGCGAGGTGCTGGCCGGCATCGGCGCGCGGTCGCTGGACGAGGTGATCGGGCGCGCGGATCTGCTGACGCAGGTCAGCCGTGGCAGCGCGCATCTGGACGATCTGGACCTCAACCCGATGCTGATCACCGTCGCCAGCGAGGGCGTCGCCTATGACCGCACGCGGCAGCGGCAGGAGGTGCTGGACACGCTCGACGCCGAGATCGTGCGCGATGCCGCGCGGTTCCTCGATGACGGCGAAAAGATGCAGCTGCATTATGCGGTGCAGAACACGCATCGCACAGTGGGCACGCGCCTGAGCAGCCATATCGTGCGCAAGTTCGGGATGAAGAATTCGCTCCAGCCCGACCACCTTACGGTGAAGCTGTCCGGCAGCGCCGGGCAAAGCCTCGGCGCCTTTGCCGCGCCGGGACTGAAGCTGGAAGTGTCGGGCGATGCCAACGATTACGTGGGCAAGGGCCTTTCGGGCGGTATCATCGTGGTGCGCCCGCCCATGGCCAGCCCGCTGGAGGCGAGCGAGAACACGATCATCGGCAACACCGTGCTTTATGGCGCGACCGCCGGGTATCTCTTCGCGGCGGGCCGCGCGGGCGAGCGGTTCGCGGTGCGCAACTCGGGCGCGCAGGTAGTCATCGAGGGCTGCGGCAGCAACGGATGCGAATACATGACCGGCGGCGTCGCCGTGATCCTGGGCCGGATCGGGGCCAATTTCGGCGCCGGCATGACGGGCGGGATGGCATACCTCTATGACCCGCATGGCGACGCCGCGCCGCTGCTCAACCGCGAGACGATCGTGACGGGGGCTGTCCGGCATCCTCATTGGGAGGATCAGCTGCGCGGCCTCGTCCAGCGCCACGCGGATGAGACGGGCAGCCGCAAGGCGCTGGATATCCTTCAGCATTGGGACGCTGAAAAGGCACGTTTCGTGCAGATCTGTCCGCGCGAAATGCTGAACAAGCTGCCTCATCCGCTGGGCGATCAGGACATCGCGGTGCCGGCCGAGTAGCGCGAAAAACAACCCCGGACGCCGCTCGTCGCGTCCGGGGCTCTTGAGTATCTTCAGGAAGATGAATGCCTAGATGCTGGCCTCGTAGAGCGCGCGCAGGTTGGCTTCGGTCAGCTTGACGGGATTTCCGCCGCAGCTGGGATCCTTGATCGCCTCGCGCGTCAGCTCGTCGATGCGGGCCGCGTCGACCCCCATATCGCCCAGCTTGCGGGGGATGCCGAGCGCGTCGTTGAATTCCTGCACGAAGCTGCAAAAGCCGTCGAAGCCGCCCTCGATATCGAGGTAGGCGGCGGCGCTGCGGAAGCGGTCCCTGATCTCGGGGGCGTTCAGTTTCAGCACGGCAGGCATGCAGACGGCGTTGGTGGTGCCGTGATGCGTGCCGAATACGGCGCCGATGGGGTGGCTCATCGCGTGGATGGCGCCGAGGCCCTTCTGGAACGCGGTCGCGCCCATCATCGCCGCGCTCATCATATGCGCGCGCGCTTCCAGATCATTGCCGTTGGCGTAGGCGCGGGGCAGATACTCCTTGACCAGACGCATGCCCTCCAGCGCGATGCCCTGGCTCATCGGGTGGTAATGCGGGCTGCTGTAGGCTTCGACGCAATGCGCGAAGGCATCGAGGCCGGTGCCCGCGGTGATGAACTTCGGCATGCCGGTCGTCAGCTCGGGATCGCAGATGACGACCGCGGGCAGAACCTTGGGATGGAAGATGATCTTCTTCACATGGGTTTCAGAATTGGTGATGACGCTGGCGCGCCCCACTTCCGAGCCGGTGCCGGCGGTGGTGGGCACGGCGATGATCGGCGCGATGGCATCCGCATCGGCGCGCGTCCACCAGTCGCCGACATCCTCGTAATCCCAGACGGGGCGCGTCTGGCCGGACATGAAGGCGACCATCTTGCCCAGGTCGAGGCCCGAGCCGCCGCCGAAGGCGATCAAGCCGTCATGGCCGCCGGCCTTGTAGGCGGCGACGCCCGCATCCAGGTTCTTCTCGTTCGGGTTGGGATCGACCTCGGAGAAGATGGCGCGCCCGAGGCCCGCGCCTTCCATGATATCCAGCACCTGCGCGGTGATCGGCAGGTCGGCCAGCCCCTTGTCGGTGACCAGCAGGGGCCGCTTCATGCCGGCCTGCTGGCAGGCGGCGGGCAACTCGGCGATGCGGCCGGCGCCGAATTTGATCGTGGTCGGGTAGGACCAGTTTCCAACGAGGGTCATTTTGTCACCTTTTTCAGATGGTAGGATTTGGGGCGCGTCAGGTTGTGATAGCCGATCACCGACAGCCCGCCGCCGCTGCCCGTATCCTTGCAGCCGGTCCAGCAGAGGCCGGGATCGAGATAGTCGGCGCGGTTCATGAAGACGGTGCCCGTTTCGATGCGGTCGCCCACGGCCTGAGCGCGGGCCAGATCCGCCGTCCAGAGGCTGGCGGTCAGGCCGAAATGGCTGTCGTTCATCAGCTCGATCGCCTCGTCATCCGATGTGACCTTCATGATGCCGACCACGGGGCCGAAGCTTTCATCCCGCATCACGCGCATGTCGTGGCTCACACCGGTCAGGATCTGCGGCGTGAGGTAAGCGCCGCCATCGTCGGCGTCCATCGTGGCGATGTGCGCGGTCGCGCCCGCCTGCACCGCCTCGTCGATCTGTGCGCGCACCTCCTTGGCAAAGCGGACATGGGCCATCGGGCCGATATCGGTCGCCTCGTCCAGCGGATTGCCCAGCGTGTAGCCTTTGACGATCTTCACGGCCTTCTCGACGAAGGCATCGTAAAGGGTTTCGTGCACATAGATGCGCTCGATCCCGCAGCAGCATTGGCCGGAATTGAACATGGCCCCGTCGATGAGCGTGGCGACAGCCGCATCCAGATCGGCATCCTCCATGACATAGCCCGGATCCTTGCCGCCAAGTTCGGTCGCGACGGGGGTAAAGGTGCCGGCCGCCGCACGCTCCATCGCGCGCCCGCCAGCGACGGAGCCGGTGAAGTTCACGAAATCCACCGCGCGCGCGGCGATCAGGTCGGCCGTGGTGTCGTGGCCGAGAAAGACGTTCTGGAACACGTCCTCGGGCACGCCTGCGCCGTGGAACGCCTGTGCCATGCGCTCGCCCACCAGAAGGGTCTGCGTGGCGTGTTTCAGCAGCACGGTGTTGCCGGCGATCAACGCCGGCGCGACGGTGTTGATCGCGGTCATGTAAGGGTAGTTCCACGGCGCCACGACCAGCACGACGCCGCGCGGCAGCCGCTTGATGTAGCGCAGAAACGTCGCATCCTCGCCCACCGCGATATCGGCCAGCGCCTCTGCGGCGATGCTCGCCATGTGCGAGGCACGCTCGTTGAAGCCGCCGAATTCGCCGCCATAGCGCACCGGGCGGCCCATCATGCGCGCGAGTTCGGGCACGATCTGGTCATTCATGGCGCCGACGGCGGCGACGCCGGCCATGACGAGGCGGATGCGCTCGTCCAGCGGGCGCGCGGCCCAGTTGATCTGTGCGGCGCGCGCACGGCCGGCCGCCGCCCTGGCGCCCTCCGCGTTCAACGCCTCGCGCGTGGCGAAAACCGATCCGTCGATCGGAGAGATGCAAGTCAGTGTCTCGCTCATTGCATACCTATCCAGTTCTTCGCGGGGCCGGTCATTCTTCTTGCCCCGAATGTCCCCGCCGGAGACTCCGGCGGTCTTGGCCAGCGCGGCGGTCTGCGGCGTCTAGCACCGCTCGAATCCGCGCGCGATCTCGTAATCGGTGACGGCGGCTTCGAAATCCTCGATCTCGATCTCGGCGGCGCGGGCGTAGTGATCAACCACCTCGTCGCCCAGCGCCGCGCGCAGCATGTCCGATTCTTTCAGCGCCGCGTGCGCGCCATGAAGGTTCGTAGGAATCATGCCTTCGTCGCCGGAATAGGCGTCGCCGGTGAACGGTGGGTCCAGCTTCAGCCCCTCCTCCATTCCGGCCATTCCGGCGGCCAGCTGCACCGCCATGGCGAGGTAGGGGTTGATGTCAGACCCGCCGATGCGGCACTCGACGCGCACCGCGCGCGTGGACTCGCCGCAGAGGCGGAAACCGGCGGTGCGGTTGTCCACCGACCAGATCGTGCGCGTGGGCGCGAAGCTGCCCTTCACGAAGCGCTTGTAGCTGTTGATGTAGGGCGCGAGGAAATAGGTGTAGTCGGGCGCGTATTTCAGCATCCCGGCGAGGTAATTCTTCATCGGCTCCGACATGCCCAGATCGTCGGATGCGTCAAAAAAAATGTTCTCGCCGTCCTTCCAGAGCGACTGATGCACATGGGAGGAGCTGCCGACTCGGTTCTTGTGCCATTTCGGCAGGAAGGAGGCGGCATGACCGTTCTGCCAGGCGATCTCCTTCACCGCGTGCTTGGCGATGGTGTGATGATCGGCCGTGTCCAGCGCGGCGGCGTATTTGATGTTCAGCTCTTCCTGCCCCGCCTCGGCCTCGCCCTTGGTGCATTCGATCGGCAGGCCCGCGTCCCAGAGGTGGTTGCGCAGGGGGCGCATCACATGCTCTTCCTTGGTGGTCTGGAAGATGTTGTAATCCTCGTTATAGCCCGAAAGCGGGGTGAGGTCGCGGAAGCCGTCCTTGCGGATCTGGTCGTAGGTCTTCTCGAAAAGGAAGAACTCCAGCTCGGTCGCCATCATGGCGGTCAGGCCCATGTCCTCCAGCCGCGCCAGCTGCTTCTTCAGCACCGCGCGGGGCGAATGGGGGACGGGCGCGTGGGTGTGGTGGTCCAGCACGTCGCACAGCACCATCACGGTGCCCTCCAGCCACGGCATCGGGCGCAGCGTATCCAGATCGGGCGCCATGATGTAATCGCCATAGCCCGCGGCCCAGCTGGTGCTGGCGTAGCCATCGGGAGTGTCCATCTCCAGATCGGTGGCCAGGAGGTAGTTGCAGCAATGGGTTTCCTTCCAGGCGCCGTTCACGAAGTGCCGCGCGTGGAACCTCTTGCCCATCAGGCGCCCCTGCATGTCGACGAAACAGACCAGCACGGTGTCGATGGTTCCTTCATCCACCTGTTGTTTCAGCGCGTCGAAGGTAAGGGCGGGGGTTTGGGCAGACATTGTGAACCTCGGTGGAGCAGGTGTTTCGGGGGTGGCCCGCCCCGGCGATTGTGCCGGGGCCGGCCCTGGTCAGGCGCTTGTCACTCGAAGGTATAGGGGGGGCCGGCGTTGCCGATCACCTCGTTGTAGTCGCGGAAGATCTGCACCACCTTCTGGTGTACCTCGCCCTCCTGAGCGATTTCGTCCCAGAACTTGACGGCGGCCTCCTCGACCGTCTTCCATTCCTTCTGCGGGATCGAGCGCAGCTCGAGCTTGTCGCCCTTCGCGCGCAGCCGCGCCTCGCCGCCCCAGTACCACTGGTTGCGGTAGGTGTGGCCCGCCTCGATACCCGCCATGACCAGCTCTTGCAGATGCTCGGGCAGGTCGGCCCAGCTTTTCGGGTTGACGAAATGCGATCCGATCCACGCGCCCGAGATGTTGTTGGTCAGGAAGTAGTCGGTCACGTCCGCCCAGCCGACGGTGTAATCCTCGGTGATGCCGGACCAGGCCATGCCGTCGAGCTCGCCCGTCTGCACGGCGACCTCGGCATCCTCGTAGGGAATCGACACGGGAACGACGCCGAACTGCGCCAGGAACCGGCCCGCCGTTGGGAAAGTGTAAAGCTTCAGCCCGTCGAGATCCGCGAGCGACGTTATCTCACGCGTGGTGTTGAAGTTGCACGGGTCCTGACCGGCGGCGGACAGCCACTTGACACCGACCTTCTCGTATTCCTTGTCCCAGATTTCGGCCAGACCGTATTGATTGAACAGCACCGGCACATCCAGGATATGCTTGGTTGCCAGCGGGAAATACCCGCCAAACCGTTGCAGCGGCGTGGGCGAGGCCATCGAATCGTCGTCCGAATGGACCGCGTCGATGGTGCCGCGCTGAAGCGCCTGGAAAAGCTCGCCCGTCGGCACGATCTGGTCGGCGTAGAACAGCTCGATCTCCATCTCGCCATTGGCGGCTTTGTTGATGTAGTCGACGGCGGGTTTCGTTACCTCGGCGCCCAGCGCGGCGCCGGCATAGGTCTGCATCCGCCACTTGATCGGCGATTGCGCGCGCACGATGGAGGGCGCGGCCAGCGCCGTGGCGGCGGTGCCGAGACCGGCTGAGGCCAAAAACTTTCTGCGTGTCGTCATCTTCTCTCTCCTTGTTGCCTTCGGTTGCTCGCGCTCCTTGTCGGAGTCTTGTCACTTGTATATCAGATCGGGCAGCCATAGCGCGATCTGCGGAAACACCATGACCGTTGCCAGCGCCACCACCATCACCGCCACGAACGGCACGATCGAGCGGTAGATGTCCTGTATGCTGATCTCGGGCGGTGCCATGGCGCGCATCAGGAACAGGTTGTAGCCGAAGGGCGGCGTCATGTAGGCGATCTGGCAGGTGATGGTATAAAGGACGCCATACCACACCAGATCGAACCCCAGCTCACCCACCAGCGGCACGTAGAGCGGCGCGACGATGACCAGCATCGCGGTATCGTCGAGGAACGTGCCCATCACGATGAAGCTGAGCTGCATCAGGATCAGGATCACCCACGGGTCCAGCCCCCATTGCGTCGTGAAAAGGTCCGAGATCGCCCTGACCGCGCCCAGCCCGTCGAAGATCGCGCCAAAGCCGAGCGCGGCGAGGATGATCCACATGAACATGCACGAGATGCCCAGCGTCTGGCGCACCGAGTTCTCGAACACCTCGCGCGTCATCCGCCCCTTCAGCACCGCGGCCACGAACGCCGCCATCGCACCTATCGCGCTGCTTTCGACAAGGCTGGTCCAGCCCTTGACGAAGGGCACCATCATCACCGCGAAGATGATCAGCGGCAGCAGGCCCGCCAGCAGCAGGCGCATCTTCTCGGGCGTCGGCACGTTGCGGTCCTCGGCGGGCAGGACCGGGCCCAGATGCGGCTGCGCCCGGCAGCGCGCATATATGTAGATGATGAACATCACCGCCATCATCAGCCCCGGTATCACCCCCGCCAGCCAAAGCTGCCCCACCGGCTGCCGCGCGATCATCGCGTAAAGCACCAGCACCACCGAGGGCGGCACGAGGATGCCGAGGCTCGATCCCGCCTGGATGACCCCGGTCACCATGATCTTGTCATAGCCGCGTTTCAGCAGTTCCGGCAGCGCGATGGTCGCGCCGATGGCCATGCCGGCGACGCTCAGGCCGTTCATCGCGGAAATCAGCACCATCAGCCCGATCGTGCCGATGGCCAGCCCGCCGCGAACCGGCCCCATCCAGACGTGGAACATGCGGTAAAGATCGTCGGCGATGCGGCTTTCCGACAGCACGTAGCCCATGAAGATGAACATCGGCAGCGTCAGCAGCGGATACCACTTCATCAGCTTCATCGCCGCCGAAAACGGCATGTCCGCCCCGCCCGTGCCCCAGAGCAGCATTCCCCCGGCCGCGGCAACGAACCCGATGGCGCCGAACACCCGCTGGCCCGTCAGCAGCATCAACATCATCGTGCTGAACATCAGCAGGGCGATCATTTCGTACGACATCAGAGCTCCACCCCGCGGATACGTCCGATATCGCGGAAAAATTCGGCGGTGACCTGCAGCAGCATGAGCGTGACGCCGACGATCATGATGGCCTTGACCGGCCAGATATAGGGGCGCCACGCGGTCGGGCTGCGCTCGATGAAGCCCATCTTTTCCTTCGCGGCGGCGGCGCCTTCGGTGACGAACGTCCTGAACAGATCCCAGAAGAAGCTGAACGGCTCGCCCTCGAAATGGCCCAGCGAATACGCGGTCGAGCCGATGGCGCCATACAGCAGCACGCCGAGGAAGAACATCAGGAAGAGAACGGTGAACGCATCCACCCACGCCTTCTGGCGCGCGTTCCAGCTGCCGTAGAAAAGATCCATCCGCACGTTCGATCCCATCTGGATCGCGTAGGGTCCGCCCAGCACATAATAGGCGACCATCACGAACTGCGCCATTTCCAGCGTCCAAAGGGACGGCTCGAACGCCACCTTGGACACGGACGACCACATCAGGACGCCGATCAGGGCAAAGATCAGATAGATGGCGATGCGGCCGATGAAGTAATTCATCGCATCGACGCCGCGCACGAACCCCCGGATGATCCTAGGCATGTCCGGCCCCCTGCTCCTGCAGGCCCAGATCGGCCAATGCGGGCGCGATCATCGCGCACAGCTCGTCGCCGATGCGGGCGACGTCCTCGGGGGTTTGCAAAAGATCGTTGCGCACCTCGATCATCACGTTCGGCAGGCCATGCGCCAACCCGTGCACCTGCAGCGAATGGGTCACGCCGTCCTGCGGCCCGTATGGCCGGTTGCGGTGAACGGCGCGGTGGGCGAGGGTGCCCGCGCCTTTCAGCATGGCGTCGGCCAGCCTGGTGTCGGTGTCGTGCAGAATGCCGATCTCGGTCTCGCGCGGGGTACCGTAATAGACGGGGGTAAAGCTGTGAACCGTGACGATGGCGGTCGGCTGCATCCGCTGCCGCCGTGCCGCGATCTGCGCCGTCACCGCAGCGCAGAAGGGGCGATAGACGGTGTCGGCCCGCTCGGCCCGGTCAGCATCCGTCAGACCGCAGTTGCCGGGCACCTCGATCAGCTCGGATCGCTCCGGCATGGCCGAGGCGGCCTCGGGCGGACGGTTGCAGTCATAGATCAGCCGCGACATCCGGGCGGCGACGAGCGTGGCATCGAGGCACTGCATCAGGTGCAGCGCCAGATCGCGCGCGCCGGGGTCCCAGGCGGCATGGCAAACCGCCGTCTCGGGCGTCAGGCCAAGCCCGGCGTAGTGCGCAGGCACGTAGTGCGATGCATGTTCGCACAGGAGAAGCACCGCGCCGGTTGCGTCGGCGCCGAGCACTTCGACCACTGGCTCTGCCTGCGTCTCGCCCGACATGCCGCTCTCCTCCCTCGTTTGGAAAAATGTTTCCATGACGCCGGTTTTCTGTCAATATCTTTTCATAGACCTGTCCGGAATCCTCGCCATGCGCCAGACGTCCCGCCCCGGCCGCCAGACAGTGCGCGAAGCGATCCGCGCACATTACGCGGTGCTGACGCAGTCAGAACGCAAGTTCGCGCAGGCGCTTCTGGACAATTACCCGGCGGCGGGCCTTGCCTCGATCACCATTGCGGCGGCCAATGCCGAGGTATCGACGCCCACGCTTGCCCGGCTGGTGCAGAAACTGGGCTTCAAGGGCTATCCGCAGTTCCAGCAGGCCCTGCTGGCCGAGCTCGAGGCCAAGGCTTCGGGCCCCACGCAGCGGCGCGACCGCTGGGCCAGCGACGTGCCGGAATCGCACCTTCTGAACCGGTTCGCCACCGCCATCGGCGACAACATCCAGCAGACGCTGGCCAACGTGGACAGCGCGCAGTTCGACAGCGCGGTGCAGCTGCTGGCCGATACCGACCGGCGGCTTTACGTCGTCGGCGGGCGCATCAGCCGCGCGCTCGCGGATTACGCCTTCACCCATTTCCAGGCGGTGCGCCGGCGCATCACGCACATGACCTCCAGTTCCGCCACATGGCCGCACTACATGCTGGACATGAGCGAGGGGGACGTGCTGCTTCTCTTCGACATGCGCCGGTACGAGACGAACCTGTTGCGCCTTGCCCAGCTGGCGACCGAGCGGGGTGTGATCGTGATCCTGATCACCGACCAGTGGGCCAGCCCCGTCGCCGCCCATGCGCGGCATACCTTTCACTGCTGGACGCAGATCCCTTCCGCCTGGGACAGCAACACATCGACCATGATGCTGCTGGAGGCGCTGATCGCCGCCACGCAGGAGGCGAACTGGCCCGAGACGCGCGAGCGTTACGAGCGGCTGGACGCCATATTCGACGCCGCGCGCCTGTTCGAGAAGTAGCGCGGCACTTCGCGCAAGGTGCGAGGCAACGAACACGGCCCCCGCCGCGTTGATGCGCCAACGGAAAGGATACCGACATGAGCGAGTTTGACGTCGATGTCGCCATTCTCGGCGCCGGCACCGCGGGCCTCAGCGCCTACCGCGAGGCCCGGAAATACACGGACCGTCTGGCCCTGATCGAGGGCGGGCCGCTGGGCACCACCTGCGCGCGGAATGGCTGCATGCCGTCCAAGCTGATGATCGCCGCCGCAAACATCGCCCAGGGGATACGCGATACCGAGCGGTTCGGCATCTACGCGGACGCCCCCCGGATCGACGGCGCCGCCGTGACGCAGCGTATCCGGAACGAACGCGACCGCTTCGTCAACCTGGTCATCGACAGTATCGAGGCGTTTCCCGATCGTCACCTCGTCCGCGATTACGCGACGTTTCAGGACGATCACACGCTGAAGCTGTCCGGCGGCGGCACGGTGACCGCCCGCGCCATCGTCATCGCCACCGGGATGCGCCCGAACATTGCCGGGCCGCTCAAGGACGCGGGCGACAGGCTGGTGACGACCGAGGACATCTTCGACTGGTCCGACCTGCCCGGATCGGTGGCCGTCTTCGGCGCCGGGATCGTCGGGCTGGAACTGGGCCAGGCGCTGCACCGCCTTGGCGTGCGGGTGCGCATGTTCGGCCGCGATCACGAGGTCGGACCCATTTCCGACGACGAGGTGCGCCGCTACGCCGCCCGCACCTTCGAGAAGGAGTTCCCCGCCCATTGGCACGCCGACACGAAAGTGTCACGCGACGGTGAAAAGGTGGTGGTGCGCTGGTCGGACGCGGACGATGACGATGCCGAAGAGCATGAGGAGCGTTTCGATCTGCTGCTGGCCGCGACCGGACGGCGCCCGAATGTCGACAGGCTGAACCTCGATGCCACGTCGCTGCCGCGCGACGACAAGGGCACGCCGGTCTTCGATCCGCTGTCAATGCAGGTCGGCGAAAGCCATGTCTTCATCGCCGGGGACGCGGATGCTGCCGTGCCGCTCTTGCACGAGGCGTCCGATGAGGGCCGCATCGCGGGCCGCAATGCCGCGCATATGCCGCAGGTCTACCGCAAGGCGCGCCGCACGCCGCTGAGCATCGTCTTTTGCGAGCCGCAGATCGCCATGGTCGGTGCCAGCCATTCCGAACTGTGCGAGGGCGAAACGGAGTTTGCCGTCGGCGCCGTGGATTTCGCCGATCAGGGACGCGCCCGCGTCATGGGGATCAATGCGGGCCTGCTGCGCGTCTATGCCGCGCGCGACAGCGGCCTTCTGCTGGGCGCCGAGATGTTTGGCCCGGCAGCCGAGCATATCGGCCATCTTCTGGCCTGGTGCATCGAAAGCAGGCTGACCGTGGACGAAATCCTGGAGCAGCCGTTTTATCATCCGACGCTGGAGGAAGGGGTGCGCACCGCGCTGCGCGAGGCGCTTCAGACGCTGGGGATGGGGCCGAAACCGCCGCAAAACTGCATCGACCGCGGGCCGGGCGGGTAGGGCGTTCAGCTCGCGTCCTCCACGCGCAAAAGCTCGTCCAGAAGGGGCGAGATATCCTCGATCTCTTCGGCCAGCACATGCACCACGCCATTGTCGCGCTGCACCCGGCCGGTCACGCGCAAGAGCCGCCCGGCGATGACCGCGCGGCGGAACCGTTCGTACATCTTGCGCCAGACGATCACGTTGACGACGCCCGTTTCATCCTCCAGCGTCAGGAAAATGACGCCCTTTGCAGTGCCGGGCCGCTGGC
This sequence comes from uncultured Alphaproteobacteria bacterium, assembly GCA_963763165.1. Lineage (GTDB taxonomy): Bacteria > Pseudomonadota > Alphaproteobacteria > Rhodobacterales > Rhodobacteraceae > Roseovarius. The sequence continues at coordinate 31,607 of CAVXNV010000008.1, forward strand.
GCAGGATCACGAGGCCCGCCACGGTGACGCGCGCGCCCGTGGGCGGCAGGTGCAGCCGCTCCGCCACCAGCGCGGCGGGCGGGCGCGGCCAGTCATCCGGGTGGCGGGGCTGTCCGTAAACGCGATTCTTAATGCGAACAAAAATAGAACAGACACGATCCCGCGCAACTCTTTTCTCTGGAAATTCCAGAATCGGCTGGTTTGGCCGCCTGCGGACCGCTAACTAATCCGAAACGCCAGAAACGGGAGTCTGCGATCACATGGCCAAGATCACCTATATCGAGCATAACGGCACCAGGCACGAGGTTGACGTGCCGAATGGTCTGACCGTCATGGAAGGCGCGCGCGACAACAACATCCCCGGCATCGAGGCCGATTGCGGCGGCGCCTGCGCCTGTTCGACCTGTCACGTCTATGTCGATCCGGCCTGGGTCGAAAAACTGCCGCCCAAGGACGACATGGAAGAGGACATGCTGGATTTCGCCTACGAGCCGGATCCCGAACGCTCGCGCCTGACCTGTCAGTTGAAAGTGACCGACGAGCTGGATGGGCTGGTCGTGCAGATGCCGGAAAAACAGATCTGACGCCCAAGCGGGCGCGGCGTCTGCGACTGCGCCCCCGGCAACGTCCGGCCCGCCGCGCGCGGCAATCGGTGCGCTTGCGGCGGGCGTCTCTCAGCTCAGATAAAAACGATCCGCCTTCAGCGGCGCGGGCGCCTGCATGTCCAGATGCGGCGCGAGGCTGATCTCGATCGTGCGGCACATCGCGTCCAGCGGCAGGCCGTTGACCGTCTCGCCGAAGGGGTGAGCCAGTTCCTCGGTCACTTCGGCAAGGCCGATGAAGATATAGGCCATGATCGCCACGAAGACCGGCGTCAGCCAGCCGGCCGTGTCCATCAGCCCGAAGGGAATCAGCCCGCAATAGAGATAGGTCGTGCGGAAGATCAGCAGCGAATAGACGTAAGGCAGCGGCGTCGTCGCGATGCGCTCGCATCCGGCCTGCGCGCGCGCGATGGCGCTCATCCGCTCGGCCAGCGCGCGGCGGGCAAAGCCGTCGGGCGCGGCGCTGGCGATCACCTCGGTCATCTGGTTCAGCTTGGCGCAGGGCGGATGCGGCGCGGCCGTATCCTCGGGCGTCAGCCACTTGGCCGGGGCGGACGCGGCGGGCAACTGCCGCAGGTTCAGCCGGTGCGCATGGATGAATCCCAGCGCGAGGGTCAGCAGCCGGTGCCGGTGTGCAGGCTCGGGCAGGAATATCTCGACCTCGCGCGACAGGGCGCGCATGTCGGCGATGAGCTGGCCCCACAGCTTGCGCCCCTCCCACCAGCGGTCATGCGCGGCGTTGTTGCGAAAGCCCAGGAACAGCGACAGCGCGATGCCGAAGACGGCGAAGGGCGCGGCGTTGGTATGCGGCAGGCGCAGATGGGACTGGTCCAGCCAGACCAGCCCGCCGGCAAACGCCGTGACGAACGCCACGCGCGGCAGGATCTTGGGCAGGACCGAGCCGCGCACCGAGAAGAGCAGTTGCAGCGGCCCCGGCTTGTCCCGGATGATCACAGCGCGCGCCAGCCGATATCGCGGCGGCAGAAGCCTTCGGGCCAGTCGATGCGATCGACCATGCCGTAGGCGCTATCCGCCGCTTCGCGCAGGGTGCCGCCCCGCGCGGTCACGGTCAGGACGCGCCCGCCCGCGGCGGTGATCCTGCCCTCCCTGGTGGCGGTTCCGGCATGAAACACCATGTGGAAGCTGTCAGAGGGGCAAGCGTTCAGCCCCTCGATGATGCTGCCCTTGTCGTAGTCGCCAGGATAGCCCTTGGCGGCCATGACGACGCAAAGCGCGTGATCCTCGGCCCATGTCACATCGCACCGGTCCAGCCGCCCCTCGGCGGCGGCGTGCATCAGGTCCAGCGCCTGCGCGCCAAGGCGCATCATCAACACTTGCGCCTCGGGATCGCCGAAGCGCACGTTGTATTCCACGAGGCGCGGCTGCCCGTCCGCAATCATCAGCCCCGCATAGAGCACGCCCTGAAACGGCATCCCACGCCTTGCCATCTCGGCGATGGTGGGGCGGATGATCTCATCCATCGCGCGGCGCTCGACCTCGGGAGTGACGACCGGCGCGGGCGAATAGGCGCCCATGCCGCCGGTATTCGGGCCGGTGTCGCCCTCGCCCACGCGCTTGTGATCCTGCGCCGAACCGATGGAGAGGATGTTTTCGCCATCGCAGAGAACGAAGAGCGATGCCTCCTCGCCCTGCATGAACTCCTCGATCACCACCTCGGCGCCGGCGTTGCCGAAGGCGCCGCCGAACATGTCGTCGATGGCGGCATGCGCCTCCTCGACCGTCTGCGCGATGATGACGCCCTTGCCGGCCGCCAGACCGTCGGCCTTGACCACGATGGGCGCGCCTTGGGCGGTAACGTGATCCTTGGCCGCGGCGGCGTCGGTGAAATGGCCATAGGCGGCGGTCGGCGCGCCGCAGGCGTCGCAGATCGCCTTGGTAAAGCTTTTCGACGCCTCCAGCTGCGCCGCGTCCTTCGAGGGGCCGAAGGTCAGCACGCCTGCCTCGCGCAGGCGGTCGGCCACGCCGGCGGCCAGCGGCGCCTCGGGGCCGATGATGACGAAATCGATCGCCTCCTGCTCGGCGAAGGTGGCAACGGCGCCGGGATCGAGGATGTCGAGCGAGGCGCATTCGGCGATCTGCGCGATCCCTGCGTTGCCCGGCGCCACGATCAGGCGGTCGCATTTCGGGTTCTGCAGCACGGCCCAGGCCAGCGAATGTTCGCGCCCGCCGCCGCCGAGGATCAAGATGTTCATGCCGCTCTCCCGTGATCTGCGTTCCTGCGCAGTCAATATGCGCAAGGTTACGCGCAGGCAAGCGGGCGGGACGGAACACAGCGGCGCGGCGCGCGTTGAAAAGCCACGAGACACACAGACAGGAAAGGAAAGACAATGGCTGATATTTCAGACCGCAAAGTCGCCATTCTGGCAACCAACGGCTTTGAGCAATCCGAGCTTGAGAAGCCGCTCAAGGCCCTGAAAGACGCTGGCGCCACCGTGCATGTCATCGCCCCCGAAGGCGGCGAGATCCGTGGCTGGGACGGCGACGACTGGGGCCGGAACGTCAAGGTCGATCACACGCTGGACGCGGTGAAATCCGCCGATTACGACGCGCTGATGTTGCCCGGCGGGCAGATCAACCCGGACCTTCTGCGCGTCAATCCGGACGCCGTGTCCTTTGTGCGGGCCTTCTGGGACGCCAAGAAACCCATCGGCGCGATCTGCCATGCGCCGTGGCTTCTGATCGAGGCGGACATTGCCAAGGGGCGCGACATGACTTCCTACCATTCCATCCGCACGGATGTGGAAAACGCGGGCGCCAACTGGCACGACAAAGAGGTTGTGACGGACCAAGGGCTTGTCACCAGCCGTAACCCCGGCGACCTGGATGCGTTCTGCTCGAAGCTGATCGAGGAGATCGGCGAGGGCAAGCACAGCCACCGCGCCGCATAAACCGACCTTTTCAAGAGCGCCGGGATGGGGCATTGATGGGGCATGTCCGACCTCATCGACGATCCCCATCCCGGCGAAAACGCGCCCGAATATTCGGTCTCGGACCTTTCGGGCGCGATAAAGCGCGTTATCGAAGGCGAATTCGGCCGCGTCCGTGTGCGCGGCGAGGTCGGGCGCGTGTCGCGTCCAAAATCGGGCCATATTTATCTGGACCTCAAGGATGACCGCGCTGTCATCAACGGCATCATCTGGAAGGGTCAGGCGGCGCGCCTGCCTGTCCAGCCCGAGGAGGGAATGGAGGTGGTCGCAACTGGCCGCCTGACCACATTCCCCGGCCAGTCCCGCTATCAGATCATCATCGAGGATATAAAACCGGCGGGCGCGGGCGCCCTCATGGCGATGCTTGAAAAGCGCAAGGCGGCGCTGGCAGCCGAGGGGCTCTTTGCCGCTGAACGCAAGCGGCCCTTGCCTTATCTTCCCGAAATCATCGGCGTTGTCACATCGCCTTCGGGCGCGGTGATCCGCGACATCCTGCACCGTCTGCGCGACCGTTTCCCCCGCAAGGTGCTGATCTGGCCCGTTGCCGTGCAGGGCGAGCGTTGCGCGGGCGAGGTTGCGCGGGCGATCGAAGGCTTCAACGCGCTTACCCCCGGCGGGGCGCTGCCCCGGCCCGATCTGATCATCGTCGCACGCGGCGGCGGCAGTATCGAGGATCTTTGGGGCTTCAACGAGGAGGTCGTCGTCCGCGCGGCGGCGGCCAGCGGCATCCCCCTGATTTCCGCCGTCGGGCACGAGACGGACACGACACTGATCGACTTTGCCGCCGACAGGCGCGCACCCACGCCCACCGCCGCCGCCGAACTGGCCGTCCCGGTGCGGCTGGAACTGCTGACATGGCTGGACGGGCAGGAGGGGCGGCTGATCCGCGCGCTTGGCACGGCCGTTGCGCAGCGTGGCCAGCGGCTGCGCGATCTGTCGCGCGCTTTGCCGCGGGTTGAGACGCTGCTGGACACGCCGCGGCAGCGGCTGGACGTCTGGGGCGACAGGCTGCCTGCCGCGCTGATCCGGGGGGTCCAGTTGCGGCGTGTCGCGCTGTCCGAAGCGGGCGGCGCGCTGCGCCCCGGTGTGCTGCGGCGGATGATCGACAGCGACAGACGCCGCCTTGCCGCCGCGGCCGAGCGCATGGGCGGCGCGCTGGAGCGGCGCACGCGCGACGACGCCAAGCGACTGGCCATGTTGACGACGCGGCTTGCGGCGCGCGCGCCCGGCGCTGGCGTTGCCGCCAGACGCTGCGAGCTGGAGCGCAGCGCCGGCCGCCTTGCAGCCGCCGCCGCGCGGCAGACCGCCGGATGGCGCCAGCGGATCGACGCGCTGGACCGCCTGCGCGAGACGCTGGGATACAAGGCGACGTTGCAGCGCGGCTATGCCGTTGTGCGCGCCGATGGCGATCTGGTCACGACGGCGAGTGCGGCGAAAATGGCCGCCGCACTGGAGATCGAATTTTCCGACGGCTGCCTTGCCGTCGGCCCCGGTGCAGGCCGCAGGGCCGCGCCGAAACCGGCGCCGCCGAAACCCGATCAGGGCAGCCTGTTCTGACCGGCCTCAGGCGTCTGCGGCCCAATCCACCGCCGCCTGTTCCCCGTCCGGGCCGCCATTCGGCGGTCTGACCCGGCTGCTCCTTGTCGCTCCTCCTTCGCTGTGCACGCACTCAGCGCACGGACGTCCTGCGTTTCCCGGCCGTGGACGGAACCGGCGAAAATCGCGCAATTGTCGAACGTGCGCCGCGATTGCGCCTGAATTGCCGCGCAAACCGGAGGAGAAGGAAAGCTGGAAGGATGCGCTCGATGGATCGCCTGACGGAAATGGAAGCCTTCGCCACGGTCGTCGACCAGGGCGGCTTCACCGACGCCGCGCGCAAGATGGGCATCTCCAAATCGGCGGTGTCCAAGCATGTCTCGTCGCTGGAGGCGCGGCTGGGTGCGCGCCTGCTCAACCGCACCACGCGGCGGGTCAGCCCGACCGAGATCGGGCTTGCCTATTACGACCGGGCGCTGCGCGTGCTCAGCGACGCGGGCGAGGCAGACGCGCTGGTCAGTTCGATGCAGTCCGAGCCGTCGGGACTTCTCAGGATCAGCGTGGCGGCCGATTTCGGCGTCAACCACCTCAGCCCGATCCTGGGCACGTTCCTTGACGAATTCCCGGAAATCTCCGTCAACATGATGCTCGACAACCGCTATGTCGAGCTGATCTCGGAAGGCTTCGACATGGCCATCCGCATCGGCGATCTGGAGGACAGCACCCTGCGCGCCCGCAAGCTGACGGAGACGAGCAAGCGGATGATCGCCTCGCCCAACTACATCCAGAAATATGGCCGTCCCGGCAGGATCGACGATCTGAACGCGCACAAGCTTCTGCACTATTCCAGCCAGGCAGGCGGATCGGTGTGGAAGCTGACGGCGCCCTCGGGCGAGAAGCGGCAGGTGCGCACCGCCGGGGGGCTGTCGGTCAACGACGGCCAGTCGCTGCTGAACGCCGCGATCTCGGGCCTCGGGATCGCGTATCTGCACAGCTACCTCTATGCTGGCGCCATGGCAAAGGGTCTGGTCGAGGATGTCATTCCCGATCTGCCGGTCGAGACGCAGGGCATCTACGCGGTCTATCCGCCCGGCCGGTTCACCCAGCCCAAGGTGCGCGCCTTCATCGACTTCCTGGTGCATTCCTTCGCCGACAAGGGCCCGACCGCCTGGTAGCGCCGGGCGCGGCTTGCCTTTGTCCGGTTGCGGCGCATATGAAAGGCAGCGCTGCCAGAAAGGAATTTGCATGCGAAAACCGGTGCTTCTGACGATGTGCGGCTCGCTGCGCAAGGCCTCCTACAACCGCAGGCTGGTCGCCGAGGCAGTCCGCAGCTTCGGCGAGGCCGAGGTGATCGAGGGCAATCTGAACCTGCCGCTCTACAACGGCGATGTGGAGGATGCGGGCCTGCCGCGCGATGTCCGGACGCTGATGGATCAGACCCGGCGCGCGGATGCGCTGGTGATCGGCGCGCCCGAATACAACAAGGGTATTTCCGGCGTCCTGAAAAACGCGATCGACTGGCTGAGCCGCGCCAATCCGCCGATCCTGAAGGACAAGCCCGCCGTGATTCTTTCGGCCGCCGCAGGCCGCAGCGGGGGCGAGACCGGGCACTTCATGACCCATTCGATCCTGACGCAGCTACAGCTGGACGTGGTGCACGGTCCGCTGATCCTGGTCGCGGCGGCGCAGAAGGAATTCGGTGAGGACGGTGCGCTGACCAATGATTTTCTGAAACGCCGGATCGACGACCGGATGAAACGGCTTCGAATGATGATAGAGGCGCAGGCGCCGGCCGCCGCTTCGTCCCGGTAACGCCGCAGGCGCCGGGTGCGCGGCGCATTAGCCGAACCTGTTCGCGTCGAACGCCCCAAGCTCGGCATTGCCGCGCCCGCCGATCATGTCGGCCACCCAGCGCCCCGTTTTCGGCCCGCCGGTCAGCCCGACATGCTGATGTCCGAACGCGGCGAAGACGCCGCTTGCCCCCATCTCACCGATCAGCGGCAGCGCGTCGGGCGTTGAGGGGCGGTAGCCCATCCACTCCTCGACGCTGTCGAAGGTCAGGTCCGGGAACATCTGCGCCACGTTGCGCCGCAGCAGCCTGAGCGGGCCGCGCGACATCCTCGGTGACGTACCGCCCAGTTCGACCATTCCGGCGCAGCGCAGCCCCTGCGCCATCGGCGTGACCGCGAACTTCCCGGCCGTCATCATCAGCGGCATCCTCGGCATGGCGGACGGGTTCTCGAACTCGAGGTGAAATCCCCGCTCCGCGACCAGCGGCACGCGCAGCCCCAGCTTGCGCGCCAGCGGCCGGGACCAGATCCCGGCGGCCAGAACGGCGGCGTCGCAGGGCAGGGGGCCCTGGTCCGTCAGGATCTGGGCGATGCGCCCATCCTCCAGTGCAACGTCGCGCATCTCGGCGCGGCGAAAGATGCCGCCCTCATCCTCCAGCACCCGCGCCAGATCGGCCATGTAGGCGCCGGGATTGACGATATGCCCGTGTCCCTTCAGTCGCACGAGGAAGGCGGTGGCGGGGCCGAGCATCGGCTCGACCTCCTGCACGGCGGCGCCTTCGATGATCTCGGGGTGGTAGCCGGCGATGCGGCGCAGCTCCCAAGTATAGGCGTCGGCCTCATATGCCGCGCGATCCGCATAGGCCCAGCCGAAATCGCTGGAGGCGATCCACCGCTCGGCCCGCGTGCCGCGCGTCAGGGCGCGGTGCTGATCGACGCTGTCATGCAGAAGTTGCGACAGCGCCGCCGAGATCTCGCGCGTGCGCGCGTCCGAGGAATTTCGCAGGAACTGCGCCAGCCAAGGCGCGAGGCGCGGCATCTGCGCGTATTGGACCGACAGGGGCGCCGCGCGCGAGACCATGTATTTCAGCCCGGTCCACGCGATGCCCGGCGCGCTGATCGGCACGATGCCCCATTCCGCCAGCAGCCCGGCATTGCCGTAGGAGGCCCCGGCGCCCGGACCGTCCCGGTCGATCAGGGTCACCTCATGCCCCGCCCGCCGCAGCCAGATGGCGGCCGACAGTCCGCAGATGCCAGCCCCGACAACGACGATCTTCTGCACCTGCATGTGCGTGTTCCCCTTCGCTCGCGCGCAGTTAAAGCGCCTCGCCTTCAACCTGAGACATCAGATAAAGGCGAAAGGCGCAACGCCGAAAGTCCGCAATTCCGGTGTTCCGCGAAACGGTTTAAGCCGCTTTTCCGGGGCCGGGCAAGAGGCAGGCACACGCGAAAAAACCCCGCCCTGGTCGGGACGGGGTTTCATGTCATCCGGCCAAGCGGCCGGGTGCCTGCTGCTCAGCCCTGACGGGCCTTGAAGCGGCGCTGGGTCTTGTTGATCACGTACACGCGGCCTTTGCGGCGCACGACGCGGCAATCCCGGTGCCGGTTCTTCAGCGAACGGAGCGAGTTGCGAACTTTCATCGTTCTTTTCCTCTTCTGTCGCGGCGCGGGCCAGCGCCTGGGGTTACGGGCGGCGCCGCATCCGGCGCCAGTGAATTCATGGTGGGCGATACAAGGTTCGAACTTGTGACCCCTTCGATGTCAACGAAGTGCTCTACCGCTGAGCTAATCGCCCATGAATACCGCCGCTTGCCTCTTGCCCCCCATATGAAAAGGGGCGCGAGAGTCCGCGCCGGTCCGCTGGTCTATAAAAGGAGTCGCGCGGGGGATCAAGGGGCTTTTGCAAGGGCAAAACTTCGCGCTATCATCAACGCTGACCTGCCGGAGAGACCATGCCAAAGGCCGCCTTTCATCTGCACGCGCCCGCCCGGCGCGACACCTGCACCGTGTTCGCGTCGCCGCATAGCGGGCGTGATTACCCGGCGTGGTTCCTGCGCCGCACCGCATTGGACGCGCTGGCGATGCGCAGCTCGGAAGATGCTTTCGTCGACCGGCTTTTCGATGCGGCGCCGCGTCATGGCGCGCCATTCCTTGTGGCCGGGATGCCGCGCGCCTATCTCGATCTCAACCGCAACGCCGACGAGCTGGACCCGGCCCTGATCGACGGCGTGCGCCATAGCGGGCACAATCCGCGCGTGGCCGCCGGGCTGGGGGTGATCCCCCGCGTCGTCGCCGGCGGGCGCGCGATCTACAGCGGCAAACTACCCATGGCCGAAGCGCGCGCGCGGATCGACGGGATCTGGCGCCCCTATCATTCGGCCCTCGCGGCCGAGATGGACCGCGCGCATGACCGTTTCGGCCGCGCGATCCTTGTCGATTGCCACTCCATGCCGCACGAGGCGCTGAGCGGCACCGTCCGCGCCGGGGCGCGCCAGCCGGATATCGTGCTGGGCGACAGGTTCGGCGCGTCCGCCGCGACGGAGATCACCGACCGGATCGAGGACGCCTTTACCGCGGCGGGGCTGAAGGTCGTGCGCAACACGCCCTTTGCCGGCGCCTACGTGGCGCAGACCTACGGGCGCCCGGCGCGGGGCCGCCACGCCGTCCAGATCGAGATCGACCGCGCGCTTTACATGGATGAAAGGACGGTCCGCCCGCTGCCGCATTTCGAGGCGTTCCGGGCGCTTCTGGAGGGTGTCATCGCGCAGATCGCCGCTATCGGCCGCGACGGCGCGATGCCGCTGGCCGCCGAGTGATGCCGCTCAGCGCAGGGCGCGCCCCTTGAGGATCGCGCCCTCGCCGAAGCGGCGGCGAATCTCGTCGCTGGCGCGCTCGACGTGGCTGCGGCGCACGGCGCCCGGATCCAGCAGATCGCCCGACAGGTCCGCGGCGCTTTCCGGCACAAGGTCCGACAGGCCTACCCCGATCAGGCGAAACGGCGCCTCGCCCGCCGCGCCATCCATCAAACCGCGCGCGATGCGATAGATCGTGTCGGCCATCTGGCTGGCGTCGCGCAGCGACTGCCGCCGGGTCAGGCCGCTGTGATTCGCGCGCTTGAGCTTCAGCGTCACCACCCGCCCCGCCAGTTGCCGCGCCTTGGCCCGGGCCGAGACCTTCTCGGCCAGCCGCCAGATGTGCCCGTCGAGAATGTCCAGATTGCCGGTGTCCTCGTTGAACGTCGTCTCGTTCGAGATCGACTTGACCGGCGTGCACGCGTCCACCCGGCGGTGGTCCTGCCCGCGCGCCAGATGCCACAGCCGGTCGCCCATGGCACCGAACCGGGCGTGCAGATCCGCCCGCTCCCAGCGCAGCAGATCGGCGAAGGTGCGGATCCCCGCCGCCTCCAGCGCGGCCTGACCGGCCTGGCCGACACCCCAGATCAGGCGCACGGGCTTTTCGCGCAGAAAATCTGCCGTCTCGGCCGCGCCGATCACCGAAAAACCGCGCGGCTTGTCCAGATCCGAGGCGATCTTGGCCAGGAACTTGTTATGGCTGAGGCCGATGGAGCCGGTCAGGCCCAGCTCGTCCCGCATGCGCCTGACCAGCCGGGCCAGCATGATCGCCGGCGGCGCGCCATGCAGCCGCGCGGTGCCGCGCAGGTCCAGAAACGCCTCGTCCAGCGACAAGGGCTCGATCGCGGGGGTCAGATCCTCCATCATGCTGCGGATCTGGCGCGAGACGGCGGCATAGACATCCATGCGCGGCTTGATGATCACCGCATCGGGGCAGAGCTTCAGCGCCTGGAACATCGGCATGGCCGAGCGCACGCCGCGAATCCGCGCGACGTAACAGGCGGTGGATACCACGCCGCGATGCCCGCCGCCGATGATTACCGGCTTGCCCTCCAGCTCGGGGTTGTCGCGCTTCTCGACGCTGGCATAGAAGGCGTCGCAATCCATATGGGCGATGCCCAGCTCGAACAGCTCGGGATGCGACACGACGCGCGGCCGCCCGCAGACCGCGCAGCGGCGCTGATCGGGCGCGTTGAGATTCAGGCAATCGCGGCAAAAGGCGGGCATGCGCCGTCTTATCACACCGGTCCGACCTGCAGCCAGACCGCCCGTTCCTGCTGCAACAATTATCGGGACCGGGCCTTCCGGCACCGTCAGATGACGCGAATCACGTCCTTGTCGATCGCCAGAACATAACCCTGCCGCGAGATATTGCGCACCAGCAGCTCGCTCACCATCTGGTTGCCCAGCGTATCGCGCAGCCGCTTGATCCGGGTCGCCCCTGCCGCCTCGTCGCAATCGCTGGCATCGCGGCCCGAAATCATCCCCTCGATCTGCGCGCCGCTCAGGATGTCGCCATCCATCCGCGCCTCGGCCAGCACCGACAGCGTTTCCATCGCCGCGTCGGTCAGCTTGAACCCCATGTTGTTGAGATAGACGGCCTTCTCGGCGCGGCTGATGAGCAGCGAATTCACCTCGATCCCCGAGCGCTCGATCTGCGCCATGCGGCGGTTCAGCGCGACCAGCATCAGCAGGAACACCAGCGCCGCGATCAGCAGCGCCGCGCTGAAGACCAGCAGCACGAAGATGACCATCCGGTAGCTCACCAGCGTTTCGCTGAAGGCGGTGCCCGACAGGGCGAGGATTTCCAGCAGCTTGATCTCGGCGTCGCTGGTCAGCGCGTCGTTCTCGACGAAGATCCGCTCGACCCGGGCGTTGAAGGCGCCCGCGTCGGGCAGCGACAGGAACAGGAACACCGCCGCCAGCGTCAGGATCGCGACGATGGCGGCCACGCCCAGCACCACCACCCGGCTGCCCGAGCGGCGCGCATCGGCGGCCTTGGGTCCGTCCGGCGCGGTCACTCCTGCGTCACCGACAGCACCTTGAGCAGGGTCAGCCCCTCGGCCGCCAGCTTCGCGCGCAGCTCCGCGGCGGCGGCATCGGCGGTGCAGGCGCCGCCGATCTCGGCGGTGCCGTAGAACAGCTTGAGCGGATCGTCCCGCTTGGCCTTGTATTCGGCCACGCAGGCGGCCCCGGCGGGAGCGGCAAGGACGGCGGCAAAGGCGAGGGAGGCAAGCGTTTTCATCATGCGCCGAACATGACCCGCCCCGTGCGGCTATTCAATAACCAAAGGGGGATCGGCGCCCTGTTATCGGATAACCGGCCACCGTTATTGCCCGTCCGCGCCGCCTGCGCCGATCCTGAAGGGGCAGAATTCAACTCGAAAAAGGACCATGGCAATGTCTGGCAAATTCGTTTCCCTCATCCTCGCGGCCTCCATCGCCGTCACCGGCTTGACCGCCGCCCCGGCACAGGCGGGCGAGAGGGATGTCGCGCGTGTCCTTGCCGCGCTGGCCGGTATCGCCGTGATCGGCGTGGTGCTTCACGAGGCGCAGAAAAACAGGCGTTACGCCGCCCCGCAGCACCCGCGTCCGATCTATGGCAACGGGCGTTCGTTCAGGAAGACAAAAGGCCACAAGCGCCAGCATACCGTCGCAGACAACGCACACCGCCACGCGGATCGTCGCCGCGCCGGGCGCGCGTTGGAACACCCGCAGGACCGCTACAGCGCGCGGCCCCGCCTTAACGGCTATTGACCGGCCCGCGCGCGGGCAAGGCAGGTTTCGGCACAGGGGGCCCCGCGCGGGCCCTTTTCTTTGGCCGCGCGCTGTGGTCTGAAGGATTGTCATGGACGGCCCCGATTACACATTCGAAACCGACGCGCTGCGGAGCGGCGCGCGCATCGTCGCGGGCGTGGACGAGGTCGGGCGCGGGCCGCTCGCCGGGCCTGTCACCGCCGCCGCCGTCGTTCTGGACGCCGCCTGCATCCCCGAGGGCCTCAACGATTCCAAGCAGCTGACCCACGCGCGCCGCCTTGCGCTGCACCCCGTCATCGCCGCCTGCGCCGAGGTGAGCATCGCCCATGTCAGCGTCGAGGAGATCGACACGCTCAACATTCTGCGCGCCTCGCATCTGGCGATGGAGCGTGCGGTCGCGGGCCTGCCGCGCCGTCCCTGCGTGGCGCTGATCGACGGCAACATGATCCCGCGCGGCCTGTGCGTTCCCGGCCGCGCCATCGTCAGGGGCGACGCGCTGTCGCTGTCCATCGCGGCGGCCTCGATCATGGCCAAGATATGCCGGGATCTGCTGATGCGGGATTTGGCGCAACACTATCCCGGCTACGGCTGGGAGACGAATGTCGGTTATCCGTCCAGAAGCCACAGGGAGGCGCTTCAAAATCTGGGTGTCACCCCTCACCATAGACGTTCGTTCCGGCCGGTGCACAATATCTTGTATCAAGATAAATCGTTAACCTCCTGATTCAAAAAAGAAATTGACGACGATTCGCCTTTGGATCAACTTTGTCCCCAAGCAGACAGAGCGCAAAAACGCGCCGGGACAGAGGCAAGGCATGACGAAGATGACCAGGATCAAGGAGGCGGCGACGCTTCCTCTCAATACCATCATAGGCGGCGACTGCATCGAGGCGATGAACGCGCTGCCGGCGAATTCGGTCGACCTGATCTTTGCCGACCCGCCCTACAACCTGCAGCTCAAGGGCGATCTGCATCGCCCCGATAACAGCCACGTCGACGCCGTGGACGACGCCTGGGACCAGTTCGACAGCTTTGCCGTCTATGACCAGTTCACCCGCGCATGGCTGGCCGCCGCGCGCCGCCTGCTGAAGCCCAATGGCGCGATCTGGGTCATCGGGTCCTATCACAACATCTTCCGCGTCGGCGCGGCCTTGCAGGATGCCGGCTACTGGATCCTGAACGACGTCGTCTGGCGCAAGTCTAACCCCATGCCGAATTTCCGCGGTAAGCGGCTGACCAACGCGCATGAGACGATGATCTGGGCCTCGAAAGAGGAAGGGGCGAAATATACCTTCAACTACGAGGCGCTGAAGGCGCTCAACGACGGCGTGCAGATGCGCAGCGACTGGGTGCTGCCGATCTGCACGGGCCACGAGCGGCTGAAGGACGAGGCGGGAGACAAGGCTCACCCGACGCAGAAACCTCAAAGCCTGCTGCACCGCGTCATCGTCGGCAGCACCAATCCCGGCGATGTGGTGCTGGACCCCTTCTTCGGCACCGGCACCACCGGCGCCGTGGCCAAGATGCTGGGCCGCGACTATATCGGGATCGAGCGCGAGGAGGCGTATCGCAAGGTCGCCGAAAAACGGCTGAGGGCGATCCGCAAGTTCGACCGCGAGGCGCTTCAGGTCTCGACCTCGAAACGCGCCGAGCCGCGCGTTCCCTTCGGCCAGCTGGTCGAGCGCGGGATGCTGCGGCCGGGCGAGGAGCTGTATTCGATGAACCAGCGCCACAAGGCCAAGGTGCGCGCCGACGGCACGCTGATCGGCGACGACATCAAGGGTTCGATCCACCAGGTCGGCGCCCATCTGGAAGGCGCGCCCAGCTGCAACGGCTGGACCTACTGGCACTTCAAGAAGGACGGCAAGCGCGTGCCCATCGACCTTCTGCGCCAGCAGATCCGCGCCGAGATGGCGGACCGCCCGAACTGAGGGTTTTCCGGGACAAGCAAGAACACCGCCGGTGCCTGTGGTCTGACGCAAGGCACCACTGACTGCGCCCTGCCGCCCCGCGGTGGGGCGTCTTTTGATTTGAAGGTGGCGTTTTTGAGTATTTTTACCAAGATGAAGGGCCGGGCCCGTGCCTTCATCTTGGTCTTAAATGCTCAAGTGATTCGGTGGCTTCACAGCGTCCACGCTGCCTTCAGCCCGTCCAGGACCGCCTCTTCCGCCGTTCGCGGCGCCATGCAATCGCCGATGCCGATGACCTGTCCCGCATAGCCATCCAGCGCGGTCAGCAGCGCGTCCGACGCTTCGGTTCCCTGCGCCAGCACCAGCGTTTCGGTGTCCTCGACCAGCATCGCCTCGCCATTGGCGGAGTGGATGAAATAGGCGGTGTCGTCGTCGGCGCCGTAGAGCTGCGCGTAGGGTATGATCTCGACCCCCAGCTTTTGCACGCGGCCCACCATCGTGTCGCGCACATAGGTTTGCAGCATCTCGCCTGCGTGGGTTCCGTTCACGGCCAGCCGCACGCGGCGGCCGGCGCTGGCCAGCAGTTCGGCGACGCCGAGGCCGACCCAATCGGCGCGCCAGTCGGCGATGGTGACGGAGCCGCCGACATTGGCGTGGCTGCGCAGCACGTCCCAGGCGCTGACGATATGGGCGCCCTCGCTGAACTCCATTCCCTGCGGCATGCGCGCCGTGCCGCCGGTGGCGACGATGACGGCGTCCGGGGCGGCGGCGTCCTCGACCTTCTTTAGCGTCACTTCGCTGTTCAGATGCACCGTGACGCCCGCCCGTTCCATCTCGTGCGCGAGGTTTGTGACGATGCCGCCGAATTCGGCCCGGCCGGGCAGGAGCTGCGCCAGCAGCGCCTGGCCGCCCAGTTGCGCGGCGGCCTCGTGCAGGGTCACGTCGTGGCCCATCGCGGCGGCCGTGGCGGCGGCCTTCATCCCGGCGGGCCCGCCGCCGATGACCATGAGCGATTTCGGGTGCTCGGTCTTGCGCAGCGTGCCATAGCGCAATTCGCGCCCCGATTCCGGAAACTGGATGCAGGAGATCGGCACGCCCTTGTGGAAATGGCCGATGCACGCCTGGTTGCAGCCGATGCAGGCGCGGATGTCATCCGGGCGATCCTCGCGCGCCTTGCCGGGCATGGCCGGATCGCAAATCAGCGCGCGGGTCATGCCGCACATGTCGGCCTGCCCTGAGGCGACGACGCTTTCGGCCTCCTGCGGCTGGTTGATGCGCCCGGCGACGATCACGGGGATCTCGACGGCCTGTTTGACCGCATGGGCAAAGGGGGCGAGATAGGCGTTCTCCTGGAACATCGGCGGCACGATGTGGATGGCGCCGCCCAGCGTGGCCGAGGTGCCGGCGATCACGTTGACGTAATCGAGCGTCGGCGCCAGCGCGCGGATCACTTCGAGGCTGTCGGCATCCTGCATCCCGTCATGGGTATGCTCGTCGCCCGAGATGCGCAGGCCGATGGCAAAGCCATCGCCGGTCGCGGTGCGCACCGCCTCGATCACCTCGCGCACGAAACGCATGCGGTTGTCCAGGCTGCCGCCATACGCATCCTCGCGCCGGTTGACATGCGGGCTGAGGAACTGCGCGGGCAGGTAGCCGTGGCTGGCCACGACCTCGACCCCGTCCATGCCCGCCCGTTGCATCCGCTGCGCGGCGGCGGCGTAGCCCTGGACCACCTCGCGGATCATTGCAGGGGGCATGGCGCGGGGGATGACGTGGAATCGGTCCGAGGGCGTGGCCGAGGCCGACCATGCCACCGGGGCGGTGCCGTCGGCGACTTCCATGATCTCGCGCCCCGGATGGAAGAGTTGGGCGAAGATGCGGGTGCCGTGGGTATGCACCGCTTGCGCCAGCTTCTCGAAACCCGGCAGGCAATCGTCGTCGGTGCCCATCAGCACGTGCGATGTGTAGCGCGCCGTTTCATGCACTCCGACGACCTGGCTGACGATCAGCCCCGCACCGCCGCGCGCGCGTGCCGCGTGATAGGCGATCATCGCGTCGCTCACGCGGCCTTCATGCGCCATCGACGTGTCGTGTCCCGTCGAGAGGATGCGGTTCGCCACCTCCACTCCGCCGATGGTCAGCGGGGTGAAAAGATGCGGGAAAAGCTGCGATGTCTCTGGCATGAGGTGCCCCCGGCTGATGTGCGCGCCACGCTAGCCTTCCGGGCTGCGGCCTTCAAGCGGGGGGCGGGTTGGTCGCCTTGTTGTAGGGTTTCCAGTCAGTGATGCCGGGGTAATGCATCTTGCGCCACGCCCGCACGCGGCGGTTCATCACCCGGCGCCAGAGCGGCGGCACCATCGCCGCCATCGTCATGATCGGGTAGCCGTAGGGCAGTTGCGGCGCCTCGTCCTCGGCGTAGTTCCGGAGCAGCGGAAAGCGGCGGGCCGGCTTGTAATGGTGGTCGGAATGGCGCTGCAGGTTGATCAGCAGCCAGTTCGTCGCCTTGTGCGCCGCGTTCCAGCTGTGGCGCGGCTTGACATGCTCGTAACGGCCGTTCCCCAGATGCTCGCGCGTCAGGCCGTAATGTTCGACGTAGTTCACCAGTTCCAGCTGCCAGACCGCCACCAGCGCCTGCCACAGGAAAAGCGCAAGGCCGACCCAGCCGCCAAGGGTCAGCGCCAGCAGCAGCATGGCGGCTTGAAGCGCCCAATAGCGCCAGAAGGGGTTGCTGCGGTGGGTCCAAGGCAGGCCCCTGCGCGCCAGCATCGCCTTCTCGGCGCGGAAGGCCGAGATGACCTCACCGGGAAGGACGCGGATGAAAAAGCGGTGGAACCCCTCGTTGTAGCGCGCCGTCACCGTGTCGCGCGGGGTGCCGACATGGCGGTGATGCACCAGCAGATGTTCGGTGCGGAAATGCGAATGCAGCACCATCGCCAGCAGGATGTCGCCCAGCATCCGCTCGCCGCGCGGTTTCTGGTGCATGAGCTCATGCGCGTAGGTGATGCCGATCGTGCCGGTGATGACGCCGGTGCCGAAGAAAAGCACGATTTTTTCCAGCACGCCCAGATGCGCCGCGCCCGGCACGTACCAGATCAGCCAGAAGAGCAGCGCAAACTGCACCGGCGCCCAGATCAGTGTGATGGCGCGATACCAGGCGATATCCGCCTCCGGGTCCAGATCGTCGAGGTTCAGGCCCAGGAACGCGTCCAGCAGCGAAAAGAAGTACCACGTGAAGAGCGGCAGCAATATCACCGTCCACCCGCCCTCAAGCGCACCTAGGACGGCGAGCGGGACCAGCAGCAGCGACGCCCAGAAGGGGATCGCCTGCCTGATTTTGGCGGCAATGGACATGGGGCGCGGCTCCGGGCAATCGGTTTGCGGCACTCTAGCCGAGATTTTCCACAGCGCCACGCGCCAGATCATGCACCTTTCGCATCACGGTGGGCAGTTCGGCGGGACGGAAGTGATCACGCTCGATGAAATGACCGCGCGCCGGCATGGCGTCCAGCGGCGCCTGCGCCACCTTGACGCGCAGGATCAGGTGGAAATGGGTGAAGGTATGGCGTGCCTCCTCGGTCAGCGTCTGCCAATCGGCCTCCAGCGGCGGGTCGGCGGCGGGCGCTTCTTCGGTCCATTCGGTGCCGGGCCAGCCCAGCATGCCGCCCAGCAGGCCGCGCGCCGCACGCCGCTCCAGCAGCAGCGCGCCGTCGCTGCGCCTTGCGACATAGGCGGTGCCCTGGCGGATCGGCTTGGCCTGTTTCGGTGTCTTTTTCGGCAGATCGGGTGCCGTGCCGGCGGCACGCGCGGCGCATGGGGAGCGCCACGGGCAGATCCCGCAGGCCGGGCCGCGAGGGGTGCAGATGGTGGCGCCAAGGTCCATCACCGCCTGCGCGTAATCGCCGGGGCGCTCCCTGGGCGTCAGCGCGGCGGCGGCGGCGGTCAGCTCCGGCTTGGCGGCGGGCAGGGGGGTGTGGATGTCATGCAGGCGCGCCATCACACGCTCGACATTGCCATCCACGACCGTTTCGGGCGCGTCGAAGGCGATGGCCGCGACCGCGGCGGCGGTATAGGGGCCGATGCCGGGCAGTTTCAGCAGCGCGGCGTGATCGGACGGGAAGGCGCCGCCATGCTCCGCCACCACCGCGCGCGCGCATTTCAGCAGGTTGCGGGCGCGGGCGTAGTAGCCGAGCCCGGCCCATTCGCCCATCACCTCGGCATCCTCGGCGGCGGCCAGATCGGCCACCGTGGGCCAGCGGGCGGTGAAGCGGTTGAAATACTGCGTCACGGCGGCCACCGTCGTCTGTTGCAGCATCACCTCGGACAGCCAGATGCGGTAGGGGTCGGGCAATTCGCCCACCGCCCGTCGCCGGGGCCCGACGCGCCACGGCATGTCGCGGGCATGCACGTCATACCAGTCCAGCACATCGGCCGCCTTCGCCGTTTCACGCATTCTTTATGTCCCATTTTTGCTATCTGCTGGCCTGGCCCGCTGCATGCCCTAAGATGGCGGCCGACGACAGGAGATCAACCGATGCCGCCGCGCCGCCCCACCACCAAGGGTTTCACCCGTTCCAGCAGCCTGCTGCAAGAGCGCATCCGCAAGGCGTCGGAAAGCCGGGGCTTTGCCGAATCGCGCCTCCTGACGCAATGGGCCGAGATCGTGGGCACCGACATCGCCGCCGTCGCGCGGCCGGTCAAGGTCAGCTATGGGCGCGGCGGCATGGGCGCGACGCTGACGTTGCTGACCACCGGCGCGCAGGCGCCGATGCTGGAGATGCAGAAGGATGCGCTGCGCGCGCGGGTGAACGGCGTCTATGGCTACAACGCCATCTCGCGCATCACCATCACGCAGACGGCGCCGACCGGCTTTGCCGACGGGCAGGCCAGCTTTCAGCACCGCGCGCCCGCCAAACCGCCGCGCGCGCCCGATCCCGCGGCGGCGGAGGAGGCGCGCCACCTGGCCGCACCCGTCGCCGACACCGGACTGCGCGCCGCGCTTGAAGCTCTGGCGCAAAATGTTCTATCCAGACCCAAACGCTGACGCGAAAAGGAATATCGGATGAATCGCAAGATACTGATTGTCGCCGCCTTGCTGGCCGTCTTGGGCAGTATCGCATGGTGGCAGCTTGGCGGTCAGCGCGCCGCCGAGGCCGCGGATACGGATGTGGCGGCCGACATTGCCGATGTCGACACCTCCGGCATCGTCGAGATGACCATGGGCCCCGAGGATGCGGCGGTGACGGTGACCGAATACGCGTCCTTCACCTGCCCGCATTGCGCCCAGTTCCATCAGACCACCTTTCAGGAGCTCAAGCGCGATTACATCGACACCGGCAAGATCCGTTACGTCTATCGCGACGTGTTCTTCGATGGGGCGGGGCTTCGCGGATCGCTTCTGGCGCGCTGCGCCGGGCCGACGCGGTTCTTCGGCATGGCGGACCTGCTCTACCGCCGCCAGAAGGAGTGGCTGGATGCCGAGACGATGGGCGACGTTCTGGACAACCTGCGCCGCATCGGCAAGGTCGCCGGCCTGAGCGATGACCAGATCACCTCCTGCCTCGAAGATCAGGAGAAGGCGAAAACGCTGGAGGCATGGTTCCGCCAGAACGCGGCCGAGGATGACATTTCCTCGACGCCGACCGTTCTGGTTGATGGCAAGGCATACGGCAACCCGCCCTATTCGGAACTGAAGAGCGCCCTCGACGAGAAGCTCGCAGAATGACGTCCGCACCGCTTTCCGGCCTGAAGGTCGTTGAACTGGCGCGTATTCTGGCCGGTCCCTGGGCCGGTCAGACGCTGGCCGATCTGGGTGCCGAGGTGATCAAGGTCGAAAGCCCCGAGGGCGACGATACCCGCCAGTGGGGGCCGCCGTTCGTCGAGCGCGAGGGCGATCGCTCGGCCGCCTATTTCCACGGCTGCAACCGGGGCAAGACCAGCGTCACCGCCGATTTCCGCACGCCCGAGGGGCAGGAAAAGGTGCGCGCGCTGATCGCCGGGGCCGATATCGTCATCGAGAATTTCAAGGTCGGCGGGCTGGAGAAATACGGGCTGGACTATGCCTCGCTGGCCAGGGATTTTCCGGGGCTGATCTATTGCTCGATCACCGGGTTCGGGCAGGACGGCCCTTATGCGCACCGCGCGGGGTATGACTACATCATTCAGGGCATGTCCGGCCTCATGTCGATCACCGGCGCGCCCGAAGGCCAGCCGCAGCGCGTGGGCGTGGCGATCACCGACGTCTTCACCGGCGTCTATGCCGCCACCGCCATCCTTGCGGCGCTGCACCAGCGCAGCCGGACGGGGAAGGGCCAGCAGATCGACATGGCGCTGCTCGACGTCGCCGTGGCGGTGACGGCGAACCAGTCGATGAACTACCTGACCACCGGCGAGGCGCCCGGCCGGATCGGGAATTTTCATCCCAACCTGTCGCCCTATCAGGTGTTCGACTGCGCGGACGGCTACATCATCATCGCCGTGGGCAACGACGCGCAGTACCAGCGGCTTTGCGGCCTGCTGGGGGTGCCGGAGCTGGCGAGCGCGCCGGATTACGCCACCAACGCCGACCGCGTGGCGCGGCGCGACGAGCTGAGCGCGCTGCTGACCGAGCGGACGCGCACCTTCACCAAGGACGGGCTGCTGGCCGCCTGTGAAGGCGCGGGCGTTCCGGCCGGGCCGATCAACACGCTGGACGAGGTCTATGCCGATCCGCAGGTCGTCGCCCGCGGCATGCGGATCGACCCGGACGGGGTGCCGGGCGTGCGCACGCCGATCCGGTTTTCGGACGCCAGCCTGTCGCTGGACAAGGCATCGCCGAAGTTGGCTCGCGGGGGCTGAAGCCTGCTCGCCCGGCGCGCGCCCCGTGTTACAGGCCAAACCGGGCCAGCCGCGCATCCAGCTCTGCCCAGTCCGCCACCTCCAGCCGCACCGGCAGCGTCAGCACCTTGGGCCGGAACGCGGTGGGCAGGCGCACCGCGTCCTTTTCCGTCGTGACCAGCTGCGCGCCAAGGCGGGCGGCCTCCGTCTCCAGCCGTTTCAGAAGGGCGGGGGTGAACGGCTGATGATCCTCCAGCGCCTCGGCCCCGGCCAGATTGGCGCCCAGACCGCGCAGGCTGGCGAAGAACTTCTCGGGGTGGCCGATCCCGGCGAAGGCAAGGCAGCGCAGGCCGGTCCAGTCCATCCCCGTCCGCAACGGCGCCAGCGCACCGCGCAGATGCGGCAGGCGCACGGCATCGCCCCATGTTTCGTCAAAAGCCGCCTGCGCCGCCGCGCCGCCGACCGACAGCAGCAGATCGGCGCGGGCAAGGCCCACCTCCACCGGCTCGCGCAGCGGCCCCGCCGGCAGGCAGCGGCCATTGCCGAAGCCGATGACGGCATCGACCACGATGAGCGAGACATCCTTCGCAAGCGCCGGGTTCTGGAATCCGTCATCAAGCACGATCACCTCGGCCCCGGCCCGAGCCGCCGCCTGCGCCCCGGCGGCGCGGTCGCGCGCCACCCAGGCGTGGGTGAAGGCGGCGATCAGCAGCGGCTCGTCCCCAACATCTGCGGCGGTATGCGCGCGCGGGTCCACCTCTAGCGGCCCCTCCAGCCGCCCGCCATGGCCGCGGCTGACCACATGCACGGCGCGGCCCCGGTCGGCCAGATGCTGCACCAGCGCGATCACTGTTGGCGTCTTGCCCGTTCCCCCGGCATTGAGGTTGCCGACGCAGATCACCGGCACGGGCATCCGCACCGGATTGCCCCGCGCCAGACGCCTTGCGGTGGCGCGGGCATACAGCGCGCCCAGCGGCGACAGCAGACGCGCGCGCAGGCCCGCTGGATGGTGCCAGAAACCGGGCGCGCGCATCAGCCGAACTCCAGATCGTCGAGCATGTCCTGAAGCAGGTCCAGGATCCGGTCGGTCACCTCCGCGCCTGCGGTGGCGACTTCCCAGGCGGCATGGGCCATGGTGGCGCTGCGGTCGGCGGCGATCAGGTGCGCCAGCGCCGCCGCCAGCGTATCGGCGTCGCGCACGATGCGCGCGCCCCCGGCGCCGGAATAGCGCTTGTAGCTGCTGAGGTATCGGCCGACATTCGGTCCATAGACGATGGCCGAGCCATGGGCGGCAGGCTCGTTCGGGTCGCTCCCGCCCATTCCGGGCAGAAGCGAACTTCCCATCAGCGAGATCGTGGCCAGCCGATACCACAGGCCCATGTCGCCGCGCGTATCGGCCAGAAGGACCTGCGTCGTCTCCTCGGGCATGCCGCCGTGGGACCAGATCGCATGGCGCAGCTTGGCCTTGCGCAGGCTGTCGCGGAAGGCGGCAGTCTCGTCCAGATCGTCCGGCACGAGGATCAGGAACAGGCGGTGCGACAGGCGGCTGGCCTGCTGATGCGCGGCCAGCACGATCTCCAGCTCGGCATGACGCACCATCGCGGCCAGCCAGATCGGCCGCCCGCGCAGCGCGCCGGCCATCTCGTCGCGCAGCGCCTCGTGATAGGGCAGGGCGATGGCGCCCTCCTGGAAAAGGCCGGTCACGGTCAGGCGGTCCTCGGGCACGCCCATGCGGCGCAGGCTGCGGGCCGTCGCCTCGGACCGGGCCATGACGCGCTGGAACCGGCCCAGAAGCGCGCCGGTGACGTCGGGCAACCAGCGCCAGCCGGGCCGCTCCAGCAAGGATGCCTCGGCGTCGACCAGGATCAGCGGCACCCCCGCATCATCGGCCGCGGTCAGCAGCGCGGGCCGCAGACCGCCCCCGGTCCAGAGGCAGACGTCGGGGCGCCAATGAGCGAGGAACGCATCGGCCGTGGCGGCGGCGTCGCCCTCCAGCGGCTGATGAATGGTCAGCGCGCGCGGATGGCTGGACAGCGCCACCTCCGCGCCCGTCGTCAGCAGAAGGTGCAACCCGCCGCCCTCAACTCGGGAGGACTGGCCGCGCTGCGCCGACAGCCGCTCGACCAGCTGCACCAGCGCGTTTGCGTGCTCGAGGCTCGTGGCGTGGCCCCAGACCACCGCGCCACCCGGCCGCGCCGCCGCCGGCACGAAGGACGCCGCCGCCCCCGCCGCGCCGCGCCGGGCCCAGGCGAGGTAGGCGGCCAGGCTGAGCGAGGACGCCATGGCGCGGCGTCAGCCCAGCTCTTCGGTGGGCGACGCGGCGGTTTCCTCGTCGCGCAGGCGGTGCAGATGCGCGATGAAATAGCGCGTATGCGCGTTGTCGACGGTGCGCTGCGCCTCGGCCTTCCAGGCGCGATGGGCGCTTTCGTAATCGGGAAAGATGCCGACGATGTGCAGATCGTTCACGTTCTTGAAGACGTTTCGGGACGGGTTGACCAGCTCGCCGCCGAAGACGAGGTGAAGGCGTTGGGTCATGGGTGGCTCCTCGCGTGGGGTGATCGGGGCGAAACTACGGGGCGCGGCCAGCGGGGGCAAGGGCGCGGAACGGGTGCCACGCCCCGGCCCGCCGGGCCTATTTCTTGTCGTAGCCCTGTTTTTGCGCCTGATAGAGCTGCGCGTAAAGCCGGTTCTGCCGCAGCAGATCCTCGTGCCGCCCCTCTTCGACCAGTTGCCCGGCCTCCAGCACGAAAATGCGGTCCGCATCGGCGACCGAGGACAGGCGGTGCGCGACGATGATCGTCGTCTTGCCGCGCGTCAGCCGGTCCAGCGCACTTTTGATCCGCGCCTCCGTCGCCTGATCCAGCGCGCTGGTCGCCTCGTCCAGCAGGATGATCGGTGCTTCGGTCAGGAAGGCGCGCGCGATGGCGATGCGCTGTTTCTGCCCGCCCGACAGCTGCGCACCTTTCGGGCCGACGGCGGCGTCGCCGCGGCGGCGGATGAGTTCGGCGATTTCGGCGTTTTCGGCGGCTTGCCAGACCTCCGCGTCCGAGGCTTCGGGATTGACGTAGCGGATATTCTCCCAGATCGAGTTGTTGAAGATGACAATGTCCTGCGCCACCACGGAATAAGCCCCGCGCAGCGACGTGACCTTCAGCTGGTCGATGGGCTGCCCGCCGATGGTGATCTGCCCGCCCTGCGTGTCGTAGAGCCGCGACAGCAGCGACAGCACCGTCGTCTTGCCCGACCCGGTGGAGCCGACGATGGCCGACACCTTGCCGCCCTCGAACGTCATGCTCAGCCCGTCGAAAAGCGGCTGGTCGGCGCTGTAGGAAAACCGCACGTCGTCCAGCACGATGTCGCCGCCGGTGTCGAATTCGGTGGTGGCGCCCGGTTTGTCGGTGATGCTGGGCACCTCGTCATAAAGGCGGCGGACACGTTCAAGGATGACCATGTTCGATTGCAGGCTGCCGAAGAACTGCGCCAGCAGGCGCGCGGGGTCGAACACCATCACCATCCCCAGAAGGAAGGTGATGATTCCCGCGCCGTCCATCTCGAAACGGGGCGACAGCACCATGTAGCCGCCGCCGCCGATGACGAGCACATAGACGAAGGCCGAGCTGAGGTCGATCGACGGCGCGACCAGAGCCTGCGTGATCTGCACCCGGTTCCCGAGATCGCGGATCAGGCTGGTACCGCCCATGAGGCGGTTCGTCTCGACCCGTTCCTGGCTGGATATCTTGACGGTGCGCATGCCGTGGATCGTCTCTTCGATGCCGGACATGTAGTTGGCCATGGCCGTTTCGGCCTCGCCCTGGGTAAGCTTCACCCGGTCCGAGACGTAGTTCATCAGCCAGATGATGAACGGCAGGACCACGATCGCGGTGGTGAAAAGGATGGGGTTCTTCCAGATCAGATAGCCCGAGACGATGACGACCGTCACCGCGTCGCGCACCGCGTTGGTCACGCCGTTCCCGACGAAAATGCCAAGCGCCTGGGTCTGGCCCACGAGCCGCTGGATGATCTCACCGGCCTTGGTGCGCTCGAAGTAGGCCAGATCCAGCGCCATCATGTGCTGGATCAGATCGCGCCGCATCTTGAAGACGGCATCGTTGCTGACCCAGATCGTGATGCGCGGCACCAGATAGGACATGAGGCCGCGCGCGGCGAAAAGCACGAACACCACGACGCACACCTCGACGAGGTCCGCGATGCTGCCGCTGTCGAAGATGACGCGCAGGCCGCTTTCGGTCATCGACAGGAACTGCGCATAGACGAGGCCCTGAATCAGGATCATCAGCAGGACCAGGCCCAGCCACGGCGTTTTCTGCCGCAGGTAGTTGGCCCAGAGCCAGCGCAGGTTCTCGCGATCCCGGTCGGAATAAAGCGGCTCGCGTTTGGTCTTGGCGGGTTTGGTCATGTGCTGGCCGGGCCTCGAATTGTGGCGTCACGCCCGTGTCTAAAGCTTTCCGGGGCCAGGTTGAAACCCGAGCTGGCCGCCGAAACGCACGCGAGCGTGAAGATGTAGCGCCGCTTTAGCGGCTTCCGGCGCCGGCGTCACGTGCCGCCGGCGGTTTTGCGTCATTCCCAGCAGCTGACAAGCACGGTCATGTCGGCGGCGCGTTCGGCCATGCGGGCGGGCGCCAGCGCCGGGCCGGTGGACGCGGCAAGGGTCGGGGCCGCGCCCGCGTCTTCCAGCACGCGGGCCAGCACGGCGGCATCCGCGGCGAAGGCGA
Organism: uncultured Alphaproteobacteria bacterium; assembly: GCA_963763165.1. Lineage (GTDB taxonomy): Bacteria > Pseudomonadota > Alphaproteobacteria > Rhodobacterales > Rhodobacteraceae > Roseovarius. The sequence goes on from CAVXNV010000008.1 coordinate 57,547, forward strand.
CACCGTCCGGCAAGATGCGCCCACCGTCGCCGCCGCGCGGCAGCAACATGCCCAGCACCGCGCCGCTTTCGTCGATGACCGGCCCGCCGAAATCGCCGTCGAGCGGGTCGAGGGCGAGGCGGCTGATCCCCTCTTCGCCGTTCAGGCCGCGAATGTCCGAGAGTGTGCCGTACACCAGCGAGGGCGCCCCCAGAACGCCGCCGTAGGAATATCCGGCCAGCGTCACGTCGGACTGGATGCGCGGCGCACCCTGCCGAAGCTGCGCGATACCCGGCGGCGCCAGCGTGCCGCGCGGGCGCAGCACCGCAACCCCCAGACCGGCATCCGATGCGACGATATCGGCCTCCTGCCCGTCCTCGATGGTGACCCGGCCGCAGCCGTCGGCCAGCTCGGCCGTGGTGACGACCGCTCCGCGCCGGTCGACGTAAAAGCCCGAGCGCGTGAATTTCGGTTTGCGGATTTCAAGCCCCGACACAAGATCGACGCTTTGCGCGGCATTGTGACTGGCGCCGGGGTCCAGTACGCCCTCGATGCGGGTAAAGCTGTCTTGCATGGCTTGGAGGACGCGCGTGCGCCGCTCCTCGTCGCCCGCGGGCCATACCAGGGTGAACCCCTTGATCTGGCCGTTCTCCAGCCGCGCCTCGGTATGCGACACGATGTCCGAATTTTCGCCGACAAGGGTAAAGCTGTCCGCCCGGCGCGCGCGCGGGCCGTTCTGCGGCACGATTTCCAGCGTCTGCATGATGTCGTAGAGGCCGAAAAGCGTCTCCTGCGTGCCCTCCTGGCTGATCATCAGAACGCGCGCGGGGATTTCCCCTGTGGGGGCGAAATGGGCGAAGGGCGGCTCGTAGCGGGCGAACTTCACCACGCCCAGCGGCACCTGCATTGCGATGCCCGTCCTGGGGTCGGTCACGCGGCTGAGGTCCATGCCCTCCAGAACCGCATTGTACTGGCGCAAAAGCTCGGCCCGCTGGAGGGTGGTGAGGATGCCGGTCACCTCATGGCCGTTGGCGGCCTGCCAGTCCGCCATGGCGCGGCGGGTGCCGGAGCCGAACTGCGCGTCGATGCGGCCCCGGTAATGCCCGGCCCAGTCCAGCGCGACCTGAAGCTCGGCCCGCTCCGCTGTGCTCAGCAGCGCCTCGCCGGCGCGGGCCTCGCGCGGGGTTTCGCCCGCGTCCTGCGGGACGGCGTCGGCCAGCGCCTCGGCCAGCGCGGCCGCGCCCGGTTGCGGCGCAGCCGGCGTTCCGGCTGTGGCGGCCACGGCGCCCTCGTTCAGCAGGTTCGCGCCGATCGGCCAGATCTGGCGTGCGTAGTCGCCGCTTTCCGCGATATAGCTGTCGCGCGGGATGCGCCCCTCGCGGCGCAGGCTGCGCAGGACCTGCTCGGCCCGGTCCGGATCGTAGGGGCCCAGTGACACCACGTACCAGCCCGAACCGTCCAGGTCGAAGCCGTTCACATCGGGCAGCGTCGCGGCGCGGCGGCGCAGCGCCTCGTTGATGGCGGCGAGGTTCGGCTGCGCCTCGATCTGCACCCATACGCGCGCGTCACTGCCGCGCGCCTGCTGGGCCTGCGCCGTACCCATGACCGCGACAATCACGCATACCGCCGCCAGAAAACTCCGTATCATTCCGTCCGCTACCCTCAATACCCTGCACAAATTCCACTGCGCTTGGTCCGTTCTAGCAAAAAGCGGTCAACATGCACCCGAAATATGCGGCGTCTGCCTGCCGAGTCGCCGGATGAAGGCAAGGCGGCGCCGCGCGTCCGCCCGATTGACCCTCCGCTTCGCCCGCCGTAGGTAGGGGGCGCGATTTCAGGGCACTGGCCCGGGACATCCTCAAGGGGCCGAACATGACCGCATCACCCGCCAGACCGCGCAGCTTTCAGGAAATCATCCTGCGTCTGCAAAGCTACTGGGCCGCGCAGGGCTGCGCCATCATGCAGCCCTATGACATGGAAGTGGGCGCGGGCACGTTCCACCCGGCCACCACGCTGCGCAGCCTCGGCACCAAGCCCTGGGCCGCGGCCTACGTGCAGCCTTCGCGCCGGCCGACCGACGGGCGCTATGGCGAGAACCCCAACCGGCTTCAGCATTATTACCAGTATCAGGTGCTGATCAAGCCCAGCCCGCCGGACCTTCAGGCGCACTACCTCGGCTCGCTGGAGGCGATCGGCATCGACATGGCGCTGCACGACATCCGCTTTGTCGAGGATGACTGGGAATCGCCCACGCTGGGCGCCTGGGGCCTTGGCTGGGAGGTGTGGTGCGACGGCATGGAGGTCAGCCAGTTCACCTATTTCCAGCAGGTCGGCGGGCACGACTGCGCGCCCGTCTCGGGCGAGCTGACCTACGGGCTGGAGCGTCTGGCGATGTATGTGCTGGGGTGCGAGCATGTGATGGACATGCCCTTCAACGACCCTTCGGCGCCCATTCCGCTCAGCTATGGCGATGTCTTCCGCCAGACCGAGGAGGAGTATTCGCGCTGGAATTTCGACGTCGCCAACACCGAAACCCTGCTGCGTCACTTCGAGGAGGCCGAGGCCGAGTGCCGCGCCATCCTGGACGCGCCCGACACCGACCCCAAGACGCAGCGGCGCATCGTCATGGCGCATCCGGCCTATGACCAGTGCATCAAGGCCAGCCACATCTTCAACCTGCTGGACGCGCGCGGCGTCATCTCGGTGACCGAGCGGCAGGCCTATATCGGCCGCGTCCGCGCCCTGGCCAAGCAATGCGCCGATGCCTTCGTGCAGACCGGCGCCGGCGGCTGGGCGGCGTAATGGGCAAGGTGCTGACCATCCTTCTGGCCGTGTGCGCCATCGGCGGCGGCGCGTTGATGTATTACCAGCAGGTCTATGCGTATTATTACGAGGTCGCGCCGAACGGCGAGACGGACGTGCAGATCACTTCGCTGATCACCGGCGCGCCCGAGCCGGTGCCCTACGCCGATTTCCGCGCCATCGACGCCGACAGCTCGCCCATCCGCTATCGCGCGTGCTTCACAACGACGATGGACCTGCCGATGATGACCGAAACCTACGTTGCGGACCCAGAGGCGGTGCCGCTGACCGCCCCCGGCTGGTTCGATTGTTTCGATGCCAGTGAAATAGGCGAGGCAATCGAGGCAGGCAGCGCGCTGGCCTTCCTGGGGACCGAGAATATCGAATACGGCATCGACCGGGTCATCGCCATCCATGACGACGGTCGCGGCTGGGCGTGGGACCAGATCAACCGCTGCGGCGAGATCGTGTTCGATGGCAAACCGGCACCCGAGGACTGCCCGCCGCCGCCGGGATAATCCGGCCCCTGCGGAACGAATCCCCGCTTTCGGCGCTTGTCGTGCTGAACAAGGGGAGAGAGCGAATGTCACAAAAGGCGCCCGGATGGGTCGTTCCGGTGATGCGCGTCGGCTACGGCGCACGCGCGCTGGTGTATCTCGTGGTCGGCGGGCTGGCGCTTGCCGCCGTGTTCTGGGGCGGCGCAGCGCAAGGCACGCGAAATGCGCTGGCGGATCTGAACAGCGTCAGTTTCGGTGGTGTCCTTCTGTGGATCATCGGGCTGGGCCTTCTGGCCTACATGGTCTGGCGGCTGATCGACGCCGCGATGGACCTCGAGAATTACGGCACCGATGCCAAGGGTATCTTCGCCCGGCTGGCGCAGGCCGTGACGGGAATCGTCCACGGCGCGCTGGGCGTGTCGGTGATCGGGCTTGCCGGGCAGGGCGATCAGGGCGGCCAGGGCGGCAGCGGCGCCGAGAACTGGACCGCCAAACTGATGTCGCTGCCCTACGGCCCGATGCTGGTCGGCATTCTGGGCCTCGTCGTCATTGGCGCCGGAATCTATTATATTCAGAAGGGCCTGCGCGGGAAATACAAGGAGAAAATCCGCGTGACCCAGACCGCGCAGAAGCTGGAGCCGGTGATGAAGGCCGGCTTCGTCGCCGAAGGGATCATAGTGGGCGTCGTGGGGCTGTTCCTGGTCTTCGCCGGGCTTCAGTCCGACCCCAGCGAGGCAGGCGGCATCGGGCAGGCGCTGGGCTACGTGCGCTCGCTCGCGTTCGGGGCGGTGCTTTTCGCGGCGCTGGCCATCGGGCTGCTGTGTTTCGCGGTCGAGAATGCGGTCGAGGCGGTCTATCGCATCGTGCCGCGCCATGACGGGCCGGACGTGCGCACGCTCGCCTCCAAGGCCAAGGCGGAGGCCAAGGCGCACTCGCCCGTCTGACGTGCCGTCAGACGCGCGGGGGCCGGTATTGCCGCCCGCTATTCGCTGGACCTCGCCCGGGGGGTTGGGTATCCCCCTCCCCGAATGTCGCCCCGCGGGCGGCCTGGCGATGGTGACGATATGCCCGATCTTCTGATCGAACTCTTTTCCGAGGAAATCCCCGCCCGGATGCAGACCCGCGCGGCCGAGGATCTGAAATCGCGCATGACGAACGGACTGGTCGAGGCCGGGCTGACCTACGCCGGCGCCGCCGCCTTTTCCACGCCCCGCCGCCTCACGCTGGCGCTGGAGGGGCTCAGCGCGTCCTCGCCCACGCTCAGGGAAGACCGCAAGGGCCCCCGCACCGACGCGCCCGAAAAGGCCATCGAAGGCTTCCTGCGCGGCGCGGGCGTCAGCCGCGACGATCTGGAAGTGCGGGACGAGAAGAAGGGGCAGGTCTATTACGCCACCATCACCAGGCCGGGACGCGACGCGGATGTAATCGTGGCCGAGGTTCTGGAAGACGTCATCCGCAATTTCCCCTGGCCCAAATCCATGCGCTGGGGCAGCGGCAGCCTGCGCTGGGTGCGCCCGCTGCATTCCATCCTCTGCATCCTGACGGACGAGGCGGGCGAGGCGCGCGTCGTCGATCTGGAGGTGGACGGCATCAGGGCGGGCAGCACCACCGAAGGGCACCGCTTCATGGCGCCGGGGCGCATCGCCGTTTCGGGCTTCGAGGATTACGCCGCCAAGCTGAAGAAACGCTTTGTCATCCTGGACGCTTCCGAGCGCGCCGATGCGATCTGGCAGGACGCCACCAGCCAGGCCTTCGCCGCCGGGCTGGAGGTGGCCGAGGACCGGGGCCTTCTGGCCGAGGTCGCGGGGCTGGTCGAATGGCCCGTCGTGCTGATGGGCACGATTGATCCGGCGTTTCTGGGCCTGCCGCCCGAGGTGCTGCAAACCAGCATGAAAGAGCATCAGAAGTTCTTTTCGGTGCGCAACCCGAAAACCGGCCGGATCGAGCGGTTCATCACCGTGGCCAACCGCGAGACGTCGGACAACGGCGCCACCATTCTGGCGGGCAATCAAAAGGTGTTGTTCGCGCGCCTGTCGGATGCGAAATTCTTCTGGGAGAACGATCTGCGCATCGCCGAGGCGGGCGGACAGGCGTGGCAGGCCGCGCTGGAGAACGTCACCTTCCACAACAAGCTGGGCAGTCAGGCCGACCGAGTGAGCCGCATCGCCGCGCTGGCGCGCGAGATCGCGCCGGTCGTCGGCGCCGATGCGGACCTCGCCGAGCAGGCCGCGCGCTGGGCGAAGGTCGATCTGCCCTCGGAAATGGTCTACGAATTCCCCGAATTGCAGGGGCTGATGGGGCGCTACTACGCCGAGGCCGCTGGCCTGCCTGCCGAGGTCGCCGCCGCCGCGCAGGAACATTACGCGCCGCTGGGGCCAAGCGACGCCGTGCCGACCGCGCCGGTGTCTGTCGCCGTGGCGCTGGCGGACAAGCTGGACATGCTGACGGGGTTCTGGGCGATCGATGAGAAGCCGACCGGGAGCAAGGACCCGTTTGCGCTGAGACGGGCGGCGCTGGGGGTTATTCGGTTGGTGCTGGAGAATGATTTTAACCTTCCGTTGTTCGACATAATCGACAAGCGCCTGACCATCACTTTTTGTAGGGCTGTATTCAAAGAGCGAACTGCAGATATCGATGACTTCGTGAAAAGCTCTAGCCAGAAACGCTTTGGCCGGGCGCTTACAGAAACACTAGCTGCAAACGTGGAGGCTTTAGGGCTGATCGATGATGATGAACTTCATGAACTTTGCGCTCTGGCACAACCTTTAAGCAACAACCTCCTCTCCTTCTTCCACGACCGCCTCAAGGTCTATCTCCGCGACCAGGGCATCCGCCATGACGTCATCGACGCCTGCATCGCCATGCCCGGCAATGACGACCTGGCGCTTCTGGTCAAGCGCGCCACGGCGCTCAGCGACTTCCTGAAGACCGAGGACGGGGAAAACCTGCTGCAAGGCTTCAAGCGGGCCAACAACATCCTTGCCCAAGCCGAGGAGAAGGACGGCGTCGAATACTCCTTTGGCGCCGATGCAAAATTCGCCGAGACGGAAGAAGAGCGCGCGCTCTTCGCCGCGCTGACCGAAGCGGAGCCTGAGGTTGCCGCCGCCCTCAAGTCCGACGATTTCGCCGCCGTCATGTCTGCGCTGGCAAACCTGCGCGCGCCCATCGACGCGTTCTTCGAGGCGGTTCAGGTGAATTCCGACAATCAGATCGTGCGGCGCAACCGGCTGAACATGCTGGGCCAGATCCGCAGGATCGGCCTGTCGGCGGCGGATCTGACGCGGGTCGAGGGGTAGGCCGCGGCGGCGGCTTCCGTCGCGCCATCCGCCCCCGGTTTTCCTTGCCATGCGCGCGATCGCGCCTATGCTGCACGCACATCAGGAAGGCGCCGCAGTGCAGCATCGCGATACCGATATCACGCTCGTCACCCCCAGCGCGCCGATCGGCGCGCATACGCATGGCGGGCGGGCGAAGTGCCTGCAGCGCCTTGCCCGGCTGAACCTGCCCGTGCCGCCCACCGTCGCACTGTCCTTCCGCGCCGTCCACGCCATCGCGGCGGGCGACATGCCGGACCTGCGCGCGCTTCTGTCGATGCTGGACGGCGCCGCGCTGCTCTGCGTGCGCCCCTCGTCCGAGGACAGTGACTGGGGCGGGCCGCGCGCGGTGCTGAACATCGGCATGACGGACGCGATGCACGCCATGCTGGCCGAGCGGATCGGGGCGAAGGCTGCGACGCGGCTTTATCTGCGGTTCGTCGAAAGCTACGCGATCCATGTCGCGCGGCTCGACCCCGACATGTTCGACGACATGCCGGACGATCCGGAACAGGCACTGGTCTTTGCCCTGCGCGTATATCGCGAGGAAACCGAAGAGGATTTTCCCCAGAACATCGCGGTGCAACTGGCCGAGGTGCTGCGCTCGATGGCGCGCGCGTGGGAGGGCACGACCGCCCGCCTTCTGCGGCAGGCCAAGGGCGCGCCGGCGGATGCGGGGCTGGGCCTTGTCGTGCAGGAAATGGCCATCGGCATGGGCAACGGCGAATCCGGCAGCGGCGTCATGCAGCTGGTCAGCAGCAAGTCGGGCGCGCGCCAGATCACCGGCCGCTACCTCAGCCAGAGCCAGGGGCGCGACGCGCTGAACGCCCGGAACGGCACGCTTTATCTGGAGCGGGACGCGCGCGGCCCGTCGCTGGAGGAGCTGGCGCCGGATGCCTTCGCGCAGCTGAAATCGCATCTGGTGCTGATGCGCGAGAAGCTGCGCGAGGAAATGCAGGCCGAATTCACCATCGAGAACGGCAAGCTGCACCTACTGGACGGCGTGCGCGTCGCGCGCAACGCCCGCGCGGCGGTCAGCATCGCCGTGGCGCTGGCCGAGGACGGGCTCATCACCCGCGAGGAGGCGCTGATGCGGATCGAGCCGCGCGCGCTGAACGAGCTTCTGCACCGGCAGGTCGATCCCGAAGCGACGCGCGACGTGCTGGCGCGGGGCGTCGCCGCCAGCCCCGGCGCGGCGACCGGCAAGATCGTCTTTACCGCCGAAGCCTCGCAAGCCGCCGCCGCGCGCGGAGAGGCTTGTGTCCTGGTCCGGCGCGAGACCAGTCCCGAGGATATCCGCGGCATGCACGCCGCCGTTGCCGTGCTGACCGAGCGGGGCGGCATAACCAGCCATGCCGCCGTAATCGGGCGCGGCATCGGCCTTCCCTGCGTCGTCGGCGCCTCGTCCATGCGGTTCCAGCCCGCCGCGCAGACGCTGACGGCGCCGGATGGTCGGGTGCTGAAGGCAGGCGATCAGATCACCATCGACGGCACCAACGGCGAGGTGCTGTTCGGGCAGGCGCCGCTTCTGGATGCGGGGCATGACGACAGCTTTCAGGTGCTGATGGGCTGGGCCGACGACGTGCGCGACATCGCCGTGCGCGCCAATGCCGACACGCCCATGGATGCCAAGATGGCGCGCAATTTCAACGCCAAGGGCATCGGCCTCTGCCGGACCGAGCATATGTTCTTCGAGGAAGGCCGCCTGCGCGTCATGCGCGAGATGATCTTCGCCGGCTCCAGCCCCGACCGCGCCGCCGCGCTCGAGCGCCTCCTGCCGATGCAGCGGGACGATTTCGCCGACCTGTTCCGCATCATGGAGGGGCAGCCGGTCTGCATTCGCCTTTTCGACCCGCCCCTGCACGAATTCCTGCCGACCGACCGCGCCGGGCACCGCGAGCTGGCCGAGGCGCTGGACCTGCCGCTCAGCACCGTGACCCGCCGGGTCGAGGCGCTGTCGGAATATAACCCGATGCTGGGGATGCGGGGCGTGCGGCTGGGCATCACCGTGCCCGAGATCTACGACATGCAGGTGCGCGCCATTTTCGAGGCGACCATAAAGGTCGCCGGGGAGGGCGTGCAGATCGTGCCCGAAATCATGATCCCGCTGGTGTCGGCCAGCCGCGAGGTCGAGCTGGTCAAGGCCCGCGTCGATGCCGTCGCCGCCGCCGTGCGCAGCGAGACCGGATGCGATTTCGCCTACCGCCTCGGCGTCATGGTCGAAACCCCGCGCGCGGCGCTGCGCGCCGGGGACATCGCGCCGCAGGTCTCGTTCCTCAGCTTCGGCACCAACGATCTGACGCAGATGACCTACGGGCTCAGCCGCGACGATGCCGGGCGCTTCATGTCGGAATACGTGCAGCAGGGCGTCTATCCCGAAGACCCGTTCCACACGCTCGACCTGGACGGCGTGGCCGAACTGCTGAGCATCGGGGCCGAGCGTGCCCGCGCCGCGAGTCCGGGAATCACCCTGTCGATATGCGGCGAGCATGGCGGCAATCCCGAATCGATCAGCTTCTGCCGGGCGGCCGGATTCGACTACGTCTCCTGTTCGCCGTTCCGCGTTCCGGTTGCTCGGCTGGCTGCCGCCCAACTGGCGGTGCGGGACAAGATCGGGTAAATCCCGGAGCCGCAACCACCACATGAAGGCTGTCCGCGCGATGCCATCGGCGCAGGGCGCTGCCGGAAAACGGCAGGATCTTGCCTGAAAACGGCGCGGTCTGGACGATTTCGGCCAAAATCTGTATTCCGCCCTGATCCTGGGGGGCGTGGCCCTCCGCCATATGCAGGTGGATTCATGTTTCGCAATTTTCGCACGATCACAGTTTCCCTCGTTCTGGCCCTGGTTCCGGCGCTGTCCGCTTCGGCCGACACCGCCATCGCAAAGCTTCTGGGACAGGAGCGGCGCGGTCTGAGCGCGATGTCCCAGACGCGCGTCGCCAGCTACCTCAAGGAACCCGCCGCAACCCTCGGCTACACCCGCGAATGGCTGGACGCGCAAAGCCCGGCCAAGGGCGATGCCCAGTGGCGCTGCCTCTCCGAGGCGCTTTACTTCGAGGCGCGCGGCGAGACGGTGAAGGGGCAGTTCGCCGTCGCCGAAGTCATCCTCAACCGCGTCGACAGCCCGCGCTATCCCAACTCCGTCTGCGGCGTCGTCAGGCAGGGCACCGGACGGAAATACGCCTGTCAGTTCACCTATACCTGCGACGGCCGCGCCGAGGTGATCGCCGAGCGGCGCGTGTTCGAGCGTGTCGCCAAGATCGCCGACATCATGGTCGGCGGCGCCGAGCGCCCGCTGACGGGCGGGGCAACTCACTACCATACCAAATCGGTCAGCCCCGGCTGGTCGCGCAGCTTCCCGCGCACGGCCTCGATCGGGGATCATTACTTCTACAAGCAGCCGACACGCGTGTCGCAGAACTGACGCGCGGCACCGCTTTGCGGATTTGTGCCGTGCGCGACATCATGCTAAGCGGCAGCGGGCCCGACCGTTTTTCACGAGCCACGCAAACAGCGGGATCTGCCGATGAGCGATGAGACGACACTGGCCTTCGGGCACCCGGTGGCCCGTGCGGAGGCAACGGCGCCCGACGGCCCGCTCGACCGGATTTCGCTGCGCGATCACATCGTCGAGGTCGAGATCGGCGCCTTCCAGCTTGAGCGCGGCACCACGCAGCGCATCTGCTTCAACGTCGTGGTCGAGGTGCGCCCCGCCGGCGAGGACCTGGAGGATGACGTCGACCGCATCCTCAGCTATGACCGTGTGACCGAGGCGATTGCCGCCGAGTTGGCCGAAGAGCGCCTGAACCTGCTGGAAACCCTCGCCGAAAACGTGGCCGAGCGCATCCTGGCCGAGCCGCAGGCGATCCGCGTCTTCGTGCGCATCGAAAAGCTGGATCGCGGTCCCGGCGCGCTTGGGGTCGAGATCGTCCGCTCGGTCGACGACCTGGCGACGAAACCTGTCGGCGCGCATGTCCAGACCGCGCCGCGGCCGCATGTCGTCTATCTCAGCAATGCCGCGGTGAAATCCCCGAACCTCATCCGCTGGCTCGACCAGCTCGAACAGCGGGCCGAGCCGGTGATCCTCTGCGTCGGGCGCGCCGACGTGATGCCGCCGCAGACCGGACACCGGATGACCCAGCGCCGGGTCGATCTGCTGGCGATCGAGCAGAACGCCTGGGTGCTGGCCGGGCGCGACGACCGCTTCGTCGTGGTCGACACCCGCACCGAGCTGGACTGGGCCATGCGCCACGGCCGGATCAGCGTCTGGGCGCCGTCCAAGATCGTGCTGGATGCGGTGGACGGCCCGACCGTCGGGCCCGACAAGCCGGTCGCGCTGGCCGCGTGGTTCGCCGGGCATATGGACGCGACCGACCTCATGCTGATCGGTGAGGAGCCGCCCGAGACCGGCGCGCGCGTGCCGGTGCTGGTGCAGGACATCGCGCAATCGGGCCTGTGAAATGAGCCGCGTCTATTACCGCCCCATCGCCCAGACCGATCCCTGCCGCCCCGCGGGCGCGCTGCCGCTGGCGGGCGGCTGGACATGGTTCGACAGGGCCGAACGGATGACACGGGAGGGCGGTGGCGAAGTCGTCCCTGCCCATGACATTCCGGAAGAGGTGCGCGCGCGTTTGACGGCGCCCCGAACGCCCATCGCCGGCCTTGGCTTCGATGCGCCGCGCATCATGGGGATTCTGAACGTCACGCCAGACAGCTTTTCGGACGGCGGGCAATTCGCGGCGCTGGACGCGGCGGTGGCGCAGGCCCGCACGATGGCGGCAGACGGCGCCGACATGATCGACGTGGGCGGCGAATCGACGCGGCCCGGCGCGCTGCCTGTCCCGGCGGAGGAGGAGATTGCGCGCACCGCGCCGGTGATCGCGGCCATCCGCGAGCGGCTGCGCACGCCGATTTCCATCGACACCCGCAAGGCGCCCGTCGCCCGCGCGGCGATGGAGGCGGGGGCCGATCTGGTCAACGACGTGTCGGGCTTTACCCATGACGCGGCGCTGGCGCCGTTCTGCAGCGACGCAGGCGCGCCGGTCTGCGTCATGCATGCGCAGGGCGATCCGCAGACGATGCAGGAAAATCCGGTCTATGATGACGTGACGCTGGACGTCTACGATTTCCTTGCCGCGCGCATCGATACGCTGGTGGCACAGGGCATCGACGCCGCGCGGATCGTCGTCGATCCCGGCATCGGGTTTGGCAAGACGCAGGCGCACAACCTGACGCTGCTGAGCCATCTGAGCCTGTTTCACGGTCTTGGCTGCCCGGTTCTTCTGGGGGCGTCGCGCAAGAAATTCATCGGCACCATCGGCGCCGCACCCGATGTGGCGGCGCGGATGCCCGGCTCGGTCGCCGTGGCGCTGGCCGGAATCGCGCAGGGCGTCCAGATCATCCGCGCGCATGATGTCGGTGCCACGCGCTCGGCCATCGCGCTGTGGCGCGCGGCGACATCGGGCCGCGTTTGAAGGCCGGCCTGCTCAGGATCGGCGGCGGCCCGCGAAAAGCCGCTGCAACGCACCGGCCTGGGCAATAACGAGGCCGACGAGGATCAGCAGCAGCGCCCAGTAGATGTTGGGCGGCAGTTCTTCGCCCAGAAACACGATGCCGAGGCCCATGGACCACAGCGGCACCTGGTAGTTGAGCAGGGACATGAAGACCGGCCCTGCGCTGCGAATGACCTGCACCAGCAGCAGTTGCGCCATGCCGGTGGGCAATGTGCCCAGATAGACCAGCGCCAGCAGGCTGACCGGCGGCACGCTGTCGGGGATCCCCTCGACCGCCAGGGCATAGGGGACGAACAGCGTGGCGCCGATGGTCAGCGCGGCCGCGGCCAGCGAGATCATGTCCACGTCGGGGCAAAGCCGTGTCAGGATCGCACCAATGGCATAGCTGAACGCGGCGCCGATGCAGGCGATGCGCGCCGTCAGCTCGAATTCGGCGCCGGTCGCGGCGAAAGCGGACGGGCCGATCAGCACGATAACCCCGGCGGTGCCGATCAGAAACCCGATCAAGCGGCGCAGGTTCATCCGGTCGCCCGGCACAAGGAAATGCGCCAGCGGCAGGATCAGCAGCGGCACCACCGCCATGCAGACACCGGCAAAGCCCGACGCGACGAATTGCTGGCTCCAGCTGAGCAGGAAGAAGGGCAAGGCGTTGGTGAAGATGCCCATGCCGAGCGCGAAGGTCCAGATCGTCCCGGCGCCCTTGCCGCGCAGGGGCGGCAGACCCGTGCCGCGCACACGGGCGATGGTCAGAAGAAGCAGCGCCCCAAGGCCGAGGCGCGATGCGACCACGATACGCGGGCCGACGCCTTCCAGCGCCAGTTTGGTGAACATGAAGGCGGCGCCGAACATCGCGCCAAGGATGAAAAGGCGGAGCCAGTTGATCGGGCTGATGGGGGGCATGGCGGCCGCCTTTCAAACGTGAAAGAGGGCACCCTCCGGGTGCCCCCTGCCGTGGGCATGCCGGCGCGGTCAGTTCTTGTCGTGATCGACCAGCTTGCCTGCCGAAATCCACGGCATCATGCCGCGCAGCTTCTTGCCGACTTCCTCGATCTGATGCTCGTCGTTCATGCGGCGCGTGCCCTTGAAGAAGGGCTGACCGACCGCGTTTTCCTGCATGAAGTCGCGCACGAACTTGCCGGTCTGGATGTCGTGCAGGATCGCCTTCATCTCCTTCTTGGTGCGCTCGCGAGGCAGCACGCGCGGACCGGAGACATATTCGCCATATTCGGCCGTGTTCGAGATCGAGTAGTTCATGTTGGCGATGCCGCCTTCATAGATCAGATCGACGATCAGCTTCACCTCGTGCAGGCACTCGAAATACGCCATTTCGGGCGCATATCCCGCCTCGACCAGCGTCTCGAAGCCCATGCGGATCAGCTCGACCAGACCGCCGCAGAGCACGGCCTGTTCGCCGAAAAGGTCGGTCTCGCACTCTTCGCGGAAGTTCGTCTCGATGATGCCCGAGCGGCCGCCGCCGATGGCGGAGCAATAGGAAAGGCCAAGCTCCAGCGCCTTGCCGGAGGCGTCGGTGTCGACAGCGACGAGGCAGGGCACGCCGCCGCCCTTGACGTATTCGCCGCGCACGGTGTGGCCGGGGCCCTTGGGCGCCATCATGATGACGTCGATGCCTTCCTTCGGCTCGATCAGGCCGAAATGCACGTTGAGGCCGTGGGCAAAGGCGATGGCGGCACCTTCTCGGATGTTGTCGTGGACGTATTTGCGGTAGGTTTCGGCCTGCAATTCGTCGGGCATGGTGAACATGATCAGGTCGGCCCAGGCCGCGGCCTCGGCGATGCCCATGACCTTCAGCCCCTCGCCCTCGGCCTTCTTGGCCGATTTGGAGCCTTCGCGCAGGGCGACGACAAGGTTCTTGGCCCCCGAATCGCGCAGGTTCAGCGCGTGGGCGTGGCCCTGGCTGCCGTAGCCGAGGATGGCCACCTTCTTGTCCTTGATCAGGTTGATGTCGCAATCGCGGTCGTAATAAACGCGCATGGTGTGTCCTTTCGCTGTGCTATTGGCGCTGAAACTACGCGATGCGGCCCGAGAGGAAACGCAAAAGCACGTTGATGGGGCGGTAATTTCGAGTATTTATTGCCAAGATGAAGGATCGGCGGGAAAATCATGCTGGACGACACGGATCGGCGCATCTTGCGGCATTATCAGCATGACCCGTCGCTGGGGCTGACGGATCTGGCGGATCGCGCGGGGGTGACGGCCAATACCTGCGCCCGGCGGCTGGAGCGGATGCAGGCGGGCGGCATCATTCTGGGCAACCGGGCGGTGATCGACTGGGGCAAACTGGGGTATGAGGTGGAGGTGTCCTTGCGCGCACAACTGGACAAGACGCAGCCGCGCGCCTTCGATGAATTCACGGCGGCGGCGCGCGAGGTGCCCGAGGTGATCGAAATCCAGACCTTTCTGGGGCGGGTCGATCTGCGGCTCTACGTGATCGCGCGCGACATGGCGCATTACCAGCATATCTACCGCAGCTCGATCCTGACCCTGCCGCATGTCACCGAGATCGAGGCGCTGATGCACATGGCGCGGATCAAGTCGGACGAGGGGCTGCCGCTGTGATCGAACTGGACGAGACTGACCGGCGCATCCTGCGCGCGCTGGTCGAGGACGCGACGCAAAGCGCAAGTGCGCTGGGGCGCAAGCTGGGCTTGTCGCAGCCGGCGGCATGGCGGCGGGTGAAGCGGCTTCGGCAGACGGGTGTGATCAAGGGGCAGCGGCTGGATCTGGACCGCGAGAGGCTGGGCTTTGGCGTCAGCGTCTTCCTGGGGGTCAAGCTGGCGACCAAGGGCCGGGTCAGCCTGGAGGATTTCGAGCGCGCCGTCAGCGCGATCCCGGAGGTTCAGACGGTCGAGCATATCCTCGGCGTTTACGATTACCGCCTGCGCGTGGTGGCGCGCGACATCGCAGATTTCGAGCGCGTCCTGCGGCGGCGGATCATGACGCTGCCGGGGGTGGGCGATGTCGAGGCCAACGTCCTGCTGAGCGAGGAGCGGCGGCCTGGGCCGATCTGAAGGGGCCGTATATGAAGGTATCCTTTGCCAAGGCCGCTCTCGCGCGCTAGCCCTTGGGAAAATTGCACAGGAGACGCCACATGAACGCCCTTCTCGATACCGTCGATCCCGATGGCCTGCTGGAATATTCGGTGGTGTTCACCGACAGATCGCTGAACCATATGTCGGCCAGTTTCCAGCAGGTGATGCGCGATATCTCGGGCATGCTGAAAGACGTCTACAACGCCGATGCCGTGGCCCTGATCCCCGGCGGCGGCAGCTATGCGATGGAGGCGGTCGCGCGCCAGTTCGGCACCGACGCCCATGCGCTGATCGTGCGCAACGGCTGGTTTTCCTACCGCTGGACGCAGATCTTCGACGCGGGCAAGTTCACGGCAGAGCAAACCGTCTGCATGGCGCGGCAGGCGGGCAACGGGCCCGCGGCGCCCTTCGCCCCCGCCCCGATCGAGGAGGTGACGGCAAAGATCCGCGAGGCGAAGCCCGATGTCGTTTTCGCCCCGCATGTGGAGACGTCGGCGGGCATCATCCTGCCGGACGACTACATCACCGCCATGGCCGAGGCCGCGCATGAGGTGGGCGCGCTGATGGTGCTCGATTGCATCGCCTCGGGCTGCGCCTGGGTGGACATGAAGGCGACCGGTGTCGATGTGCTGATCTCGGCACCGCAAAAGGGCTGGTCGGCCTCGCCCTCGGCCGGGATGGTGATGATGTCCCAGCGTGCGCTGGACCGGATGGAAGGCACGCAGTCCAGCAGCTTTGCCATCGATCTGAAGAAGTGGCGGCAGATCATGCAGGCTTATGAGAATGGCGGCCATGCCTATCATGCGACCCTGCCGACCGACGCGCTGCGAGCCTTCCGCGACACCATGCTGGAAACGAAGGAATATGGGTTCGAAAAGCTGCGCGAGGCGCAATGGGCGCTGGGCGATGGTGTGCGCGCGCTGTTGAAGGAGCGCGGCGCGCAATCGGTCGCCGCCGATGGCTTCGGCGCGCCGGGAGTCGTGGTCAGTTATACCGACGACCCCGAGATCCAGAATGGCAGGAAATTCGCCGCCGAGGGGATGCAGATCGCCGCGGGTGTGCCTTTGCAGGTGGGCGAGGGGGAAGGGTTCAGCACCTTCCGGCTGGGGCTGTTCGGCCTCGACAAGCTCTATGATGTCGAGGGCGCGCTGGACAGGATGCGCAAGGTTCTGGACAAGGTGCTCTAGCCCTCAGGTCCGCGCGCCTAGGCCTAGGCGCATCAGGCCACGGCGCAGCGGCGCGAAGGCGTAAAGCGCGTTCAGCCCCATCGCGCGCGCGTCGCGCAGGGGCTGGGCGTGGACCATCGAGGCGCGATTGAGCAGGTCGATCCCGGTGGTGCGCGCCACGATATCGGCGTGACGCGCGCGGTGGTAGGCGTCCAGCATGGCGGCATTGCCCAGCGTTTCGGGCGATTTTTCGGCCAGTGCCAGCAGCGCGGCGACGTCCGCGAGGCTCATGTTCAGCCCCTGCGCGCCGATGGGCGGCACGACATGCGCGGCCTCGGCGATCAGCGCGACGCGCTGCGCGCTCATCCGGTGGGCGCGCTGCGTGATGATCGGCCAGAGCGTGCGGCGGCTGGCCAGGGTCAGCGGGCCGAGGATGCGGCAGCTGCGGATGTTCATCGCCTCCTCGAACGCGGCCTCGTCCAGCGCGGCAAGGCGCTGCGCCTCGGCGCCCCGCTCCATCCAGACGATGGCCGAGGACGGCTTGCCCTCGTAATCGGGCAGGGGGACCAGCGTGAACGGGCCGCCGCTGCGGTGGATCTCGGTCGAGACGTTCTGGTGCGGGATCGGGTGGGTAACTGCGAAGGCCAGCGCCTTCTGCCCGTAGCGGGTGGTATGCACCTTTATGCCCGCTGCGCGCCGGATGGGCGAATTGCGCCCGTCGGCGGCCAGCACCAGCCGCGCGGTTACGCGGGTGCCGTCCGAGAGGGTCACCATCGCCTCGCCCTCGCGGGTGAGCAGATCGGCGGTGCCGGTGCCGGGGCGGAATTCCACGCGCTCCAGATCGTCGATCCTGCCCAGCATCTCGCGCCGCAAGAGCCAGTTGGGCAGGTTCCAGCCGAGAGGCCGCTCGGAGAGCTCGTCCGCCTCGAAGGATCGCACGAGGCGCGGCGTGGCCTCCACCCCGCCGGCGTCGATGATGCGCATCGTCTCCAGCGGCGTGGCGTGGGGGGCAAGGCGGTCCCATATCCCGGCGCGCTTCAAAAGCGCCTGCGCGGGCTGCAGGAACGCGGTGCTGCGCAGGTCCGAGCCTTCGGCCTCGCGTTCGGTCACCGGGGCGGCGGGATCGACGCACAGGACGCTGAATCCCGCGTTGCCGAAGATGCAGGCGGCCGTCAGTCCCGCCACGCCGCCGCCGGAGATGAGGATGTCGAAATCTGCCATGTCGTTCCCTTGCCTTGTCAGGCGGAGCATAGGCGTGTGCGGCGGCGGGCGCCAGTTGCGCCGAAAGGGTCAGCCCATGCTGATGGCGATCAGCGCCGCCCAGACCACCGGCACCAGCGCCAGCGCCGGCAGGTAAAGGCCCGGAATTCCCCACAGGAAGATGCAGACGCCCCACGCGACCAGCGCGACAAGCACCGTCAGCAGGATCCTGGCGGCGGTCCGATCTTCGGAGTTGTCCTCGACCCGGTAGCCGGAGTCTGCATCGTCACGGGTAATGGTCGCTTCGGTCATGTCGGGGCCTTTCCTGAGGTTGCGCATGGCGCCCAGATAGTCAGGAACGCGCCGTCTTTCATCCCGTCATCCTTGGGCGAAGTGTCGCAGGCGTCAGATGAGCCGCGCCAGAAAACCGCTCAGATCGTCGGTATGGTGGTGAATATGCGCGGCCTCCAGCGGGCCCGGTGCGACATGCACGGTGCGCAGCCCCATCGCATGCGGCGCGACCAGGTTGCGCGGGTCGTCCTCGAACATCGCGGCGCGGCTTGCCGTCAGCCCGTCGGCGTCGAACACGGTGCGGAAGGCCTCGGCGTCGGGCTTGGGCGCGTAATTCGCGTGCTCGACCCCGTAGATGGCGTCAAAAACGCCGTCCAAGCCGCGCGCGGCGGCGACGCGGGCGGCATAGGGCGCGCTGCCGTTGGTGTAGATGATCTTGCGCCCCGGCAGCGCCGTGATGCGCGCGCGCAGCGCCGCGTCGGGGGCCAGCGCGCTCAGGTCGATGTCGTGCACCGCCGTCAGGTAATCGCCCGGCGCCATGCCGTGCAGGCGCATGAGGCCGGCCAGCGTTGTGCCGTGATCGCGCCAGTATTGCACGCGCAGCCGGTCCGCCTCCTCCCGCTCCACGCCGAGCGTGTCCATCACGAACTGCGTCATCCGCAGCTCGACCTGATCGAACAGGCGGATCGCGGGCGGATAGAGCGTGTTGTCGAGGTCGAACACCCAGGTGTCGACATGGCTGAAATGCTGTTTCGGCATGGCCGCGAACGTAGGCGCATCGGCGGCGCTGTCAATACACGCGGGCTTGATCGGCGCGCGCCGCGCCCCTAGGGTCTGCCGATCCTTGCCCGAACCGGACGCGCCGCCATGAAACCTGCCCCGACCGATGCCTATTCGCTGATCCTCGAGGCGATCGACATGGGCGTATTCAAGCCCGGCGACCGTCTGGTGGAAAGCGATCTGGCCGAGCGGTTCGGCGTGTCGCGCACTCCGATCCGCGAGGCGCTGCAACGGCTTGAGACGCAATCGCTGCTGACGCGCGACGGGCGCAGCCTGATCGTGGCCTCGCTCGATCACAACCAGCGCGCCGAGCTATACGTCGTGCGCGCCGAGCTGGAGGGGCTGGCGGCGAGCCTTGCCGCGCGCCACGCCACGCCCGAAGAGGTCGCCGTGCTGCGCGACATGGTCGAGCAGGATCGCGCCCTGATCGGGCAGCCGGACCAGATGGCGCGCGCCAACCGGCGGTTTCACAAGCAGATCCACCTGGCTTCGCACAACCGGTTCCTGGTGCAGCAGCTGGACCTCGTCCACCGCTCGATGGCGCTGATGGCCACCACGTCGCTCGCGGCCGAGGGCCGGGGCGAGGCCGCGATCGCCGAACACGCCGCGATCGTTGCGGCGATAGAGGCCGGAAATACCGCCGCCGCGCATGACGCGCTGAAGGCGCATATCTCCAAGGCGTTCGTGACCCGGCTCAAGCTGGAATCGGGCGAGACGACGTCGATCCTCTGACGCCGCGCGCCGCCTTGGGCGCCGCTATCCGCGTTTCTGCGCCGCGCTCAGGGAATGGCCATGGCTGGTCTTGTCCCAGTAGAACGGCGCAAAGATCATCTCGATGACCGCCTTGGCCGCCGCGATCGTGCCGAGCGGCATGTAGAAATGCATTGTCGGCGTCCACGGCAGCAGATGCCGGTGCTGCCGCCCCGATACCCCCAGCATGTGGAAACCGATGCTGAGGATCTCGACCGCAAGGAAAAGCTGACCGAATCGCAGCAGGGATCCGTGCGGAAGAACCGCGTCCAGCGGATGCGGCAGGCCGAGAAGTACCAGCCAGAAGGACCACAGGAAGGGCGCCAGCGTGAATTGCGACAGCGCCGCCAGAAAATGCGCCTGAAAGCCCCAGAACCGCCACGCGCCAAGCTGCCGGTAAAGCGTGAGCGGCCGGCGCATGTGCACGAGGTAGGTCGTCATGTAACCCTTCAGCCAGCGCGAGCGTTGCTTGATCCATGGCCAGGCGCGGCAGTTCGCCTCTTCGCCGGTGACGGTGCCGATCATCTCGGTGCGGTAGCCGTGCCGCGCCAGGCGGAACCCCAGATCGGCGTCCTCAGTCACGTTATGCGCGTCCCAGCCGCCCAGGGCTTCCAGCACGTTGCGCCGGAAGTACAGCGTCGTGCCGCCCAGCGGGATGGCCAGACCCAGCCGCGCCAGACCGGGCAGCATCACGCGGAACCATGTCGCGTATTCGATGGTGAAACAGCGCGCCAGCCAGTTCTGGCGCGGGTTGTAATAGTCGAGAATGCCTTGCAGGCAGGCCACATCGGGCGGCGCGGCCTGGAAGCGGCGCGCGATCTGGGTGATCTGGTCCGGGTCGGGCGCATCCTCGGCGTCGAAAATGCCGACGATGTCGCCCTCGCAGAAATCCAGCGCGTAGTTCATCGCGCGCGGCTTGGTGCGCGGCTGCCCGTCGGGCACGACAACGGCGCGCATCCATGGCGGCAGGTCGATCTGGGCCAGGGTCTGCCGGGTGGTGTCGTCCTGCTCCTCCAGTACCAGGATCACGTCCAGCAGGCATTTCGGATAGGTCAGCCGCGACAGCCGCGTGATCAGGGCATGGGCGATCTCCGTTTCGCGGAAGAGCGGCACCAGCACCGAAACTTTCGGCAGCCTGGCGCCAACCTGCATCGGCGGCTGCACCCGTTCAGGTGCGCCGCCCGCGATACGGGCGCAAACGGCCGCCATTTTCAGCGCCGCCGCCAGGATCAGGGTCGCGGCCGCCCAGCCGACGAAAGCGCCGAAGACCCACACGGGAAAGAGCACGGTCAGGGTGACGATCCCCGCCACGACCGCAAGCGTCACCAGGACGCGCCGTGCGGGCGAGGCGCGCCATGTGCGGCAGCTTTCCTCTTCTGTTGTGCGGGTTTCGGCGTCCAGGGCCAGCCTGGCGCGGGCGCCGATGGCAATGCTGCCCTGGATGTCCCGGCGGTTGGCGACGATCCGCTGCAGATCGCGCAGGCTGTCCGGCAGATGCTGGTCCTGAAGCGGGATGTCGGGATTGTCCACCGCCAGCCTCAGATGACCGTCCGGGCCACGCAGCGGCGCCGCGCCGGCCTTGATCAACCGGCGCGCGTCGAAACCGTCCGGTATCTCGGCCCCGGCGCGCAACTCTTCGGGTGTGGCAAGGCGCAGATTTGCGCGTGCGGCCTGCGCGTCCAGGAGGTCCGGCGCATCGACCAACCCTTCGGCCAGCAGCACGCGATCCAGAGGCGCATCGCAATGCGCCTGCACCATCCGCGCCAGTTCCGCGTCCGAGCGCGAGATCGCGCCCCTCTCCACCAAGGTGCGACCCAGATCGCACAGGTCTTCGACGTGCAGAGCGCCAGCATCGGAACGCGCCGCGCACCCGGTGGGCGCAGTCATCTGCCGCAGTTCCGAAATGCCCATATGAAACCTTCCGCCAAGCTCCTCGGCGTAAAGTTTCGTTCATCACGGTTAACAGAACGTAAAGATTTACTGAAAACGCCTCAGGACACCAGCGCCCTGTCGGCCATTGCAGACGCGAAACGCTCGAAAAGGTAAAAGCTGTCCTGCGGGCCGGGGCTTGCTTCGGGGTGGTGCTGTACCGAAAAGACCGGGCGGTTCCTGATCGCGATGCCGCAGTTCGATCCGTCGAAGAGCGATACATGCGTCTCGTCCACGCCCTCGGGCAGGCTCTGGCCGTCGACGGCAAAGCCGTGGTTCATCGACGTGATCTCGACCTTGCCGGTGGTGTAGTCCTTGACCGGGTGGTTCGCGCCGTGATGGCCGTGGCCCATCTTGACCGTCCGGCCGCCCAGTGCCAGCGCCAGCATCTGGTGGCCGAGGCAGATGCCAAAAATCGGCAGATCGGCTTTCAGAAGCTCCCGGATCACCGGGACGGCATAGACGCCCGTCGCCGCCGGATCGCCCGGACCGTTGGACAGGAAAACGCCGTCGGGGTCATGCGCCAGCACCTCCTCGGCACTCGCCGTTGCGGGCAGAACCGTCACGTCGCAGCCCGCGCTGGCAAGGCAGCGCAGGATGTTGCGCTTGGCGCCATAGTCGATGGCGACGACCTTGTGCTTCGCCTCGGTCTGGCGCGGATAGCCGTCCGGCCAGGCCCAGCGCATCTCGTCCCAGCGGTAGGATTGCGCGCAGGTGACATCCTTGGCCAGATCCAGCCCCACCAGCCCGCCAAAGCCGCGGGCCTTGGCGACCAGCGCGTCGGTGTCGAAATTCCCCTCCGGGTCATGCGCCAGCGCGACATGCGGCGCGCCCTGCTGGCGAATCGCGCGGGTCAGGCGGCGGGTGTCGACGCCGCCGATGGCGATCCGCCCGCGCCGGGCCAGCCAGTCCTGCAGGCGCCCGGTACTGCGCCAGCTGCTCGGCTCGGTCGGATCCCACTTGACGACCATGCCGGCGGCCACGGGTTCGGCGGCCTCGCTGTCCTCATCATTGGTGCCGGTATTGCCGATATGCGGAAAGGTGAAGGTCACGACCTGCCCGGCATAGCTGGGGTCGGTCAGGATCTCCTGATAGCCCGTCATCGCGGTGTTGAAGCACAGCTCGGCCACCACCTCGCCCACGGCGCCGAACCCGCGGCCGTAGAACAGCGTGCCATCGGCCAGCGCAAGGCAGGCGGTGGGGCGGGGCTGGGACGCATCGGGCATGGCGGCTCTCCGGAGGCTGAACTGGCGGGGGCAAAATCCGCGCGACCCTAAAGATGCGCCGATATGGGGTCAAGGCCCTCGCGGCGATGCCGCCGCCGCAGGTGACGCTTGGACAAGCGGCCGCTCGGTTGCCACCGGCCGCGGCGTTCTGTAGGAGTATGAGGCTCTGACATGGGCCGCGCAGGCGGCCGGGCCTGACTTCGAGGACGGAAATGGACACCACATTGCGCGAACGGATTGATGCGGCCTTGAAACAGGCCATGCGCGACAGGGACTCGCAGCGCCTGGCGACGCTGCGCCTGATCAACGCTGCCATCAAGGATCAGGAAATCGCGGCGCGCGGCAAGGGCGGCGAGGAATTTCTGAGCGATGAGGAGGTGCTGACCATTCTCGGCAAGATGACCAAGCAGCGCCAGGAATTGGTTCGCGCCTACGAAGAGGGCGGCCGCATCGATCTGGCCGAGCGCGAACAGGCCGAAGCGGCCATCATCGCCGAGTTCCTGCCCCGCCAGCTCGGCGAAGCCGAAATCGAGGCGGCCGTCGAAAGCGCCATCGACGAAACCGGCGCCACCTCGATTCGCGACATGGGCAGGATCATGGGGGCGCTCAAGGCGAAATATTCCGGCCAGATGGATTTTGGCGCCGTGGGCGCGCGGATCAAGTCCCGCCTCAGCTAAAGCGTTCGGATAAAAGGCGGAATCGCGGCTGTCGGCGAACCGCTTCAGGCTCCGGGCGCGCCCCCGTCTTCATCTTGGCGAAAATACTCAAATCCCACAACTGCACCACGCGGGCGGTCAGCTTCCGACGCGCGCCAGTCGCAGCGCGCCCCGCAGCTCGCCATAAAGCGCCTTGCGCTCTTCCTCGGACAGGAACGCGCCCAGTTCCACTTCGCGGCCCCCGCCCCGCAGGGTGATGTAATGGGCGACGGGCCCGCCTGACGGGTAGATCTGCGCCTGCGCCCAGTGGCAGTTGCAATCCCACGTCTGCACATCGCCTTTGGGCCCCGTGCGGGTCAGCTGCACCTCGCAATCGTCGATGGTCAGCGCCTCGTGCAGCCGTCCGGCGCGATAGCTGTGCTCCAGCGCCCACCACAGCAGCACGACCGCACCGGCAAGGAACGGCAGCAGCCCCCACAGGACCGCCGTGCCCAGAAGCGGAAACAGCGGCAGCGAGATCATCACGCTCGTCAACAGCATGAACCCTGCGAATCCCTTTCGGGGCAGCGACCGGTGCGGCCACAGATCGAGCCTTCGGGCCGGTGTTTCCTGGCTGGGCGGAGACCATTCATAGGGCATGGCGGATTATCCGGGGCGGTTGTGCGTGATGAAAAGCACCTCAGAGGCAATCTGGTTTCAGCGGCTGTACTTGATGAAGGGCGTCAGTGTGCCGATGCGGTCATAGAGCCTGCGGGCGGTCTCGTTGAAATCCTGCGTCATCCAGTACACCGTGGGGCAGCCATCCGCGTCGGCGGCATCATAGACCGCCTCGATCAGCGCGCGGCCCACGCCGCTGCCGCGCGCGGCGGGATCGGTGTAGAGATCCTGAAGATAGCACACATCCTCGATCTTCCAGTTATGCGGGTGATAGATGTAATGGACCAGCCCGACCGGCTGTTCGCCCTGCAGCGCGATCAGGCCGTTCTGCTTGGGGTGATCGTCGCTCAGCAGGCGCCGGAACGTGGTCTGATAGACCTCCTCGGGCACTGATGTCTCGTAATAGTCCAGATAGCCGGTCCACAGGCGGCGCCATTCCGGCTCGTCGTCGGGCCGGAGGGGGCGGGTGGTCATGGGCTGGGGCATGGCGCGGTCCTTTGCGGCTGATTCGGGTCCGCTCATGTTAGCGCCAGTCCGCCCGCGCCGCTATTCGGCGGCGACGGGGCCGGGATCGACCAGCCGGACGATGTCGCGCATGATGGTGTTCAGCTCGAAGTCCTTCGGGGTATAGACGCGGGCGACACCCATCGCGCGCAGGCGCCTGGCGTCTTCCTCGGGAATGATGCCGCCGACGATGACGGGAACATGCGTCAGCCCCGTATCCTTCATCCGCTGCATCAGATCCTCGACCAGCGGGATGTGGCTGCCCGACAGGATCGACAGGCCGACGACATGCGCCCCGTCGTCCTGCGCCGCGCGCACCAGCTCTTCCGGCGTCAGGCGGATGCCCTGGTAGTCGATGTCCATGCCGCAATCGCGCGCGCGGAAGGCAATCTGCTCGGCCCCGTTGGAATGCCCGTCAAGTCCCGGCTTGCCGACAAGGAACTTGAGGCGCCGGCCCAGCTGCGTGCTGACGGCGTCGACCTCTTCGCGGATCTCTTCCAGACCCTCGGTCTTGTTCGAGGGGCTGGAGGAAACGCCCGTCGGCCCGCGATATTCGCCGTGCACGGCGCGCATCTGCTGCGCCCATTCGCCGGTGGTCACGCCCACGCGGGCGGCATTGATCGAGGCCGGCATGATGTTGCGCCCCTCGGTCGCGGCGGCGCGCAGGTCGGCCAGCGCGTCCTTGACGGCGGCGGCGTCGCGCGCGGCCTTCCAGTCGTTCAGGCGGCCGATCTGCTCGGCCTCGACGGCGGGATCGACGGTCATGATGCCGCCATCCTCGTCCATCAGCGGCGACGGCTCGCCGGCCTGCCACTTGTTGACGCCGACGACGATCGTCTCGTTCCGCTCGATCCGGTTCAGGCGCTCGGCGTTGCTGTCGACCAGCCGCGCCTTCATGTAGTCGATGGCACCGATGGCGCCGCCCATGCTTTCCAACGTGGCCAGCTCGTGCCGCACGCCTTGCTTCAGCGCCTCGACCTTGGCATCCACCGCTGGGTTGCCGTCGAAGAGGTCGTCGAATTCCAGCAGGTCCGTCTCATAGGCCAGGATCTGCTGCATGCGCATCGACCATTGCTGATCCCAGGGGCGCGGCAGGCCCAGCGCCTCGTTCCAGGCGGGCAGCTGCACGGCGCGGGCGCGCGCTTTTTTCGAAAGGGTCACGGCCAGCATCTCGATCAGGATGCGGTAGACGTTGTTTTCCGGCTGCTGCTCGGTCAAACCAAGGCTGTTGACCTGCACGCCATAGCGGAAGCGGCGGAACCTCGCATCCTCGATCCCGTAGCGGTCCTTCAGGATCTCGTCCCAGAGGTCCACGAAGGCGCGCATCTTGCACATTTCGGTCACGAACCGGATGCCCGCGTTGACAAAAAAGCTGATGCGCCCCGCCAGCACCGGGAAATCCTCCTCAGGCACGCGGGGGCGCAATTCGTCCAGCACGGCAATGGCGGTGGCCAGGGCGAAGGACAGCTCCTGCTCGGGCGTCGCGCCGGCCTCTTGCAGATGGTAGGAACACACGTTCATCGGGTTCCATTTCGGGATGTTCTTGTAGCAGTATTCGGCCACGTCGCCGATCATCCGCAGCGACGGCTTCGGCGGGCAGATATAGGTGCCGCGGCTGAGATATTCCTTGATCAGATCGTTCTGTACCGTGCCCTGCAGGGCCTTGGGATCGACGCCCTGCTCCTCGGCCACGGCGATGTAGAGCGCCAGCAGCCAGGGCGCCGTCGCGTTGATCGTCATGGACGTGTTCATCTGCTCCAGCGGAATGTCCGCGAAAAGCTGCCGCATGTCGCCCAGGTGGCAGATCGGCACGCCGACCTTGCCGACCTCGCCCCGCGCCAGGACGTGATCGCTGTCATAGCCCGTCTGCGTCGGCAGATCGAAGGCGACGGAAAGGCCCGTCTGCCCCTTGGCCAGGTTCGCGCGATAAAGCGCATTGGACGCCGTCGCCGTCGAGTGGCCGGCATAGGTGCGGATCAGCCAGGGTCGGTCCTTGGGTGCGGTCGTCATCGTCAGCCTCGCAGAAATCGCTTGGGTAATTATCTTTCGTCCGTCGATTGATAGGCGAAACATTGGGCAAATGTCAATTCGCTGCAGTGCGGCACAAAAAGGCGCCCCGAAAAACGGGGCGCCGGGAACGGTATCGTGTCGCGCGGACCGCGCTCAGTGCGGCGTCGGGCGCCCTGTCAGCGCGCCGCCCAGGGCCGCGATCAGGCCCAGCAGAGATGCGAGAAAGGCATAGAACGCCGTGCTCGCGGCCGCGTCCGTCGCCGCCTGTGCCGCGTCGATGGCTTCGGCCTGCATGGTATCGACGGTCTGCTCCATCTGCGTCTGAAGCTCCTTCGCGCGCGCCTCGATCGTGTCGAGGAATTCGCGGGCGTCGGTCTGGCTGATGCCAAAGCGCGACTGCATGACCTCGATCGCCTCTTGCTTGTCCTCTTCGTTCAGGATCGCGCCGGAGCCGCCGTAGAGGGTGTCGAGGAAATCCTGGATTTCCTCCCGTGCCGTGCCGGGATTTCGCAGGATCTCGCCGGCCGTTGCCTCGGCCCGGTCGATGGCGCGTTGCTGCTCGGATTGGCTGATGATGTTGCGGAACGCGGCGCGGGCTTCGGCGCGGAAATTCTCCGGCGTGATCCCCTGATCCCTGAGCGCGGTCTGTACGTCGTCCGGCAGCGAATTGACCGTGATGTTCGGCAGGCTGATATCGGGCAGGCTCATGTCGTCGGGAATGACGGCATCGGCGGTGTCGCTGATGGCGCTGCCTGCGCTGTTCAGCATCGTGCCGACGCTCTGCACGCCTGCCACGGCCAAGGCCCCCGCGAGATAGAGCGCGACCAGCGTCTGCAGCGACCAGACGGTTGCGCCATGCAGAAGCGAACCCTGTTTGCCCAGATATCCCGCCAGGCGGGCAGCGCCGTAACCGCCGACGAAAAGGGCGATGATCTGCGACACGAAAAGCCAGATCGGCGTGCCGGTGACGGCGCCGCCGGTCACGTCCTGCTGCGCGGGATCGATGGCGGAAAAGCCGAAGCCGAGGCCAAGAAGGCCGAGAAGCACGATCAGGGCCACGGAAAGCACCGTCCCCACGAAGATCGCGCCCCAGGACGCGCGGTTGCCAAGGTCGCGCTCGACAGTGGTGGGAGTAATTGCCATGTCATGAACCTTTCTTCTGCAATGTGGAGGCGAACGATCCTTGGCGGAAACAGGTTCCGTTTCGCCCGTTTTGCTGTAAGCGTGCCTGCCATGACCCAGACTGTATCGCTTCCCCTGTGGCTGTTCGTTCTGATCCTGCTCTTTGCCGCCGTCACCTTCGCGTCGCATTTCCTTTTCCCGTCGGTGCGCTGGTTCTTCCGGCGGCGGCTGGAGCGGGCGGTGGCACAGCTCAACACCCGCCTCACGCGGCCCATCGAGCCGTTCAAGCTGGCCCGGCGCCACGACATGATCCAGCGGCTGGTCTATGATCCGGACGTGACGCAGGCCATCGTCGACTACGGCGTCAGAAATGGCGTGCCCGAGGACGTGGCCTTCGAGAAGGCGCGCAGCTACGCGCGCGAGATCGTTCCCAGCTTCAGCGCCTTCGCCTATTTCAGTTTCGGCACGCGGGTGGCGAGGTGGCTGGCGAACATGCTCTACGACGTGCGGACCGGCCCGCACAACGCCGAGATCATCGAGAGCATCGACAAGGACGCGACGATCATCTTCATCATGAACCATCGCAGCAACATGGATTACGTGCTGGTCACGATGCTGGCGGCGCAATCCTCGGCCCTCAGCTATGCGGTGGGCGAATGGGCGCGGGTCTGGCCGCTGAGCCGTCTGATCAAGGCGATGGGCGCCTATTTCATCCGCCGCCGGTCGCGCGGCGGGCTCTACCGCACTGTATTGGCGCGTTACGTGCAGATGGCGACGACGGGAGGCGTCACGCAGGCGATCTTTCCCGAGGGCGGGCTGACCGTCGACGGCACCGTGAAGCCGGCCAAGCTGGGGCTGCTGTCCTACGTGGTCGAGGGTTGGAAGCCCGGTGGACGCGATGTGGTCTTCGTGCCGGTCGCGATCAATTACGACCGGGTGCTGGAGGATCGCGTGCTGATCGCCGCGGCCGCGCGGGGCAACCGGCGGTTCCACGCCCGCGCCTCCGTCATCGCGCGCTCGGCCTGGCGGGTGCTCTGGCAGCGGCTGCGTGGCCGCTTCCGCCGGTTCGGCACCGCGGCGGTGGTCTTTGCGCGGCCCCTGCGGCTGAGCGACTACGGCGACGCGCCGCCGCTGGAGGATCTGGCGCGCGACCTGATGGACCGGATCGAGGCGGCGATGCCGATGCTTTACGTGCCAATGGTCGCCCGCCTTTTGCTGCGCAGCGGCGCGCCGCAGGACGAGGCCACACTGGTCGGGCAGGTCACCGACATGATCCGCGCCACCGCCGATTCGCCCATGTCCGAGGATGTCCGCCACGGCGTCGCACAAGCCTGCGCGGCCCTGGTCCAGCGGGGCGCGGCGCTGTGCGATGCGCGAGGCTGGCAAGTGGCGCCGGGCGGCGCGCCGCTTCTGAACTACTATGCCAATTCGATCGCGCATCTGCTTTCGGATGCCAAGCCGGTGCGCGATGCTGCGGATGCACAACGACATTCTGCACTCGCACGGTCATAAAGTTACAAAAAACCTCTTGGCGGCATTGCATTGTTGCGCACACCTGCGTATCTCATGGAGGATATCCGCGATTCTGCACTGCGGCAACGACTGGCGACAGGAGGCCCCTTCATGGCTTTGGACACCGACACGAACATCGCGCGCTATGACGCGCCGGAAAAGGACCTTTACGAGGTCGGGGAAATACCCCCGATGGGCTATGTTCCGAAGCAGATGTATGCCTGGACCATCCGCCGCGAGCGGCATGGCGAGCCCGACAAGTCGTTCGCGCAGGAAGTCGTCGACGTGCCCGAGATCGACAGCAACGAGGTGCTGGTCCTGGTGATGGCGGCGGGCGTCAACTACAACGGCGTCTGGGCCGGGCTCGGCCAGCCGATCAGCCCCTTCGACGTGCACAAGGCCGAATACCATATCGCGGGCTCGGACGCGTCGGGCATCGTCTGGGCGGTGGGCGACAAGGTGCGCCGCTGGAAGGTCGGCGACGAGGTGGTGATCCATTGCAACCAGGACGATGGCGACGACGAGGAGTGCAACGGCGGCGATCCGATGTTCTCGCCCAGCCAGCGGATCTGGGGCTACGAGACGCCCGACGGCAGCTTTGCGCAGTTCACCAACGTGCAGGCGCAGCAATTGATGCCGCGCCCCAAGCACCTGACGTGGGAAGAATTGGCCTGCTACACCCTGACGCTGGCCACCGCCTACAGGATGCTTTTCGGGCACGAGCCGCACGACCTGAAGCCGGGCCAGAACGTGCTGGTCTGGGGCGCGTCCGGGGGCCTCGGCTCCTACGCGATCCAGCTGATCAATACGGCGGGCGCCAACGCTATCGCCGTCATCTCGGAAGAGGACAAGCGCCAGTTCGTCATGGACCTGGGCGCGAAGGGTGCGATCAACCGCAAGGATTTCAGCTGCTGGGGCCAGCTGCCCAAGGTGAATACCGACGAATACAACACATGGCTGAAAGAGGCGCGCAAGTTCGGCAAGGCGATCTGGGACATCACCGGCAAGGGCGTCAACGTCGACATGGTGTTCGAGCATCCGGGCGAGGCGACCTTCCCGGTCTCGGCGCTGGTGTGCAAGAAGGGCGGCATGGTCGTGATCTGCGCGGGCACCACCGGCTTCAACTGCACGTTCGACGTGCGGTATATGTGGATGCACCAGAAGCGCCTTCAGGGCAGCCATTTCGCGCACCTGAAACAGGCGAGCGCCGCGAACAACCTGATGGTCGAGCGGCGCCTCGATCCCTGCATGTCCGAGGTGTTCCCCTGGGCCGAAATCCCGCAGGCGCATATGAAGATGCTGCGCAACGAGCACAAGCCGGGCAACATGGCGGTGCTGGTGCAATCGCCCCGCACCGGCCTGCGCACGGTCGAGGATGCACTGGCGGCGCGTAGCTGATCGCGCCGCCCCTTTCTGGGCCGAACGCCCCGCGCGCCGCCACCGGCGCGCGGGTTTTTTCGTGTTGCGAAGGGTTTAGAACCGGCCGGCGCACGCCAAGCGCCATTGCAATGACATTCCCGCTGTTGTTTAGTTCCGTCCTGCATCACGAAGAGTTCAAGGAGGAAACTTGATGAAAGAGATATTTGCACGCTTCATCCGCGCCGCCACGGTCGGCGCCGCGATGATGGCCGTCGGCTCGGCCGCGACAGCGCAGGAGCCGCAGTTTTTTCGCATCGGCACTGGCGGCACCGCCGGCACCTATTATCCCATCGGCGGCCTGATCGCGAACGCGATCTCCTCCCCTCCCGGCTCGCGCGCCTGCGAAGAGGGCGGATCGTGCGGCTATCCGGGCCTCATCGCCTCGGCGCTGTCGGCCAACGGGTCGGTTGCCAACATCAATGCCATCGCCGGCGGCTCGCTTGAATCGGGCTTCTCGCAATCCGACGTCGCCACCTGGGCGCAGACCGGTACCGGCATCTGGGAAGACCGCGAGCCGGTGGAAAAGCTGCGCGCCATCGCCAACCTCTATCCCGAAACGATCCACCTGGTCGCCTCGGCCGATTCCGGCATCTCGTCCGTCGCGGACCTGAAGGGCAAGACGGTTTCGCTGGACGAGCCCGGCTCGGGCACGCTGGTCGATGCACGCATCATCCTCGGCGCCTATGGCCTGAGCGAGGACGACATCGACGCCGCCTTCCTCAAGCCCGACCAGGCGGCCGAGCGGATGCGCGACGGCGCGATGGACGCGTTCTTCTTCGTCGGCGGCTTCCCGGCGGGTGCCATCGCCGAACTGGCCAGCCAGGAGGACATCACTCTTGTCCCGATCTCCGGCCCCGAGGCCGAAGGCGTGATCGACCAATATACCTTCTTCGCGGAAAACACCGTGCCCGGCGGCACCTACGAAGGCGTGGCCGACGACGTCACCACCCTGTCGGTCGGCGCCCAGTGGGTCACCAGCGCGGACCAGCCCGAGGACCTGATCTATGGCATCACCGCAGCCCTGTGGAACGACAACACCCGCAAGCTGCTGGATTCGGGCCACCAGAAGGGCAAGGCAATCACGCTGGAAACGGCGCTGGACGGCGTTGGCATCCCGCTGCACCCCGGCGCGGAGAAGTTCTATCGCGAAAAGGGCATGATCGACTGATCGCACCCTCTGACCGGCCCGCCCTGCGCGGGCCGGTTTCTTTGCAGGCACTTGCACTTGATTCCGGCATGGATGAAGGCAGCAGCGTTTTCCACGGCGACACACGGCAGCGAGGCGACGATGTCCGAGACAACCGAGTCCGAACGGGTCAAAGAGATGACCGACGCGGAAATGAAGGCTCTGGAAGAGAAATACGATCCGGAGGTTCGTTTCAGGCCGCTTCTGCCGGGGATGCAGTGGTTCGTCGGCGGCGTGCTGTTCGCGCTGTCGTGCTATCACTTCTACACCGCCGGCTTCGGGATCCCGCAGGCGACGGTGCATCGGGGGCTGCATCTGGCGGCGACGCTGGGGTTGATCTTCTTCTCGTTCACGGTGTTCAGCCAAGACAAGCAGCCGCGCAACACGCTGTGGACCCCCTTGGGCATCTCCATCCCCGACTGGATACTGGCGATCGCCGGTGTCCTCTCGGCGCTTTACGTGCCGTGGGTGTTCAACGATCTGGCGTTCCGCGTCGGCAATCCGCTGTTCATCGACGTGGCGATGGGCACCGTCCTGATCGTCGTGCTGATGGAGGCGACGCGCCGCGCGATGGGCTGGCCCTTGCCCTTCATCGCTATCCTGTTCATGGCCTATGCGTATTTCGGGCAGTCCATGCCGGGGGTGCTGACCCATCCCGGCGCCGACTGGACCAATATCGTCAACCACCTCTACCTGACGTCCCAAGGCATCTACGGCACCGCTCTGGGCGTGATTTCGACCTATGTGTTTCACTTTGTTCTCTTCGGCGTCATGGCCACGCGGATCGGGCTGGGGCAGCTTTTCATCGACCTCGCCTCGTCGCTGGCGGGCCGGTTTGCGGGTGGGCCGGCCAAGGTGTCTGTCGTCTCCTCGGCGATGCTCGGCTCGATCTCGGGCTCGTCGATCGCCAATACCGTCACCACCGGATCGCTGACCATCCCGGCGATGATCCGCATCGGATACCCCCGCCACTTCGCCGCGGCGGTCGAGGCGGCGTCGTCCACCGGCGGGCAGATCACGCCGCCGGTGATGGGCGCCGTCGCTTTCCTGATGATCGAATATCTCGGCGTGCCGCTGACCACGATCCTGACCGCGGCGCTTGTCCCGGCCTTCATGCATTTCTTCGGCGTGCTGGTGCAGGTGCATCTGGAGGCCCGCCGCCGCGGCCTGCGCGGCATGACCAAGGACGAATTGCCCGTCGCCTGGACGGTGTTCAAGGCCGGCTGGCTGACGACCCTGCCGCTTTTCGTGCTGGTGGCAACGCTGCTGTCGGGCAGAACGCCCTACCTTGCCGCCTTCTACGGCATCCTTTCGTGCATCCTGGTGCTGATCATCCAGAACTTGCTGCGACACGGCAGCGACGTCGCGGCAGCGGCGAAACAGACCGTGTCCGAGCTTTGGGACAGTTTCGTGACCGGTGCCAAATTCTCGCTGGCCGTCACCGCCGCCGCTGCGCTGGTGGGCGTCATCATCGGAGTCGTCACGCTGACCGGCGTCGGGTTCAAGATCGCCTACATGGTCACCTCGGTCGCCGCGGGCTGGGCCACCAGCGTGTCGGATTTCCTGTCGTTCCTGCCGTTCGAGGTGATGTCGGTCGCGGCCCTTACGCTGATGTTCACGCTGATCATGACGGCGGTGGTCTGCATCCTGATGGGCTGCGGCATTCCGACCACGGCCAACTACCTCATCATGATCGCGGTCGCGGCGCCGATCCTGGGGATGCTGGGGGTGCAGCCGCTGGTCGCGCATTTCTTCGTCTTCTACTACGGCGTCATGGCCGACATCACGCCGCCCGTGGCGCTGGCCGCCTACGCGGCGGCGGGCATTGCGGATTCCAACGCGTTCAAGACCGGGAACACCGCCTTCCGCCTCGGCATGGGCAAGGCGCTGGTGCCCTTCGTCTTCGTCTTCTCGCCGTCTCTATTGCTGGTCGTCGACGGGTTCACCTGGACGCAGTTCATCATCGGCGTCAGCGGGGCGATGGCGGGCATCTGGATGCTCTCGTCGGCCTTTGCCGACTGGCTGATCGGCCCGATGCGCGCTTACGAGCGGGCGCTGCTGGCGGTGGCGGCGATCCTTCTGGTCGCGCCGAACCTCTACGCGACTCTGGTGGGCGTTGCCCTGGTCGCGCCGGTATTCCTGCGCCAGCTCCCGATGCTGCGCATGTCCCCGACCGAGCGCGCGGCGCTCTAGATGCGAGTGCGCCGGGCCTGATCGGGCCCGGCCTGGAGCGGGCTGGACGCGGCCCAATCCCAATACATCTCGCGCACGCGCAATGAGACCGGGCCGACGGGATAGATGGTATCGTCGAAGGCCGTGACCGGGGTGACCTTGGCCATGTTGCCGCTCAGGAATACCTCGTCGGCGGCGTGGAAATCATCGAAACTCAGCACGGTTTCATGCACCGTCATTCCGGCCGCACGCATATTAAGGATATGCCGCGCGCGGGTGATCCCGGCCAGGAAGGTGCCGTTCGGGATGGGCGTGAAGACCTCGCCGTCCTTCACCATGAAGGCGTTGGCCGTGCCGCTTTCGGCCACGTTGCCCAGCGCATCCGCACACAGGACATTGCCAAAACCCTTGGCCCGCGCCTCGGCCAGCATCCGGGCGTTGTTGGGGTAAAGGCAGGCGGCCTTGGCGTTCACCACCGCATCCTCCATCACCGGGCGGCGAAACCGCGTGCGCGTCAGCGTGGTGGACGCGCCCTCCGGCGGCATCGGAATTTCTTCGAGGCAGATGGCAAACCCGGTCGAGGCCCCGTCCGGCACGATCGCCATATAGCCGGTGTCGATCCCCCAATACATCGGCCGGATATAGACGGCGGCGTCCGGGGCATAGGCGCGCAGCCCGTCGCGGATGATCCCGACCATGTCCTCCGCCGTAACCGTTGGCTCCAGCATCAGCGCCCGGGCCGAGGCATTGACCCGCGCGCAGTGCAGATCCAGATCCGGCACCAGCCCATGCGCTAGCCGCGCACCGTCGAAGACCGCGCTGCCCAGCCACATGCCATGATCCGCCGCGCGCATGACCGGCGCGCTGCCCTCGTGCCATCGCCCCTCGAAATAGGTGCGGATATTGATCCCGGTGGCCACGACGCGCCCCTCCTTCATCATCCCGAAAATACTCCCGCCGGAGGGGTATCCTGTTGCCATGCGGATTCGATCAGTTGGTGTCAGAACGTCCCGGCCTTTAAACCCTGCTTTAATCCCAATGCGTTACGTTTCCCACAAGGCGCCATCAGGGGTCGTGAATTGTCAAAACCAGTGTGGATCCGAAGGTAGATATTATGCGTGTTGCGAACAAGTTGAAAGCGGTGGAAGTGAAAAGCTTGCCGCCTGGAAAGTATGGGGATGGAAATGGGCCCTGGCTGCTGAAGAGAGAGGACGGCGGCGGGCAATGGTCGTTTCGATACTCACTCTGGGGTCGAAGGAAGGAAATGGGTCTGGGCTCGTTTCAGGAGGTCACGCTTCGTGACGCGCGTATCGCGGGGGAAGAGGTTCGGCGTGACCTGCGGGAAGGTCTCGACCCAAGGAAACAACGGCGTATCCGGCTTGGCCAGATCCATCGCGTAAGCGACACCCTGCAATCAGTAGCTGACGACGCCTATCAGTCTCACAAAAAGACATTGAAGAACGATGGTAAAGACGGCCGGTGGTTCAGTCCGCTGCGCATGCACGTGCTGCCTAGGCTCGGCAAGATGCCCGTTGACCGTATTGATCAGCACGATATCCGCGATGCCCTGGCACCGATTTGGGAGACGAAGACGATCACTGCGCGCAAAGCTTTGTCGCGCCTCAAAACTGTTTGGCTACATGCGCTCGCACTTGGGTTTCAAGTCGACCTTAGGACTCTTGAGAACGCGAAACTACTTCTCGGACGAACGGAGCCTTCATCCAGTCACATTCCGTCGATGCCTTGGTCACAAGTGCCGGATTTCTACAAGAGCTTGGGCGAGAGGCAGGCAGAGCTGGCGCTGCGCCTATTGATCCTGACCGGCGTTCGAAGCGGATCCGTTCTCAATTTCGATTTTGAACAGCTTGAAGGCGATCGCTGGGTAATCCCCTCAGAACACCTGAAGGGCCGCAAATACCAGAAGAGGACATTCACCGTCCCCCTGTCTCCTGAAGCTCTCAACGTCCTTGATCTGGCGCGCAAGCATCAATGCGGCGATCATGCCTTCTCAAACACACGGGGTGGGCGCCTGGACAAGATGGCAATGCGGAAGCTCATGGTCGAGCGAGGTCTGTCGGCGCGACCACATGGATTTCGGGCGTCGCTTCGGACATGGCTGGCCGAGGAGACCGGCTGCCCCAATGATGTGGCGGAAGCGATGCTCGCCCACGAAACAGGCTCCGATGTCGAGCGCGCCTACAAACGGACTGATTTCTTGGAGAAGCGCCGCAGCTGGACCGATGCGTGGTCTGCCTTTGTTACCCGGGTGGAGACGGATATTACCAAGGCCGCCTGATACGGACTCGTCTCAGAGGGGTCAGGGTGGCCTACCCAGAAGGGGCTCTCCTTGATTGGAGAGCCACTCTTGCGTTTCTCGGCCATGACACCTGTTTTGGCCTGACCCTAGCCAACGATTTCCAAAAAATGAAACTCGGTCCTCAGCAGTAGCTCGATTTTCGGATTTTTGCCAGCTTT
>CAVXNV010000009.1:0-44254 GCA_963763165.1 uncultured Alphaproteobacteria bacterium
CTGATCGTCCACGATCACCTGCAGGCGGTCGGCATCCTGGTCGACCATCACGCTGATCGTGTGCTTTTCAGTGTCGTTGAGACCCAGGTTGTCGACCCTGAACCCCTTGTGGAAGGGGTCATCGTTGTTCCGGACATGCGCGACAAGTCCATCGTCTGTCAGCGTCAGCCCGATCTTGCGGTGGTTCCAGACCAGCCGCTGCGAACTGCCGTCCGCCTCGTCGCGTTCAAATTCGACATTGAAGGCGATCTGCTCGGAGTTCTCGAACTGCGTCAACCGGCCGAGCTTGACGTAATCCTTGTCACCGTCAAAGTGGATCGCCGCGCCGGACCCTGTGTCGATCACCGCGGCGTCGCCACGGAAATCAGCAATATTGTTCTTCGGCAGACCCGCGATGTCGAGCACGAAATCGTCGAACGTCATCGGCGAATGCAAGCCGCTTCCCGCCGTCACGCCGTCGTCGTCATAGACGTCAGACCCCGTTCCGGAGGTGCCGCCTGCGGGTGTCGCGTCGACAGATGTGCCCGTGTCGACGGCGCCGCCGGCGTCTGGCGTGGCTGGTGCCGTATCCACCTTGTCCGCAACATCGGACACGGCGCTACCGCTGTCCGGCGCTGCCGGCGCGGTGTCATTGGCAGCCGGTGCGGCCGGCGCGGTGTCATTGGCGGCCGGCGCGGCCGGCGCGGTGTCGTTGGCGACCGGCGCGGCCGGCGCGGTGTCATTGGCAACCGGTGCGGCCGGCGCGGTGTCATTGGCGACCGGTGCGGCCGGCGCGGTGTCGTTGGCGACCGGCGCGGTCGGCGCGGTTCCGCCGTTTCCGGACGCATCGGGCGCGGTGCCGCCAGCCCCGGCAATCGGGCCAGGTGTCACCGAACCGCCCGCGTTGCCGCTTCCTGCGTTTCCTGCGCCACCGGACGTGCCGTGGGCCGGGATGCTCGACGTCGTGGCACCGACCCAGGCGTCGTAGGAGAAGGGCGCCTGCTTGGAGAAATTGGAGCCGGCATTCATCTGGTCTGCGGCGCTGCCGACGGCAACCTCGAAGTGGTTGTAGCCATCGGCCTGCGTTGTCGCGTGCTGGATGAACGCCTTGCCATAGAAGCCCGGCGCATTCGGATCGGTGTTCTGGACGATGGCGTTTTTCTGCACGGTCCAGTCGGACTGGCCGTTATCTCCGACGACGGTGGAAGTAACGTTTTTCTCGATCACCACGTTCTTCGAATTGCTGGAAACGTTGATTTTCGGAACCGTAATACCGCCGGTCTTGGCACGCGGCACTGCAATCAACGTGTTTTCGCTGATGGTCAACCCGTCGGTCATGTGAATGGCGATGCCGTTGGTATGGGCATTGTACATCACGTTGCCCTGGACGGTAATGTTCTTGTGCCAGTTCGTCAGGTCGCTTGCGTTGGCCTTGTCGCCGCCCGCCCAGATACCTTGGGTATAATCGCCCGATCCTATGTCCATGATGTTGTTACGGATCGTTACATCGCTGCTCGCATCCCCGCTGGACCGCTGGATCTGGATCATGTCGCGGTGATCCTTGCCACCCAATCCGCCGAAATCATGGATGTAATTGTTTTCCACAAGAACGTTCTGAACCCGGCCCAAATTGACACCATCCGAACGGATCGAGTGGATGTTGTTGCCGATCAGATTCACATTGTCCGATGTGGTGAAGCCGACGGCTTTCCACCAGGAATGAAATTCGGAATCAATCACGTCCACGTTGGTTGATCCGCGCACCACCAGTCCCTTTCCGGTGCCCGCGCCATTCGCCAGGTCACCTTCAAAGATCGAGCTGGTGAACGTGATGTGGCTGCTGTTCTCGACACGGAACTTGCTGGCAGCGTCCCCTTCGCCCGACGAGTACGTGTAATCGAACTTGACCGCATCAAACGTGAGGTTGGACGCGTTATTCATGTAGGCTTCGGAAAAGCTGGCCGTCGCGTTGCCACCGGCGGATTTGATCGTGACCGTGGAGGCGAATTGGGAGCCGTTGAGATTCAATGTCCCGTAGTTTCCGGAAGCGAGAAGAATTGTCTCGCCGCCCGTCGCATTGGAAAGCGCGTTGTTCAGTTCCGATGCATTCGCGACGTTTATCGTTTGTTTTGTCATGTTAGACCTTTTGTTTTCAGCTGCGCAGAAAACCGCACAGAAAGTTTGTCATCCCTATCGACATGAATAGGGAAGCGCCTTGACGGCGTCAGGATGGCCGAATTACGGCAATATTGGTAAAACCCAGAACCGAGAGGCTTATGCTCGGCGTGCTCGTAATATCGGGGCGAACGCGCCCCAAACTCTGGCACTCACAAATTACGCAAGGATGATTTATCATCCCCTTAACAGCCGCCGGACAGATGCCGGATGCCGTTTCTTTTGACAACAGATCGTCCGCCAATTCTCGAAGAATTGGCATGGATTTGCGCAAATCGTTTTCCGGAAGGCGTTAATCAGCCTACGATCTCCAGACAACCTTTACGTGTCACCCTTCTCTAAATGCACGTTTCAGTTGATCTGACAAGGGTTTCGTAAGGTAATCCAGGACGGATCTTTCGCCGGTTTGCATGAAAGCCTCGACCGGCATGCCCGGCACCAGGTGAACCGGCCCCAGACCGCGCAATTCTTCCTCCGGCAGGACCACCGTCGCGCGGTAGTAGGAGCGCCCGGTCGTCTCGTCGCGAATCGTGTTGGGCGAAATCTTGACCAGCTCGCCATAGAGGATCGGCGCGGTCTTCATGTCGAAGGCGGGAAACTGCACCTTGGCGGTCTGCCCGACATAGACCTGGTCGATCGCGGTCGGATCGATGCGGACCTCGTATTCCACGCCCTCCGACACCGGCACGATCTGCATGATGACCGATTCGGGCGGCACCACGCCGCCGACGGTATAGACCTGCGATTCGTGCACCACGCCATCCACAGGCGCCACGATGTCGATACGGTCCAGCTGCTTTTCCAGCGTGACCAGTTCCAGCAGCAGTTCCTCGTAGCGCGTCGTCGCGTCGCGCAGGTCCGTCACCACCTCTTCCATCATCTGCCGGTCCGATTGCAGCATCTCCATCTGCGTGTCGCGGATCGAATTCTCGATGCGGGCCAGTTCGGAGCGGTGGCCGACGCTCTCACCCAACAGGGCGGCTTCGGAGCGTTGCAGCGCCAGAACGTCCGCCTCGCGCATCAGCCCCTTGGCGTTCAGCGACTGTTTGCTCTCCAGCTCCTGACGGATGTAGTCGAGCTGCCGGGTCTTGGCCTCGATCTGGCCCTCGACTCCGTCGATCTGGTTGCGGAACTGCGCGATCCGCTCCTGAAGCTGCTCCTTCTTGCCCTGGTGCAATGCGCGGCGCGCCTCGAAGATCTCGTTCTGGCCTGCATATTGCTCTTCCAGGTCCAGGCCGGCCAGCTGCGCGGGCGGCGCGCTGCGCTCGATCCGGTCCAGCCCGTGATGTTCGGCCTTCAGACGGTCGCGCAGCGCCACGGTCTCGGCCAGACGGTTGCGATAGATGTCGCGGTTGATTTCAAGAAGCGTCGGATCCAGCTTCAGCAGCAAGTCGCCCTTTTCGACGAAATCGCCGTCCTCGACGCGGATATCGGCCACCACGCCGCCATCGAGGCTCTGGACCACCTTTGGATTGCCGCGCACGACGGCCTGTCCCGAGGCGATGACCGCCCCGTTGATCCGGGTGTAATCGGCCCAGAGCAGAAGCAGGGCCAGAAGCGCCACGCTGCCGATCCCGCCCAGGATCGCGGGCCAGCGCAGGCCGGTCTTGAGCGCGGCGCGCGCGCCGTCGTGCCTGCGGGCCTCTGCGGGCGCGGCCTTGGCCGCGGCGGTCTTGTCCGGCGTCTTCATCGCTTGCCCTCCGATACCACGCGCGGACCGGGTGCCGCCGCCTTGCTGGCCCCGGCGAGGCCCTCCTTGTCGCCGAAATAGGCAACGCGCCCGTTGCGGAGCATCAGCACCTTGTTCAGCGAAACCAGCGCGCTTGGCCGGTGGGCCATCACGATGACGACGCTGCCATTGTCGCGCAGAGCCTGGATCGCCGCCGACATCGCCTCGTCACCCTTGATGTCGAGGTTCGAGTTCGGCTCGTCCAGCACCACCAGCTTGGGAAGCCGGTAGACCGCGCGCGCCAGCCCAAGCTGCTGGATCTGGCCGCTGGACAGCGGCTGCGCCTGCCTGCCGATGACGGTCGAATACCCGTCGGGGAATGCCAGGATCATCTCGTGCACGCCGGCGATCTTGGCCGCGGCGATGATGTCGCTGTCCAGCGGCTGCGGATCGAAGCGCGAGATGTTCTCGGCGATGGTGCCCGGCAGCACCTCGACCGACTGCGGCAGATAGCCGGTGTGCCGGCCCAGCTCCTCCGGGCGCCACTGGTCGAGCGCCGCGCCGTCCAGCCGCACATCGCCCGCATCGGGGCGCCAGGCGCCGACCAGCAGCTTGGCCAGGCTCGATTTGCCCGCCGCGCTGTTGCCGATCACGCCCAGCCCGTCGCCCGGCGACAATTCGAAGCTCACCTCGTTGAGGATGCGCTGGCGTCCCTTGATATGCGACTGCGGCGGCATCAGCTTGATCAGGCCGCTGACCGACAGGCGCCCCTTGGGTTCCGGCAGCGTGAGCGCCCGCTTTTCCTCGGGCATGGCGTCGAAGGCGGCCAGCAGCCGCTTGTGCGCCGCCATGCCGCGCGAAATCGCGCTCCACTGTCCCAGCACCTGATCCACCGGCGCCAGGGCGCGCCCGGCGATGATCGAGGTCGCGATGATCATCCCCGGCGTGATCTCCTGCTGCAGCGCGAGGTAGGCGCCGACCGTCAGCAGGGCCGATTGCAGCAGCAGCCGGAACGAGCGCGAGAAGGACGAGAAGAATTCGGTGCGGTCCACGCCCTCCTGCCCCTTGGCCAGCGCGGCATCGTGCAGTTGCCGCCAGCGCGCCACGACCGCGTCCTTCATCCCTTGGGTCATGATGGCGGCGGCGTTGCGGCGGCTTGCCTCCAGAAATTCCTGCTCGGTCGCCTCGCCCTGCGCCGAGGCGGCGGTGGCGCCCTTGGTCAGCATCTGGTTCAGGATCGCGGCGGCGATCATTATCCCCGCCCCGGCGACGGTCAGGTAACCCAGCCACGGGTGGATCGCGAAGATCACGATCAGGAACAGCGGAATCCACGGCAGGTCGAATACGCCCAGAAGCGCCGGGCTGGACATGAAGCTGCGCACCATGCCCAGATCGCGCACCGGGCTGTGCCGCTGCGGCCGGTCGTCGACGCCTTCCTGCATCCAGAAGGTCATCGCCCGCTCGCCCAGGTCCTGGTCGAGCCGGTATGCGGCCCGCGACATGAGGCGCGCGCGCAGGAACTGGTAGAACCCCAGAAAGACGTAAAGGATGACGACGACGATGAAGAGGCCCTGAAGCGTCGGGATCGACCCGCTGGACAGGACGCGGTCGTAGATCTGCAGCATGTAGATGGGGCCGGTCAGCATCAGCACGTTGATGATGGCGCTGAAAAGCCCGACGATCACCAGCGTCCGCCGGCGCGTCTTCAGTGCTTTTCGATACAGGTTCTGCCCAACAGAAGCGGCTCTTTGCATGATGAAACCCTCGCTCCGCGCCTTGAAACAGCAC
Source organism: uncultured Alphaproteobacteria bacterium (assembly GCA_963763165.1). Classification (GTDB taxonomy): domain Bacteria; phylum Pseudomonadota; class Alphaproteobacteria; order Rhodobacterales; family Rhodobacteraceae; genus Roseovarius. The sequence goes on from CAVXNV010000009.1 coordinate 5,612, forward strand.
GGTTGCCCTTTATTGGGGCGGAAATTTGTCAATAACCAGAAAACGAACCGAAACCGGGTCAGGCCGGGCGAAATGGACCGGATGACGCGAGAAAGGCGCATATTCCTGTCCTCCAGCGAACGCAACCCGGGCGGCTCGTGGCCAAATCTGCCCGCGCGACGCATCCGCGGCCGATCATCGCGCGGCGCGGCACATCCGTCTGTCATTGCGAAAAAAAATCCGGGAAGGGGCGCCGGAGCAACATGAGCCGATCCTCGCCGACGGCGCCGGATCTGACGTGACGTCATATTTGCCGGGGTGTGGCGCGGGTGCGCCGCTGCCGCGATTTCATAGGGAATCGTGGACATGCCGCGATACCCTTCCTAAGCTTCGGTGCTACCGGAAACGGCGACCAGAGGGGGAACATTTCATGCGAAAGCTGCGCCATCTTGCCAATCCGCTGCTTCTTGCGGGCCTTCTGAGCGTATGGCACGCCGCGCCGCTGGCCGCCGAGACGGCCTGCGAGGGCCTGGACGTGACAACCAGCATCTCGAGCGACGCCGCCGCGCAGACCCTCGGCAGCGCGAATGCGTTGACGGACGCGCTGCGCCGTGCGGGCGGCGGCGAGACTTTCGCGCTGGAGCCGGGAAATTACGGCAGGCTGTCGATCAAGAAATCCTTCGCCGCGCCGGTCACCATCCGCTCGGCCCGCCCCGACGCTCCGGCCTGCTTTACCGAACTGCGGCTGAAGGGCGCGGGGAACGTGGTGCTGGACGGGCTGGTGTTCGACCACGTCTACACCCCCGGCGACCGCGATTTCGCCAACAGCTTCAGCATCGACGAGAGCCACGACATCAGGATCCTCAACTCGGTTTTCGATGGCGGAGAGTATCGCGGCGCCGGTCACGGGCGCGGGCTGAAGATGCGGAACAATGACACGGTCGAGATCAGCGGCAGCGTCTTTCGCAAATGGTGGAAGGCGATCAACGGCGGCCACGGGCGCAACCTGATCATTCGCGGCAACGATCTGCACGACATCCGCTCGGACGGGATGGGCCTGGGCGAGATTGACGGGCTGATCATCGAGGGCAACCGCCTGCACGATTTTCGCGGCATTCCCGGCAACAAGGATCACCGCGACATGATCCAGATCATGCGTTCGGGGAACCGGCGCAGCACCGATATCGTGATCCGCAACAACATCTTCGACATGGGCGCGGGCGATTACGCCCAGACGATCTGGATGGGCGGCGACGGCAAGAATCTGGGCGATCCGATGCTGCGCCACCAGAACGTCCTGATCGAGAACAACGTGATCTACAACGCCCATGCGCACGGCATTTCCGTGCATGGAATCGACAACCTGTCGATCCGCCGCAACACCGTGGTCCGCGTGCATCGCAGCAAAAAGGGCAACGTGACGATCCCGAAAATCAGCGTCTCGTCCAATTCGACCTATGTGGTCATCGAACAGAACGCCGCCGCCGGCATCCGCGGCTACGAGAACCAGCGCGACTGGGCGGTGCTGAACAACGCCATCATTCAGGATACCTCGCCCTCGAGCCCCGGCTATTACGACCGGGAGTTCGAGTATCGCGCCACCGGTCCCGCGAACGGGTTCAACCAGTATCGCGTGCGGCCGGGCAGCATGATGGACCGGCTGAACGCGGGCTCGACGTTGTCGCGGGGCGCGCCCGCCCGGCAATGATGCCGCGCGGGGGGTTTATTGTTCTTCGTGGGCGGGAAATAATGTGTAGGATAAAATCCGGGGCCGGGTCCGTATTGGCCGGGATGAATTTTTTTGCGATTGATTGGCCGTATGATCGAACACTTCCCGAACCCGAAGCAGGTTTCCCTGCGATCCGGCCGGTCAGGGGCCGCCGGGGGCAGCGATGAACGTATCTGACATTCCGCGGGACGAATACGATCCCGAAGACCTGCTGCATCTCAGCGCCAAGCGGATCCTGGTGACGGGCGGCGCGGGGTTTCTGGGCTCGCACCTTTGCGCCGCGCTGCTGGAGCGGGGGCACGAGGTGCTGTGCGCCGACAACTTCTTTACCGGGCGGCGGGCGAACCTGCGGCACCTGCTGAACAATCCGCGGTTCGAGATCATGCGCCACGACGTGACCTTTCCGCTTTATGTCGAGGTGGACCAGATCTACAACCTGGCCTGCCCCGCCTCCCCCTTCCATTACCAGCACGATCCGGTGCAGACGACCAAGACCGCCGTTCACGGCGCAATCAACATGCTGGGCCTGGCCAAGCGGGTGGGCGCGCGGATCCTTCAGGCCTCGACCTCCGAGATCTATGGCGATCCGCAGGTCCATCCGCAGACCGAGGATTACGTCGGCTACGTCAACCCGATCGGCAAGCGGTCCTGCTATGACGAGGGCAAGCGCTGCGCCGAGACGCTGTTCTTCGACTATCACCGCCAGCACGGGATCGAGATCAAGGTCGCGCGCATCTTCAACACCTACGGGCCCAACATGCACCCCGAGGACGGGCGCGTGGTGTCGAATTTCATCATGCAGGCGCTGGCGGACACGCCGATCACGATCTATGGCGACGGCGCGCAGACGCGGTCCTTCTGCTATGTCTCGGACCTGATCGACGGGCTGATCCGGCTGATGGAATCGCCCGCGGACGTCACCGGGCCGATCAACCTGGGCAATCCTTCGGAAATGACGGTGCGCGAGCTGGCCGAGACGGTGATCCGCATGACCGGCTCGGCCTCCGAGCTGGTGCTGGGGCCGCTGCCGCAGGACGATCCGGTAAAGCGCCAGCCGGACATCACCCGCGCGCGCACGCTTCTGGGCTGGTCGCCCGAGGTCCCGCTGGAGACGGGGCTGGACGCCACAATAGACTACTTCCGCAAGATCGTGGCGGCGACACAAGGCGCCGCGGCCGCGAAATGACCGTGCAGGACGCCTCCGCCAGCCGCGCGTTCCGGCCCGGCCCTTGGCTGCTGTTGCTGGCGGCGGTGGCGGTCTGCCTTGCCGTTCTGGCGATCAATCGCGGCCCGCTCTATTATTTCGACACCGGAAGCTATTTCCGGCAGGGCGACACGGCTCTGTCGCTTGTGCTGCCGCGCACCGGCAAAGAGGCGCCCGGCGCGGCGGCCAAGCCGGACAGCGCGAAACCGGCCAAGGACGACGACGAGATGGCGGGCGGCTCGCGTTCGATGGTCTACGCGCTGCTGGTGGCGGCGTTCTGGCGCGCGGGCGCGCTTGGCGGGCTTGCGCTGGTCAATCTGGCGGCGGTGCTTCTGTCCGTGTGGCTGGTCGCGCGCGCCGCCTGCCGCGCCCTGCCCCTGCGCCACGGCAGCGTGGAGCTGACGGCAATCCCGCTGCTGGCGGCGGGGGCGACGTCCCTGCCCTTCTACATCGCCTATGCCATGCCCGACATCTTTGCCCCCGTGATGATCGTCCTCATCGCCGGGGTGGCGGCGCTGGGGCGCCACATGCCGTGGCCCGACCGGATCGCGGCGCTGGCGCTGGCGGCCTTCGCGGTCATCGTGCACCCGTCCCACCTGGGAATCGCGGCGCTCATGCTGCCCATTCTCCTTCTGGCGGCGGTGCTGCGCGAGGGGCGCGGGCGGTGGATCGGGGCCGCCTTTGCCGCCTGCCTCGTCCTCGTCGCGGTGGGCGAGCGCAAGGCGTTCGAGTTCGCCACCGAAACCGTGACCCACAAGGACGTGGTCTATACCCCCTTCATCACCGCGCGGCTGATCGTGGACGGGCCGGGGCTGGCCTATCTGGACGAGCATTGCCCCGACGACACGCTGGCGACCTGCGCGCTGCACGAGGCGCTGTCCTGGTCCGACGATCCCTACCGCCTGACCGCGACGCATATCGTCTTTGAACGCTCGCCGCGGCTGGGATCGTTCCTGCTGATGTCCGCCGCCGACCAGAAGGCCGTGGCGGCCGAGCAGCGCGCGTTCTTTTTCCGGGTGCTGGCCGACCGCCCCTTCGGCACGGTCTATGCGCTGATGGAAAACGCGGCGGTGCAGCTGATGATGAACAGCATCAAGATGACGGTTCCCAACGCCGCCGTCGTCAAGAACGCCAAGACCCTTTCGGGCCTGCCCGACGCGAAGCTGGGCGTGCTCGACAGCGTGCTGAGACGCGATCAACCCTGGCTGGGCGTTGCCGAGACGGCCCATACGGCGATCTACCTGCTGTCGCTCGCGGTGGTGGTGGCGCTGCTCCTGTGGCCCGGCCGCGTCGCGCCGCGAATCAAGCTGTTCGTGCTCTTCGTGCTGATCGGGATCGCGGTCAACGCGCTGGTCTGCGGGGGCGTGTCGCAACCGGCCGACCGATATGGCGCGCGGGTGATGTGGCTGTTGCCGTTTTCGGCCGCCTTCCTTCTTCTCTGCCTGCCGGGGCGCAGGCCCGCGCCCGCAACCGGAGCCCGCACATGAGCCAGGACCGTCCGCTGTCGATCAGCGTCGTCATGCCCGCCTACAACGCCGCGCATCTGCTGGACCGCGTGCTGGCCCCGCTGATCGGCATGGCCAGGGCCGGCGACGTGCAGGAGGTGCTGGTGGTCGACGACCGCTCGACCGACGGCACGGCGGAAAAGGCGCGCAAGATGGGCGCGACCGTGCTGACCACGCCGGTCAATGGCGGCCCCGGCGCGGCGCGCAACCTGGCCGCCGCGCAGGCCACGGGCGATGTGCTGTGGTTCGTCGATTCGGACGTGATCGCCTGGCCGGACGGGCCCGCGCATATCCGCCGCGCCTTTGCCGAGGATAACGTCGCCGCCGTCTTCGGCTCCTACGACGATGCGCCGGACGGGCAGGCCTGGTTCTCGCGCTACAAGAACCTGCTGCACCGCTATCATCATCAGCGCGCGCGGCGCGAGGCGCGCACCTTCTGGGCCGGCTGCGGTGCGATCCGCGCCGATGTCTTCCGCGAGGTCGGCGGATTCGACGTCAAGACCTACGAGGTGCCCTCGATCGAGGATATCGAGCTGGGCTACCGCATCGCCGCCACCGGCCGCCGCATCGTGGTCGAGCCGCGCCTGCAGGGCAAGCATCTGAAGGTCTGGACGATGCGCGGCAGCCTCAGCACCGACATCTTCTGCCGGGCGCTGCCGTGGTCGCGGCTGATGATCTCGCGCGAGGGGCTGGGCGACGATCTGAACACATCGGGCGCCGAGCGGCTGCGCGCCGCGCTGGCGCTGCTATTGCTTCTGTCGGTGCTGATCCTGCCGTTCCGGCCGGGCCTGTGGCCCCTGCCGCTGCTGCTTCTGGCGCTGGCCTTCGTGGCGAATCGGGATCTGGCGCGCGCGATGGCGGCGCATGGCGGGCCGTGGTTCGCCTTCAAATGCATCCTCTACCACCAGTTCTATTATCTCTATTCGGCTACCGTCTATGTGTGGTGCCTGTTCGAATATCATGTGCTGGGGCGGAAGGACAAACTGGGGGTCCGGCGCAACTGACGCCGCGGCGGCGCCGGCCGGACCTGCCGATCAGAGAGCGGTGCGGCTTCTGAAGCTGCCCTTCGCCTCGGCCTTTTTCGCCTCGACCTCGAATTCCTCGTGATAGGAACGGTCGATGTTGACGTTCCACACGTCGTGGTCGGCACCCAGGATGTTGCGCGCGGCGAACATGGCCGACAGCATCGAATGATCCTGGTTGTTGTAGCGGTGCAGCCCGTTCCGCCCGACCGTCTCGAAGTTTTCAAGCGTCCGGAGCCATCCGCTGACGGTATCGAGCGCCTCCTTGTAGGCGCCGTCATAGACCGGGTAGGCCTTGGGCTGGCGGATCACGGCGCCGTCGATGACATCGCCCGCCTTGGCGAGGCTGAGCCTTTCCAGCTCTTCGCTGGCCAGCTTGATCAGGTCCGCGTCATCCGAGGACCACAGCCCGTCGCCCTTCTGGCAGAAATACTCCATCCCGATGGACGAGGTGCTCTGATCGGGCAGCATTTCCTTCGACCACGCGCGGAAGTTCTGGATGCGGCCGACCTTGACCTTGGGGCTGTGGATGTAGATCCAGTTGTCGGGGAACGGATCGGCATGGTCCAGCATCAGCGTCACGATCAGGAAATCGCGGTATTTCAGGCGGTCGGCGGCGTCGATCACCTCCTGCGGCGGGGGCGGATCGAAGGCGTGGATCAGATCGCGCACGGCCATCGAGTTGATGAAATGCGCGCCCTCGACGCGCTCGGTCTGCTCGCTCTGGCCGGTCTCTTCGTCCCAGCGGCGCACGTCGACCGAGGTCACGCGATTGCCGTCGCGGTTCACCTTGACCACTTCGGACTGCATCTGAACGGTGCCGCCCTTCTGCTCGACCAGGTCGCGGGTCTTTTCCCACATCATGCCCGGGCCGAGGCGCGGATACTGGAACTCCTCGATCAGGCTGGTGGTGTCGTTGGCGCCCGAGATGGCGTTCCACACGGCCTTGGGCAGCGACAGGTTCTTGATGCGCTGCGCGGCCCAGTCGGCGCGGATCTCAGATGGCGGGATGCCCCACACCTTCCTGGTGTAGCTGTGGAAGAAATGCATGTAGAGCCGCCCGCCAAAGCGGTTGATCACCCACTCCTCGAACGTTTCCTCCTGCTTTTTCGGGCGGAGCTTCCATTTGATGTAGCTGCCGATGATCCTGTAGGTCTCATACGGTCCGATATTGCCGAGCGCGTTGAAGATGCGCAGCGGGTAATCGTAGAACCTGTCGCGATAGTAGATGCGGCTCAGCCGGCGCACGGTGATGAAATCATCGCCCAGCACCTCGTGCCACATCTTCTCGACATCGCGCACCTTGGTGAAAAAGCGGTGCCCGCCAATGTCGAAGCGATAGCCCTTGTAGGTCGCGGTGCGTGAAATGCCGCCCACCATATCCGATGCCTCGAACACATGGGGAACGTGCTTGTCGCTCAATTTCTGAAGCTCGTAAGCCGCGGTCAGGCCGGCAGGGCCACCGCCGATGACGACAACCGGAATTTCGGATTTTGTCAAAAGACCATCTTTCATTACCCATTCCCCAACGTAAAGCTACAGGACAATCGCAAAGAATCACAACAGTTTCATTGGAAACATTCTGTAACATAATATTCCAATCATTTCGCGGCTTTGCACGTGCTACCCTGAAAACGTGTCGCCGCGCCGCAATTCGGCCGCCGCGTTGCCGCGCCGGCAACACAGCGGCCGGTTTTCCGGCTCCTTGGATGGATTAGCACTTGGCGGCGCCGGAACTGTGGCATGATAGTGACGCAAAGGGACGAGAAAAAAGATCTTTGCAGGGAATTGGGGGACTCCATGGACCAGACCGGCACATGCGCCGCGTTCCGGATCCGGCCATCAGGGCAGGCGCCGCAAGAAGGGGGGCGGATGGAGAACAGGGTTCTGGTCGTGGATCTCGACGACACGCTCGTCAGAACGGACATGCTGTTCGAAACCTTCTGGTCGTCGGTTTCGCGCGACTGGCGCGTTCTTTACACCGCCGCATCCACCCTGCCCAAGGGCCGGGCGCCGCTGAAGCGGCTTCTGGCGAACGCGTCGCGGATCGAGCCGGAACAACTGCCCTACAACCAGACAGTCATCGCCTATGTCCGCGACTGGCGCGCCAAAGGCGGCAGGACCGTGCTGGTGACGGCCAGCGACCAGACGCTCGCCGAGCGTATCGCGCAGCATCTGGACATCTTCGACGAGGTTCACGGATCGGACGGGCAGCACAACCTGAAAGGGCGCCACAAGGCCGCCTTCCTTGTGGAGCGATACGGCGAGGGCCAGTTCGCCTATCTGGGCGATCACGCCGCCGATCTGCCGGTGTGGGCGCGCGCCGGGCATGCCATCACCATCGACGTGCCGGCCGCGCTGGCCGCCAAGGTCGCACGTCTGGGCATCCCGGCCGAGCATCTGACGTCGCATCCGCGCGCGATCCGGCCCTACCTGCGGCAGCTGAGGCCGCAGCAATGGCTGAAGAACGTGCTGATATTCGTGCCGGTTCTGGCCGCCCACCAGTTCACCGCCGCGACGATCATGCAAGCCGTGCTGGCCTTCGTCGCCTTCTGCGCCGTCGCGTCCAGCGTCTATGTGGTGAACGATCTTCTGGACCTCTCCTCGGACCGCGCCCATCCCACCAAAAGCCGCCGGCCCTTTGCCTCGGGCGCGATTCCCATGGCGCACAGCCTCTGGCTTGCGCTTGTGCCGCTTGCCCTGGGCCTGGTCGTGGGCGCGGCCCTCGGCACCCGGTTCCTGACCATCATGCTGTTCTATTACATGCTGACCTTCGCCTATTCGCTGTGGCTGAAAAGAATCGTGATCGTCGACATCTGCGTTCTGGCCGGGCTTTATACCTTGCGCATCTTCGCCGGCAGCGCGGCGACGTCGATCACCATCTCGGACTGGCTGCTGGAATTCTCGCTGTTCTTCTTTCTTGCCCTCGCCACGGTGAAACGCCATGCCGAACTGGTCGATTGCGCCGCATCGGGCAAGGTCACGGCAGCGGGGCGCGGGTATCACGTCAACGACCTGCCGGTGGTCAGCCAACTGGGGCTGGCGGCGGGGCTGGTGTCGGTCATGGTCCTCGCGCTGTTTTTCCATTCGCCCTCCGTGGCACAGGATTACAAGAGCCCCAAGATCCTGTGGGGGACCAGCGCGGTGCTGCTCTACTGGCTGGCGCGCGTGCACATGATCACGCACCGGGGCGGCATGAATGACGATCCCATCGTCTTTGCCATCAAGGACAAGATAAGCTGGCTTTGCCTGCTGGCGATCGTCCTTTTCGTCGTCGCGGCGCTGCTGACCTGACCGGCGACATGCGGCGAAATATATGCGCCCCGGCACAACCATGCTATAGCTGGGCGGATCGGGTATTCCAGTTACGCTATTGCGAGGGTTCATGCACATTCTGATTACCGGCGGCGCGGGTTTCATCGGCTCCCATCTTTCCGAACGGCTGATCAAGGACGGCCACAACGTCACGGTTCTGGACGATCTGTCGACCGGGCAGATGGCGAACCTGGCGGGCGTGGCCGATCATCCGGACTTCACCTTCGTCGAGGGCACGATCCTGGACCGCGCGCTGGTCGCGAAGCTGGTCGCGCCGGCCGAGGTGGTCTTTCACCTCGCCGCCGCCGTCGGGGTCAAGCTGATCATGGAGCAGCCCAGCCGCTCGATCCTGACCAATGTGGCGGGGACGGAAAACGTGCTGGATGCGGCGCTGGAGAACGGCGCGCATACCTTCATCGCCTCCAGTTCCGAGGTGTACGGCAAGACCGCGAAATTCCCGTTCAGCGAGGATGACGACCTGACCATCGGCGCCACGAAGAACCTGCGCTGGTCCTATGCCTGCGCCAAGACGCTGGACGAATTCCTGGCGCTGGCCCATGCGCGCGAATCGGGCCTGCCGGTGACGGTGCTGCGGTTCTTCAACACCACCGGCCCGCGCCAGACCGGGCGCTATGGCATGGTCCTGCCCAATTTCGTGACCTCCGCGCTGGAAGGCGCGCCGCTGATGGTGCACGGCTCGGGCGATCAGTCTCGCTGCTTCGGCCATGTCGCCGACGTGGTCGAGGCGCTGTGCCGCCTGATGGCGACGCCCGCATCGCGCGGCGAGGTGTTCAACATCGGCACCGATCAGGAGATTTCCATCCGCGCGCTGGCCGAACAGGTGATCGAGGCGACGGGATCGAAGTCCGAGATCCGGCTCGTTCCCTATGACGAGGTCTATCCCGAAGGGTTCGAGGACATGCAGCGCCGCCTGCCCGACGTGTCCAAGCTGAAGGCGGCGACGGGGTTCCGCCCCACCCTGCCGCTCAGCCGGATCATCGACGACATCATCGCCGAGCGGCGCGCGCCCGTGTCGGCATGACGCCCGGCATGCCCGCGCATCCGTGATGGATCTGGTCATCGGCTCCGGCCCGGCGGGCGTATCGGTGGCGACCGCGCTGCTGGCGCGCGGGCGCCGGGTGCTGATGCTGGATGGCGGGCGCGGTGCTTGATGCGGCGACGGAGGAACGGCGCGTGCAGATGGCGGGCACCGACCCCGGCGGATGGACGGCCGAGGCGCGCGCCGCATGGCAACAGCCGCAGTTCCAGACGCCGCCGGGGCAGGTGCGCCGCTACGGCTCGGATTTCGCGATGGTGCCGGGCGCGCGCACCCTGACCGATCATCAGCGGCGATCGCGCTGCGCGCCTCGCGCGCCGAGGGCGGGCTGTCGAACCTCTGGGGCGCCGCCGTGCTGCCTTATCGCGGCGCGGATATCGCGGGCTGGCCGATCAGCGCGGAGGATCTGGCGCCGCATTACCGCGCCGTCGCCGGTTTCATGCCCATCAGCGGCGCGCCGGACGATCTGGAGCCGCTGCTGCCGGCGTTTTCCATGATGGGCCGAACCGCGCTCGCCCCTCGCCGCAGGGGGGCGAATTGCTGCGGCGGCTCAATCGGCGAAAGGCGCCGCTGGCGAAGCTGGGCGTTCATGCTGGCCCTGCCCGGCTGGCCGTCGATCCGGCGTGCAAATACTGCGGCCAGTGCCTGCATGGCTGCCCCTGGGGCTATATCTATTCGGCCCGCCACACCCTCGCCCAACTGCGCACCCGCCCGGATTTCGAGCATCGCCGCGCCACCGTGCGCCGCATCGCGGAAGACGGCGACAGCGCAAGCGTGACGCTGGACAGCGGCGAGGTGCTGCGCGCCGGGCGCGTCTTCGTCGCCGCCGGGGTTCTGGAAACCGCGCGGCTGCTGCTGGCGTCAAGGCCGGGGCCGGACACGCTGACGCTGAAGGACAGCCAGCATTTCTTCCTGCCCAGCCTGCACCGCTGGCGCGCGCCGCGCCGCCCGGACCGCCTGCCCTATCACACGCTGCCGCAAGCCTTTGCCGAAATCGACGATCCCGCCATCTCGCCGCATCTGGTGCATGCGCAGATCTATACCTGGAACGAATTCTACGCCCACGACCTGATCGCCAGCTACGGGGCGCGGCTGCCCGGCTCTGCCCCGCTCTGGCGGGCGCTGGCGCGGCGGCTGATCGTATCCCAGGTGTTCCTGCACTCGGACCATTCGGCGCGGATCGGCCTCAGGCTGGCGCCCGACGGGCGGCTGGCGCCCACGGTTCACGGCAACCCCGACACGCCCCGCGCGATGGCGGCGGCCAAGGCGCGGATGGCCAGGGCGCTGGGGCTCGCCGGGCTGCTGGCGCTTTCCCCCGCCGCCCGGCCCGGCGCGCCGGGGTCGAGCTTTCACGTCGGCGGGTCGGTTCCCATGGCGGCGACGCCGGGCGCGGGCGAATCGGATGTGCTTGGCCGCCCCGAGGGGCTGGAGCGTGTGCATGTCGTCGACGCCTCGGTCCTGCCCGACATTCCCGGCGACGACCATCACCTTTTCCGTCATGGCGAACGCGCACCGGATCGGAACGCTGGCGCCCTGAGGCGGATCAGGCGCCGTCCTCGAACGCGCCCGCCTCCAGCGCGCGGGCCAGATCGTGATCGCCCCGCGCCTGCGCCGCGCGGGCCAGGGCGGCGCCGTAGGCGGCCAGAACCCGGTCCTCGCGCCAGATCTCCTCGAACGCCTGCCGCGCGGCGCGGCCCTGCGCCTCGCGCGCGCCCGGCTCGTGCTGCAGGCGGCTGCAGCGCGGCGATCAGATCGTCCTCGGTCTGGAAAAGCGTGCCGCCCCCGGCCCGCTCGACGATTTCGGGGAACGGCCCCAGCCGCCGGGCGATCACCGGCGTGCCCAGACGGAAGCTTTCGATCAGGATGATGCCGAACGTCTCGTAGCAGACCGACGGCACGATCAGCCCCAGCGCGCCGCGATAATAGGCGTTGAGCGCGTCCAGCGGCTTGCGGCCCAGGAACCTGATCCGCTCGTTGCCCTCTGCCAGCGCCTTGAGCTGCGGCGCGTAGTCTCCGTCGCCGAGGATCAGCAGGTCGGCATCCTTGATACCGCTCGAACGCCGGAAAGACGTCCTGCAACCCCTTGATCTTTTCCAGCCGCCCGACGAACAGGAAATAGGGCCGCTCATGCGCGGCGGGCTCGGGCAGCGCGGCGGTGTCGAGGTCGGGCAGGAAATAGGGCAGCACCTCCATCGGCTGGCGCAAGCCGAATTCGCGGTGCTTCGCGCGGCTGAATTCGCTTTTCGCCACGATCAGGTCCATGTGGTCCAGCTGCCGGTCCAGATAGCCGGTATAGCGCCAGAGCTGCGGCGGACGGCGGTAATTCAGCACGCAGCGCAGGCACTGGCGCGCATCGCACAGCTCGCGGTTGTGGCGCCAGAGCACATGGGTCGGGCAGACCAGCCAATGCTCGTGCGCCTCGTAGATCTTCAGGCCCGCGCCCAGCGACAGCACGCCCGGCCCGCCCACCAGCGAGATGTTGTTGTGCCAGATGATGTCGTAATGCCCGTCCTCCACGATCTGCGCGATCCGGCGGCGGTGGACCAGGTTGCGCCCGGTCTGCTGCGTCACGAGGTTGGCCAGCATCCCGTGCCGGCTGCGCAGCCCGATGGCGCGCACGCCGTCATCCTCGGGCGTCCCGGCCGGCACGCCGCCCAGCGTCAGGTACGCGTCCTCGTCATGCACCACGGTCACGTCATGGCCGCGCGCGGCCAGCGCCCGCGCCATCCGCTGCACGCCCACCGCGTCGCCGCCAAAGGAATAGGGCGGGTAGAAGGTGGTGAACATCAGGATGCGCAGCGATCTCATGCCGGGGCCTTGCCGTTGGGGAGGTCTGCCCGCAGTAAGGCATGATCGCCCCGCAAACCAAAGGCCGCAGCCCCGCGCGCCGCGCCGCGCGCGCCCGGTGTTGCGAACATGCTGCAAATGACGGCGGCGCGCTGCGCAGCGCGCTGGGGGATGGGCGAACGGCGCGCCCATGCTATGATCGCGCCATGTTGCACGATCCGCCCCGGTCCGGTCCTGAAATGCCGCGCGATTCCCGCCGCACTCCGCTGCGCGTGCTGGAAATGGGCACGCAGTTCGGCATGGGCGGGATCACCCGGCACATCCTGGGCCTCAGCGACTGGCTGCGCGCCCATGGGCACGAGGTGACGCTGGCGGGCACCGCCGATGTCTGGGCCGGGCCGGAGAGCGAGGCAGCGTTCGTCGATCTGCCGACGCGCTATGTCGCCGGGGACGGCGGCGGCATCGCCAACCGGCTGCGCCATACGGCGGCGGCGGCGTGGCACCTGCGCCGCTGGCTGGCGCGCAACCCGGTCGACCTGATCCATTGCCACGAAAGCGCGCCGGCGCTGGTCGCCAATCTTGCGCGCACGGGGCGGCGCATCCCGCTGGCCGTCACCTATCACGGGTCCGAGCCGGAGCGTATCGCCGCCTTCGGCCGGATCGCCGCGCGGTGCGATCTGGTCATCACCCCCAGCCACCGCTCGGCCGAGGATCTGGCGCGGATCGGCGGCGTGCCCGAGGGCAAGCTGAAGGTCATCGGCCTCGGCGTCGCGCCCCCGCCCGAGGATAGCGCGGACGAGATCGCCGCCCTGCGCGCCCGGCCTGCTGGGCGACGGCGAGCGGGTGATCGTGACGCTGGCGCGGCTCTTGCACCAGAAGGGCATCGACATCCTGATCGACTGCGTCGCGCGGATGAAGCAGACCCATCCCGGCTATCGCTTCGTCGTCGCGGGCGACGGCCCGGACGATGCCAGGCTGCGGGCACTGGCGCAAAAGCGGGGGCTGGGCAAGCACCTCAACTTCGTCGGCCGCACGGATCAGCCCATCCGCCACCTGCGCGCGGCGGACCTCTTCCTGCTGACCTCGCGGTGGGAGGCGCTGCCCTTCACCATCGCCGAGGCGTTCCAGGCCGGCACCCCCGCCGTCGCCACCGCCTGTTCCGGCGTGGTCGAGCTGATCGACGACAGCGTCGGCGCGGTCGTTCCCATCGGCGATGTCGGCGCGATCTGCGCGGCGGTCGCGGAGATCCTGTCGGACGAGCCGCGCCGCGCGCAGATGGCCGCGAACGCGCTGGAGCGCAGCCGCGAGGACCGGTTCGATCCCGACTGGGTGCACCGGCAGTTCGAGCAGACCTATTACGATCTGGCGCTCAGGGCCGTTTCGTGATGTAGCCCCAGACCTCGCCCAGCGTCCAGGCGGTCGACAGCACCATCACATGCGGCAGCGTGCGCAGGTAGCGCCCCCCGCGCCCCTTGCTGGCCTGAAGCTTGTAGTGCCGGAACCACAGGACCGGCGGGATCAGCGGCCCCGCCGCGATCATCGCCAGCCGCTTGGCCGTGCTCATGTCGCGCACGCGGATCTCGCCGAAAAGCCGCCCCCAGGCAAAGCGTTCGGGCAGCAGTTCGCGATAGGTGGCCGGGGGCCGGTGGTGATGCACGACCAGGTCTTCGGACAGCCACAGCTCCTCGCCCTTGTCGATCAGATACCAGTGCACGATCGGTTCGTGATAGCGGTCGCGCCACAGATGCTCGGTCTCGTCCAGCGCCTTGCGGCTGTAGCTGAGGTTGACATCCGACACCCAGTCGGCGGCGCCGGTGTCGAACGGGCGCCCGTAGCGGCCGAAATCGGTGACGTAGAAGGCCCAGTTCAGCGGCGGGGCCGGCTCCATGCACTCGATCGCGCCGCCGATCACGTTCTTGCCGGTCTCGGCATAAAGCCGCACCAGCGTGCGCGCCCAGTCGGCCTGCGGCAGGCCGCGATCCTCGAGGATGCCGATGATGTCGCCCTTGGCCGCCAGCAGCCCGGCCGAGCGGCGGCGGTCGTAAAGCTCGTGCTTGCCCGCCTCGGAGGTGATCGGCCGGATCGGGTCGATCACGCCCAGGTCGAGGAACCGCACCTCGGGGTAATGTTCGGCGTAGCGCGCGACGTCGGCGATGCTGGCGTCGTAGGGCACGATCACGTCCAGCGGCGGCGGGTCGTCGAAACTGCGCACCGCTTCGAGGAAGTCGCGCACATAGGTTCCGCCCTGCACGATGGTCAGGACGATGGAGAGGGTCGGATCGCTGGTCATCTGATGTTCATGTCCCCGATATTGTCCAGCAGGACGGGCTGCCCGGTGCGGCTGCTTTCCGGCACCGCCGCCGCGATTTCGATGGCGCGCAGCCCGGCATGGCCGTCGGCGCAGCGCAGTCCCGTCTCGCCGCGGGTCAGGCGGACGAAATCGGCCAGCTCCTCGGCAAAGGACAGAAGCGCCGTCGTCTTCCACGATTTCAGCTTCTCGCGCAGCATGATCTCGGGATAGAGCTTGCGCGGTCCTGCTGGTGGGGCCGCCGGGTTTCTCCAGCGTGATCAGCAGGTTCTGCATCGGCGCGTAGGCCGCGCGCACCATTCCGCGCGTGCCATAGACCTCGACCGCCTTCTGGTAGCCCTTCCAGTCGTTCCAGCAGGCCTGGTAGATCGCGGGGATGCCATCGGCGCTTTTGAACACGGCGACGGCGTTATCCTCGGAGCCGGGCAGTTTCCAGACGTTGTTGGTGGCGACGCCATAGACGCTGGTGATCTCGCCCAGCACGTGACGGGCCATGTCGCTCATGTGGATGCCGACATCCCACAGCGCGCCGCCGCCGGAAAACTCGGCCTTGTATTCCCATTCGTGGGTGAAATGGTTCAGCCCGTCATGCCCGCCATAGACGCGGACATGGTCGATCTCGCCGATCCGGCCCGAGGTCACGATGTCCTTCATGTAGGCGAAGGACGGGTAGTAGCGCATGTTGAACCCGGCCCCCAGCGCCTTGCCCGCCTTTTTCGCCGCCTCGACGATGCGCCTTGCGCCCTCCACCGTGGGGGCGAGCGGTTTTTCCGTCAGCACGTGAAGCCCGCGCTCGAACGCCTGGATGCAAAGCGGCTCGCGCACATGGGCGGGGGTCGAGATGACGACGGCATCCATCGGGGTTTCCAGAAATCGCTCCAGGTCGGTGAAGGCGGGCGCATCCCGCGCGACGGCCACCGCCCGGTGCATGTCCATGTCCATCACCGCGGCCAGCGCCGTGTCCGGGTTTTCCGCTATAGTCTGCACTCGCATCTGGCCGATCTTGCCGGCCGCACCGATTACACCGATCCTCATCAACGTCCCCGTTTGGAAATGCGCGGTCTGCGCCGCTTGTCGTTCGTCAATACATTCGTTCAACGAAAGCAGGAGTAGCATGCACACCGCCACTGCGCTAGGCTCTTGAAGGTTGAGGACAAGGCGTAGATCCGGGGTGGAGCGGGTTCGAGTGAAATTTGCCGGATCGGAAAGGGTGCAGGGGCGGGCTGTCTTCGTCACCGGCGCGTCGGGCTTCGTCGGGCGGCGGCTGGTGGCCGCGCTGCTGGCGAACGGCGCCGAGGTCACCGCCCTGCTGCGCAGCCGCCACGGCGCGAAGGCGCTGGAGCAGAGCGGCGCGCGCGTGGTGATCGGCGCGCTGGACGACCGTGCGGCGATGGAGCGCGCCCTGCGTGGGCAGGACACTCTCTTTCACCTTGCCTATGACATGCGCGCGCCGGCCAGCGCCAGTCTGGCCGCGTTCGGCGGGCTGATGGCGGCGGCGCGGGCGGCCGGTGTGGGGCGCATCGTGCATGTCAGCTCGATCGTGGTCTATGACGGCTGGCCCGGCGAGGACCTGACCGAGGACAGCCCCGGCGGCCGCCCCGGCGGCACCCCCTACCGGCAGGCCAAGATGGCGATGGAGCGCGCGCTGCTCTCGGGCGATACGCCCGCCGCGATCCTTCAGCCGACGCTGGTCTACGGGCCGGGCAGCATGCTCTGGACCGACCGCCCGGCCGACTGGCTGAGCGGCGGAACCGTCGTTCTGCCCCGCCCCGAGGGGCTGTGCAATGCCGTCTTTGTCGATGATCTGGTGCAGGCGCTGCTGCGCGCGGCGGTGCTGGAGGGGCTTAGGCAGGAGCGGTTCATCATCTCCGGCCCGGCGCCCGGCAAGTGGTCGGACCTGCTGGAGGGCTATGCCGGGGCCATCGGCACCGGCGCCGTCCGGCACGTCCCGCTGGACGAGATCAGCGCCCGCCTGCCGCCCGAGGCGCCGCAGGACATGCCCGACAGACCGCCGCTTGCCGCCCGGATCAGCGCCGCCGCGCGCCGCATACTGGGCCGCCAGCGGTTCGAGACGCTGGTGCGCGGCGCGAAACGGCGGCTGGCGCGCGGCGGCGCGCGCGGCGAGGTCTGGCCCGACCGCTACATGCTGGAGCTGATGAGCACGGCCGGCACCTGCCGGATCGAACACGCCCGCGCGCGGCTGGGCTATGCGCCCGAATACGATCTGGCCAAGGGGCTGGCGGCCACCGCGCCTTACCTGAAGGCCCGCCACGGGCACGGCCCGGACAAGGAGGATGCGGCGTGATCCATATCGGTGTCGATGCCAGTTCATGGGAAAACGAGCGCGGCTTCGGCCGCTTCACCCGCAGCCTTCTGACCGCGCTGGCGGCGCGGGACACCGGGTTCCGCTACACGCTGCTGTTCGACCAGCCGCCGACGCGGCCCATTCCCGACGGCGTCGGCGCATTGGTCGCCGGATCGGACCGCTCCATGTCCGAGGCGTCATCGGGCGACGCGGCGCGGGGCGGCGCGGACATCCTGACAATGGCGCGGGCGGCGCGGCGGCTGGAATGCGATCTCTTCTTCTATCCGGCGCTCTATTCGTGGTTCCCCCTGCCCGCCCGGCGCCCGACCGTCGTCGTGATCCACGACACCATCCCCGAGCGGTTCCCCGACCTCATCTTTCCCAGGCGCCGGAACCTGCGGCTGTGGCAGGCGAAATCCTGGCTGGCCCGCAGGCGCGCGACGCGGGTCATCACGATTTCCGAGGCGTCGGCGACGGACCTCGCGCGCATCCTGCGCATCCCGCGCGCGCGTATCGACACCGTGACCCTGGGGGCCGAGCCGGTCTTCTGCCCGGCGACCGATCCCGCATCGCTGGCGCGCACCCGGCAGAAATACGGGCTGGACCCGGACGCGCCGCTGCTGGTCTATCTGGGCGGGTTCAACCGGCACAAGAACGTGCTGCGCCTGATCGAGGCGATGCCCGCCATCCTGAAAGCCGCGCCGCAGACGCGGCTGGTCATCGTCGGGCGCACCACCGGCGCGCGGTTCTGGGACAATGTCGAGGATCTGCAGGCCAGCGCCGCCGCCGACGCCGCGCTGAAGCGCAGCATCGTCTTCACCGGCGAGATCGGCGACGGCGACATCGCCGCGCTTCTGAACACGGCCGATGCGCTGGTCTTTCCGTCGCTCTGGGAGGGGTTCGGCCTGCCCGCGCTCGAGGCGATGTCCTGCGGCACGCCGGTGCTGAGCTCGGACCGCGGCAGCCTGCCCGAAGTGGTCGGGGATGGCGGGCTCTATTTCGATCCGCTGTCGGCCGAGGATCTGGCCGCGCAGGCCATCCGCCTGCTGACCACCCCCGGCCTGCGCGCCGATCTGGCCGAAAAGGCGCAGGCGCAGGCGCGGCAGTTCAACTGGGACAAGGGCGCGCAGATGGCCGAGGAGTCATTCCGCCGCGCGATCGCGGACGTTGCAAAATAGCCGTTCCGTGTTAACCTTGCAGATGTTTGTTACGAGTTGGGGGTTATCATGTCACGCATTGCCGCGATCCTGTTCCTGCTGTTCGCTTGCACCCAGGCCAATGCCCTCGTGGTCAGATACGACTACCGGGGCGATCCCTTCGACACCGTCGGTTACGGGCAGGGCGAGGTCTTCAACTGCGCCGACCATCCCTATGAATGTCAGTACGTCCAGCCCGGCGATGTCTGGACCGGTTCGATCACCATCGATCACGGGGCGGCGCCGGATCTGAGGGGCAAGACGCTTGCCCTCGCCGCGAATCTCGATACCGCCAGCGAATCCTACACCGTCGGCAGCCTGTCGGCCTCGGGTCCCTACACCAATTTCGGGTGGATCCCCTGGCTGGACATGACGGGCATCTTCGCGCAGTGGCAGCCGTTGAGCATCTATCGCTCGGACCTGTTTTTCAATTTCGACCGGGCGGGAAACATCACCTGCTGGGGGGGCTATTCCTTCTGGGGCGGCGACGGCGATCCTGGGTCGGACTGCGGGTATGACTATCTGTATTTCACCTCCGACGTCCGCACCTCCGGGCCGGGGACGTGGACCACGACCCTGGTCGCCGCCGTGCCGCTTCCGGCAAGCGGTCTGCTGTTCCTGTCGGCACTCGGGATTTTCGGCGCGCTCGGCTTTGCCGCCGCGCGCCGCAAGGGACGGGCGCAGCCGGGTATCGCGTAGAAAATGCTCGCGCGCGAGGGGATGATCGTGTTCACCTGCCGGGGCCGGTCCATGACGACCGGCGGGTGAAGGAGGCCACAGGTGGCGCGGCGCGCATTTCGCAATTTCGTCTTTCGGACACATACGCTTGTCGGGCTGCATATCTCGATCTTCATGGCGTTCCTGTTCCTGACCGGCACGATCCTTGTCGCCGGGCTGGAGCTTCAGCTTGCCACCCAGCCGAAGGTCTGGACCACCGCACCGCTTGCCGAACGGACGGCAAGCTTCGGCACGCTTTACGACGCGGTCCTGGCCGAATATCCCGAAGCCACCGTTTCCGTGGTCGAAAAGCGGCCGCGCCCGTGGCTGGCCAGCCAGATCGTCGCGCGCACGGCCACCAATGAGACGCTCAGCTTCTGGGCCGATCCGGCGGACGGCACCCTGCTCGGCGCCTCGTTCATGCACGGCCTGCACGATTTCCTGCGCGAGATGCACGACAATCTGCTGCTCAAGAAGCAGCCGGCCTTCCTGCTGGTCACGTCCATGTCGATCGTCCTGCTGGCGATGATCGTCAGCGGCCTTGTGACCTACCGCCGCTTCTGGCGCGGGTTCCTGCGCCGACCGCAGGGGGCGGCGGGCACGCGGGGCTGGCTGGGCGGCGCGCATCGGCTGGCGGCGGTGTGGGTGGTGCCGATGCTGATCGTCACGGCCCTGACCGGGTTCGTCTTTTTCCTCGACGGCCTCGGCATCCGGGGGACCGAGCCGGAACCGGCCCGCGCGGCCGAGCGCGCGGCGCTGCTGCCCGAAGGGTTCGACGGCGCCACGCTCGACCGGGCCGACGCCGCCGCGCGCGCGGCGATGCCGGGGTTCCAGCCGCGTTTTGCGGTCCTGCCCGGCTGGCGCGGCGGCGGGATCGAGTTCTATGGCGATCACGCGGACAGCCTGATTTCGATGGGCAAGCACCGCGTCGCCGTCGACCCGGCGACAATGGACATTCTGGGGGCCTTCGTGCCCTCCGACATCACCGGCATGGCCCGGATCCGGCCGATCGTGACGATGCTGCATTACGGCACCTGGGGCGGCGCGGTCTCGCGAGGGCTGTGGATCGTGTTCGGGCTTGGCGCCTTCGGGCTGGCGCTGTCGGGGATGCTGATCTTTGCCGCGCGCCAGCCCGCGGCGCAGGCCGGCAATGCCGGGCCGCTGCGCCGCGTCTGGCGGGGCCTCGGGATCACGCGGTGGGCCTATCTTGCGCTGGCGCTGGCGATGACGATGGCGGCGGTCTACGTCTACAGCCCCGCCTTCGACGGGCCTGTCCGGCTTCGGGCCGAGGCGCCGGATGACACCGTGGAGCTTCTGGCAGGGCGCGCGCTGCGCGCGGGCCGGGCGTATCCGCTGACGCTGCGCGTGCGCGATCCGGCGGTGACGGCGGCCACCGTCACGCTGAACGCGGGCGAGGAACAGCCGGTCGGGCTGAAGCCGGACGAGGAGGCGCAAACCGGCTCGGCGACGATCCGGCCCGCGGCGGGCGGCAATACGCTGACCCTTCGGCTGACCGGGGACGGCGGCGGCGGGCGGAGCGTGACATACCACCTCGGCCGCCCGGTGTGGTGAGGGCGGCGCACCCCCGCAAGGGGCGTGGGTGTGAAACGATCAGCGGCCGAAGCCGTGCAGACGGGACGGAGGAAGGGCAATAGTGAATCAGAGAACAGAGCCGCGCGGGCTGCCGCACGCGCGAAGGCCGGTTGCCGCGCTGGCCGTGAAGCTGGGCCTTGCGGGTGCCGCCGCGGCGCTTCTGGCCCTCGGGCTGGCCGGGGTGCTGCGGCCGGGACCGGGCCCGGCGCCGTCATGGTGGCTGACCGTCGCCGCGGCGGCGGTGGCGATCCTTTCGCCCACGGCCCTGGGAAGCTGGCAAAGGGCCGGCATCGTCGCCGCGACCGCGCTGGCCGGGTTCGGGGTGCAGCTGGCGCTGAAGGATCCCTTCTGGTTCCAGCAGGTCCATCTGCGGCCGCGCTCGGGCCTCGGCGTGCTCATGCTGGCCTGTCTGCCGCTGCAGGCCGCCGTCGCGCTTTGGGTGCTGTGGCGGGAACGGGTGTTCGGGCGGCTTCGCACCGCGCTGACGGGCTTCGGCATCTGGCGGTGCCTCGCGCTGGCCGCGTTCGTGATCCTCGCCGCCCGCAGCGTGATGGAGCCGGTGGCACGCGACAATCCCACGCTCTACCTGCGGCAACTGGTGATCGCGCTGGCCTTCACCGGCATCAACATCGCCAGCCTCGTCGCGCTGGCGGCCGCCCTGCCCGGCGCGCGGCTGCAGGTGGTTGCGGACGCGGTGACGCGGCGGATCAGCCTGCCGGGCAGCGGCGCGGGGCTGCGCCCGCTCGACCGGGGTTTTCCCTGGCTGGCGGCGGCGCTGGTCTTTGCCCTCTGCCTGGCGATGGCGCTTTGGTCATTCGGCGGCGTGCCGCATCTGGACGATATCATCTACCTCTTCCAGGCGCGGTCATACGCGAGCGGCCTGCTGACGCTGCCGCTGCCGCCCTCGGTGGAGGCGTTCGACCACTACCTGATGAATTCCTACGAGGGCCGCTGGTTCGCCGTCACGTTCCCCGGCTGGCCGCTGGCGCTCGCCCTGGGCGAGCTGGCGGGGATGCCGTGGCTGGTCAATCCGCTGCTGGCGGCGGGCAGCATCCTGCTGTTCCACCGCTTCGCGCTGGCGATGACGGATCGCGGCATGGCGAACCTCGCGGTGCTGCTGATGGCGGTTTCGCCCTGGTATCTGTCGGTCTCGTCGACGATGCTGATGCACACCTTCACCTGGGCGATGGTGCTGGCCGCCTGGGTGCTGCTGCTGCGAACGCGGGCGCGGCCGTCGATCCTCCTGCCGCTGATCGCGGGCGCGCTGATGGGGTGGCTTTTCCTCGCCCGGCCGCTGGAAGGGGTGCTGATCGGAACGCTCACCGGCCTTTGGCTGCTGACCTTCCTGCAGGACCGGCGGCACTGGAAAACCGTCGCGCTCTACAGCCTCGGCGCCATCGTCGTCGGCGGGCTGATCTTTCCCTACCAGGCCTATCTGACGGGGCATCCGCTGACGACGCCGCTCAATGCCTATTACGATGTCTACTGGGGGCCGGGGTCCAACGATCTGGGCTTTGGGCCGGAACGCGGGGCGGTGCCCGACTGGGGCGATGTCGACGTCTTTGCGGGCCACACACCGGGCGAGGCGCTGCTCAACGCGCATCAGAACCTTTACGAGGTCAATTCCTCGCTTTTCGGCTGGGGCGGCGCTTCGCTCATCTTTGCCATGATCTTCGTGCTCTGGGGCCGCTGGACGAAGCTGGCCGCGGCGATGGCGGCGATCATCGCCGCGACCGTGACGGTCTATTCGCTCTACTGGTTCTATGGCGGCTATTACGCGGGCGCGCGCTATTGGTTCCTGACCCTCGTTCCGCTGCTGATCCTGACGGCGCTTGGCATCAACACCTTCGCCGGGCGCCTGAAGGGGCTGTTTCCCGGTGCCATGGCGGCGCAGCGGATCGGGGTGTGCGTCGGCTTTCTGTGCCTCTGCTCGCTGCTGGTGTTCCAAAGCTGGCTGGCCTTCAACCGCTATCCGGGCATCAACGACTATCACGGCGACTACGCCCGGCTTGCCCGGCAGGAGCGTTTCCGCGATGCGCTGGTCTTTGTCAGCACCGACGCGCCGCGGGAATACGGCAGCGCGTTCTGGCTGAACGATTTCGGCCCGAACGCGCGAACCCCGCTCTTTGCGCGCGATCTGGGGCCGGAGAGCAATCGCCACATCGCTGCCGCCTGGCCGGAGCGCCGGATTTTCCTTGTGAACGGACGGTCCGAGGGCCGGCCCCGCGTCACCGTCGAAAGCGGCCCCCTGGCCCTCGGCGATCTCGAATAGGCCCCGGCGCCCGAAACTTGACGCCGGATCGTGCGATGAATGTCTTATTTGTTGCCCATGATGGCGCGACTTGTGTTTTATTGCCCCGGCGGCCCGCGAGAACCGTCACGAGTTCCAGAATTTGAAGGCAGGAGATTTCACCTCGATGAACAAGATAACCGAGCAGCGGGCCGGGGGCGATGCCATCACGGCGGGCGCGCCGGCGCCGGACACCGCTGGCATGGAGCTGAGCGTCGTCATCCCCGCCTATAACGAGGAGAATGCCGTGCGCCGCACGGTCGAGGACGTGCGCCGGAATATCGAGCCGTTGGGCATCCCCTACGAGATCATCGTCGTCGACGACGCCAGCCAGGACAACACCCGCGCCGAGGCCGAGGCCAGCGGCGCCACCGTGATCTGGAACGACGTCAATTCCGGCTATGGCGCCAGCCTCAAGCGCGGGGTGAAGCGGACGCAATACGATTACGTCGCCATCCTCGACGCCGACAGCACCTATCCCGCCCGCCACCTGCCCGGGATGCTGGCGCTTTGCCGCGATCAGGACATGGTTGTCGGCGACCGGGGCGCAGCGATGAGGAATGTGCCGCTGATCCGCCGACCGGCGAAATTCATGCTGAACAAGCTGGCCTCCTTCCTGGCCGAGCGCAAGCTGAACGACATCAACTCGGGCCTGCGCGTCTTCCGCCGGTCGGAGCTGGTGCCGTTCCTGCCGCTTCTGCCGCAGAACTTCTCGTTCACCACCACCATCACGCTCTGCATGTCCTGCAACGGCAAGCGGATGATCTACACCCCCATCGAATACGGGCAGCGGGTGGGCAAATCCAAGATCCGCCCCGTGGATTTCATCAACTTCATCATCCTCGTGCTGCGCGCCATCGTGCTTTTCAACCCGCTGCGCGTCTTCATCCCGCTGGGGCTGGTGTTCTTCGGCCTTGGCCTGCTCAAGCTGATGATCGACTTCACCTACTGGAATCTCAGCGAAACGACGGTGTTTTCCTTCCTCACCGCGATCATGATCTGGTCGCTCGGGTTGATCGCGGACATGATCTCGCGGCTGCATCTGCGCCCCTGAGCGAAAAGGACGACGCCCGTGAAAGATACCTCGCGCGACCCCGAGAAGCCTCATATCGTCATCCTCGGCGCCGGTCCCGCCGGGCTGGCCGCCGCGCACGCGCTGACGCGGGATGCCAAGGCGCGGGTGACGGTGATCGAACGTGCGCCGCGCGCGGGGGGGAATTCGGCCTCCTTCCCGGTGGAGGGGGTGATTTGCGACTACGGCTCGCACCGCTTCCATCCCGCCGCCGAGCCGGAGGTGCTGGCCGACGTCAAGGATCTGCTGGGGGACGATCTGCTGCTGCGGCCCCGGCACGGGCGTATCCGGCTGGGCGGGCGGTGGATCCATTTCCCGCTGAAGCTGACCGACGCGCTGATGCGCCTGCCGAAGCCCTTCGCGCTGTCGCTGGTCGGCGACATGGCCCTGAAGCGGTTCCGGCCCAAGGCGAACGGCCCCCAGACATTCTCGACCGTGCTTTATGACGGGCTGGGGCCGACGATTTCGGAACATTTCTATTTTCCCTACGTGAAAAAGCTTTGGGGCCTCGACCCCGACAAGCTGGCCGTGAAGCTGGCCGAGCGGCGCGTCGGCAGCGGGTCGGTGGGCAAGATCCTGGCCAAGATGCTGCGCCTCATGCCCGGCCTGCGCAGCGAGACGGCGGGGCGGTTCTACTATCCGCGCAAGGGATTCGGGCAGATCCAGACCGCCCTGCTGAACGCCGCGCGCGAGAATGGCGCCGAATTCCTCTTCGACACCGAAATCACCCGGATCGAACGCGAGGGGCAGGAAATCCGGGCCGTGCATATCCGCGACGGCGAGGACACGCGCCGCATCACCGGCGATCTGATCCTGTCGACGATCCCGCTGACCGGCCTCACGCGGCTGATCGACGATCCGCCGGCGCAGGTTGTCGAGGCCGCACGCGCGATCCGGTTCCGGGGGATGATCCTGCTCTACCTCGTGCTGGAGACGGACCAGTTCACCGAATTCGACGCGCATTACTTTCCCGAGACCGCGATTCCGATCAGCCGCATGTCCGAGCCGAAAAACTACTCGGCCAGCTCCGACCCCAAGGGCGTGACGGTGCTCTGCGCCGAACTGCCCTGCGATCCGGGCGAGGAATGGTGGGACATGTCCGACGAGGATCTGGGCCGGCACTTCACCGGCTGGCTCGGCCAGCTGGGCCTGCCCGTCACCGCGCCCGTGCGCCGCTGCGAGACGCGGCGGCTGAGCCATGCCTACCCGGTTTATGACCTTGATTACGAGGGCAATTTCGACACGGTCGACGACTGGCTGCTAGGGCTGGACGGGCTGCTGGTCTTTGGGCGGCAGGGGCTGTTCGCGCATGACAACACGCATCACGCCTTTGCCATGGCCTACGGCGCGGCGGATTGCATCGACGCGGAAGGCCGGGTGGACCGGGCGAAATGGAACCGCTACCGCGAGATGTTCGCCACCCATATCGTCGAGGATTGAGCGTGCCGCGCGGCCGGGTCGACATCCTGATGTATCACTCGATCTCGGACGCGCCGGGGCCGACCTCGATCGCGCCCGCCACCTTCGCCGCGCAGATGCGGGCGCTGGCCGATTCGGGCGTGCCGGTGGTCACGCTCGACGCGCTGGCCGATGCGCCCGCGCGCGCGGCGGTCATCACCTTCGACGACGGGTTCCGCGATTTCGCCGATACCGCCTGGCCGATCCTGCGCGATCACGGCTTTGCGCCCATCGTCTACCTGCCCTCGGGCTGCATCGGCGGGCGCGAGAACTGGGCCGGGTGCCACAGCCCGCCGCGCCCGCTGATGAGCTGGGACCGGGTCGAGGCACTGGCCGCAGAGGGCGTGCATTTCGGTGCGCACAGCATCACCCATCCCGACCTGACCGCGCTGGACGCAGATACGCTGGAGCGCGAAGTCGCAGGCTCCAGCCAAGAGATCGCGGCGCGGCTGGGCGCCCCCGTGCGCCATTTCGCGCCGCCCTACGGGTATTCCGACGCCGCCGTCCGGCGCTGCATCGCGCAGCACTACACCACCTCGGTCGGCACAAGGCTGGGCACCGCCGGGCCGGGCGCGGACATGCACGACCTGCCCCGGATCGAGATGTTCTATTTCACCGACATCCCCCGCTGGAGCGCGCATCTGGCCGGGCGCGGCGGTGCCTACCTGACCGCGCGCCGGGGTCTGCGGCGCGCGCGGCAACTGGCGCGCCGGATCTCGGGCGGGCGGAATTGAGCATGGCGGCAGGACAATCGTTCTTGGCGGCCGCGATAATCGCTGCGCTCGAAACATTTGGGTTCAAGCTTACCCCGCTGCGACAAATTCATTGGATTCGCTGCACATTCCGGCATAGCCTGAAGGAGTCGCGTTCAGGATTTTTTCACCGCTTTCCCATGATGACCCATGAATTTTGAATCCTCGCATCACATCGCCCTCGCCCAAGGCATCCGCTCGCGCGATGCGCGCGTCGCGGTGGTCGGGCTGGGCTATGTCGGCCTGCCGCTGGCGCTGACCGCGCATGACACCGGGTTCGAGACCACCGGGATCGACCTCAACCCCGAGCGGGTCCGCCGCATCAACGAGGGCGCGCAGGTCATTTCCTACCTCGCCCCGGACCGCATCGCCGATGCGGTGAGCGGCGGGCGTTTCCGCGCCACCGGGGACAGTGCCGAGTTGTTCGACGCCGACATCATCCTGATCTGCGTGCCGACGCCGCTGACCGAGGATCAGGAACCCGACATGCGGTTCGTCACCGCCGCCGCCGAGGATGTGGCGATGCAGCTGCGCCCCGGCCAGCTGGTCGTGCTGGAAAGCAGCGTCTGGCCCGGCGCCACGGCAACCCTGCTGCGCCCGATCCTGGAGGCGGGCGGTCTGCGCGCCGGGCGCGACTTCTTCCTCGGGTTCTCGCCCGAGCGCGAGGATCCTGGGAACGAGACCTTCGGCACGCAGAACATCCCGAAGGTCGTCGGCGCCGACGATCCTCTGTCGCTGGAACTGATCGAGGCGTTCTACAGCGCCATCATCACCCGCGCCGTGCCGGTCAGTTCGGCCGCGACGGCCGAGGCGGTCAAGCTGGTCGAAAACAGCTTTCGCACGGTGAATATCGCGCTGGTCAACGAATTGAAGACCGCGCTGGAGGCGATGGGCGTCGATGTCTGGGAGGTGATCGCTGCCGCCGCCACCAAGCCGTTCGGCTTCATGCCCTTCTATCCCGGCCCCGGCATCGGCGGGGCGTGCATCCCCGTCTCGCCCGCGTATCTTTCGTGGCGCGCCGCCGATGCCGGATCGGCCACGCCGCTGATCGACCTCGCGCGCCACAGCAACGACGCGGTGCCGGGGGTGCTGGCCGCGCGAATCGCGGCGGAACTGGCGCAGGACGCCGCCGATCCCGCGCGCCCGCTGGCCGGGCAGCGCCTGCTGCTGCTGGGCATCGCCTACAAGCGCGATGTCGAGGATATCCGCCGCAGCCCCGCACTGGTCCTGCTGGAGCAGCTGGAAACGCTGGGCGCCGAGGTGGATTACCACGACCCGTTCTTTCCGCGCCTGCCCGAGGGCGGCGAGTTTCCCTGGCTGGCGGGGCGCGAGTCGGTGCCGCTGAGCGCCGAGAGCCTGAAGGATTACGCCGCCGTCGCCGTCATCACCGACCACAGCGCGCCCGATTACGGGCTGGTCGCGGCCCACGCGGCGCGGATCTTCGACACGCGCAACGTGTTCCAGCGCAGCGGAACGCCGGTCGCGGGCGGGCGGCTGATCAAGATCTG
Organism: uncultured Alphaproteobacteria bacterium; assembly: GCA_963763165.1. GTDB lineage: Bacteria > Pseudomonadota > Alphaproteobacteria > Rhodobacterales > Rhodobacteraceae > Roseovarius. Next base: position 33,409 of record CAVXNV010000009.1, read on the forward strand.
ACACCGCCACGGACGGGGGCCGCATGAAGGATCTGAGGGACAGGCGGCAATTCCTGCGCTTCACCGGCGTCAGCATCATGGGCATGATCGCGGATTATGTGCTGGCGCTGGCGCTGGCCACGGCCGGGATGTCCTACCTTGTTGCCTCGACCTTCGGGTTCACCCTGGGCGCCTTCGTCAACTACTGCGGGCATAGCGTTTTCAGCTACGAGCACACCAGCCGGAAGACGATCTCTCTGCGCGGCTTCGGCAAGTATTTTCTGGCGGTGCTGATCTCGCTCGTCACGCGGCTGGTGGCGGTGGCGGGGCTGGAACATGCGACCCCCCTGCCCTTCTGGCTGATCCTGCTGATCGCCATCGGCGCGTCCTTCATCGCCAGCTACGTCATCTCGACCTTGTGGGTTTTCCGCAAACCCGGCTGAGGGTCGATATACATCTCGTACCACATCATGTAGTTGAGCAGCCCCCAGAGCGGGCGGCCATTGTCGCGCCGCCCGGCGAGGTGGTCGTCGATCAGCGCCCGGATCGCATCGGGGCGGAAGAGGCCGGTTTTGCCGATATTCTCCGGCCCCAGATACTGCATCATCAGATCCTTCAACTCGTCCTTCAGCCAGCGCGAATAGGGCATTTCCAGCCCGACCTTCTTCTTGTCGATGATAGACGCGGGCAGGTCGTTCTCCATCGCGCGGCGCATCAGGTGCTTCTTGCGGCGATTCTTCATCTTCAGCCCGGCGGGGACGGTGGCGAGGAACGCCGTCAGCTCGGGGTCGGTGAAGGGCACGCGCGCCTCCAGCGAATGGGCCATGGTCATGCGGTCGTTCTTGATCATCAGATCGTCGGGCAGAAAGACGGTCGAATCGATATACATCAGGCCCGACAGCGTTTCCCCGGCGCCGCTATGGGCAAAGGCGCGGGTGAAATGGCGCACCGACGGCTCCAGCGGCGCCCGTGCACCCGCATAAAGGCTGCGCTTCTCGGCCTCGCCCAGCACGATCCGCCACCACAGATGCGCCTCCTCGGGCGGCAGGTCGAGCCCGCCGAGGAACCGTTTCACCTTGAATTCAAAGCTCAGCTTCTTGTCCGACACGGGCAGGCAATTCGCCAGCGGCTTGAGGATTCCGTTGCGGACAAGGGCCGGGATCCGGCGCGCCTGCCGATAGACGTTGTAGGCGGCGTGGGTGTCATACCCGGCGAACGCCTCGTCCCCGCCCTCGCCCGAGAGCACGACGACGACCTCGTCCTTGGCCAGTTCGCTGACGTAATAGGTCGGGATGGCCGAGCCGTCGCCGTAAGGCTCGTCGATGAAGCCGAGGTATTTCGGCAGCATGTCGCGGACCATGTCGGCGGTGATGGTCACCTCGCGGTGGATGGTGCCGAACTGTTCGGCGACGATCCTGGCATAGGGCAATTCGTTGAAGCTTTGATCCTCGAAGCCCACGGAATAGGTGTGGATCGGCGTGCCGACATGCTTGTGCATCAGCGCGACCAGCGTGCTGGAATCGAGGCCGCCGGACAGGAACACGCCGATCGGCACGTCCGCGATCAGCCGGCGCTGAACCGCCTTGTCCATCAGCTCGTAGGAACGCTGGATCGCCTCGTCCTCGGTGATGTTGGCATCGGCGGTGAAATTCAGGTCCCAGTAGCGTTTGGTGGTTATTTTTCCCGCCGCATCGACGGTCATGTGATGGCCCGGCGCGATCTCGGATATTCCCTCGAACGCGGTCTGCGTGCCGGGAATGTAGTTGAAGCTGAGGAAATCATGCAGCGCCTGCATCGACGCGCGGCGTTCGACACGGTCGTCGGCGATGATCGCCTTGATCTCCGAGCCGAAGCGGAAATGGTCGGCGTCCTGCTGGTAGAAGAACGGCTTGATCCCGTAGCGGTCGCGCACCAGGTGCAGCGCCCCGTCGCGGCTGTCCCAGAGCGCGAAGGCGAACATGCCGTTGAGTTCGGGCACCATGCCCAGGCCCAGTTCCTCGTAAAGATGGATCAGCACCTCGGAATCGGTGCGCGACTTGAAGACGTGCCCGCGCTCTTCCAGTTGGTATTTCTCTTTCAGTTCCTGAAAGTTGTAGATCTCGCCGTTGAAGACCAGGACGACGCTGCCATCCTCGTTGGTCATCGGCTGGTGCCCGGCATGCGACAGATCGATCACCGACAGGCGGCGGAAACCCAGCGCGATGCGGTCGTCCAGCCACGTGCCGTCATCGTTCGGCCCGCGATGCGCCAGCGTCCGGGCCATCCGCGCGATCAGCGCCCCGTCCGGCGCCGGCCCGTCGCCCAGCCGCATGATCCCGCAAATTCCGCACATCGCGGCCGCCCTCCCCTGCTATCCTGCCGCCGCCGGTTTTTCGACGCTGACGACCACCGCGCCGCCGTTCAGCGTGCCGTAGAAACGCCCCGCCTCGGTGTAGTCCCGCCCGATCCGCTCAAGGATGGCGGGATAGGCGCCCGCCGCCTGCACCGGCATGGTATAGACCAGCCACGTGCGCCCCTCGGCCGGCCCCAGCGCATCAAGCCCCTCGGGGGTGGTGACGTTGGCCCAATCCTTGCCGTAATAGGCGTTGAACGGAAACTCGGCGATGCCGACGGTCACGATCCGGTCGCCCGGCCGGCGCTCGCGCTCGATCATCTCGATGGCGGCGGCAAAGCTCTGCTTCGGGGCGTGGACATGGCGCAGCGACAGCATCGACACCGCCACGATCCCGGCGCACAGCAGCACCCCCGCCCATTGCGGCCCCCGCCCCGGCAGGTGCAGAAGGCGCCCGGCGAACCGCCCGATCAGCGCCGCGCCGTGGATCACGATAAGGATGCCGAACCCCATCGCGAAAAGGAAGAACCGCGGAAACAGCGTATAGCCGATGCTGGTCATGGCGACGAAGCCTACCACCGTCGGGATCAGGAACAGCGCCGCGATGGCCGATCCGCGGCGCAGGAAATCCCCCAGCCCGACGGCAAAGACCGTCACCGCCACCAGTGCCGCGCCGCCCCCGGCAAACCCGACCTGAAGCCCGTTCACCACCTCCATCAGCGCCCAGAGCGGATTGGTCCATTCGCTGTCCGGCCCCTGAAGCCCCGAATTCAGCAGCGCGCCCCCGATGACGCTGGGCAGCACCAGCGCATAGGCGAGGAACGTCAGCAGGCCGACCGGAATGAACCCGTAAAGCAGCCCGTTCCACGGGTAGCGCGCGCCGCGCAGCGCCGCCGCCGCCCAGATCGCCACATGCGCCAGCACCACCAGCCCCATCGTCAGATGCGTGAACGCCCCCAGGCCGACCGCGCCGCTGTAAAGCAGCCATTTGCGCGGGCTGCCGGTGCGGAGGGCGTCGAGCAGCCATGCGCTCGACAGGATGGTGAAGAACAGCAGCGCGGTATAGCCGCGCGCGTTCTGGCTGAACCAGATGTGGTGATAGGAAAACGTCATCAGCGCTGCGGCCAGCAGGCTCTCGCGCGGGCCGGTGACGCGGCGGCCAAGGGCATAAAGTGCCCAGATGCCGGCGATCCCGAAGAGCGCGGCGGGCAGCCGCAGCGCCCAGACGCTGTCTCCGAAAAGGGCCAGCGACAGCCGCGCCAGCACGGTGAACAGCACGTGGTTGTTGGCATCGTCATAGGTGCTGACGATCTGCCCGACGCTCAGCGGCATGTAGCGCACGTATGTCAGCATCTCGTCATACCAGATGCCGACATCCAGCCGGTAGAGCCGCAGGGCGGCCGCGCAGAGGATCAGCAGGACGAGGATGGCGGTGTGCACGCGAGGCGCGGGCGCCAGCGCGGGAGCGGCGTTATCCGGCGGGCTGTATCGCGGCATGAGGGCCAGCAGCAGCGCATAAAGGCCGATGGCCGCCAGCCCCGCCCGGAACAGCAGCGCGCCCGTCACCAGCTGCGGATCCGGCGGCGCGCCGTCTCCGCGCAAGGCCCCGATCAGCATGCCGGACGGCATGAGCGCCCCCAGGAGGATGAGTGCCAGACCGGCGGCGACCTTGGGATAAGCCCTGTTCATCTGATCTGCGATCTTCCGCCCGTTACAACGCTCGTGCCTTCAGAAATCCGCCGCCGCGCCCCTGCGCCTTTTTTCGCGCAGCCTTCGAGTTTTCGTATGCCCGGATTGATAAAAATACATCTTTTCCAAGTTGCTTGGGCGAGAATAGCGAAGCAGGATCGCTTTTCAACGTGGTTTTTCGGCTAGAGTGGACGGCGGGGGTTTTCGGGCCGGCGCGGCGGTCTTGTCGGGTTTTCGCCGAATCCGCCCCGCAGCACAGGGAGGTGCCGACATGGCCACACACCGGCCCGCGGAGATCGCGGAAATCTCGCGGCGGATCTATCGCGGCGGGCCGACCGCGATGCGCAAATTCCAGCACTGGCGCCCGATGATCTGCCCCTATCACATCCTGCTCGATCAGGTGCCAAGGGGCGCGCGGGTTCTGGATGTCGGCTGCGGCGCGGGCCTTCTGCTGGGCACGCTTGCGGCGACCGGCCGGATCGCGGGCGGCCTCGGGTTTGACAGCAGCGCCCCCGCCATTTCCATGGCGGGCACCATGCTTGGCCGCTTGCCCCAGGGTCACGGCCTGAGCTTCCAGTGCCTCGACGCGACCCGGCCCTGGCCGGAGGGCGCGTTTGACCTGATTTCGCTGATCGATGTCATGCACCACGTACCGCCCGCCGCGCAGCGCGCCGTCTTTGCCACCGCGGCCGCGCGGATAGCGCCGGGGCAGTGGTTTCTCTACAAGGACATGGCGCGGCGCCCGCACTGGCGGGCCACGGCGAACCGGCTGCACGATCTGGCCGTCGCGCGCGAATGGATCCATTACGTCGAGTTGCAGGAAGTACTGGCCTGGGGCGCCGAAGAAGGTCTGACCGTCGCCGCACAACAGCAGATCGACATGCTGTGGTATCGCCACGAGATCGTCCTGTTCCACCGTCCGCAAAAGGCCGGACGCCATTAGGAGACAACCATGCTGTTCTACTGGGGCGCATTGCTGATCGCCGTTTGTGCCAACATCGCGGCCAATGTGGCGTTCAAGGCCGCGATGCGGGACCTCCCTGCCCCGCTGACCTTGGGCAGCGTGGCAACCCTGGCCGCGTCCCCGTGGATGTGGGCCGGGATGATCAGCGCGATACTGCTGCTGCTGTGTTTCCTGATCGCCATCCGCGGGATCGATCTGGGCATCGCGTATCCGGCTATCACGGGGCTGGCAACTGCGGGAATCGTCGTGGCGGGATATGCCCTGTTCTCCGAGCCGTTGAGCCTGCCGAAGATCGCGGGCGTGGGGTTCGTCTTTGTGGGCGTCGCCATTCTTTCCCAGGCGTGACCGGGTCGGTGGCGGATTTGTCGCAGGACGCCGGCATCGGTTGGGTATAGTCGGACCGCGTTTGACGGAAGCGCTTTGCCTCGATACACGCTAAGGGTGAGTAGCGTAGCCAGTTACACTTTTATCTAAAATTAACCTCGCGCGTCCAAATTTGGTCATAAATCACGGCCATGGTGACGGCAGAGCGGAATAACACCGTTTCAGGAACCTCGCTGTGACGACGTGCTGAATCGGGTTTGCGATGGAAGGGTCTGACATGGTTATCGGAATCATCTGCATAGGAGCGCTTGTCGGCTTTATTTCGGCCGGTGTGGCGCTGGTGGCGGGTTATTCGCTTCTTATGGCGCTTGGTTTCTATACCTTGTTCGGGTGCCTTGCTGCACTCCTCGTCGGAACGGTGACCGTGGCCGCCCGTGTCATTGGCACCCTGGGCCCGCAAGAGGCGCAGACGCGTCTTCAGTGACAGCTTGCCGAGGCGCCTTGACGGGTAACAGTCGCACTCTTGGCGCCCGAAATATGCCATCTCTTTTCCCTAACACGTTGATTCATCTACCATTTTAAGATTGTCAGCTGACAATCGCCCGCTTTTCCCCGGCAATCAGCGCATTCAGCATCGGCGTGATCGAAAACTCCCCCATTGCTGCCTTCTGGCTCAACCGCCGCAGATAGGCGCCGGGGCGCCGAATCACGGCCGAGCGTTCCAGCATGCAAATCACCGCCAACGCGGCCGCATCGGCGCCCATGTTGCGCCGCGCCTCGTTGAGGACGGGCGGATCGATCCCCAGCATGGGCCCGATCCTGTCCGCCAGCGACAGAAGCGAAGGCCAATCGCGCGGGGTCTGGGGAAAGAACGACCCAAGTTCGGTGCATGCACCCAGTATGGCGCTCATGGTCGGCACGTTTTGTGCCTTTACCGTTTTCCTGGCATTGTCAGCCGCGCATGACGGCGTGCCGGTCGATTGCGTCTCGGCCCCCTGCCCTTCGCCTTCAGAGTCAGAATCAGTTTTATCTGAATTCTGTATGTGCCGCTCATTCTGGCTGTCCGTGCCGCTCAATCGGGCGGATGAAAGCGCGGCGCCCTTGCGGTTATCCACCGATGGCAGAACCGCTTCGAGGCGCGACAACATCTGTTGAAGCTGCCCGACATCCGGCTTGCGCCGCAGAAGCAGCCGCGCCTCTTCCAGCAGCGACGCGTGTGCATCGTCCTGCAGCATCTGCACCGTCTGCCGCAAAAGCGCGACCCGGTCGCGCAGGGCCAGGGCGTGCTGCCTGGCCTCGGCGGCGCGGCGGGCAGCGGCCGCAATACGCTCCGCATGCTCCGCCAGTGGCGACAGGTCGAACCCGAAGGCGAGCGTGGCGCCGCCACTCATCCTGCGGGCATAGCGTTTGCGGTTGGGGCTGTCCGACCGGCTGACAATCCCGGCCGCGACCAGCTGCGCAAGGTGACGGCGCAGCGTGCTTTCCGGCATCCCGTTCAGGCGGGCCGACAGCGTGCGGTTCGCCGGGAACACGGTGGCGGCCGCGGGATCGGCGGGAACCCTGGTGTCCGGCAGGAAGGTCATCAGCGCGCGCAGCACGTTGAGGGTGCGGTGCGTCAGGCCGAATTCGTCCGCCGCCGCCGTCAGATCCTTCAGGATCGTCCATTTATCGGGCAGGTTTGTCGGCCGGACAGGCGTCATCGGCCGCCCGAACTGTGCTTGGGACGCGTGTTTCATGTAAATTTCACGGAAGACAACAATATCCTGCCCCCACACCGTAGCGCGGAGTTGACAGGATCAGGGTGGAGGGTTATCTCGAAGGTGCGAAGATCGAGAAGGGCCTTCCGGGAGAGATCCTGGGGGGCTTTTCCATTTGATGTCCTGCTCTCGTGCCTCCTTGGGTTTCCTCGTTTCTCTCAGTCTTCCGCGCGCTTATTCTGTGCGGTCTTGTCGCCAGCGCGCGTGAAGGTCGCGAATGACGCTTTCGGCGTTCTCGTCCAGCCAGCGGTCAAAACCGTCCGCCGTGCGGGCCGGAATGCTGAGCGTGGTGGCCCGTGCGGTTCTTCGCAGCTCGGCCAGCGGCACGCCATCTTCCGCGCGCAGCGTCCGTGGGCGCGGGGCAGGGGAGGGCGCCTTGGCCTCGGGTTTGGCGGCGGCGCGGGCATGAATGGCATCGAACCGCGCGTCCGAGTTCATCGCGGCGAATTCGGGCCGGTTCATGAAGGCGGCGGCGCGCGATTTCGCGGCCGGATCCTCGAACAGCTTGACCAGCGCCATCCAGCGGTCCCGCCCGATGCCGGGGGCCGAGCCGACCTGGCGCAGGAACTTGAGGTCGAAAGCCGTGCCCACCTTCAGCAGACGGCTGACCATCGGCAGATCGATCGACAGCGCGGCGGCGATAGTGGCGCGGTCATATTCGGCCTGCTGCAACTGCGCGGCAAAGCTGGCCTTCTCGATGAACGACAGGTCTTGCCGCGACGTATTTTCCTGCCCCTGCGCCATGACCAGCGCATGATCGTCCAGCTGGCGGACCATCGCCTTGACCGGCAGGCCCAGCTCGCGCAACGCCTTCATGCGGCGGCGGCCATAGACGATCTCGTAGCGTCCGGGCCTCTGCGGATGCGGACGCAGAAGGACGGGAACCTGCTGCCCATAGGCGGCAAGGCTCTCCTTGAGCTGCGCGAACGCGGCGGCGTCCTGCCCCAGCCGGTCCTCGACCCCGGCCTCGTCGATCAGGGCCGCGTCGATCTCCTGTACCGCGTTTTCTTGCAGCTTGGTCAGTGAGGATTGCAGCGCGCCGACGGCACCGCGCGGCATCATGCGGGGCCGCTCGACCGGAGCGGCGCCCGTGCCCGAGCTGTTGTCAGTCGTCAGAATACCCTTGCGTGCCATCAGCGCCCCCATGCCTTTTGCAGCAACTGTTCGATCTCATCGTTCACAAGATTGAGTGAATCGACCGCACGGTCGTAGGTGTTGCGGTGAAATTGCGAGCGATCGACCTCGTAGATCGTCTGATGCGTCAGCCCCGCGTCGGAGATCGCGGTGGATTTCAGCACCGGTGCGACCATCACCTCCTCGCCAAAAAGCTGGCGCAGGAAGGCAACCACCTGTTGCTGCGGGCCGTCATTAGGCTCGTGCCGGTTGATGAGAAATCGCAGGAAATCGAACTCCATGCTGGCACCGGCACCCGAGACGACATCCAGCAGGTCCGCGCTCATCAGCAGGAATTGCGACATCGACGCGATGTCCAGCATGTTCGGCACAACCGTGATCAATACCCCGGTTGACGCGCAGAGCGCGGACATCGTCAGGTAGCCCAGTTGCGGCGGACAGTCGAAGATGACCACGTCGTAATTCGCCTCGACCTCCTGCAGGGCTGCGGCCATGCGGGCGAAGAACGGCGGCTGGACGTTGTCGATCAGCGCGCGGGGCGTCTCATGCTCGAATTCCTGAAGCAAAAGGCCGCCCGGCGCCAGGTCGATTCCGCTGAAGAACGTCGTCTGGATCACCTGCGACAGCGGCACCGGATCCTCGTAGCGCAGCGCATCGTAGAGCGTGCCCGATTGCAGGAAATCGTATTCCGGCCGGAACCCGAACAGCGTGGTCAGCGAGGCTTGCGGATCGACATCGACGGCCAGCACGCGGTACCCTTTTAGCGCGAGGCGCTGCGCCGTGTGAACCGCGCTGGTTGTCTTGCCGGACCCGCCCTTGAAGTTGAGGAAGGACAGCACCTGAAGCTTGTCACCCGGACGGCGGCCCGAAAGGTAGGCGCCGGGCGTCTTGGCGGTGCTTTCGAGGATGCGGCGGATCTCCATGAGATCGCTCGCGGCATAGTGGCGCCGGCCGCCGGGCGTTGTGTGAACCTCCGGGATGCGGCCGTCGAAATGCAGCTTGCGCAGGAAACTGGGCGAGATTCCCAGCAGACCCGCCGCCTCGCCGGCCGTAAAGCGGCGCAGTTCCTTGCGCGCATCGGGCGAAAACACCTTGAGCATATGGCTTTGCAGCGCGTCGCTCAGGTTTTCGGCATTCGCGCGCACGCGCTCGTTGATGTGAATCGCCTGTGTCACGTGCTCTGTCCTTCGGTAACGCTGTTTTGCGTCAGCGTCTTATTTACCGTTTTTTACGCAACTATCGCGCTGTTTGGCAAGCTTATCTTTCCCGCAGGGCCGCAGAGGGCGAAACAAAATATGGTGGCGGGCGGGCCGCGGGACACAAGAAACCATGTAACGCAATGATATTGCAAGGTGAAGTAAAGAAACGCGCGCCGGCGCGGTGAGGTGGGCGAGAGGCCGGTGACGAAAGCGGGCAGGGGCGTCCACTCCGAATCAGCGCCAGGATTCCTGCGCGGCAGATTCGCAGGTCCAGTGCGGGAATCGACCCTGTGAACGGCGTCAGGGTCTGAAACGGGGCAGGATCAGGGGTTTTGCACCTCGATGAAATCCAGCCCGTCCTTGTCCAGCCACGCCGCCGACAGGCGGCCCGTCCGCCAGGCGCCGGTATCCACCGCGATCCGGCCCGCGTCCTCATGCGCCTCCGGCATGATGGTGTGCCCATGAGCGATCCACAACCCGTCGCGCCGGGGCAGGCGCATGAAGTCCGGATGGCCCCAGAGGCAGGTCCTTTCCGTCTGCTCCGCAATCGGCTTGCGCGGATCGGCCCCGGCATGGATCACCGCCAGATCACCCTCTTGCCATACCAGCGGCAGGTTGCGCAGCCATTGCCCCAGATCGTCCCCCATCGCGGCGGCAAGAGCGGCACCGAGTTCGCGTCAGCCGCTCACGCGCATCCGCCCCATCGCGGGTCCACGGCGACAGGCCGAAGCTGCCCAGCGTCGCCTCGCCGCCATTGGACAGCCAGAGGGCGCAGTTCGCCGCGGGCGCTTGCAGAAAATCCAGCATCATCCGTTCATGGTTGCCCATCAGGCAGATGACCTTGTCCGGCGCCGCGCGGTTCATCGCATGAAGGCGGCGCAGGATGCCGGCGCTGTCCGGCCCGCGATCGACCATGTCGCCGGCAAACACGATCCGCGGCGCGACCGCACCCGCCCGCGCCGCGATCGCGCTCAGCATCCGCTCGAGCAGGTCGAGGCGGCCGTGCAGATCGCCGACCGCGCAGACCGGCGGCGAAGGGCAGGGCAGGGGGGGCGCCGCCCCCGCCTGGGGCTGCCGCCCGGACAGGAGCGCGCGCAGGCTGGGCATGGCATCTTCCGAGGAGTTTCTTCTTTGGCAGCGACCATAGAGGACTTGCCGCCTTACGTCACGTCCTCGCGTCGCGCCAGAGCGACGCAAACCCTCCTTCGCCAACCGGATACTGCAGGAGGCTGTGACGGGTAAGGGTCAACCCGACACCGGATACCGACATGTGAGCGTCCGCCCTTGACCCCAACAGGTCGCGCCCAACCGCGGGGTTTCCGAAACGACGGCCTGCATCAAGCGGGAATGCCAGGATGCATGATCCCCTCTTAGCAGAATCTCCCGACCTCGGCTTGCTCAATCCGAGATGACGATCTGTTTGCGGGAAAGCATCGCTCTTGCAATGTGTGTCAAACGAGTCGGCAAT
>CAVXNV010000010.1:0-490066 GCA_963763165.1 uncultured Alphaproteobacteria bacterium
TCTTCGAAGGTGTTTGGGGATACCCCCTTTGGTGATGCTCACGAATCTTTTCCAGAGGAGGTTCAGGTCCTTGATTCGCGCCATCCGCTCTTTGGGCGCAGGTTCCAGGTTCTTGGCCGATCGTTGTTTCGCAGGGGCAGTTCATCGCCCTTCTACGAGGTCGCGTATTGCGATGGCGTGACACTGAATGTGCCGGTGGCGGTGACCGAGCCGTGTGCTTTGCTGACTTCTCCTACCAAACTGAGCGTGGAGGCTTTGCTGGAGCTACTAAATGTGGTAAGTTTGGATCATGAGCACGGCACCCGAAGATCTTTGGACGATACTGCCGGTGACGCTGAGGCGCCAGATCGTCGACGACATAGCCGTGGTTCTGGCGGAGGTCTTTCGTGATGTCCGAGTTGATCCAACTGGCGCATCTCAAGCGCAAGGCCGTCGTCTACATTCGGCAATCGACGCCGCATCAGGTCGTGAGCAACCAAGAGAGCCTGCGGCTGCAATACGCGCTCAGCCAACGCGCCCGCGATCTTGGATGGCATGAAGCCGACATTGACGTGATCGACGCCGATCTCGGTCTGAGCGGCGCCTCGGCCGCACATCGCAGCGGGTTCCAGGAACTTGTCGGTCGGGTCGGGCTCAGCGAAGTGGGAATGATCCTGTCCGTCGACGTGACGCGGCTCGCGCGCAACTGCTCGGATTGGTATCCTCTTCTGGACATCTGCGGGCTGCGGGGGTGTCTGATCGCCGATCGCGACGGCGTCTATGACCCCGGCAGTGCCAACGGACGCCTTCTGCTTGGCCTCAAGGGCACCATATCCGAACTCGAGCTGCATACGATCCGCAGCCGCCTGACGACCGGCTTGATCGCCAAGGCACAGCGCGGGGAGCTCGCCCTCACCTTGCCGGTCGGCCTCGTACGGGATGCCGGTGTCGTACTGAAGGATCCCGATATGGGTGTTCAGGACCGGCTTGGCCTTGTGTTCGAACTCTTTCTGAAGCTGCGCAGCATCGCCAAGGTGATGCGCATGCTGAATACTCGCGGTCTCGATCTGCCACGCAGGGACCGGCATGGCGAGTTAAACTGGGCCCGCGCGACGGTTTCTGCGGTCGCTGCGATCCTGAAGAATCCCGCTTACGCAGGCGCTTTCGTCTATGGCCGAACCCGCATGCGGGACACCACACCGGACAGCCGGTCTCCGGCAAAAGCCAAAGTGGCGAGACCTCTCGAAGAATGGCGCATCGTCGTGAAGGACCGGTATCCGGCCTATATCGATTGGCCAACCTATGAGAAAATCCGCAGCATCGTAAGCGACAATCGGGCCGAGTACATGCGCACCAAGACACGAGGCGTCCCTCGCGACGGCGACCTTCTCTTGCATGGCATCGTGTGGTGCGGACGGTGCGGCCACAAGATGTATGTTCGATACAAGGGCGGCGGAGAGTATGTCTGCAACCACTTGCGCATCCACTCCGGGTTGCCCACTTGCCAGCATATCCGGGCCGAGGCAGTGGACGCCGCTGTTGCCGACGCATTTCTGACCGCGCTGGCCCCCGCGGAACTCGATGCCCTGTCACGCGCCGGCCGGGCCCAGAGCAAGGTCGACGGAGCCTTGCGCGCAAACGCCGAACGCGAGGTTGAACGCACACGCTATGCAGCGGCTTTGGCACAGCGGCAGTACAATCGCGTCGATCCTGACAACCGTCTCGTGGCCGCCGAACTTGAACGCCGCTGGGAAAGCGCGCTAATGGAGGCTCGGGCGGCGGAGGCGGCGCTGGCCGAGCAATCCGCACAGCAACCGACCGCGCCTGTGGCAATGGGGAAGGCTTTCACCGGCAAGGTGGTGACCCTGGCGGGACGTCTGCCGCAAATCTGGGCGGATCCCGCCACCACTGACGCGCATCGCAAGTCGCTCCTGCGCTGCCTGGTGGACAAGGTGGTGCTCGACCGGACGCCCGAGAGCGCGCTGGTCCGCATCGTATGGCGCGGCGGAGCGGTGACCGACCTCGATGTCAAAATGCGGGTTACAGCGATCGCAAAACTCGCTCGGGGTGGCGAAATGCGGGCGCGCCTGCTCGACTTGGCGAAAGAAGGCAAGCCTGACAATGAAATTGCTCGCCTTCTCACCGAAGAGGGTCACCGATCGGCCAACTGTGCCGACATGGTTCTTCCCGTCACCGTGCAACGTATCCGGCTGGCCGAAGGCATCAAGGCGCCCCCTTCGCGCAGGCGGTGGGAGCACGATCCCGGCTTCCTGAGCACAACGGAGCTCGCTGCCAAGTTGGGGATTCCGGTCAACTGGCTCTACGTCCAGATCAAGAAGAAGCGTCTGCTCATCGAATCTCAGCCAACCGGTGCCTATCTGTTTCCCGACACGTCAGTCGTGTTGGACGGAGTGCAGAACCTACGAAATCACGTGATCGGCGAACTGGATTTGAGAATCTGTCAGCCTGACAATGGGGGGTATCAACATGGGTGATCGTTGGAAGGGATCGACTGGCGCAACCCGCGATGGACGCAACGGCCTGCGAAGGCGGGATAAATCGCGCCTTTGAGCCCTGTTTTCATAGGCATCGCGAGGTCCGTGTGGTAAGTTTTGGCCATGCCAGATGCCGCCTCCGAGATTGCCAGATTGCGTGCCGCCCTTGCGGCCTCGGAGGCCCGTCTCGAGACAGCAGAGGCGCGTGCATCAACCGCCGAGAGCGAGCTGGCGCAGGCCCGCGCGGTGGTCTCGACCTCCGAGGCGATGATCAAGCATCTCAAGCTCGAGATCGCCAAGCTGCGGCGGGAGCAATACGGTCGGAGTTCAGAGCGCCGCGCTCGCCTGATCGATCAGATGGAGTTGCAACTCGAGGAGCTCGAGGCCGCCGCCACGGAGGACGAGCTCGCCGCGGACAAGGCAACAAAGACCACCTCCGTCGCGGGGTTCCAACGTCGCCGCCCGGCCCGCAAACCCTTTCCGGAGCACCTGCCGCGGGAGCGGGTCGTGATCGAGGCGCCATCCTCCTGCGCATGCTGTGGCTCCGACCGCATCGTGAAGATGGGCGAGGATGTCACCGAGACCCTCGAGGTGATCCCGCGACGCTGGAAGGTCATCCAGACCGTCCGCGAGAAGTTCACGTGCCGGGATTGCGAGGCGATCAGCCAGCCGCCGGCGCCGTTCCATGCAACACCGCGTGGATGGGCCGGGCCGAACCTTCTTGCGACGATCCTGTTCGAGAAGTTCGGACAACACCAGCCGCTCAATCGCCAAGCCGAGCGCTATACCCGGGAAGTGTCGAGTTCAGCCTCTCGACCCTGGCCGACCAGGTCGGCGCCTGTGCCGCCGCGCTCGCGCCGATCCATGCCTTGATCCGCGACCACGTTCTGCGCGCCGAACGGTTGCACGGCGACGACACGACCGTGCCGCTTCTCGCAAAGGGAGGGACGAAGACCGCGCGGGTCTGGACCTATGTCCGGGACGACCGTCCGTTCGCGGGCGGCGCGCCGCCCGCGGCTCTGTTCTATTTCTCGAAGGACAGGGAAATGGCGCACCCGAACCGGCACCTCGCTGGGTGGCAGGGTCTCCTGCAAGCCGATGCCTACGGGGGCTACAACGATCTCTACTGCGGCGACCGCGATCCTGGTCCAGTGAGCAGCGCGCTATGCTGGAGCCATGCCCGCCGGAAGTTCTTCGAGCTCGCCGACATCAAGGAGAAGGCCCGCAAGAGGAAGCCGGACCACGACATCTCGCCCGTTGCATTGGAAGCGGTGAAGCGGATCGATGCCATCTTCGACATCGAACGGGAGATCACTGAACCGCGCCGGATTTGCGGGAGGCTGATTGACGTTAGTTACGCGGCCACGGGTTCAGTTTCCAGAGCTGCGTAGAAGTTTTCTTCGGCTTCTGCTGGCGGGATGTTCCCGATAGGCTCGAGCAGGCGGCGGTTGTTGAACCAGTCGACCCATTCGAGTGTTGCGTATTCGACGGCCTCGAAGCTGCGCCACGGGCCGCGACGGTGGATGACCTCAGCTTTGAACAGGCCGTTGATCGTTTCGGCGAGGGCGTTGTCATAGCTGTCGCCGACGCTGCCCACAGAAGGTTCGATACCCGCCTCTGCCAGCCTTTCGGTGTATTTGATGGACAGGTATTGGCTGCCTCGGTCGCTGTGATGCACCAGCCCCATGCCTTTGACCGGGCGACGTTCGTGGACCGCCTGTTCTAATGCATCAAGGACGAAACCGGCGTGAGGGGAGGTGCTGACGCGCCAGCCAACGATCCTCCGAGCATAAGCATCGATCACGAAAGCCACATATGCGAACCCCTTCCAGGTTGCGACGTAGGTGAAATCACTGACCCACAGCATGTTCGGCGCGGGCACCCGGAACTGGCGGTTCACTTTGTCCAGCGGACAGGGCTGCTTTTTGTCGGGGATCGTCGTTCTGTGAGGCTTGCCTCGGATAATGCCCTGAATATCCATGTCCTTCATCAACCTCGCGACCGTGCAGCGAGCGACAGTAAAGCCCTCGCGGCGCAGCTGGTGCCAGACCTTGCGCACGCCGTAGACGCTCCAGTTCTCCTCGAAGACACGCCGAATCTCTGGCCGCATCGTCTCGTCCCGGCGCGCGCGATCCGACCACCGGGTTGGATCGGCCCTCTTGGCCAGATGATCATAATAGGTGGACGGGGCGATCGGCAGCACGTTGCAGATCGGCTCGACCCCGTGCGCATCACGATGCGCGTCGATGAAACCCACCATCACTTCGACCGGCGGTCGAGCTCCGCCAGCGCAAAATAAGCCGACGCCTTGCGCAGTATCTCATTTGCCTGGCGCAGCTCGCGGTTCTCGCGTTCCAACGCCTTCATGCGCTCGGCCATCTCGCTGGAGACGCCCGGACGCTTGCCGCCATTGACCTCGGCCTTCTTGACCCAGTCGTTCAGGGTCTGGGGTGCGCAGCCGATCTTCGCCGCAATCGACATAATCGCCTGCCAACGCGACCCGTGCTGACCCTCATTGTCGAAGACCAGTCGCACCGCGCGTTCACGCACTTCAGGGGAAAACTTGTTCGTTGTCTTGTTCATGATGCTCCATCCTAATCAGGAGTTGGAGCCTCCGGCAAACCCGGCGCGGTTCAGTTTCCGGTAAGGTCGAATTACTGACCCAGATGATCGAAGAGCTGCAAGTCGAAATCGACGAAGAGGGGCATGATCAAGAAGAACTTCTCGACCAGCTATCAAAACTGGAAGGCAGTCTCGAAGAGCGCAACGATGAACTCAGCGCCGCGCACGGCACCTTGAATACACTGATTGAGGAAAGGGCCACAGCGGCATCCGAGATCAATAAGCGTCGGGCGCGCTTGGTTGAAATTGCGGAGCTAACCAAGCGCTTCGCGCTTCTCGACGATCATTATTTGACTGACCTCAAACGTTTGGAATCTATTCGCGAGGCTGGATCACTGTTTGTGCACAGCGATCGGAAAGTTTGTCCGCTCTGCGGCTCAAATCCTGAAGATCAACATCTGGATTCGGTTTGCGACGGAAACGTTGAGGCTGTTGTGAAGGCAGCGATTGCCGAGATGGACAAGATCAAGAAGCTGCAATCCGAGCTCCAAGATACGGTCGCAACGCTGGAAGGGGAGCGTGACCTCATAAACGGCGAGCTACCGAAATATTCCGAAAGTTACGCCACACTTGACGGTGAGTTCTCGGACATCGCGAAGCCAGATTTATCCAAAAAACGCAGCTCATACAATGAGCTTATCTCCAAGCGTGCCGAGGTGAATGCTGCTCTGGAGAAGTTCAAGCGCCTCAAGCGCCTGATTGACCAGCGCGATGATTTTGAGTCCGGGGACGATGGCCACCGCAAGTCAACCGAGACCAAGACGATCATATCCAAATCGACGCTTGATGAATTTTCACAGACGGTTGAGCGTATTCTGGCTGCATGGCATTACCCGAACGCGCAGCGTGTCTTCTTTGATGAGACTACCCGAGACTTCCAGATAGCCGGTAAAGCGCGTGGTAGCAGCGGCAAAGGATTGAGAGCAATTTCGCACGCTGCGGTGACTATAGGGCTGCTTGAGTTTTGCCTTGAGCGCGGACTCCCGCATCCCGGTTTCGTCATTCTCGACTCTCCACTTCTTGCATACTGGAAGCCGGAAGGTGACGACGACGATCTGCGCGGGACAGACATCAAAGAGTGCTTTTATGAGTATCTGATCGGCTTCAAAGGCGATGCCCAGATCATCATCGTAGAAAACGAGCATCCGCAGCCTCTGGTAGCTGAAGCTGCAAATGTCTCGGTCTTCACGAAAAACCCAAACCAAGGCCGGTATGGTTTCTTTCCGGTTCATGTCTAACCGGCCACCGATATACGCGGGCAATCCGAATGACCCGTTTGTTATTACAAGTCTGCTTTAGGAAATCTGCGCCACGGCAATAGTGAGGTAGCTCAAGGTCTCTTTTGGGCCGGTAACGTTCAGCGTCATTATGTAGCTTTTTAGATTTTGCGCACGTTCCCATTAGAGGTCGCGGTGGTCCCTGCTCAAGCCAATTTTGAGCACCCACCAATCCTGTGTGTGGAAGCTGACGAGTCTCTCTGGTCAATTTTCAAAAAAATGGTCCAATTATTTCGCATTCGGCAGAACGGCCAATCTTGTTATTGTAGCGCCGAATAATGGCGTGGGGAACTTGACGCCGACCATGTTGGATCGGCACCCGCAAGGAGACTTCCTATGCCCCGTGACTTCTGTCTCACGCCTCCCCACACCGCCTTCATTCTCGCCAACGCGGCGGCGATTTGCTCGTCGGCTTCGCTCCTCGGCGGATCGGTCGCCGAAGCGCGCGTCCATCGTCTAATCGACGATGTGAGCCTTGCTTCACCCCTTACCTCCCGGCTGGAAAGGGAACTCGACGCCTTGGAAAATTTACTTAGCCTGGAGAACGTCCAGGATTTCGACAGCGTGGAAGCGGAGCGCTTTGCACTCATCGATCCGTCTGATCCAGTCGTCGAGGAGGTCTGTCTGCTTCTCGATGGGTTGCGGTATGCGCGAGCGCAAACGGCGGCCATGGCCGCGTGAGCCTTTCTGGCGCATTCGTGCGCCAGCTTGACGTGTCGGCACACTGTCGGCACCTGACGAGGAGAACAATATGCCGCTCACATCCGCTACGAATGCGACGGAAATCGAACAGCAGGTAGCTGACCTGATTGGACGCCAGCGTAGTCTTCGAGACGCTGTGCTGGACATCCGCGACGATCTTCCCCTCTCCATTCGCTTCGCCTTGGATCGCGTGTGTAAAGCGCCACCAGAGAAGCTCCTGACGCCCTCGGGTTTGGAGGAGGCCAGCGAGGTAGCGGCCCGCCTTCGGTCTTTGATCCGAGAGTTGGGAGGGGCTCCGACACTCTGCCACACGGAGGAAGGTCATCCTTACACGGTTGGCGGAACCGAACCCGGACGACGGGTCAAAACCCTGCTCGACTACCTCGACGAGTTTCTTCGCCAAGCTTGGCGCGCTACCGATCTGCTCAGGGCGCGGACCGCGCTCGAGCGTTTCGACTGTAGTCGCGGAGCAAGAGTGCTGGCAGCGACATGAACTGACTTTCTTTTCGCGGTCGCCATACGCTCGGAACGGGTTGAGGGTCCGAAAAAATGCCGAGATCGAAACGAGAAACGGGCCGCGGAAATTCCTGGCTCATTCCGCGATTTGGGACTCAAACGCACCGGCTACCGAGAAATATCCCGGTAGCCGTCTGATTTTGTGAAGATATTTTTCCGGAGCGTTTAGACGGCGGCGGGAGGTTTTTTCCCGGCGTAACAGTAAACAGAAAAATCATTTCGGAATTCCGTCGCCTGGGCAAATGGCCAAGATCCGGTTTGCCGCAACGCATGTCATCCCAACCGGCTTGGTCTACGCGCAGGATCTCGCGCCTGCTGCGACGGCTCCTGCCGCGGGTTAATCCCGGCGATCAGGAGGACTGGCCCACTCGCCCCCTGCCTCTCGAAACAGCGTGAAGTGCCATTCGAGGAGCGGCCTTGGCACAATGTGGGCGAGCGTTTCTCCTTCAATTTCGAGGTAGGCATCGCCTTCCGCCAGCCGTGCCCGAAGCGCTCCGCCCAGGACGACGCTGCCAGTTTCCGGGTCGATGCTCCACAGGAAATTGTCGAACATTCCGTGCAGGTCGCGGCGCAGGGGTATCCCGTTCTCGGGGCGGTCCCATGTCGGCGTGCCATCGTGGGAAACGACATGCGCGGCCTCGATGGCCGCCCCGATCTCGCAGCCGGTTACGAGGCAGGCGTGGCCGTAGCGATCCAGCACCTCGCGCCGGAACCGCCGCTGCTCCGGCCGCGCCGCGGCCTCTCGGCGGTCGCGCTCCGCGTCCATGGATCGACCGTCTTCGCGGGCCCGAAGGGCCTCGCGCCAGTTGATCCCTCCACCTTCGTCGTCCGAAGCGCCGCGGGCACTCAACGCATCCCGATCACGCGCCGCCAGCAGTGCAAGTATCTCTTCGCGATCGTCACCCTCGAGAAGGTAGACGCGGTTGTGACTCGAACCGAGCGTGTGGCCGATGACCCTGGACGGCAGGCCGAGGCCGCGAAAGGTCGATCTGCCGACTTTCCGGGTAAGGATCGTTACTTGGTCGAGCGCCACGTGCGGCTTACTGTTTCTCTCGAACGGCACACCGGCACGGGCCAAGGCGCAGAGGCCGACGCCACCGCCATGTTCCGGGCTCTCGTGGGTCCAGATCCAGAGTTCGTCGCCGGGCGTGATCTCTCCCGCGGGCTTCATCTCACCCTTTTCGGCCCGGATTGGGCCGAAGCTCGAGATCTCAACCGAGCCGCCATCCCAGTCGCCGTCTTTCGGCCTGCTGATACCGCCCGGGCAGTGCGCCACGCCGTTGACCTTGAGCAGAAAACTTTGCACAGATCCTTCCTCCGGATGCAAAACCGATGCATCGCGCTACCACCGAACCATGACAGGATCAGGGCAGGTCCGGCTCCGTATCCCAAATACCGGAATAAGCCAGGGATTTTTGCGGCTTTTCTGTTCTCTGACTCGAAATCGATGACTTGCTCTGGTCTTCAGCTGGGCCTACGTCTGTGAAGCAGTGACGTGGCGTCGACGCCCTCGGTCCCAGGCCTGGGCGTCAATGTGCACGGATTTCTTGTAAAATGTGCGCGAAACTGCCCAAAAAGTGGAAACTTTGCTTGGCGGCACAGTCGCTTCAAATGGACTTAGCTCATCATCCAGAACACTTCGAGTACCCGCAGCTCGCGCAGGTCATGCATCCCTCGATCATCCGCATTGCGTAGTCTCCGCAGCTTTTGCAGGCGGCGGCGCGGCTGCCTGGCAGGTTGACCACTTCGGCGGTGGGGTCGGCCTTGAGGCCCAGGCCCTCGCCCGCGAGGAAGCCGATGCGGACCATGTGCTGCTCGAGGATGCCGCCGATGGCGGCGAGGATGGAGGGCACGTATTTGCCGCCCATCCAGGCGCCGCCGCGCGGATCGAAGACGGCCTTCAGCTCCTCGACCACGAAGGACACGTCGCCGCCGCGACGGAACACGGCCGAGATCATTCGCGTCAGCGCGACGGTCCAGGCGTAATGCTCCATGTTCTTGGAATTGATGAACACCTCGAAGGGGCGGCGGCGGCCCCCCAGCACCACGTCGTTGACGGTGATGTAGATGGCATGGCTGCTGTCGGGCCATTTCAGCTTGTAGGTCATTCCCTCCAGCTCGGTCGGCCTGTCCAGCGGGTCGGACATGTAGATGACGTCGCCTTCGGTGCTGATCTCCTGCGGGGCCACGTTCTCGGTCTCGCTGACGCTCAGCACGCTGCCGGTCACGTCATTTGGCCGGTAGGTCGTGCAGCCCTTGCAGCCGCTGTGCCACGCCTGCATGTAGACATCCTTGAACGCATCGAAGCTGATGTCGGCGGGGCAGTTGATCGTCTTGGAGATGGAGCTGTCGACCCATTTCTGCGCAGCCGCCTGCATGCGCACGTGATCGGCGGGCGCAAGCGTCTGTGCGTTCACGAAATAATCGGGCAGCTCGGCATCGCGGAATTTGTCCCGCCACATCTGCACGGCGTAATCGACGACCTCCTCCTCGGTCCGGCTGCCGTCCTTTTGCAGCACCTTGCGGGTGTAGCTGTAGGCAAATACAGGCTCGATCCCGCTGCTGACATTGCCGGCATAGAGGCTGATCGTCCCGGTAGGCGCGATCGAGGTCAGCAGCGCGTTGCGGATGCCGTGTTTCGCCACCGCCGCACGCACGTCCTCGTCCATGCCCTGCATCGTGCCGCTGGCGAGGTAGGCCTCCGGGTCGAAGAGCGGAAAGGCGCCTTTTTCCCTGGCCAGATCGACCGAGGCGAGATAGGCGGCGCGCGCGATTGACTTGAGCCAGCTTTCCGTCTGCGCGGCGGCGGCGTCCGATCCGTAACGCAGCCCCACCATCAGAAGGGCGTCGGCAAGGCCGGTGACGCCGAGGCCGATCCGCCGCTTGGCCTGCGCCTCGCGCGCTTGCGCCTCGAGCGGAAACAGGCTGACATCCACGACATTGTCCATCATGCGCACGGCGACCGCGACCAGATCCGCCAGCGCGGCCTCGTCCAGCGCGGCGGCGTCTTCGAACGGATCGCTGACCAGCCGCGCGAGGTTGATGCTGCCCAGAAGGCACGCGCCATAGGGCGGCAGGGGTTGCTCGCCGCAGGGGTTGGTGGCGGCGATCGTCTCGCAATAGGCCAGATTGTTGGCCTGGTTGATGCGGTCGATGAAGATCACGCCCGGCTCGGCATAATCATAGGTCGCCTGCATGATGCGGTTCCACAGATCGCGGGCCTGCACGGTATGATAGACCTTGCCGCCAAACTCCAGATCCCACGAGGCATCCGCCTCGACCGCCTCCATGAATGGATCCGTCACCAGCACGCTGAGGTTGAAATTGCGCAGGCGCGCGGGATCGCTTTTCGCGGCGATGAAATCCTCGATATCCGGATGATCGCAGCGCATCGTCGCCATCATCGCACCCCGCCGCGATCCTGCGCTCATGATCGTGCGGCACATCGCGTCCCACACGTCCATGAAGCTGAGCGGTCCGCTGGCATCGGCGCCCACGCCCTTGACCACCGCGCCGCGCGGGCGGATGGTCGAGAAGTCATAGCCGATGCCGCCGCCCTGCTGCATGGTCAGCGCGGCCTCGCGCAGCGCGTCAAAGATGCCGCCCATGTCGTCCGGGACGGTGCCCATGACAAAGCAGTTGAACAGCGTGACCTTGCGCCCGGTCCCGGCCCCGGCGGCGATGCGCCCGGCGGGCAGGAACCTGAAATCCTCCAGCGCGGCGTAGAAACGGTCCTGCCACTTTTCCCGGTCCTTGTCCGCCTCGACCTCGGCAAGCGCGCGCGCGACGCGGCGCCAGCTGTCCTCGACCGTCTCGTCGCCGTCGGCGCTGTCCGCAGGGGTGAAGCGATACTTCATGTTCCAGATCTGTTCGGAAATGGGGGCGGCGAAACGGCTCATGGGGCGAGGCTCCGGGTAGGCGGGCATGACAGGACGGGCGGAGGCCCGACCTTATGCCCGCCCACCGCCGCGGTCAACGCGGCGGCGCGGATGACAAGGCACCCCGGCCACCTTCTCAAACGAGGAAATCTTGCGGCCGACGCTCAAGGGCGCGGGATCCGGGCACGCGATGGCCGGACCGCCATTGAACTTGACGCCGCGCCGCATAAAATGGAGGCATGACCCCCGCCCCCCTCAATCTCATCAAGCTGAGCGTCGGTACCGACAGCGTCGAAAGCCTGATCGCATGGCAATCGGACCGCCGCGCGCAGGGGGCGGATGGCCTGCCCCGCCACGTCACGCGAATGTGGCCGAAGCGCGCCGAGGAGCTTTTGCAGGGCGGCTCGATCTACTGGGTGATCCAGGGCGTGCTGCAATGCCGCCAGCGCATCCTGCGCCTCGACGAGGTGACGAGGCAGGACGGCATCCGCCGCTGCGCGATCGTGCTCGACCCGGAAATCGTCCGCACCAGCACCGCGCAGAAGCGCCCGTTTCAGGGCTGGCGGTATCTGCCCGGCGCACAGGCGCCAGCGGACCTGGGCAGAGCGGGCGAAGACGACGATTCCCTTCCGCCGCATCTGAGCGCGGCGCTGGCCGATATCGGCGTGATATAATCGCCACATTCCGCGCGACTCGACACCCCCGAAAAGCGTGTAATTCCGCACCGATTCCCCCCACTGCGCAAGCTTCCGCCTGAGGTAAAACACTGATACAAAAAGGTTTCCTTCCGCTTCCGCCCCAAAACCCGCTGCGACTCGCAAAAACAGGCGGATAATCGCCTGTAAAAATCACATTTTCTTGAAACCGAACCGTTGTCCAAGCCGTTGCATCGCGTAGGCCGACGTTAAATAGGAGGTCTATGAGGCGCAGGGCCAAATCACTGGACCCACGCCCGAGCAGAGACGAAAGGACACGACATGAAATATTTGCTCTCCGCCACCGCAGCGTCCGCACTGCTGGCAGGTACCGCATTCGCAGGCAACATCGAGCCCGCGCCGATGGAACCCGTGATTGCACCGGCTCCCGCGCCGGCCTACACCACGCCGAACTGGACCGGCTTCTACGCCGGTGCTCAGGTGGGTTATGGCAATATCGACACCAACGTTGCCGGTGTTGATGGTGACGGCCTCATTGGCGGTCTGACCGCTGGTTACGACTACGACCTGGGCGACTGGGTCATCGGTGCGGGCCTTGACTACGACTGGACCGACATCTCGCTGAGCAACCCCGTCGGTGCTGATTTGGACGTCGACAGCATCTGGCGCGCCAAGCTGCGCGGCGGCTACAAACTGGGCGACGGCCTGCTCTATGCAACCGCCGGCTATGCAAATGCCGATCTCGCCAGCGTGGGTGATGATGACGGTTATTTCGTCGGCGCCGGTTACGAGCACCTGATCACCCAGAACATCTCGGTCGGCGGCGAAGTTCTCTATCATGAGTTCGACAATTTCACAGGCTCCACTACCGACGTCGAAGCAACCACCGCTCAGGTGCGTGCAACGTTCCGCTTCTGAAGCGATAACGAAGGGCAATCCGCCCTTCCGCATCATCGCGCGCGGCCCTCACGGGTCGCGCGTTTTCTTTTGCGGCGGTAGCTGAACAAGCTGCCTGAAATTGCCAGCCCCGGCCGTGTGTTTCAGTTCGCGCCCAGCTTCGCGGTCAGCGCCGCCAGCGTCTTGCGATCCGCCTCGCTCATGTCCTGTCGGCGTGCGCGGAACAGGGTCGCCTGGCTTCGCAGGATCAGCCCGTCGTCAAGTATCTTCAGATGATTGGCGCGCAGGGTATCGCCCGTCGAGGTTATGTCGGCGATGGCCTCGGCGGTTTCGTTCTTGACCGTGCCCTCGGTCGCGCCCTGGCTGTCCACGAGGCTGTAATCGGCCACGCCATTCTCGCGCAGGAAGTCCCGCACCAGCCGGTGATACTTCGTGGCGATCCGCAGCCGGTGCCCATGCGCCGCGCGAAAGGCCGCCGCCACCGCGTCCAGATCATCCAGCGTGCTGACATCCACCCAGGCCTGCGGCACCGCCAGCACCAGATCGGCATGGCCGAACCCCATTTCGCACAGAACGTCGACGCGCGTCTGCCATTCGGCCAGCGTCTCGCGCACCAGATCGGTGCCGGTCACGCCGAGATCGATCCGCCCCGCGGCCAATTCACGCGGTATCTCGCCGGCCGACAGCAGGATCAGCTCGACATCGCCCGCGCCTCGGACCAGGCCGGCATATTCACGCTCCGACCCGGCCCGGCTGAGCGTGACGCCGTGTGCGCCGAACCATTGAAAGGTCTTCTCCATCAACCGTCCCTTGGACGGCACGCCCAGCCGAATGCTCATTCCGCGCCTTTCAGAAATGCCACCAGTCCGGGGCGGATCACACCGCCCACGGCCGGGATCTCGCGCCCCTGCCCCAGCTGCCGCGTCAGCGCGTCATACCGCCCGCCCGACGCGACGGGCGGCAGTTCCGGACGCCCCTCGCAGGTGAAGCCGAAGACGAACCCATCGTAATATTCCATCTGGCTGCGCCCGTAGGACGCCTCGAAGCCGAGGCTGGCCACATCGATGCCGCGCGCCGCCAGCGCATCCAGCCGCTCGGCAAGGGCGGCAACCGCGCCGCCGATGCTGGGCATGTCGACCGCGATGTCGCGCAGCCGCTCCAGCGCGTTGTGGCAGGTCTGGCGCACGTTCAGGATCGCGTCGATCAGCGCGACCTCGCCTTCGGAAATGGGGGGCGTCGCGGCATCGGCGCGCAGGGTGTCGATGCGCGCGGCGATCTCGGCCGCGCCGCGCTTGCCGATCAGCGGCCCGGCGGCGGCCATGGGATCGGCCGCGTCCAGCAGGGCGGCGCGGCCCGGCGGCACGGGCGCGCGCCCCGAGAACCGCTCCAGCAGTGCGCGGAACCGGCGCGGGCGCCAGATATGTCGCCGGAGCGCGGATTTGCGCGCGCGCGACGTCTCCAGCCCCTCGACCGCCGCCATCAATATGCCGATATCGCCGGTCACCGCGCGCAGGTTCAGCGGCGCGAGTATCTCGTGCAGCCGCGCGAAGACCTCGGCATCCGCCTGCGCCGGCGCCTCCCGCTGGAAAACCTCGTAGCCGACCTGCATGTATTCGCTGGCCCGCCCGATATCGGCCTCCTGCCGGCGGAACACCTCGCCCGAATAAGTATAGCGCGCCGGCTCCGCGCCGTCCGCCATGTGCATCTGGACGACCGGAACGGTGAAGTCGGGGCGCAGCATCTGTTCGCCCTTGAGCGGATCCGAGGTGACATAGGCCCGCGCGCGGATATCCTCGCCGTAAAGGTCCAGCAGGGTCGCGGCAGGCTGAAGGATTGCCGTCTCGACCACCTGCGCGCCGGCCTCTTCAAAAACCCGGCGCAGGCGCGCCGCCTCGGCGCGGATCGCGGCGCGGCTGACATCGGCTGGCCCGAGCGGGCTTTGCGTATCCGCCATCAGCCCGCGCCGTCCAGGATTTCGCGCACCTTGGCAACCATCCGGGCGCGCGGCACCTCGAACTGGCTGGGGCGCTCCTTCCATTCCTCCAGCGTCGCGCTGGCGGCGATCTGCGCGCCCAGCACCAGATCCTTGATCTGCACCACGCCCTGTGCCTGCTCGTCCGCGCCCTCGATGATGGCAACCGGGCTGCCGCGCTTGTCGGCGTATTTGAGCTGGTTGCCGAAGTTCTTCGGGTTGCCCAGATACATCTCGGCACGGATGCCTGCCTGCCGCAACTCGGCCACCATCGCCTGATAATCGGCAAGGCGCGCGCGGTCCATCACCGTCACGACGACCGGCCCCGGCGCGGCGGCCTGCGCCTGCCCCTTGGCGCGCAACGCGGCCAAGAGGCGATCGACGCCGATGCTGACGCCCGTCGCCGGAACCGCCTGCCCGGTGAACCGCTTGACCAGATCATCGTAGCGCCCGCCGCCCGCGACGCTGCCGAACTGGCGCTTGTTGCCGTCCTCGTCGAGGATGTCAAAGGTCAGTTCGGCCTCGAAAACCGGGCCGGTGTAATAGCCAAGGCCGCGCACGACGGAGGGGTCGATGACGATGCGGTCCGGCTCGTAGCCTTGCGCGGCAACCAGGTCGGCGATCTGCCCGAGCTCGTCCACGCCCTCGGCACCGATGGCCGACCCTTCGACAGCGCGGCGCAGATTGGAGAGCGTTTCCTTCGCATCCGCACCCTTCGAGGTCAGGAACGCGATCACCGGCTCGGCCTTCGCCTCACTCAACCCGACCCCGTCGATATAGGCGCCCGAGGCATCCAGCCGTCCCTTGCCCAGAAGCTGGCGCACGCCGTCGCTGCCGACCTTGTCGAACTTGTCGATGGTCCGCAGCACCGCATCGCGCTGCGCCTGATCGCTCAGGCCCATCACCTCCAGCACACCATTCAGCACCTTGCGGTTGTTCACCCGCACGACATAATCCCCGCGCGCGATCCCCACCGTTTCCAGGCAATCGGCCAGCATCGCGCAGATCTCGGCATCCGCCGCCACCGAGGGCGCGCCGACCGTATCCGCATCGCATTGATAGAACTGGCGAAACCGCCCCGGCCCCGGCTTTTCGTTGCGCCAGACCGGTCCCATCGCGTAGCGCCGGTAAGGCATCGGCAGCTCGTCCTTGTGCTGGGCATAAACCCGCGCCAGCGGCGCCGTCAGGTCATAGCGCAGCGCCAGCCAGTCGCCGGGCGATCCGCCCTCATCCTCCTGCCAGGCAAATACCCCCGCATTTGGCCGGTCCACGTCGGGCAGGAACTTGCCCAGCGCCTCGACCGTTTCGACCGCGGAACTCTCCAGCGCGTCAAAGCCATAGTGATGGTAGACGCGCGCGATGGCGTCCAGCATGGCGGCCCGCTCCAGCACGTCCGCGCCGAAATAATCGCGGAACCCCTTCGGCGTCTGCGCCTTGGGGCGCGGGGTCTTTTTCTGCTTGGCCATCGCATGACTTCCCGAAGCTGTCCTACCTGCCGCGGGGTCTAGCCGAAGCACCGCACGCCGACAAGGGAAGCGGCGCGCCCTGCTTCATCTTGGAAAAAATACTCAAATGCGCTGCCCCTTCGGCCCGCGCGGCGCTTGACCCTGCGCACCCAGCGCGCCACAAGCACCGGATGCAACATCTCGAAGAAAAGATCGCCCATCTCATCCGCGCCGTCGACGATCTGTCCGACACGGTCGCGCGCCAGGATGGCGAGATCGCCACGCTGACCCGCCGCGTCGAGATGCTGATGCGCCGCGAGGCCGAGCGCGAAGGCGATACCGGCGGCTCCGCCCTGCTGGGGAACGAGCGGCCGCCGCACTACTAGGCACGGCACCGGTTTCGGCGCGGTAGTCCTGCCCCGCCTCAGATGTCCTGCACGTCCATCACACCGTCAAGGCTCTTGATCGCGCCCTTGATCTGCGGCGTCACCGGGTAATCGCGCCCGGCGGACAGCTCCACCTCGCCGGGCAGGCCGTCGCCCATCAGGCAGAACCGCACCGGGCCGGGCCGGGCCGCGCGCGCGGCCTTCGCGGCATCCTCCAGCACCCGCGCGACCGATGCGACGGCCGAAGGCGCCTCGACGAAGATCACCATGCCGAGGCTTCCGGCATCGGCCACCACCCCGTCGATGGGCGCGACCGAACGCGCCAGCAGTTTCAGCTGTTCGGCCTCCATCGTCGCCTCGACCGTCACGACCACCTGCGCGCCGGTTTCCAGATGCTCGCGCGATTTCTCCAGCGTCTCCGAGAACATCGTCACCTCGTAGCCACCCGTCGTGTCGCTAAGCTGGACAAAGGCAAAGCGATTGCCGCGCGCCGATTTGCGCTCCTGCCGCCCCGCGACCACGCCGGCCATCTTGACCACGCAGGGCGCGCGGGCGGCAAGGCTTGTCGCCTCGTCCAGCGTCCTGACCTGCTTGCGCTTGAGCGCCGCCATGTAATCGTCCAGCGGATGCCCCGAGAGGTAAAAGCCGACGGCCTTGAATTCCTCGGTCAGCCGTTCGGCGGGCAACCAGTCATCGACGGGGGGCAGGCGCGGCTCGGGCAGGTCCTCGCCCGCCTCGCCGAACAGCGAGACCTGCGCCGAATTCTTCTGGTCGTGGATCGCCGCGGAATAGTCCATCAGCGGCCCGACCGCGTCAAAGACGCGCCGGCGGTTGCGGTCGATCTCGTCAAAGGCGCCGGCGCGGGCCAGCATCTCCATCGGGCGCTTGCCGATCCGCTTGATATCGACGCGGCGCGCGAAATCGTAGAGCGTGGCGAAGGGCTTGTCGGCGGAATTTTCTCCCTGCGCACCTCCCGTGCGACCCTCCACGATCAGCTTCATCGCCTCGACGCCCACGTTCTTCAGCGCGCCAAGCCCGTAATGCAGCACGCCCTGCCGCACCATGAACTGCGCGCCCGAGCGGTTGACGCATGGCGGCGCCCAGGGCAGGTCCAGCCCCTTCTTCACCTCTTCAAAGTAGATCGCCAGCTTGTCGGTCAGGTGGATGTCGCAATTCATCACGCCCGCCATGAACTCGGCCGGGTGGTTCGCCTTCAGCCATGCGGTCTGGTAGCTGACCACCGCATAGGCCGCCGCGTGCGATTTGTTGAAACCGTAATTGGCGAACTTGTCCAGAAGGTTCCACACCTCCAGCGCCTTGGCGTCGTCGACGCCGTTCTGCTTGGCGCCGGCGATGAACTTGGGCCGCTCGGCGTCCATCGCCTCCTGTATCTTCTTGCCCATCGCGCGGCGCAGAAGGTCCGCGCCGCCGAGTGAATAGCCCGCCATTTCCTGCGCGATCTGCATCACCTGTTCCTGATAGACGATGATGCCCTGCGTCTCGTCCAGGATATGGTCGATGCTGGGATGCAGCGTATCGCGCTCGCTCAGCCCGTTCTTGACCTCGCAGAATTTCGGGATGTTCTCCATCGGGCCGGGGCGGTAGAGCGCGACCAGCGCGATGATGTCCTCGATGCAATCAGGCTTCATGCGCTTCAGCGCATCCATCATGCCCGAGCTTTCCACCTGGAACACCGCGACGGTCCTGGCCTTGGCGTAAAGCGCGTAGGTCTTGGCATCGTCCAGCGGGATCTGCCCGATATCGTTTTCGGCCCCACTGATCGGCTGGTAGATCGTGCTGCCATCGGCGGCCACGTGCAGATCGCGCCCCTCGCCGTGGATCTGCTCGATCGCGTTCTGGATCACGGTCAGGGTCTTGAGGCCCAGGAAGTCGAACTTGACCAGGCCCGCCTGCTCGACCCACTTCATGTTGAACTGCGTCGCCGGCATGTCCGAGCGCGGATCCTGGTAGAGCGGCACCAGCGCATCGAGCGGACGGTCCCCGATCACGACGCCCGCCGCGTGGGTCGAGGCGTTGCGCAAGAGCCCCTCCACCTGCATGCCGTATTTCAGCAGCCGGTCGACGACCTCCTCGGACCTCGCCTCCTCGCGCAGACGCTCCTCCTGGATCAGCGCCTGTTCGATGCTGACGGGCTTGACGCCCTCGACGGGGATCATCTTCGACAGCCGGTCCACCTGCCCGTAAGGCATCTGCAACACGCGCCCGATGTCGCGCACGGCGGCCTTGGACAACAGCGCGCCGAAGGTGATGATCTGGCCCACGCGGTCGCGGCCGTATTTCTCCTGCACGTAATGGATCACCTCCTCGCGGCGATCCATGCAGAAGTCGATGTCAAAATCGGGCATGGAAACCCGCTCGGGGTTCAGGAACCGTTCGAAAAGCAGGCTGTAGCGCAGCGGATCGAGGTCGGTGATGGTCAGCGCGTAGGCAACAAGGCTTCCCGCACCCGAGCCGCGCCCCGGCCCGACCGGAATGTCGCGGTCCTTGGCCCATTTGATGAAATCGGCAACGATCAGGAAGTAGCCGGGAAAGCCCATGCCCTCGATGATGCCCAGCTCGAACTCCAGCCGTTGTTCATACTCTTCCACGCTGGCGGCATGGGGGATGACGGCCAGCCGGGCGGCCAGCCCCTCCTTCGCCTGACGGCGCAGTTCGTCCACCTCGTCATCGGCGAAGCGCGGCAGGATCGGGTCGCGCCTGTAGGCGACAAAGGCGCAGCGCCGCGCGATCTCGACCGTGTTCCCGATGGCTTCGGGCAGGTCCGCGAACAGCGTCGCCATCTCCTGCGGCGTCTTGAAATTGTGCTGCGGCGTCAGACGGCGGCGCGGCGCGGACTGATCGACATAGGCGCCATCGGCCACGCAGAGCATGGCGTCATGCGCCTCGAACATCTCGGATCTGGGGAAATAGACGTCGTTCGTGGCGACCAACGGCAGTTCCATCGCATACGCCATCTCGACATGGCCCCGCTCGCTCAGCCGTTCCGCCTCGGGCAGACCGTCCTCGCCGGGATGACGCTGAAGCTCGACATAGAGCCGGTCGCCGAAGATCTCCGCCAGTTGCCGCATCAGCGCCTCGGCGGCGGGCCGCTGCCCGCCGCGCAGAAGCCGCCCCACCGGCCCATCCGGGCCACCCGAAAGGCAGATCAGCCCGCCGGAATTCTCGGCCAGCTCGGCGCGGGTGACATGCGGCAGCGCACCATCCCCGCGCAGATAAAGGCAGGAGTTGAGCTTCATCAGATGCTCGTAGCCTTCCTCGTTCTGCGCCAGCAGCACGATGGGCGCGGGCGGCGCCGGACGCTCGCCGGGGGCGACGTCGACATAGGCCAGATCGACCTGACAGCCCATGATCGGCTGGATGCCCGCGCTTGCCGCCGAGACGGCGAATTCCAGCGCGGCGAACATGTTGTTGGTGTCGGTCACGGCGACGGCGGGCATACCTGCGTCGATGCACAGGCCCGGCAGCTTTTTCAGGCGGATCGCGCCTTCGAGCAGGGAGTATTCGCTGTGAACGCGCAGATGGATGAATCGGGCGGGATTTGACATGGCCGCAGTCTAGGCGAGCGTTCCGGCAGTCGCCAGAGGACATTGCGGCCGACACTCGTCCCATTCCCGCATCGCCGCGTGACTCGCGCCGGATTCTCTGTAAATCTGGGACAAACCGGACTGGACATTTCAATGCCGCATCGCACGCAGCTTCCCCCTGCCGCCTCCATCGCCGAGCCCGACCGCGGCGCGCGGCTGACGTCGCCCTCCGCCGTGCGCAACGCGCCGGTGATCGCGGAGATGCTGGCGGTGCATGGCCCGCACGAGGGGCGTGCGCTGGAACTGGCCAGCGGCACCGGCCAGCATGTGATCGCCTTCGCCGCCGCCCTGCCGCATGTGGAGTGGCAACCGAGCGATATCGACGCGACCCGCCGCGCCAGCATCGACACATGGGCGGAGGCGTCCAACATCCTCCCGGCGATCGCGCTCGATGCGACCAGTGCGGGTTGGGGGGCGGATCACGCGGGGCAGGACATGATCGTGCTGGTCAACCTTTTGCACCTCATCAGCACGGCCGAGGCGCATATCCTTCTGCACGAGGTTGCGGTAGCCCTGAAGCCCGGCGGGCTTTTCGCGCTCTATGGCCCTTTCCTGCGCGACGGGAAGCCTGTGTCGCAGACCGATGCCGATTTCGACGCCAGCCTGCGCGCGGGCGATCCCGAGATCGGCTACAAGGATGCGGCCGATGTCGGGCGCTGGATGCGCGCTGTGGGGCTGCACCCGCTCACGCCGCTGCCGATGCCCGCCAACAACCTCATGTTCCTGGCCCATCACCCGCTATAGGTGATCTCTCCGCCGCAGATCGTGACCATCGCCCGCGCGCGGTGAATTGCGTCCGGCGCGCAGGCTTCCAGATCGCGGTCCATGACCACGACGTCGCCCATCTGGCCGGCGATCAGCTGCCCCTTTCGGCCCTCGTTGAACTCCACCCACGCATTGCCGCTGGTGTAGGACGCGAGCGTATCCATCAGCGATTGCGGCCGCACGTCCCAGGGTGCGCCTGGGTCGGCGGGGGCGATGGCGCACTGGATGTTGCGCATCACGTCCACCGGCACCACCGGCCAGTCGGTCGAAAAGATGACCGGCGCGCCCGTCTCGCGGATACGCTGCCACGCGTAGGCATAGGGGTATTGGTCGTCATGCAGCACCGTTCCCTGCGGCAGGAGCGGGAAATAATCGCCCAGCGGCGAATGGCGCGGCTGCAGCGATGCGACCGCGCCCAGGGCATGGAGGCGCGGCAGGTCGTCCGGGTGGATCACCTCGATATGCTCGATCCGGTGGCGCGAATCGCGCGCGCCGTTGGCCT
This sequence comes from uncultured Alphaproteobacteria bacterium, assembly GCA_963763165.1. Classification (GTDB taxonomy): domain Bacteria; phylum Pseudomonadota; class Alphaproteobacteria; order Rhodobacterales; family Rhodobacteraceae; genus Roseovarius. The sequence goes on from CAVXNV010000010.1 coordinate 21,698, forward strand.
TGCGCGCGGCCTCGTAGCCGTCGAGCGTGCGGCGCGTCGCCAGGTCGCCGATGGAATGCACGCTCAGTTGCAGACCCATCGCATCGGCGCGGATGCACGCCTCGTTGAAATGCTCCGGCTCGAAGACCGGCTCGCCCACGGTATCGGTGCCGGGATAGGGGCGGATCATCAGCGCGGTGTGCGTGTCGATGACGCCGTCCATGAACATCTTGACCCGGCCCGACCAGACCCTGTCGCCGGTATAGCGGCGGCGCATTTCGGCGGCCTCCTCCAGCCGGTCCAGCGGGTCGAAATTCTTGAGGTGGAACGGCACCTGCATCCGGCATTTCAGATCGCCCGACGCGTCCAGATCGCTCAGCAGCTCGAGCTGGTAGAAATTGCCGTCCATGTTGTGCATCGTGGTGATGCCGTGGCTGGCGGCATGGGCCAGACCCTTGGCCATCAGGCGGCGGTCGGCGGCACGCTCGGCCTCCGTCGCGGGCGGCTCGGGCTCGGCGCCGGTGACGTAGCCCAGCATGTCGCGCCCGCCCGTCCGGCTGAGCTTTAGCACCGGACCGAAGGCGCCGGTTTCCTGCAACTCGCCGGTGGCGTTGCCGCCCGCCTCCATCACGATCACGCTGCCCTCGGGGACGGGGCCGCCATGCAGCAGCCCGGCCCGCTCCAGCGCCATGGTGTTGGCCCAGAGCGTATGGATGTCGGGCGCCAGCAGGGCCAGCGGCCGGTCCGGCAGGATCTCGTCCAGATCGTGCCGCGTCGGGTTGCGCCCGCCCCAAAGGCCATAGGCGGTGCCGGTGCCAAGGATCATCGGCTCGTCCGGGTTCGCCTCCGCATAGGAGCGGATGGTGCGGGCTGCGGCCTCGGGGTCCCGGACCCCCTCCATCGCCATGAAGTCCAGCGCGGCGGAGCCCTGAAAAAGATGTACGTGGCTGTCGATGAAGCCCGGCAGCACCGTGCCGCCGCCCGCGTCGATCACCCGCGCGCCGGGCGCCGCCAGATCGCGAATCTCGTCCGTGCTGCCGACGGCAAGGATGACGCCGCCCGCCAGCGCCACCGCCTCGGCGCGGGGCTGTGCGCCGTCCATCGTCAGAACCCTGCCGTTCAGGATCACCAGATCCGCCTTGCCGCCCATTTGCCGCCCTCCGCTGCCAATGCTGTTCGCGCCAGATTGGTCCATCCCGCACGCCGCGTAAATCCCCCGCGGGCCATTAGGGTGTTTACGAGGCGCGCGGCTGCGGCTTAGGCTGCATGCAGACGTATGCGCGTGCAGAATCGCGCCACGCGCGACGAAGGAACTATCAGGGGGATCAGCATGGCCGCCCATGCAGCCACGGCCGCGACGCGACAGGACGGCGCGCGCGACATCATGGTTCACGCCGAGGGCGTGACCAAGACCTTCGGACAGGGCGCAGGCAAGATCACCGCGCTGGACGATGTCACGGTGGACATCCGCAAGAACGAATTCTTTACCCTGCTCGGCCCGTCGGGCTGCGGCAAGACGACCCTCCTGCGCCTCATCGCCGGGTTCGAGCTGCCAGATCATGGCCAGATCCTTCTGGACGGTCAGGAAATCGGCCATCTGCCACCGTACAAGCGGCCTGTGAACACGGTGTTCCAGTCCTACGCGCTCTTTCCGCACATGAGCGTGGCGCGCAACATCGGTTTCGGCCTTGAAATGCAGGGGCGTCCTAAATCCGAGATCAAGGAAGCCGTCGGCAAGATGCTGGCGCTGGTCCAGATGGAGCACCTGGCAGACCGCCAGACCGATCAGTTGTCGGGCGGCCAGCAGCAGCGTGTGGCCCTCGCCCGCGCGCTGGCGCCCCGCCCCAAGGTGCTGCTGCTGGACGAGCCATTGTCGGCGCTCGACCTCAAGCTGCGCAAGGAAATGCAGATCGAGCTCAAGCGCCTTCAAAGCGAGACGGGCATCACCTTCGTCTTTGTCACCCACGATCAGGAGGAGGCACTGACCATGTCCGACCGGATCGCCGTGATGCAGGCGGGGCGCATCCTTCAGGTCGGCGCGCCCAAGCAGATCTACAACAATCCGGCGCGCCGCTTCGTTGCCGATTTCATCGGCGACATCAACATATTGGAGGGCGATCTCGAAAGCAGCGGCCGGCGCGTGTCACTGCCCGGCGGCGCGCGTATCGGCGCGCTGCTGGCCGAAGGCGCGGCGCGCGAGGGGCGCGTCAGCATCGCCATCCGCCCCGAGAACATGGGCCTTACCGCCCCCGGCGCCGAGGGCGCGGCGATGACCGGTACGGTGGCGAACGTCGTCTATTTCGGCGCCGGCCACAACGTGCATGTCGCGCTGGAAGGCGGCGGCGAGGTGATGGTGCGCAGCGCGCGCACCGACGCGCGGATCGGCGACGCGGTGGGCGTCACGGTGCCCGATGCCGTGCAGGTGCTGGTGGACTGATGGCCGACACGACCGCCTCCCCGACCGATGCGCGCCTTGCCGAGGCCCGCCGCCAGCTGAACGGCGCCGCGCGGCGCCGCCGCTGGCAACTGCTGGCGCCGGCGCTGATCGTCATCGGCATCTTCGGGCTCTTTCCGCTGACGATCACGCTGATCTATTCGTTCCTCAGCCCCGGCTCCTACGGCGGCGTGCGCTGGGAATTCTCGACCGACGCCTATGTGCAGTTCCTGTTCGACCGCGACATCTTCGACGACACGCTGACCTTCTCGGCGACTTACCTGAGCATCTTCGCGCGCTCCATCGGGCTGGCCTTCGGCGCGACCGTCGGCGCGCTTCTCATCGGCTTTCCGACCGCGTATTTCATCGCCTCCAAGCCCGCGAACCAGCGGAACCTGTGGCTGTTCCTCATCACGCTGCCCTTCTGGGTGAACCTGCTGATCCGGACCTATGCAATCCTGCTGATCATCCGGGACGAGGGGATCATCAATCTCAGCCTGATGTGGACCGGCGCGATCGACCGGCCCATCGGCATCCTCTACACCGACACTGCGATCTTCATGGGGCTGATCTACAGCTACCTGCCCTTCATGGTGCTGCCGCTTTACGCCTCGCTGGAAAAGCTGGATTTCCGGCTGGTCGAGGCGGCCTATGACCTTTACGCCAGCCGGTTGAAAGTTCTGCGCCATGTCATTGTTCCGATGGCGAAGCCCGGCATCGTCGCGGGCTGCATCCTGGTCTTCATCCCCGCGCTCGGCGCCTATATCACGCCCGACCTTCTGGGCGGGGGCAAGAAGCTGATGATCGGCAACCTCATCGCGCTGCAATTCGGCGGCTCGCGCAACTGGCCCTTCGGGGCGGCGGCGGCGCTGATCCTGATGGTGGTCGTGATGGTGTCGCTGATCGTCTATGCCCGCTATTCGGGCAAGGAGGATCAGGGCCATGGCTGAGCGCGCGCCCACCCGCACCCCGGCCACCGTGGCCAGCCCGGACCCGGTGCAGCCGTCCCGCCGCCGCAAGATGAAGGATCTGCGCAAGCAGCCCGGGTTCGATACGATCGCGTGGATCTGCCTGTTCTTCCTTTACGCGCCCATCGCGGTGCTCGTGGTGTTCTCGTTCAACGACAACCGCTCGGTCGTGAAGTGGACCGAGTTCAGCCTGCGCTGGTATCGCGCCGCCTTCGAGAATGACGGCATCCGCCAGGCAACGTGGATCTCGCTCCAGGTGGCGTTGGTGGCGACGGTCTTTGCCACCTCGTTTGCAACGATGGCGGCGCTGGCGACGACGCGCGTGCGCCCGTTCAAGGGCCAGACGCTGGTTTATGCGATCATCAACCAGCCGCTGATGGTGCCCGAGATCGTCACGGCGGTGTCGACGCTGGCGTTCTTCGTCATCATCAAGGAGGTGACGGGCGTCAACGGCATCGGCTACCTGATGCTGGCGCACACGGTATTCTGCATCCCCTTCGCCTACATGCCCATCCGCGCGCGGCTGGAGGACATGAACCTGACGCTGGAGCAGGCTGCGGCGGACCTTTACGCGACGCCGATCCAGGTCTTTCGCCGCGTGACCCTGCCGCTGATGACGCCGGGGATCGTGGCGGGCGCGATGCTGGCCTTCGTTGTCTCGCTGGACGACGTCATCATCACGCTGCTGGTGGCCGGACCGGGCGAGACGACGCTGCCCGTCTATATCCTCGGCCAGATCCGCCGGGGCATCACACCCGAAATCAACGCCGTCTCGACAGTGCTTCTGGGGCTGTCGGTGGTGCTGGTCTCGATCTTTTTCCTGATCGGGAACAAGCGGAAATAATCCGCAAACATGTCACCAACCGGAGGAGATATCCGACATGACGCATAAACACACAATGGCCGCCACCCTTGCGGCGGCCGTGTCGCTGGCCGGCGCCGCATGGGCCGAGGGCGAGCTCAACATCTACAACTGGGGCAACTACACCAGCCCCGAACTGATCGACAAGTTCGAGAAGGAATTCGACGTCAAGGTCAACCTCGACGGCTATGACAGCAACGAGATCATGCTGGCCAAGGTCAAGGAGGGCAACACCGGCTACGACATCGTGGTGCCCAGCGATTCGACCGCCGCCATCATGATCGAGCAGGGGCTGCTGGCCGAGGTGAAGCCGAACGAGATGGAGAATTTCTCGAACATGGACCCGAAATGGGTCGATGTCTATTGGGATCCGGGCCGCAACTACACCGTTCCGTGGCAGTGGGGCACCACGGCCTTCACCGTGGATACCGAGGTCTATGACGGCGATATCGACACGCTCGCGCTGATGTTCGAGCCGCCCGAGGTGCTGTCGGGGCGCATCAACATGCTCAACGACATGCCCGAGGTCATCAACGCCGCGCTGCGCTACAAGGGTTTCGACCGCTGCAACAGCAACAAGGAAGAGTTGCGCGAAGTGACCGACCTGCTGATGGAGGCCAAGCAGCACTGGCGCACGATGGACTATGCCACCATTGAAAAGCTGACATCGAACGATGTCGATCTCAGCCAGACCTGGAACGGCGCCGCCATGCGCGCCCGCGATCAGCGCCCGACGCTGGAGTATGCCTACCCCAAGGAGGGCTTCACCGGCTGGATGGACAATGCCGCCGTGCTGAAGGACGCGCCCAACATGGAAAACGCCAAGCTTTTCATGAACTTCATCATGGTGCCCGAGAACGCCGCGCTCATATCGAACTTCGCGCGCTATGCCAACGGCATCAGCGGCAGCGAGGAGTTCATGGTCGAAGAGATGCGCAACGCGCCGGAAATCGTCATGCCCGAGAATGCACCCGCGCCCGACTTCGTCGAGCCCTGCCCGCAGGAAGTGACCGATCTCTACAACCGTATCTGGACGAAGCTGAAGCAATAAGGCATTGCAAGGGGGGCCGGGCACGGCGATGTGCCCGGCCACCGGCCGCTGCTCCATTCCTTGAGGATCCATTGCCATGTCCTTCCCGCCGATGCCCATCTATGCGCCGCCCTCCCCGCTCAGCGCGCGCGAGCAAGGGATCATGCAGGGGTTTCCGCCCCCAAGGGACAAGGTGCCGGGGCCGTTGAATTGGGACATGCCGCCCTTCAACCGCTGGTCGTTCCAGAATGTCCGCAGCCTGTTTCCCACCGTGGACGTCCGGCGCGGCGACGGCCCTGCGCGCAAACTGCCCGCCGCCCCGCAGGAGGGGCTGGGCGATGTGAAGTTCAAGGCGCTGGACGGGCGCGAGGTCAGCGTCGACGACTGGCTTGCCCACAGCTATACCGACGGCTTTCTGTTGATGAGCCGTGGGCGCGTCGCCTGCGAGCAGTATTTCAACGACATGGAAACGCACACGCCGCACCTGTCGCAATCGGTGGCCAAATCCATCGTCGGCGCACTGGCCGGCGTGCTACATGGCGAAGGCGCGATCGACCTAAACGCGCCGCTGCTGGACATTCTGCCGGAACTGGCGCAATCGGGCTATGCCGGGGCGACGCTGGGCCAGGTGCTGGACATGCGCAGCGGCGCGCGGTTCACCGAGGATTACAACACCCCCGGTTCGGACATGACGCGGATCGACATCGCCAGCGGCTGGCGCCCGCCCCTGCCGGGCGAGCAGGTCGCAACCATCCGCGAGGTGATCCAGTCCCTTCCGGCCGAACGCGCGCATGGCGGCGCGTTCAAGTATCGCTCGATCGAGACGGACGTGGTGGCCTGGGCGCTGGAGCGTGCCGGCGGCGCATCGCTGGCAGAGCTCCTGTCGGATCGCATCTGGCAACATATCGGCGCGGACCGGGACGCATATTTCAGCGTCGATGCCGTCGGAACGGCGCTGGCCGATGGCGGCTTCAACGCGACGTTGCGCGATTATGCGCGGTTCGGCCTGATGATGCTACAGGGCGGCGCGGTCGAGGGTCGGCAGATCGTTCCCGAATCCTGGGTGCGCGCCAGCGCGCGGGGCGACACCGCCGCCTTCGGCGCGCCCTATACCGACACGTCGCCGCATGGCGCCTATAGCCGTCAGTGGTGGATCCACGACGCAAGGCGCGGTGACTTCATGGCCCGCGGCGTGTTCGGGCAGCTGATCTATCTCGACCCGCAGACCGAGTTCATGGCCGTCAAGCTGTCCACCTGGCCCGATTTCCTGATCCACAGCTACACCGTCGACATGCTGAGCGCCGTGATTGCCCTGCGCGATGCGCTGGCCGGCATCGACGCCGGACCGCGCAAACTCAGCGGTTTCCTGCGCCGCCGGTCCTGACCTCGGGAAGGTTCAGCAGGTCGCGCTCGACCATCTGAAGGATGACGATATCGGGCTGCAGATCGGCCAGAAGCGACTCCAGAACTTGCGCATCGACGAAACTCCAATGGACCCGGTAAACCGTCCGGAAGCTCGCGTCGAACAGCCTTGAGGACGCTGTACAGAACAAATCGCACATGAGCAGGACGGTTTGGGGGTTCGCCGCGTTGCTGGTGCGAGAAACCTGCACGCGCCCGTCATGCGTCACCGAAACATTGTTCGAAACCGGAGCGCATTCGCCCTCCTCGCCGCCCTCCGAGGCGACCGGGGCGAGACATGTCTGGGGTGGCGTATCAAAGCGGATCCCGTAGTCGGCTTCGTGGTTCGACCCAAGTATTTCCTGCATTTTCAGAAGAACCGCCAGATCGCCCGCCGGATGGCGCGCCGGTGTCAGCTTGTACGCCACATCCGCGGCGGCGACCCCCGAGGCGGCTCGCAACTCCGCCATGATCAGGTCATAGCTGAGCGCTGCGCCGGCATGAGTCCAATGGGTGTCGGTTCGGTAATAAGTCTGCGCCGAGTGTTTGAGCTGTCGCAGCGGGGGCCGCAGATCAAGGACCGCCAGACCTGCCGCCGCCGCGCCGTCCAGAAGGTCGTCTGTCGCCGTGCGCGCCGCCGGACGCACATCGGCAGGCAGCTTTTCGGAATAGACCGAATGTTTGTTCGGGGCGATTGCGATGACCGGGGCGGCGCCCGCCGCGAGCGTGATTTGGCGAAACTGCGCGAACCACGCCACGGCGGCGTCAACCGCTTCTGCGGACGCCTGCACATCGCCGCTCGTCTTGCTCATCACATCGGAATGCTGATCGCCCAGAAAGAGGTATCCGTCCTGCCCAACCCGAACACGGTCCGGGCGCATTGACATCTGGCAGCAGGACATCAGCACATAGGCCAGGCTGCCCTCGAGGCGGTCCACAGACCACCAGTCGCGCGGCGCGGCGGGCCGCGGCAACCGTTCGAAATTCGCCACTGCCGCCAGGTTTGCGGCAGGCAGGCCCAGAATGATGGCGCCCGCTATGGCGGCGAAGATGGTCAGGCGGCTGCGATACATTGTCATCGCCTTTCAGAAGTTGAAATAGAGGAACACTTCGCTGCGCGACACCAGCATCAGGATGCAAGCGACGCCGAAAACGCAGGCCGCGAAGATCGTCTTCCAAAGCGGCCGGATATCGCGCGCGAATTGTTCGGTATTGGGCAAGGCCAGCACGATAACAAAGGCAAGCAGCAGGTATCTCGCCGCCGCGCCGGCGCCGGAGATCACGACGTGTCTGGGCCCGCCCAGCGCGGCAGTGTCGAGACCGAACATCGTTGCCAGAATATCCAGCGCCTGACCGACGCTTTCGGCGCGGAAGAACACCCACGCCAGATGCACCAGCCCAAAGGTCAGCGCCCAGCGCAGGACCATCGGCAGGCGCAGCCCGGTCATCGCAAAACCGCGCCCGATGACCAGTGCCGCACCGTGGATCGCGCCCCAAATGATGAAGGTCCAGCCTGCCCCGTGCCATAGCCCGCCCAACAGGAAGGTGATCATCAGATTGGCCGCGACGCGGCCCGTGCTTTTGCGGCTGCCGCCCAGCGGGATGTAGATGTAATCGCGCAGGAACCGCGACAGGGTGATATGCCAACGCCGCCAGAAATCCTGTATCGACAGCGCCTTGTAAGGCGAAAAGAAATTCAGCGGCAGGCGTATGCCGAACAGGCGCGCAGCCCCGATGGCCATGTCGCTGTAGCCGCTGAAATCGAAATAGAGCTGGAACGTGTAGGCAAGCGTCGTGACCCAGGCGTCGAGGATCGTCAATCGCGTGTGATCCGCGTAACCCGCATCGGCATATCCGGCGAAGGTGTCGGCGATTCCGACCTTCTTGAACAGGCCCAGCGAAAAGATCACGCAGCCCACCATGAGGTTCTTCCAGCGCAGCACCGCGATTCCGCGCCGCAGGAATTGCGGCATCATTTCGCTGTGATGCACGATAGGCCCGGCAATGAGCTGCGGGAAGAATGTCACGAACACCGCGTAATTCAGCAGCGAACTGCGCCCGACCGTCCCCTTGTGGCTGTCGACCAGGTAGGTGATCTGCTGAAACGTGAAGAACGAGATCGCCAGCGGCAGAAGGATATCCGGCACCGGCAGATCGTGACGGCTGAGCCCATTCACGGTTTCGATCAGGAACGCATAATACTTGAAATATCCGAGCAGACCCAGGTTGAGCGCGATCCCGAGGATCAGCAGCGCAAAGCCTTGGCGGCGCGCCGACGGTCCGATGGCCGCGCGGCGCTGGATTTCTGTCGCTATCACGAAATTGCCGACGATGGATCCGATGAGAAGCGGCAGATACTCCAGCTTCCAGTAGCCGTAAAAGACCAGCGAGCAGACGACGAGCCACCACAGGCTTGCACGCTGCCCCGCGAGCCGCGTGGTGACGAAGTACCCCATCAAGCTGAGTGGCAGGAAGAAAAAGACGAATTGCGGCGAGCTGAACAGCAACGGGATGACTTCCGGATTGTTCGGTGAGCGGCGGCTCACGCTTGTAGTGGAGGCCTCCTACACCGCGCGCGCGTTGATGTGGAGTGTCAAATTCCCCGAGAAACGCCCCGCCGCGTCCGGCTTGACCGGCAGGCGGTTGTTGCGGCCGGTTCAGCCGCGATCCAGCGGCAGCGTCACGATGACGCGCAATCCCCCCGCGTCGCGGTTCTCAAGCGCGATCCGGCCCCCATGGGCGTGAAGGATGGTGCGCGCGATGGACAGGCCCAGGCCCGCGCCGCCCGTGCCGGGACTGCGGCTGTCATCGCCGCGCGTGAAGGGCTGGAACATTGCGGCCTGCCGGTCCGGCGGAATGCCGGGGCCGTCATCCTCGATGCGGACAACTGCATCGCGCTCGTCCTGCGACAGCGTGACCGTCGCCTTGCCGCCATAGCGCAGTGCGTTTTCCACCACCGCGCGCCCAAGTCCGCGCACAGCTCCTCCAGCAGGTCTGCCAGATCGAGCGGTTCGGCCTTCTCCGCGTCCTGCCCGTCCCGCGCATAGCTAATCTTGCGGCGCAGACGGCTGATCTGGTTGTCGATGGCGCGGTCATAGGCCTTGGCCTCGCGCCCCGCCGTGAGGTCGAGCAGGGTCGCGCGGCTGAGCACGGTGCGCGGCTGGTCGAGGAAGATCCCCAGCAGGCGGTTTTCGGCGCTGGTCAGGCGGACAGCGCGCCCGTCCCCGCCGAGCAGCGTCAGCGCGTCCGGGTCATGCACCCAGCCCGCAAAGCTCCGCCGCCCGCCGGGCGGTGCGGCGATTTCGGGCGGCGCGCGGCGCAGGATCGCCCGGACCCGCGCCAGCAATTCGCGCGGGTTGAACGGTTTGACCAGGTAGTCATCTGCGCCCAGTTCCAGCCCGACAATGCGGTCCGTCTCGTCCGCCATGGCGGTCAACAGCAACACCGGCGGCCCGCCCTGCGCGACAAGCCAGCGACAAAGGCTCAGGCCATCCTCGCCCGGCATCATGATGTCGAGGACGACAAGATGAATCGCCGCCTCCGCCAGGATTTCGCGCGCCTCGGCGGCATGGGCGGCCAGCCGTGTGCGAAAGCCTTGCTTGCGCAGATACTGGCCCAGCGGCTCGCGAATGTCGCGCGCGTCGTCGACGATCAGGATCTGGGGCGCGATCGGGTCGGGCGTGGCGTCTCTCCTCGGCGCGCGTCTGGCACATCCGGCACCAGTTGCGCCCTTTGCCTGCCGGAAATCAACCGGCGCACGGGTGGATGTCAGGCTGAATCGTCGCAAGATGTATCACCCGCTGGCCCTGCGACAATCGGCGACAAAGCCGCGCCGATCGTGACACACCTTTCTCCGCAAAAGCCCCTAAATGAGGATCAGCAGGGCGATCACGTCTCGCTGGCAAAGCTTGAAAGGAATACGAGATGACATCGAGTAAATACCTGCACGGCAGTCTCATCGCCATCGCCCTGACGGCCGGTCTGGGCGCCGCGCATGCACAAACGGCAAGCGAAACGGCACCTGCCGAGATGGGGGCCGGAAAACATGCACATGGGGCAGGCAAGGCTGACGGGGCGCACATGAATTACGGCCATCATGGCGGCCACGGGATGATGCGCCAGATCATGCAGCGGGCCGATGCCAACGGCGACCGCGCAATCACCCAAGCCGAGATCGACACGTTCCGCGCCGACATTGTCGCCAATGCCGACGCGTCAGGCGAGGGCGACATTTCACTGGGCGAGTTCGAGAAGATCTATCTCGACCTGACGCGCGAGCGGATGGTGGACGCCTTCCAGAAGCTCGACGCCGACGGCGACGGTGCGGTGACGCAGGCCGAGATGGACAGGCGGTTCGGCGACATCGTCGAGCGCGTGGATCGCAACGGCGACGGCCAGCTGGACCGGCAGGACCGCAAGGGCGGCCGCCCGGCACGCAGCGAATGACACGGATGCGGCGGAGACACTGAAGCCTCCGCCGCCACCCGATCATGTCAAGCCGCCCGAATTCCGGCCCGGATGGTCATGGGGCCGCCTTGGCAGCGGCCCCTGCCCCTTGCCGTTACTGGCTTACGGCCAGGTTGTTGCTTCCGCCGATCTGGCTGAAGGTGGTGGCGTTGCCCTGGCCGGTCTGAAGCACCGCGACCTGGTTGCCGGACAACGCACCGGTGCTGTCCTGCGTGCCGATGATGGTGTTGCCGGAAAGCGAGCCGGTGCCGGTGCTGGCCTGGCGCGTCGCAAAGACGTTGTTGTCGCCGCTGACCGTCAGATCGATGCCGTTGCCGTCGCCGGACTGCTCCATCAAGCCCTCGGTCAGGCCGACGGAGAGGGCAAGGGTGCCCGCGGCACTGCCCGCGTCGAAGAAGTTGGCGCCGCCGTTGTAGTCGCCGGTAACGGCCAGGTTGGCGGTGTTGTAGTTGCCGTTCTGCAGCAGGCCCAGATTGTTGCCCATGCCGCCGACAGGATTCAGCGTCAGGCTGTTGTAGCTGCCCTGCTGATAGACGCCGACCTCGTTGGCGTCGCCGGCGATGGTCAGGGTGCCGACGGTGTTGTCGTTGCCATACTGGCTGACGCCGAACTGGTTGTTGGTGCCGGACACATCGAGGTTGATCTTGTTCCCGCGCGTGCCGAGGTCGGTGCCCTGGATCAACGTGGACGACAGCGCGCCCGTTGCAGCCGCGGCAAGGCTCAGCGCCGAAGCGCCACCGTTATCGGATCCGTCCATCGTGACGTCGATCTCGTTCGGGTTGTAGGCGCCGCCCACGCGGGCATTCTGCGACACGCGCGCGAGCGTGTTGTTGGTTCCGTTCTGGGTGATGGTCGCCAGGTTGGTGACGCTGGAGGATTGCCGCTGATACAGGCTGCCGACGGTGTTGCCGCCGCCCCCGCCCTGGGTGATCGTCGCGGTGTTGTAGCCCTGACCGCTGGAGTTCTGCACGGCAGAGCCGACAGTGTTCCCGTCCGAGGTCTGCGTGATGAACATCTTGTTGGACTGCTTGGTACCCGTGTTGGAGCTGGTCTGGGTCATCCCGGTGCCGCTGTCGGCATTCCCGCCAAGGCCGATGCTGTTGTTGCTGCCGACCTGATCGATCGTCAGCAGGTTGTTGTTGCCCGACTGACCAGCGTTCCGCACGGCGCTGCCGGTCGCGTTGTTGTCGCCGGTCTGCACGATCGACGCCGAGTTGTCCGCCCCCTTCTGGCCAAGAAAGGCGCTGTTGCCGTCGCCGGCATGGGCAGCCGCCATCGACAAACCCAGGGCAGTCGTGGCGATGAGCGTGGAATGAGTAAGTTTCATATCGTTAACCTTCAAAATGGACGCCAGTATAAATCCCGTCGCCCCCGGACTGGCGCCTGCCCAGGGAGCACGTGAACATGCCTGAAAATAATTGCGTGGAGGGCCGTGTCCGAAAAACGCTTCGAACAGATAGGATTTCAGCGTTAACAGATGCTGAATGGAACACACACAAAATCAACAGACCTGCCCAATCTTTTGCAAACTGTCTAAATTTAATCAAGTATTGCGTCGGTTCTGCCCGCAAATACACTGTTTCCACTGCCGAAATTCATATAATATGTAAATAATATCAAAGATTTAACCTCTATCATTCACGCCCTGGCGTTCTTGTGGAAGAGGCAGCCACGCGGTAAGGTGTAACGTCTTTTCCGGGTGTATCATTGTCTTTTTTCTCCTTATGGTTGCGCATCACCTCGCAGGGTCCGGAGGCATTCGCCTGTCGCATGAAATGGGTCCGGCAGCGCCACTTCCCGCGCCTCCGTTGCGCCTTGACAACGGACCCGAGAAAAGCCGGCCTCCTCAAAAAAAATGCGCCGCCGCCCTTCCATTGCCATGTTCCGGTGATCTAACGAGTATCCAGATGTTGACGGTCGGCGGACTCAGCCGGCAAGAATTTTGAAAGTGCGCTAAGATATGTCGCGATTTTTCCTGTCGGCCTTTTGCATTGCCGCCTTCTCCGCACCGGCCGCCGCTGGCGAGCTGGTTTACACGCCGATCAATCCGGCTTTTGGAGGAAATCCCCTTAACTCGTCCCACCTTCTTGCAACGGCCAATGCCCAACGCGAGGCTACGGCCAGCGACGCGGGCAAGAGCCAATTCGGCAGCGCACCGGGCGGCGTCACGGCACCAGGCCGCAACAACGCCGATCTTTTCGTGCGCCAGCTCGAGGGGCGCTTGCTGTCCGCGCTTGCGGGTCAGGTGACGGAGGCGATCTTCGGCGACACCCCCCAGGATGCCGGCAACATCACCTTCGGCACGACAACGGTGTCCTTTGAACGGACTCTCGATTCGATCCGGCTCGTGATCGCCGACAATCTGGACGGCACCGTGACCGAAATCGTCGTCCCCCAGCTCGTGACCAATTGACGAGATCACGCTGATGTCGCGTCGGCGGCGAACGAAAATATCCCAGGCAGGCCAATCCATGAAAAAGAACGACATCGGAACTCGCCCGGCGGCACGTCTGCTCCGGCTTTTTGCGCCGCTCGCGCTCACGGCCGCCATTGCCGGTTGCACCGAACTCCGGCCGCCGCTCTACCAGGTGGCAGAGCCGACGGTGGTTTCCATGACCGCACAGAACCGCAATCTGCGCGAGTTGCCCGCGCCGACCCAGCGGGTCAAGGTCGCGGTCTACGATTTTCCTGACCTCACCGGCCAATACAAGGAGCGCGACACCGTCCAGACCCTTTCGCGGGCCGTCACGCAGGGCGGCTCGGCGATGCTGATCAAGGCGCTGCAGGACGCGGGCGAGCGTCGCTGGTTTTCGGTCCTCGACCGCTCGGGGCTGCAGGATCTCATTCGCGAGCGCCAGATCATAACCGAAATGCGCCGCCTCTACCGCGGCGAGGAGGAGATCGATCCCGCGGTCTTGGGGCCGCTGGCACATGCGGGGATCGTGCTGCAAGGCGGGATCGTCGGCTATGACACGAACGTGGAGACCGGAGGATACGGCGCGCGCTATCTGGGCATCGGTGCGGATTCGCAATGGCAGGTGGATACGGTAACCGTCAGTCTGCGCGCCGTCTCGACCGAAAGCGGCGAAGTTCTGGCCAGTGTGACGACGCAGAAATCCATCGGCTCGGCGTCCGTACGAGGCGGGATTTTCCGTTACATCGAGCTGGACAAGCTGCTGGAGGCCGAGGCCGGCATCAGCACGAACGAACCGAAATACATCGCGGTTCAGCAGGCAATCGAAAAGGCCGTTCTGGCCCTTGTCATCGAAGGCAGCGATCTGGGCGTCTGGTCCTTTGCCGATCGCGCCGCGGGCCGCACGGTGACGGCCGGCTATCACGCCGAGAAGTACGGGCGGTCCGCACCGGTCGCGGCCGGCGGGGCGATACCGCCCGATACGGTCGGCGCAGCGCAGATCGCGCAAACCCGGCCGCGCGCGCCGCGCGGTGTCGTGACACGCCGACTCGGCGCCCGGTCATCCCCGGATCCGTCCGCGGCGCCGGCGCCGCCGCCGCCCCCCGGCGACGAGGAAACGCTGGGCTGACGGTCAAGACGATGCCGGGCCTCGATTGCAATAGCAGGCGCAGAAAGTTTCCAAAGCCAAAGTTTTTCTTGGGAGTTGCCCTGCGCTTTTCTTTTTAACGCCATGTCGACGGTGGAGCGGGATAATCAGAATGCGATTCTGTTCGTTGCAAGAAGTTGGCGGGAAAGTCGCGCATTTGATCCGCTCCTCGCTCCCGCGTTTGGATGTGGCTGTGTTTATCTTTCTTCCGGCTCTGGGAATGACGGCACCAGCGGCAGCGGAAGACGTGAACCGTTTGCATCTGACCGATGCAGGCACAACCGGTCGGACAGGGATTGCGATACCTCCGCAGGTCTCCGCTGACCATTTGAGCGGAAGGAAGGGAAATCGTTTATTCCTCTACATCCAAGGCGATTTCAACGGCGGGTCGGGGCAGGAATGGCTATCGCCGCTTTTTGCCGACACCTTTCCGGCGCCCGGTTCCTTGCATCAGCTTGGCGACGGAAACGCGATTTCCATGACGGTTGCCGGACAGCAGAACCTGTTCTCCGTTCTTCAGGCCGGATCGGATAACGCAGTTTCCGGACAAATCGAAGGATACGGTAATACTGTTTCCATTTTGCAAAAAGGACCGGGAAACGCGGCGGAATTTTCGCAAAACGGCCACGGAAACACGCTCGCGATATCGCAAATAGCGTGGTAACGGACTTTTCTCCGTGTTAGACTCCGATCCTGTGCAAGAGGATGTGTCGATGTTTCACTATATGGTTAATGTTTTCAAAGTTCCGGCCATTGCCTCGGTCATTGCCCTGGGCGCCGCGCCTGCAGCCGATGCAGGCGACGGAAACACTATCTTCATCGCGCAGGACACGGCGGGCGATCATGGCAACACTCTGTTCGTCGATCAGTCACTGGCCGCCAATTCCCGCGTCAGCGGGCCTGTAGCATCCGGCCCTGCCGTTCAATCGGGCGGGGGAAATGAGGCCGATATCTTCTTCGGCGAGGGTATCGGCGCGCAGGTGCTTTTCAGCCAGGTAAACACGAATCCGGACGCGGGCCTGAACCTCGCGGCGATACAGGCCGGATCGCTTGCCAGTGTCATGCTGACTCAGCAGGGTTTCGGCAATACCGGGGCACTCGATATCGCGCCCGGGGGTAACAGTGGAACCCTGTCGCAGATCGGCAACGAGAATGACGGCACGGTGAGCGTGGCGGGCACCGACTCCGCCGGTATCCTCAACCAGCAGGGGAACCGCAACACCTATCATCTCGACGTCGTCGGCCAGGGCGCGATGGTCACATGGAACCAGATCGGCAATGCGAACAGCGTCGACATGCCGGCGAGCGTGATGACCAATGCAGGCACGGTCACGGTCACCCAGTTCGGCAACTGAAGCGCGGAGCGCCGTCATGCCGCGAAACGTTCTCATGGCCGCCCTCTTTGCCGCGCTTCTTCCTTGCGGTGGAATCGCGCAAACGGCCGTCCCCCTGATCGCGGTCACGCCGACCGACGGCGGCCTTGCCATCGCGGGGATCGTCGCCGGGGTGTCGGAGGGGACGGTGAACGCGGAGATGACCATTGCACGAACGGACGGATCGGGATCGACCCGGACCCGCCAGTCGCACGACATGAACGTGTCGCCAGCCAGCTGTGATGCCGTCGCGATGACGAACCTGTCGACCGGCGACGGCCTTCACGTGAAGATCGTCCTCGTCATCCGCGAGAACGATCTGGTGATCGCATCCGCGCAAACCGAAATCGGCTCCGACGACTGAAGCCATCAACTGACAGAGGATCGCATGACTGGGTCTTTCCGCTCGCTCGCCCTTGCCCTCGCCGTGATTGCAGGCTCTACCGCACTGGCCCAGGATGGGGCGAATTTCGTCGAGTCCTTCTCGGGCGAATGGTTCGTCTTCGATCCGCAATACGGCGCCGAAGGCAAGACCTGCGCAATCTCTCTGGCGACGGACAAGCATGGCGACGGGCGCGGCGCCAAAGCGGAGAATTGCGCGCAGCCGCTTGCCGCGCTTGCGTCATGGGACATCGCCGCCGGACAGTTGCGGCTTTTCTCCGACGGCGCGGAAATGCCCGTGGCGGTTCTGGGGGGCAACCAGTTGCGCATCACCGGCACGCTTGCGGCCACCGGGGGCGGGCTGATTGTGGAGCGCGCGCAAGGCGACGAAAGCACCCGCGAAATGGCACAGGCCATAAGCCGTCACCGCTGCATCTATGCCGGATTCACCCAGAATTGCGCTGACGCATCCGACCTTGAGAAGCCGAAGCTGACCCAGGAAGGCGGCACCTATGGCTTGATCGGTTTGCTGGTCAACCTCAACGTCCGGGATCAACCACGCGCCAGCGCCCCGATCATCGGCACGATACCCAACGGGTCTTGCCTCAAGGTCAACTTCTGCGCCGCGGCATCGGATGGCATCTGGTGTCGCGCCCAGTTCGCGGACCGCTCGGGCTGGATCCACAAGACCGCCGTTCGCCAAAACGAATGGCCGGTTCTGACATTTACCAATGACTGCCCCTGAGGCGCAGGACCGCGCACGCGCCAAGGCACGAAGCCTTTGGCGGCGATGACATAACCGCCTATCGTTGCGAAGGTTACGCTGCGCTTTGCGCCGCACAATTTTTCCCAAGGACTGACATGAAGATCATCCGCACGGACGCAGAGCTCAGGACACCTATCATCGACGCGGCCCTGCGGGATGCCGGTCATGATCTGGTCACCCTGCCCGACGGCATCGATGAGGACAGCCTGATCGCCGCGATCGCGGACGCGGACCTGCTGCTGATGTGCTACACCGCCATTACCGCCCGCGTCATGGACGCCGCGCCAAACCTGCGCGGGATTGTCAAATATGGCGTGGGAATCGATGCCATAGACATTCCGGCCGCCAATACCCGCGGCATCACCGTCGTCAACATCCCCGAATATGCCGAGGAAACGGTCGCCGAAGGCGCCTTTGCCCTGATGATCGCGCTGGCGCGGAAACTCATCCCGCTGGACCGCAAGATGCGTGCCGATGGCTGGGCCTGGCCCGAACCGGCATGGAGGGGCAGCGACATCGCCGGCAAGACCGTCGGCATCGTCGGTTTCGGCAGGATCGGGCGCAGCATGGCGCGGATGTGCGGCGCGGGTTTCCGCGCGAATGTCATCGCCTACAGCCCCCACACGCCCGCCGCCGACATGGAGGCAGCAGGCGTGCGCCGCTGCAAGACCCTGCACGAGATGCTGGCGCAAAGCGACATGGTCAGCATCCACTGCGTTTTGAACGACAGCACCCGCCACCTGATCGGCGAGGCCGAACTGCGCGCCATGCAGCCGCACGCGCATCTCATCAACGTCTCGCGCGGGGCCATCGTGGACGAGGCGGCGCTGGTGCGCGCGTTGCAGGAGGGTTGGATCGCGGGCGCCGGGCTCGACGTGTTCGGCGACGAGCCTTTGCGCCGGGACGGGCACATGATCAGCCCGCTTTATGACATGGACAACGTGATCCTGTCGCCGCACCTCACCTTCTACACCGCCGAGGCGATGGAGCGGCTGGAGCGCGAGACGTTGCAGCGCTGCGCCGAAATTCTGGAAGGGCGGCCGGTGCTGATCAGATCCGCCGACCCGCGCCTGCAAGGACAGCCCGGCGCGCGCTACCTCTGAGGGGCGGCGGCAAGGATGGCATCCACGAGGATGTCGAGCGCACGGTCCAGATCGGCGCGCGCAATTGTCAGTGGCGGCGACAGGGTCAGCACGCAGCCCTGCGAAATCTTGAAGCTGAGGCCCGCGTCGAGACAGGCGTAATAGATCCCCTCGGCCAGCGCGTTGCCCTGGGTCTTGCCCTCGCGCTCCTGCACGATTTCAACGCCGAACATCAGGCCGCGGCCGCGGATGTCACCGACAATGGCGCAGCCGTCCAGCCGGTCGCGCAGCAGGTTCATCGCATGCTCGCCCAGCTCGGCCGACCGCTCGACAAGGTTTTCGTCCTCGATGATCTCCAGCGTGGTCAGCGCGGCGCGCGCCGTTACCGGGTTTTTCTCGTGCGTGTAATGCCCGATGGCGAAATCGCCGCACACGTCCAGATCGCGGCGCGCGACACAGGCGGCAATCGGCAGGATGCCCCCGCCCAGCGCCTTGCCCATGGTGACGATGTCCGGGACCACCCCATCATGCTCGAACGCGAACATGCGGCCCGTCTTGCCCAGCCCCGTCGGGATTTCGTCGAAGATCAGCAGCGCGCCGTGGCGGTCGCAGGACTCGCGCACCGCCTTCCAGAAACCGGGCGGCGGCACGTAGGGAACGGCGCGCATCGGCTCGGCGATGACAGCGGCGATGTCGCCCTCGCGCTCCAGCACGTAGTCGACCATCCTGGCGCAGGCGAGGCCGCAGACATCCGGGCCGGCATGATTGTAGGGGCAGCGATAGCAGGCAAAGGGCGCGACATGCTCGGCGCCGGGGATCAGCGGCCCGGCAATGTGGCTGCGAAAGGTCGCCTCGCCGCCGACCGATGCCGCGCCCATGCCGGCGCCGTGGAAGGCATCCCAGAAGCTGACGGTCTTGAACCGTCCCGTCGCGGCGCGCGCAATCTTGAGTGCCACCTCGTTGGCGTCCGATCCGCCCGTGGTGAACAGGGTTTTGCTCAGATCGCCGGGGGCAACCTCTGCCAGCTTTTCGGCCAGCGCGACGGCGGGTTCGTTGGTGAAACGGCGCGGTGCAAAGGGCAGCGCGTCCATCTGCGCGGCGATCGCGGCTTTCAGGCGCGGATGGCCATAGCCGATGTGATGCAACGAATTGCCGTGGAAATCCATGAAGCGGCGGCCGTCCAGATCCTCGATCCAGATGCCTTCGGCGCAAGCGATGGTCGAAACGCAGGGGCTGGACAGGCTCTGGTGCAGGAAGGCGTCGGAATCGCGCTGCAAAAGCGGCGCGGATTTCGGCCCGATGGACTTCCTCAGCCAGTCGCGGCGCGCGCCGGAGGTGTTCGATTCGCCTTCGGTGTGGACGATCCGCGTCATCTATCCCTCGCGGCGAATGAAAAAAGAGGCCCCTGCACGGAGCCTCAAGGTTCGGGGAGAGTGCGTCATCCCGGCCACGGCAGGGAATAGGTTTTCACGTTGGTGAAGAATTTCATCGCCTCGATCACGCCTTCCTTGACGCCGTTGCCGCTGTCCTTGATGCCGCCGAAGGGCGACATCTCGATCCGGTAGCCGGGCTGTTCCCAGATGTTGCAGGTGCCGACGTCCAGCCCGTTGATATAGGCAATCGCGCGGTTCAGATCGTTGGTGCAGACGCCCGAGCTGAGGCCGAAGGGGGTGGAATTGGAAATCCGCATCACCTCGGCATCGTCATCGGGCACGCGCACGATGGGAATGACGGGTCCGAAAGTTTCGTCCATCACCAGCTCGCTGTCGTGCGGCACATGATCGACCACGATGGGCGGCAGCAGCGCGCCTTTGCGCCCGGGGTGGTAGAGGATCTTCGCCCCGTGTTTTTCGGCATCCAGAACGCGGTTCTCGAAGGTCTCGGCGGCCTTGGCATGGACGACGCATCCCAATTGCGTCTCGGGGTCCATCGGATCGCCGAACCTGATCGCCCTGGCCTTCTCCAGCATCAGCGGCACGAAGCGGTCCGCGACCAATTCCTGCACCAGGATACGCTTGATCGCGGTGCAGCGCTGGCCGGAATTGCCGGTGGCGCCGGCCACCGCGATGGTCGCGGCGCGGCCCAGATCCGCATCGCTCAGATCGTTGCAGACGATCAGCGGATCGTTCCCGCCCAGCTCAAGCGCCTGCCGTTTGTAGCCCGCCTTGGCCGCGATCATCTTGCCCACCGGCACGCCGCCGGTGAAGGTGATGATGTCGATATTGGGGTTCGTGATCATCTCGTCGCCGATATCACTGGGCCAGCCGGTGACGATCTGGAACATCTCGGGCGGCAGTCCGGCCTCGTAGAGGATGTCTGCCAGCGCGATGGCGGTCAGGGGAGTCAGCTCGGTCGGCTTGCACACGACGCAATTGTTCGTCGCAATCGCCGGGGCGATCTTATGGCTGACCATGTTCAGCGGGTGGTTGAAGGGGGTGATGGCCGAAATCGCGCGCACCGGCTCGCGCAGGGTGAATATCTTGCGCGGCTTTCCGTTATGCGTCAGATCGCAGGAGAAAACCTCGCCGTCATCGATCAGCGCCTGCGAGGCCGCGAAGTCATAGACGTCCTGCGCGCGCTTCGTCTCGTAGATTGCATGCTGCTGGCAGATGCCCAGTTCCAGCACCAGCCATTTGGCCAGATAGTCACGCCGCTCGCCGATCAGCGCGCCCGCGCGCTTCAGGATCTCGCTGCGCTCGTAGCGCGTGAGCGTAGGCTTGTAGCTTGCCGCGATCTCGAAGGCGCGGCGCGCGTGCTCGGCAGTGCCGGCCGGGACGGTGCCGACGACCTCGCCGGTGTAGGGATAGCTCACCTCGATCACATCGTCGGTGAATACCGCCTCACCGCCGATGCGCATGCCCTCATGGCGCGGCTCGACCCGGGTCATTGCCTTGTCCCTCATTGCGCAGCCGCCGTGGTGGCATAGTAGAACGCATCGAAGTTGCGCAGTTGGGGCTTGTCCGGCAGGTCGATCCTGCGATTGACGATGAAGGGCACGACCTGCTCGGTCAGGCCGCCATGGCTGCGCAGCGGCTCGTTCAGGGCGGCAAGGTCGTGGCGATTCTCGGAGGTGCCGATGGTCATGTTCTCGGTCGAGATCATGACGATGTCGCCGATGCGGTCCGCGGGCAGCTCGAACCGTTCGACCGCCTCTTCGCGGCCGATCACCTCCAGCAGCTCGTCGTGCTTTTTCAGGCGCGCGATGATGTCGGCGCGGTCGGCATCCTCGGGCAGATACGCGGTGGCAAAGCCGCCCAGCGCGCCGTGGTGGACGACGTAAGGGTCCGTAATCGGCAGGATCACCCGCGCCGCCGCGTCGCCCAGCAAGTCGTCGAGGATATCCTGCACGTAGATCACGTTGGGATCGCCGTTCGTGTCATGCTTGGGCTTCATGCCGTGGTCGGCGGTGACGACGATGGCGGCGCCCATCTCGTCAAGCTGGCCCAGATACTTGTCGAACATCCGGTAGAAGGATTTGGCCTCGGCATCGTCCGGCGCATACTTGTGCTGAACATAATCGGTCGTGGTCAGATACATCACGTCCGGCTTCCATTCGCGCGCAAGCTTGACCCCGGCGGCAAAGACGAACTCGGACAGGTCGGCCGAATAGACTTCGGGCTGCGCCATGCCCAGCCATTCGCTGGCCTTCTCCTGCCCGTGCTCGGCCTCGGTGGAGCTATCGGATTTCTCGGCCGAGAAGCACCTGGCGCGGCCCTCGCCGAATGTCAGCCCCGCGCCCAGAAGCGCGCGCAGCTTGTCCTTGGCGGTGACGATGGCGACCTTCGCGCCGGCCTCGTGGAATTTCGAGAATACCGTAGGCGCGCGCAGGAAACGCACGTCGTTCATCATCACCTCTTCGCCGGTGTCCGGATCATAGAGGTAATTTCCGCAGATGCCGTGGACGGCAGGCGGGCGGCCCGTCGCGATGCTGAGGTTGTTGGGGTTGGTGAAGGACGGGATCACCGAATGGGCCAGCCGGTCGGTGCCGGTCTCCTTCATCCGCGCGAGGTTCGGCATCAGCCCGTCCGCGATGGCCTTTTCCAGGTATTCCGGCTCGCACCCGTCGAGGCAGATGGCGATGGCGCAGACCTTGGGCGCCGGATAATCGCGGCCGTTGGCGGTGACGGGATCGGTGATCGGCATGGTATTTCCTTGCGATTTTCAGGCGGCCAGCTTGGCGCGTTCTTCCAGCGCGACGGCCGGCGGGGTGGCGTCCGTGACGCCCATTTCCTTGAGCGATGCGCCGGCGGCCTCGACAACCTCGCGCATCACATGCTCGTCCATCTGGCCGATGCAGCCAACGCGGAAACTGTCGACGATGGTCAGCTTGCCGGGATAGATGATGAATCCCTTCTCCTTCATCAGCGCATAAAAGCGGTCGAAGACGAAACTTTCATCGGCCGGGCAGAAAAAGGTGACGATGATCGGCGACAGCCACCGATCCTTGAGCAGCGTCTCGAACCCGAGGCCGCGCATCCCCTCGACCATGACGTCGCGGTTGCGCGTATATCGCGCGCCGCGGCCTTGGACGCCGCCCTCGGCCTCGTGCGCGCGCAGCGCCACGAGGAACGCGGCGACCACGTGGGTCGGCGGCGTGAACCGCCACTGCCCGGTCTTGTTCATATGCGCCCATTGGGCGTGGACATCGAGGCTGAGCGAATGGCTGCGCCCCTTGGCCGCCTCCAGTTCGTCCTTGCGCGCGATGACAAAGCCGAAGCCCGGCACGCCCTCGATGCATTTGTTGGCCGACGATACCAGCGCCTCGTATCGAATTTCCGAAGGCTTCAGGTCGATCGCGCCGAAGGCCGACATCGAATCCACCAGCAGCTTGCAGCCCGCGGCATAGGTCGCCTGGGATATCTCCTCGATGGGGTTGAGGATGCCGCTGGACGTCTCGCAATGGATCGCGACGACGTGAGTGATCGCCGGATCATCGCTGAGGATCTGCGCCACCTCTTCGCCGCGCGGCGGCAGGTAGTCGCCCTTGTCCAGAACCACGTGATCGCGGCCCAGGTATTCCAGCGTCTGCACCGACCGTTTGCCATAGGCGCCATTGGCCAGCACCAGCGTCTTGCTGTCCCTGGGCAGGAACGATGCCAGCATCGCCTCGACCGCGAATGTGCCGCTGCCCTGCATGGGCACGCAGTCGAACCCGTCCTTGCCATCGCCCAGCATGTCCAGCAGACGGGTCCGCATCTCGCGCGTCATGGCGCGGAAATCGTCGTCCCAGCTGCCCCAGTCGCGCAGCATCGCCTCCTTCGTCGCCAGCGATGTCGTCAGCGGACCGGGCGTCAGAAGATAAGGTTCACCCAAGTGAGGCGGCGCAATGCGCGAGGGCGTGTCGGCCATGGGATCCACTCCGTGAAAGCTCTGTCCAGAACACGATTGCCGGAACCCGTGCCATATGTAAAATTGCAATAATCAATCACAGCATAGGCCGAACCTATGGGCCTACGACAAGGAATACCGCATGCGCCAAAGCCAGTTGCGCGCCTTTCATCACGTCGCCGCACTGGGCGGGTTTTCGCGTGCCGCCGAGGCGCTGTTCCTGACGCAGCCGGCCATTTCCGAGCAGGTGCGCAAGCTGGAGCAAGCCTATGACGTGCTGCTGTTCTACCGCGAACGCAAGCGCGTGCGCCTCACCGAGACGGGCGAGCATCTGTTCCTGCTGACCAAACAGCTCTTCGAGGTCGAGCAGCGTATCGTCGATTACATGACCGAAACGCGCGCGGCGGTGGAGGGCGAATTGCGCATCATCGCCGACAGCGCGCATCATGTGGTGGGCATGCTGACCCGGTTTCGCGAGCGTTATCCCGATGTCACCGTGTCCCTGCGCAGCGGAAACACCGAAGAGATCCTGCACGAGTTGCGCAGCTACAACGCCGAAATCGGCGTGATCGGCGAGGCTCCGTCGGGGCCGGACATGGCGGTGCTGGACCTGGGCGAAAGCGCGATCATCGCCTTTGCCGCGCGCGGCCTTCTGGCCGATCCGGACGCCGGGCTGACGCTGACCGAAGCGGCGCAGTTTCCGCTGATCCTGCGCGAGACGGGCTCGAAGACGCGCGCGAGCCTCGACGATGAAGCCGCCCGGCAGGGCCTGATCCTGACGCCCGCCATTGTCGCCGAAGGGCGCGAGGCCGTGCGCGAGATGGTCGCTTCGGGCGCCGGAATCGGTTTCGTCTCGCTGACCGAGTTCGGGCACGACCCGCGGCTGGTGCAGATCCCGCTGAACGGCGTCGATCTGACCATGCGCGAGGCGATCGTGCATCTGAGCCAGCGGCATGAGGTGCGCGTCATCCGCGCCTTCATGGAGTTCGCCGGCGACGGCGCGAACCCCTAGCGCGTGCGCCAGGCCTGCGTGCGCCCCAGGATGCCGCGTGACGCGATCAGGTGAAGGATCCGCGCGGCGGCATTGGTGTAGAAGATCATCATCCCCATCGCCGCCGCCGGGGCGATATCGCCCGCATCATCCATGTTCAGCACCGCGATAGACGCCAGTGCCGTGTCGGTCGAATAAAGGAACACCACCGCCGACACCGTGGTCATCGCGTTGACGAACAGATAGATCGAAATGTCGAGGATCGCGGGCAGGCAGACCGGCACGGTGACGCGCGCGAACAGCTTCATCGTCGGCTGCTTGAGCGAGGCCGACACCGCCTCGAATTCAGTGTCCATCTGCTTGAGCGCGGTGACGGCCGTCAGGTGCGAGACCGTGTAGAAATGGGTGACCGTCGACACGACAAGGATCGTCATCGTGCCGTAGATGACGTTCAGCGGGTTGGCCGGGTTGTTGAAGAAAAAGATGTAGGAAAGCCCCAGAACCATCCCCGGAATGGCCATCGGCAGCATCGCGAAGCCCTGGAAAATCGCGCGCCCCGTGCGGAAGCCCTTGGATTTTTCCACCAGATACGCACCGAAGAAGATGACGGCCGTGCCGATGACCGCCGTCAGCAGCCCCAGCCTTATCGAGTTGTAATAGGCTGCCCAGCCGCCGCCATCCATGCGGTTGAACCGGAAATTCCTGAGGCTGAGACTCAGATCATAGGGCCAGAACTTCACGAGGGCCGCGAACTGGCAGACCGCGAGGATGCCGACGATGAAGATTCCCATCAGCGCGCAGTAGATCAGGAAAAAGCGGTCCATCCTGCGGTCGGGTTTCGGCTGGAACGGCACCGACCGGGCCGAGAGCGACGAAACCTGCCGCGCCTGAACCAGCCGGTCGATGGCGAAGGCAAGGATCGCGGGGATGACGAGGATGACGGACACGACGGCGCCCATCTCGAAATTCTGCTGGCCGATGACCTGTTTGTAGATGTCCACCGCCAGCACGTTGAACTGCCCGCCGATGACCTTGGGCAGACCGAAATCGGTGATGACGAGGTTGAAGACCACGAAGGCCGCCGAAATCAGGCCATAGCGCGCGCCGGGGATCGTGACGGTCCAGAACGTGCGCCAGGGCGAGGCCCTGAGCGCCGTGGCCGCCTCGTAAAGCCGCGCATCCGAGATCGCCAGCGCGGTCGAGATGATGATGAAGGCATGCGGAAACGTAAAGAACACCGATCCGATGACGATCCCAAGCGGGCCATAGATGGACGCGCCGAAAAGCAGCTCCTTGAGCATGCCCTGATTGCCGAAGAGATAGACAAGCGCGATGCCCGGCAGCAGCGACGGCACGAGGATCGGCATCATCGCGATCAGGCGGAAAACGCCCTTGAACCGCATGCAGCTGCGGTTCAGCGCATAGGCGAACCAGAAGGATAGCCCGACGGTGATGACGGTGCTGATCGCCGCGATGATCAGCGAATTCTTGATCGAGTTCGACAGCGCAGGTGTGGAGAAATAAGCAGTGAAGTTCGCGAAGCCGCGCGATTTCGTCGGCCTCAGCGCGACGCGGCGGAACGTGTTGCTATCCAGTTGCTGCCACTCGGTGCCCGTATGAAGCGTCGAGCCGACCAGGTAGCGGCCATCCTCCGAGGTGCTGCGGATCCGGTATTCGACCGGGCTGCGAAAGCTGAAATCAGGGAAAAGTCCGGTAACGCTCAGCCGGCCATCGGCACTGGCCTTCAGATCATCCTCAGTGAAGGCGCGCGTCCGTTGGTTCAGCGCGGCACCGTTCAGGACCGTATCGCCGAAATTGCCGGCCTCGTCGGACACCTGAAACTCGAAAGCGGACAAGTCGAACCGGTAGGTGGTGAACGACTTGGCGAACATGACGTAAAGCGGCATCGCCAGCGTGACGATCAGATAAAGCGCGATCACCACCATGCCCGCGCGCATCAAGATGTCGTCGCGGCTGAGCTTGCCCTTGATCAGCGGTCCAGCCGGCATCTTCGACTGTGCCTGCATGCGGGCCGGAGCCACCATCGCTCAGCCCCCCTTCGCGTCGAAGACCATGACGCGGCTTTTGGGCAGCTCGATCATCATGTTCTTGCCCTCCCGCAGGTCCAGCCGGCGCACGGCGTTCATCGAGAAATTCGCGATCAGCGCGCCCTGACCGAAGTTTCCGCCCGCCAGATGACAGCGCCAGTAGGAGCCCAGGAACTCCATGCTGGTCACTTCGACATCGAGCGTGTTGGCCGCAGTCTCGACCTCGCCCGAGGCGTCCGCGTCGGTCCCGTGCGGAATCACGTCCTCGGGCCGGATCGCCATGACGGCGCGGGCGCCCTGCCCCACCGCTTGCGGCGCGCATTCCAGCTCCACCCGCCCGCATCTCACACGCTCGGGCCCGGTCACGACCGCGTCGAAATGGTTCATGTCGCCAATGAACCCGGCGACGAAAAGGGTGCTGGGATTGCGGTAGATTTCCGTCGGGGTGCCCACCTGCTCGACCCGGCCGTGATTGATGACGACGATCCGGTCGGCCATCGACAGCGCCTCTTCCTGGTCGTGCGTCACCATCACGGTGGTCACGCCCAGCTTGCGCTGAAGCTCCTTGATCTCGTGGCGCAGATGGATGCGCACCTTTGCGTCCAGCGCCGACAACGGCTCGTCCAGCAGCAGAAGGCCGGGACTCGTGGCGATGGCGCGCGCCAGCGCGATGCGCTGCTGCTGCCCGCCCGACAGCTGCGCCGGATATTTCTTGCGCTGCTCCTCAAGGCCCACAAGGGCCAGAAGCTCGGTCACGCGGGCGTCGATCTCGGGCTTCTTTCGGCCGGTGTTTTCCAGCCCGAAGGCAATGTTCTTCTCGATCGTGAGGTTCGGAAAGAGCGCGTAGGACTGGAACACGATGCCGAAGTCGCGCTGTGACGGCGGCAGGTTCGACACGTCCTTGCCGCCCTGATGGACGGTCCCCCTGGTCTGCAGGTCTAGACCCGCAATCGCCCTTAGAAGAGTGGTCTTGCCGCAGCCCGAGGGGCCGAGAAAGCAGACGAATTCGCCCTCGGAAATTTCCAGCGACACGTCGCTGAGCGCGAGAAATTCGCCGAACGCCTTCCACATGTGTTCGATCCTGAGATACGCCGGGCCTGCATTCGCCTCGATCACGGGGAACGTCCTTTCGGTGGTGTGATGGCTTCGGGGGTGCGGGCGCGAACCGGGGGCGGCCGCGACCGCCCCCGGAAACCTCACGTCACTTCGGCTCGCTTTTGCCGTCATAACGCTTTTGCCACTCTTCGAGGATGCGCGCGCGGTTATTGGCCGCGAACTCGAAATCGTTTTCGATCATCGCCTCTTCCAGACCTTCGGGGAAATGTTCGACCGGCTGGGCGACGTCCGGCATGGCGACCACCGCGAAGCTTTGGTTGTACATCTCGTTGGCCTGCTTTGTGACGGCAAAATCCATCACCTTTTGCGCAGCTTCCAGATCATCCGTTCCCGCGACAATGGCGGCGGACTCCATGTCCCAGCCGACACCTTCGGACGGCACGATGATCTCGATGGGGGCGCCTTCGGCCTTGGACTTGGCGCCGCGGAATGCAAAGCTGATGCCGATCGGCACCTCGCCCGACGCGGCCAGCTTGCACGGCTTTGACCCCGAATGCGTGTAGCGTGCGACATTCTTGTGGAGCGCGTCCATGAAGGCCCAGCCCTCTTCCTCGCCGAACATCTGAAGCCAGCCGGACACGTCCAGGAATCCCGTCCCCGAGGAATTCGGGTTCGGCATGACGATCATGCCCTCGTACATGGGATCGGTCAGATCCTTCCACGAAGTCGGCATCTCCAGCCCGTTTTTCTCGGCCTCGATGGTGTTGACGCAGACGGCGCCGACATAGGCATCCTGCCCGACCCAGGAGGGCGGATCCTCGCTGTCGTAGAAGTTGGGTTTCAGGTTCTCGACACCTTCGGGCTTGTAAGGCTCCAGCATCCCCTCGGATTTCATCAGCAGCAGCGACGTCGCCGACACGCCCCAGATGACATCGGCCTGCGGGTTGTTCTTCTCGGCCAGAAGCTTGGCGGTGATCACGCCGGTCGAGTCGCGCACCCAGTTGATCGTGATGTCCGGATGCAGTTCCTCGAACGCCTCCTTGTAGCGCGGCAGATCCTCCGCCTCGACGGCGGTATAGACGGTCAGGTCGGTCTGGGCGATGGCGGTGGTCGCCATCAGAAGACCGCTCAGGGCGCCGAGCGCGCCCGTCAGCTTGAAGTTCATCGTTTTCTCCTCTGTTGTGGTCGGGCTTGGCGCCCGATTTCCTTGCTGGACGGCCTTCTGGTGGGCCGTTCGTGAAATAACTGTGACAGCTTTCAGTGATAAGGAAAATTATTTTAACCTATCGGTCCATAGGTCTGACCGATCCATCGCGATCATTTGCGGCACGTAACCGCTCTTGTCCCGTCAGGCGCGGGTCGTGCGCCCGCCCTTCAGCCGGGTGTCGTCGCGGTCACAGGCACTGCGCGGACGGAGCCTGGCCCGGATGATTTTGACAGCAAGATCAATCCGGAATCGCGCGACCTCCGGCAACTCCGCTCGCAACGGCTCGGTCCCGCAGCAGGCAGAGCGGCACGGCTGCGCCGAGGGTATGGTCACAGGCGGCCGAGCGGACAGCGCCGATCTCAAGCCCGCCCATCAGAATCGCCGCGCCGTCATTCAGCGCGGCCGTGCCGACACGGTTGCACGGATGATTCGGCAAGCAAGCCGACGATTGAGCGCTGGGCGATCCGCGCCGCCCCTGCAAGCGCTTCAGATCATCGCGAGATACCCGTTGTAAAAGCTGCGGATGCCCCATTCCATTTCGGCCAGCGGGCCGGGCTGGAAGAAATGCGAATTCACGCCTTCCTGATTGTGGCGGATGATGCGTTCGTCATCGAGCGAGGTGACATGCCAGAGCCATGTCAGATCCTCCAGATCGTAATCCGCGCCCTCCTGCGCGTCGCCGCGCACCAGCCAGACCACCTGAATGTCCGCCTCCTGCAATCCGCGCGGGATAAAGCGATAGCCGACCACGTGATCGGAATAGACCAGAAAATTGTTCAGCGGCCCGATCTGAACGTCGGTGGCGCCGCCGTCGTGTCCTGTCAGTCGGCCAAGTGGCGGCGCCAGCGGCGCGCCGGTCCTGCTGCCCGTCTGGTAACCGTCGTAGAGCGGGTAGCGGCGGTAATAGACGTCGGCGCAAGGGGCATCCGAGCGGCTCAGGTTTTCGGCAGGCAGGCCGATCTGCCTCGACCGCTCGCGCAATGGCTCCAGCAGACCGGCCATTTCATGCGGCGCCTTCAACGTATGCGAGCGGGAATATTCCTTGTGGGACGGGGCGCAGTGGTAACATTCCATGTAGTTCTCGACCGCGAGCTTCCAGTTCGCCGGCACCAGGTAGGAGGCGCTGTGGGCGATCTTGAGGTCTTCCAACCCGAACGGCGCGGTAAGCGGCGCAAGCTGGGCGAGCGCGTCCTCGATCGGCGGCGCATCCCGGCCCGCGCAAACAAAGATCAAGCCCTGAAAAATGTGCAGCCTCGCCGGGAACAGCCCCCATTTGCCGGGGTCGAAATCCGCGCCCATCTCGCGCCCGGCGCGCAGCTCTCCGTCCAGCTCGAAAGTCCACGCATGGTAAGGACAGACGAACACCCGCGCATGGCCCGACCGCTCGGTGCAGACGCGCGATCCGCGGTGACGGCAGACATTGAGATGCGCGCGCACCTCGCCCCCGCGGTCGCGCACGACGATGATGGATTCGGGGCCGTAATCGAACAGGAAGTAATCGCCCGGCTCAGGGATCTGGCTGACATGGCCGACCCAGATCCAGCTGCGGTTCCAGTAAGCGGCCAGGTCATGTTCGTAAACCTCGGGCGAGGTGTAGAAACCGCGCGGCAGCGCGCGGCCTTCGACATACTCGCCGCGAAGCGCGTCCAGTTGCAGGAAATCACGTGCCATGGTCAATCTCCACTCCCAAGGTCGATCAATTCGCGCCGGAACCACTCCCGCTCGGACAGGTCCGGCGCGCGTTCGAAGTTGCGCGCGGCCATGTGGCCGGAATAGACGGCATCGGCGATGAGGCCGGGCAGTGCCGCATCGCCGATCAGTTCCAGATGATCGAGGCCCGCGCCGCGCAGCGCGTCGTACAGCGCCGTCTCGCGCACGCGTTCCGTCACCAGAACGGCCGTGCCGCAGGCGATGTCTTCGGTCCGCCCGGTGTAGATGCAGGCAAGCCGGGCATGATCCGGCCCCAGGTGCGTCACCGCCCGTGCGGTGACGATGCGCACGCCCTTTTCGATAAGCCGGGCCTGAACGCGTGGCTGCTCCAGCGTGTATTCGGTGAAGGGCGACACCATCAATGCGGGGGTGACGTAGGTGACATCATGGCCCGCATCGGCCAGCAATTCGGCCAGCACGCCGGCAAGGTAGCACTGGTCGTCGTCATAGATCACGACCGGCCCCTTCTCCGGCATCCGCCCGCTCATCAGATCGTCCGGCGTCAGTACCCGCGCCGCGTCATCCGCCGGTATCCCGCGCGCGGCGCTGCGCCCCCTGCCGTCGCGCCGCCACGTCCCGCCGGTGGCGACAAAGACGTTGGGGATGGCCAGCTCGACCACCTGATCGGCTGTCATTTCGCTTTGCAGGAAGATCTGCGCATTGGCGCGCTGACCAAGGTCGTTCATGCGGTAATCGACGACGCGCTTCCACGCCGCAAGGCCCGGCAGAGCGGCTTCGCGCAGGACGCGCCCGCCCGGCGTGTCGCCCGCTTCGGCGAGCGTCACCTGATAGCCCCGCCGCGCCAGCTGCATCGCGCATTCCAGCCCGGCCGGCCCTGCCCCGATGACCAGCGCGCTGTCCGCGTCGCCCTTGGCCCCGATGCTCTCGGGGTGCCAGCCACGCCGCCATTCCTCGCCCATCGTGGGGTTCTGGGTGCAGCGGATCGGCACCGCCAGATTGTCGGCCGACACGCAGATATTGCAGCCGATGCATTCGCGGATCTCGTCGATCCGGTTCTCTTCGATCTTGCGCGGCAGGAACGGATCGGAAATCGAAGGCCGCGCCGCGCCGATCAGGTCCAGCACCCCGCGCTTGACCAGCGACACCATGGCGTCGGGCGAGGTCAGCCGCCCGGTGCCGACCACGGGCTTCGACGTCACCTGCTTGACGAATTCGACATATTGCATCTGGTAGCCGTCCTGCGGCTCGAACCGGGTGGTGGCGCTGTCATTGGGCCAACCGGCCACGTTGACGTCCCAAAGATCGGGGATCTCGGCCAGCATCTCGACCACGGCGCGGCCTTCCTCGGCGGCCTGCATCCCTTGCGCGCCCAGCATCTCATCCACGGCAAATCGGAATGCGACGGCGCAGGTGCCGCCGACCTCCTCATGGGTTTCCTCCAGCAACTCACGCGTCAGCCGGACGCGGTTTTCAAGGCTGCCGCCGTATTCGTCCGTGCGGTCATTGTATTGCGGCAGCATGAAATGGTGCGGCAGGCTCATGTGGTGCCCGGCATAGACATAGATGATGTCGAACCCCGCCTCCCTGGCGCGGCGCGCGGCATCGCGGTGCCAGCGGCGCAGGGCACGGATATCGGCCTTGTCCATTCCGCGCGCCTGGCGCGGGCCGGGAATGTCCAGCGACATGTCCATCGGCGCCAGTGGCGCGGCGCGTGTCAGAAGGTTTTGCGCGTGGTTGCCGTTATGCACCAGTTCGATCCCGGCCAGACTGCCGTGCTTGTGGATCGCCTCGACCGTCAGGCGCAATGCCGGCAGATCGCGGTCGTCCCAAAGCCGCCCTTCGCCAAAGGGCGAGAGGTCGGAAGTGGGATGAATCTCGGTCTCCTGATTGCAGACGACGCCCCAGCCGCCCTCGGCCTTGATGCCGCGCATCGCGGCTTCGGCCTGCGGTCGCAGATGACCCATGCCGTTGCAGTGGGGAACCTGATAGAACCGGTTGGGCGCGGTGACCGGACCAATTCTGACCGGCTCGAACAGAACCGAATAGGGGCTGGGCTTGGGCATTGGGCGCAATCTTTCCTGTCTTGATGGTTTCGAAGGCGGCCTGCACCGCCTCCGGCGTGGGTCACGATCCGGCCGGTTTGCTACAGCATCTTTGCCTTCCGCTCGGGCTTGACGGCGTCGGAGAAGAGGCCTGCTCCTGAACTGCAAGGCCGTCGTTGAAGGAAAAGAGCGGCAGCGGCAGACCGAAAAATGGACGGTTGTCCATTTACACTGACTCCACAATCTGCACCAAGTCAACCTCTTGCCAAACGTCGATCCCATCGGGTCAGCTTGATATACCCGGCGGGGCCAAGCGGCATTGCGGGAAAAGGGACAGCAGACCGTGACGGACAGCAAACGGGACATATCGCGCGAACGCAACCGCGGGGCATTGATCGAAGCGGCGCTGGATTGTGTGGCCGAACTCGGCATGACAAACACCTCGGTCAGCGCGATCACCGACAGGTCCGGCCTGTCGCGCGGCATGATCCACCTGCACTTCAACGGCAAGGCCAGGCTGATGGATGCCGCGATCTCTCATGCCAATGATCTTTATTACGACGCCTTGGACAGTCTGCTTGAACAGGCGGGGCCGGATGCCGCCCCGCAGGCCCGGATCGAGGCGATCGTGCGCAGCGATCTGAGCCCCGAGGTGCTGAACACGCGCAACGTGCGTATCTGGTATGCCTTCCGCGGCGAGGCGCGTGACCACGAAACGATCAGATCATTCAGCGACACCCGCCACGAGCGGCTGCGCAACATGGTATTCCAGTCCATCCTTGCAATCGCGCGGAACGCCCAAAGTGACGACCCGGCCACATTGGCGCGGGACGTGACCCACGGAATGCTGGCTCTGATGGAGGGCATGTGGACGGACTTCCTGCTGCACTCCAATTCCTTCGACCGGTCGGCGGCCTGCCGGATCATCTTTCGGTTTCTTGCCGCAATGTTCCCGATGCATTTCAGTCTCGCCGGCGCCCGAAGCGACAGAACCGGGCGTTGCCGTCCTTAGACCCCAGGGAACGGATTTTCTTGCAAAGAAGACCGCTCTTGCTAAGCTGTCAGGCAACCGATGGGAGGCACCAGACCATGACTGACCGCAGTTCAAAGGACGCCGTGATCGAAAACGAAACCGCTGACGAGCTGGGCCGCCGGACCTTCATGAAGAGGACGGGCCTGACGGCTTTGGGGGCCTACGTGGGCATGAACATCCCCTTCGAAGGCAACCTGATGGCGCTGGCCCAAGGCATGAGCGAGGAAGACATTATGGCCGGCAAGGAAGGGCTGGTCCTGTTGAACGACCGCCCCCTCAATGCCGAAACACCGGCGCATCTGCTGGATGACGACGTCACGCCGTACGAGCATTTCTTTGTCCGCAACAACGGCCATGTGCCCGACACCGCGCTGGACATGGACGCCGAAGGCTGGACGCTGACCATCGACGGCGAAGTGGAGACGCCGCTGGAGCTGACCCTGGCCGACCTCAAGGAGAAATTCGAGGTCGTCACCAAACGGCTGGTGATCGAATGCGGCGGCAACGGTCGCGCGTTTTTCGTGCCCGGCGCGTCGGGCAACCAATGGACGACCGGCGCGGTCGGCTGCGCTGACTGGACGGGCGTGCGGCTGGCAGATGTTCTGAACGCCGCGGGCATCAAGGACAGCGCCGTCTATACCGCCCATTACAGCAACGATCCGCACCTGTCATACGATCCGGGCAAGGACGCGATTTCGCGCGGCGTGCCGATCGAGAAGGCACTGGCAGAAGGCGGACTCATCGCATGGGAAATGAACGGCGAGCCTATTCCGGCGGTTCATGGCTTCCCGCTGCGCGTGATCAACCCGGGCTATCCCGGATCGGCCTCGCAGAAGTTCCTGAACCGGATCTGGATTCGCGATCAGGTGCATGACGGCGCCAAGATGACCGGCCATTCCTACCGCCTGCCCGCCTATCCCGTGGCCCCCGGCACCGAAGTTCCGGAAGAGGACATGGTCATCATCACCGAAATGCCGGTCAAATCGCTCATCACCTTTCCGCAGACCGGCACCGAAACCCCGGCCGAGCAGGCGACCGAAGTGCGCGGCCATGCCTGGTCCGGCAATGGCGACGTGTCCTCGGTCGATCTGTCCATCGATTTCGGACAGACATGGATACCCGCTCAGCTCGACCCGCCGAAAAACAAGTTCGCCTGGCAGCGGTTCCGCGCTGACGTCACGCTGCACGAGGCCGGATATTACGAAGTCTGGGCGCGGGCGACCGACATGAACGGCGTGGCACAGCCCCCCGTCGTTCCGGGCTGGAACCCACGCGGCTATGGCAACAACATGCAGCACCGCATCGCATTGATTGCCACCTGATGCGCTGGACCGGGGTTATGTGCCGTGGTCCGGTTTGCCGGTTGAAAGATTGCTTATGACCAAGATCCCGGCACTCTGGAGGGCTGCGTTATGTGCGGCGGCCCTGATGGCCGCCACGGCAGCGACCGCGCAGGGGACATATGATCCGATGCGTCCGGCCGCCAACACGCTGGCGCCCGCCGCCCCCACCCCGACGCCCTCCGCACCCGCGGAGGAACTGGACCCAGAACTGGGCAACCTGCCTGTCGGGCCGGGCGCGGAGGAAACCTATTACCAGTGCGTCGCCTGCCATTCGACCGCCATCATCCGGCAGCAACGGTTGACCGATGAACGCTGGGATTACCTCTGGACATGGATGATCAAGGAACAGGGCATGTATGAGCCCGACAAGGAGACGAAGGAGCTGATCCTGACGTATCTCAAGACGCATTTTTCGTCGGAGCGCTAGATCGAGATCAAGGTCGTCGAAGACGGCGAACGGGTCCCGCGCAAGTACCACGCGCTGCGCAGGCCAATGCTTGTGCCCGATTTGCGGGCACAAGTGCCCCCGCCCATGGCGAGGAAATTTGATCAAAAAGCGCCTTCAGTCCCATCGCCACCTGTGGCATAAGCCCGCGCTTGAGCCTCCGAGGTTGGGTTATCCTGTCATGTCGCCCATCTGTGGCGCACGCCCGTCCCAAGGCTCCGCCCCCTCGATCCGGCCGCCTGCGGCGTGCGCGGATCGTTCAGTTGCAGGTAGTGACCCATGCTTTCGACCTTCTTCCAGAAACGTTACATCCCGCTGCACATCGCGGCGCTTGCCATGCTCGTTTGCCTCGGCGCGGGGGCGATCCTGTCCTCGGGCTGGCTGCTGGCGCTGGGAGCGGTCTTCGCGGCGCTCTTTGCCCTGGGCATCCACGATCAGATCCAGCCGCGGCACGCGGTTCTGCGCAACTATCCGATCATCGGGCATATCCGCTATCTGATGGAATCGATCCGCCCGGAGATCCGGCAATACCTTCTGGAAAGCGACTGGGACGAAGAGCCGTTCAGCCGCGAGACGCGCAGCCTGGTCTATCAGCGCGCCAAGGGGGTCGAGGACAAGAAGCCCTTCGGCACGTCCGAGCGCGTCTACGAATTGGGCTATGCCTGGGTCACGCATTCCGCGGCGCCCAAGCACATCACCGACACCGATTTCCGCGTCCGCGTCGGCGGGCGGGATTGCACGCAGCCCTATGCCGCGTCGATCTACAACATCTCGGCGATGAGCTTCGGCTCGCTTTCGGCCAACGCGATCAAGGCGCTGAACACCGGCGCGCGGATCGGCGGTTTTGCCCATGACACCGGCGAGGGCGGGATCAGCCGCCATCACCGGCAGGGGGGCGATCTGATCTATCAGGTGGCGTCCGGTTATTTCGGCTGCCGCACAGCCGAGGGCCGGTTCGACCCCGAGAAGTTCGCGGCCCAGGCGACCGACCCGCAGGTGAAGATGATCGAGGTCAAGCTCAGCCAGGGCGCCAAGCCGGGACATGGCGGCATGCTGCCCGCGTCGAAGATCAGCGCCGAGATCGCCGAGGCGCGCGGCATCCCGATGGGCGTCGATTGCGTGTCGCCCCCGGCGCACAGCGCCTTTTCAACGCCGCTGGAGCTGATGCATTTCGTCGCTGAGCTGCGCGAACTGTCGAGCGGCAAGCCTGTCGGCCTCAAGCTGTGCATCGGGCACCGGCGCGAATTCATGTGCATGGTCAAGGCGATGCTCGACACCGGCACGGCGCCCGATTTCATCGTTGTCGACGGCGCCGAGGGCGGCACCGGCTCGGCCCCGCTGGAATTCGCCAACCGCGTCGGGATGCCGATGCTGGAGGGGCTCTATTTCGTCCACAACACCCTGCGCGGCGCGGGCCTGCGCGATCAGGTGCGTATCGGCGCAGCGGGCAAGATCGTGACCGCTTTCGACGTCGCCCGCGCGCTGGCGCTGGGGGCGGACTGGTGCAACTCGGCCCGCGGCTTCATGTTCTCGATCGGCTGCATCCAGGCGCAGGCGTGCCACACCAACAAGTGCCCCGTCGGCATCGCGACGCAGGACGCCTGGCGCCAGCGCGCGCTGGACCCGGATGACAAGAGCGCGCGGGTGGCCCGGTTCCACCGCAACACGCTGAAGGCGCTGGGCGAGATCGCGGGCGCCGCCGGGCTGGAGCATCCGGGCGATTTCCTGCCCTATCACTTCATGTTCCGGCAAAAGGACGGCGCCTTCCGCGACGGGAACGAGGTTTACGCCTATCTGCCCGAAGGTTTCCTTGTCGCCGCGAAGGATCATCCGAATCTCGGCGACTGGCATGGCCGCTGGCGCCGCTCCTCTGCCGAAAGCTTCGCGCCGATGGAAATTCCGCACGGCCCCTACAGCATCGCCGCGCAATAGCGGGCGGATGCGTCAGTCGCTGACCGCGATATTGTCGATCAGGCGCACCCCGGCCAGCCACGCCGCCGCAAAAAGGCGCGCGGGCCGCGTCGGGGCGTCCAGCAGGGCCAGATCGTCATTGGCGCGCAATTCCAGGTAATCGACTCCGCTGAACCCCGCCGCCAGCAGCGCGGCGATGGCCGCCTCCTGCCCCGCCTCGAAATCTTGCCCCGCGCGCAGCGCATCCGCCAGCGCCTCCATCCGCTCGAAGAGAACAGGCGCCGTGGTACGAGCGCGATCCGACAGCAGCAGGTTGCGCGACGACATGGCCAGCCCGTCCATCTCGCGGATGGTGGGGCAGCCGTGAACGGTCACGCCCATGTCCAGATCGCGGGCCATGCGGCGCACGACCTGAAGCTGCTGAAAATCCTTTTCTCCGAAAAACGCGTCGGTGGCCGAGGTCTGCGCAAAGAGCTTGGCGACCACCGTCGTCACCCCCGCGAAATGGCCGGGGCGATGGATGCCGTCCATCACCTCGGTCAACCCGCTGACGGTGACGGTGGTGGCGAAGCCTTTGGGATAGATCTGGTCGGGGTCCGGCACGTAGATCGCATCGACATTGAATCGCGCCAACCGGGCCGCATCCGCGTTTTCGGTGCGCGGGTAGTTGGCCAGATCCTCGGGCGCGCTGAACTGGCGCGGGTTGACGAAGATGGTGACGATGACGCGGTCGCAAGTTTCTTTCGCGGCGGCGACCAGCGACAGGTGCCCGTCATGCAGCGCGCCCATCGTCGGCACGACGCCGATCCGCGCCCCCGCGCGGACCCAGGGGCCGGTCGCCGCGCGCAGATCGGCAAGGCTGCGCAGGATCGGCGCGCTCATGCGCCCGAGGTCTTGGCTGGGGTCTTGGCTGGGGTCCTGGCAGGCGCCTCGTCGGCAAATGTATGTTCGGACGCCGGAAACGCGCGCGACCGCACCTCCGCGGCATAGGCGGCGATGGCCGCCTCGCCATCGGTGCCAAGCTGGGCGTAACGCTTGACGAATTTCGGCTGGAAAGCGGTGAACATGCCCAGCATGTCATCGACGACCAGCACCTGCCCGTCGCAGCCCGCCGAGGCGCCGATGCCGATGGTGGGAATGGCGATCTCTCCGGTGATGCGGTCGGCGAGAGACGCGGGCAGCTTCTCCAGCACGACGGCGAAGGCGCCCGCATCCGCCACCGCCTGCGCATCCTCGGTCAGCGTCTTGGCGGCGGCGCCGCGGCCCTGCACCTTGTAGCCGCCCAGCGTGCCGACAGCCTGCGGCGTCAGGCCGACATGCGCCATCACCGGCACGCCCCGCGCGGTCAGGAAGCGGATCGTCTCGGCCATATGCGCGCCGCCCTCCAGCTTGACCGCCGCCGCGCCCGTCTCGCGCATGAGGCGCGCGGCGCTGCGCATCGCCTGCCGCGGGTCCTCCTCGTAGCTGCCGAAGGGCATGTCGATGACCATCATCGCCCGGCTCAGCCCGCGCGCGACGGCCTGCCCGTGCATCACCATCATTTCCATCGTGACGCCCACTGTCGAAGGAAGGCCGTGCAGCACCATTCCGACGCTGTCTCCGACCAGCACGATGTCGCAATGCGCATCCATCATCCGCGCCATCGGCGTGGTATAGGCGGTGAGGCTGACGATGGGCGTGCCGCCCTTCATCGCGCGAATGTCGGCGGGAAGCGGAGCGGTCTTGCGGGCTGTGGCGCTCATCTGGCGGGCCTCGGTGTTGCAGCGTCGCCGCGATGGGTAGCAAGCTTTGGACCCGAGTTCCACTGTTGTCTTGGCAGCGGTTTGCGCGCGTCCCTTGCATGCCGCGCGCAAATCTCTAGGGGTGGCGCCGCGCAGGGCATGCCCTATGCTGAGACCATGTGCCGTGCTGCAGGGCAAGGCAGAATCATGCGCAGCCAGACGCTTCAGGAGACCCGGATTTGCGGCACGTGCTTTTCACCGTCATCTTCCGCGCCTTCGCCCTGGCGCTGCCTGCCGTGGCGGCCACGCCCGCCGTTGCAGCGGCGGCCACGGCCGAAGCCGCCGTCAGCCGCGCCGATCTGATCCGCCTGCTCGGCCGCCTGCACGAGGAGCAGGCCGTGCGCGCAGATCTGCGCAAGATGGGCTTCAAGGGCGAGAACCTCGATCTCGCAACGCAGCACGCGGCCGACATGCTGCGCGATCCGATCATCGCAGGGTATATCGCGGATCGCGTGCTGGCCTTGCAATCGGGCGCCGATGTGCCCATCGCGCGGGCGCAGGGGCTGTTGTGGGGCGTGATCGATCAGGGGCTGGCGCATCTGCCGCCGCGCGATCTGCGTTACTACTACCTCGTCGAACAGGCCGTTCTGGGTGCCATGCCGGCCGCCATATGCGGACGCGCCGTGCGCGGCACCCTGCCGCCCGACCGCATGGCCGACGCCACCGCCCGCGCCGCCGCGCGGCTGAACACCGAAGGCTTGCGCAATTACTACCGTATCCAGCTGCGCGCCGCGCAACTGGGCGCCACGCGCGGTGCGCTGATCACCACCCCCGAACGCGCGGCAAGGGCCGAGGCGCTGATCTTCGGCGCACTGGCACGGCACATTTCCGCCCGGCCCGACGCGGAGCGCATCATGGACAGCTTTGCGCGGCTCGACAGGATCGGCAACCGGCGCGCCTGCGTCGCCGGCAATCTGTTCATCGAGGCGGTGCTGACCCTGGAAGGTCCGGACCTGCACGAGGCGCTGATCCAGCTAAGCATGCCCTGAAGCGATTCAGAAGGGGGTACCCCGCCGGTCGGCCGGGTGATCTGGTGCGGTCGAGAAGACTCGAACTTCCACGGGTTTTACCCCACAGCGACCTCAACGCTGCGCGTCTACCATTCCGCCACGACCGCACTGTCATGGTGTAGTCCGGCGTTTAGCGCCTCGCGCGGGGTTTGTGAAGGGCAAAATCGGACAATCGGGCGACAACGGCGCGGCGCCGCTTTCCACCTGTGCCGGACCGATATATGACCTGCGCATGGTTGAGTGGAAAGTAACCCCCGGTCTTACGGACTATGCCGAAGCCCTCGCGATAATGGAGGCGCGCGTGCAGGGCATCATCGCCGGCACCGCGTCCGAGCTGGTGTGGCTACTGGAGCATCCGCCGCTTTACACCGCAGGCACATCGGCGCGGGCCGGGGATCTGATCGATCCGCACCGCTTTCCGGTGCACGAGGCGCGGCGCGGGGGGCAATACACCTATCACGGGCCGGGGCAGCGCGTTATCTATGTCATGCTGGACCTCGGGCGGCGAGGCCGCGACGTGCGGGCCTTCGTGCAGCAGCTAGAGGCGTGGGTCATCGCCGTGCTGGCCGAATTCAACGTCACCGGCGAGACGCGGCAGGGCCGCGTGGGTGTCTGGGTTCCGCGGCATGACAAGCCGCTGGCAGCAGACGGCACCCCCCCGGAGGAGAAGATCGCCGCCGTCGGCATCCGCCTGCGCAAGTGGACCAGCTTTCACGGGATCTCGATCAACGTCGAGCCGGACCTGGAGCATTTCAGCGGCATCGTGCCCTGCGGCATCGCCGAACATGGCGTGACCAGCCTGGTCGATCTGGGCCTTCCTGTCACCATGACGGATGTGGATGTTGCCCTGCAGCGCACTTTTGGCGCCATCTTCACGGCGCCGGACATGCGCAACTCCTGAAAGCAAAGCGGCCCGCACCCCGGATGGAGGGATGCGGGCCTTAACGCTTGGGCCTGCCCGCCGTTGCTCAGAAGGGACGGGAGCGGCAGACGGCACCGTTCAGCGTTATCGGGCGGACTTATTCCTCGACCAAGTCTTCGGTCGGGTGACGCATGTCCTTGAGGTTCAGATCGTCACCGCCTGCGCAGTAATCCGCCATCATCTTGACGACTTCCTCATCAGATTCCTCATCAGAACCCATGGCCATGTCGCGTTGCTCTTCGCGGCCGCCCTCGACTTCGACGTTGTCCGATACGTTTTCATCGGCGGCAGCGACTTCGGGATCGTCGCCACGTGCCTCGTCGCGCAGACCCTCGCGCCCGGCGCTCCAGTCGCGCGCGGCTGCCATCTGGTCATCAGGGCTCATGGCATTGAAATCGCTGCACATCATGTCATCGGCTGCGAACGCCGTGGTGGACATGACGGTGCCCAGGGCGAGGGCGGCGGCGGCGGTGCTCAGCTTCTTGAAGTTGGTCATTCGTTCCTCCAGTGTCAAAGGACGCCAGCCTGCGGCGCAGGTCCGTTGCGTCGTTCGAGGCACCAACACCGCCCCGAACCCATTGGTTCCCGCGCGCCGCATTTTTTTGAGCGGGCGTCCCCGGGGAAATCCCCGCGGCGACAATCGCGGCACTGGGCCGCGCAGCGGCAGAACCGCGGGCATCGCAAGACGGCTCTCTGTAATTTATTTGCCGCGAAACGCAGTCTTACGTTGCCCGCACCTGCCCGGCGCACTAAAAAGCAAACTCAGAGTTCCCCGTGTGCGCGCACCCGTTGTGAAAGCGCCCGGCCCTTTATCAGCAGGAGGCACCCAATGGCAGACGCAGCCATTCATGGCCATGAACACCACGACGAACGCGGGTTCTTCACCCGCTGGTTCATGTCCACGAATCACAAGGATATCGGAATCCTCTACCTGATCGTGTCGGCGTTCGCCGGCCTGATTTCGGTTCTGTTCACCGTCTACATGCGCCTCGAGCTGATGGAGCCGGGCGTTCAGTACATGTGCCTCGAAGGTGCGCGCTTCATCGCCGACAGCACCGCGGCCTGCACGCCCAACGGACACCTCTGGAACGTGATGATCACGTATCACGGCGTCCTGATGATGTTCTTCGTGGTCATTCCCGCGCTTTTCGGCGGCTTCGGCAACTACCTGATGCCGCTTCAGATCGGCGCGCCGGACATGGCGTTTCCGCGGATGAACAACCTCAGCTTCTGGCTCTATGTCGCGGGCACGTCGCTGGGTGTGGCGTCGCTGCTGGCTCCGGGGGGCAATGGCCAGTTGGGATCGGGCATCGGCTGGGTGCTCTACCCGCCGCTTTCGACCTCCGAGACGGGGATCTCGACCGACCTCGCGATCTTTGCCGTCCACGTTTCGGGCGCCAGTTCCATCCTGGGGTCGATCAACATGATCACCACCTTCCTCAACATGCGCGCGCCGGGCATGAGCCTCTTCAAGGTGCCGCTCTTTGCGTGGTCGATCTTCGTTACCGCGTGGATGATCCTCCTGGCGCTGCCGGTTCTGGCCGGTGCAATCACGATGCTGCTGACCGACCGCAACTTCGGCACGACCTTCTTTGACCCCGCGGGCGGGGGCGATCCGATCCTCTACCAGCACATCCTGTGGTTCTTCGGTCACCCCGAGGTGTACATCATCATCCTGCCCGGCTTCGGCATCATCAGCCACGTGATCGCCACGTTCAGCCGCAAACCGATCTTCGGCTACCTGCCGATGGTCTGGGCGCTGATCGCCATCGGCGCGCTGGGCTTCCTCGTCTGGGCGCACCACATGTACACGGTGGGAATGAGCCTGACGCAGCAGTCCTACTTCATGCTCGCCACCATGGTCATCGCAGTGCCGACGGGCGTGAAGGTGTTCAGCTGGATCGCCACGATGTGGAGCGGCTCGATCGAGTTCAGGGCGCCGATGCTCTGGGCGTTCGGGTTCCTGTTCCTCTTCACCGTGGGCGGCGTGACCGGCGTGGTGCTGGCGCAGGCAGGGCTCGACCGGGCGTATCACGATACCTACTATGTCGTCGCGCATTTCCACTATGTGATGAGCCTTGGCGCCGTCTTTGCCATCTTCGCGGGGATCTACTTCTACTTCCCCAAGATGACGGGCAAGATGTATCCCGAATGGGCGGCCAAGCTGCATTTCTACATGATGTTCATCGGCGCGAACCTCACGTTCTTCCCGCAGCACTTCCTGGGCCGCCAGGGCATGCCCCGCCGCTATATCGACTACCCCGAGGCATTCGCCTTCTGGAACTACTGGTCGTCGATCGGCGCGTTCATCTCCTTCGCAAGCTTCGTGTTCTTCTTCGGGATCATCGCCTACGCACTCCTTCGCGGCAAACCGTCGCCGCAGGCAAATCCGTGGAACGAATTTGCCGACACGCTGGAATGGACCCTGCCCAGCCCGCCGCCCGAACACACGTTCGAGCAGCTTCCCAAGCGCGAGGACTGGGACAAGGGCCACGCGCACTAAGGTGCAGCCCGGTTTGAAATGAACGAAAGGCCCCGGAGCGATCCGGGGCCTTTTTCATAGACTGCGGTTAGTGCGTTACAGGCAGTTAAACATCATCATCCGCAATCGAACGAATTGGAGTCTTATACCCCGAGGAAATAGCGGCTTGATACCTCACCCTGCCACCGGACCGCGCCCGTGGGTGCGGTCATAGCCGTTGCGCGGCGGGCTGCTCCAGCCCGCAAGCGCGCCGGGGGCGGGGGCGAACACCTCGACCAGCAGGGGGTAGCAGGCCGCGACATCGCTGGAATGCTGGGCGGAACAATCGCCTCCGGGGCAGGCACTCAGCGCGCCCAGCAGGTCGATCTCCGCGAAGAACTCCAGATGATCGCCGGGGCGGACGGGGCTGGCCTTCATGAAATACTGGCCGCTATCGCGGGTGAAGCCGGTGCACATGAAGACGTTGAGCACGTCATGCACATGCGCCTCGGCCTCGTGCAGGGGCAGGCCGGTCTCGTCGGCCAGCGCGCGGGTCAGGTTCGAGTGGCAACAGTGGTGATACTGCCCGCCCGCCAGCAGGTTTCCGGTATAGGGATCGCAGCGCGTGCCGATCACGTCATGCACCGCGCCGCCATATTCGTCGATGCCATACCAGCCCAGCGTATCCCCGGTGATCGTCGCCATCGGGCGCAGGTGCGGCAGGGCGGACCACATCCGCTCGCCCCGGCCCAGATGGGTGCCGTGGAGGGCGCGG
The DNA here is from genome assembly GCA_963763165.1 of uncultured Alphaproteobacteria bacterium. Lineage (GTDB taxonomy): Bacteria > Pseudomonadota > Alphaproteobacteria > Rhodobacterales > Rhodobacteraceae > Roseovarius. Next base: position 66,025 of record CAVXNV010000010.1, read on the forward strand.
GTCTTGCCGGAATAGAACCGTTCGGTCAGGTCATTCGCGTTCCAGAGGTTCAGATCCCCCACCTGCGGCCCATCGACCGAGGTGATGCGAAAGAAGTGGCCGGCAGGCACGCGGAAGGTGGCGGCATCGCGCGGGGCCACCAGCACCTCGGCGGTCGAGACCGCGCCTGCCCGCGCTTCGGCATAGAGCCCCAGATCCGGCAGCGGCAGCGTGTCGGTCGGGTAGCAGATCACGGGGGCCACGGCGCGGCGGGCGGCGGCGTCTTCGGGTTCGGTCATCGTGGCCTCGTCGGATAGGTCTGCGGCCACTAAACTCCGCCGTCGGCCGCCTTGCAATCCTTCGGCGGCTTGCCGTCCGCGGTATGTTCGACCGCGCCGCAGGCCATGCAGCGATAGGCGCGGCCGTCGCTGCTATCCTGCGTGCGGTCCTCGCGCCAGCGGCAATAGCGTGTGCGGTGGTTGGAAAAGATCAGCACCAGCACGAAGGCGACGACGAGGCCGATGACGATCACCATAATGTGTCCCCTCCCCGACCAAGGTGCGTGTACGCTCTGATAGCCGAGCTAGCGCACCCGCGGCGCCGCTCAAGCCCGGCCGAAACGGGGGCGGTACCGGCGAGTTGATGCTGATACTGCCAAAACAGCCCCTTTATCCGCACCGGGGGCGTCTCTATAAGGGCGGCAGCCTGCGGGCCAGAGTCGTCCGCGCCCATTTGCACGAAAAGACAGGACACCGCCCTACATGTCCATATTGAGCAGAATTCCGGGGATGTTCACCTCGGACATGGCCATCGACCTTGGAACGGCGAATACGCTGGTCTACGTCAAGGGTCGCGGGATCATCCTGTCGGAGCCGTCGGTAGTTGCCTATCACGTCAAGGACGGCGTCAAGAAGGTGCTGGCAGTGGGCGAGGATGCCAAGCTGATGCTGGGCCGCACCCCCGGCAGCATCGAGGCGATCAGGCCCATGCGCGAGGGCGTCATCGCCGATTTCGACACGGCCGAGGCGATGATAAAGCATTTCATCCGCAAGGTGCACAAGCGCACGACCTTCTCCAAGCCAAAGATCATCGTCTGCGTGCCCCACGGCGCGACCCCGGTCGAGAAACGCGCGATCCGCCAGTCGGTGCTCAGCGCCGGCGCCCGCCGCGCGGGTCTGATCGCCGAGCCTATTGCGGCCGCCATCGGTGCGGGCATGCCGATCACCGATCCCACCGGCAACATGGTGGTCGATATCGGCGGTGGCACGACCGAGGTGGCGGTGCTCAGCCTTGGCGACATCGTCTATGCGCGGTCGGTCCGCGTCGGCGGCGACCGCATGGACGAGGCCATCATCAATTATCTGCGCCGCCAGCAGAACCTTCTGATCGGCGACGCCACCGCCGAGCGGATCAAGACCTCGATCGGCACCGCCCGCATGCCCGATGACGGGCGCGGCGCGTCGATGCGGATCCGGGGGCGCGACCTCCTGAACGGTGTGCCGAAGGAGACCGAGATCAGCCAGGCGCAGGTGGCCGAGGCGCTGGCCGAGCCGGTGCAGCAGATCTGCGAGGCGGTGATGACCGCGCTTGAGGCGACCCCGCCCGACCTTGCGGCCGATATCGTCGACCGGGGCGTCATGCTGACCGGGGGCGGCGCGCTTCTGGGCAATCTGGATCTGGCGCTGCGCGAGCAGACCGGGCTGGCCGTCAGCATCGCGGACGAGAGCTTGAACTGCGTCGCGCTTGGCACCGGCAAGGCGCTGGAGTTCGAAAAGCAGCTGCGCCACGCGATAGATTACGACAGCTGAACACCGCCGATGCCGCGCGCGCGATTGTGACATGCGCGGCGCGTTCCCCGTCGCTATGGTGCGCGCGTCTTCAACCCGTTGCGAGGGAATCCGCTGTTGGCGAAAGACCGCAGACATTCAGGCGACTATGCCGGCCCGCTGGGGCGGCTGCTTCTGGGTGTCCTGATCGTCTGCCTCCTGGGCCTTTTCGTGCTGTGGCGCATCGATAGCCCGCGGGTCGAGCGGTTCCGCGCCGCCGTGATCGACCGGGTGGTTCCCAATCTTGACTGGGCGATGGCGCCGGTGACGGGCACCATCAACCTCGTGCGCGATTTCCAGAGCTATCACCGCATCTACCGCCAGAATCAGGAACTGCGGCGCGAATTGCAGCAGATGCAGTCGTGGAAGGAGGCCGCGCTTCAGCTGGAGCAGGAGAACGCGCGCCTTCTGGATCTGAACAACGTGCGGCTCGACCCGCGCCTGACCTATGTCACCGGCGTCGTCAGCGCCGATTCGGGCTCGCCCTTCCGTCAGTCCGTGCTGCTGAACGTGGGCGCGCGCGATGGCATCGTCGACGGCTGGGCGGCGATGGACGGGCTGGGGCTGGTGGGGCGCATCTCGGGCGTCGGCGACAACTCGTCGCGCGTGATCCTGCTGACCGACACGTCCAGCCGCATCCCGGTGACGGTCCAGCCGTCGGGCCAGCGGGCGCTGATCCTGGGCGACAACACCGTCGCGCCGCCCATCGACTTTCTGGAGGACGCGGGCAAGGTGCGCCCCGGCGACCGCGTCATCACCTCGGGCGATGGCGGGGTGTTTCCCGCCGGTCTGCTGGTGGGGCGCGTCGCGGCCGATCCGGGGGGGCGGCTGCGCCTGCGCCTCGCCGCCGATTACGAGCGGCTGGAGTTCCTGCGCGTGCTGCGCGATCACCCCAGCCCGCGCATCGACAGCCCCGGCGCGCTGATCGCGCCGCCCGGTCTGCCCGTGCCGGAAGAGGATGCCGAGGCTGGCGAGCATACCGCGCCGGGTAATCTTGGAGAGGCGCCCGTTCCGGGCGACCTTGGCGAGGCGCCCGTTCCGGGCGACGCCGCCGATGGCTGACCGCCCCGCCCTGCACCTGTGGTTGATGCGCGCGATCTTTGCCGCGCTCTGCCTTGCCGTCATCTTCTGGCGCATCCTGCCGCTCGGCACCGTGCCGCCCCGCTGGGCCGGACCCGACGTGATCGTCGCGCTCAGCTTTGCCTGGGTGCTGCGGCGGCCCGAATATGCGCCCGCACTGCTGATCGCCGTCATCGTGCTGCTGGCCGATCTGATGTTCCAGCGCCCGCCGGGCCTCTGGGCGGCACTGGTGGTTCTGGGCTGCGAGGCGCTGAAATCGCGCGCGCCGGGGCTGCGCGACCGCGCCTTCGGGGCCGAGTGGCTGACCGTCGCGATGGTCGTCGGGGCGATCATCCTCGCCTACCGGCTGACGCTTGCCGTTCTGCTGGTGCCGCAGGCGCCGCTTGGCCTCAGTCTGATGCAAATGGCGATGACGGTGCTATGTTATCCACTGGTGGTGATGGCCTCGGCGCTGCTGGTCGGCGTGCGCAAGGTCAGGCCCGGCGAGACAGTCATAGGCAGGAGATCCGGCATATGAAACGCCTTTCGCGCGAGGGCGCGCTCAGCCAGAAACGCATCACCCGGCGCGGTCTGATCCTCGGCGCCGGGCAGGCAGGGTTTATGGGGCTGCTGGCATGGCGGATGCGGCACCTGCAGGTCGATCAGGCCGACCAGTTCCGCCTGCTGGCCGAGGAAAACCGTATCAAGATCCGCCTGATCCCGCCCGCGCGCGGCCAGATCTTCGATCGCAACGGCGTGGCCGTGGCCGAGAACGTGCCCAGCTATCGCATCATCCTCGAGCGCGAGGAGGCGGGCGATGTCGAGGACACGATCGCGCGGCTGGGCCGGCTCATCACGCTCGACCCCGAAGAGCTGGAGCGCGCGCGCGAGGAAATGCGCCGCTCGCGCATCCATCCCGTCACCATCGCCGACCGCATCAGCTGGGAAGAGCTGAGCCGCGTCGCCGTCAACGCCCCCGCCCTGCCGGGCGTGCGCCCCGAAGTCGGCCTCTCGCGCCGCTATCCGATGGAGAAGGAATATGCCCATGTCCTCGGCTATGTCGGCCCGGTCAGCGATTACGATCTGGAAAAGATCGACGCGCCCGATCAGCTTCTGCTGATCCCGCGCTTCCAGATCGGCAAGATCGGGCTGGAGGCGCGGCGCGAGGACATGCTGCGCGGCACCGCCGGCACCAAGCGGATCGAGCAGAACGCAGCGGGCCGCGTGATGCGCGAGCTTGACCGCCGCGAGGGCGAGGCCGGCAAGGACATCCAGATCACCACCGACAGCAACCTGCAATCCTACATCCATGCGCGGCTGGAGGGCGAAAGCGCCGCCGCCGTCGTGCTGGATTGCGAGACGGGCGACATCCTCGCCTCGGTGTCGACCCCAGGCTTTGACAGCAACCTCTTTGTGCGCGGCATTTCCGTGGCCGATTACAAGGCGCTGCTGGAGAACAAGTATCGCCCGCTGCCCAACAAGGCGGTGCAGGGGCTCTATCCTCCCGGCTCGACCTTCAAGATGGTCACCGCGCTTGCCGCGCTGGAGGGGGGACAGGCGACGGCCGACGACACCGTCTACTGCCCCGGCCATCTGGAAGTGGCGGGGCGCCGTTTCCATTGCTGGAAGCGGGCGGGCCACGGCAACATGAACCTCAACACCGCCCTCCGCGAAAGCTGCGACGTCTATTTCTACGAGATGGCGCTGCGCACCGGCATCGAGAAGATCAGCGAGATCGCCAATCGGCTGGGCCTCGGCGTCGCGCATGACCTGCCGCTGACCAGCGTCGCCGACGGGCTGATTCCGACGAAGGAGTGGAAGCGCGCCGCGCGCGGGGCCGAATGGGTGATCGGCGACAGCGTGAACTCGTCCATCGGGCAGGGCTTCGTGCTGACCTCGCCGCTGCAACTGGCCGTGATGACGGCGCGAATCGCCACCGGCCGGACGGTCACGCCGCGCCTGATCAAGTCCCTCGGCGGGGTCGAGGCGCCCACCGGCCACGGCGAGGATCTGGGCCTGAACGAGAACAACCTGCGCAATATCCGCCGCGCCATGTATGACGTGTCGAACAACAAGCGCGGCACCGCCTATCGCAGCCGCATCGCCGCCGAGGGGATGGCGATGGCGGGCAAGACCGGCACAAGCCAGGTGCGCAACATCACCGCAGCCGAGCGCGCGCAGGGCGTGCGCAGCAACGATGATCTGCCGTGGGAGCGGCGCGATCACGCGCTGTTCGTCGATTACGCGCCCGCGATCAGCCCCAAGGTGGCCGTGGCCGTCGTGGTCGAACATGGCGGCGGCGGGTCGGCCGTGGCGGCGCCGATCGCGCGGGACGTGACGCTTCAGGCGCTCTATAACGGCGATCCGCCGCTGGAGGCCTATCCCAGCGCCGATCGCGAACGCATCCGCGCGCAGCAGGAGCGTCTGCGCGACGCGCGCCCCCGTCCCGGCGAAAAATCGAGTGACCGCGCATGAGCTATCTTGAGTATTCCGTCAAAAGCGTCCCTGCGGGCCTGCGCAAGATCCTCTACGTCAACTGGCCACTGGCGCTCTTGCTGGCGGCGGTGGCCTGTGTCGGGTTCCTCATGCTCTACTCCGTCGCGGGCGGCTCGGCCGAGCCGTGGATGGACCCGCAGATGAAACGCTTCGGCGTCGGGTTCGCCCTGATGCTGGCGGCGGCGATGGTGCCGATCTGGTTCTGGCGCAACATCGCGGGGCTGGCCTATGCCGTGTCGCTGGCGCTGCTGATCGCGGTCGAGCTTTTCGGCAGCATCGGCATGGGCGCGCAGCGCTGGATCGACCTGGGCTTCATGCGCCTGCAACCTTCCGAGCTGATGAAGATCACGCTGGTGATGGCGCTGGCCGCCTATTACGACTGGCTGCCGCTGAGCAAGACGTCGCGCCCGCTATGGGTGTTGCCGCCCATCGTGCTGATCCTGCTCCCGGTCTATCTGGTGCTGACGCAGCCCGATCTGGGAACCTCGATCCTGCTGGTTGCGGCGGGCGGCGGGATCATGTTCCTTGCCGGCGTGCATTGGGCCTATTTCGCCGCCGTGATCGCCGTGGGCATCGGTCTGGTCACGGCGGTCCTGAAAAGCCGCGGCACCGACTGGCAGCTTCTGGCGGACTACCAGTTCCGCCGCATCGACACCTTCCTGGACCCCGGCCAGGATCCGCTGGGCGCGGGCTATCACATCACGCAGTCCAAGATCGCGCTGGGCTCGGGCGGCTGGACCGGGCGGGGCTTCATGCAGGGCACGCAGTCGCGGCTGAACTTCCTGCCGGAAAAGCACACCGATTTCATCTTTACCACCCTGGCCGAGGAATTCGGCTTTGTCGGGGGGATATCGCTGCTGGGGCTCTACGCGCTGATCATCGTCTTCTGCGTGGCCTCCGCGATGACGAATCGCGACCGGTTCTCGTCGCTGCTGACGCTGGGAATCGCGGCGACGTTCTTCCTGTTCTTCGCGGTGAACATGTCGATGGTGATGGGCCTTGCGCCTGTCGTGGGCGTGCCGCTGCCGCTGGTCAGCTACGGAGGCTCGGCAATGTTGATCCTTCTGCTGGGTTTCGGCATGGTCCAGAGCGCGCACGTCCACAAGCCAAGGTAGAAGTCATGACCATCAATATCCTGTTCGCCGCCCGCGAAGAGCGCTGGCCGCAATACGAAGGCCCGCTGACCGATGCGCTGCGAAAGGCGGGCGTCAGCGATTTCCGCCTCGCTACCGATATCGCGCCGCAAGACGTCGATTACATCGTTCTGGCGCCCAACGGCCCGGTGAAGGATTTCCGGCCCTACACGCGCTGCAAGGCGGTGCTGAACCTCTGGGCCGGGGTCGAGAATGTCGTCACCAATGCCAGCCTGACGCAGCCGCTGACCCGGATGGTGGATCACGGGCTGACGCAAGGCATGGTGGAATGGGTGACCGGCCATGTCCTGCGTCATCATCTGGGGATGGACGCGCATATCCACGGGCAGGACGGCGTCTGGCGCAAGGGCAATCCGCCGCTGGCCAGGGACCGTCCCGTTACCATCCTGGGGCTGGGCGTGCTGGGGGCGGCCTGCGCCGAGACGCTCGTCGCGCTCGGCTTCGACGTGACGGGCTGGAGCCGGTCGCCCAAGGACATCCCCGGCGTGCGCTGCCTGAGCGGCGAGGGCGGCCTGCGCAAGGCGCTGGGTACGGCGCAGATCCTGGTGCTGCTGCTGCCCAAGACGCCCGAGACCGAGAACCTGATGAACGCGCAGAGGCTGGCCCTGCTGCCCAAGGGCGCGTTCATCATAAATCCCGGCCGCGGTCCGCTCATCGACGATCAGGCGCTGCTCGAGGCGCTGGACAGCGGGCATATCGCCCATGCCACTCTCGACGTCTTCCGGGTGGAGCCGCTGCCGCCCGAGCATCCCTATTGGGCGCATCCGTCGGTGACGGTCACGCCGCACGTGGCGTCGGAGACGCGCGAGGACACGGCGAGCGAGGTGATTGCGGAGAACATAAGACGCAGCGAGGCGGGCGAGCCGCTGCTGCATCTGGTGGACCGCAAACTGGGATACTGAGGGCCCCTTCGCCCAGCCTGCATGTCACTTCAGCCTGGGCGGCTTCGAAGGGTCCGACCCCGGCGCCGCCCTTGGCGCGGGCGCCTCGGGTTTCGGTAGATCGAAGCGCAGGCCGATGCGCTCGGCCCGCTCGGCCAATACGCTGCCCGCGGCGGCGAAGCCGACATCGAGCGTACCCGCCTCGATCCCCGAGAACGTCAGCGCCTCCGAGACCGCGCGGGTCAGCACCGCCTCGGCGCCTTCCGCCGCGCCGACGAAGATCAGCAGGTGCCCCTCCGCGCCGCCCGCATAGCGCGCCCCTGAAAGGCACGCATGGCTGGCAAGCCCGCCCGCGCGGGCCAGCTTGGCGTCGAGCGCGGTCAGCATCGCCTGCGGCACGCCCTGCGGCGGGATCAGCGCCTCGGGCCGCGCGCCGCCCACGGTGCCGCCGCCCTGCCCCAACGTCTCGTCCAGCCAGCCCAGCGCCTCGGGCGGCAAGAGGATCGCCGAGGGCGCGACGCCCAGGTTGAGCGCCAGCCCCGCCCCCGCCCCCGCCAGCATCGCCGCCAGCGTGCGGCCCGGCAGGGCGGCATAGGGCGCGAGGGCGCCGGTGAATTCGGCCAGCCGGTCCTCGGTATCGAAGGCCAGCGCGTGCGCCACCCCCTCCAGATCGTAGGTCTGCGGCGTGATGTCGTCGCCCTTTGGCTCTTCGGTCAGCAGCAGGTAAAGCTGCGCGTCGGCCAGCGCATGGTAAAAGCCCAGCCGCGCCGCACCATCCTCGCCCGCCGCCTCCATTGCGGCGTAGGTCCGGTCCAGTTCCGTTTCAGCCATCCTGCATCACCTCCTGCACGCGGGCCCGCAAGGCGGGCAGAACCTCGCCCTCGAACCACGGATTTTTCCTGAGCCACGCGGTATTGCGCCAGGACGGATGCGGCAAGGCGAAAACCTCCGGCGCATGGACGCGCCAGTTCGCCACGGTCTGCGCCACGCTGCCGCGCGCGCCCAGATGATAGCGGTGCGCATGGGCGCCGACCAGCACGCGCAGGCGCAGGGGCGCGAGGCTGTCCATCACCGCGTCATGCCACGTCTCGCGGCACAAAGCGGGCGGTGGCAGATCGCTGCCCTTGGCGTCATAGCCCGGAAAGCAGAACGCCATCGGCACGATCGCCACGCGGGTGCGGTCATAGAATGTATCCCGGTCCAGCCCCAGCCAGTCGCGCAGCCGGTCGCCCGAGGCATCGTTGAACGGAAGGCCGGTGGCATGCACCCGCGCCCCCGGCGCCTGCCCCGCGACCAGCATCCGCGCGCCGGGGGCGAACCATGCCACCGGGCGCGGCCGGTGCGCGGTCGCCGTGGCGGCGAAGCGGTCCGCGCAGAGGCGGCAGCGGCTGATCCTTGCGGGAAGGTCGGGCATGGGGCGCAGATATGCCGCCGCGCGGCGAAATCCAACCGGTGCACGCCTCATTTCGAGGATGCTCGAAATATGGTTGCGCCTTTTGGGCGAATTCGATATCTCGAGAATCATGGAACAGACGCCCCTTCCCGATGCCGATCTGGCGGTGACCGCCTCGGCCTTTGCCGCGCTTGGCAGCGAGCAGCGCCTCGGCGTCTTGCGCACGCTGGTCCGCGCCGGCCCGGAGGGGCTGAGCATCGGCGAGCTCGGCGCGCGCAGCGGCGTCGCCGGCTCGACCCTGACGCATCACATGAAGATCCTCGCGCTGGCCGGACTTGTCCGGCAGGAGCGGCGCGGGCGCAGCATCATCTGCGCCGCCGTGGCCTGTGACGAGCTGCGCGCGCTCTCGGAATTCCTGCTGCGCGAATGCTGCGCCGACAGCATCGCCCCCGGCGAGGATCGCGATCATGGCTGAAACGGCGGCAGAATCCCACGGCCCCAGGCGCTGGATCGACAAGGCGTGGGCGGCACTGGCGATCATCCTCGCGCTCGTGGCGATCTTCGAGCCGGGGGAGTTCTGGAACACCGTCATCTTCACCATCGGCGCGCTGTGGCACACCGCGCCCTTCATCGCCTTCGCGGTCCTCGCCGTCGCCTACCTGCGCGCCACGGGGGCCGAGCGGCTGGTCGCCAAGGCGTTCCAGGGCAGCAAGGTGCGCATGATCTTCCTCGCCGCGCTGGTCGGCGGCATCGCGCCCTTCTGCAGCTGCGAGGTGATCCCCTTCATCGCCGCGATGCTGGCGCTGGGCGCGCCGCTCGCCGCTGTCATGGCCTTCTGGCTGGCCTCGCCGCTGATGGACCCGGCAATGTTCGCCATCACCAGCGCCGCGCTTGGATGGGAATTCGCGCTGGCCAAGACGCTGGCGGCGCTGGGCCTCGGGATCATGGGCGGCTTCGCCGTCATGGCCCTGTCGCGCAGCGCGCTTTTCGCCGATCCGCTGCGCGCGGCGGCGCCGTCCTGCGGCGGCTGCTGCAGCAGCAGGAAACCCTACGAGGGCGCGCCCGTCTGGAAATTCTGGCACGACGCCGGGCGGCGCGAGACCTTCGGACAGGTGAGCGCGACCAACGCCGTGTTCCTGCTGAAATGGCTGAGCCTCGCCTACCTGATCGAGGCGCTGATGCTGCGCCACATCCCGGCCGAGGCGGTCGCGGGCGTGCTGGGCGGCGAGGGTATCGGCCCGATCCTGCTGGGTGCCCTCGTCGGCGCGCCCGCTTACCTCAACGGCTATGCCGCCGTGCCGATGGTCGATGCGCTTTTGGCGCAGGGGATGAGCCAGGGCGCGGCGATGAGCTTTGTCCTGGCCGGCGGGGTCAGCTGCATCCCGGCGGCCATCGCCGTCTGGGCGCTGGTCAAGCCGCGCATCTTTGCCGCCTATATCGGCCTCGCGCTCATCGGCGCGGTGCTGGCCGGGCTCGCATGGCAGGCGGTGGCCTGAGCCGCATCGTTTCCGATTCCGGCAAAACGCGTGCGATCACGGCAGATTTTTGTCGCCGCCGGGCATAATTTCGCCTTGAAACCCTGTATATGATCTCTCCCATCCCGGCGTCCGGGATACCGTTACGGGCCGGGTGCCCACGGCCCCCGCGCCCCGAGGGCATGCAGCAGTTTCCGGAGAGCGAATGCTCGAATTCGACAATGTCAGCAAATCCTTCTGGACCGGCACCCAGCGCAAGGTGATCCTGGACAGGGTCAGCTTTCGGGTGGAGCTTGGCCGCTCCATCGGGATTCTGGCGCCGAACGGAACCGGCAAGACGACGCTGATCAACATGATGGCGGGGCTCGAGAAGCCCGACGAGGGCGCCATCCGGCGCGGGTGCCGCATCAGCTTTCCGCTCGGGTTCATGGGCGGCGTGATCACCCGGATTTCCGCGATGGAGAACAGCCGCTACATCGCGCGGCTCTATGGCCTCGACCCCGATTATGTCGAGGCGTTCTGCCGCTGGCTGTGCAACCTCGGCGAATATTTCGATCAGCCGCTGGGCACCTACAGCGCCGGGATGAAATCGCGCTTTACCTTCGCGCTCATGCTGGCGCTGGATTTCGACATCTACCTGATCGACGAGGGCATGCCCAGCTCGACCGACGTGGAGTTCAACCGCAAGGCCGGCGAGATCCTGCGCGAGCGGCTGGAGACGACGACCGTGGTCATCGTGTCCCACTCGCCCCGGACGCTGGAGAAGTTCGCGACGTCCGCGGCCGTGCTGATGGACGGTCAGCTTTTCATGTTCGACACCTTGGAAGAGGCAAAAGAGCTTTATGACTACGAAACCCAAGGCTAGGAAGTTCCGCATCCGCCACAGCCCCGGAAGCGCGGCCGAGGGCGCTGGCGCGCAGGCGGGTGCCCCCGAGGGTGTCGCACCGCCCGATGCGCCCCAGCCGCCGCGGCAGGACGCGCCGGAGGGCGGCGAAGACGGCAGCGCGCAGCAGGCCCGCGCATCCCAAAGCATCGACGACATCCGGGCCGAGGGCCTGACCGGCCGGCAACTGCGCATGGCGCGGCGCGCGGCGCAAAAGCACGGGCTGGCACCGGCCTCGGATCTCGACGCCGTGCGCCTCCTGCGGGAGCGCGGGATCGACCCGTTCCAGCGCGCGTCCATCCTCGAGCTGGTGGCGACGGACCGGCGCGCAGCCGAGGCCGACGGCGCGGCGCCCGCCACCGGCACCGAGGTCGGACAGCAGCGCGTGCAACTGCCCCAGACGATGCCGACGCAGCCAACGCTGCCCTCGACGCAGCTCAGCCCCGCGGACCGGCGCAGCCAGGAGATCATGCGCATCCAGCGCGACATCGCGCGACGCCGCCGCCGCAAGCTGCTGCTGCTGGCGACGCGGCTGGCGGCCTTCGTGCTTCTGCCGACGCTGCTGGCCGGGTATTACTACTACGCCGTCGCGACGCCGATGTATTCGACCAAGTCCGAATTCCTGATCCTTTCGGCCGATGGCGGCGGCGCGGGCGCGAGCCTCGGCGGGTTCAAGCTGCCCAGCCAGTTCGCGACGGGGCAGGACGCCATCGCCACGCAGTCCTATCTTCTGTCCAAGGACGCGATGCTGCGCCTCGACCGCGACGTCGGGTTTCGCGACCATTTCAGTCAGCCCTGGATCGATCCCATTCAACGGCTGGAGCCGGATGCAAGCAACGAAGCGGCCTACAAGCTTTACAAGAAATACACAAAGATCGGATACGATCCGACAGAGGGCGTGCTGCGGATGGAGGTGTCGACCGCCGATCCCGATATCAGCGCCCAATTCTCGCGCAAGCTGATCGATTACGCCGAGGAGCGCGTCGATGACCTGTCGAAGCGCAAGCGCGAGGACGCGGTCGAGGCATCGAGCGCCAGCCTGGTGGAGGCCAAGCAGGAGCGGCGCGAGGCACAGCGCCAACTGGTCCAGTTGCAGGAGGCATCGGTTCTAGACCCCGAGGGCGAAATTGCGAACATCCGCCAGCTCATCGGTAATGTGGAGTTGCAGTTGCAGGAAAAGCAGCTGGCGCTGAACACGCAGATGAACAATGCGCGCCCCAACCAGGCCAGGGTCGAGGCGCTGGCCAGCGAAATCGAGGTCCTCCAGCGGGAGCTGGTCAAGCAGCGCGCGCGCCTCACCGACGCCACCGAGGATCGCGCCTCGCTCGCGTCGCAGACCGCCGATATCCAGATGGCGCAGGCCGATCTGCTGACGGCCGACATGGTGCTGCAGGCGGCGCTCGAGGCGCAGCGGCTGAGCGCGAGCGAGGCGAACAAGCAGGTCCGTTACCTGACCGTCAGCGTCAATCCGGTGCCGTCGCAGGATGCGTCCTATCCCCGCGCGTTCGAAAACACGATCCTCGCGTTCCTCGTCTTTGCCGGCATCTACCTCATGATCTCGCTCACCGCGTCGATCCTGCGCGAGCAGGTGTCATCTTGAATTGAGTTTCCGCGCACTATCTGGCATCGCATCGGGTGCAATCCGTTCACACCCGTGGGCCGCGCCGCGCGCCGCCCGCCGTGCCAGTTAAAAAAAGTGAGGACCGCCCGTGACCATTCCTGCGCCCACCGTTACGCCGAACACCTGGGAATTCCTGCGCGATCCGATGATCGCGCCCACGGGGTTCCGCGAATACGACGCGCGCTGGAAATACCCCGAAGAGATCAACCTGCCCGGCATGACGGCGCTGGGCCTCGGCCTTGGCACGCAGATGATCCAGCGGGGGATAGACCCGGTGATCGCGGTGGGCAACGACTACCGCGACTATTCGCTGGGCATCAAGAACGCGCTGATGCTGGGCCTCATGCAGGCGGGGATCAAGGTCCTGGATATCGGTCCGGCCCTCAGCCCGATGGCATATTTTGCGCAGTTTCACCTTGATGCGCCCGCCGTCGCGATGGTCACGGCGTCGCACAACCCGAACGGCTGGACCGGGGTCAAGATGGGATTCGAGCGGCCCCTGACGCATGGCCCCGATGAGATGGCCGAACTGAAGGCCATCGTTCTGGAGGGCCGCGGGCAGCCCCGCCCCGGCGGCGGCTACGAATTCGTGGACGGTGTGCGCGAGGCTTATCTTGACGATCTCGTGGGGGATTTCCGCATGACGCGGCCCCTCAAGGTGGTCTGCGCCACCGGCAACGGCACCGCGTCGGCCTTCGCGCCCGAATTGTTCGCGCGCCTCGGCGTCGAGGTGGTCCCGCTTCACAACACGCTGGATTACACCTTCCCGCATTACAATCCGAACCCCGAGGCGATGGAAATGCTGCACGACATGGCCGACACCGTGCGCGCCTCGGGGGCCGATTTCGCGCTGGGATTCGACGGCGACGGCGACCGCTGCGGCGTGGTCGACAACGAGGGCAATGAGATTTTTGCCGACAAGATGGGCGTCATCATGGCCCGCGATCTGGCCCCCCTCCATCCCGGCAGCACCTTCGTCGCCGATGTCAAATCCACCGGGCTTTTCGCGTCGGACCCCGAATTGCAGGCGCATGGCGCCAAGGCCGATTACTGGAAGACCGGCCACAGCCACATGAAGCGCCGGGTCAAGGAACTGGGCGCGCTGGCGGGGTTCGAAAAGTCCGGCCACTATTTCCTGGCCGAGCCGATCGGGCGCGGCTACGACTGCGGCATGCGCGTCGCGGTGGAAATCTGCAAGCTGATGGACCGCAATCCGGACAAGTCGATGGCCGACCTGCGCCGCGCCCTGCCGATGACCTGGTCCACGCCCACCATGTCGCCCTTCTGCCCCGACACCGAGAAATACGAGGTGCTGGAGCGGCTGGTGCAGAAGCTGGTCGCGCATCACGAGGCCGGCAAGCCGCTGGCCGGGCGCAAGATCGCCGAGGTGGTTACGGTGAACGGGGCGCGGGTGATCCTCGACAATGGCAGCTGGGGGCTGGTGCGCGCGTCGTCCAATACGCCGAACCTGGTGGTGGTCTGCGAAAGCAGCGAAAGCGAGGATGAGATGCGCGCGATCTTCGCCGATCTCGACGCGGTCATCCGCACCGAGCCGTCGGTCGGGGACTACGATCAGACGATCTGAGCGGCTCTGCCCGCGGCTTGCGGAACGTGCGGAGCCGGCTTTCGCTGGCACCCCCCGCGCCGCGCCTGTAGGGTCGCGCGCATGAACGAGATGGCCCTCACCTACTCGGCCGATCAGGCCGATGCGCATGACCGTATTTCCGAGGCGCTTCGCACGGTCGGCGTCGATCTGGAGAACGGCACCACCACGCCCCCGCGCGAGGGCAAAAGCACCGTCATGGCCGTCATCGGCAAGGCCGGATCGGGCAAGACGCTGCTTCTGGCCGCGCTTTACCGCGCGCTGGAGGAGGCGGGCGTCGACATCGTGTCGGGCGATTACGAGGGGAAAAAGCGGCGCGACCGCCGCACCCTCGCCATCCTCGCGCCCACGAACAAGGCGGCGTCGGTGCTCAGGATGCGCGGCGTTCCGGCGACCACGATCCACCGCATCCTCTATACCCCCGTCTATGATCCGGAATACGAGAAGATCGCCGAATGGCTGGCCGCCAACGGCGAGCGCCCCGAGATCGAGGCGCTGACGGAAACCGCGCTCGACCGCGCGTTCGCCTTCTACCAGACCAACAAGTCCATCCCCGGCGCGCTGGCCGCCGCGGGCCTGAAGGGCAGCGATTTCATCACCGGCTGGAAGCGGCGGGACGAGCCGCTGGATATCGGTTTCGTGGACGAGGCCAGCATGCTGGACACGCGCCAGATGGACGACCTGAGGGAGATCTTCCCGACCCTCCTGCTGTTCGGCGATCCGGCGCAGCTGGCGCCGGTCGGCGGCGACGGCGGCATGGCGTTCGAAAGCCTGCCCGCCCCCGCCAAGCTGGAACTGCACCGCATCCACCGGCAGGACGCGGACAACCCGATCCTCGACCTGGCCCACGCCCTGGCCGATCCGGCCCTCGAATTCCACGATTTCGAGCGGATGATAGAGGACGCCGCCAGCCGCGACGACCGCGTGCAATGGGCGAGCCGTGTCGAGGTCGATCTGATGGCGCGCAGCCCCGTGCTGGTCTGGCGCAACGCCACGCGCATCCGGCTGATCAACGCCTTCCGCAACGTCCACGGCGCGCCGCTGGATGCCCTGCTGGAGGGCGAGCCGCTGATCTGCGACGGGATCGAGCTACCCCTGAAACACCGCAAGAAGCGGCTGGACCTGGAGGCGCGCGGCCTCATCAAGGGTGCGCAGGTGATTTACTTGGGACCGGGCCGCAAGCCCGGCTTTTCGCGCCTGCACGTCATGGGGGCGGAAGACCCGCAGATCAGCGCCGCCTCAATCGTGAAGATCGAGAAACCCGACGAGGAAGAGCCGTTCATTCCCTTCGCCGCCAACATGGGCGCGACCTTCCTGCATGGCGCCGCCGTCACCATCCACAAGGCGCAGGGCAGCCAGTGGAAGGACGTGCAGGTCTTTGCCCCCGATCTATACGCCGCCGCCCGCATGGGCCGCAGCGAGGCGGGTCAGCCACTGTGGAAACGTCTTGCCTACGTGGCGATCACCCGCGCCGAAGAGCGCCTGCACTGGGTCGTGCGCAACCGGCTGTCAAAGCCCGAGCATGCCCTGCGCGTGGACGATCTGCGCACCCGGCCGGTACCCCTCACGCTGGAGACCAGCGACGGGTGAACGGGCGGGCGCAGCCCCGTCCTGAAAAATGCCGTGTCAGTAACTGCCTTCGCGCAGCGCAACGACCCGGACCGTCCGCAAGATGATGCGCCAATCGCCCAACATGCTGCGGTTGTTCACGTAGTCGGAATCCAGCGCCACGCGCTGCTCGTAGCCGACGTCGCTGCGGCCGCTCACCTGCCACAACCCGGTCAGGCCGGGCCTGACTGACAGATAATCAAAGATCGCATCGCCATAATACCCAACCTCGGAATCGATGATCGGCCGGGGGCCGACGACGCTCATCTGGCCCCACAGGATGTTGAAAAGCTGGGGCAACTCGTCGATGCTGGAACGGCGCAGCAGATCGCCCAGCGGCGTGACGCGCGGGTCATCCTGAAGCTTGCGGGTCTCGCGCCACTCGGCCGCGGCATCGGGGTTGTTGCGCAGATGGCGGGCCAGCACGGCGTCGCCATCCGCGACCATTGTGCGGAACTTCAGGCACTTGAAGCGGCGCCCGTGCTTGCCGATTCGCCGATGGGCGAAAAGGACCGGCCCCGGATCGCGGATATAGATCAGCGCGGCGACCATCCCCAGCAGCGGCGACAGCACCAGCAGCGCCAAGGCCGCCAGAACGCGGTCCATCACGTTCTTGAGAACGGAGTCGTTGTCAGGAAGATTGCGGCGGCTGCGCTTCGCCGGAAATGGCGAAACATGGGTGGCGGCAAGGGCCGCGTCACCAGCGGCATCATACATTCTCCTGTCGGTGCGGTTTGCATCGGGACCGCGCTGATATCCTCTCTCCCGCAGATCGCTGGGAGGCGCGGAGTAGCTCTGAACCTGAGTCTGACCTCTCATCATCTTCACCTCCGGCCCTACGGCCTGCTAAAAACACAAACAACGCCCACAAAGTGACCGTTGCAACAGCGCAACGGTCAATATGACGATAGGTTCCGGCAAGAAAACCCTCTTGGCCGGAAATGTCACGCCGAAGCCGGCAAATCGGCGGGACCTCGCTCAATTTCAGCCGCCAAAGGGTCCGATCTCCTGCTGCGTGGCAAAACCGGATGGATCGTCATATGGCTTGCTGGACGTCGGATTGAAACAGAGAGGCCGCTTTGGGAAAACAGAACTCACCTTTCGAGCGAGCGAAAAGGGCCGCGGGCAGAATGGCGCGCCGTGCCACCGGCGAGCATACCGTGCCCATATTCGAAGCGTCAGCGTCCCGGCGCCACCGCCCCGTGTCATTGCTGGAGCTGCGGAGCCGCGCGGCATACTGGCGGCGCACCGGCGGGCAGGATATCTCGGGCGTTCGGGCATTTCTGCAGTTCGCAGGCTTTCCCCGGTCGGGCCATTCCCTGATCGGATCCCTGATCGACGCGCATCCCGATGCCATCGTCTCGCACGAGCTGGACGCTCTCGGCCTTGTCGATGCGGGGTGGTCGCGGCGCGACATCCTTGCGCTGATCGGATCGCAAAGCGCGGCCTTCATGCAACACGGCCGATACTGGAACGGGTTCGCCTACGTGGTTCCCGACCAGTTCAACGGCCAGGCTGCCGCACCCGTCATCATGGGCGACAAGAAGGGCGACTGGGCGGTGCGGCGCGTGCAGAACGACCCGGCCTTGCTGGAGCGCTTGCAAGGGACGATGGACATGCCCTGCAAATGGCTTCTGGTCGTGCGCAATCCCTTCGACAACATCGCCACGATGTCGCTGAGGCGCGGAGGGGCCTATGATCGGCTGCGCATCGCGTCGCCCAATTCGGCCACGTTTCGCGCGGCCTTGAAGGCCGAGGCGGGCAAATCCATTGCCGACCATGCCGATGACGCCATGATCGACGATTTCATCGGATTGTGCCGCGGCGTCGCCATGATGCAGACGCGCATCGCCCCCCAGGACTGGCTCGGGATCGGCTACGAGAGCTTCGTGCAAAGCCCGGTGGACAGCCTGAAGGAGGTGCTTGCGTTCGCGGGACTGCGGCAGGACGATGCCTTCGTCCGCGACGCTGCCTCGATCATCCGGACGGGCGGCAACCACAGCCGCGATTCGATTGCCTGGTCCGATGCGCAGATCCGGCGGGTCCGGGACGCCATCGCGGAATTCGATTTCCTGTCGCTGGCCGAACCGGGGGAGCCGCAATGACGGGTGCCTCGGGCGATCCCCTCCTGATTTCGTGCCTGGGCGTGCAGGACGATCTGGCGCTTCTGCCACATTTCCTGGCGCATTACCGCGATCTGGGGATAAAGGCGGGCGCGGCGCATGTCATCCTGCACGCGCCGGAGGCCTCCTATCCCGGTGTCGCCGAAGCGCGCGAAACACTTGCCGCGTTCGGCCATGAAGCGGCCGAGATCTGGACCGATCCCTATTCCAGCGGCGCCATGTGGGAGCGTCGCCGCGCCCTGCAGGAGCGCGTCGCCGGACCTCGGGACTGGATCGTGAACGCGGATGTCGACGAGTTTCACGAATACCCCGCCCCCCTGGCCGAGGTTCAGGACTGGTGCGCGTCCCTGAACATCACCTGCGTTCAGGGGCCGTTCATCGACCGGATCGCACCCGATGGCACCCTGGCGCCGGTGCGCGCCGCGCCGTCGCTCGACGCGCAATTCCCCATCAAGGCCGAGGCAATGCTGCAGATCGCGGGGACCGACGGGGCGCATGACCAATACGGCACCGTCAAGCTGATGCTGCACCGCGCCGATGTGCAGCCCAGCCGGGGCGGACACCACCCGCGCGCGGACAGGGGCGAGATCCGCTATGCCCTGCGCCGGCCGCTGGCCGAGTTTCAGGAGATCACCTACCCGCCCTTCCGCTTCTCGCATCCGTTCCGCGTGCATCATTACAAGTGGACCGACACGCTGATCACCGGAATGCAGCGCAGACTTGCGGGTCCGGGCCTCAGCCCCGCGGGCCGTGATTATGGCACGCGATTGCTGGAATATTTCGCGGCGCATGACGGGTTCGATCTGAACGACCTGGCGCTCTATGACGGCGAAGATTCGCCGGGTCGGCCCTGGCGGGCGCAGATGGCGGCGCTGAGGCGGCGATCGCAGATCCGGAGCGTGATGGGCAAGGTCAAGCGGCGCCTCAAGAGGGTTGTGCAATGACCGCGTGGACCACAACACAGCTGACCCATGGCACGACAGCCGGACGGTTTCACAGCCACAGCTACTACGATATCCCCATCTTCGACGAGGACAGCCGCCGCGTCGTCCTCTACCGGACGAATGTCGCCGGGCGGCACCCGACCGCCGATGACCGGATCGAAATCGGAACGGTTGACATTGCGGACCCCGACCTGACATGGACACCGCTCGGCCACAGCCGGGCGTGGAGCGTGCAGCAGGGACCGATGGCGCAATGGATTCCGTCGGCTGGGGACACGCGCGGCCAGAGCGCCGTCTGGAACGACCGCGAGGACGGGCGCCTTGTGGCGCGGGTTCGCGATGCCGCGGGCGGGCCGGTGCGCACCCTGCCCCGTCCGGTCTATGCGGTCTGTCCGGACGGTCGCAATGCGCTTTCGATCGATCTTCTGCGGCTCGACACGCTCAGACCGGGCTATGGCTATCCGGGCGGCGGGCCGGAGGCGCTGGTGCGGCGGCCGGCCGATGATGGCGTGTGGCGGATGGACGTCGAGACGGGCGAGGCCACGCTGGTTCTGTCGCTGGAACGGGCGGTCCGGTTCCTGACCCGCCGGATCGGCCTGCGCGGACGGATTGGCCATCTGCGCCGCCGCTATACCTATTGGTTCAATCATGTGAAGGTCTCGCCCGATGGGCGGCGCTTTACCGTCAAGCTGCGATTTCGCGTGCCGGGAGGGCCGTGGAACGAAAGCATGGGGGTCAGCCTGACCTGCGGTGTGGACGGGCGCGATCTTCGGCTTCTGGCTCCGGCCACCTCGCATGTCATCTGGCTGGACGACGAGCGGCTCTATTTCTGGCAGCGCGGCGCAGTCCGGCTGTTCCGCGACGCGGGGCCGGGCCTTCAGGAGGACGTTCTGGCACCGGACGTTCTGGACAGCAATGTGCATATCCGTCACATGCCGGACACTCCCGGCCGGTTCGTCTTCGACACTCCCTACCGCGAGGAGATCGACGTGCTGATGCTGGACCGAGCAAGCGGGAGCGCCGAACCCATCGCGCGCTTCACAGGTCACGTTCCCCCCAAAGGACCGTTTCGGTGCGATCTTCACCCCTGCCCCAGCCCGGATGGGCGGCACATCGTCGTCACGACCTTGCAGGATGGCGGCCGGCAGGTGCATGTTCTGAGCAACGAGTCATAGAAGGTTCTGCGTTGTCTTGCATGAGTGTCCCCGAAGTCAGCGTCCTGATGTCCGTCCGCAATGGCGCGGCGTTCCTGGAACAGACGTTGCGCAGCCTCTCCGCACAGACGCTCGCGTCGGTCGAATTCGTGGCCGTCGATGACGGCAGCACCGACGAGACGCCGAAACTGCTGGACGAATGGGCCGGGCGCGATCCGCGCGTGCATATCATCCGGCTGAAAAGCGACGAATCGAACGGCCTTGCCCACGCGCTGAACGTCGGGCTGGAATCGTGCCGCGGCGATTTGATCGCGCGCGCGGACGGGGACGATCTCTATCACCCCGACCGGCTGATGCTGCAGCAGCGGCGGATGCGGGCGGATCCGGACCTGACCGCGCTGTCCTGCGGCTTTCGCCGCATCGACGACGACGGGCATCCGATGGGAGACCGGCGCCCCCTCGTCGGACCCGAGAAGATCGCGTTCACCACGCTTTTCCAAAGCTCGCTGCTGCATCCCGGTGCGATGATCCGGGCGCGGGCGCTGGCGGATGTCGGCGGATATGACACGCGTTTCTGGACCGCGCAGGACAGCGACCTCTGGGCGCGGCTGATCCGGAAGGGCGGGCGGCTGGACAACCTGCCCGAACTGCTGGTCGATTACCGGGTTCATCGCGGCTCGTTGATGAAGAAACGCGGCCCCGAGGGACAGGCGCTCAGCCTCAGCGTTCCCGCGCGGATGCAGGCGGACTATCTGGGCGGCACGCCCGATGGGCACGACGCCGCGGCGGTCGTGGCGCTCTACCAGGGCGCGCATCTGATGGACCGCCAGACCCTCAGCCGCGGCCTTGAGGGTGCCGAGCGAATCATGCGGGCCGCGCAGGACCGCGAGCCCGCCGAGGTCATCGCCCATGCGCAAACGAAGTTCCTCGCCAGTCTGGAGCGTCAACTGGCCTGGTGCCCGCGCCGCGATCTGCCGCTGCGCTTGCAACTGAAACGGGCGCTGTCGCGGTGGCGCAAGCTGCCCGGTGCGACGCACCAACTCCGGGAACCCCCGTTCCGCTTCCTTCGTTCACCTCGATGAGCGCGACAAGCCAGACACAGCCACCGGTCCCCGACGTTTCGGTCATCATCCCGGCATGGCGCGCGGCGCTCACCCTGGGGCCCTCCGTCGCTTCGGCCCTGGATCAGGCCGGCGTGTCGGTCGAGGTGCTGATCGTGGACGACGCCTCCCCTGACCGCACGCACGAAGCCGGCCTCGACCTGGCGCGCACCGATCCGCGCGTCAGGACGTTTCGCAATGACGTGAATGGTGGGCCGGGGGCTGCGCGGAATACCGCCCTGGACCATGCGCGCGGGGAATGGATCGCGGTGCTGGATGCCGACGACCGGTTCGAGCGGTCGAGGCTGGCCGGAATGGTCGCGCTGGCATCGGAAAATCGCGCGGATGTCGTGCTGGGCAATCTGCGCGAGGTCACCGAGGAGGACGATCCGGTGGGCGAGCGGTTTGTGATCGAGCCGGCCGAACCCGGACCGCTGAGCGTGGAGGCGTTCGTCCGCGGCAACCTGGCCGCGGCAGGACCGCGCACCCTCGGCTATCTCAAGCCGCTGTTTCGCCGGTCCTTCCTGAGCGCGCACCGGATTCGCTACGACCCGAGGCTGCGCAACGGAGAGGATTATCATTTCATCATGGCATGTTACGCCGCCAAAGGATGCGTCTGGTTTTCTCCGGACCCCGGCTACCTTTACACAAGGCGGTCGGGTTCGATCTCGCACCGGGCGGAGCCGGAGCATCTGGCGGCCCTTCTGCGCGCCGATACCGCGCTGGCCGATCGCTCCGGCCATCCGGCATCGCTGGGGCCGCTGCTGAAGCGCCGGCAGCATGAAACGGCGGATCTTCTGGCGACCGAGACGGCCATGCGCGCGCTGAAATCGCGCCGGTTCGGCACGGCGCTGAGCGCCTTGATGCGCCGCCCCGCCGCACTGCGGCGCTTTTCGGGGCAACTGGGCGAGGCCCTGCGCAAACGGCTTTAGCCCGCCCCGCCATAGGCGATGCGGCGCGTCCGGCCGATCGCGCCCCGCACCACCCCGCAGTGGAACACCGCGCGCAGGAGCCAGAAGGCCGCGGCGGAGCGGCTCCAGGGAACGATCGCGGCCCGGAGCGCACTATACGCCGCCTTGGCCGCGCTCGACCCTGCGCGCAGCGACCGGGGCCCCGGTGCCGACGCGCCGTAATGCACCCCTTCGGCAAACCGCCGCTCCGCCAGCCAGCCAAGCGTCAGGCGGCGCGGCTCGATATTCTCTTCGACGACGGCATCGTTGCAGATGGTCATCGTCATCCCCGCGCGATGCAGACGAAAGAAGAAATCCGTATCCTCGCCGCCGCTCTTGCCAAGGGCGGGATCGAAGCGGGTCGTCGCGGCCGGCGTGCCGGCGAAACGCATCAGAACGTTGCAGGTGTGACCCGTCTCGACCTGCCCGTGGCGCTGCACAGGACGGTTGGTGTGAAAATCGTTGTCGCGGATCCACTCGGGGGTGCCGGCGGGATAGCGGGCAAGCGCGGGGCCAAAGACGATGTCGGCGCCGGTCTGGCGCGCCGCGTCCAGCGCACTCGACAGCCAATCCGGCCTCGCGATCTCGTCATCGTCGATGAAGGCGACCCACTGGCCCTGCGCCGCCTCGAGACAGGCGTTCCGCGCGACCGAGATGTTGCCCACCGGGGCATGAATGTAATCCAGCGGCCATGCGATCCGTCGCGCGCAGGCGTCGGCGCGTTCGGCGGCGGACGGCTCGTGATCGTTGTCGGCCACGATGATCCGCAGCGACACGTCCGGCGGCAGGCGCTGTGCGGCGACACTGGCCACGGCATCCGCGACGCTTTCGCGGCGGAATGTGCAGATGCACACGTCGATTGTCGTCGTTGCGGTCAGGTCGGGCCTCCGGTTTTCTGGGCCGAATCCCGCGGACCCGCCGTAAACGCAGGAAAAGCGTGGGGAAAATTTACCGGTGTCGGGAACGCGAGCAACCCGGAACCTTCGGCAAAATGGCTCGTTGACGTTATAGCCCGGATGACGGACGTTGTGGCAAGAACAAAAAAAGAAAGCCCCGGATGGCCTTACGCGATTCATTCAAGAAGATCTTCGAGATGCTCGAAGGTCGCGAGCGCACGCAGTTCTACTGGCTGATCGCGCTCACGATCGTCATGGGCATCCTCGATGTCATGGGCGTCGCCTCGATCATGCCGTTTCTCGCGGTCGTCGCCAATCCCGAGGTGATCGAGACGAACGAAATCCTGAACACGTTCTACCGCCTCTCGGGAACGCAGGACGTCCAGAGTTTCCTGATCGTGCTGGCCGCGGCGATGTTCCTTTTCGTCCTCGGCACGACGCTGTTCCGCGCGCTGACCTTCTATGCGCTGACCTATTTCACGCGGATGCGCACGCTGAGCCTGGCGACCCGCCTGATGGAGCATTACCTCAGCCAGCCCTACGTGTGGTTCCTGACGCGGCATTCGTCCGATCTGGGCAAGACGATCCTTTCCGAAGTGTCGCAGGTGGTGAACGGGCCCCTGTCGGCGACCCTGCGGCTGGTCGCAAATTCGATCCTCATCCTCTTCCTGGTGATCTTCCTTCTGGTGCTGGAGCCGCGCGCGGCGATCGGCGCGGCGGCCCTCTTCGGCGGAAGCTACGGCCTGATCTACATCATCGTCGGCGCGAGGCTGAGCAGAATGGGGCGCGAGCGGGTGGAGGCCAACCGCGCCAAGTTCCAGGTCATGCAGGAGGCGATGGGCGGCATCAAGAACGTCAAGCTGCTGAACCTCGAACGCAGCTATATCGAGCGCTTCAAGAAACCGGCCGGCACGCTGGCGCGCAATCAGGCGTCGCTCGCCGTCATCAGCGAACTGCCGCGCAACCTGCTCGAGGTGATCGCCTTCGGGGGAATGATCCTCTTCGTGCTCTGGCTGCTGGCCACGCGCGAGGGCGGCGCCGCCGAGATCATCCCGCTTCTGGGTGTGTATGCGTTCGCCGCTGCGCGGATGTTCCCGACGATCCAGCAATTCTTTGCGTCGCTGTCGACCATCCGCTTCGGCAAGCCGGCGCTCGACCAGCTTCACGAAGAGCTGACCGGCCCGCCCCCCTACGACATGCAGCAAGGTTCGCAGCTGCGGGCAATTCCGCTGAAGGCCACGCTGGAGCTGGAAAACGTCAGCTTTGCGTTTCCGGGGGCCGAGCAGCCGGCCCTGTGCGATCTGACGATGACCGTCGAGGCCAACACCACCATCGGCATCGTCGGCGCCACCGGCGCCGGCAAGACCACGGCCGTCGATGTCATCCTCGGGCTTCTGACGCCCCAGACCGGCACGATGAAGGTCGACGGGCAGGTGATCGACGAGGACAACGTGCGCGCCTGGCAGAAATCGGTGGGCTACGTGCCGCAGGACATCTTCCTGACCGACGATACGGTGGCGGCCAACATCGCCTTCGGCAAGCGGCCGGAGGACATCGACATGGACGCGGTGGAAAGCGCGGCCCGCACGGCGGAGCTTCACGATTTCGTCATGAATAAACTTCCCGATGGCTATGCCACCAAGGTCGGCGAACGGGGCACGCGCCTGTCCGGCGGCCAGCGCCAGCGGATCGGCATCGCGCGGGCGCTCTACTCCAATCCGGATATCCTCATCTTCGACGAGGCGACCAGCGCGCTCGACAACCTGACGGAGCGGGCGGTAATGGAGGCAATTGCGCACCTGAGCCGCAAGAAAACCATCATCGTGATCGCCCACCGGCTGAGCACGGTGCGCAATTGCGACAGGATCTTCCTGCTGGAGGATGGCGCGATTGCCGGGGCGGATGCCTATGACCAACTGGTCGAGACGAACACCATGTTCCGCGCGCTGCACGAAGCCACCGGTTGACCCGGCCGCGCGTTTCCACCGAACCGAGGAGACCCTTGCATCATGGCTGAAACACGTATGAACCGCCGCGCGGGACGGGCTGCGGCCCTTGGCGTCGCCGCGATGCTGGGCGCTGGTCTGATGATCGGACCGCCCGGTCCGGCAGACGCGTTCGAGCTTTTTCGGCTGGGCCAGAAGAAGCCGACGGCGGACAGCTGGGTGATATCGGACTGGCCCGCCGGTCAATCCAAGATCACGCGCTGGTCCGCGAAGAATGTGGTTCGCACCGGAGATGGCGGGGTGAAGCTGATCCTCGACAAGGGGTCTGACGCAGGCATCTATCGCGGCAGCGAAATCCAGTCCTCGGCGGTGGCCGATCAAGGCGAATGGGTGTTTCGGGCGCGGGCGCCCGAGATGGTCTCCGGTGCGGTATTCGGGATGTTCCTCTACCAGGCCGACTGGAAAAAGGATCCGTGGCGGGAATACGACATCGAATTCGTGGGCGGGGACACCACGCGCGTTCAGCTCAACGTCCACTTTCAGGACGAAAGCGGCCGGCGGGTTTCGCTGGACCAGGCGCGCGGGGGGCCGGTGACGGTGGATCTGGGATTCGACGCGGCGGCGGGAATGCACGATTACGCGATCAAGGTATCGCCCGGCAGCGTGGCCTTTCGCGTGGACGGGAAGGTTCTGGGCCAGTTCGGCCCCGAGGACATGCCGCGAAATGTCTGGAGCGACGGCCCACTGCGCGGCTTCGTCGATCTGTGGGCCGCGGCGCCCGGTCAGGCCGACTGGACCGGGCCGTGGGCTTATCCGGGCCGCCCTCTGATCGCGGAAATCCAGCGCCTTTCGCTTCCCGCCTCGGCGAAGCTGCCGTAGCGGGCGCCTGCGCCGGAACGTTCGGGAACGCCCGTCACTCTGCGGGCGCCGCCGCGGGCGCGGCGAGGGGACCCGGCGGCGGTGCGGCAGACCGCGTCAGCGGAAGCACCTGAACGCTGTCCAGATCGGGCAGCGACACTTCGATCACGTCGTCCGCCCGGACCGGGGTGGTCCGCGTCGCCACGAAGGTTTCGGTGCCATCTTCGGTGCGCCTTGTGATTTGAACCGCCGGATCTGCCGTCCAAGAGGGCATGACGTAGCCATCGCCGGTTTTCATCGCCTCGGCGAACAGCGCGGCCTCCGTCTCGAGCCGGAGCCGCGTTTCCTCGATATCGACGCGGGTGGCGCGGGTCATCTGGGCCAACTCACGCTGGCGTTCGTTAATCAGGTCCAGCCGGTCGCGCCCCGCCTCGTTGAGCCGCTGTTCGGCGGTCAGACGGGAGGTTTCCAGCTCCAGCATGCGGACTTCCTGATCGGCGACGAGCCGCTCGAGCGAGCTGCGCCGATTGGCGGTCGACAGCCCACGCTCGACCAGATCAACCGCCGTCGCCAGTTCCTCGCGCGCAAGCGCCAGCTGGCGCTCGCGAAGATCCAACTGCTCGGTCTGCCGGCTGATCTGCTCGCGCAGCAATGCTTCGAGGCTCGCGATCTGTTCGAGGCTGGAGTCGAGCGCGGCGTCACGGGCGTCCTTGATCTCGCGCTCCCGCTTCATCAATTCGTCGCCCAGCGGCGCCTCTTCGAGGGACGGCGGGGTTTCGATCGTGTCGGCGTCACTCATTTCCGCTTCGAGGCGCGCGGCGGTGGCAAGCAGCGCAAGCAGGTTCATCTGCAACAGCCGATACTGCCCCTGCGCCCCGATGGCGCTTCGCTGCGATTGCAGCAACGTGCCGGAGGGGCGATCGAACCCACCCGCCAGGCTGATCGCCTGAAGCACCGTCAGCCCCGGAGTGTAGGGATAGGATCCCGGCGTGTTGACGGCGCCCACGACAAAGATGGTCTTGAACGAGGCGACATCGACGGTCACGTCCACCAGTCCGGCCATGTCGACGCGCTGGCTCAGCAGGTCGGTCAGGATCTGCGACAGCTCTTTGGGGGTCTTGCCGGCCGCCCTGACCTGCCCGATCATCGGCACGGCAAGATCGCCGGAGGGCGAGACGCGGTATTCGCCGCTGACGCCGTCCCAGCCTGAATACGTCTGGCTCACCGGGTCGAACTGCCCGACCCGAAGCGTCAGCGTCTCCTGCGGCTTGACGACATGCGCGCCCGTCTCCGCCTGCTCCGCGATGCCGGTCGCCGCGGTCACGCAGAACGCCGCCGCGAGCGCCAGCATCACGGCGCGCGACCATGCACGAAGCGCCCTCAGCCTGAACAATCCGCATCCCTCGTCACGCATGAACGATACGCTCCTCATAATCGCCGGCGCGCATGTAGCGGCGCGCCCTGCGCAGGTTGGCCCCCGTCAGGACCGTCGTCACCAGCGAGCGGGCGAATACCGGGTGATCGCGCAGCGCACCGCTTACCAGCCCCGGCGTGACCTTGCCCCACGGCATCATCATCACCGACATGTCGAAGAGCCGCGACAGCGGGTCGACGGCAACCATCCGGGTCAGCGCCGGAAGGACCAGCAAGACAAAGTCATAGTCGCGGCCCAGATCGTCGGCCGCCCCGGCGCCGCCGCGCTGCGCGTTCTTCGCGCCGCCTGCGGGATCGGCGCCGGTCTTCTGAAGCTCGACAAGCTCCCTGCCCGTCCTGAATGTGACCCGGTCGAAATCGCGAAATCCCTGCTGCAATTCCTCGGTCGCGCCGCCCGCATCGACGATCAGGATGCGTTCGTCATTCACCGACAGCATCGCGCAGAGCCGCAGGATCAGCGGCGTGAAATCGCCGTCGCCGTAAACGTCGCCGGTGGCGGCGGCCAGACCGACGATCCGCCCCCGACCGGCCGGTGCGCCGGACAGGATTGCCTGCCGCACACGGACCAGCGTGCGGTCCATGATCTCGGCCGAGCGGCCGGAATCGCGCTGATCCGCGAAAGCCGGGACAAGACCGGCGCAGGCCAGCCCCAGTTCCGCGCGAACCTCTTCGCCGGTGCGAAGGGGCTGCGTGCGCAATTCGCGCAGCGCGCCGATGGCGATACCGATCAGCGCGCCAAGCGCCAGCCCGGTCAACAGCATCAGTTTCTTGCGCGGCGCCGACGCGGATTTGGGAACCTCCGCCCGCGACAGGCTTCGCACCGAGGCAATGGGAAAGCCTTGCTGCTGTGTCGTCAACTCATAGCGTTCGAGGTAGTCGCGGTAGACGTCGGCATAGGTCTGCGAAATCGCCTCGAGCTGGCGAAGCCGGCCAAGATCCGAAACCTCGTCATTCGCCATGTCGCTGATCCCTTCGAGTTCCGATCTGAGCGCCTCTTCACGGCTTTGCGCGATGGCGAAGTTCGCCCTGATCGCCGCAATCGCGCGCTCCAGCTCGTCGCCGATCGCGGCCCTGAGGGATTCGGCGCGCGCCTCCAGGCTTGCCGCCTGCGGATGATCCTCGCCATAGCTGTCGAGGATGCTCTGCCGCCGGCGCTCGATATCCAGATACTCGGACCGCAGGCTTTCCAGGATATCTTCGGACGGTGTGCCGGTCTCCAGCGCCGACGCGGTGACGACGTCGCCGCCCGTTTCCGCCATCAGGCTTTCGAAATTGTCCAGACGCGCCTTGGCCTGTGCGGTGTCGGCCGCGGCGGTGATCATCTTGCTCGTCATTTCGGACTGCTGCTGATCGGACAGAAGATAGCCGTGCACCTGAACAAGGTTGTTTTCGGCGCGGTAGCGTTGAACATCGCGCGCCGCGTCGAGGCTCTGCCTTTCCAGCACGTCCAGACGCTCCTGAATCCACTTGCCCGCGTTCATGGCGACTTCGGTCGTCGTTTCAAGCTGGAACTTCGTATAGGCCTCGCCATAGGCGCGCGCGATGGCGGTCGTCCGGTCGGGGTCATAGCCTTCATAGGCAATCTGGATGACGAAGCTGCGGCCGACGCGGCCTGCGGACAGATTGGCGCGGATGATCTTGATGGCGCGGTCACGCGCAATCAGCGACGGGTCCGTCTCTTCCGGAACCTGCACCTTTGCCTCCGCCGTCTCACCGGCCACCGGCGCCGCAACCGGGTCGGATGGCGGGTCCTGCGGCGCGATCAGATCGAGGACGGGATCGGCAAAGCCGCGGATACGGTCGATCACGAGGCTCGTGGTGTCGACCGGCGGGTTCAAAAACGCCTCGTTCTCGGCCAGCCCCAGTTGATCCACCACCTTGGCCGCCAGAACGCGGGACTTGATGATCTCGATCTCGCTCTGGACCGCGCTGTCGCTGCGGACCGAATAGGGAAGCGCCGAAACCTGATCCAGAAGATTGCTGCGTTCCTCATCGAGCAGCACCGTTTCGACCGCCACGAAGCGCTGCACCGAGCCGATGATCATCGCGGCCGCAACGACGGCACCCAGGAAGGCAAAAACGGCGATGAGGGGCGCCTGACGGCGCACGGCGCGGCCCAGCTTGCCGAGCTCGAATTTTTCGTCGTCGTCGGGCGTCGCGTCAGGTCCGACCCGTCTTTCGCTGATCGGTCCTGTCATTCACCGTTCCATTGCCTTAGTTAAACCCCGAACGCTTTTACACGCCATGCAAGGACGGGACGCCAGATGATCCTTCGGCCCATCGACGTCATCATACCAGCCTACAACGCCGAATCCACGATCTCGAGCGCATTGTCGTCCGTTCTTGCGCAGACGGCACGCGACCTTGCGGTTTTCGTCGTCGATGACGGCAGCACGGATCGCACGGCAGAAATCGTCGCTTGCGTAGCACGGCAGGACAGCCGGGTCCACCTTGAACGCAAAGAGAACGGCGGAATCGTGTCGGCGCTGAATCGGGCGCTGTCCCTGGGAACAGCGGAATTCGTGGCGCGGCTGGACGCCGACGACATCTCGGCGCCCGACCGGCATGAACGGCAGCTTCGGTATCTGATGGAAAACCCCGATGTCGCCGCGATTTCGGGCGCGCACCGCGAAATCGATGCGGACGGCGCCCCCACGGGCGGCGTCCACCACCCCCCCACCACGATGATCGCGAATCCCGAATGGGCGCCCGCAAAAGAGCCGCAGCTGACACAGCCCTTCATGGCCGCCCGCCGCGCGGCGCTGGATGCCGTGGGCGGCTACCGGGAATTCGAGGTTGCCGAGGATTCCGACCTCTACTGGCGGCTGGCCGAGGTGGGACGGCTGGAAAACCTGCCGGATGTCGTCGGCAGCTACCGGATGCACAAGGACAGCATTTCTAGTGCGTCGGTGGAAAACGGACGGATGATGGCGCTTTGCTCGCAACTGGCGGCCCTGTCGGCGGTCAGAAGGCGGAAGAACCGGCCCGATCTGACGATAGAGCGCGGCCGGGTGGCCCGCTGGCGGGCCTCCGGATCGCTGGGCGGCATGGTGGATATGGCATCGGCCGATCTTCGGCTTGAGCCCGGCGAAGCGGGATGGCTGCGCACCGCTGTTGCAGGCAAGCTGATGGAACTGGCCGGCTACCGACCCTACGAGATCACGCGGGAGGATTGCCGTTTCATGGCCGCCGCCCTCGATATCCCCGCCCGGCTGCCGCAGGGCAATCGGCGCGAGTTGGCCAAGATGCGCGCCGCGACCGCCGCGCGGCTGCTCAGGCTGCGGCGGGCGGGCGATGCGCTGGCGCTGGCGGGACCGGCGCTTTGGCCCGAGGTGGCGGCGCGGGCGGCAACGGGGCGCATGTACTGGAAGAAGCACCTGCGCTGAGCCGCGGCGGGCATCACGGCGGCGCAGCCGCGCGCAACCTGTAGGGAAAGGGTGCGCGTTTGCGGCCGGTCTCGTGCCGGCGGCTGTCGGCCATTTTCAGCAGCACGAACGGCACCAGGAACGAGCCCGCAGTATAAGGCGTGAAATAGTCGATCTCGACCGCCGAGCGCACCAGGAACATCAGTGCCAGCCCCGAGCAGAGCATCGCGCCGCCGGTCGCATAGCGGTTCATCGTCGTGCGCAGCGGCAGAACCAGCAGCGCCATGGTCAGCGTTCCCAGCAGCGCGACGCCCAGCAAACCAAGGCCGACATACGCCTCGATCAGCGTGTTGTGGAAATGAAACCCGGTCTTGCCGGTGATGTAGAACACCTCCCAAAGCTCTTCGGCCGGCGGGTTCCCCGGCTGCCAGAACGCATTGTAGCCGAGCCCCAGCAAGGGACGCTCCGAGCCGATGGCGATGCCGCAATTCCACAGGTAGGTGCGCCCGGTCAGCGTGGTGTCCTTGTTGAACGCGCCCAGCACCTCGTCCAGCACGCCCAGCCGCAGCGCGGCAACGATCACCGCGACGGCCAGCGCCAGCAGGACGAGGATCGACAGACGCCGAAGCGCACGGGGTAGCCCGAAGATGCCGCGCGCGGTGAGAATGACGAAAAGCGCGAAGATGACGGTCAGCACGGATGTCGCGGAATCCGACTTCAGCAGAAGCCGCGCCGCAAGGATCGCCGTGAAGACGCCGAGAAGCCGCCAGCCCCACCCGGTCCGGAAGATGAAGATCACGCCGATTGCAAAGACGATGGTCAGCGACGCGAAATACCCCAGCTGGTTCTTCGAGCCGAACGCACCGACGAAGGCATAGCTTCCGTCGACCACGTCATAGGCGTAAGAGCCGTGCGTAGCCGAGTAGAACAGCACCGCCAGACCACCGATCACCCCGCCAAGCGCGAGGTTCGGCACCGTGACGATGCGGGCGGCCACAAGGCCGCAGAATACCGTCGTGCCATACTGGATAGCGGCGCGCAGCGTCGCCGAGGCGGCCTCGGACCAGAAGACCGAAAGCGTTGCAACGAAGGGGATCACCAGAAGCGCCAGCACCGGCGATCCCTGGCGTATCAGGATCTGCGGCTTGATGCAGAAGGCGGGAAGCCAGCAGGCGTAGAAGGCGAGCACCGAGATCTTCCCGAAAAGGGTCGAGTAGGCGAAGACGAACAGCGACGCCGCGATGGCGGGAATGACGATGCCGGCATTCCTGCGCGGGTCGAGGTAAAGGGCCGTGTCGATCTTCATCGCGCCGCGCCGTCCCCGGTGCCCGATCCGGCGCGGCCACGCACCTTGCGGATGGACCCGACAATCCGGTCGCGCTGCTCCGGCGGCAGAAGGATCAGCGCAAGCCAGCCATAGAGTTTCATCGCCTGCGGTCTGTATCGCATCGCCTTGAGGATCATCCTCGCGGCGCGCAGCCTTGCGGTTGCTCCTTCGGCGGCGCGCCGCCGCGCGGATTCCAGCAGGAATTCATGTTCCACGCCGGCGCGGCGCATGTCGTCGAAATAGCGGGCATGGAACATCGCCCGCGCATCGTTGTTGGCGCGCAGGTTTCTCGACCGCCGCACACCGGCCGAGTCGTCCTCCGCGGCGTCGAAGTAGGCGGCAAGCGGTTCGGGAACGAAATCGACCTGCCAGAACCGCGCGATCCGGACCCACATCTCATAATCCTCGATGGCCGGAAGCGTGGTGTCGAAGCCGCCGACCATGTCGAAGACCTCGCGGCGCATCATTGACGTCGAGGCTCCCCCGTGGATGCCGTTCATCTGCATGAGGCGCGCGAACACATCGCCGCGCCAGGTGGGTGCTTCGCTCCGGGCGCCGTCGGGTGTCCGATTCTCGATCCCGGTATAGACCATGCCGACCCGCCCCGGCGACGCATCCATCAGCGCAACCTGCCGTGACAGCTTCCCCGGCAACCAGATGTCGTCGGAGTCGAGGAAGGCGATCAGGGGCGCGCGGGCGGCGGCGATCCCGCGGTTCCGCGCGGCCGAGACGCCCTGGTTGACAGGCTGTTCCAGCAGCCGCACCCGGCCATCCGCGATGCCTCGCACGGCCTGCGCCGTATCGTCGGTCGAGGCGTCATCGACAACGATAACCTCCAGATCGGTGAAATCCTGCGCCAGCACGCTGTCGATGGCGCGGCGGACGGAGGCCGCGCGGTTCCATGTGGGGATCACCACCGAAACGGCGGGCGAGGTGGTGGACGACGCCGGGCGCCATCCCGCGTCCTCCGGCCTTTCGGGGCGCGCCCGGCACATCGTCAGGCCCGGATCGCCCACGCGCTCGCGCGCCGCCGACGGCAGGCCCGCGACCGTTTCCTCGACGCGCCGGCGAAGATCCGCGAACTCGGCTGGACAGGTCTCAAGAATCGACCGGTAGGCCGTTTGCAAAGCATCGGCATAGACGGGCGTGCGGCGCTCCTCGGCCAGCATCGAGGCGATCCGGTCGATGACGCGCAGCCGCGAAATCACCCCCTGGCGCGTCGATTTGCGACCGCTGACCGACACCGCCTCGCCCGGAAGCCGCCGATAGAACCCGGTCCCGTATTGCGACAGGACCAGACGGTTGCCCCGCACGAGCCCGCGCATCATCACGTCGCCATCCTGATTCATGGTGGTCTCGGCATCCCAGCCGCCCGACCGCTCGAAAGCCTGCCGCGACCACAGAACCGTGCAGGGCGGGTGATACCAGCCCGACAGCCAGGCCTGCAGATCGTCCTGCCCCTCCTGGCGGGGCGGACACGAGGCCGGCCGGGCAAGCCAGACGGTATCGTCCACCCGCTCATATCGCTTCCACGGCGACAGGGCGATCCTGCCCGGATGCTCGCGCAGACACGCCGCCAGAGCGGCCAGCGTTTCCGGCGCGATCAGGTCATCCGCGTCCATGAACATCAGCGCGTCGCCGGATGCCAGATCCGCGCCTTTCGCGCGGGCCAGCGCCGCGCCGCCATTGGCAACGCGCAGCACCCGCACCGGCGGGCCGAAGCGTTCGGCGATCTCCGCGCTATCGTCGCCCGAACCATCATCAACGACGATGATCTCGGCCGGAAGCAGGGTCTGGTTCAGCAGCGAATTCAACGCGGCACCGATCCAGGGGGCGGCGTTGTAGCACGGCATGACGACGGAAATCTTCATGTCTCGCCCCGTTCAGCGGATATGCGGGCGAGGATGTCCATCAGCGCCGGAATATCGACCGTCAGATCCTTGTGCAGCGCATGGCCCTCACCGGTCGCCTCCGCGGCCAGCAGCCAGTACCGATGACCCATCGCGGCCGAGAGCGCGTAGAAATTGGGATTGGGATAGCCGGGATCGGCAATCTCGACGATATCGGCGCCTTCGGGGCAGAAAATCATGTTCGTCAGCCCGGCCCCGTGCGGCGCCACGATCACCGCGGTCCGCTGCATCAGCCGCACCTGTGCGGGGAAATCCAGCTCTTCCATGAAGATCCGCTCGAAGCCGCGCGCGCGCAGCATCGGCCAAAGCTTGTCCTCGTTCAACAGCTTGCGGCCGTGCGCGCGCGCACGGCTGATGAAGACACGCGCCGCCGCCGGCCCTGTCTCATCCCCCCCGAACGCGCTGCGGACGCGCCGCAGATGCCGCGGGTCGAACCGGTCGGCCAGGGGCACGGTCAGCCGCGCCACCTTGAGAATCGTTCCCGCCGTGTATTGGGGCATCGTGGACGCATCGATGCCGAGCATCTCCAGCGAGGCGTCCATCGCCGCCGTCCGCCGGGACGGCATGATCGTCCGGCCGAGCAGGCCGCGCTCCCGCAGCAGAAGCAGCTTGGGCAGATGGGCGGTCAGCCAATGGGAATGGTTGTCATAGACCCGCTCGAGGAACCACACGGCTTCGTCCATCTCGATCACCGGCGCACCGGCGCGCAGCATCGCGGCATGACCGGGGCGGAAACGGACCTGCGGCAGGGCAATCGCGCGGTCGCGGGCGTCAAGGATGGCGGGCGTGAACTGGCCTTTCGCACCGTCGAGGAATGCCAGCACCCTGACATCGCTCAGCGTGACGAGCGATGTCGCCGCGCTGGTCCGCGCCGGCACGTCGCGCATCGAATACCCCCACCAGCCGGGATCGGGGTCCAGCGCCGCGCGATCAGGGATGTTGGCGGGAAGGGCGGCGGTGAAGGTCTTCTCCGGCAGGAGGATCTTCATGTCCTCGGGCCTGCCGGTGTCGGCCCCATGCCGGGCCGGGTCGATATGGCGGATCATGCGCCAGCCCACAGCGGCGGGCGGCAGGCCAAGCGCGATCAGCCGCTCGGGTAGCCGTTGCCGCTGCCAGCGCAACCAGCCGACCACACCGCGCAGACGACGGCGCGCGCGCGGCGCGGGCTTCGAGGTATCGCGATCACCGGTCATGGCGCACCCTTCGCCCCCCACCACCGAAGGCCCGGCCCGAGGCATGATACGCGATCTGCCCCAGAAAGCCGAGGCTCCAGCCAAAATGCATGATCATCGCGGCCGGACCGGCCCAGGCCACGGAAATGTCGCCGGCGCGGCCCGCAAGGACGATGCCGTAGACAAGGCAGATCGCCGCCCAGAGCGCCGCCGGCAGACAGAGCCAGAGCCACGCGGCGCCGAAGGGTGCCAGCACCACGCCAAGCGCCGCCAGCGTCACCGCGGGCGCCACGATCAGCGGCGCCACCTGCCGCGCGCGCGGGCGCATGCGATGCTTGAGAACCGTCATCGCCCGCCCGCGTCCATAGGCGCGGTATTGGCGGAAGAGGGCGCCGGGCGTCCCGCGCGGGACATAGCCCAGCGCGGTGCGCCCGGTCAGCCAGATCCAGCGCCCCGCCTGCCGCAGACGATGGTCGAATTCGGCATCCTCGTTGTGGCTCTGCGCGGGATCATAGCCGCCTATCTCGCGAAACGCGTCAAGCCGCATGAGCGCGTGATGGCCGTGATCCACATAGCGCCCGGTGCCGCCGCCGGTCCGGTGGGCCGATCCCCCGGTGCCGAGCACGCTGTTCTGCGCCGCCGCGACACCGGTCGAGAACCCGCCGCGCGGAAGCGTCTGCATCGCCACGGTCACCGACGCGGCGCCGGTGCCTCTGATCTCATCCAGCAGGATGCGGCAGTAATCCTCGGGATAGACCGCATGGGCATCGGCGCGCAGGAGGTAGCGCGCGCCGTTGCCGTGCAGCCCCACCGCCCGATTGATCCCGGCGCTCTGTATCCTCGCGTCGTTCGCGATCAGCGTGACGGCCGGGTTGTCGGCGCTGTATCCCTCCACCAGGTCGCGTGTGCCGTCGGTGCTGCCGCCGTCGGCCACGACCAGCCGCGTGCCCGGCGGCGCGCCGGCCAGAAGCGTGTCCATGACGGCGACGATCCCCTCCGCCTCGTTCAGAGCGGGCACGACGATCAGCGTGCGGGTGTCGGACTCAAACCGGCTCATCGCGTTCCTCCCGAACATCCGCCAGCGGCGCCTTGCCGGCACCGGACAGTGTTTCGACCAGTCGCCGGCACTCCGCCCGGTCGGTCGACCACATGGCGCGCGGCGCTGCGGCAAGCCGCGCGGTCTGCGCCGCGTAATCCGCGGCGCCGAACCGGGCGAAGGTGCGCAGCAGGCCGTCCGGATCGACGTCGTCCAGCACGACGCCGATCTGCTGGCGGCGCAGGAACCGTGCGGTCTCACCACCCCCCAGCGCGACAGGAATCGTGCCGTGATACGCGCTTTCGTAAAGACGGTTGGGAAGCAGCCACCCGGAATTGCCGCCTTCTTCGTAGAAATCGATGCACCAGGCGAAATGCACCTGCCCGTAAATCCGGGCCAGATCGCGCGCGCCGTCGTAACTGCCCTCGAAGGCGATGTTGGGACAGCCATCCAGTTCGCGCGCGAGATCGGGGAAGATGGCGGGCGAAGGACGGCCGCGCAGCACCACCTCGACCCGCCCTTCGGCGCGGCGGGCCAGTTCGGTAAGGATATCGAGGGACCGCCGACAGCGCAGGATGCCAAACCAGCCGATCCGCCATGGCGGCCCCGGCGGGGTGCTTGCGGCGGCTGGCATGTCCGCCGGCCCGAACGCGGGAACCTTGTTTTCCACGACGATCGTGCGCCCCGCGAACACGCCGAGGCCAAGATGGTTGTCGATAAAGGCGGGCGAGCTGGTGACGACCAGATCCACGCCGCGTCCGGCGATGCGTTCGATCCGGCGGATGGCCCTGCCGGCAAGCCCCGGCGCCGTCAGCAGGCGGTGAATGTCGAGACATTCATAGACCAGTCGCGGACGCGGGCGCATCCTGCGGACCAGACGCGCGGCCACGGTCAGCATTTCAAGGTTGCGGGCGATCAGGACATCGGCGCCGTCCAGATGACGCCTCAGCGCATGCATCCGGGTCAGCAGGACGCCCGCGATACCGATGGCCCGGCGAACCAGACGGGCGTCCTGGGTCCGGCCCAGGCATAGTGGCGAGTGGTCCGGTGAGGTGGCGGGCTTGCCGTCTCCCCGCAGGAAACCCGCCAGCTTTACGGTCGCGCCGCCGGCCTCCAGCATGCTGACCCGGCGGGCGACCGCCGGATCCGACAGATCATGCGCCAGAAACCCGATCGTCGTCATGCGGACGCTCCGCCGCACAGCCCGGCGGCCGAGGCCGGCTCAGGCGCGTGCATTGCCTCCCGCACCGAACCGGCGCCCCTCCGTTTGACGCGTGTTATCCGATGAGGTCGCGGTGGCCGATTTTTCAGGTATGCTTCTGCCGGTCGATCGTTTTGTCGCGGGACGGAAGGGAGGTCTCTCCGTCCTTCTGCCATCGCACCGCCATCAGAAGCAGACCGCCAAGATAGCCGGCCTGCACGCTTATCAGCACCGCAATGAACGTCCCGATGGCGGGGCCGTGCCCCGGCGCCCAGATCCACAGCCCGGCGACCACGACCAGCAAAACCGCCAGAGCCATCAGAAAACCCGTCAGCCGCAAAAGGATCGCCATCACGGAGCCCGTGAGAAAGGCCACCATCAAGACGGTAACCACGTTCAAGGCGGCGATCATGCCCATACCGATACCAGTTGCCAAAGACAGGTATATGATGCCCAAAAAAAGGCGGCAAAGATAGGTCGAAACTATGGCCGTTTGCTGTAAATTCGATCATAAGCGGGGCTATTTTCCAGTCTTTGCGGGTCCGGACCACGTGCAGAAGAAACTTCCGCGTCATGTTTTCTGCCGCTCCCACGCAAGCGCATGGCCCACGATCGTGTCGATGTCCTGATGCTGGGGGCGCCATCCCAGCCGCTCGCGCAGCAGGTCCGCCCGCGCAATCAGCTCGCCCACGTCGCCGGGCCTGCGGCCGCTTTCGATGATCTCGATCCTGGTGTTGCCCTGGCTTTCGACCGCGCGCAGCACCTCGCGCACCGAGAAGCCGCGCCCGTAGCCGCAGTTCAGCGTGAGCGAGCCGCCCCCCTCCCGCAGGTGCTGCAGCATCAGAAGATGGGCCGAGACAAGATCGGTGACATGGATGTAGTCGCGCACGCCCGTTCCGTCCCTCGTGGGCCAGTCCGTCCCGAACACCGTTACGCTGTCGCGCAGGCCCGTCGCAGCCTCGCAGGCGACCTTGATCAGATGCGCGGCATTCGGGGTGGATTGCCCGGCCCGTCCGGCCGGATCGGCGCCCGCGACGTTGAAATACCGAAGCACGCCGGCGCGCAACCGGCCGGTCGCGGACATGTCGGCGATCATCCGCTCGGTCATCAGCTTCGACGCACCGTAGGGCGATGCCGGGTCGATGAGGTCGGTTTCCGATACCGCCGACCGGGCACCCGGCTTGTAGACTGCGGCGGTCGAGGAAAAGACGATCCGATCCACATCCGCGGCCGCCATCGCCTCGAGCAGGTTCAGCGAGTTCGCGGTGTTGTTGCGGTAATATGACAGCGGATCGGCCACCAACTCCGGCACCGAGGTGGAGCCGGCAAAGTGCAGGACGTCGCCGATGTCATGCTTGTCGAACACGTCGGCCAGAAGCCCGGTATCGGCCAGACTGCCTTCGATGAAGGCCACCCCGTCCGGAATGGCCTCGCGATGGCCCGTCACCAGGTTGTCGATGGCGACCACGTCCTCGCCCTGGTCGAGAAGCGCGAGGATCATGTGGCTGCCGATATAGCCGCCACCACCAGTTACCAGGACAGACATGGGCAGATTTTCCTCTTCGTGGCGCGATCCGAAAGGCGGACCCCGATTTTCGGAACAAACCGCGCAAGACACAAGGCGATGCTATATCGCAACAGACAGACTTCAAACAGCCCCTCGCGCCGGACGGCGCTCGGGGCGACGCAGGCGCGGACATGCGCACCGAGGCCAGGGCGGCCCGCGTCGTTCGTGTTGAACGAACGGGACGCGCGCCGGTTCCTGCGGATGACTATCACGCCCCCGAAATCAGCTCGACATAGCGGGCTTCGGACCGCTCGACGGAAAACGCGCCCGCCCTTTGCCGCGCGGCATGTCCGGCCGCCCGAAGATCGCATTTTCCCAGCGCCCCGGCCAGCGCCTCACCCAGGGCGCGGACATCCTCGACGGGCACGCAGCGGCCGGATTCGGGCGTCGCGATCTCGCCGACGCCGCCGACCTTCGCGGCCACGAAGGGAAGCCCCGTCGCCATCGCTTCCAGCAGCGCGACGGGAAAGCCTTCGCTGCGCGAGGGCATGACGAAAAGATCCGCCTCGCGATACGCGGCACGCAGTTCTTCGCGCTTCAGGAAGCCGGCGAACGCGACCCGGCCCGACAGCCCGGCATCGGCAGCCTGCCGCTCAAGCTCCTCGCGCTGCGAGCCGTCGCCGGCGATCACCAGCCGGGCATCCGGACAGGATTGCGCGATTTGCGCGAAAGCGGCGATCAGAAGGTCGAACCCCTTGACCGGCTCCAGCCTTCCGGCCGCCAGCATGGTCTTGCCCGCGGCGCGCGGCGCGGGTGACGGGCACCAGAAATCAAGGTCGATCCCGTTGGGCACCACGTGGACGCGGCTCATGTCCACCCCCGGCATCCGTTCGGCGCTGCGGCGCATATCCTGCGATACCACGGTCACGGCATCGGCCGCCGCCAGAAGGGAGGGCATTACCGCCGCGGTCTGCGGGTTCGGCAGCAAAAGGTCGCTGCCGTGGAACGACAGGATCAGCCGGTAACCGAACAGCCGCTTCAGCCACGCGAAATAGAGGGTTTCGGCGGTGACGAAATGCACATTGACGACAGCGGGACGCACGCGCAGCAGCGCCCGCAGCGCCCGCAGAACCGACGGCAGGTGCAGGCGGCGGCGCGGGTCCGCGCGGACGTGCAAGGGACACTCATCCACGCGCAATTCATGCACGGACATGCCACTCCGCCGGCAGGCCGAGAGGACGCCTTGCAAAACCGCCTCAACCCCGCCCGGTTTGCTGGGGTCCACGATCGTATAGGCCAGAACACGCTTTTTCACGGTGCCCCTCCGGCCGGGCACGGCCCGGACGCCATCGGCCGGTCAGGTCGCATCAACGAGCCCGCGCCGAAACAAAGGTCGCGCCGTTCGGTCAGGCGCCCCGGCTCCTGACCCGCGCCAGGCCGCGCCGCAAGCCAGAGCGATCCGGCGAAGAGCCCGATGGCGGCGGCCCGGCCCGGCCTGCGCCGCTCAAAACCCCGCCTTGCGCGCCAGATGACCCCGCGCGCCACGGCGCGGACCATGTCCGCAGCCGCGGGAGACGTTCCGGCGAACGCGGTGAGCCTTTGGCGCAGACCTGGCGGAATCGGCGCGTCGATGAAGAACTTTCCGGCCATCGCCCGCCGGCAGATCGAACGCTCGAGATCTGTCAGCTTGTAGTCGGGCAGCACCGTCGCCGCATCCTGCATGTCGGCAACCGCCGCATCCCAATCGCCGTGTCTGGCGTAAACGCACGCGCGCTGAAGCAGCGCCGCACGCCGGACCAGCGTGTCGTTTGATCCCTCGAACATCGCCTCGTAGCTTAGCAAGGGAATGGCATCGCGGAACCTGTCGAAGATGGCGCGGTCGTTGTCCTTCCAGACCTCGGCAGAGCTTGCCGCGTTGTGCCGCCGTCCTGCCGGGCCGCGATCGCCGTCATGCTGGCGCTGCAGGAACACGGGCGCCTCCAGGATCGCGACGGGACCGGCCGCCGCCAGCCGCAGGATCATGTCATAGTCGATCGAGCGGGGCAGATCCTCGCGGAACGCACCCACCCGTCCGAAGGCGCTTTGCCGGACCAGGGTCGCGTTCTGAAAGATGAACATGTCCTCCAGCAGGTGCCGGAACACCGATCCCGACGACAGGTCCGGCCAGTATCCCGGCCCCTCCTCGATGCGCGCGCCGCTTGCCGGATCGTCCGTAAAACGGCGATAGCTTCCGGCAGCGGCGACCGGCGCCGGGTCCGCGTCAAGACGGCCGGCCAGACGTTCGGCGGCATCGGGCAGGGCCAGATCGTCGTCGTCGCATATCCAGATGTAGTCGCCGCGCGCGCGCTTCAGCGCCTGGTTCAATGCCCGCGACTTGCCGCGATTGTCGGACCGGACATAGCGTATGCTTCGCGGGCCGGACAGCTCCGGCACCGCCTTGTCCGGCGAGGGCGACGCATCCTCGAAAACCGCGCCGCGCTCGCGGGCCACGTCGGCCGTCTCATCCGTGGAGCCGTCGTCCCAGATGATGATCT
This sequence comes from uncultured Alphaproteobacteria bacterium, assembly GCA_963763165.1. Lineage (GTDB taxonomy): Bacteria > Pseudomonadota > Alphaproteobacteria > Rhodobacterales > Rhodobacteraceae > Roseovarius. The sequence continues at coordinate 107,460 of CAVXNV010000010.1, forward strand.
CGTCCACCGGCCGTGTCTGCATGGCGAGCGCATCAAGGCATTCGCCCAAGTAGGCGGCACGGTTGTAGGTCGGAACGATCGCGGTGACGGTCGTCTTCATTCTTTGCTCCGTTTCGTCCTCGGCCCTGCGATCCGGCAGGCTGCCGGTATTTCGGCCCCCAGCAAGCCCCTGACCGGGAAAGCAATCGAAGCCGCAGTCAGACGCTTTGACGCGGCGGTTGCATCGGCGCGAGCTGACCGCTTCTCCGCATGAGCGCAAAGAACAAAAACAGTATCCCGGCTGACAGTTCCAGTATTTCCTCGAAATAGAGCGGCTCGAGGATATCGCTGAGAAGGATCCTCAGGTGGATGTCGATCCCCTGCGCGACAGCAAGACACAGGATCGCCGCGCCGATCAGGACCAATTCCGGCCCGAGGATCAAATCCCACCCTCGCCGCCGCAACCGCGCGACCAGCAGGGCCGCCAATGCCCCCAGAACAAGCAGGCCCACCGCCGCCACCAGATACGGAGTGTCGCTGTATCGCTTGATCACCTTCTGCCCGATCCTGAACAGGTCGTGGGCGGCATCGAGCTTGGTGCCGAAAACGAGCGGCCCCTCCCATCCGAAGATGCGCTCGCCGAAGCTCAGCTCGTCGAGGACGGCCAGTGCAGCCAGAAGGGTGGCCGCCAGCAGCAAAAGATCGGAACCGGCCCCGCCACGCAGCTTGCGTATTCCCACCACGAAGGCCGCGGCGAAGGCGACGACCGTCAGCCACTCGACCACGCGATCCTCCGCGAACAAGGTTTCGCGGGCGGCGGGCACTGCGATGGAGAACAGCGTTGCAAGCAGGATGAACACACCAACGAGCAGCAGCCTCGAAAGGACGATCGGAACGGAAATTTCACTCATAAAACGAATACCTTGAAACTGTATGACCATAACATCGAACGCTTGCTCCCTGCAAACGACGCAATTCGGATGAGGCGGGCGCGGCAGCGCTCAATCGGAATCGACTGAGGTCATAACCACCAGGCGCTAACCGAACTTCCTGTCCTTGCGGCATGTTCGATACGCCCGCAGGCGAACGCTAGCCCCGCCGCAGCAGCCCGAACGCCGCCGACGCCCCCCAGCCCGCGGCGATGGCGATCGCCAGGGACATCAGCCCGTAAATCACCGCCTGCTGGCGCGACAGCTCGAAGAGCCACCGCTCCAGCCCGACCTTGCGCACGTCGATGATCGTCTCGTATTTCGACACGACATCGCCGTTGCGGGTCAGGAAGATGCGCGTCGCATAGGCGCCTTCGGTCAGGTTCGACGGCAGATCCACCGAGGTGCGGAACAGCGTCTGCTCGGACAGCTCAACCGCGCCTTCGTGCATCTGATAGACGCCGTTGCGCGTGCGAATACGGATAAGGGCATCGGTAAAGGCCTGCGCGTCCTGAACGCTGCTGGGCGCGCCGACGGACCGGATTGCGCGCGGGATCGATATCTTGTGGCGCAGATCCTCGACCTGGCTCAGCACCTGGCTCCACGGCCCGCTCGTCGCCACGGCGTAGAAGCTGGGCGCGCTGTCCACCTCCACCGTATCAACGTTGACCCAGATGCCGAAACGCCGCTCCTTGCGGCGCACGTCCAGCGGCTGACTGGGGCCGGCGATGGTCACGACGACGCCCAGCTCGTCCGCCGGGATCGCCTCCTCGCGCTTGATGGCGCCGAACAGCAGGATTTCCGAGCCGCTGAAGGTGGTGTCGATGGAAATGCTGTTCTGGCTGAGGCCCAGCACCACCTCCTCGCCGCGCGCGGGCAGCGCGGCCAGGAGCAGGAGGATGGCAAGCCGCAGGATCATGCCGCCCCCGCCGCGCTGATCGAATAGAGCTCGCGCGGCTCCAGCAGGAGGTCCAGCCCAAGCTTGAAGCAGACCGCCAGCACGAGGATCGCCAGCAGGATGCGCAGCTGTTCGGCCTTCAGGCGGTTGCCGATGCGGCTGCCAAACTGCGCGCCGACGACGCCGCCGATCAGCAGCAAAACCGCCAGCACGACATCCACGATCTGGCTGCTGACCGCGTGCAGCATCGTGGTGAAGGCGGCGACGAAGATGATCTGAAACAGCGACGTTCCCACCACCACCTTGGTCGGCATCCCCAGCAGGTAGATCATCGCAGGCACCATGATGAACCCGCCGCCGACCCCCATGATCGCGGCCAGAACACCCACCGCGACGCCCACCAGAGCGGGAGGGATGACGCTGATGTAAAGGCCGGAGGTGCGGAACCGCATTTTCAGCGGAAGCTTCTGAATCCACGTGTGCTTGCGGCGCTTGGCCGTCACCTTGCCGCCGCGCGCGCGGCGGATGGCACGCAGGCTTTCCACGAACATCAGCGCGCCGATGATCCCCAGAAAGACCACGTAGAACAGCGTCACCAGCAGATCGACCTGCCCCAGCGCCTTGAGATGGTTGAACAGCATCACGCCCAGCGCGGCGCCAACAAGCCCGCCGAGCAGCAGGACCGTGCCCATCCGCAGATCCACCGTGCGCCGACGGAAATGCGCCAGCACGGCGGAAAAGGACGACGCGACGATCTGGTTCGCGCCGGTCGCCACCGCCACGGGCGGCGGAATGCCGATGAAGAACAAAAGCGGCGTCATCAGGAAACCGCCGCCGACGCCGAACATGCCCGACAGCACACCGACCAGCCCGCCCAGCCCCAGGAGCAGGAAGGCGTTGACCGAAACTTCGGCAATGGGCAGGTAGATCTGCATGGTCCGAGGCTGCGTCCCGTCTGTCATCCCCGCCCGTTCACGGGCGTGTCCGACCACATTTGCACCCCCCTTGGCGCAGGGCAAGGCAGCATTGGCGGCAGGGGGTGCGGCTGCGGCGGAACCGGTGCAGAAACAGCGCGGGATCCTGCCGCTTCAGCCCAGCGCCTTCTGCATGAGCAGCGCATCGACGCGGGCGCCGTCCGGCCGCGCGTAGTAACCGGCGCGCCGCCCGCTCGCCGCGTATCCCGCGCGTGCGTAAAGCGCGCGCGCCGCCCCGTTATCCGCCGCCACTTCAAGGAACTGGCGCGCGGCGCCGCGCAGGCAAAGATCGACCTCCAGCGATGCCAGAAGACCGGCGGCGATCCCGCGCCTGCGGTGGTCCGGGTCGGTCGCCAGCGTCAACAGTTCCGCTTCGTCCGCGATCAGCCGCGCCAGTGCAAAACCGTGCGGCGCCGCGTGCAGGCAGGTCAGGGGCGAGGCCAGCAGATCGGCGAACTCCGCCGCGCTCCACCCCCGCCCTTGCCCGGCGAAGGCGCGCGCATGCAGCAACGCCAGGTCCTCAGCCGAGGGGGTCAAGCATCACCGGCGGCGCATCGCGCGCGGGCGCCGCATCGGCCGGGCGCAGGTAGAGTGCGGCGGGCGCAGGGCCGGGCGCGGCATCCGCCGCGATGACGGCGATGCGGCGCGCCACTTCCGAGGGTTCGGGCAGATGGCGCAGCGGCAGGCCCCAGCCCTGCGCCTCGCCCACCGGCACCAGCGCCTGCGTGCCGTCGGGGCGCTGCGCGTAAAGATGATCGCGCGGCGCAGGCACGGCGGCCACATGCGGCGCGGCCTCGTCCAGAGATATCGCCGCAAAGCTCGTCACGCCGATCGCCGGTATCTCCAGCGCCAGCGCCAGGCCCCGCGCCGCCGACACGGCAATACGGATGCCGGTGAAGTTTCCCGGCCCCACGCCCACACCGATCCGCGCCAGATCGCGCCAGGCGATGCCGGCCTCGGCCAGCACCTCCTCCAGCAGCGGCATCAGCCGCTCGGCCTGTCCGCGCGTCATCTCTTCGCTGCGCGCCGCCACCACGCGCGGGCCGCACAGCAAAGCGGCCGCGCAATGCGCGGCCGATGTATCGAAGCCCAGCGTGTAAGCGTCAGACACCGACAGGGCGCACCTCTGTCACTTCGGGAATATAGTGGCGCAGCAGGTTCTCGATCCCCATCTTCAGCGTGATGGTCGAGGACGGGCAGCCGGCGCACGCGCCCTGCATGTGCAGGTAGACAACGCCCCGGTCGAACCCGTGGAACGTGATGTCACCCCCGTCCTGCGCGACGGCCGGGCGCACGCGCGTGTCCAGAAGCTCCTTGATCTGGCTGACGATCTCGCCATCCTCGCCGCTATGCTCGGAATGGCCGGACTGGGTGGTGCCGCCATCCTTCATCACCGGCAGGCCGGACTGGAAATGCTCCATGATCGCGCCCAGGATCGCGGGCTTGATGTGATCCCACTCAGTTTCCTCGTCCTTGGTCACGGTCACGAAGTCGCTTCCGAAGAACACGCCGTTCACCCCGTCGACCGCGAAGATGCGTGTCGCCAGCGGCGATGCGCCGGCGTTTTCCGGCGATGGGAAATCGGCGGTGCCCGCAGGCAGGACGGTCTGACCGGGCAGGAATTTCAGCGTCGCCGGGTTCGGCGTGGATTCGGTCTGAATGAACATGAGGCACCCTCGGATTGCTTGCTACAGCATATGCGCCCCGCCGCGCCCGGAGTCAAGGTTTGGAACCATTCTAAACTGGAGCCGTGCCCGCCGTTGCGACGATCACAGCCCGAGGCTGCCCCTCCGGCGAAGCTTCATGTTCTTCAGGTGATCGCCTCCAGCCGGTCCTTGCTCAGATCGCCCGGCACGATGGTGATGGGAATAGGCAGGCTGCCGGCCCCGCGGCTCAGCTGGCTGACCAGCGGACCCGGCCCGCCCCGATCCGCGGACGCGCCCAAAACCAGCACACCCACTTCCGGATCCTCGGCGATCTGCGCGATGATCTCGGTCACCGGCTCGCCCTCGCGGATGACCAGCTCGGGGTTCACGCCCTGCTTGTCGCGCATCCACTTGGCGAACACCTCGAAATGCGCCTCGATCCGCTCGCGCTGCTCTTCGCGCATGATGTCGCCGACGCCGATCCAGTGGTTGAACTCGTCCGGCGGAATGATCGACAGCACCGTCACGCCGCCCTGCGTGCGCGCCGCGCGCATGGCGGCAAAGCGCATCGCGTTCAGACATTCGCGGCTATCGTCCAGCACCACCATGAACTTGCGCATCAAATTCTCCTCGCGGGTCCGTGCAACAGTGGCACCGCCAGCCGCGCCGCGCAAGATCAGGCGGTCAGCCCGCGTCCCTTCAGCAGCGCCTCCACCCCCGGCATTCCCCCGCGGAACGCGCGGTAGAGCGCTTCGGCATCGGCCGACCCGCCGCGCGACAGGATATGGTCCTCCAGCGCCTTCGCGCGCGCCGCATCGAACGGCCCGCCCGCCTCGACGAAGGATTGAAACGCATCGGCATCCATGACCTCGGACCACATGTAGCTGTAATAGCCCGAGCTGTAGCCATCTCCGGTGAAGACATGCGCGAAATGCGGCGTTGCATGACGCATGGCAATGGCGTCCGGCATCCCAATTCCGCGCAGCACCTCGGCCTGCCGCGCCATCGGATCTTCGGGCGGCGCGCCCTCGTGGAAATCCAGATCGACCAGCGCCGAGGCGACATATTCCACCGTCTGGAATCCCATGTCGAACGTCGCCGCCTCCAGCACCTTCTGCAGCAGCGCCTTCGGCATCGGCGCGCCCGTTTCGGCGTGGGTGGCGAACTCGGCCAGCACCTCGGGCACTTCCAGCCAATGCTCATAAAGCTGGCTGGGCAGTTCCACGAAATCGCGCGCGACCGAGGTGCCGCTGACGCTTTCATAGGTCACATCCGACAGCATCTGGTGCAGCGCATGGCCGAATTCGTGAAAGAGCGTGCGCGCGTCGTCATAGCTCAAGAGCGCCGGATCGCCCTTGGCGAAATTGCAGACGTTGATGACGACGGGCGCCTGTTTTTCGGGAAATTTCGCCTGCCCGCGCATCGCGCTGCACCACGCACCCGACCGTTTGGAGGACCGCGCGAAGTAGTCCCCGATGAAGACCGCCACATGATCGCCCGCGCGCGTGACTTCCCAGGCGCGGCAATCGGGGTGGTAAAGCGGCACGTCCACCGCGCGGAACTCCAGCCCGAACAGGCGATGCGCGCAGGCGAAGGCCGCGTCGATCATCCGCTCCAGTTGCAGGTAGGGCTTCAGCTCCGCCTCATCCAGATCATGCTCGGCCTGCCTGCGTTTTTCCGCGTAGTAGCGCCAGTCCCACGGCGCCAGATCACCGTTGATGCCATCCGCGTGCATCATGCCGGCCAGTACCTCGGCGTCGCGGTCCGCCTGTGCCTTGGCCGGCGCCCAGACCTGCATCAGCAGATCGCGCACGGCGGCGGGCGTCTTGGCCATTTCCGTCTCCAGCTTGAAATCGGCAAAGCTGTCATAGCCCAGCAGTTCGGCGCGCTCCTGCCGCAGGGCCAGCGTTTCGGCGGCGATGTCGCGGTTGTCCGTCTCGCCCCCGTTGGCGCCGCGCGCGGCCCATGCCTGATACGCCCGCTCGCGCAGATCGCGGCGGGGCGAGAATTGCAGGAACGGCACGATCAGCGACCGCGACAGGGTGATGACGGGGCGATCCAGCCCCTTCTCCGCCCCTGCCGCGCGGGCGCCCCGGATGACGAAATCCGGCAGCCCTTCCAGATCCGCCTCGGACAGTTCCATGTGCCAGGCCGCCTCATCGGCCAAGAGGTTCTGGGCAAAGGCCGTTCCCAGCTCGGCCAGCCGCGCCATGATCGCCCCCAGCCGCGCCTCGGCCTCGCCGCTGAGCGCGGCGCCGTGGCGCACGAAACTGCGGCGCGTCAGCATCAGCACGCGCGCCTGCTCGGCGCCCAGATCCAGCGTGTCGCGCCGCTGCCAAAGCGCCTCGATCCGCGCAAACAGCGCCTTTTGCGAGAATAGCCACGAGGAATAGGTTGCCAGTTTCGGCGCAAAAACACGCTGCAGCGCCTGCCGCGCCGGGTTGCTGTCCGCGCCCGCCACGGTGAAGAACACCGACAGCACGCGGTCCAGCGCCTTGCCCGACGCCTCCAGCGCCTCGATCGTGTTGGCAAATGTCGGCGCCTCGGGATCCTCGGTGATCGCCGTGACCTCGGCGCGCGCCAGCGTCAGCGCGGTTTCCAGCGCGGGGGCAAAATCGGTATCCTCGATTTCGCCGAACGGCGCGATGGCAAAGGGCGTATCCCAGTCGCCCAGAAGCGGATTGGTCATGTGGCCTCCCTGGTGCCGCAGACGGGGCAATCCGCGCGGCGTTTGATTTGGATGCGGCGCGCATCGGCATATAGCGCGTCGTAGATCAGAAGCGTGCCGCGCAGAACCTCGCCGGCGCCGGTGATCAGCTTGATCGCCTCGCCCGCCATCATCGCGCCGATGACGCCCGGCAGCGTCCCCATCACCCCCGCCTCGGCGCAGGAGGGGGCCAGCCCCTCGGCCGGGATGTCGGGAAAAACGCAGGCATAACAGGGCGCGCCGCGCGCGGGATCGAACACGCTCAGCTGCCCCTCCCACTGGGTCAGCGCGCCGGAAATCAGCGGCTTGCCGGTAGCGACGGCAGCGCGGTTCACCAGATGGCGCGCGGCGAAATTGTCGGTGCCGTCGAGAATCATGTCATAGTCGGCGAAAAGATCCTCGGCGATCTCCTCCGTCAGGCGGCGATGGTAGGGCCGCATCTCGACATGCGGGTTGAGCGCACGGATGGCGGCGGCGGCGGAATGCACCTTCGGCATGCCGATATCCTCGTCGCGGTGGATCACCTGCCGCTGAAGGTTGCTGAGATCGACGACATCATCGTCGATCACTCCGATCACGCCGACCCCCGCCGCGCCAAGATACTGCATCACCGGGGCGCCCAGACCGCCCGCGCCGATCACCAGAACCCGCGCCTCTTTCAGCGCCTTCTGCCCCGGCCCGCCGACCTCGCGGAGCATGATGTGGCGCGCGTAACGTTCCAGTTCGGTGTCGGAAAACGCGCCGCTGCGCGCGGCCGGGATCTCCTGCGACTGCGCCCGCGCCCACACGCGCCGCAGACCGGCGGCATAAAGCAGCGCCAGCGCCGCAAACCCGCCCAGCAGCAGCCAGGGCGCGGCGCTGCCGCCGGTCGCCGCCCGCAATGGGTTACTGGCCGGCAACGCCAGATGCAGCAGAACAACCCCTGCCCAAAGCACGCCGATCATCCCCCAGCGCAGCCGCCTGGGCGTGCCCAGAAGGGCCCCCAGCCCCCAGAGCGCCGCCGCGAGAACGAGGACCAGCAGCATCAGCGCACCCCGGTGGAGCCAAAGCCGCCCGCGCCGCGCGCCGTCCCCTCCAGCGTCTCGGCCACCGCGAATTCGGCCTGGGCCACCGGCGCCACGACCATTTGCGCGATCCGCGCGCCATGCTCCACCTCGAAGGGCGCATCGCCAAGGTTGACCAGAATCACCCCCAGCGGCCCGCGATAATCGCTGTCGATGGTCGCCGGTGCATTGGCCAGCGTCACCCCATGGCGCAGCGCCAGCCCCGAGCGCGGCCGCAGCTGCACCTCATACCCCTCCGGTATCGCCAGCCGCAGCCCCGTCGGCACCAGAACCCGCGCGCCGGGCGCCAGCGTGATGCCCAGACCACCCGGAAAATTCGCCCGCAGATCCGCCCCCGCCGCACCATCGCTGGCATAGACCGGCAGGCCCAGATCGCGGTCCGCGCCCTCATCCCAGCTGAGCGTTACCGTCACCATCGGGCCGCCCTTTCATCTTTCCAAAAATACTCGAAATCCCCGGCCCGCGATACGCGCCGCGGATCACAGCATAGCGCCATCGCGCGCCATGTCACATTGGCACCAGCGCCCAGTAATCGAGGTCCAGCAGAACATCGGGCAGGTATCTGCCATCCTCGCCTTTCAACGCCCCGGCCGCGCCGCCCTTGGTCGCGACCAGCCGCAGGCGCAGCGCGCCGACGCCGGGCGCGGCGGTCTCGGCACGGTCCAGCACCTCGCTCCACGCGCGCACGGTGTCGCCCGCATGGCACGGGTTGGCATGCGCACCGCCATTGAGGCCCGCGATGATCTGCGCGTTCGCCAGCCCGTTGAAGCTGAGCGCGCGCGCCATCGAGATGACATGCCCGCCATAGATCAACCGCCCGCCCTCGCGCGCGGTGGTGTCGAAATGCACCTTGGCGGTGTTCTGCCACAGGCGGGTGGCCAGCATATGCTCGGCCTCCTCGATGGTGACGCCATCGACATGGTCGATCACCTCGCCCACCTCGTAATCGCCCCAGCGATGCGGCTCTCCGGCCAGCGTGAAATCGTAATTGGTGAAATCCAGGCCCTCGGGGATGACCAGCTGATCGACGTCCAGCGCCGGGGCGAGGTCGGGGATCACCGTTTCAGGCGCCGGCGCGTCGGTGTTGCTTTTCTTCACCATCACCCAGCGGACATAATCCAGCACGGTCTCGCCGCTCTGGTTGGCTCCCTTCGTGCGCACCCACACGACGCCCGACTTGCCGTTCGAGTTCTGCTTGAGTCCGATCACCTCGGATCGGCTGCGCAGCGTGTCGCCCGGCCAGACCGGACGCAGCCAGCGCCCCTCGGCATAACCCAGGTTGGCCAGCGCGTTCAACGAAATGTCCGGCACCGTCTTGCCGAACACCGTGTGAAAGGCGATCAGATCGTCCAGCGGCGCCGCCGCCAGTCCGCAGGCGCGCGCGAATTCGTCCGAGGAATAAAGCGCATGGCGCGCAGGGTAGAGCGCATGGTAAAGCGCCCGCTCCCCGCCCGAGACGGTGCGCGGCACCGCGTGTTCAATCACCTGGCCCAACGTATAGTCCTCGAAGAACCAGCCCGGATTCGTCTTGGTCTGCGTCATGGCTATTGCTCGCCCAGCCTGGTGTTCGGGGTATAGACGCCCGGCGCCTCCTTGGTCACCGCCTGCCCGCAGCGCATCACCCCATTGGCCGCGTCATAGGCCTGGGTCGGGCTGCCATAAAGCTCCCAACCCTTGTTCAGGGCCTCCGTCACCTTGTGGCAGAAGGCCGACGTGTCGTCGGCGGACAAAAAGCGATAGAGTTTCATGTCATCCTCATCCGAATACCGGGTAGCCCAGCGCGTAGTGGACCGCCGCGATCGCGGCATAAAGCACCAGGCTGGCCACGACTGCAATCACCTCCTTGCGCCGGGGCGCGGGCGGCGGCGGGGTCCAGTGCGGCTCGGTGCGGTTGATGACGATGACCTCGGCCACCGCCCATGCCAGCAACCCGCCAAAGAGAATGAAGGACGGCACGTCGCCGTTGACCAGCAGATGCGCCAGCGCCCAGGTCTTGACCGCCGCCAGCATCGGATGACGCATCTTGCGCGCAAGCGCGGTTTTCATCCCGGCGACGGCGAAGAGATAGATCGACAGCAGCATCAGCAGGTTGTTGATCCCGACGGTCGCGGGGTGGCGGCCCCAGAACCACGCGCCGTCCGACATCCGGTAGCCGATGACCATCAGGATGATGCCCGCCAGCAGGACCAGCGCGATGACGCCCTTGCCCTTGTCGCCCATCCGCGCGCGGGCCTCCGGCGCCAGACGCTTGAAGAAATGCCCGCCGGACCACAGCGCGACGCCCAGTATCAGGATGGCAAGGCCCATCATGCGCTCTCCATCTCGGCCAGGACCTGCGCCTTGGCCAGTATCCTGCGCGCCGCGACGACATGCAGATGCTCGACGATGGTGCCGTCGACCACGGCCACCCCTTCGCCCGATGCCTGGCTGGCCTCGTGCGCGGCGATCTGCCGCCGGGCCATGTCGATTTCCGACGCGGTCGGCGCAAAGGCGCGGTTCGCACCCTCGATCTGCGCGGGGTGGATCAGTGTCTTGCCGTCGAAGCCCAGATCGCGCCCCTGCTCGCATTCCGCCAGCAGCCCGTCGCCGTCGCGGAAGCGGTTATAGACGCCATCGATCGCCACGATCCGCGCCGCCCGCGCCGCCATCACGATGGTCTGCAGCGCCATCATCAGCGGCAGGCGGTCGGTGCGCGTGCGGCAACCCAGATCCTTGGTCAGATCGTTCGTGCCTGTCACCAGCCCCGCCACGCGCCCATGCGCCGCGATGTCGCGTGCGTTGAAGACGCTGACCGGCGTTTCCATCATCACCCAGATCGGCATCGTATCGCCCAGCAGATCGGCGAGGTTGTCCACGTCCGAGCGGGTGTTGACCTTGGGCAGCAGGATCGCGTCGGCACCTGCATCCTTCAGGCTGCGCACGTCTTCGAGGCCCCATTCCGTCGTCAGCGCGTTGATCCGCACGATCCTGGCGCGGCGGCCGTATCCGCCCTCGCGCAGCGCCTCTGCCAGCGCGCGCCGCGCGTCCGCCTTGGCGTCGGGGGCGACGGCATCCTCCAGATCGAAAATGATCGCGTCGCAGGGCAGATCGCGCGCCTTCTGCAGCGCCCGCTCTTTCGAGGCGGGAATATAGAGAACGGACCGGAAGGGGCGGGTGGCAAACTCCAAGGCATTCTCCTGCTGAGGCTCATCATGTTCTCGCTCAGGGATGCCATTTCCGGCCGCATCTGTTCAAGGGTTTTCTCGCCGCAGCGCAGAATCGCGCAGATGGATGGCGCCCGTTTCATCGCCCGGCACGGTGCGCCGAAAACCCGCGCGAAGGCGCAGCACACTTGCGCGCGAGGCCGAATGGGACTACGCCCACGGCGGAAATTATTTGCCAATCGGAGGTAACAACCCATGGCCAGACCCAAGATCGCACTGATCGGCGCAGGACAGATCGGTGGCACGCTTGCCCATCTCGCCGCCATCAAGGAGCTGGGCGATGTCGTCCTGTTCGACATCGCGGAAGGCACGCCCGAGGGAAAGGCGCTGGACATCGCCGAATCCGGCCCCGCCGAAGGCTTTGACGCCACGCTGAAGGGCACGCAGTCCTATGCCGACATCGCGGGCGCGGATGTGTGCATCGTCACCGCCGGCGTGCCGCGCAAGCCGGGGATGAGCCGCGACGACCTCTTGGGCATCAACCTCAAGGTGATGAAATCCGTGGGCGAGGGCATCGCCAAGCACGCGCCCGAGGCGTTCGTGATCTGCATCACCAACCCGCTCGATGCGATGGTCTGGGCCCTGCGCGAATTCTCGGGCCTGCCGCATGAAAAGGTCTGCGGCATGGCGGGCGTTCTGGATTCGGCGCGCTTCCGCCACTTCCTCAGCCTCGAGTTCGGCGTCTCGATGCGCGACGTCAGCGCCTTCGTGCTGGGCGGGCATGGCGATACGATGGTGCCGCTGGTGCGTTATTCGACCGTCGCCGGCATTCCCCTGCCCGACCTGATCGAGATGGGCTGGACCACGCAGGACAAGATGGACGCGATCGTGCAGCGCACCCGCGACGGCGGCGCCGAGATCGTCGGCCTGCTGAAGACCGGCAGCGCGTTCTATGCGCCCGCGACCTCCGCCATCGAAATGGCCGAGGCGTATCTGAAGGACCAGAAGCGCGTCCTGCCCTGCGCAGCCTATGTCGACGGCGCCTATGGGCTGAACGGCTTCTATGTCGGCGTGCCCACCGTGATCGGAGCGGGCGGCATCGAGAGGGTCATCGAGATCAAGATGAACAAGGACGAACAGGCGATGTTCGACAAGTCGATCAGCGCCGTGAAGGGCCTGGTCGAGGCGTGCAAGGGCATCGACGGCTCGCTGGTGTAAACCCCCGGCATCCCACCGCAAGCAAAGGCCCCGGCACCGCGCCGGGGCCTTTTGCTGTGGACCGCTCCATGCAGGATGTCCCGGCGGCGCGCTGCGGGCGGCGCGCTGCGTCAGGCGCATCGCGGCGCCGATTCACGCCGCTTCGCCTCCTCTTGACGTAAAAACGCGCCGCAGTGTGATCACAGCCCCGGAGACCGTGATCACAAACCTCAGAAATTTGTGTCTTGTTGGCGAAGAACGGCACAAAACCGTTTAACCCTCGTCAAGGGTTCTATGTATAACGATGGCGAACACAGAAAAACGGGACAGTTTCACATGAACATCCACGAGTATCAGGCAAAGGCGCTCTTGCGCTCCTACGGGGCGCCCGTGTCGGATGGCCGCGTCGTTCTGCGGGCCGAAGAGGCTAAGACAGCCGCCGGCGAGATGGACGGCCCGCTCTGGGTGGTCAAGGCGCAGATCCACGCCGGCGGGCGCGGCAAGGGCACCTTCAAGGAGGCCGGCGCAGGCGAGGCCGGCGGCGTGCGCCTGGCCAGGTCGGTCGAGGAGGCCGCCGAAGAGGCCCGCCGCATGCTGGGCCGCACCCTCGTGACCAAGCAGACCGGCCCGGCGGGCAAGCAGGTGAACCGCATCTATATCGAGGATGGCAGCGGCATCGAGAGCGAGTTCTACCTCGCCCTGCTGGTGGATCGCCAGACCAGCCGCATCAGCTTTGTCGCGTCCACCGAGGGCGGCATGGATATCGAGGAAGTTGCAGAAAAGACGCCGGAGAAGATCCTCAGCTTTTCGGTCGATCCCGCGACGGGCTACCAGCCCTATCACGGCCGCCGCATCGCCTTCAGTCTCGGGCTGGAGGGCGCTCAGGTCAAGCAATGCGTCGCGCTGATGGGCACGCTCTACAGGCTCTTTCTGGAGAAGGACATGGAGATGCTCGAGATCAACCCGCTGATCGTCACCGACAAGGGCGATCTGAAGTGCCTCGACGCCAAGATGAGCTTTGACGGCAACGCCATGTATCGCCACCGCGACATCGCCGAGCTGCGCGACGTGACCGAGGAGGACGCCAAGGAGCTGGAGGCGTCTAAATACGACCTCAACTACATCGCGCTCGACGGTGAAATCGGCTGCATGGTCAATGGCGCGGGCCTTGCCATGGCGACGATGGACATCATCAAGCTCTACGGTGCCGAGCCTGCCAACTTCCTCGACGTGGGCGGCGGCGCGACCAAGGAAAAGGTGACGGAAGCGTTCAAGATCATCACTTCGGACCCGCAGGTGAAGGGCATCCTCGTCAACATCTTCGGCGGCATCATGCGCTGCGACGTGATCGCCGATGGCGTCGTGGCCGCCGTCAAGGAGGTGGGGCTGAAGGTGCCGCTGGTCGTGCGCCTGGAAGGGACCAACGTGGAGAAGGGCAAGGAGATCATCAACAACTCCGGCCTCGACGTGATCGCAGCGGACGATCTGAAGGACGGCGCGCAGAAGATCGTCAAGGCGGTGAAGGGGTAACGCCATGGCGGTTGCGGATCTTGCCGGGCTGAACATGCCGCTTTACGGCCTCGCCGTTCTGGCGCTGGCTTTGCTGGCGGGTTGTTCGGCGTCGCGCCTGACTGCTGACCGGCTGGAACTGGCGACGATCGCGCCGTGGCATGAGGTGCCGAAAAGCAGCCCGTTCCAGCTTGTCGCCGCGTTCGACCGGTTCTGCGTCAGGACGCCGCCGCGGGTTGCGACGCAGGATGCGGACCTGAGGGCGGCGGGGTACGCGCCCAAACATTATGCGTCGCGCGCGCGCACGGCGCTTTACGTGGTGGACGACCGGCGCCCTGCCGTGCTGCTGGGTGAGGGGATCTGCGGCGTGCGGGCGGTATCGCGCACCGGCCAGACGAACGCCGTCAACCGCTACGTCGCCAAGGCATTTCCGAAGGCCCGCCCGCTCGCTCCGGCCCGGTTCGGCACCGACGTGGAGCAAGCCTGGCAGATCGACGGCGGCATCGTCGCCACGATGCGCAATGACTGGATCGGCAACCGCGCCGCCTACACCGTGTCGATCTTTCGACCCGGCACATGATTGAACTGGGTGACACCCGTCCCCCGAACCAGAACGACAAGAAGGACGCCCGAATGGCCATTCTCGTAGACGAAAACACCAAAGTCATCTGTCAGGGCCTTACCGGCAGCCAGGGCACGTTCCACACCGAACAGGCCATCGCCTACGGCACGAAGATGGTCGGCGGCGTAACCCCCGGAAAGGGCGGGCAGACGCATCTGGACCTGCCGGTTTACAACTCCGTCCACGAGGCGCGGCGCGAAACGCAGGCGAATGCCAGCGTGATCTATGTCCCGCCCCCCTTCGCCGCCGATTCGATCCTAGAGGCGATCGACGCCGAGATGGAGCTGATCGTCTGCATCACCGAAGGCATCCCGGTGCTGGACATGATGCGCGTCAAGCGCGCCCTTGAAGGGTCGAAATCGACGCTGATCGGGCCGAACTGCCCCGGTGTCATCACGCCCGATGCGTGCAAGATCGGCATCATGCCCGGCCATATCCACAAGCGCGGCACCTGCGGGGTTGTCAGCCGCTCGGGCACGCTGACCTACGAGGCGGTCAAGCAGACCTCGGACGTGGGCCTTGGGCAGTCCACCTGCGTCGGCATCGGCGGCGATCCCATCAAGGGGACCGAGCATATCGACGTGCTGGAGTGGTTCCTTGCCGATGACGAGACGCAGTCGATCATCATGATCGGCGAAATCGGCGGGTCCGCCGAGGAAGAAGCGGCGCAGTTCCTGGCGGACGAGAAGAAGCGCGGCCGCTGGAAGCCGACCGCCGGCTTCATCGCCGGGCGCACCGCCCCGCCGGGCCGCCGCATGGGCCATGCGGGCGCCATCGTCGCCGGCGGCAAGGGCGGCGCCGACGACAAGATCGAGGCGATGAAATCCGCCGGGATCGTGGTGGCCGAAAGCCCTGCGGGGCTGGGCGAAGCCGTCCTGGAAGCCATCGGCTGAGCGCCGCGGCATGCACCGGATGAGAGGAGCGTGATCTCATGAAGTTCCAGACGGCGGTCAAGACCTGCCTGACCGAGAAATACGCCCGCTTCTCCGGCCGCGCCAGCCGGTCCGAATACTGGTGGTTCGTCCTGGCCTACGTCATCGGCGCGATGCTCGTGTCCCTGACCGGCAGCGATATCCTCTACCTGATCTACATGCTTGCCGTAATCGTTCCGGCGGCTGCGGTGGGGTTCCGGCGGCTTCAGGATACCGGGCGGCCCGGCTGGTATATCTTCGTCCCGATCGGGCTGGGCCTTGTGGCGATGGTGCTGACACCGACGGCGCCGATGATGCCCGATGGCCACATGACCGAGGTGCCGGACATGCGCGGCATGGGCATTCTGGCCGTGCTGGGCGCCCTGCAACTGGCCGTGGCGCTGCTGTTCCTGTGGTGGCTCACCCGCCCCGGTCAACCGCAAACCAATCAATATGGCGCGCCGCCTGCCTGAGACCGGCGGCGCGGCCGCCGCTGTCAAACGCCGACATTCACGCCCCTAGACTGACGGGCGCAGCCCGCATGAGGTAAGACCATGACCGACCAATCCCCCAACGACCAGTTCCGCGCCTCCAGCTTCATGCAGGGCCATAACGCCGAGTATCTGGAGCAGCTCTATGCCCGCTACGCGGCCGATCCCGGCGCGGTCGACGAGGCGTGGCGCAGGTTCTTCGAGGAATTGGGCGACGACAGCGACGAGGTCACCGCCGAGGCTGCCGGCCCCTCCTGGGCGCGCGCCGACTGGCCGCCCATGCCGCAGGACGACCTGACCGGCGCGCTGACCGGACAATACCCGGCCGAGCCCGAGGCGAAGGCGGTCGGCCGGAAGCTGACGGAAAAGGCGCGCGAGAAGGGCGTCGAGGTCAGCGACCAGGTGATCCAGCGCGCCGTGCTGGATTCGGTGCGCGCGCTGATGCTGATCCGCGCTTACCGCATCCGCGGCCACCTCATCGCCGATCTCGACCCGCTGGGCCTGCGCGAGCAGCCCTACCGCCCCGAGCTGGACCCCGAAAGCTATGGCTTCACCGGCAGCGACTGGGACCGCCCGATCTTCATCGACAACGTGCTGGGCCTGCAGATCGCGTCGATCCGCGAGATCATGGGCATCGTGCGGCGCACCTATTGCGGCACCTTCGCGCTGCAGTTCATGCATATCTCGGACCCCGAGCAGGCCGGCTGGCTGAAGGAGCGGATCGAAGGGTACGGCAACGAGATCAGCTTTACCCGTGAGGGGCGCAAGGCCATCCTGAACAAGATGGTCGAAGCCGAGGGCTTCGAGAAGTTCCTCCATGTCAAATACATGGGCACGAAGCGTTTCGGCCTCGACGGGGGCGAATCGCTTATCCCCGCGATGGAGCAGATCATCAAGCGCGGCGGCAGTCTCGGCGTCGAGGAGATCGTCATCGGCATGCCGCACCGCGGGCGCCTGTCGGTGCTGGCCAACGTCATGGGCAAACCCTACCGCGCGATCTTCAACGAATTCCAGGGCGGCAGCTTCAAGCCCGATGACGTGGACGGATCGGGTGACGTGAAATACCACCTCGGCGCCAGTTCCAACCGCGAATTCGACGGCAACAAGGTGCACCTGTCGCTGACCGCGAACCCCAGCCACCTGGAGGCGGTAAATCCTGTGGTTCTGGGCAAGGTGCGCGCCAAGCAGGACCAGTTGAACGACACGCAGCGCGCCAAGGTGCTGCCGCTGCTGCTGCACGGCGACGCGGCCTTTGCCGGGCAGGGCGTCGTGGCCGAGTGTTTCGGCCTGTCGGGCCTCAAGGGCCACCGCACGGGCGGCACGATGCATATCGTTGTCAACAACCAGATCGGCTTTACCACCGCGCCGCATTTCAGCCGCTCCAGCCCCTATCCGACCGATATCGCGCTGATGGTCGAGGCGCCGATCTTCCACGTCAACGGCGACGATCCCGAGGCGGTGGTTCACGCCGCCAAGGTGGCGACCGAGTTCCGGCAGAAGTTCAACAAGGATGTGGTGATCGACATCATCTGCTACCGCCGCTTCGGTCACAACGAGGGCGATGAGCCCATGTTCACCAACCCGATGATGTACAAGAACATCAAGCAGCACAAGACGACGCTGACCCTCTATACCGAGCGGCTGGTCAAGGACGGGCTGATCCCCGATGGCGAAGTCGAGGACATGAGGAACGCGTTCCAGTCCTATCTGTCGGACGAGTTCGAGGCCGGCACCGACTACCGGCCGAACAAGGCCGACTGGCTGGACGGCAAATGGGCGCATCTGGACCGCAAGGAAGAGGATTACCAGCGCGGCCAGACCGCCATCCAGGAAGAGACATTTCACGCGGTCGGCACCGCCATCACCCGCGTCCCTGACGGCTTTCCGGTTCACAAGACGGTTCAGCGCATCCTCGACGCCAAGGCGCAGATGTTCGAAAGCGGCACCGGATTCGACTGGGCCACGGGCGAGGCGCTGGCCTTCGGCTCGCTCCTGCTCGAAGGGTTCCCGGTGCGCCTGTCCGGTCAGGACAGCGTGCGCGGCACGTTCAGCCAGCGCCACTCGGCCCTGATCAACCAGAATGACGAGGAACGGTATTACCCGCTCAACAACATCCGCGAGGGGCAGGCGCGGTATGAGGCGATCGAACTCGATGCTCAGCGAATATGCCGTGCTCGGCTTCGAGTATGGCTATACCCTGGCGGAGCCCAACGCGCTGACCCTCTGGGAGGCGCAGTTCGGCGATTTCGCCAACGGCGCGCAGATCATGTTCGACCAGTTCATTTCCTCGGGCGAATCGAAATGGCTGCGCATGTCGGGCCTCGTCTGCCTGCTGCCCCACGGCTACGAGGGGCAGGGTCCGGAACATTCATCGGCCCGGCTGGAGCGGTTCCTGACCATGTGCGGGCAGGACAACTGGATCGTCGCCAACTGCACCACGCCGGCCAACTATTTCCACATCCTGCGCCGGCAGCTTCACCGCACCTACCGCAAGCCGCTGATCCTGATGACGCCGAAATCGCTTCTGCGGCACAAGCTGGCCATCTCGAAGACCGAGGATTTCACCGTCGGCAGCAGCTTCCACCGGGTGCTGTGGGACGATGCGCAATATGGCAATTCCGACACCACGCTGGTCCCGGACGATCAGATCAAGCGCGTCGTCATGTGTTCCGGCAAGGTCTATTACGATCTGCTGGAAGAGCGCGACAAGCGCGGGATCGACGACATCTACCTCATGCGGTTCGAGCAGTTCTATCCCTTCCCCGCCCAATCCGCGGTGAAGGAGCTGGAACGCTTCAAGCAGGCGGAAATGGTCTGGTGCCAGGAAGAGCCCAAGAACCAGGGCGCCTGGCACTTCATCGAGCCGAACATCGAATGGGTTCTGGGCCGCATCGGGGCCAGATGCTCCCGTCCCGACTATGCCGGCCGGGCCGCGGCCGCATCGCCCGCGACGGGCCTTGCCAGCCAGCACAAAGCACAACAAGAGGCGCTCGTTGATGACGCCCTCACGATCAAAGGAAACTGAATCATGAGCACCGAAGTCCGCGTTCCCACCCTGGGCGAATCCGTCTCGGAAGCCACCGTCGCCACCTGGTTCAAGAAACCGGGCGACGCCGTCGAGGCCGACGAAATGCTGTGCGAGCTCGAGACCGACAAGGTCACGGTCGAGGTTCCCAGCCCCGCCGCCGGCACCATGGGCGAGATCGTCGCCGCCGAGGGCGAAACCGTCGGCGTCGATGCGCTTCTGGCCACGATCAAGGAAGGCGCAGGCGCCGGATCCGAAGGCGACGCCCACAGGAGCGCCGCCAAACCGGCCGAAAAGGCGGGCGAGGAGCAGGTCCGCAAATCCACTGGCAGCGGCGGCGGCAGCATCGACGTGATGGTGCCTGCCCTGGGCGAGAGCGTCAGCGAGGCGACCGTCTCGACCTGGTTCAAGAAGCCCGGCGACAGGGTCGAAGCGGACGAAATGCTGTGCGAGCTCGAAACCGACAAGGTCTCGGTCGAGGTGCCGTCGCCTGGCGCCGGGACGCTGGCCGAAATCCTGGCGAAGGAGGGCAACACCGTCGAGGCCGGCGGCAAGCTGGCCGTGCTGTCCTCGGGCAGCGACGAGGGCATGGCGCAGGCCACCGAAACGGCACCCGCAGGTGGCGAGCAGTATCAGCAGCCCAAGCCCGGCGAGGCCGACATGAAGGATGTGGAGGACGCGCCTTCCGCGAAAAAGGCGATGGCCGAAGCGGGCCTCAGCCGCGATCAGGTCACCGGCACCGGCAAGGATGGCCGCATCATGAAAGAAGACGTGGCCAAGGCCGCCAAAGGCGGCGCCAAAGCCGCCGAAGGCGGCACCGCCAAGGCCGAGGCCCCCGCCCCGGCCCAGCCTCAGCGCGCGCCCTCCCCCGCCGGCGACGCGGACCGCGAGGAGCGCGTCAAGATGACGAGGCTGAGGCAGACGATCGCCAAGCGCCTGAAGGACAGCCAGAACACCGCAGCCATGCTGACCACCTACAACGAGGTCGACATGACCGAGGTGATGGCGCTGCGCAGCGACTACAAGGAAGAGTTCCAGCGCAAGCACGGCGTCAAGCTGGGCTTCATGTCCTTCTTCACCAAGGCCTGCTGCCACGCGCTGAAGGAGGTTCCCGAGGTCAACGCCGAGATCGACGGCACCGACATCGTCTACAAGAACTTCGTGCACATGGGCATCGCCACCGGCACACCCACCGGCCTCGTCGTGCCCGTCATCCGCGATGCGGATTCGATGAGCTTTGCCGAAATCGAAAAGGCCATCGCCGAAATGGGCGCCAAGGCGCGCGACGGCAAACTCTCGATGGAGGACATGCAGGGCGGCACGTTCACCATCTCCAACGGCGGCGTCTATGGCTCGCTCATGTCGTCCCCCATCCTCAACCCGCCGCAATCCGGCATCCTCGGCATGCACAAGATCCAGGACCGCCCCATGGCGATCAAGGGCGAGGTAGTCATCCGCCCGATGATGTATCTCGCGCTCAGCTACGACCACCGCATCGTGGACGGCAAGGGCGCGGTCACGTTCCTCGTGCGGGTGAAAGAGGCGCTGGAGGATCCGCGACGGTTGCTGATGGATTTGTGATTTGGTTAAGCGATGGGTGTGCGTCCAATTGCACGTGAAACCATTGCGATCAGAAATAACTCATTCTGGAGACTGAATATGTTGAGAAACCTTTTCTTTATCCTAGGACTATCCATTCTCGCGGCGTGCTCGGTACCAATGGGAGGTCAAGGTAAGACTAATTCAGGCATCCCTCTTTCTGCGCAAGCAACGCTTGGGTCCGATAGAGTAAATACGGTAACAATAACTAGCTTAGATGGATGGTCTTGCTCCGGGTCTTACGAGGCAGACCAAGCCAACGCTGTGAGGATTTTCCCTATATCATGCAGCAATGGTGCCAAAGGAAATGCGATGCTGAGTGTCAATGCTCCGACGGCTGATCTAGCACTTCAGAAGGCGTCGCTGTCTTTTAAATTGAATAATGGCGAAACGGGGACGGTTACGTTCGGCCTACTAACGTAAGTAAGTCTTTAGGGTGGGCGAGTTGCCCACCGCCCAACATCCATGGATAGCATGACCCCCGAACTCACCGTCCTCACCCTCGCCGCGCTCCTTCAGGTCGTCCAGTTCTTCGTCATGGCGATTCCCGTCAACCTCGAGCTTGGCCCGGCCAAAACGATGTCGCCGCGCGACCCTGGCGATCTGGGCGGCCCGATGGCCGAGCAGATCAGCGACAGGACAGGCCGCCTCGTGCGCGCGCTCAACAACCATTTCGAGGGGCTGATCCTGTTCACCATCGCCTGCACGGTCATCGCGATCTCGGGCCAGTCCACCGCGCTGACAGCGGCCTGCGCCTGGATCTACCTCGCCGCGCGCATCGCCTATGTGCCCGCCTATTACTTCGGCCTCGTGCCGTGGCGCTCGGTCATCTGGGCCGTCGGTTTCGGCGCAACCACGCTCATGCTTCTGGCCGCGCTCTTTTGACTTTTCACCTTTCTGAAAATACTCGAATCCGGAACCCTGCAAACATCCCCTCCGGTTGACGCTCCGGGCAAATCCCTGTCTGCTCGCGCCGAACCGCCCCTGACGCAAAGGAAAATCCCATGGCCAGTTATGATGTCATCGTTATCGGCTCCGGCCCCGGCGGCTATGTCGCCGCGATCCGCTGCGCGCAGCTGGGCCTGAAGACCGCCTGCGTCGAGGGGCGCGAGACGCTGGGCGGCACCTGCCTCAATGTCGGCTGCATCCCGTCCAAGGCGCTCTTGCACGCGTCGCACATGCTGCACGAGGCCGAGGAGAATTTCGCCAGGATGGGCCTCAAGGGCAAAAGCCCTTCGGTCGACTGGAAGAAGATGCTGGAATACAAGCAGGAGACGATCGACACCAACACCAAGGGCATCGAGTTCCTGTTCAAGAAGAACAAGATCGACTGGATCAAGGGCTGGGCGTCGATTCCCGAGGCGGGAAAGGTGAAGGTCGGCGACGACACGCACGAGGCGTCGAGCATCATCATCGCCTCCGGCTCGGAAGCGTCCGGCCTCAAGGGGGTCGAGGTGGACGAAGAGACGGTCGTCACCTCCACCGGCGCGCTGGAGCTGGGCAAGATCCCCAAGAAACTGGTCGTGATCGGCGCAGGTGTCATCGGGCTGGAAATGGGCAGCATCTATTCGCGCCTCGGCGCCGAGGTGACGGTGATCGAATATCTCGACGCCACCACACCCGGCATGGACGCGGAGGTGCAGAAGACTTTCCAGCGCATCCTGAAAAAGCAGGGGCTGAAATTCGTCATGGGCGCCGCCGTACAGTCCTGCGAGGTCAAGAACGGCAAGGCTACGGTCAGCTACACCCTGCGCAAGAACGAGAAGGAAGAACAGATCGAGGCCGATACCGTCCTTCTGGCCACTGGCCGCAAGCCCTTCACCGACGGGCTGGGGCTGGAAGCCTTGGGCGTCAAGCTGTCCGAGCGGGGCCAGATCAAGACCGGCGACGACTGGCAGACCAGCGTCCAGGGCATCTACGCCATCGGCGACGCCATTGCCGGCCCCATGCTGGCCCACAAGGCCGAGGACGAGGGCATGGCCTGCGCCGAGGTGCTGGCCGGCAAGCATGGCCATGTCGATTACGGCGTGATCCCGTCGGTCATCTACACCCACCCCGAGGTCGCCGCCGTGGGCAAGACCGAGGCCGAGCTCAAGGACGAGGGCCGCGAGTACAAGGTCGGCAAGTTCAGCTTCATGGGCAACGCGCGGGCCAAGGCGAATTTCGCCGCGGATGGTTTCGTCAAGATCCTGGCGGACAAGGACACCGACCGGATCCTCGGCTGTCACATCATCGGCCCGGCGGCGGGCGATCTGATCCACGAGGTCTGCGTCGCGATGGAATTCGGCGCGGCCGCCGAGGATCTGGCGATGACCTGCCACGCCCATCCGACATATTCCGAAGCGGTGCGCGAGGCGGCGCTGGCCTGCGGCGACGGCGCCATCCACGCCTGACCCGGCCCACGCTCTCGGCGCAGGCCGTGGCTTCCGCCGGGTGCGAACCCGGCGGACCGGCCGCTTGGGCCGATGCACCTGACCTGTCGCCTCGGGCGGATCGATGCGGCTCCGCTTGTCTTCAGCGGAGGTCTTCCAGCTGAAACCCCGCTTCCCGCATCAGGGCGTTCGATGCGCCCTCGATATCGCGTTCCAGCCGCGCCATGAACTCGGCACGGCCCAGCCCGGCCTCGATCGGGGGCAGGAATTCGACTACGGCCAGGCCCGGCTTGCGCATGATGCCGTGGCGCGGCCAGAAGACGCCGACATTCGTTGCCGCCGGCACGCAGTCCTGCCCCAGTTCGGTGTACAGCGCGCCCGATCCGATCTTGAACGGCGCGGAGACACCCGGCGCGACGCGGGTGCCCTGCGGATAGATGATAAGCTGACCGGGCATCAGCGCGCCGCGCCCGA
The DNA here is from genome assembly GCA_963763165.1 of uncultured Alphaproteobacteria bacterium. Lineage (GTDB taxonomy): Bacteria > Pseudomonadota > Alphaproteobacteria > Rhodobacterales > Rhodobacteraceae > Roseovarius. The sequence continues at coordinate 131,000 of CAVXNV010000010.1, forward strand.
CATCGGCGACCATCTTCTTGATCGCCGCGCTGCGCTTGCCGCGGTCCACCGGAATGCAGCCGATGCGCACGGCATACTGGCCCAGGATGGGCGTCCACAGCAATTCTCGCTTCATGATGAACCTGGCGGCGGGAACGGCGCCGAAGATGAGGATGATGTCGAAGAACGACTGGTGCTTGGCCGCGATGATCACCTCGCCGGTGGGGGGCGTGCCGCGGATCTCGCTGCGCAGGCCGACGATCCAGCGCGCGCTCCAGCGCGCCCAGGCGCAGAACGCCTTGCAGGCGGTGCGCGCGCCCCTGGTGCTGAGCAGCGCCCAGGGGAAAAACAGAAGCCCCAGCACCGCCATCGCCAGATACATCTGCACGACGAACAGCAGCGAGCGCAGCCATTGCAGCGCCGCCTTCACGGCATGTCCCTCAGCGTGCGCTGCGCGGCGGCGCGGGTGGCTAGAAAGGCGACGCCGCCCGACAGCAGCGGGATGGACAGCGGCAGCAGCCAATGCCACCCCTTGAAGCCGAGCCCGGTCAGGAAGTTGCCCGCCACCTCGGCACGCGGCAGCAGCAGGACCGCGATGCAGCCCAGCGCCGTGCCCGCCGCGGCGCCGCCCAGCGCGCGCAAGGTGAACCGCCGCACGAAGGCCTGCGCGATGTATCCGTCGCGCGCGCCGACCAGCCGCAGCACTCCGATCACCTTCGCATTGGCCGCCAGCGCCGCATTGGCGGCGAGCGTGATCATCGCCGCCACAGTGCCCGCGATCAGCAGGAGCGACATCCAGCCCAGCAGGCGCAGGCGCGACGCCGCCTTGACCAGCGGCGCGCGCCAACGGGTGTGATCGTCCAGCACCGCGCCGGGCACCTCGGCGGCAAGGCGCAGGCGCAGGCCCGCGGAATCGTAGCCGCCCCCCTCCTCGATGATCTCGATCAGCTGGGGGATGGGCAGGCTTTCCACCGGCAAATCGGGGCCGAACCACGGCTCCAGCAGCGCACGCTGCTCATCGGTGTCCAGCGCGCGGGCGCTGGCAATGCCGGGCGTCGTGTTCAGCACCTTCAGCGCGGCGTCCGTCTGCGCGATCATCTGCCCTTCGGGCGCAGAGATGCGCAAGGTCGAGCTGCGCGCCAGTGCGTCGCCCCAGCGGTCGGCCAGCCGCGAGGTGGCCAGCGACAGCGCCAGCGCGAAGACCGCCAGAAACGCCATGGCGCCCGCTGCGAAAATGGTCAGCCACGCGGTATGGCCCGTCGGAGGCACGACCCGGTCCGCGCCCTCATCCCCGGCCACAAGGCTGCGCAAACGGTCGATGTCCAGTTTCACAGATCGGCCCCCGCCAGTTGCAGCCGCCGGTTCGAGATCCGCAGCACGCGCGCCTGCACATGGGCCTTTGCCGCACGGATCAGCGCGAGGTCATGGGTCGCGATCATCACCGTCTTGCCCATGCGGTTCAGCTCGATCAGAAGGCGCATGAGGCGCTGGGACATCTCCCAGTCGACATTGCCCGTCGGCTCGTCCGCAAGGATCACATCGGGCGACGAGATCAGCGCCCGCGCCAGTGCGGCGCGCTGGCGCTCGCCGCCCGACAGCTCGGGCGGCAGGGCATTTGCGCGCTGGGTCAGCCCGACCCAGCCCATCAGCTCGCGCAGGTTCGCATCCTCGGCCAGCATATCGCGGTCCGACACCATCAGCGGCAACGCGATGTTGCCGGACACTGTCAGATGGTCGAGAAACTGGCAATCCTGATGCACCACGCCGATGCGTCGCCGCGCCACGGCAATGTCGTCGCGCGTCATCTCGCGCACGTCGGCGCCCAGCAGCCGCACATGCCCCGCCGTCGGCACCAGCGCGCCGTAAAACAGCTTGAGCAGGGTCGTCTTGCCCGCGCCCGACGGCCCCGTCAGAAAGTGGAACGAGCCCGGCGACAGCCGCAGCGTGATATCGCTCAGCAGCTCCCCGCCCCCGTAGGAATAGGCCACATTTTCCAGCTCGATCACCGGCCGCCCCTCATGCCCCCGTTTGGCCCCTAAATGCCTCACGCACGGGCGCGTTGCAATCGCAGGGCGCAAATCCTTTGCTCTTTTCCGCCAATCCTTTAAACCTTGGCCGAAACGCCGCGAGCGGGAAGCCCCGGCAAACAGGGACAGTGACAGGTGCGACTATGAGGCTGACTTGCCCGAGCTGCGGGGCGCAATACGAGGTTCCGGATGCCGTGATCCCGGAAACGGGGCGGGATGTCCAGTGCTCGAACTGCGGCGATACGTGGTTCCAGACGCACCGCGACCACCCTGCGCCGAAGGCTCGCGGCAGCGCCGATGCCGATGACCGCGGCAAGGCGCAACCGGAAACGGACGCGCCCGGCGGGCCGCCGTCCGAAGCGCGGCAGACCGACGCGCCGCAGAGTGAAAAGCCGCAGACCGAAGGCCCAACGCCGCAAGAGCCGCAGACGCAAGAGCCGCAGCCGGAGGGTCCTCCCGCCCCCGAAACGCCGGCACCGCAGCCGGCCGCGCCGCCTGCGGCCCCGGAGCAGCCGGAGCGACGCCAGATCGATCCCGCCGTCATCAGCGTCCTGCGCGAGGAGGCCGAGCGCGAGAAGCGCGCCCGCGCGGCCGATCCGGGCGGGCTCGAGACGCAGCCGGACCTCGGCCTCGGCGAGGGGCGCGCGCAGGATCGCCGCGCCCGCGACGCCCGCGCACGCGCCGACCGCCTCCGCGGCGAAGTGGCCGAGCCGCAGCCCAACGGCACCGACGCCGCCGCGCGGCGCAGCCTCTTTCCCGATATCGAGGAGATAAACTCGTCCCTCGCGCCCGCCGGGGCGCAGGGCGCCGATGCCGGCGAGGATCCGCGTGCCGAAGCGTCCCGCCGCGGCGGGTTCCGGTCGGGCTTCCTTGTGGCCGTGCTGGTCGCGGTCCTGGCGCTCTTGGCCTACATGTTCGCGCCGCAACTGGCCGACGCGGTGCCCCCCCTGGGCGACGCACTGGCCGACTACGTCGCCTGGGTCGACGATCTGCGCCACTGGCTCGACGGTCAGATCGCGGCGCTGATGCTGTGGCTGGACGGGATGGCGTCGACCGCTTCGAGCGGCGATATCCCCGCCGGCTGATGCGCGCGCCGTGACCCCGCGCCGCGCCTCCCTGGCCGTGTCGGGTCCGCTCGCGCCGGTCCTGCTGACCTTCGTTTCCGCAATCCTGTGGGGACTGTGGTGGATCCCGATCCGCTGGATCGAAAGCATGGGGCTGAGCGGTGCGCAGGCCGGCATCGTCTTCAACGCGGGCGCGGCGCTGGTCCTTGGCGCCTACATGATCGCGGCGCGCGTGCATCCGCGCATCAGCGCGCGCACGGTGCTGGGCGCGGCGCTGATCGGAATGGCCTTCGCGTCCTACTCGGTCGCGCTGACGCTGTCGGACGTGGTGCGGGTGATCCTGCTCTTCTATCTCGCCCCAGCGTGGAGCAAGCTTATCGAGTGGGCATTCCTGCGCCTGCGCTGGCGCATGACCTCGACGCTGACGCTGGGCCTGTCGCTGAGCGGCGCCTACCTGGTGATGGGCGGCGACGTGTCGCTGGCGTCGATCAACGCGGGCGACGCGCTGGCGCTGCTTTCAGGTGTGTCCTGGGCGGTGGGCGCAACGCTGGTCTTTACCGGGCCGCGGTCGACCGCCTCGGCGCTGACGCTGGCGACTGTGCTTTGGGGAATGCTGCTGTCGCTGGCCTTCGCTTGGGCGACGGGCGAATCCCTGCCCGGCGCGTCGACCAGCGCGCCCGCCCTGGCCGCGTCGCTGGCGCTGGGGGCGGTGTATCTGCTGCCGGTTGTGGGCATCACCTTGTGGAGCGCGCAGCGCCTGCCCCCCGCCCTTCTGAGCTTTCTGTTCACGCTGGAAATCGTCTCGGGAGTGGTGTCGGGCGCGCTGTTGCTGGACGAGCCGTTCGGCCTCGGGCACCTCAGCGGGGGGATGCTGATCATCGGCGCGGCGCTGTTCGAGGCGGTGGCGGCGCTGCGGGCCGCGGCGCGGACGACCCTAGAACCGGTCCAGTAGGCGGCGCAGGTAATCGCGCTCGACCTCGGGGCGCGCGCTTTCGCCGGACCGGCGGCGCAGCTCGTCCAGAAGCTCGCGCGCGCGGCGATAGACATCCTCGTCCTGCAGCAGATCGCCTTCGGTTCCGGCGCGGCTGCCCTCTCCGGTCCGGCGGCCCAGCGGATCTGATTGCTGTCCCTCGATGTCGCTGCGCGCCTGCCCCTGCCCGCCCTGCCGGGCGTCGCCCTGCTCGGCCATCGCCTCGCCCAGATCGCGCATCCCGTCGCGCAGCGCATCCATCGCCTCGGCCTGCCGGTCGATCGCCTCGGCCATGTCGCCGTCGCGCAGCGACCGCGCCGCGTCCTCCATCGCCTCGCCCGCGCGGTCCAGCGCGCCGCGCGCGTCCTCCGCCGCCTCCCCGCTGCCGGGCAGGTTGCCGCGCTGTCGGCCCAGTTCCTCGCGCAGCGCCTGCTGGCGCTCGGCCAGCGTCCCCGGCTGGCTACCCTCGCCGGATTGCACGCCCTCGGCATCGCCGCTGCCGCCCTGCCCGGCGTGACCTTGCCCCTCGCCGTCCTGACGCAGATCCTGGCCCTGACCCTGCCCGCCATTCTCGCCCTCGCTGCCGGGATTTTCGCCCGAACCCGCGCCCGGATTGAACTGCTGCTGGAAATCGCGGAACGCCTGGTCCGACAGGCCCTGCTGCTGGCGCAGGGTGTCGGCCAGACCTTCCATCGCCTGCTGGCCGGGGCTGCCTTCGCCCTCGCCGCCCTCGCCCTCGGCGACGCGCAGGTTTTCCATCATCTGCTGGAACTGGCGCAGCGCCTCCTCGGCCTCGGCCATACGGCCCTGGCGCATCAGATCCTCGATCCGGTCCATCATGTCCTGCAGGTCCTGCTGGCTGAGCCTGGCGCCCTCCCGCTCGCCCCCGTCGGGCTGGTCGGCGCCGCCCTCACGCTCGGCCTGCTGCATTTTCTGGCGCAGGTAATCATCCGTGGCCTCGCGCAGCTCCTGCATCAGGCGCGCGACCTCGTCCTCGCTGGCGCCGTTGCGCATCGCCTCGCTCAGCCGCTCCTGCGCCTCGCGCATCCGCTCCAGCGCGTCGGCGATATCGCCATCCTCCAGCGTCACCGCCAGATCCCACAGCGCCTGCGCCAGCTCGTCCCGCGTCTCGGGCGGGACCGTGCCGCCCTCGGTCGCCGCCTCCAGCCGCCGCAGGATCGTGCGCAGCTTGAGATAATCCGCCATGTCGCGAAACAGCGTGTCGCCCGGCTGATAGGTGATCGCGCGCAGCACCTGCGCGACGCGCGGCGCATTGGCGGCGGTCCACAGCAGATCGCGCCGCTGCTCGATCACGGCGGCGGCGACCGGATCGAAAAAGCGGCGCGCGGGCAGGTCCAGCGCCAGAGGGGCGCTGGTCCCGATCTGCCCCGCCGCATCCCGCACCGTCAGCGTCAGCGTCACCGGCAGATGCGCCCAAGGGTGCTGCGACAGGTTCCCGACCAGCGTTTCGGTAAACTCCGCGCGGTCGCCGGTGATCGGCAGGGGCAGGTCCAGCACGATCGGCTCGCGCGGCTCCGGCCGGGGCGCGAGGCCATAGCGGCGGTCCACCTCCTCCAGCGCCAGCCGGAAGGTGGCGGTGCCCCCGGTCACGCCGTAATCGTCCTGCGCGGTGAAGGGCTGGCTCATCTGCCCGTCGAACGTGGTCTTTGCGCCGTCGGCCAGCAGCGCGGCAGCGGGCGGCGCGTCGGGAACGGCGCGGATCTGCCATTCACGCCCGCCCGGCCCCTTGATGGCCAGCGTGCCGTCCTGCGCGATCTCGAAGCTCTGCTCGGGGTCTGTCGCCGCGCCGATATCCTCGGTCCGGCCCGACACCGTCTCGGCCAGCGCCAGCGCACCGACCTCGCCGTAGAACCGCAACGTGACGCGGCTGCCGACAGGCACCTCCAGCCGGTCGCCCTGCTGGTCGGCGAGGTAGAGGCTGGGCAGGCCGGTATGGACGGGCGGCTCGATCCAGCCTTCCCAGGTGGGGCCGCTGACCGGCGCGCCGCCCGCGCCCTGCGCCAGCTGCACGGCGGTGCTGACCCGCCAGACCGACCCGTAAAGCAGCGCCACGACCAGCCCCAGAAGCGCGATGTAGCGCAGCCCGAAGGGATCCAGCCGCGCGATGCGCAGATCGGGGCGCGGCGCGCGGGCGGCGCGGGCGGCCTCTTCCATCCGGGCGCGGTGCGCCTGCCACAGCGCCTCGGAGGCGGGATCGCCGCGTCCGATGGCCTGCGTGTCGCCCAGCGCCTGCAAGGGACGCCCCGGCAGCGCCGCATCGAGCCGCGCCAGCGCCTCGGCCCGGCGGGGCCAGCGGAACCGCGCCAGCCCCACGACCAGCAGCGTGACCGCGCCGAGGATCGCCGCGATGCCAGCGCCCGTCGCCACCTCGAACATCAGATGATCCTGCAGCCCCAGCATCGCCGCCGCCGCCAGCGCCGCCAGCAGTGTCCAGAGCGGCCAGAAGGCGCGCACCAGCCGCTCGGCCAGAAGGCCGGCCCAGCTCAGCGACAGCGGCAGCCGCAGCCGCGCCCCTGGTGGTCCTGTCAGATCGGAACGCCGGGCCATTCGCCTCTCCGGAAGCCGACCCTGCAATATGCTAGAGCCATTCCGGGATGGTATCGCGATTAATCATTTCGTCAAAGCTCGGACGTGCGCGGATCACGGCAAAGTCTTGCCCATTGACCAGCACCTCGGGGATCAGCGGACGCGAGTTGTATTCGCTGGCCATCACCGCGCCATAGGCCCCCGCGCTGCGGAAGGCGACCAGATCGCCGGCCTTCAGTTCCGGCATCATGCGCTGGCGGGCGAAGGTGTCGCCACTTTCGCAGACCGGGCCGACAATGTCGTATGGGCGCTGCTCGGCCCCTGGTGCGGGCTGGATGACCGGGACGATATCGTGCCAGGCGTCATACATGGCCGGACGGATGAGATCGTTCATCGCCGCGTCAAGGATCAGGAAATCGCGACCCTCGCCGGATTTGACGTAGATGACCTCGCTGACCAGCAGACCCGCGTTGCCGGCAATCAGCCGCCCCGGCTCGATCTCGATCTCGCAGCCCAGATGGCCGACCGTTTCACTGATCATTTCACCGTATTGGCTGGGCAGCGGCGGCGCCTCGTTGCCGCGCGTGTAGGGGATGCCAAGGCCGCCGCCCAGATCCAGCCGCCGGATATCGTGCCCGTCGGCGCGCAGGGTTTCGGTCAGTTCGGCCGCCTTCCGATACGCCTGCCGGAACGGCTCCAGATCGGTCAGCTGGCTGCCGATATGCACGTCGATGCCGATCACCTCCAGCCCCGGCAGGCGCGCGGCATGGGCATAGACGGCACGCGCGCGGGAAATCGGGATGCCGAACTTGTTCTCACTCTTGCCGGTGGCGATCTTGGCGTGGGTCCTGGCATCGACATCCGGGTTCACCCGCACGGCGATCGGCGCGCGAAGACCCAGCTCCACCGCCACGACGCTCAGCGCCTCCATCTCGGGCTCGCTCTCGACGTTGAACTGGCGGATGCCGCCCTCCAGCGCGAGGCGCATCTCCTCGCGCGTCTTGCCGACGCCGGAAAACACGATCCTGTCGCCCGGCACCCCCGCCGCCCTGGCGCGGAGATATTCGCCCGCCGACACCACATCCATCCCGGCGCCCAGCCGCGCCAGCGTCTTGAGAATTGCGATGTTGCTGGCGGCCTTCATGGCGTAGCAGACGAGGTGGTCCATGCCCTCCAGCGCCTCGTCGAAGAGGCGGAAATGCCGCTCCAGCGTGGCTGTGGAATAGACGTAGAAGGGCGTGCCGACGGCCGCCGCGATCTCGGCCACCGGCACGTCCTCGGCGTGCAGCGCGCCGCTTTGGTAGAGAAAGTGATCCACGCCCGAACGTCCCTTGTCAGACCAAGTGCTTCATCTTGGCAAAAATACTCGAAACCCGCCCTTACGCCTTGCGCATACGCAGATAAAGATAGAGCGGCAGAGCGCAGCTGACCCCGATGAGATACGTCGCGGGAATGGCGATCAGGCGCAGCCAGTCCCGGCTGCGCAGCACCTCGGCCAGCACCCAGACCGTCAGCGCGATGGCGGCGATGGTCAGATCCCAGACCAGCCCGCTCGTCGCGGCATTTGCGTGCCAGGCCGTCACCATCCCGACCGGGTCGAACCCGTTCTGCGCGAACCAGCGCAGGAAATAGGTCATCGGATGAATGACGCCCCAGACGGCGAAGGCAAGATAGACGTATCTCACAGGACCATGCCCGTGTGCACGGACGCGGTGCCGCCGATCCATTTGCCCGGAACGGGCGCGCTCGGCGCGGTGCGGGGCGGCTGCGCGCCGTCCTTCTCGGGCCGTATCGGCGCGCCGTCGACGCCGCAGGCGGCAAGCGCGGCAAGCGCCGTGAAAGCGACGACGTATTTCATCCCAGCACCTCCTGCCAGCGTTTCACCTGCGCGCGCACCTGGTCCGGCGCGGTGCCTCCGTAACTCACGCGGCTGGCGACCGAATTTTGCACGCCCAGCACGCCGAACACATCCTCCGTGATGGCATCATGCACGCCCTGCATGTCCTCCAGCGTCAGATCGGGCAGATCGCAGCCCTTCCTTTCCGCAAGGGCGACCAGCGCGCCGGTGACGTGATGCGCCTCGCGGAAGGGCATGCCCAGCACCCGCACCAGCCAGTCGGCGAGGTCCGTCGCGGTTGAAAACCCGGTGGCGGCGGCGGCCTCCAGCACCTCGCGGTTGGCGCTCATGTCGCGCACCATGCCCTCCATCGCGGCGAGGGCCAGCATGAGGTTGTCGGCGGCGTCAAAGACCTGCTCCTTGTCCTCCTGCATATCCTTGGAATAGGCCAGCGGCAGCCCCTTCATCACCAGCGTCAGCGCCACGTTCGCACCGAAGATGCGGCCGATCTTGGCGCGGATCAACTCGGCCGCGTCGGGGTTCTTCTTTTGCGGCATGATGCTGCTGCCGGTGGAAAACCGATCGCTCAGCGACACGAAACGGAACTGCGCGGACGACCATATCACCAGCTCTTCGGCCATGCGGCTGAGGTGCATCGCGCAGATGCTGGCGGCGCCGAGGAATTCCAGCGCGAAATCCCGGTCGCTGACGGCATCGAGCGAATTGGCAGCGGGCCGGTCGAAGCCGAGGCTTTGCGCCGTCATTTCCCGGTCGATGGGAAAGCTTGTCCCGGCCAGCGCGGCGGCGCCCAGGGGGCATTCGTTCATCCGGGCGCGGGCGTCGCGGACGCGGGACAGATCGCGCGCGAACATCTCGACATAGGCCATCATGTGATGCCCCCATGTTACCGGCTGCGCGACCTGCAGATGGGTGAAGCCGGGCATCACCCAGTCCGCCCCCGCCTCGGCCTGCGACACAAGCGCGCGCATCAGCGCCAGAAGCGCCCCCTCGGCGGCGTCCAGCTGGTCGCGCACCCACAGCCTGAAGTCCGTGGCGACCTGGTCGTTGCGCGAGCGGCCCGTGTGCAGACGGCCCGCCGGCTCTCCGATCACCTCTTTCAGCCGCGCCTCCACGTTCATGTGGATGTCTTCCAGCGCGGCCGAGAATTCAAAGGTTCCGCCCTCGATTTCGGCCAGCACGTCGTCCAGCCCTTTCTTCATCGCCTCGGCATCGCTATCTGTGATGATGCCCGTCGCCGCGAGCATGGCGGCATGGGCCTTCGATCCGGCGATGTCCTGCGCCGCCATGCGCTTGTCGAACCCGATCGAGGCGTTGATCGCCTCCATGATCGCATCGGGCCCGGCGGCGAAGCGGCCGCCCCACATCCGGTTCGAAGTCTTGTCTGCCATGCCGTGCCCCTCTGGAGGAAATATGCGCCTGTCACGTTCCGCCCTGCTTTATATCGGCCTCGGCCTTGGTGCAATCGCGGTGGCCCTTGCCTTCGTCTTCGGCGGCCCGACGGTGTCGCAATCGGGCGCGCCCGGCCGGGACTACGCGGAACTGGCCGCCGGGTTGGACGGCGACATGAAAAAGCTGGGCTTTCATGCCGAGCCGAAACCGGCGTCCAGCGCAAACTTCACCGCTGCGGATGGCGGCGATGCAACGCTGGCCGATTACAAGGGCAAATACGTGCTCCTGAACTTCTGGGCGACATGGTGCGCGCCCTGCCGCAAGGAAATGCCGATGCTGTCGGAGTTGCAGACCGACTTCGGCGGAGACGATTTCGAGGTCGTCACGCTGGCGACCGGGCGCAACCCGGTGCCCGCAATCGAAGGGTTCTTCGACGAGATTGGTGTCGACAACCTTCCCGCGCACCGCGACCCCAAGCAGAAAGTCGCGCGCGACATGGGCGTGCTGGGCCTGCCGATCACCGTCATCCTCGATCCCGAGGGGCGCGAGGTGGCGCGGATGCAGGGCGACGCGCATTGGACCAGCGACAGCGCCAAGGCACTGATCGCGGGGTTGATCCGGCCTGCGCAATGACGCGCCGCCCATTGCAGGCCGGGCGGCCCAGCGGCTAGCATCGCAGCATCGACATGCCCGGAGGCCGCCCATGCCCGTCATTACCGAAATCGCCGATCTCAAGCGCTTCTACCGCCGCCGCGTGCCGCGCATGTTCTACGACTACACCGAATCGGGAAGCTGGACGGAACAGACCTTTCGCGCGAATACGAGCGATTTCAGGGACATCCTGCTGCGCCAGCGCGTCGCCATCGACATGGCGGGCCGCACGACCGCGAGCCGGATGATCGGGCAGGATGTGGCGATGCCCGTCGCGCTCGCCCCTGTCGGCCTGACCGGCATGCAGACCGCGGATGGCGAGATCAAGGCCGCCCGCGCCGCCGCGAAATTCGGCGTCCCCTACACGCTTTCCACCATGTCCATCTGCTCGATCGAGGATGTGGCCGAGAATACCGATAAACCCTTCTGGCTTCAGGTCTACACGCTGAAGGACGACGATTTCATGCAGCGCCTTTTCGACCGGGCGAAGGCCGCGAAATGCTCGGCCGCGGTAATTACCGTCGATCTGCAAATGCTGGGCCAGCGGCACAAGGACATCCGGAACGGGCTGTCCGCACCGCCGAAACTGACCGCGCGCAGCACATTCAACATGGCGACCAAGGCGCGCTGGGGCATGGGGATGCTGGGCACGAAGCGGCGCAATTTCGGCAATATCGTCGGCCATGCGAAGGGGGTCAAAGACCCCAGCGATCTGGCCACATGGACGAACGAGTCGTTCGATGTCTCGCTGGACTGGGACCGCATCCGGCAATTCCGCGCCATGTGGGACGGGCCGCTCATCATCAAGGGCATCATCGATCCGCGCGACGCGGTTCATGCGCTGGACGTGGGCGCGGATGCGATTGTCGTCAGCAACCATGGCGGCCGGCAGCTGGACGGCGCGCTCAGTTCGATCCGGGCGCTGCCGGCGATCATGGATGCGGTCGGCGGCAAGATCGAGGTGCATCTCGACAGCGGCATCCGCTCGGGGCAGGACGTGCTGAAGGCGCTGGCGATGGGCGCGACGGGCACCTATATCGGCCGCGCCTACATCTACGGGCTGGGCGCCATGGGCGAGGCGGGCGTGACCCGCGCGCTGGAGGTGATCCACAAGGAGCTGGACGTGTCGATGGCGCTTTGCGGCCATCGCGACATCCGCCAGGTCGACCGCGACATCCTGATGATCCCGAAAGGATTTTCGGACGGCTGGGAATGACCCGGCCGCCCCGCGGCGGCGGGCGGGTGACCTGGCGTCCCGAACAGGCGCATAGCTGCCAGGATCGGGATATGCCGATCGGCACGGCGCGCCCGGATGCCGGCGCGATTTTGCCCTTCCCCTTTACGCTGAAATCCTCTATGCGGGCGGCTTCACGCGGGGCTACAGCCTTGGAGGAGCCCCGCCCTTACGCATGGAGAATTCAACATGGCTGGAGAAATTCCTGATCTTCACGCCCAGGAACGCACGGGGACAGGCAAGGGCGCCGCTCGTGCCGCACGCCGCGCTGGCATGGTTCCGGGTATCGTTTTTGGTGGCGACACGGACCCGCTGCCCATCAACATTCCTTTTCCCGCACTGATCAAGCGGCTCAAGCAGGGCCGCTTCAAGTCGACGCTCTTCAACCTGAAGATCGACGGCCGTGACGACGTGCGCGTGATCTGCCGCGACGTGCAGCGCGACGTGGTCAAGGACCTGCCGACGCATCTGGACCTGATGCGCCTGCGCCGCACCACCAAGATCAACCTGTTCATCCCGATCGACTTTCAGAACGAGGAAGAATGCCCGGCCATCCGCAAGGGCGGCGTCCTGACGACGATCCGCGGCGAGGTCGAGCTGATCGTGACCGCGGGCGACATTCCCGAGACGCTGACGGTCGACCTGAGCAAGCTGAAGAATATCGGTGACACGATCACGATTTCCGATATCGAGCTGCCCGAGGGCGCCGAGCTGGTGATCAAGGGCCGCGACTTCATGATCTGCAGCGTTTCGGCGCCGTCGGCCCTGAAGTCCGATTCCGCCGACGAGGACGAGGTGGACGCGGACGAGGTTCCGACCATCGAGCAGGAAGAGGACGTCCCGCCGACCGACGGCGAGTGATCTCCGCATCTGGCGATTTTCGGCAAACGCGGCCCTCGGGGCCGCGTTTTTCGTTTGCGGCCGGTCCCGCACATGCGCAGGCATGCAGGCGTGACCCTTCAACTCCGTTGGCAATCCAGTTAAACCTTCTTTTCAACCCCAACGAGGAAGCGTTCCGATGCTGATCTTTGCAGGGCTGGGCAATCCCGGCGCGAAATATGCCGGCAACCGGCACAATATCGGCTTCATGGCGGTGGACCGGATCGCGGCGGATCACGGCTTTGGCCCTTGGAAGGCCCGCTTTCAGGGGCAGGTCGCCGAGGGGCGCCTGGGCAGCGCCAAGGTGCTGCTGCTCAAGCCCGGCACGTTCATGAACCTCAGCGGCCAGTCGGTGGGCGAGGCGATGCGCTTCTACAAGCTGGAGAGCACCGACATCACCGTTTTCCATGACGAGATCGACCTCGCGCCCGGCAAGGTCCGCGTCAAGGACGGGGGCGGCCGTGCCGGGCATAACGGCCTGCGCTCCATCCATCAGCATATCGGCCCGCATTACAGCCGCGTGCGCCTCGGCGTCGGCCATCCCGGCCGCAAGGAGGCGGTGCCGGGGTATGTCCTCTCCGATTTTGCCAAGGCCGATCAGGAATGGCTGGACGATGTGCTGCGCGGCGTCAGCGACGGCGCGCCCTACCTTGCCGAGGGCGATGGCGGCCGGTTCCAGAACGCCGTCGCGCAGCGCACGGCGCCGGCGCGCTCCTCAAGCGGCGCGCGGGCGGGCGCTCGGCCTGCCGCGGCCGAACCCGACCCCGCGCCCAAAGCCGAAGCGGCGCACGATACCCGCACCGCGCTGCAAAAGCTGGCCGACAAGTTCCGCTGAAGCACCCTTGCCCGTCGTGCGCCGCGTGTTACGCTGGAGGGCGGCAAGGAAAGGACGCGAGGCATGCAGAAAGACGATCCCGTCAACGTCCTGGGCGAACCGCTGGCGCCCTGTTCCCAGGGCGCGCCCGTCACCGGCTTCTTCCGCGACGGGCATTGCAACACCTGCGCCGAGGATCGCGGCAGCCATACCGTCTGCGCCGAGATGACGGCCGAATTTCTCGCCTACTCCAAATATGTCGGCAACGATCTCAGCACCCCGCGCCCCGAATTCGGCTTTGCCGGGCTCAAGCCGGGGGATCAATGGTGCCTGTGCGCCGCGCGCTTCGCGCAGGCCCATGACGAGGGCTGCGCGCCGCGCGTGCGGCTGGCCGCGACGCATGTCCGCGCGCTCGAGATCGTCCCGCTCGAAGTGCTGCAGAGCAACGCCGCCGACGCGTAGGCTGGCGCGGCGCGCGAGTCGGTGACGCCCGCCCTTGTGACGGTCTGTCTCATGGAAACTTCTTCCGACGCGCACTAAATGCCACAGCAGTCGTCGTAAGGACGATGCCGCCGCAATCGCATGTGACGGCTTCCAAGACTGAAAAAGGATTGAAGATGACTTTCAAGACTCTTATCGCCGCTTCGCTGATCGCTGTCACGCCTGCACTCGTCGCTGCCGAAACCCATGAGGTCAAGATGCTCAACCGCGGCGAGGCTGGCGCCATGGTATTCGAGCCGCGCTTCGTCTCGGCCGAGGTGGGCGATACCGTGAAATTCGTGCCCGTCGACAAGGGCCACAACGCCGAAAGCACAGAGGGTATGGTGCCCGAGGGTCAGGAGAGCTTTGAAGGCAAGATGAACCAGGAAGTCGAAGTCGAACTGACCACCGAAGGCGTGATGGGCGTCAAGTGCAAGCCGCACTTCGGCATGGGCATGGTGATGGTCGTGCAAACCGGCGACGCGTCCGTGCCCGAAGGATTCCTTGACACCAAGATGCCCAAGAAGGCCAAGCAGGCCTACGAGGAAATCCTGAGCGAAAACGGACTGGACTGAGCGGGTTTCGGCGTGCGCGTCTGAACGGAGCACTCCGGAACGAAAAAGGCCCTGCACGCCGCCGCGTGCAGGGCTGTTTCTTGGCGCCTCTTGCGTTTGGCGATCAGGCGGCTTTTTCGGCGTTCTCGCTGCGCAGCCAGTCAAGCACGGCCTCGGGCGTCGACGCCTCGTAGGGGTCGCCCTCGACATTGTCGCCCTGCCCCGCTTCGGCGAACCAGCCCTCCACGACGCCGTTGTTCACGACGGCCGCATAGCGCCAGGACCGCATGCCGAAGCCCAGGTTGTCCTTGCGCACCAGCATGCCCATCTGCCGGGTCAGATCGCCCGATCCATCGGGAATCATCTTGATCGACTTCAGCCCCAGATGCGCCGCCCAGCGATTCATCACGAAAGCGTCGTTGACGGAAACGCAGTAGATGTCGTCGATCCCCTCGGCCGTGAACTCTTCGGCCATCTCGTCATAGGCCGGCAATTGGCGGGTCGAACAGGTGGGCGTGAAGGCGCCCGGCAGGCCGATCAGAACCACGCGCTTGCCTCCGAACAACTCCTCCGTCGTGCGGTTCTGCCAGCGATAGGGGTTCTCGCCGCCGATCAACTCGTCGCGCCGGCGCGTGCGGAAGGTGACATCGGGTAACTTCGTGCCGTTTCTCATGGATTTCCTCTTTCTTTCTGGAATGTTAGCCACTGACCGCCCCGACCTAGCGCCCCGCGCCCGCATTTTCAAGCCGGGCGGCAAAATGCCGCCCGCAGCAGATGCGCGCCGGAGCGAAATGTCTCGCACTTGCGCCAGGATGCGAGAAAACCTGCTAAACGCCCGCCCCTGAAGGGCGGCATGCCATGGTGGTGTTCACGCGCCGTCAGTTCTTCGGGGAATTGGAAAGCAGAGCCATGAGCATCAGTCGCGTCCTGGTTTTCGGTTTGGCCAAGACATCCCGTGGCAGGTTCAGTTCAGCTGGAAATGCAGCGGATAGTGACCGTCCTCGAACGGGCCGAAGAGATCGCCGATATCGGGATGCTCGACCGGCTCACCGGAATAGTCGGCAACAAGGTTCTGTTCGCTGACATAGGCGACGTAGTAGCTTTGATCGTTCTCGGCCAGCAGGTGATAAAACGGCTGATCCTTGACAGGACGACTGTCCTCGGGAATGGACGCATACCATTCCTCGGTGTTCTGAAACTCGGGATCCACGTCAAAGACAACACCGCGGAACGGGTGTTTCTTGTGGCGGACGATCTGCCCCAAATGATATTTTGCTCGGGTTTTCAGCATAATGCAGCCCCTAAAGGGTAAGATTAAATGTTTCAAGTACGCTTTGTCCAATGCTGATCGCATGAAACGCTGGAAACAGTGTGTGAGGCAATCGTGTCCGCCGCAATGTCGGACGGCCGCAAGTGCACCGTCGCGCGGTCAGATCCGGGACGGGTCCCATTGCGCCAGAACCCCTGAATTCTCGTCCCCGTCATACTCGTAAAGCTCTTGCTCCCGCACGCCCGGCAAGGCGCCGAATTCCGCAGCCAGGGACCTGGGACGCCAGGTCCGCCCGATCCGGCCCGGGAAAAGCTGCGCCAGAATGCTGGACGTGCTGCGCGCGCATTGCGCCTGTGGGACGGGGCCGTGGTCCGCCGCCAGCCGCATCGCGCGCTCTGCCACTTCGGGACTGACGTCAAGCTCCTGAATCTTCACATGATAGGTCTTGCGCGCGTGAAACCGTGTATAAATGTCGGCAACGGCGGGCGTCACGCCATAGACCAGGTCGTTCCGCTCGGGGATCGTCTTGTGCCCGAACGATCCGGCAGGATCCCAGATCACCCTCTGGGCGCCGTTGATCATCAGCGATGTATGCGCGCCCGCGCCGGTGGCGTTGTTCATCATGGTGAACAGCGTCAGGCGCGGCGGGCCGTCGTGCCGGTAGGCGGCGCGCGCCACGTCCTCGTCGGTGGCCCACACGCCCGGCGGCGCCGCGCAGCCCGCAAGGGCAAGGGCGGCGCAAAGGCCGGGGATCAAGACGCGCATCACGTCACTCCGCCGCATGGCCCGGACAGGCCGATGGCCGGCTCAGCCGTTGACCAGCGCCATGAAGATCAACACGCAAACCGCAAGGATAGCAGCACGGGTCGACCATTTCACGAAAGCATCGAAGGTTCTCTCATGCTCCGTGATATCCATTTCACCGTGTTTGTGATGCTCAGCCATATGAATTTCCGTCCTCTGCATGCCGGTTTTTTTCCGGATGGTTAAAGCGTTTCTCCGCAACTCTCAATCGCGATTTGCGTCGGCAAGGCACGGGCGCCAATAATTCCCGCCCGTCTCAGCCTTTCTCCAGATCGGCCACGAGCTGAAATCCGATGCGCTCCGGCTCGGCCTGGGCCTTGGGTTTGGGCACCGCGCGCAGGATCACGCTCAGCTGGCTGACATGCTGCACCAGCTGGGTTTTCCCGCCCTTCTTGTCGCTGCCGTAAAAGGTGATGATGTCGGGGTCGAAATACCCCATCCCCTCGATCTTGAGCACGCCGGCATCGCCGCCGACGAACCCCATGGCGATCTCGTGCTCCTGGTCCAGTGTCTTCTCGAAGTTCTTGATATAGAGCGCCAGCCGCTCGAACGCCCATTCCGCCGGGCTTTTCTCGCTCACCGGCTTGTCCTTGATCCGGGCCGGGGCGCCCTCCGCAGGGCTGGACTGGGCCTTGCCCTGATGCACCTCGTGGCAGCGCGGCAGGGCATCGGCTTCGGCCAGCTCCGCCGTGGTCCTGATCTCGTCGCTCATCTGCCTGCTCCCCGGCTTTGCCACAGCCACGCGCCATCCTCGCGCAGGCGGCGCGTCACGCGGCCCAGCTTATGCAAGTGGTTGAGATGTGCAACCGCCTCAACCAGCGCGAGGCCGTAGGTGCCGGCATCGATCCGGCGCTTGAAGAGCGGGCCGAAACACTCGGCCGCGGTGCGCGGCACCTCCAGATGCGCCTCCAGCCGGGCCAGCGCGCCGCGGTGGTTCTCGATCAGCTGTCGCATGCGCAGCGGCAGGCCCGTAAAGGGCAGCTTGTGACCGCCCAGCACCAGATTTTCCTCGCGCGCATGGGCGGCCAGCCGCGCGCAGGCGTCCAGCCAGTCGGCCAGCGGATCGGCCTCCGGCTCGGTCGGGTAGACGCCGATATTGGGGCTGATCGACGGCAGGATCTGGTCGCCCGCGATCACCAGGTTGCAATCGCGGCTCCACAGCGTCAGGTGCTCGGGCGCGTGGCCGCCGCCGATGCGCACGTCCCAAACCCGTCCGCCGGCGGTCAGCGTCTGGCCCTCCTGCAGGCGGGTATACCCCACCGGCAGCGGCGCGCAGACATCGGCAAAGTTGTAGGGCCGCGCATCGCGGCGCGCGGCATAAATCTCGGGATCCATCCCGGCGCGCCGCCAATGCTCCAGCGCTTGCGGTGTCGGGCGCTCCTCGACATCGAGGATCAGCATTCGCGCCATCAGCCATGCGGTGCGCGTCGTCAACAACTCGGCGCCGAAGCGGTCCATCAGCCAGCCCGCCATGCCGACATGGTCGGGGTGGTGGTGCGTCAGCACCACCCGCCGCACCGGGCGCCCGGCCAGCGGCCCGGCCAGCAGCGCCTCCCAGATCGCGACGCTCCGGCGCGAGCGGATGCCGGTATCGACGACGGTCCAGCCTTCCGCATCCTCCAGCGCATAGACATTGACATGATCCAGCGCCATCGGCAGCGGCAGGCGCATCCACAGAACGCCCGGCGCCACCTCCGTCGCCCTGCCCTCCGCCGGCGGCTTGCGCCATGGGTGTCGCAGGCCCCTGCGCTCGGTCGTGACTGGCGCCATGCGGGGCCTCCTTCTTGGCAATCGACACGGCGCGCGCTAAGCAGTCCGCGCCATCCCCTCCTGCTTAACCGCTTCGAGACAAGGAATTCAACGCCCGTGCAGACCCGGATGCTTAGCGCCGACGAGGCCGGCATTGCCGCCGCCGCCCAGATCCTGGCGGCGGGCGATCTGGTGGCGATTCCGACCGAGACGGTCTATGGCCTTGCCGGCGATGCGCGCAGCGACACGGCCGTGGCGCGCATCTTCGAGGCGAAGGGCAGGCCCAGCTTCAATCCGCTGATCGTGCATGTCTGCGATGCCGCAATGGCGCGGCAATACGGGGTATGGTCCGATACGGCGCAGCGGCTGGCCGATGCGTTCTGGCCCGGCCCGCTCACGCTGGTGCTGCCGCTGCGGGCGGATGCGGGTCTCTCGGCGCTCGTCACGGCGGGGCAGGACAGCGTCGCGCTGCGCGTTCCGGCGCACCCGGTTGCACGGGCGCTTCTGCGCGCCTTCGGCGGACCGCTCGCCGCGCCCTCGGCCAATCCGTCTGGTCATATCAGCCCGACACGACCGAAGCATGTGGAGGACGGTCTTGGCGGCCGCATCGCCGCCATTTTGGATGGCGGGGCCTGCGGCGTGGGCGTCGAATCCACCATCCTCGGCCTTTTCGGGAAACCCGCCTTGCTGCGCCCCGGCGGGCTGCCTGCGGAAGCGGTCGAAGCAATTCTGGATGCCCCCCTCGCGCGCCCCGCCGAGGGCGGCGCGATAACCGCGCCGGGTCAGCTCAGATCGCATTATGCGCCCAAAGCCACGCTGCGGCTCAACGCACAAACGGCCCGACCGGGTGAAACATTGCTGGGCTTCGGGCCCACCTCCGGCGCGGCGCTGAACCTTTCCCCCTCGGGCGATCTGACCGAAGCTGCCGCGAACCTCTTTGCGCATCTGCACCGGCTCGACCGCACGGCCGCGGCGATTGCCGTCGCACCGATCCCCGAGCGTGGCCTCGGACGCGCCATCAACGACCGTCTGCGCCGCGCCGCCGCGCCGCGCGGCTCCTGAGCCTTCATCTTCCTGAAAATACTCTCGTCGAAGGCGATCCCGCCCTCTCAGGCAGTCCCGGCTTCGGACGAAAGGGCCAGCGGATCGACCCCCAGCGCGGCCAATGCGGCGGCCCATTTGCCGCCGTCCGGCGTGCCGAAGATCAGCCGCGACTCCGCCTCGCACACCAGCCAGCCATTGCGCGCGATCTCGTGCTCCAGCTGCCCCGGCCCCCATCCGGCATAGCCGAGCGCGATCAACGCATGGGCAGGCCCCTTGCCCGCGGCCATGTCCTCAAGGATGTCGAGCGTCGCGGTCATGGAGAAAGCGTCGCTCACCTCCAGCGTCGATATGGACGAGCGGTATCCCGCCTCGTGCAGCACGAAACCGCGCCCCGGCTCGACCGGGCCACCGAAATGGATGGGCGCGCGGCGCGCTTCAGGCACGGGTTCGATATCGAGCTGGTCCAGCAGATCGCGCAGCTTCAGGTCATCGGCCAGCTTGTTCACGACCAGCCCCATCGCGCCCTCCGCCGAATGGGCGCAGATCAGCACGACCGACTGGCCAAAGCGCGGATCCTCCATGCCGGGCATGGCGATAAGCACACGGCCGGTCAGGTCCATGATCTGTGACGGCGGGATATCTGAGAGCTTGGACATCCTATGACAATGGGTGCTGGCGCCTGCCAAGACAAGGGGCGCGGCGTGTGTTGCGCGCCAACCCGCTAACCCGAATGTGAGTTGGCTTTTGCCTCGCGGCACGGCAAGAGGAAGGGATGAAACACATCCTGCTGTCTCTTGCCGCCGCCCTTGGCCTTGCGGCGCCCGCGCCCGCCCAGACCATGGACGCCGTCACCTCGGCGCGCATCCTGCCCGGCTGGCGCATGGAGGACGGAACGCACATGGCCGCGGTCGAGTTGCGCCTCGCGCCGGGGTGGAAGACCTACTGGCGCGCGCCGGGCGATCTGGGCATTCCGCCGCGCTTCGACTGGCGCGGTTCGGACAACCTTACCGGGGTCGACATCCGCTGGCCCCGGCCGGAGCGTATCCGGCAGGGCAGCGACGTCACCGTCGGCTATCACGACATCCTCGTTCTGCCGCTGCATGTTCTGGCGCAGGACGGGGCCGAGGCCGTCACGCTCAGCGGCACGATCGATCTGGGCGTGTGCCGCGATGTGTGCATGCCGCTGACGCTGAGCCTTGGCGCACACCTGCCGGCGCAGGGCGCGGCGCGCGACGCGCGTATTGCTGCCGCGCTGGCCGACCGTCCCCTGACAGCGGCCGAGGCGGGCGTCAGCGCGGTCAGCTGCACCGTCGCGCCCGGCCGGAACGGCGGGATCGACCTGCGCGCGCAACTGACGCTGCCGCCCGTGGGCGGCACCGAGACGGCGATCATCGAGGCGGGCGATCCCGATCTTTGGGTCGCCGAGCCGACGCTGCAAAGGCAGGGCGACACCCTGATCGCCACGACGCGACTGGCCCATGCCGACGGGCGCGCCTTCGCGCTCGACCGCTCGAAACTGCGGCTGACGATCCTCGGCGCGCGTCAGGCGGTCGACGTTCAGGGCTGCCCTTCCGGCTAGGCCGCTCAGGCCCGCCGCCGGCGCAGCGCCTGCGCCACGCCCAGCAGCGCGTAGAGCACGACAACCAGCGCGAACGCCCCCAGCACGAAGGCCAGCAGCGCGCCCGGCATCGCCCCCAGGCGCGCTGCCGCGGGCAAGGCGGCCTGCACCGCGCCGGGCAGCGCGCCCGTGAACATCGCCGCACCCATCGTCGCCGCGAACCACAGCGCCAGCAGCCCTGCACCCGCCCAAAGCGCCGCCCGCACGCCGCCCGCGCGGAACCGCAGCCCGCGCCGCAGCGCCGCCATCTGCCGCGCCAGGTCATGCTGCATCCCCATCAGCGCCGGCACGACCAGCAGCACCAGCACCATCCCGAAGCCGAGGCCGTAAACCAGCGTGATGACTGTCGGCTTCAGGAACTGCGCCTGCTGGCTGCGCTCGAAGAGAAGCGGCGCGAGGCCCATCACCGTGGTCAGCGTCGTCAGCAGCACGGGGCGCAGCCGGTCGGCGGCGCCGTCGATGATGGCCGGGATCAGCCCGCGCTCTTCGGCGTATTCGTCGATGGTCGTCACCAGCACGATGGAATCGTTGATGATGATCCCCGTCATGCCCAGCAGCCCGACCACCGTGAACATGCTCAGCGGCACGTCCCAGGCGTGATGGCCATAGATCGCGCCCACCAGCCCGAAGGGAATGATCGCCATCACCACGGCGGGCCGGGTCCAGCTGCCGAAAACCCAGGCCAGAACCAGGTAGATGCCCGTCAGCGTCAGCATCAGGGCCAGAAGCGCGTCGTTCAGGAAATCGTTCTCCTGCTCGGCCAGCCCCATGATCTGCCAATCCACCTGGTGCGCGGCGGCGATGCGCGGCAGGATATCGTCCCGCAAAAGCTGCTGGATTTCCGTGGCGCGCGCCGGGTCGTCCTCGGAGATGTCGCCGTAGACGCTGATCTTGCGCAGGCCGTTCTCGCGCCACACCATCGAGAATCCGTCGCGGCGCTGCGCCGTCACGAGGCCCGCCAGCGGCACATAGGCGCCGCCCGGCGTGCGCAGCTGCGTGCGTTCGAGGAAATCCGCGGTCAGCTCGTCCTCCGGCAGCTCCACCCGGATTTCGGCGCTGCGCGGACCGGCGGGATAGGTCGCCGCTTCGATCCCGCCCAGACGCGCGCGCAGCTCGCGCCCCAGCGCGTCGATGTCGAACCCCAGCGCGGCGCCCTGCGGGGTGAGGTCCAGCACCAGCTCTTCCTTGTCGTAGGGCAGATCGTCCTCGACGCCGGTGATCTCGGGGAAGCGCGACAGCGCCTTTATCAGCGCCTGCGCCGCGGCCTTGAGCGTGGCGGCATCGGCGCCCGAGAATTTCACGTCCAGCGCGTCGCCCCCCGGCCCGCTGCGCCAGCCGCGGAAGCTGACCGTCTCGGCCAGCGGATGCTGCACCACGCGGTCCTGCAGGTCGGCGGCGAAGGCAAAGCTGCTGTAGGGGCGCAAATCCGCCTCGATCAGCTCGATGGAGATGCCGCCCAGCTGGTCGGGTTCCTTGGTCTCGGCCCCGGCCAGACCGTAGCCCGCATTGCCACCGATCTCGGCGATGACGTATGCCAGCGGGCTGAGCCCGTATTCGGCTTCGTATTCTGCCGCCAGCTCCTCGGTGGCGCGCTGCATCTCGCGCATCATCGCCAGCGAATCGGCGCGCGTGGCGCCCGGCGCCATGGCGAAATTGCCGGTGACGCTGCCCTGCTCGGGCGCGTTGAAGAACCGCCACGGCACGTCGCCCCGCACGAACAGCGCCACCTGGCTTGCCAGCAGCAGGATCACGCCCGCCAGCACCGGGTAGCGCGCCCGGATCACCCCCGCCATCAGCGGCCGGAAAAGGCGCGTGCGCACCCAGTCGAAGCCTTTGTTGACCACGCGCGAGGGTGCGTCGTACCAGTGTGTCCGGGCCGACGCGGCCAAGGCATGGCTCATGTGGTTGGGCAGGATCAGGAAACATTCGACCAGCGACGCGGCCAGCACGGCGATTACCGTGAACGGGATATCGGCGATCATGTCGCCGAACCGCCCCGAGATGAAGGTGAGCCCGAAGAACGCGATCAGCGTCGTCAGTGTCGCCGAAAAGACCGGCATCGCCATGCGCCTCGCCGCGTTTTCGGCGGCAAGGACCGGAGGCTCGCCCAATCCGCGGGCGCGCGCATCGGCATGCTCGCCCACCACGATGGCATCGTCCACCACGATGCCCAGCGTGATGATCAGCGCGAAAAGCGAGATCATGTTGATCGTGATTCCCGCCGCGAACATCAGCGCGACCGCCGCCAGCAGAGACACGGGAATTCCCGCGGCGACCCAGAAGGCCGTGCGCGCGTTGAGAAACAGGAAAAGCAGCGCCACCACCAGCCCGAGGCCCATCGCCGCGTTGTCCAGCAGCATCTCGAGCCGGCTGGAAATCTGCTCGGACCGGGTGCGGATCAGATCGACGGTGACGCCCTCCGGCAGGGTGCGGGCCATGTCGCGGGCGACCTCTTCCACCTGTTTCTGGATGCCGATCGCATCGCCATCGGCCGATCGGTCGACGCGGACCGACATGGCCGGACTGTCGCCGACGAAATACCCCCGTTCACGCGCCGCGCCCTCGGCGCGGATCTGCGCCACGTCGCCGACCGTCAGGCGCGAGCCGTCGGGATTGACCCGCAGGGTGATGCCCGCGATCTGATCCGGGCCGCGCTTTTCCACGCCGGTGCGCACGCGGGTATTGGCGCCGGTGACGTCCCCCGCCGGATCGGCGTTCACCTCGGCGCGGATGGCTGCGGCGATCTCGGCAAGCGTCACGTCGTAGGCCATGAGCGACGTCGTCGGCACCTCGACAATGGTCTGCGGCGCCGCCACGCCGCGCAGGCTGGTGCGGGTAACGCCGACCTCGAACAGCCGCGTCACCAGCTCGTCCGCGTAAAGGCCCAGTTGGTCCACCCCCACGGGGCCGGTGATGATCACGTCCGTGACCCTGTCGAACCAGCCGCCGCGCCGCACCTCCGGCTCTTCGGCGTCTTCCGGAAGCGTTGTGACGGACTCCACCGCCGTCTGCACGTCGCTGAAGGCGCGGGACATGTCCCAGCCCGGCACAAATTCGACGGTGAGGGTGCCGAAATTCTCGCGGCTGGACCCCGAAGTGCTTTCGACACCCTCGATCGCCTGCATCTCGGGCTCCAGCACCTGGATGATGGCGGTATCGATATCCTCGGCGCCCGCGCCCTGCCACTCGACCGAGACGTTGATGTCGGCGATCACCACGTCGGGCAGGAATTGCGCGCGCATGTTGGGCATGGCGGCAAGGCCCAGCACCACCATCACCACCAGCAGAAGGTTTGCCGCGGTGCGGTGGCGGGTGAAATAGGACAGGGCGCCACCCGCCCCCTGCGGTATCCGGCGCACCACCCGCCTACCCGCCCATCCGGTTTTCCAGCCGCTCGACCACGCGGGCGGGCACGCGGGTCTGTGCCAGCTGATTCAGCAGCTTGTCGCGCATCGGCGCGGGCATGTCGCGGCTGCCCTCGACATAGGCGACGAGCCGCGCGCGGCGCTCCTCGCTCAGCTCCAGCATGGCTTGCGGCTCGGGCGCGGCCTCGGCCCCGCCGGTCAGCGGGCGCACCTTGATCCCGGCGCCCAGCAGCGGCGACCGCTGCAGGACCACGCGCCGGCCCTCCAGCGGCGGCGCGCCCTCGGCGGCGCGCACCAGCACGTCGTCGCCCTGGCGCCGCAACAGCGTCACCGCCAGCGGCTCCAGCCGGTTATCTGTATCCAGCGCCAGCACCGCGCCGTCCGCCCCCAGCGCCGTGGCGGGCAGGCGCACCACATTGTCCAGCACCGGCTCGGCCACCTTGACGGTGACGAAATCGCCGGGCTTGAGCCCCTGCGCGCTGTCCAGCCGCGCAAAGACCAGCCGTCCGGTCTGCCCCTCGCCCACCGCCGCGCTGGCGCGGGTGACGGTGCCGGGCGCGGTCAGGTCGACGCCGAACGCTTCCAGCGAGGCGGTGACGGGCGCGCGGCGCAGCTGCCCCTCCTCGTCCAGCAGCCGCGCGAATTGCGGTGTCGAGACGCGGAACGCGACCTCCAGCGCGCCGGGATCGATCAGCGTCGCCAGCCGCTCGTTCACCGACACGACGCCGCCCTCGACAATGTCCACATCGCTGAGCACGCCGCCGAATTCGGCGGTGATGGTGGTGTCGGCCAGCCGCCGCTCGGCCTCGGCCAGCGCGATCTCGGCCCGCCTTTGCCGCGTGGCGGCCTGATCGACGCGCGCCTCGGCGCTGGCAACGGCCTGCCTGCGGGTCAGGACGGCGCCGCGCGCGGCGGCGGCGGTCAGTTCAGCCGCCTCGACGGCGGCCGTCGTGCCGACGCCGCGCGCCTCCAGATCGGACTGGCGCTGATAGGCACGCTCCTGCAGATCGGCCTGTTCGCGCGCCGCGCTCAGCTCGTCGCGGGCCAGTTCCAGCGCGCGGGCGGCATCGCGCCCCTCGGCGCGCGCATCCATCAGATCGCTGCGCGCGCGGTCCAGCGCCGCCTGCGCGTCGGCCGGGTCGATCTGCGCCAGAAACTGCCCCTTCTCGACCTGCCCGCCGTCTTCCATCACCTCGGCCAGCCGGGTCACGGTGCCGGATGCCTTGGCCCGCAACTCCAGCGAGCGGCGGCTTTGCACCTCGCCATAGACGGTCAGCACGGGCGCGATCGCCTGGCGTTCGGCCAGCGCGGTGTTGACCGTAAATATCCGCTCGTCCCGCGCGCCGGAATCGGGCGCGCGCGACAGCCGCTCCTGCACCGCGCCGTTCAGAAGATACCCCGCGTAAGCCAACAGCGCCAATGTCAGCGACATCAGAAGCAGGCCTGTCAGGCTTCGGCGCAGGAATTGCATGAGCTGGAAGATCCTCCCGGCGGGCGGCATGGGCCATAAGCCTGTAATGTAAGTCCTCCGGCCGAAATGCCAAGCGGGTCACTTGCGGCGCTGATGCTCGTCCAGCCGCGGCATGATCTCGACGAAATTGCAGGGGCGATGGCGGTAATCCAGCTGTGGCGCCAGGATCTCGTCCCACGCATCCTTGCAGGCGCCGGGACTGCCGGGCAGCGCGAAGAGGTATGTGCCCTGCGCCACGCCGGCGGTCGCCCGGCTCTGCACCGCGCTGGTGCCGATCTTGGCCATGCTGACATGGGTAAAGACGGTGCCGAAGGCGGTGATCTCTTTCTCATAGACATCTCTGTGCGCCTCGACGGTCACATCGCGCCCCGTCAGGCCCGTGCCGCCGGTCGAGATGATCGCATCGATGCCATCATCGGCGCACCACGCGCGCAGTTGCGCCGCGATGACGTCCCGGTCGTCCCGCACGATGGCGCGCGCAGCCAGCAGATGCCCCGCCCCTTCCAGCCGCTGCACCAGCGTGTCACCCGACCGATCGTCGGCCTCGGCCCGTGTGTCGCTGACGGTCAGCACGGCAATGCGCACGGGGATGAAGTCGCGGCTCTCGTCAATGCGGCTCATGGTCTAGGCCCTTTCCAGTATCGCCAGCCGGACGGCCAGCGCGGTGAATATCCCGGCGGAGGCAAAGCCAAGGCCGCGGTTGAAGCGGTCGGACCCGGCCAGGCGGCGGCCCAGGCCGCCGGCAAAGACGCCGACGGCGCCGTTGATGACCAGCCCGCCAAAGCCCAGAATCGCGCCGTAGACCGCGAATTGCGGCAAAAGCGGCTGCGCCGGATCGGTGAATTGCGGCAGGAAGGCCAGCACGAAGAAGATCACCTTGGGATTGGTGAGGTTCACCACCAGCCCCTCGCGGAACGCGCGGGCGGCGGTCATCGCGCGGCCCCTCGCGCGCATCGGCCCGGCGCGCAGCGCGCCCAGCGCCAGCCACATGAGGTAAGCGACCCCGGCCCAGCGGATCACGTCGAAAAGCCACGGCAGCGCCGCCACCAGCGCCCCGAGGCCCAGCGCCGCCAGCGCCACATGCACCAGCGTTCCCAGCGATATGCCCGCGCTGGCCGCCAGCGCCTCTCGCGGGCCGGCGCGCAGCCCCTGCCCGAGGCAGAACATCATGTCCGCCCCCGGCGTCAGGTTCAGCGCCAGCGCGGCGGGCACGAAGGCCAGCAGGACCCACGGATCAATCATGTCCCAGCTCCCGCAGCCTTGCCTGAACCTCCAGCAGGTCGGCCCACGCGGCGCGTTTCGCGCTCGGCGTCCGCAGCAGGTAGGCAGGGTGGAACATCGGCAGCACCGGCCTGCCCCACGCCTCGGCCCATTGGCCGCGCAGCCTGGTGATGCCGCGTTTCTCCAGCACCGTCTGGCAGCTGATATTGCCCACGAGGATCAGCAGATCCGGGTTCGCCAGCGCGACATGCCGCTCCACGAAGGGGCGCATCATGTCGATCTCCTCGGGGGTGGGATCGGCGTTGCGCGGCGGGCGCCACGGCAAGGTATTGGTGATATAGACATTCTCGGCGCGGCTGAGGCCGATGGCGCCCAGCATCCGGTCGAGGAACTGCCCCGCCTGCCCGATGAAGGGCTTGCCGACGCGGTCCTCCTCGCGGCCGGGCGCCTCGCCGACGATCATCACGCGCGCGCCCGGCACGCCGTCGGAAAAGACGAGGTTGCGCGCGCCGCGCTTCAGCTCGCAATGCTCGAAGGCCGCCAGCGCCGCGCGCAGACCGTCCAGATCCTTCGCCGCCCCGGCCGCCGCGCGCGCCGCCGCGACAGCCCCGCCGCCTGCGCCGCTGGCGGGCGCCGCCGCAACGGGCGCCGCCGCGGCAGGCACCACCGCCTGCGGCGCCTTGGCCGGCGCCTCGTAGCGATTCACGGGCGCATCCCCGATCGCCTCGTCCGCGCCGAGTTCGACCTGCCATTCCAGCAGCGCCCGCAGGGCATGAAAATCCAGTGCCGAATCCATGTGCCCAAACTACCCCGCCGCCCTTCCGGGCGAAAGCGGGCAATGCACCCTGAGCGTCACCTTGCGGGGAATATCCGGGGCGCGGTCAAAGATCGAAGGTCGCGAAGACCGGCGCATGATCGCTGGGCTGGTCCCAGCCGCGCGCGGCGCGCAAGATCCGGCTGGAATGGGCGGCGTTCCTGATGTCGCCGGTCGCCCAGATGTGGTCAAGCCGCCGCCCCTTATCGGCGGCATCCCAGTCGCGGGCGCGGTAGGACCACCAGCTGTAGAGCTGCCCGTCCGGAATGTCGGCGCGCGTCACGTCGGCCCAGCCGCCCGCCTCCATCGCGTCCCCCAGATGCGCGACTTCCACCGGCGTGTGGCTGACGATCTTCAGCAGTTGCTTGTGGCTCCACACGTCATCCTCGCGCGGGGCGATGTTGAGATCGCCCACGAGGATCGCGCGTTCGGGCCGCTCGGCGTGGAACCAGTCGCGCATGTCGGTGAGGTAATCCAGCTTCTGCCCGAATTTCGCGTTCACCTCGCGGTCGGGAACATCGCCGCCGGCGGGAACGTAGAAATTGTGGATGACCGTGCCATCCTCCAGCCGCCCGGCGACGTGGCGCGCATGGCCGAGCGCGGCGAAATCCTGTTCGCCCACATCCTCGATGGGCAGCTTCGACAGGATGGCGACACCGTTATACCCCTTCTGCCCGCGCGCGATCATGTGGGTGTATCCCAGCGCCGCGAAATCGGCGACCGGGATCTTGTCCACCGGGCTCTTGCATTCCTGCAGGCAAAGGATGTCGGGCGCCTCGTCCGCCAGCAGCTTGCAGACCAGCGGCGCGCGCAGCCGGACCGAGTTGATGTTCCAGGTGGCGAGGGTGAAGGACATGGAAGGCTCCGTCTGCGGCAGGATTGCCGCCGGGGTAGCAGACCGGCGGCGCCGGAGCCAGTGCCGATCCGAAGGGGAACCGCCACCCTGCCGGTTCCGCGACACGCAAGGATTCAACAAGCCTCCGGTGCGCTTCGCTGCCTTGGCCGCCGCGATGATGCCCGGCGCCGCCCAGAACCGGACCGCCGACTCCGACCGGAAGTTCGGCGCTTTACGGAAACCTTCAGGCAACCATCGGGCGCGCAGGATTCGTGGCCGACCGGGCCGCGTTCAGGACAGCAGGCGGTAACCGCCTGTCTCGGTGACGAGGAGGCGGGCGTTCGAGGGATCCGGCTCGATCTTCTGGCGGAGGCGATAGATATGCGTCTCCAGCGTGTGCGTGGTCACGCCGGCATTGTAGCCCCAGACCTCGTGCAGCAACTCGTCCCGCGGCACGACGCCCTCGGGCGCGCGGTAGAGATACTTGAGGATGTTCGTCTCCTTTTCGGTCAGGCGCACCTTGCGCCCGTCCTCGCCCGTCAGCAGCTTGAGCGCGGGCTTGAACGTGTAGGGCCCGAGCTGGAACACCGCGTCCTCGGACTGCTCGTGCTGGCGCAACTGGGCGCGGATGCGGGCCAGAAGGACGGGAAACTTGAACGGCTTGGTGACATAGTCGTTGGCGCCGGCGTCGAGGCCAAGGATGGTGTCGGCGTCCCCGTCATGGCCGGTCAGCATCACGATCGGCGTCTTGACGCCCTGCTTGCGCATCAGCCGGCACAACTCGCGCCCGTCAGTGTCGGGCAGGCCGACATCGAGGATGATCAGATCGTAATTCGTGTTCTTCGCATGGCGCATCGCCTCGGCGCCGGTGCCGGCTTCGAACACGTCGAAATCCTCGGTCATCACCAGCTGTTCGCCCAGCGCCTCGCGCAGGTCCTCGTCATCGTCCACCAGCAGGATCTTCTTCAGTTGTGCCACGTCACGCCCTCCGTTCCACTTGCCACCGAGATGCATCCTGCCTGCCGTGGCGGCAAGACGTGCAACATCGCGATCACGCCCTAGTGTTGCGGCGTCGGCTTTTGTTTCATTCCCGCGCAAAAGCGCCTAGACAGGGCCGGACGCCGGTTGTCCATGCAGTAACGCGACCCTGATGAGCCTTGTTCCCGACATCACCCAACTTCTGGGCCGCGCCCGCGGCGATCTGGCCATGGGTCTGCCGGTTTGCCTGCGTGGCGCCGGGGGCGCGGCGCTGGTCGCGGCGGCCGAGGTGCTGGACGCGCCCCGCCTTGCCAGCCTGCGCGACCTGGCGGCAGAGGCGGGCGCGCCGCTGACGCTGTCCGTGACGGCGCGCCGGGCCGAGACGCTGAAGGCGCGCGCCTATGACGGCGATCTGGCGCGCATCGTCCTGCCCGAGGGCGCCGATCTGCGGTGGATCGCCGCCACCGCCAGCCCCGAGGATGATCTGAGGACGCCGATGAAGGGCCCTTTCGTCACCCGGCGCGGCGGCGACGTGTCGCTGCACCGGCTGGCGCTCGGGCTGGCCAAGGCGGCGCGGTTGCTGCCCGCGATGCTGGTGCTGCCGCTGGAGCACGCCGCCGATCTGGCCGCCGCGTCCGGCCTGACCGTGCTGCCCGCAGAGGCGGCGGAGGCGGCGATGCGCCTTTCCAGCCCGCCTCATCCGGTGGTCAGCGCCCGCGTGCCGATGGTGGCGAGCGACGCGGGGCGTGTCCACGTCTTTCGCCCCGAGGACGGCAGCGAAGAGCATTACGCGATCGAGATCGGCAGACCGCGCCGCGACGCGCCGGTTCTGACGCGGCTGCATTCCGCCTGTTTCACCGGCGACGTGCTGGGCAGCCTCAAATGCGACTGCGGCCCGCAACTGCGCGCCGCGCTGGCGCAGATGGGGGCCGAGGGTGCCGGCGTGCTGCTTTACCTCAACCAGGAGGGGCGCGGCATCGGCCTTGCCAACAAGATGCGCGCCTACAGCCTTCAGGATCAGGGGTTCGACACGGTCGAGGCCAATCACCGGCTGGGTTTCGAGGATGACGAACGCGATTTCCGCATCGGGGCGGGGATCCTTGCGCGGATGGGGTTCTCGTCTGTGCGCCTGATGACGAACAACCCCGCCAAGATCGAGATGATGAAACGCTGCGGCCTCGAGGTCGTGGAACGCGTGCCGCTGATCGTCGGGCAGACCGCGCAGAACGAGGGGTATCTGGCGACCAAGGCGCGCAAATCCGGCCATATGCTGTAGCGGCGGGCGGCGCGCAGGTGAGTATTTTCGCCAAGATGAAGCATGGGGAGCTTTCGGGTCAGCCGTAGAGGCGCACGAAATTCCGCAGGATCGTCTCGGGCGCATGCACGTCGGCGGCGCGGCACATGGCGATGAGGTCATCCGCCGTCTCGGGCGGAAAGTAGCCGTGATGCCGGTAGATGCGGATCCGTTCCTCGAAAATGCCCGCGTCCGCCTCGGGGTGGAACTGCGTAGCATAGACGTTTTGCCCGTGGCGCACCATCTGGAACGGGCAGCCCGGCGCGGACAGGAGATGCGCGCAGCCTTGCGGCAATTCCTCCAGCGCCTCCTTGTGGCCGACGAAGGCGTCGAACCGGTCCGGCAGGCCAGCCAGCAGCGGGTCGGCGCGGCCTGCCTCGGTCACGCTGCAATCGGCGGTGCCGACGGGTTCGCCATAGCGCCCCTTGCCGACGACGGCGCCGAGGTGCTTGCCAAGGATGCCGATGCCGTAGCAGCAGCCGAGGAAGGGTAGATCGCCCCCGGTAATGCGCGGCATGAGCGACAGCACGGCGGATTCGATGCGCGCATGTTCGGCGCTTTTCTGCGCCGGCGCGTCGCTGACGCAGCCGGGGCCGCCACCGACGATGATGCCGGCGTAATCGGCCGGATCGAGGTCGGCCGGCAACGGCTCGGCATCCAGGCGGATGCGATGCGTGCGCGCGGGGTCGAGGCCGCTCTTGTCCAGTAGCGCCGCGAATTCGGCATCCGAGGCGTCCCGTTCGGGGCGCAGCTGCAGGATCAGGAACCGGCTCAATGCGCGGCGGCCCAGTTGGCGCCCTGCCCCGCCTCGACGGTGAGGGGCACCGACAGCCTGACCACCGGCTCGGCCGCCGCTTCCATCACCTCGCGGGCGGCGGCGATGACGGCATCGCTCGCGCCTTGCTCGACCTCGAACAGAAGCTCGTCATGCACCTGAAGCAGCATCTTGCAGGGCAGGCCGGCGATCGCGTCCGGCATGCGGATCATCGCGCGGCGGATGACGTCGGCGGCGGTGCCCTGGATCGGCGCGTTGATCGCCGCGCGTTTGGCAAAGCCCGCGCGCGGCCCCGTCGCGCCGATCTCGGGCGTGTGGATCTTGCGGCCAAAGAGCGTCTGGACATGCCCATGCTTCTTGCCGAAGGCCACGGTGTCGTCCATGTAGGCGCGGATGCCCGGGAACCGCTCGAAGTAGCGGTCGATGAAGCCCTGCGCCTCGGCGCGCGGGATGCGCAGGTTGCGCGCCAGGCCAAAGCCGGAAATGCCGTAGATCACGCCGAAATTGATCGCCTTGGCCTGACGGCGGATATCCGGCGTCATGTCCTCCATCGGCACGCCGAACATTTCGCTGGCGGTCATCGCGTGGATGTCGTGCCCGTCCCTGAACGCCTGTTTCAGCGCGTCGATCCCGGCGACATGCGCGAGGATGCGCAGCTCGATCTGGCTGTAGTCGAGGCTGACCAGCACGCGGCCCTCCGGCGCGACGAAGGCTTCGCGGATGCGCCGCCCTTCCTCGCTGCGCACCGGGATGTTCTGAAGGTTCGGATCGGACGAGGCCAGCCGCCCGGTATTGGCGCCGGCCTGGCTGTAGGAGGTGTGGACGCGGCCCGTCTCGGGGTCGATATGATCCTGAAGCGCGTCGGTATAGGTCGATTTCAGCTTGGAAATCTGGCGCCAGTCCAGCACGCGGGCGGGCAGGTCATGCTCGGTCGCCAGATCCTCCAGCACGTCGGCGCCGGTGGCATAGGCGCCGGTTTTCCCGCGCTTGCCGCCGTCGAGGCTCATCTCGTCGAAGAGGATTTCGCCCAGCTGCTTGGGGCTGCCCACGTTGAACCTGCGTCCGGCAAGCTGGTAAATCTCCTCTTCCAGCGCCGCCATCTTCTGCGCGAAGGCGCCGGACATGGCGTGCAGCGTGTCGCGGTCGACGGCAATCCCATGCCGCTCCATCTGCGCCAGCACCGGCACAAGGGGCCGCTCGAGCGTCTCGTAGACGCGCGTGACCTGGGCGCGGTGGAGTTGCGGTTTCAGCACCGTCCAGAGGCGCAGGGTGATGTCGGCATCCTCGGCGGCATATCTGACCGCGTCCGCGATCGGCACGCGGTCGAAGGTGATGGCGGATTTGCCGGTGCCCAGAAGCGGCTTGATCGGAATGGGGGTGTGGCCCAGATACCGCTCGCACAGCGTGTCCATGCCGTGACCGTGCAGGCCCGCGTGCAGCGCGTAGGAGATCAGCATCGTGTCGTCGATGGGCGCCACGTCCACACCGTGCCGGGCCAGCACCTTGGCGTCGTATTTCATGTTCTGGCCGATCTTGAGGATTGCGGGATCCTCCAGCACCGGCTTCAGCGCCGCCAGCGCCTCCGCCATCGGCATCTGCCCTTCGGCCAGCGCGGCGGAGCCGAAAAGATCGCCCTCCCCCTCGCCCTTGTGGGCCAGCGGGATATAGCAGGCATGGCCAGGATCGACGGCCAGCGAAATGCCGACCAGCGCGGCCCGCATCTCGTTGAGGGACGTCGTCTCGGTGTCCACCGCCACGTGGCCGCGCGCGCGGATGCGGTCGATCCAGACCTGAAGCGCCGCCATGTCCGACACATGCTCGTAGATCGCCGCGTCAAAGCCCGGCATTTCGGGCGCGCCGCCCTCCGGCACGTCCTGCGGCGCGTCGTCAATCTCGGGCGGCTCGGCGCCCATCGCATCGGCGATGCGTTTCGACAGCGTGCGGAACTCCATCTCGGCCAGAAAGCCGAGAAGAGCGTCCGGGTCGGGGTCGCGCACCTCCAGATCGCCCAGGCCGAAATCGAGCGGCGTGTCGCAATCGAGCTGCACCAGTTGGCGCGACAGGCGGATCTGCGCGGCGTGGTCGATCAGGGTCTGGCGGCGCTTGGGCTGCTTGATCTCGTGCGCGCGCTCCAGCAGCGTGTCGAGATCGCCATATTCGTTGATCAGGAGCGCCGCCGTCTTGATGCCGATACCGGGCGCGCCCGGCACGTTGTCGACCGAGTTGCCGGCCAGCGCCTGCACATCCACCACGCGGGCCGGGCCGACGCCGAATTTCTCCTCGACGCCCTCGGCGTCGATGCGCAGGTTCTTCATCGCGTCCAGCATCTCGACGCCGCCGCCGACGAGCTGCATCAGATCCTTGTCCGAACTGATGATCGTCACGCGCCCGCCCGCGTCGCGCGCGCGGCAGGCCAGGGTGGCGATGATGTCGTCGGCCTCGAACCCCTCGACCTCCTTGCAGGCGATGTTGAACGCCTCGGTCGCGCGGCGGGTCAGCGGGATCTGCGGGCGCAGGTCCTCGGGCATCGCCTCGCGGTTGGCCTTGTAGTCGGGGAAAAGGTCATTGCGGAAGGTATGGCTGCCCTTGTCGAAGATCACGGCGACATGCGTCGGCGCATCGGGGCCGTTGTTGTTCTCGACATAGCGTTGCAGCATGTTGCAAAAGCCCGAAACCGCCCCGATCGGCAGCCCGTCGGACTTGCGCGTGAGCGGCGGCAGCGCATGATAGGCGCGGAAGATGAAGGCCGAGCCGTCGATCAGATGCAGATGGCATCCTTTTCCAAATGACATGGGCCTGCCTCCTGACGCGGCTGCGTTTCTTCTGCGGGGGAACCCCTTTTTTGCGGGCGGGGCCGGCGGCGGCCTAGACCTTGCCCTCGAAATCGCGGTGGATGAACTTGCAGTCGCAATAGCCGCATTCGACCCAGCCGAGTTCCTTCGGGATCTGAAGCCAGACACGCGGATGGCCAAGGCCCGGACCGCTGCCGTCGCAGGCAATGCGATAGTCGTCCACGATGCGGATTTCGGGCGCTCTGGTCACCATCTGGCGTTTCCTTTTGCAGGCAATTCCACTACCCAACGTATATGATGGAACGATGCGCTAGGGGCAAGGGGACCATGGCAGCCAACGCAATCGAAATCCGCGGCCTGCGCAAGACCTATGCCGGCAGCCGCGGCAGCCCGGCGAAGGACGCTCTGAAGGGGGTCGATCTGGACATTCCGGCGGGGTCGGTGTTCGGCCTGCTGGGGCCGAACGGCGCGGGCAAGTCGACGCTGATCAACATCCTGGCCGGGCTGGTCATCAAGACAGCGGGCAAGGTCACGATATGGGGTTTCGATCAGGACGTGAACCCGCGCCAGAGCCGGGCCGCCATCGGCGTCATGCCGCAGGAGCTGAACCTCGACCCGTTCTTTACCCCGCGCGCCGCGCTCGAGGTGCAGGCGGGGCTGTACGGCGTGCCGAAATCCCAGCGGCGCAGCGACGAGATCCTGGCGCTGGTCGGGCTGGAGGACAAGGCGAACGCCTATGCGCGCACCCTGTCGGGCGGAATGCGCCGCCGCCTGCTGCTGGCCAAGGCGCTGGTGCATCAACCGCAGATCC
Source organism: uncultured Alphaproteobacteria bacterium (assembly GCA_963763165.1). GTDB lineage: Bacteria > Pseudomonadota > Alphaproteobacteria > Rhodobacterales > Rhodobacteraceae > Roseovarius. The sequence continues at coordinate 166,287 of CAVXNV010000010.1, forward strand.
TGGTGCTGGACGAGCCGACGGCGGGGGTCGATATCGAACTGCGCCAGATGCTGTGGGACAATGTGCGCCGTCTGAACGAAGGCGGCATGACGATCATCCTGACGACCCATTACCTCGAAGAGGCCGAAGCGATGTGCGACGAGATCGCCATCATCAACCACGGCGAGGTTGTCGCGCGCGACAGCACGGCGAACCTTCTGGCGCAGCTCGACACGCGCAGCATGATCATCGTGCCCGACGGCGAGGTGGCGGCCCTGCCCCGCCATGACGGCATCGAAGTCACCCGCCGCGACGGCGGCGTTCTGGCGCTCAGCTACAGCGCGGGCCAGGTCAGCGCCGAGGACGTGCTGGAGGCCGTGCGCGGCGCCGGCATCCGAATCCGCGACGTGCGCACGGAACAGGCCGACCTCGAGGACGTTTTCCTGGAACTGACGCGCAGCAGGTGAACGGCGACGACTCGCGCACCGCGCGCAACGCTGATATGTCGCGCTCATTTCGCGAAAATCGGTGGTTCAGGTTTTTCGCGAAACGCTTTGACCGACGCTGCGTCCTTCCGGCCCGCTATAGGCGCGCTCCACGCGGGAAATGCGCAGCCGGTAATGGGCATACCATTTCTCGATCCCGCATGTCTGCGCCACAAGATGCCGCGCTTCGGCCTTCCAGGCAATGATGCTCTCCTCGTCCCGCCAATAGGACACGGTAATGCCCAGCCCGCCGCCCTCGCGCGCGCTTTCGGCCCCGAGGCAGCCGGGCTGCTTCAGGGCAAGGTCGAACATCTTGGCGCCCATCTCGGCATAACCCTGCACATCGTCGCCCAACCGGCTGGTGAAGATCACCGCGTAATAAGGCGGCTCAAGTAGCGGCGCGAAACCCTCCGGCGCGCTCACCCCCGGTCCAGCAGACGCCCCAGGGGCCGCCCGCCCAGCACATGCACATGCAGATGCGGCACCTCCTGCGAGCCGTGCGGACCGGCGTTCGAGATCACTCGAAACCCGCCCTCGGCATCCGCGCCGTTCAGCCCCTTCATGCGGCAGACCTCACCGATGGCGCGGGTGAAATCGGCGATTTCGGCATCGCTCGCCTCGGCGGCGAAATGGTCATAGCTGGCATAGGGCCCCTTCGGGATCACCAGCACATGCACCGGCGCCTGCGGCGAGATGTCGTTGAAGGCGAGGCAATGCTCGGTCTCCAGCACGGTATCGTTCGGAATCTCTCGGCGCAGGATCCTGGCAAAGATGTTCTGGTCGTCGTAGTCGTAGGCCATGTCGCCTCCTCAGTCTGCAAACAGGTGATCGGTGCGCGCGATGCTCAGCGCCGGATCGGGGCCGATGCCGAGAAATTTCGAGATCGGCACGGCATTGTCCTCGTCGCTGGCGTTCTCGTGCATGATATAGTGATGCTCAAAGCCCGCATCGCGGATCCTGTCGCTTTCATACGTCGTCTCGCCCCGGATGGTCGGCAAAAGACGCTCCAGCGTCTCGGGCGAGGTCTGCGCCCCGGCAAGGCCGACGCGCATAGCGTGGCCGATCAGATAATCGTCGGTGAAAGCGCACTGGATTTCCAGAAGACGCGTGATGGAGCGGTCGTGGCGGAAATCCTCCAGCAGGTCCAGGTTGCCGGGATCCATGCACATGATCATGCGGTCGGTGTCGTGATAGTCGAACAGCATCCGCATCAGGGCGCGGCGATGCCGCGTGCGCTTGGCCAGCGTGGCCTGGATCCCGCCCAGATCGGGTAACGCGGTGCTTTCCTCGTCAAACAGGTATTCCGTCGCCGGCACGTTCGTCACCTGCCGGATGCTGTCCAGCAGCCGCTTGGCCACGTGCCACTTCTTGCACAGGATGATCATCAGTTCGCGGTGACGGCCCAGCGTGCTTTCCTTTTCCCAGAACCGGCTGGCAAAGCGCCGGCCGATCCGCCCCCGCCCGGTAAGGAACCTGAAGACATTCGGCCCCTCGCCGGAAATCCGGAACTCGGCCGTGTCGTCGGCATAAAGCGCCGCCAGACGCGCCTTGAGCTCGGTCGCCTCGGGGCTGATCTTGCGCGCAAAAAGGAAATCCTGACCCAGCAGAAGATCGTAATGATCATTGTAGAAGGTCAGCGGCATGCCGTAATCGGTGAACATCAGAAAGGTCAGCGTCCGCACGCGGATTTCGGACTCGGGAACGATATGCCGCACGAGGGTCTGGAAGAACGTCTCGTCCGGGATCCATGTGGTGCGGAAAAAGCGCATGACGTCGCGCCGCTGACGGGTGAAATCGAGGATCCACTCGATCGTGCGGCGGCGCAGACACCACCACTGGCTGCCGATCTGCACCTGGATGTCGCCGGGTATGTCGCGGCTGAGGCCAAGGCGCCGTTGCAGATGGAACGACGTGTCGAACAGCCACTTGCGCCTGCGCTCGTTGAAGAAGTGGCGATAGGTCAGCCGCTCTTCCTTCAGGCCGGTCTTGATCCAGTCGCTTTCGAAGAAATCGAAGCTTTCGATGTAATCGACATCCTCGGCATCGAGAAACTCATGCGCATACCGCGCCGACTTGATCGCGGCGCAATCGCCCGACAGCATGTAGAAATGCGTGGCGCGCGGAAAGGCGCGCACCGCCGCCTCGACCGCCAACAGCGTCGCCTGAACCAGCGACCATTCCCCCCAGCCGCACTTGATCCGCTTGCGTGCGAAGGCGACGTTCGGGTTGCCGGACAGCGCGGCCTTGATCCGCCTGAAATGCTCGGGCCTCGCGCGGCGGTCGAAATGGACTGAAATGCAATCGCCCACGGCGGTCAGCATCCGGGCCTGCGCGATGACGGCCTCGGGATCCTTGTGACACAGAAGAATATAGGCAATTTTCGCCATGGGTGGAACGGTCTGGCCCTTGTTCTGCCGGTTGGTTACCGTGATAATCCCGATCACCCGTTGATGAAACAGCAATCATTCTGTTTTATCACGGCCAAGAATAACAAGTCCCGGACGGGACACCAGAGGTTGGCGAGGGCAGCGGTCATGGGATTTCCCGGCACATGGATGACGCAAAGCGAAAGCGTGGTCTACCGCGTGGTCCCGAAATGCGCCTGCTCGACCATCGGGCAGATCCTGTATTACTCGGATCACGGCGAGTTCTTCGACGGCGACATCCACGACGCCAGGGAGGGCCTGCACAAATGGGCGCTGGATGACAGCCAGCCGCTGATCGCCGCCAACGTCAAGGCGCACCGCTCCTACGCCTTTACCTGCGTGCGCAATCCCTATACCCGGATCCTCAGCAGCTTTTTCGACAAGATCTGCGGCATCCAGCGCAACGGCAAACGCTACCGCGGCAAGCTGGTCCCGCAACTGGGGCAGAAATACGGGATCGAGGTCGGCGGCGACGATGGCGGCGGCGAGTTCGACCAGATCGCCAGCTTCCGCCGGTTCCTGCTGTTCGCGCGCGATACCATCCGCTGGCGCCGCCCGATGGAGCCGGACATCCACTGGTCGGCCATGTCGGGCCATGTCAGCACCTATATCGTCAACGGCGGCACCTACGACCGCATCTTCTGGACCGAGGCGTTCAACGAGGGGATGCAGGACGTGCTCGACGCGATCGACACGCGCCACAAGGTCGACCTGGCCGCCATCCCCCGCTTCAACGAAAGCGAGGGGCACGGCCCCAAACGCGCCCACCCGGTCGAGGATTATTTCGACGATCTGTCGATGCACCTGGTCTACGAGATCTACAAGCAGGATTTCGAGCTGTTCAAATATGACTTCACCGACCCGTCGAACAAGATGCCGACGGGCGAGATCGACCTTGACGAGGTGCACGCGAAGCTGGGCGAGTGACGGACGCCGATGGCGATCCCCTGTTCGAGGCATTTTCGACAAGACAAGCCGCGCCCAGTCCCGTCATGCATCGGTGTCCTGAACCACGCCCGAAGCCGGGAGCGCACCCCCTGCTTCATCTTGGCAAAATACTCGAATTCCCCACTCTCAGCCGAGTCCCTTGGCCGCGAATAGCGCCCTGACATCTGCCTCGGGCCGCGCGCCGTAATGCGAGATCACCTCGGCGGCGGCGATGCAGCCCATGCGCCCGGCCACGTCCAGCGTCGCCCCGTTGACGAGGCCATAGAGGAACCCGGCGGCGAACTGGTCGCCGGCCCCGGTGCTGTCGACAGGTGTGATCCGCTCGACCGGCACGTCGATGCGCCGGTCGCCGCGCAGGATGGTGACCCCCGCGCCCGAGCGGGTGCAGACCACCAGCCCCGTCTGCGCCGCCGCCTGCGCCAGCGCGGTGTCCAGATCGTCGGCCGCGTATAGCGACGTCCACTCGTGCTCGTTCCCGATCACGTAGTCGAGGCCGCGGATCAGGCCGCGGAAATCGTCGCGGTGGCGGTCGACGCAGAAGGGATCGCTCAGCGAGATGCCGGCCGTACCGCCCGTTCTGCGGCAGATCTCGGCGGCAGCCGCAAGCGCGGCCTTGCCCTGCGGCTTGTCGAAGAGATAGCCCTCCAGCAGCAGCAGGTCCGCCCCCGCCACCACGTCATCGGGCACGTCGTCCGGGCCCAATTCCGTCGAAATGCCGAGGTACGTGTTCATCGACCGCTCGCCATCGGGCGAGACGAAGATCATGCAGCGCGAAGTCGGCAGTTCCCCCTTCTCCACCGGCGGATTGACGAAATCGGTGCCGACGCGCGTCATGTCCTCGGCATAGTGGCGGCCAAGTTCGTCATCCTTCACCCGGCCGACAAAGCCGGTGGTCAGCCCCAGCGCGCCCAGCCCGGCGATGGTATTGGCGACCGAGCCGCCGGCGACCTGCACGCGGTTTTCCATCGCCTGATAAAGCGCCTCGCCCCGTTCGGCGTCGATCAGTTGCATCACGCCCTTGTCGATGCCCATCCGCTCCAGAAAGGCGTCTTCGCTGCGGCAGATCACGTCGGTCACCGCGTTGCCGATGCCGACCGCCTGGTATTTCTTCATGTCGTCTTGTCCTCGTATTGGCACAGATCGCGGATCAGGCAGGTCGGGCACATCGGCCGGCGCGCCTTGCAGTGATAGCGGCCATGCAGGATCAGCCAGTGATGCGCGTGCTGTTGAAAATCGGCCGGAACGTTGTCCTCCAGCGCCCGCTCGACGGCGATCACATCCTTGCCGGGGCAGACGCCGGTGCGGTTGCCGACGCGAAAGATATGGGTATCCACCGCCTGCGCCGGCATCTTCCACCACATGTTCAGCACCACATTCGCCGTCTTGCGCCCGACGCCGGGCAGCGATTGCAGCGCCGCGCGCGAATTGGGCACCTCGCCGCCGTAGTCGTCGACGAGGATCCGGCTCAGCTTCATCACGTTCTTCGCCTTCTGGCGATAAAGACCGATGGACTTGATATGTTCCGTCAGCCCTTCCAGCCCCAGATCCAGCATCTTCTGCGGCGTGTCGGCCACCGCGAAAAGATCCCTGGTCGCGCGGTTCACGCCCGCGTCGGTCGCCTGCGCGCTCAGCGCGACGGCGACGAGAAGCGTGTAGGCGTTGGTGTGGTGCAACTCGCCCTCGGGGTGCGGCTGCGCCTGCTGGAACCGCTCGAATATGGCGCGGATCGTGTGATAGTCGAGTTGCTTGCTCATGGGGCAACCCTATGGCCGGAATTGCGCCATTGCGCAACATTCGGGTCGCGGGGCGCGGGCCGGATGCCTAGATTGGGGTGAAAGGAGACCGCCATGACCGCGTCCGAGCAAAGCTATCATTTTGGCGTCATGCGCCGCGCGATCGAGCTGATCGACGCGGGCGGCGAGGGCCTGACGCTGGACCGGCTGGCCGCCGAAATGGGCATGAGCGCCGCCCATTTCCAGCGCCTCTTCTCGGCCTGGGTGGGCGTGTCGCCCAAACGATATCAGCAATACCTGACGCTGGACCATGCCAAGACCCTGCTGGAGCGGCGCTGCACCCTGCTGGAGGCGGCGGATGGCGCGGGTCTGTCGGGGACCGGGCGGCTGCATGATCTTTTCCTGCGCTGGGAGGCGATGAGCCCCGGCGATTTCGCCCGCAAGGGAGCGGGGCTGACGGTGCATTGGGGCTGGTTCGACAGCCCCTTCGGCCCGGCGCTGGTGATGGGCACGGACAAGGGCATCTGCGGCATCGGCTTTGCCGCCGAGGCAGGCAAGGCGGCGGCGATGCAGGATCTGACCGGCCGCTGGCCCGAGGCCGACTTCATAGAGGCACCCGAGCGGCTGCGCCCCTGGGTGCAGGACGCCTTCGGTGCGCCGCGTGCGGACGTGCCGCTGCACCTGATCGGCGCGCCCTTCCAGATCAAGGTCTGGGAGGCGCTTTTGCGCATCCCTTCGGGCCACGTGACCACCTACAGCCAGATCGCGCAGGCCATCGGCCACCCCAGGGCCGTGCGTGCCGTCGGCACCGCCGTCGGGCGCAACCCGGTCAGCCTGCTGATCCCCTGCCATCGGGCGCTGCGCAAGTCCGGCGGCCTCGGCGGCTATCACTGGGGCCTGCCGGTCAAGCGCGCCATCCTCGCTTGGGAAAGCGCCCGCGCCGAGGCCTGAGCGGCCCGAAATGCGCGGATTGCTGCCGATTCGCCCGATTTTCAATGTTGGGCATCTGCGCGCCTCTGCCTATAGTCCCGGTCAGGTCCGGGCGAGGTTCCGGGCAGACACAGGCACCCCAGAAACGAGGCTTCCCACCATGATCCGAGCGAAAAGACCCATCCTGATCGTCGCCGGCAGCGCGCTGCTGCTGGCCACCGCCTGCGAGGCGCCGCAGAACCTGGGCACCGGCATGGGCGCGAACAGGACGCAGCAGGGCGCGCTGATCGGCGGGCTGGCCGGGGCCGTCACCGGCGCCGCCGCCAGCGACAAAAGCGGCAAGGGTGCGCTGATCGGCGGCGCCATCGGCGCGCTGGGCGGCGCGGCCATCGGCAACGCGCTGGACCGGCAGGAGGCCGAACTGCGCGCCGAACTGCAGAACGACCGCGTGCAGATCACCAATACCGGCGACCGCCTGATCGTGACGCTGCCGCAGGACATCCTTTTCCCGGTCGACAGCGCGGTGGTCAACAGCTCGCTGCGCGGCGATCTGCTGACCGTGGCGGACAGCCTGCAGAACTACCCCGGCAGCACCGTGCAGGTGGTCGGCCACACCGACAACTCCGGCTCGGCCGAATACAACCAGAAACTGTCCGAACGGCGGGCCAATTCGGTGGCCGATGTGCTGATGAACGGCGGCGTCGCCTACAACCGCATCCGCGCCTTCGGCCGGGGCGAGGACCAGCCCATCGCGTCGAACCTGACCGCCGAGGGCAAGGCCCAGAACCGCCGGGTCGAGATCGTGATCCTGCCGAACCCGCGCTGACATGACCGGCAGGGCGGCCCAAGCGCCGCCTTGCCCGCCGCCCTTTCTTGACCATCGCCGTCCTTCGCTATACCCGATTTGCCAACCGCATAGCACAAGGACGGCCCCCCAATGAGCACCCCTTCGCTTCTTATCCTGCCCGGCGACGGGATCGGCCCCGAGGTCATGGCCGAAGTCACCCGGATCATCGACTGGTATGGTGCAAAACGCGACATGCCCTTTGACGTGACGACCGATCTGGTCGGCGGCTGCGCCTATGACAAGCACGGAACGCCCCTCGCGGACGAGACGATGGCGAAGGCGCAGGAGGTCGACGCGGTGCTGCTGGGGGCCGTGGGCGGCCCGAAATACGACAATCTGGATTTTTCGGTCAAGCCCGAGCGTGGCCTGCTGCGCCTGCGCAAGGAGATGGACCTGTTTGCCAACCTGCGACCGGCGCACTGCTTTGACGCGCTGGCCGATTTCAGCAGCCTCAAGCGCGAGGTGGTGGCAGGCCTCGACATCATGATCGTGCGCGAGCTGACCTCGGGCATCTATTTCGGCGAGCCGCGCGGCATCTTCACCGAAGGCGGCGAGCGCGTCGGCATCAACACCCAGCGCTATACCGAATCCGAAATCGACCGCGTCGCGCGCGCCGCGTTCGAGCTGGCCCGCCGCCGCGGCAACAAGGTCTGCTCGATGGAGAAGGCCAACGTGATGGAATTGGGGATCCTCTGGCGCGAGGTCGTCACGAAAGTGCATGACGAAAGCTATCCGGACGTCCAGCTGAGCCACATGTACGCCGATGCGGGCGCGATGCAGCTGTGCCGCAATCCCAAGCAGTTCGACGTGATCGTGACCGACAACCTTTTCGGCGACATCCTCTCCGACGCCGCCGCGATGCTGACCGGCAGCCTTGGCATGCTCCCCTCCGCCAGCCTTGGCGCCCCGATGGAGAACGGGCGCCCCAAGGCGCTGTATGAGCCGGTGCATGGCTCGGCCCCCGACATCGCCGGGCAGGGCAAGGCGAACCCCATTGCCTGCATCCTCAGCTTTGCAATGGCGCTGCGCTATTCCTTCGATCAGGGCGACGAGGCGACGCGGCTGGAGCGCGCGGTCGAGACCGCACTGGCGGACGGTGCCCGCACGCCCGACCTGATGGGCCCCGAAGGCGGCACGCCGCTCAGCACCTCGCAGATGGGCGACGCGATTATCAAGGCGCTGGACGCAAGCCTCTGAAGCTTGCGCGGCGCGCCGGTCCGCCGGGGCGCCGCGCATTTGAGGGATTGCAAACGCCGCTCCGCTCGTCTATCCGTCGCGCCACGGTCGGGCTGTAGCGCAGCCTGGTAGCGCACCTGCTTCGGGAGCAGGGGGTCGGAGGTTCGAATCCTCTCAGCCCGACCAGTTTTCCAAATCCTTTCGAGGTCGAGACAGGGCCCGTCGCGCAGCTTGGCGTTCAGAGTGCGACCAGATGGTTGTCCCACATCAGCCCCGGATGCGCCGCCATCCCGCCGCCCGCGCCAAGGCGGCGCAGATCGCCCGTACCCGATGTCACCAGCAGCCCGCCACGGCAGGGCGCGACGCCGCAGGCGTCGGGGATTTCGGTGCTGGCAAGGTGGCGCGCCTCGGCGGCGCTGTAGGTCTGGACCAAGCCGCCGCGCGGCGACGTCACCGCGACCTCGCGCTGACCGGCGGCGAAGGCGACGCTGCCGACATAGCCCCGCATCGCGCGCAGCGCGTCCTCGGGCGCGGTGCAGAGGCGGATGTCCTCGCCCCGCCGGTGCAGCCCGACCAGCGCCGGGCCCTCCGTGCCCCCCTGCCATTGCAGCCCGAAAGCCACCTCGCCCGCAGGCGACACGGCGATATGCCGGATCGAGCCCGTGTGCATCTTGGGCGCCAGCGCGGCGGTTTCGCTCACGCGGCCATCGTCGATATAGCTGAGATTGGGCCGCATCAGCGGGATGTTCAGCTTGGCTCGCCCCGAGGCGGGATGCGTTTCGATCCCGCCATTGGCGACGACCAGCGTCTCGCGCCCCGGCATGCGCCGGATCTCGTGCGGGCCGGTGCCGCCGCTTTCCACTTCGCCCGCGCGGGCATAGCCGTGCGCGGCATCCCAGACGCCGATGACGCCGCGCGCGGCGTCGAAATCGTTTTCAGTGGTATAGAGCCAGCGGCCATCGAGCGAGAACGCGCCATGCCCGTAGAAGTGCCGCCCTTCGGGCGCCATCAGGCGCGCCGTCTCGCGCCCCGCCGCGCAGTCGATGACCAGCGCTAAGGTGCCCGGGCGGCGGGCAAAGGCGACGGCCTCGGGCCGTGTCGGGTGCGCGGCGGCGGCATGGCCCCGGCCGGGCAGCGCGATGCGGAACCGCAGGCCCATATCCGCACCGATCCCGCACAGCGCAAAGCCGCCCTCCGCCAGCCCTGCCGCCGAAAGCCAGGCCGGCGCGCCCGCGTCGGCCCAGGTGGCGGCGGGGGCCAATCCCGTCGCCAGAAGTCCGGCGAGAAATCCGCGCCTGCTGGCCATCCGCTCAGTCCCCGTCCAGCGCGTTGAAGCCGGATGCCACGCCCAGCTCCGGCCCCAGCCTGTCCTGCACGATGTCGCGCACCTGGCCGATGGATTGCTGGAGCGACTCGATGCGCACCCGCTTCAGCGGATCGGACACGCCCGCGAAATCCGGATCGTCCAGCGCCTCGGCATCGCTCAGCGCGGCCGCGAATGCGGCCTGCAGATCCTCCGCCAGTACGGGATCGCGCGCCGCAAGGATGCCGCCCAGATCGGCCAGCGCCTCAAGCGACAGGATCACGTTGCGCAAGGGGCGGCCCGCGCGCCACGCCTCGGCCCGTGTCGGGCGCGGCTGGTCGAACGTGCCGAGGGGGCGGCCCAGCCGCGTGTCCTCGGTGAATTCCAACCCGTAGGCCAGCGCCTTGAACAGTTCCTGCACCGCTTCTTCCGGGGTGCGGTAGGGGCTGCCTTCGCCGGGGCTGCGCATGGCGTCCGCATAGCCGTTCTGCCAATCTGTGAGGATGCTCTCGGCAATGCCGGAAATGTCGGCGGTGATCGCGCGCGTCAGCGCGCAGCGGTAGGCCGTGTCACCCAGCGCCTTAATGTCCGGATCGAACAGCAGGTATTCCAGCGCATAGAGTCCGCGCGCGGCGATGGATACCTTGGCGAACTCCTCCGGGGTCTTCACCACCGGATCGGCGTCTGCGATCAGCTCGCGCAGGGTGCGCGGTGTTATTCCGCGCGTGTCGGGCCAGAAGGCGAGCGCGAAGGCCCGGTCGTTCCGTTCGCTGGGGCCGAAGCGCAGATGGCTGGCGGAAATCCACGCGTCGAACGCATCCTGGTAAGCCTCCCGCAGCGCCGGGGCATCGGGCGCGCAGTCGTCGGCCGCCGCGTCTTGCAGCGCCCCGCCCGCCTCGGCCAACGCCTCGTATCGTGGCAGGATATGGGTGTCGATGGCCGTCTCGACCGTCTGCTGCGCCTCCTGAGCGGCAGCGGCGGCAGGCAGGGCGAGGGCCAGGCAAAGGGCGAAATGGCGCATCATAGGCTCTCCAGATAGGCGATCAGGGCGGCGCGGTCTACGGGCGGCATTGCGGCGACGGTGTCGCGCGCCGCCTGCGCCTCTCCGCCATGCCACAGCACGGCCTCAAGCAGCGAGCGCGCCCGCCCGTCGTGGAGGAAATAGGTGTGGCCGGTGACCTGTCCAGTCAGGCCGATCCCCCAGAGCGGCGCCGTGCGCCATTCGCGCCCGTCCGCGCGTGCCTCGGGGCGATGATCGGCCAGCCCCTCGCCCATGTCATGCAGCAGCATGTCGGTATAGGGCCAGATCAGCTGAAAACTCTGCTCGGGCCGATCCTTCAGCCGGTGGGTTACGAATTTCGGCCGGTGGCAGGAGGCGCAGCCGGTGTCAAAGAACACCTGCTTGCCGCGTAGCACTTCCGGCGCGTCCAGATCGCGCCGGGCGGGCACGCCCAGGTTGCGGCTGTAGAAGGTCACAAGGTCCAGCCCCTCGGCGTCTATCTCATATTCACGCTCGTCGCCGTCGCCATGCGGGGCCTCGACGCAGGCGTCCTGGATGGTGGTGCATTCGCCGAACGGATCGGCGAAAAGCGGATTGGAAATGCCGATATCCCCGGCAAAGGCGCCGGCGCTTTGCTCGCGGATGGTGGGCAGACCCGCCTTGAGGCCGAAGCGGCCCAGCATCGGCATGTCATATTCCGCGGACCAGACGATATTCGCGCGGCCCGATATGCCGTCGCCATCGGCATCGTCGGGATCGGCCCAGGCCAGAATATCGGCCGCCGGGACCGCCTCCAAAAGGCCCAGCCCGATCATCTGGGGCGCGACGCGGGGGCTGAGCATCGCGTCCGGGTGCAGCGGGCCATAGCCCAGATCGGCGGCGGTATAGGTGGGGCGGCGCAGGCTGGCGGTCTCGCCGCCCGACAGCGTCACCGGGGTTTCCTCGTAGTCGATCTGAAGGCGGTATTCGGCCGGGATGCCGGGCAGCGCGAAATCCTGCAACTGCGTGCCGTAGGTCGGATCGGGCGCGGTGCCGAGATATTCCGCGATCTCGCTGATCCCGGCGGCATCGTCGGGGATCGACACACGCAGGAACATCGACACCGCGTTGTCGTCCGGGCCTTCGGGCGGATGGCCACGCCCGTCCTTGATGTGGCAGCGCTGGCACGAGCGCGCGTTGAAGAGCGGGCCCAGCCCGTCCGACGCCAGCGTCGAGGTCGGCGAGGATACCCAGACCTTGCGGAAAAGGCCGTTGCCAACCTTGAATTTCAGTTCGTCCTCGAAGGTGATGTTGCCGGACGGGTCGGAAAACGCATCGGCGGTGTCCCGCACGCGCACGGTGGCGGCACCGGCGGGACGTTCCTCGAATTTCTCGGGCCCTGTGAAATTTGTGGCCGGCCGCATGACCTTGGCGACGCGGCCCGCCTCCTCCCCGGTGCGGGGCACGATATCGAGATGCGGCTCGTCCAGCGGGCCGGCCATCAGCGGGCCGGCCAGCATGATCGCGGCGCAAAGGCTACTCCGCCTCGTCCATTTTCGGCGCGTTGATCCGTGCAGGCATTCCTTCGCCCACTCATTGCGGCCTGTGCCGGGGGTCATTCGAAAACCGCGCCCGGATCGTTCAGGCTGTCCGATCCCTCGAACGCCACGTCATCCACGCCCAGGGCGGTGACGACCCGCTCGATGGTCCTGGTCTGGCCGATCAGGCTGTCGACGCCGCCCATGACCAGCGCCTCGCCCGCGTCATTGCCGCGCCCCAGCATCTGGTCATAGGACAGCCCCGCCTCGGCGGCGGTCTTGATCCGGCCCAGCGCGCGCATGGTTTGCGAAAGCTTGGTCAGCATCTCGGCATCGAGCGCGGTGTCCTCTTCGGCCACGAGGTCCGACAGGGACGGGCCGCTGACGCGGCTGCCATCGATGCGGATGTAGTCGCCGAGATAGACGTTCTGCACGCCCAGCCCGTCGTAATAGTGGCTGTTATGCGTATTGTCGGAAAAGCAGTCCTGCTCTTCCTCGGGATCGTTCAGCATCAGGCCAAGGCGCATCCGCTCGCCCGCCTGCTCGCCATAGCTGAGGCTGCCCATGCCGGTCAGCATGGCGGAAATTCCGGCTTTTTCGTCGCCGGTCACGGCCGCGCGCGCGGCGCCGCCCTCGGCCCATTGCCCGGCCATCCAGTCCAGATCGGAAATCAGCAGATCGGTCGCGGCGGCAAGGTAATCGGCGCGACGGTCGCAGTTGGCGTTGGTGCAATCGTCGCCGCTGGCATAGTCGGTCCAGGACCGGTCGCCCGCCCCCGCACCGGTGCCATTGAGGTCCTGCCCCCAGAGCATGAATTCGATCGCGTGATACCCGGTGGCGACGTTCGCCTCGACCCCGTCTGCCTCATGCAGGGTTCCGGACAGCAGATCGGGCGTGATGTCGCTGGCGTCGATTTCCTTGCCCGACAGGGTGAATGTGGGGTTGGCAATGACGTTCAGCGCCTTCAGCGCGTTCTCGTCCGACGCGCCGCCATAGGCGGCATCGACATAATCGATCAGCCCCTCGTCCAGCGGCCACGCGTTCACCTTACCTTCCCAATCGTCGACGATGGGGTTGCCGAAACGGAACACCTCGGTTTGCTGATAAGGCACGCGGGCGGCGATCCACGCGGAGCGCGCGGCCTGCAGCGTCCGGGCCGAGGGGGTTTCGGTGAGCGCCGTCACCGCCTCTTTCAGCGTGCGGGCGGCGGCGGCGCTGTCCTCGTACCCGGCGGCAGCGATATCGGCATAGGTGGTCAGCACCTCGGATCTCGTCGCGCCAAAGGCGGGCATCGTCAGGGCAAGGCCAAGGGCGGTCGTGCTGAAAAAGAGACGGGTCACAGGCAACTCGATCCTTCAGTGAAAAGTGGCGGGCGCGGCAGATCGCCGGGCCGGGTTTCGGGGCTGCGCGCTCATTTCGTCAGGATCAGCTTGCCTGCGCGGGTGATGCGCAGCGTGTAAACCTTGTCGTCCAGCACGATGCGCGCCTGATTGCGGTCCATCACCAGTTGCTGCGCGTCATAGGTGGGCAGGTCGCTGGCGATATGGTCGATCTCGAGTGCCTTGGGCTGAAGGGTCATGGCCGTGCCTCCTGGGGGGCGCGCGTGCGGTCCAGCATCCATTCGAGGCTGGTCCCTTCGATCCGCGCGTCCTGTCTTGAACATCCGTCGGCTTCCCCGGCGGCTTGGCTGCACGAGTTGGGGTGGCTGCTTGCCTTTATTCCTGAGTGAATTGATTAGCCATGTCAATCCGACTTTTTTAGTCAGGTAAAATTCCTGGCGGGCCGCGGTATGCAGGCGCTTGCCTTTCCCCGCGCTGCTGGCAATGGTCGCGCCACGATCACCAGCGAAAGGAGCCGCCTCGATGCCCGCCAACAGCTATGTCTCGACACCCGCGCATGACAGCTATGACGTCGTTATCATCGGCGGCGCCATGATGGGCGCGTCCACCGCGTGGTTCCTGACCGAAGAGGCCGATTTCGACGGGCGCATCCTGGTGATCGATCGCGACCCGACCTATGAGAAATGCTCGACCGGGCACACGAATTCCTGCATTCGCCAGCAATTCAGCAGCGCGCTCAATGTGCGCATCTCGCAATTCGGGGCGGATTTCATCCAGAACCTGCGCCACTACATGGGCGGCGACGAACGCGTGCCCGAGCTGAAGATCCAGAATTACGGCTACATGTATCTTGCCGACACCGAGGCAGGCGCCGAGGCCCTGCGCGCCAGCCACGCGGTGCAGATCGCCGAGGGGGCGGGAACGCGGCTGCTGACCCCCGATCAGATCGCCGCCGAATACCCGTTCTATGCGCTGGACGACATCGTTCTGGGCAGCATCAACACCAGGGACGAAGGCTATTGGGATTACATGGCGGTCTTCGACTGGTGGCGCCGGTCAGCGCGCGCGCGGGGGGTGGAATTCCTGGTCGGCGAGGTGGTGGCGATCAACCATGAGGCCACCCGCGTGACCGGCGTCACGCTGGCTTCGGGCAATACCATTGCCTGCGGCCAGCTGGTCAACGCTTCGGGCCCGCGCGCCGCGCGCACGGCGGCGATGGCGGGTATCGATATTCCCGTGGAGCCGCGCAAACGCTACACTTGGACCTTCTCGGCGGCAGAGCCGCTGGACCGCGAATTGCCCCTGACCGTGGACCCCTCAGGCGTGCATGTCCGGCAGGACAGCGCCGACACCTACATGGCGGGCGCCCATTCCGACATCGACCCCGCGGTGGATCCGGACGATTTCGACATGGACCAGAACATCTGGATGGATCATGTCTGGCCCGCCATCGCCACGCGCATTCCGCAATTCGAGGCGATCAAGGTTCTGCGCGAATGGGCCGGGCATTACGCGATGAACACCTTCGATCACAACGCCATCACCGGCCCGCATCCGGACCTCACGAACTTCCTGTTCCTCAACGGGTTTTCCGGCCACGGACTGCAACAGGCGCCGGCGATGGGGCGCGGCACGGCCGAGTGGCTGACGCATGGGCAATACCGCACGCTCGACCTCAGCCCCTTCCACTTCGAGCGGATCACGGCGGGCAAACCCTACATCGAAACGGCGATCATCTGAGGCGGGGCGCTCAGCCTTCCGGCTCGTCCTGCATGGTCTGAATCAGGCGCGTCTCCAGCAGCTGACCACTCCGGTAGAGGATCGGATACGCCACCGCCGAGATATGCCCGTTCAGGTCGCGCAGGGCGCGCAGGGTTTCCAGATGCACGTCGCTGGACTGGAAACTGTCGGTGCGCCCGTCGGACAGCCGTTGCAGGTGGCGCTTGCGACTGCGCCGCTCTTCCTGCTTGATCTCGGTCTTTTCCATGACCAGAAGCCGCGCGCTTTCCAGATCGTCCGAGATCAGCACGTTGCCGGCCAGCCGGAAATTCGCGTGCACGGCCTCGAACATGTGCACAAGCTCGGCCCAGCCTTCGGCGGACAGCGTCACTTGGCCGTCGCGCTTTTCGGCGGCGACGTTCAGGAACTTGCCGGACAGCAGATCGCCCGCAGCCTCCAGCCGGATGGCGTATTCCATCAGGCTGCGCAAGGTCTTGGCCTCATCCCTGGTGTATTTGTCGAGCGGAGTCGCGGCGACGTAGCGGCGGATCTCCAGCAAGGCCGCGTTCACGGCATCATCCTGCTGCCTGACCGCGCGCATGCGGGCCTTGTCGCCCGTCTCGTAGATCGACTGCATCGGTGCGAACATCCGCTCGACCAGCCCCATCATGCGCAAAAGCTCGCGTTTGAGACTGGCGATGGCCAGTTGCGGCGATTCGAGCACGCCGTGGTCCAGAACGCTGATCTCGTCATGGCGCTCGGCCGCGGGCTGGACGCGGTGGGGAAGCAGCGCCAGCATGACCCGCTCCAACGGGCGGCAGAGCGGCAGCGCGAGGATCAGCAGCGACAGGTTGAAACCGACATGCGCATAGATCAGCGACTGACCCGGCGACACGATCAGCAGATGCGCGGGATCGAACCCGAGGTTGATCACCAAGATCGCCGACAGCGCCCAGGCGCCGCGCAGGATCATGTTGGCGATGGGGATGCGCTGCCCGTCGGCGCCCATTCCGCGCGTGAGATAGACGGGTATGCCCGCGCTGCCGAGATTGGCGCCCAGCACCAGCGACAGCCCGGCCGCGAAGGGAATCGCGCCGATCTGCACCAGCGTCACGCACATCAGGATCGCCGCCACGCTGGAATGCATGACAAAGGCCAGCGCCCCGCCCACGATGAACGCGGTGATGAAATCGCGCGCCAGGTATTGCGCGATCGCGGGCAGGAACGCGCTGTCCTGGATCGGCTCCATCGTTTCGCGCAGGAACTGCAGCGATATCAGGATGAACGCCACGCCCATCAGGATCCGGCCAGCCTGCCGCCAGCGGCGCCCCTCCGTCTTGACGAACAGGAAACCGCCGACGGCCAGCAGGAGCGGGATCAGCCAGTCCAGCCGGAACGACAGCACCTGGATGATCAGCGCCGAGCCCAGATCGCCGCCCAGCACCACCGCCAGCCCCGCCGGAAAGGTCAGGTATCCCGCCGCCGCGAACCCCGCCGTCAGAAGCGCCACCGCCGCCGAACTTTGCAGGATCAGCGCCAGCATGACGCCCGTTCCGCCCGCGCCCGGCAGGCTGTTCGTCGCGGTCAGCCAGCGCTGGAACGACGCGCCGAAGCTACGCTCGATCCCGGTGCGCACCATGCGCACCGCGAACAGCAGCAGCATGACCGCGCCGGTCAGGTTCACCAGGAAGGCGAGGATCGCCATGGTTCAGCCGCGCCCCGCGGCGGCGCGCATCAAGAAGGGTTTCATCGTCGTTGCATCCTTTGAACGCGAAAAGAACCATAGATGCGGGCAACATCCCAGCGGTAATTTTCCGGCGCACCCCCCGGATCGCCGGGGAACGCCGGCACGGCGCGCGTCGTTGTGCAGGCACACAGGCTGCGCCGCGCACCCTCTGGCGCGGCCGTCCGGCCACGATGCCAGCAAAGGAGAACGCCATGAAAATCCTCGTCGCCGGTGCCACCGGCAAAACCGGCCGCCGCCTGATGAGCGAACTTCAGACAAAAGGCCACACCCCCATCGCGCTGGTGCGCGAAAGCTCGGACACCAGCGTTCTGCCCGAAGGCGCGCAAACCAGGCAGGGCGATCTGACGGACCTGCGGGAGGGCGTCTGCGACGGCTGCGACGCCGTGGTGTTCGCCGCCGGATCGGGCGCGGACACGGGCGAAGAGATGACCCGAAAGGTGGACCGCGACGGCGCGATACGGCTCGTCGATCTGGCAGCGAACTCCGGCGTCTCGCGCTTCGTCATGCTCAGCTCGGTCGGGGCGGACAAGCCCGAAGAGGGCGGCGAGATGAAGCATTACCTGCAAGCCAAACATGACGCCGACGAGCACCTGAAGGCATCGGGCCTCAGCTATGCGATCATCCGCCCCGTGCGCCTGACCGACGAGGAGGGCGAACGCCACATGCGCTTTGGCGACGAGGTGGACACGAGCGCCAAGGCCGCCCGCGGAGACGTGGCCGCGGTTCTGGCAGATGCCGTCGACAGCGACGAATGGACCGGACAGACCATGCTGATGCAGTCGATGTAGCAGCGGGGCACCAGAGAGGCGCGCCGCCTGTAGGCACGCGCGTAATGCTTCGCCCCACCCCTTATAATTTCAGGTGTTTAGCCTGTTGATTGCGCGAAAAGGTTTTCGCCAATTAAGCGCAAAGCTTTTCGCGGATTTTCATTCGGCGGGGGGCGTTTGCTTTGGCCGATGCAGCACCCACTTTCTATCCCTTTTTTCATGGTCTGTGAAGCCGGATTGGGTGGGCGTTAACCGCAGATGTCGCGGATCAGCGAGCGAAGCCAGCGGTGGCATGGGTCGGAGTCCACTCGGGGATGCCAGACGAGTGCGACCGGTATCTGATCAACCTCGAACGGTAATGGAAACGTTTGCAGATCGTGGCGCAAGGCTTCTGTGAAGCGCTCGGGCACCGTCGCGACAAAGTTCGTGCCGCGCGTCAATCCGAAGGCGGCGCCAAAGCCTCCTGCCATCGCTCCAGCCTTTCGTGTGTGCCCCGTTTCTGCAAGCGCGCCATCTACAGGCGCACGGTCGCTCCCAGAGCGGCTGATCAGCACGTGTTGCGCGGCGAGATAGTCCTCGAGCGTCACTGATTTTTGGCTCATTGGATTCTTCGGGCTCACCGCTCCGACGAAACGGTCGCGGAACAGCAGCGCGGTGCGCAGTTCCGGTGCCGGCGTGGCGCGGACGAGGCCCACTTCGAGATCGACCGAACCGTCGCGCAGTGCATTGCTCTCACGACCTGCCTTGGGCAAGAACCGCAGCCGAACGAATGGCGCTTCGCTTGCGGCACGGGCCACGATCGCACCGCCGAAACCTTCTGCGAACCCCTCGCTGGCACGGATAGTGAAGGTGCGCTCTACTGTGGACAGATCAACATCCGAGGAAGACGAAAGGACTGCATTCGCGCGTTGGACCAGCAAAGACACCTCCTGACGCAGTTCCAACGCCCGCGGTGTCGGCACGAGTCCACGACCAGCCCGCACCAGAAGCGGGTCGCCTGTCACGTCGCGCAGGCGCGCCAGTGCCCGGCTCATGGCCGAGACGCTGAGCCCGAGTTGACGCGCCGCCGCCGTCACATTGCCGGTGTCGAGCAATGCATCCAGTGTCACCAACAAGTTCAGGTCAGGGTGCGTCATTTGGGCAGAGTAGCACGCACAATGACATGGCGTCAGATGCAACTGTTGAGTGCGAATGACGCGCGTTCCGCCACCTGACGCAGCGGCGTATCTCCGGATTACAACCTTCCGGAGTGATTTCAGATGATACTTTCGTCCTTCGTGTCAGACACACGCGCAATTCCCGCCACGCATCGTTCTGTATTGCCGGTGCCGCAGCGGCGGGAGGCCTGACCCATGGCCCCCAATGCCTCACTTGTCTCCAGATGGCCGCTTGTCGCAATCGGATTGAGCGTCTTTCTCGCCTCGCTCGGCACCAGCATCGCAAACGTCGGCATGCCGACTTTGGCCAACCAATTCGGCGCTTCCGCTCAACAAGCTCAATGGGTCGTGATTGCCTATCTCGTCGCATCAACTGCGCTGATCGTGGGCGCTGGACGGCTGGGGGATCTGTTCGGCCGTCGGCGCATGCTCTTGGTCGGTATAGCGGTGTTCACCCTCGCGTCGGCGCTTTGCGCGGTGTCTACCAATCTTCCGCTTCTGATCGCGGCGCGTGCGGTTCAGGGGGGCGGGGCTGCCATGATGCTTGCACAAGCCATGGCGCTCGCAGGCGACATCCTGCCGCACGAGAGGATCGGACGGGCTATGGGCATCCTTGGCACCATGTCAGCGATCGGCACAGCAATGGGTCCGCCACTGGGCGGCGCTCTGATCGCGGCCAGTGGTTGGCAGTCTTTGTTCGCGATTGGCGTGCCGCTGGGCGCCCTCACTGCGATGACGGTCGTGGGCGCAGTTCCCATCGACCGCCAGACCATAAGCAATCGACGTTTCGATCTCGCTGGCACTCTCGCGCTGGCTGCCTCGCTTGCCTGTTATTCTCTTGCGATGACTCTTAACGGTGGCTTCGGAGTGATCAACGTCGCGCTTCTGACCGCAGCAGTCGCCGGAATGCTCCTGTTTCTTCGGATCGAAGCGCGATCCACTGCGCCGCTGGTCGACCTTCGAATGCTGTCGGAGCCGCACTTGCGCGCTGGCCTGGCGCTGGCTGCCCTGGTTGCGACCGTGGTCATGGCAACTCTTGTGGTGGGACCGTTCTACCTGACCGCAGACTATGATTTGACCGCAGCCACTCTCGGCGCGGTGATGTCCATCGGACCCGCCGTTGCCGCATTGGTGGGTGTGCCATCGGGCCGGTTGGTAGACCTGCTGGGCGCGCCGACGGCCGTGACGCTTGGGCTCTGCGTGACAGGAACCGGAGCGCTGCTCCTCGCAACGCTGCCATCTTCTGCCGGTAGCGCCGGATATGCCGCTGCGCTGGCGATGCTGACCGCCGGATACGCGCTCTTCCAGGCGGCG
This sequence comes from uncultured Alphaproteobacteria bacterium, assembly GCA_963763165.1. Taxonomy (GTDB): domain Bacteria; phylum Pseudomonadota; class Alphaproteobacteria; order Rhodobacterales; family Rhodobacteraceae; genus Roseovarius. The sequence continues at coordinate 186,675 of CAVXNV010000010.1, forward strand.
AACAATGCCGCCGTGATGTCAGCAGCAAACGCCGACCGCCGTGGCATGGTCTCGAGCCTGCTCGGCCTCGCTCGCAACCTCGGACTGGTGACCGGCGCTTCGGCCATGGGTGCCCTTTACGCCGCCGCGTCCTCTGTAAGTCCCGCAACCGGTCTGCACATCACGTTCGCAGTCGCCTCTGCGCTGATCGCAGCGGCGTTGATCCTGCACTTAGGTCAGATGCGGTCTACCGCATCTGACCTTTGACGCGCTTTCCTTGCCGGGGGAACGCGGCCCGCAAGACCTCCGTCGAGAGCACCCTGCGGCCCCCATTTACCAGACGCCATGATCCTCGGCAGGGCGGATCAGCGGCATTTCAGCTTCGCAACAAACCTGCGATCATGTGAACGTGGTCGAGGCAAGTATAATGAGCTTCCCCGCGACTCGTCGCAAAGGCCGCCCATTCGGGCATATGCATTTCTTATCCACAGGGAACACACGAATGTCGACAGCAGGGGATGCCCGTTTCTGGGATCGCGTTTCGCGGCGCTATTCGAAAGCGAAAATTTCGGATCAGGGAGGATACGAGCGCACGCTGGACCGGACCCGTGCGCTGCTGCCCCCGGATGCTCAGGTTCTGGAGCTGGGCTGCGGCACTGGATCGACCGCTTTGCGACTTGCCGGAGGAGTGAAGAGTTACCTCGCCACCGACATTTCGGGGCGGATGATCGCGATTGCAGAAGAGAAGCACGCTGATACTACTGTCAAAGGCCTCGAGTTTCGCACAGGGACAGCAGAAAGTATCGCGAAAGAACCCAAGGAATACGATGTAGTGCTTGGGTTCAACTACCTTCACCTCGTTCGCGAACCCAAGGCCGCGTTGCAGCATATCCACGATCTGCTCGTGCCCGGCGGCCTGTTCATCTCGAAGACGCCTTGCCTTGGGGACATGAACGTTCTGATACGTGGGATCGTTCTTCCAGCAATGCGTGCAGTCGGTCTGGCGCCGCACGTATCGGTCTTCAGGGCGCAGGATCTGATCAGCCTGTTATGTGCTGCGGGATTTGAGGTTGTCGCGACCGAGAGCCACTCGACGAAGGGAAAGGAAACGCGCCCCTTCAACGTGGTGCGCAAGACTTGATGAAATTTCGGGGCCGCGTCGAAGGAGTCGAAGCGGTGGTGGTTTGATATCGTGCGCAGATGATCGCACGAGGTCCGGTTCTTTTGAACGGATTGCGCCTACAGACGCGGCGGGTGCTGGTGCGACGGCATGTCCCGACCCATTCCTCGGTTGTTTACGCCTGACCCTTCGGAACGCCGTCAGGTTGGAACGGATGATGGAGACGCGTGTTCATCTGTTAATCGATGCGGCGTCCAAGCAGCGTCGTCTTCCCGACATCACAACGAAGCGAGGCACTCTCGATGAAGATTCTCATGGTTCTCACCTCTCACGATAAGCTGGGTGACACAGGCAACAAGACCGGCTTCTGGCTCGAAGAGTTCGCGGCACCCTATTACGTGTTCAAGGATGCGGGGGCGGAGGTCGTGCTGGCGTCGCCGAAGGGTGGCCAGCCGCCGCTCGACCCGTCGAGCGATACGGATGACACCCAGACTGAGGCGACGAAACGCTTCAAGGACGATGAGGCCGCCCAGAGAAATCTGGCCGATACCAGCGTGCTTTCGACGGTGTCGGCTGACGAGTTCGACGCGATCTTCTATCCCGGTGGCCACGGCCCGCTTTGGGATCTGTCACAGGACAGAGATAGCATCGCTCTGATCGAGACTTTCGCGACAGACGGTCGGCCTATTGGGGCGGTCTGCCATGCCCCGGCGGCGTTCAAGTCCACCAAAAACAAGGACGGCCAGCCGTTGGTCTCCGGCAAGACCGTGACCGGCTTCACCAATTCGGAAGAGGATGGCGCAGGCCTGACCGACGTGGTGCCCTTCCTCGTGGAAGACATGCTGAAAGCAAACGGCGCCGACTATCAGAAGGGCGATGATTGGGCGTCCTTCGTGGTGGTCGACGGCACGCTGGTTACGGGACAGAATCCCGCTTCGTCTGAAGAGGCTGCGCGCAAGCTGCTATCGCTGCTGTGAGGCGTGCAGACAGACGGGCGGGAATGCGGCCCGTCTGTCTGCACATTCAACATAAGTAAACCGCCATGAAAGATCTCGCCGCCGGTGCCACCGAGAATACCGGAAAGCGCCTTGAGCGTGAACTTCAGGTCAACTACGGGCAGGTCGGCGTTGCGCCCATCGCCGAACATCAAGCGCACGCCCTTGCCGCTTAGCTTTCCTCATGGGGGGATCGGGCAGTCTTTATTTGACGAGCAGATGCCGGATCTCCAAGGGCCATCGACCTGCGCCCGCGCATTGAACAGAAGCGTCGTTTGGTGAGGCACGAGTAGAATTGGTCATGGAATTAAGGACGCCGATCGCGGTGTAAAGCAGGAAGCAGTGCAGTCCACCAAGACGATCTCGGGCGACATTCTACGGGCGCCCGCAGGCACACCGTGCCTTTCAAGAACGTGTGGCGAGGACGGCTCGAGGCGACGAATGTCCACGTGTCGCCCGAATACATCCAAAAGGATCTGAACTACCCCTTGGAGCGGTTATCTCTTTGCGCTTAGTCCACCTGTAGCACCCTGACTTCCTGGATATAGGCGCCGGCACGATACTCGACGTCGTCGCCGACCTCTGCGTCGAGTAGAGCCTTTCCGAGGGGGGTGTGGACGCCGATCATGCCAAGGTCCGCATCGTGGCCATCTTCAACCAAGGTAATTTCCATCTTTCCTCCCCCGTTGCCGAGTTTCTCCAAGCGCACCGTAGAGCCAATGGATACGACGATCCTCTTACCATCGCTGGACTGTGCGCTTTGCTCTGGGGCGGGACGCGCAATGCCGTTGGTTTGCGAAGGCGCGAGCCCGTCGAGCTCAAATTCGGTCTGTTGCTTTGAGGCCGATTTCAAAGGCCTCGGCATCGGTCGCGCGGTTTCCGGGAGGCCGAATAGATCGCCCCGATTAGAAGGCTCGTCCGGCAAAGCCGCCTCATCGGCTTGGTTTGCAGCTTCCTGCGCTTCCGGCTCGCTTGACGGGTTCTCGGTATCGGTGGTCATAGACTGATTAGGCGGTTCGTGGGAGGAACGGGCGGACGTCTCCGCCTGAGTCGGAGTGCCGAGGGCAACGGAAGCTGAGGCTGTTGGATTAACTGAGGCTCCTTCGGCCTCGCCCCAGGCGTCGACAAGGATGGTTTCGGTGAACCGGTCATCGATCTCCGTGGCACCAATAGGCTCGATCTTCAGTCGTTCCAGCGTCTCGCGCAGATTGTTCCACCAATAATCGCAATTGGACCGCCACTGGCTTCCAAAAACGCGCCAGAAGACCCATCCAGCGCGCTCGAGTGCGGCTTGGCGGATCATGTCATGCTCCCATACGTCAGGCCCATGAAACTGATCCCCGTCAAGTTCGATGGCAAGACGACGGTCCTCAGCGCCCTCGACAACCAGATCAATGCGGAAGCCGCCGGCGGGCACCTGCGGCCGCACGCGGTAATTGGCATCAAGCAACATCTGAAGCACCTCCCGCTCGAAGCCACTGTCACAGCGATCGAGCAGCGTATCGATCTCACCGCCTGTTGCGACGCGGCCTTCGGGCATAGGGTTAGCGAAGTGCTGAAGGATCTGCGCCTTGATGTCGGTAGGTCGGAGGTCCTCGAGCTGGACCGAGCGGACCAGATAGAGTCGGTCGCGCGCCCGGCTCATTGCCACGTTGATGCGCTGCTGATCTTCCTTCTTGGTCTGCGCATACGCGTTCCCAGGTGTCGCAACCATCGAAAGGAAAACGATTGAGCGTTCCTGCCCCTGCATCGTGCGGGCATCGCCGTAGATGATGTGCCGTTGCTCGATCTTCTCGGGCCCGATGCGCTCGTCCTCCACGAGCATCCGGCCGATCTTTTCGGCTTGCTCGCCACCGATGAGCGAGATGACCCCGATGTCGCGGCCGTCATGCGCCGGGTCCTGGATCAGGCGCGCAATCTCGTCGACGATCCAGCGCGCCTCGGAGGCGTTGGTCTTTCCCTGGCGCGTCGCGCCCGGGATATAAACGTCGGCAAGGGGCGGGTCGAAACGCTCGGAGGCTTTGGGCACCCGCAGCGGCACGAGTTCATTGTTGTAAAAGCGCGTCGAAAACTGAATGATCGGCGCCACACAGCGGAAATGCTCGCGCAACATAACGTGGCTCTCGGGGTGCATGCGCTTGGTGATCTCGAAAATCGACGAGTTCTCGTCGATGAGGTCTTTATTTGGAAGGCCCTCGAGGAACTCAGCGCGCAGGCCGTTGATCTTCTGCGTCGAGATACCGACCACTGATGGGCTCACCTGCTCTTCGTCGCCCACGACCAATATCTTCTTGCCCCGGGCCAATGCGGCGAGGGCCGTAATATCACTCTGCGAAGCCTCATCGAGAATGACGAGATCGAAATCCCCGAAATCGGCAGGCAGCTGCTCGGGAATCTTGTATTCCGGCATGATCCAGACTGGCGCAGCAGCCGAAGCGCTTTTCGCGGCTTCGCGTGCCGCACGGATAAAGCGTGGGGCCTTCTTACCCTTGCCAGTGCCGATCTTTGCGACGGCTTGCGTAAATGCTTCCATCGACTGCCGGATGGACGGGGTCATGCGCTTCTTGAGCCCAATCAGGGTGCGTGTGCGGATCAGTTCCTCAAAGAGGCGCCTGCGGCGTTTCAGGGCCTCGGCCTTGATCTTGCGGTGGTCGTCGCCGTTGCCGAGGGCTATGATCCGATCGACCCGGGCGCGCATCTGCGCCCAACCCCAAGCTGAGGCCCATGTCTCGGGAATGAGTTCCGCGGCCGCGTCAGGTCGTTCCTCGAGCCGCGCGCGCCATTGGGACGCCCCAGCTTCATTCAGTGCTTCGAGGTCGCGGCCCAGCGCATCGAGCTTGCGCGAAACCTCGGCAAGGCGCCCAAGTTCCTGGGTGATCTCGCCGCGCGCAGTAATGATATCTTTGGGGTCGGTTTCTGCTTGTCCGAGGGCGGCAGCAAGGTTGCCGAGTTCGACTATCACCGGAAGCGTGCTGGCTTGGGTGAGCGCCTTCAGCTGTTCCAGCGCGGGGTGCGGAACGTTACCGTCAGGCAGGTTGCCGCGCAGGGCAAAGATTGCATCTGCGCAGTTGAGCGATCCGCTCAGCCCGTCGATATCGAGCCCAAAGGGAAAGAGGTTTCTGAGCGCCGTGCAGACATGCTGCGTTCGATCGGCGATCGCCAGGGCGCTGTCAAATTCTGCCTGTCTGTCTTTCAAGAATAGCGCGAGTTCATGGGCTGTCTTGGCCGGACTTTTCATGAAGCCCTGCTTGATGAACGGCATGAACGTGTCGAGGATCTTAGCGTGCTCGCGCTCGAGCCGACAGGCCTCGAGAACCATCTGCCACTCGCGGGCCTCTCCCGGAGGGCTACCCTTCACGCGCGCCGTGGCGACAGCCGCTTTCAAGGTGCCGTTGAAAAGGCCGAAGCCCACTGGCTTCTGACCCGAGGCGCCGCGGGTCACCGCGGCAATAAAGTCCGCCTCGGAGCACGCCCCCTGATCAAAGCGCACCTTGGCGATCTCATCGAGTTGGCTGAAGCTGCGGAGGAACCTTTGCATGGCCTCAAGCGCGACCCGATCGATGCCATTCTCGGGACTCAGCGCGCTGATCGCGAGATTGCGAACTGCGACGGGCTCGCTCTCGATGGTGCGCGAGATTGCCTCGACTTCCTCCAGAACGCGCGTCGCTTGGTCTTCTGCGCCGGCATGGTCACGCGCCATGCGCGGCGCGTCGCTGTAGTCTATGTTTTCGCGGGTATTCCAAGCCAGTTCAGCCTTGTGCGCCTCGATGAGATCCGTTGTGCTCGGCAACTCCGAGGGGTCTGGCAGAGAAGCGCCGGCATAGGCGATGTCCGCCGCAAGGACCGGGAGGCTGGCCTTCAGTTGTGCGAGCGTGTCCTCGAGTTGGGCAGGTGGAAGCTTGCCGGGCCGATCGGTGAACCAACCATGAGCGATCTCGTCGCGGGTGAGCATGTCGACCATCTGCATGGGGGTGGCCTGACTTCCATCCCATTCAAGCCGGTCAAGATTGGCGCGCGCGATCCGCGCCAGGGCGTCATCGGCTTCCGCGGCGATCTCGTCGCATTCGAGGATCAGGCGGTCGAGTTCCGTCCAACGGGCCCGGGCGGCGTCGGTATCGAGACTGACAACCTCGTGGGAGAGCTCCTTGACCGCATCCTGGAGTTGCTGGGCGCTCTCGCGGTCTGTGCCCACCGACGCGATCGCGAGCGGCCTGAGGGATTCAGGGAGCTTCTCGCGCACAGCGGCGATGGCCTCCGGCGTGCGGGCTGTGACCAGCACGCGCTTTCCCAGAGCCATCTGGTGGCTGATGATGTTGGCGATGGAATGCGACTTGCCGGTGCCAGGCGGGCCGGACACGCAGGCAACGGCAACCTTAGGGTCGTCGATCAGGTCCGAGATGCGCCCCTGCTCGTGGTTGAACGGCAAGGGGAAGAAGTGAACTCGGTTGGGCTCATCCTTCGCCTTCCGGTCCGTGCCAGCGCCAGACACAGACCTTTGTCGGTCCGGGTCTCCTTGATCGGCGGGCTGGGTCGCGCCCCGCAGCACCGCCGTGTCGAGCCCGAAATCGTCGACCGTGTTCGTCGGCTCATCCGGTGGGGCAACCGCATAGCCTATGAGCGAGGCAGGCACCTCGGCATCCTCATCGTCTATTTGCCGGCGCAGGCTGTGGAGGTCATTGAGGCGCGCTTCGTTGGACCGCGGACGTCCAAATATGGCCCAGCTGGAGCTAACCCGGAATTGCTCCGCCGCAGCGGGCAAGGCGTCGCCGCCCTCAATCGCCTCGCGCGCAACATGAAGGCCATCGCTGGAGATCTCGCTCGCAACCGCATCGAGCAGTGGTTCCCAGAGTGTGGCCGAGAACGGGGTGAACTCGAGATTGCCACCAAGAAAGAGAGACAAACGTTCCTGAAGCTCGCGCTGAAGAGTGTGGGAGCCATCAATATCGAGCTCAATAAAGGGCTTTAGTGACAGGCCCGGGGCGAGATCGCGCGGGCGGATCGCGATTACACCACCGGTCTCCAAGTCGATATCAACCAGTTGCTCGATCACTGGCATATCAACACGGGCACCACCCATCTTCCACCGAGCGACACCGATGCCCCAGACCAGTTCGGGCGGCGCGCCCTCGGAGGTGTGAATGGCGGAGTGAATGTTGAAGAGGCTATTATACAGGGCGATCGTGCGTCGCACTGGCTTTTCCCGCTTTGCCCAGTCCGACCAGGCGCCTGCAAGGTAATGCTCGAAATCGAGCGAAGACGATGAGTATCATCGACTGATCCTCCAAGCAGGTGACAAGAACACTACTGGAGTTTCGTTTTATCATTTCCAGGAGCTCACAAGCCGTGACATTGATAAGGAAGAAGACGAGGGTAGCCATTATGCATCACATATCCTCATCAAGAAGACCCCCGATCCAACAGGCCGAAATCTAATTCTGATAGAGAAGGTGCCCGGCATCTACCTATCATCCATCAAAGATCATTTTACATGGGCTTGTAATAGAGTCGAATACCAAAAATCCGTAGAAGACGACGATGGACAACCGAAGTCATTCCGCCCTCATTTTAAGGTTCTCGGACATCAATCGAAGACCATCCGTGAAGCACTCCGAACCGGCGTATTGCAAGATGTGGAGCTGATTGGTCATGATGAGAATCACGAGGACGGGTTGGATGAAGATCCGATCGTGCGGGAAGTCGTCCATGAAGCGCGGTTTGAAGTAAAGCGACGGGTTACCGACGACCAAGCGCGGACAGTATTCGGACGAGCGCGTGATTTCATTCGCGATTTTCGGGGTGGGGCAGATGACACGCAGATGTTTGTGCGAATCAAAGCAGCAAACGGTCAAATCAAGCGAACCGAAGTCAATTACGATGGCGAAGAAATTCTGGAGCAAGCATTTGTGCAGAACGAAATCGTCACTGATTTCGATCCTCCGCTCACGCAGCGTTATGTGGCGTTCCGTGATGATATGCTTCATAAAATGATCGAAGTCGCCAACAACGTGGGCGAATGACATGGCCTTCCGTGCGCACACGAAGGTCTTCACCGTTTTTTCCTTCCTCAGACTGAGGAGCGCCGACATCTTCTGGTATCAGTGGATCTATCCTACGGCTATCGCGGCTGGTTTATTTATAGGGTTTCGCTGGTTGGGCAACCACTCGGTAACTTATGAAGCTGAAAAACTCATCGCCGACATCAACTCTCTGATGGGCATTCTGGTTGGCTTCTACATTGCCGCACTGGCGGCGGTTTCAAGTTTTACCAACGAGAATCTCGATCAGGTGATGAAGGGGCGTTCTCCAACGTTGATTTCCATTCGTCAGGGCAATGAGATCAAGGAGAAGCTTACCCGTAGGCGCTTTCTCGCGGTGCTGTTCGGATACTGCGCAACATTGTCCATTTTACTATACATTTTTGGTGTTTTGTATTTACATATCGAGGTCAGTAGATTTAACCTGTCTTGGGTTCAAACAACTGTCCAGATTGCTGAAGCTTGTAGTTGGGCTGCCTATCTTTGGATGATATGCAGCTTGCTGGTCGTCACGCTCTTGGGGCTCCACTATTTAGTAGAGAGAATGCACCGAGCGTGAGATTCTCCTGCGGTTTGGCAAGGCATCGTCGTGAATGAGCGTCAACACAACCCAGCGGCTGACGATTTTTCGCGCGCGACTGGCGGGCAATGGCCCGTCGACCTTCTCCTGGAGCAACAGACATCTATTTGATGGTGGCGAACGGCCAGGTCTGCGCGCAAACTCCAATTTCCGCGTTTGGAAGCAACGTTATTCACGCCCTTCGTTCGCTTCGTTGATCGCGGTCGCTCCAGCCTCGGCTTCGCTGTGCATACTGTCGGCATGCGGCACTGCCGCACGACTGCTTTCAGTCCCCTGCAACGTTGAGCGCCGGCGTTGAATACCTAATCGATGAGTTTTTACGCTATAGTCCTTTAGGTTTCTCCGAACACAACCCACACCTTCGGCTGCGTCAAGCTTCCTTAGCCGGGGAAAGGCCTAAAGGGTGCCTTCATGGGCAATGGCGCGCCAGTGGCGGGAGAGCTTATGAAGGGCGCTGGACAGTCAAGACCATTCTACCGATGGACGGAAGCACTTTCCGGCAAAAGCGCAATTCCTCGGCTACACACTAAATCTTTGGTAAAAAACCCAAATATGCGGCACTGCAAGCGCTGACACGCGAAAAACTATGCGCGCCGCGAAAAACTATGCGCTCCCCTACACCGCCTCAGAAGTCCAGATTCTCGACGTTCAGCGCGTTTTGCTGGATGAATTCGCGCCGCGGCTCGACCACGTCGCCCATCAGCTTGGTAAAGAGATCGTCGGCCTCGGCGACGTCGTCCACCTGCACCTGAAGCAGCGTGCGCGCCTCGGGGTCCAGCGTCGTCTCCCACAGCTGATCGGGGTTCATCTCGCCCAGACCCTTGTAGCGTTGCAGCGACAGCCCCTTCTCGCCCTCTGCCAGAATGGCGTCGAGCAGGCCCATCGGGCCGTATATCATCTGCATGCGGTCCTTGCGCATCAACTTCGCGGGCAGACCGTAGACCTCCTGCAAATGCTCGGTGAAGCTGCCCGTGCGCTTGGCCTCGCCGCCGCGCAGAACCGGGCCATCCAGTGTGCGCACCTCCTCGACCCCGCGCAGGATGCGCGCAAGGCGGATGCCGTGATCCTGCGTGATCCGCCCCTGCCAGCCGCGCTCGTATTCCAGCGCGATCAGGTTCAGCCGCTCGGCCACGCGGTCGGCGACGCCCTGCAGGTCGCCCTCGATCGCGCCGGGCGCGAAGGCGCCGGCAATCGCCGCCTGCTCAAGGATATGTCGCGGGTAATGCGTCGGAAACGCGTCCAGCACCCGGCGCAGCTGGCGCGCCATATCGACGACGCCGGCCAAGTCCTGCCCGGCAATATCCTCGCCATTGCCCAGCCGCAGGGTGACGCCGTCGACACCTTGCTGGATCAGGTAATCCTGCATCGCCGCCTCGTCCTTGAGATAGACCTCGGACTTGCCGCGCGTCACCTTGTAAAGCGGCGGCTGTGCAATATAAAGGTGGCCGTTTTCAATGAGTTCCGGCATCTGGCGGTAAAAGAACGTCAGCAGAAGCGTGCGGATATGCGCGCCGTCCACGTCGGCATCGGTCATGATGACGATCTTGTGGTAGCGCAGCTTGCCCAGGTTGAACTCGTCCCGCCCGATCCCGGTGCCCAGCGCCATGACCAGGTTGCCGATCTCCTGGCTGCCCAGCATCCGATCGAAGCGCGCGCGCTCGACGTTCAGGATCTTGCCCTTGAGCGGCAGGATAGCCTGCGTGGCCCGGTCGCGGCCGGTCTGCGCGCTGCCGCCGGCGCTATCGCCCTCGACAAGGAACACCTCGGTCTTCGTCGGGTCCTTTTCCGAGCAATCCTTGAGTTTGCCGGCGAGGTAGTTGACGTCCATCGCCGATTTGCGGCGCGTCAACTCGCGCGCCTTGCGCGCCGCCTCGCGGGCCAGCGCCGCCTCCACGATCTTCGAGGTGATGATCTTGGCCTCGTTCGGGTTTTCCTCGAACCACTCGGCCAGCTTTTCCGAGACTAGGTTCTCGACCGCCGGGCGCACCTCGGACGACACCAGCTTGTCCTTGGTCTGGCTGGAGAATTTCGGATCTGGCACCTTGACGCTGAGCACGCAGGTCAGCCCTTCGCGCGCGTCGTCGCCGGTGAAATTCACCTTCTCCTTCCGGGCGATGCCGCTGGATTGAGCATAGTTGTTGATGGTCCGCGTCAGGGCGCCGCGGAAACCCGCCATGTGCGTGCCGCCGTCGCGCTGCGGGATGTTGTTGGTGAAGGGCAGCACCGTCTCGTGATAGCTGTCGTTCCACCACATCGCCACCTCGACCTCAACAGAGTCACGCTCGCCGGTGATGAAGATCGGGTCGGGCAGCATCGGCGTCTTGTGCCGGTCGAGATACTTGACGAATTCGCGCACCCCGCCATCGTAATGCAGCTCGCTTTCCAGCGGCTCCTCGGGGCGCTCGTCGCGCAGGAGGATGCGCACGCCGGAATTGAGGAAGGCCAGCTCGCGCAGGCGTTTTTCCAGCGTCTCGAAACTGTAGTTGAGGTTCGAGAATGTGTCGGTAGAGGCCAGAAATCGCACTTCCGTTCCCTTGCGGCCATTCGCGGGGCCTACGACGTCGAGGTGCTTCACGGTATCGCCCCGCTCGAAGCGCGCGAAATGTTCCTTGTCATTGCGCCAGACGCGCAGTTCCAGCCAATCGCTGAGCGCATTGACCACCGACACGCCGACGCCATGCAGACCGCCCGACACCTTGTAGGAATTCTGGTCGAACTTGCCGCCAGCGTGCAGCTGCGTCATGATGACCTCGGCTGCCGAAACGCCCTCCTCCTCGTGGATGGCGACGGGAATGCCGCGGCCGTTGTCGCTGACCGAAATTGAGCTGTCGGCATGGATCGTCACCGTCACGCGGTCTGCATGACCGGCCAGCGCCTCGTCGATACCGTTGTCGACGACCTCATAAACCATGTGATGCAGGCCCGAGCCGTCGTCGGTGTCTCCGATATACATGCCGGGACGCTTGCGCACAGCGTCCAAGCCCTTGAGAACCTTAATGGAATCGGCGCCATATTCTTCGGGCGCGACAACTGCCTCGGACATGCGGAATTTCTCCAGTGATTTTGTCGGTTTATAAGGAATTCGCGGGGGGTTGTCACGCGGCTATCCGCTGATTTCCGCCCTGCATCACAGGGGCGAGACCTGCGAAATCCCGGCCTCGTCGGTCACGCTGACATGCTGCGCCCGCGCGCCGAGTTCGGCAAAAAGCTCGGGCCCCGTCCCGGTCATCCACGCCTGCGCGCCAAGCGCGCAGATCTCGTCATACAGCGCCGCCCGCCGGTCCGCGTCCAGATGCGCCGCCACCTCGTCGAGCAACAGGATGGGCGGCGCGCCGAAAGACGCCGCCAGCGCCCGGGCATTGGCCAGGATCAGCGACACCAGCAGCGCCTTCTGCTCGCCGGTCGAGCAATCGCGCGCGGGCACGCCCTTGGCCGCGTAGACGCCGTGCAGGTCGGCGCGGTGCGGCCCGATCAGGGTGCGCCCCGCCGCCATGTCGCGAAACCGGCTTTCGGCCAGCGCGGCGCGGTACTCCTCCGCGTCCTCGGGCATCTCGCCATCCGTCGCGGTCAGCTCCAGCGTCGCGGCAGGAAAGGCCGTTTCGGCCCCGACCTGCGCGCGGTGCAGGTCGGCCAGCGCGGCGCGGCGCCCGGCATCGATCTCGGCACCGCTTTGCGCCATCTGCGCCTCCAGCGCCTGATACCAATGATCGTTGCGCACCTGGTCCTTCAGCAGGCGGTTGCGCTCGCGCATCGCCTTTTCGAAGTTCAGCACCGCATCAGCGTGGGTTGGCGTAAAGCTCATCGTCACGCGGTCCAGAAACCGCCGCCGCCCCTCGGCGCCCTCGATCCACAGCCGGTCCATCGACGGCACCAGCCACAGAACCCGCGCGATCCGCCCCAGCGCCAGTTGCGGCGCCGCCTTGCCGTCGATACGGACCTGCCGCGCACCGCCCCCTTCGGCCCAGATCTCGACCTCGTGAAGACGGCCGAGCGCGTGCATGATCCCCGTCACGCGCCATCCCAGCGCCTCGGGGCGGCGCACCATGTCCTGCGCCGCCGCCCGGCGCAGGCCGCGCCCCGGCGAGAACAGCGACACCGCCTCGATCAGGTTCGTCTTGCCCGCCCCGTTCGGCCCGTGGATCGCCACCGGCCGCGCGTCCAGCGTCAAAGCCGCCGCCTTGTGCGAGCGAAAATGTGAAAGCGTCAGTTGCGAAAGCCAGAGCCCGGCCATTCACCCTGCTTCATCTTGGCAAAAATACTCGAATCCGCGGCGCGTCACACGCGCATCGGCATGACGACATAGACCGCGCTCTGGTCGTTCCCCTCGCGCATCAGCGTCGGATCGCCTGCGGAATTGAACAGGAACACCGCGTTTTCGCGATCGACCTGGCTGGCGATCTCCAGAAGGTATTTTGCGTTGAACCCGATCTCCAGCCGCTCGTCGGCATAGGCAACGGCCAGCTCTTCCTCGGCGGCGCCGCTGTCGGGCGCGTTGACCGACAGGATCAGCCGGTCCTCGTCGAGCGACAGCTTGACCGCGCGCGACCGCTCGCTGCTGACCGTCGCCACGCGGTCCACGGCATGGGCGAATTCGGCGGCGTCGACCTCCATGCGGCGGGTGTTGCCCTGCGGGATGACGCGGGTATAGTCCGGGAAGGTGCCATCGATCACCTTCGAGGTGAGGGTGACGTTCGGCGTGGCGAAACGCACCTTGGTTTCACTGACCGACACGGCGATCGTCATGTCGTCGTCGTCCAGCAGCTTGCGCAACTCGCCCACGGTCTTGCGCGGCACGATGACGCCGGGCATGTCCTCGGCCCCGTTCGGCAGGTCCGCATCGATGCGCGCCAGGCGGTGGCCGTCGGTCGCAACGCAGCGCAACACGCTGCCGCCGTCGGACTGGGCCACGTGCATATAGACGCCGTTCAGGTAATAGCGTGTTTCTTCGGTAGAGATGGCAAATTTCGACTTGTCGAAAAGGCGCCGCAGCACCGGCGCCTTGGCCGAGAAGTTGCTGGCGTATTCCGACGACGCCATCACCGGAAAATCCTCTTTCGGCAGCGTCGCAAGGTTGAAGTTCGAGCGCCCCGCCTCGACCGTCAGGCGGCCCGAGGCGCCGTCATCGGCCAGCGTGACCAGCGCGCCGTCGGGTAGCTTGCGCACGATCTCGTGCAGCGTCACCGCCGAAACCGTGGTCGCGCCGGCCCGTTCGACCTGGGCGGGGGCCTTGTCATTCACCTCGATATCGAGGTCGGTGGCGCGGAAATTGACGGTATTGCCCTCCGCCTCGATCAGCACGTTGGCGAGGATCGGAATGGTGTTGCGCCGCTCGACGACCGATTGCGCCTGCGCCAGAGCCTTGAGCAATGTTCCGCGTTCAATGCTGAGCTTCATGCTCATTCTCCCTTCAACGTGCCGACCCTCCGCCGGGACCGGCACGGTAGCAACACCGCCCTGCGGCGCAAGCTATTTATGCGTCTTGTGATGAGGAATCCGGATGCCGTCAAGCGCGGCGCGTCACGCCTCCAGCGCGCGCCGCAGCAACTCGAGGTCTTCGGCCATCTGGCTGTCGGTGGCGCGCAGCTCGTCGATGCGGCGCACGCCGTGCATGACCGTTGTATGGTCGCGCCCGCCGAAACGGCGCCCGATCTCGGGCAGGCTGCGCGAGGTCATCTGCTTGGCCAGGTACATTGCCACCTGTCGCGGGCGGGCAAAGACGCGCACGCGCTTGGGGCCGATCAGATCGCTCAGGCGGATGTTGAAATGGTCCGAAACCTGGCGCTGGATCTCCTCGATCGTCACCTGACGTTCGCTGCTGCGCAGCACATCGGCCAGGCAATCCTGCGTCAGCTCCAGCGTGATTTCGTGCCCGACGAGCGAGGCGAAGGCGAAGAGCCGCGTCAACGCGCCTTCCAGAACGCGCACGTTCTTGGTAATGCGCATGGCGAGGAATTCCAGCACGCCATCGGCCAGTTGCAGGCCGGGATATTGCGTGCGGTAATAGTCGACCTTGGATTGCAGGATGCCGAGGCGCAGCTCGTAATTGGTCGGGTGCAGATCGACGACAAGGCCGCATTGCAGGCGCGACTTGATCCGCTCCTCGAGGTTCTCGATCTCGCCGGGGGCGCGGTCGGCCGAGATGATGATCTGCTTGCCGCCATCGACCAGGGCATTGAACGTATGGAAGAATTCCTCCTGCGTGCTTTCCTTTCCGGCGATGAACTGCACGTCGTCGACCATCAGAACATCGACGGCGCGGAACATGGATTTGAAATCCATCATCTTGCGCTCGCGCAGGGCCGACACGAAGCGGTACATGAACTGCTCGGCCGAAAGATAGACGACATTCAGATCGGGCTGGCGCTGCGACAGCTCCCACGCGATGGCGTGCATCAGGTGCGTCTTGCCAAGGCCGACGCCGCCATAGAGAAAGAGCGGGTTGAACGTGACCGGGCCGCCACTGGCCACGCGCTTGGCCGCGGCATGGGCCAGCTCGTTCGGCTTGCCGACGACGAAGGCGTCGAAGGTGAACCGCTTGTCCAGCGGCGCGGCCGGCATCGCGTCATTGCGGCGCGGCGGCTGCGGGGTGGCCGCCGGTGCAACGCCGCGCGCCGGTGCGGGGCGGCGGGCCAGGTTGGTCGGGACGTGGAAATGTACGCGGCGGATGTCAGGCGCGATGGTCTGCACGTGATAAAGGATCTGGTCGCCGTATTTCTGCGACACGTAATTGCCGACAAAGCTGGTCGGGACGGCGAAGGTCGCCACGCCCTCTTCGATATGCGAAAGTTCGAGCGGTTCGATCCAGCTCTTGAAATTGCTCTTGCCGACCGACTTGAGAAGGTCCTGCTTCAGCCTGCCCCATTGATCCTGTTTCATGCGTGTCCGTTCCGCAACTCGTTTCCCGTTACACGCCAGGCCTGCACGGCCCGGCGCCCGAAACGATCCGCCGCCCGAGACAAAGCTTGCCCGCCCCGCCGCAAGGGTGCGGCAGGATGTCCGGTCCTGTTCGGACAGATGCAGGCACGAAGCAGCGCGCACGGCAGGCCGGTTTCAACGGTCCCTGCCCGACGGCCGTCGGTATGCTTTATTTGGACATGCCGGGATGTATCCCGATAGACGCCGGTTCCTGGCCCCCCAAAGGCCCGCCACCGGAATCAGCCTGTCCCCCCAAGCGTGAATCGCAGGCTCAAGTTAGTGCTTCGGACCGTCCCGCGGCAACCGTTCTTATGTCTTGACTCTGATTTTGCATGAAAAGAATCTTCCAGCCTGCGCAAGCCTTTGAAAAACAAAAGGGCGCCGCAATGGGCGCCCTTTTGTCGAATATTTTCAGTAACTTGCGCTCAGGCGAGCGTCTTGACCCGGCTGGACAGGCGCGACATCTTGCGCGCTGCGGTGTTCTTGTGCAACACCCCCTTGGTGACGCCGCGCATCAACTCGGGCTGGGCTGCGCGAAGCGCCGCGGTGGCCGCTTCCTTGTCGCCCGAGGCGATGGCTTCCTCGACCTTGCGCAGGTAGGTGCGGATGCGCGAACGGCGCGCCTTGTTGACGGCCATCCGCGAGACGTTCTGACGTGCGCGTTTTTTCGACTGTGGCGTGTTTGCCATGTGATTCTTACCCCTGATCCGGTGTCGCTATTCAAAGTTCAACGCGGGCGACACCGTCGGGCCTCAGGCCCGGCCTGAGAGATTCTTGCCTGAGCGGGCATCACGCGCATGTATTGCGCGGCCAATAGCGCCGAATCCCGCCGGATGCAACCGGATAAACCGGCTCTGCCTACTTGTCCCGGAACTGCGCCTGCCGCTTTTCCTTGAAGGCGGCCATGCCTTCGGACTGATCCTCGGTCGCGAAAAGCGAATGGAACACGCGACGCTCGAACAGAAGGCCTTCGCTGAGGGTGGTCTCGTAGCTGCGGTTCACCGCCTCCTTGACGGCCATCACGGAAATCATCGACTTCTCGGCGATCTTGCTCGCGGCGGCACGCACCTCCTCGTTCAGCTTCTTGACCGGCACGACGCGGCTGACCAGGCCGGCGCGCTCGGCCTCCTCGGCGTCCATGAAGCGGCCGGTCAGGTTCATGTCCATCGCCTTCGACTTGCCGATGAAGCGGGTCAGGCGCTGCGATCCGCCGAGGCCCGCCATGATGCCCAGGTTGATCTCGGGCTGGCCGAACTTGGCGGTGTCCGAGGCGATGATGAAATCGCACATCATCGCCAGTTCGCACCCGCCGCCCAGCGCATAGCCCGACACGGCGGCGATGACAGGCTTGCGGATGCGCGTGATCGCGTCGTGCTGCGCGCCGAAGAAATCCTCCGAGAACATTTCCACAAAGCTCTTGTCCGACATCATCTTGACATCGGCGCCCGCGGCGAACGCCTTTTCCGAGCCGCTCAGGATGATGCAGCGCACCTTCTCATTCTCCTGCGCCTCGCGCAGCGCGCGCACCAGCTCGTTGAGCAGCTGTTCGTTCAGCGCGTTCAGCGCATCGGGGCGGTTCAGGGTGATCTGGGCGACGTGGTCTTCTACTTCGACGATGATCGTCTCATAGGCCATGAAATCTGCTTTCGCTTGTTCCTGTCAGAGCGGCAGTCTTACCACCGAAGCGGCGCGGTTCAACCTATCTTTGACATTTGCCGCAATAGAAGCTGGACCGTCCCGATTGCACGATCCGCGTGATCGTCCCGGTGCAGCCCTCGCGGCGGCACGGCTGCCCCTCGCGCCCATAGACGTCGAAGCTGTGCTGGAAGTAGCCCAGTTCGCCGTCGGCCTGCCGGTAATCGCGCAGCGACGAGCCGCCCGCGTGGATCGCATCGCGCAGCACGTCGCGGATGATCGGCACCAGCGCGGCGGCGCGGCGCGCGCCGATATTGCCCGCCCGGCGGCGCGGCGAGATGCCGGCGCGATAAAGCGCCTCGCAGACATAGATGTTGCCCAGCCCCGCGACGATGCGCTGATCCAGCAGCGCCGCCTTGACCGGGGTGTTGCGGCCTTCCAGGGCGCGCGCGAGATAGCTTTCGTCAAAGCTGTTGCCGAGCGGCTCCGGCCCGATCCGGGCCAGGAGCGGATGCGTCTCGGCGCCCGCCGTGGCGAACAGGTCCATCGCGCCAAACCGGCGCGGATCGTTGAAGGTGATGCGCGTGCCGCTGTCCATGTGCAGCACGACATGATCGTGCTTTTCCGGCGCGGGATGCTCATGCACGAACCTGCCCAGCGGATCGCCCGAAATCAGCATCCGGCCCGACATGCCCAGATGGATCAGCAGCGTCTCGCCCGATTCCAGATCGGCGAGGAGGTATTTCGACCGCCGCCGCAGGCTCAGCACCCGCTGCCCTGTCAGCCGCACCGCCATGTCCGGCGGGAAGGGCCAGCGCAGATCCGGGCGGTTGACGTCCGCGCGCGCGATCACCGCGCCCTCCATCACGGGGGCGAGGCCGCGGCGAACCGTCTCGACCTCGGGCAATTCGGGCATGTGGGGCCTTTCCGTCCTCGCGCCGCATTGTGTCTGTGGCGCCGCGCCCTATAACAAGGCACTGAACCGGCGCAAGGCAAGAGCGATGAGCGAGAAAACCACCCATTTCGGATTTCAGGACATCCCGGAGGAAGAGAAGGCGGGCCGCGTGCGCGGTGTCTTCGGATCGGTCGCCAGCAAATACGACGTGATGAACGACGTGATGAGCATGGGGATACACCGTGTCTGGAAGGACGCGATGATGGACTGGCTGGCGCCCCGCGCGGGCCAGCGCCTGCTGGACGTGGCGGGCGGCACGGGCGATATCGCGTTCCGGTTCCTCAAACGGGCGGGCAGCGGCCGCGCGACGGTGCTGGACCTGACCGAGCCGATGCTGATCGAGGGCCGCAAGCGCGCCGAGGCCGAGCGGCTGGCCGATAGCCTCGACTGGGTCGTGGGCGATGCGATGGCGCTGCCGTTCGCGGACAATTCCTTTGATGTCTACACCATCAGCTTCGGCATCCGGAACGTCACCCGGCCGCAGCAGGCGCTGAACGAGGCGTATCGCGTGCTGCGACCCGGCGGGCGGCTGATGGTGCTGGAATTCAGCCAGATCCCGAACGACATGATGCGGCGCGTCTATGACCTCTACAGCTTCAACATCATTCCGCGGATGGGTCAGGCAATCGCGGGCGATCGCGACAGCTATCAATACCTCGTCGAATCCATCCGGAAGTTTCCGGACCAGGAGACATTCCTGGGCATGGTCAAGCAGGCCGGGTTCGGCAATGCCAAGTATCGCAATCTGAGCATGGGCATCGCCTGCCTGCATTCGGGCTGGAAACTCTAGTCCATGCGCGGCCCGCACAACATCATCCGCCTGATCCGCACAGGCGCCACGCTGGAGCGCACGGGCGCGATGGGCATCGTGATGGACGCGATGGATGCGCCGCCGCTGGTGCGCGGCACGCTGCGCTTCGTTGCCTGGCCGTTCAAGTGGCTCGGGGCCAGTGGCGATCCGTCCGCGCCGCCCGCGCCCCGCGCGCTGACCGCGCTGGGGCCGGCCTATATCAAGTTCGGTCAGATCCTGTCGACGCGCCCGGATCTGGTGGGCGATGATCTGGCCGCGCAACTGCGCGTTCTGCAGGACAAGCTGCCGCCCTTCCCGGTCGAGACGGCCAAGGCCAGCATCGAATCCGAGCTGGGCGTGCCGGTCGAGGCGCTGTTCGACGAGTTCAGCCCGCCCGTGGCCGCCGCCTCGATCGCGCAGGTCCACAAGGCCAAGATGCGGGAAACCGGCGAGCAGGTCGCGGTCAAGGTGCTGCGCCCCGGCGTCGAGCGCGCCTTTCGGGTTGATATCGACGCGTTCTATTTCGCCGCGAACGTGATCGAGTTCCTGTCCCCCTCGTCCCGCCGCCTGCGTCCCACCGAGATAATCGCGCATTTCGAAGGCGTCGTCATGGGCGAGCTTGACCTGCGGCTTGAGGCATCTTCAGCTTCCGAATTCGCCGCCAACACCGAAGGCGACAAGGGATTCCAGTTACCCGCTATCAAGTGGGAACTGTCGGCGCGGCGCGTGATGACGATGCAATGGGCCGATGGCGTGCCACTGGGCGACAATGGGGCCATCGACGCGGCAGGCCATGACCGGCGCGTTCTGGGCGACCGGGTGCTGCAACTCTTCCTCAGTCATGCGCTGCGCGACGGCTACTTTCACGCCGATATGCATCAGGGCAACCTGAAGGTCGCGCCGAACGGCAATATCATCGCCTACGATTTCGGCATCATGGGCCATATCGACGAATACACGCGGCGCGTCTATGCCGAGATCCTTTACGGCTTCATCAAGCGCGATTATCGCCGCGTCGCCGAGGTGCATTTCGAGGCGGGCTACGTGCCCGCCGACCGCGACGTAGATGAATTCGCCCGCGCCCTGCGCGCCGTGGGCGAGCCGATCTTCGGCATGGACGCCAGCCGCATCAGCATGGGCAACCTGCTGAGCTATCTCTTCGAGGTCACCGAACGTTTCGGAATGGAAACGCGGACCGAGCTGATCCTCCTGCAGCGGACGATGGTGGTGGTCGAGGGCGTGGCCCGCTCGCTCAACCCGCAGATCAACATCTGGCAGGTCGCCAAGCCCGTGGTCGAGGATTACATCCGCCAAAGCCTGGGTCCCCGCGCGCTGGCCCATAGCCTGGGCAAGACGCTGGCCGTGCTGGCGCGTTTCGGCCCGCGCCTGCCGCAGATGGTCGAGGCGGCCATCGTGCGCCAATCTGCCCCCCCGCCCGAGCCGCCGCCGCGCAGACGGCGCGACCTTGCGGCCTGGGGCATCGGCGGACTGGCGGCGGGGGCGCTGATCGCGTCGGCCCTGGCCCAACTGGCGTAGCCTTTGAGCGCAAAGCCATCACGGCAGATGGCTGCGAGGAAAGGCTGATTGATCCCGCGACTTCGATGCTCGCCCCGCTCAGAAGCGGCCCGTGATTGCCGCCTTGCCTGGTGCCGCCGGCCTTGCCACGGAAATCACGCAGTCCGCTGCGCTTGCAGGCCAATATCTACGGCACGGTCGGCGGGCCTCCGTGCCCACCACCACAATGGCCGGCAAGCAAGGCCCTGTCGGCAACTGATCATGCGCCTTCGGGATCTCGCAGCCCAAGAACATCCGCTGCGTTCACCTGCTGGCCGCCGTCCATCACAAGGATCGTGTTGCCCTTCGCCATGCGCGCCTCGACAATCCGGGCGTGGCTCTGAACCGGAGCGGATCCCAGCATGTCCTGCCCCTGGAACGAATCGACGGTGATGGAATAGACCCCATCGGGCAGCAGCGCCCCCGCGTCGTCCCGTCCGGACCACAGGAACGTTCCTCCGGCGGGCGGAACATCGGTTTCCTGAACGATACCGCCTCGCGCATCACGCACGACCAGACGCGCAAGGTCCGTGCCCGGTTGCGTTTGCGTCACCAGCTCGACCGGAGAGCCGTCGAACGATACCGGCATTTCCGCCCGCGCCGTCATGCCGACCCATCCCTGCAATTGCGCCATCCCCAGCACGCCCATCTGCCGCCCCAGATCCGTCAGCAGATCGTTGGTAAGAACCTGCTGCTCCACGGTTGAAAACGCCGCCAGCTGCGACGCGAATTCGGTCGAATCGACCGGGTTCATCGGGTCCTGGTTCTTCATCTGGGCGGTCAGCATTTTCAGGAACGTCTCGAAGTCGGAATCGAGGGTGGCTCCGGCTTTCGCCGCGGCAGAGGGTGCGCCGCCAAACGCGGCTCCCATCGAGGGTGATGCAATTTCCATGGCTTATCCCTTTCTAAAGTCGGATATCGACGCGTTCGGACACAAGGCGCGGCTCCTGCCTTGCAGGCGCGGGGATCACGGCCATTTGCGGCTCCTGCTCCAGCGGAATGGCCACCTGGAAACGCGCACGCTCCGTCTGCCGTCCGGCGCGATCCTCCTGGCTGAAGGTGAAGTCCGCCTGGCCATAGCCCAGATCGCGAAATTCGTCGCCCAGCAGGTCGATATGGCGGCGCATCAGATCCAGCGTCTCGGCCCGCTCCGCACCGACATTCACCACCATTCCCCCCTCGCCCGGCGTCAGGGTGATTCGCACGCGCCCCAGTTCGGCAGGGCTGAGGGTCAGCTCGATCGGCCGCCCTGTTCCCCTGGCCGCCGCCTGCGAGATCTGGACGGCGACGTGGCGGGCGATCTGCGGGCCGGTGCCGAAGGCGGAGCCCGCGATCCGCGGTTCGGCAGATGGAGTGTAGGACGCGCGGTGATCGCCGACCGGCGCCTTCTCCATGTGCTGCAAGTCCCGGTCGTCGCCCCCCTGCCCCGCCGCCTCCAGCGTACCGGGCAGGCGCGCGATCGCGGGTGCTTCGGCCGCATTGACAGCACGCCCCGCCGGGGTGCCAGGCGGCGCGCCTGCATCCGCGGCCGTATGGCTGGCCGCGCTCCGGTCGGATGCGCCGACCGTCGCGGACGATCCCGCAGGCATAATTTCGTCCCGGACGGTTATTCCTGTCCCATTCGTCGCCTCCGCCGCCACCGGAGGCGTGATCGAAGACGACACGCCGGCCGGCACCACGGCATTCGGCACCGCCACATTCACCCCATCAACCTGCGCGCGCTCCGGCAGCGGCGCGGCCATGGTCGCGCGATCCGACACGGCGGGTGACCCGCGGTCCCTGTCACGGGTGCCTGCCGCGTCCGCCACATCGTCCGGCAATACTGCGTCCGAAGCTCCGGCCTCAGCGCCGACCATATACGCGCCCGCAACTGCCGCGTGCCGCTCCGGGGGCGGCGGCAAAATCATCATTCCCGCCTCTTCCGCCTGCTCCGTTTCCGGATCTTCGCCGTCCGCGACCTCTTTCACCTCGGCGTGCCGCACCTCGGCCTCCTGTTCGGCAGGAACATCCTCCGATGCTGCCGTCAGACGCTCGAACGCCGCGTGGAAATCCTGACCGGCCGCATCCTCCGGCGCCACAGCCGCTGTGGTCGCGCCTTGGGCCTTCTCCGCGCGCGGCGCGCCGCCGGCCGGGGCCCCGGCCTGCAGATGTGTCGCCTGAAAACCCAGCATGCGCTCCTCCGAGGTGGCTTCCTTCGGGAACATATTCGCAGACGGTGGTTACTGCTTCTTTACCGGTTTGCGATCAGATGACGCGGAGTTTCATCAATTTGAGGTAATCCCATGACCGCGATCCCATCCCTCCCGCTGCTTGGCGCCGCGCTGCACCGTCTGCCGCACCCGGCCATGCAGGCCGCGCAGAGGCTGGAGGCGACATTCCTCGCCGAAATGCTCAAATCCGCCGGTTTCGGCCAGACCGGCAGCTTTGCCGGCGGCATCGGGGAAGAGCAGTTCGCCTCGTTCCAGCGCCAAGCCCTCGCCGACGAGATGGCCAGGGCCGGCGGGTTGGGGCTGGCGGATGCATTCTACCAATCCATGATGGAGGCCGCCAATGGCGCATGATCAAAGCGGTAGACTGATCGCCCAGATCGACACGCTTCTGGACGAGGAACGCGCCGCATTGCTGAAGGGCGATCTCGAATCGGTCACGGCGCTGGTGACCCGCAAGGAGGCGCTGATCGACCGGCTGAACGCGCAAGCGCCGCAGCCGCGCAACGTAGTTTCGCCGCTTCGGGAAAAGGTTCTGCGCAATCAGGCGCTTCTGGACGGCGCGCTGGAGGGGATTCGCAACGTCGCAAGCCGCATGTCCGCGCTGCGCCGTAACCGGCGCAATCTGGAAACCTATGACAGGACCGGGCGCAGGTCGGAAATCTCCAGCGTCATCGAACACAAGGTCGAAAAGCGCGCCTGACGCGAATTTTGCTCAAATGCCGTGTATATCAACAAGTCGTCTTAGCACTCCCTTAGCACTTGTCGCCGCAATCTCGGCCTGCATCCGATCTGGATGGCGCAGCCAGCCCCACCGGGGCCTGCACGGGTCAGAATGACGTTTGAAACCGCCGCGTTTTCGTGGCGGGACGTGAAAACAGGCGCAAAGCGCCGCAAGCCAAAGGAAAATGCTATGTCCAGCATTCTGACGAACAACAGCGCAATGGTTGCATTGCAGACCCTGAAATCGATCAACGGCAACCTGGCCAAGACCACCGACATGATCTCGACCGGCAAGGAAGTGGCGACTGCCAAGGACAACTCGGCCGTCTGGGCGATCTCCAAGGTGATGGAGTCGGACGTTCAGGGCTTCAAGGCGGTGTCGAAATCGCTGTCCCTGGGCGAATCGACCGTGTCGGTGGCACGTATGACGGCCGAGAAGGTCACGGATGATCTCAAGGCCATCAAGGAAGAGATCGTGGCCGCGCAGGACGGCACCGTTGATCGCGCAACGCTTCAGGAACGGGTCAAATCGCTGGTGGCCCAGATCAACTCCAACGTGAATTCCGCTCAGATCAATGGCATCAACTTGGTCAATGATACGGCCACCACGGTAATGGCAGCCGACGGCACGACAACCTTGGATCTGAACGGAGACGGTACAGGCGATACGAACGACAAGGGTATTCAGGTTATTTCCGCCCTAGACCGGAGCGGATCTAGTGTGGCCGCATCGAAGATCAACGTCGCGGCAATCAATCTCACGGGGGCCGGCCTTTCGGGTGATGATGGAACCGGGGCAACTCCCGGAAACGGTTCACCTCTTGCACTGGATGCAATAAACGTCTCCACTGCCGATGGAGCGCTGAAGGCGCTTTCCGCGATCGAGGGCATGATCGACACCGCTTCAGCCGCCGCCGCCACCTTCGGCTCCATCCAAAGCCGAATGGAGACACAGAACGAATACGTCTCGAAACTGTCCGACGCCCTGAAATCCGGCATCGGCAACCTTGTCGATACCGACATGGAAGAAGCATCGGCGCGCCTGAAGGCGCTGCAGACCCAGCAGCAGCTGGGCGTGCAGTCGCTCTCCATCGCGAACCAGGCTCCGCAGGCGATTCTGTCGCTCTTCCGCGGATAATCCATTCAGGGGTGCCACCGCGGCACCCCTGATCCCCGTCCCGTGACAGAAACTTCCGGAAGGATTGACTCGTGAACGCGATTCGTCAGGCGCAGGCCGCCTATGGACAGACCAATCAGCCGATCCGCACCATGCGCGGCACCGAATACGAGGCTGTGGCCCGCATCACCCACCGCCTCAAATCCGCAGCGGCGAAAGAGCCGCTCGATATCGCCGAACTCGCAATGGCGATCCACGAAAACCGCAATCTCTGGACGCTCTTCGCCACCGAGGTGGCCGACCGTGACAACCCACTGCCACAGGAGCTTCGCGCGCTGATCTTCTATCTGGCCGAGTTTACGAACGTCCACAGCAGCAAGGTCCTGCGCGGCGAGGCAGCCGCCGACGCGCTGATCGAAGTCAACACCGCCATCATGCGCGGCCTTCGTGCAGGGGGCACGGCATGAGCGGTCTTGTCCTCAAGCTCGGCCCCAAGGAACGTGTCCTGATCAACGGCGCGGTCATCGAGAACGGTGACAAGCGCTCGCGCCTGTCGATCGTCACGTCCGACGCGAACATCCTGCGGCTTCGCGATGCAATCCATCCCGAAGAGGCGACGACCCCCGTCAGGCGTGTCTGCTACGCCGCGCAACTGGTGCTTTCGGGCGATACCGATCCCGATGACGCCAGGTTGCCCCTGCTGCGCCGGATCGAGGAACTGAGCCGGATCCTCACCGACACGGACAGCCGCGCGCACCTGTCGCACGCAAGCCAGGCCGTGCTGGACGGACATTTTTATCAATGCCTGAAAGCCCTGCGCAATCTGCTTCCGCGCGAGGTCAGGCTGCTGGCCCGGCGCGCATCGTGACCTATCAGCCGGTTCTTCCCACCGGCGGGCTGACAGGGTGGGGCTACCTCAACCGAACCTTGCAGAAACAGACGCAAGCCTTCACGCAAAGCCCGCAGATCAGCCGCGACACCGAGTACTTCGAAAAGAACATCTCGAAGGTCCGCACGGCGGACGACCTGGTTTCGGACCGCCGCCTTCTGCGCGTGGCCTTGGGCGCGTTCGGGTTGAGCGACGATCTGAACAGCGCCGCCTTTGTCCGCAAGATCCTGGCCGATGGGACGCAGGACGACGGCGCGCTCGCCAACAAGCTGTCCGACGTGCGCTATCGCGAATTCTCCAAGGCCTTCGGTTTCGGAAATGCCGGCGGCCCCCGAACCGCAAGCCCGTCCTGGGCGCGTGATATCGTCAAGAAGTTCCAGCGGCGCGAATTCGAGGTTGCCGTCGGCGAGCAGGATCAAAGCATGCGCTTGGCGATGGATGCCAAGCGCAGCATGCCCGAGATCGCCGCGCAGACGGCAAAGGATGAGACGCGTTGGCTGAAAGTCCTCGGAAACCCGCCACTGCGCCAGGTTTTCGAGACAGCGCTCGGCCTGCCTTCCAGTTTCGGCCAGGCCGATCTCGACATGCAGGTGGGCGAGTTCGCGGACCGGGCCAAGCGCCAGCTGGGCATCGACAGCCTCGCCGAACTGTCGGACCCGGCCCTTCAGGAAGTCGTCATCGAAAGATTTCTTCTGCGCGATCAGATAAAGTCGTTCGAATTCCAGTCAGCCGGGTCCATCGCTTTGACCTTGCTGCAAAGCGCCCCGAGCCTCTATTGACGCGCGCGGGGGCCTTGCTCCAAACAACGGCTGTTGTGGAGCGTCATCGCATCCGCACCATGCCGGATCCCTTGGCAGGTGCGCCGGGCGCGGCCGATGCCACAGGCTTTCGCGGTTGGGCCGGCGCCGCCGCAGCGCGCCGCAAGATCAGCGCCAGGCGGTCGAAACTGTTCTGCGCCAAGCCTGCCTCGGCCTCTCCCAGAAACCGGTCGAGATCGGGCCAGGCGCGGATGGCCATGTCAAGCTCGGGGTCGCTGCCATGCGCGTACAGGCCAGCCCGGATCATAGTTTCTGACCGGTCATACGCCCCCAGAAGCGCCCGCGCCCGCACCAGCAATGCATTTTCTTCGTCCGTCGCGGCGCGCGGCAGACTGCGCGAGACCGACCGCAGGAGGTTGATCGCCGGATAGCGCCCCCGCTCCGCGATGTCGCGGTCCATGACGACATGGCCGTCGAGCACCCCGCGCAGGATGTCCGCGATCGGCTCATCCATGTCGGAGCCGGCGACCAGCACGCTGAAGATGCCCGTGATGTTGCCTTGTCCGTCCACGCCCGGCCCTGCGCGTTCGCAAAGCGACATGATCATGTGAGCGGTCGAGGCGGGATAGCCGCGCAAGCTGGGCATTTCCCCCGCGGCGGTCGCGACCTCGCGGTGCGCTTCGGCAAACCGCGTGATCGAATCGGCCAGCAGCAGGACGTCCAGCCCCTGATCGCGGAAATGTTCGGCCACGGTCATTGCCGTCCACGCGCAGCGCCGCCGCACCAATGGCGAGCGGTCCGACGTGGCCGCCACGACGACGGAGCGCGCCATTCCCTCCGGGCCCAGGACGTTCTCGACAAAATCGCGCAGCTCGCGGCCCCGCTCACCGATCAGCGCAACGACCACCACGTCGGCCTGCATGTTGCGCGCCAGGCTGGCCAGAAGGCTGGATTTACCCACACCCGACCCGGCGAAAAGCCCGATCCTCTGCCCCCGGACGACGGGTAGGAACGTGTTGAAGACCGCGCTGCCGGTCTCAAGCCTGTCACCCAGCGCGCGACGTTGCGCCGGGGGCGGCGGATCCGCGCGCAAGGGCCGCGCACGCGCGCCCCTGAGCAGCGGACGGCCATCCAGAGGCAGGCCGAACGGATCGACGATCCTGCCGATCCACTGGTCTGACGGCGCGATCTCTCCTGCGCCGCGCAGCGAAGCGCGGTCGCCCAGCGACACGCCGACCGGCGACTCGTCAGGCAGCATGAGGGCGTGATCAAGGGCCAGTGACAGCACCTCGCCCCACAGCGCGGTGCCGTCCTTGCGCAGCACCCGCATCCTGTCGCCGATACGGGCCGCGCCGGACAGGCCCGCGATTTCAAGCGTCGCGCCCGCGACGGCGCTGACCCTGCCGATCGTGTGAACGGCACTCAATCCGACGATCTCGGCGCTCAGGCAGTTCAGGTCATTTGTGCCCATCGAACTCTCCAAAAATCTTCTGAAAACAATTTCTAAAGGAATCACGGTTAATCCTTGATTGAAGGCGACCGGGAGAGACGAAAGAATGTTCGAGAAGCTCCATATTTTCCGCATGGCGCATGCAATGGCGCAACATGCCGGTGCGCGGCAATCCGTGCTGGCGCGCAACATGGCGAACGCGGATACCCCCGGCTACAAGGCGCGCGACGTGGCGCCCTTTGCCGAAAGCTATGGCGGTCAGGGCGGATTCGTGCCGCGCGCAACGCGGCCGGGGCATTTTGGCGCCACTGCGGGCGGGTACACCGCCGAACTGCGCCGCGGCGGCGATGGCCAGACCGACCCTAACGGCAACTCCGTCTCGCTGGAGACGGAGATGCTCAAGGCCGTGGACACCAAGCGTCAGCATGACCGCGCTCTGGCGATCTACAAATCATCCCTAACCATTCTGCGCGCCGCCACCGGCCGCCGTTAAAGGAGACCCCAATGAGCGATTTTGCCGATTCGCTGTCACTGTCATCGTCGGGCCTCAAGGCGCAAGCCGCGCGGCTGAGGCACGTGTCCGAGAACATCGCCAACAGCGACACGCCCGGCTACCGGCGCAAGACCGTCGCATTCGAGACGGCGCTGCATGGCGACGTTCCCGGCGCGGTCGAACCCGGCCGCGTGCATCTGGACCCGAGCGAGTTGAAGCAGATTTACGATCCCTCCCATCCAATGGCGGACGAGAATGGCAATTACGCAGGCTCCAACGTGGAGCTTGTCATCGAGATTGCCGACGCCCGTGAGGCGCAGCGCAGTTACGAGGCGAATTTGAAGATGTTCGACCAGGCGCGGCAGATGTCGTCGAGCCTGATGGACCTGCTCCGCCGTTGATTTCAGACCCGACGACCATAACCCGAAAGGACTTCCAGAATGGAACTCAGTGCCCTCAGTGCCGCAAGCAGATACTCCGCCGCCCGCCCCGCAACCGAACCCAGGGAGGGCGCGGGCGGCCCGGCCGGGCTGGCCGCCAACCTCGCGCGCGATTTCGCGGCCACCTTGCAGGAAAGCGAGGCGACAGCCACCGCCGCGATGACCGGCGATGCCGATCCGCATGCGCTTGTCCAGGCGCTGGCTCAGACCGAACTGGCGGTCGAGACGGCGATCACCGTGCGCGACAAGGTGGTTGAGGCCTACCAGGAAATCCTGCGTATGCCGGTCTGAACCCATGCATGACGAGATAATCTTCTACGACACTTTGCGCGAGGGAATGTGGGTGGCCGTGATGATCTCGGTCCCGATCCTCACGATCGCGCTGATCGCCGGTCTCACTGTCGGGCTTTTCCAGGCGCTCACCTCGATCCAGGAAATGACGCTAACCTTCGTGCCCAAGCTGGCAGCGATCGTCGCGGTCTTCTGGATTTCGATGGGGTTCATGACCACGACGCTGGTGTCGTTCTTTCAGGATCGGCTGATACCGCTGATCATAGGAGGCTGACATGGAAAATGCAGGCTACACGACCCTTACCCGCCAATCGGGCCTGATGCGCGAAATGCAGGTCGTGGCCAACAATATCGCCAATGCCGCGACCACCGGATACCGGCAGGAGGGGCTCATTTTCTCCGAGCATGTGGCGCGGATGGAGGCTGGCCCTTCCCTTTCGATGGCGACGGCCAATGTGCGCAACACCTCGATGTTGCAGGGCGCGCTGACGCAGACCGGGGGCACGCTCGATTTGGCCATCGAGGGGGACGGGTTCTTCCTGGTCGAAACGCCTGCCGGCGAGCGCCTGACGCGGGCGGGCAGCTTTGCCGTCTCGGCCGAGGGCGATCTGGTCACCAATGACGGCTTTCGCGTGCTCGACGCGGGCGGCGCGCCGGTTTTCGTGCCGCCGGATGCGGCCAGCCTGAACGTCTCGCCCGATGGCACGGTCAGCGATGACGGTCGCCCGCTGGCGCAGATCGGGCTGGTTCAGCCGCTCGACCGGGCCGGGCTCCTGCGCGAGGACGGCGTGATGTTCCGCTCGGACGCAGGCTACGAGCCCGCCGAGGGCGGGCGCATCCTGCAAGGGTTTCTCGAAGGCGCGAACGTCGATCCCATCGGCCAGATGGCCCGCATGATCGAGGTCCAGCGCGCCTACGAAATGGGCCAGAGCTTCCTCGACAGCGAAGACAAGCGCATCCGCACCGCGATGCAGACATTCATCCAGTCCAGATAGGAGATACCGCATGCACGCCCTCAAAATCGCAGCCACAGGCATGGCGGCACAACAGATGCGGGTCGAGACGATCTCGAACAACCTCGCGAACATGTCGACCACCGGCTACAACGCACGCCGCGCGGAGTTCGCCGATCTGCACTATCAGCAGCTCTCGCGCGCGGGCAGCATCAATGCCGCCGACGGAACCGTGCTGCCTACCGGCGTGCAGCTGGGCCTTGGCGTCCGGCCCGCCGCCGTGTCGGTTCACCTCGCACAAGGATCGCTTTCGGCGACGAATGGCGATCTGGACCTGGCGATCGACGGCAACGGCTATCTTGAGGTGCAACTGCCATCGGGCGAGGTCGGCTATACCCGCGATGGCGCGCTGAAGCGCTCGGCCGAAGGCGTCATCGTCACGTCGGACGGCTTCCCCGTTGCGCCGGAAATCGTCATTCCCGACGATGCGCGCAGCATCTCGATCAATGCCGAGGGCGAGGTTTACGCCTATTTCCAGAACACCGTGGAGGCGCAGCTTCTGGGCCAGTTCACGCTTGCCAACTTCACCAATCCAAAGGGGCTGGAGGCACGCGGCAGCAACCTTTTCACCGAAACCGAGGCGTCGGGTCCCGCGCTCAGCACCACGCCGGGGCAGGACGGGCTGGGCACGTTGCGGCAGGGCTATCTCGAGGACAGCTCGGTCGATCCGGTCCGCGAAGTCACAGAGCTGATCGAGGCGCAGCGCGGTTACGAGCTGAACTCCAAGGTGATTTCCGCCGCCGACCAGATGCTCGCCGCCACGACGCAGGTGCGCTGATGCGATGTCTTGCCCTTCTTGGCTGCCTGATCGCGGCCCCCGCCACCGCCGATACCGTGCTGGCCGCGCGCACCATCCGCGCGCAAAGCCTGATCACCGCCGAGGATCTGGTGGTGAAGAATGTCGACGTCGTCGGCGCGTTCACGGACCCCGCGCAGATCGCCGGGCAGGAGGCGCGCGTCGCGCTCTATGCGGGGCGGCCCATCCGGCCGGGCGATGTCGGCCCGCCCGCGCTGGTCGAGCGCAACCAGATCATCGCGCTGATCTATGACCGCTCGGGGCTGAGCATCACGGCAGAAGGCCGGTCGCTCCAGCGCGCCGGACCGGGCGAGACGGTGCGCGTGATGAACATGTCGTCGCGCCTCACCGTGTCGGGGCTGGTCCAAGCCGACGGCCGCGTTCTTGTATCCTACTGAGGAGATAGCATCTTGCGCATCCAACTGACCGGTCTTTGCCTGGCTCTCGGCCTCGCCGCCTGCGGGCGCGCCGGACATATCGGCAAGCCGCCCGAATTCACCCCGATGTCTGATT
This sequence comes from uncultured Alphaproteobacteria bacterium, assembly GCA_963763165.1. Lineage (GTDB taxonomy): Bacteria > Pseudomonadota > Alphaproteobacteria > Rhodobacterales > Rhodobacteraceae > Roseovarius. The sequence continues at coordinate 217,923 of CAVXNV010000010.1, forward strand.
CGCCGGAACAGGCGGCGATGTTCAGCCCCGGCCTGCCGGAGACGGCGATATATGACCGCAAGGCGGATCAGGCGTCGTTGTGGAACGCCGGGCGCCGATCCCTGCTGGGCGACCGCCGCGCCATGAAGCGGGGCGACATCCTGACCGTGGTGATCGAGATCGACGACGAGGCGGAAATATCGAACTCGACCTCGCGCTCGCGCAGCGGCTCGGAAAGCCTCGGCATTCCCCAGCTTTTCGGCCTGCCGCAACGCGCCGACAGCAAATTGCCTGTCGGCGCCAGCCTGGGCGATGCGGTATCGATCAACTCGGCCAGCAAATCGGGCGGCGATGGTTCAGTCAGCCGCCGCGAGGAGCTGACGCTGCGGGTCGCGGCGACAATCATGCAGGTGCTGCCCAACGGCGTGCTGTCGATCCAGGGCAGCCAGGAAGTGCGGGTCAATTACGAGATGCGCGAACTTCTGGTGACGGGTTACGTGCGCCCCGAAGACATCTCGCGCCAGAACGAGATCACCTATGACAAGATCGCGTCGGCCCGCATTTCCTATGGCGGGCGCGGCCAGATCACCGACATGCAGCAGCCCCGTATCGGCCAGCAGATGCTGGACGCCGTGCTGCCCTTCTGAAAGGCTCGCCATGAAAATTATCATCCCCCTCGTCCTGCTTTTGCTCGGCCTCGGCGGCGGGGTCGGCGCGGGGTTTGCCCTGCGGCCGACCACCGTTTCCGCCGAGGTGCCGGCTCGGGACGCAGCAGACAACGGCGCGGAACACGCGGCGCCTGAACCTCATGCCGCCGCGACACCTGCGAGCGCGGGGCATGGCAGCGGGCACGGCGGCGCAGATCCGGAATACATCAAGCTGAACAACCAGTTCGTCGTGCCGGTGGTCACCAGAGACAAGGTCGAATCGCTCGTGGTCATGTCGCTCAGCCTCGAAATCATGCCCGGCGAGGCCGAAGCGGTCTACCGGCACGAGCCGAAGCTGCGCGACGAGTTTCTGCAGGTCATGTTCGATCACGCCAACATGGGCGGCTTTCGCGGCACCTATACCGACACCGGTAAGCTGGCCTTGCTGCGCACGGGATTGTTCGGGATCGCCCGAAAGACGCTGGGTCCGGCGGTGAAGGGCGTTCTGATCACCGATATCGTCCGTCAGGATCTGTAACGGCGCAGCAGCGCCAGATCCTCCGACACGCGCTGATCGCGGCTCTGCGCATCCTTGCGCAGGGCCGCTTTTTCCTGCATCAGCAGGTTGGCGACGACTTCGGTGCGGCCGAATGCCCGTGTCAGCGCGGCCTGCCTCTCGGCCTTCTTGACCAGCACCTGCGCCAATTTCACGTTGAGGTTCTGCCGGGTCCGCTGGATCCAGCTTTGCCAGAGCATGTCCGCGCCGATCGCGCGCGGCGCGGCGAGCTGATCGGCCGGCAGCGCGCGCGCCGCATGTCTTTTCTCGTCAAGGTCGCCCAGCGCGCGACGCAGATCGGCCTCCTGCCGCAGGATGTCGCGCATCTTTGCCTGCTCGGCCTGATAGACGGCATCCGTCGCCTGTTTCAGCCGGTCCAGATCGCTCATGTCCGGCCCTTTGCCCGGCGGCGCATGGTCTCAGAAAACCTGATCGCGGCCGCCACGGCCCGGAAATGGGCCGGATCGATCTGCTGGCCGATTTCCGTCGTTGCGTGCAGCGCGCGCGCGGTCGGCGGGTCATGGCGGATGGGCACCCCGTGCTGCATCGCGACCTCGCGAATCGCCAGCGCCATGTGGTCCACCCCCTTCGCCACGCATTCCGGCGCCGATCCGGGGGCGCGGCTCCATTTCAGGGCGACGGCATAATGGGTCGGGTTGACCAGGATGACATCGGCGGTCGGCACGTCGGCCATCATCTGTTCCTGTGCGATGCGCGCGCCACGCGAGCGGCGTTCGTTCTTCATATGCGGATCGCCCTCCTGCTGCTTGACCTCTTCCTGCACCTCCTCGCGGGACATCCGGTTCTTGCGCTGGTGATCGAACCGCTGCCACAGGAAATCCAGAACCCCGATGCAGATCGCCACGAGGCACACGAGCAGCATGAACTCGGTCAGAACCTGCGCGAGAAGCGACCCGATACCGCCCGGCTCTGCGTAGAGGGCGCTTTGCAGGACCGGCAGGCGCCATTTGAGAAACAGACCCAGAACGAGGGAATAGGTCAAAAGCTTGACGAGACTTTTCGCAAATTCGAACAAGCCGCTCGGCCCGAACTTGTTCTTCGCGTTCGAGACAGGGTCGATCCGCGACGCTTTCACCGTCAGCTTGGCCGGCGCGAAAACCAGCGTCCGGGTCGCGAAAAGGCTGAGCAGCGCCAGCACCGCCGGAATGGCGAACCACGCCAGAAGGCCGAGGCCGATCGCGCCGATGATGCCGCCAACCGGCGCCGCCGCATGACCCGCAAAGATGAGCGTCGCCAATCCATCCGCCTGATCGATGAACACCATCAATCGACTTGAAACATGAGTGACCGACTGCGCGCCCACCGCCAGGCCCGTGACCAGAAACCCGGCATATGCCGCCGCCGCTGTCAGATCGGCCGAGCGGGCCAGTTCGCCCTTCTTGCGGGCCTCGTCCAGCTTGTGCTGGGTCGGCTCGTGGCTTTTTTCGGCATCGTCGGACTGGCCGGACATCAGCCGTCACCGAAGGGATTGGCGACGAAACCCTGCAGCGCAACGCTCCAGACCCCAAGCATGATCGGCGCCAGCACAAACAGCAGAACCAAGCCGCCAGCCGTGATGATCGGCGCGCCGACGAAGACGACCATCATTTGCGGCATCGCCCGGTTGATGATGCCCAAGGTCAGGTTGTAAAGAAGCGAGATCAGCACAAAAGGCGCGGCAAGGCTGAAGGCAAGCGAAAATGCCCCGGCGACCTGGGCGACGCCCCATTGCGATACCGCGCCCGCATCGGGCAGCGCGCCCACGGGGAACAGGGTATAAGTCGAGATCACCATCCTCGCCGCGTGCACGTGAAGATGCAGGATCATGGCCAGCGCGATACCTCCCATTGTCAACACATGCCCCATCGCGGGCAGCGGCGTGGTGCCGGCGGCGCCCAGGATCTGCGAGAGCGACGTCGCCTGGGCCGCCATCGAACCGGCCGTCTGCAGCGCCAGAAGGAACATGCGCAACCCGATGCCTATGACGAGCCCGATGACGGTTTCAGTCAGGATCGTCCACGCCAGATCGAGATCCGAGGCCACCCCGATATCGACCGCGGGCGCCGCGGCCGGCGCGACAATGGCCGTGAATGCCAGCGAGAGGACCAGTTTGACCCGCACAGGTACGGAGCTTTCGCCGAAGCCGGGAAACAGGCCGATGATCGGCGTCACCCGGAAGAAGACAATGGCGTGCAGCCACAGAACATCCTGGCTGATCTGCAACAGGGCCGCCATGCCGTTCATGCGGCCGCCACTCCGACCAGAGAAGGCTGCGCCTCCACCCCGATTTCCTCGAATGACAGCACCGGGTTGCTGATGTTTCTGGCCGAAAGCACGGTTCTGAGGAACCTGCGGCGCGCCGTCGAGGTGACGATCGCCGGAAAGATGCCCATGTCGGCCGCGCGCGCCACCTCGCTCGACACGGAGGCCGTGAGCGTTTTGAATACCTCGGGCGGCAGCGCAACATCGAGGCGTCCGCGATCCTGGTCCATCTGGTAGGTCTGGAACGTCTCCTCCCATTCCGGCGCCAACTGGATGAGCGGTAGCGAGCCGTCTTCGCGCTGCAGATTGGCGACCAGCTGGAACCCGAGCCGCTGCCGGACATGCTCGCAAATCGCGTCAGGAGCCTGAAGCATCTGCCGGGCCTCGGCTGTCGCCTCGATGATCAGGGGCAGGTTGCGGATCGACACCTGCTCGGCCAGCAACAGGCGCAGGATCGCGTGCAAAAGATCGGCGGGCACCCGGTCGGGGATCATCTCGTCCAGCAGCTTCCTGTTCTCTTCGGACCGCGCCGGATCGCTCAGGTTGACCATCTCGTCCAGCAACCTTCGCATGGATTTCATCGTCAGGAGCCTGCTGAGGTTGCGGCGGATCACTTCCAGAAGATGTGTCGCCAGCACCTCTGCGGGTGCCACGATGGTTGCGCCGGAAAGGGCGATATCCTCCTGATCCTGCGCCAGGATCCACCGCGCCGGCGCGCCGTATACCGGCTCTGCAACAAGCTCTCCGGCAGGCGGTTTGGCGGAATTGTCGGGATCCAGCACCAGCACGTGATCGACCTTCAGCCGCGCCTGTCCCTGCACGACGCCCTGCACCCGGATGACGTAGCTGCCACCCGGCAGCGCCGGATCGTCGGTCAGGCGTATCTCGGGCAGGATCATCCCGTAATGGGTCGCGACATGCATGCGCATGTTCGCGATACGCGCGTCCAGTCCCGTTCCGGGATCGAGCACGAGATTCACCAGATCAGGCGCGAATTCCACGTGGATGTCGTCAAGCTCCAGCACGTCGCCCAGCGATTTTTCGGGCTTCTTCGGGGCCGCGCGATCCGGCTGAAGGCGCTGTTTCTCGGCGGCCTTCGCGTTCCTGAAGGACACAAGCGCAATAGCCCCCAGCCCGAGACCGCCAATGATGAACGGAACGAACGGCAATCCGGGCACGAGCGCGAAGAGAACCATCAGGATCGACACCGTTCCCAGCGCCGCCGGATGCCTGCCGATCTGGGCCGTCAGGGCGAGGTCAGTGGCACCTATGCTTCCGCCCCGAGCCAGCAAGAGCGCCGAGGCGATGGAAATGACGACGGCCGGGATCTGCGTCACCAGCCCGTCACCGACTGTCAGGATCGTGTAGGTTTCGAACGCGGTGGAAAGCGGCATGTCATGGACGACGATTCCCATGATCAATCCCATCACGAGATTGAGCAGGGTAATGAGCAGACCGGCAACGGCATCGCCCTTGACGAATTTCGACGCGCCGTCGAGCGAGCCGAAGAACGTCGTCTCCTGCTGCTCCCGCTCGCGCCGCTCCCTGGCCTCGGCGTGATCTATGGCGCCGGCGGACATGTCGCTGTCGATGGCGAGCTGCTTGCCGGGCATGCCGTCCAGCGCAAAACGTGCCCCGACCTCGGCCATGCGCGCGGCGCCCTTGGTGATGACCATGAAATTGACGATCAGCAGGACCCCGAAGACGACAAGCCCCAGAAACACGGATCCGCCCATGACGAAGCTTGCGAAACCCTCGATCACCCCGCCGGCCGCGCCGGTGCCCGTGTGGCCCTGGCCGATGATCAGCTTCGTCGACGAGACGTTGAGCGACAGGCGCAGCATGAGCGACGCCAGCAGGATCGTCGGAAAAGCCGAAAAATCGAGCGGGCGCTCGATGAAGAGGGTGATGGTGAAGATCAGGATCGCCAACGCGAAGGACGCCGCGAGCCCCACGTCCAGTATCCATGACGGGACGGGCAGGATCATCATGACGATGATGGCCATCAAGGCCAGCGCCAGCAGAACGGTTGGCTGAAACAACTCGCGGACGGAAATCATTCTGCGTCCCCTCCGCCCGTGGTTGCGAAAAGGCCTGCGTCCGACACAGCACCTTCGCTCAGGGGCACCAGCGATCCGAGTTGCGATTTCCGCGCGCCGGTTTGCAAAAGAGGATAATTGTTGCGCCGGGGCTGGAGCATGGCCAAGCGGATCTCGTCCGTATCGCCGCCGGTATCCCATGGCGGATTTGCGGAAACCTGAGCGTAGATGCGGCTGAATCGGCTTCGATATTTCGCGGCGTGTTCCTCGGTGCGGGAATGGTAAGCCCCTGCCGCCTCGCGCCAGTCACCGGTCTCGGCGAACAGCTTTTTCAGAAAATTTGCGGCATAAATCGCGTTCGCCTCCGGGTCGAACATCTCGCGCAGAGACGCGAACTGGTCGCCGTGCCACCTGTAATTTATCTGAAAGCAGCCCACGTCGAAACTTCTGGCCCCTTCCCGTTTCTTCTCGAGAGCGTAGGAATATGCTTGCTCTTGGGTATCGAACCATCGGCCAATGCCTTCCATATTTACAGTCCACGGCCATGGCCGAAGATTTTCCGCCGTGCCCCTGCCGGTTTCGCTTCTGGAAATTGCCTGCAGGATCTGTACGGGAACGCCTGTTTTCAATGACGCGGCGCGCGCGGCAAGATCACAGCTTTGCGCGGCCACGGCTGTGTGAGCCGCAAAAGTGTAAAGAAAAGCAATTCCAGCGACGGCGACAGCCTGGATAACGCGCCGTGTCTGTTTTCTGCGCGAAGGCTCCTGGCTCCTGACTATATTGCTCACCCTGAAACCCTTCCCGACATTCGGCTGGTGGCAATATCGTTATCCAGAAGATATTTCTAAATGGTAACTAAAATTCGGGATCAATTGAGAGCGGTGGGGGCTTTCGCCGCTTTCAGCAGATCCGCGACAGTTTTTCGCACGGTCTCGCTGTGCCGCAGAAGCTCTGCTCCGCCCGCAAGCGCGCCCAGGGCCTCTGTCTGCTGCACGGGTTCGGCAACGTCCTGTTGATCGTTGAGCGAAATCAGCGCGTCGCCCCCTGTCCGGCCCGCCGGTTTCTCATTTGGTTGGAATTGCGCCATCTGATCCGGCGCCCCATTCACATCGTCGAGCTGCGGCCAAGCAAGCCCCGCCCGGCTCAGCAGCTTGCTTGCCTGCGCGCGGATCGTGTCGGCATCTTCGCCAGTCAGCCCCATGACGCTGGCGATCGCTTCGACCGGTTTGGATTGTGCCAAAGCAGCTTCTCCGCGAAGAAGCCGCCGTTCTTCCTGATCTGCTGCCGCCGCATCCTCGGATATGAAATCGAGCGCTTCCGCGGGAAAGCCAAGATCCAGAAGGCGGCGCGCCACGCTGTTCGCCGAAGACCCGGAGAGGCCCAGCAGCAAAGGTGTGTTTCCATATCCCAGCAGCTTCAGAAACGTGATGTCGTCGGCGTGTTCCACGGCATAAAGGGCGATCAGTTCGGACGTTCTTGCGAGCGTCACCGCATCCGCCACCGGCCGCAGGCGGTCCAGTTCGCCGAAGGCCTGCCCGAACCGACCGGATGCAGCCAGCGCGCTGACATAACGCGAGCGGAGCGCCTGGCCGATGTCACTGGCGCCTTGTTCGTAGGCGTAGGATCCGGCCAACTCGACCCAGCTTTCGGGTACAGGATCGAGCGCGTCCAGGCGGCGGTCGATCAGCTCGGAAAGCGCGGACGGCGATACGTCATCGTTTTTCTCCACCAGCGCCAGAAGCGTTCCCTCGCTTTCGGAACCGGGAGTGGTCGCCGCAGACCTCTTTGCCCGTTCCAACCCGTAACTTGGCTCTTCCGCCAGATTGGATCTGTCGACAATTCTAAGGACGCGATCCGAAGCGTCCGTTTGGCCCGCAGTGAGCAGTACTTTTGCAAGCCTCGGTCCGATCAGATTTTTCGGGTGCGCAGGAAGGGATGCAAGCGATCTGAGAATGGCATCGACATTCATGCGCGGGCCGGGCACGTTTCCTGCAGAACTCAGTGCGGCCCAAAGTGCGACATGGCCATCGCAGTCCAACTGATCCTTGAAAACAGCGCTGTCTGTCGCGCCATTTTCCAGAAGTTGCGCCAGGGCGGACACTGCACGAGACGCCTCGTCAGTCAGAGCCGACGATCGCAGGATGTGATCGGCTTCCGCCCCGAAGCCAAAGAAGACGTAGAGGCGCGCAAGCGTGAGCGACGCGTGGGTCATTTGCGTCGCATCGCCCTCCAGTATTGCGCGTCGCGCAGCCCCGACCTGCAATGCGAATGGCGCGTCGGTGCCCCAATCCTTTATCGCCAGCAACGCGTCAGGAACGCATCCCTCTTGCGCACCGGAATTGCGGTCCGGAAACAGGCTGCTCTCGCTGCGCATCGTGCTGTTATGGGCGAGGAGGTTGCGATGTATTGGTGGTCCTGCCGGCGATCCGCCGGTGATCGGCGTCAAAGGTTGCGCGGCTTCATTCGATATGCGGGCGCCATCGCCGTTCCGCTTCGTTTCGACAAGGCCGATGGACGCGGCCCGCGCAATTTCCTCGGCGATGGCGCTGCGCGCCGAGCGGGCCATGTCGTCATCAGACACCCGTCCGTCGTCGAGTTCCTGAGCCGCGTGCTCCAGATTTTTCGCGGCAAGCTCTATAGCGTTGTGCTGAAGTGCCGCGTGATCCACCCTCCTTGCTGATCCCGCAACCTCGGAGTGCAGGAACATCTCAAACGCCGACGCATCGGCATCCGTCGCCACTGCAGACGCGCCAAACTTGGTGCCTGCGTGCCTCTTGTAACCACGATCCTGCACGTCCACGACCAGCATCGAGGCGCCGTGCCAGAACACGTCCAATTCACACTCGCAATTCAATCCGAAGGACAAGCCCTGCCCCTGCCGAAGCGGCGCAAGGCGGCCGAGCCGATCATTGGATATCCGCGCGAAAGCCTCGCGCAGATCCCAGGTTACGGGCGCATCCAGAACCAGTTGGCGCTCGCGCCCCTCCCCCGTCAGCGTCCAGCCGACGCGGGTGGGAAGGTGAAGAACGATGCGCGAGAACCCGGAATGCTCGCCAGAGCGGACAATAGCGTCAGCGGCTGACCCTTGATGCGCTCCGAAAAAGATCAGAAACAGCGCCGCAAAGAGTTTGGATACATGTCTCATGCGGCATCCTGCTTGAGCGATTTCAGGACTTCCTCCACATCGCTGAACGAGGGGCGACAATGCGACGGCGCGTTCTGCCGGCCGACTTCGATACAGATGCTGGTGGCGTGGTTGTGAAGGTTTGCAACCAGAACCTCGCGGATCAGCTGATAGAAATGCGCGTCTTCCTCGACCACGGCTTTTACCTTCGCGGCGAACGGGCCGACGAGACCATAGGCCAGGAAGACGCCCAGAAAGGTTCCCACAAGCGCGCCGCCGATCATCTTGCCCAGAATTTCCGGCGGTTGATCAATGGACGCCATCGTCTTGATGACGCCCAGCACCGCGGCGACGATACCAAGGGCTGGCAGACCGTCCGCAACCGTCTGGAGCGCATGGCTGGAGTGGAGCGCGTGGCTCAGGTTCGCCTCCATCCGCTTGTCCAGGACTTCCTCGACCTGGTGGGGGTCGTCATAGTTCATCGATGCGGATCGCAAGGTGTCGCTGATCAGTGCGACGGCCTCCTTGTCGGCCAGGATGCGCGGGTATTTCCCGAATATGCCCGATGCCGACGGATCCTCGATATGTTCTTCCACGGCGATCGGATTTTGCCGCGCCAGCCGCAACAGTTCGAACAGCAGGCACAACAGATCCCGGTAGTCGCCTTGTTTCCATTTGGGACCCTTGAACACCTTCCCCAGGTCCCTGATCGTGTGTTTGACCGCTGACATGTCGTTGCCGAGAAGGAATGCGCCCGCCGCCGCGCCGCCGATCATCATCATCTCGAACGGAAGCGATTTGAGAATGATGCCCAGCTTGCCCCCTGCGGCGATATAGCCGCCGAAGACCATCAGGAAGATGATCACGATACCGATGAGACCGATCATTCTATTCTCCACGCATGAACTGGACCGCAGTTTGCCAGCGCCAGGTTAATTATTGCTGAGGGTGCTGACGTTCAGTCGGCCGGAGCGCCCGCATTCCGGCCGGCCAGAACGACGGAAAACGTATGCGCCGCCTCCGGGCTGAGGTTGGCCATGATGCCGGCTGCTGCTTCGGGTCGCATGCGTCCGAGGAATCCTGCGGCGAACACGGGTGTCATTTCCTCGAACAGCGCCGCTGCCTGCTTCGGCTTCATGCTTTCGTAAACCTTGACGAGCCGCCCCACGTCGGTTTCGGCGGCGGTATCGGCCATCGTCAGCGTCCGGCGCAGATCGTCCTCCGCCGCTTCGAGGCGGGCAAGCTCGCTCTCGAGCTGGCGGCTCGCGTCCGCGAGCGCCCGCTCACGCTCGGCGAGCGTGTTTTCCTGCTCCTTCAGACGGGTTTCGCGCTTCTGAAATCCCTTCAGCATGGCGTGCAGATCATCTTCGGTCTTGCAAGCCACCGGGGCATCCGTGGTCTTTGCCGTCGCTTCTTCCGGGGCCCGCGCCCAAGCCTGACCGACATCGCCGATGGCGCGCAAGACGGCAGAAGCGATAAGGAGCCCTGCGATCAGAACCAGCGCACCGCGCGCGCGCCGGGGCTTTCGTTTCGCTCCGGCGCGCCTCATTGCGTTGCTCCGGCCGCGCTATGGCGGCGGAAGATCGGTCCGGGAGAGGCCTCGGTTTCGGTCTCGGGCGGCTCGGCCGGCGGCAGGTCATGCATGGCGGCGACCATCAGCTCGAGCCGTTTCGCGACGCTTTCCGCGCGCCCGGTCAGCTTTTCCAGCGTGTCGCCCGACGCCCCCGCCGTGGCCTGCGCCGCACTCAGCGTCTTGGTCAGCTCATCCACCTGCATGGACAGAACGGCGACGGCGCCGCCCACGCCCGCTTCGAGATCGTTGAATTTGCTGAGCCTTCTGGCCAGGACGAAGCAGTAGAAACCGGCGCCCAGCGCGCCGGCGACCAGAAGAATGTCCGCGATGAGTTCCATTTCACATCCTCAGTTCAGTATGAATTCCATGATGAGCAGATCGTTGATCCCCTCGCCGCCGGTAACCACCTGCAAGCGGCGCAACATCTGTGCGCGCAGGCGCATGAGCGCCGAGCTGTCGGTGACATCCTCCAGCTTCAACGCCCGCAGATAGGAGTTCAGAACATCGACGATGCGCGGCATCAGCCGCTCCACCTCCGCGCGATGGGCCGGGCTCACCTCCAGCTCCGAGCGGAACCGCAGATGGCGCCCCGACAAGCCGTCGCCGAGGGAGATGACCAGAGGCTCCACCGGCACATAGACGACATCCGCCAAGGTGTGGATCGCTCCCGGAGCGGCGTCCGCATCGATCGATTCGGGCGCAAGGATCAGGCCGGAACGAACGGCGTAAAAACCGCCTCCGCCACCGACCATCGCCAGCGCGAGGCCAACGATCAAAGGCATCTTCATGCTTCTCCTGGGCCGGTCGCCCTGTTCAGTTTCATTTTCAGCCATGAGTCCGACCCTCGTTGTCCGTCACGGCCAACATAGCCGTCAGGCACTAACCGATTGTTAAGGCTGATAAGCCAAACATGACCTCACCGTCCGGCAGAACGCAGGGCATGAGGAGGCAGACACTTGCAGAATATCGCGACCCTCTGGACCAGCTTGGATCCGCGCAAACGCATCATCATCGCCCTCGCCGCGATTGCCATGTTCGCTGCCGTCATCGGCCTGACACGCATGGCCGCAACGCCCAGCGTGACGCTGCTTTATGCGGGCCTTGAAAGCGGCCCCGCCGGCGAGGTGGTCCGCGCGCTTGAGCAGCGCGGCGTCATCTACGAGGTGCGCGGCGGCGCGATCTTCGTCGATTCGGCGCAGCGCGATACGCTCCGCATGACGCTGGCCAGCGAAGGGCTTCCGACGAATTCCAGCCAGGGTTACGAACTTCTGGACAGCCTGTCGGGCTTCGGAACCACCTCGCAGATGTTCGATGCCGCCTATTGGCGCGCCAAGGAGGGCGAGCTTGCGCGCACCATCGTCGCCAATCCCTCGATCATGGCCGCGCGGGTCCACATCGCCCATAGCGGGTCCAACCCGTTCCAGCGCGATGTGCGGCCCACCGCGTCCGTGATGATCACTTCCGCCAATGGTGATCTGCCGGCCAGGCAGGCGCAGGCGCTGAAGTTTCTCGTTGCCAGTGCGGTCGCGGGCCTGACGGCCGATGACGTGTCGGTGATCGACAGCACCGGCGGGCTGATCGGCGCAGCCGAAGAGGCTCCATCCAATGCCGGCGAGGACCGCGCCGATGCCATGCGGCAACGGGTGGCGCGGCTGATCGAAGCGCGTGTGGGCCCGGGCAACGCGGTCGTGGAGGTCAGCGTCGATACGGTCAAGACGTCCGAACTGATCCGCGAACGCACCATCGATCCGGAAAGCCGCGTGGCCATCAGCATCGACACCGAAGAGCGCACGAATTCTGCGTCCGACCAGGGCGGCGGCGACGTGACGATTGCCTCGAACCTGCCGGATGGAGATGCCGCGGGTGGCGACGCATCCAGCAGCCAGACGAACGAAACGCGCGAGCGCGTCAATTACGAGGTGTCCCAGACGGAGCGCGAAATCACCCAGGCAGCGGGGGCAATCAAGCGCCTTACTGTCGCCGTCCTGGTCAACGGCCTTGTCGAAACCGACGCGAATGGTGCGGAAACCTACATCCCGCGGCCCGACGACGAAATGAGTGCGCTGCGCGACCTCGTGGCTTCGGCGGTCGGCTTCGACGAGGAGCGGGGCGACGTGATCACGTTGAAATCGATGCAGTTCCAGCCTTTCGCGGTGCAGGGCACAGCGGCCGAGCCATCCTTTTTCACGTCGCTGGGCCTCGACGTGATGTCGCTGATCCAGGCGGCGGTTCTCGGGATAGTGTCGCTGGTCCTCGGCCTGTTCGTCATCCGGCCGATCCTCGCCCCGCAAGGGCGCGCAGCGCCGGCGGCGCTCGCCGCACCCGCCGATGCTCCACCCGATGACCGGGCGTCCGCGGAAGCCGGAGCCACCGGAATGAAAGCGCTGACCGGCGAAATCGACGATTCGGAAATGGACGCGGCCAATCTGCCTGTCGTGTCGGACGCACGCAGCCGGATCTCGGGTGGCGACGGCGAAGACGCCGTCACCCGTCTGCGCAACATGATCGCCGAACGCCAGGAAGAAACCGTCGAAGTTCTGCGGACATGGCTTGAAGGCGAAGAGGAGAATGCCTGATGACGATTGTGCATCTGCTCGAGGATTTTTCCGCCAGTTCCGGCTCTCACAGCATCGCGATGACCGACGTGTCGCTCGAAGAGCATCGCCTGGAAGCGTTCGAGAGCGGCTACAAGGCCGGCTGGGAGGACGCCGTCAAGGCAGCCGATGAGGAAGCGAGCCGCATTTCAACGGATTTCGCGGGAAACCTGCAGGACATGGCGTTCACCCTCCAGGAAGCGCAGTCCGGTCTTCTGGCCGCGCTGCGCCCGCTTCTGACCGGCATGGTAAACAGCATCCTGCCCCGCCTCGCGCGGCAGACCTTGGGAACGCGCGTGCTTGAAACGCTCGATGAGGTGGCCAGGGAGGCCGCGGACGGTCCCTTGGAAGTCGTGACCGCTCCGCAGAACCTCGGCGTGTTGCAGGCGCTGATCGAAGAGCGGGGCATCGCGGCGGTGCGCCTGATTGCCGAGCCGTCACTGGGTGGCGGCCAGGTGCATGTGCGCGCTGGCGGCAATGAGCAGGAGATCGATCTCGACGAGGTTCTGGCCCGGATTGACGCGGCGATGACCGGTTTCTTTGACGAGGCACGAAAGGAAACAGCATGATGGATACCACCGACACGCCCTCCCGATCTGCGGATAGCGGCAACCCCTTCTCCTCCGTTCCGATCGAGATCACCATCTCGGTCGGCAAGGCGAGGCCCCTGATCCGCGACCTGCTGAAGCTGGGTCGTGACGCCGTCCTTCCGCTCGACAGGAACGTCGACGACCCTGTCGAGCTTTACATAGGCGATCGCCTGATCGCCCGCGGCGAACTGGAAGAGCTGGAAGGCGACCAGAAGGGCCAGTTGGCGGTCCGCCTGACCGAGGTCGCGGATCTTCAAGACGGTCTGGCATGATCTGGCGGGCTCTGTTGGGCGCGGCCGCGCTCGCCGTCCTCGCCGGCCCCGGAATGGCGCAGGAGCTGTCCCTGTCGCTGGGCGACGGCGGATCGCTCTCGGCGCGCACGCTGCAGCTTCTGGCATTGATCACGGTGCTCAGCCTCGCGCCGGGCCTCGCCATCATGATCACCTGTTTTCCGTTCATGGTGACCGTGCTCGGCATCTTGCGGCAGGGCATCGGATTGCAGCAATCGCCCCCGAACATGCTGATCGTCAGCCTCGCGCTGTTCCTGACCTACTTTGTCATGGAGCCGGTCTTTGCGGTCGCATGGGAGCAGGGCATTGACCCGCTGCTTCAGGAAACGATTTCGGTCGAGACCGCGGTGACGCGAACGCTCGAGCCGTTTCGCACCTTCATGGCGGGGCGCCTCGATGGAGACACATTCGCCGCGATGGCGGCCCTTCGCCCCGATGCGGCAGGAATCGCGCCCGGCGCCGACGCGCCCCTGTCGGTGCTGATCCCCAGCTTCCTTCTGTCCGAAATCGCGCGCGCCTTTCAAATCGGGTTTCTGGTGTTTCTGCCTTTTCTGATCATCGATCTGGTGGTGGCGGCAATCCTGATGTCGATGGGTATGATGATGGTGCCCCCGGCCGTTGTATCGCTACCGTTCAAGCTTGCGTTCTTCGTCATCGCGGACGGTTGGTCCCTGATCGCCGGCAGCCTGGTCCGGGGTTACTTCTGATCCAGTGCTGATGATCGGCATGGCCGGCGCTGCCGCAGATCATGCTGCTACGAACTACAGCGGTCATGAGTGCGCGGATGCCACATGCAGCCAGTCCGCAAAACCAGGCTGTTCTCGCTTCCCGTCCTTGCAGCAATCAGCCGGTCGTCGTCGATATGTCTGGTTACGGCGTCTCAGGCGCCGGACAGATCATGCCGCCATTTTCCGGCAGCCGACCTCGCCCTCGCGTGTCGCAAGTCTTGCGCCACGACATCTGTAAAATCGGAAAGGTCGCAGCCGGTTGCGCAGCGATGACTGCGGTCAGGTGCTTCGGCAGGATTACGCCGCGCGAGATGTAAAACCGGGCGCGGGCCCGGTGGCGGCCGCGCCGCATTGCTCCGACGCTGTAAAAGTTCTTGGCGCCTGTCATGCGACTGGCATTGAACAACGGAGGCTTCCGTAGCCATCGGCGCCGCAACGATGGCAATAGCGCCTTTGCTGGAGCGGCCCGGCCAGTGCCGATCCGCGAATTCCGATCTCCGCGCCATCCCGGCACCAATGCCTCAAGCGCCGGAGGATCAGCGCACGACGAACTCTGCATGCAGCGCACCGGCCGCCTTGATGCTTTTCAGGATGTCGATCATGTCCCGCGGCGCGACGCCAAGGGCGTTGAGACCCGCCACCACTTCGGAAAGAGTGGTGCCAGGGGGCACTTCGGCCAGACCGATGCCCGGATCCTCGTCGATCTCCACCGCGGTGCGCGGCACGACCATCGTTTCACCTTCCGCGAAGGGGTTGGGCTGGACCGCGATCGGAGCCTCCTGAACCCGCAACGTCAGATTTCCCTGTGAAACGGCGATGCGGCTGATACGCACGTCCTGCCCCATCACGATGGTGCCGGAGCGCTGATCGACGACGACCCGCGCCTTGCGCTCCGGCTGAACCAGCAGGTTCTCGATCCGGGCAAGCGCATGTGCGGGCGATACCATCTGCGTGCGGCCGATATCCAGACGGACGGTTCCGCTGTCCAGCATGATGGCGACGGCGCGGCCGAAACTGCTGTTGATGGCGGATTCGATACGTCCGGCGGTCGTGAAATCAGGCTCTCTCAAGGCAAGCCGGAGCGAATCGAGGCTGTCCAGCTCGAACTCTATTTCGCGTTCGATACGGGCGCCGGACGGTATGGTGCCGGAGGTCGGTACACCCTGCACGACTTCGGCCGCGTCCCCCCTGGCGGCCGCGCCTCCGGCAATGATGGTGCCTTGCGCGACGGCGTAGATCTGCCCGTCGGCGGCGTTCAGCGGCGTCATGACGAGCGTGCCGCCAAGCAGGCTGTTTGCATCGCCGATCGCCGACACCGTGACGTCGATCTGCCCGCCCGCCCTTGCGAAGGGCGGAAGGCTGGCGGTCACCAAAACCGCTGCGACGTTCTTGGGGCGGAACTGCTCGCCCGAGACGTTGACCCCCAGACGCTCCAGGATATTCGACATGATCTCTTCGGTGAACGGAGCGTTGCGAAGCCCGTCTCCAGTCCCGTTCAGCCCCACCACGAGGCCGTATCCGATGAGATCGTTGCCGCGGACGCCGTCGAATTCCACCAGATCCTTAATCCGGATCTGGCTGGCGGAACCAGCGACGCCGAAGCAGCAGCACGCGGCGAGGCCGATGATGAAGCGGATACAACGTGTCAAAGGAAATTCACCAGGTTGAGGCGCGATGTGCGCGCGGTCACGGTGTAGAAGGTCTCCAACTGGAGCTGGAGCTGCTCCAGCGCGCTGGCGGTTTCGAAAAGATCGACCGACATAACTTCGTTGCGCATCATCGACAGGCTGGCTTGCTCGGCCGAACTTCGCGCAACGGCCCGGTCGATCCGCGCTTCGGCGAATCCCAGATCCGACCGGATGCCGGTGACTGTATCAATGTCGGAGAGCAAAGCGCCGCCCGCTTCCTGCATCAGGGCCGCCCGGTCGCCCCTGCCGAGCGGAACCCCGGCATCGCCCGCCAGCGCCGCCATCACGGTGTTTTTCAAAGCTGAACGCAGGGCCGGATCGTCCGCGCGCAGCGACAGGCGAACAGATTCGCCGGCGCCCAGATCTACGGCGGCGAGATCCTCATT
The DNA here is from genome assembly GCA_963763165.1 of uncultured Alphaproteobacteria bacterium. Taxonomy (GTDB): domain Bacteria; phylum Pseudomonadota; class Alphaproteobacteria; order Rhodobacterales; family Rhodobacteraceae; genus Roseovarius. Next base: position 234,379 of record CAVXNV010000010.1, read on the forward strand.
GCCGCCGCGATAAACCGCGGTTTCGAAGCCGCCGCCGGGGCTGTCGAAGAAACTGTCGAGAGCGGCACGAACTGCCGCGGCATCGGTGGCGCCGGTCAACGCGCTGCGGACGGAGCTTATCAGCGCCTCGCTCCCCGGCAATGGCGAGCTGTCCAGATCGGAGCCGGAGAAAAGCGGCCTTCCGCTCACGCTGGTGTTGAGGGCCGAGACGATTGCATCCAGCCCGGCACGGGCGCCCGTCGCCGCAGCATCGAGTTGAGGCCCGTCGATGCCGCCTCCGGCAAGCAGCGCCTGATTGGAAATGTCCGTCAGTTGCGACTGCACCATCTCGAGCGCGGTCTGCATCGCCGCGGCCTGAACCGATGCCTCCTTGCCCGCAGTCTTGTGCGCTGCCGCGACGGTGATGCGATGTTCGATATCGGACAGTTGACCGAAGCTGCCGTTCACGCGGCGCGAGACGTCCGCAACCTCGCCCGTCGACATCTCTTTCGTCAGGTCGGCGAGCCGAGATTGAAGGCCGACATTATGTCGGCGGGTCGTCATGAACTGTGCAAGATCGCCTATGGCGTGGAAATTCATGGCTTAAATCCTCAAGAGGGTTTGCATCATCTCGTCAAGCGTCTGGATCATCCGGGCATTCGCACCGTAGGCCTGCTCGATCAGCAGCAGTTTCTGTGTCTCTTCATCCGAGTTGACCCCATCGCTCGCCAGACGGATCTGAAGCTCGGACTGCCGTGTGGCGGCAAAGCTGGTCGACCGGTCTTCGGCCAAGGCGGACTGCGCCATGCGGGACACGAAGCTGTCCATATGCTGAGCCGCCGATCCTGCGCGCGGACCCAAGGCACCCGACGGCACCGCGCGCGGGGCCGCGAGCGCGTCCTTCATCGCCCCCAGCAGCACCGCGTTTCCGGCAGGTCCGGGCGCGGCCGCCGCCAGACCGTCGCGGAGGCGCCAAACCTCGTTCGCCGTCTTGGTGTCGACCTTGTCGTGCAGGCGCATCCGGCCGGCGAGCCCTGTCTCATCCGTACCGGAGAAAGCGGCACCCAGTTCGGTGAACAGCCCCGCCTCGCCCGTGCGGAGCGTCGGGTCGACCACCGGATCCTGAAAACGCTCGATCAGATCGCGCGCCACGCTGTCAAGCTGCGCCTGCGCTTCCACGGCCAAGGTGTCGCGCACGTCGAAAAGGGCCGAAAGCCTGCCGCCGGCGACCGGGCTTTGCGCGCCGGCAGGCGGCACCGGCTGGCCATTGACGCGCAACCCCGACAGCAGGCCACCGTCCGGGGTCATATGCGCCGAGATGACATTCGAGCGGGTAAATTCCAGTTCCGCCGCCTGACCATCCAGCAGAAGTGTCCCGCCCGGCGTCATCAGCGCGACCGCGCCATCGCCCCGCGGAACCTCGCGGACGGGAACCAGATCGGCAATCCGGTCGATCACAAGCTGCCGATGGTCCAGCAGGCTTGCGCTGTCCGTTCCGCCCCGCTGCGCCTGCCGGATCTGCAGGTTGAGATCGTGCACCTGCGCGAGATCGGCGTTGAGGCTGCGTACCGCCGCCGAAATGCCGTCTTCCGCATCCATCCTCTGTTTCTGGATCTCTTCCGAAGCCGTGTTGAGCCCCTGGACCATCTCGGCCGCGCGCAGCGACAGGGCCTGCAGCCGTTCGGTGGCTTCGGGCCTGCTGGCGGCGGAGATCAGCGCGCCTTCGAACGCGGCAAGCCGGGCGGACAGCGAACCTGGCTGGTCGGGCGTGCCAACCGCTGTGCGCACCGCCTGCAGGAACCCGGCGCGCGTCTCGCTGTTCGACAGGGCGCCGTCCGCCAGCCGACGGTCCGACAGCACCCCGGCATCGACGTGCCGGGTGACGCCAAGAACGCGCACCCCGCCGCTGCCGCCAGGGCCGTTCTGGCTCAGGCTTATATCGCGGCGGCCATAGCCGTCGGTCTGGATGTTCGCCAGGTTCGACGCCACGACGCTGGCCGCACGCGCGTTGGCCGTCAGACCGCTCAGCGCGCTTGACAGGGCGGAGGTGATGCTCATCGAGATACCTTTCGATCGGCAGAGGGCGATGTCGCGGCACGGGCCGGGCCCGCGCGGTCATCAGCGTTTGATGTTGGTGGTTTCCTGCAGCATCTCGTCGACGGTCTGGATGACCTTCGCGTTTGACGAATAGGCGCGCTGCGTCTGTATCATGTCGGTCAATTCGCCGGCGACGTCGGTCGCGCTTTCCTGGCGGGCGAAGGCGACGATGTCGCCGGTCGGACCGTCGCCCGCGTTCCACAGGAAGAAGCTGCCGCTGTCGGGCGACGGCATATAGGTCTGCTGGTCGAGCGTTATCATCCCGTTGGGGTTCGGCAGATCGACCAGCGGCACCTGATAGATGACCCGCGTGACGCCCGTATCGAACGAGGCATGCACGAAGCCGTTCTCGTCGACCTCGGCCGATGTCATGTTGCCCACGGGCGAGCCGTCCTTGGAGATCGACAGGGGCGCGAAACTGTTCGACAGCTGGGTCACCCCGTCCGGCGCGCCAAGCCGGCCGATGTTCACTTCGACCGGACCGCCCGCGACATTGACGATGACCGAGCCCGTGGCCGGGTCGTATGCCCCGCCATGCGCGCCCGTCGCCACGTTCAGCAGCGTTCCGCCCGACGCGCGCGCATCGTCGAACGAAAGGGTGTATTCGCCGATCACCGCGCCGCCCTGCGCCGAATCCCTGAGCCGCATCGTCCATTCGTTGGAGTCGCCGGTCGCGGGAATGGTCGGGGTGAAGTCGATCTGAACCCTTTCCGATTTGCCCAGATTGTCGAAATACTCCACGGATAATTGCCGGTCGTCCCCGCTCGCACCCGCATTCGTCTCGGTCGCCGGCAGGTTCAGGCCCAGGTTGATCGAGGTCGTCGGCTCGGCCGTCAGCTGGTTGACGTTGAGGCGCACGGGCTCCAGCCCGTCGGCAGTATCGCGGGGAAAGGCGGGAACGCTGCCATCGGGGTTGGCGGGCCAGCCAAGCAGGACCAGACCGCTTTCGGTTCTCAGAACGCCGTTGGCATCGGTCCGGAAAGAGCCCGTCGTGGTCAGAAGCATCTGGCTGGAGCCGTTGCCCGCCCCGATCTGGCTGGCGCGCGCCACCGGAAGCATGCCGCGCCCGCGCACCGCGAGGTCCGTGGGGTTGGACGTCGTGATCAGCGACCCGCCCTGATCGATCAGTCGCTGCGTCACCGAGCGGACGCCGCCGGCGGAATAGCTGCCGCCATTGCCGCTGACCACCATGGACTGGAAATCTGTTTCGACCCGCTTGTACCCGTAGGTCGCGGAATTCGCGATGTTGTCCGAGATGGCGGCGAGGCGCGTCGCGTTCGCGTTGAGCGCCGCCACACCGGCATTGAGCGAAGAGGAGATGGTCATGGAGACGCCTTTCTGCTGCATCGACTGTCGTCGAGCACCAGACATACGCCCGCATCTTTAACATCGCGCTAACAGCCAAGCCAAAACCCGGCCCAGCCGCCCGGAGATGTCACTTGCCCTTGCGCAGGAAGATCATTTTCAGACGGTTGTTCCGCACCGCCATGGGATCGTCGACGGCCGGACTGCGGTCGGCGTGGCCCGTGACGCGGGCGACCCGCGCTGCGGGAAGGCCGCCTTCGGCCAGCATCTTGCGCAATTGCTGCGCCCGTGCCGTCGACAGATCCCATACCGGATTGTTCCGCAGGATGATCGGCGCGGCGCGGATATGCCCCTCCACCGCGATCGCGTTCGTCACCAGGCCGGACATCTCGACCAGCACCGCCGACAGCGCCGTCAGCACGGGGGTCGGCACATCGCTGGCCCCCTGGAACAAGGCGGCATCGTCCAGATCGAAAAGCTCGATCAGCAGCCCCTCGTCGGTGACGCGCGTGATGATGTGGCGCTGCAGTTCGGGCGCGATCATGCTTTCGCCGCTGGTGCCCTTCAGCGCAGCGTCTATCGTGCGCTGAAGCTCCGCGAGGTCCGGATCGTCCTGCGGGTCGACGCCGGTTTCACCGCGCGCCTGAAGCGATTCGGTGGGATGCAGGTCGGATGCACCCAGCCCATCCTTCGACAGCGTGTCCTCGGACAGAACGCTCTGGCCGCCGAAGTTTCCCTCGGCTCCGCCGGAAACCCGGCTGATCGGCACCGTCGGGCTGAAATAGTCCGCCAGCCCCTTGCGTTGCTTTTCGGTTGTCGCGTTCAGCAGCCACATCAACAGGAAAAAGGCCATCATCGCGGTGACGAAATCGGCGTAGGCGACCTTCCAGGCACCCCCGTGATGTCCGCCGCCAGTGACGACCTTCTTTCGTTTGATGATGACTGGCGCCGCATTGCCCTGCGCGCTCATCTCCACCACCCTTTCAACTCACCCAGGGTCAGGGGTAGCAGACCGGGTGTTACGGCGGTGTTAACACTTCAACTTGTATGGGTTTTGCGCCGGCGCCCGCGCCGCGGGATCCCTCCGGGAAACCGGCATGACCGGTCTCAGCCGGTCCGCTCGATCCGGGCGCGCATCTGCTCGGCCTCGTGGCGGGCCTCGCGCAGGCCGTCCATCGTCGCGCGCAGCTCGGCCTCGGTCTGGGCCAGCTGGTTGGTCAGCTCTGCCTCGCGCTGCTGCAGATAGGTGATGGCCTGATCGCGCGTTTCCTCGGCCTCGTGCAGCTCCTGCGCCATGCGGTCCAGTTCGCCCACGTCCGACGACGATACGCGGATGAAACGGTGCACCAGCCAGTTCGCGAACCAGCCCAGCGCGAAGGCGACAAAGAGGATGATCGCCGTGGCAATGATGAATTCAGTCCTGTTCATCAGCTGCGCCTTCCGCCTGGCCCTTTTCCGCAGTCTCTTCCTGCGCCTCTTCTTCAAGGCTTTCAAGCCCCGATACGTCCGGGTCGGGCGCGGGTTCCGCCTCGGGGATCAGCTTGAACTCGATGCGCCGGTTGGCTTCGCGGCCCTCTTCGGTGTCGTTGCCGGCGATGGGCTGCGCCTCGCCATAGCCCGTGGCGGTAAAGCTCGACGTCAGCACACGCCGCGCGCGCAGGGCATCGAGGACGGCATTGGCGCGCTTCTGACTGAGTTCCTCGTTCATCTCCTCGCGGCCCTGGCTGTCGGTATGGCCGCCGATCTCGATCTGGATCTCGCCGCATTTGCGCAGGATATCCGCGATGTCGTTCATGATCGACGCGCCGTTGGCGTCGAAATTCGGCGATCCGGGCTCGAAGTTGATCTTGCGCGTCTTGAGGATGGTGCCGATCTGGGCGACGCATTCCTCGGGCGTCGGCAGGCCCGCGATCGGGTCCAGCGCCTCCTTGTAGGTCACGTCGATGTCGAAACTTGCGCCCTCGCCCAGCTTGGCCGCCAGAAGACCGGCGATCTGCGCGCTGGCCTCCTTGCGGCCGGTCAGGCCGCTGACGGTCAGGTTGTCGGGCGTCACCACGATGGCGCCATTGGCCAGCAATCCCAGCGCCTCCAGCCCGGTCAGCACGCGCACCGGCCAATCCTGCGGCAGCCCCTCCACGACGCGCGCCTTGGTATGGACGCTGCCCGACCGGAAGCGGGCCTTGGCAAAGCTGTCGACCGTCTCGCGCAGGCGCTGGCTGCCGACCCTGCCGCGCAGTTGCACCAGCCCTTCGGGCGAAAGGGTGGCGACGAATTCGGGGGTGGTCGGCGCGCCCTCGACTTCGGGGGGCGGCAGGACGGAATGCAACGCGAAGACATCCGGCAGATCGCTTTCCAGCCCGCCGACGACGTCGTCGAAGCGCCCTTCCGGCGTGCCTTGCGCGGCGATCAGGGAAATGTCGGCATCGGCCAATGTGACGCTGCCGCCGCCTAGATCCGCCACCGCCTTGATGGCCAGCGCGGCGGCGCGGCCCCATTCGGGTGTCGGCACGCCAAGGCCGATGACGCAGCTTGCGGCCCCTTCCAGCCCCGCCTCGCGCGCGGCGGCGAGGATCATCCGTTCCGCCCCGGTCGTGTCGGCCGAGCAGGCGTCGAACCGCGCCTTGCCGTCCTCGATCAGAAACCTCAGCGTGAAGGGCGTGATCACCGGCCGCGGCGCCGAGACGTCCAGCGAAATGCGCAGATCTGGCGGAACGCGCCGCTTGAGCGACGCCTCCAGCGTGCGCTTTTCCTCGGGGCTGTCGGCCATGGTGATGATCGCCACGCGCCCCGATTCGACCGAGATCTTGGCGCGTGGCAGTTGTTTCAGCGCGCGCACCGCATATTCGACGGCAATTTCCCAATCGTCGCCGACAGGGTAGTCGGCCAATTCCAGCAGGTCGATCACGTCGCCACCGCCCGCCGCGCGCTTCATCTGCTCCAGCAGCGCATCGCGGTCCATCGCGGCCGGAATCAGCCCGATCAGGGAAATGCCGCTGTCATTGCGCAGGATCTCGACCGAAAAGCGCGGCGGCGCGATCTCGGCCGTATCCTCGACCAGCATCTGGTCGATCACGCGGGCCGCATCCACGATCCGCCCCGCGACCGACAGCGCCGCGAACCGGCGCGCCTCGGACGGGGCGACACCGGCCAGAAAGACCTGAAGGCCGTCGGCGTCCACCTCGGTCCAGGTCATGCCTTCCTTGTCCAGCTCGCTGCGCACGCTGCCGCGGGCGTTGTCCTCGATCACCGTCACGGCGAAGCCGGCGGCGACAAGGCTGAGGACCGCGGCCAGAAGAAACGATCCGGCAATCGCGAAGATGGAGGACAGGCGCATGTGACGGCCGATCATTGTGAATGATGGAGGGTGTTTAAGCCTCCGGCCCCCCAAGATCAATCACACGAGCAGCGCGATGGCGAAAAACGGCAGGGGCAGAAGGCCGGCGTCGCGGTTGGACCGAAAGAGCGCCAGAAGCCTCGCGTTGTCGTGCAGGTCCAGCCGCGACAATTGCCACGTGAGGTGCAGGCCCAGCGCCCAAGGCCCCAGAAGCGCGATGAGAAGCGCCATGTGATCCGCTTCGCGCATCGCCAGAATCACCGCCGCCGTCATCAGGATGACCGTGGCGACCAGAAACCGGCGCAGCCACAGCGGCGAGTGCGCGCCAAAGAGCCGCGCGGTGGATTTCACCCCGATCAGCGCGTCGTCCTCGGCGTCCTGGTGGGCATAGATCGTGTCGTAAAAAAGCGTCCAGGCGATCCCGGCCAGGTAGAGCACCATCGCCGGCCATTCCAGCCGCCCGGTATGCGCCGTCCAGACCAGCAGCGCGCCCCAGTTGAACGCGATCCCCAGAAACACCTGCGGCCACCACGTGAACCGCTTGGCGAAGGGATAGATCGCGACGGGCGCCAGCGCGAGGATCCCCAGCGCGATCGCCGCGCCCGGAAAGGTCAGCAGGATCAGAAAAGCCACCAGCGCCTGCGCCACCAGCCACGCGAGCGCACCCCTGACGCTGACCTGACCCGACGGGATCGGCCGCGAGGCCGTGCGCGCCACGCTGCCGTCGATATGGCGGTCGGTGATGTCGTTCCAGGTGCAGCCCGCGCCGCGCATCAGGAACGCGCCGATGGCGCAGGCGACGAAGATCCACAGATCGAACCAGCGCGCCTGCCCGTCATGCAGCATCGCCAGCAGCAGGCCCCACCAGCAGGGCAGCAGCAGCAGCCACGTTCCGATGGGCCGGTCGGCGCGGGACAGGCGCAGATAGGGCCGCCACGCGGCGGGGGCGCGGCGATCCACCCAGTTGCCTTTGGCGGCGTCGGCGACGGTGCCGGCCTCTGGTCTCTGCTCTGCCCTGCTCATATGATGGCCCCCATGAAAACCACTGCGACTACCCCCCGGATCAGACTGTATGTAGATCAGCCCCTGGGGCCGGGGCAAACGGTTCCTCTGACGCCGCCGCAGGCGCATTACCTCTTCGGGGTGATGCGGCAGGGACAGCGTGCGCAGGTGCTGCTGTTCAACGGGCGGGATGGCGAATGGCTGGCCGAGGTTTCAGAGGTGCGCAAGAAGGGTGGCACGCTGACGTGCGCCGCGCAGACGCGGGACCAGCGGATGCCGCCGGACCTGTGGCTCGTTTTCGCGCCGATCAAGAAGGCGCGCACCGATTTCATCGTCGAGAAGGCGGCCGAGCTGGGCGCGGCCCGCATCTGCCCCGTACAGACCGATTTCACCAATTCCGAGCGCATCCGCCAGGACCGCCTGCAAGCGCACGCCATCGAGGCGGCCGAGCAGTGCGGTGGCACCTACGTGCCGCCGGTGGACGATCTGCAGAAGCTCTCTGCGCTGCTGGACGGCTGGAACCCCGCCCGCCGCATCCTTTTCTGCGACGAGGCGCTGGCGGATGGCACGGCGCAGGATCTGCCGCAGCAACCCGGCCCCTGGGCGATCCTGATCGGCCCCGAAGGCGGGTTTTCCGAACCCGAGCGCGCGCGCCTTGCCGCCCTCCCACATGCGCACGCCACCCGCCTCGGCCCGCGCATCCTGCGCGCCGATACGGCCGCCGTCGCGGCGCTGACGCTGTGGCAAAGCGCGCTGGGCGACTGGACATGAGCCGATTCCTGCGGCCCGAGGCGGTAGCGGCGCTCAGCCGCTGGCGCGGTGTGCTGCTCAGCGCGGCGCTGCTGGCGCTGGGCCTGATGATCGCGTGGCGCAGTTTCGGGCTGATCGTCTGGCTGGGCGCGGCCATCGCGCTGACCGGCGCCGTCTCCCTCATCGCCGCCGCGCAACGGATGCGTTTCGCCGCCGGATCGGACGGGCCGGGGGTGGTCGAGATCGACGAGGGCGCCATCGGCTATTTCGGCCCGCTGGGCGGCGGCGTCGTTGCGCGATCCGAGCTGACATCCCTCGCGATCGACCGCACGGGCAAACCGGCGCATTGGGCGCTCAGCCAGCCGGGGCAGGACGATGTGATGATCCCGCTGACCGCCGAAGGGGCGGCCGCGCTCTTCGACGTCTTCGCCGCACTGCCGGGGATGCGGACCGAGCGGATGCTGACCGAAATGCGCCGCACCGCGCCCGGCCGCGTCATCCTGTGGCAGAAGTCTGGCGCGCAGCCGGCGCATCTGCGCCTGACCTGAAGCGCCTTTCGCGGGTTGACACCCCCCCGCCCCCGCGCCACCTACTGAATTCAAATCCAGCGGAGGCCAAGCCCCATGTCCATTCCCCAATCCGGCGGCGGGCCGATCGAGCATCACAGCCAGCTGGCCGAATATCTCGAGGCCGGCAACAAGCCGAAAGAAGACTGGCGCATCGGCACCGAGCACGAGAAGTTCGGCTATTGCAAGGACACGCACCAGCCCATTCCCTATCATGGCGAACGAAGTGTATCTGCCGTGCTGGAGGGGTTGCGCGATGCGCACGGCTGGTCGCCCGTGACCGAAGACGGCAACCTGATCGGGCTGGAAAAGGACGGCGCGAACGTCTCGCTCGAACCCGGCGGGCAGCTGGAGCTGTCGGGCGCCCCGCTTGAGACGATCCATGCCACCTGCGACGAGGTCAACAGCCACCTGCGCGAGGTCAAGGACGTGGCCGACCGCGTCGGCGTCGGTTTCATCGGTCTGGGCGCCGCGCCCGAATGGACGCATGAGGACATGCCGCTCATGCCCAAGGGCCGCTACAAGCTGATGGACAGCTACATGCAGAAGGTCGGCACGATGGGGCAGGTGATGATGCGGCGCACCTGTACCGTGCAGGTCAACCTGGACTTCGCCTCCGAGGCCGACATGGTCAAGAAATTCCGCGTCGCGCTGGCATTGCAGCCGGTGGCAACCGCGCTTTTCGCCAATTCGCCCTTTTTCGAGGGCAAGCCGAATGGCCATAAATCATGGCGCTCCCGCGTCTGGCGCGACCTCGATCCCGACCGGACCGGGATGCTGCCCTTCGTCTTCGAGGACGGCATGGGGTTCGAGCGGTATGTCGAATATGCGCTCGATGTGCCGATGTACTTCGTCTATCGCGACGGCAAATACATCGACGCGCTCGGCCAGTCCTTCCGCGATTTCCTGCGCGGCGAATTGCCTGCGCTGCCGGGGGAAAGGCCAACACTCAGCGACTGGGCGGACCACCTGACGACGATCTTCCCCGAGGCGCGGATCAAGAAATTCATGGAGATGCGCGGCGCCGATGGCGGCCCTTGGCGGCGGCTTTGCGCGCTGCCGGCCTTCTGGACCGGGATCATGTATGACGCCAGCAGCCTCGATGCCGCATGGGATCTGGCCAAGGGCTGGAGCGCCGAACAGCGCGAGGCGCTGCGCGTCGCCGCCAGTGTCGACGCGCTTCAGGCCAAGGTGGACGGCATCGACATGCACGATCTGGCAGACCGCGTGCTGGACATCTCCGAGGCCGGGCTGAAGGCGCGCGCGCGCCCCGGCGCAGAGGGGCTGATCCCGGACGAGACGCATTTCCTGAACGCCCTGCGCGAAAGCGTGCAGTCGGGCCAGACCCCGGCGGACGAGCTGCTGGCGCGCTATCATGGCGAATGGAACGGCGATCTGAGCCGGATCTACGGCGAATATTCCTACTGAGGACCGTGCCGCGTCACTCCTTGGGCGTCACGCTCTGCGGACAGATCGAGACATAGTTGCCCCGGTGATATCCCAGCGGCTGCGCCTCGCGCGACTGCGTCTGCAGCACCTCGCCGATAAGGATCATGTGATCGCCGGCTTCGACCAGCTTGTGCCGCGCGCAGATCAGCGTGGCCAGCGAGCCGGGCAGAAGCGGCACGTCATGCGGCCCCGGATGCCACGCCGTCCGCTCGAACTTGTCGGGCGTCTGGGACGCAAAGAGGTTGGACACGTGCCGCTGATCGGCCGAAAGGATGTTGATCCCGAAATGCGGCGCCGCGCGGAAGGCGGGCGCGCTGTGCGCGTTGTGCGAAACGCACACCAGCACCAGCGGCGGGTCCAGCGACACCGAGCTGAACGAATTGGCGGTAAAGCCGCGCGGCGCGCCGCAAGCCTCGCGCGTGGTCAGAACGGTCACGCCCGTCGTGAACCGGCCGAAGGCGTCTCGCAGGGCGCGCTGATCTGGTTTCGACATGAACGCTCCGGGGCTGTCGCGGGTCTCGCCCGTTCCCTATAACAATCGACGCGCGCTGCACAGCCGCGAACGTTCAGCGGCGCGCGGCGATGGTACGCCCGTCCGCGGCGATCAGGATCAGCGCGCCGGTCTCGTCGATGACATAGCGCTCGATTTTCGGCAGCAAGTCCAGAATCCGCTGTTCCTGCGCCATCAGTGCCTCGGGACAGGCCATCATGGTAACACCCGTCGGCGCGACGGTCAGCGCATCGCCTTCGATCTCGTAGCTGCCCATCAGGCGGTTGCAGGTGGCGTTGCCCGCCAGCGTACCATCGGACATGAAATGCAGCGTCGCGTTGCTGAAGTCGATGACGCCCATGCCATCGACATCCTCCATCCGCCATTCACGGCCGAGCAGCGGCATGTCGTCGTGCGCGATCAGATAGTCGGCGACGGCGCGGAAGGCGGGCAGCGACGTCGGATCGTTCGCGGCATTCTCCGCCACGGGATGCGAGGCAAAGCGCGCGATGACCATGTCGGCCTCCGGATCGATCCACAGAGTCTGGCCATGTACGCCGCGCGCCGCGTAGGCGCCGTGATCGCCCCCTGCCACCCACCACATCGACCGATAGCTCCACCCCGGCATCAGATCGTAACCGGCTTTGGAGAACGCCTCCTTGTCGCCGCCCTGGGCGATCGCGGTTATCGCCGCTTCGGGCACGACTTGGTTCTGGCCGACGCGGCCCCCGTCCAGCATCATCTGTCCGACCTGCGCGATGTCGCGCAGCGTTGCGTTGAAGCCTCCCCCGGCGAAGGGGGTGCCGATGGAATCCACCGTGTAGAACGCCTCGCTTCGGGCGCCCAGGTTGCTCCAGATCCGGTCGGCCAGAAGATCGGCCACCGATGTGTTCGCCGCACGCGCGATCAGCCAGCCCAGCGCGTCGGCGTTGATCGTGCGATAGCCGAACGCCTCGCCATGGGCGCCGTCCTTCTGCACCGTCTGGAGGAACTCGAAATAGCTGCGCGGGCCCTCGTAGCCTTCCGGTTTGGGCAGGGGGCTGCCGGCTTGGGCGTAGGTCCAGACCTCGGCCTGCGGGTCGGAGTAGTCCTCGGAAAAGTGCAGCGCCGTGGTCATGTCCATCACCTGCCGCACCGTGGCATCGCCAAAGCCGCTGGCCGCCAGTTCGGGGATCAGATCGCCCACGCGCGCCGCCGGATCGAGCGTGCCGTCGGCCACCAGCATCTCGGCCAGAAGCCCGGTGAGCGACTTGGTGACGGACATCGCGCCGTGCAGCGTATCCTTGCCCAGACAGCCGCCGTAGCGCTCATAGACGACGCGGCCATGATGCAGCACGATCACGCCATCGGTGTAGTTGGCATCGAACGCGGCATCCCATGTCATCTGATCGCCGCCGCCCAGCGGCGTAAAGGCGACCTCGCCCAGCGCGGGGTTCGGTGCTTCGGTCAAGGCGCGCGCGCCTTCGGTGCCGTTCTTCACCGCCACGTTCGGCATCAGTTGCCGAAAATTGCAGACGGTCCAGCGCAGTTTGGGGAAGGTAAAATGATCGGCGTCGGAAAACCGTATCACCTTGTCCTGCGGCGGCGGAAATCCCTGCATCCACTCCAGCGCCGCCGGATCCGACGCCTCGGCTGAAAGCGGCGCGTCGCCCTGATCGGCCCGCGCCACCCCGATAGATCCCAAGGTTGCGGCCAAGATCATGGCAATCACGCGTATCATTCGGTATTTCCTTTCAGTTCCGGCGATGCGGGCACGCAAAAATGGCGGCGGTGGTTGCATCCTCGTGGATGATGCATGAAACGGCATGGCAGGCAGGGTCAAGGCCGTTCTGACGTTCTGCGACAGGAAAGGTCACATCGCATGTGCAAACCTCCGGGAAGGCTGCCAGAGCCCGCGGCGGGATCTGCGGCGCCTTCCGGTCGGCGTGCCGGTTGCGGATGCTGAACATGCGTGCCCTTTGCAGCATGACGCCGCGTTGCGCGGTCTGCCCGGCGGCGCCGCGCCCGTCTAGACTGCCGCATCCCGCCACGGGCGGACAGGAGGCCGATACGTGCTGATCTTCTTGGAATACCTGCTGGCCGCGCTGGTGGTCATCGCGCTGACGATCCTGGCCGCGCGCCTGATCTTCGCGCTACCGAAAGACCGGGGCGCGCCGGGCACGGCACGTCCCGCGGCGCAGGGCGGGCCCTTGGCCGATGCGCTGAACGGACCGGTGGCGCGGCATCCCGGCCTGACCGGCGTGGTGCCGCTTGAAAATGGCGCCGACGCCTTCGCCGCGCGGATGATCCTGGCCGATACGGCCGTTTCGTCCATCGACGCGCAATACTACATCTGGCACGGCGATCTGACCGGCGCGCTGCTGCTGGACGCGCTCAGGCGCGCGGCGGACCGGGGCGTGCGGGTGCGCCTGCTGCTGGACGACAACGGCACTTCGGGCCTCGATTCGCAGCTCGCACAGCTGGACGCGCATCCGATGGCGGAAGTGCGGCTTTACAACCCGTTCAACCTGCGCCGGTTCAAGCTGCTGTCCTATGCCTTCGACTTCTTCCGTTTGAACCGGCGGATGCACAACAAATCCTTCACCGTCGACAATCGGGTGACCATCCTCGGCGGCCGCAACGTGGGCGACGAATATTTCGGCACGGGGGAGATCGCGCTTTACGTCGATCTGGACGTGATGGCCGCGGGCGACATCGTGCCGCGCGTGTCGCAGGACTTCGATACCTACTGGAACAGTGCGCCGGTTCACCCGGCGCGGCCCATCGTCGGGCCGGCACGGCGCGGTGACGCCATCGCCGAGCTTATGACGCTCCATCGCGGCACCAAGCAGATGCAGACCTACCGGACCGTCCTCGAAACGTCCTCAAAGGTGCCCCAGCTGACCCGCGGCACCCTGCCGATGGAATGGACGCGTGCGGTTCTGGTCAGCGACATGCCGGCCAAGGGCCAGGGGCTGGTGCGGCGGAAGGATCTGCTGGTCACACGGCTCAAGGACGCGGTCGGCGAGGTGGCCGAGCGGTTCGACGGCGTCTCGGCCTATTTCGTGCCGGGCCGCCGCGGGATGCGCGATTTCATCGGGCTCAAGAGCGGAGGCGTGCAGGTGCGGATGCTGACCAATTCGCTGGAGGCGACGGATGTCCTGCCGGTTCACGCCGGCTATACCAAACGGCGCAAGGATCTGCTGGCCTCCGGCATCCGCCTGTTCGAGCTGCGCCGCACGGGCGCGCCGGAAAAACCGACCGACAAGCCGGGGCCTTTCGGCTCTTCCGGGTCCAGCCTTCACGCCAAGACATTCGCGGTGGACGGCCAGCGGATCTTCGTCGGCTCGTTCAACTTCGATCCGCGCTCCATCACGCTGAACACCGAGATGGGCCTGCTCATCGACAGCCCAGGCATGGCACGGCGGCTGCACGACGCCTTCGACGGCGGCCTGGGCGGCTTGGCGTGGGAGGTGAAGCGCCGGAACGGCGGTCTGATCTGGATCGACCCGCAAGCGCCGGACGCCCCGCCCCTCACCTCCGAGCCGGGCGGCAGCATGCTGCGCAGCGCCGCCATCACGGTGATCGGGTGGCTGCCGGTCGACTGGCTGCTCTGAAGCGTTTCGCGAACATCCGTGAGGCAGGTGTTTCGTGAAACGCTCTAGCGCGCGCTCTCGGCGTCCGCCGCCGCGTCGGCGCGGTCCATCAGGGCGCGGATGTGGCGCGCGAAAAACCAGGTGGCCGGCACGCCCAGCAGCGCGCCGGCAATCAGCGCCCAGATCGGCTCGGGCACGGGCAGATCCACGAATGACAGGATCAGCCCGGCGAAATAGAGGTTGATCGCCATCGCCCCCGCCCCGAACGGATAAAGCGCCAGCGTCAGCGCCGGAACGCCCCAGCCCTGCCGCTGCTGCGTCTCCTGCCGTGTCACCGGCGGCGCACCAGCATATGCACCGCCAGCAACGCCAGCAGCAGCGCCACCGAAGCGGCGAAGAACCAGGCTTCGGCGGTTGCGGATTGCGCCTGCGGAATGGGACGCTGGAACTCTTCGGCCAGCGCCGCCGCGGGAAGAAGCATCGCGGTGAGTGCGATCAGTCGGGTCATCTCATGTCTCCTGTGTCAGGGTGCGATAGATGTCGGGCAAGACGCGGGTCAGGCGCTCGGGGCGCGGCAGCAGGTGGAAGCCGCCCCGCCCGAAGATGCGGGCGAACCAGTCCTGCCCGTCTGCGTCGACGACCACGCCATGCACCGCCTGGCCCGCGCGACGCGCCTCGGCGACGGCCATGTGGCTGTCCTCGATGCCGTGCGTGCCCTCGTAATGGTCCAGATCGTTGGGCTTGCCGTCGGTCAGCACGATCAGCAGCTTGCGCGCCGCCGTCTCCTCGGCCAGTTGCGCGCTGACATGGCGGATCGCGGCGCCAAGGCGGGTGTAGTGCCCCGGTTTGAGGGAGCAGATGTTTTCCGTCACCTCGCGGCTCATCCGCTGGTCGAAGCGTTTGCAGCGGGTCAGGAACACCCGGTCGCGCTTGAGCGACGAAAACCCCCAGATGCCCAGCCGATCGCCCGCCGCGTCGATCCCCCCCGCGAGCGCCGCCAGCGCATCGCGCGCCACGTCGATCACGCTGGTCTGGTCCACCACCGATTCGGTCGAGCGGGACGTGTCGATCAGGAAGGCGACCGTCAGATCCCGCGCGGTCTGGCGCGAGGCCTGGAACACGCGGTCATCGCAGCGCCCGGTCGCGCGCAGGTCGATCTGCGCGGCGATGGCAGCATCGAGATCCAGCTCGGACCCGTCGATCTGGCGCGGCTGCAGGATGCGGCGCGGGCGCAGCACCTCGAACTGTCGGCGGACTTCCTCGATCCGCTTGGCGTTCGGCACGAAATCGCTGGAGGGGTCCGGCACGGCGTCGGCCTCCAGCACGCGGCAATGATCGGGCATGTAGCTGCGCGAGCGGTGATTCCATTCGGGGTAGGTCACGGGCGCCGCCAGCCGTTCGTGATCGGCATCCGCCGGCGACAGATCCAGATGCAGGCGCAGGCGCGTCGCGGCGCGCTTGTCGTTCTTCGACAGGGTGATCTCGTCCTGATCCTCGGCCGCCTTCTGGGCGTTCTCGTCGTCATCGTCATGGATCGAGCGGTTCAGGTTCATCGATTCGACCCAGGACAGGATCGCCTCGAACCGGTGCAGGATGAAGCTGTCCTTGCGGTTGGCCTGATCGCGGTCACGGCGCATGCCCAGCTTGCGCTTGGTCATCTGCGCGGCGGCGGGCACTTCCGCCGTCTCGTCCGCGTGGTCCTCCGCGGCGCCGCCCTTCCCGGCGCGCGTGAAGTCCAGCCAGATCGGCACATGGGCATAGGGCATGTGGGTCCGCGCAGCATCCGGCGCATCCGCCTCCGGCAGATCCCCGCAGGTCAGCCCGGCGCGGAGGGCGTGCTCGACGGTCCTTTCAGGGCCGGGCAGCACTACGCGCGGGCGCGTGGCCACGATATGAGCGCTCATTTCGGCGTAACTGCCGCTCAGGCCCGGACAGACGGCCAGCGCCCGCATCCCCGTGGCCACGTTCGCGCGGATCATGGCCAGATCGCGCGCCGCGCCCTGCAGATCGCCGGCGGCCAGCGCGTCCTCGCCCGCCAGCGCCGCCATCGCGGTCAGCCAGAAATAGGCGCTGCGGTTCAACGCATGGGACGGGAAGACGTCGATCACCGGCGGCACGCGCAGACGCTCGCCGTCGAAGGCGGCGACGTGGATCTTGTCACGCTCGGTCGCCAGCTTGCGCGCCGCCGGGCGGCGGTGGCGCGCGACGCTGGCCGCGGCCTCGCACAGCTCCACCCCCGGTTCGCCGCCGAGGGCGCGGAACATCATGGTCAGACTGGGACGCACCGCACCCAGCGCCGCCGCCTCATCCGGATAGGAGCGCGCCGAGCCGATCCCGACAGCGTAGTCGTGCCAGAGGTTGCCGACCGCCTCTTCGGGATCCATCAGGTCAAGGGGATGCAGTGCCATGATGCCTTATCCGTAAACGTTGCCCACCAGATCGCGCAGGGCGGTCTGGATGTCTTCGTCATCGGTCAGCGGCTCGATCACCGCGGCCTCCAGCGCCTTTTCGACGCCCATGCCGCCCGCCATCAGCGTGGCCGCATAGATCAGCAGGCGGGTCGAGACGCCCTCCTCCAGATCCATGCCCGACAGGTTGCGGATATGCCCGCCCAGCCGCACCAGCGGCGCGACGCGGTCCGGCTCCAGCCCGCTTTCCTCGGCAATGACGCGGATCTCGGTCTCGGGGTTCGGAAAGCCGAAGGTGATCGACAGGAAACGCTGGCGCGTCGACGGCTTCATCCGCTTCAGCACGTTCTGGTAGCCGGGGTTGTAGCTGGCCACCAGCATGAAGCCGGCGGGCGCCGTCAGTTCCTCGCCGGTGCGGTCGATCATCAGGGTGCGGCGGTTGTCGGTCAGCGGGTGCAGAACCACGGCCACATCCTTGCGCGCCTCCACCACCTCGTCGAGGTAGCAGATCGCGCCCTCGCGCACGGCGCGGGTGAGCGGGCCATCGACCCACTCCGTCTCGCCGCCGCGCAGAAGGTAGCGACCGATCAGGTCCGCCGCCGTCAGATCGTCATGGCAAGCCACGGTGTAGAGCCGCCGGCCCGCACGGGCCGCCATATGCTCGACAAAGCGGGTCTTGCCGCAGCCGGTCGGCCCCTTCAGAAGAAGGGGCAAACCGTTTTTGTGGGCCGCGTCGAACAGGGCGCATTCATTGCCCGTCTCGGCGTAGTAGGGTGCGCGCGTGGGCGCGCCTGCATGGGCGTTCATGTTCATTCTCCCGGCAGAGGCTCGGATTCGATCGGTGCGGGATTGGCGGCGCCCGGCTCCACCACTTCGCGGCGGCGTACCACGAGGATAGAGTAGATGAACACCAGCGCGCCCACGACAACAGCCGAGCCGGCGATGAAGCGCATGACGTAGAACAGCGCCAGATCATCCTGGACGACCATGTAGTAGTTGCCCAGCACCCGCTGCATATGCGTCTGGATGACGCCCGCGAAGGTCAGCGTGAAGGTCATGAAGGCCATGCCCCCCGTCATCAGCCAGAACGATCCCATGTTCAGCACCTGGTTATAGGGCTCGCGATTGCGCAGAAGCGGCATGGCGTAGGTGATGATCGCCAGGTTGATCGAGACGTAGGCCCCGTAGAAGGCAAGGTGCCCGTGCGCCGCGGTGATCTGCGTGCCGTGACTGTAGAAGTTCACGCCATGCATGTTGTGCAGCACGCCCCAGACGCCCGCGCCGAAGAAGGCGACGGTGGCCGAGCCCAGCGACCACAGGAGAGCGGCCTTGTTGGGATGGTTGCGGCGGCCCTTCCAGACCATGATGAAGGCGAAGGACATCATCAGGAAGAACGGTGCGACTTCGAGCGCCCCGAAGATGCTGCCGATCCACTGCCAGTAGCCCGGCAGGCCGATCCAGAAGAAGTGGTGCCCGGTGCCCAGAATCCCGGTGAAAAGCGCGGTGGCGACGATGACGTACAGCCATTTCTCGATCACCTCGCGGTCCACGCCGGTCAGCTTTAGCAGAAGGAAGGCGAGGATCGACGCCATCACCAGCTCCCACGTGCCCTCGACCCAGAGGTGCACGATGAACCACCAGTACATCTTGTCGAGGCTCAGGTTCGCCGGGTTGATGAACGAAAAGATCCACAGCAGCGACAGCAGCCACAGACCCATCAGAAGCACGCCGGTGATCGCCGTCTTGCGGCCCGACAGCACCGTCATCGAGATGTTGATCAGGAAGATGACGGCCGCCACGAGGATACCGAAGCGGACCCAGAGGGGCTGTTCCAGGAACTCGCGCCCGCCATGCACCTTGAAGCCGTAGCCGATGACGGCACCCAGCGTGCCGACGATCAGGATGATCAGCTGAAGATAGGCCAGCTTGGTCGACCAGATCTCGCGCTCCGATTCTTCGGGCACCATGAAATAGGCGGCTCCGAAGAAGCCCAGGAGCAGCCAGACGATCAGCGCGTTGGTATGCACCATGCGGATGATGTGAAACGGAAAGATCTCGGCCAGGAAATTCGGCTGGACGTAGATCCATCCGATCGTCAGCCCGCCCAGGACCTGCACCGCAAATAGCGCCATCGCACAGATGAAATAGGCGTAGGCGATCTGTTGAGATTTGTACTTCATGCTTCTTTCTCCTTAGCCGGCATCGTTGGGCGGCCAGCCCTGGGTATCGGTGTGGTCGGCCCAGCGCAGGAATTCGGCCAGCCCGCGCTTGTCCTCTTCGGACAGCTTGAAATACGGCATCTGGCGACGCCCCTCGACTCCGCTCGGCTGCGCCTCGATCCAGGCATCCAGAATCTCGAAGGCGCCTTCGGGATCGTCCTGAACGCCCCAGCGCGTCATCACGTTGCCCAGCTCGGGGGCGAAATACGCGCCCTCGCCATGCAGGGTGTGGCAGTTGATGCAGCTGTTGCGCTCCCACACTTCCTTGCCGTGCACGACGGCCTCGGTCAGCGGCAGCCCGGCCGTCGAATTGTTGACGACGTAGTAATGGCTCTGCGCGGTCAGCGCGACAAAGACGATGACGAAGAAGATGGATCCGCCATAGAAAATGTTGCGCGCCCGCGACTTGGTCAGGAATTCGGCCATCCGCGGGCCTCCTTTTCTGGTTGCAGTCCGGTGCGTTCTACCCAGAACCTCTAATTGAAAGTTTGCGCAATGACAAAGTCTGCGCGGTTTGAATGTGAGACCTTTTGCCGATCGGCAGGGAGGGTCGTGCATGATCATCAAGAAAAAGCAGGATATTCGGGATATTACCCTGTCGGATATCATGCGCACATGGCCGCAGACGGTGCCGGTGTTCCTGCGCCACGGCATGCACTGCGTCGGCTGCCGCATCGGCCCGTTCCACACGATCGAGGATGCCTGCGCCGAATATCACCTGGACGAGGCGGTATTCGTGGCAGAGTTGCAAAGCGCGATCAGCGCGGCGCCGCAGGTTCGGCCAACATGACCAGCTGATGCGGCTCGCGGACCAGGATGCGCTTGCGCCTGCTTTCGACGATGCCGCGCTTTTCCCACCCGCTCAGAAGGCGGCTGACAGTGTGCAGCGTCGTGCCGGTCATTTCCGACAGGTCCTGCCGGGTGATGGGAAAATCCACCTCGATCCCGGCCTCGGTGCGGCGGCCCATCTGGTTGATCAGCCGCAGGAGCGCGTTGGCGATTCGCTGTTCGACCTGCTGCGTGGCCATCTCGACCACATGATCGTGCATTTCCTTCATGCGCTGGCCGATGGTGCGATAGGCTTCGACGGAGAATCCGGGATAAGCGGCGGTGAATTCCGGCCACAGGCGCTGCGGCCAGGACAGCACGATCGCCTCGGAGGCGGCGACGGCGCTGGCGGGAAAATGGGTATGTCCCAGCGCCAGCGCGATCCCGAAAAGCTGCCCTGACGAAATATGCAGGACGGTCACATGCTCGCCCTCGGGCGTCATGCGCCCGACGCGAATGTAGCCGTCGAGCAGCAGGTAGAACCGATCCGCCTCCTGGTCCTCGTAAAAAACGGCTTCGCCGGTCTCGAAGCGGTGCGTCGTCGCCTTGTCCAGGATGTCGCGAATCTGCGTCCGCTCCAGTCCCTCGAAGGGGGTGAGGTGGGTCAGCAGGCTTTCGTCGAGTTTGCGCAGCATGGAATCTTTCCTTTGGTGGCCCCTTGTTACCCGCCCGCCGCCGGAATGCCGAGAGGCGATTTCGCGCCCGATGCAGCTGCGTGAAAACAGATCCGAAGTTTGCGCTGGCTCAATGTGCGGGCGTCGGTCTGCGCCTAAGTCAGTGCCAAGACAATCAAGGACAGAAAAGGACAACAAGATGTTCATCAAGACAGGCGCAACCTTCGCAGCCGCGGCCGCACTGCTGATCTCCGGAGCAGCCTGGGCCGAGACGGTCGAGGTGCAGATGCTCAACAAGGGCGAAGCCGGCACCATGGTCTTCGAGCCCGGCTTCGTTCAGATCGCGCCCGGCGACACCGTCAAGTTCATTGCCGCCGACAAGGGCCACAACGCCGAGAGCGTCGTGGAAATGATTCCCGAGGGCGCCGACCCCTTCAAGGGCAAGATCAACGAAGAGATCGAGGTGACATTCGACGTGGAAGGCCTCTACGGGGTCAAATGCACGCCCCACTTCGCCATGGGCATGGTGATGACCATCGCCGTCGGCGAGGACGCCGAGGTTCCCGATGACTATCTCGAAGGGCGCCTTCCCAAGAACGCCAAAGAACGGTTTGTCGATCAGCTTGAAAATCTCTGAGCCAGGCGCATTCCGGGTCAGCCGCAATCGGCTGACCCCGCCCAGCCACCACATCCAATCATGGAGCAAGACATGAAACATTCGGTCAAAGACGCACTGCAATCGCCGGGCCGCCGCAATATCCTGCGCGGCACCGCGCTGGCCGGTGCCGCCGCAATCACGGGCGGTTTCGCCACTGCGGCCACCGTGCGCCGCCCGCTCGCGCCGCCGAAGATCCAGATGCCGGACGAAAAAGTCGTCAAGGTCCAGCAGCAGATGAGCAACGCCAAACCCGCCGATCTGACAGGTTACGAGCGCGTCAAGCAAGAGCTGGTGCGCCCGCCCTTCGCGCCCAAGCATGACCAGATCGCACAGGGCGATCCCAAGATCGTCGAGGTCGAGATGACGGTCGACGAGCGTCTCATGGTGATCGACGAAGACACCGGCGCCTCGATCTGGGCGATGACCTATCACGGCTCCGTCCCCGGTCCGCTGATCATCTGCCACGAAGGCGACTATGTCGAACTGACGCTCAAGAACCTTGGCCACAACCAGCTGGAGCACAATATCGACTTTCACGCATCGACCGGCGCGCTGGGCGGCGGCGGTCTGACCCATATCTTTCCGGGCGAGGAATGTGTCCTGCGCTGGAAGGCGACCAAGCCGGGCTGCTTCACCTATCACTGTGCCCCCGGTGGCGCGATGATCCCCTATCATGTCTGCCACGGCATGAACGGCGCCGTGATGGTGCTGCCGCGGGACGGTCTGAAGGATGCAAACGGCAATCCGCTGAAATACGACAGCATCGCGTATATCGGCGAGCAGGATTACTACCTGCCGATGAACGAGGACGGCTCCTACAAGACCTATGCGGCTGCCGGAGACGACTATGCCAACTCGCTGGACGCCATGCGTACGCTGACGCCGACACATTGCGTGTTCAACGGCGCGGTCGGCGCCCTTACCGGGGTCAACGCGCTGAAGGCGAACGTGGGCGAGACGGTGCTGATGGTGCACAACCAGTCCAACCGCGACAGCCGTCCGCACCTGATCGGCGGTCATGGCGACTTCGTCTGGGAAAGCTCGTTCAGCGATGCGCCGATGTCCAACATGGAAACATGGTTCGTCCGCGGCGGCAGCGCGGTGGCGGCGATGTACACGTTCGAGCAGCCGGGCGTCTACGCCTATGTCAACCATAACCTGATCGAGGCCGCGATCCTCGGCGCGACCGCGCATTTCGTGGTCGATGGCGAATGGAACAACGCCCTCATGGAACAGGTCGTGGCACCCCGCCAGATGACCAGCTGACATTGACCGCGCACAAAGGAGCAAGCCGCCATGACACGCCCAGGCATCGCCCGGAAAACCCTTTCGGCAACAGCTTTGGCCATGGCGGCCGGCGCCCTCATCGGCGGGGCCGCGTGGATGACACGCGGCCCCGCGCCTGTTGCCGATACCGGCCTCATGCCCGATCTTGTCGGCCCTGTCGGCCCCGATGCCGCGCTCTGGGTCCAGCGCAACGAAGTGACCGTTGCCGAATGGAATGTCTGCCACGCGGCGGGCGGATGCGCCCTGTCGCTGATCGTGCGGCCCGACCAGGACCCCGCCACGACGCCCGCGACGGGCCTCAGCTATCCCGACGCGCAGCAATATGTTGCCTGGGTGACCGCGGCCACCGGCCACGCCTTCCGCCTGCCCCGCGTCGCCGAATGGGAGGCCATGGCCGAAAGCGTCATGCCCGACGAGCCTGATCCGATCTTCACCGACCCGGCCCTCAGCTGGGCCTCGACCTATCTGACCGAAGCCAACCTGCCCCGCGCGCTCAGGCCCACGGGCAGCTTCTCGACCACCGCGGACGGGATCGCCGATCTTGACGGGTCGGTGTGGGAATGGACCGCCGATTGCTATGCCGGAACCGGCGAGCCGCTGCACCCCGACCGTTGCCCCGCCTTCTGGGTGGCCGGTGTGCACGTGGCCGCGATGTCCTATCTGGAGCGGGATCCGGCCCGCGGCGGCTGTGCCGTCGGCGCGCCCCCGGCGCATCTGGGCATGCGGCTGGTGACGGAAAGCGCGCCCGGCTCCTGACCTACGGCAGGGGCGACACGCCCAGCACCAAAGGGTGCAAGCCAAGCAGCACCGCGTAAAGCACCGCGGCCGAGGCCAGCCTCAGCCCCGCACCCGCCCATGACTCCGGGCGGGGCAGGACCGGCCCGGCGGCGATGCGGCGGCGCAGCGCCTCCCACCGCTCCGGACCCATCTCGCGCCGCTTGCGCCGGTCGACAATGCGCATGCCGAGGATCGCGAAGCCCGCGAACACGCCGAACAGAATGACATGCGCCAGATCGCCGTTGGGCACCATATGCGCCCCGGCCCAGAGCGCCGCCGCCGCCAAAAGCGGATGCCGCGTCCAGCGGATGATGCCGGGACGGGCGGGATCGAACAGCGCGCTCCGCGCGCCGCCGAAGGACAGCGGATTGGGCCGCGCGATGGACATGCAGGCTAGAACGCAGACCGCGCCCATCGCGATCAGCGGCACCCAGTTCTGCCACGCCGCGCGCGGCCAGAGCATGACATAAGGCGCGTTCGCCGTCGCCGCGATCAGCCAGGCCAGAACGCCCAGCGACAGCACGGAATAGCCAAGCGTGAAGCCGCGCTGCCCCATGGCGCCGACCAGACGCGCCCGCACCGGCGGGCGCAAGGGCACGCTATGGCTCAGGAAAAACGCGGCAAAGGCCGCGGTGAAACCCGCCCAGGCCATCACGCCCGCGCCGGTTTGGGCTTCAGCAGCATGGGCCCGTAGAGCAGCGCGAACCCCCCGAAGGCCCCGATCCAGCACAGCGCCGCCACTTCCAGCAGCGGCAGGGCGGGCGCGCCCACCTCGGCCAGCCGGGCGATGACCGCCAGGATCAGCAGCGCGTAGATCGCCACCGTGCCCTTGCCCGCGTGCAGCGCCCGGCCCGTGTGGCCCAGCGTCGCACGCGTCATCACCGCAAGCGTCATCAGCCCGATCGCGCCCGCCATCCACAGATGCTGCGCCGCCGCCGGCGCCAGCGCCTCGGGCGCGAGCGCGGCAGCGCCCAGCGCCAGCGCGCCAAGCGGCACGAAGAGATAGCCCACATGCAGGACCGTCACCAGGATCTCGGCCCCGGTGCGCCAGCCGCTCCACCGGCCCAGCCGGATCAGGTGCAGCACACCCATGAGCAGCAGCGCCGCGCCCGTCGCCGCGCCCTCGGGCCGCGCCACCCACAGGATCAGCACCAGCACCGTAACCACGAGCGTCGCCTTGTCGAACCGCTGCATCGGCGGCGCGGGCCGGGCCGCATCGCCCCTTGCGACCAGCCAGTTGCGCGTAAAGCTCGGCACCACGCGCCCGCCGATCATGCCGATCATCATGATCGCCGCCGCCAGCCCCAGACGCAGGCCGACGCCATGCGCGGCAAAGCGTCCCGCGGCCGCGTCGAGGTGAAACAGGAAGTTGGCCAGCGCGAAGACCGCCAGCAGGATCAGGATCGGCAGGTTGCGCCAGTTGCAGCCCGATACGATCTCGCGCAGGATCATGACGCCCAGCACCAGCGTGAACCCCGCGTCGATCGCCGCGACAGCGCCCCATGGCAGGCCCGATGGCAGCGTCGTCACCAGCCGCCCGGCCAGCCACAGCAGCGCAAGCGCGCCCAGGGGCCAGCCCGTCACGGGCAGCCGCCCGGTCCAGTTCGGAACCGCCGTCAGAAGGAACCCGGCGATGATCGCGCCCAGCGTGCCGAAAAGAAACTCGTGCGCGTGCCACGATATCGGGTCGAACGGCGCATCGAGGCTGAGCGCGCCGGTCAGCATCAGGATCCACAGCGCCATCGCCACCGCGGCCCATACCGCGCCGCCCAGAAAGAAGGGGCGAAATCCATAGGTCAGCAGCGCAGGGCCGTGCCATTGACGCATGCGTTCGGCGGTTCGGGTCGTCATCGTGGAAATCCTTGCTACGAAGAAAGGCGGGCCTGCCAGTGGTTATGCTCTGAATGCCCGCCGGATCAATCGCGCCATTGCGGCACGTTGGAGAAGCCGCCGGCCTCGGCCCCGCGCAGGTCCGGCACGTCGCCCACGCTTTCGCGGGGCAACCCATAGCTCAGCCCGCGCCCGATCCGGTGGGCCAGCGCCGACCAGGCGTGCGCGGTCTGTGCGGGCAACTGGCGGGCCAGCACCCCGTCGAACAGCGACAGCCAGACCGGGAAATGCGCCGCCTTCACGTTTCCGGCGGCGGTGTGGACTTGCATCGGATTGCCGTCGTAGACGCGCTGATACAGCAGCGCGTTGCGCCAGAACCGTCCGATCTTTTCCTCATGCGCGGGCCAGTCGGTGACATGCGCGGCAAAGACCGGGCCCAGCGCGGGATGGCTGCGGATCTGCCGGTAGAATTCGGCAACGACACGGTCGATCTGCGCTTCGGTGACGGGGATGCGCGGCGGCATGGTCATGATACGGCGATCCAGACGATGATGAGGCATACGAACAGATAGAACAGCGTGTTGAACATCCAACGCAGCAGCCCGGCATCGGATCCGGGATCAACCCCCAGACGTTCGCAAGCCTTTGTTCCCGGCCAGAGGATGGCGTCGGCAAGAGACATGCGTGCCCCCTTTAACTGGTATTTTCGATACTCAATATATATCGCTTTTTATTGCGCATTGTAAATGCTAAATATGCAGCCATGCAGTTGGACAAATTCACGGACTACGCCTTGCGCGTGCTGGTGTCTCTGGCGATCAGATCGCCCGAGCGCGTTGCGACATCGGAAATCGCCGGGATTTTCGGCCTGTCGGAGAATCACCTTTCCAAGGTGGCGACGCAACTCGCGCGCGAAGGTTTCGTCATCTCGGAGCGGGGCCGCAACGGTGGCCTCATCCTGGCGCGCCCGGCAGATGACATCACGCTGGGGGCGGTCGTGCGCGCAATGAAGCGCGGCCAGCCGGTGGTCGAATGTTTCGGGCCGAACCAGTCCTGCCTCATCCTGCCCGCCTGCGGGCTGCGCGAGCCGCTGGCGCAGGCGCAGGAGGCGTTCTATGCCACGCTCGACCGCTACACCTTGACCGACGCGACCCGCGCGCGCCATGCGCTGAGCGATCTTCTGAAGGTCTGACATCGCGCCGCGCTGGCGTCACGCGGCGCGCCGCGACGATGCCTCGCGGGCCAGCGCCGCGATGCGGTCCCACTGCATGGCCTCGATCAGGGGCCGGGGGGCCAGCCAGCTGCCGCCGACGCAGACCACGTTGGGAAGGGCCAGGTAGGCCGGTGCGTTCTGCGCGGTTATCCCGCCGGTCGGACAGAATCCGATCTGCGGCAGCGGCCCGCCAAGCGCCGCCAGCGCGGCGATGCCGCCCGACGCCTCGGCCGGAAAGAATTTCTGCATGTCGTAGCCGCGCTCCAGCAGCGCCATCGCCTCGCTCGCCGTGGCGGCGCCGGGCAGCAGGGGCAGACCTTCGGCCTCGCTGGCGCGAAGCAGCGCATCGGTCGCGCCGGGCGAGACGCCGAACACCGCGCCCGCCGCCTTGGCCGCGCGCACATCCTCGGGCGTGATCAGCGTGCCGGCGCCGACCACGGCGCCCGGCACGCCCGACATCGCCCGGATGGCGTCCAGCGCCGCGGGCGTGCGCAGCGTCACCTCCAGCGCGGGCAGGCCGCCCGCGATCAAGGCTGCGGCCAGCGGCCGCGCATGTGCGGCGTCGTCCAGCACCAGCACCGGCACCACCGGCGCCAGCGCGCAAAGGTCGCGGATCTGCCTGCTGGCATCCCCGGGGGTGATCCTCACGTCTTGCCTCCGAATATCGTCGCGCCGGTCTCGGCAGAGCCGACGGTATCGCGGAACATGGCGAAGAGCTCGCGCCCGACGCCGAAGCGGTGCGCGGACAGGTCGGCGGTGACGGCCGCGCGCTCGGCCGCGCCGGGCGTCAGCACCTCGAGCGTGCCCGCCTGCGGATCGACGCGCAGGATGTCGCCGTCGCGCAGCCGAGCGATCGGCCCGCCCTCCATCGCCTCGGGACAGACATGGATGGCGGCGGGCACCTTGCCGGACGCGCCGGACATGCGGCCGTCGGTGACCAGCGCCACCTTCTGCCCGCGCCCCTGAAGGATGGACAGCAGCGGCGTCAGGCTGTGAAGTTCGGGCATTCCGTTCGCCTTCGGCCCCTGGAACCGCACCACGACCACCAGATCGCCGGTCAGCTCGCCCGCCTTGAACGCCGCCTTCACCGCCTCCTGATCGTCGAAGATGCGGGCCGGCGCCTCGACCATGCGATGTTCGGGCGCCACGGCCGAAACCTTCATCACCGCGGTACCCAGATTGCCGGTCAGCCGCACGAGCCCGCCCGAGGGCTGGAACGGATCGGTCGCGGGGCGCAGGATCCTGTCATTGAGGCTGCGCCCGGCACCCTCAGTCCAGACCAGCGCGCCGTCCTGCAATTGCGGCTCGCGGGTGTAGGCCTCCAGACCGCCGCCGCCGACGGTGGCGGTATCGGAATGCAGCAAACCGTTTTCCAAAAGATCGCCGATCATGTAGCCAAGGCCCCCGGCGGCGTGGAAATGGTTCACATCGGCCAGGCCGTTGGGATAGACCCGCGCCATCAGCGGCGTGATCTCGGACAGGGCCGAGAAATCCTGCCAGTCGAGGATGATGCCCCCCGCCCGCGCCATCGCGATGAGGTGGATCAGGAGGTTGGTGGAGCCGCCCGTCGCGTTCAGCCCGACGATGCCGTTGACAAAGGCCTTCTCGTCCAGAACGTCGCAGACGGGCGTATAGCGGTCCCCCTGCGCGCTCAGCGCCAGCGCGCGGCGCGCCCCCTCGCGGGTCAGCGCGTCGCGCAGATCGGTGTTCGGTGTGACGAAACTGGCGCCGGGCAGGTGCAGGCCCATGAACTCCATCAGCATCTGGTTGGTGTTGGCGGTGCCGTAGAAGGTGCAGGTGCCGGGACCATGGTAGGAGGCCATCTCGGCCGCCATCAGCTCTTCGCGGCCGATCTCGCCGGCGGCGAATTGCTGGCGCACCTTCGCCTTCTCGTCATTCGGCAGGCCGCTGGTCATCGGCCCGGCGGGCAGGAAGACGGCGGGCATGTGCCCGAAGGCCTGCGCGGCGATCACGAGGCCCGGCACGATCTTGTCGCAGACGCCGAGGAACACGGCGGCGTCGAAGGTGTCGTGGCTCAGCGCGACCGATGCGGCCAGCGCGATCACGTCGCGGGAAAAAAGGCTCAGCTCCATCCCCGCCGCGCCCTGCGTCACGCCATCGCACATCGCCGGAACGCCGCCCGCGACCTGCGCGGTGCCGCCAGCCTCGCGCGCGGCGGCGCGGATCAGGTCGGGGAACCGCTCGAACGGCTGATGCGCCGACAGCATGTCGTTATAGGCCGTGACGATGGCCAGATTGCCCGCGCGCCCCTCTGCCAGCGCCGCCTTGTCGGCGGCGCCCGCGGCGGCATAGGCATGCGCCTGGCCGCTGCAGGACAGATGCGCGCGGACCGGCCCCCTGGACCGTGCGGCGCGCATGCGTTCCAGATACGCACCGCGCGTCTCGGCGCTGCGGGCGATGATGTTCTCGGTCACGCGCCTCAAGATCGGATTGAGTGGCATGTCTTGACCTCCCGTAAATCAGGCGCGCCCAGTTTAGCGCTAACAAGTCGAAGATCAAAGCCCCCGCTCATCTGCCGTCAAAAGACCTGCGCCGCCTCGACCGCGCGCTGCCAACTGGCATATTTCGCGCGCCGCGTGTCTTCGTCCATGTGTGGCGTGAAACGGCGCTCCAGCGCCCATGTGTCGGCGAATTGCTGCTGGCCCGGATAGAGCCCTGCCCGCGCCCCTGCCAGCCACGCGGCGCCGAGGGCCGTCGTCTCCAGCACGCCGGGCCGGTCGACCGGGGCGCCGATGATGTCCGACAGGAATTGCATCGTCCAGTCCGACGCGCTCATCCCGCCATCGACGCGCAAGGTCGCGGCGCTTGCCCCCTCGCCCGCCACGCGCGCCCAGTCCCGCGTCATCGCCTCCAGCAGATCGCGGGTCTGGTAGCCGACGGATTCCAGCGCGGCGCGGGCGAATTCCGCGGGCCCCGTCTTGCGCGTCAGCCCGAAGACGGCGCCGCGGCAATCGGCATTCCAGTAGGGCGCGCCAAGGCCGGTGAAGGCCGGCACGATGAGGACGTCCTGGCCGGGATCGGCCGCCTCGGCCAGCGGCTGCGTCTCGACCGCCGTGCGGATCATCCGCAGCCCGTCGCGCAGCCATTGCACGACCGCCCCCGCGATGAAGATCGACCCTTCCAGCGCGTAGGTCGGCGTGCCGTCCAGCTGGTAGGCGATGGTCGTCAGCAGGCGGTTCTGCGACCAGACGGGCGTTCCGCCGGTGTTCAGCAGGGCAAAGCAGCCGGTGCCATAGGTCGATTTCAGCATGCCGGGGGCGAAACACGCCTGCCCGAGGGTCGCGGCGTGCTGATCGCCCGCCACGCCCAGTATCGGGATGGCGCGGCCGAAAAGATCGCTCCGCGTGACGCCGAATTCGGACCCGCAATCGCGCACCTCGGGCAGCATTTCGGGCGGGATGTCCAGCAGATCGCAGATCGTGCGGCTCCACCGGCCCTTGCGAATGTCGTAGAGCATGGTGCGCGCGGCATTGGTCGCGTCGGTGACATGCGCCGCCCCGCCGGTCAGCTTCCAGATGAGAAAGCTGTCGACGGTGCCGAACAGCAGATCCCCGCGCCGGGCCTTGCCGCGCGCGCCCTCGACATTGTCCAGCAGCCATTTCAGCTTGGTCCCCGAGAAGTAGGGATCCAGCAGAAGGCCGGTGCGCTCGGTGATCGCTGGCTCATGGCCCTCGCGCCGAAGCGCGTCGCAGATGGGCGCGGTGCGCCGGTCCTGCCAGACGATGGCATTATGGATGGGCTCGCCGGTCCGGCGGTCCCAGACCAGCGTGGTTTCACGCTGGTTGGTGATGCCGATGGCGGCGATATCGGCGCCGCCGATGCCCGCGCGCTCGATGGCGGCGCGGCAGGTGCCCGCGACGCTGGACCACAGATCCGCCGGATCATGCTCGACCCAGCCCGATTGCGGGTAATGCTGGGCGAACTCCTCCTGCGCGCTGGCGCGCGCCCGCAATTCCGCGTCAAAGAGGATGGCGCGGCTGGACGTGGTGCCTTGGTCGATGGCCAGGATATGGCTGCTCATGTTGCTCGTCCGTGCGGTGTTTGCACCCGGAGCGGTCCGGGCGCGGCTGATGATCTCAGCATAGCCGCGCGCGCTGGCCGAGACAAATCCGCCGCGCACGGCGTGCGGCGGTCTTCATTCCGCCGCCGATACGCGGCGCCGGTCGCGCGAGCGCATGTAATCGTCCAGCGCCTCCGCCTGCCGCGCGGTCAGGCGCAGCCCCAGCTTCGAGCGGCGCCAGAGCACATCCTGCGCCGTGACGGCAAATTCGCGGTCCATCAGCCAATCGACTTCGGCCGCGGTCAGGGTCGCGCCGAAATCCCGGCCCAGATCGGCGGCGGCGGTCGCCGTGCCCAGGATGCGCGGCGCATCGGTGCCATAGGCGCGGATCAGGCGCCGCGCCCACCGGGGGCCGAGGAACGGATACCGGCGCGCCAGAGCGGCGATATTCTTCTCCACCTCGTCCACCGCAAAATCGCCGCCGGGCAGCGGCACGCCCGCCGTCCACGAACCCGGCAGATCGGCGAACTCACCGCCCACCAGATCCAGCACACTCTCGGCCAGCCGCCGATAGGTCGTGATCTTGCCGCCGAAGATGTTGACCACCGGTGCACCGCCGGTCCTGTCCAGCTTCAGCGTGTAGTCCCGCGTCGCCGCCGTGGCCGAAGAGGCGCCGTCGTCATGAAGCGGGCGCACGCCGGAATAGGTCCAGACGACATCTGCGGCCGAAATCGGCGTTTTCAGGTAGGCGTTCACGAAATCGATCATGTAGGCCTGTTCGTCGGGCGTGCAGACGGGCGGCAGGTCCGGGTCCGGATGCTCCTGATCGGTGGTGCCGATCAGGGTGAAATCGGTCTCGTAGGGGATGGCGAACATGATGCGCCCGTCGGTGCCCTGAAAGAAATAGCATTTGTCATGCTCGAAAAGGCGCCTCGTGACGATGTGGCTGCCCCGCACCAGCCGCACGCGATCCTTGCTGGCCGATTGAATCGTGTGGCGGATCACGTCGCCCGCCCAGGGACCGCCCGCGTTGACAATCATGCGCGCGCGCACGATCCGCGTGTCATCGGTTGCGATATCCTTCAACGTGACGTGCCAGATACCGTCCCGCTGCGCGGCCGCCACGACCTGCGTGCGCGTCAGGATGTCGGCGCCCCGCGCCGCGGCATCGCGGGCATTCAGCACGACAAGGCGCGAATCCTCGACCCAGCAGTCGGAATATTCGTAGGCCCGGGCGAAACGGTCCTGCAACGCGCGCCCCTCGGGCGCGGTGCGCAGATCGACCGTTGTCGTGCCGGGCAGGATCTGGCGCCCGCCCAGATTGTCATAGAGAAACAGCCCCAGCCGGATCAGCCATGCCGGGCGCCGCCCGCGCATCCACGGCATGAAGACGCTCAGCAGCCGTGACGCGGGTGTGTCGGCCTCGAACCGCATGTCCTTGTGATAGGGCAGCACGAAGCGCATCGGCCACGCGATATGCGGCATCGCGCGCAACAGCGTCTCGCGCTCGACCAGGCTTTCGCGGACGAGGCTGAACTCGAAATACTCCAGATAGCGCAGGCCCCCATGAAACAGCTTGGTCGAGGCCGAAGAGGTGGCGGATGCCAGGTCCGACATCTCGGCCAGCGTCACCGACAGGCCCCGCCCCGCCGCATCGCGCGCCACGCCGCAGCCGTTGATGCCGCCGCCGATCACCAGCAGATCGCGGATTTCGTCCCTGGCCGCCATGACCTTGCCCTCCGGCGCTTCCTTGCCTTCAATCTATCACCAGATGACGAAAAGAACAGGCGGTGCTTTCGTTTTCGTTCGCTTTGTCGCAGGATCGCGGCGGGGCGGGCACGGGCGCGGCCCGCCGCAATCGGAGAGCCGCATGTCACAGACGATACGCCATCCCGAAATCCTCGACCTGGCGCGGCGCGAGGGGAAGGTCACGGTCGATGGTCTCGCCCGCCATTTCGGCGTCACCCTTCAGACCATCCGCCGGGACCTGAGGGATCTGGCCGAGGACGGGCGGCTGGAGCGCGTGCATGGCGGCGCGGTGCTGCCGTCGGGCACGGTCAATATCGGCTATGACGAGCGGCGGCGCCTGAACGGGGCCGCCAAGGCCGCCATCGCCCGCGCCTGCGCCGCCCGGATCCCCGAGGGCTGCGCCATCTTCCTCAACATCGGCACCAGCACCGAGGCCGTCGCGGCCGCGCTGATGCATCACCGCGACCTGCTGGTCGTGACGAACAACATGAACGTGGCCAACATCCTGGCGCAGAACCGCGCCAGCCAGGTCATCGTGACCGGCGGCGCCTTGCGGCAGTCGGATGGCGGGCTGATCGGCGACATCACCACCGCCTCGATCCGCCAGTTCAAGTTCGACATCGGCGTGATCGGCTGTTCGGCCATTGATGCGGAGGGCGACATCCTGGATTTCGACGTGCAGGAGGTGGGCGTAAGCCGCGCCATCCTGACCCGCGCGCGCCGCAGGATCCTGGTCGCCGATCACAGCAAGCTGAGCCGAACCGCCCCGGCACGCATCGCCTCGCTGAGCGAGATCGACCTTCTTTTCACCGACCGCCCGCTGCCGCCGGACCTGAAGGCGCGCTGCGACGACTGGCAGACGGAAGTTATCGCCGCCGCGCCGCGTTAGCATGGCACGCGGGGAACGCAACCGGCGCGCCGCGCATTGACGGCCAAACGGGGGAGATCATGGCAAGTCAGCAAGAGGTCCTGGGGCGCGAGGAGACCGTCCGCATCAGCGCGGACAGCTTCGAGGAGTCTCCCTTCATCTCGCGCACCGCCAGCGAGGGCGCCGTGCGCGGCGTCTATGCCGGGCGGTATCATATCGTCGATGCGGATGAGGACGTGCGCGCGAAATACTGGCGTCTGCGGCAACAGGCGCTGCTGTTCGACACACCGGAAAAGCCGTGGGATATCAGCGGCCCGGACGCCGTGCCGTTTCTGGAGAGGCTGTTTTGCCGCAAGGTGGCGCCGATGCGCGAGGGTCGCGCCCATTACGCCATCGCCTGCACGGCGCAGGGCGGGGTCTTCATGGACGGGCTGCTGTTTCGCCTCGGCCCGGACCGGTTCCGCTACGTTCAGGCGGACGGGGCGTTCGAGGCGTGGATGACCGCCCATCGCGCCGGGTTCGACGTGGACATCCGCGATCCGCGCTCGCGCGTGCTGCAGATCCAGGGGCCGGCGTCGCTGGCGATCATGCAGGCCGCCTCGGATGGCGCGATCACCGGGGAGATGACACATTTCAGCGCCGGAACATTCGATCTGGGCGGTCAGGCGCTTTACGTCTCGCGCAGCGGGTTCACCGGCGAGTTGGGGTTCGAGGTTTATTGCGAAGGGGCGGAAACCAATCACCTCGCCCTCTGGGATCACCTGATCGCAGCGGGCGCGCCGCATGGGCTGGAATATGCCTCGGCCCGCGCGATGACCCTGCGCCGGGTCGAGGCGGGCATCCGGTCCAACGGCGCCGACATGGACCCATCGGTCACGCCCTTCGAGGCCGGACTGGGATGGGCGGTCGATATGGAAAACGAGACTTTTATCGGCCGCGCCGCGCTGGCCGGGCGGGACAGGGGCCGGAGGCTTTTCGGTCTGACCTGCGACGCGGCGACGCCGGTTCGCGGCTGCACGGTGCGCGACGGGGATCGGAGCATCGGAAAGATGACTGTTGGAGTCCCCTCGCCCACGCTGGAATGCGGCGTCGGGTTCCTGCGGCTCGATCAGCCCGGCGAATGGACCGGCCGCACCGTGACGCTCGTGGCGCCGGACGGCGCAGCGCATGACGCCGAGATCGTGGATCTGCCGTTCTTCGATGCCGAGCATGACAGTCCGCGCGGACGTGGCTGAGGCGGGACAAGTCGCAGGCGGCCTTTCGCAAAGGCCGGAAATTAGTCACATGCGGCGGCGGTGGAACAGTATTAGGATGCCTTGCAGGCGTCAGGCCGACAGCGGAAGATCCCGGACAGAAGGCACATCACCATGCGGACACATGCAGAGGCCGTCGTCATCGGCGGCGGCGTCATCGGATGTTCGATCCTTTATCATCTGACCAGGCTGGGCTGGACGGATGTCGTCCTGCTGGAACGGTCGGAACTGACCTCGGGCTCCACCTGGCACGCGGCGGCGAACATCCACGGGCTGCATGACAGCACCAACATCTCGCGTCTGCAACACTACACCATGACCCTCTACAAGGAGCTCGAGGCCGAGACCGGCCAGAGCTGCGGCGTCTTTCAGCCCGGCAGCCTCTACCTCGCCCAGACCGAGCCGCGCGAGCACCAGTTGCGCCTGCAGGAGGCGAAGGCCCGCCGCTACGGCATGAATTTCCACGAGGTCAGCCGCGACGAGGCCGAGCGCCTGCATCCGCTGGTGAATTTCGACGGCATCCGCTGCATCATGTTCGAGCCGGACGGCGGCAACGTGGACCCTTCGGGCGTGACCAACGCCTACGCCGTGGGCGCCCGCCAGAGAGGCGCGGAAATCCACCGCTTCACCCCCGTCACCGCGACCGAGGCGCAGCCGGACGGCACCTGGGTCGTGCGCACGGACAAGGGCGATATCCGCACCCCTTGGGTGATCAACGCCGCCGGCCTCTGGGGCCGCGAGGTGGCGGCGATGGCGGGTATCGCGCTGCCGCTCATGCCGACGGAGCATCAGTATTTCGTGACCGAAGCCATCGCCGAGATCGAAGGTTTGAACCGACGCCTGCCCTCCGTCGCCGACCGGGACGGCGAGTATTACCTGCGCCAGGAGGGCAAGGGCCTGCTGGTCGGCGCCTATGAGAAGGACATGCGCTTCTGGGCCGAGAACGGCACGCCGCAGGATTTCGGCCACGAGCTTTTCGCGGACGATCTGGACCGGATCGAGGAGAACATGATGCGCGCGATCGAGCGCGTGCCCGCCGTCGGTACCGCCGGGATCAAGCGGGTCATCAACGGCCCGATGATCTGGTCGCCCGACAGCAACGTGCTCTTTGGCCCGGTGCCCGAACTGACCGGCTATTTCTGCTGCAACGGCATCATTCCGGGGTTCAGCCAGAATGGCGGCATGGGCAAGCTGGCCGCCGAATGGATCATCGAGGGTGAGCCGTCGCTCGACATG
Source organism: uncultured Alphaproteobacteria bacterium (assembly GCA_963763165.1). GTDB lineage: Bacteria > Pseudomonadota > Alphaproteobacteria > Rhodobacterales > Rhodobacteraceae > Roseovarius. The sequence continues at coordinate 269,887 of CAVXNV010000010.1, forward strand.
TTCGCATGGGACATGGCGCGGTTCGGCGCATGGGCCGGCAAGGCGTTTACCCGGGCGCGGGTCGAAGACCAGTATGCCCACCGCTTCAAGATCCACTTTCCGGGCGAGGAGCGCGCGGCGGGCCGCCAGGTGCGCACCCGCCCCGCCTGTGAGATGCAGAAAAACATGGGCGCGGTCTTTGGCCTCAACTACGGCTGGGAGCATCCGCTCTGGTTCTCCGCCGAAGGCGAGCCGATTGAGGAGACCGCCGGCTTCACCCGCCAGAACTGGTGGGAGCCGGTCGGGCGCGAGGTGCGGATGCTGCGCGAGCACGCGGGCATCATCGACATCTCGAACTTCGCCAAATACGAGGTGAAGGGCGCAGGCGCGCGGGCGTGGCTGGACGCGCTTTTCGCCAACCGCATCCCGTCGGTGCCGGGACGGACCTGCCTGACGCCGCTCATCGGCAAGCGCGGCGGTGTCGCGGGGGATTTTACGGTGATCTGCCTCGGCGAAGAGGATTACCTGATCGTCGGCTCTGGCATGGCCGAGCGGTTTCATCAGCGGTTCTTCAAGGCGGTGCCGCTGCCCGAGGGCACCACGTTCGCCAGCAGGACCGAGGCGATGTGCGGCTTCAACGTCGCCAGCCCGCGCGCGCGCGATCTGCTGCAAACGCTCACCGATGCCTCGCTCGCCAATGACGATTTCCCGTTCATGCGCGCGCAGCGCATGAGCGTCGCAGGCATCGTGGTCATCGTCATCCGCGTCAGCTTTACCGGCGATCTGGGGTGGGAGCTGCACTGCGCCGAGGAAGATCAGGTGGCGCTCTACACGGCGCTGATCGAGGCCGGGAAGGCGTTCGGCGCCGGTCCCGTGGGCAGCCGGGCGCTGGGGTCGCTGCGGATCGAGAAGGGCTATGGCAGTTGGGGCCGCGAATACAGCCCCGAATACTGGCCGCAGGAAAGCGGGCTGGACCGGCTGGTGAAGGCCGACAAGGATTTCCTCAACAAGGCCGCCTGGCAGGCCATTGCCGAGAGGCCCCGGCGCGAGCAGATCGTGATGCTGGAGATCGACGCCGAGACCGCCGATGCGACGGGCGGCGAGCCGATCTTCCTGCCTGACGGAACGCCCATCGGGCAGGTGTCATCCGGCGCCTACGGATATTCCGTCGGGAAGTCGCTGGCCCTGGGCTACGTGAAGGCGCAGCATTTCGAGCCGGGGCTGACGGTGCATGTCGCGATTCTGGGACGGCCGCATGTCGCCAGACTTCTGGCCGAGCCCGCTTTTGACCCGGCGGGACACCGGCTGCGCGGCTGATCGACCGACCGCCCTTTGTGCGAAACGTGGGGTCTCGGCGCGCCCGTCTGGAACGGTTCTTGCCCGACATCGTTGACTGAGCCTGAGGTCCTTTCGGGTAGCCTGTCCTGCCCCTTGAGGAAAGGAAGAACCCGAAGATCACCCGCGCGATCGAAATCGTCCGGGCGCCGCGGATGTTCAGCATCTTGCGGATCGTGAACGCGTTGACCTTCGGCCCATAACGAATACAGAAGCTTCCTGAGCTTTCAACCGGAGAACAAGCATGACCGTCAAACTCGCAATCATCTACTATTCCAGCTACGGCACCAATCACCGGATGGCCATTATCGCGGCCGAGGCGGCGAAGGCCGCGGGTGCCGAAGTGCGTCTGCTGAAAGCGCATGAGACGGCGCCCGATGACGTCGTCGCCGGGGTCGATGCCTGGAAAGCGCAGGCCGAGAAGACCGCCGATATTCCCGAGGCGACGGTGGAAGACATGGAATGGGCCAATGCCTACCTGATCTCCGCCCCCACCCGCTTCGGCATGATGGCCAGCCAGATGCGCGCCTTCATCGACACGCTGGGCGGCATCTGGGGCAAGGGCGGGCTGGCGAACAAGCCGGCCACGGCCATGACTTCGGCGCAAACCACCCATGGCGGGCAGGAGACCACGCTGCAATCCTTCTATAACACCGTCATACACTGGGGCGGTATCGTGGTGGCGCCCGGTTATACGGACGAGGCCATCTTCAAGACCGGCGGCAATCCCTACGGCTACAGCCACAACGCTGGCGAGGATTTCTCGGACGAGGCGAAAGCCGCCATCGGTCATCAGACCCGCCGCCTTGTCGAGATCGCCGGCAAGCTGGCGTGACGTGCGGCGCTGCGGCGCGCGGACAAGCTGAAACCACGGCTGGCAGGATCACCCGCGACAGGGCGATCCTGCCAGCGCACCACAGTTGAAAGGATGGCGCAAATGGGACTTCTCGTCGACGGAACCTGGCACGATCAATGGTATGACACGGACAGCACCGGGGGCCGCTTTGTGCGCAGCGACTCGCAGTTCCGCAACTGGGTGACGCCGGATGGCAGCGCCGGCCCGACCGGCGAGGACGGCTTCGAACCCGAGGCGGGGCGCTATCACCTTTATGTCTCGCTTGCCTGCCCCTGGGCCAACCGAACGCTGATCCTGCGCAGCCTCAAGGGGCTGGAGGACGCGATCGGCCTGTCGGTGGTAAATCCCTACATGGGCGAGAACGGCTGGACCTTCGAGCCCGCGCCCGGCGTCATCCCTGACCCCGTGGGCGAAGCGAGGTACATGTATGAAATCTACCTGCGGGCCGATCCGACCTACACCGGCCGCGTGACCGTTCCGGTCCTGTGGGACCTGGAGCGCGGCACCATCGTCAGCAACGAATCCGCCGACATCATCCGCATGCTGAATTCCGCCTTCGACGGGATCGCCACCAGGGAAGGCGACTACGCACCGGCCGGCCTGCTGGACGACATCGATGAAATCAACGCCTTCACCTATGACGCCATCAACAACGGCGTCTACAAGGCCGGTTTCGCCACCGAGCAGGAGGTTTACGAGGACGAGGTGCGCAACCTCTTCGCGGCGCTGGACCAGATCGAGGAGAGACTGGGCAAGCAGCGCTACCTCGTCGGCGACCGGATCACCGAAGCCGACTGGCGCCTTTTCACCACGCTGATCCGCTTCGACGCAGTCTATCACGGGCACTTCAAGTGCAACCTGAAGATGCTGAAGGACTACGAGAACCTCTGGGGCTATACGCGCGAGCTCTATCAATGGCCGGGCGTCGCGGAAACGGTGGATTTCGAGCATATCAAGCAGCATTACTACCGCAGCCACGGCACCATCAATCCGAACGGCATCGTGCCCGCCGGTCCCGTCCTCGACCTGAACCGCCCGCCGAACCGGGGATAGCGTGTCCGAGACGTCGATAGCGGTTCACCGCCCGCATCCGGCGGACGAACGCGTGGTCTCGGCGGGCGGGATCACCAGAAGATCAGGTAGATCCCGATCAGGACGCAAAGCACCGTGATCACGAGCCAGATCATCGGCCAGCTGCGCCCCTCCTCGTGCTGAACCGAAGCGCTGTCCGCAGGCGGCGGCGTGTGGCGTTCGGTATCGCGGGATGTGTTTTCCACGGATTTCAGCTTGGGATTGAGGCCCCGGCGATCCGGGTTCTTCTTGTCGTCAGGATCGCTCATGGCGCGACCTCCCTCTTGGCAGCGGCGGCGCCGGGTCGCTGCATGTCCAGACGCCACCTTATCATCGTCAACAGAAGGGCGCGGCCGGGATCGTCGCTATCGCGCATCCGCGAGACCAGCATCGCCCAATCCTCCTCGCCGGCGCGGTCGGAAAACGCGGCGACGGCGCTGCGGGCCAGATCGACGGGATCCTCACCGCGCCGCGCCGCTTCGCTTTGCAACCTGTCCCAAAGGTCCGGGTCCGCGGGTTTCAGCCACGTCTCGACACCGGCGCCCGAGTTTCGCGCCGCGGCAAGAATATCGCCCAGCATCATGTGCCCACCTCCGGTTCGATGACGACCCCTTCGACCCGCGACCGCGCCGCAAGATCGGCAACGTAGCGGGCGGCGCCCATTGTCCAGGCGCGAGCGGCCATCATGTCGGCGATCTTGTCCTGAACGGCCTCGAAGGGCAGGACATGCCCCTCGATGCACCGCGCCAGACGGATCACGTGCCAGCCGAATTTCGAGCGGATGGGCCGGCGGCAGGTCTGCCCCGGCGCCAGCGCCTCGATGGCCTGCTGCACCTCGGCCACCAGTTCGCCCCGCCGCACCTGGCCGAGCGTGCCGTCCTGCTGCGCGGACGGACAGGCAGAAAGCTGACGGGCCGCGGCGGCAAAGGCGGCCGGATCGTCGCCCACCTCGTTGGCAATGCGGCGCGCCTCGATCCCGGCGGCCGACCACGCGTCGGGGCTGTCGCCGCCCGGTTCGATCAGGATATGGGACGCCTCGAACAGATCGGGGGTGCGAAAACGCTGGCGATTGGCGTCGTAGTAGCGGCGGCACTCGTCCTCACCTGCCTCGTCAAGCCGCACCTCGGCATCCAGCAATTCCGAGATCAGCGCGTCCTCTTCGCTCTCGCTGCGCTCTTCGTCGCCGCTGGACGGCGCAAGTTCCAGCCGGCGCGCCTCCTGCAGCAGCAGCTCGCGCACGGCAAGCGCGCGCGCGGCCCCGCGCCAGGCGGCATCCGCGTCCGGCGCCGGGTGATGCTGGATCTCCTGCGCGATGGCGTCGGGATCGATCTCGACCCCGTTGACACGCACTTCGGAGAATGTAGGCGGCGGCGGCGTGGGGCGCGCGGGCGCACCCCCGCTGCAGCCGCCCGACTGGCACGCCTCCATCATCTGCGGCTCGGGCCGCGGATCGGGTTTCAGTCGGGGGATCTCGTGCCTGCTCATGCGCCCGACCTCCCGCTTTCGCGCGTCTGACGTGCCACGGCCTGACCGGCTGCCGGTCCCACGGGCCCGGCCGGAATGTCGCGGCGCTTGCCGATCGGATGGCGGGACCGCACGATCTGATAGCCCGGCCGGAACAGGAACCAGATCGGCGCGCTCCAGATATGCACCAGCCGGGTGAAGGGCGTAATGAGGAACAGCGTCAGGCCAAGGACGATGTGCAGCTTGAAGATCCACGAAACCTCGGCAAGCTCCGCCGGCGCGGCCGCGTCGAAGATGGCTATCGCGTTGGCCCAGCCCATGAGCTGAACCATCTCGCTGCCGTCAAGATGCTGTGCCGACCACCAGATCGTTCCGACCCCCAGCATCAGTTGCAGCCACAACAGGACCAGCACCGCAATGTCGCCGATGGACGAGCTGCGCCTGATGCGCGGATCGAACAGCCGCCGATGCAGCAGCAGCGTGGCGCCCACAAGCGCCGAAATCCCCGCGATGCCGCCGACGACCATGGCGACAAGCTGTTTGAGCATATGGGGAACGCCGACGCTCTCGAACACCCAGAGCGGCGTCAGAAGCCCGATGAAATGCCCCACGAACAGCACCAGCACCCCCAGATGGAACAGGTTCGAGCCGATCATCATCTGTTTGCGCCGCAGGAACTGGCTGGATTGCGACCGCCACGAATATTGATCGGCGTCGAAACGCAGGATCGAGCCGACGATCAGCACCGTGATGGCGAAATAGGGATACCAGCCGAAGGCCAGTTGGTTCAGAAATTCGCTCATTCCTCTTTCCTCCTCAACTCTTCGTGCCGCGTGCGGCGGTCATTGCCTTGCCCTTGGCGCGGAGCCGGGCGACAATTCCGGTCGGCCCGCCCATGTCATGCCTGCCGGAAAAGGTGACTTCCCTCTCCTCCCACTCCTCGTCGATGCGCGCCGGATCGTCGGAAGGGGCATTCTTCTGCAAGTCGTCCAGCGCGTCGCGGTCGGGCTGCGTATCCGCCAGCGCAAGCAGCGCGGCGAAGACGCCCGCATAATCCGATTCCCGGTCGCGCAGACGTTCCTCAAGCGCAGCCAGCACATGCGCCGGCTGGCCGAGGGTGTCGCGCGCCTCGGAAGGCGGCCGGCAGGACGCGTATTCCAGAAAGACGGGGATATAGTCTGGCAGTTCCTGCGATTCCAGCAGCAGCCCCGCCTGCATGTATTGGTCGGCCAGGTCCAGCATGGCCTGCCCGCGCTCGCGGTTCTCGCCGTGGACATGCTCGAACAGGTGCAGCGACAGCGCACGCGAGCGGTCGAAGAGGTCGGTATAGGCCGCCTGCGCGTCGATCACCTCCTCGCGCTCGAGCCGGTCCAGAAGCGGGTCCAGCCGCTTGCGGACCCGGATGGGCAAGGCGCCCTCGGCGTCCAGCGCATCGCGCATGTCGCCGATATGCGCGCAAAGCTCGTCCGTTGGGTATCCCAGAAGCGCGGCAAGGGTGCGTAATGTCAGCCTCATGTCGGCAAATCCATGTAGGGGCTCTTGGGCGTGCGTTTCGAGCCGCCAAAGAGGTTGGTCTTGCTCGCCCCGCCCCTGGGTTCGCGAAAGGCGAAGCCGGACGCGCCGCGCAGCGCATAGGCGTCCTCCTCGACCTCGCGGTGGGTCGTGGGGATGACATAGCGATCCTCGTAGGCGGCAAGCGCCATGGTCTTGTACATGTCCTCCATCTTGTCCTGGCTGAGGCCGACCCGCTCGGGGATCGAAGGATCGATCCGCCCCTCGACGCTCTTGGCGCGCATGTAGGCGCGCATCGCCAGCATCCGCTCCAGCGCGTTTGCAATCGGCACCTCGTCGCCGGCGGTCAGCAGGTTCGCAAGATACCGCAGCGGGATGCGCAGGCTGCGCACGTCGGGCATGCCGTCCTTGCTGCTGATCCTGCCGGCCTCGTGCGCCGACTGGATCGGGCTGAGCGGCGGCACATACCACACCATCGGCAGCGTGCGGTATTCGGGGTGCAGCGGGAAGGCGATCTTCCATTCCATCGCCATCTTCCAGATCGGCGATCGCACCGCGGCCTCGATCCACTGGTCGGGGATACCCTGGGCGCGCGCCTCGGCCTGCACCTCGGGATCGTGCGGGTTCAGGAACACGTCCAGTTGCGCGGGATAAAGCTCCTTGGGATCCTCGACCGAAGCGGCCGCCTCGATCCTGTCGGCATCATAGAGCACGACGCCCAGATAGCGGATGCGCCCCACGCAGGTTTCCGAGCAGACCGTCGGCTGGCCGGTCTCGATCCGTGGATAGCAGAAGATGCACTTCTCGGATTTGCCGGTGGACCAGTTGTAGTAGATCTTCTTGTAGGGACAGCCCGAGACGCACATCCGCCAGCCGCGGCATTTTTCCTGGTCGATGAGGACGATCCCGTCCTCCTCGCGCTTGTAGATCGCACCCGAGGGGCAGGATGCGAGGCACGAGGGGTTGAGGCAATGCTCGCACAGGCGCGGCAAGTACATCATGAAGGTTTCCTCGAACTGGCCGTAGATTTCCTTTTCGACCCCTTCGAAGTTGTAGTCGCGGCCGCGGCTGGAAAACTCGCCGCCCAGCATGTCCTCCCAGTTGCCCGACCACTCGATCTTGTCCATCTTCTCGCCGGTCAGAAGCGAGCGCGGCTTGGCCGAGGGCTGCGCCTGAAGCTCGGGCGCCTTTTGCAGCCAATCGTATTCGAACGTGTAGGGCTCGTAGAAATCGTCGATCTCGGGCAGGTGCGGGTTGGCGAAGATCTTGGCGAGGATGCGCCATTTCGATCCCTGCCGGGGCACGATGCGGCCGTTCTTCCTGCGGACCCAGCCGCCATGCCAGCGATCCTGGTTCTCCCAATCCTTGGGATAGCCGATGCCGGGCTTCGTTTCGACATTATTGAACCAGACGTATTCGACGCCCTCGCGATTGGTCCACACGTTCTTGCAGGTGATCGAGCAGGTGTGACAGCCGATGCACTTGTCGAGGTTGAGCACCATCGAAATTTGCGCGCGTATCCTCATTCTGCCGCCTCCCGGTCTGTCGTTCCCACCGAGGCGTCGACCGCCTCCGCGTCTTCGGCCGCCTTGTCGAACCAGTTGATCTTGCTCATCTTGCGCAGGATCACGATCTCGTCGCGGTTGGCGCCGACGGTGCCGTAGTAGTTGAAGCCATAGGCAAGTTGCACATAGCCGCCGATCATGTGCGTCGGCTTCATGTTGATCCGCGTGACCGAGTTGTGGATGCCGCCGCGCTGGCCGGTCATCTCGGACCCCACGGTGTTCACCAGCTTTTCCTGGGCGTGATACATGATGCACGAGCCGGGCATGATCCGCTGGCTGACGATGGCGCGCGCGGTCAGCGCGCCGTTGACGTTGAACGCCTCGATCCAGTCGTTGTCGACGATCCCGGCCTCGCGGGCGTCATCCTCGCTGATCCAGACGGCGGGGCCGCCGCGATTGAGGCTGAGCATGATGAGGTTCTCGGTATAGGTCGAATGGATGCCCCATTTCTGGTGCGGCGTCAGGAAGTTGAGCTGGATTTCCTTGTTGCCGTTGGGCAGCTTGCCCAGCGCCGCCGCGACGCTGCGGGTGTCGATGGGGGGCTTCCACGTCACGAAGGCTTCGCCGAAGGCGCGCATCCAGTGATGATCCTGGTAAAGCTGCTGGCGCCCGGTCAGGGTGCGCCACGGGATCAGCTCGTTCACGTTGGTCCAGCCGGCATTGTAGCAGACGCTTTCGCTTTCGATCCCGGACCATGTCGGGCTGCTGACGATCTTGCGCGGCTGGCTGACCACGTCGCGAAAGCGGATCTTTTCCTCTTCCTTGCCCTCGGCCAGGTGCGCATGGCTGCGCCCGGTGAACTTCGACAGCGCCTCCCAGGCCTTGATGGCCACCTCGCCGTTGGTTTCCGGCGCCAGCATCAGGATCGTCTCGCAGGCGTCGATATCGGCGTCGATCTTCGGACGGCCCTTGGCCGATCCGTCGAGGACGGTCCCGTTCAGCTTGCCCAGAAGCTCGACCTCGTGCCCGGTCTCCCAGTTCAGCCCCTTGGACCCGTTGCCGAGCTTTTCCAGCGCGGGGCCCAGCGACGTGAAGCGGGCAAAGGTCGCGGGATAGTCGCGTTCCACCAACGCCACGCTTGGCATCGTCTTGCCGGGGATGGGCTCGCATTCGCCGCGGCCCCAGTCCTGCGGCGCGTAGGGCTGCGCGATCTCGCCGGGGCTGTCATGCTGGATCGGGGTCAGCACCACATCCTTCTCGATGCCCAGCACTTCGGGGGATACCTCGGAAAACGCCTTGGCCAGCCCGCGGAAGATGTTCCAGTCGCTGCGCGCCTCCCACGAGGGATCGACCGCCGCGGTCAGCGGATGGATGAAGGGGTGCATGTCGGTGGTATTGAGGTCATGCTTTTCGTACCATGTGGCGGTCGGCAGCACGATGTCGGAATAGAGGCTGGTGGTGGACATGCGGAAATCGATGTTCACCATCAGGTCCAGCTTGCCGACCGGCGCCTCCTCGTGCCAGACGACCTCCTGCGGGCGCACCAGCCCTTCGGCGTCATCCGTGCCGATGACGCCATGCATCGAGCCGACGAAATGCTTGAGGAAATACTCGTGGCCCTTGCCGCTGGCCCCCAGCACGTTCGAGCGCCAGAAGAACATGTTGCGCGGCCAGTTGCGCGGATGGTCGGGATCGGCATTCGCAAAACTCAGATCGCCCGATTTCAGCTTTGCCGCCACCGCTTCGCCGGCGTCGCCGCCATCCTTTGCCAGTGCCGCGCCGATCTCCAGCGGGTTCTGGTGCAGCTGCGGCGCCGACGGCAGCCAGCCCATGCGCTCGGCGCGCACGTTGTAGTCGATCATGGCGCCGGACCAGTCGCCCTCGGGCGCGGTGGGCGACAAAAGATCGGAGACTTTCATCGACTCGTAACGCCACTGGCCGCTATGGGCATAGAAGAAGCTGGTTCCGTTCATCTGCCGCGGCGGCCGCGTCCAGTCGAGCGCGAAGGCCAGCGGCAGCCAGCCCGTCTGCGGGCGCAGCTTTTCCTGGCCGACATAATGCGCCCAGCCGCCGCCCGACTTGCCGATGCAGCCGCACATCACCAGAAGCTGGATGATGCCGCGATAGCTCATGTCCATGTGATACCAGTGGTTCAGCCCGGCCCCGAGGATCACCATCGACCGGCCCTTCGTCGTCTCGGCGTTCTGGGCGAACTCGCGGCCGATCTGGATGATCGCGTCGCGCTTCACGCCCGTCACCTTCTCGGCCCAGGCGGGGGTGAAGGGCACGTCGTCATTGTAATCCGTCGCCACGTTGTCGCCGCCGAAACCGCGGTCGAGCCCGTAATTGGCGCAATAGAGGTCAAAGACGGTGGCCACCTTGATCCGGCCGCCATCCGCGGTCGCGATCTCGCGCACGGGAATGTTGCGGGTCAGGATCCGCTCGTGGTCGGTCGCGGTCCAGTCATGCGCGGCCGTTCCGCCGAAATAGGGGAAGGCGACCGGTTCGATCGCGTCATGCCGCTCGGCCAGCGTCACCGCCAGCCGGATGTCGCGCCCCTTGCCGTCCTTTTCCTCGAGGTTCCACTTGCCGCTCTCGCCCCAGCGGTGGCCGGACGATCCCAGCGGCGCGACCGGCTCGCCGGTGATCTCGTCGATGCCGACGGCCTTCCAGTCGGGATTGTTGGTCTCGCCCATTGCATCGGGCAGATCGGCGGCGCGCAGCATCCGGTCGGGGACCAGCATCCCGTCCCGTTCACTCAGCGTCACGAGCAGCGGGAAATCCGAATATTTGCGCGTGTAGTCGGTGAAGTACTCGGACTTCCGGTCAAGGTAGAACTCGCGCAGCGCGACATGGCCGAAGGCCAGCGCAAGGGCCGCATCCGTGCCCTGCTTCGGGTGCAGCCAGATGTCGGAGAACTTGGCCGCCTCGTTGTAATCGGGCGAGATGACCGCCGATTTCGCGCCGCGGTAACGCACCTCGGAATAGAAATGCGCGTCGGGCGCCCGCGTCATCGGCACGTTGGAGCCCCAGACCAGCAGGAATCCCGCGTTGTACCAGTCCGCGCTTTCGGGCACGTCCGTCTGCTCGCCCCAAGTCTGGGGCGAGGATGGCGGCAGGTCGCAATACCAGTCGTAGAAGCTGAGGATCGTGCCGCCCAGGAGCGACAGATACCGGCTGCCCGCCGCATAGGAAATCATCGACATCGCCGGGATCGGCGAGAATCCTGCAACGCGGTCTGGCCCGTATTCGCGTATCGTGTAGGCGTTGGCGGCGGCGATCAGCTCGTTTATCTCGTCCCAGCCGACGCGCACGAAACCGCCGCGGCCGCGCTTCGACACCCAGTCGCGCCGCTTGTCTGGATCCTCGGCGATCGAACGCCACGCGGCGACCGGGCTCAACGTCGCCCGCGTCTCGCGCCAGTGGCGGATCAGGCGGGCGCGGACCAGCGGATATTTCACCCGCGTGCCGGAATAGAGATACCACGAATAACTGGCCCCCCTCGGGCATCCGCGCGGCTCGTGGTTGGGCAGATCGGGGCGGGTGCGCGGATAGTCGGTCTGCTGCGTTTCCCACGTCACGATGCCGCCCTTGACGTATATCTTCCACGAACAGGAGCCGGTGCAGTTCACCCCGTGGGTCGAGCGCACGATCTTGTCGGCGGCCCAGCGCTTGCGATAGGCATCCTCCCACGCGCGGCTTTCGTTGGTGGTGATCCCGTGACCCTCGGAATACTGCTCGCGCTTGGCGCGAAAGAACGTCAGTCGATCGACGAAGTGGCTCATGGGGCTCTCCTGGTCAGGTTGTTTCCGCCGTCGCGCCGGACGCTTCCGATGCGCGCCGCCGCTCGATCTGGTAAAGGATGCCGCGCGGGCCGCTGTAGACCCACCACGTCAGCACCGCGCAGCTGACATAGAACAGCATGAACGCCCAGAGCGCCGCGTCGGCCGTGCCCGTCGCCTGGATGGACGAGCCATAGGCGCGCGGAATGTAGAACGCGCCATAGGCCGCGATGGCCGAGGTAAAGCCGATGATGGCGGCCGATTCGCGGTCGGCCATGCGGCGGCGCTCCGCCAGTGGCGCGTCGGGCGCGGTGCGCTCCATCTCGCGGCTCATGATGAACGGCACCATCTGGAACGTGGAGGCGTTGCCGATCCCGCTGGCGAAAAACAACAGAAGGACCGTCGCGAAGAAGCCGGCAAAGCTGCCCGCCTGCAGGAACCACAGCATCCCGGCGATGGCGGCGATCTGCACCACAAAGACCCAGAAGGTGACGCGCGCCCCGCCCCAGCGGTCGGCGACCCAGCCGGTGCCGGCGCGGCTGAGCGCGCCGATCAGCGGCCCGAGAAACGCCCAGCGCAGCGCGTTCACTTCGGGGAAAACCAGGTTCGCCAACAGCGGAAAGCCTGCCGACATGCCGATGAACGTGCCGAACGTGCCGGTATAGAGCCAGCACATCAGCCAGGTATGCGCCCGGCGGAAAATGGCGGCCTGATCGGCAAAGGACGCCTTGGCGCTCAGGATGTCGTTCATGCCGAACCATGCCGCCACCGTCCCGATGATGACGAGCGGCACCCAGACGAACCCGGCGTTCTGCATCCAGAGCTGTCCGCCGTCGGCCATCGTCTGCGCCTGCCCACCCAGCGCCCCGAAGACCGAGAAGGTGATGACGACCGGCACGAGGAACTGCATCACGCTGACGCCAAGATTGCCCAGCCCGGCATTGATCGCCAGCGCGTTGCCCTTCTCGGCCTTGGGGAAGAAGAAGCTGATGTTGGACATCGACGACGCGAAGTTGCCGCCGCCGAAGCCGCAGAGCAGCGCCAGGACGAGGAAGATGAAGAACGGCGTCTCGGGATCCTGCACCGCGTAGCCGATGCCGAAGGCCGGGATCAGCAGCGACGCGGTCGAGACGGTCGTCCACAGGCGCCCGCCGAATATCGGCACGAGGAAGGCATAGAAGATGCGCAAGGTCGCGCCCGAAAGCCCAGGCAACGCAGCCAGCCAGAAAAGCTGGTCCGTCGTGAAATCGAACCCGATCGCCGGCAGGCGGGCGACGACGACGCTCCAGACCATCCAGACGGCGAAGGACAACAGCAGGCAGTAGGTCGAAATCCACAGGTTGCGCTGCGCGATGCGCCGCCCGCCCGCCTCCCAGAAGGCCGGCTCTTCCGGTCGCCAGTCCGAAAGGGCGCCGGCGCCGCGCGGGGGCGCGGTCAGGCCCGGCTCGCCCAGCCCCAGCATCTCGGGCAGTGCCGGCAGCGCCTCGTCCGTGCCGGCCTTCGCCGCGCGATACTCCATCGCCCGGATCGAGAAATGCATCCACGCCAGCGCCCCCGAGACCAGCAGGAACAGCAGCGCAAAGCTGCTGGTCCAAATGCCGGTGAGGTCGTTCAGCATGCCGAAGACCAGCGGCAGCACGAACCCGCCGAGCCCGCCGATCATCCCGACAAGGCCACCCACGGCGCCCACATGGTTGGGATAATAGCTGGGGATATGCTTGTAGACCGCCGCCTTGCCGAGGCTCATGAAAAAGCCCAGCACGAAGATCGTCACCACGAAGGGCACAAGGCCCATCGACGTGCGGAAGGTGATCGGCCCCTGCACGCCCTCGATGATGTAGGTGGTGGGCGGATAGGCCAGCAGGAAACAGCAGAACGCCGAAACGCCGAGCGTCCAGTAGAGGATCGAGCGCGCGCCATAGCGGTCCGACAGTCGCCCGCCGTAGATGCGGAACAGGCTGGCCGGCACCGCGTAGAACGCCGTCAGCACCCCTGCCGTCGTCACGTCCAGCCCATAGACCCCGACCAGGTAGCGCGGCAGCCACAACGCCAGCGATACGAACGCCCCGAACACGAAGAAGTAATAAAGCGAAAAGCGCCAGACCTGCAGATTCTTCAGGACCGCAAGCTGCGCGGCCGCCGAAGCCGGTTTGCGCCCGGCGCGCCGGCGCGCGGCCTGGTCCGGATCGTCGCTGGTCAGCACCAGGAACACGCCGGCCAGAACCAGCAGCACCGCCGCCCAGACCAGCGCCACCATATGCCAGCCGAAGGCGACCATCACGAAGGGCGCGACAAAAGTTGTCACGGCCGAGCCCACATTACCCGCCCCGAAGGTTCCCAGGGCAAGGCCCTGCTTCTCGGGCGGGTAGAATTTCGACACGTAAGCGACGCCAACCGAGAACGAGCCGCCCGCCAGCCCGACGCCCAGCGCGGCCAGCAGGATCATCGGGAACGTATCCGCGAGCGTAGTCAGCGCCGTGGCAATTGCCGCGAACACCATCACCGCGGCGAAAATCGGCCGCCCGCCCACCTGGTCCGACCAGACACCCAGAAAGATCCGCGAGAGCGATCCGGTCAGGATCGGTGTGCCGATCAGCAGCCCGAACTGCGTGTCGTTCAGCCCCAACTCTTCCTTGATCGCCAGCCCGATGATGGAAAAGATCGTCCAGACCGCGAAACATGCGGTAAAGGCGACGGTGCTCGTCCACAGGGCACGGCTCGCGTCCGGTGATGTCTCGGCGGAAAGTGCCATTCAAAGCCCCCGTCGTTTCTCATCGGCCACGGATCGCAGAACCGCAGTCACGAGAAACCACCTGGTCGATCAGCGGGGCTTCCCGATCCGTCGCCTTGCATGTCAAGCGGGGCTGTCGACCGGCCGCTTTCACCACTGGCAGCGTTACAAGAAAATGATCGGTGCGATTTGATCGAGATCAATGCGGCGAAGTTAGTCGACCGTCGGAGGAATCACGGCCCGGACCGGCAGGCAAGGCGCAGGAAAGACGGGCACTGCCTTCGCTGCCCGTTCCCCTGCATGGCTGACGAGGGAGCCGGCCGGTTCAATGACGTCATGTTCGGGACCGGCGGCAAGCGGGCGATGCTCCCGGCGCCATTCTCGCCAATGACGAAGCGACCATGTTCGGGATTACCAGCGGCACCGCGGCTGCCTTCGGGAGTCACGCCCACCGGCTTCGCCGAGCGCCCTTCTCGGGCGCTTCACGGCTGGCCAGACCTATTTTTCCGCCTTCTCCGCCGCAGATGTCCCGTTGCCATCCGGCGGGGCGGCGGTGTCGACAAGCTCGGCGTCGACGACGCGGGCCACATCGGTCGCGCTTTGATCGTCGAGATCGCCCATGATGAGCGGAAGCATCTCCACGCCCGTGGGCGATGTCACCTCGCCCTGGGGCGGCGACTTCCACGCAAGCGTGTCGAAGGCGCCGCAATTCTCGCAGGCGGGGGCCCATTCGCCGTGGATATGCTGGCAATTGTTGCAGATCCATTGCGGGCCGCGCGGCGCGGTCAGCGCGCGGGCCAGCCAGCCCTTGACGACGCGGTCGGGAGCGCCCTCGCCCCGCTCGACCGCGGCCATGATGGTCAGCACGCGCGCGTCGGGATCCTTCTCCACCAGGTCGGCCAGGGCGCGGCGGGCGGCCGGGAAATCTTCGGCGGCGAGGTTCAGCTCGGCCTCGACCAGCTTTGATTCGCGGTGATCGGGCCGCGCGTTGATCAGCTTGCCGAACCGTTTCAGGCGTTCCTGCGGCGTCTCGTTCGGGGCGATGGCGGCGAAGGCGGCGGCAAGGTCCGGATGCGGCTGCTGGTCCCATGCCTTGCGGATGACGCGCGCGGCGTAGCGCGGCGCGCCCTGCGCGATATAGCCGCGCGCGGCCATGACGGCGGCGGGAATGAGGTGCGGCGACAGCTTGTTCGCCTCGATCGCGGCCTCGCGCGCCTCGATGGTCTTGCCCTCGACGGCGATGTCGCGCGCTGCCGAAAGCGCAAGCACCGCGTCGCGCCGCTTGTGAACGTCGCGGGGAATATTGCCGAATTTCAACTTGGCGTTGAGGGTGGAGCGCGCGCCGCTCCAGTCCTCCTGCATGGTCTGCAGCTTCAGCAGCGTATCCTGAATCTCTTCATGCGCGGGCTTGAGGCCGAAGGCGGTCTCGGCCAGCTTCAGCGCGGTGTCGGTATCGCCCTCGGCGAGTTTCTGGCGCAGGATGCCGCGGACGCCGACAAAGCGCGTGCGATCGTCCTTCAGCAGGCGCTTGTAGACCTCTTCGGCCTTGGCGCGGTCGCCCTTCAGCTCGGCCGCCTGCGCGGTAACGAGGTTGGTCAGCGCGGGTTTGCGCAGATACCGCTCGGCCCGCGCGGCGCGGGCCATGGCCACATCCCCCTCGCCCGAGGCAATGGCCAGCATCCCTTCGGACAGCGCGCGATAGCCCTTCTCCTGCCGGTTGCGGTCGAAATAGCGGGAGATGGCCGTCTCGTCGCCATTGATGAACCGGAGCACCGCGATCAGCAGCGCCGCCAGCTTCATCAGCAGCCAAAGCCCGAGAATGATGATCGCCAGCGCCAGCACCGCCTTGAGCGGGGTCAGGTTCAGCTCGACCCCCGCCATGACGATGCGCACGCCGCCGTCAAGCTCCAGCAGGTAGGACGCGCCGAACGCCACCAGAACCACGAGGGCCAGGAAGACGACGATCTTGATGATTGACCACAGCATTGAGGCGTGCCCTTTCGGTTTCAATTCAGTTTCGCGGCAAGCGCGTCATAGGCCGAGACGGCATCGATCCGGGTGCGGGCGCGCGTCGCCCAGTCCGACATCTCGGCGCGGGCAGGCTCGGGCAGCGATTCGACCTCCGCGACGGCGGCCTCCAGATCGCCTTGGCGCAGATCGTCCTCGGCGCGCGACAGGGTGGCGTCGGTGCCCGGCCCCTCGCGCCGCTCCAGCGAACGCACACCCAGTTGATCCGACATGAACGACCACAGATCGCCGCCCCGCTCGGTTCCGGTGGCGCGCGCCCCGCGCAGCGCTGCGCGGGCCGCCGGGGCAAAGGACGTCTGCAATTCGGTCTGCGTCGGCACGCCGCTTTCCGCGACGTTCTGCAGCGCATCGGGCGCCGACATGCCCGCTCGCTCCAGATCGCCGAGCACGGGGGCGAAGGGAGTGCCGGTATCGAGCGCCGTGCGTATCCGCGCCAGGGCCGCGCGGCGCAGATCCTGACGGGCGGCGCTGCGGGCCGCCTCGTCGCGCTGGTTGGCGTCCTCCAGAAGGCGGGCGATCTCCTCGCCCTGCGTCCTGACCGTCTGGCGCAGATCGTTGAGCTGCCCGGCGGTCACACCGGTGCCATCGGCGCCGCTGGGCTGCGCCTCGATATTGGCAAGGCGGTCCTGCAGGGTGGCTATCTGCTGCGACAGGTCCGTCAGGCGGGCGTCCATGTCGGCCTGCCCCGATTCGATGCCGGCGGTATCGGGCGCGGCGGGAATGGCGTCGACGCGCGCTTCCAGCGTTTCGATCCGCTCGGCCTGCTCGGCGATGCGGGCGGCGGCGGCATCGGTGGCGGCGTCCCGAGGCATGAGATCCAACTGCGGAAGGATGTAGTAGGCGGCGCCGAATCCGATCGCCGCCGCGCAGACCCCGCCCAGCAGGAGGCCGACAAAGCCGCCCCTGCGAGGAGACTGCGTCCGGGTGGCCGAAGCGGGGGCGGACTTTGCCGCCGACGCGGATGAGAACGTGTCCCCCGACGTCGACGCGGCATCCGCTGCCTTCGCACCGCCGGGTTTGGTATCGGCGGGTTTGGCAGTATCGGCAGGCTTCGCGCGCGATTGTGCGGCATCCGGGGCGCTGCTGTCCGCAGGCGTGGAACCGCCGCTCTTGCCCTCGCCCTTGGGCGTTGCGCTGGCCGTTCTGGCGTCGCTCCCGGCGCTGCCCGCCGCCTTGGCAGCCGTGGAGGATTTCGCGCTGCTGCCCGGCGCGCCGGTTTTCGGCCCGGTCGCGGGAATGGAACTGGCCGAGACTTCCGGCGCCGCGCCACCATCCTTGTCCCCGGATTTCGCCGCGGTTCCCTCCGCAGTATCGCTAGCGTTCTTCGTCCCAGCGGGGCCGGACGTGACTGCGGCCGGTGTCAACGGGTCGGATGCCGCGCCAGCGGGTTTTCCCGCCGCGTCCTTGCCGCTCTGCGCCTTGGGGGTTTTCGCGGAAACGCTCTTCGATCCGGCATTTTCCTTTGCCGCCGTACGTGACTTGCCGCGCGCGCCTGCGTTGCCCTTTTGTCCCGAAGGTTCCTTTTTGTCCGCCACGTCAGCCGTCCCTTCCGAATCTCGCGTTCTTGTGAACCTTTCAACCTTACTGCGCGCCGTTTGTTCCCTCAAGGCGATAGGCCTCGGCCAGCGCGCGGGGCCAGGCGCGGAGCATTCCGGCCGCGTCGGGGCGATCCGCGACGATAACCGACGCGGCCGCACCCTGAGGCACGCGGTCCGCCGCCGCCGGGCTGATGGCGACGATCACCAGCGGGGCGCGCGGCGCGCCATCCTTCAGCAGTTGCGCGGCACTGCGCGGCGAAAAGACCGGCGCGATAACTGGCGCGGTCCCGGCAAGGCAGGCGCGCGCCGCCTCGCTCAGGGGCAGCGTGCGCTGCGCGTAGATGACCGCCTCCGCCGCCTCGATGCCCGCGCCGCGCAGCGCGCCCGCCACATCCGCCGCCGCATGGGCGCCGCGCAGGTGCAGCATGGGCCCACGCGCGCCATCGCCCCTGATCCGCGCCAGCAGATCGCGCGCGTCGCCCGCGCAGGATATGGCGCGCATCCCCTCGGCCTCGGCGGCGCGCGCGGTGGCGTCGCCCACCGCATAGGCCGGAATGTCGCGCCGCGCGGTCAGCTCCGCATAGCGGAACACGCCGTGCTGCGAGGTGAAGATCAGCCACCGCACGCCATCCAGATCGGGCAGCGCGCCCTGCGGTTCGATCGCCAGAACGGGCGAGACGATGACCGGCAGATCGCCCCCCGGCACGCCCTTCAGCGCGGCGATGAAATGGCCCGCGCCGGGCTCGGGCCGGGTGATGAGGATGGTGGGGGGCAAGGGCCGCTCCGCTGTTGTGGGATCGCGCGCCAAGTGATAGTTGGCCGGACGCACCGGCGCAACGGGCGCGACGCAGGCGAACCCATGAGCGAGACCCTCACCATCCTCGGACTGGAAAGCAGCTGTGACGACACGGCCGCCGCCATCGTGCGCGTGGGCGAGGCCGCCCCGGCGCGGATACTGGCCCAGACGGTGCAGGGGCAGGCGCAGCTTCATGCCAGTTTCGGCGGCGTCGTGCCCGAGATCGCGGCCCGCGCCCATGCGGAAAAGCTGGACCTGTGCGTGGCCGAGGTGCTGCGCGCCAGCGGTCTTGCCTTGCGCGACATGGACGCCATCGCGGTGACGGCGGGGCCGGGCCTGATCGGCGGTGTCATGTCGGGCGTCATGTGCGCCAAGGGGCTGGCGGCGGGCGCGGGCCTGCCGCTGATCGGGGTGAACCACCTGGCGGGGCACGCGCTGACCCCGAGGCTGACGGACGGCGCGGCCTATCCCTACCTCATGCTGCTGGTGTCGGGCGGGCATTGCCAGTTCCTGCGCGTCGGCGGCCCGGAGGATTTCACGAGGCTGGGCGGCACCATCGACGACGCGCCGGGCGAGGCTTTCGACAAGACCGCGCGCCTTCTGGGCCTTCCCCAGCCCGGCGGTCCGGCGGTCGAGGCCGAGGCGGCTGAGGGCGATGCCGCGCGGTTTGCCTTCCCACGCCCGCTGATGGACCGGGCGGGCTGCGACATGTCCTTTTCGGGGCTCAAGACGGCCCTTCTGCGCACACGCGATGCGGTGATGGCCGATCGGGGCGGGCTCACGGTGCAGGACCGCGCCGATCTTTGCGCCGGGTTCCAGGCGGCCGTGCGCGACGTTCTGGCCGAAAAAACGCGCCGCGCGCTGAAGGCCAATCCCGATCTGCGGCTGCTGGCGGTTGCGGGCGGCGTTGCGGCCAACCAGGCCATCCGCACCGCGCTGATGCAGGTGGCCGGGGACGCTGGCGCGCAGTTCCTCGCGCCGCCCCTCGCGCTTTGCACCGACAACGCGGCGATGATCGCCTATGCTGGGGCCGAGCTTTACCGGCTGGGCCGGCGCGACGACATGACGCTGGCCGCGCGGCCGCGCTGGCCGCTCGATGCCGCCAGCCCCGCGATGCTGGGATCGGGACGAAAGGGCGCCAAGGCATAAATTGCGCCGGCGCGCGCGGCGCAGTAGGATGCGGCGCAATCAACCTACAGGAGCCGCCATGCTGATCGCCCTCATCGGCCGGGACCACCCCGGCGCGCTGCAAACCCGCCTCGACAACCGCGATGCCCATGTCGCCTACCTCAAGAATTCGGGCGTCGTCACGCAGGCGGGGCCGCTGCTGGACGATGACGGCCAGATGTGCGGCTCGCTCGTGGTGCTGGAGGTGGCGGACATGGCCGCCGCCGAGGGCTGGGCCGCGAACGATCCCTATTACAAGGCCGATCTCTTCGAGACGGTCGAGATGATCCAGTGGAACAAGGTGATCTGAGGCCGTGCGCTACTGGCTGTTCAAATCCGAGCCGTCCGACTGGAGCTGGGACGATCAGGTCGCGCGCGGCCACGCGGGCGAGGAATGGGACGGCGTGCGCAGCTACCAGGCCCGCAACGTCATGCGCGAGATGGCCCTGGGCGATCTGGGGTTCTTCTACCACAGCCAACGCGAAAAGGCGGTGGTCGGCATCATCGAGGTCAGCGCCGAGGCGCATCCCGACAGCACCACGGACGATCCGCGCTGGGAATGCGTCGACATCCGCGCGGTGCGGCCGCTGGCAAGGCCGGTGACGCTGGACGCGATCAAGGCCGACCCGCGCCTTGCCGACATGGCGCTGGTGCGCCAGCCGCGCCTGTCGGTCCAGCCCGTCGCGCCCGAAGCGTGGCGCATCATCCGCGCCATGGGCGGAGTCGACGACACCCGATCCGCGCCGGGAACCGTTTCACCCCCCGCAAGTTGATCGACCGAAGGGGCAAGCTGCCCCGCGCGTCGCCAACGCGGCGCGTTTGTTTTCGTCAACTTCACGGGAGTGACCACAATGACCAGATTTGCCTTTGCCGCCACGGCCATCGCCATCGCCGCCGCCGCACCGCTGACGGCCCAGCCGGAGGACGTGCTGCCGCTCCGCGGCGACGAGATTTCGGACTACCGCAGCGCCGGCGCGTGGAACATCCGCCAGAACGCGACGCGCAATTCTTGCTTTGCCTCCTACAAAAGCGAATCCGGCGCCATCGTGCAGTTCGGCCTGACCAGGGACGAGCAGGCCGGGTATCTAGGCCTGTTCTCGAACCTCGCCGGTAAGGTCGCCGACCGTCAGGAAATCGCGGTTCTGGTCAACGACAACCTTTACGTGGGCGAGGCGCGCGGCGTCGATGCCAGCGTCGAGGACGGCTACACGGGCGGCTACATCCTGGTCAACAACCCGCAATTCGTGACCGATGTCGAGAAGGCCAAGGAGCTGGTGGCCTTCCCCGAAACGCCTGAAAGCTACGTCGTCGACATGCGCGGCGCCAGCAACGCGGTTTACGAAGTGCGCAAATGCACGCGGGAACTGAAGGCAAAAAGCCAGTAAAACCCAATCCGGACCCGGATCCGGGCCGTTCAGGCCCTGCAAAGGCTCCGCAGCGCGGAGCCTTTCGCACGTCTGGACGACAGCGGCAGGCGGATACACGAACGGAGGGTTCCGGCCCACGCCGAAACCCTCCGCCACCCCACGTGCTCCCTCAGCACCACACGTGTATCTGGATAAGGTTCCGGCCGTCCTGGCCCGATGACTTGAAGCTACCGCAACGACGCTGCCTGCTCAAATGCCAAGTGCTTCGGATTTCGCTCAAATGGCGCGTATCAGCGGCAGTTCCGGCCGGTCTCGCTGTCGCGCAGCCCGGTTTCCACCAGCAGGCAGCGGTTGCGCGCCTCGTAGTAATACCCCTTGGCATACCACATCACCGCCTCGTCCATGTCGCCATCCGCCACCATCCACGCCCCGCGCAGATACTTGACGGCGAAATGCAAATTCGTCTCGGCGTCCAGCAGATCGGTGTCGCGTCCGGCGAATCCCATGCCGCGGGCCGTGGCCGGAAGGATCTGCATCATACCGTAATAGGGTCCGTTGCGAGCGCCGGCGCGGTAGTCGCTCTCGCGCTGGATGACCTTGTGCACCAGCGGGCGGGGCACCTGATAATGATCGGCGTATTTGTTCACCAGCTTGCGGATCCCGGGGGTCTCGCCCGGGTGAAGCTGCATCGTCGACATGCTGGAGACGGTTGCTTCCGCCTTGGGAGGGGCGCCCGCGCAGGCGGCTGTCAGAAGAAGCGAGGCGGCTAGAACGGCACGAAGGATCATCATCCGTGGGGTCTCCAGAGGAATCTCTGGGCGTTTTCTGGCCCGCAACGGCCGGTGCTGGCAAGGGTTTCGGCCCCGGCTGGGCGGGATGTCGCCGATTTTCGCCGTGCTGCGCGGCCCTCCGCGCAAGCGCGGGCGCAGGGAGGCGTGAACGCAAAGACCCCGGCGCGATGCTGGGTTTCTGGAAAATCATCTTTGAATACAAGCGCTTCCGCACATGCCGGCCCAGGCCACCTTGATCTTGATAGCGCCCGCGCGACCGCCGCTCGGTGAAATGACAAGGGCCCCGACCATTTGGCGGGGCCCTTGCAGACGACGATGTAGAAGCGCCGTCAGCCTTTCAGCTTGGTCATGCGCAGATAGGGCAGCACGGTTTCGAATTCGCCAAACTTCTTCTTCGCGTCCTCGTCGCTGACCGAGGTGGGAATGACCACGTCCTCGCCGACCTGCCAGTCCGCGGGGGTTGCGACGGTGTGGTTCGCGGCCGTCTGCAGCCCGTCCAGCGCGCGCAGCACCTCGGCAAAGTTGCGGCCCACGTTCATCGGGTAGGTCATCGACAGCTTCAGCTTCTTGTCGGGGCCGATGATGAACACCGCGCGCACCGTGGCGCTGTCGTTGGGCGTGCGCCCGTCCGGCAGATAGGCTTCGGCGGGCAGCATGTCGAAAGCCTTCGACACCTTCAGATCCTCGTCGGCGATGATGGGAAAATCCGCCTTGGTGCCTGCGACCTTCTCGATGTCGCTCTTCCAGCCCTTGTGCTCCTCGACGCCGTCGACCGAAATGCCGATCACCTTCGTGCCGCGCTTCTTCCATTCTTCGGCCAGCTGCGCGACAGCGCCGAATTCGGTGGTGCAGACGGGGGTATAATCCTTGGGATGCGAGAAGAGGATCGTCCAGTTGTCGCCGATGAAATCGTGAAAGCTGATTTCGCCGCGATCCGTGTCGGCGGTGAAATCGGGAACGGTATCGTTGATGCGCAGTGCCATGTCCGCAGTCCTTTCCTGTGTGTGAACGGGTCCTCTCGCCGCAAGATAGGAGACGGCGCGGCAATTTGCACCCCCCGTCGTGGCCCCGCCCTTCCGGCGCCCCGGCTTGCAGGCGCGGGGCGCGGGGATTATGTCTTGGGTCGATGCGCGAATGCCTCGCGCCGCCAAGGCCGCATCCGCGACACGCCACACCACCAAGGGAGATACGACATGATCGAGAAGCGTCAGTTCTACATCAATGGCAAGTGGACCGATCCCGCGAAGCAGCAGGATCACCACGTCATCGACCCCTCGACCGAAGAGCCTTGCGCCGTCATCAGCCTGGGAAGCCAGGCCGACACCGACGCCGCCGTCGCCGCCGCCAAGGCCGCCTTTCCCGCGTGGATGAACACACCCCCGTCCGAACGGATCGCGCTGGTCGAGAAGCTGCAACAGGTCTACGATTCGCGCGCCGAGGAGATGGCGAAGGCGATCAGCCTGGAAATGGGCGCGCCAATCGACCTCGCGCGCGAGCAGCAGGCCGCCGCCGGATCGGGCCATATCGCCGCCTTCCTGGAAGCCGCCAAGGAGTTCCAGTTCGAGCATCCGCACGATCCGCAGACCCCCGGCAGCTATATCCGCAACGAGCCGATCGGCGTCGCCGCGCTGATCACGCCGTGGAACTGGCCGATGAACCAGATCACGCTCAAGGTGATCGCCGCCGCCGTCGCGGGCTGCACCATGGTGCTGAAACCGTCCGAGGAATCGCCCCTGTCGGCGATGCTCTTCGCCGAGATGATGGACGAGGCCGGCTTCCCGCCGGGCGTCTTCAACCTGGTCAACGGCGATGGCCCCGGCGTCGGCACGCAGCTGACCGAACATCCCGATGTCGACATGGTCAGCTTCACCGGCTCGTCCCGCGCGGGCAAGCTGATCTCGAAAGCCGCCGCCGACACGCTCAAGCGCGTCAGCCTGGAACTTGGCGGCAAGGGTGCCAACCTCGTCTTCGCCGATGCCGACGACGCGGCGGTCGAGCGCGGCGTGCTGCACTGCATGAACAACTCGGGCCAGTCCTGCAACGCGCCCACCCGGATGATCGTGCAGCGCGAGATCTACGATCAGGCGGTCGAGAAGGCGGCGAATGTCGCCAATTCGATCAAGGTCGGCCCCGCCAGCGAGGAGGGCGATCACATCGGCCCCGTCGTCAACGAGGTGCAGTTCAACAAGATCCAGGACCTGATCCAGAAGGGCATCGACGAGGGCGCGCGTCTGGTCGCGGGCGGCGTCGGGCGCCCCGACGGGCTGAACCGGGGCTTTTACGTCAAGCCGACGGTCTTTGCGGATGTGAACAACAACATGATAGTCGCGCGCGAGGAAATCTTTGGCCCCGTGCTGTCGATCATCCCCTTCGACGACGAGGAGGAAGGCATCAGCATCGCCAACAATACGCCCTACGGCCTCACCGATTATGTCCAGACACAGGATCCGGCCCGCGCCGCCCGCGTCAGCCGCGCCCTGCGCGCCGGCATGGTCGAGGTCAACGGCCAGAGCCGCGGCATGAACGCGCCCTTCGGCGGGATGAAGCAGTCCGGCAACGGGCGCGAAGGCGGGCCCTGGGGCATCGAGGACTTCATCGAGGTGAAGTCCGTCTCGGGCTACGACCCCGCGGCCTGAGCTCTCCACAAGCGCGATCCCTCAGCGGGCCGGAGCAATCCGGCCCGTTTTCGTATCATGCGGCGGCTCTGGCCCAGCGGCGCGAAACGCAGTAGGACAGGCCGCATGAGCCTGCCCGACGCCATCACCACCGCCGCCTTCGTGCCGGAAACCGTGCACAAGCGCGACATCTTCTCCGAAACCGTGTCGGGCCATCTGGAGGGCGTGCCGGATTTCCCGGTAGTGCTGCGCAAGCTCGACACCGTTCCCCTCTACGCCCGGCCGCTGGCATGGGCGCTGGCGCGCAAGGAAATCCGCGCGCTGCGCGCCGTCGCCGGGATCGAAGGCTGCCCGACCCTCGTGCGCGTCGACAGGACCGGCCTTCTGCGCAGCTGGACCCAGGGCACGCCGCTGCAACTGGCGCGCCCGAGCGATCCGGCATGGTATCGCGACGCGCGGCGCCTTTTGCGCGACATGCGGCGCGCCGGGGTCACGCATAACGACATCGCCAAGCCGCAGAACTGGCTGATGACACCGGGGGGCCGCGCCGCCGTCATCGACTTTCAGCTCGCCACCGTGCACCGGCGGCGCGGGCGCCTCTTTCGCGTCATGGCGCGCGAGGATCTGCGCCACCTTCTGAAACAGAAACGTGCCTATGCGCCCGATCTTCTGACCGCGTCCGAACGCCGGATGCTGGCGCAGAAATCCCTGCCCGCGCAGGTCTGGATGAACACCGGCAAGCGCGCCTACAATTTCACCACCCGCCGCCTGATGAACTGGTCCGACGGCGAAGGCACCGAGGACCGGATCGACCGGGACGGCCCCGCCCTGACCGCCGCCCTCATGGCACACCCGCAGGTGACGGGCGTGGCGCTCAGCACCTATGCGCTGCCGGCCAAGGGCGTCGGCCTCTATGCCTTCGTCGAAACCGCGCTGGATGCCGGCGCCCTCGCCGCCCTCGCCCCGCCGCCGCGCCCCGAGATGATCCAGCCCGTCCCCCGCCTGCCCCGCCACGCGGACGGCACGCCGCGCATGGATGCGCTGCACCTCGTCGCCGCCAACCGGCTGGACGAGCTGGCCCTGCTGCAAGAGCGCGATGCGGCACTGGCCGAGACGCTGAAACCCATCGTCGCCGCACGCCTGAACCTGACGGACCGCGTGCTGAAGCCCTAGAACGGCGCCTTGGCGCGAAGCGACAGGCCCCGCCCGCTTTCGGGATGATTCACGCGCAGCTCCTCGGCATGCAGCATCATCCGCGCGAACGCGTCATCCGGCGCATAAAGCGGGTCGCCCAGAATGGGATGCCCCAGCGCCAGCATATGCACGCGCAGCTGATGCGTGCGCCCCGTGCGCGGCCACAGGCGTACGCGGCTCTCGTCGCCGTTCGCCTTCAGCACGCGATACTCCGTCAGCGCCGGCCTGCCGGTATCAAAGCAGACCATCTGCCGCGGCCGGTTCGGCCAGTCCACGATCAGCGGCAGATCGACGGCGCCCGTCTTCGGCTCCAGCCGCCCCGCCACGCGGGCGACGTAAGTCTTGCGCGCGCGTCGCTCCTCGAACTGCTTCGACAGGAACCGCTGCGCATGAGGGCTGAGCGCGAATACCATCACGCCCGACGTATCCCGATCCAGCCGATGCACCAGCAGCGCGGTCGGGAAAGCCGCCTGCACGCGGCCCAGCAGGCAATCGGCCAGATGCGCGCCCTTTCCCGGCACCGACAGCAGGCCCGCGGGCTTCTCCACGGCGACCAGCTCGTGATCCTCATGGATCACCGACAGCGGAAGATTGGGGGGCGCGTAATCGCTCTGCATGGTCCCGCCTTACCGCGCCCCCGCGCACGGGTCCAGCGCGGCCGCCCTTTCATCTTCCCTGAAAATACTCGAATGCCCGCTCGCGGACAGGCGCCCCGGCCGGTGCGTTCCCGCCACATCGCCGCCCGCGCTGAATTCGTGATTTCCCAAATCGCGAAAATTGGCTAAGCTGCACGCATAACCGAAACGGAGGCAGCGCAGACTGCCCCGACGAACGAGAGCAGAGGCAGTAATGAGCAGACAGCTTCGCGCGGTCCTTTTGATGTTGCTGGTCGCGGCCTGCGGGCGCGGCGGCGGCTATGGCGAATCTCCAAGAGAGATGGAAAACGCCTGCGCCATACTGAAAGAGCGTCCGCAATATCTTCGCGCCTTCCGCGCCGCCGAGCGGCGCTGGGGCGTTCCCACGCATGTCCAGATGGCGACCATCTACCAGGAGAGCAAGTTCGTCTCGGACGCGCGCACGCCCTTCCGCTATACGCTGGGCATCATTCCGATGGGGCGGCAAAGCTCGGCCTTCGGGTATAGCCAGGCGCTGGACGGCACGTGGGACGAATACGTGGCCCAGGCCGGATCGCGCCGCGCACGGCGTGACAACATCCACGACGCCACAGATTTCATGGGCTGGTACATGGCCAAGTCGCGCGACGAGCTGGGCATTCCGATGTATGACGCGCGCAACCACTACCTGGCCTATCACGAGGGCCGGAACGGGTATCGCCGCGGCAGCTATAACGACAAGGCGTGGCTGGTCCGGGTGGCCGGCACGGTCGAAGCGCGCGCCGCTACCTACCAGGCCCAGTTGCGCGCCTGCGGGCGCGGCTGACATCGGCAGGGGCAGGCCCCGGCGGACGCCCCCGAAAAGGGGCGCTGCGGCTTACCTCTGCGGCCGGGTGCCGGTGCCGATGCCGGGAATGACGAATTTGTCGTTGCCGATCTGAACCCCCGTTGTCAGATCGCCCAGGATCACCGTCGTCCGGTTGCCGCCGCTGTCGTTGATGACCCATTGGCGCAGCTGTGTGGGATTGGACGTAAAGACCAGATCGATATTGCCGTATTCGGGATGCTCGGGATCCTGCGCGCGCACCGTCGTCGTCTTGCCGTCGCTGGAATGGCCGGTGACCATCCGCGCGCGCGTCAGGTCCACCCTGCGCGCCAGGATGATCGACAGCGGCGTGCGGTTCAGCGGATAGCCTTGCGGCCCGTCATTCGACTTGCCGTCGATGATGCCGACCGTATCGCCGTTCGAGACGACCAGCATCTGCTCGGGCGGCTGGTATTCGAACCGCACGCGCCCCGGCCGCTTGATCAGGATGCGCCCCTGGCTGATCGTGCCGTCGTCGTTGACCTGCGTGAACGCCCCCGTCGCCGTCTGAAAGCTGTTGAGATAGCGGGAGATTTCGGCAAGCGACAGCTTCTGCGCCGCCGCGGGCAGGCTCAGGCCGAGTGTCAGCGCCAGGGTTGCGGCGGCAAGTCGAAAAAGTCTCATCTGATGCACCTTGTCAGTTGGGTGTTTGACACCCGTTGTCGCAGAATTCCCGCTGATATGCGATAACAACCGCGTCACCCGCCCCCGCCGCTACCCGCCAGGAACCAGACCACCGCGCCCGCAGCCACCGCCGCACCGGCGAAGCCCAGCAGCATCAGCAGCCCGTCGCGCACGGTCATGGCCAGAGCCAGAAACGCGATCGACAGCATCGGCGCCGAACTGCCCCACGGGATCAGCTCCAGCGGCGGGACCGTCAGGCAGAGGGCAAGGATGACGACGCCCGCGATACGCGCGGCGCGCGGCCCGGCAAAGTGGTCCAGCCGTTCGCCGAAATGCCGGTCGAGCCAGCCGCCGATGCCACGGAGCAACTCGGCCGCCTTGCACACGCGCTCGGATTTGACGGATCGGTTTTTCAGAAAACCCGGCAGCCACACATGATGGCGTCCCATGACGAGCTGCACGGCGAAAAGCGCGATGACAAGCGCCAGAAGCGTGGGCACGCCCGGAATGGCGCCGATGGGCGTCTCCTCGATGAGGGCGGGCACGAAGATAAGCGGGCCGAATCCGCGATTGCCGATCGCCTCGGTCACGTCCCCGACCGAAACCTGGCTCTTGCCGTCCTGCTGCGCGACCTCGCGTAGGCTGTCGAGCATGTCCTCGACTGCGGTCGTCTGCGTGTCCTTCGCCATCTCGCCCTCCGCCCGATGACGGATCAACGGCGCGGGCACGGGCAGGGTTCCGGCGATGGGCCGGCAAGGCACCGGCGCGGTGCGCCGGCGGCTCCCGTGGGTCCGCCTACTGTTCTGGCACCAGAATTTCGCGCTTGCCCACGTGGTTGGCCGCCGAGACAATGCCCTGATCCTCCATCTGCTCGACCAGCCGCGCCGCCTTGTTATAGCCGATGGCCAGCTTGCGCTGGATGTACGAGGTCGAACATTTGCGATCGGTGATGGCGATCTGCACCGCCTGATCGTAAAGCGCATCCTCCCCGTCGGTGTTGCCGCCGGTGGACAGGCCCAGCACCGCGTCGATGCTGCCGGCCTTGTCGTCGTCCGGACCTTCCAGCACGCTGCCGACATATTCGGGCGGGCCATAGGCCTTGAGGCTGTTCACCACCTCCTCGACCTCCTGATCGCTGACGAAGGGGCCGTGGCAGCGGGTGATCTTGGCCCCGCCGGCCATGTAGAGCATGTCGCCCATGCCCAGCAGCTGTTCGGCCCCCATCTCGCCCAGGATGGTGCGGCTGTCGATCTTGGACGTTACCTGAAAGCTGATCCGCGTGGGGAAGTTCGCCTTGATCGTGCCGGTGATGACATCGACCGAGGGGCGCTGCGTCGCCATGATGATATGGATGCCCGACGCCCGCGCCATCTGCGCGAGGCGCTGGATGCATGCCTCGATCTCTTTCCCGGCGACCATCATCAGATCGGCCATCTCGTCGACGATGACGACGATATAGGGCATCTTTTCAGGCGCGAACTTCTCGGTCTCGAACACCGGCTCGCCGGTCTCGTCGTCGAAACCGGTCTGCACGGTGCGGCTGAACATCTCGTTCCGGCTCAGCGCGTCCGCCACGCGCGAGTTGTAACCGTCGATGTTGCGCACGCCCATCTTGGACATCTTGCGATAGCGCTCTTCCATTTCGGCCACGGTCCATTTCAGCGCAACCACGGCCTTCTTGGGGTCCGTGACGACGGGGCTGAGCAGATGCGGAATGCCGTCATAGACGCTGAGTTCCAGCATCTTGGGGTCGATCATGATCATCCGGCAATCGTCCGGCGTCAGCTTGTAGAGCAGCGACAGGATCATCGTGTTGATCGCCACGGATTTGCCCGACCCGGTGGTGCCGGCGATCAGAAGGTGAGGCATCTTGGCCAGGTTCGCGACCATGGGATCGCCGCCGATATCCTTGCCCAGCGCCAGCGGCAGCTTGTGGTTGCCGTCGCCGAAATCGCGGGTCGACAGGATCTCGCGCAGGCTCACCATCTCGCGGTTGTCGTTGGGCAGCTCGATCCCGATGACACTGCGGCCGGGCACGGTGCTGACCCGCGCCGAGAGGGCCGACATCGAGCGCGCGATATCGTCCGCCAGCCCGATGACGCGGGACGCCTTGAGACCCGGCGCCGGCTCCAGCTCGTACATGGTGACGACGGGGCCGGGGCGAACCGATACGATCTCGCCCTTGACGCCGTAATCGTCCAGCACGGCCTCGAGCATGCGGGCGTTTTCCTCCAGCGCCTCGTCGCTCAGGTGGTGGCGCGTGATGTTGTCCGGGCTCGACAGCAGGCTGAGCGGGGGCAGCTCATAGGTGCTGCCCTCGCCCTCGCCGAATTGCAGCGCGGGCTGCGCTTCGGCGGCGGCGCGCGCCGAGGGGGCGGGTGCCTTGCGCGGGGTGTGCTGCACGACCTTTCTGGCCTCGGGCATCGGCGCCGGGCGCGCCGCCGGCTGCGGCGGCAGCGGGGCGCTGTCGTCGAGGACCAGAGCCTCGTCCTCCCAGGGATCGGCATCGTCCATGTCCTGCGCGTCGCCCGGCCGGACATGCGGCGCGGCGGTGCGCGGCGCGCTCAGCGGCGGCTCGGGCGGCAAGGCTGCGGCGGGCGCGGCCGTCAGCGGCGGCTCGTCCGGCAGGCGCGTGGCCGGGCGCGCCGTGTCCAGAACCAATGGCATCGGCCCGCGCCGGTTTGCGCGCAGGGCACCGGATGCCGGTTGCGACAGGATCGCCGCCGGCGCCTGGCGCACGCGAGCCTTGATGATGTCGGCGATCTTGGCCTTGATGCGGTCCTCGCCCGGCATCGGACAGTCGGCGGCTGTTGCCTGCGGCTCGACCAGTTCCGACTCGGGCAGCGGTTCGGGCCGGCGCATCAGCGACGGCATCCGGGCCAGCAATCCGCCCGACGGTTTTTCGGACATGCGCGGCGGGGCGTGCAGCACGGGCGCCGACGCCTCGTCATACACCTTGGCATGGGCGCCGCGGCTGAGGCGCGGCTGCTCGGTCTCGGACTGGGCAACGGAGGGCTCGCCGCGCCGCCCGGCATGGCCGGCCTGCGCGGCGCGCGCGGCCCCGGCCGCGCCGGATACGCCCCGCGCGGCCAATGCGACGAGCGCGGAATAGGCCATGACGACGCCCAGAAGCGCAAGCCTGAGGCCGCGTGCGACCTCGGCCCGCTCGAACCCGGTGACGAACGCGCCCAGCACCAGCATGATGAGGCCCAGCACCAGCGACAGCAGCTTCAGCCCCGTCGTGGCCCCGATCGGCAGCACGCCCAGGATGGCGCCCAGAACCGTATCGCCGAAAATCCCGCCCAGCCCGAAACTGTGGCTGGCATACCACTCCGCCCCCGGCGTCAGCGACGCGGCATGAAGCGACAGCACGGCGACCCAGATCGGCGCGAAGATGACCCGCGCCATCGCCCGCTCCTGTCCCTTGTGCAGCACGAAGCGCAGCCCCCACGCACCCAGCACAAGGGCGATCCCCCAGCCGCCCCAGCCCACGACCATGAAGAGTGTCGCCGCAACGGTCGCGCCGGTCTGGCCCAGCCAGTTCTGCACCGGCGTGTCGACAGCCGACAGCCAGCTGGGATCATCGGCGCTGTAGGAGGCAAGCATCATCGCGGTCAGGATCGACGCGGCAAGCAGTCCGAGCCCCAGCAGTTCCTTGCCGCGCTTCTCGATCGCCTGCGCCATGTTGCTGTCCAGCAGAGGCTCGCGCCCGCGTGTCTGATATGCCATTGACTTCCCTCGTCCTTACCGTGCCCACCGGCGGCGCGGCGCGCCCGCCCGCCATGGTCCTGACAGTCCGATCGATCCGTGCCGCCGAGGACCGCGGATTTCGACGGCCAAACGCCGACGCAACGCGCGGCACGTGCCGCAACGGCACGCCGCAACAGACGCCGCTAGGGTCGGGAACCGCTCGGGTGCCATCGAAATACTGCCTCAGGTCGGGATCGTCATCGCCCCGTATGCTGCAAAACTACCCGGTGCCCGCCGATGCGTCCAGCAAAACCATCCCGGCACCGGATCGATGTGGCATTTTTGGCAAAACCGGCTTCTGTCGGGGTTCGGCTCCGATTTCAACGGCTTACCCCAGCGCCGCCTCCGCCGCGCTGGCGATGCGCAAAAGCCTGTCCTCGCCCCTCGGGCGGCCGCAGAACATGATGCCGCAGCTTGGCACGCCGGTCGGCAGGGTAATGGCGGCAAGGCCCATGAGGTTGCCGACACGGGTGTTACGCAGCGTCAGCAGGTTTTCCGTCACGTAGTAATCGCCATCCTCCAGCAGCCGCTGCGCGTCGGGCGGCAGGTTGGGCGCCGTCGGCATCAGCACCGCGTCGAAGCCCGCAACGCGCGCCGCCCAGGCCGCTCGGCAGGCGTCGAGCGTCTGCCAGGCGGCGACGAAGTCAGGCGCGGTGAACGCCTTGCCCCCGCGGAACCGGTCGCGGATGGGGCCGAACATCGCGTCGGGGTCCGCCTCGATCATCTTCCCCCATGTGCCGTAGGCCTCGCCGGAGAAGAGGACCGGCGACAGCTCCATCGCCTCGTCCACCTCGGGCGCGGTGAGGGGCACGATACGTGCGCCCGCCGCCTCCAGCCGGTCGCAGGCGCTGGCGTAAGCGCGGGCGGGCGCGTCGCGCAGATCCGCCAGCACCGTGCTTTGCAGCGCCGCAAAGCGCATGCCGCGCAAGGATGCGCCGCGCAGATCGGGCGCGCGGCGCGCCTCCAGCACGGCCAGCAGCAGCGCGGCATCCTCGACGCTGCGCGCCAGCGGGCCGACCGTGTCGAACCGGGCGGCCAAGGGAACCGTGCCGGTCGCGGGCACCCGCCCCGCCGTCGTCTTCAGCCCGACCAGATCGTTCCATGCGGCCGGCACGCGGACCGATCCGCCCGTGTCGGTGCCGATGGCGCCGGGGGCCAGGTCATGCGCGATGCTCGCCGCCGCCCCGCTGGACGAGCCGCCCGCCACCGCGTCCGAATTGTTGATGCAGGGCGGCGTCGCCGTCATCGGGTTGAGGCCGAGGCCGGAAAATGCCAGCTCGCTCAGATGCGTCTTGCCAAGGCAGACCATCCCGGCGGCGGTGCCGCGGCGCAGCACCTCGGCATCGCGGTCCGGCACTCGGCCTTTCAGCAGCCGCGTGCCCGCCTCGGTCGGCGTGCCCGCGCTGTCGAAGACGTCCTTCCAGCTGACCGGCACCCCGTCGAGCAGACCGCGCCGCTGGTCCGCACTGGCGCGGGCGGCGGCGGCGGCGGCCTCGCGCCGGGCGCGGCCGTGGGTCACCGCGGAATAGATGCGCGGCGCGGCGGGATGCGCGTCGATGGCGTCCAGATACGCCTCGGTCAAAGCGACCGGGTCGATTTCGCCCGCGCCGATGCCGCGGCCCAGATCCGCCACGCCCATTTTCAGCCAGTCCCGCATTGCCTGCCCTCACCGATCCAACGATTTCGCGCAGACCCTAGCGGCGCGGTCGCGCATGGACAATCCCGCATTCCCCGCCATATTGAGCGGCATGAAACATGACAGCGATATCGCGATCGTCGGCGGCGGCCTGAACGGCCCGGCCCTCGCGCTGGCCCTGGCGCAGTCGGGGCTGAGCGTGACGATCATCGACGCCCTGCCCGACAAGCAGCGCAGGAACGCCGCCTTCGACGGGCGCGCCTATGCGCTGGCGCTGGCCTCGGTGCGGCTTCTGCGCGCCATCGGCGTCTGGGACGGGCTCAAGGACCGCACCCAGCCGATACTGGAGATCAAGGCCAGCGACGGGCGCGCCGGCGCCGGACCACTGTCGCCCTTTCACCTCCATTTCGACCACGCCGAGCTGGAAGAGGGCCCGATGGGCCATATGTGCGAGGACCGCATGCTGCGCCCTGCCCTGCTGGCCGCGATGAAGGCGACCGACGGCATCACGCAGATCTCGGGCGATGCCGTGACCGCGCAAACCGTCGAGGCGGGCGGTGCCACGTTGACGCTGGCCTCGGGCAAGACCCTGCGCGCGCGGCTGATCGTCGGCGCGGACGGGCGCGCCTCGGGCACCGCGGCGCGGGCGGGGATCACGCGCACCGGCTGGGGCTATGGCCAGACGGCGCTGGTCTGCGCGCTGAAGCATGAAAAACCGCATCACGGGATCGCGCATCAGTTCTTCATGCCGCCGGGGCCGCTGGCGATCCTGCCGCTGCCCGGTAACGTGTCCTCGATCGTCTGGAGCGAGCGGGACAAGACGGCCGCCGCCTTTGCCGCACTGGACGACGCCGATTTCATGCAGGTGCTGCGCCCGCGCTTCGGCGATTTTCTGGGCGAGATCACCCTGACCGGCAAACGCTATACCTACCCGCTGGGGCTGAGCCTGGCGGACAGCTTCGTCGCGCCGCGGCTGGCGCTGGTGGGCGATGCGGCGCATGGGATGCACCCGATCGCCGGGCAAGGCCTCAACGCCGGGTTGCGGGACGTGGGCGCGCTGACCCAGGTGCTGACCGAGGCAAACCGCCGGGGCGAGGATCTGGCCGCGCCCGATGTGCTGGAGCGGTATCAGCGTTGGCGGCGCTTCGATGTGGCCACGCTGGCATTGACGACGGACCTCAGCAATCGCCTGTTTTCCAACGACAATCCGCTCCTGCGCGCCGTGCGCGATATCGGCATGGGGGCGATCAGCGCGACCGGCCCCCTGCGCCGCGCGATGATGCGCGAGGCGGCGGGGCTGACGGGCGACCTGCCCGAGTTGATGCAATGAAGCGCCGAGGCGCTATTTCCAGCCTTCCAGCGCCTCTTCATCCTCATCCCGCGCGGGGACCCAGCCGGTAGCGTCGCCCGACGCTTCCTTCTTCCAGAAAGGCGCGCGGGATTTGAGGAAATCCATCAGGAACATCGCCGCCTCGAACGCGTCCTTGCGGTGCCGCGCGGCGGTGGCGACCATCATGATCATCTCGTCGGGCGCCAGCCGCCCGTGCCGGTGAATGATCAGGCTGCCGCCCAGATCCCAGCGCGCATGCGCGTCCTCGGCAATGGCGCGCAGGGCCTTTTCGGTCATTCCGGGGTAATGCTCGATCTGCATATGGTCGAGCGTGCCGTCCAGATCGCGCACGATGCCGGTGAAGGTGACGACGGCGCCCATGCCGCTTTGCCGTGCGGCGAAATCGTTGGCCTCGGCGCCGAAATCGAAGGCGGCTTCCTGCACGCGGATGTCCACGCGGCCATCCATGGGCCTCAGCCCCCGGTCATCGGCGGAAAGAAGGCCACCTCGCGCGCGCCGTCGAGCGGCGCGTCGAAATCGGCCAGTTCCTGATCCACGGCAACGCGCAGCGCGGTCAGATCGGCAAAGGCCGCGTCATAACGCGCCTCGCGCGCGCGCAGCTCCGTCACCAGATCGCCGACCGTGGCGGCGTCCGTTTCCACCCTCTCGCGCGGCAGGCCGATCCGCTCGCGCACCCATGCGAAATAAAGAACGTCCATCAGCGATCATCCTTCAGGTAAGGCAGCGATTTGACCAGGTAATCCCAGCCGGTGAGCAGCGTCAGCGCGGCGGCCAGCCACAGCAGCACGACACCTGTCCACCAGGTAAGCGTCGCGGCGTAGTAATTCCAGACCAGCCCGACGCGGTCGGCCACACGGCCCGCCATGATGTCATCGACCATCGAGGAATGCATGCCGCGCGTGCGGTCCAGAAGGTTGCTTTCGAAAACGCCGGTGGCAAAAAGGACGGCGATGGCGACCATCTGAAGCGTCGTCTTCCACTTGGCCAGCTTCGTCACCTTCAGCAGCCCGGCGGTGTCGCCCAGAAATTCGCGCAGGCCCGACACGAACACCTCGCGGAACATGATGACCGTGGCGGGCAGAAGGAACCACGGGTTCATGCCGGAAAAGCCGGTGATGACCATCAGCGCGATCACGACCATCGCCTTGTCGGCGATGGGATCCAGCATCGCGCCCAGCCGGGTTTCCTGCCGCCAGGAGCGGGCGAGATAGCCGTCGAACCAGTCGGTGACGGCTGCCGTGACGAAAAGGATCAGCGCGAACCAGTAGGCGTAGGGCCGCGTGAAATAGAGAAACATGATTGCAACGCCGGGCGCCGCCAGAAGGCGGGCCAGAGTCAGGATATTGGGGAGCGTCCATCTCATGGCATCATGTCTATCCCGCTTGGGAAGCGGGTTAAAGCCCCGCCGTCGCGGCGCCTAACC
Source organism: uncultured Alphaproteobacteria bacterium (assembly GCA_963763165.1). Classification (GTDB taxonomy): domain Bacteria; phylum Pseudomonadota; class Alphaproteobacteria; order Rhodobacterales; family Rhodobacteraceae; genus Roseovarius. The sequence goes on from CAVXNV010000010.1 coordinate 305,881, forward strand.
CTTCTCGTGAAAGTAGTCGTAGACCTTCTGCGCCAGCCCTTCGGACACACCCTCCACCGCCTTGAGATCGGCAAGGTTTGCGCGGCTGACCGCCTTGGCGCTGCCGAAATGCGCCAGAAGCGCGCGCTTGCGGGCGGCGCCGACGCCGGGCACATCGTCGAGCGGCGTCGCGCTGACCGCCTTGGAGCGTTTCGCGCGGTGCGTGCCGATGGCGAAGCGGTGCGCCTCGTCGCGCAGGCGCTGGATGAAGTAGAGCACCGGATCGTTGCGCGGCAGCGCGATGGGGCGCTGGCCGGTGCGGTGGAACTCCTCCTTGCCCAGATCGCGGTCGATGCCCTTGGCAACGCCCACCATCGGGATGTCGCCCACGCCCATTTCCTCCATGATGCCGCGCACGGCGCTGACCTGCCCGGCGCCGCCGTCGATCAGCAGAAGGCCCGGCCATGTGCCCTTGGCGCGGTCCGGATCCTCCTTCAGCAGGCGCTTGAATCGGCGTTTCAGCACCTCCTTCATCATGCCGAAATCATCGCCGGGGGTCAGATCGTCGCCGCGGATGTTGAACTTGCGATACTGGTTCTTCATCATTCCCTCGGGCCCGGCGACGATCATCGCGCCGACGGCATGGGCGCCCTGGATGTGGCTGTTGTCATAGACCTCGATCCGCTGCGGCGCGCCGTCCAGCCCGAAGGCATCGGCGACGCCCTTCAGCAGCTTCGCCTGCGTCGCGCTTTCGGCCATCTTGCGCGCCAGGCTTTCGCGGGCGTTCCGCAAGGCGGCCTCGACCAGTTCCGCCTTTTCGCCGCGCCTCGGCACCGTCAGCGTCACCTTGCGCCCCAGCTTGCCGCTGAGCGCCTCGGCCATCAGATCGGGGCTTTCGATTTCGCTGGACAGGATCAGCTGGCGGGGCGGCTCCTTGGTGTCGTAGAATTGGCCGATGAAGGCCTCCAGCACTTCGGGCGCCTCGACATCCGCACCAACGCGGGGATAGAAATCGCGGTTGCCCCAGTTCTGCCCCGCGCGGATGAAGAAGACCTGCACGCAGGCCTGCCCGTTTTCCAGATGCAGCGCAATCACGTCCGCCTCGTCCACGCTGCGCGGGTTGATGCCCTGCGCGCTTTGCACCTGCGTCATCGCCTTGATCCGGTCGCGCAGGGCGGCGGCGCGCTCGAACTCCATCGCCTCGCTGGCGGCGGCCATCTGCGCGGCCAGCTTGGTCTGGATCTCGGTGGATTTGCCGCTCAGATACCGCTCCGCGTCGCTGACCTGCGCGGCATACTCGGCTTTCGAGATATAGCCGACGCAAGGCGCGGTGCAGCGCTTGATCTGGTATTGCAGGCAGGGGCGCGTGCGCGTCTCGAACATCGAATCGCTGCAATTGCGCAACTGGAAAACGCGCTGAAGCTGCGCGAGCGTCCGGTTGACCGCGCCGGCGCTTGCGAAGGGGCCGTAATAGGCGCCCTTCTCGCGCTTGGCGCCGCGATGCTTCTTGATCATCGGGAAGTCGTGCGACTTGGTCACGAGGATATTGGGGAAACTTTTGTCGTCGCGCAGCAGCACGTTGTATTTCGGCTTGAGCTGCTTGATGAGGTTCTGCTCCAGCAGCAGCGCCTCGGTCTCGGTCGCGGTCGTCAGGAACATCATCGAGGCCGTCGCCTCGATCATCCGCATGATGCGCCCCGTATGCCCGGTGGGTCGCGCATAGCTGCTGACCCGCGCCTTGAGGTTGCGCGCCTTGCCGACGTAAAGCACCCGCGCCTGCGCATCGAGCATGCGGTAAACACCGGGCGACGCGTCGAGCGTGCGCAGGTAGGACTGGATCACCCTGTGGCCGGTCGGCACCGGGGCGGTTGGCACGGTCTGGTCTGTCATGGGTCTATAGATATGATTCTGCGCGCTGGCTGCAATCTTGCGCCGCCGGGGGCAAGGGCCAAGCTTTCCACGATTTGTGTGGATAAGTCTGCGGGTAACTTCGGGTCATGGCGGAATTATCGTTGCCTGCCTGCCGCTTCGTGACTTTGCGCATTTTTTGAGCAGATTTCCAAGTAACTGATATCAATGTGAAAAATTTAAGCATCGCCGCAATACATTGAAAGCATTGGCAATTTTGCACCTGAATAATATCCTTGGCCGGTGCGGTGCAAAACTTTGCCGTCATGCGGCGCTGGCGGCGCCTATTCGACGCCCTGCACGTCCGGCGTGCGCCAGCCCAGATGCTGCCCGCCATCGACGCAGATCAGCTGCCCCGTGACGGCGGGCGCGGTCAGGAAATAGCCCAGCGCGCCGGTGATGTCGGCCACGTTCGCTCCCCGCCCCAGCACCGTCGCGGCGCGCTGTGCGGCGAAATGTTCCTCGCTCTGGCGGCTGGCGCGCAGGGTCGGGCCAGGGCCGATGCCGTTGACGCGCACGCGCGGCGCCAACGCCTGCGCGGCGGTCTGCGTGAACGCCCAGAGCCCCATCTTGGCCAGCGTGTAGGTCATGAATTCCGGCGTCAGCTTGCGCACGCGCTGATCGATCATGTTGACGACAAGGCCCTGCGCCACCGGCTCGTCATTGTCATCCATGACGGGATCAGGCACCTGCGCGGCCAGCGCCTGCGTCAGCACGAAGGGCGCGCGCAGGTTGGATTCGAAATGCCGGTCCCAGCCCTTGCGCGTCGCGCTCTTCAGCGTGTCATAGTCGAAGATCGAGGCCGAATTGACAAGGACGCTGATCGGCCCGCCCAGAGCGGCGGCCGCGGCGGGGATGAGGGGCGCCACCTCGCCCTCGTTCAGCAGATCGGCCTGAAGCGTCACGGCGCTGCGGCCCATGGCGCGGATCTCGGCCACGGTGGATTTCGCGCCATCCTCAGAGCTGTGGTAATGGACCGCCACGTCATGTCCGCGACTGGCCAGTTCCAGCGCCATCGCGCGGCCCAGCCGCTTGCCCGCACCCGTCACCAATGCACGTGTCACGCGCGCCTCCTCATTCAGCTCAACACGACGAAGACATAGCCCACATAGGCCGCGGACAAGAGCGCGCCCCACACGCGGCCGATATCGACCTTGAAGAACACGAAGGGGATCAGCACCAGCGATGCCGCCAGCATCACCCACAAATCGAACGTCAGGAATCCGCGGTCGACGGGGATCCGCCCGACCAGCGAGGCCACGCCGATGATGCCCAGCAGGTTGAAGATGTTCGAGCCGATGACATTGCCCAGCGCCACGTCCGCCTGCCTGCGCAGCGCCGCCATGATCGTCGTCGCAAGCTCCGGCAGGGAGGTGCCCAGCGCGACCAGCGTCAGGCCGATCACGCTGTCGCTGACGCCGAACTGCTCGGCGATGATCGACGCGTTGTCGATCAGCAGATCCGCGCCCAGCGGCAGGCCCGCGAGGCCCAGCACGAGGAAAACGATGATCCGCCACCACGGCATGTCCGGATCGGCGCCTTCGACCTCATCTGCGGGGTTCGCACGCTCGGCCCGGCGATGGTTGTGCGCGTCGCGTGCCAGAAGGAACATGACCAGCGTCAGCCCCGCCAGCAGCACCAGCCCGGACCAGAAGGTGAAAATCCCGAAGAACGCCAGCACGATGAACAGCACGCTCGAGATCAGCATGATCACGTAGGTCTTGCGCGTGTCGCAACCGCTTGTGTGCAGCACCGACAGGATCGCGGGCAGGCCCAGCACCAGCAGCGCATTGGCCGTGTTGGACCCCACCACGTTGCCCAGCGCCAGCCCCGGCTTGTCCAGCAGCACGGCATTGACCGAAATCAGCATCTCGGGCGCCGAGGTGCCGAAGGCCACGACCGTCAGGCTGACGATCAGCGCGGGGATGCCGATGCGCAGGCTGAGGTTCACCGCCCCCTTGACCAGCGCATCGCCGGCCAGCAGCAGGATCACCAGACCCAGCCCCGCAAGTAACCAAACAATCATTTCCCCGAACCTTTCCGGCAGGCGCAGGGCCCCTTGCCGATCCTGTATTTCCCGCATCGCGGACATTTCGCCGCCGCCAGCCGCTTTTGCCCCGGAAACCGGAACTTGCCGAACATCGCCAGAACGACGATGCCGACCAGGAAGAGAACGACGATCTTGACGATCACGGCATCACAGCCCGAACCGCGCGTAATGCGCGCGGCTTTCGACAGCGGCCAGCGCGTCTTCGACCATCGTGGCGCCGAAGCGGGACAGAAGGCTTTTCTTCACGCCGTAGCGCATCACGCGCACGTTCTTGCCGTAAAGCTGCTGAAGCTTGGGCATCATGTGCGCCTCGCCATCGACGAGGCCCAGCTTCACCGCGCGGCGGCCCAGCCAGAATTCGCCCGAGAAAAGATCCGGATGATCGGAGAGCCTGGCGCCGCGCCGTTCCTTGACATAGGCGATGAACCCGCTGTGCAGGTCTTCGAGGATGTCCTTCAGCCGCTCGACATCTTCTTCCTTCTGCGGCAGGAACGGGTCCAGCGTCGATTTAGACTTGCCGGATGTATGCACGCGCCGTTCGATCCCCTGCCGGGCAAGGAAGACGGGCACGCCGAAACCGGCGGAGATGACGCCGATCGAGCCGACGATCGAGCCGAAATCGACCCAGATGTCATCCGCCGACGCGGCCAGCCAATAGCCGCCCGAGGCCGCCACATCCTCGACGAACGCATGAACGGGCACGCCCTTTTCGTCCGCCAGCCGCCGGATGCGTCCGGCGATCAGCGACGATTGCACGGGCGAGCCACCCGGCGAGTTTATCACCAGCGCGACCGCGCGCGGCCTGCCCTTCCGGAATGCTTTCTCCAGGATCGGCGCCAGCGCCTCGTCATTGAGGGAAAGGCGCCCCTTGCCGATGGCGCCGTTCAGCCGCACGACCGCCACGCGCGGGTTGCCGTTGATGAACGGCAGGCGGGATTTGAGCGCGGTCCAGTTTTTCATGGAAGCGATGTATAAGCCGCCGCCGCGCGAAACAAGGCGGCAGCACGCGGGCAGCGCGCGTTATTGCAAAAATATCGGCGCCCGCCCGTCATGACTTGATCCGGTAGCCGGTCTTGAAAATCCACCAGACGACGCCGAGGCATATGCCGGTGAAGCCCGCGATCGCCAGCAGCGACCAGCCCACACCCACGTCAGCGGTGCCGAAGAACGACCAGCGGAAGCCCGAGACGAGATAGACGACCGGGTTGAACAGCGCCACCATTTGCCAGTTTTCCGGCAGCATCGAGATCGAATAGAACGCCCCGCCAAGGAAGATCAGCGGCGTGATGACCAGCAGCGGGATCAGTTGCAGCTGCTGGAAATTCTCGGCCCAGATGCCGATGATGAAGCCGAAGAGGCTGAAGCTGATGCAGGTCAGCAGCAGGAACGCCAGCATCGCCCAGGGGTGCATGATGCGGATTTCCACGAAGAGCCCCGCGGTCACCAGGATCACCAGCCCGATCAGCAGCGATTTCGTGGCCGATGCCCCGACATATCCCAGCACGATCTCGAGGAAATTGACGGGTGCGGAAAACAGCTCGAAGATCGTGCCGATGAATTTCGGGAAATAGATCCCGAAGGACGCATTGCTGATCGCCTGCGTCATCACGCTGAGCATGATGAGGCCCGGCACGATGAAGGCGCCATAGCTCACGCCCTCGACCTGGTCGATGCGGCTGCCGATGGCGGCGCCGAAGACCACGAAATAGAGAGATGTCGAGATGACGGGCGACAGCAGGCTCTCCATCAGCGTCCGGAAGAACCGCTTCATCTCGTAAACGTAGATCGCCCAGATTGCCGGCAGGTTCATGCGCCCTCCTCCTTGATCAGACCGACGAAGATCTCTTCGAGGCTGCTTTGCCGCGTGTGGATGTCGCGCAGCGCCAGCCCCTCGCCTGCCAGCGTCTGCAAGAGGCGCGTGATGCCTGTCCGCTCGCCGCCCGCCGCGTAGGTGTAGTTCAGCGACCGGCCGCCCTCCGAGAGGCTCACGTCATACCCCGCCAATGCGACGGGCACCGCCTCCAGCGGCTCCATCAGGTCGATGCGCAGGGTCTTCTGCCCCATGCGCGTCATCAGGTCGGCCGTCGGCTCGACCAGCAGGATGCGGCCCTTGCTGATGACGGCGATACGGTCGGCAATCGCCTCGGCCTCCTCGATGTAATGGGTGGTCAGGATGATGGTCACGCCCGACCGGCGCAGATCCTCGACCACCTGCCACATGTCGCGGCGCAGTTCCACGTCGACGCCCGCCGTCGGCTCGTCCAGGAAAAGGACGCGCGGCTCGTGGCAGAGCGCCTTGGCGATCAGCACGCGGCGCTTCATCCCGCCCGACAGCTCGCGGATGCGCGAGCCGCGCTTGTCCCAGAGGCTGAGCTGGCGCAGGATCTTCTCGATCAGCGCGTCGTCGCGCTTCTTGCCGAAGAGGCCGCGGGAAAAGCGGACGGTGTTGATGACCTTCTCGAACGGCTCCAGCGCGATTTCCTGCGGCACGAGGCCGATCATGGCGCGCGCGCGGCGGTAACCCGACACGACATCATGGCCGCCCACGCTCGCGTGCCCGCTGCTGGGCGTGACGATACCGCAGAGCGCCGAGATCAGCGTCGTCTTGCCCGCACCGTTCGGGCCGAGCAGCGCGATAATCTCGCCCTCCTCGATCTTCAGCGACACGTCATCGAGCGCGACCAATCCGCCGTCATAGACCTTGCCCATATTCTGCACGTCGACGATTGCGGTCATGCGTGGCCTCCTGAAACCGATTGGCCGGAACCTAACGCAATGGCGTCGCATGGCAATCGACGAATGCGCCGCGCTTGCGCGAGCCGGCGGCATTTGTATGCTGCGCCCAGAACAGGGGGCCAGGCGGCATGAGCGATCCCATCATCATCGTCGGCGCGGGCGCGGCCGGGATCGGCGCGGCGCTGGAATGTGCCGCGCGCGGCCAGCCTTACCTGGTGCTGGAGGCGGCGGGCCGCGTCGGCGGGCGGGCCTATACGGCGGCCGCGGGTCTTCCTGCGCCGTGGGATCATGGCTGTCACTGGCTGCACTGCGCGGATGAGAACCCGCTGGTGGCGTGGGCCGACCGGCTGGGCGCCACATATCGCCGCGAGACAGTGGCGAATCCTTTTCAGGTCTGGCACGGCGGCGCGTTCGCCGATGCCGAAAGCGTGCAGGACTGCGACGCCGCTATCACGCACGCGTTTGATGCCGTCGAGCGGTCGGGCCGCGACGTGCCCATCCCCGACGTGCTGCCCGATGCCGGGCGGTGGGCGCCCTCGGTCAAGCTGATCCTTGCGCTGATGGCCGGAGACGACGCAGAGGATGTGTCGGCATCGGGCTACGCCGATTACCGCGACACGGATTGCAACTGGCCCGTCTTGTCGGGCTATGGCGCGCTGATTGCGGCGATGGCGCAGGGGCTGAACATCCGCACGGGCGTCGCCGTGACGGCGATAGAACAGCGCGGCACCGGCGCCAGCGTGACGACGGATCGGGGCACGCTTGAGGCGGCGGGCGTCATCGTCACCGCGTCGACCAATGTCATCGCGGGCGGGGCGATCCGCTTCGGCCCCGGCCCTGCCGCCGATCTGGCGACTCAACTGGCCCACGTGCCTTGCGGAGTTTACGAGAAAGTCGCCTTCGCCGTGGATGCCCTGCCGGCAGAGCTGGCGCAGACCGGGTTCCTCTCCGTGCAGCGGCGCGGGCACGTCATGGCGACGAATTTCCAGATCGTGCAGGGCCAGGTGCCGATGATCCTGTGCCACATGGCCGGAAAAGAGGCGCATGCGCTGGTGACGGCGGGGCCGGAGGCGATGAAGGATTACGCGCGCGCGGCGCTGATCGAGGCCTTCGGCGCGCGAATCGACGAAACGATCATTGCCTCCGCGACAACGAACTGGACGGGCGATCCGCTTGTTCTGGGCTCCTATTCGCACGCGCGGCCCGGAGCGGCGCAGCTTCGGCGTGACATGATCGCCGCCGATACCGGGCGCGTCGCCTTCGCGGGCGAGGCGTTTTCAGCGCAGTGGCAGGCAACCGCGCATGGCGCCTATGCAAGCGGGCGGGGCGTGGCGGCGCGTCTGGCGGCGATGCTCAGCTGATCAGCCTTTTCAGCCAGCCCTTTTTCTCGGCCTCCGGCGCCTCGTCCTCGGGCTTCGGCCCCTCGATCACCTCCTCGAGGCGGGCAAAGAACTGGTCCGCCATCTTCTTGGCGAACCCGTCGACGACGCGGCTGCCCAGTTGCGCCAGCTTGCCGCCAACCTTCGCCTCGACATCGTAGCTGAGCGTGGTGACGCCCCCTTCCTCGTCCAGCCGCACATCGGCCGCGCCCTTGGCGAAGCCGGCGGCACCCCCCTTGCCCTCGCCGGTGAGGGTCAGGCTCTGGTATTCGACCATGTTGCTGAGGGTGACGGTGCCGCGGAAAGTTGCCTTGACCGGGCCGACCTTCTGGGTGACGACCGCCTCGAACCCGTCCTCGGGCGTGCCGGTGACTTCGGAGGCGCCCGGCACGCATTCCTTCAGCACTTCGGGACTGAGAAGCGCGGCCCAGACCGTGGCCTTGTCCGCCGAAATCTCGCGCGTGTCGCTCATGTGCATGGGTGTCCCTCCCTTGGACTTGCCGTGCCAGCGTAGCGCAAGCCAGACGGTGCGCAAAGGGGGGAAAGACAGGCGCCGAAGCCGCCGGAAAACGCGCGTCAGTAGTCCTTTTCGAAGTAGATGCCCAGGCCGCTGTTGCCCTCCGCGCCAAAGCTGCCCTTGGCCTTCAGCCGCTTGTTGATCTGAAGGTTGAGGTTGATCTGCGTCTGGCCTTCCGAATCGACCTCGACCTCGGAGTAGATGTTTTCGGACAGATACTTGCCCGCCGTCACCTCGGTCGTGTCGCCTTCGCCGGTGGTCACGTCCAGATTGTCCAGGCCGAAGCCCTTGCGCAACTGGCCCACCACGCCGCCGCCGCTCTTGCCGGCCAGCGTCGCCACGGCCGAGGCCAGCTGGATCGCCTGAAACGCCGAGATCTGGCTGAGGTCGCGCCCGAAAATGAGTTGCGAGACGATCTGGTCCTCCGGCAGGTCGGGCTGCGACGAGAAGGTGATGTCGGGCTCGTCCGCCGGACCGTCGATGGTGATGAAGACCTGCACGTCGCCGGCTTCGGCCTGCGCGACGAGGTGCAGGAACGGCACGAAGCTGCCCTGCAGGCGCAGATACCCCTCGGTCAGGTCCAGCCGCTTGCCGAGAATGTCGAGCCGCCCGCGCAGAAGGTCGAACTGGCCCTCCGGGATCACCTGCTGCGTCGTGCCGCGCAGCCGCAGCGAGCCGCCCAGCTCGGCGTCCAGCCCGCGGCCCCGGACAAAGATCCGCGACGGCGCGTTTACCGTCACGTCCAAGCCATAGGCAGGTCCGCCGCCATTCACCCCGGCCCCGCCATTGCCATTGCCATTGCCATTGCCGCCCTGGTTCAGCATGTCGGCAAAGGCGCGGGTGCGATGGACCGGCGCAGGCTCGTTGACATGCACAAGGCCCGGAACTTCGGCGCCCGAGGTGATGGCGCCGCTGGGCACCTGGATGTTCACCTCGCCGAGGTTGACCGTTCCGGCGATGGTGGCGCCCCCGGTCAGCGGGCCGGTCAGCGTGACGCGGCCGTTCGCCGTTGTGCTGTAGAGGCCCGGATCGGTTATGCCGACATTCTGAAGCTGCGCGGTGAGGTCGGCTTGGAAAGGCGCGCTCAGGCCGACGCGGCCATCGAGCGCAAGGCGCCCCCCCGATGACACCCCCGCCCCGATATCGAGCTGCGCCGCGCCCCCGGTCAGGCGAATATCGGCGCTGATGCCCTCCAGCGCCAGCTTGAGCTTGGGCAGGGCAAGGCCCGCGCCGCGTGTCGTGACGGTGCCCGTGATCGAAGACAGCGCCGGCGGGCCGTTCACCGACAGATCGAACGTGGCGATGCCGGACAGGCTGCGCGGGCTGATGAACGGATCGGCCAGCGCCAGCGGCGCCTTGCCCTGCGCGTCGAGTGCCAGCATGCCGTCATTGCCGATCCGCCCCGAGACGGTGGCGGCGATCCCCGCGGGCCCGGTGGCATCGGCATCGACGATGTAGCCGGACCCGTCACCGCGGATCGTGCCCGTGGCCGTGGCGGGGCCGGGAATGCCCGGCGCCAGCAGCGCGACATTGGCAAGCCGCGCGTCGAACTGCGCGGCGGCGTTGCCGTCGGTTCCAATCGTGCCCGACACCTCCGCCGTCACCTGCGGCGTGTCCAGATCCGCCTGGTCGATGATCAGCGTGCCATCCGCCTCGCGCGTCACATCGGCCTTGAGCGTGGAGCGCCCGCGCAGCAGGTTGTCCACCGCGTCGATCCCGATTGAGATATTGGTTCCCGTCACGTCGACCGTGGCCTCCGCCGCGCCATCGGGGGCGTAGAAGCCCTCGGCGCTGGCATCGATCTGCGGCGTTTCCAGTTGTCCCGTTTTCAGCGTCAGGCGGCCATCGCTGCTGCGTGCCGCCTCGACATGGGCGGTGGATTTGCCGCTCAGCAGGCGGTCGACCTGCGGGATGCCGACGGTCAGGTCGTTGCCGGTCATGTCGAGCGTCGCCTCGCCCGCGCCGTCGGCGGCGTAATAGCCTTCGGCGCTGGCGTCGATCTGCGGCGTCGTCAGCGTCGCGCGGCTGACCGTCACCGCGCCATCGGCGCTGCGCTGCGCGTCGATCTGCGCGGCCGCCTCGCCCTTCAGAATGTTATCGACGGCGTCGAGGCCCACCGACACGTCCTGCCCGGTCATCCGAAGCTGCACCTCGCCGCTCAGATCGGCGATATCGCCGCGCGCATCGACCTGCACGCTGGCCGCCCCGCCCAGATCGCGGCCCGCGAGTTCCGAATAGGGCGCCAGATTGGCGGCGCTCAGCGTCGCCTCGCCATCGAAGAGGCCCGGCCGGTCCTCCACGATATCGACCGTGCCGTTTGCCGTCAGCGATGCCTCGCCGGGGCCGGTGCCATCCGCGCGGATGGTCCATGTGTCGCCATCCTGCCGCGCCTGCGCCGAAAGGCTCGCCGCCCCCGAAAGCCCCGGCACGACCAGCCCCGCATCCTCCAGCGTCAGCGCCAGATCGGCGGTGGAGCCGTCCGATTTCCACGCGGCGCTGGCGTTGAGGTCGGTCTCCGGGGAGGTCACGCGGAGCACGTCCAGAAAGGTGCCGTCCTTGCCGCGCCGCGCCTCCAGCGTCAGGTCCGTGCGGCCCGTCAGCAGCGGGTCCAGGCGGGGCTGGCCCACCGCCAGATCCTGCGCGCTGCCATTCACCGAAAGCTCGATCGTGCCTTCGGTGGGCGTGGCGGCCACGTCGATCTGCACATCGGCGCCGCCTTCCAGATCGGTGCCCGCGAGCCCGGCGAAGCGCGCCAGATCCTGCGCCTTGAGCGCGACAGAGGCGGTCAGGCGCGGCGCGATGGGCTTGGTCAGGCCCGTCACCTCGGCGCTGCCATCGACGCTGAAATCCTGTCCGTTCAGCGCCAGCGAAGTCAGGCGGAAGGGATCGCCGCGGGTCCAGTCAAAGACGATGTCGCCGGTCAGGCTATCGCCCAGCGCCGCCTTCAGGTCCGGATCGGTCAGCGCAAGACCGCTCGCCGCCAGATCCAGCGCGCCGTCCACATGGCCCGGCGCATCGGCGCCGCCGGGGCGCAGCGTGCCGCCGCCCTCGATCCGCGCGGTTCCCAGCGTCAGATCCTCGCGCTCCAGCCCCTCGGCCTCAAGCGACAGACGCCATTCGTCGCCGGTGGCGCGGTCATATCTCAGCGCCAGATCCGCGCCCTCCAGCGTCGTTTTCGGCCCGCTCAGCGGAAGCAGCACAGGGCCGCCCTCCTGCGACGCCAGCCGCCCGGTCAGATCGAAGCTTTGCGGCCAGTTGTCCACGCCCAGTTGCAGACTGCCGTCCAGCGTCAGCGCCGCGGATTTCAGCGACAGCGTCTCGATCCCCAGGCCGCCCTCCGCCGGCTTGGACCCGCGCAGCACCAGCGCGATGTCGCGGCCGAAAAAGGCACGGTAATCCGGCGCGAAAAGCGGCGCGATATCGCCGCCGATATCGGCCGAGAAAGTCAGCGCGCCCGCCTCGCCCGGCGGCGGCGACTGCACCGTGACGGTTCCGCCCAGCCGCTCCTGCCCGTCCGTCTCCAGCGCGATCTGCGCGGTGTAATCCGCCAGCGGCGCGTCGCCCTCGACGCTCAGCGTCAGCGGCGGCGCACCCGGAATACTCATGAGCGAGGAGGCAAGCCCGCCCGCGTCCTCGGTCAGAAGCAGATCGACGGCCAGCCGCTGGTCGGTGTTGGAATAGCTGGCATCGAGCGTGATCCTGTCGCCTTCGCGGTCCAGCCGGATCACGTTCAGATCGGCGCGTCCCACCCCGTCATCCAGTTGCAGCGATCCGGCCAGCGACATGCTGACCTCCTGGCCAAGAATGGCCTCGCCCAGAACGATGCGGTCGATGGCAATTTCATCGACATTCACCGCGACGGGCAGTTCGGGCAGGGAAAACCCGCTTGCCTCGGGGTCGGGTATATCGACGCTTTCCTGCGGCTTGGGCAGGCGCGGCAGCAGGATTTCGGCCGCCGAGAGGCGCGACACCTGCAACCGCCCGCGCAGCAGCGCGAGGCGGCTCCAGTCCAGCGTCACATCCTTGAGCGTCAGCCAGATCCCGTCCTCGTCCGCGATGGTCAGCAGATCGAGCGTCGCCTTGCTGGACAGCGCGCCCTCGAACCCTTCGATCCGCACCTCGCGCCCCTCGGTCGACAGGTTGTCCTCGATGAAGCCCTGCAAAAGCTCGCGGTCATCCTGCGCAGCCGCGCCCTGCGGCAGCGCCAGCAGCAGCGTCAGCGCGATGATCCGGAAAAGGCGGGCGGTCAGTGTGCGGGTCACGGTGCGGCTCCTCAAAACGCTTGGCCGATGCCGACATAGATCTGCACGCCGTCGCCGGTGTCGCCCGACACCGGCAGGCCGACGTCGAGGCGGATGGGGCCGATCCCGGTATCGTAGCGGATACCGACGCCCGCGCCGCTGTGCCAGCGGCCGCTGTTGTCATAGAAGCTTTCGGCGCCGACATATCCGATATCGTAGAACACGACCGGATCGAACTTGCCGGCCAGATCGACGCGCATCTCGGCCGACGCGCCCACAAAGCTGCGCCCGCCGGTGATGCCGGTGCCGCGCGGCACGCCGAGCGACTGGTAGGGTTGTCCGCGCACGGTATCGCCGCCGCCCGAATAGAACAGGAATTCCTGCGGCGTGTCGGCCAGGCTGGCGCCCAGGATGCTGCCGAATTGCAGGCGCCCGGCCAGGGTGAACATGCCGCCCTCGTCGATCTCGTGATAGGTGCGCCCGTCAAGATAGATCCGGCCGCCCGAATCGGTGTCGTCGAGCGATAGGAACGGCGTCAGCTCGGCCTGCGCGTAAAAGCCCCCGGAGGGATCCAGCGGCTCTTCGCGGGTGTCGTAGGTTGCGGTGGCGGGTATCAGCAGGTGGAAATACTCTTGACTGCCCAGCGCATCCTCCTCGTCGGAATAGCGCAGGGCCAGCCCCGCCTCCAGCGTCAGATCGTCGGTGACGATCCGGCTGAAGCCGAAGCCCAGCGTCGCCTGATCGGACAGATAGTTCGGCTCGTCCTCGCGGGCGACGGTGCCGAAGACGAAAAGCGTGGTATCGGCGCCGAAGGTGGCCGGCCGCTCGAACCGGCCGCGCAGCTCGTAATCGACGCCGCCTTCGATGCCGCCGGTCTGGCCGCCGATGCCTGCGACCTCCGCGTCGAAGCGCAGCCGCTCGGCACCGCCCAGAAGGTTGCGGTGCAGCCAGAATGCGGAAAGGCCAAGCCCTTCGTTGTTGCTGATCTCTGCACCAAACCCGAAGCGGCGCGGCTTTTCGTCCGCGACGTTCAGGTAGATGTCCATCACGTCGTTCGGCCCCAGCGTTTCAGCCTCGGTCAGCGATACCGACTTGAAGGCGCCGGTGCGCCGCAGCCGCTTGGCCGCTGTCTCCAGCTCGTCGGGCGAGAAAACCTCGCCCGTCGGCAAACCGGCGATCTGTTGCAGCCGCTCAGGGCGCACCGCGCTGTCCGTCGTCTGGCGCAGCTCGCCAAAACGCACGACGGGGCCGGGGCGCAGCGCCAGGTCGGCGGCAAGCGTCGCGGTACGGTGATTGGCGATGATCGTCTGGTCCGCAAGCTCGGCCTTGGCGTGGCCCAGTTCGCGCCAGCCCTCGACGCCCGCTTCGGCCGCGTCGCCGATCACCCGGGCGCGGGCCGGCTTGCCCACGGCGAACCCGTCCGGCAGCTCGGTGCCCGGCGCGACGGGTGCGATGCGCGCGGCCTCGAAGGTGAAGGGCGGGCCCGGCTCGACCCGGATCGCCACGTCATTGATCGCGCCCAGATCGGCGAAGGGAGAGAGGCGCCCCGCCTCGCGGCCGTTGACGAGGATGCTGATGACGCCGCTGTAATAGCCTTTCTCGTAAAGAACGCTCAGAAGCTTGGCATAATCGGCATTGGCGGCGGCGATGATGTCCTGCGCCCCGGTGCGCCCGTCCCGTCTGGCCGCCACGACGAGCGAAGCGTCGGTCAGCGCCTCGGTCAGCTTCTTGTCGGCGCCCACCACCTGAAACCGCACGGCATCGAACGCGGCCGCAGCGGACGCGGCAAGAGCGAAAACGGCGATTGCCAGGCATCGGGGCAAATGCCTCACGCTTGCTTTGAACACCACTGCTGCATCCCTCTGTTGCTTCCTGCCCCTTCGTGCCCCGCGCCGCAATGCGGCGCCGCCCGTCGCATGACGGTAGAGTAATACGCGCCGCGGCTCCAGCGGGTTTCGCCCGTCGTGTGGCGGGCACAACTCATTCCGGCCATGCAGCGGAACCGACAGCGCCGCCCTATTCCAGCGCGCGCGCCTCGCTGACCAGAAGGATCGGGATGCCCGCGCGGATCGGAAAGGCGAGGCCGGCGCTCTTGCTGACAAGCTCCTGCGCGGCGGCGTCGTAATCCAGCCGCTGATGCGTCTGCGGACAGATCAGCGCCTCCAGCATGCGCCGGTCGAATTCCGGACCTTTACGGACATCGCTCATTGCATCGCTCCTTCGGCACTGTCGCCGCCGCGCATGTTGTATTCGATCAAGGTCACCAACGTTTCGCGCCGAGTGCTGAGCGACGGCGCCTCCAAGAGCGCCTGCTTGTCTTCGGGACCGAAGCAGAGCAGCATCGACAGCGAGTTTATCAGCAGCTCGTCGTCCGCGTCCCTGAGGCTCTCCCAGTCGGTCTGAAGATCCTGCGCATCGAAATACCGCGCCAGCGTGGCCAGAAACGCGGTGCGGTCAAGGCAGGGATCACGCTCGTCTGGGCCGCGGTCGCGCTCGAACCCGGTCCAGGACACGCGGGCGCGGCGGTAGGGGGCGAACCCCTCGACCTCCTCCATCAGACGGAACCGCGAATGGCCGGTCAGCGTCATCATGTAGCGCCCGTCCTCGGTTTCGGAAAACTGCGTGATACGCCCGGCGCATCCGATGGTGTGCAGACCCGGACCGGCGCGGCCCGGCGCCCGGTTCGGCTGGATCATGCCGATGAAACGCTGCGGCGTCTTCAGCGCGTCATCCAGCATCGCAAGGTAGCGCGGCTCGAACAGGTGCAGCGGCAGGCGGGCGCGCGGCAACAGAAGCGCACCGGGAAGCGGGAAGATCGGAATGATGTCCGGAAGCGGTATATCGCGTTTCATGCCCATGCACCTAGCCCGCCTGCCCGCCGCGGCAACCGCAACGGGCGGGTACATCTTTCGTCAGACAAAGATCATCGAACTCAGCTTGCGGCGCCCGCGAACCGCCACCGGATCGCCGGGCTTCAGCGCGTCGAATATGGTGAACAACTGCGTCTTGGCCGCACCCTCGTTCCACTCGGGATCGCGGCGGAAAAGCTCAAGCAGATGATCGACCGCCTCTTCGCTGCGGCCCTTGGCGGACAGCGCCAGCGCCAGATCGAAGCGCGCCTGGGGATCGGCCGGATCGGCCTCCACCTTCGCCTCCAGCTCGGCGACCGGCCCGGCGCCCTCGGCCTGCCGCGCCAGCGCCAGTTGCGCGTGCGCGGCCTCGATCTCGGGCGCGCCGGCGATCTCGGCGGGGGCGCCGTTCAGCACCGCTTCGGCCTGCTCCAGCTCGCCCAGCGCGATATGCGCGCGGGCCATGCCGCCGAAGGCCGCCGCGTTCTGCGGATCTTCGGTCAGGATTGCCGCAAAGGTCTGCGCCGCGCCCGCCGCGTCGCCCTCGTCCAGCATCTCGTCCGCGGCGGCGACCGCCTCGGCCATGCCGGTGTCACCCGCGCCGGCGCCGCCCGTTCCCGCCGTCTCGACCACGCGCGCGACGAAGGCGTCGATCTCGGACGGCGGCACCGCACCCTGGAACCCGTCGATCGGCTGGCCCTGCCAGAAGGCATAGACGGTCGGGATCGACTGCACGCGCAATTGCCCGGCGATCATCTGGTTCTCGTCGACATTGACCTTGGCCATGCGCACCGCGCCGCCCGCCTTCGTCACGGCCGCCTCCAGCGCCGGGCCCAGCGTCTTGCATGGGCCGCACCACGGCGCCCAGAAATCGACGATGACCGGCACCGTCTGCGACATGTCGACCACTTCGGCCATGAAGTCCGCCTCGGACACGTCTTTGATCAGGTCTTGCGCGGGGGCTCCGCCACCTAGCTCTATCATCTCGTCTCGCCTCGCTCGCTGAGTTGCGCATCATCAGTTACATGGCGCAGCGCCCCGTGCCTTGCAAGGGCAACGCGGCGAGGGCGCAGCGCCCGTTCTTCGTCCTGGACCAGATACTCGGCCGCCGCCGCCGGGATGGACAAGGCTTGCGGATTGAACGCGCGGCCGGCCCATGCGATAACATCCCGGCACCCGAACGCGGAGCGACGCCTTGCCCTTCGACCACGCCCACCTTCTGGGGATCGAGCCTCTGGCACCCCACGACATCACCACCATCCTCGATCTGGCGGACCAGTATGCCGATCGCGGGCGCGGCCCGGCGAAACGTGGCGATGCGCTGGCAGGGCTCACGCAGATCAACATGTTCTTCGAGAATTCCACCCGCACGCAGGCCAGTTTCGAGCTGGCGGGCAAGCGGCTGGGCGCGGATGTCATGTCGATGGCGATGCAGGCGAGCTCCATCAAGAAGGGCGAGACGCTGATCGACACGGCGATGACGCTGAACGCAATGCATCCCGACCTTCTGGTCGTGCGGCATCCCCATTCGGGCGCGGTGGACCTTCTGGCGCAGAAGGTGAACTGCGCGGTGCTGAACGCGGGCGACGGGCAGCACGAGCATCCCACGCAGGCACTGCTGGACGCGCTGACCATCCGCCGCGCCAAGGGGCGGCTGCACCGGCTGAACATCGCCATTTGCGGCGATATCGCCCATAGCCGCGTCGCGCGCTCGAACATCATCCTGCTCGGCAAGATGGAGAACCGCATCCGCCTGATCGGCCCGCCCACCCTGATGCCCGCCGGTATCGGCGAATTCGGCGTCGAGGTCTATGAAGACATGAAGCAGGGGCTGGCCGGTGTCGACGTGGTGATGATGCTGCGCCTTCAGCGCGAGCGCATGGATGGCGGGCACGTCCCGTCCGAGCGCGAGTATTACCACCGCTACGGCCTAGACGCGGAAAAGCTGGCCTATGCCGCGCCCGACGCCATCGTCATGCATCCCGGCCCGATGAACCGCGGGGTCGAGATCGATGGCGAGCTGGCCGACGACATCCGCCGCAGCGTCATCCAGCAGCAGGTGGAAATGGGCGTGGCGGTGCGCATGGCGGCAATGGACCTTCTGGCGCGCAACCTGCGCCGCCGGGCAACCCCTCAAACGGTGATGGCATGACGGACAGGATCGAGATCAAGGCAAGCGAGACGGGCGTCGTGCGCGTCTTCGCCGTGGATATTCCGGCGGACGAGATTCCCCGCTTTACCGCCCGCAACGGCCGCTGGCCCATGCGCGAGGCGCTGGGGGCCGAAACGCTCGACGCCGAACATGTGCAGGTCTTCGATGCCGCCGACCTGACCGGCGTGGGCCTGCCCGGCTACCTCGCCGAAGGTCACGACATTCCCGAGGACCAGATCGCCCCGCTGCGCGGCCGCCTGTCGTCGCAGACCGGCACGCTGATGGTCGTCACGTCCCGCGCCTTCACGGGAAAGGCGCAGGTACTGACCCCGCGCTCGCCCTTGCGCCTGATCGCCAGCTTCTCGGAGACGGACGCGCCCATCACCTTCGGTGCGCTGCCCGATGCCTCGGCCCGCCCCGAACAGCCGGAGACCGAGCCGGCCCGGAAGAAACCCTCCGACGCGGCCATGTCGGGCCGGGTGGCGATGATCGTTCTGCTGGTGCTGGCGCTGCTGGTGCTCGTGATGGTCTGGATCGCTGCATGAGCCAGATCGAGCTGCGCGCAGAAGCTCCGCCGCTGGACCCGGATGAAACTGTGCGCCACGTCTTCCACGCAGATCGCGGCACCTACTGGCGCGATCACGCGTGGATGGCGGCGGGCGCGATGGCGCTTGGCATGGCGATCCTTGCGCTCATGGGCAATCCGCATGTGTGGACGGGCGCCGTCGGCGGGCTGGCCGCAATCGCGCTGCGCGCCTTCTACCTCTCGACCGAGGCGCTGGAGGCCGAATGGACCCTGACCGACCGGCGCCTTCTGGGGCCGGGGCCGACCGCCGTCGCGCTGCGCGATATCGCGAAGGTGCGCGGGATCGGATCGGCCGTGCAGGTCATCACGCGCGGCGGAGACAAGTTCCTGCTGAAGTTCCAGGCAGATCGGCGGGCGGCGGAGGCCCGCATCGCCTCTGCCGCCGGTCTGGCCGCGGCATGAGCGGCTTGACGCCCCTTCCCGGCTGCGGCACCAGCGGGGCGATCCTGCCATCATCCGGGGCCTGACATGATCCGAACCCTCATTACCAACGCGATCCTGATCGACCCCGAGGCCGGGACCGAAACACGCGGCAGCCTGCTGATCGAGGGGGGGCGTATCGCCGCCATCACGCCGGGCGGTGCCCCGCAAGGGGACGCGCATGTTGTCGACGCGGGCGGCAGGCACCTCGCTCCCGGCATCGTCGATATCGGCGTCAAGGTCTGCGAGCCGGGCGAGCGGCACAAGGAAAGCTACCGCTCGGCCGGCCTCGCCGCCGCCGCCGGGGGCGTCACCACCATCGCCACGCGGCCCGACACCCTGCCCGCCATCGACAGCCCCGAAGTGCTGGAATTCGCCCGCCGCCGTGCGAACGAGGCGGCGCCGGTCAATGTGCTGCCCATGGCCGCGCTGACCAAGGGGCGGATGGGCCGCGAGATGACCGAGATCGGATTTCTCATGGACGCGGGCGCCGTCGCCTTCACCGATTGCGATCATGTGGTGCAGGATACCAAGGTGTTCGCCCGCGCGCTGACCTATGCCCGCGCCCTCGGCGCCCTTGTCATCGCCCATCCGCAGGAGCCGGGCCTGTCGCGCGGCGCCGCTGCGACGTCAGGCAAGTTCGCGTCGCTCTATGGTCTGCCCGCCGTATCACCGATGGCCGAGCGCATGGGCCTCGACCGCGACATCGCGCTGCTGGAAATGACGGGCGCGCGCTATCACGCCGACCAGATCACCACCGCCCGCGCGCTGCCCGCGCTGGAACGGGCCAAGCGCAACGGGCTGGACATCACCGCCGGCACCTCCATCCATCACCTCACCCTGAACGAGCTGGACCTGTCGGGCTACCGCACCTTCTTCAAGGTCAAGCCGCCCTTGCGCAGCGAGGAGGACCGGCAGGCAATCATCGAGGCCGTGCGGTCCGGCCTGATCGACACGATCAGCTCCATGCACACGCCGCAGGACGAGGAAAGCAAGCGCCTGCCCTTCGAGGAAGCCGCATCGGGCGCCGTCGCGCTGGAGACGCTGCTGCCCGCCGCGCTGCGCCTTTACCATTCGGGCGCCCTGGACCTGCCGACGCTCTTTCGCGCGCTGTCGCTGAACCCTGCCAAGCGGCTGGGCCTGCCATCGGGGCGGCTGGCGGTGGGCGCGCCGGCCGATCTGGTGCTGTTCGACGCGATGAAACCTTTCGTGCTGGACCGCTTCACGCTGCGCTCGAAATCCAAGAACACGCCCTTCGACGGCGCCCGCATGCAAGGCCGTGTGCTGGCCACCTATGTCGCGGGCGCCCCCGTTTACGAGGCCGAGTGAATGCCGCCGATCGAATCCTCCGCCGCCCTTCTGATGCTCTGGGCCGTGATCGGCTACCTGCTGGGGTCGATCCCGACCGGCATCATCATCGCGCGGCTTCTGGGTCTGGGCGATCTGCGCAGTATCGGGTCGGGCAATATCGGCGCGACCAATGTTCTGCGCACGGGCAGCAAGGGCGCGGCGGCGGCGACACTGCTTCTGGACGCGGCCAAAGGCGCGGCGGCGGTTCTGCTGGCGCGGTGGCTGGCGGGCGGGGACGCGGCGCAACTGGCGGGGCTGATGGCGCTGCTGGGCCATTGCTTCCCGGTCTGGCTGGGATTTCGCGGCGGCAAAGGGGTGGCGACCTTCCTGGGCCTCATGCTGGCGCTGGCATGGCCGGTCGGGCTGCTGTGCTGCGCCGCGTGGCTGGGGGCGGCGCTGGTGATGCGCATCTCGTCCCTGTCCGCGCTGGTCGCGGCGGTCAGCGCGCCGCTCTGGATGCTGCTGCTGGGCTACCCGAACATGCTGGCTCTGGGCGTGCTGGCGGCGCTGCTGATTCTCTGGCGGCACCGCGAGAACATAGCCCGGATGCGCGCGGGCACCGAACCAAAGATCGGGCAGAAGTGAAGCCGCGCGCCGCCGGCTACGCCAGCGCGCCGATCATCTCGCGATGCAAAAGCGGCCCTGCGGCCACGACCCCGTCCACCTGCGGCACCGCGTTGTTGAAACGCAGAACCTGCCCCCGGCGGTCCGACGTCACAGCCCCCGCCTCGCGCAGGATCAGATCGCCGGCGGCGACGTCCCATTCCCACGTCTTGCGCAGGGTCAGCATGGCGTCGAACCGCCCCTCGGCCACAAGGCTGAGGCGATAGGCCAGCGAAGGGCGGTGTTCGCGCCTGAACGGGGGAACCGCACCGCGCCAGTGATGCGCCTCCAGCATCGGGCGCGCGGCCAGAAGGCTGGCACCCTCGAAGCGGTCGGCCGCGCTGGCGCGGATCGGCACACCGTTCAGCGTCGCCCCCTCGCCCGCGGCGGCGGCATACATCAGATCCAGCATCGGCAGATAGACAACCGCCGCCGTCACCTGCCCTTCGTCCACCACCGCCAGCGCATGCGCCCAGGCGCGGCTGCCGTCGATGAAACTGCGCGTGCCGTCGATGGGATCGACGATGAAGGTGCGCGGCGCGGCGGCGCGCAGCGGGTCATGCGCGCTTTCCTCGCTGAGCCAGCCATAGGCGGGGCGCGCGCCGCGCAGCCGCGCCTCCAGCACGTCGTTGACGGCCAGATCCGCGTCGGTCACGGGGCCGGCACCCTCGGGCTTGTCCCAGCGGTTCAGCGTTCCGCCGACAAAGCCCGTCGCCACCTCGCCCGCCGCGCGGGCGGCGTCGATCAGAAGGGGCAGATCACGTGCCGGCAAGGGTCATCCCATCGACCAGAAGCGACGGCACGACCGACGACAGGTACGTGCGCGCATCATTGGCGGGCGTGAGGCGCATCAGCATGTCATGCAGGTTTCCCGCGATGGTCAGCTCGTTCACCGGATAGGAAATCTCGCCGTTCTCGACCCAGAAGCCGGAGGCGCCGCGCGAATAATCCCCGGTATTGGGATTGATGGTCGAGCCGATCATGGACGTCACCAGCAGGCCCGTGCCCATGTCCCGGATCAGGTCCTCGCGGGTGGCCTCGCCCTGGGTCAGCGCGATGTTCCAGGTGCCGGGGCGCGGCGGGCCGGAAAGGCCGCGCTTGGCGTTGGCGGTGGAGTCCATCCCCAGCTGGCGCGCGCTGGCAAGGTCCAGGATCCAGCCTGTCAGAACGCCGCGGTCCACGATGGGGCGGGCCTGCGTCGGCAGCCCCTCGCCGTCATAGGGGCGCGATCCTGGCACGCGCGGGCGATGCGGGTCCTCCACGATGCTGAGGCTGTCGGGCAGGACCTGCTTGCCCAGCCGGTCGCGCAGCCATGTCGCGCCGCGCGCCACGGCGGCGCCATTGGTAGCCCCCAGCAGATGCCCGATGAGCGAGGTCGAGATCCGCTCGTCGAAAAGCACCGGATAGCTGCCGGTCCTGGGGCGGCGGGCGCCCAGCCGCTCGGCGGCGCGCCGGCCGGCGCGCGCGCCGATCTCTTCGGGCGTGCGCATGTCGGCATCCCAGATGCGCGCATCGCCATCCGAATCGCGCTCCATCCCGGCGCCCGACCCGGCGATGGCGGCGCAGGACACGAACCAGTCGGTGCGCCGATGCGCGGCAGCAAAGCCGTTGGTGGCCGCAATGCGCAAATCGCGCCGCTCGTAACCGGCGGTCGCGGCCTGCACCTGGCTCACGCCCGGCACGGCCAGCGCGGCAGCCTCGGCGGCGGCGGCGCGGCGCTCCAGCTCGGCCGGGTCGGGCTCGGGCGCGGGATCGGCCAGCTCCAGCGCGGCGATATCCCAATCGTGGGCCAGTTGCGACCGGTCGGCGAGGCCGGCATAAGGGTCCTCGGGCGCTTCGCGGGCCATGGCGACGGCGCGCTCGGCCAGAGTGTCCAGCGTCTCGGGCCGCAGATCCGAGGACGAAATGTTGGCCTGCCGCCGCCCCACCAGAACGCGCAGCCCCAGATCGGCCGCCTCCGACCGCTCGGCCTGCTCCAGCGCGCCGCCGCGCACGTCTATGGCCTGGCTCGCGCCCGAGGCGACGACGACATCGGCGGCATCTGCCCCGGCGCGGAGCGCGGCGTCCAATATGGCCTGGGCCAGATCGTCGGGGGGAAGTGCGGTCATGCTGTGCCTTTCGGATGGAGCCACAGAGGTAGTCCGCACCCGCCCCGCACGCAAGAGGCGCGCGGGCACATGGCACAGGATCGGGAATATGTCGCGCCCGCCGTGGCGGCCTGCACCCGCTCCGGCGATGCGCAGACTGCGGTTACTTCAGGCGCTGCCCGTTGGCCAGGATCTGACCGTCCTCGGTGAATTCGATCTCGGATTTCAGCGCATCCTCGCCTTCGACCGGATTTGCGAAGACGCCCATCATCATCCGCGCGCCCATCACCTGGTCCTCGGGCAGAAGGCCCATCTCGACCAGCTTGTCGAGCAGCGTGTTGACCCCTGTCAGCCTGAGCGACACGTCGCCCACCGGCTTGGGCATGCCAGGATAGGTCTGAGTGTCCTCGTTGTCGAACGCCAGGTCGCCCTCGCCGGTAAGCTCGGCGCCGGCGACGCTCAGCTGCAGACGATCGATCGACAGCGCGTCCATTTCGGCGGGCGCCTCGCCGGATTTCTCGATCGCGGCCATCTGCGCGGGGTCCATCCAGTCCGCCAGCACGCGCGCCTTTCCGGACAGCTCCAGCGCCAGGGTGGCCGGATCGCGCGGCAGCTTGCCCTCGGGATCGAACATCGCCCAGATCTGATCGCTGACGGTCAGATCGCCCAGCACGAAGGTCAGGCCGAAATCCTGCGCCTCTTCCTTTCTGGCGACCGGCATGTCGAGGCCGAACCGCGCCTCCTGCATGGCCAGCGACACCGGGAAGGGCAGATCGGGCGTGACCACCTCGACCGCGACATCACGGGTCGTGCCGCCATAGCGCAGCTTGCCACCGTCAATGGCGACGGTCAGATTGCCCCCGGCGCTCTGGCTGGTGCCGCGCGTGACGGCGCCCTCTTCGGTGAACTCGAAACTGCTGGCACCGGGACCGAAGGTATATTCGCCGTCGACGGCGAAACCGGCGGCCAGCGCGGCGGACATGTTTTTCGTGTCCATATCCTCGGGCACCGACGCCTCGCCCGTCATGGTGAGGCTGTCGATGCGTCCGGTCACGGACATGACGTTCGCGGCATTTTCGGGATCGGCGGCGGAGAAGCTGTAGCTGACCGGGCCCGAGGAGACGACCTGCCGCGACTGGCGCAGATCGTCGCCGCCGGTGACGGTGGTGCCCTTCACATCCTGCATCCGAAGCGCGGCGTCGTTCACCTCCACCGGCTCGCCCTGGGCCGTCAGGTTCTCGAGCGCCAAGCCGAGCATGTCGGCGGTGTAGGTATAGGTCATCCCGGACGCGTCGCCCGCGACGTTCACATCCATGCCGTCCGCGGTATAGACCATGTCGAAGCTGACCGCCTCCGGCCCCTCCGTCATGACCGAAAGCGGCATCCTGTCAGGAAAGACGATGGCCACGGTGCCGTCGCCATTGTCCCTGAACGACAGTTCCGGCACCCGGATTTCGGTGGCGCCGCCTTCTTCGGGCGCATCGAAGTTGAGGACGATGTCGGTGATCTCCAGATCGTTGCCTGACTGCGCCTCGCTTGCCGTGATCTCGAAGCCGAAACCGGTCATGTAGGCTTTCCAGTCCTCCCACACCTCTGTGGGCGTCACCTCCGCGACCGCCGCCCCGGCCGTCATGTAGATCACCGCCCCGGCAGTGAGGACGGTCGCGGATCTGCAAGTGGTCATGTCGGTCCCTTTCGCTGAAAAATTCCCCGCCAGCTTCGGGCGTTATCCGCCTGCCGTCAAGTCGCCGCCGCGCTGGACCCGGCCCGCCGCGGCCTGTAGCAATGCGCATGGACGAAGGAGTGCAGCGATGGATATGACGGGAAAAAGCGTGCTCATTACCGGCGCCAGCCGGGGCATCGGGGCTGCCGCCGCGCGGATTTTCGCCGATGCGGGCGCGCGGCTGGTGCTGATGGCGCGCAGCCACGACGCGCTGGCGGCGCTGGCGGAGGAAACCGGCGCGGTGGCGCATGCCGGCGACGTCGCGGATTACGGCGATGTCGCGGCGGCGGTCGGGCTGGCGCAGGAGCGCTTCGGCGGACTCGACGTGCTGATCGGCAATGCCGGGGTGATCGGGCCGATGGCGCCGCTGGCCGAAGCGGACCCCGCCGAATGGGCCCGCGCGATCGATATAAACCTCAAGGGCATCCATCACGGGATGCGCGCCGCCATGCCGGTGATGCAAGCGGCGGGCGGCGGCACGATCCTGACGGTGTCCTCGGGCGCCGCGCACCGGCCCGTCGAGGGGTGGAGCGCCTATTGCGCGTCCAAGGCGGGCGCCGCCATGCTGACCGCCAGCGCCGACCTGGAGGGGCGGGCCGCGGGCCTGCGCGTCATGGGGCTTTCTCCCGGCACGGTGGCCACCGACATGCAAAGGGGTATCAAGGACAGCGGCGTCGGCCCGGTCAGCACGCTCGACTGGTCCGAGCATATCCCGCCCGAGTGGCCCGCCCGCGCGCTCTTGTGGATGTGCGGGCCCGAGGCCGATGCCCATCTGGGGGGCGAGATTTCGCTGCGCGATCCGGCGATCCGCGCGGCCATCGGGCTGGAGGCAGGCGCATGATCGAACTGGACAGGGACGGCGGCATCTGGACCGTCACGCTGAACCGCCCCGACAAGGCGAACGCACTGACCGAGGACATGCTGGCGCGGCTGGCCGATATCGCCGAAGAGGCCGCCGCCGCGCCCGGCGAGGCGCGGGCGCTGATCCTGACCGGCGCGGGCAAGGTCTTCTCCGCCGGGGCCGACCTGGACGCGGCCCGCGCGGGCCTTGCCACCAGCGCAGTGTGGGAGCGGCTGTCGTCGGCGCTCGCCGCGCTGCCGTGCCTGACCGTCGCGGCGCTCAATGGCACGGTCGCGGGCGGCGCCGTCGGCATGGTGCTGGCCTGCGATCTGCGCGTCGCGGTGCCGGGGGCCAGGATCTTCTACCCGGTGATGAAGCTGGGGTTCCTACCGCAACCCTCCGATCCTGCGCGCCTTGCCGCGCTGGTCGGCCCGGCGCGGGCCAAGCTCATCCTGCTGACCGGCGCGCGCGTCGAGGCAGAGACGGCGCATCGCTGGGGGCTGTTCGACACCTTGGCCGAGCCGGACGCGCTTTTGGACGAGGCGCGCGCGCTGGCCGAACACAGCCTTGCCGCCACGCCCGAGCATGCGGCGGCGATCAAGGCGCTCATCCCCTGAGGATGCGCGTCACTCCGGCTCTTCCATGGCCCAGCCGCCCGGCCCGCGCCGGAACCGGCAGGTGACCGCCGCGCTGAAATCGTGGGCACGGTGGGCGGCGGCATAGCGGGTGACGTCGATAACGCCCTCGCCGATGTCGAGCAGGTTGAAATCGTTCTCCTCCCCCCGCAGCCGGTTCGACAGGCCGGTGCCCGCATGGACCTGAAGCACCGCGCTGCGCCCCTCCTTTTCCGAGAAGGGCGCGGCGCGCCAGCTGTGCAGATGGCCCGACAGCACGACATCGGCCTTGAGGCGGGCCAGTTCCTCCATCGCGTCCTCGGCGCCGCGCATGGGCTTCTTGCGCTCGCCCGGCTGGTGCTCCAGCGGGTGATGGGCGACGACGATGCGGGTGCGATGCCCTTGGGTGTCCGCGAAGGCGGTGCCGATCCGGGTCAGCGCATGGCGCGTGAACAATCCGCTTTGATGGGCCAGATTGTTGACGGTGTTGACGCCGAGGACGATGATTTCGCCGTCCCGGAATTCCGGCTCCAGCTCCTTCGAGATCAGCCGTTTGTAGCGCCGCCAGGGCGAGATCACGCGCCCCAGAAGGTTGTGCAGCGGCACGTCGTGATTGCCCGGAACGACCAGGACGGGCGCCTCGATCCGCTCGATGAAATTCCGCGCGGCACGAAACTGCGACGAGCGCGCGCGCTGCGTCAGATCGCCCGAGATCGCCACTATGTCGGGCGAGAGCGTATTGACCGCGCCCAGCAGCGGCTCCAGCAATTCCGGGCGGTCGCGCCCGAAATGCAGGTCCGACAAGTGCACCAGGCGCCTCATCTTGTGCCCTCCCGCCGCGAAGGGGGGGCGATGACATCAAGCGCGCCTTCGTCGACTCCCAGATCGAAAGGCGCGCGCATGCGCGCACGCTCGCCGTCGCAGGCGATGTCGCGCGGGCTGCGCTTGGTGTCGATGCGGATGCGTTTCGCTGCGATCAGCTCGAAATTCACGTCGCTCTCGGCCCGTCCCATCGCCAGCGACAGCGCATGAAGCAGCATGCCCCAGCGGCCGGAATCGGGCGCGATATACAGCGCGAGCCGGCCTTCCGCGATCTCCTCGCGGCCGCGCAGCCCGATCTGGTCAAGCTGGAAGGCGTTGTTCACGGCGAAGACCAGCGGCGTGCGCCGCTCGATCGTCCGGCCGTTCGCCTCGATCCGCAGGCGCAGGGGCTTGCGCAGCGTCACCAGCGTCAGCAGAACCGACCAGTAGGCGGCGATGCGGCTGCGGCCCCAGCGGCGATACGTGTCCTCGCGCGTCTTCAGGATCGCCGGATAGGCGCCAAGGCTGGCATTGTTCAGGAAGGTGCGGTCGTTGATCGTGGCGATGCGGATCGGCCGCGTCGTTCCCTGCGCCAGAAGGCGCGCCGCATCCTCGGTTTCGGTCGGTATGTCGAGCGAGCGGGCGAAATAGTTGAACGTGCCCATGGGCAGGATGCCCATCGTCACGCCGGTTCCGCGCAATACCCCCGCAACGGCCGAGATGGTCCCGTCGCCGCCCGCGGCGACGACGGTTCCGAAGCCCTCGTCGATCGCCCGCCGCGCCGCGGGCACGATGTCCGAGCCGTGCTTGAGCGGCTTCAGGTCGGCGTCGATCCCCGCCGCCTTCAGCGCCGCGCGGATGCGCTCCTGCGCCGCCTCGCTGCGCTTGCCCGAGCCGCGGTTCAGCAGGATGCGCACCTGGCCTGCCGGACCGGGCCCCTGCCGTGATGCCGAGTCATTCATCTGTATTCCGTGCCCTTCAGGTGGACGTCCTCGGGCAAACGCCGCGGCACCCCGCGATGTTCCGCACCCGCGCCGGATGCGTCCACCTTTGGCAGGGAATGTCAGCGGACAACCAGAACGGGGATCGGGCTGTGGCAGACGACCTCGGACGTCTGGCTTCCCAGAAGCAGGCGGCTGACGCCCCGGCGGCCATGCGAAGCCATCACGATGAGGTCGCAATCCAGACCGCGGGCCGCGTTGACGATCGCCTCGGCGGGCGAATCGTGGACGTCCTGACGAACGTTGATGTCGACGCCATGCCGCTCGGCCGCGGCCTTGGCGATGGAAAGCGCCTCGTCGGCGTGTTTCTTCTGCGCCGCACTCCAGGAATCGAGCGTCGCGGCGCTTTGCAGCGGATAGGGCTGGCTGGCCACGATCACGGTGACGTTGCTGGCGTTTTCCTTTGCCAGGGCAAGCCCGTGCTCGACCCCCTTCATGGCCAGTTCGGAGCCGTCGGTCGAAATCAGAATATGTTTGTACATTGTCAGTCCCTCCTGTTGAGTCGGCTCACTGTGGCCGATTAAGCAGCAAAAGACATGACATGGCGCAAATTATTTTACCAGACGCTCGCGGTCCCGGCCCGGCGCGCCTTTCAGGGGTGCGCGCCCTCGTCCGCCCCGTCCTCGTATTGCGGATCGAAAAGGCGCCCGCCCTCCGCGACCAGCACCAGCCCCAGTGAGCAGAGCGACAGCAGCAGAAATCCGGTAAAGAGCGGCACGATGGTGCCGTCATAGGCATATCCGATGATCGCGCCCAGCAACCCGCCGCCCAGCGTCTGGCCAAACCCCAGCACAGAGGACGCGGTTCCGGCCACGTGGCCCAGCGGGTCCATCGCCAGCGCGTTGAAGTTCGTGCCGATGAAACCGAAGAGGCAGAAGGTCGGCACCACCAGCGCGAAGAAAAGCCAGAAGGGCGTCGCGCCGCCCATCCACCATGCCAGCAGCAGATGCGTCCCGCTGAGCGCGCAGAACCCGATGAGCGCACCATGCGACAGCCGCCGCATGCCGAACCGCTCGACCAGCCGCGAATTGGCAAAACTGGCCGCCGCCATGAAGATCGCGACGCCGGAGAAATACAGCGTGAAGGCGGACCCGATGTCGTAGACTTGGGTATAGATCTGCTCGGCTTGGTTGATGAAACCGAAGAGCACGCCAAAGATCGTCGCGGTGGCCATCGTATAACCGAAGGCCACCCGGTTCGTCAGCACGACCCTGAAGGCGTAGGCCGTCCGCTCGACCGTCAGCGCGCGCCGGTCCTCGGGATGCAGCGTTTCGGGCAGGCGCAGGGCCGACCAGATCAGCACGCCCAGACTGAACATCGCCACCACCAGCGATATCTCCCGCCACGAGCCGAACAGCATGATGATCTGCCCGATATTCGGCGCGATCACCGGGATCGCCATGAAGATCATCATCACCAGCGACATGACGCTGGCCATGCGCCGCCCGCCAAAGCTGTCGCGCACGACGGTGATGGCGATGACCCGCGTCGCCGCCGCGCCGATGCCCTGCAAGCCCCGCAGCGCCAGAAGGATGCCAAAGCTCGGCGCCGCCACCGCCGCCAGCGCCGCCAGGACGTATAGCCCGAGGCCGAAGAACAGCACCGGCCTGCGCCCGTAACGGTCCGAAAGCGGTCCGTAGATCAGCTGTGCGGCGCCGAAACCGGCGACATAGCTGGTGATGACAAACTGGCGCTGGTTCTCGGTCTCGACGCCCAACGCGGCGCCGATGTCCTGAAGCGCCGGGATGAAGATGTCGATCGCCGCCGCGTTGAGCGCCATGAGGCTGGCGATCAGGATGATCAGTTCCCATTGCGACAGCGCACGGCCGCTCGGATTCGAGGATTCGGACATGACGGCCCTTTCAGGTTGAAGCAACTCAGTAGGCCAAGCGGTCGGGGGTGTCGAACGGTTCCCTGCAAGGGCCAGAGCCGGACGATCCTGCCGCCCCCGATGCGCCGCCGACCATTCCGCGACCTTTGGCGGTCGTCCGCAACAAAACCACAATCGGCAAATTTCAGACCGATTGTTCACACGCAGAAGTAAATCAACCTTTCTGCACAACAACCATTTGACAGCACACAATCTTTTCGTGCACGTCTTCCATTACACTAGAGATCGCGGATAATTCCGCACTGGCCGGAACTGGATCGGTTTTCCATGAAAATCAGATATTTCTTTGTCGCCTTTTTTCTGTGCGTCGCCTCTTTCAGTTATGGTTTTATCGGCCGTCATCTGGAACTTCCGCCACACGAATTTCTGCGGGATCTTTATCGGAAATACAGCGCGCAGCCGGCTCCGAAGATTGCAGACTTCACGTTGGATATCGAAGGCATCTCCTCGGGTCTGGACAGCTTGTCCGGCAGGCTGGACGACACGCGCCGCGGATTGAAGGAGCGTCTCATCCTGCCCGAGAACGTGGTGAAGATTTCCGCGCATGAAGCCGGCCCGCTGGAGGTGGAGATTACCGCACAGGTATATGGCATTACCACCCACGCGATCCTGACCAAGGCGCCTCAAGGCGCGTCCTGCCTGAGAATGTATATCCAGGGCCATGGCGGGGATCCCTTTGGCTACGATTATCACGCGGCCCTGCTGAAATCCTCGAACGAAGCCGGGTGCGACTTTCTGTCCATGTCGATGCTTGGGATCGGACTGAATGTCGGAAGCGCGGAATTCCCCTCGGGGAAATACGCGAACCAGAAAACGCGGCTGAACTGGAGGGAAACGCACCGGCACGGCAACTTCTTTCTCTACCACGACAACGACATGCCGGAAAAGGATGCGCTGTCGCTTTTCCTGAGCCCGCATTATCACACGATCCAGTCGGTGATCCACGATTACGAGGACGTGTCGCTGCTGGGGCTGTCCGGCGGAGGGTGGTATACGGTATGGATGGCCGCCTTGTTGCCGGAAATCGACCTGTCGATCGTCTACGCTGGTAGCCTGCCGATGGTCTACCGCACCACCGAGCAGTTTTTCGGAGATTACGAGGAAACGGCCAGCGCCATCTATTCCGACATCGACTACTGGGAATTGTACTATCTGGCCAGTCAAACGTCGGATGCGAATGCGGAGCGCAAGATGTTCTTCGTGTTCAACGACCGCGATCCATGCTGCTTCATGGAACCGGCCGCGGGCCATTTCCAATCGGTGGCCCGGCAGATCTACCCGGACAACGTTCAGGTCATCGTCGACCAGCATACCGCACATGAAATCAAGGCGCCGGTCGTCCAGGCGATCTGGGACAGCGTCGTGAGCGCCAGGATGTAAAACTGCATCGCCGTTCGGAGGCGCAATGGCAGCATTCGCAGGCCCGGCGACGCACACCGCACGGCGGATGCGTCAGACGGCACTGCCCGGTTCAGCGGTCGCGATCATGGCGAAACAGTATCCAGTGGTCCGATTGGGCGACCTCGACCAGGTGACGCGAAAGATAACCGCCGTAAACGTCGATAATCTCGTTCACGACCGGTGTGTGCGTTGCCAGGGGCGCCATCACGTAGTCGATGCCGCCGAACATCACGGTAGCGTCCGGCAGCGTCTTCGGGCTCACGTTTCTGTTCATATGATACCATGAGTAACCGAACGGCTCGCGCGGCGCATCCGTCAGTAGCGCCATGACGTTCGTGTAGCCCAGTGTATAGATCGTGGCATCTTTCACCCCTGCCCTGCTCAGGAGCCGGACACCGTCTTCGAGCGCGGGCAGGTAATCGCGCTGGTTCAGCCAGCCGATCTCCGTTTCGCCGCGCAGATATGCGGCCGCATCGACCGGTCTGGAGAACTTCGGCACATCCGACTCAAGCGGGCTCTTGCGGTCATAGACGTAGAAATTCTGGAACCCCGGAATGTCCAGCGTCGCATGATTTCCGGCAGGGGCCGGGCGCATGTAGCGCAATGTCACGCGCGCCCAGTCTGCCGCGAAGGGAAGCACCATTGCGATGGCCGAGACGATGATGATGGAATCGGCCAGTCGCGCGGTTTCCGTCCCGGTGCGCCGGGGTACCGCGAGTATCGCGAACGCGGCGGGCAGCGACACGATGAAAGTGAACTGGAAATTCTGGTCGACGATGGCAAGGCCCGAAACCATGATGTAGATGGCAAGCAGAACATCCTGCCATTTCAGGTTTGCCTTCAGCAGGCCGGCGTAAAGCGCGATCAGGAAGACGATCAGGCTGTGCCGGTTGATCATCGCGATATCGAGATACGAGCCACGGACCGCCTTGTCCGCTTCGAGCGCCTGCGCGATGTCGCCAAGGTAGCTGACGATCATGCCGCCCGTGCCGGCAAGTGCGGCGACCAGGAGCACCGCCGCGACGATCATCGCCACGAAGGCGTCGCGGCGGCGTTCATCCGGACATGCGAGCAGCAAGAGCAGGAACACCGATCCGACCGCGAAATAGGTGATTTTGATGAAAAAGAGCGTCGCGACCAGCGCGCCGGAAATCGTGCCGCGAACGAACCCGCCCCTGGCGTCGGCGGGCGGCGGCAGGCCCAGAAGGAACAAGGCCAGGATCAAGCCCCAGGACCAACGGTTGTAGTGCATCGCGTGCGACACTTCCTGCGGATCCCATCCGGGTGTCAGGGGAACGACCATGATCCCCCCGATCGTCACCAGCACCAGCGCCGCCATCACCGGGGCCGCCCGTTGCCAAAGCAGGATCGCCCCGGCGGGAACGGCAAGAGCGGCAATCAAGAGCGAGGCGACTTCGACTGCGCCCGCATAACCGCCGACAACCGTCGATCCGACATACGGGAGCCAGTATGCCAACGCTCCGACCGGGGTCGAAAAGTCCACGTGCGGGACCTGTCCGCTCTTTATCCGATGGATGCCATCGAAGAACACGAAACTGTCATCGACGAACACCGCCGAGTGTGACTCCGGATGCCCGTAAACGAACGCAAGTGCCGCAAGAACCACGACGACGACCAGCGCGAGGAACCACAGCGGCGCCACGCGATTGGCCAGACCGAGGCGACTGCCGATATTCGATACTCCGGTGATGCTACGGGTCAATCTCCCCCTCCCATGGCTTGATCCGCGGCCATTCCGGCCAGGCGCCGTCCCAATTTCCGGCCCTCGCGGATTGCATAATTCGTGCCGCGATCCTCGGGATAAATCTGCGCCATCGAGCAGATGTGGAACCCCGGCGCGGGGCCGTCCTGATCGGGGATCAACGAAGAATAGTTCTTTTCGACGACCGGCTGCGACCAGCGGGCGCGCCAGACGTCGAAGGACTTGATCCAGCTTCGATCGAACCGGGGGAACATATGTTTGAGGTGGGGTATCGAGAATTCGAGAACCTCGTCATCCGGCATTCGATAGAGAGCGTCGGTATGCGGCAGGTATTTCGACAGATAGATGATGTGCCGACCCGCGTATTTCTCGGCTGGCTGGAAGTTCGTATGTTCGATCACGCCGACGAATGGAAATTTCGGATCGTTCACGTTAAGCCAGTATGTCGAAGAGAGGGACCTGTCCAACTGCAGGACCAGGCAGATGTTGGCGAGATAGTCGATACGCCGCAGCCGCGCGAGATAGGCAGGCTCCGCCCATCCGGCGATGACGTCGGCGATCAGCGGCAGCGCGATCGTGGCAACGACGTGATCGCTTTGGACGCTGCCCCATTCGCCGCGGCACATCCAGCGCCCAGACGCGTCGCGCGCAACGTCCGTCACCTTGGAGCCAAGCCTGATGTCGCCGCCCTTGGCGCGGATGGCGTCTGCCAGCTCCTCGGCCAGCTTCGCAAAGCTTCCCTCGAGGTAGGCGAGACGCTCTTCGCCCTTCGCTCCGCGGCTGCCGCCGCGAAGTTTCAGCTTGTTCCAGAACCAGACCGCCGAGATCTTGTCGGCATAGGGGCCGAACTTGCCTTTCAGCAGAGGCTCCCAGACGACGCTGTAAACCCTTTCCCCGCCGAGCTTGCGCAACCATTCGGCCGCCGAGAGCCGCTCGAGGTCCATCCAGTTTTCCACGCGGCGCGCGCGCAATGTCAGAATGCCCAGCCGAATCCGGTCCGTGAAGCGCAGCGCCTTGAATTGCAGCAGGTCGAGCGGCGTCGAGAGGCGGAAAATCTTGTTGGCGTAATAGATCCCGGTATTCGTGGGATTGGTGACGACATTGTCCGAAAGCCCCAGTTCGTCGATCAGTTCCGAAACTTCCAGATCGTTGGTGAACCAGTGGTGGTAGAAGCGGTCCAGCATTTCGCCTTCGGTCTCGAACGCCGACGCCAAGCCACCGACGTTGTCGGCGGCCTCAAGGACAGTCACGTCAAAGCCCGCCTTGCCAAGTTCGTAGGCGACAGACAATCCCGCAAAACCGGCCCCGATGACGGTAGCTGTCCGCCGGCCGGATGAAGGCGCGGCAACCCGCGCATCGATTGACGTCTTGTTTTCCACATTCATGACCTTATCCCGAACGTCGCCCATATCGCAAAGCAGGCTCCGCCAATGACCGTCGCCGACACCCAAAGCACCAGATGCACGACAACGGCGAATGCCGCCGCCGCCACGGGCGGGTTGCCCAGAAGCTGGGTCGCCTCGATCACGAAGTAGTGGAACGTGCCAAGATAGCCGGGCGACGACGGCAGGAGCGTGGACAGCGTTCCGACCGGCATCGCCAGCCAGGCCGCCTGCGGATCGGTGATAGCCGGCACGGCCAATGCCGAGCAGTAGAACACCATCGCTTCGGCAGACCATGCAAGCGCGGACATGGCGATCAGCCCCGCGGTGCGGCCGCTTCGGGTCATCTTTCGCAGGGTCTGGAACAGGTTCCTTACGGCACCCGTCAGCCCCTCGCCGGCCGCTGGAGCGACTATCCCGAACCATCGGATAAACACCATCACGATCGGCTGGAACACATGCGGGAATATCAGGACGAAAGCGACGATCGACGCGACCAGGAAAAGGCTTGCCGATCCGACACCCAGAAGGGTTGCCGCGCTGTCCAACTCCAGCCCCAGGTATGCGAACGCGAGGCCGAGGAACACGAGCAGGGAGAGCAGGTCAAGCAACCGTTCGGAAACCAGCGTGGCCAGCACGCTTGAGGACGGAACCGATAGCCACGTCGAAAAGGCGAAGGCGCGCATCACATCGCCGGCACGCAGCGGCAGCACGTTGTTCGCCGCGATCGAAATCATGAAGGGAATGGCGGTGCGAAACAGGGAGAGGGCCGGGTTGTCGATCTTCAGCATCAATCGCCAGCGCGCAATGCGGAACAGATACCCCACGAGGAAGAAACAGAACGCGGCCGCGATCCATTTGCCGCGCACCGTCGCAAGCGCCGCCAGCAGATCGGCAACGGGAATAGATACCAAAATCCACCAGATAAAGACGGCGGACATCAACAGACCAAGCGCGACCTTGACAAGCTCTTTCCGCTTCATCGGCTTGTACTTTGCCTGGCCGGCGTGGCTTCTGCGCCTGTCCTTGCCGTATTTTCCGGGAAACCGATGCGCTCGCGGACGATATATAACGGCCGCTTCTTCGTTTCCTCGTAGATGCGGCCGATATATTCGCCAATCACGCCAAGCGAAATAAGTTGAATTCCGCCGATGAAAAGAACTGCAATCATGATTGCTGTCCATCCTTCGACCCAGATGGCCGTGAAAATCCGCAGGAACAAAGCATAGATAATCCCCACGATCGCCAGACCCGACGCCAGCAGACCGATATTCGTTGCGATGCGAAGCGGCTTGGACGAAAAGGAGATTATTCCATCGGATGCAAAGCGAAGCATTTTCTTCAACGGGTATTTCGAAACGCCTGCCTTTCGGGCCTCTCGCTCGTATGGAAGGGCGGTTTGCCGAAAGCCCGTCCATGCGACCATTCCGCGAACGAACCTGTGCTTCTCGGGCATCGCCTTGAGAACATCGACGACGGGGCGGGCCATCAGTCTGAAATCGCCCGTGTCCAAGGGAATCTGGACGTCCGACAAGCGATTCAGCAACCGGTAGAACATCTTGGCCGACGCGAGTTTGAATCTTGTTTCACCGGGACGGCTTGCGCGGACACCGTAGACGACGTCAAAGCCTTCCCTCCATTTTTCCAGCATTTCCAGAATGACTTCCGGCGGGTCCTGCAGGTCGGCATCTATCAACACCACGCAATCGCCTTCGGCGGCATCGATGCCCGCAGATACCGCAATCTGGTGGCCGAAATTTCTTGCGAACGTCAGCACCCTTATCCGGCTTTCCTCCGCGGCAAGCTCACGCAGAAATTCCAGCGTCCCGTCGAGGCTGCCGTCATCAACGAAAATGATCTCGAAATCGTAATTTTTCGCGCCGTTGATGAGCTTCAAGAGCCTTGCACTCGCGACTGGCAGAACCTCTTCTTCGTTGAAGCACGGAACCACGATGGAAACATGCGTCCTGGCGCCAGCTGCGCGACCCTCTCGCATATGTCGTCCGCTCCCTGTTCCCCGGATGCGCGGTTGAGGACTTCCTGGCGCCTGCATCATTCAGCTTCCGCACACGACATTCCATCCCCAAAGCCGTGTGCGCAAGCGCCGTTCAAATCAGCCTATCGAGCAAAAAAAAAATCCAGAATATGCTGCCAATGAAATCCCAACAGACGCCGCCCCGGAACGCGCGGGGCACCCCCCATCCTATGGCCACCAGCCCCGCCTTAGCAACGCCTTTGGTGTAGGTTACGCCTTCTCCAGGTCGAAGCGCTTCAAGAGGGGTTGTGGCGGACTGCCCCCATTGGCACGACCCCTCACGCGACAACCTCATCGCCTCAGCCGGATAGAGCCGTAAAAGACCATGTGCCTCGCGAGCACGCCTTCCGGCCATTGCTCATGGTCCTGGGGATGCACCGGCCGCGCCATGCCGTGCGCCATGTCTGAACATCTCTTGCATGGGGCATAGGCCACACCCCTATGCGGCATCAGCCGGCCCTCTGCAGACGCGTCACGATGCTCTGGGGGGTGACGGTGCCGATCACGGCGGCGTCCTCGATCACGTTGAGGGCGCTGTCCTCACCACTCAGCCGGGCGATCAGATCGCGCACCGGGGTTTCCGCGGCCACATCGCCCGAGACGCGCCCGGTCGCCTGCCCCATCACGTCGCGCGCGGTCAGCACGCCCAGCGGATTCATGTTCGCGACGAAATCGGCGACGTAATCCGACGCAGGGTTCGAGAATATCTCGCGCGGGGTTCCGATCTGCACGATGCGCCCACCCTCCATGATGGCGATGCGCTCGCCCAGCTTGAACGCCTCGTCCAGATCATGACTGACAAAGACGATCGAGCGTCTGAGATCGCGTTGCAGCTCCAGCAGTTCATCCTGAAGCCGGGCGCGGATCAGCGGGTCGAGCGCGCTGAAGGGCTCGTCCATCAGAAGGATCGGCGCCTCGGTGACCAGCGCACGCGCAAGGCCGACCCGTTGCTGCATCCCGCCCGACAGCTCGCTTACCTTCCGGTCGGCCCAGTCGCCCAGTCCGACCAGCGCCAGCTGCCTTTCTGCCCGCTCGAGTCGTTCCTTGCGGGGCACATCCGACAGCTCCAGCGCCAGCGCCACGTTGTCGCGCACGTTGCGCCAGGGCAGCAGGCCGAATTGCTGAAACACCATCGACACGCATTCGCGCCTCACCCGGCGCAAATCGCGGGCGGAGCATTCCTGCACGTTGGCCGACCAAGTACCGTCGTTCACCGTAACATGGCCACGCACCACCGGGTTCAGCCCGTTCACCGCGCGCAGCAGCGTCGATTTGCCCGAGCCCGAAAGCCCCATCAGCACAACGATTTCCCCCTGCGCCACATCGAAGGTGCAATCGTGCACCCCCAGCACCTGCCCGGTCTCGGCCTCGATTTCCGAGCGGCTCAGCCCCTTGTCCATCAGCGGCAGCGCCGTTTCCGGCGCATCACCGAAAACGATCGAGACATGGTCGAATGAAACTGCTGTGGTCATTTGTTTTTCAGCCTCAGCATCCGGTCGAGCATGATGGCGACAACCACGATGATCAGGCCGGATTCGAACCCAAGCCCGCTATCCACCCGATTGAGCGCCCGGACCACGGGCACCCCCAATCCATCTGCGCCCACGAGGGCGGCGATGACCACCATCGACAGCGAAAGCATGATCGTCTGGTTCAGCCCGGCCATGATCTGAGGCAGGGCATAGGGCAGCTCGATCTTCCACAATGTCTGGCGGGGTTTTGCCCCGAATGCCTGCGCCGCTTCCAGCAGGGATGCAGGGGTCGAGGATATCCCCAACTGCGTCAGGCGTATGGGGGCGGGCAGCACGAAGATCACCGTCGCGATCAGGCCCGGCACCATGCCGATACCGAAAAACACGATCGCCGGGATCAGATAGACAAAGGGGGGCAGCGTCTGCATCAGGTCGAGCACGG
Source organism: uncultured Alphaproteobacteria bacterium (assembly GCA_963763165.1). Lineage (GTDB taxonomy): Bacteria > Pseudomonadota > Alphaproteobacteria > Rhodobacterales > Rhodobacteraceae > Roseovarius. The sequence continues at coordinate 344,064 of CAVXNV010000010.1, forward strand.
GGCGAAGGGTCCGATAGAGGCGCGGGCGGTGCGACGCGGCGATGCCGATCGGCACGCCCACACCCATGCAGACCAGACAGGCCGACAGCACCAGGGTCAGGCTTTCGGTCGTTTCCTCCCAGTAGCCCTGATTGAGGATGAACAGGAAGCCGACGACGATGAATGCAACGGTTTTCCAGTTGCGATGCAGCCCCCAGGTCAGCGCCGCGAAGACGGCCACGATGAACAGGGGATGCGGCGTTTGCAATACCCACAATATTCCGTCGATCAACCGCTCCATCGCCAGCGCAAAGCTGTCGAAGAAGACCGCGCCGTGGACCTGAAGCCATTCAAGCGCGTCCTCGGCCACGGTGGCGATGGGGATCTTGTGGTCTGTCAGCCAATCCATAAGGGGGCCCTCGGGTCTGTTGCGCGGGGATAAGACACGGCCGGCCCGCCCCCTTTGGCGGGCGGGCCATCACGTCCATGCGGCGTGGCTATTTCAGCGCCGCTTCGACCGCAGCCATCGAATCGCCGCCATCCACGGTGCTCACTCCGTCCAGCCATGCTTCCAGCGTGTCCGGATTGGCCTTGAGCCATTCGGTGGCAGCCACCTCGGGATCCTTGCCGTCATCCAGGATCGCCTTCATGATCTCGTTCTCCATGGCGAGCGTGAATTCCATGTTGTTCAAGAGCTTGCCAATGTTGGGGCATTCCTCGACATAGCCTGCGCGGGTATTGGTGCGGACCGTCGCGCCGCCCAAATCGGGGCCGAAGTAGTCGTCACCGCCGGTCAGGTAGGTCAGCTCGAAATTGGCATTCATCGGGTGCGGCTCCCAGCCGAGGAACACGATCGGCTCGTTCTTGCGGTCGGAGCGCGCGACCTGCGCCAGCATCCCCTGCTCCGAGCTCTCGGCCACTTCGAACCCTTCGAGACCGAAGGCATTGTCCTCGATCATCGTCTGGATCAAACGGTTGCCGTCATTGCCCGGCTCGATGCCGTAGATCTTGCCATCCAGCGCGTCCTTGTGCTCGGCGATCGCGCCAAAGCTGGTGATGCCCATATCGGCGGCCGCCTTGTTCGCCGCGAGCGTGTATTTCGCGCCCTCCAGATTGGTGCGCACGGTGTCGACGGTGCCCGCGTCGCGGTAGGGGGCGATGTCGGCTTCCATCGTCGGCATCCAGTTGCCGAGGAAAACGTCGATGTCGCCCGCCTCGAGCGACTTGTAGGTGACGGGCACCGACAGGACCTTGGTTTCGGTGTCATACCCCAGCGCGCGCACGACGACACTGGCGGCGGCTGTGGTGGCGGTGATATCGGTCCAGCCGACATCGGAAAATGTGACCTCTTCGCACCCGGCGGCCGCCACGGATGAGGCGGCGGTGAGGGCCAGGGCGGTTGCTGCTAGCAAGTGTTTCATCGGTTCGGTAACTCCCATGGACTGTTATCGACTAAAGCGACAGTTGAACGCCGACCGAGCGATATTGCAAGATGGAAGGCCATCGCCGCCCGTGAAAGCTCTCTTGGGCCGCATCCCGGCGCAGCCGACCAAGATGCAGGCCTGGCGCGTTGCCGTCCTGAAAATAGCGCCCGAGATATGCGATCGAAACCGCCTCGCCTCCGGCGAACGACTTCGGCTTTCTGGGGGGCGAAATTCGAACATTCGTCGTGGCCGTCACGAACTTCTGCTGAAGAAACATGACCAACGATTCCGGCGCTTGCGCCAATGAACTACGCTGCGTTTTTCGGCAGTGTAAGTGGCATTTCAGTGAAACTGTGCGGCGATGCCTGTTGCGCTACACCTCATCGGCAAGCCGCATGGCGAGGATGGGCGGTTTCGGCTCGTATGATCTCATCGGGCCACGACGCGCATTCAGAAAGTGGGCGGCGTGTTGATCCAGACCACCCTAACGATTTCTGCTCCGCAATTTCGATAGCTATGTGGTAAGTCCGAGCGAAAAAAGAATAAATCGCCTGCGTTCAGCATGAAGGTTTCATCCGCGACGGTCAGTTCCAGGCTACCGGTGACAACATAACCGACCTCTTCGCCCTCATGCTTGATCGCGCCGCCGTTGGATGCGCCGGGCATGACGACGTGAATGTTGCCACTCAATGCACGATCCGACGCAAAGGGAACCAACCGCTCAAGACGGATGGCCTGATCGTCATGGTTGGAAGCGATCTTGATTGTCTGGCGCTGCCCACGCGGGTAGATTACCAGATCCCCGAATGCGGGCGCATTAAACAGCGCACCAATGCTGGTATCCAGTGCCATCGCCATCTTGTGCAGCATGTCCAAGGACGGCTTGGCCTTGCCACATTCGATCTTGGACAACATGCTTTCAGAACAGCCGATCGTTTGGGCGACATCCTTGAGCCGCAGCCGTTTCACCTGTCGGATATGACGCAAGCGCTGACCAATCACCTTAATGTCGAGATAGTCGTAGTCTTGCGGCATATGGGATCTTTCCGGAAATTCCTCAGACATTTTAAACATTGCTATACTGACACAAGACACGCATTCAAGTCACTTGACAAATAATCAAGGCGCTGCGTTACTTCCTCGAAAAATGACGGTTCTATAGCAGCAACTGATTGGAACCAGGTCACTTGATAAGTGGAGGAGCCACGATGCCCAGTCCAAAACGCAAGGAAGCGATGGTCAAGGTCGCATGCATCCAAATGGAACCGAAAGTCGGTGAAAAGGATGCCAATGTCCAAAAAACGCTGGACCTGATCGACAAGGCGGCGGACGCCGGCGCCCGACTGATCGTGCTGCCTGAGCTATGCAATTCGGGCTATGTTTTTGAATCGCGCCAGGAAGCGCATGATCTGGCAGAAGAGATTCCGGGCGGGCCTTCCACCGACGCCTGGTCAAAAATCGCGGCCAAGCGCGGCGTTTACATTGTGGCCGGGATTTCGGAACGCGATGATGCGGTGCTGTTCAATTCCTCGGTCTTGATCGGGCCCGAAGGATATATCGGCACCTTCCGCAAGGTACATCTGTGGAACGCCGAGAACCTGTATTTCGAACCGGGCGACATGGGTTTTCCGGTCTTTCATACCGAACTGGGGCGGATCGGCATGATCATCTGCTATGACGCCTGGTTCCCCGAAAGTTTCCGAATGTGCGCCCTGCAAGGTGCCGATATAGTGTGCATTCCGACCAATTGGGTTCCCATTCCTGGCCAAGATCCAGACCGCGAAGCGATGGCGAACATACTGTGCATGGGATCCGCGCATTCCAATTCTGTCTTCGTAGCTGCCGCGAACCGGATCGGCACCGAACGCGGCCAACCTTTCGTCGGCCAAAGCCTGATCGTCAGCTATACGGGCTGGCCTGTGGCTGGCCCTGCCAGTGCCGACAAAGAGGATATCCTTTATGCCGACGTGAACTTGTCCGACGCCCGACGCAAACGCAACTGGACCGAATACAACCAGATATTGCGTGACCGGCGCACGGATCTGTACGACGAAATGCTGGGCGCCGACGACATGCCCGGCTGGTACTGAATTGAACCGAAACGAGGCTCCTCGAAATGTGGGCCCACAAACCAAATGGGAGTAACGATGTGACCAAGACAACTGGTAGCGCCAGTATTGGCCGGCGCGGATTTTTGAAGGGCGGCACCGCCTTGGGAGCCGCTGCGCTGGCGTCGCCCTGGATTGCCAATCGGGCGATGGCGGTTGATGCGATCCGGGTGGGCGTGATTTCACCCCTTACCGGCGCATGGACCGTCTACGGTCAAGCTCACATGGCGGGTTTTGAATTGGCCGTGGAGGAGATCAACGCCGCTGGCGGTGTTGACGGACGCCCGATGGAGATCGTGGTTGCCGATTCCAAGACAGAGCCTCGCATCGTGGTCGAGCAAGCAAACCGTCTTTTGCGTCAAGATCGCGTCGACTTTTTGGCTGGCACCTTCAGCAGCGCCGAGCGAAACGCCGCCGGTCCGGTTGTAGCTCAAGCCAACAAGCTGATGTTTTATCCCACATTCTATGAAGGCCAAAGCCAGGAGTTTCATCCGGGCGTTTGCAACAAAAATATGTTCATGATTGGCCCCGAGCCGTCACAGCAGGTCTGGCCCCACATTGAATACATGGTCAAAAATCATGGCAAGAAATTCTTCCTGATCGGGTCGGACTATGCTTGGCCGCGTGAAACCAACAAGATGTTCAAGGAAAAATTCGCCGAGTATGACGGCGAGGTTGTAGGCGAGGTTTATATTCCATTCAACACGCCTGAATATGAATCCGTCTTGCGCGACATCCGCAATTCGGGTGCCGATGTGGTATTCCACTCGCTGACTGGCAGCGACACGGTAAACTTCCGTCGTCAGTTCCATGCGGCGGGTATGAACAAGGATATCGTGATCTGGACTGTCGATGACGAAGAGGTGGTTACATCAGGCTTGGGTCCGGAAGCCTCTGCGGGAACCTACGTCAGCTTCGATTATTTCATGTCGATCGAGACCGAGAACAACAAGATTTTCCTCGATAAATTGTTCGCGAAATTCGGGGACGACACATTGATGAATACAGTTGGGGTCGGGATGTACAATTCGGCGCATCTGCTGGCGCAGGCCATCACGGCGGCGGGATCGACCGATACTGACAAGGTGCGCGACGCCGTACGCGGATCATCTTTTGGCATGGCGCCGCAAGGCGGGATCACGATCCAAGCTGATGATCATCAGGCAATTTTGCCATCCTATCTAATGAAGGTGCGCGAGAACTGGACTTCCGTGAACGACATGTTCGAGCAGATCCAGTCTCAGGATCGGGTCGTGCCTGCACCGGCACGCTGCGATTTGCCGCTCTGACGGCGTAAGAATTTCCTGTTCCCGCCCGGCCCTAACGCCGGGCGGAAACCATTTTGGACTCCTTAAGAAATGAGCGAATGATGGCTGCACTCGGGATTCTTATCGACGCCACTTTGATTACCCTGGTGATGGCCTTGGCTGCGTCCGGTCTCGCCGTTGTTTTCGGGCTGATCGGAGTCATCAACATGGGACATGGCGCCATGCTGACCTTGGGTGCCTACCTGACATGGGCAGCGACTGGCGCGGGGATTCCTTTCGTTCCCGCAGTGCTTTTGGCCGCAGTCGGCGTAGGCTTCATTGGACTCTTGCTGGAACATTTTTTGATCCGGTATTTCTATGACCGACCTTTCGAAACCCTGCTTTTGACATGGGGATTCTTTCTAGTGTCGACCGAGGTGATCAAGATCATCTTTGGCCCCGATTTCCGAAATGTCACGAGCCCCCTGCCCGGCACAATCGAGCTGTTCGGCCTATCCATTCCGGCATATCGCGCGACCGTCGCCGGTCTGTCTTTGGTGGTTCTAGCAACGATTGGAGTGGTATATAAGAAAACTTCGTTCGGATTGCGCGTGCGCGCACTGGTACAGAACCGCGAAGTCGCCAGCTTGATGGGACAGGATGTTTCGCTACTGTATAAACAGGTGTTTGTCGCAGGGGCGTTTCTGTCGGGTTTGGCCGGGGCGCTGATCGCGCCCATGCTCAGCATCGATCCCTACATCGGGAACGTCTATCTGGTGAGGTCGTTCTTTGTCGTGACGTTGGGCGGGCTCGGCATGTTGGTGGAGGGGACAATTGTGGGTAGTATCGTGATTGCCGGATCCGAGACGTTCTTTTCGCTCGTCACCGGGCAGGTCTTTGCCCAGAGCATTGTTTTCGTGCTGGCAGTGGTGCTGTTACGCTTTTTCCCGCGCGGCATCCTGGCAACCAGAAACTAAGCGCGGAGACTTCGCCAATGGCCCTTGACACCCCCGCCCGCTTTGATGGCGAGGCAAAGTTTGCCCTTGTCGTTTTTGTGCTCCTGGCACTGATCCCGGCAACCATCGGCGGATACACTACATACATCCTACCACAATACATGTGCTTTGGCATTCTGGCGATGTCGCTGGCTCTGTTGTGGGGCTACACGGGCATTCTGAGCTTTGGCCAGGCAGGGTTTTTCGCGATTGGCGGCTATCTGATGGGGTTGGTCCTTTCAGGAGCAATCCCATTCGGGGGCTTTATCATCGCGCTGTTACTGGCGGCTGGGCTGGGATATGTCGTGGCCGCGCTGCTCGGGTATTTTCTGTTCAGTGCTGGGGTGCGCGACGCCTATTTCGTACTTGTCACGTTGGCTCTGTCGATCATCGTCGAGCAGCTGGCTGTTAGTCAATCGCAACTGACCGGCGGTTGGAACGGCATGTTCGTGACGCGCCCCGAGGTGGAGTTGGGCGTTACAAGTTTGAACCTTTATGGGGATTTTCCGGCCTTCTATACGGTGCTGGCGATCGTCGTGTTGGTCTATGGCTTCTTGCACGTCTACACACGGTCGCGGTTTGGCAAGATACTGGTCGGAATACGTGAAAACGAGGCGCGGCTGATGTCACTGGGCGTCAACACTGCGTGGAAAAAGACGCTCGCTTTCGGCCTGTCGGGCGCGGTCGCGGCCTTTGCCGGCGCGCTTTACGCCATGCATTCGGGCTTCGTGTCGCCGTCCCTTGGCGGCGTCCTCTTCTCGACCGAGGTCGTGGTCTGGGTGGCGATTGCGGGGCGGACATCGCTATTGGGTGCGTTGCTGGGCGGGATCGCCGTATCATGGTTGTCCAGCATCATCAGCGCGTGGACCCCCGCCTACTGGCAGCTCTTCGTCGGCCTTACCTTTATCGCCACAATAGTCTTTTTCCGCGATGGGGTGGCCGGAGCGATCGGCCAGATCAGCCGCAACCGCAGGAGCAAGACATGACCGTGCTATTGCAAACCAAAGGTCTGACCAAGCGGTTTCAAGGGCTTGTCGCAAATGAAGACGTCGATTTCACCCTGTCCGAGGGCGAGGTCCGGGCGGTCATCGGTCCTAATGGTGCAGGCAAGACGACCTTCATCAGCATGATTTCAGGACATCTTCGCCCTACAAGTGGCACGATCCTGTACAAGGGCGCCGATGTCACTCGCCAGTCGCTGCCAGTGCGTGCCAGTCACGGGATCATCCGGAAGTTTCAGACGCCCTCGGTGTTTGCCGGCCTGTCGGTCTTCCAAAACATTGAGCTGTCGGTCATCGCGGCGCGCAGTGCGTCGCGGCACACCGCCACAAGCGTTGGCGAGGTAATGGAAATGGTCCGCCTGAGTGATCAGGCGAGCACCCTTGCTTCGACGCTGTCGCATGGGCAGCGCCAATGGCTGGAGATCGGGATGCTTCTGGGCGCGCGGGCGCAACTTCTGTTATTGGATGAACCGACCGCCGGAATGACGGCCGAGGAAACCCATGCGACCGGCGTATTGATCAATGATCTGACGCAAGAGTTGAACCTGTCCGCGATCATCATCGAGCATGACATCAACTTCATCAAGGATCTCAAGGCTCCGATCACCGTGCTGCACTTGGGCAAGGTGTTTCGCGAGGGAACGTTCAAGCAGATTTCGACCGACCCCGAAGTGCGCAACATATATCTGGGGACTGATTGATGGATATCGTCGTTGAAAACGTTCATTCCGGCTACGGCGACGGCGAGGTTCTGCGCGGTCTGTCCCTGACGGTTGAGGCAGGATCCATTCTGGGCGTCATGGGGCGCAACGGTATGGGCAAGAGCACTCTGGTCCGCACGATTGCAGGTCTGAACAAGACAATCAGTGGCAAGATTTCGATGGGCGGGCATGACATCACCGATATGGCTCCCCATGCCCGCGCGCGCATGGGGCTGTCTACCATAGTTCAGGGACGTGGCATCTTCCCACAACTGACCGTTCGCGAAAACCTAGAGATGGGGCGGCTATGCGCCGACCCGGGTCTGCCTTCGCGGCTGGACGAGGTTCTTGGCTATTTCACCCGCTTGGGCGAGCGGTTGGACCAACAGGCTGGCACGATGAGCGGCGGAGAACAACAGATGCTGGCCATCGGGCGAGGCCTTATGATGCACCCACAAGCAATGCTGCTAGATGAACCGTCCGACGGGATCATGCCAATTCTGGTCAATCAGATCGCTGAAATTCTGGTGCAGATCAACAAGGCGCATAACCTGACTCTACTGGTGGTGGAACAGAACGTGCCAATGGTATTTCGCATGACCGAACGTTGCGTGATCATCGAAAATGGGCAGGTCGTTGTCGAGGGCCTGCGGAGCGAATTGGAGCAATCCGAAGCCATGCAAGAGTATCTGGCGATCTGACGATGACCGCAGCCTGATGGTCAGACACGCCATGCTCCACATTCGGGAGATTTCACGTTCCAGAAATTCGGCGACATCCATCCCTTCGTCTCCAACATCTCAACCGAGAATACGCTCTCTAGTACGGAGGCAATTTCAAGCTGACCCGAAACGCCGCTATAGCCGAGTGGCATCGACTTTATCCTGAGTAGTTCAGGTGTTTTGCGGCCAACCAGGATTGGCTTGAGATCACCCCCATGGAATTGGACAGACATTCAAGTGTCTCGAACGTTTCGGAGGCGCATGGTGAGCATCACGTCCTATTCGCGGAAAGACCCTGCCTCGCTCTTAAAGATCATCGGTTCAAGCTGGTCGTGAGTGCCCAGATAGCCAAGCACACTTCGCGGCACGCCTTCGCTTTTCGGGTCATAGAGACCACACCGCATCATTGCGCGCCGCAGATCAATGCTCCGGCCAATCTTTTCAAGCACGACGCGCCCAGCGATCGGCTCGTGCGCATCGGTGGCGGTGACGCCCATTTTCATCCCACGAAGCGCCGATATGCGGCTGCGATAGGGCGGAAAAAGGACCATGTGAGACAACTCCTGCCCCATGAGCGCCTCTTGATCGAGCATGTGGATCCGATTGCCGATCATCAGCAAGATACCGGTATATTTGAACACATCCACACCGTTTTGGGGCGAAGCAACGTTCTTGAGGCCATCTTCCTGGTGTTTCAGTCGCTCGATCGATTTATACATCATCAAGCCGTCGGTTTCTTGAATATTCAAAAGCGATTTTAGAACCAGATGCTGCGACGTGAACGAATAGCGAAATTCATAGTAATACCCCGCATAGCCCCTCAACTGCGGCATCTGCCGTGCAGACGCCTTCAACAAGGCCAACAAGAGCGGAGGCGTCAGCTCCGACGACCTTGGCAGACTCGGCTTGAGGCGCACGATATCGCGAAACTGGTCGTCGGGCATGATGATCTCATGCTCTTCGACGCCGAAGAAGTCGCACAGGCGGCGCATCGACTTGGCGGATGGGTAGGCCGTGCCAGCCAGATACTTCATGATCTGTTGGCGGCTCATCCGCAGCCGTCGCGCAACATCGGAAATCGACGCATGATAGCTGCAAAGAAGGCGCAAATTCTTGGGAAAGTACTCTCGCATGTTGCCTGCAATCTGTCGCTAATAGACGCTTTATAGTTGACGTTCGGCGACAGGTCCATTCCGCCAACGCAATTGCCCCGAAGCCTGCTCTGCTTCAGGATGAAGACAGGCTACCGCCGGTGAACGTGCGGACCTTCCAACGTAAAAGGGATTCGGAGAATGAAAAAGACAGCACTATTTGCGGCCGCCTTCTCGGCGTCGCTTATCGCCGCTGCCGGCACGCTGGCAGCACAGGACACGATCAAGATCGGTGGCATCGCCCCTCTTTCGCCGCCGGGCGGCGTGCAGACGGGCGAATCTCTGCGCGACGGGATGGTGATCGCGGTCGAGGAGTTGAACGCGAACGGCGGGATCATGGGCAAGACCGTCGAGCTGATCGTCGAGGATACCTCCGGCGTTCCGGAAAAGGGCGTCGCCGCGTTCGAGCGGCTTGCCACATCCGAGAACGTGGTCGGCGTGACGGGTTCGGCGCACAGCGCCGTCTGCTCGGCGGTCGGCCCCGTCGCGCAGAAAACGGGCACCGTGTTCATCGCCGGTGAATGCTGGTCCGACAGCGTGACCTCGGCGCAGATCCCCGAAGTGTTCCGGATCACGGTCGCAAACTCTCTGGTCTATTCGGTCGCGGCAGATTGGGTGAAAGAGGCCGGGTTCAAGAATATCGCGATCATCTCGGAAAACTCCGACTGGGGTTTCGGCATCATCGATGTCTTCACCAAGAACCTCGAAGATAGCGGTGCCACGGTGACGTCCTTCACCGCCGAGCGCACCGTGTCGGATTTCACGCCGCAACTGCTCCAGCTAAAGCGTGCGGATCCGCAGCCGGACCTGATCGTCGCGGGCTTTACCGGGTCCAACCTTCTGCTGATGCTGCGCCAGGCGGCTGACCTGGATCTTGCACCCACGGCGGAAACCGCGATCTTCGCCGCCGGCGCAGATGTTCTGGAGCCGGAGTTCTGGGACGTGATGGGCGAGGAAGGCAAGTTTGTCATCGGCAACCCTGCGGGCCTGCCGGGCAAGCCCGACACGCCGCTGTCGCGCAGCTTCAGCAAAGCCTATGAAAACAAATTCGACCGCCCCGCCAATGCCGTCGCAATGGAAGGCTATGACGGTGTCATGGTCCTCGCCAAGGCGATTGAAGCGGCTGGGAGCACCGAAAATGATGCCATAAAAGAGGCGCTTCGCGCGCTGGAGTGGGACGGCACCCGGGGTACCATCACTTTTCCCCAGACCACCGATCCGGCCTGGGCCTATCAGCAATGGATGGATGTACCGATCTTCGTGATCCAGTATAACGAGGCGAACCAGTCGCCGGCCGATGCCGCGATCCTCTGGCCGCGGTCGCAGGCGACCACCGACGAGATCCTGCTTAAGCCCTGAACCGGTTCTTCTTCAAACACAAAGGGGCGTGCATACGGCTGCACGCCCCTTCTTTTTGCAACACCACGATATGAGCAAAGCGCCGCGACCCCGATTGCTTGCCCTGCCTCAGAACAACCATTCCGAAATGACATCGCGATATTCGTCGTCGAAAGTCTGTTTGGTGCCTTCCAGCTTGTTGGCGCCCAGCTCCAGCACATAGATGTAATCGGCGACATCGGTGCCGGCGATGACGTTTTGATCCACCATCAGGATCGTGCGTTGCTCTTCCGTCACAAGGCGGCGCAGATGATCATAGATCTGCCCCGCGCGCTTGGGATCGAGGCCGACGGTCGGCTCGTCTATCAGCAGCAGGGCGGGATCGCTCATCAGGGCCAACTCGAGCTGCATCAGCCGTTGTTGCCCACCCGACATCAGGCCCGCCCGCCGGTTCTTGAATTCGCGCAGATAGGCGGCGCGCTCGAAGGTCCGCTCGATCGCCTCTCTCGCGCGTTGCTTTTCACGCCGGAACGCCCAGCTTGCCATCTCGACATTTTCCTGAACGGTCATGTCGGGAAAGATCGCGTGTTTCTGCGGCACGTAGGCGATGCCGAGGCGGACCATATCGCGGGTCTCGATCACCGTCATGTCCTGATCGCCGAAACGGATTTCGCCGGTATGCGGACGCAGCTGCCCGATGATCGTCTTCAGCAAGGTGGATTTGCCCACCCCGTTCGCCCCGATGATGGTGGTCAGCATCCCCTCGCGCGCGCTCACATCGAGGCCGCGCAGGATATCGATGTCGCGGCTATAGCCCGCGTGCAGATTGCGGACGTCAAGCACTGCCATGGTAATCTCCCAGATAGGCATCCAGAACGGCGGGGTCGTTCCGGGTCTCTTCCGGGGTGCCGTCACAGATGATGTCGCCGTAGCTGAGCGTCACGACCCGTCCGCACAGATCGAAGATCGACCCCATGTCGTGGCTGATGAGGATGATCGTGGTGCCCGCGTCGTTCCATTTGCGCAACTGGTCATGCATGAAGCGTTTCAGCTCGGGGTGGACGCCGCCGAATGGCTCGTCCAGCAGGATGATCTTGGGCGACAACATCATGATGCGTGCAAATTCCAGCAGCTTGCCTTGCCCGCCCGACAGGCTGGAGGCGCGCGCGTCGCTCAGCCTTTCCAGTTTCAGATCGCGCAACAGGCCCGCCGCCCGCTCGGTCGCCTCGCTGCGCGATGTCTTGCCGTCCGACAGGCCCGCAACCAGCATGTTCTCCAGCACCGTCAACCGCTGGAATATCTTGGTGACCTGAAAGGACCGGCCGATCCCCATCCGTGCCAATTGGTGCGGCGCATCGCCCAGAATCCCACGCCCTTCGTAGGAAATGCCGCCCGCGTCGGCCTTGTAATAGCCGCTGACGATATTCAGTAGCGTCGTCTTGCCGGACCCATTGGGCCCGATCAGGCCCAGAAGCTCGCCCTTGCGCACGCTCATGTCGATGTCCTTCAGGGCAGTCAGCCCACCGAACCGCTTGACCAGTCCGTTTATCTCAAGAAGTTGATGCGTCACTTTTCATTTCCATTCCGCGTCAGCCGTTTTGCAAGCGCGTCGAACAGGATCCCGAAGATGCCGTTCGGCATCAAGCGCAAGATCAGCAGGGTCAGCAGACCAAACACCACAAGGCGCCATTCACCCAACTCGCGCAGCGCCTCCAGCAGGACCTGCAGGCCAACGCCGCCCAATGCCGCGAAGAACACGTTGTGAAACCCGCCGATGACCGCCATCGCAAGGACAAGGCCCATCTCCTGCAAGGACATCATCGACGGCGTGATGAGCTGCACAAAATGCGCCTGCAGCCCCCCGGCGAGGCCCGCAAAGGCGCTGGATATCGCGAAGGCGACCGTTTTCCACAAGGTGACATTCACCCCAAGGCTGGCGGCGCCATCCTCATCCTCGCGGATGGACTGAAAGAAAAGCCCCACGCGTGAGCGCAGGAGCCATGTCATCAAGGCCAGGCACGCAACCGCGACGGCAAGGAACAGGAAGTAGTATTCGATCCGCGTGCCGCCTTCGATCAGGGCCGGCACCTGCAACCCGCGCGAGCCTTCGGTCAGGCTGTATTCCGCCGTGATCGTGATGCGCAAAATCTCGGCAAAGGCAATGGTGGTGAGGCCCAGATAAGCCCCGTGCAGCCGCAGCGTCAGCCGTCCGATGATGAACCCGATCAGACCGGCCACCAGAACGCCAAAGCCCAGGCCGATGACAGGCGGCAGCCCGATATGCTGCACGCTGAGCGCCGAGACATACCCGCCAAGGCCGGCCATCGCCGTCTGCGCAAAGCTGATCCGCCCTACATAGCCTACAAGAAGCGCCCAACTGGCTGCGAGAATCGCGTAGTAGAACCCGATCGTGACGGTATAGATCCAGTAATCCCCCAGGACAAAAGGCAGGATCACGAAAATTCCAAGGGTCGCGGCCAGACCGGTTGCGCGCAGCGAATTCAGCGTCATGCCCGGCGCCCCTTGGTGCCGAACAGTCCTTCGGGCCGCAGCAGAAGAATGCCGACCAGAAGGACCAGACCGTAGGCATCCTTGTAGGCCAGCGCGCGGCTAGGATCGGGGATGAGGATTGTGGCAAAGCTTTCCACCTGACCCAGGATGATGGCGCCGATGATCGCGCCCGGAATGGACCCGAGGCCGCCCAGCACGACGATCACATAGGCCTTGATGACCGGGATGATTCCCATCGACGGCACCACGTTGAACACCGGTCCCATGAGCGCACCGGCCGTCCCGGCCAGCGCCGCGCCCGTCGCAAAGGCCAGCATTCCCACCCGTGTCACGCTGATGCCGAAGATCGCCGCCGCTTCGCGGTTCTGGCTGACGGCGCGCACGGCCCGCCCGGCCCATGTATAGCGCAGCCCGGCCAAAAGGATGGCGATCAGCAGCACCGCGACGCTCGCGGCGGCCAGCCGATCACCGCTGACGATCAGCTCGCCCAGCTCGACCCCGCCGCGAAACAGCGGATCGGGCCGGCGCGGCCATGGTCCGAAAAGACTATTGGCCAGGTTCAGCAGCAAGATGGACAGCGCGAAGGTTATCATGATGGAGTATTCTTCCGGCCGGTCCGCGCGCCCGTCATAGACCGGCCGGATGAGCAGCCATTCGACCAGCGCGCCGATGGCGGCCAGTGCCACCGTCGCCACCACGATACCCAGAATCGGCGGCATCCCCAGGGCGGATACCGCGAGGAAATAGGCATAGCCACCAAGCATATAAAGCTCGCCATGCGCGAAATTGACGACACGCAGAACGCCAAAGATAATCGCAAGCCCCAGCGCTGCGAGGGCATAGAACGAACTGACGATGAGTCCATTCAACGATTGTTCGAGTATGGCCACCATGCTCATTTCGAAATCCGCTCTCCGATTTATTGACGCTCAACATGAGGCATAGCAGGGACATTCGACAATCCGAAACACCTTGGAGCCCTGACGCCAACTGTCGCGAATAAAAACTCATCTGGGTACATGCGCTTCCCGATTCCGGGATGTCGCAGCCCCGGTCCTGGCGCTAGACTTTGCCTGTTTCTGGGCAGAAGTTTAAGCGGATGGGGCGATAGGGGAAGATGACAGATGATGATTTTCTCGACTGGGGGACCCGGGAATTGGCCGCTGGCCTCCGCACCGGTCGCCCAACGAGCTTCACTCTCGTTTCCGCATGCCTGGAGCGCATCGCGCGCAGGGACGCGGAGTTGCACGCCTTCGTGAAAGTATTTGCAAGCGCCGCGCTTGACCGCGCGCGCGCGATGGATGCAGAGATTTCGAGCGGCAGATATCGCGGACCGCTTCACGGGCTGCCTGTCGCCATCAAGGATCTGGCCGATATCGCCGGCGAAGTGACGGGCTTTGGGTCGCGGTGCTATTCGGATACACCAGCGATCGACACGGCCCGCTTTGTCCAGAACCTCGAAGAGGCCGGGGCCGTCATCATCGGCAAGACCCACACCGTCGAGTTTGCCTTCGGCAGCTGGGGGACGAACCATGCGCTGGGAACGCCGGTCAATCCGGCGGCGCCAGGGCACGCGGCGCCGGGCGGATCGTCCAGCGGCTCGGCTGTCGCGGTTGCCGCCGGCATGGTGCCCTTGGCGGTCGGCTCGGACACGGGCGGCTCGGTGCGTATCCCTGCGTCGCTCTGCGGAGTTTTTGGCATGAAGCCAAGCCATGGCATCATCTCGCTCGACGGTGTCGCCCCGTTGAGCGCGGGTCTGGACACGATCGGCCCGCTGGCCAAGGATGTTCCCGGCCTGCAGTTTCTGCTGGACGCGATGCGCACGACATCGAGACCCTCGGCAGCGGCGCGACGGCCTGTCCGGTTCCGCCGCCTCGCCAAGGCCGATCTGCAACCTTCGGACCCGGACGTTCTGGATCGCTACGAGTCGTTTGTCGCAAGGCTATGCGGGCCTGCCGAGAGTGTCGAGGAAATCAAGCTCCCGCTGCCGCTGGCCGAATATCAGCGCCGCTGTGGAGACCTGATGGCCTTTGATGCCTACCGCGCTCTGCGCGGCATCATTGACGATCCGTCCGCGCCCGTCGATCCTTGGGTGCGCGGCCGTATTCTCGCAGGAAAAGGTATCACCGACGCGCAGCAGCAAGCCGCGTGGCAGAGGCGAAAGGATGATATCGCAACGTTCCTGGAGTTCTTTGGTCTGGACGATGTGCTGTTGCTGCCCACGACACCCTTTCCGACCCGCCCCGTGTCGGAAATTGACGAGAGGCAATTGCCCATGTCTCTTTTTACGAGGCTTGCGAACTATCTCGACCTAACGGCCGCGAGCATGCCATTGTGGCGGGTGGGAGATGCACCGGTCGGGGCCCAGTTCGTCATGCGACGCGGACAGGATGACCGACTTCTCGGGCTTCTTGCCGAAAACTGGCGCACTGAAGCGCACATGCCGGGTTGGAGCCGTTTTGCCAAGGCTTGACCCGCCATCATCAACGGCGCGCCTTGTGAGCGCCCCCCCGTTTTCAACACCGCATTTACCCACCATAAGCTTATAAAGTCCGTGCGGGCGCTAAAAATACCGTGCCGGTGTTGCCCGACCTTTTCAGCCAGATCCCAGGAGACCAGGAAATCGGCAGCGTCATTGCAGACGGTGCCCTTCACCTGCCGCGCCGCGCCAGTAGCCCATCGTCATCAGCTTCGAACAAGACGCTTTTCAGGCGGTCAGTCCAGATGCCGCCTATGAACCCGCACCATTGGCTATCATACCCTCAAACATACACGTTTGCTGGTCACATTAAAAAGAGGGGTTCTGGAGGACCGTCCCGTTTACAACAAAACGAGTTGCTTCGACCCTTTCCCCTTCCCCGACCAAAGGGAAGATTTGTGGCGGACCGAGGAGGATTCGAACCCCCGACCCCTTGATTCGTAGTCAAGTACTCTATCCAGCTGAGCTATCGGTCCACGAGGCAGGGATTACCGGCTGCGCCCGAGGTTTGCAAGGGGCGATCTGGTGGAAAATGCGGGTTCAGGCCAGATCGCCCTTCGGTAGCGTGATGAGGAAGGACGTGCCGCCCGGCCCGGTATGCTCCAGCGTCAGGGTGCCGCCGTGGCCGCGCACCAGTTCGGCCGAGATGGTCAGCCCCAAGCCCGATCCGCCCTTGGTGGCGCCGCCCTGGAACGGGGTAAAGAGATGCTCGCGCGCCTTGGGCGGCAGGCCGGGGCCTGTGTCGCTGATACGGATCAGGACGGCATCGTCGGTCTCGCCGCCCTGCACGGCGATCTCGCCGGGCTTGCCGCTGCTGACGATGGCTTGGCGCGCGTTGCGCACGAGGTTGGCGATGACGCGGTAAAGCTGCTCGGGATCGGCGCGCAACTGGAAGCCGGGGCGCACATCCTCGGAAAAGCTGATGTCGGCGTCGCCGGCGGACAGCCGTTCGCTGTCGATCACGTCGGTGACGATGTCGAGAAGGGCAAAACGTGACAGGCGCGGCGCCGGTTCCTCGGCCTTGCCGTAAGCCAGCGTCGATTTGCAGAGGTTGACGGCGCGGGTGATGGAGCCGACCAGCTTGGGCGCCATGCGCTCGACCATCGGGTCCTTGGAAGTCTCCAGCCGGTCAGTGAAAAGCTGCGCCGAGGTCAGGATGTTGCGCAGATCGTGGCTGACCTTGGCGACCGCGCCGCCGAGGCCGGCCAGACGCTCCTTCTGGCGCAGCGCGCTGGTGAGGTGGGTCTGCATGAGGGCCAGCGTTTCCTCGGCCTCGCGCAGCTCGGTGATGGACGAGCCGGGAACAATCACGCCGCGGGCGTCCTCGGGCGCGCTCGCATAGGCCTTCATCGAACTGACGACGCGGCTGATCGGGCGCACCAGAAAAACGCGGACGGCGAGGAACAGCAGCAGCGCCGTAATGATCGAGATGACGGCCGACAGGGCAAGGATGCGCAGGCCGTAATCGATCATCGCCATGCGCAGGCTGCCCGTCTCCATCGTCACCTCGATCAGCATGCCGGCGCTGCGCACGGGCGAGCCGATGACGCGCACCACCTCGTCTCCCGGCCGCCAGAGGCGCAGCAGCGCATCGCGGATCAGCGTCACCGGCCCCACATCGCGCAGATCGTAGGTCGCCGCGATGGCCGAAGGCAGCGGCGAGGACAGCACCAGCTGCCGCGCGTCGCTGCGGCGCAGAACGACGTTATAGACGCCCGCATTCGCCAGCAGTTCCTGCTCCAGTTCGGGGCTGATGTCGTCGCCCGCCAGACGGGCCAGCGACGCGATCTGCGCGCGCTCCAGCTTGGATAGCAGGAAATCCTCGCGGAACCGCGCGATGGAGGGCACGAAGATCAGCACCTCGGCCAGCATCACGAAGATCGCCGTCAGGATGAGGAACCGGCCGGAGAGAGAGTTCATGCCCCGCCCCGTCTATGGCAACCAGCGCTGAACGGCGCGCACCGCGCGTTTGACCCGGACGCTGCCGAAAAGGCGCGGGGCGAAATAGGCGCCGGCGGCACGCTTGTTCACTTCGCCGAGTGTGGGATAGGGCGCAACCATGGCCGCAATCTGGCTCATCTTCAGGTCATTTGCCAGCGCCAAAGCCCACAGATTGATCAACTCGCCCGCCTGCGCGCCCACGATGGACGCGCCCACCGGACGCCCGCGCAGGACCATGACCTTGATCAGGCCGGACGTCTTGCGCGCCGCGATGGCGCGGTCGTTTCCGGCGTAGTCGAACCGCACCACCTCCACCCGGTCGCCGTATTTTTCCCGCGCCTGCGCCTCGGTCAGCCCGACCTGCGCCAGTTCGGGCGCGGTGTAGGTGACCCACGGGATATGCGCGGTTTTTGCGCGGGCAGGCAGGCCCAGAACGGCGGAGCGGATAACGATGCCCGCGTGGTAGTTCGCGACATGGGTGAATTGCAGCCCGCCCGCCACGTCGCCGATGGCATAGACGCGGCTGTTGGTGGTTTTCAGCCGCTCATCGACCTTGATGCCGCGCCTCGTCGTCTCGATTCCCGCGGCAGAGAGGTTGAGCCGCTCCACGTTGCTCTTGCGCCCCACCGCCATCAGCAGGTGAGAACCCTTGAAGACGCGGCCATCCTTGGCCTCGACCTCCACGGCGCCGGCCGTGCCGCGGATCCCGGCGGCCAGCGCGCCCTCGGCGATCTCGACGCCCTCGCCGCGGAGCGTGTCCAGCACGACCGCCGCCGTTTCGGGATCGTCCTGCGCCAGCGCCCTGGCCCCCTCGATCACCGTGACCTGACAGCCCAGCCGCCGATGCGCCTGCGCCATTTCCATGCCGATAGGCCCGCCGCCGACGATCAGCAGATGCTCGGGCCGCTCGCGCAGATCGAAAAGCGTTTCGTTGGTCAGGTAAGGCACGCTCTCCAGTCCGGGAATCGGCGGCACAAGCGGGCTGGAGCCGGTGGCGATCACGACGCGCCGCGCGGAAACGACCGTATCGCCCGCTTTCACCTCGGTTTCGGAAATGAACTCGCCGTATTCTTCGATGACCTGCACACCCAAGCCGGTGAACCGCTCCACGCTGTCGTGGGGTGCAATGGTGGCAATTGTGTCCTGCACATGCTCCATGACGGCGGCGTAATCCACGTCCGGCACCACATCGGCAATGCCGAACCGGCTGGCATGAGCCTGCGCATGCGCCGCCTTGGCCGACGCGATCAGCGCCTTGGAGGGAACGCAGCCGTAGTTCAGGCAATCGCCGCCCATCCTGTGCACTTCCAGCAGCACCACGCGCGCGCCCATCTGCGCCGCGCCCGACGCCACCGACAGGCCGCCCGATCCGGCGCCGATCACCAGTATATCCGTCTCGATCCGTTTCATTTCCGTCATATACCCTTCTTGCCGCGCACCGCCTTCAGCAGGATCGGCAGCGCCGCGAGCGCGCAGAGGCCCGCGAGCGGCCCGATCACCTGCGGCTCCCACAGAAGGCTGAGGTCGGGGCCGCCGCCGCGGTCGAACACCTCGCCCAGGCCCACGCCGATCCACGTGAAGACCAGCGCGCCCGGGATGATGCCCAGCACCGTCGTCAGCACGAAGTTGCGGAACTTCACCCCGACCAGCGCCGGCAGCAGGTTGGCCACGAAGAACGGCACCGCCGGGACCAGCCGCAGCAGGAAGAGCACGCTGATCTCATTCTCGTTCAGCCCGTCCTTGATCCGCCTGAGCGTGCCGTCGCCGGTCTCCATCCGGGCCGCCATCGCCTGTCCCAGCCCCATGCGCGCGGCCTGAAAGATCGCCACCGCGCCAATCGAGGCCGCGACCACGTTGAACGCGGTCCCCCAGCCCAGCCCGAACAGGAACCCGCCCGTCACCGACGCGACCGCCGCGCCGGGCAGCGAGAAGGCGACGATGACGACATAGACACCGATGAACCCCCCGACCATCGCCGCGAAATGCGCGTCACGATAGGTAAGCAAGGCGTCGCGGTTCTGGCGCAGCGTCTCGAAGCTGAGATAGTCGCGCAAGGTGAAGGCGCCGATCGCGGCCACCAGAAGGATCAGCGCCAGCGGCGCATGGCGCAGCATCGAATGGGTGCGGCTGTTGCCGGAGTTTTGCATGAAGGCTCTTTCATCGGCGGCTTGCGTTCTAGATGCCCGCATTGGTGCCCTCTGAACAGCCGTATCACGCGCCATTGATCGCCCGTGACCGGGCACCGCCCTTGCCGCACGCCAGCGCGGTGCCCGGCAATTTTGTTGCAACAAATGGCCGGGCGGGGTTTGACTTGGGCAGATGCGCCGACTATAGACCGGGCTTCGGACATACCCGGATGCCGCGCGATTCCCTTGTTGCCTGTCCATCCGCACAAATAGTTTGGAGACGGAGCGATGAAACGCACCTTTCAACCCTCGAACCTGGTTCGCAAGCGGCGCCACGGTTTCCGCGCACGCATGGCCACCAAGGCCGGCCGGAAGATCCTGAACGCGCGCCGCGCCCGTGGCCGCAAATCGCTGAGCGCGTAAGCGCCAGCCATTCGGACGACGACATGACACCGCCGGAGCCCCCCGATCCAAGGACCGGGCGCGCGCATCCGGCGGCTTCGTCATGTCCGGGCGCCAAGGCGGGTGCGCCGCTATCCGTGCTCAAGACCCGCAAGGATTTTCTGCGCGCCGCACGGGCGGCGCGTCAGGGCGCGCACTCGATGATGGTGCAGGCCCGCCGCCGCGGCCCCGACGAGGCGGCGACGGGCATCCGCGTGGGCTTCACCTGTTCCAAGAAAGTGGGCAATGCGGTCGTCCGAAACCGTGCCAAGCGCCGCCTGCGCGAAGCGGCGCGCGCGGTTCTGCCGGCCGAGGGTCTGCCGGGATGGGATTACGTGCTGATCGGGCGCGCCGACGCGACGGCCGTGCGCCCGTTCGACGCGCTGAAAGGCGATCTGACGCATGCCCTTCGCAAACTGCACGGCACCGCGACATGACGCCGCTGGCGTGGTGCCTGTCGCTGCCCGTTCGCGGCTACCGGCTGTTTTTCAGCCCTTGGGTCGGGCATGGCTGCCGCTTTCATCCCACCTGCAGCGCCTACGCGCTCGAGGCGCTGGCGCGGCATGGCGGGATCAGGGGCGGATGGCTGGCGTTACGGCGCATCGGGCGCTGCCATCCGTGGGGCGGCTCGGGCATCGACAACGTGCCGGACTAGCCGCCCCACTGCTTGTCATGTGCCGCAGTCACTTGGTCTGCGTGATCACGCCGCAGGCGATACGGTCGCCGGCGCCGGCATCCGACTGGTAGCTGTCCGGGTTCTCGTGGATCACGATGGCCGATCCGTCGTCATCCATCATCGCCGCCGGCCCGTCCGCCACGCTCAGCCGGCTGCTGTAGAAGTCGGCCATGGCCGTGCCGTCGGCGGCGACATGGATGTTCGGCAGATCTCCCGCATGCGCGCCATCCTCGGCCAGCAGCCCGTGCGGATTGCCATCCGGCGCGAAGTGATCACCCGCCGCCTTGAAATCGTCCTCGCACGAGCCGGTCTCGTGCACGTGGAAGCCGTGCCAGCCGGGCGCAAGCCCGGTCAGTTCGGCCTGAAACAGCGTGCCGCGCGGGCCCTGGGTGATGTTGACGTGACCGGCATCCTGCCCATCCGATCCCTTCAGCATCGCCATCGCACCGGCACCCTCGGCGATCGCGCTTGTGCCCGTCAGTGCGGCGACAGCCGTGGCCGC
The DNA here is from genome assembly GCA_963763165.1 of uncultured Alphaproteobacteria bacterium. GTDB lineage: Bacteria > Pseudomonadota > Alphaproteobacteria > Rhodobacterales > Rhodobacteraceae > Roseovarius. Next base: position 365,406 of record CAVXNV010000010.1, read on the forward strand.
AAGAAATCCGAAGCGTATCATGGTCTTTCCTTTCGCTGGTTGACTGCGCCTCAACGCGCCGCCGACCCGCGGCGTTCCAGCCTTGTCTGCCATGCAGGAGTGTTTTAAAGCCTGCCCATGCTGGATGATGCCGACGATATCCACCCGCTCTTTCACGGGGCGCCCCGCAGCACGGAATTCCGCAAGCTGCGCAAACGCATCCTGCGCCAGGCGCGCGAGGCGGTGGAACAGTATGGCATGGTCGACCGCGAGGCGCCGCGCGCCCGCTGGCTCGTGTGTCTTTCGGGCGGCAAGGACAGCTATACCCTGCTCGCCGTCCTGCACGAGCTGCAATGGCGTGGCATGCTGCCCGTCGATCTGCTGGCCTGCAACCTCGATCAGGGACAGCCGGGCTTTCCGGCGACGGTGCTGCCGGAATTCCTTGAGAAAATGCAGGTGCCGCACCGGATCGAGTATCAGGACACCTATTCCGTCGTCGTCGACAAGGTGCCGGCCGGGCGCACCTTCTGCGCGCTCTGCTCGCGGCTGCGGCGCGGCAACCTCTACCGCATCGCGCGCGAGGAAGGGTGTTCGGCCGTCGTGCTGGGCCATCACCGCGACGACATCCTGGAAACCTTCTTCATGAACCTCTTTCACGGCGGCCGCCTTGCCACGATGCCGCCCAAGCTGGTCAACGAGGAGGGCGATCTTTTCGTCTATCGCCCCCTCGCGCATGTGGCCGAGGCCGACTGCGAGCGGTTCGCGCGCGCGATGAACTACCCGATCATCCCCTGCGATCTGTGCGGCAGCCAGGACGGGTTGCAACGCCAGCAGGTCAAGCAGATCCTCGACGGCTGGGAGAGGAACAGCCCCGGCCGCCGGCAGGTGATGTTCCGCGCGCTGATGAATGCCCGGCCGTCGCACCTTCTGGACCCGCAGCTTTTCGATTTTGCAGGGCTTTCGCTGGGATCTGTAAAAAGCGATGCAAATCCCGCCGAGGTGCCCCGGCTGCGTTAAGCGGCTGTTCACGGGGGGGTGCATAGGGTGATCGGACAATCCGAAAGGCCCCGCCCGATGTCCCCACGCCTCCCCGCCCTGATCAAGACCCTGCGCAGCACCCTTCGGGAGGCGCTGACCGGCCCCGCGATGCTCGCGCTGCTGCCTGCGGCGGTATTGGGCGGTTTCTGGCTGGGCGGGGAGGATGCGCTGATCGCGGTCGCGCTGGGGTTCCCGCTGTGCCTTGCCCTGCTGGGCGGACTTTGGCCGGCGCAGGCGGGTGCCAGCCGTTCGCCCGGCGCCGACAGCGACGAGGACGGGTTCGACCAGGCGATAGACGCGGCCGTCCGCGGCGCGATCCGAACGTCGCGCCGCACCGGCTGCATCCTGCTGGAGCTGGATGAATTCGACGACCTGCGCGGCAGGTTCGGCGCGGCACCGTCGATGGGATCATGCAGCAACTCGCGGGCCGCCTGCGCTCGGCGCTGCGCAGCCGCGACACGGTCAGCCGGATCGAGGAGAACCTCTTCGCCGTCTGTCTCGCCCCGGTGCGGCAACTGGACCTTGGCAACATGCTGCACATGGCCGCCCGCCTGCAAATCGCGCTGGAACAGCCGATTGCCGTGGACGGCGCAACCGCCTATGTCACCGCGTCCGTTGGCCTTGCCCTGGACACCGGCCTGAAGAACACGGGCACGCAGGAACGGACCGGCCCCGCCCTGCTGAACTCCGCGACCATCGCCCTGGCCGAGGCGCGGCGCCACGGCCCGTCCGCCACCCGCGCCTTCAGCCGCGAGATGGAAAGGCCCGCCGCGCCCTGCAGTCGCACACTCCTCCTGGAGGCGGCCGAAGCGCTTGAGAATGGCCAGATCCAGCCGTGGTTCCAGCCGCAGATCTCGACCGACACGGGCCGCGTCAGCGGGTTCGAGGCGCTGGCGCGCTGGTGCCACCCGGACCGCGGCCTCATTTCTCCGGCCGAATTCCTGCCGGCGCTGCAGCAGGGCGCGCGGATGGAGCGTCTGGGCGAGGTGATCCTCTACAACGCGCTGGCGGCGGTGAAACACTGGGACGCCGAGGGGCTGGACGTGCCGCATGTCGGCGTCAACTTCTCCCCCGAAGAGCTGCGCAACCCCGGCCTCGTCCAGAAGATCGAGTGGGAGCTTGACCGCTTCGACCTGACCGCGGACCGGCTGAGCGTGGAAATCCTGGAAACCGTCGTCGCCTCGTCGCCGGACGATACGATGGTGCGCAACATCGCCGGCCTGTCCCGGCTGGGCTGCCAGATCGACCTGGACGATTTCGGCACGGGGCACGCGTCGATATCGTCGATCCGCCGGTTCGATGTGCAGCGCCTGAAGATCGACCGCTCCTTCGTGATGAAGGTCGACCGCGACCCCGAACAGCAGCGCATGGTCTCGGCCATTCTGACCATGGCCGAACAGCTGGGCCTTGCCACCCTCGCCGAAGGGGTCGAGACGGCGGGCGAGCATGCGATGCTGGCGCAACTGGGCTGCGCGCATGTGCAGGGCTTCGGCATCGGGCGGCCGATGCCGCTGGACCAGACGGCCGACTGGACCCGCGCCCATCTGGCCAAGCTCGCGGCGCCGCCGCCGATCGGGCGCCGGATCGGCTAAGTCAGGGGCGGCAAAACCGCCGGCCTGGGGCGCTTGCGCGGGAATCTCCTTGACCTTTGGGGCCGCACTCTGTTGAACCACCCGTGACTTCCCAACAGATGAGTGGCCGCCAGGAATGGACGATCAGAACAAGAACCTTATCCTTGCCACCGCGCTGAGTTTCCTCGTGATCATGCTGTGGTTCGTGCTGTTCCCGGCCCCGGAAACCCCGCCGCAAGAGGTGACGGCCCCGCCCGTGGCCAGCCAGACCGCCGAAGGCGCGGGCACCGTGGCCGAACCCGGCATCGCCGCCGCGCCGGGCGTGGCGGGCGCCACGAAAGCCGCGCCCGATGCGGTGGCTCCCGCTCCGCAGGTCGCCGATGCGCCGCGGGTCGGGATCGACACGCCAAGCCTCAAGGGCAGCATTTCGTTGCTGGGCGGGCGCATCGATCATCTGTCCCTGAAGAACTACCACGAAACGATCAAGCCGGATTCGGATATCGTCGAACTCCTGGCGCCGATCGGCACCGATGCGCCCTACTACGCGCTGTTCGGCTGGGCACCGGGCAGCGGGCTGAACCCCGATCTCGTGCCGGGCGCGAACACGCCCTGGCGGGCCTCTGAAGGCGCGAAGCTGACACCTGAGACGCCGGTGACGCTGACATGGGACAACGGCGCCGGACTGGAATTCACCCGCACCATTTCCGTCGATGACAAGTTCATGTTCAACGTCGAGCAGTCGGTTAAGAACAGCAGCGACTCCACCGTGTCGCTCGCGCCTTACGGCATCCTTGCGCGGCATGGCCTGCCCGAGCATCTGAAGAAATTCTTCATCCTGCACGAGGGCGCCATCCGCATGGCCGATGGCGAGCTGACCGAAACGAATTACGACGATTTCGATCCGGCCAGCGATGTCGAAACCATCACTGTCGCGCAGAGCGGATGGACCGGCATCACCGATCAATACTGGATGACCACGCTGATCCCGCGCGATACCGGCGGCTTCAACGTGACCACGCTGCACGATGCGCGGCGCGACATCTACCAGACCACCGCGCGCATGCCGATTCAGACCATTGCGCCGGGCGAAAGCGCCAGCACGCGCCTCGAAGTGTTCGCCGGTGCCAAGGAATGGGAGACGATCCGTCATTACCAGAACGAGGATGGCGTCAACCGCTTCGTCGATTCGATCGACTGGGGTTGGTTCTTCTTCCTCACCAAGCCGATCTTTGCCGTGCTGCACTACCTGAACGCGATGATCGGCAACATGGGCTGGGCGATCATCGGCCTGACCCTGATGATCAAGGCGCTGATGCTGCCGCTGGCCTACAAGTCCTACGTGTCGATGGCGCGCATGAAAGAGCTTCAGCCGAAGATGGAAAAGCTCAAGGAAGAGGCCGGCGGCGACAAGCAGCAATTGCAGAAGTCGATGATGGAGCTTTACAAGAAGGAAAAGGTGAACCCCGCCTCGGGCTGTCTGCCGATCCTTTTGCAGGTCCCGATCTTCTTCTCGCTCTACAAGGTGATCTTCGTCACGCTCGAGCTGCGCCATGCGCCCTGGATCGGATGGATCAACGACCTCAGCGCACCGGACCCCTCGTCGATCCTGAACCTTTTCGGCCTGCTGCCCTATGCTGTGCCGGGTGCAGATTCGCCGCTGGCCATCATCTCCTTGGGCGTGCTGCCGATCCTGCTGGGCATCTCCATGTGGCTGCAGCAGAAGCTGAACCCGACGCCGGCCGATCCGACGCAACGGATGATCTTTGCCTGGATGCCGTGGGTCTTCATGTTCATGCTGGGCCGGTTCGCCAGCGGCCTCGTGCTCTACTGGATCGCGAACAACACCATCACCTTCACGCAGCAATACGCGATCATGCGCAGCCAGGGCTACAAACCCGACGTTTTCGGCAACATTCGCGGTGGCTTCAAGAAGGTGCCCCAAGATGACGCGCCCAAGAAGGCCCGGAAAGGCGAGAAATGACAGGCCGCGTCGGCGCAATCTGGCGCCACCCCATCAAGGCACATGGCCGCGAATCGCTGAGGACGGTCACGCTGAGCGAGGGCGCGACGCTGCCCTGGGATCGCCGTTGGGCCGTCGCGCATGAGGAGGCGGACGTCGCCCCGACCGGCTGGTCCCCGTGCCGGAATTTCACGCGCGGCGCCAGCGCGCCGCAGTTGATGGCCATCAGCGCCACTTCGGACGAGGCGGCCGGCACGGTCACCCTCTGCCATCCGGGTCTGCCGGACCTGACATTCGATCCCGAGGGCGACGCGCAGGCGTTTCTGGACTGGGTGCGCCCGCTGATGCCCGAGAACCGCGCGCAGCCTGCGCGCATCGTGCGCGCCGAAGGGCGCGGCATCACCGACAGCGACTTCGCCTCGATCAGCGTGCTCAATGCGGCGTCGAACCGCGATCTTGCCAGCCGAATGGGGCAGGATCTGGACCTCGCGCGCTGGCGCGGCAACATCGTGCTGGAGGGCTTCGCCCCGTGGGCCGAGCATGAGTGGATCGGCCGCACGCTGCGCATCGGCGGCGCCCGTCTGGAGGTGCGCGAACCCATCATCCGCTGCCTCGCCACCACCGCCAACCCCGCGACGGGCGAGCGGGATGCCGACACGCTGGGCGCGCTCAAGGCGCAATTCGGCCATCAGCAATTCGGAATTTATGCGGTCGTCACCCAAGGCGGCGAGGTCGCGGTAGGCGATCCCGTCGAACTCGCGTGAAGGAAACCTTGCCCTTCCCCCTCGCCGAGGCGCCAGACGCGGCGGCGGCCGAGCGTGGCCGGCTGCTCTTCGCCGGGGAGACGGCGTTCCTGAAGGGCGTCGTCGCCATGTCCGGCCTGCCCGAGGCGGACCGGGCCGAGGTCTGCTTTGCCGGGCGCTCGAATGTCGGCAAATCGACACTGATCAACGCGCTGACCGGCCGCAAGGCCCTGGCGCGTGCATCGAACACGCCGGGCCGCACGCAGGAAGTGAACTTCTTCACCCTCGGCGACAGTCACTACCTCGTCGATCTGCCCGGCTATGGCTATGCGAACGCGCCGCTGCCGGTGGTCGAGAAATGGCAGGCGCTGCTGAAACGCTACCTGTCGGGGCGGGCAAACCTGCGCCGCGCGTTCGTGCTGATCGATGCGCGCCACGGCGTGAAACCGGTGGATCACGAGATCATGTCGCTGCTCGACAGCGCCGCCGTCACCTTTCAGATCGTGCTGACCAAGACGGACAAGCTGCGCGGCAGCGCGCTGGATGCCGTTCTCGCGCAGGTGCGCGGGCAGCTTGCGCGCCATCCCGCCGCCTTTCCCGAGCTGGTCCTGACCTCAAGCGAGAAGGGCGAGGGCATCGAGACGCTGCGCGCCATCGTCGCCGGTCTGGCCTGAGCCTTGCACCGCGCCGCGCCAGCGGGGATAACGGGCGCACCCGAGGACAAGTGATGAAGCACCGCGACATGACCCGTGACTGGATTTCCACCGCCCGCACCCTGAGCGAGGCGCTGCCCTACCTGCAACGCTACGACAACGCCATCGTCGTCATCAAGTTCGGCGGTCACGCCATGGGCGACGACGCGGCGATGGAGACGTTCGCGCGCGACGTGGTTCTGATGCGGCAGGTCGGCGTCAACCCGGTGATCGTGCATGGCGGCGGCCCGATGATCAACGAGATGCTGGACAAGCTGGCGATCAAGTCGGACTTCGTGAACGGCAAGCGGGTGACGGACGCGGCCACGATGGAAGTGGTCGAAATGGTGCTGTCCGGCCGGGTGAACAAGCGGATCGTGCAGGCGATCAATGCGCAAGGCGGGCGCGCGGTGGGCCTGTCGGGCAAGGACGCGCATCTGGTGACCTGCGATCCGGCCGATCCGGCGCTGGGGCTGGTAGGCGTTCCCAGCGAGGTTGATCCCGCCATCCTGCACACGCTTTTCCGCGACGATGCGATCCCGGTGATCGCCCCTTTGGGCGCGGGCCGCAAGGGCGAGACCTACAACATCAACGGCGACACCATGGCCGGCGCCATCGCCGCCGCGCTCAAGGCCGACCGGCTGCTGCTGCTGACCGATGTGGACGGGGTGCGCGATGCCGAAGGCAACGTCATCACCGACCTCAAGGCCGATCAGGTCCGCGCGATGACCGCCGACGGCACCATCTCGGGCGGGATGATCCCCAAGACGGAAACGGCGCTGCACGCGATCGACGGCGGCGTGCGGGCGGTCGTCATTCTGGACGGCCGTGTGCCCAACGCGCCGCTGCTGGAGCTGTTCACAGACCACGGCGCAGGCTCGATGATCCGCGCATGAACGCGCCCGATCATGCCGCCATTGCGCGCGCGGCGGCGGCGCAGGAGCTCGACATCATGGGCGGCGTGCATGAGGGCGGCGGCACGATCATCCTGCTTGGTCCTTCGCGGGGCTTCTGGCCGATGATGAAGGCGGCCCCGGAAATGACGGACGGCGCCGCCGATCCCGTCGACCGCTGGTCGCGGCGGGTGATCGGCGATCTGGCGCGGCAACTCGGCGCCGAGGCGCTTTTTCCCTTTACGGGTCCGCCTTACCTTCCGTTCCTGCGCTGGGCGCTCGACTCGGGCCGCGCATGGCAGAGCCCGGCGGGGATGCTGGTGCATGACGAGGCCGGGCTGATGGTGTCCTATCGCGGGGCGCTGCGGTTTTCCCGGCGGATCGACCTGCCGCCGACCGGCCGCTCCCCTTGCGAGACCTGCGCGGACCGGCCCTGCATGACCGCCTGTCCGGTGGATGCGCTCAGCGCCGCGCGCGGCTATGACGTGGTGGCCTGTCACGGCTTTCTCGACACCCCGGCGGGGCAAGACTGCCTGACCCAAGGCTGCAAGGCCCGCCGCGCCTGCCCGGTCTCGCAGCGATTCGGCCGCGATCCCGACCAATCGGCGTATCACATGAAGCACTTCCACCGCTGAGCCGGGCGCTGGCGCCCTTTCAGTGGCCCAGGATCTGGCTCAGGAACAGCTGCGTACGCTCCGACCGGGGGTTGTTGAAGAATTCCTCCGGCTCGTTCTGCTCGATGATCTGGCCCTGATCCATGAAGATCACGCGGTTCGCCACCTGCCGGGCAAAGCCCATCTCGTGCGTGACGCAGATCATCGTCATCCCCTCCTCGGCCAGCTCGATCATCGTGTCCAGAACCTCCTTGATCATCTCGGGGTCCAGCGCCGATGTCGGCTCGTCAAAGAGCATGATGCGCGGCTTCATGCAAAGCGACCGGGCGATGGCCACGCGCTGCTGCTGGCCGCCCGAAAGCTGGCCGGGGTACTTCCTGGCCTGATCGGGGATCTTCACCTTTTCAAGGAAGTGCATCGCCGTCTTCTCGGCCTCGCGCTTGGGGATCTTGCGCACCCAGATCGGCGCCAGCGTGCAGTTCTCGAGGATCGTCAGATGCGGGAAGAGATTGAAATGCTGAAAGCACATGCCGACCTCGCGCCGGATCTTGTCGATATTCTTGATGTCGGAGGACAGGGTGATGCCGTCCACCTCGATCGTGCCCTTCTGGTGCTCTTCCAGCGCGTTGATGCAACGGATCAGCGTCGATTTGCCGGACCCCGACGGGCCGCAGATGACGATGCGCTCACCCCGGTTCACCGTCAGGTCGATGTCGCGCAGAACGTGGAAGGTGCCAAACCATTTGTTCATCTTGCGGATCGAGATCGCGACCTCGTCCGACACCTTCATTCGAGCTTCGGCCATTGCCAGCCCTCCCTCAGCGTTGCCCGGTTGCAAGCTGACGCTCCAACCATTGCGAATATTGCGAAATGCCGTAGCAGACGACGAAGAACAGCACCGCGGCGAAGCCGAACAGCTCCCAGTAGACGCCGTTCCACTCGGTCGAGGCCAGGATCGGCCCGCGGATCATGCCAACCAGGTCGAACATCGAAATGACCGACACCAGCGTCGTGTCCTTGAAAAGCCCGACGGCGATGTTGACGATACCGGGGATCGAGATCTTCAGCGCCTGCGGCAGGATGATCAGCCGCATCGCCTGCGGATAGTTCAGGCCCAGGCTGTCGGCCGCCTCGTATTGTCCCTTCGGCAGCGCCGCCAAGCCGCCCCGTATCACCTCGGCGATGTAGGCCGCGCTGAACATGGTGATCATGATGATGACGCGCAGGATCAGATCGAAACTGGTGCCCGGCGGCAGGAAATAGGCCAGCACCACGTTGGCGACGAACAGCAGCGTGATCAGCGGCACGCCGCGGATGAACTCGATGAAGACCACGCAGACATATTTGATGAGCGGCAGGTTCGATTGCCGCCCCAGCGCCAGCAGGATGCCCAGCGGGATCGACAGCGATACGCAGGTAACGCCAAGGATCATGTTCAGCATGAAGCCGCCCATGCGGCGCGACTGCACCTCCTCCAGCCATGGACGGGCGGGGGCGAGCGCCTCGGCGATCATGCCGCCGATCCACCAGACCGCCGCCGCGGCGGCGATGGCCGCGAAGAACCCTGCGGCGAAGTTCTGCTTTACCAGCCGCGCATAGGCCAGGTATCCGGCCACGAACCCGAGCAGCGCCACCAGCGGCGTCAGGATCGTGCCGCCCCAGATCAGGTAATAGGCAGCGAAGGGGTAAAGCGCCGTGATAATCAGAAGCTTGCGCGGCAGTTTGAAGAACATGACCGGCGCCGCCGCCGCGAAAAGCAGAAGGAAGGCGAGGCTTGGCCGCCAATACTGATCGTTCGGATACTGGAACCCGAACAGCAGCTGGTTCCACCGCTCGGTCAGCACCGAAAAACAGGCGCCCGTCTGACCCTGAAGCACCTCGCGGCAGGCGGTCAGGCTGGACGCGGTCCAGACCCCGTTGAGCATCCAGGGCAGCACGCCCCACAGCAGCAGGTAGATCGCGTAAAGCGCCGCGACGGTCATGGCCGCGTTGGCCCATGTGCTGAAAAGGTTCTTGCGCACCCATCTGACCACGCCGGTTTCGGTGGCGGGCGGCGGCGATTCGGGTATGGCGGTTTCGCGAACGAAGGCGACGGATTCGGCGTGCGTGTCGGACATCTTACCGCTCCTTCAGCCGGACCGAGCTGTTGTAGACGTTCATGATCGCCGAGATCGCCAGCGAGATCGCGAGGTAGAACAACATCAGAAGCAGCACGCATTCGATCGCGCGCCCGGTCTGGTTCAGCGTGATCCCGCCCAGCGTGGCGGTGATGTCGGCATAGCCGACCGCGATGGCCAGCGACGAGTTCTTGGTCAGGTTCAGATATTGCGAGATCAGCGGCGGGATGATGACGCGCAGCGCCTGCGGCAGCACCACGAGGTTCATGATCCGGCGCGGGCGCAGCCCCAAGGCCGCCGCCGCCTCGGTCTGCCCGTGCGAGACTGACTGGATGCCCGCGCGCACGTTTTCGGCGATGAAGGCGCCGGTATAGATCGACAGCGCGAACCACAGCGCTATGAGCGGCGCGCCGATCTTGATCCCGCCGCCGAAATTGAACCCGCTCAGCGCCGGGATGTCGAGCGCGACAGGGCGCCCGAGGATGAAGAACACCAGGATCGTCGGCACCAGCAGTATCAGCAGCGACGGCCAGCCCGTCGGCAGCAGCCGCCCGGTGTCGAACAGCAGCTTCCTGGCATAGGCGCGGTAGGCGATCGTCGCCACGACCGACAGCACCAGCGTCGCCCCCACGATGGGCGAGCTGGCGCCCCACACAGGCGCCGGAACGTAGATTCCCCGGTTGGTGAAGGCGAAAAGCCCCAGCAGCATCGTGCTGTCCGGATCGTCGCCCCGAAACGCGCTGGGCGCAGGCAGCGACACCGTCATGACGGCGTAGATGATCAGGATCCAGATCAGCACCGGCACGTTGCGGAACGCCTCGACATAGGCGGCCATCAGCCGCGAGACGATCCAGTTGCCCGACAGGCGCAGAACCCCTGCCACCACGCCGAAAAACGTGGCGGTGACGCAGCCCAGAAAGGCCACGAGCAGCGTGTTGAGCACGCCCACCTTCGCCGCCTGCCAGTTCGAGGACCGGCTGGTATAGGGGATCAGGGCCTGCCCCACGTCATACCCCGCCGCCTCGTCGAGGAACCCGAACGAGATGTTCAGCCCCGCGGCGCGCAGATTGGCAACGAGGTTGTAGCCCAGATAGGCAAAGGCGACGATCAGCAGTATCAGCGCGATGGCCTGAAAGGTGAAGGCGCGATACCTTGTGTCGCTCAGCAGTTGCGACACGCGAAACCCGCCCGGCTGGGGGTCGGTCGTGATGGTCATCCATACTTCCCTGATGTTTCGGGCGCCGATCTGCGGGGACGGTTCATCCACCCCTCGCGCACCTGAAAACCTGTATCGTCACTTGTCTTGATGGCCGAAGGGCGCGGCCAGTACCGCGCCCTTCGAATTGTTTCGTTCAGCGGAAGGGCGGCGAATACAGCAGCCCGCCATCCGTCCATTGTGCGTTCAGCCCGCGCGCCAGACCGATGGGTGAGGCTTCTCCGATGTTCTTCTCGAAGATCTCGCCATAATTGCCGGAGGCCATGATCGCGCGCTTGGCCCATTCATTGTCGAGGCCCAGCTGTTCGCCCAGGTTGCCCTCGGTGCCCAGGATCCGGTTGATTTCGGGCAAATCGCCGGCCTGCGCCGACAGCTCGCCGATATTGGCGCTGGTGATCCCGGCCTCTTCGGCGGCGATCAGCGCGTTCAGGGTCCAGCGCACGATATCCCCCCATTCGTTGTCGCCATGACGCACCAGCGGCGCCAGCGGCTCTTTGGAGATGATTTCAGGCAGCAGCACATGCTCGCCCGGCGCCTCGAACGTGGCGCGGGTCGCGGCAAGGCCCGACATGTCGGTGGTGTAGGTGTCGCACGCACCGGCCAGATACTGCTGCTGGCCTTCGGCATTCGTCTCGACCGGGACCGGCTCGTAGCTTATGTTGTTCTTGCGGAAATAGTCGGCAAGGTTCAGCTCGGTGGTGGTGCCTGTCTGTACGCAGACCGTGGCCCCGTCCAGATCCTTCGCCGAGGTGACGCCCAGCGCCTTGGGCACCATGAAGCCCTGACCGTCGTAGTAGTTCACGCCGACGAATTCGAATTTCAGGTCCGCGTCGCGGCTGAGGGTCCATGTGGTATTGCGCGACAGCACGTCGATCTCGCCCGATGACAGCGAGGTAAAGCGCGTCTTGCCGGTGGTGGGCTTGAATTCGATGGCGTTCGGATCGCCCAGCACAGCGGCGGCGATCGCGCGGCAGAACGCGACGTCGAAGCCCTGCCAGTCGCCATTTGCATCCGGCGCCGCAAAGCCCACGAGTCCGGTGTTGACGCCGCAGTTCAGCTTGCCACGTGCCTTGACGTCCTCCAGCGTGCCCGCGGCAGCGGCCCCGGCCGATAACCCGGCGAGCGCCAATGCGCCAAGAAATACGGTGTTCTTCATGATTACCTCTTCCTGATTGTCCGCCCGTTTCGGCAGGGCGGTTTATACGGCCCAACAGGGCCTGGGCATGACTGCCAAGGAGTTTTCCTGTCAGTGAAGGCAAGTTTGGCGGGAATCGTTCTTGAAGGTCAAGCGCTGCTTGGGGAAAATCGACCTGCAAACTGCGTCTTACCCAAGGTCAAACCGGGTGGCGCGGGGCTCATTCACTCACAAGGCGGAAAAAATTCCTTGCGTGCAAGAATGCGCCGTATTTGATGGCGGCCAGTTCCTCGGCATCCGCGTCCGCGCCCCACAGTTCGGCCTGCCACGCCTCGTCGAGGCGCGATATGCGCCACAGCGCGTCTATGTCGTGCGCGTCTTGCTGCGCCGCCAGCCCGATCACCAGCGATCCCGACAGCGCCACCAGATCGTGCAGCGCCGTCAAGGCAAAGCTGCCTTGTTCGTGGACGTGCGCGCGCAGCGCCGCCAGCGCGTCCGGGTCCTGCCGGGCAGGCATGACCCCCACCACCGGACGCAGCCGCGCGCCCAGCGCCGACGCGGCCCATTCCAGCAGCGGGTCCCACTCCTCGGCCTGCCGCAGGACCAGCTCCTGCGGGCTGGCGGCGCGGTGGCACAGCAGATCCGTCTCGCCATATGCCGCGATCATGTCGGCCACGTCGCCGTGCTGATGCGCGACCTTGTCGACGGCCGCGTTGGCCGAACGTGTCATCGGCATCTCGCGCGGATCGATCTTTCCGTCCACGGCGCGCCATTCGGCCGCGACCGCCTCGGCCAGCGCGGGGGTCGGCACGATCAGCGGCGCCTTGGCCGGCGTCCTGACCGGCCGCCCGTCCAGCGCGATGCCGTGGCCTGCGGCCTCGGTCGTGACGCGGACCTCGGTCCAGAACCGCTTTGCCGCCCATTCGCTCATGCGGGCACCTCCCAGATCGTGTCAAGCCGTGCGTGAAGGTCCGCCCAATCGGTCAGGACATGGTCGGCCCGCAGATCGGCGGCGGGGTGATAGCCCCAGCCGACGCCGATGGTGGCGATGCCCGCCGCGCGGGCCATGTCCATGTCATAGGTTGTATCGCCAATCATCACGGCCTCGCGCGCGTCGATGCCGGTTTCCGCCAGTGCCGCGTGCAGCATCGCGGGATGCGGCTTGGACGGGTGGAAATCGGCCACCTGCTGCGTGGCGAAGAGATGGCCAGCCCGTGCCCCTCCAGCAGCTTGTCCAGTCCGCGCCGCGATTTGCCCGTGGCGATGCCCAACAGCAGATCGTCCCGCGCGCCGAGCATCTCCAGCATCTCGCGCGTGCCGGGAAAGAGCGGCGAGGATTGCGCGGCGCCGCCTTGCGCCCGCAGGCCGAGATAGCTGCGCTTGTAGCCCGCGACCAGCGCCTCATGCGCGGCGGCATCCAGGCCCGGCGCCAGCCGCGCCATGGCGATGTCCAGCGACAGGCCGATGATGCCCTTGATCGCCGCACGCTCGGGCGCAGGCGCGCCGATATCGGCAAAGGCGTGGTGCATCGAGGCGATGATATCGCCCTGACTGTCGACCAGCGTGCCGTCGACGTCGAAGATCACAAGGCGCAGCGGGGCCGTCATTCCGGATCCTCGAACGGGTCGGCCGGCACGTCGGCGGGCGACCATTGGAACGTGTCCCAGGTGTGCTGCATATGCGGCGGCAAGGGCGCGGTCAGGTGCAGCTGCGCACGGGTCACCGGATGCTCGATCTTCAGCGACCGGGCGTGAAGGTGCAGCTTTTTCGAGATGTCCCCGCCCAGCTGCGCGCCCCAGCCGTCGCCCATGTTCTCCTGCCCCGAGCCGCCGTATTTCCCGTCGCCCACGACGGGATGCCCCAGCTCGGCCATATGCGCGCGCAGCTGGTGCGTACGGCCGGTCACCGGCACCAGCGCGCACCATGCCGTGCGGCTGCCCGCCGCCTCCAGTACCGCGTAGTCGGTGGTGGCATGTTTCGCGCCGGGGGTGGCGTCCACGTCGCGCGGGTGGAGGGCGTGCATCTTCTCGCCCTCGCCCTTGGCGCCGTGGCCGGGCGCCTTGACGAGGCCGAACTTGATCGTGCCCATGCGCGGGGTCGGCACGCCGGCGACGGCGGCCCAGTAAAGCTTGCGCGTGTTGCGATGCCGGAACGCGGCGGTCAGCCCCTTGGCCGCCTCCCGCGTGCGGGCCAGCAGCAGAACGCCCGAGGTGTCCTTGTCCAGCCGGTGCACCAGCCGCGGCTTTTCCTCCATCCCGAAGCGCAGCGCCTCGGCCAGCCCGTCGACATGCCGCGTGGTTTTCGAGCCGCCCTGCACCGGCAATCCCGGCGGCTTGTTCAGCGCGATCACATGGTCGTCGCGGTAGATGACGCAGGCGCGGATCATCGCGGCATCCGCATCGGTGACATGCGCGCGGGCCCGCGCCTCGGCCTCGGCGGGATCCGGCAGCGGCGGGATGCGCACGGCCTGTCCGGCCTCCAGCCGCGTCGCCGGCTTGACGCGCCCGCCATCGACGCGCAGTTCGCCCTTGCGGCACATCTTCTCGATCCGGCCCTGTTGCAGATGCGGAAACTGGCGGCGCAGCCAGCGGTCCAGCCGCTGGTCGGCATCGCCCTCGCTCACATGGATCGTCTGCACGCCGCTCATGCCAGCGCCCCCCGCATCAGCCACAGCCCCAGCGCCAGCGCCCCGACGGACAGCCCCACCGACAGCGCGACGTAAAGCAGCGCCAGCGCCGCATCCCCCCGCTCGACCAGCGTCAGCACCTCCAGCGAGAAGGCGGAAAACGTGGTGAAGCCGCCCAGGATTCCGGTCATCACGAAAGGATTCAGCGCCTCATGCCCGCGCTGATACGACCAGACGGCGAAGGCGCCCATCAGGAACGAGCCGGCGATATTGACCCCCATCACCGCCAGTGGCAGGCCGGGCGGGTCCATGCGCGCCACCCAGAGGCCCGCGCCGAAGCGCAGGCACGCGCCGATCGCACCGCCAAGGGCGACGTGAAGAAAGGTCATGAACATGGCCGCTCTGTCGCGCGGCGCCCGGACATTGTCAAGCGGTGCGCAACGCGGGATCGGTGCACAAACCGCTTGTCGAAGGCGCGATGTGACCGCTAACGTGGCCGGTGCGACACGTATGGATGAGGCCCGAATTGACCGACACACCGCCCGCGCTGCTGCGCCGCCTGTTCGACCGCGCGGTCGAGGTGGCCGACCCGATGCAGAGCCTGGCCGCCTGCCTGCCGCCCCGTCCCGAAGGGCGCGTGGTGGTCATCGGCGCGGGCAAGGCATCGGCCCGCATGGCCGAAGCGGTGGAGGCCGAATGGGGCCCGTGCGAGGGGCTGGTCATCACGCGCTACGGCTATGCCCGGCCCTGCCGGGGCATCGAGATCGTCGAGGCCGCGCATCCGGTGCCGGACGCGGCCGGGCGCGACGCGACCGCGCGGATGCTGGCGCTGCTGGGCGGGCTGGGCGCAGGGGATTTCGTGCTGGCCCTCATCTCGGGCGGGGCGTCGGCGCTGCTGGTGGCGCCCAAGGGCGACATCGCGCTGGAGGAAAAGCAGGCAATCAACCAGGCGCTGCTGGCCTCGGGCGCGCGCATCAGCCAGATGAACATGGTGCGCAAGCATCTGAGCCGCGTCAAGGGGGGCAGGCTGGCCGCCGCCGCGCATCCGGCGCGGATGCTGGCGCTGCTGATCTCGGACGTGCCGGGCGACGATCCGGCGATGATCGGCTCCGGCCCCACGGTGGGCGAGGGCAGCACGCCGGAGGACGCGCTGGCGATCCTCGAGCGGTATGGCATCGACACGCCCGCCTCGGTCCGCGCGGTGCTGGACGGGCCGTGCGACGTGGTGGCACCGGACGATCCGCGCCTCGCGCATGTGCAGAACGTGATCTACGCCGCCCCGTCGCAATCGCTGGCCGCCGCGGCCGAGCTGGCCCGCGCGGCGCGGCTGGATCCGCGCATCGGCGCCGACGATCTGGAAGGCGAGGCGCGCGAGGTGGCCGCCGCCCACGCGCGGGAGGCGCTGGAGGCGCAGGCGCGCATGGCGCCGGGCGACGCGCCCCTGCTGCTGCTGTCGGGAGGCGAATTGACGGTGACACGGCGCGGCGACGGCATCGGCGGGCCGAACGCCGAATACGCGCTGGCGCTGGCCATTGCCCTCGGCGGCGCGCAGGGCATCCATGCCATCGCCTGCGACACCGACGGCGTCGACGGCGCGGCCGAAGTGGCGGGCGCGATCATCGGCCCCGAAACGCTGAGCCTCGCCGCGCAGCGCGGCGCCGATCCCGCCGCCGCGCTGGCCCGGAACGACGCGCACAGCTTCTTCGCCCACGTGGGCGCGCAGGTCGTCACCGGCCCGACGCTGACCAATGTCAACGACTTCCGCGCGATCCTGATCCATCCCCTGCCCGCACGGCCCGGTTGAAGCCGCTGCGCAACACGCTATTTAACAGGCGTCGGCCGTCTGCTGTCGGTGTCGGCGTTTGCCCAAGAGGACATCACTGCCATGATACGCCGCTTCTTCATGACCGCCGCCGCCGCCATGCTGGCAGGCGTGCTGGCCCACGGCTCTGCCGCGCAGGACGCCCGCATGACGGCCGAAGAGATCAAGCACCTTCTGACCGGCAACACCGCCGAAGGCCAGTGGGACGGCGCCGCCTACAAATCCTGGTTCGGCCCCGACGGCATCACCATCTTCGCCCCCGCGAATGGCGACGCGATGGAGGGCAAATGGCGCGTCAATGCCGAGACGGACGAATACGAAAGCTTTTTCGACGCGATTGGCTGGACCGGATATGTCGTGCTGCGCACCGACGCGGGCTTTGCCTGGATGCGGGACGGCAAGCCCTATCCCTTCACCGTGGTCGAAGGCCGCGCGCCGGGGCTTTAACCCTCGCCGCGAAACTCCAGCAGCGTGATCCGCGTGTCGCCATAGCGGCGCTCGTCGCGCACCTTGCAACCCGGCGGCGGCGTGATGGCCGCGCTTTCCTCCCACACGATCAGGGCCTCCGGGGCCAGCCAGCCGCCGGCGATCGCGGGGCCCAGCGCCGCCTCGCCCAGCGCGCGCCCATAGGGCGGATCGAGAAAGACCAGCGTTGCGGGTGCGCCCGTCACCGGACCGATCCGCCGCGCATCGCGGCGCAGGACGCACGCGCGATCCGCCATACCGGTCAGGCGGATGTTCTGATCCAGAAGCCCCAGCGCCGCACGCCCGTTCTCGACGAAGCGCGCGAAGGCGGCGCCGCGCGACAGCGCCTCCAGCCCCAGGGCGCCGGTCCCGGCGAAAAGGTCCAGCACCTGCGCGCCCTCGGTTGCGCCCAGCCCGGCCAGCACGCTGAAAAGGCTCTCGCGCACGCGGTCGGATGTGGGGCGCAGCTGCGCCGCCGCGTCGCCCTTACCCAGCGCGGCCAGGCGTCGGCCGCGCGCTTCTCCGGCGATGATCCTCACTTCAGCAGGGATTTGAGGTCGGTGTCCGGGTCCGCAACGGCCTCGGCCGGGGGGGATTTTCCGGCATCGATCAGGCGCTTGCCCACCATGTAGGCACGCGGCTCGTTCATCGCGTCGACGGCCAGCAGGCGGTCGCCGCAGTAATACCAGAACGAGGCGGAATTTCCGCTGCCGGGCCGCGTGACGATGCGGTCATAGCCGACATTCAGACCCGCGATCTGCAGCTTGACGTCGTACTGGTCCGACCAGAACCACGGCTGCGGAACGTACGCCTTGCCCGCGCCCATGATGTTGTCGGCGACGCATTCGGCCATGTCGATGGCATTGGGCACGCTCTCCAGCCGCAGACGGCCGCCGCGATAGGGGAAGGACGCGCAATCCCCCGCCGCCCAGATCGCCGGGTCGCTGGTGCGGCCTTCGGCATCCACCTTGATGCCGTTGTCGACCTCCAGCCCCGCCGCCTCGGCCAGCGCGGTGCAGGGGGCGATGCCGACGCCGACGATGACGAAATCGGCTTCGATCTCGGTGCCGTCGGTCAGGCGCGCGCCGGTGACGCGCCCCTCGCCCAGGAGGCGCTCCAGCCCCACGCCCTCGCGGATATCGACACCATGCGCGCGGTGCAGCGCGCGGAAGAAATCCGACGTCTCGGGCGCCGCGACGCGTTGCAGGATTCGTTCGGCCATCTCGACCACCGTCACATGCAGCCCCTTCCTGGCCGCAACCGCCGCGGCCTCCAGACCGATATACCCGCCGCCGACGATCAGCACCTTCGCGCCGGGGCCGAAGCGGGGGCCCATCGCGTCGGCATCGGCCAGGTCGCGGACCACGTGCACGCCCTCGAGCGCGCCGCCGATCGCGGCGGGCAGCCGGCGCGGCGCCGAGCCTGTGGTCAGTACCAGCGTGTAATAAGGCACCGCCTCGCCACCGACATGCACCTGCCGCGCGTCCGGGTCGATCCGCTCCACCCGGCACCCGGTGCGCAGATCGATTTCCGCCTCCCGGTAGAAGCTGGCGGGCCGCAGATAAAGCCGCTCAAGCTCCATCTCGCCCAGCAGATAGGCCTTGGACAGCGGCGGGCGCTGGTAGGGCGGCGCAGCTTCCTGCCCGATCAGGGTGATGCGGCCATCGAACCCGTTCTTGCGCAGACGCGCGACCAGAGACGCGCCCGCCTGCCCCGCACCGATTACGACGATATCCGGCATGTCCCGCTCCTGTCCGCTGCCCGCGCCGGTAATTTCGGATGGCACCGCGCCGCGCGCAGCCTATAATGAATGTCAATATCAGCGCAAACAACAGACAGGATGCGACCATGACGATTTCCCAAGGCGACAGGCTTCCCGGCGCGATGCTGACCCGGCTGGATGCCGAAGGCCCCGAAACGGTCGATCTGGCCGATCTGGCCGAAGGGCGCAAGCTGGTGATCTTCGCCGTGCCCGGCGCCTACACCGGCGTTTGCACCACGTCGCATGTTCCCAGTTTCATCCGCACCGCCGACCAACTGGCGGAAAAGGGCGTGGACGAGATCATCTGCATCTCGGTCAACGATCCCTTCGTCATGGCCGCCTGGGGCGAGGCGACCGGCGCCACCGCGGCCGGAATCACCATGCTGGCCGACGCCGAAAGCGCCTTCACACGGGCTATGGGCATGGAATTCAGCGCGCCGCCTGCGGGCCTCATCGACCGCTCCAAGCGATACGCGATGGTCGTCGATGACGGCACGATCTCGGTTCTGCATGTCGAGGAAAATCCCGGCGCATGCGACGTCTCGGCCGGCGAGGCGATGCTGGCCGCGATCTGAGCGCCGACTCCGCTCCTCTTTTTGGCGACCCTCCGGGAGCGGGGGCGAAGCCCCTGTTCCGCCCCCTGCGCTGCGTCATTCCGCCAAGCTGTCCATCTTGCGCGCCAGCTTGGCATCCAGGGTGCTCAGCCCGTCGACGTCATGGGTGCTGAGCGTCACATCGACCTTGTTGTAGACATTGCTCCACTCGGGGTGGTGGTTCCACTTCTCGGCCCAGATGCCGACACGCACCATCCAGCCCAGGGCCTCGGTGAAATCGGAGAACTTGAACGTCTTGGTGATGGCGTCGCGCCCTTCGACCATGCTCCAGCTTTGCTTGATGAGCGGCTCGATCATGGTGGTACGCGCGGTGTCGCTGAGTTTCTCGGTCATTGGTGATCCTCCTTGGGAGTTTTCCTGAACGGCCCGTAGGACGTCAGGATTTCGATATCCTGCTCCACGGCGGCGCTCTCGGCGCGCAGATATTGGGCGACCGCCTCGGCAAAGCCCGGGTCGCGCAGCCAGTGCAGCGAGTGGGTGGGCACGGGCAGGTATCCGCGCGCCAGCTTGTGCTCCCCCTGCGCACCGGCCTCGACCCGGTCCAGACCGTGCTTCAGCGCAAAATCTATGGCCTGATAATAGCAAAGCTCGAAATGCAGGCACGGGTGATCCTGGGTGCACCCCCAGTAGCGGCCATAAATCGCCGACGCCCCGATGAAATTCATCGCTCCCGCCACCGGCCGCCCGTCGCGCAGCGCGAGGACCAGCAGGATATCGTCGCGCAGCGTCTCATGCGCGATTTCGAAAAAGGCGCGGGTCAGATACGGTCTGCCCCATTTGCGCGCGCCGGTGTCCTGGTAGAAGTCCCAGACGGCATCCCAATGCTCCGGGCGGATCGCATCGCCGGTCAGTTGCACGATCTCGCCGCCGAAATCCTGCGCGATGCGACGCTCCTTGCGGATGTTCTTGCGCTTGCGCGCGCTCAGCGCGGCGAGGAAGGCGTCGAAATCGGCATAGCCGGCATTCACCCAGTGAAACTGCTGCCCGGTGCGGTGCAAGAGGCCCATGGCGGCGCCCGCCTCGGCCTCGGCCCGGGTGCAGAAGGTGACATGCATCGAGGATAGCGCGTTCCGCTCGCCGATCTGCACGGCGCCCTCGACCAGCGCGGCGCGGCCCGCACATTCGAACCCCGGCCGGGTCAGGAAGCGGCGGCCGGTGACGGGGGTGAAGGGCACCGCCATCTGCAACTTGGGGTAATAGCGCCCGCCCGCGCGGCTATACGCCTCGGCCCAGCCGTGATCGAAGACATATTCGCCTTGGCTGTGCGACTTTGCGTAAAGCGGTGCGCAGGCGATGATTTGCCCGCCCGCCTCGGCGGTCAGGTATTGCGCCTGCCAGCCCGTCCCCGGCCCGACCGAGCCGCTGTCCTCAAGCGCCTTGAGAAATCGATGGGTGGTGAAGGGATCGGCGGGCGGGCCGCCCTTTGCCGCCTCGGGGCAGGCGCAGGCATCCCAGTCGGCGGGGGCGATTTCGTCCAGACGCCCATGCGCGCGGATGGTGATGTCAGTGCCCGATGTCATGGAGTGCTCGCCTCGCTGCCCGGCCTCAACCTGTGACTCGCAGCGCGCGATTCAAGACGGCAGGTCAGGCAGGTACCGCTCGAAGGTGATATTCGCGGCGATCCTGCGTGCGATGCGCTCGTCATTGGCGCTGCGGATGGTCCAGCAGAGGATGGCGGCGCCCTGCCCGGCCAGTTCGGCCACGCGCGGGCGGTGCAGGTCGTCCCATTCGTGGCTTATGAAGCACGCGCCCGCCGCGTCGTAATCCGGGATGGCGCGCAGATGATCTCGCAATTTCGCGGGCAGTTCGGGGCATTCCTCGTCGCGCCAGGCGCAGGTGACAAGGCCGCGCGGCACGTCCGGCGCCGCCTCTTTCAGGGCCATGACGGAATGGGGGTTGAACGACATGACCGCGGCCGGCCCGGCATACCCGTCCAGGTCGAGCGCGACGGCCCGCTCCAGCACGCCATCGACCGGACCCATCCGGCCATGCTGATCCTTCACCTCGATCAGCAGCGGCACGCGCCCGGCGACCAGCGCCAGCACTTCGGCCAGCGTCGGGATGCCCTCGCCCCCGCCCGTCAGCGGAATGGCGGACAGACCCGCCGCGCTGCGTGCGCGCACCGGGCCGCCCGCGTCCGTCAGCCGGTCCAGATCGTCATCGTGAAACACCATGGCGACGCCGTCCGAGGACATCTGCACGTCGATCTCGATGCCATAGCCCGCATCCATCGCCGCGCGGACGGCCGCGCGCGAATTCTCGGGACGCCCCGCCGCCAGATCGTGCAGCGCACGGTGGGCCAGCGGACGCCGCAGAAAGGCCGGACCGAGCGCCGTCATGCGATCTGAAAGACGCCTTCGATTTCCACCGCGACGCCCAGCGGCAGCGACGGGGCTGACACGGCGGCACGCGCATGTTTGCCCGCCTCGCCCAGCGCCTCGCCCAGAAAATCGGACGCGCCGTTGATGACCTGCGGCTGCTCGGTGAAATCGGGGGTGGAGTTGACGAAGCCGCCCAGCCTGACCACCCGCTTCAGGCGGTCCAGATCGCCGCCGCACGCAGCCTTTACCTGCGCCAGAAGCGCGATCGCACAGGCGCGCGCGGCAGCGGCGCCGGCGGCGGTGTCCATGTCATCGCCCAGCTTGCCGGTGATGAGGCCGGTCTCGTCGCGCGAGATCTGGCCGGAAACATACAGGACGTCGCCCACCTGCACGCAAGGCACGTAATTGGCGGCAGGCGCCGGCGCGTCGGGCAGGGTGACGCCCATCTCGGCCAGCTTCGTCTCGAATTTTCCCATGTGACACGCTCCTTGGTCGCTACCTCTTCGGGGCGGACGCTACCGCGCGGCGCCGCGGATGAAAACGCCAAATTCAGGCGGCGCCGGAATTGCGCCCGGCGCCGCCAAGCTTGCGCCGACGGCCGGAAAAATGTAATTCGCGGGGACTGGAGCGCCGTCTGCCCCGCGTCGATGCCATCGCACGGGTGCGCGGCCGGCCCGCTCCGACATCTCGCGGCACCCGTCAGGACGGGTGCCGGTTTCTGGCAACAAGGCGCGGCCGCGGCGGTGCAGTTTCGTGTTCGGGCAAAGGTGACTTCGTGACAGGGCTTTCAATTCATTCCATGTCTTTCATCCCGAAGGCGGTCCTTGCTGCCATGGCGCTGGCCTTGCTTGGCGCCTGCGCCGGGCCCGATCCGGCGCTGACGCGGGGAGAGCCCTACGATCCTTTCGAACAATCGAATCGCATGAATCACGAGCGGAACAAGCGGCTGGACAGTGCCGTTCTGCGCCCCGTCTCGATGAGCTACAGCGCGGTCGTGCCCGACCCGGTCGAAACCGGGATCAGCAACTTCTCGACCAACCTGTCGCTGCCCGGCGCCATCGTGAACAACGCGCTGCAGGGCAATGGCGTGGGGCTCACCTCGGATTTCTACCGGTTTCTCGTGAACACGACGCTGGGCCTTGGCGGGCTGATCGATGTTGCGACGCGTCTGGACATGCCTGCCGCGACCGATGCCGATTTCGGCCAGACGCTTTATGCGTGGGGTGTGCACGAGGGGCCATATATCCAGCTGCCCTTGCTGGGGCCCTCGACCAGCCGGGCGGCCGTGGGACGTGTCGTGGACATCTTCACCAATCCGCTGAGATATGCGTATACGGATGATGACGCCTATTACGCCTTGGGCGCGCGGGCATCCCGGGGCATGACAAACCGGGCGCGATATGGCGAAATGATTGATTCGGTGCTCTATGACAGCGCCGACAGCTATGCCGCCACCCGCTCGCTTTACCTTCAGAACCGGCGCTACAAGTTGAGAGGCGGCGGAAGCGACACCTATCTTGACCCCTATGACGGGCCGGGGGCCGTCCCCGCCGCGCCCGCCGCGGTCAGTGCAGACTATGAGGATCCCTATG
This sequence comes from uncultured Alphaproteobacteria bacterium, assembly GCA_963763165.1. GTDB lineage: Bacteria > Pseudomonadota > Alphaproteobacteria > Rhodobacterales > Rhodobacteraceae > Roseovarius. The sequence continues at coordinate 388,566 of CAVXNV010000010.1, forward strand.
ACCAGTAACCTCACCCGGCGCAGCCTGATCACCGCCGGTATTGGCGCGGCCTGCCTTGCCAGCCTGCCGCGCGCCGTGCTTGCGCTGACCGAAGCGGGCGCGCGCAGCCTTGTCGACAGGGTGGTGAACGATATCAACCGGGTGATCGCCGCCGGCGGATCGCCCAGCGCCATGACGGCCGATTTCGAAGCCATCTTCCGCAAGTACGGCGATGTGGATCTCATCGCGCGCAGCACGCTGGGCGCCGATGCCAACCGGGCCAGCCCCGCACAGATGGCCGCCTATACCGAGGCGTTCCGCGGCTATATCGCGCGCAAATACGGCAAACGGTTCAAGGAATTCATCGGCGGGCAGATCGAGGTTCTGGGCGTGCGCCCGGTCAAGTCCTGGTACGAGGTGCAAAGCCGCGTATTGCTGCGCGGAGAGGCGCCGTTCGACGTGCGGTTCCTGATATCGGACCGGTCGGGGCGCGATCTGTTCTTTGACATGGTGATGGAGGGCATCAGCCTGCGCCTGAGCGAGCGGACCGAGATCGGCTCGATGCTGGATCGCCGCCAGGGGAACATCGACGCGCTCATCGCGGACCTGCGCCGCGCGGGATAGGCCCGGAACATCGGGGGTTCCGAACGCGCGGCTCCGCCAGGGGCGCGCGCCTTTCGTCCTCAGCCCCCGAAGAGCTGGCGCAGAATGCTCTCGATCGGCCCTTCGCGGCTCTGCTGCGGACGCGGGGCGGGCTGCTGGCGCCCCTGATCGCCCTGATACCCTTGATATCCCTGTCCCTGCTGGCTTCCCGCGACCTGCGGCTCGGGCGTGGAGCGCACCGGAGCGTCCATCGGCAGCGGACGGGCCGGCATCCCCTCCTGCACGCGCACCATCACCTCGTGCCAGATCTCGGCCGGAAGGCCGCCGCCGGTCACGCCGGTCAGCGGCGTGTTGTCGTCATAGCCCATCCAGACGCCTGTCACGTAATCGGCGGTGAAGCCCAGGAACCACGCATCGCGCGCCGCCTGCGTCGTGCCGGTCTTGCCGGCGGCCTCGCGGCCGGGCAGCTTGGCGCGCGCGCCGGTGCCGCCCTCGACGACGCGGCTCATCATCCATGTCAGCTCGCGCGCGGCCTCCTCGCGGATCACCCGCTCGCCGATACCGCCGCCCGCGCCCATCACCGGCTGGTCCTGCCCCAGCAGCTTGAGCTCAACCAGACCGTAGGGCGTAACCGACGAGCCGCCGTTGAGGATGCCGGCAAAGGCGCCGGTCATCTCCAGCAGCGTGCTTTCGGACGCGCCCAGCGCCAGCGCGGGACCCGCGGCCAGATCGCTGTCGATGCCGAAATCGCTGGCGACCTTGCGCACACGGTCGAGCCCCACCGTCTCGGCCACCTTCACGGCGGGAACGTTGTAGGAGTGCATCAGCGCGTCGGCCATCGTCACGCGGCCGTGAAAGCGGTTGCTGTAGTTGCTGGGGCACCACCGGCCCGATCCGGCGATGTTGAGGCAATAGGGCTCGTCCATGACGGTATCGAGGCTGGAATAGCCCAGCTCCAGCGCGGCCGCATAGACGAAGGGCTTGAAGCTGCTGCCGGTTTGCCGCTTGGCCTGGGTTGCGCGGTTGAAGGCGCCCGACACCTTGGTCTGGCGCCCGCCGATCATCGCGCGCACGGCGCCGTCGGCGGACATCACCACCACCGCCGCCTGCGCCTTGGACCCGTCGCGCAGCTTTTCGTCGAAGACGGCGCGCAGCCCTTCCTCGGCCGCGCGCTGGATGCGCTGGTCCAGCGAGGTGCGGATGATCACATCCTCGGTGGTGTCGCGGGTAAAGAATTCCGGCCCCGACGACATGACCCAATCGGCGAAATAGCCGCCGGCCTGCCGCTCGGCCGCCTCGGAAAGCTCGGCCGGGTTGGCCAGCGCGACCGCCGCTTCGGACGCCGAGAGGAACCCCTGGTTGCGCATCAGGCCGATGACGACAGCCGCGCGGTTCTGGCTGCGCTCGATATTGCTGGTCGGCGCCAGGGTGGTGGGGGCTGTCAGAAGCCCCGCCAGCATCGCGCCCTCGGACGGGTTCAGCTGTGCCGCGTGCTTGCCGAAATACCGCTGCGCCGCCGCCTCGGCGCCATAGGCGCCGCCGCCCATATAGGCCCGGTTGAGGTAGATCGACAGGATCTCCTCCTTGGTATACTTGGCCTCCATTGCCATCGCATAGAGCGCCTCCCTGGCCTTGCGCGCCAGCGATCCGCGGCGGCAATCGGCGATGTACTCGGCCTCGCTCTCCCACTCGTCCTCGACATATTCGCGGCCAAGGCAGAGCAGCTTGGCCGTCTGCTGCGTCAGGGTCGAGCCGCCATGCCCAGACAGCGGGCCGCGCCCCTCGCTCAGGTTGATGCGGATGGCGCTGGCGATGCCCACGGGATCGACGCCGGGATGCAGGTAGAACCGTTTGTCCTCGGTCGCGATCACGGCGTTGCGCAGGTGCTTGGAAACCGCCTGCGCATTCACCGCGCCGCCGAACTGATCGCCGCGCCAGGCGAACACGTCGCCGTCGCGGTCCAGCAGCGTCACAGACCCGCGCGCGCGCCCGTCCAGCAGCGCGTCCACCTCGGGCAGCGTCGTGTAGTAGTAGAACGTGCCGCCGCCGATCAGCAGCAGCATCACGGCGGCCAGCCGCCAGCCGACCCCCCAGACGATGCGCCAGATCCAGCGCCAGAGGCCGAAGAATCCCCGCGTCAGGAAATTGCCGCCGCGCGGCCTGGCTGACGCGCGCTTGCGCGACCGGCGCGGTTTCGCCGCCGCTTTCGGCTTGGAGTTCGCCTTCGATTTGCGCCTGTCGGCCACCAGTGGCGGCTTGTTGCGTCCTGAATTGCTCATCTATGCCCTGCCCGGCCAATCTGGCGGGGGTTTACCCGCCACGTTTGCGCGATGCTAGCGCCCTTTGCTCAAAAAGTGGAGAGCGCGTCGCAAGGGCGGCGGATCTTTGAAGGCGAACCGCCGCGCGGCCCGCGTATTCGGCTGTGCGAATCGAACCCAATCATGCTAGGTCTTGTGGCATGACGCATCACGCCCCCCATATCGGCCAATCCGCCCCGGTCATCCGCCAGCTTGACGAGGCCGCGATCAACCGCATTGCCGCCGGCGAAGTGGTGGAGCGTCCGGCCTCCGCCGTCAAGGAACTGGTCGAGAACGCCATCGACGCGGGCGCGCGGCGCATCGCCATCGAGATCGCGGATGGCGGCAAGACGCTGATCCGCGTGAGCGACGACGGCTGCGGCATGGCGCCCGCCGATCTGCCCTTGGCGCTGGCGCGGCACGCGACATCGAAGATCGACGGAAGCGATCTGCTGAACATCCACAGCTTCGGCTTCCGGGGCGAGGCGCTGGCGTCACTGGGCGCTGTCGGGCGCCTCACCGTCACCTCGCGCGCCGCGGGGCAGGACGGCGCGGAAATCGCGGTCACGGGGGGCAAGGTCGGCGCGGTGCGGCCCGCCGCGCTGAACGGCGGCACGATCATCACCTTGCGCGATCTCTTTCACGCCACCCCCGCCCGGCTCAAGTTCATGCGCACCGACCGGGCCGAGGCGCAGGCGACCCTCGACGTGGTCAAGCGGCTGGCCATGGCCGAGCCGCAGGTCGGCTTTACCCTGCGCGACGTCTCGGGCGGCGGCGAGGGGCGGACGGTGTTTCGCGCCGATGCCGAACCCGGCGATCTCGGGGATGCGCTTCACGCGCGTCTGGCCCGCGTCATCGGCCGCGATTTCGCCGACAACTCCATGCGCATCGACGCCGAGCGGGACGGGTTCCACATGACCGGCTGCGCGGGCCTGCCGACCTATTCGCGCGGCGCCGCCGTCGCGCAGTTCCTTTTCGTCAACGGCCGCCCGGTGCGCGACCGGATGCTGATCGGCGCCCTGCGCGCGGGTTACATGGACGTGCTCAGCCGGGACCGGCACCCGGTGGCCGCGCTTTTCATCGACTGCGAGCCCACGCTGGTGGACGTCAACGTGCACCCCGCGAAATCCGAGGTGCGCTTCCGCGATCCCGGCACCGTGCGCGGCCTGATCGTGTCGGGCTTGCGCCACGCGCTGGCGGGCGCGGGGCACCGCGCATCCTCGACCGTGGCGGCGGGCACGCTGGGCGCCTTCACGCCGGAACCCGCAGGCGCGCGCGTCTACCAGATGGACCGCCCGTCGCGCGAGGCCCGCGCCGCCAGCTACGCGGCGCAGGCGCCGGGTTTTGCCGACATGCAGGGCAGCTACAGCGCCCGTGCCGAAGCCGCGCCCGAGCCGGAGGTGCCGCAGACTTCCGCCCCGCTGGGCGCCGCCCGCGCGCAGGTGCATGAAAACTACATCATCGCCCAGACCGACGAGGGCATCGTCATCGTCGATCAGCACGCCGCGCACGAGCGGCTGGTTTACGAGCGCCTCAAACGGCAGATGGCGAACCACGGCATCGCCGCGCAGGCGCTGCTGATCCCCGAAATTGTGGAACTCAGCGAAGCCGATTGCGCCACGCTCTGCGACGCCGCGCCGGAACTGGCCACTCTCGGCCTCGGCATCGAACCGTTCGGCGGCGGCGCCATCGCTGTGCGCGAGACGCCCGCGATCCTCGGCAATGCCGACGCGCGGGCGCTGGTGCTCGACGTGCTGGACGAGCTGACCGATCAGGGCGGCAGCGAAACGGTACGCGCCCGCATCGACGCGATCCTCAGCCGCATGTCCTGCCATGGCTCGGTCCGGTCGGGCCGCCGGATGCAGGCCGACGAGATGAACGCGCTTCTGCGCGAGATGGAGGCGACGCCGCTGTCGGGCCAGTGCAACCACGGCCGCCCCACCTATGTCGCGCTGAAGCTGAGCGATATCGAGCGGCTTTTCGGGCGCAGTTGAGGCCGATTGAGGGTTGCGCGCGCGGCGCTCTTGCCTTCAATTGGGAACAAAGGCCGAACAAGAGGATTGGCATGGAGCAGTATCTGGATCTGACCCTCCCCCAGTGGCAGGCCGCCGCGGCAGGCGCCGCCGCGCTGGCAGTGCTTCTTTCGCTCGCGGCCCTTCTCGCCGGCCGCCGCGCCCGCCGCCATGAGGCCGAGGCGCATGAACTGCGCCACCGTCTGGCCGGGGTGCAGCCGCTTGCCGACCGCGTGCCGGAGATGGAAGAGCGGGCCGAAACGCTGCGCGCGGCGCTTTACGACGAACAGGTGAGGACCGCCGCGCTGCAGCAGCGGCTGGAAAGCCTTCAGGAGACGCATCAGCAGCGGCTCACCGATCTGGCCGACATGAAGAAACAGCTGGAAGACCGCTTTCACGCGCTCGCCTCGGGCGCGCTGTCGGCCAACTCCGAGAAATTCCTGTCGCTCGTGTCCGAGCGGTTCAAGACGCACAAGCAATCCGCCGACGAGGATCTGAACCGCCGCCACGCCGCGATCCGCGACCTTGTCAAACCGCTGGACGAGCGGCTGGGAAAGTTCGACGAACGCATGGGCGAGATCGAGAAGGCACGGAACGAGGCCTATGGCACGATCAAGCAGCAGGTTCTGTCGCTCAGCGAGGGGCAGGCCAACCTCGGGCAGGAAACCCGCCGTCTGGTGCAGGCCCTGCGCGCGCCCAAGACTCGCGGTCGCTGGGGCGAGATGCAGCTGCGGCAGGTGTTCGAGATGGCCGGCATGACCGAGCGGGTGGATTTCGACCTCGAGAAAAGCTTCGACACCGATGACGGCAAGCGGCGCCCGGATGCCATCGTCCACATCCCCGGCGGCAAGAGCATCGTGATCGACGCCAAGACGCCGCTCTCAGCCTATCTGGACGCGCTGGAGGCGGATACGCCCAAATCGCAAAGCCAGTTCATCAAGCAGCACGCGGTGCAGGTGCGCAAGCATGTGAACGATCTGTCGTCGAAATCCTATCACGAGGGCCTCAGCACCGCGCCCGATTTCGTGGTGATGTTCATCCCCGGCGAGACGTTCGTTTCCGCCGCCGCCGAGGCCGATCCCGGCCTCATCGAATACGCGTTCGAGCGCAAGGTCCTGATCGCCACGCCGACCACGCTGATGGCGCTGGTCAAGGCCATTGCCTACGGCTGGCAGCAGGACAAGATGGCCGAGAACGCCGAAGAGGTGCAGAAGACGGCCAAGGAGATCTACGACCGCCTGCGCGTCTTTGCCGAGCATCTGGGCAAGGTGGGCCGTTCGCTGGGGCAGTCAGTGGATCACTACAACAAGGCGTTGGGATCGCTGGAGGGGCGCGTTCTGCCCTCGGCCCGCAAGTTCGAGCAGCTCGGCGTCGTCTCGGCCACGTCCGACAAGGTGGAAAAGCCCGCCGCGGTCGAACACGAGCCGCGCCGCCTGACCGCGCATGAATTCGCTGCGACGGATGATGTGCCAAGCGGCGCCTGAGAGGATGGCTGTCAAAACCGCCGCAGCCGGTTCAGCGCGTCTCCAGGCAGTGCCGGCGGAAGGCGCGTTTCAGCATGTCCAGTTCCTCGCGCAGCAGCGCCATCTCGGCCCGGATGTCATAGCCCAGCGCATCCCCTGACATCAGCGCGAAACTGTCCAGCACCTCGCCGGTGCGCCGGTCGCGGATCACGAAGGTCTGCACGCCGTCGGCGATGACCTCGGCCGGGACCGGCACGCGCACCGTCCAGAACCCGCCCGCTTCGTTCCGGATCACCTCGACGCCGCCGATGGGCTGCGCCAGATGCGTGACCTCGATGTCCGGCTGGTAGTTCCCGGACCCCTCATGGGTCAGATGACCTTCCCAGACGCCTTCCAGCAGGCGGGTCTTGGTGAGTTCGAGCTTGCTCATCTACGGACCTTTCGGGGTCAGAATTCGGCGCGGGGCCGGCGGCTGAAGGTCAGGTCGCGCAGCGTGACCTGGCTCATCTCCGGGTTCTCGAAGATCAGGTCGACCCAGGCACGTTCGACCCGTTTTTCGTTGATCGCGGAGTAGGCGAGGTCGAATTCCACCACGATCTCATTCTGGTCCAGCGGCAGCTCGCGCACGATCTGCTCGGTATTGGGGCCGTGCTTGATGTTCAGGCGCGCGAAGATTTCCAGCGGCTTTTCCAGCTCGATATTGACCGCCAGTCGCAGAAGATGATGCTTTTTCAGCCCCTCGACAGCGCCTTCCGGCAGGTCCAGCACCACCGACAGGAATGCGCCGTCGAAGGCAAAGACGTCCATGCGCAGGCCAAAGGCGGCCAGATCCGCGTCGCGCGTGTTGCGCACCTGCCGGAGTGTCAGCTCGGACCGGGTGCAATCGTGGAACAACGTCAGCTCGTCGCCCAGCCTCGACTTGCTGGGCGCGGCGGACAGGCCGGGCTTAGCCAGCGGCAGGCACCATAGCGAGGGGCGCCAGGACCAGTCGGTGCCGTGCGGTTTGGGAAAGGCGTGCGAGCCGATCATCGGCAGCGCGAGACGATTGTCGGCAATTGCCACCGTTTCGTGCAGCGCATGAAGCAGCTTGCGCGCCATGTTCCGCTCGCGCCGCAGCTCGGCCAGCGACATCTGCGGCGCGCGGCGGGCGGCACGGGACCAGCGGCGCAGGCCGCGCCGATGCACGATCCAGTCCACCAATGCGCTGCGCAGCTGCATGAAATCCCGCCCTTGCCCCTTCGGCTTCGTTCTACAATGCTGCTGCGAACCCTGCCAAGAGCTTAAGCCGATCCACGGGAACGATCCTGCCGCTGTTGTGTCCGCGCACACCGGCCCGCCCGCGGCGCATCTCAGGAGCCTTCGGACCCTGCCCGCGCTGGTCCGGCGCTGGCGCTGCGCATCGCGCGCGCGGCGCCGGCCAGAAGCGCCTTACCCGCCTCGCCCGACACCTGCGCGCCCGCCTCGCCATAGACGGCAAGCCCGATGAGGTGCCCGTTGATCAGCATCGCCCCGCGCCAGTGGCGGGGATCGCCCTGCGGCAGCAGGCTGTCGCCGCCCCGCGCGACCTGGATCATGGCGACACCGCCTTGATCGGCCTGCTGCGCCACACCGGCATTCCTCCAGGGGCCGGCAAGCTGCGCCGCCGTCGGCGCCTGCGCGCGCGCATCGCGCGGCAGGATCGAGACGGTGATGACCGCGGCGGGCACCCGCCCCGAAGGCGCGCCGCTCAGATGGCCGCAACTGGCCAGAAGCACGAAACCGCTGGTGGCCCTGCGCTGCACGCTTTTGGGATCGACGCAATAGCCGGTCGGACCGGCGACCACCACGTCGCCGCCGTAGAACGCGGCGCGGCGCGGCGCTTCGGCGGGCTTGCCGCCCGTCCTGACGCCGCCCGCGCCGTCACAGGCGGCGAGGGAAAACGACAGACTGAAGGCCAGCGCGGCGCGGGCCAACGTCGGGGCGGACATGGCGGCCATCCGTCGCTTAGATGTCCATATAGATGTGACGTTCGTCGTCAGCCCCCGGATGCGTCACGGCGCCCTTGTAGGTTGCCCCCACCAGCTGGGCATATTTCCACAGCGCGCCGGAGGAATACATCGTCTCGCGCGGTCCGGCCCATGCCTTGCGGCGCGTCGCCAGCTCGTCCTCGGACAGGGCCACGCTGATTTCGCCCTTGATGGCGTCGATCGTGATCATGTCGCCGTCCCTGAGCAGGGCGATGGGGCCGCCCTGCGCCGCCTCGGGGCCGACATGGCCGACGCAGAAGCCGCGCGTCGCGCCCGAGAAACGCCCATCGGTGATCAGCGCCACCTTCTTGCCCATGCCCTGCCCGCTGAGGGCGGCGGTGGTCGACAGCATCTCGCGCATGCCCGGCCCTCCGGCGGGGCCCTCGTTGCGGATGACGATCACCTCGCCTTCCTCGTAGCCGCGCTTCTGCACGGCTTCGAAGGCATCCTCCTCGCATTCAAAGACGCGGGCGGGGCCGGTGAAAACCTGGTTCTCGGGCGCAATGCCCGCGACCTTCACGATGGCGCCCTCGGGCGCCAGGTTGCCCTTGAGGCCGACGACGCCGCCGGTCCTGGTCAGGGGCGTGTCGATGGGATAGATCACGCGGCCATCGGCCTCGCGGTCGATCAGGTCCAGCTCCTCGCCGATGCTGCGGCCGGAAGCGGTGATGCAATCCTCGTGGATCAGCCCCGCCTTGCGCAGTTCCTTCATCACGACAGGGATTCCGCCGACGTCATAGAGGTCCTTGGCCACATACTGACCGCCCGGTTTCAGATCGACGAAATAGGGGGTGTCGCGGAAGATCTCGCACACGTCGTCGAGAAAGAAATCGATCCCCGCCTCATGCGCGATGGCGGGCAGGTGCAGGCCCGCGTTTGTCGACCCGCCCGTGCAGGCAACCACGCGCGCCGCGTTCTGCAGGGATTTGAGCGTGACGACATCGCGGGCGCGGATGTTCTTCTCCAGAAGGTTCATCACCGCGCGGCCCGATGCCTCGCCATAGTGATCGCGGCTCTCGTAGGGGGCGGGCATGCCCGAGCTGTTCATCAGCGCAAGGCCGATCGCCTCGGAAACGCAGGCCATTGTGTTGGCGGTGAACTGGCCGCCGCAGGCGCCCGCGCTGGGGCAGGCGACGCGCTCCAGGATATCCAGCGCCTTGTCGGACATGGTGCCGTTCTGGTGGCGGCCAACCGCCTCGAACATGTCCTGCACGGTAAGATCGCGGGTGCGGAAATCCTCGGGAATCTCGTCGATCTGCGGCGCCCGGCCCGGCAGGATCGAACCGCCATATATGAAGACCGACGGCGTGTTCAGCCGCACCATCGCCATCATCATCCCCGGCAGCGACTTGTCGCAGCCCGCAAGACCCACCAGCGCGTCATAGGCATGGCCGCGCATCGTCAGTTCCACGGTGTCGGCAATCGCCTCGCGGCTGGCCAGTGATGACCGCATCCCCTCGTGCCCCATCGCGATCCCGTCGGTCACGGTGATGGTGGTAAACTCGCGCGGCGTGCCCGAGGCTGCCTTGACCCCCATCTTGACCGCCTGCGCCTGCCGGCTGAGCGCTATGTTGCACGGCGCCGCCTCGTTCCAGCAGGTCGCGACCCCGACGAGCGGCTGGTGGATCTCTTCCTCGCTGAGGCCCATCGCATACATGTAGGACCGGTGCGGCGCCCTGGAGGGGCCTTCGGTCACGTAACGGCTGGGCAGTCGGGACTTGTCGAACTTGGTCATGGGGGCCTCGCGAGGGGAGTGGACTGATACTCTGTGGCCGAGGAATAGGCGAGCGGCGCCAGCGGCGCAAGTATGGCCGCCGTCACGGGGCGCGACGTCCCCGATTGCGCCCCGGCCCGCGCGCGGATAGCGTCGCGCCATGCGCTACCCCGCCCATCGACACCTGATCGCGCCCGCCCTGCCCTCCGCCGCGCTGTGGCGGCTGCTGGCAGGCTCTGCGCTTCTGGTGGTGATCTTCCTGTCGCTTTCGACGCTTTACGGCTGGCTGTGCAGCGTGGTGCTGCCCCCGACGGCCTGGGGGCCGGATGGCAACGGGCTGGCCGAGGCGACGACGCCCCTGGGCGCGCTGGTCAACCTCTATGTCTTCGGCCTGCTGATCTGCGCGCTGGCGCTGGTGCTGCGGATCATGCACCGGCGCAGGCTGCGCGGGATGATCGGCCCCCGCGCACTGGCATGGGGGCAGGCGCGGCGGGTCGCGGCATACATCCTGGGCGTCTACCTTGTGATCTCGCTGCTGCCGATGCCCGATGGCTTTGCGCTGGTACCCGGCCTTGCGCCGCAAAGATGGCTGAGCTTCCTGCCGCTGACGCTGCTGGGCCTGCTGGTCCAGGTCAGCGCGGAGGAAATCCTGTTCCGCGGCTATCTGCAAAGCCAGCTGGCCGCGCGTTTCGCCCGTCCTGCGGCGTGGATGATCCTGCCGTCGGTCCTTTTCGGCCTGCTGCACTACCAGCCCGGCGTGATGGGCGACGCGGCGTGGCTGATCGTGATCTGGGCGACGCTTTTCGGCATCGCGGCGGCGGACCTGACGGCGCGCAGCGGCACGCTGGCCCCGGCGATCACGCTGCACCTGATCAACAATTTCAGCGCCATCGCGCTGGTCGCGCCGCAGGGCAGTTTCGACGGACTCGCGCTCTATGCCTACCCTTTCGGACCCGAGCATGCGGCCCTGCTCATACGGTGGATGCCGGTGGACCTGATGGTGCTCTTGTGCTCGTGGCTGGCGGCGCGGCTGGCTCTGCGCGTCTGATTGCAATTCCCGCCCGCGCGGCTTATCTGGGGGCCGACCCGCAACGCTGCAAGGCAAGGCCACATGAACTGGATCACCAATTACATGCGTCCGCGCATCAACTCGATCTTCTCGCGACGCGAGGTGCCCGAGAACCTGTGGACCAAATGCGACGAATGCGGCACGATGCTGTTTCACCGCGAGCTGAGCCAGAACCTGAACGTCTGCACCTCCTGCGGGCATCACATGAACATCGCGCCGCGCGCGCGGTTCCAGGCGCTGTTCGACGGCGGCACCTTCACCGAGGTCGCCGTGCCCGCGCCCAAGGTCGACCCGCTGCATTTCCGCGACCAGAAACGCTATCCCGACCGCCTGAAGGCCGCGCAGAAGGCCACGGGCGAGAAGGAGGCGATGCTGGTCGCCACCGGCGAGGTCGGGCGCACGCCCATCGTCGCGGCGGCGCAGGATTTCAGCTTCATGGCCGGATCGATGGGCATGTATGTCGGCAACGCGATCATCGCCGCCGCCGAGCAGGCGGTGAAGCTCAAGCGCCCGCTGATCCTTTTTTCCGCCGCCGGGGGCGCGCGGATGCAGGAGGGAATACTCAGCCTCATGCAGATGCCGCGCACCACCGTCGCGATCCAGATGCTGAAGGAGGCGGGGCTCCCTTATATCGTGGTGCTGACGCATCCCACGACCGGCGGCGTCACCGCCTCCTACGCCATGCTGGGCGACGTGCAGATTGCCGAGCCGAACGCGCTGATCTGTTTCGCCGGCCCGCGCGTGATCGAGCAGACGATCCGCGAGAAGCTGCCCGAGGGCTTCCAGCGTGCCGAATACCTGCTGGATCACGGGATGCTGGACCGCGTCACGCCGCGCCCAAAATTGCGCGACGAGCTGATCACCATCACCCGGATGCTGCTGGGCCTCGGCCCCGCGATCGCGGGCGACCTGCCGCCGCCCACCCTGACCGCGAACGAGCCGGAGGCGCCGAAATCGCCGCCCAAGGACACCAAGGCCGCAAAGGCCAAGCCCGAGGCACCGGCCAAGAAATGAGCGCTCAGGGTTCGGACGTCATCCTCGAGCGGATGATGGCGCTTCACCCCAAGATCATCGATCTGACGCTGGACCGGGTCTGGCGTCTGCTGGAGGCTTTGGGCAATCCGCAGGACGCGCTGCCGCCCGTCATCCACATCGCCGGGACCAACGGCAAGGGCAGCACGCAGGCGATGCTGCGCGCGGGGCTCGAGGCGGCGGGGCACCGCGTGCACGCCTATACCTCGCCGCATCTGGCGCGCTTTCACGAACGGATCCGGTTGGCGGGCGATCTGATTTCCGAGAATGCGCTGACCGACGTGCTGGACGAATGCTACCGCGCCAATGGCGGCGGCAACATCACCTATTTCGAGATCACCACCTGCGCCGCGCTGCTCGCCATTTCGCGCACGCCCGCCGATTACACGCTGCTCGAAGTCGGGCTGGGCGGGCGGCTGGACGCGACCAACGTGGTGGCCGAGCCGAAGCTGACCGTCATCACGCCGATCAGCGTGGATCACGAGCAATACCTGGGCAACACCCTCGCCAAGATCGCGTTCGAGAAGGCCGGCATCATCAAGCGCCGCGTACCCTGCGTCGTTGGTCCCCAGCCCGTCGAGGCGCTGGAGGTGATCGAGCAGGTGGCGGATCGCCTTGGCGCGCCGCTGATTGCACATGGCCAGCACTGGCACTGCACCGCCGAGGCGGGGCGCATGGTCTATCAGGACGAGCGGGGCCTGCTGGACCTGCCGCTGCCGAACCTGCCCGGCGCGCACCAGATTGACAACGCCGGCGCGGCGCTGGCCGCGCTGCGCCATCTGGGGCTGGATGACGCCGCCGCCGAGGCCGCCGTCAGCCGCGCCCAATGGCCCGCCCGCATGCAGCGGCTGGACAGCGGGCCGCTGGCCGAGGCAGCGCCAGAGGCCGAGCTGTGGCTCGACGGCGGGCACAACGCGGCGGCGGGCGAGGCGCTGGGGCGGCACCTGGCCAGCCTGCCGAAACGGCCCACGCATCTGATCTGCGGAATGCTGAACACCAAGGACATCGGCGGCTATCTGCGCCCGCTGGCGGCGCAAACGGAAGGGCTGATCGCCGTGTCGATCCCCGGCGAGGCGAACACCCTGCCCGCCGAGGTCACGGCCGACGCCGCCCGCGCCGCCGGAATGCAGGCCGAGACGGCGGCCGGCATCCGCGCGGCGCTGGCCCGCATCGTGGCCGACGCACCACGTGCACGGGTGCTGATTTGCGGATCGCTCTACCTTGCCGGGCATGTTCTGCGCGAAAACGGCTGAGCCCGGGCAAATTTTTTTGGCATCGCCAAGCCGCTCAATCGACTCGGTTTTTCGGGCTTGGACCCCGGTTTCACGTCTGGGCACCGGATTTTCCGGCACAACAGTTATTGACCGATTCGCCGGTTGTCTTCTATATCTTGGGCCAAGACCTACATCTACCGCTATTACCGCCCTCACCGACAAGGGCGAGACGGATCACGCCGCCAGCCGGCTCTGGCCGATGCTTCCCGGTGGCGCAAACGGACGACGGACGACAGGCAGAAGAAGACGGAACGATCGCGGCAGTGAAGGACTGAGGGGCCGAATCAACGGCCCCCTTTCCATTCGGGGGCCGCGGCATGGCGTCCCCCCGCCGGTAAACGCAGCACAGACAGAAAACCCGGCAGCCTTTCGGCAGCCGGGCAATTTCTTGCGCGGGGCACCGCGTCAGTGCAGCTTTGCGCTGACGGTCTCGATGCCGCTGTCGATCAGCTTGTTCGCTTCGGCTGCGGTCATCTGCCTGGCGATGACCTCACGTGCGGCGGCAATGGCGATGGAAATGGCGCGGTCGCGCACTTCGCGGACGGCCTCCGCCTCAGCCGAGGCGATCCGGTCTTCGGCGCCCTGGATCCGGCGGGCGATGGATTTCTTCAGATCCTCGCGCGCCTGCTCGGCCGCATCGTTCGCTTCGGACTTGGCCTGAGCGACGATACGATCGGCCTGAGCCTGCACGTCCTTGTGCTTGCGCTCGTAACTGGCCAGCAGCGCCTGCGCCTCTTCGCGAAGGGCGCGCGCCTCGTCCAGTTCGGACTTGATACCCTCGGCGCGCTTGTCCAGCATCTCGCCGATCTTGCCCGGCACCTTCATGTAGATCAGGAAGCCGACGAAGATGAGGAAAGCGACCGTCACCACGAAGTTCGTATTCGAAAGCGAGAAGAACGGGCCGGTCGCGGCCAGCGCGGGGCTGGCGGCAACGGCGGCGATCAAGATTGCGATCAGGCGCATGACGTTACCCTTTCATCTGCGAGGTGACGGCGGCATCGACGGTCTGCGGATCCGCCTGCCCGCCCATGACGGCGACGATTTCGCGGGCGGTATCGGTCGCCACTTCCTTGACCGATTCCAGCGCGCCGGCGCGGATTTCGGCAATCGCCTTTTCGCCTTCGGCCGTCTTGGCGGCAATCTCGGCATCGGCCTTGGCGATCGCGTCGTCGAGGTCGGCCTTGATGTCGGCCTTGGTCTGCGCGACGATGCTCTGCGCGTCGCTGCGCGCGTCGGCCAGTGCCTTGTCATACGCGGCCTCGGCCTCGCTCGCCTTGACCTTCAGGTCTTCGGCGGCGGCAATATCGTTGGTGATCGTCCCCTGACGCTCGGCCAGGACCGCGGCGATGCGCGGCAGCGCGATGCGCGAGAGCACGAAGAATATCACGACCAGCGTGATCGCCAGCCAGAAGATCTGGTTGCCCATCCAGTCGGGGCAAAGCTGCGGCAGGCCGATCGCCCCGCCATGGGAGTCGACGCAGACGCCGGCCTCTTCGAGAGCGATGGGGTGGATTTCCCCGCCGGTCGCGGCAGCGATCTCGGTAGCCATGATGGTGTCCTTTCTCAGGGAACCTTGCCTTGGAGGTAAGGGTGAAAGGCACTGCGCCCTTCACCCGTCCCGTAAGGATCAGTCTGCCTGGATGGCTTAGACGGCGAACATCAGCAGAAGTGCGACGAGGAACGAGAAGATCCCCAGCGCTTCGGCGAACGCGATGCCGATGAACATGGTCGCCGTCTGGCCGGCCGCGGCCGACGGGTTGCGCAGGGCGCCGGACAGGAAATTGCCGACAACGTTGCCCACACCGACGGCTGCGCCGCCCATGCCGACCGATGCCAGACCTGCGCCGATGAATGCGCCCATTGTTGCGAGTTCGCCTTCCATGTGAATTCTCCTTACTGTGGAATTTGCGATAAGTCGTTCGGTGGTGCGGCGGGCAGGCCCGCCGCTGTCACTCTGCCGTCAATGCGCCGGATGCAGCGCATCCTTGAGGTAGACGCAGGTCAGAATGGTAAAGACGTAAGCCTGGATGAAAGCCACCAGCACTTCGAGCGCATAGATCGCGGCAATCGCCAGGATCGACAGCGGCGTGACGGCAAGGCCGATTCCGGTCGAGATGATGATCATCGGGGCGAAGGCCGCGAAGACCTTCATCACCGCGTGGCCCGCCATCATGTTGCCAGCCAGTCGGATGGAGTGGCTGACGGGCCGCACGAAGTAGGAAATCACCTCGATCAGCGCCAGGATCGGGCGCAGCGGCAACGGCGCCGCGTTGATCCAGAAGAGGCCGAGAAAACCTGTGCCATGCTTGACGAAGCCGATGATGGTGACCGAGAAGAACACCAGCAGCGCCAGCAGCGCGGTCACGCCGATATGGCTGGTGGCCGTGAAGGCGCCGGGCAGCAGACCGATGAAGTTCGCCATGACGACGAACATGAAAATCGTCATAATGTAAGGAAAATAAGGGAGCGCGTCGCGGCCCGCCACGTCCTCGACCATCTTGCGGATGAAGCCGTAGCACAGCTCGGCAATGGACTGCATGCGCCCCGGAACGGTCGACCGGCTGGACGATCCCAGCACCAGCAGTGCAATGGTGGCCAGCACGGTGACGGCCATCCAGAGGGTGATGTTGGTCACGGTAAAGATGCCCACGGCGCCGTCGCCGAACAGCGGCTTGATGATGAACTGGTCCATCGGATGGAAAACCAGGCCGCCGGACTGCTCTGCGGCCCCATTCACGTCAGTCGCCATTCTTCGCCCTCTCGTCTCCGCCATGCGCCGGCGGCTGGTCTGCGGCCTCGTCGGCCATCTGGGTCTGCTGGATCTCCTGCGCGCTGCGGATCATCACCTTGATCCCCGCCGCAAGCCCCAGCAACGTAAACAGCACCAGGAACACGGGCAATGTGCCCAGCAGGCGGTCCAGCCCATATCCGATGCCAAAGCCGATCAGCAGACCGGCCACCAATTCGATCACCATCCGCCAGGCCAGCTGTGCCTGTGAATAATGTTCGTCCGTGTGCGGTCTGACCTCTTTCGGGGTCTTCAGGGCGTTGATGCGCTTTTCGAGATCGCGGAGTTTCGCGCGCTCATCGGGGTCTGTCACACCGCCTGCCCTCACCCGGTACGATTTGCGCATTGCTATGCGGCAGGGCGCGGCGAGTCAAGCGCACGATTGGCAAGGCCGGAGCGTGGATAGACCCTTGGAAAGATTGAGTATTTTTGGGAAGACGAAAAAGAGCCGCCTGCCGCGCCGCGCCCGGATGCACGCCGGAGACGGCGGGCCGACATTCAACCAAATGGTTTAGTCCCGACGAAAGGCCGCCTTAGCGAACAACGAAGACCGAGCATTTCGCATGCTGCGCGACGTACCCGCCATGAGAGCTGAAGACATGCTCCCACATGCCCGGCTGATGCGAGGCCATGATGACAAGATCGGCGCCGATGTCGTCGATCGCCCGCATCAGGCTGCGCGTCGTGTCGACGGCGGGATCGGAGGAGGTGAGCGGATGCGCCTCGACCTCGACATCGTAACTCTTGCGCAGTTCTTCCGCGAAAGAGGTAAGCGTCGCACCGAAGTCGGACGGGGTGTGCCCGAGCGATCCGGGCGCGGTGCCGCCGACGCTGACGACATGGACCTTGGCCCCGTAGCCTTTGGCCATCTTGCCCGCGACATCAAGGGCTTTCTGCAAACTGTCCTTGTGAACCAGATCGACCGGCACCATGATTTGCCTGAACATGAACTTTCCTTTCGCCTTCACTGCGCCTGCCGCCAACGGCGCCGGGTTGCCGGGAGGCGGCGCAGGATAACCGAGGCAGGATCGCCATGACCGGATCGCTCGATTTGACCTTCGCCGCGCTGGCGGACCCGACGCGGCGCGCCATCCTGTCGATGCTGCTGGAGGACGACATGGCCGTCACCGACGTGGCAGAGCCGTTCGACATGAGTTCTCGCGGCGATCTCCAAGCATCTGACCATACTGGGCAGGGCCGGCCTGATCAGTCAAGAGCGGCGCGGCCGGGTCAAGTGGTGCAAGCTGGAGCCGGGCGCGCTACGCGCGGCGTCGGTCTGGATGCAGGGCTTCGGCCAGTTCGAGCCGGTGGACCTCGACGCGTTCGAGATATTCCTTGCCGCCGAACTGCCCGCCGGTGAGCGTTCGTGAGCCCGCCGCGCCTTAGAAGACCAGGCTGAGAATGGCCAGGACGATGACGATGAGACCGACCAGATAGATGATGTTGCGCATGGATCCCTCTTTTCCGTTATTGCTTGATGATCCCTAACGCTGCGGCGCTTCGTCTGGTTCCGCTCCGGACTGTGCCGTCTGTGCCCGGCCTCTTCAGCATCGCCTGCGCGCACTCGAGGCGGAACCGCGCGCCCCGCACGCCCCTTGACTCGCGCGCCCCGCACGCCCCTTGACTCGCGCGCACCCTTTGCCTAGACAGCCGCGCAACACCCGGAAGCGTCGCACCTTCCGGTCCCTTGGCCTTTGGCCGGGATCGCCCCCCGTCAGCGCGTTGCGCCCACGGGGGCCTTGCCGGTTTGGCACGTCGCAGGAGCATGGCAGATGTTTGAAAATCTATCCGAGCGCCTCTCCGGGGTCTTCGATCGCCTGACGAAACAGGGCGCGCTGAGCGAAGAGGACGTGAAAACCGCGCTGCGCGAGGTGCGCGTCGCGCTGCTGGAGGCGGACGTGTCGCTGCCCGTGGCGCGGGACTTCGTTAAAAAGGTGCAGGATCAGGCGACCGGCCAATCGGTGCTGAAATCCATCACGCCCGGCCAGCAGGTCATCAAGATCGTCCATGACGCGCTGATCGACACGCTGACCGGCGAAGGCGATCCCGGCAAGCTCAGGATCGACAATGCGCCCGCGCCGATCCTGATGGTCGGCCTCCAGGGCTCGGGCAAGACGACGACCACCGCCAAGCTGGCCAAGCGCCTGACCGAACGGGACGGCAAACGCGTGCTGATGGCCTCGCTCGACGTCAACCGCCCCGCCGCGATGGAGCAGCTGGCGATCCTCGGCACACAGATCGGCGTCGACACCCTACCGATCGTCAAGGGCGAAGACCCGGTGCAGATCGCCAGGCGCGCCAAAACGCAGGCGGCTCTGGGCGGCTATGACGTCTTCATGCTCGACACTGCCGGCCGCCTGCATATCGACGCCGAGCTGATCGCGCAGGCCGCCGCCGTGCGCGACGTGGCGAACCCGCGCGAGACGCTGCTGGTGGTCGACGGCCTTACCGGCCAGGACGCCGTCAACGTCGCCACCGAATTCGACGACAAGATCGGCGTGACGGGCGTCGTGCTCACCCGCATGGACGGCGACGGGCGCGGCGGCGCGGCCTTGTCGATGCGCGCCGTCACCGGCAAGCCGATCCGTTTCGTCGGCCTCGGCGAAAAGATGGACGCGATCGAGACGTTCGATCCCGAACGCATCGCGGGCCGCATCCTCGGCATGGGCGATATCGTCTCCCTCGTCGAAAAGGCGCAGGCGACGATGGAGGCCGAACAGGCCGAGCGCATGATGAAGCGCTTCCAGAAGGGTCAGTTCAACATGAACGACCTTCGGATGCAGCTCGACCAGATGCAGAAGATGGGCGGCATGGAGTTGGTCATGGGCATGATGCCAGGCATGGGCAAGATGGCGAAACAGGTGCAGGAGGCGGGGTTCGACGACAAGATCATCGCGCGCCAGATCGCCCTGATCCAGTCGATGACGAAAAAGGAACGCGCCAACCCCCAGATCCTTCAGGCCAGCCGCAAGAAGCGGATCGCCAAGGGCGCGGGGCTGGAGGTGAGCCAGCTGAACCAGCTGCTGAAGATGCACCGCCAGATGGCCGACATGATGAAGAAGATGGGCAAGGGCGGCATGTTGAAACAGGCCATGAAAGGCATGTTCGGCAAGGGCGGCGGCCCGTCGCCCGAGGAACTGCAGGGCATGGATCCCAAGGCGCTTGAACAGGCCGCCCGCAAGATGGGCGGCAGGATGCCCGGCGGCATGGGCGGTATGCCCGGCATGGGCGGCGGCCTTCCCCCCGGCCTTTCGGGCTTCGGCAAGAAGAAGTGACGCCAGTGCTTTCATCTTTCCCCAAATACTCCCGCCGGAGGCTCCGCCGGCCCCCGCAAGCTCAACCGTCGGAGGTGGCGCGATGAAACTCGACATCCCCACGCTGGAAACGGAACGCCTGATCCTGCGCGCGCCCGCGGCTGCGGATTTCGAGGCCGTCGCAAGTTTCCTGATGGACCCCGTCCGCGCCCTCGGCTTCGGGATCGAGGCCGACCGCTCCCGCGCATGGCGTTGGTTCGCGATGAACATCGGCCATTGGGCGCTGCGCGGCTGCGGCTATTTCATCATCGAGGAGAAGGCGAGCGGCGTGGGCTGCGGCCTCACCGGCATCTGGTATCCCGAAGGCTGGCCCGAGCCGGAGCTGGGCTATGCCGTCTTCGAGGGGTTCGAGGGGCGCGGCTTTGCCTTCGAGGCGGCGATGCGGGCGCGCGAATGGGGCTATACCGATTTCGGCCTGACGACCATCGGCTCGCATATCGTCCCCGGCAACACCCGCTCCGTCGCGCTGGCCGAGCGCATGGGCGCGCGTTACGAGCGGACCTACAGGAACCCCTACATGGGCGAGGACATGATCTATCGTCATCCGTCGCCCGCCGACCTGGGCCTGACGCCGGCGGAGGGCGCGGCATGAAGGACAGCACCGCACGCGCCGCCGAACTGCTGAAGGAGCATCGCGACAGCATCGACCGGCTGGACGCGATCCTTGTCTATACGCTGGGCGAGCAATTCAAGCACACCCAGTCCGTCGGCCGCCTCAAGGCCGCTCACGACCTTCCCCCGTCCGATCCCGCGCGCGAAGCGGCGCAGATCGCACGTCTGGAGGATTTGGCGAAACAGGCCGATCTAGACCCGGAATTCGCCAAGAAGTTCCTGAACTTCATCATCGCTGAAGTCATTCAGCACCACAAACAGCAGCAATCGTAAAAAAACCTCTAGGAGATACCCCCATGGCCATGAAAATTCGTCTCGCCCGCGGCGGCAGCAAGAAGCGTCCGCATTACTCGATCGTCGCCACCGACAGCCGGATGCCGCGCGACGGCCGCTTCATCGAAAAGCTGGGCACCTATGATCCGCTCCTGCCCAAGGACAGCGAGGACCGCGTCAAGATGGACATCGAGCGTGTGCAGGCATGGCTCGACAAGGGCGCGCAGCCGACCGACCGGATCGCCCGGATGCTGGAGGCCGCAGGCGTCCGCGAGAAGAAAGAGCGCGCGAACCTGAAAAAGGGCGCCCCCGGCAAGAAGGCGCAGGACCGCGCGGAACAGCGGGCCGCCAAGGCCGCCGCCGCCACCGAAGCCGCCAATACCCCGGCCGAAGCAGCGCCCGCCGAAGAATAAGTCGGGGCGCCGGAATGTCCGCGTTCTCGCCGGAGTTCCAGTCCGGGCTGGCCGATCCGATGCGCTGGCGGCGCGATGTGCGCCACTTTCGTGCGGGCGCGGTTGACGAGGCAGTGCTGACGCGCTGCCTCGATGCGTTTGTCACGGCGCCGTCCGAGAGCCTGATCCCCGAGCTGGAAACCGCCGGCTGGGAGGCCCACGCGCCCTCGCTGCACCTGGACGGGCGCTGAGGATGCTGCGCCGCCTGATCTTCTGGGGTGTCCTTTTCCTTGCCGGCTGGACATACGCCAAATATCAACATGCCGAGCGTTGCACGGCGGCCGGCGGGCAGGTCGTGCATGGCCTCTGCAAGGGAGAGACGCGATGACGGCGGACGATGACCTGATCTGCATCGGCGCGATTGCCGGATCCTTCGGGGTGCGCGGCGAAGTGCGCCTCAAAAGCTTTGCCGCGCAGCCCGAGGATATCGCGGCCTACGGCACGCTGACGACGCAGGACGGCGCCCGCCGCTTCGACGTGACCCTGACTGGCCAGACCAGGAACGGCTTTACCGCGCGCCTCACCGGCATCGACACCAAGGAAGAGGCGGACGCCCTGCGCGGGGTTCAGCTTTTCGTGCCGCGCATCGTGTTGCCCGGCCTGCCGGATGACGAATTCTATCACGCCGACCTGGTCGGGCTTGAGGTCGCCGATACCGGCGGCGCGCCCTTGGGCACGGTCAAGGCCGTTCTGAACCACGGCGCGTCGGACCTGCTGGAAATCGCCGTGCCGGGCAGCACCGACACGGTCCTTCTGCCGTTCACCAAAGCCGCCGTGCCCACGGTCGATCTGCGCGCGCGGCGCATCGTGGCGGACCCGCCGGAGGGGCTGTTCGGTCCGGAGTGACGCAAAGGCACCGCGCCGCGGGAACCTTTTGCTGCGCCTGGCGGTTGGCTCCGACGGGCCGGGCGACACCGGGTCCGGCATTTGGAGGTAACGCATATGATCGAGTGGATTCTCATACTTCTGGCCATTGCGGCCATCGCCGCCCTGCTGGGTTTCGGTCGACTGTCGGGCATGGCCCTGACCGGCGCCAAGATCCTGATCGTCATCGTCCTGGTCCTGTTCCTTCTGGTGCTTCTGGGCATCATCGCACTCGCCTGACCGGCGGGATCAGCCAGCGCGAAAATCCCTGTCGCAGCGCCGCTGTCGATGCGTTAGACCGGCGGCATGGCTGATCCCGATAATCCTGCCCGGTCAGAGGGCCAAGAATCCGGCACACCCGGCACCCAGCCGACGGCGCGCGGCTGGCATGTGCAGGTCATCACCCTGCTTCCGCAAGTCTTTCCCGGTGTCTTGGGACACAGCCTGACCGGCCGCGCCTTGGCCGACGGGGTCTGGTCGCTTGGTGTGACCGATCTGCGCGACCACGGCATCGGCAAGCATCGCAATGTCGACGACACCCCGGCCGGCGGCGGGGCGGGCATGGTGCTTCGCGCCGACGTGATGGGCGCCGCGATCGACGCGGCGCAGGCGCAGGCGGCGCCGGGCAGCCCCCTCATCTATCTCAGCCCCCGAGGACGCAGGTTCGATCAGGCGATGGCGCGGGAGCTGGCGCAGGCGCCGGGCATGACGTTGATCTGCGGGCGCTTCGAGGGGCTGGACGAGCGCGTGATCGAGCATTACGGCGCCGCCGAGGTTTCCTTGGGCGATTTCGTGATGACCGGGGGCGAGATCGCGGCGCAGGCGATGATCGACGCGGCGCTGCGCCTCAGGCCCGGCATTCTCGGTAACGCGGAGAGCGCGGTGGACGAAAGCCACTCCAGCGGCCTGCTGGAGCATCCGCAATATACCCGCCCCGCCGAATGGAAGGGGCGCCGCATCCCCGACGTGCTGATGTCCGGTAATCACGGCGAGATCGCCAGATGGCGGCAGGCCGAGGCCGAAAGGCTCACGCGCGAGCGGCGGCCGGACCTCTGGGCCGGGCGCGACGGGTGAGACCGCCCCGCCGCAGGTAGCGGTTGCAATGCGCCCCCATCTGCCGTAAAGCCCGCCCATCCCGATACGGCCGTGCCCGAGTCGGGGGCCGAAAGGCGTGCCGACGGGCGGATGAGCTTTGCATCCGTATCCGGCGCGCCCAAGGCATCACGCAGATAAAGGACGATCCGATCTGGGGCGGACTTCCGGCGATGGGCCGGGGGAATCCGGACGAAGACCACCAGCTCTCGGGGCGCGAAACACTTTGCGGGATCAAACCGCAAGCAATCCGAGGAGAACCGCGATGGATCTTATCGCACAGATCGAAGCGGAACAGATTGCCGAGCTTGGCAAATCCATTCCCGATTTCAAGGCCGGCGACACCGTGCGCGTCGGCTACAAGGTGACCGAAGGTACGCGTACCCGCGTTCAGAACTTCGAGGGCGTCTGCATCAGCCGCAAGAACGGCGAAGGCATTGCCGGATCGTTCACCGTCCGCAAGATTTCCTTCGGCGAAGGGGTGGAGCGCATGTTCCCGCTCTATTCGACCAATGTCGACAGCATCGAGGTCGTGCGCCGTGGCCGCGTCCGCCGCGCCAAGCTGTATTACCTGCGTTCGCGCCGCGGCAAATCCGCCCGCATCGTCGAGGACAGCACCTACAAGCCCAAGAAAGCGTAAGGACCGGCCCAATGAAAAAAGACATCCACCCCGATTACCACGATATCGACGTGAAGATGACCGACGGCACGATCATCAAGATGCGCTCGACCTACGGCAAGGAAGGCGACACGCTGTCGCTGGACATCGACCCCACCGTGCACCCGGCATGGACCGGCGGCTCGTCCCGCCTGATGGACGCGGGCGGCCGCGTGTCCAAGTTCAAGAAGAAATACGAAGGGCTTGGCTTCTGAGCCATCCGGCCTTTATTCGGGAAACGCCGCTCCTTCGGGGGCGGCGTTTTTCGTTAGGCCGCGGCGGTTCATCCGGTGCCCGCCCGGCTCTGGATCATGCGATGCGCCGCGCCTATATCGCGGTGATGGATCACAAGGCCTTCATAGCGCAGCTGCCCCCCGACACGCTGGCCGAGCTGAGCGCGACCGAGAATGCCGCCGGACTGCGCCATCTGGCGGGTCACGCGGCGCTGATCGCGGCGCTGGCGCTCTGGATCGGGCTGGGCTGGCCGCTGTGGCAGGTCGCCGTCCTCCTGCAAGGCATCGCCATCTGTTTCCTCTTCACGCTGGAGCATGAGGCGACGCACAAGACCCCGTTCCGTTCGGCCGCGCTGAACGAATGGGTGGGCCGCGCCTGCGGTCTCCTGCTGCTGCTGCCGTTCGAGTGGTTCCGCTACTTCCACCTTGCCCATCACCGCCACACGAACGACCCGGAGAAAGATCCCGAGCTGCTGACGGGCATGAAGCCGGAAACGTGGGCCGAGTATTTCCGCCACGTCTCGGGCCTGCCCTATTGGCTGGGGATGGCGCGGGTGACGTGGGACAATGCGTGCGGCAGGATGGATGCGTCCTACATCCCCAAACGCGCCCGCCCGCGTATCATCCGCGAGGCGCGCGTGATGCTGGCGATCTATGCCGCCGCGCTGGCCAGCCTTGTCTTGACGCCGCTGCTGTTCTGGGTCTGGCTGCTGCCCATGCTTTTGGGCCAGCCCTTCCTGCGGCTTTACCTGCTGGCCGAGCATGGGCGCTGCCGCTTTGTCGCCGACATGCTGCAGAACACGCGCACCACCTATACCAACCGCGTCGTGCGGTTTCTGGCGTGGAACATGCCCTACCATACCGAGCATCACACGCTGCCGGGCGTTCCCTTTCACAAGCTGCCCGCGCTGCACGCGCATATGCAGGGCCATCACGGGGTGACGCAGCACGGCTATGCCGCCTTCACGGCGGACTATGCACGCGATCTGCGCTGAGGCTTGCGCGCAAGGGGGATGCGCGGTAACTCGCGGGCATCAAGAGACGATAGGTGCCCCGATGGACGATCTGCGCGA
Organism: uncultured Alphaproteobacteria bacterium; assembly: GCA_963763165.1. GTDB lineage: Bacteria > Pseudomonadota > Alphaproteobacteria > Rhodobacterales > Rhodobacteraceae > Roseovarius. The sequence continues at coordinate 413,374 of CAVXNV010000010.1, forward strand.
CAAGTATATTCAGGCGATTGCCGATGCCGAGGGCGAGCAGGCGCTGGAGGATCTGCGCGTGCAGGCCGTCGGCAAGAAGGGCGAGATCAGCCTGAAGATGCGCGAGCTGGGCAAGATGAGCGCGGAAGAGCGCCAGAGCGCCGGGCCCAAGCTGAACGCGCTTAAGGACGAGATCAACTCGGCCCTCGCCGCCCGCAAGGCCGCGCTGGGCGACGCCGCGCTGGACGAGCGGCTGCGCGGCGAGTGGCTGGACGTGACGCTGCCCGGGCGGCCCCGGCGGCAGGGCACGATCCACCCGATCAGCCAGGTGACGGAGGAAGTCACCGCGATCTTCGCAGACATGGGCTTTGCCGTGGCCGAAGGGCCGCAGGTTGAAAGTGACTGGTACAATTTCGACGCGCTGAACATTCCCGGCCATCATCCCGCGCGGGCCGAGATGGACACGTTCTACACCCATCGCGGCGCGGAGGACGAGCGCCCGCCGCATGTGCTGCGCACCCATACCAGCCCTGTGCAGATCCGCACGATGCAGGATCAGGGCGCGCCCATGCGCATCATCGCCCCAGGCCGCGTCTACCGCGCCGATTACGACATGACGCACACGCCTATGTTCCACCAGATCGAGGGTCTGGCGCTGGACCGCGACATCTCCATGGCCAACCTCAAATGGGTGCTGGAGGAGTTCGTCAAGGCGTTCTTCGAGGTGGACGACGTCGAGCTGCGCTTCCGCGCCTCGCACTTCCCTTTCACCGAGCCGTCGGCGGAGGTCGACATCCGCTGCTCCTGGGAAGGCGGGTCGCTGAAGGTGGGCGAAGGAGATGACTGGCTGGAGATCCTGGGCTCCGGCATGGTGCACCCGAAGGTGCTTGAGGCGGGGAATATCGACCCCGAGGAATGGCAGGGCTTTGCCTTCGGCATGGGGATCGACCGGATCGCGATGCTGAAATATGGAATCCCGGATTTGCGGGCGTTTTTCGATTCAGATCTGCGGTGGCTGCGGCATTACGGGTTCGCGGCGCTGGATGTGCCGACATTGCGGGGTGGGTTGAGTAGGTGAGGCGGGACACTACACCTGGAACAACTTGCGCCGCCGCAGGCCAATTGTTGCCAGCCCTATGAGTGCACTGGCCAATAAGAAGAATGACGCTGGCAGCGGCACCATGGACACTTGGAGATTGCCGACGGACATCTCCCCGCACCATTCAAGACACGCGAAATCACCGGGGCCGTAGGGCAATGCGCTCATTCCATTTCCAGGCCATACTTGCCAAGCGTATCTTGTACGGTTTTCTGGAAGCAGGAAAGATATTCGAAACTGGTCGAGACCTTGGAAAATATTACCCCAATTCGTCTGACCGCTTGTGCTGCCCGGGCCAGTGACAACCTGGGTGGCGCTTGCGACCATATTTCCATCTCTGAATCCTTCAGCCGAATAATAGAGGGTGGGGACGAAATCGAGATGCATCAATTGCCCATTGAACTGATATTCGAGACTAGTATCGCCTTTTGGATGTGCTCCGGAGAACGCTCCATACAACAAGCTGTATGCGCCCAAGGAAGCGCTGTTTACGCTAAAACGGCGCCCGTCATCCCTTGTGAATGTAGATGAAAGCACTCCGCCGTCATCGTGCAACAGGATCTGCCCGCCATCGTTGTACGCCGAACTATTGTCAAAGGTAAATCCCTGCTCTCGCTGCATATCCGCTCCGATCCAAGGGGTGTCGAAGCCGAATGTGAGAGTGAGTGCCATTGCTTGTGGAGCGAACAGCCAAATAGCCAACCCAATCAGTGAAACTTTCCGGAACATGTTCATTCCCCCGTTTTGGCCTCACCGAGGGTAATCCGGTGTCTGAGTCCATTCAACCATTATGTTAAATGTAGCATCGGCGTCGGTGCTTCCTTTCCGTCGGATGCAATAGAGCGCGCTGCGCAGTCGCCTCCTGCTTAAATCCTGACGAGCGGGCGCTTCTTAATGACCGCAAAGCCACGAAGGAGACCGCCCATGCGCCTGTTCCAGCACCATAACCGCCAGCAATCCGCCGAATCCCGCCGCGTCTATGCGCTTTACGAGATCGCCTACACCGTCGTCGATTTCACCGCCGCCTTCAGCTTTGTCATCGGGTCCATCCTCTTCTTCTGGAAGGAATACGAGACCGCCGCCATCTGGTTTTTCGTCATCGGCTCGGTCTGCTTCGCGCTCAAGCCCACGATCCGCATGGCGCGCGAGGTCAAGCTGGTCTCGATGGGCGACACGAAGGATCTGGCCAAGCGCTTCGAAAGCTGACCGGTCTTTCCCCCCGGTCCCTTCTGCGGTAGATGCGGGGCCGACCCACTTCACCTGCGGATGACGGCACATGAAATTCACGCTTTCCTGGCTCAAGGACCATCTCGACACCTCGGCCACGGTCGATGAGATCACCTATGCGCTGACCGATCTGGGGCTCGAGGTCGAGGGCGTCACGAACCCCGCCGCGCGGCTGGCAGATTTCACCATCGGCAAGGTCACCCATGCCGAAGCGCATCCCGATGCCGACCGCCTGCGCGTCTGCCGCGTCGCCACCGGCGAGGGCGAGCTTCAGATCATCTGCGGCGCGCCTAACGCGCGCGAGGGGATTACCGTGGTCGTCGCAAGGCCCGGCGTCTACGTGCCCGGCATCGACACGACCATCGGCGTTGGCAAGATCCGCGGCATCGAAAGCCACGGCATGATGTGTTCCGAGCGCGAGATGGAGCTGAGCGACGAGCATGAGGGCATCATCGAGCTGCCCTCGGGCGAGGTCGGCGAGCGCTATATCGACTGGCTGGCGCAGCACGATCCGGCCAAGGTCGATCCGGTGATCGAGATCGCCATCACCCCCAACCGCCCCGACGCGCTGGGCGTGCGCGGCATTGCCCGCGATCTGGCGGCGCGCGGTCTGGGCACGCTGAAGGCGGCGCCGAGCGCGCAGGTCGAGGGGCAATTCCCCTGCCCGATCAACGTCACCATCGACGAGGACACGCGGCAGAACGGCTGCGAGGTCTTCGCCGGGCGCCTCATTCGCGGCGTCAGGAACGGCCCCAGCCCCGAATGGCTGCAAACCCGGCTGCGCGCGATCGGGCTGCGCCCCCGCTCGGCGCTGGTGGATGTGACCAATTTCTTCACCTTTGATCGCAACCGCCCCTTGCATGTCTTCGACGCGGGCGAGGTGCAGGGCGATCTGCGCATCCACCGCACCGAGGGCGGCGAGAGGCTGATCGGGCTGGATGAGAAGGAATACACCTTCCAGCCCGGCCAGGTGGTGATCTCCGACGCGGGCGGCATCGAAAGCATCGCCGGCATCATGGGCGGGCTGGCGACAGGCTGCACGTCCGAGACGACGGATGTTTTCCTTGAGGCCGCCGTCTGGGACCACGTGCAGATCGCCGCGACGGGCCGCGCGCTGAAGATCAACTCCGACGCGCGTTACCGCAACGAGCGGGGGATCGACCCGGCCTTCAACATGGAGGCGGTCGATCTGGCGACGCAGATGATCCTCGATCTCTGCGGCGGCACGCCGTCGGACGTGGTGACGGCGGGCACGGTGCCGGACACGCGCCGCGCCTACCGGCTGGTCCCGGCGCGGGTGCAGTCGCTGGTCGGCATGGACATCCCGGAGGACGAGCAGCGCCGGACGCTGACCGCGCTGGGCTTCCAGCTCGACGGCGAAATGGCGACAGTGCCCAGCTGGCGCCCCGATGTTCAGGGCGAGGCCGATCTGGTCGAGGAGGTGGCGCGCATCGCGTCGCTGACCCGGCTGGAGGGGCGCCCCATGCGCCGCGCGCAGGCAGGTGTGCCCGCGCCGATCCTGTCGCCGATGCAGAAGCGCGAGCAGATCGCGCGGCGCACGGCGGCCATGCTGGGCTATAACGAATGCGTCACCTACAGCTTCATCGACCATTCATCGGCCACGCTTTTTGGCGGCGGCGACGAGGCCACGATGCTCGCCAACCCGATCAGCAGCGAGATGAGCCATATGCGCCCCGCCCTGCTGCCCGGCCTCTTGCAGGCGGCGGCGCGCAACCAGGCGCGCGGGATTTCCGAGATGGCCCTTTTCGAGGTCGGCCACGCCTTCCACGGCGGCGAGCCGGGCGAGCAGCATTTGCAGGTCGCGGGCGTTCTGCTGGGCCAGACGGGGCCGAAGGACGTGCATGGCGCCGCCCGCGCGGTGGATATCTATGACGTGAAGGCCGACGCCGAGGCGATCCTTTCGGCCATCGGCGCGCCTTCCAAGGTGCAGATCCTGCGCGGCGCGGCCGAGTGGTGGCATCCGGGACGGCATGGCATGATCTGCCTCGGCCCGAAAAAGGTGCTGGGTGTCTTTGGCGAATTGCACCCCCGGACGCTGCGCGCCATGGACGTGAAAGGGCCCGCCATGGCCTTCACCCTCTGGCCCGCCGAGATCCCGCTGCCGCGCACCAAAACAGCCAATCGCGGCGCCGTGCAGATGCGCGATCTGCAAGCGGTCGAGCGTGATTTTGCCTTCGTCGTCGATGCGCAGGTCGAGGCGCTGACGCTGGTCAACGCCGCCGCCGGCGCCGACAAGGCGCTGATCGAGGATGTCCGCGTTTTCGATGAGTTCGTCGGCGGCAGCCTTGGCGAGGGCAAGAAATCGCTGGCCGTCACCGTGCGGCTGCAGCCGACCGAGGCCACGCTGAAGGAGGCCGATATCGAGGCCGTGTCGAAAAAGATCGTCGACAAGGTTGCCAAGGCGACAGGCGGCGTGCTGCGCGGCTGAACCAACAGGAGGAACGATATGCTGAACGTCTATCTGAGCGGCGAGATCCACACCGACTGGCGGGACCGGATCGAAGACGGCGCCAGGGGGCTGGACGTGACCTTCACCGCCCCCGTGACTGACCACGGCGCCAGCGACGATTGCGGCGTGGCGATCCTCGGGGCCGAGCCGGACAAGTTCTGGCACGATCACAAGGGCGCCAAGCTGAACGCGATCCGCACCCGCATGGCGCTGGAGGAGGCCGACGTCGTCGTCGTGCGCTTCGGCGACGAATACAAGCAGTGGAACGCGGCCTTCGACGCGGGCTATGCCGCCGCACTGGGAACGCCGCTGATCGTCCTGCAACCGGAAGAGCATGACCACGCACTGAAGGAGGTCGACGCCGCCGCGCTGGCCGTCGCCCGCACGCCCGAACAGGTGGTGCAGATCCTGCGCTATGTGCTGGAAGGCACGCTGCCGGGGTGAGACGCGGCAGATGGACAGGGGCGCGCGATTTCATGCAAGCTGTCCCGGTAACCCCGACCGGTTGCGCCTTAGAAACGAGGGACGTTCATGCTAAGCGAATTCAAGGACTTCATCGCCAAGGGCAATGTCATGGACATGGCCGTCGGCATCATCATCGGCGCGGCTTTCACCGCGATCGTCACATCGCTGGTGGCAGATCTGATCAACCCGATCATCGGGCTCTTCACCGGGGGCGTCGATTTCACCAACCACTATGTCGTCCTCGCCGGCGAGGTGCCCGCGGGCGCATCGCTGGAGCAGGCGCGCGCCGCGGGCGCGTCGGTCTTCGCGTTCGGCGCCTTCCTGATGTCGGTGATCAACTTCTTCATCATCGCATTTGTGGTCTTCATGCTGGTGCGCTACGTCAACAAGGTGAAATCGCTGGCCGAAAAGCCCGACGACGTCGCACCCGAGGTGCCGACCGGCCCCTCGGAAAAGGACATCCTGATCGAGATCCGCGACAGCCTGAAAGCGCGCTGAACCCGCGCACGGCCGGCCAAACCCGCGGCGTCGAACTTCCGGTGCCTTTTGTCATCGGATCAGCCAAGTCATACGCGGCAAATCCCGCGTTTCAGAACCGGAAGGACAACCATGCAAATCGTGATCGACCAACTGGGCGCCTTCGCGCCTCTGGTCATTGCCGCCGTCAAGGCGGTGGTCGTGCTTGTCGTCGGCTGGATGCTTGCCGGGTTCGTCGGCAGGTTCGTGCGGCGGCAGGTGAACAGCCACCCGCAGATCGACAAGACGCTCGGCAATTTCGCCGCCACCGTCACGATCTGGGCCCTGCGGATCATGGTGCTGCTGGCGGTGCTCAACCTCTTCGGCATCGAGGCGACCAGCGTCGTCGCCGTGCTGGGTGCCGCCACCCTGGCCATCGGTCTGGCGCTGCAGGGCACACTGGCCGATCTGGCGGCGGGCATCATGCTGGTCGTGTTCCGCCCCTACCGGCTGGGCCAGTATGTCGACATCAACGGCACCGGCGGAACGGTGACCGAGATCGCGCTGTTCTTCACCGAACTGACGACGCCGCAGAACGTCCAGATCATCGTGCCCAACGGGCAGGCGTGGGGCTCTGTCATCACCAACTATTCGGCGCATGATACAAGGCGGCTGGATCTGACCTTCGGCATCGGTTACGGCGACGATGCCGACAAGGCGCTTCGGATCATCCTCGACCATGCCCGCAACGACAGCCGCGTGATGACCGACCCCGAGCCCTGGGCGCGGGTGACCAACCTCGGCGAAAGCGCGGTGGAAATCACCGCGCGACTCTGGACGTCGACCGACGATTTCTGGGACGCGAAATTCGAGCTGACGAAAGCGATCAAGGAGGATTTTGACGCGCAAGGCATCTCGATTCCCTTTCCGCATCGGGTCATCATTGAAAAAAGGGCCGATTGAGGCGGCCTTGAATCCACTGGGCCGCTCAATCCACCACGCGGCAGGTCAGGTTGATCCGCCCGCCCCCCTTCAGCAGCGCGGACGAGCCGAACCTGATGCGGTCCACGCCGTGATAGGTCAGCCGGGCATCGCCCCCCATGACCACTACGTCGCCCGACCGCAGCCAGTGCGACACGGTGCTGCCCCCGCGCGAGGTGTTGCCGATGCGCAGGAGCCCGTCGTCGCCGAGCGAGATCGACAGCACCGGCCACGAGAAATCCGCCTCGTCCCGGTCCTGGTGCAGCCCCATGCGGGCGCCCTCGCCGTAGTAGTTCACCAGCACACAATCGGGATCGCGCGTGTCACTCACCAGATCGCGCCATACCTGCAGCACCTCGTCCGGAATGGCGGGCCATGCCTGCCCCTCCGGATGCGCCTTCGCATAGCGATAGCCCGAACGGTCCGAAATCCAGCCATAGCGCCCCGCCGACGTCATCCGCACGCTCATCGCGCGCCCCGAGGGCGTCACCGGCGAGAAGAGCGGCGCCTGCGCCACCACCACGCGCAGCGCATCCAGCAGCGCGCTCTGCCGCGCCGCGTCCAGGTAACCAGGCAGGATGCGAAAGCCGCGCAGGTTCAGTTCCGTCATATGGTCTTTGCCCCGAAAATTTGGCGATAAACTGCAAAAGCCGACGCGCCGCACCGCTTGCAGCGCTTCCAACCCCTCCCTATATACGGCCGGAAGCAAGGTCGGCAAATGCCCGGCCGGGCTGGGATCCAAACCGGGGCCGGGATGCCGTAACGGGTCGCGCCCTGTCATATCGCCTGAAGAGAAAGGGATGAAATCCATGTCCAAAGTCATTGGTATTGACCTCGGAACCACCAACAGCTGCGTCGCCATCATGGATGGCAAGAACGCCCGCGTGATCGAAAACTCCGAAGGGGCCCGCACCACCCCGTCGATCGTCGCCTTCGCCGAAAACGAGCGCCTCGTCGGCCAGCCGGCCAAGCGCCAGGCGGTCACCAACCCCGAAAACACAATCTTCGGCGTCAAGCGCCTGATCGGCCGCCGCATCGGCGACAAGGCCGTGGAGAAGGACAAGAAGCTCGTGCCGTTCGAGATCGTCGACGGCGGCAACGGCGACGCCTGGGTCAAGGCGCGCGACGAGAAATATTCGCCCAGCCAGATCAGCGCCTTCATCCTCGGCAAGATGAAGGAAACCGCCGAAAGCTATCTGGGTGACGAGGTCAAGCAGGCGGTCATCACCGTTCCGGCCTATTTCAACGACGCCCAGCGTCAGGCCACCAAGGATGCCGGCAAGATCGCCGGCCTCGAGGTGCTGCGCATCATCAACGAGCCGACGGCCGCCGCGCTGGCCTATGGCCTCGACAAGAAGGACGCGCAGACCATCGCGGTCTACGACCTTGGCGGCGGCACGTTCGACATCACCATTCTCGAGATCGAGGACGGCCTCTTCGAGGTCAAGGCCACCAACGGCGACACGTTCCTTGGCGGTGAAGATTTCGACATGCGGATCGTCAACTACCTGGCGGAAGAGTTCAAGAAAGAGCACCAGGTCGACCTGACCAAGGACAAGATGGCGCTGCAGCGTCTGAAAGAGGCGGCCGAGAAGGCCAAGATCGAGCTGAGCTCGTCCTCGCAGACGGAAATCAACCAGCCGTTCATCTCGATGTCCTCGAACGGCCAGCCGCTGCACATGGTGATGAAGCTGACCCGCGCCAAGCTGGAAAGCCTGGTCAGCGACCTGATCAAGGCATCGCTGAAGCCGTGCAAGGACGCGCTGAAGGATGCGGGCCTGTCGGCTTCCGACATCGACGAGGTCGTTCTGGTCGGCGGTATGACCCGCATGCCCAAGGTGATCGAAGAGGTGACCAAGCTTTTCGGCAAGGAGCCGAACAAGGGCGTGAACCCCGATGAGGTCGTCGCCATGGGCGCTGCCATCCAGGCCGCCGTGCTGCAGGGCGACATCAAGGACGTTGTCCTTCTGGACGTCACGCCCCTTTCGCTGGGGATCGAGACGCTGGGCGGCGTGTTCACCCGCCTGATCGACCGCAACACGACGATCCCGACGAACAAGAGCCAGGTCTTCTCGACCGCCGAGGACAACCAGAACGCCGTGACGATCCGGGTGTTCCAGGGCGAGCGCGAGATGGCAGCCGACAACAAGATGCTGGGCCAGTTCAACCTGGAGAATATCCCCCCGGCACCGCGCGGCATGCCCCAGATCGAGGTGACGTTCGACATCGACACCAACGGCATCGTTTCTGTTTCCGCCAAGGACAAGGGCACCAACAAGGAGCAGAAGATCACGATCCAGGCGTCGGGCGGCCTCAGCGACGAGGACATCGAAAAGATGGTCCGCGACGCCGAGGAGAATGCCGAGGCCGACAAGGCGCGCCGCGAGCTGGTCGAGACCCGGAACCAGGCCGAAAGCCTGATCGATTCCACCGAGAAGTCGATGGAAGAGCATTCCGACAAGGTCGACCCCAGCACCATCGAGGCGATCGAGTTGGCCATCTCGGCCCTCAAGGAAGAGCTTGAGAAGGACGACGTGGCCAAGATCAAGTCGGGAATCCAGAACGTGACCGAATCGGCCATGAAACTGGGCGAGGCGATCTACAAGGCCAGCCAGGAGGAAGAGGACGGCGCTCCCAAAGGCGCCGACGAAGCCGCGGGGCCGGGCGACGACGACATCGTCGATGCCGATTTCGAGGACCTCGACGACAACAAGCGCGGCTGATGCGGCGCTGAGAAACCTTCGGGCCGGTCTTTTTTCAGGCCGGCCCGTTTCGTTTCCGGAAAAGGAGCTCTCGAATGGCCAAACGCGATTATTACGAGGTTCTGGGCGTTTCGCGCGGTGCCTCGGCGGACGAGATCAAGAAGGCCTATCGCCGGCAGGCGAAGGCGCTGCATCCAGACAGCAACAAGGACAATCCCGACGCCGAGACGCAGTTCAAGGAAGCCGGCGAAGCCTACGACGTTCTCAAGGACGCCGAGAAGAAAGCCGCCTATGACCGCTTCGGTCACGCCGCCTTCGAGGGCGGAATGGGCGGCGGCGGCCGGCGCCCCGGCGGCGGACCGGGTCATGGCGATTTCGCCAGCGCGTTCTCCGATGTATTCGACGATCTTTTCGGCGATTTCATGGGCGCACGTGGCGGCGCCGGACGCCAGCGCGCCGCGCGCGGGTCGGACCTGCGCTACAACATGCGCATCACGCTCGAAGACGCGTTCACCGGCATGCAAAAGACGATCAACGTGCCGACCGCGGTGCAATGCTCTGCCTGCGACGGATCGGGCGCCGAGGGCGGGGCCGAGCCGACCGTGTGTCCGACCTGTTCCGGCATGGGCAAGGTGCGCGCGCAGCAGGGTTTCTTCACCGTCGAGCGGACCTGCCCGACCTGTTCGGGCGTGGGCCAGATCGTGCAGAACCCCTGCCGCGTCTGCGGCGGTCAGGGCCGCGTCGAGAAGGACCGCGCGCTGAGCGTCAACATCCCCGCCGGCGTCGAGACCGGAACGCGCATCCGCCTTTCCGGCGAAGGCGAGGCCGGTATGCGCGGCGGGCCGGCCGGCGATCTCTACATCTTCATCGACGTGATCAAGCACGACCTGTTCGAGAGGCAGGAGAACAACCTTTTCTGCAAGGTTCCCGTCTCGATGATCACGGCGGCAATCGGCGGCGATATCGAGGTGCCCACCATCGACGGCGGCCGCAGCAAGGTGAAGATCCCCGCCGGCAGCCAGTCGGGCCGCCAGATGCGCCTGCGCAGCAAGGGCATGCCGGCCCTGCGCGGTGGCGGCACGGGCGACATGTTCATCGAGATGGCGGTCGAGACTCCGGTAAATCTGACCTCCCGCCAGAAAGAGCTGCTGCGCGAGTTCGAGGCGCTGTCGGAGGATAACAACCCCGAGAGCAAGAGCTTCTTCCACTCGGTCAAATCCTTCTGGGACAGCATGAAGGGCTGAACCGCCCGCAATCGTGATGCATCCCAGGCCCCGCCCCGGCGGGGCCTTTGCATTGATGCGGCGGCGAACGCGGCCGCAGCGCACCGCGTTGGCCGGTAATGGAGGCGGCCCCGGCCAAACATTCGAAAGGCGGTCAGCGTCAGCCCGGATTCCGAGATGTGGTGGCCGATGTGTGGGTCTTCCCAAGGTCGCGCAACAATCCGATCCACGACCTGCTGCCGGATGATCTGCGCCAGTGGCAGATATGAATAGCTGATCTTCAGTCGTGCCTTCCCTATCCCGTGACGGGACGATACTGTGCGCCAAACGTCCCGAGCCGAGGACGTGCGAGAAGGGACCGTGGGACATGGCGCACATCATAGTCGTCGGAAACGAAAAGGGCGGCGCGGGCAAATCAACCGTGTCCATGCATGTTGCGACGGCACTGGCCCGCATGGGCAAGACAGTCAGCGCGCTGGATCTGGACCTGCGGCAGAAAACATTCGGCCGCTATGCGGAGAACCGCAAGGCATTCATGGCGCTTTCCGGGCTCGATCTGCACAGCCCGCATTACCACGAACTGCCCGAGGTGGATCAGGCGGCGCTCGGCCCCGGCGAGAACGTCTACGACCGGCGCCTGTCCGAGGCGGTCGCCTCGCTTGAACCCGACAGCGATTTCATCGTCATCGACTGCCCCGGCTCGCACACGCGGCTCAGCCAGGTGGCGCACAGCCTGGCCGATACGCTGATCACGCCGCTGAACGACAGCTTTGTGGATTTCGACCTTCTGGCCCATGTCGACGCCGCCGGCCGCAAGATCCTGCGCCCCTCGGTCTATTCCGAAATGGTCTGGAATGCGCGGCAATTGCGGGCGCAGGCCGGGCTGAAGCCGATCGACTGGATCGTGGTGCGCAACCGGGTCGGCGCTCAGGCCATGGTCAACAAGGAAAAGATGGGCGCGGCGCTGGCCAATCTGTCAAAGCGCATCGGTTTCCGCGTCGCCCCCGGCTTCAACGAGCGGGTGATCTTCCGCGAATTGTTTCCGCGCGGCCTGACCCTTCTGGACCTCAAGGATGTGGGGGTAAAACAGCTCAACATCTCGAACATCGCGGCCCGCCAGGAATTGCGCGAACTTATCTCGGCGCTGAAACTGCCGGAGGTCGACGCGAGCTTCTGAGCCGCCCGCGCCGCAGCACGATCAGGTTGGAAACCAGCAGGGCGCCGATGACAACCGCGCCGCCCAGTATCGCCCATGGGCCTGGGTTCTCGCCGATCAGCGCCCAGACCAGCAAGGGCGCAAGCACCGATTCCAGCAAGATCAGCAGCGACACCTCCGCCGAGGCCAGGTAGCGCGGCCCCAGCGTCAGCAGGCTGGTCGAAACCGCGATGAACATTCCGTGCCCCAGAACCAGCGGCCATTGCGACGGCATTGCCTGCCCCGGCGACGCCCAGATCAGCATGAACAGCGCAGACAGAAGGTAGGCAATCGGAACCGCTGGCACCATCGATGTCGTCCGAACCTTGCGCACCACGGTCAGCGCCGCCGCGAAAGCCGCCGAGACGGCCAGCGCGATCACATCCCCGCGCCAGTCGGCGATGGCGTTTTCCGAGCTTCCGTAGGCGATGATCCCGAGGCCCGGCAGCACCGCCGCCATGGTCAGCAACATGCGCAGGCTGAACGGCTCGCCCAGGAAGATGCGGCTGAAAATGGCGGCAAAAATCGGGGTCGACGCAAAGATGAACACCACATTCGCCACGCTGGTCAGCGAAATCGCCATGACAAAGCCCGGCGCGGTGGTGGACATCAGAAAAATGTAAAGCGCCCCCGGCCGCCCGGTGCGCAGGACCGCCCGGAACCCTTCGATGCCTTGGAACACGAGGCATCCGGCAAAGATCGCGCTGCCCGCGATCATCGCCCGCCAGAAGGTGATCGTCGCCGGATCCGCCTGGATCAGCCGCACGAAAAGAGAATCGGGCACCACCATCAACACGCCCAGCGCGGTGATCAGAAGGCCCTTCGCATGATCGTTCATCTTAGCGATCTCTTCACACGAATCGGCGCATTGTAAAGCGCGGCATACAGGTTGCGGCGCGCGGGGCGCCGTAGATTGATATGAACCGGAGCGGAACCAGATGGCACAGACCGGCAGGCGCGCGCAATGATCGCGGCAATTCAGTCCATATGGCTTGCCGCATCCGCCATGCTGTTCGTGCTGTGGCTCTGGTGCCTGTTCCGCGCGCTCCTTGCACTGTCCCGCGCGGCACGCCTGGCGGCCGAGACGCGGGACCGGCCGTGGCCCACGCTGCACGAACAATGGCGCGAAATCCGGCGCTTTGCCACGGATCCGGCCCACGAGGCGACGCGCTTGCAGCTGGGCATCCTGACGCTCGGCCTGCTGGCCGTGCACCTCATGGGCCTGGCTCTGTGGGCAACGGGGCCGCCGTGAGCGGCTGAATGACGCGACGCCCGGCTTTCAACCGGCGCGCAGCTCTGGCATAAGTGCGGAAACCAAAATCACGAGCAGCGCACCCCATGTCCGATCTTCTGACCGCCGCCACCTCTTCGGGCGACTATGATGCCTCTTCCATCCAGGTCCTGGAGGATATGGAGCATGTGCGCCTGCGGCCCGGCATGTATATCGGCGGCAAGGACGACCGCGCGCTGCATCACATGGTCGCCGAAATCATCGACAACTCGATGGACGAGGCCGTCGCCGGGCACGCCAGCTGGATCGAGGTGGAGCTGCACGAGAACGGCCATGTATCGGTGCGCGACAACGGGCGCGGCATTCCGACCGGCCCGCACCCCAAGGACCCGACGAAATCCGCGCTGGAGATCATTTTCTGCACGCTCAATGCCGGCGGCAAGTTTTCCGGCGACAGCTATCAGACGTCGGGCGGCCTGCACGGCGTCGGCTCGTCGGTGGTCAACGCGCTGTCCGATCATTTGCGCGTCGAGGTCGCCCGCAACAAGGAGCTGTTCGCGATGGAATTCTCGCGCGGCCTGCCCATGGCCCCGCTGGAGAAGATCGGCGCCGCCCCGAACCGTCGGGGCACCGCCGTTACCTTCCATCCCGATCCGGACATCTTCGGCTCGCTCCGGCTCAAGCCTGCGCGCCTGTTCAAGATGGCCCGCTCCAAGGCATATCTTTTCTCGGGCGTCGAAATCCGCTGGAAATCGGGCATCGACGACGGCGAAACCCCGCGCGAGGCGAAATTTCATTTCCCCGGCGGCCTGTCGGACTACCTGACCGAAGCGATGGGCGGCGCGACCACTTATGCCGACACCCCCTTCGCCGGCTCGATCAGCTTCGAGAAATTCAAGGTGCCGGGCAAGGTCGAGTGGGCGATCAACTGGACGCCGGCGCGCGACGGCTTCATCCAGTCCTACTGCAACACCGTGCCCACCCCCGAAGGCGGCACGCACGAGGCCGGGTTCTGGGCCGCCATCCTCAAGGGCATCAAGGCTTACGGCGAACTTGTGGGCAACAAGAAGGCGGCGACCATCACGCGTGAGGACCTGATGACAGGTGCGGGCGCGCTGATCAGCTGTTTTATCCGCGAGCCCGAATTCGTCGGCCAGACCAAGGACCGGCTGGCCACGGTCGAGGCGCAGCGTATGGTCGAAAACTCGGTTCGCGATCATTTCGACAACTGGCTCGCCGCCGACACGAAATCGGCCGGCGCGATTCTTGATTTCCTCGTCCTGCGCGCCGAGGAGCGGCTGCGCCGGAGACAGGAAAAGGAAACCCAGCGCAAGACCGCCACCAAGAAACTGCGCCTTCCCGGCAAGCTGGTCGATTGTTCGTCGAACACCCGCGAGGGGACCGAGCTGTTCATCGTCGAAGGTGATTCAGCGGGCGGATCCGCCAAGATGGGCCGCGACCGCAAGACGCAGGCGCTGCTGCCGCTGCGCGGCAAGATCCTGAACGTGCTGGGCGCCGCCAGCTCGAAACTCGGCAGCAATCAGGAGATCAGCGATTTGACGCAGGCGCTGGGTGTCGGCCTCGGATCGAAATTCAACCTCGACGATCTGCGCTACGAAAAGATCATCATCATGACCGATGCCGATGTCGACGGCGCACATATCGCGTCGCTGCTGATGACGTTTTTCTTTACCCAGATGCGGCCGATGATCGACGCCGGCCACCTCTACCTTGCCTGCCCGCCGCTTTACCGGCTCAGCCAGGGCGCCCGCCGCGTCTATTGCATCGACGAGGCGGAACGCGACCTGTGGCTTACCAAAGGGCTGGGCGGAAAGGGAAAGATCGACGTCAGCCGATTCAAGGGCCTCGGCGAGATGGACGCCAAGGATCTGAAGGAAACCACGATGGACGCCAAGTCGCGCAAGCTGATCCGCGTGACCATCGACGAGGACGAGCCGGGCGAGACGGGCGATCTGGTCGAACGTCTGATGGGCAAGAAGCCGGAACTGCGGTTCCAGTACATCCAGGAAAACGCCCGCTTCGTGGAAGAGCTGGACGTCTGATCGAGCCGGGCAATCCCGATGAGCGCCTATCTTTTCACTCTCGCAGGGACCGATCTGATGGCCCTGCCCAGCGGCGCGCTGTTCTGGCTGGCGCAAAACCTTCTTTGCGTGTCGGACCTGCATCTTGGCAAATCCGAACGGCGCGCGCGGCTCGGCACGGCGTCGCTGCCGCCATACGAGACGCGCGATACCCTCGCCCGCCTGCAGTCCGACCTGCGAAGCACCGGCGCCCGGAGCGTCATCTGCCTTGGCGACAGCTTTGACGACACCTTTGCAGCTTCCGCCCTGGACGAGAATGAAAAACTCTGGATCGCGACGTTGCAATCCGGGCGCCGCTGGATCTGGATCGAAGGCAACCACGATCCCGGCCCTGTGGACATGGGCGGCATGCATCTGGCCGAACTGGCGATGCCGCCGCTCACCTTCCGCCACATCGCGCGTCCCGGTGCCAGGGGCGAGCTGTCGGGACATTACCACCCCAAGGTGCAGATCAGGACGCGCGGACGCAACCTCAGCCGCGCGGCCTTCCTGATCGACGCGGACCGGGTCATTCTGCCGGCCTACGGCACCTATACCGGCGGGTTGCGCAGCGACGCACCGCCCCTGAGCGCCCTGATGCAGGCCGGGGCCATTGCCGTGCTCACCGGCGGCGCCGCGCATGCCGTTCCCATGCCCCGCTGAAATGCGACGGGCCGCGCCCGTCTCAGGCGCGGCCCGGCAATTTCAGGTCGGCGAAACCCGCGTCAGGCGGTCAGGCCTTCCGGCTCTTCCAGACCGTTTGCACGGCAGGCGGCCGTCAGCGTGTTGGCCAGAAGGCAGGCAATCGTCATCGGCCCCACGCCGCCCGGCACCGGCGTGATGGCGCCCGCACGCTCGGCGCAGCTCTCGTAATCAACATCGCCGACCAATTTGGTCTTGCCGTCTTCCTTCTCGATACGGTTGATGCCGACGTCGATGACGGTCGCGCCCTCCTTGATCCAGTCGCCCTGCACCATCTCGGGCCGCCCCACGGCGGCGATGACGATATCCGCGCGGCGCACGACCTCAGGCAGATCCTTGGTGCGCGAATGAGCAATCGTCACCGTGCAGCTGTCGCCCAGCAAGAGCTGCGCCATCGGCTTGCCCACGATATTGCTGCGCCCGATGACGACCGCGTCCATGCCGGAAAGCGATCCGTGATGATCGCGCAGCATCATCAGGCAGCCCAGTGGTGTGCAGGGCACTATGCTTTTCTGGCCGGTGCCCAGCAGGCCCACGTTCGAGATGTGGAACCCGTCGACATCCTTCGCCGGATCGAGGGAGTTGATGACCAGATCCTCGTCCAGATGCTTGGGCAGCGGCAGTTGCACAAGGATGCCGTGAATGCTGGCGTCATTGTTGAGCTGGTCGATCAGCGCCAGCAGATCCTCTTCGGAGGTGTCCGCATCCAGCTTGTGCTCGACGCTCTTCATGCCGACTTCGATGGTCTGCTTGCCCTTCGAGCGGACATAGACCTGGCTGGCGGGATCCTCGCCCACCAGCACCACGGCCAGTCCTGGCACCAGATCATGCTTTTCCTTGAGGCGCTTCACATGCTCCGCCACCTTGCCCCGCACCTCGGCCGCGAAGGCCTTGCCGTCAATCACCTGAGCCGTCATCGCGCGCCCTCTCCTCATGTCGCAAGGGCGCAGCCCCTGCCCCTCTCGTGGATTGAATATTCCCCGCGCGCGGTGCGCGGGAGCCGCCCGAAAGGCGGCGACCGGATTGCCGGGGGTTCGATACCCCCGGCAATCCGCCCCCGGCTCAGAACAGTCCTTCGATCTCGCCGCTGTCATTGAGGCGGATCGACTGCGCCGCAGGTACGCGCGGCAGGCCCGGCATGGTCATGATCTCGCCGCAGACCACGACGACGAAACCTGCGCCCGCGCTCAGGCGCACCTCGCGCACCGGCACCGAATGGCCCGTGGGCGCACCCCGGCGGCTGGGATCGGTGGTAAAGCTGTACTGCGTCTTGGCCATGCAGATCGGCAGGTTGCCATAGCCCTGCTCTTCCCACAGTTTCAGCTGATCGCGGATCTTGCTGTCGGCCACCACGCCATCGGCATGGTAGATGTTCTTGGCGATCGTCTCGACCTTCTCGAACAGCGACATCTCGTCGGGATAAAGCGGCTTGAACTTGCTCTCGCCGCTTTCGGCCACTTCGGCGACGCGGCGGGCCAGATCGGCGCTGCCCTCGCTGCCCAGCTCCCAGTGGCGCGACACGATGGCCTCGCTGCCCTGGCCCTTGACGTAGTCCTGAACGGCCTGAACCTCGGCATCGGTGTCGTTGACGAAATGGTTGATCGCCACGACCACCGGCACGCCGAAGGATTTGAGGTTGCCGATGTGACGGCCGAGGTTGGCACAGCCCTCCTTGACCGCCTCGACATTCTCGGCGCCCAGATCGGCCTTGGCGACGCCGCCGTTCATCTTCATCGCCCGCACGGTCGCAACCAGCACGACGCAGTCAGGCGCAAGGCCCGCCTTGCGGCACTTGATGTTCATGAACTTCTCGGCACCCAGGTCGGCGCCGAAGCCGGCCTCGGTTACCACGTAATCGGCGATCTTCAGCGCGGTCGACGTCGCCGTGACCGAGTTGCAGCCATGCGCGATGTTGGCGAAGGGGCCGCCGTGCACGAAGGCGGGGTTGTTTTCCAGCGTCTGCACCAGGTTCGGCTGCATCGCGTCCTTCAGCAGGACGGTCATCGCGCCCTGCGCCTCGATATCGCGGCAGAAGACGGGGCTGCGGTCGCGGCGATAGGCCACGATCATGTCGCCCAGCCGTTCCTCGAGATCCTTGAGGTTCTTGGCCAGGCAGAGGATCGCCATGACCTCGGACGCCACGGTGATGTCGAAGCCCGTCTCGCGCGGGAAGCCGTTGGACACCCCGCCCAGCGATGCCGTGATCTGGCGCAGCGCGCGGTCGTTCATGTCGACGACACGGCGCCACACGACGCGGCGGATGTCGATTTCCAGCTCATTGCCCCAGTAGATATGGTTGTCGATCATCGCCGCCAGCAGCGAGTGCGCGGAGGTGATCGCGTGGAAGTCACCCGTGAAGTGCAGGTTCATGTCTTCCATCGGGACGACCTGCGCGTAACCGCCGCCTGCGGCGCCGCCCTTCATGCCGAAGTTCGGGCCGAGCGAAGCCTCGCGGATACATACCATCGCCTTCTTGCCGATGGCGTTCAGGCCGTCGCCAAGGCCGACCGTGGTGGTGGTCTTGCCCTCGCCCGCCGGAGTCGGGTTGATCGCCGTCACCAGGATCAGCTTGCCGTTCTTGTTGCCCTGGACGCTGTCGATGTAAGCCTGTGACACCTTGGCCTTGTCATGCCCGTAGGGCAGCAGGTGCTCGCCGGGGATGCCCAGCTTGTCGCCGATCTCCTGGATCGGCTTCTTGTTTGCAGCGCGCGCAATTTCGATATCGCTCTTGTAGGCCATTCAGTAGGGTCTCCCTTGGGGTTATTCAGGCGTCACTCGGCGGCGACGGATTTGGTGTTGTCGGCTTCGACCTTGACGGCAGAGAACTTGAACTCCGGGATTTTGCCGTAAGGATCGATGGCCGGGTTGGTCAGGATGTTGGCCGCCGCTTCGACATAGGCGAAGGGCAGGAACACCATGTCGGGGGCCACGGCGCGGTCGGCCCGCGCCATGATGCTGATCGACCCGCGCTTGGTCGTCAGGCGCACATGCTCGCCCGGCGCGACGCCCAGCTTGCGCAGGGTGCTGGGGTGGAGCGAGCAGTTGGCCTCGGGCTCGACCGCGTCCAGCACGCTGGACCGCCGCGTCATGGAGCCTGTGTGCCAATGCTCCAGCTGCCGCCCGGTGGTCAGGATCATCGGATATTCCGCGTCCGGCACGTCGTCGGGCGGAATGACCGACGCGGGCGTGAACCGCGCGCGCCCTTCGGGCCGCGGGAAGCCGTCGCCGAACACGATCGCCTGCCCCGGATCCTCGGGCGAGAGCGACGGATATGTGACCGCGCCCTCGGTCTCCAGCCGCTCCCACGTGATGTTGTTGAGCGAGCCCATGTTCAGCTTCATCTCGTTGAAGACATCCCTGGGGCTGTCATAGGACCAGCCGAGGCCCAGACGGTTGGCCAGATCTACGGTGATCTTCCAGTCCACGCGCGCGTCGCCCATGGGCGGCAGCGCGGGACGCGCCAGTTGCACCTGCCGGTTGGTGTTGGTGACGGTCCCCGATTTCTCGGCAAAGGCCGAGGCGGGCAGGATCACGTCGGCATAGTTCGCCGTTTCGGTCAGGAAGATGTCCTGCACCACCAGATGATCCAGCTTGGCCAGCGCGGCGCGGGCGTGGTCCACGTCCGGGTCGGACATTGCCGGGTTTTCGCCCAGGATATACATCGCCTTGATGTTGCCGGCATGCACATCGTCCATAATTTCGGTCACGGTCAGGCCCGGCTTGCTGCTGAAATCGCCGCTTTCCCAGACCTCGGTGAAGGCGCTTCGCACGCCGTCATCCGTGACGCTCTGGTAGTCGGGCAGGAACATCGGGATGAGGCCCGCGTCGGACGCACCCTGCACGTTGTTCTGTCCGCGCAGCGGGTGCAGGCCCGCGCCGGGGCGCCCGACCTGGCCGCACATGAGGGCCAGCGAAATCAGGCAGCGCGAATTGTCGGTGCCGTGGATATGCTGGCTGACGCCCATCCCCCAGAAGATCATCGCGGATTTGGCGCCGGCGAAAGTGCGGGCGACCTCGCGCAGCGTGTCCGCCGGAATGCCGCAGATACCTTCCATCTTCTCGGGTGCAAAGTCGGCCAGATGCGCCTTCTCCGCCTCCCAGTTCTCGGTGTAGGCGTCGATATACTGCTGATCGTAAAGCTTTTCCTCGACGATCGTGTGCATGATCGCGTTCAGCATCGATACATCCGCGCCGGGACGGAATTGCAGCATGTGGGTCGCGAACCGCTTCATCCCCTGTCCGCGCGGGTCCATCACGATCAGCTTGCCGCCGCGCTTGGTGAACTGCTTGAAATAGGTGGCGGCGACGGGATGGTTCTCGACCGGGTTGGCGCCGATGATGATGGCGACATCGGCATTTTCGATCTCGTTGAAGGTGGCGGTGACGGCGCCGCTGCCGACATTCTCGATCAGCGCGGAAACCGATGAGGCATGGCACAGCCGCGTGCAGTGGTCGACGTTGTTATGGCCAAAGCCCTGGCGGATCAGCTTCTGGAAAAGATACGCCTCTTCGTTGGTGCATTTGGCCGAACCGAAGCCCGCCACCTCGCGCCCGCGGCCCTTCAGGCCATTGGCGGCGAAATCCAGCGCCTCGTCCCAGCTGGCCTCGCGGAAATGCGTGCCCCAGTTGCCGGGATCGACGTTGAGGCCCTTTGCGGGCGCGTCCTCGCGCCGGATCAGCGGCTTGGTCAGGCGGTGGGGATGGTGGATGTAGTCGAAACCGAAGCGGCCCTTGACGCAAAGCCGCCCCTCGTTTGCGGGGCCATTGATGCCCTCGACATACTTCACCTTGCCATCCTTGACCTTCAGCGAGATCTGGCAGCCGACACCGCAGAAGGGACAGATGCTTTTCGTCTCGGAATCGAAATCGGCCCGGTCGCCGACCTGGGCCTCGTCCACCACCGTCGCGGGCATCATTGCGCCGGTCGGGCAGGCCTGAACACATTCGCCGCAGGCGACGCAGGTGGACGCACCCATCGGGTCATCGAAATCGAACACCGGATAGGCGTCGTGCCCGCGCCCTGCCATGCCGATCACGTCGTTGACCTGCACCTCGCGGCACGCGCGCACGCAGAGGCCGCACTGGATGCAGGCATCCAGGTTGATCGTCATCGCAACGTGGCTGTCATCCGTCGGCGGCACGCGTGCAGGCTCCAGCGCGGGAAAGCGGCTGGCGGTCACGCCCTGCATCGCGGCCATGTCCCACAGATGGCTGGACTTGTCGTGCGCAACCTCCTGCTCGGGCTGATCGGCGACCAGCAGTTCCATCACCATCTTGCGCGCCTGCCTAGCGCGGGCGGTGTCGGTCCTGACGACCATGCCCTCGCCCGGCTCGCGGATGCACGAAGCGACCAGCGTGCGCTCGCCCTCGACCTCGACCATGCAGGCGCGGCAGTTGCCGTCGGGGCGATAGCCGGGCTGCGGCTTGTGGCAGAGGTTGGGGATGATCAGACCGCGGCCGTGGCTTATTTCCCAGATCGTCATGCCCTTGGGTGCGGTAACTTCGGCGCCGTCCAGCGTGAAAGTGACTGTCTCCGTATTGGTGTCGAGCATCAGATTTCCTCCGGAAAGTGCTTCATGGTCGAGCGTATCGGATTCGGCGCCGCCTGTCCCAGACCGCAGATCGAGGCGTCGGCCATCGCGGTGCACAGCTCGTCCAGCAGGGACTGGTCCCAGCTATCCCGCTCCATCAGCTTGACCGCTTTCTCGCAGCCGACCCGGCAGGGGGTGCATTGACCGCAGCTTTCGTCCTCGAAAAAGCGCAGCATGTTCAGCGCGGCCTGCCTGGCGCTGTCGCGGTCGCTCAGGACGACGACGGCGGCGGAGCCGATGAAGCTGCCATGCGGCTGCAGCGTGTCGAAATCCAGCGGAATATCGCTCATCGACGCGGGCAGCAGGCCCGAGGACGGGCCGCCCGGCTGATACGCCTTGAAGCTGTGACCGTCCAGCATGCCGCCGGCGGCCTCGATGATGTCGGTGATGGTCGACCCGGCGGGCAGCAGATGCACGCCCGGATTCTTCACCCGCCCCGAAACCGAATAGCTGCGCATCCCCTTGCGGCCGTTATGCTCGACCCCCGACAGGATCTCGCCGCCCTCGCGCAGGACGCGCGTGACCCAGTGCAGCGTCTCGACGTTGTTCACCAGCGTCGGACGGCCAAAGATGCCGACCTGCGCGACGAAGGGCGGGCGGTGGCGCGGCAGGCCGCGCTTGCCCTCGATGCTTTCGATCATCGCGCTTTCTTCGCCGCAGATATAGGCGCCGGCACCGCGGCGAAGCTCGATATACCCCGCGGGCGCAATTCCGGCGTCTTCCAGCGCCGCGATCTCGCGGGCGAGGATCTCCAGCACGGCGGGATATTCGTCGCGCATGTAGATAAAGCACCTGTCCGCCTCGACCGCCCAGGCGCCGATCAGCATCCCTTCCAGGAAAAGATGCGGCGTGCGCTCGAGGTAATAGCGGTCCTTGAACGTGCCCGGCTCGCCCTCGTCGCCATTGACGGCGAGGTAGCGGGGACCGGCGGCATCGCGCACGAAGCCCCATTTGCGCCCCGACGGGAAGCCCGCGCCGCCGAGGCCGCGCAACCCGCTGTCCAGCAGCGTCTGCTGAACCGTCTCGAAATCGCCGTTCTTGCGCAGGTCGGCCAGCACCTTGTAGCCGCCATTCGCGCAATAGGCATCGAGCGTCTCGTAATCGGGGATGTGCGCATGCGTGTCGCCGGCGGCGATCGCCGCATCCACCTTTTCCGGGGTGGCGTGGTCGATATGGTTATGCCCCAGCTCCAGCACCGGGGCGGTGTCGCAGCGGCCCATGCAGGGCGCGCGCAGCACGCGCACCTCGGCCGGGTCCAGCCCCTTCTCCAGCGCGGATTTCAGCTCCTGCGCGCCGGCCAGCTCGCAGCTGAGCGAATCGCACACGCGGATGGTCAGCGCGGGCGGCGGTGCCTCGCCTTCCTTGACCACGTCGAAATGGGCATAGAAGGTCGCGACCTCGTAAACCTCGGCCATGCTGATGCGCATTTCTTCGGCCAGCGCGCGCAGATGCCCCGCCGACAGATGGCCGAACTTGTCCTGGATGAGATGGAGGAACTCGATCAGAAGATCGCGCCGGATCTCGCGACCCTCGAGCAGGGCCTTGACCTCGGCCCAGGCCTGATCGTCCAGCTGGCGGCCTTTCGGCGTGACGCGGCCCTTGCCACGCCCGGATTTCCATACACCGCTACCTTGATCTGCGCCCATGACAACTCCCTACCATGATTTCCCAGTGTTTAATTTATTTTCCCCGCAGTCAACAGCCGAGTGCCGGGAATTGCTGTCCGATCATTGCTCACATGACACAAAAAAGCAGGCCGGGACACGGCCTGCCATACTGCTTGCGTCATTTCGGGATCAAACTGCGCGGTCCACCAGCATCTTCTTGATATTCGCGATGGCCTTCGCGGGGTTCAGACCCTTCGGGCACGTCTTGGTGCAGTTCATGATCGCATGGCAGCGATAAAGCTTGAACGGATCCTCCAGATCGTCCAGCCGCTCGCCCGTCGCCTCGTCGCGCAAATCGACGATCCAGCGATAGGCGTGCAGCAGGGTGGCCGGCCCCAGATACCTGTCGCCGTTCCACCAGTAGCTGGGGCAGGCGGTCGAACAGCAGGCGCACATGACGCATTCGTAAAGACCGTCCAGCTTCTCGCGGTCCTCGATGGACTGTTTCCATTCCTTGGCGGGCGGGTTGGTTTCCGTCTCGAGCCACGGCTTGATGCTGGCATGTTGCGCGTACCAGTGCGTGAGGTCGGGGATCAGGTCGCGCACCACGGGCATGTGCGGCAGCGGATAGATCTTCACGTCGCCCTTCACTTCGTCCATGCCGTAGATGCAGGCCAGCGTGTTGATCCCGTCGATGTTCATCGCGCAGGAGCCGCAGATCCCCTCGCGGCAGGATCGCCGGAAGCTGAGCGTCGGATCGATGTCGGTCTTGATCTTGATCAGCGCGTCCAGAACCATCGGGCCGCAATCGTCCATGTCGACGAAATAGGTGTCGACGCGCGGGTTCTGGTCGTCGTCCGGCGACCAGCGATAGATGCTGAACTTGCGCAGGTTGGTGGCGCCTTGGGGCTTGGGCCACGTCTTGCCCTTCACCATGCGGCTGTTTTTAGGCAGTGTGAGTTGAACCATTCTTCTACTCCTGTCAGCCCAGAAGGGTCAGGCCATTCCGGGCGATGCATTGCAAGGATTCGGGCCGCTGGGCGATGCGGCCGATCTGTTCGGCCGTCGCCGCATCCAGACCCGTCACCGTCGCGCCGGCGATCTGCATGATGTCGCGCGCATCCGCCGCGTCGATGATGCAATCGGTGATCGGCGCGGCGTTGAGGCCGGGATAGCGGCTTTCGACATAGCCGTTCACTACGGCCTTGGCCCGCCCCCGCGCCAGATCGTCGGCCATGTCACCCGCCGTCGCGCAACCCGACAGCGCGGCGGCGCCGCCCAGTATGACGAGCGCCCTCATCAGAAGGTCCGCTCCTTGGGCGCGATCCGGGCCGGCGAAATGCCGCCCTCGGCCTCGGTCGTCAGCGGCGCCTCGATGATCGGACGGTAGCTGAGATCGACATCCGCACCATGGACCCGTGCGATCGTGTGGACGCGCCAGTTCTCGTCATCGCGCTTCTCGTAATCCTCGTGCGCATGGGCGCCGCGGCTTTCGTGCCGCGCCTCTGCGCCATAGATCGTGGCGAGCGCATTGGGCATGAGGTTGGTCAGCTCGAGCGTTTCCATCAGGTCGGTATTCCAGACGAGGCTGCGGTCGGTGACGTGCAGATCGTCCAGCTTCTGCGCGATCCTGTGCATCTTCTCGATGCCGTCGGCCAAGGTCTTCGAGGTGCGGAACACGGCGGCATCGGCCTGCATCGTCTTTTGCATCTCGGTGCGCAGCGCGGCGGTGGGCGTGCCGCCATCCGCGTAGCGCAGACTGTCGAACCGCGCGAACGCCTTCTCGACGCCCGCCTTGTCGGTGGCGGGCACGGCGGCCTCGCGGTCCACGACCTTGCCCGCGCGGATCGCCGCCGCCCGGCCGAAGACCACCAGATCGATCAGCGAGTTCGAGCCCAGCCGGTTCGCCCCGTGCACCGAGGCGCAGCCCGCCTCGCCCACGGCCATCAGGCCGGGCACGACGGCGGTCGGATCGTCCTCGGTCGGGTTCAGAACCTCGCCCCAGTAATTGGTGGGAATGCCGCCCATGTTGTAGTGCACGGTGGGCAGGACGGGGATCGGCTCTTTCGTGACATCGACGCCGGCAAATATCCTGGCCGATTCGGAAATGCCGGGCAGGCGCAGATGCAGCGCCTCGGGCGGAAGGTGCGACAGGTTCAGGTGAATGTGGTCGCCTTCCTTGCCGACGCCGCGCCCCTCGCGGATTTCCATGGTCATCGAGCGGCTGACATAATCGCGCGGCGCCAGATCCTTGTAGTTCGGCGCATAGCGCTCCATGAACCGCTCGCCCTCGGAGTTGGTCAGATACCCGCCCTCGCCGCGCGCGCCCTCGGTGATGAGGCAGCCCGCGCCGTAGATGCCGGTGGGATGGAATTGCACGAACTCCATATCCTGAAGCGGCAGGCCCGCCCGCGCCACCATGCCGCCGCCATCGCCGGTGCAGGTATGTGCCGAGGTGGCGCTGAAATACGCGCGCCCGTAGCCGCCGGTGGCCAGAACCACCGTCTTGGCGTTGAAGACGTGCATCGTGCCGTCGTCCAGCTTCCAGCAGACCACGCCGGTGCAGACGCCGTCATCGCTCATCAAGAGGTCGATGGCGAAATACTCGATATAGAACTCGGCCTTCTGCTTGAGGCTCTGGCCGTAAAGCGTGTGCAGGATCGCGTGCCCGGTCCGGTCCGCGGCGGCGCAGGTGCGCTGCACGGCGGGGCCTTCGCCAAATTCGGTGGTATGCCCGCCGAAGGGGCGCTGGTAGATCTTGCCCTCCTCGGTGCGGGAGAACGGCACGCCGTAATGCTCCAGCTCATAGACCGCCTTGGGCGCCTCGCGCGCCAGATATTCCATCGCGTCCGTGTCGCCCAGCCAGTCGGATCCCTTGACCGTGTCATACATGTGCCACTGCCAGTGATCGGGCCCCATGTTGCTGAGCGACGCGGCAATGCCGCCCTGCGCCGCGACCGTGTGCGAGCGGGTCGGAAACACCTTGGTCACGCAGGCGGTGCGAAGACCCTGCTCGGCCATGCCCAGCGTGGCGCGCAGCCCGGCGCCACCCGCGCCGACAACCACAACGTCATAATCATGCGTCTCGTATTCGTATGCAGCCATTGGCCTTGATCCTCAAATCGCGATTTTTGCCAGGGCAAGAAGGCCGGTCGCCGTCGCCCCGTAGGACAGCACCGTGACGCTGATGATCAGGATCTTCCGCGTGCTGCCGTGTGAATAGTCCTCGATCATCGTTTGCGCGCCCTTGCGGAAATGCTCAAGCCCGACGAAGAGGACGAGGGCGGTCAGGATCGCCACGACGGGATGGGAGAAGGTGGCAAGCACCTCCACCTGCGTGCCGCCAAGCGCGCTGCCGAGGATGTAGAGGAACGTGGGCACGATCAAAGCGAGGCCCACGGCGCTGACGGTCATGTACCAGTGATGTTCGGTGCCGGAATGGGCCGCGCCCTTGCCCTCGGCGCGCTTGCGGGCAGTCATGAATCGCATCGCTCGCCTCCCTCAGATGATGATGAGTGTCAGGATGGTCAGGACGACCGAGCCGATCACGCAGATCCAGCCCAGCGTCTCGGCCGATTTGATGTCCATCATTTGCCCTGTGTCCCAGATCAGGTGGCGCAGACCGGCGAGGTAGTGATACCACACCGCCCAGAGCGACAGGATCAGCACCAGATATCCGAACCACGAGGTAATGACGGCATTTGCCGTGTCGAAATACTCCGGCCCGGTGGCCGCGGCCAGAAGCCACCAGATCACCATCAGCACGGCGACGATCAGCGCGTTGCCGGTGATGCGCGTCAGGATGGACGTGATCGAGGTCAGCTGCGGGCGGTAGATGGAAATATGCGGAGAAAGCGGGCGGTCGCCCCGGTTCACATCGGCCATTTCGGTTGATCCTTTGTTTGCCACTTGCCCCGGCGCAGGCTGCGCCGAGGCAATCCCTTGGCCCTTGTTCTAGCCGTCTGGGCGCGCTTGCCCAGCCCCAATCCGCTGAAAATGCCGGACACCGGCCCTTGCGACGAGTTTTGTGATCACGCAGTTTGCCGTGTGATCACAGAATGCGGTGCCCCAGGCGCCGCTTGGCGCCGGAGCCGCAGAATCGATCCTGCCCCACGCCAGAACCTGCGGCAGCGGGCTGCGCCCCCACTCGCCATTGTGGTGCAGGGGCGTCATCTGCCGGCCAGCGCGTCTGCGACCCGTGCCGCCAGACGGGCGGCGACGCGGTCCTTGGACATGCGCGGCCATTCCTCGGAGCCCGCCTCGGTGATCAGCAGCACGGCGTTCTCGCTGCCGCCCATGATGCCGGTGCCCTCGCTCACGTCGTTCGCCACGATCCAGTCGCAGCCCTTGCGCTGCCGCTTGGCGGCGGCGTTGGCGGCCAGATCGTCGGTTTCGGCGGCAAAGCCGACGACCAGCGCCGGGCGCCCCTCGCCGCGTTGCGACAGGGTGGCCAGGATGTCCGGATTCTCGGCGAAGTCGAGTTGCGGCAGGCCATCTACCGTCTTCTTGATCTTCGAGGTCGCCGCACGCGCCACACGCCAATCGGCCACCGCCGCCGCGCAGATCGCGGCATCGACCGGAAGCGCGGCCTCGCACGCGGCCAGCATCTCGCGCGCGGTCTGGACACGGTGCACCTTCACCCCCTCGGGCGGCGGCGTCTCGGCGGGGCCGGTGACGAACACCACCTCGGCGCCCAGCGCCGACAGCGCGCGGGCAATGGCCGTGCCTTGCGCGCCCGACGACCGGTTGGCGATGTAGCGCACCGGGTCGATCGGCTCGTGCGTCGGGCCGGAGGTGACGAGGATGCGCCGCCCCTTCAGCGGCCCGTCCGCCAGCGCCGCCTCGATCGCGGCGACGATCTCCAGCGGCTCGGCCATGCGGCCGGGGCCATGTTCGCCGCAGGCCATGTCGCCGTCGTTGGGACCGGCGAACATGATGCCATCGCCGCGCAACGCCTTTATATTGCGCTGCGTCGCCGGGTGCTGCCACATGCGCACGTTCATCGCGGGCGCGATCAGCACGGGCGTGTCCGTCGCCAGAAGCAGGGTCGAGGCCAGATCGTCCGCCTGCCCCTGCGCCATCCGCGCCATGAGGTCCGCCGTTGCGGGCGCGACGACGATCAGATCGGCGCTGCGGCTCAGCTCGATATGTCCCATCTCGGCCTCGTCGGTCAGATCGAAAAGATCGCGATAGATCTTCCGCCCCGCCAGGACCGACAGCGACAGGGGCGTGACGAACTCGCCCCCCGCGCGGGTCAGGACCGGCGTCACGCTGGCGCCGCGCTCGCGCAGGCGCCGGACAAGGTCCAGCGCCTTGAACGCGGCAATTCCGCCGCCGACGATCAGCAAGATCCGTTTGGAGGCCAGCATACGCGCCCTTCCCTGCCCTGACGGCGCGACAGTAGGAGCGGCATCGCGGCGAGGCAAGGGGCGCTAGTCGAAGACCGCGCAGGGATCATCGCGCTCGGGCGCGGGCGCGTCGGTCACCTCGTCGAACAGACCGTCGGGCGGCAGACCGTCCTCGCCCTGCCCCAGCGCGAAGACCTCCAGATCGGGCGCGGCGCGCGCCATCAGCGCGGGCATGCCCCAATCCCTGCGCGCGTGTCCGTTGCCGGTGATCACGGCCACCGGGCCGCCGGTCTCGGCCATCGCGCGGCGCGCGGTGCTGGCCAGACGCGCATCGCGCAGGCGCTGGATATCGACCATGACGGGCAGCATCTCCGCCGGCAGGGCATCGCAATGCGCGCGCTTCTGAAGCGCCTCGCGCGCATCCTGCTGATCGGGGGGAAGCGGCGCATCCAGACCGAATGCGGCGGCATCACCGCCGAATGCGGCCTCCAGCCCCGCCTCCATCACCTTGCGCGCTTCGGCGCGCGGCACCCCGGCGCCGTAGACCCTGGCACCCGGTGCTGCCGCGAATATCGGATAATAGAGTGAAAAGTCCGGCCAGCCGCTGCTGTCCCAATCCAGCGCCGCGCTGAGGACGTCCACGTCATCGCGCAACGCGTCCGTCACTTGTGCCGCCTGATCGGGCGTCAGCATCTCGAACACCAGCGCCGTGGGGGCGATCCGCACGACGCGCTCTGCCTGAACGGCGTGATGGGCGGGGTTGTCATGCACCTCGCCCAGCACCCAGATATCCTGCGCACCCGCAGGCGTTGCCAGCAGCGCGGCGGCAAAGGCCAAGGCCCTCACGCCAGCAGGCTCTGCACCTCGGCGCCGTTCGCTTCCAGCGTCTTGCGCATCTTCTGGAACGCGGCGGCTTCAAGCTGCCGCACCCGCTCCTTGCTGAGGCTCAGCTCGGCGCCAAGGCTTTCCAGCGTGCGCGGCTCGTCGCGCAGCTTGCGTTCGCGCACGATGAACCGCTCGCGGTCGTTCAGCATCTCCATGGCCTCGGCCAGCCACTTGCGCAGCGCCTCGAGATCGTGGTCCACCTCGACCAGCTGATCGCCGCGCGGCGCTTCATCCTCAAGCGCGTCGATCCACTCGCGGCCCTCATCCTCGGAGCTTTGCGTCGCGTTCAGCGAGAAATCGGATCCCGACAGCCGCCCCTGCATCATTTCCACATCACGCAACGGCACGCCGACCTCCTGCGCGATCATCTCGCGCAGCTGGTGCCCGTCCAGTTCGGCCCCCTGTGCCATCGCCTCGCGCTCCAGCCGCGCCTGCACACGGCGCATGTTGAAGAACAGCGATTTCTGCGACGACGTACTGCCGGTGCGCACCATCGACCAGTTGCGCATGACGTAATCCTGCACGCTCGCCTTGATCCACCAGACGGCATAGGTCGAAAACCGCACCCCGCGATCGGGATCGAACTTCTCGGCGGCTTTCATCAGGCCCAAACCGGCCTCCTGGATCAGATCGTTCATCGGCGCGCCGTAGCGGCGGAACTTGGACGCCATCGAGATCGCAAGACGCATATAGGCGGTGATCAGGCGGTGCAGCGCCTCTTCGTCACGTTGATCGCGCCAGGCATAGGCCAGCTGCAATTCGGTTTCGGCATCCAGCAACTCGGCCTTCATCGCCTTGCGCGACATTGAGCTGGTTTGATGAATATCCAGAGCCATCGGTCTTCCCCCAGTTGCGGACGCCGGGTCCTGCGCCCTTCCTCAGTGTTCCGCCAAGTGTTACGAGGTGAGTAACGTTTCGGATCACCAATGGGTTCAGTTTTCATGTTGCCAAACCTGACATTGGTGCTAGGGGGTGCCGCTTCGGGCAAATCGGCCTATGCCGAAGGGCTGGTACGCGGCGCCAGCACGCGCCGCCTCTATCTGGCCACCGCCGAGGCGCACGACGACGAGATGCGCGACCGCATTGCCCGGCACCGTGCGACCCGCGCAAGCCACGGCTGGGACACGGTCGAGGCGCCGCTCGACCTTGCACCGGCGCTGGCGCGCGCGGACGGGGATCATGCGGTCCTGCTGGACTGCGCGACTCTCTGGCTGAGCAATCACATGCTGGCGGACCGTGACCTGAAGGCCGCCGAAGACGCGCTGCTGGACGCTTTGGCCGCCTGCGCCGCGCCGGTCGTCGTGGTCTCGGGCGAGGTGGGGCTGTCGGTGGTGCCCGAAAACGCGCTGGCCCGCCGCTTCCAGCAGGCGCAGGGCGCGCTGAACCAGCGGCTTGCGGAGTGCGCGGGGCTGGTCGTGCTGGTCGCCGCAGGCTTGCCGCTGGCATTGAAGGGGACGCTGCCATGAGCCGGTTCCTGTGGGTGCGGCACGGCCCGACCCATGTGCGCGCCATGCTGGGCTGGACCGATCTGCCCGCCGATCTGAGCGACACGGCGCAGCTTCAACGCCTTTCGGCGCACCTGCCGCAGGACGCGCTGGTCATCTCCTCGGATCTCGTCCGCGCCCGTGAGACCGCCACCGCCATCCAGGGCCCGCGCCTGCGCCTGCCCGACGATCCGGACCTGCGCGAAATCAATTTCGGTGCCTGGGAGATGGCCGATTTCGACAACGCGCAAGATCCGGACCGCCTGCGCGCATTCTGGGAAAGGCCCGGCGATCTGACCGCGCCGGAGGGCGAATCCTGGAACATCGCCAGCAGCCGCGTGACGGCGGCGGTCGCCCGCCTGCGCGCCGCGCATCCCGGCCGCGACATCGTCGCCGTGGCGCATATGGGCACGATCCTGACGCAGGTGCAGACGGCACTGGACATCACCGCCTTCGAGGCGTTCGGCCACCGGATCGACAACCTCTCGGTCACCGCCCTGCGCCACGACGGCACGCGCTGGCACGCGGAGGCGATCAATCACCTGCCCTGAGGATTGGTTTCACCGCGCGCGTTAACCATTCCTAAACCTCTCTCGCCGTAGCGTTAACCAGATTTCGGAGGGGCAAAAAATGGTCGCGCGCGCCTACACGGTCGCCTTCGAGGGGGTTGAGGCCCGCCATGTCGAGGTGCAATGCGCCGTCACGCCCGGTGTGCCGGCCTTTTCGCTTGTCGGTCTGCCCGACAAGGCGGTGAGCGAGGCGCGCGACCGCGTGCGCACGGCCCTGACCTCGATGGCCATCGCCCTGCCCAGCAAGCGCATCACGGTCAATCTCAGCCCTGCCGACCTTCCCAAGGAGGGCAGCCATTTCGACCTGCCCATCGCGCTCGCCCTGCTGGCAGCGCTGGAAATCATTCCCAAGGACGCGATCGAGGGCACCACCTCGCTGGGCGAGCTGTCGCTCGACGGGACCATCATGCCGGTGATCGGCGCGCTTCCCGCCGCCATGGCCGCGGCCGAGGAGGACCGCACGCTGCTCTGCCCCAAGGCCTCGGGGGCCGAGGCGGCATGGGTCGGCGCGGCGCATGTCATCGGCGCGGCGACGCTCTCGGATGTCGTGCGGCACTACACCGGCCACTCCCCTCTGCCGCCGGCGCAGCCGGGCGAAGTGATCGCCGCCCCGCCGGGCCGCGACCTGCGCGACGTCAAGGGCCAGGAGCGGGCGAAACGCGCGCTGGAAATCGCCGCGGCCGGGCGCCATCACCTGATGATGATCGGCACGCCCGGTTCGGGCAAGTCGATGCTGGCCGCGCGCCTGCCGGGCATCCTGCCGCCGCTCAGCGCGCGCGAGGCGCTGGAGACGTCGATGATCCATTCGCTCGCCGGGCTTCTGGACGAGGGGGGAATCAGCCGCGCCCGCCCCTTCCGCGAGCCGCACCACACCGCGTCGATGGCCGCCATCGTCGGCGGCGGGCGCCGCGCGTCGCCCGGCGAAATCAGTCTGGCGCATAATGGCGTGCTTTTCATGGACGAGTTCCCCGAATTCTCGCGCACCGTGCTGGAAACCCTGCGCCAGCCGATCGAGACCGGCGAGGTGATGATCGCCCGTGCCAACGCGCATGTAAGCTATCCCTGCCGGTTCATGCTGGTCGCCGCGGCGAACCCGTGCAAGTGCGGCTATCTCAGCGAGCCGTCCCGCGCCTGCAGCCGCGCGCCGGTCTGCGGTGAGGACTATCTCGGCCGGATCAGCGGGCCGCTGATGGACCGCTTCGATCTGCGGGTCGAGGTGCCGCCGGTCAGCTTTACCGATCTCGACCTGCCGGAGGCGGGCGAAAGCTCGGCCGAGGTGGCCGCAAGGGTTGCCGCCGCCCGCGCCCTGCAGGCCGAACGCTACGCCGGAGCGGCCGACACGCTGCTGAATTCGGATGCGGAAGGGGCGGTGCTGAACGCGGTGGCAACGCCCGACGCCGAAGGGCGGGCCCTGCTCGGCCGCATGTCCGAACGGTTCGGCCTGTCCGCGCGCGGCTATCACCGGGTGCTCCGCGTGGCGCGCACCATCGCCGATCTCGACGGGTCCGCCACCGTGCGCCGTCCGCACGTGGCCGAGGCCGCAAGTTTTCGCATCACCGCCGAGAAAGAGACGTGATCCACCCGGCCACATCGGCCAGCGTTTGGCGCGCTTCGGGAAGGTAGGAATGCATCAAGGGCCAGACATGCGGCAGGCCCGGCTCGATGATGCAGGTAACATCGACGCCCTGGCGCTTCAGGCGCGCGGCCATGCGGCGCGTGTCGTCCAGCAGGATTTCGGTTTCGCTCGCGGTCAGCCAGACCGGTCCGGCGCCGGTGAAATCGGCGAAAAGCGGCGAGACGCGCGGATCGGCCGGGTCGGCGCCCTGCAGGTACATCCTTGCAATGTCCCGCGTCCGATGGACCGGCAGCAGCGGGTCCGCCTCTGCATTCGCGGCAAGGCTGGGACCGGAAAAGGTGAAATCCGTCAACGGCGAAAAGGCGAACGTGCCAAGCGGCTGCGGCCACCCCAGCGCCCCGATCTGCGCCAGCAGCGACAGCACCAGACAACCGCCCGCGCTGTCGCCGCCCAGAATGATGCCGCCGGGATGATCCATCACCGCGCGGTAGGCATCGCGCGCGTCGTCCGGCGCGGCGGGAAAGGGATGCTCCGGCGCCAGCCGGTAGCGGGGCAGGACCGCGCACAGCCCGGTTCGTGCCGCAAGATACGCCACCATCGCACGATGCGTGCGCGGGCCGCCGACAATGAAACCGCCGCCGTGCAGGTAAAGGATCAGCGGCCCCTGCCGAGGGTTTGCGGGCGTCACCCGCGTCGCCTTCAGCCCCGAGTCGCCAAGGCGGCTTTCCGAGAATCGCGTCCCCCGCGGCGGATGGAGAAACAGACGCGCGCCGCGCTCCATGTGGCGGCGCAGCTTTTCGGGCTCCTTCGCGCGGGCGATGACGCGCTTTTCTGTATGGCGCAGCCAGCCGCAGAGCAGCCGGGCGCGCAGGCTCACGCGCGCCTTGCCTCGATCGCGTCCCATATCTTGCCCGCGATGTTGACGTCGTCGAACCGCTCCAGCTCCTGAATGCCGGTCGGCGAGGTCACGTTGATCTCGGTCAGGTAGCGGCCGATCACGTCGATGCCGACGAAAACCTGCCCCTTCTCGCGCAGAAGCGGCCCGATGGCGGCGCAGATCTCGCGGTCGCGGTCGGTCAGGTCGACCTTCTCGGGCCGCCCGCCCACATGCATGTTCGACCGCGTTTCGCCCGCGGCCGGGACGCGGTTGATCGCGCCCACGGGCGCGCCATCGACCAGAATCACCCGCTTGTCACCCTTGGCGACGTCGGGCAGGAATTTCTGCACGATCAGCGGCTCGCGGCTGAACCCGGTGAACATCTCGTGCAGCGAACTGAGGTTGCTGTCGCCGCCCTTGAGCAGGAACACCCCCGCGCCGCCATTGCCATAGAGCGGTTTGAGAATGATATCCCCGTGCCGATCGCGGAATGTCCGGATCGTCTGCAGATCGCGGGCGATGGCGGTGGGGGGGATGAGATCGGGGAAATCGAGGATCAACAGCTTTTCGGGGAAATTGCGCACCCAGAACGGATCGTTGACGACCAGCGTGCCCGGCGCCAGACGATCCAGCAGATGTGTCGTTGTGATATAGAACATGTCGAACGGCGGATCCTGCCGCAGCCACACGACATCGAAGTCCGCCAGATCGACAGTTGTCATGTCGCCCAGAACGGCGTGATCCTTTGCCACCCGCTGCACTTTCAGCGACTGGCCCTGAGCGATGATGCGCCCCTCGTCGTAGGCCAGGTTCTCCGGCGTGTAATAGAACAGCTCGTGCCCGCGCGCCTGCGCCTCTTCGGCCAGGCGAAAGGTACTGTCGGCGTTAATGTTGATCGGACCGATCGGGTCCATCTGAAACGCGACCTTCATGGCAAAACCCCCGGTTAAGTGCCCGGACTACATGGGCCAACGGCGGCTGCGGTGCAATTCAGAAATGCGAGAACGCAGCTTTGAAGATATCGCAGCGCCCGGCGCCGTCGACGACGGCAAGGTCGAAACGCACATCCGTCAACTGCCCCTTGGGACAATGCGCCAGATACTCCGAACCGGCGGCATGGATGCGCCGCATCTGTGCCGGGCGCAGGCTGGCAATGGCCGCCTCGTGGGTGCGGGCCTGCTTGACCTCGGCAAAGACGATCTCATCGCCATCCGCGAGGATCAGGTCGATCTCGCCGCTCTTGCCGCGCCAACGCGTCTCCAGCAGGCGCAGCCCCGCGGCGGTATAGAGCGCGACAGCCCGCTCCTCGGCCGAAAGGCCGCTGTTATAGGCGCGCCTGCCGCGATCCCGGCGCGCCGGGGACGGCGCTGGCGGCGCGTCGCGCAGATCCGGAAGTTCGGTCATGGTTTCCTCCGTCATTCGGCATCCAGCCGCAGGGCGATCTGGTAGACCTGGCGCCGTTTCAGCCCCAGATCGTGCGACACGGCATCCGCCGCGTCCCGCACGGACATATCACCCAAAACCGCACGCAAGGCCTCTTCTATATCAGAAAGGTTAACGGACCGTTCCCCGCGCGATCGATCAGCACGACCATCTCGCCCTTGCGGGGGGTGCGTTTCAGCTCCGCCGCCAGGTCCGCCAGCGTGCCGCGCAGCGTTTCCTCGAATTTCTTCGTCAGTTCGCGGCAGAGGGCGGCATTCCGCGTCTCGCCCAGCACCTCGGCGGCATCGCGCAGCATCGCGGCGGCACGCCTGGGCGATTCGTAGAAGACCAGCGTCGCCGGCACCTGCGCCAGCGCGCGCAGCGCGGTTTTTCGCGCAGAGGATGTGTTCGGCAGAAATCCGGCGAAGAGAAACCGGTCGGTCGGCAGCCCCGACACGGTCAAAGCGGTGATCACGGCCGAGGGGCCGGGCGCCGATGTCAGCGCATGCCCCCCGGCAATCGCCGCGCGCGCAAGGTCGAAACCAGGATCGGCAACCATCGGCGTGCCGGCCTCCGATGCGTAAGCCACTGATTTTCCCTGCTCCAGCGCAGACATCAGGCGCGGTCGCGCCTGCGCGCCGTTGTGGTCGTGATAGGCGATCACCGGCCGCCCCTCCAGCGCGATGCCGTGGATCTCCAACAGTTTGCGCAGGCTGCGCGTGTCCTCGGCGGCGATGATGTCGGCGCTGGCGAGGATGTCCAGCGCGCGCAGCGTGATGTCGCGTGCGGCCCCGAGCGGGGTGGCGACCAGATAGAGGCCGGGGGCCAGGATCTGCCTGAGATGATTCATCACTGGACCCGCCCCACATGACGTTTATGATCGACGTTGAACCCGAGAGTGCGCCAGATGCGCCCGTCATCCCGAAACGAGGTATTCCCCATGTTTGCTGTTTTGCCGATCGTCCGCAAGGTGCTTGCCCGCGTCATGGCGGTGCTGTCCGTCCTGTGGATCGCAGCGTGCGAGCCCATGGGGGCGGGCGGCGGCGCGGGCCAGCCGATAGATCCGGGCGCGCCCGTTCCCGTGGCGCTTCTGGTGCCGCACGGCTCTTCCGCGCCGGGCGAGGCGGCGCTGGCCCGCGATCTGGAAGCCGCGGCGCGCATGGCGGTCGCCGATCTGTCCGGGGTCCGGATCGATCTGAGGGTCTACGGCACCGCAGGTCAGCCCGGCCAGGCACAGCAGGCCGCGCTCAACGCGGTGGCGGACGGGGCCAAGATCATCGTCGGGCCGCTGCATGCCGAATCGGCCAACGCCGTTGCCGTCGCCGTGGAGTCCAAGGACGTGAACGTGCTGGCCTTCTCCAACAACCCGACCATTGCGGGCGGCAATCTTTTCATCCTCGGCCAGACCTTCGACAACACGGCGGACCGGCTGACGCGCTATGCGGTCCGGCAGAACAAGCGGCGGATCCTGACGGTCTATTCCAATAACCTCGCCGGGCAGCTGGGCCAGCAGGCCATCGCCAGTGCCGCGGCCAGTGCGGGCGCGCAGATCGTCGGCAACGTTCCTTACGACTTCTCGCAGGAGGGCGTCGTCGCGGCCGTGCCGCAGATCGCCGGAGCGGCGCGCAGCAACGCGGCCGACGCGATCTTCCTCACCGCGAACTCGGCCGGGGCGCTGCCGCTCTTTACCCAGATGCTGCCCGAGAACGGGCTGGACCCGGCGTCGATGCAGTATATCGGCCTCGCCCGCTGGGACATCCCGCCGCAGACGCTGGAGCTGCCGGGCGTGCAGGGCGGCTGGTTCGCCGTGCCCGACACGGGCAAGGCCGCCCGGTTCCGCGCGCGGTTCCAGCAGATCAACGGCAGCACGCCAAACAACATCGCCGGGCTGGCTTATGACGGCATCGCCGCCGTTGGCGCGCTGATCAAGACCGGCAGGCGGGACGCGCTGTCCAAATCCGCCCTGACCCAGTCGGCAGGCTTCCAGGGCGTCGACGGGGTGTTCCGCCTGCGCCGCGACGGCACCAATGAGCGCGGCCTCGCGGTGGCGACGGTGCGCGATGGCCGGATGGTCATCCTCGATCCCGCGCCGCGCGGCTTTGGCGGCGCGGGCTTCTGAACGGCCCGCGATCACCACGCCATGACGCAGCTGACCCAACCCGCTCCGGCGCATGAGCGCGCGCCGGAGACGCTGATCTGCCCGTCCGACGAGATTTTCGACTGCGATGCCGTGGATGCCGCCTTGCGTGCCCGGCTGGCGGCCGCGCCGGATGATGCGCGCAAGGTGGCCGTCGAGGTGCTGGGCGGCGAAATGGCGCGCGGGCGCAGCGCCATCGCCGCGGCGCTGTCTGCGCAACCGCTGCGCGCGCGCGAGGCGACGCAGAGTTACAGCTGGCTGATGGATTGCGTGGTGCTGGCCGCCTACCGGGTGGCGACCGAGGTGCTGCACCCCCTGTCCACGCCCACGGGCGCCCAGCGCCTGACGGTGCTGGCGGTGGGCGGCTACGGCCGGCGCGAAATGGCGCCCTTTTCGGATATCGACCTGCTGTTCGTCACGCCCTACAAGATCACCGGCTGGGCCGAGAGCGTGATCGAATCCATGCTCTACATCCTGTGGGATCTGCGGCTGAAGGTCGGTCATGCCAGCCGCACCATCCGCGACTGCCTGCGGCTGGGAGCGGAGGATTTCACCATCCGCACCGCGCTTCTGGAAAATCGCTGGCTGACGGGCGACCGGAACCTGGCGGCGCGGCTCAATCAGCGACTCTGGGATGACCTTTTCTCCGGCACCGAGCGCGAATTCACCGAAGCCAAGCTGGAAGAGCGCGAAACCCGCCACGAGAAACAGGGCGGCCAGCGCTACATGGTCGAGCCGAACGTCAAGGAGGGCAAGGGCGGTCTGCGCGATCTGCAATCGCTGTTCTGGATCGCCAAATACGTCTACCGCGCCCCCTATGCCGCGCAGCTGGTGGAACATGGCCTCTTCACCGCGGACGAGTTCGACACATTCGCCAAAGCCGAAAATTTCCTTTGGGCGGTGCGCTGCCAGCTCCACCTGATCGCGGGGCGGCCCAATGACACGCTGACCTTCGATATGCAGGTCCAGGTGGCCGAACGCATGGGCTATGCCGACCGCGCCGGGCGGCGCGGGGTCGAGATCTTCATGCAGGATTATTTCCGCCACGCCACCGCCGTCGGCGATCTCACGCGCATCTTCCTGAGCAAGCTGGAGGCGGCGCATGTCAAGTCCCGCCCGCTGCTGCAACGCCTCTTTCGCCGCAAGCGCAAGCTGAAGGCCGGCTATGTCGAACTGCACGGCCGATTGGCGATCGAGGACGACGCGGCCTTCCTGGCCGATCCGCTGAACATCCTGCGCCTGTTCGAGGAGGCGCTGCGCACGGGCCTGCTGATCCATCCCGATGCGATGCGGCTGGTGACGGCCAGTCTGCACCTGATCACCGAAGACGTGCGCGCCGATCCGGCGGCGCAAAAGCTGTTTCTCGGGCTCATGCTGAAACACGGCAATCCCGAACGCGCCCTGCGCCGCATGAACGAGCTGGGCGTCCTGACGGCCTTCATCCCCGAATTCAAGCCCATCGTCGCGATGATGCAGTTCAACATGTATCATCACTACACCGTCGACGAACACACCATCCAATGCATCAGCCACCTTGCCAGGATCGAGCGCGGCGAGCTGATCGAGGAGCTGCCCATCGCCTCGTCGATCCTTGAGCGCGGGGTCAACCGGCGCATCCTCTATGTCGCGCTCCTGCTGCACGATATCGGCAAGGGGCGCAGCGAGGACCATTCGATCCTGGGCGCCAAGATCGTGCGCAAGGTCGCGCCGCGCCTGGGGCTGAAGCCGCGCGAGGTGGACACGGTGGAATGGCTGGTGCGCTATCACCTCCTGATGTCGGACATGGCGCAGAAGCGCGACATCGCCGATCCCCGGACAGTGCGCGATTTCGCCAAGGCCGTGCAGGTGCGCGAGCGGCTGGACCTTCTATGCGTGCTGACGGTCTGCGACATCCGCGGCGTCGGGCCGGGAACGTGGAACAACTGGAAGGCGTCGCTCTTGCGCGCGCTCTATCGCCAGACGCTGGGCGCGATGGAGAACGGGCTGGAGGACATCAACCGCGAGCAGCGCGGCTCGGACGCCAAGCGCAACCTGCGCCGGGCGCTGACCGGCTGGGACCCCAAGGATCTGAAGGCGGAGCTTGCCCGCCACTACCCGCCCTACTGGCAGGGCCTGCACGTCACCGCCCATGTCGTCTTTGCGAAGCTTCTGCGCGAGTTAGGCAGCGAGGACGGGCGCGACGGGATCGGCATCGACCTGCATCCCGACGAAGACCGCGACGCCACGCGCGCCTGCTTCGTTATGGCCGATCATCCCGGCATCTTCTCGCGCCTCGCTGGGGCGCTGGCGCTGGTCGGGGCGGGTGTGGTCGATGCGCGCACCTATACGTCCAAGGATGGCTTCGCCACCGCCGTCTTCTGGATACAGGATCCCGACGGCCACCCTTTCGCCGACGAGCGTCTGCCCCGCCTGCGCCGCACCATCCTGAAAACGCTCCACGGCGAGGTGGTGGCGCAGGACGCGATGAAATCGCGCGACAAGATCAAGAAGCGCGCCCGCGCCTTCCGCGTGCCGACGCATATCACGTTCGACAACGAAGGATCCGAGATCTATACGATCATCGAAGTCGACACCCGCGACCGGCCCGGCCTGCTGTATGACCTGACCCGCACGCTTGCGGCGAACAACGTCTATATCGCCAGCGCGGTCATCGCGACCTTCGGCGAGCAGGTGGTCGATACATTCTATGTCAAGGACATGTTCGGTTTGAAATTCTACTCGGAAGCCAAGAAGAACGCGCTGGAAGCCAAGCTGCGCGCAGCCATTGCCGAAGGCACGCAAAGGGCCATCGAGTGAGCGCCGGAAACACCGTCCGCCCCGCCGCGCCCCGCCCTGTCCGCCTGATCACCGGCGTCTTTACCGTCGGCGTCTGGACCATGCTCAGCCGCGTTCTGGGCTTCGTGCGCGACGTGATGATCGCGGGTCTGATCGGGCCGGGGCCGGTGATGGATGCTTTCGTCGCCGCCTTCCGCCTGCCCAACATGTTCCGCCGCTTCTTCGCCGAGGGCGCGTTCAACGCGGCCTTCGTGCCGATGTTCTCGAAACGGCTGGAAGGGGGCGAGGATTCCGACGGCTTCGCGTCGCTGGCGCTCAGCGGGCTCGCTCTGGTGCTGCTGATCGTTGTGGCGCTGGCGATGATCTTCATGCCGGCGCTGGTCTGGGTCACGGCCGAGGGGTTTGCCGGAGACGCACGATTCGATCTGACGGTCGAGTTCGGGCGCGTCGTCTTTCCCTACATCTTCTTCATCTCGCTGGCGGCGCTTCTGTCCGGCGTGCTGAATTCCGGCGGGCGGTTCGTCGCCGCGGCGGCGGCGCCGGTTCTGCTGAACATCATGCTCTGCGGCGCGATGGCGGTGGCGGTCGCCACCGGGGGCAGCGTGCACGCCGCGCTGGTCTGGTCGATCCCCTTCGCCGGTGTGGCGCAACTGGCGATGGTCTGGATCGCGGCGCAACGCGCCGGGCACCGGGTGCGCCCGGCGCGGCCCCGCTGGACGCCCGCGATGCGGCAGCTGGTGCGCGTCGCCGTGCCCGCCGCGCTGGCGGGCGGCGTCATGCAGATCAACCTCCTGGTGGGACAGCAGGTGGCGTCGAATTTCGAAAGCGCGGTCAGTTGGCTTTATGCCGCCGACCGCCTTTATCAGTTGCCGCTGGGCGTGGTGGGCATCGCCGTCGGGATCGTGCTGCTGCCGGACCTGTCGCGCCGCTTGCGGGCCGACGATGGCACCGGCGCGCGCATGGCGCTCAGCCGCGCGGGCGAGGTGTCGCTGGCGCTGACGCTTCCCTCGGCGGTGGCGCTGATGGTGATACCGATCCCGCTGATCACCGTGCTGTTCCAGCGCGGCAACTTCACCGTCGACGACACGGCCGCGACGGCGCTGGCGGTGGCGATCTACGGGCTGGGCCTGCCAGCCTTCGTGCTGCAAAAGGTGCTGCAACCGCTCTACTTCGCGCGCGAGGATACCAGGCGGCCGTTCTACTACGCGCTGGTGTCGCTGGTGGTGAACGCCGCGCTTGCCATCGGCCTTGCGCCCGCCATCGGCTGGATCGCGGCGGCGCTGGGCACGACCGTCGCGGGCTGGGCGATGGTGTGGCTTCTGGCGCGCGGCGTGCGGCCCTTCGGCGAGGTGGCGCGGTTCGACGACCGCTTTCGCAGCCGCCTGTGGCGGATCTGCGCGGCCGCGGCGGTGATGGGCGTGGTGCTATACGGTCTGATGCTGACGCTTTCGCCCTTCTTCGGCATCGACGGCTGGCGCTGGCTGGCGCTGCTGCTGCTGATCTTGCTGGGCGCGGTTGTTTACTACTACTCCGGGCGCCTCTTCGGCGCCTTTGACAAGACCGAGCTGAAAGCGGCCCTGCGGCGTCAACGCTGAAGCAGTTTCGCGCGCAGCCTCGACCACCCGCCGGGCCGCAGGACGAAGGACGCGGCGAAGCCGGCAAGGAACCCGGTCCCGTCCGCGACCCAGCGCAGCGTGCCGCCGAAAAGCAGGCTGAAAAGAAGCTGCGCCCCCATCAGGAACCCGATCAGGACAAAGGCGCGCGCCCGGCCGCCCCCCGTCCGGCCCAGCTGCAGCCAGAGCAGATAGGTGAACGCGCCGATCAGGCCGTAGATGCCGGGGAACGCGCCATAAAGCCACGGGTTGTCCCGCGCGACAAGGCCATAGACCAGCGCGCCGCAGATCGCCGGGATGAAGAACGCAGCCAGCGTGGCGAGCGGGCGGAACACCTCGCCCACGAACTTGCCCATCGCCAGCAGCAGCGCGGCGGCGAACAGCATCTCGGTGAAGCTGCCATGCAGGAAAGGATAGGTGACAAACCGCAGCAGATGCTCGGGCGGATAGATCCCGTTGCCGATCATCCAGCGCAGCACGTCCCCGCTGAAGCCGTAGTCCTGGATCATCGCCTGCCGCCATCCCACGGCCGCCGGCCCGCCAATCATACCCTTGGCGCCCAGAAAGAACGCCAGTTCGGGAATCACGACGGCGAGGAAAAGCAGCACCACGACGGGCGGCAGGGGGTTGAACGGGCTGGAGTCGTCCGGATGGCTCATGGGGCGGATCTGGCCTTTGCTTGACGGGGCATGGACGCATGGGTAAGCGAGGCGGGCACGGAAATCCAGACGGAGTTGAGCGATGAGCGATGCGGCCTTCACCCCACGGGTGTTCTCGGGCATCCAGCCCTCGGGCGATCTGCATCTGGGCAACTATCTGGGCGCGCTGAAACGGTTCGCCGACGCGCAGGACCTGGGCGTTCAGTCGCTTTATTGCATGGTCGATCTGCACGCGATCACCGTCTGGCAGGAACCCGCGCGCCTGCGCCATGCCACGCGCGAGCTGACGGCGGGCTTCATCGCCTCGGGCCTCGATCCCGAGAAATCCATCCTCTTCAACCAAAGCCAGGTGCCCGAACACACGCAGATGGCGTGGATCTTCAACTGCGTCGCGCGCATGGGCTGGATGAAACGCATGACGCAGTTCAAGGACAAGGCGGGCAAGAACGCCGAGAACGCCTCGCTGGGCCTGTTCGGCTACCCCGCGCTGATGGCGGCCGACATTCTGGTCTATCACGCGACGCACGTGCCGGTGGGCGAGGACCAGAAGCAGCATCTGGAGCTGACCCGCGACATCGCGGCCAAGTTCAACCATGACTATGACACCGAATTCTTTCCCCTGCCCGAGCCGGTGATCAAGGGCGCCGGCACGCGGGTGATGAGCCTGCGCGACGGGTCCAAGAAGATGTCGAAATCCGATCCCTCGGACATGAGCCGCATCAACATGACCGACGACGCCGACACGATCTCGAAAAAGATCCGCAAGGCCAAGACCGACCCAGAACCTCTGCCATCGGATCTGGCCGGCCTGGACGGGCGGCCCGAGGCGCGCAACCTCGTGAACATCTATGCCGGGCTGGCGGACATGAGCGCCGAGGCGGTGATGTCGGAAATGGGCGGGCGGCCGTTTTCCGAATTCAAGCCGCTGCTGGCCGATCTGGCCGTCGCGCGCATGGCGCCCATTTCCGAGGAAATGGGCCGGCTGATGCAGGACACCGCCGAAATCGACGCGATCCT
This sequence comes from uncultured Alphaproteobacteria bacterium, assembly GCA_963763165.1. GTDB lineage: Bacteria > Pseudomonadota > Alphaproteobacteria > Rhodobacterales > Rhodobacteraceae > Roseovarius. The sequence goes on from CAVXNV010000010.1 coordinate 456,745, forward strand.
CTGCCGCGGCTCGGACCGCGCGCGCGAAATTGCCGCGCCGATCCTGCGCAAGACATATGACATCGTCGGAATGGTGGGCCGCTAGAGCGGGGAAGTTCACGAACTCTTCGGGGCCGCCTCCGGCGGGAGTAGTGTCAACGGGATTTTCTTTGCCTGGAGCAGATGGTTACGGAAAAATGCGTTACTTGCATCTACCAACCGATCCACCAACAAAACGGCCAAGTTGTTTCTGCGCACGACATCGCTCAGGTTTCGTGTGAGAGCTTGTGGACGCTGACTATGGTAGCCTCTCAAAAGCTATCTGCTGACTTTGCAAAGGTCCAGAGGCCCTAGCCCCAGGTCGACGTGTTGTTCGGCCTCAGTGCACCGGGGGAGTGCCGCCAACGCATCTTCAGGCGACGATAGATTGCGGCTGGCACTTGAACGCCACCGGGGTCGGAAGCGCCTGGCCAGATGACATTGCAACAGCCGCCAACAGTCTCAGGCGGCGTGAGTGGTCGATAGATCTGTTAGCTTTTAACTCTTCGGACGCAGCATTATTCGAGCGTGGTTCCATAAGAACGCGTTTACGCTGCTTAAATGCTTGCCGCTCACGTCTCCTCACGACCTGAAGGAGAATGAAGCGATGCTTGACACAGACTACACCAATCTTGGCCAGAAAGATCGGGATAACACAAAGGACCAAATCGCACGTCTCGCGCTCGCGGGATTGCAAAGACCGACATATGCAGGCGTCTTCGAGGCAGTGCCGATGCGGAGGCATTTCTCGTGGACCTGCGATCTCATCTTGGATGGTTACAATCGTCGGTTAAATATCACCATCAAACGTGAGGCGGACCCAACACCTGCCGGCGACACAGTGTGGCGCTACCGAGGTCGGTTGACCGGGTTGCACCCGCTATTCCAGTGCCGCGCCTTCGACCTGACGGTCCAACCGGGAACCCGCTCGGCTCTTCGATTGATTGGCCGTCTGGATCTTCGTGTTGCCGTCCTGTGCGTCAGCGTTCTGCCCTGCGTCGGGGCGGATGGAGAGAGACGCGTTGTCTGTCTTTTGGAAGTCCGCCGCACCTCTCTCGGCGATTAGATTTAGCCATACTCACTCCCGAGCTCGGGGTGATCACTACGCCCCCGCTCGACAATCGAGTTTCGCAACCACGAGAAGCTGGTTCTGCCATCACTCGAAGGGGATCCCGAAGACTTCAACCTAATTTTTCAACCATGAGACCATTTCAATGACACTTACTGACCTCCAACCGCCCCATGCGGGAGACCTCATCCCAATGAACCGCAAAGGTAGTCCACACGGTCATGAGGATGCCCCCATCTCCGTTCAAATGAGCATCCATGCCTTCAAACTTGCGTCCCATTCGAATGCCGCGTTCAGCATCGAAGATCTGATTGAAAGCGGAACCTGGCAAAAATACGAACGCCGGGGAGCTGCTCTCGCGCGCGCCCATCCCCGAGGAGATCCCTTCAAGGGCTTTCTGGCGCGCCTTGAAGTTGACGATTGGGCCACCTCCAATGCCAGACAAGCCGATCGCTCCGCGCTGGTTCGCCTTGCCGCCCGCGACGTTCTGGAACTGATGCCAATTTACTGGCGGGAGATCTTGAACCGGATCGAGAACAAAGAAGGGCAGCAGGAGTGTCTCTGCAGCCTGCGTCCGTTTCTGTCCCACTCGGTCAAGCAGCAGATGAAGGACGCGGTCCGGCCGCTTTCGGCGGTGGAGAGAGCTCAGTTGGTCTCTGCGGTTCGCTTCCTTGTCGAAGTGCCTCCGGATCCGTTTCACAACCGAGCCAGAACCCGAAAGCGAGAGGACAAGATCGCGCCAGACACCAGGCGCCGTCGGGATCGGTCGGCTCAGTCAACTTTATCGGCGCTCGGCCATCACGAACGCCGGAAGCGTGACGCTTTTCCCAATTATGATTGGCGCACCCATTTGTGGACATACGCCATCCTGAAAGACCGGCATCTGGACCCTCAGCGGCAGGCAATCTTGGCTACCATGATGCTCACTGGTGTAAGGCCAGCAGAGTTCGCAGAGGACTATGGCGTCGTTATTCGACTTGTTGAATCGGAAGGCGCGGATCGACTGCTCTTTCGCGTCAAAGGCGCCAAGTGCATCCCTCAGCTTCATGAGGCCCTGCCAGCCAAGGGGCAATCGGTCCGTGAGATTGAGATCGCATGCGAGCCCCCTGAGGCGAGATGGCTTCGAGAGACGCTTCAGGAGAAAGGCAATCTGCACCTTACCGTGTCGAGCCCGGCCAAGGCCGCGAATGGAATTCAGCTGCCGGCGTCGGAAAGGCATCGCCGGGTTTCGGTCAGCCTCGGGAAACTTGTGACCCGATTGGGCAAAGTGGCGTTTCCCAGCCTTCGGCATAACCTGACACCTTATGTGTTCCGCCATGCGATGGCCGCGGACATGAAGAACTCAGACCGGTTCGATCCCGAGATGATCGCCAGCGCCCTCGGCCACCAAACTAACCGAACCCAACGGTCATATGGTCTCAAGAGCAGCGGCCGCAATCTATCTCTGGATCGGGTAGAAGCCATAACCCGTGTCTCTGCTGCGAGCCTTGTTCGGGAATGTGGAGGATTGGAAGAGCGGTTTGGATCTGACGCAGGGTGATGAACGTCAATTTGATCGCCTTACGTCGCCCAACTAGGTGCGTCTCAAAAAGGGTGCATTGTGATGAAAAACTCTGGAACCTGCAATTTGCCTCAAAATTTTGGAACAGCGTTCCCTAAACTCGACGTCGGGCAAAATATGCTTGCGAAACGGAGCTTTCGCGGGAGGATGTTCTCCAGACTTGCTTCTTTTTCGTGGCACGCCGACTGTTTTCAACAGTCTAGGCGGGAAGCAGTCTTTCGCTGCAACTACTAAATCTCATGGTTTGATCAGCTGAAGCTGACATCAGTCCATACTTAAATTCCACTCTTTTCTGCCCCGCCGAAAGGCCGAGGAGAGCTAATTCAACTAATCCTGAATAAACCAAATTTTACGCAAAATGCTTGAAGCAGAATGCTATAATCTTTGTTGCCGACTCTTATGAGTTCATAAAAATTCCTTGCGCGCCAAGTTTGTCTGGCGCGCAGGGCTCGACGAGGGCGAATAGGGCCCGTGAGTTCATTCAGTCGGAGTGTACCAGATCGGCGAGGTATAAGCGCGATCAGTGATGGTCATCTGCACGTCTGAAGCGGCGGTCACTCCGTAGTATTTCGCATCATGGGCTGTCCAACGCGGGGTCGGGATTTCAATGACACGCGCGTAGTAAAAAGCCTTCAGCGCCGGGTCGAAGTCTGGGTCCGACCAAACAGTGATCAGTTCCGGATCGCCGATCGTGTTGTTATAGCTTGCATCTGCCACGTTGACGGTCGAACCGACCGAGGGCACCTTTCCATCTGAACCGACTTGCCGGCGATCCGCATCGCCCCAAGCCACGTCATAGACCTTTTCCTGAGAGTTGCCCGCCGTATCGATCCAGCCTTTGACGATCTGAACCCGGTCGAGGTTGGCCCCGATTGGGTCTTTCAGAGCGGCGACGAGAAAACTCGGCGCCTTGCCTTCGGGTGCGTTCACCAGATCGCCGCCCATCGGAACGCCCTTGGAATAGCCAGCCTGCGCCGGGCGGCGCGTGTCGGCATCCTCGGCGACGAAATCCCACCCGCCGAAGAACCGCACTGTGATGCGAGGGCCGCTGGTCGCGTAAGTTTCTTTCCGCTCCATCGCGTCGAAGATGGACGCACGGGTATTCTCGGTCGCCCAGACGACGGCAACCCCAGAGGCCCCGACTTCCCACTCCATAATCGCGCCAATTTCTGTCTTGACGAAAGGCTTGGCGATCCGCTCTGGCCCGGGTTCCTGCGAAACCGTTTTACCAAAAAAGTTGTCCTCATCGAATGACGAAAAACCGAGATGGGTATCGGTCGATCCGACCATGCCGAACTTATAGGGGTTTGTGCCAAGCTGGGTTTCCAGCTTCATCCCGTTCAGAAGGGCAGAGCGCGCATATTCAAACTCGAGCATTTCGGGGGCCTTTGCCACCGTCATGGTAAGGTTGCCCTTGTCCCATATCTCGAAATCGGCAAACTCATCGTTTGGTGACAAGTTCGGATGCGCCTCGCTGGTGCCCTTGGTCTGGGTAACTTCATAGAGTCTCTCCCACTTCGCGCGCTCGGCCACATACTTAGCATCCACCGGCTTGCCGAACTGCTCGATGGTTGGGAACATCAGGCCGTTGGACAAGTTGCCGTTGTGCGCGATCGCCAGAACGTCGCCACCGGTTTTTTCTTCGTAGGCCCCCATCCACTTCCAAAGATCGACCGGGTCCTGGCTGCCATGTGGTTTCAAAGTAACCATCGGATCCATCTGAACAGCAAGGTCACCACCATCGCGATAAATCACATTGCGGTGCAAATTGTCCCCTTTGCCAACCTGCGAGGTCCATTCGTAGCCGATTATTGCGCTGAATTTCCCTGGCTCATTCGCCTCCTCGGCGGCCGCGATGATATCTTTCCAAGTGTCCCGATACAGCTTCGTGCCGGGTTGCGACATTATTTCGACTGGGAAGGTGCCATTCGAGAACGCAGTGATGATCTGGATGGCTGCTTCTGCTCCCTTGCCGTTTTGCATCAGATCGTACCAGCCTTTCGCCTGTGGATTGGCAAGGATGTCGGGATTACCTGCGGCGAACTCGCTGAAAAAACCCATGTTGTCCGAATGATCGGTGACCACTGTGAAATCCAGCGGACGATCAATCCGGACTGGTTGGCCGGTGTTCGACTTGATTTCCTGGCCTTTGGCGTATCGATAAGCGTCACGCGGCCCGAGAATGGCTCCAAAGGTCCCAGCGTCAAAAGAAAGCGTCGTGTGCAGGTGTGTTTCCCCAAACAAGGGCCGGTCGGGGAAATTGCGCCCTGCGTTTGGTGAATAGGGCGGGGTTTCGTTGAGGACCTGTAGCCCAGAGGGATCATGGCCGTGAACGTCGGCTACTCCCGTTTGCGCAAACGATGGCGTCGCAGTGAGTCCGAAACAGACCGCAAACAGTAAAGCCTTTTCTGGTGTCTTGAGTGTCATTGTTGCCTCCAAAGTTTAGTAATAAAAGGTATATTTAGGCAGTCAGAACGCGCTCCAAGGTCCAGAACATGGCGACAGTACCGATGGCATAGGCCGGAAGTTGCCCGACCCAGTCTGGAAAACCTTTGGTAAAGATGCGCCGCGTAAAGGCCAGCAGCGCCACAATGATGACCACAAAGCTAAGTTGTCCTGCTTCCACGCCGATGTTGAACGCCAGCAGTGCCAACGGAATATCCCCGGATGGCAGACCGATCTCACGCAGCGCCCCCGCGAACCCTAGCCCATGCAACAGCCCGAACACGAACGCCACGAGCCACGGCGCACGCGACGTCAGCCCAGGCGTGCCCTGATGTAACAAAAGCATTTCGCGGGCGAGAAAGACGATGCTGAGGACGATCACGGCCTCAACCGGAGTTTGTGACACCTGCAGGACGCCGAAGGTGGAAAGGGCAAGCGTGATGCTATGCGCGACGGTGAACGCAGTAATGGTTTTCACCAGCTTCCAGCCGCGTTCAATTATCAGCGTCAGGCAGAGCACGAACAGCAGATGGTCAATACCAGCAAGGATGTGGTCAAATCCGAGAATTGCATACTCTGTCGCTATAGCCAGCGCACCTCGCGGGCCTTCAATTGACATCGTGGCAGTGGCCGGTCGCAAAATTTCGGTCTGGGTGTTCCCGTCGAGAAACTCGATCCGGACCAACACTTCGGCGCTAGTTTCGGGCAGCCGTTCAATGGAAAGCTGCTGGCCGATCAGACTAGACCCGCCACAATCCAATCGCATCCGTGTTACGGACGCTCCGGGAACCTGGCTCTCCGTTTCGCGCGTAGGCGTGCAGTCTTCCGGCCAGCCGATGGTGAACCCAATAACGTATTCTCCGCGCATCGGGCGCTTCCATACAACGTCAAACTGACCCGCGCTGAATTCACGGATGTCGAGGTAGGCTGGACGCGATTCATGGGCCGTAAGCGGCTGGCACATCCACAACACCGTGAAAAGTGAAGAAACCAACCAGCGGATCATGATCCGCCCCCTTCTGTCGCGGTGGCTGCGGCTGTGGGTTCAACCACCACCTCGTACCGTTCCAGAAGTTTACGATAGACGGCTTCGTTTGCGCTCACGCGCTGGTCATACACCCAGTCGTCCTTAACGCGTTGGCGGACCTCTTTGAACGCGAGACGTTCCCCGGGTACCTTTTCGGAAAGCCAGACAAGATGCAGGCCGTATCCCGATGGGATAGGGCCAATCCACCTTCCTTGTTGCGGTCCCGAAAGGGCGGCTACGAAGTCTGGACCGAACATCGCCTCAACTTCGCGATCGCTTACTCCTTCGAAGTCTGCAGGCAGGGATGTTGGGTCACCAGGCAGGTCTGCGCGCGTCGGCCCAGCTGCCGTTTGCAAGAATTGAAGCGCTACCTTTGCATCGGTCAAGGCTGTCTCGCCACGCCGGTCCGGGCTGAACAGAATATGACTAAACGACAGTCTTGCTGCCTTTGTGTATCGGTCGGAATGGGCGGAATAATATGCGCGCAGCGTAGCGTCATCGGGATCTGTGTCATAAGCAAGATCCTGTGTCACGAACTCATATTTCTGCCTGAGGTGGCGGCGAATCACGACGTCGTCGCGGTCCAGTCCAAGAGCTAAGGCCTCGCGATACAGCACCCGTTCGCGGACGGCTTCGCTGATCATGCTGTCCAATTCATCTTCGGTCGGTGGCCGTTGCCATCTTTGGGTCCACGCCAGCGCCAGACGATCGACGTCGGCGCTTGAGATGACAATCCGACTTTCGAAGACGGCAGCGTCAGGCCCCTCTGCGTCAGCCAGGAAGCCAAAGATCAGGCTGCCCAGCACCACAAAATGCAGCAGCGGTTCTCGCAGCACTCTCTTCGGTTTCATTTGCTTGATCCTGCACTGAGAAGTCGTGCCCGCATTGCAGGCACGATCACTGTTTTGGCACCAGGAGTGGCCGATCAGGACCCCTGAAGTTTCGTGGTGCATTCGCGCGCCTCATAGATCGCGTTGCGCACGTGATCGAGATTGACCGATACCGTGAAGGGCTTGTCGGGGAAGACGATCATTTCCTTTTGCTTCTCGAGATCAAGGCGCAACTGCTTCTTGTTTTCGTCGCTCGCAATCACGTAGCCGCCTTGATAATCGTCCGACGCGCCATGCACGACGGCCTTGGACTCGCCGACATAGAGGTTTCCGTTGACCAGGATCGCGACAGCATTCGTGCCTTCTTCCAGCTCGATGCCTTTCTGGAAAATGCCGATATAGCCGTAGTCGCTGTCCTTTGTCAGACCGATCTGGACCAGATGGCCCGCGTCATCCGAGCGCGAAATGAAGCACGAGCCCCGAGTGCGGTTCTCATGGACGACCCAATCACCAACGTTGCGATACTGGGCGATCTTGTCGCTGTTCAGGGGCAGCACGTCCTGATCCGCTGCAAGCGCGGGCGTGGCCGCGCCAAGCAAAAAAACGGCGAGGGATTTCGAAATGATATTCATGTATCTTCTCCAGGGATTTGGGCTTCGATGTATAAGAAGCTGTTCAATTCTGAGGTTCGTTAAGTAGGCTGGCACTGGCAATCTCCAGCCCAGAGCTGTGGTGATGTTGCGTCGGGTCAGTGAGTTGCACTCATCTTTTCGGACACAGGAAGGTGATTGCACTGGCGCAACCTCATTGTCAGACGCTATTTTCATGGTCTTCACCTTCTTCAAAACCGCATGGTAATGCCGAATACCGGTCCGTACATTTCAAGGTCGAAGTCGGCGTTGTAGCCGCCATAATCAAAAGACATGTAGCGAAACCCGGCATTGGCGCTGAACCGCTCACTGAACGCATATTCCACGCCACCGAAGATATCGAAGGACAGGTCCGACCCGACACCGAAACCGCCGATGCTGGCGAACCCGCCCAAGGAAACCTTTTCGCTGAGCGCCATACGCCCGCGCAGACCGATCATCGGATCAAACCAGGTTTCATCTACCTTGGCGTCGAACCCAGCCCCGACGGGGCCACCGCCAGCGAGCCTGACATCCGTCGAGACATCGACCAGTCTGACGCCGCCATAGCCCTGCAGCAGCGTGCCGTTTTCCTCATGCAGCACATAGCCAAGGGCGGCTGTCGCAAGCAGCATTTCGACATCGACCTTGGCCGCTCCGGCGAATGGCCCGCCGAGTGTGCCCTTCTCGCTCAGATCGGTGTAGAGGGCATCGTAGAGAAAGCTGAACTTTCCAAAGCGGCTCTCACCTGCGAGCATGACGGTGAAATCGAGCGCATCGATGATGTCACCGGGCGTCGCGGATGAATTGGCGGAGTTGCCACCGCTGCCCGTCACCTCCGTGTCGACCCAAGGTATGAGACCGTAAAGCGTTACGCTGTTCTGGTAATCCTGCGCCGTGGCCTGTCCCGCCGCCATGACCATCGTAGTGGCCATTGCGGCGCCGGTCAGGCGTGCCATATAACTTTGCGTCTTGTTTTTCATTCCAAATACGTCCTTGCATTTGCGCTTCCGCTGTTCGGCAGGCTGCAGACGCGTATCACCTGAAACCTAACGACGCTCTCCCCGCATCATCTTCAGACCCTGGGACGATAGATATCTTGCTGGCGTTTATCGGTCGCCGGCCTCCTATCGTTTGCTACTCGGTGCGCTTGATCGCCGGCGGTGACCACGAACCGCTCAGCACTTCCTCCTTGGGCCAGTAGAGGCGCATGACCATGTAGATCGGTCCATCCGGCGCCGGCAGCCAGTTTGCCTTCTGATCCGGGTCGGTGGGCTCATCCTTCTGGATGTAGAGGGTCAGCGACCCGTCGGCGTTTGGTTTCAGGTCCGGCAGCATCGGCGAGTTGATCAGGTATCGATCGATCGGGTTCTCGATGAGCAGCTGCGTCTTGCCGTCATACATGGTCACCGACCAGAATGCGTTGACCGGCGGAAAGGCGTCCTTCGGGAAGGTGAGCGTGTAGTTCGCCTTGCTGCCGTCGAGCTGCTGGCCGTCGCCGTCGTTCCGAGTGAATGGGTAAGTTGCTTCGGCCGGGTCGTTGGCCAGAATGCCGGCCACTGCGACCGCGGCGCGCTGCGGCCAGTCGCCGGCATATACATCCCGGTCCCCGACGCCGGAGGTCACGATGACCCAGCCGTTGTCCAGCTTGCCCATCTTTTCGATCTTGGCCTTTATTGCCTCTTCGGCCGCCGTGCCGGCCTCGGCCATCGCCGCCTTGTCGGTATCGCTCAGCGCAACCGTCGGGAACGCTTTGCCGGCCTCGATGCCGATCGTGGCGAATTTCGCGCGAAGTGGTTCTTCAACGACTGCCGGGCCGGTCGCGGGGGCGAACTGAAGAAGGAAGGGCAGATAGCTCAGCACATCCTTCTTCTCGGTCGTCGCGTCGATCGTCGGCCAATCGATCGCCGCCGGTTGCGCCGGGGTCGGCTCGCCAAGGAAGGCGGACAACGGCTTAACTTCATACTTCGCCTGGATCGCCTTCACGTTGTCGATATCGGCTGCGTTAAAGAGCTGGGTCCGGTAGGTGGCAAGCGCGAACTCTGTCTCCGAGGTGAAGACCTTGGCGACACCTTCGGGCGTGTCGCCCGTCCAGCTCGGGCCGGCGACAGCGTAGCAGCCGCCGTCGTTGCCGGTGGCGCGGCTGCCGATATAGCCGAAATTGAAGGTGTAAAGGGACGTCAGCATGACCGAGTAATAGCGGTCCTTCTCGATCTCCGGGACGCACAGGACCACAGGCTCGGCGCGCAGATCGAAGAAGATGAATGAATAAGGTGTGTCGCTGTTTGGCGTGATGACCGCGGTGTCGGCGGGCGTGTACACGCTGGCTTCGTTGGCAATCGTATTGAACGGTGCCTTGTATTGACCTGACTGTTCGTCAATCGCGTATTGATACATGATCTTGTAGTACATCGACATCGGCAGGCCGTAGATTATGGCCTCTTCTGTGATGTTCTTGATCTCGTCGGTCGTCGGCGCGGCCTGGGCCACTGCCGAGGTCGTCAAGAACACGGCTGCGACAGCAGCAGCGGCGCTTCGAGTGATTGTTCCGGGCATATCTGTAGTCTCCGTCAGGCTCGGATGAGAAGGAATTCGCGTATCGTCCGGTCAGAAGTCTCATTTTCACTCAAGGCCTCCCGGCCGGGCTCGAGTGCAGTGCCCCCCAATTCCGGGCATAATGTTCTGAATGATACTGCAGACTGGCGACTACCGCTTCGCTTTGGAGGACAAACCGCCGCTCGTTAGATCGTGCTCCACAAAGCAATGCTACGGATCACTCGACTCGCGGGCATGTCACGGTCGAGCTTCGTCGATCGGCTCGGTCTGGCGATGGGGCGGCAGCCCGGTGCCTACCTGCGGGCATGGCGTCTCGTCAGTGCTGCGGAAACCCTGCTCCATTCGGGAGAGACGGTCGAAAAGATCGCGGCGAGCGTCGGCTATGCGTCGCAACAAGCCTTCGCCGCGCCTTCCAGCTCCGCTGCGGCCTGCCGCCCTGTTCTCGGGCGTTGAAACGACGTCGGTGAAGGGCGTCTTGGCCCCGCAAATCCGCGAACTTCGCTCGGTCACAATCCAATCCCATGCCGCACGAAGCGTACAAAACCCCCATGCGATTGGCCAATGAAGGGCCTGGTCAGCCCCAGACGCGGTTCAACCGTGAAATATGTTCTGGAGCCTTGGCACCCCGCCGACCCAACAGTGAGACTCCGCCGGCTAACGGTCGTCAGAATGGCGGACCACTCGTTCGCCTCTCCCGTCGCCAATTTGATGGCGACGTCCCACTCCATCGTCGAAACGCCCTGCTGAAGACTCCAGGGGTTTCGAACCCGAGGAAGCCCCCCACTTCCGCCACAGGGATGTCGGTCAGTTCAAGCAATTCGCGCGCCACGGCGTATCGAACGCTGTTGCGCAGGCGTTCAAACGTCTCTCCCTCCTCTGCCAGCCTGCGCCGCAGAGTTCTTGGGTGTAGGCCCAGTTCTTTGGCGACGGACGGCATCGTGGGGCCGTCGTAGTGAAGTTTTTGCCGGATCGCGTGGCTCACCTTGGCCGCGAGATCCGGTGTGGCCATCAATACCGCGTCTTTAATGATCGCGAGCAGGCGCTGCCGCTCGACCGGATCGGCTCGTGGTGGCTCGATCCCCATCGCGGTGGCTTCCACGATTACCCCAGTGCGGGGTTGGTTGAATCGCGACGGCAACCTCAACAGTTTGCCGTAGATCGCCCTGTCATCATCCGCGCTGTGGGAGAAATGAACCTCGATCGGTGCGGCGGTTCTATTCGTGAGCTCTTGAACCATGCGTATGCCGATGCAGACGATCGTATCGTAGAGCACCCGCGTTCCCGGCGAAGCTACATCGTAGGTCCCATATCCGAAGTCATAGTCGTCGCCCAGCTGGTTCAGATACACGATCGCGCCGCTCGAATACCCTGGCTGCCAAGTCACGCAGTCGACCAATGCCTGTTTGAGTGTCGGTGCCGAATGCATCAGCTCACCGATGAGACCATGATGTCTGACCAAGTCGAAACGGAGCCCAAGCAGAAGGCCGATGTGAGGACAGCCAGAGATCCTTGCCGCGCGATTGAGGACGTCCAGGAGGTCGGGGAAGGAAAGGCGCAGGTCCGGTGACAGCGATCCGGGGGTGACCCCGCTGCCTTCGAAGACCGCGTCCACATCCACTGCAAGGTCGCGCAGGAGACCCGGTAGTTCGACAAGCGGTCCGATCCGCTGCGTCGTTATGCGGCGCATGACATCGACAATGAAGTTTTGTCCTCGAAAGAGAAGCGGCATTCACAGCGATAGAGTATTGATGTCAAAATATCTCAAAACAAGTCAATGACGGGAGCATGCTCGGTTTTTGCTATCTCTACGAACCATTGCTTCATCAAGGGGACCTCTTATGAAACGGTTTATTCTGCGTGCCGGGTTGCTTGGCCTGGGAGTCATCGCTGGGAGCCAATCGATTGCACAAGGCACCCCGACCTACTCGGCCGATATTCCTGCCAAGATCACAACGCCGGACAGCGTCGACACCCGTATCGGGACGCTGACCTTCCGCAACGGGGCGCCCGACGAAGCGACGGCCAAGACGATCTACGACAATCTTGACTTCATGCGCGGCGTCCAGGCCTTTCTCACCGGCATCTCCGCTACCTCCGTCCGCGCCGCCTGCAACGGGTTCGACAGCGTGGGCGTCAAGGCCAACCAGGGCATCGGCCTGACCGAGGACCTGATGGATGCGCGCTCGCTCTTCCTCACGCCCAACACCACCACCGTCTACGGCTTCGCCTGCCTCGACCTAACCGCCGGTCCGATGGTCCTGACCGTGCCCTCGGGCGTCCTCGGCCCGGTGGACGACGCGAACTTCCGCTGGGTGAATGACGTGGGTCTGACCGGGCCGGACGCCGGCAAGGGTGGCAGCTACCTCTTCGTGCCCCCGGGCTACACCGGCGACGATGCCCGCCGAGGGCTACTTCGTCGAGAAGCCCCACGACGAACACGCTGCTCATTCTTCTTCCGCGCCTTCGTGAGGGACGGCGACATCAAGGCCGCGGTCGATCACGTGAAAGCGGGCACGAACATCCACCCGCTCCACGCCACCACGGAAAGCGGCGACGCCGCCGCAGGTCGACTTCGTCAACACCTCGGGCCTGCGGTTCAACACGATCAGCGCCAACGACTTCAGCTTCTTCGAGGAGCTGAACCAGGTCGTGCAGGCGGAACCTGCCGACTGGGTGGATCCCGACACCGTTGGCCTCTTCGCCTCCATCGGCATCCGCAAGGGTGAGGCCTTCGCGCCGGACGACCGGATGAAGGCGATCCTGACCGAAGCCGTGGCCGTTGGCAACGCCACCGCCCGGACGTTGCTCTTCGCGCCCCGTGACCCAGAGGCCTACTTCTATCCCGACCGCAAGTGGTTCGCACCCTTCGTCGGCGGCAGCTACGAGTTCCTCGACGGCGCCGAACGCCTGCTCGATGCCCGGACGATGTTCTTCTACTACGCCACCGGCATCACGCCCGCGATGGCGATGGCCAAGCCCGGCTCGGGCTCGGCCTATGCGGGCACTTTCCGCGACGTGACCGGCGCAATCCTCGACGGCGGCAAGACCTACAAGATCACGCTTCCGGGCCCTGTCCCGGCCAAGGAGTTCTGGTCCTTCGTCGTCTACGACAACCAGACCCGCTCGCTTCTGGAGACCGACCAGAAGCTGGCGGGCGTCGACAGCACGAGCAGGGACGCTGAAGGTTGACGCCGACGGTTCCGCAACAGTCTACTTCGGCCCGACCGCGCCTGAGGGACAGGAGGCGAATTGGGTCCAGACCGTGCCGGGCAAGGGCTTCAACGTTCTCTTCCGGCTCTACGGCCCACTCGAACCCTGGTTCGACAAGAGTTGGAAGCCAGGGGACTTTGAGCCTGTCGACTGACCGTGCACGACGGACAGTCAAGAAAGCAGGAGCGCTTGGAGCCCATGGAACTCCAAGCATGGGCGTTGAGTGACGTATCATGATGTGTCGGCAAGTCACGACCAGCACTTCTCTTCCCATTTAATCCTTGAAAGGTCCTCTCTGAAGGCTCCTGTCAGGACAATGCTCTTTTGGCTGATCGTTGTCTCAAAAGACAATCTGAAGAATTGCTCTCACTGCCGTTCGCTGTCCCGCATTGCTGCCACTCGGACCTCAAAAATGCTGCGTGATGCGTGAATGACCGGTTTGGTGAAGCTGCGTTGCAGCGCCGCAACTGACTGCGGAGGTCGGCTCCGGGCCGTTTTTATCACTCACTTGGTATTTGCCTAAATTGATACTCCTAAGCGCCTTGAAGCTTTTCGACACATTCCCAGCCGAGGAAACAGCCACTTGCGAAGGATCCAGACGAGGCAGGTTTGCGTCCTTACAGCAGTGTATTGAAATCTTGGATCAAATGATCCAGAAATTCGGCATGCATTCGATCATTCTCCCGACGGGGTTCAAACCTGAGCAGACGTCCCTCTATGCTTTGGCACATGACAGCGGCCTTGCCTGGGAAACGGTTCGAGCGGTGCTGCGCGGGGCCGGCACAGTTTCGTCATTAAGCCGGCTGCGAGTTGCCCTCGGATTGCGCTGGAGTTGGACGCAAAAGCACGACGCGAGCGCGGCGGGGCGGGCCCTCGCGGCGCGGCGTAAGGCTAGGCAAATGTCTCAACGGGACATGGCCGCGAAACTCCAGGTAAGCCCACAGACTGTGGTGACGCTTGAGACGAGGTTTAAAGGACGCATCGAGACGCTGCGACGCTATCTGCGAGTTGTCCATATTATGAGTCTCCTTGCCGCTCCAAGCAAAAGACTGGTGCCCGAGGGCAATGGTGCAGAGGCCGATTTGGTCTTCACTCCGGCGGATCTCGCCTCCCAGATAATCAAAACCTTCGCTGGCGAGATGTCCGGTGCGGTGCTGGAACCTGCGCGAGGAGATGGCGCATTCTTTGACGCTCTGCCGCAGCACGTGACCCGGCACTGGTGTGAAATCAATGATGGCTATGATTTTTTCGACTGGACCACTCCTGTAGATTGGATCGTCACGAACCCGCCCTGGAGCCGATTTCGTGACTTTCTCGAGCATAGCCTACAACTCGCAAATAACATCCTGTTTCTAGCTCCGATTAATCATTTCGGCACGAAACGGCGGGTGGGACTTGTCCGGAATGCGGGTTTCGCGTCCAAACGAATTCAGTTCGATACCATCCCCCGCCGCCTGGCCCAATTCGGGCTTTCAATTGGCGGCGGTTCATCTGCAGCGGGGGTGGTCAGGTCCAACGGAAATCGAACACTAGCTAGGCTCAGGACCCATCAATTGCCTTAAGGTCAAGATGGCTGCATAACTCAAGCTCCCGAACTGATGAGGGCAGGATGAGAAATCTTTTCTGGCTGACCTACGATTAAATGGCGCGGCTTCGACCTTATGTTCCGAAGAGCCACGGCCAGCTGCGGGTTGATGGTCGCCGGGTTCTGAGCGGGATCATTTTCATTAACAGAAATGGGTTACGCTGGTGTGATGCGCCTAACGCACATGGTCCGGCGAAGTCGCTTTACAACCGTTGGAAGCGTTAGAGCGAGATGGGCGTGTTAGCCAAGAACTTCGAGGGATTGGCAGCCGCGGAATTTATCGCCAAAAAGGTGCGCGCTTGGATCGCGGCCGTGGGTGCCAAGACAACCTTCATCTCACCAGGAACTCCACGGGAGAACGGCTACTGCGAGAGCTTCAATGCCCGGTTCCGGGACGAGTTGCTGCGGTCTTAGGTAGCAGATGCACCAAATTGTCGGATGGACCGGGATGGCGGTTTAGGGTGCAATCGGTGGCATGAGCGAGCCCCTGATTGTCCAGACATTGAAGCAAAAGCGCGCCGAGATTCTCGGGCAGATCAAGGCCTACGAGGCCCAGATCGCGCATGCCAAGCACGACCTTGCCCACGTGAACGCGACCGTCGAGCTGTTCTCGGCACCGGAGCGCCAGCGGGCGCGATACATCGTGAGCCACGGGTTCTTCAAGAAGGGCGAGATCGCCGAGATTTGCGTTCAGCATCTCGGCGCTGGTGCAGAGATGACGACGCGGGAACTGGCCGAACGGGTGATGATCGAGCGCGATCTCGAGATCACTGATACCGCATTGCGGAACTCGGTGGTCTTCAAGGTCGTCCAGGCGCTGCGTCACGCCAAGCGCCGCAAGCTCGTGCGTATGGTGGAGAAGCGGCAGGGCATGTGCGTCTGGGCGGCTGGTGACGCAATTACGCTGCGCGTCGTTGCCAGTAGCCCTTCCAGTCCCGGCTGACCGGCGCAGCCAGCGCCCCTCCGATAAGGCGATCCGCCAAGGTTCCGTTGCTCTCGCCGCGATGATCCTCGAGCCAGGCAGCGTGGGCGGCATAGGAGTTGAGATAGCGCCCCTCGACCCGGAGATGCTGACCACCGATCATGCGCCTGAGCCGCGAGAAGTAGCTCTCGGCGAGGTTGGTATGCGCGCCGCCGCGGCTGTAAGCCTCGGAATGGTTGATCCGTTGCATGTCGAAATCGGAATCGAGCAGATCCCAATGGGCAATCTCGTCGGCGGAGACGACGCTTCCGGGCTTGATCCTTTCTCGGGCGAAGTCCACGCCCAAGGCTTCCCGAAGGAAGGTCCGCGTCAACGTGCGGCCCCCGCGCTGACGCAAGACGATCACCACGCGCCGCTTGCCGCTGTGATTGGCCAGTCGTCGCCGGTCGACCCGCCGCTCGCGCAGGTTGGCTGGTCGGACGTGGCCCCCGAACGCGGCCCCATCGAGTTCGACCTCGCCCTCGAGACGGGCCTCACGCGTCTCCGCCGCCATAGCCTCGCGCAGCTTGTGCATGAGCACGAACGCCGTCTTGTGCTGCACGTCGAGATCCCGCGAGAGCTGCACCGCCGACAGGCCTTTCGAGGCGTTCACAAACAGGCAGATCGCGCCGAGCAGGTCGACGAATGCCAGTTTGCGCGAGGCAAAGATGGTCCCGGAGGTCACGCTGAACTGGCGATGGCATGCCGCGCATTTGAAGCGGCGGCGGGTCGTCAGGTCATAAATATCGAGGCATCCGCAGGCCGGGCACACGGGCGCGCCCTCCGTCTCCGGCCACCGCAGGCGGCAGAACCGTCGATATGCTGCATCCTCACCTTCGGAGTAGATCGTCTTCAAGGAAAGAGTTCGTGCAGCCGCCGAGAGCAGGAAGTGCTGAGCCATGATCACCTCGCAGTGTAACGTATGTTCACACTATGTTCTCAAGCGACGACTGCGACAAGCGTTTTGGTGCATCTGCTACCTAAGAGCGAGTTGCTGAACGGTGAGGTCTTCTACAGTCTGCGCGAGGCCCAGATACTGATCGAAAGGTGGCGCCGTCACTACAACACTGTCAGACCGCACAGCGCTCTGGGATACCGTCCAACGGCGCCCGAAATCATCATCCCGATAGACCAGAGGCCGACCGTGCCTAACAATCAAACTTGACCACTTGATGGGGGCAGAGCACATGTGCGGCTAGATGAAAGGTGCCGTGAATAACGGCATATCTACAAAAACGAAGTTCCGCTGGCACGTCGGAGCCATTGTCATTCAAACCATCAGTGTCCGAGTTTCAGGGGCGGCTCAATCTGCTTGTCTGAAAATCGGCTCTCCGGCATAGGTGCATTCCTCTTTCTTCGAAAATGTTCCCAGAAATTCGTATTCAGGCTGGATCGGTTTCTGGTCTCAAGACCAGCTGGCGATACTGCGATGGTGTGACGCCCGTAAACCGGCGGAAGGCGCGGCTGAAATGCTGTGGACTCTCGTATCCTACCATCATCGCAACATCGATCACCTTCATGTCAGGATCGTCAAGGCGCTTGCGGGCAAGGTCAAACCGTGCCTCCTGAACGATTTTTGAATAGGAACTGCCGCTCTGTGCTAGCATGCGCTGCAATGTTCTCGTGCTGATACCCGAGATCTCGGCGGCGAAGGCCACATCGATACGGCCCTCGTTAAGATAAGGCTGAACCATCATGCGCAGGAGACTGACAAATTCCCAGGCGGATTTACCATCCCGCACATCAATTGACGACAATGACCCAAGCGAGCGTGGCGCTTCCATCTCGCCCGTGGATTGGGCGAGTTCTGCACGAGAGACAATAACCGATGAATGCGGCTGTCCCACCAGGATGCGGGTGTTGGGGAAGGCTTCACGGACAGCCGCCGTCGGGTTCTTCGAAGAAATGAAGCAGATCTCGCGCGGAGACCAGGTTGCGCCCATGACGCTGCGTATGATTGAAATGATCGCCTGCAGGTTCAACCATTCGGCAAAACAGACGAATAGGTGACGATCGAGACCGGCCATGTTACAGACGATGCGGACATCATCCAACTCGGTCTTGATGCTCATATCCAAGGCACTGTCCTCCAGCCTCGTGATCTCGACTAAGGCCTCAAGGCGCTTCAGACCAGTTTGCGCAGCCATGATGGCCGCTTGGTGTCCGGGACGCAACGACGCTAGAGAAGCTCTCTGCGCACCCAAGAACCCCAGCTCCATAGGATGGAAATCGTGGCCCGAGCGGGCAATCCACTCCAAAGCTAGCGCAACGCTGACATAAAGATCGGGCGTTTCTAGTATGCGTGGCGGCAACCTGGATTGGGCAAGATCGCGATCCACCGGAACGCCGAGGTCGCGTAGCACCTCAACAAAGTTGTTCAGGTGCGTTGCCCTGACGATCGCAATCCTCCCATCCAAATGCAATCTCCCTTGGAGTGCGCCCCCAAAAAATTTGGCGCGCAATGGTCTGAGTTCGAACTGCGAATCAGGCAACCTGTCCGCTTAATGACCTTTGTCTTAGGTTAACACACATGCCGCACAGCACGAAGTTTCCCTCCCACGGACACTCCAACGTCAAATCGGTTATCGCGAGATTGGTTCTGAATGGCACGGTTTCCGTCGAAGCCGTGGCCAGTCATTTCGGGATCAGTCCTAGAACACTTCAACGCAGGCTGAATCAACGTGGTATGGGCTTTTGGGCAATCGTCGAAGAGAGCCGGTTCGAGATTGCTGGCGCATTGCTACACCAAACGGATCTGCGAGTTCAGGAGATTGCCGCCAGGCTTGGATACAGTGCCCCCGGCGGTTTCACCCGTGCATTCACGAGATGGTCTGGCTGTTCGCCAAGTGCCTTCAGAGCCAAATGTATGGACAAACGCCAATATGCGCAGATTGGCGCGAAATGGGCAGAGTTGGGAAGCGACGTTCCATAACCTTTATTCAAAGTCATGCCTTTCCGAGGGGAGTTGAAGAATGGTACGTCTGACCGCTTTAAGTGCAATCGCATTCGCCGTCGCCATGGGCCCTGCGTTCGGGGAGGTATCGTCTGCTGAACTCGACGCGATTTCGATCCCCGACAAGGTCGAGACCGCGATCGGCATGCTCGAGTTCTTCGACGGGGTGCCGACCGACGCCACGGTCTCCACCGTCTATGACAATCTCGACCGCATGCGCGGCATGCAGGTGTTTCTCGACAATGTCGGGGCGGTGTCGATGCACAGCGTGCGCAAGGGGCTGGCCGAGGCCGGGGCGAAAGGCGCGAACCGGATCGCCCTTTTTGCCCAGCTGATGGATTCTCAAACCCTCGTGGTCACGGCCAATACCTCCACGCTCTATGCCTATACCTACACAGATCTCGCCAAGGACGGCCCGACGGTGATTGAGGTCCCCCCGGGTATGCTCGGATTTCTCAATGACGCGTGGCAGCGCTTTGTCGGCAACATGGGCGTCACGGGGCCGGATGCGGGAAAGGGTGGCAAATATCTTGTCGTTCCGCCCGGCTATGACGGCGATATTCCGGACGATTATTTCCTGCTGGAGCCGTCAACCAATCGTAACTTCATGTTTCTGCGCGGATCAATCGCGAAAGGGCTTGAGCCGGCGGTCGAGAACATCACCGCGAACCTGAAGGTCTATCCACTGCAAGACGCCGCAAACCCGGCCGATACCGCATTTGAAAACGTCTCGAGCAAGGCGTTCAACACGGTTCTGCCAAGCGACTACAGCTATTTCGAGATCCTTGACCAGATTGTTCAGGAAGAGCCGATCGAAGCGATAGATCCCGAAGTGCGCGGCACGATCGCCGCCATCGGGATCGTCAAGGGGCAGCCTTTCGCACCGGACGAACGGATGCAAAAGGTGTTGACCGAGGCGGCCACGCTGGCAAACGCGACCGCCCGCACCATCACCTTTCATCCGCGAATCGAGGGCGTGCGGATCTATCCGGACAACCCCGCCAGCGTCTGGTCTACCGCCTTTGCCAACAAGAACACCAGTTTCGAGGCAGACGGTGTGATGGGCCTCGATGCGCGGGTGCTCTATTACTTCAATGCGGGCGGCGTCACGCCGGCGATGGCCACCAGCAGCCCCGGCCAGGGCTCGGACTATGCGCTTGCCCTTCTGGATGCCCAGCAAAAGGCTTTCGATGGGGCCAAGACCTACAGGCTGCATCTACCCAAGGATGTGCCGGTCAAGGATTTCTGGGCCATCACCATGTATGACACCCAGACCCGCTCGCAGTTGCAGACAGGGCAGGCATTTCCGACCATCGGCAGCCAGACCGATGGCATGACCCAGAACGACGACGGGTCCTATGACATCTACTTCGCGCCGGAGGCACCAGACGACAAGGAAGGCAACTGGCTTCAGACGGTTCCGGGCAAGAGCTGGTTCACCATCCTGCGGATGTATGGCCCGCTCGAGCCTTGGATCGACCAGAGCTGGCGCCCCGGAGAGATCGAATTGGTTGAGTGACTTTAAGGGCGGGGCAAATGCCCCGCCGCAATGCCCGAATGACCTGCCGCGCCAAAGCGTGCCGGCGATCAAATAAAGGAAAATGACGATGATAAAGACACACGGGACCCTTGAAGGGTCCACGACAAGGATCGGTGGAATTCTGGCATGCGCGATCGAGGCAGTGACGTCCTCGAAAAAGCTCACAACACAGGTCATTTCCGCACTGGCCTTCACCGGCCTCGCGTTTGGTGCGCAAGCCGAGGAAAAGTCCGCGGCACCCGACCTCGAAGCGGTCGCCGAACAGGCCTATGTCTATGGGTTGCAGCAGGCAATTTTCTACGGCCAGCGCTGGATCTATTCGCAGAACGACGACGAGTCCAACATCGTCTACGCCGGTCTCAACCAGTTTTCCTGGGTGCGCGACAAAATCAGCCCCGATTATCCCGTCGTGACGCCGAATGCCACCACCCTTTACGGGGCAGGCTTCCTTGACCTGCGCGCAGGACCGGTTGTCATCGAGGTGCCCGAGATTACAGATCGGTACTTCAGCGTTCAGATAATGGACCAGTACGGCATTTTCCGAATGATTGTCGGCTCACCCTTCAATGGCTCCAAGGCGCGCTCCTATATTCTGGTGCCGCCGGGCTTCACAGATAACATTCCGGCGGATTTCCCGACGACCGACATCGTTCAGTGGCCAACGCAATCCGCCTATGGCGTCGTTCGCATGGCCGTCGAAACAGGCGCCGATGCCGAGATCAACACGATCAATGGGTATCAGGATCAGGTGTCGATCACGCCGCTGGCCGACTGGCTGGCGAATGATAGCAAGGGCGTGCCGCAGGCAGACCGGGAAATCGTGCCGGGCGACTATCCTGTTCCAGACGGTCTTCCCGATTATGCATATGGACAGGTCGACAAGCAGACAGCCGAACAATACTTCACGTTGCTCAGCGTCATTCTGAACGACCCGACCCTGCCGGTGCTCGAGGATTCCTTGATGGAATCCGACATGCTGAAGCAGCTTGAGTCGGTCAACATCGGCAAGGGTCTGGAGTTTGACTGGTCCAAGCTGACGGCAGAGCAGCAAGAGGCGCTGGAGGCCGGATTCAAGGCCGGGTTCGACAGTGTGCGCGAGACGCTGAAGACCAACATGATCAACATGAAAGGCTGGGGTGTCGTGCGCAATGCCGGCGGGTTCGAGACCCGCTGGATGGATCGCGCAATCATCGCCGATGCCGCATGGGCCGCGCCGGACAAGAACATCTCGCATGGTGGCGCGTTCCTGTTCCTCGACTCCGATGGCAATCCCTTCAGCGGCGAGAACAAGTATACCCTGACCTTTGACATGAACGATCTGCCGCCGGTCACCCAGTTCTGGTCGATCCCGATCTACGACTCGAATGGCTATTTCGTAGCGAATGAGATCAGCCGCTACACCGTCAACAGCTTCATGCTGGAGGCCGGTGATCTGGTAGCCAAGGACGGCAAACTGGTGATCCACATCCAACACGAAAAGCCGACTGATCCGGAGCAGGCCAAGAACTGGCTTCCCGCGCCGGCTGACGGTTTCCGCTTCACCTCGCGATATTACGGACCTTACGCTCCGCTGACGGACGGCTCCTACAATATGCCCCAGGTCGTGAAGGTCCAATAATCTGCGTGAAACAAAAGGGGTTCCCACGCGGGTGCCCCGATTTACCCGGCTATTCTTAGGAACAAGTAAAATGATCACCCGACGTCTTTGCGCAACCACTGCCCTTGTGTCCCTCATGACCTTTGCCGCGTCAGCCGAGGTCACCAAGACCGAGCTGGAGTCAATCTCGATCCCCGACAAGGTCGAGACGCCGATCGGGACGTTGGAGTTCTTCGATGGTGTGCCGGTCGGCGATACCGTTGAAAAGGTCTATGACAACCTCGATCTGATGCGCGGACTGGCTGTTTTCATGGGCAACCAGGGGGCGGCGTCGCTTCACGCCATGCGGAAGGGCAACGCAAGCATCGGCGCCGACGCGTCGAACAAGTTCACGATAACAGAACAGTTGCTTCAGCCGGACTCCCTCTATCTGACAGGCAATACGTCGACGCTCTACGCGCTTGGCTACATGGACCTGAAAAAGGATGGCCCCCTGGTCATCGAGTTGCCACCCGGCATGCTGGGCTTTGTCGATGACGCGTGGTTCAGATTTGTCGAAAACCTTGGCGCGATAGGGCCGGACAAGGGGCAGGGCGGCAAATACCTGATGTTGCCGCCGGGCTATCAGGGGGACGTGCCCGACGGGTATTTTGTGATAAACTCCCCTACTTACAACAACCTCGTGTTTCTGCGCGGATCCATCGCGAAGGGCCTTGAGCCTGCGGTCGAGAACATCAAATCCAACCTTAAGGTCTATTCGCTGGCTCAGGCTGACAATCCGCCCGGAACCGAATTCGTCAACTTTTCCGGTAAAAGTTACAACACGATTGCGCCGAACGATTTCAGCTTTTTCGAAGGTCTGAACGAGGTGGTCCAGGAAGAGCCGATTGATGCGATCGACGCCGAGGCGCGCGGACTTCTGGCTGCGATCGGCATCGTCAAGGGTCAGCCATTCGATCCGGATGCGCGGATGAAGACGCTTCTGGGCGAGGCTGCGACCATCGGAAATGCCACGGCCCGCGCCATCACGTATCAGCCGCGCATTGACGGGGTGTTCATCTATCCCGACACGGACAGCGCCTGGACCACCGCCTATGCCGACAAGAACACGACCTTCGAGACCGATGGCGCGATGGGTCTGGATGCGCGGGTGCTGTTCTATTTCAACGCCACGGGTGTGACGCAAGCGATGGCGGCGACGACCGTCGGCCAAGGGTCCGACTATGCGCTTGCCTATCTCGACGCCAACAAACAACCCCTTGATGGATCCATGACCTACAAGCTGCGCCTGCCGCCGGACGTTCCGATCAACAACTTCTGGGCAGTCACGCTCTACGATACGCAGACGCGGTCGTTGCTGCAAACCGGGCAGAAATTCCCCACCGTGGGAAGCCAGAGCGACGGGGTTCAGAAAAACGCCGATGGCTCTTATGACGTCTATTTCGCGCCCGAGCCGCCCGAAGGCCGCGAAGGCAACTGGCTTCAGACCGTTCCGGGAAAGAGCTGGTTCACGATCCTGCGGATGTACGGCCCGCTCGAGCCCTGGATCGACAAGTCCTGGCGCCCCAGCGAGATAGAGCCGGTAGAATGACGACCGGCTTGGCAGCGTTCCCGTGGGCAACTGTGGCGCTTCTTTCGCACGCCGATCCGTCGGCAATCCGAGGATAACCCGATATGAATGAACGTGCGGCACATCGCGTGGCAAGACTGACCACTTCGGCAATGATTGCGGCCATCGTCATGGCGGCGTCTCAGGCCACGGCGCAAGAGTACCAGAACAGCCTTACGCTCTACGGTCTCGTGCCGTGGGTCGATACAGAAGTGACGGGCAGCGGCGGTAATACCGCCAATTCATCCGCGACGCCCGGCGACATCATAGATGCACTCGATTTCACCTACATGGTTGCAGGCGAAAGCCGATTTGGAAAACTCAGCTTACTTTACGATGCCATCTACACCAATCTGGGAGAGAGCGGCACGCTTGGCGGGCCATTCGCCGGCCGGACGACTGTCGATGTCAAAATGCAGCTTGCCTCGGTGGCGCTTGGCTATGCGCTGTACGAGCAGAACGGTAAACTGCTGCAGGGCTATGGCGGCATCCGGGTGGTCGATGTGCGTACCGATGTCGGACTGGTCGGCGGTGGCCCGGTAGGGGCGGGTTTTGACGCCAGGATAGACAAGACCTGGGTCGATCCGATGATCGGTCTGCGCGGACGCATTGCGCTTAATGAAAAGGTGTCTCTGGGCGGGTTTGCCAGCATCGGTGGTTTTGGCGTCGGGTCGGATTTTTCCTACGACATCTACGGCGGGTTTGACTACGCGCTCAGCGACCGGATCAGCGCGAATGCCGGGTTTCGCTACATGAGCTTCGATTATGACCGCGGCACCGCCGATCTTGAACTTGAGATGTATGGACCCGTTCTCGGGATCACCTTGCGTTTCTGACAATAAAAATTGGGGATATTAAAATGAAATGCAACTTCGCCAAAGCAAAGTCAAAGATGTTGAAAAACTCCACCGGAGCGTGGGGATGGAAGTCCAATGCAATTCTCGCTGCTTGTGCATCGATGATTTTCGCTTCTGCAGCGCATGCGCAAGACGCTGACCTGGCCAAGAAGCTGGCCAATCCGATTTCCTCACTGATCAGCGTGCCGTTTCAATGGAATTATGACTCAAATATTGGGCCGAATGATGATGGTGAGCGCTCAACCCTCAACATCCAGCCGGTCATTCCGGTATCGCTGAACAGTGATTGGAACCTGATTACGCGCGTGATCCTGCCTGTGACGTCTCAGAGCGACATCTTTCCTGGTGCAGGCGATCAGTTTGGCCTGGGTGACACGACTGTCAGCGCGTTCTTCTCGCCTGTCCAACCGGCCTTTGGAAAATGGATCTGGGGCGTTGGACCGGTTGCCGTGTTGCCGACAGCCACGGACAGTCTGCTTGGCGCAGAAAAATGGGGGCTCGGCCCAACGGCCATCGCGCTGACGCAGTCGGACGGATGGACAATCGGTGGCCTGGCCAACCATGTCTGGTCCGTCGGTGGTGACAGTAGCCGCGCGGACATCAACAACACGTTCCTCCAGCCGTTCGTCTCATATACTTCGGCCACTGCTTGGACCTACACGCTCAACACCGAAGCCTCCTACAATTGGGAGGCCGAAGAATGGTCGGTTCCGATCAATGCACAGGTTTCCAAGTTGACACGGATCGGCGATCAGCCGGTCAGCATCGGCGTGGGCGCGCGGTATTGGGCTGACAGCACCCCGACCGGACCGGAAGGCTGGGGCGCGCGTGCGTTTCTCACCTTCCTGTTCCCTAAGGGTTAATTGACGCGGATATTTGCGAGGTATGCGAATGCATAGAGACGTTTCAGGGAGCTGCTTCGATCGGGTGGTTGCCGAAAGCGTGATCGCGCCCGCGCAAATAAGATCAGCTCGCACGGAAGCTTGGGTGTTCGCTAGATGAGTGAAGACCCAACCATCGAGGCTGCCAGGATTTCGCGCGGCGGTCTCTACTACAGGATGCAGGCGCGTCTGGGCCTTGTGAACGAAGATCAATTGAGACCGGTTACCCGGGCACTTTTGTTTGTCCTGATTACATGGGCGGTGCCTCTGGTCATATGTATCTTCGAAGGAAAAGCCTTCGGAAGCTTTTCCGAGATGCCCTTCCTCCTTCATCTGCCAGTGCTATCGCGATTTCTTGTCGGGGTTTGCCTGCTCGTCGTGATGGAACCTGTTGCGGAAAATCAACTTGCCTCGGTCCTGCGCCCCCTGCTCAGTCCGCCACTCCTCGCACCCCGTTCCCAGGCTGCCGCCGCATCGGCCGCAGCATTGGCCGTGCGCCGCCGCAATTCCCGGCTGGCAGAGATCGTCTGTTTCGGCGTTGCCTGCGTTTTCTCGGTCGGAACAGCCTACACTCTGCGTGCGTTTGACGACACTTCCTGGGCCTTCGTCGAGGGTAGCGGTGGGCAGAGCTTTTCCTATACCGCGCTCTGGTGCCTTTGGATCAGCAGCCCGATTTATTACTTCCTCGTGGCGCGCTGGATTTGGCGTATCGTCATTGTGGCGCTGTTCCTGAAGTCGATCGCATCTTTGGAATTGCGGCTGACGGTCACGCATCCGGACGGTGCTGCGGGTATCGGCTTCGTGGGGGCATTCCCTAATACGTATACGCTGTTCGTTCTGGCCTTGAGCTGCAATCTGGGGGCGGCGATCGCAGGACATCTGACTGCAGAGACCATCAGCGCAACCACCTATACTGCGGTCATGGTCACTTGGGTGTTGATCACAAACGGCTTGCTTGCATTGCCGGCACTGTTTTTCACCAAACCACTGCGAGACCTGCAGCAACGAACGCAGGATGTCGCCCAGGCCCAGGCAACGCGCCATCAGATCGCCCAAGAGCATAGCGTGCTTGAAGAGAGCATCTGTTGCGCGTCCGAAGATGAGATAACACAGGCGGCGTCCCTTCCGGACCCCAAGGTCATATTCAAGGCCGCTCGAAATCTGTCGACGGTGCTGATCCAGCGCACATCACTTTTGCCCATTTCGGCCGCGGCAATTCTTCCCGTGTTTGCGGCTGGTGCGACACAACTGCCGCTAAAGGATCTGTTCCAGATCCTGCGCAAGCTTCTGTTGTTCTAGGGTGGTATGGAAGGATGACATGTCTCGGCAAAACGTGGACGGGGCTGCGCGTCAAGAAACCGCTTCGGTCCGTGCCAGATCGCTGCTTGAAGTTAGGGACCATTGAGGAATTGTTGCATGTTTAGTCTCGACTCTATCTTTCCGAAAAAGGAAAACCTGCAGAGCATCAGCGGTTCTCACGGCCCATGCAGATCGCGCGTCGCGTCATTCCGCGGCCTTCTACAGTCATATAGGCAGGGCGGCCCCTCGGACGCGCGGTCGGCAATGTCTCTGCCGGTGTCATCGCTCTGGGCCATTTGTCTGTGCGTCCTGATCGGACAGCCCGCGCAGGTCATGGGCGCTGAGAGCAATCTGGACCACAAGCTGGCCCCCCTGAGCAGCGCCTCCTCCAAGCCCGAGTTCGGCCTTAGAAGCGGGTCGTTGATCGTCGCGCCGGTACCGTTCAGTGACCCAATGATCGATACCGGTCTCGCCATTGGCGCTGGATACCTGTTCAAAATCGACGAAGGGTCGGATCCTTCGATGCTGGGTATCGGCTACCTCGGTTCTCAAAACGGGTCTACAGGCTATGGTCTGACATTCAATCTGAACTTCATGGACAATCGGTGGTCGCTTGGAGCGACCTATATCGATGCGGATATCAATTATGATTTGATATCCCGCCTCGGACCGCTTCCCATCGAGCAAAAAGGGGAATTGATCAAGCTCAAGCTCATGTATGGCATTACCCCAGAATTTCATCTGGGAGTAAGTGCACGCTATCTTGAATCCAGCATCAATTCCTCGAATCCGGTATTTCCAAGCCTGCCGACGCATATCCGATTGCCTGATGGCTTTAGCACGGTCGGCTTTGGCCTCGTCGCGGACTACGCGCGGCTGGATGACAAGATTTATCCGACATCCGGATTCAATCTCGCGTTTTCCACCACCTATAACGAGCCTTCCAACCGATTTGGGGATGAGTACTTCAAGTCCATTCTGACCTACGACAAATATTTCAGTGCAGGAACTGACGGTGTTCTTGCGCTCAGGCTAGCCGGGTGTTCGGCCCCGGGCCGGGTCCCGTTCTACGATCTCTGTTCGCTCGGCGGCACCAACTCGTTCCGCGGTTTCAATATTACGGAGTTTCTGGATAACGCGCTTCTGTCCTCGCAGGTGGAGTATCGAAAGCGCCTAGGGAAGCGGATAGGTCTCGTCGCCTTTGGCGGCGTAGGAGCCGTCGGCGGCGGATTTGACACGCTTGATGAAGTGGGTTCTGCAGTAGGTCTGGGTTTGAGATACAGAGTGTCCAAGAAATTTCCCGTGGACTTTGCAGTCGATGGCTCCATCAGCGACGAAGGAGATAGTTTGCTCTATATCTCGGTGGGACAGAGATTCTAGTGGGCGGCTGTCCACTAAATGGCAGTGCCCGCATTGGCGCGCTCCAACAAGATCCGCACTTCATTAGCGCCTGTGCTGCCGCTGTCCATCACATCCCTTGGAGTGCGCCCGTTGAGAAGCTTGTGGGGTCGTTCAAGAAACCGGCTGATGGATTCGGCATCATTGTGATACGTGCGTTCGAGCAGTGACATCAGGGCCTTATATTCCAGTTCATTTTGCATTCGCCCAACTCCTTTATGTCTGATGTGTTCGATTTGCACGGTCATGAAACCGTAGATGACGCAAAGCGAGATCCGGATGCGCCGTGTGATCAAAGTAGCCCGTTTGGAACGGCCAGCTAAATCCGGCTGACGCGCTCGGTTCAGCCACTCGCCATCCTTCCCACCTCTGACGCGAGGCGAACATCTGAGCGCGTCCGGACACGGTGCCGCCGTAATGATTACTGTAACGATTACCGTAATCAATACGGTGATCGTAATTTAAACCCGGCTTTAACCGCGCACCAGTATCTCGTCTCCCAGAACAATGCCTGGAGGAAAGGAATGGCAAAGCAGTTGCTTACCAAGCAAATCGTTACGGAGATAAAATTACTTCTCGAGAACGAAGGGGCTAAGGTCACGGCGAAAGCGATTTGCGACCGCGCGGGTGTCGGCTCCTACACGACCGCGTCCCGCCTTCTTGACGAGCTGCGCTCCGAGGAAACGGCGCTGCTTAGCATGCCTGAGCATGTCGCAGATGAATATCGCAGATTTCAGAATTTTGTATGGACCACTGCGATGTGCGAGGCATCGGCCGACTTCGAGGCGGAGCGGAGCCTTTTGGAGCGCGACCTCGCCAAGTCGGACGCGTTGGCGCGCGAGCGGCTCGATGTGATCAATGACCTGGAGGCTGATGCCGCCGCTCAGGCCAAGCGCATTCAAGAGATGGAGGGACGTCTTCGTGCTGCCAAAGCTGCCATGGCGGATCTTAAGCGCGATTCCGCTTCAGAGCGAACCCGTGCCGAGACCTTGCAGGCCGTGGTGGCGTCGATCGCGGGGCAAAATGGTCCATCATCGGCATAATCAAAGTCGGCGGTCACTAACCTCGTGAAGGCAGCTTTTCTAGGTTCACCTGCTGCCATGCCCTTCTTTAAACCCCGCCGAAACCTTCATTGGTTAAGTTCTCATTAGTCATTTAACGAAAGGTATTTTTATGACGATCGAGAACAGAATCTATAACCGCCGCGAAGTCGAAGCGATCACAGGTCTCAGCAAATCGAGCCTCTATCGGCTCATGTATACAGGTGATTTTCCACAAACCGTGAAGCTGTCCCCCCGGCGTGTCGGCTGGTCCGAACTCGCCATACACGCTTGGCTCTCCGAACGTGGGGCATTCTGAAGGCTGCGGTGGTAGCGGCCCGGATTTCCGGATGCTCCCATCCACAAAATCACGTCCCGGCAACCGCATTTCAGGTCGCCGGGGCGTGCCTCTATGATCCTCACGGCCCGGAGCCGGATGGGTATCTCGAGATCGGATTATCCGGCATGAACGCGGGTCCGCTCATTCGTCGCCTTTGGCCAGCTCCCTTGCCGTCGTTGGCAGCTTCGATTTTTCGCATCCAGTATTCAAGCGCGTCGCCTTCCAGCATCCTGGCCTTGAACAATGCATTCCCCATATTCTTCAATAGGGCTTCATGCTCCGAGAGGATAGAGATTGCCCGCGCTTCAGCCGCCTCAAGTCGGTCTCGAACCCGTGCGGCATTCTCGGGATCATGCAGATAAAGGCTGTGATCAAGATCGGTCCACGCAAGGCCTTCGGCGCCAAGGCCAAGTTTCGTGTCGATCTCGGCGGCCTTCCGGGTCGCTTGGGCAAGATCCGATGTATCGCTGCCACCCGCGCCGGCGGTGGCTGCTCCGAGCACAACACGCTCGGCCGCGCGCCCTGCAAGCAGGTGGATGAGCTGGTTCTCGCAATCTGCGATGAGGCCTTCGGTGCGTGAGGAACTGACCCATGTTCCGCCACCGTTCAACGTCAACGCAACGCGATTGACGCGCCCCATCTTCAGGAACTGATGGACAATGGCGTGCCCACATTCGTGGATCGCAATCCGGTATTCCAGCGCCGAATTGCGGGCTTCTGCGCCGAACTGGGTGAGCAGATCGCTTACCTGAAGGGCTCGGTCTTGCGACCTCGCGCGGGTGCGCGCGGCGCGGAGCGCACCATCGATCTCCGCGGCGCTCCGGCCTGCGGCAGCGGAGACCAGATACTCGAGATCCGCCTCCCCGGGTGCTTCGGGAAGCCCATCCCGGAGCATCCTGCGCAATGCCATCCTGCCTGGTAGCGGAACCTCGACTTTCATATCGAACCGGCCCGGCCTGAGGGCGGCGGCATCAATCCGATCTGGAAAGTTGCAGGTGCCGACGACCATCAACCCTTCAAGGTCTTTCAGACCGTCCATGGAACTCGAGAAAGCCATTGATCACTTGGTGGGTGTAATTCGCATTATGCTTTTCCGGACTGGCGCGGTCGCCGAGCGCATCGACTTCGTCGATGACGAGGATCGAGGGTCGCGCTTGCGCCGCATTCTGAAAAGTCTCGCGCATCGCTTTGAGCATATCTCCCAGATGGCCAGCGGCCTGCCACTCGGCGAAGCTTCCACGCACCATCGAAACGCCTGCGCTATTGCCCATCGCCGAGGCCAAGAAAGACTTGCCGGTGCCTGGAGCGCCGTGGAAGAGGACCGATCTCTGGACCTCCGACCAAGCGAGGTGCCCATCGCGCCAGGCCACGAGGTCCGACACCATTTGCCGCGCCACCTCTTCCGCGGCCCCAAAGCCCTCGATGTCTGCGAGAGTCGGGCCGTCTTTTAAGTCTTGGGTGGTCAAAGAGACCAGCTTCGCCGCGAATGACGCGGCAGTCCGTTCGCGCAAGGCGGCTGCCAGGCGCGGCCATGAGAGATCAGACGCCAGATTGGCCAGCATCTCTTGAACCTTTCGCGCCTCGGAGGCGGATGGTGAATAGACCTGTCTTGTGAGTGCCAAGAGAGTATCCCGCGAGGCAGGTGCAAGGCGCTGCGGGGGCGGCAGGCAGTTCAGAATGTCTCTCGGCACCTGGTCAAAGCTTGGTGCGAGCAAAAGAACTGGATGTGGTGACTCCAGCGCAGCAATGATCTTGCTTCTCTGGTCGCGAGTGTCTCTGCGATATTCCGGCTCCGTCAATGTGAGTGCGACGAGGGTCGATCCTGGAGCGCCTTTCGGCAGGTATGTATCTGACCCGAACGTCACCTCTCGTTCGAAAAGCGCAGTCTCGAAGAGCTCGAGAATTGCACTCATCGACGCGTCACCGACCTCGATCAATGTCAGCGCGCCCGGCTCAAGCATTTTCTTAACGTCTGATTGTGTTTCAAATGTCGCACAGAGGCGGAAAAGCAGGGTGAGATCGCGCGGCTGTGTCCGAGGATGCGGCCTGGGCTTTGGAATGCGCTTCTTCGACTTGTCAGACTGGTCCGTTTGACTGTTCTTCGCGATGACCCGCCGCTTGGCTTTCGCCTCCGGCAACGGCTCTTCATCGAGCAGGAGAGCGTGCTCGGTGAACGGATCTTTCTCCTCGGTCTGCCGTGGTCCGCCCGGCCGGCTGCGCAGGCGCTCCAGAGCCTGCTGGGCAAGCGGTTGCCACTTAGGTTCGGTGTTTGATTGGGTCATAAGGTTTCTTTCAGGAATAGGGGGGCGGCGGGTCCGGAAACCGGATCCGAGGAGATTTCGAGTGAAGGCAGGCGATGCGGCGGCGCGTCGGGAGGAGCGCCGGTCGATCTGCTCAGAAGGCTGGTAATTCCGGCTCAGGAGGCACGGCCTCAAGCTCATCGGGTTCGAGCAGCCCGATCTCTTCAAGCGCCCGCAGATAGCTGGCGCGCGGAGCGGCGCGCAGCGCGTCGATCTGGTCGAGACCTATGCGGTGCGACTCGCGCCGATCCGCAGAAAATAGGACGACGTTCTCAGGTAGAGCGACGAGCGCGGCGATGTCGTAGTCACTTGCTCCATACGACCGAATGCCGCCAGGTGACCCGGCGTAGCCTTTCTTCATCGAGAACCTGAAGAAGCCATCTACGGCGCGCGCGGATGTCTTGATCTGAAGTGTCACCAGTTGATCGCCGCGCCGGATGACGCGATCGAAGGGTTGGTCTTCCGGAGCTGAAAGGATGAGATCACCGTAGCGAGTCAGTATACTGTCGACCAGAAATTCACCCGCGCGCCCAATGCGCTTCGCATGACGGCTGATCGTTTTCGGTGACACATGTGGATAGTCTTCTAGAGCGTTAGAAATGGCGGGTTCTGAGCGCTCAGGCGAACAGAACCCGAATAGATCGGGTTGGAACGGCATGATGGCCTCCAAATGGAATGGATGATGACTGAGGATGACGGCGCGCGGCCAGAAACGATCCCGAACCGCGCGAGTGGCCGTCACATTGCGGCGGCCTGCATCTCAGCCCGCGTATCCCTGCCCAGAACCGCCCAATCGAGTGTCTTGACCCACTCCCGCGCAATCGTGATCATCTGTCCGCTGCGCCTCCCAACCGCGGTTTCGGCACTGCAGGGAAAGATCGGAGAATAGTCCCGAATAAGTGTTTGATACGCCTGGCAGTCTTCGGAATGCTCGAGATATGTCGAGATGCTGATGAGGGCGGCGACATGACGAAGCTCGTCATCTTCGGCCAGCATCGCATCATTTCTCAGTGTTTTATGCGCGATGTTGATGACATCCACCCACGCGTTTTCGGCGTCGGAGGCCCGGTCTTTGAACTCCTTGTCGAACACATCGATTTTAAGAGTGTCAATCTCGGCCTCGACAGCCGCGCGAAGCGCGATCAGAAGCCGAGAAAAGTCGCGGGAGACCGGGCTGTGGACGAAGTCTTGCGGCTCTTCTGTGGTCCCGGCGGGTGTGTTATTGGCTTGGTAGGTCATGAATTGATCTCCTCTACAGATCGGTTTGTGATTTAGAGCCGAGGATGGGTTGCACCCCATCCTCGGCTCGCTTAGATATTACGATACCTACATATCACTGTCAAGGATAAATATCATGATATCCAAGAAAAACGCAGAGAAAACAGATACCCAAGCTGTCCTTGTGCGAATGCCGATCGAAATGATCGAACGGATCGATGCGCTGAGGCGGGCGGAAGATGACCTCCCGACCCGTCCCGAGATGATCAGGCGTCTGGTGGAGCAGCAGATGGACAGCAAGGACACCTGAAACCCCTCAAAAATGGGGTGTGATCAGCAAAACAGGCCGGTTTCAGAGAAATTTCCCTGAAAGATGGATGATTTTATGAGAATTTGAGG
>CAVXNV010000011.1:0-1038760 GCA_963763165.1 uncultured Alphaproteobacteria bacterium
CATATCGCTCTGAAATCACGTTTCCCGAATTAACAATCGGCGCGCTCGGGATGGGGCTGGCGATGACGGCGACCCATGAGTGTGACGATCAGCACCGGGCCCAAAAATCTGGCGCGCGCGACCAGCCCCTCGAAGCGGTCGCCATCCAGCCGTCCGCAAACCTCGGTGGTTACCGAAGGCGCGAACAGCCAAAAGCCGGGCAAGGCGATCCCGGGGATCGCCAGCCCTGCAGGGATGACGGTGCGCCCGTTCATCTCAGATCGTCTCGACGGCTTTCGCCAGCAGGTCGCGGACATCGCCTGCGACAGCTGTCAGTTCGGCGTTCTCGATCGCCTGCATTGACGCCACCGGGTCGATGGCGCTCACTTCCACGCCACCCGCGACCTCGCGCAGAATGACGTTGCAGGGCAGCATTGCACCCACGCGAGGCTCAATGCCGATCGCCTGATACGCCATCTTCGGGTTGCAGGCGCCGAGAATGCGGTAGTCCGGCATCTCGACGTCAAGCTTCTTCCTCATCGTCGCCTTGACGTCGATCTCGGTCAGCACGCCGAAGCCGTTGTCGGCAAGTGCCTTGCGTGCACGGGCGTCGACGTCATCGATCGTCGCGTCGGCGATCATCCGGTTGATGGTGTAGGTCATTGGAAGATACTCCTTTCATTTACGCAGGTATTTGATCAGCGCTGCTATGGCCAAAACCACGAGCACAAGGATCAGCAGGCCGAAGAGCCAGCCGAACCCCCGTACCAAAACCCATTCCGCTCCCCATTCCGTTCCAGTTCATCGTGGCGCTCCTTTTAATGTGAACGCAAGCTGTCGCCGAGCGGCGCTGCTGGCGGTCATCGGATCAGCAAAGGCGGGGTTCGGGGCGCCCTCGACGAGCGCCCCCTGAGGTCAGGCCGAAGCGGTGACCGCGAGTTCCGTCATCATGCCGCTCGAAAGATGTGGCATGTGATGGCAGTGCAGCATCCAGCGGGCGGCTTCGCCGGCGTCGAGCGCGACATCGACCATCGACATTGGAGGCACGTAGACGGTATCGCGCAGGGCGCCGGCAACGCGTTGGCCATTCAGCGCGACTACCTGGAACACGTGCCCATGCAGGTGCATCGGGTGGCCCATCATCGACATGTTGTGGAACGACAGCACGACCCGTTCGCCACTGGGCGCGATGACAGGACCATGCCGGCCCCAGACTGCACCGTTGATCGTCCAGACGTAGGGCTTCATCGAGCCGCCCAGCATCAGCATCTGGCGGCGGCCCACCGGCCGGTCCGGCAGGGCATCCAGCGCGACGAGGCGCGCTTCCTGTGCAAGATCGGTGTCGAAGGCCGGAGCCTCGGACTCGGCCACGGCATCGAGGCGCCGGACCTCGGCGCCCTGCGTGGCGAGGATCAGACCGGTGCGTTCCCGTGCGCCCTCGCGCTGCGCGAGGATCGGCCAGGCGCCGCCTTCGTTCGGCAGGTCGATCTCGATGTCCAGCCGCTGTCCCATGGCCAGCCCGAACCGGCTGCGCGGAAGGGGCTGCACCGCATGACCGTCCGCTGCGACGAGCCGCGCCTTGGCCGCCCCGGTGTCGATCCAGAACACTGTTGCCGCGGCAGCGTTGATGACCCGCAGCCGGATCCGCCCGCCCCGTTCAACCGGCACCACCTCGGGGTCCGAAAGCGTGCGATCGTTGGCGAGGTAGGCGTCCCAGTCGTAGTCATTCAGGTCCATGGCCATGCCACCCCTGCCGCCCATGCCGGGCATGTCGCCCATGGGCATACCGCCCATGGCGCCGTGACCCATCGCGCCATGATCCATGCCCTGCATGGCACCCATGCCCCCCAAGGGCACCTCCTGCAAGGGCTCAGCGCCGCCCTGATGCGCGTGTGCGCCGTGCCCTCCGCCGCCGTGAGCGCCGCCGATCTCGGCCAGGACCTCCTCCGGTGCCTTGAACGAGAAATCATGGAGGAACATCACGACCTCCTGCCGGTCGGCGGCCAGATCCTCCGGCGAGCGGACGATCAGCGGGGCCGCGAGCAGCCGCATCTCCTGGATCGGCACGTGGCTGTGCATCCAGTGGGTGCCCGGCCGCGCCTCGAAATCGTAGGATCGGGTCTCGCCCGGCGCGAGCAAGGGCATCGGCATGTTCGGCACGCCGTCTTGTGCGTTGGGCGGAATCTGTCCATGCCAGTGGATGATCGTTGCGATGTCGAGATCGTTGGTCAGATCGACCCGGAACCGCTGGCCGGGGTCGAGCACCAATCCCTGACCGCCCGGACCTGCAAGACCCAAGACGGTCGCGGCGCGCCCGTCGATGTCGAGGGTGCGGACTGCCGCCGAAAGGGCGATTGGGGCCACGCCCTGCGCGAAGGCAGGGCGGGGCATCTGGGCCGCAGCGATGGCTGCCGCACTTGCGGCAAGAAAGCCGCGTCGCGAAAGGGTATTCATGGTCGTCTCCTCGGGACATGTCGTCCCGTTCATCAATGCCGATGGAACGCCGCGGGCGTCTGCCCGGGCGCGCTCAGAGGAGACGGAGTTTGGGAGGTCGCTCGTTCAGTCCGGGGAAATTGCTGACATGGCTGCGCTCGAACGGAAGATCGTGGCTGGCAAGCCCGAACGCGCGGCCGGTTTCAGCACCCGGCATCGTCAGAACGACCGACAGGCCCGTGCAAACGAACTCGCACATTCCGGCATCAGCCGATCCACACTGCCCGCCGCCGTCACAGGGCGGATGACCGTCGACCGAAGCGAGCATCATCTCGCCTGAATGCGCCGTATGACCTGCCTGCATGCCACCCATGCGCGCCGCATGCGCTGCGCTGATCGTCGCAACCACGGCGATCGCGAGTATGGCAAGGATGCTGATGAGGCGCGCAAGCATGCCTGGAAAATAGGCACTGCTCACGAGAATGTCCATTGTCCCAAGCGGGGCGTCGGAGTTCGGGCATCAACTCGGCGTGAAGTGAACGCGCCCTTCGAAAAAAAGGACGCGCTGGTAGAGCTTGCTGAGCAGGTGGAACAGCAGCGCACGGCCCGAGGCGCTGAACGGACGTGGCCGGAGTGCGAGCGCAGCTATCAGAAGAGCGTGTCACAGGCAGATTGAGGATGCCGGCGCGACGCGCGGCTATTTGCTCCAGGCGCGCTCGCTCACGTTGTAAAGGAACGTCGCCGACCACGTCAGCACCATGAAGCCGCCGAGAGATTGCATCATGCTGACCATCCGGATCGAGCCAATGGTCTCGATCTGCGTGTAGCCGAGCGTCGCGAAGTTGATGCCGGAGAAGTAGATCAGTCCGCTCCAGCTTGCCCCGAAATCGCCGCCGAGGCCGCCAACGGCACCCCAGGCGAGCAATGCCCGGTAGACGACAGCGAACGCGAAAATCTCCAGCGTGTGGAGCGCAAGCAGGCCGAGAAACGCTACAGTGATCGCCGCCCTCGGCTTCTCGGACGATTGCGGTTTGACGGCACGAACGGCCACCAGTCCGTAATTGTGCGCTATCCCGAGGACAGCGACGAGCACGAAGCCGATAAACAAAGCCATTTACTGTCTCCTCAATTCCCGGCCTGCCTGTCGATCCGGACCCGCGGGCGCGGAAGTGACGAACTACCCCGGCCAGAGCATCCGGACGGGCATTCAGACCGCCATGGCGATCATCGTCAGGTTCTCGGTGAGCGAGAAGAAGCCAAGCGGCACGTTGCTCGATCCGCCGACGCAGGCGCATTTCAGTTCGCGCTTGTCGATCTTGCCGCTCTGGTCTTAAGCCATGTGGCTCTCCTTCCAAGGGGGATCGGGCCCCCTGATCGTCAGACCGCATCGCAGGAGTAGAAGCCGCCGTAGCCCACACTGAGCCCCTCATCGAGTTCGAACACCAGTTCCGCGTTCTGGCGCCAGGTGGCGTCGTCGCCGAGCGGGCGGACGGTAACGGTGGCGCCGGGCGCCGAAAACGCCACCCGGCCCTCCTGCGGTTCGCCACTCGTCTCCAGAGCGACGAGGACGCCGTTCAGCTTCATTGCCGCCGGGCCGCCTTCGCTCGCCCAGAGGATAGGGTCGGTTTCGGGACTGCGGTTGAACCTGCAGGATGCGGAGGTCTCCAGCACCCGATCGGCTTCGGCCGCCGGCATCGGTGCGAGGTCGAGCGTGCTGACGAGGGTGTTCGACAACGCGTCCTCCACGCTGCCCGGTTTGGCCGGCGGGTCCTGGTAGATGCTCTCGACCACATTCCCTTCGGAGACCTCGGCGATCAGATAGCGCATCTCGGCGATCTCGCGCCGCTGCGCCGCGATGATCCCGTCGGCCAGTTTGCGCACGCGCGGGTCGCGGATCTGCGCGCGTTCCGATGTCAAGACCGCAATCGAATGGTGCGGGATCATCGCGCGCATGTAGCTCGGGCCCGACACCGTGACCTGGCTGCGCACGAGCCACAGGGTCAGGCCAAAGACGATGACCGCCCCCGCGAAGATCGCGATGTTGAGGCTCTTGTTCGAATACATCCCCAGCATGTAGGCCAGCATGATGACCGCCATCGTCGCGCCCATCATGATCGCCATGTAGGTCCGCGTTTCGGAAAAGAAGACATGCTCCCAAGCGTACGTGTTGAGATACATCAGGATGA
This sequence comes from uncultured Alphaproteobacteria bacterium, assembly GCA_963763165.1. Classification (GTDB taxonomy): domain Bacteria; phylum Pseudomonadota; class Alphaproteobacteria; order Rhodobacterales; family Rhodobacteraceae; genus Roseovarius. The sequence goes on from CAVXNV010000011.1 coordinate 4,599, forward strand.
ACATCACCACGGTGGAGGTGAGGATCATCAAACCGAAACGGACGTAGGACATGTCTTGAATTCCTTCTGGTTCTCTATTCGTCAGCGGCGCCAGCAGTTCCGCCAGTTAGTTTCGCGTAATCATCCGCCGAAAGTCCGGGAAGCGACGTCACGAACGCGGTCAGCGACAGGATCTCCTCGGGATCCTCATGCCCACCGAACGCGGGCATCCCGCTCATCTTGATTCCGTTCGTGATGATCCAGCGGATCTCGGCAGGGCTCCATTCGGCGGCCGCTTTGGTCAGGTGCGGCGGCTCGGGACGCATTCCCCGTGACCATTCCGCCGGCTCCCCGCCGGGAGTGCCGTGGCAGTGGGCGCAGTACTCCGAATAGTGCCGCGCGCCCTCCGCGACCGCGTCGCCGGAAAAGGTCTCCGGCAAACCGGTCGCGTCGGCGCGGCCGGCGATTGATCGGCGCATCGTCGTCTCAAGCGTCCAGCGGACGACTTCCGCGTGCGGATCGGACGCGGCGACGTTGTAGGCTCCCGTATAGGCGACGGTCAGCCAGACGGCGACAGCAAGGAGGAGTGATCCGACAATTCCCAGCGCGAAGCCGGCTCCAAATTTCTTCGTCATGCATACCTCCGCTGATGCCCATTGGCTCTGCTGATGTCGGGGCGCGCTTCAGGGCGCGCCCATACCCCCGCGGGGGTATCTTTGAGAACATTTCAAAGCTTTTATGGTTCCCCGAGACCTTTGGGAGCGGCTCGTCGTTCTGAGGGAGGCGACACACGAGCAGCGAGCCGATGAAGGATCGAAAGCAAGGGGCGCTCCAGCGTCTGGCCAGGCTTGAATGGCAGGTTCGTGGCGTGATCCGGGTGGTCGAGGAAGACCCCTACTGCGGGGACATCCTGAATCAGACCTTGGCCATCCGGTCCGCCCTGACACGAGTGAAGGTGCTCATCCTTCAGGACCATGCGGACGACTGCGTGAAGGGTGAAATCGTCTCGAACGACCCAGAGGCGCGAAGGCATTGTTATGGAGGCCAAGCTGCGCGAGCAAGGCAAGAGCACTACACAGGCCGCGCAGGAGCGCGCCGCCCGACCGCTGATCGAGATACAGCGCAAACAGGCGCGCTGCTATGACGGGGGGTGGCAAAACTCCGGCCTGCCGATCCGGGAACCGTATGCAGCACCTCACCTACCATAAATCGCAACGAATTAGGTTTGACGTTGCAAAAAGCGGCTGACCCCGCGCGCGTGGCAAGCGGCGCCGATGCCGCGGCGTGAAGGTTGTGGCGCCCACCTTGGCAGTCTGCCAAAATCCACACAAGATCGCGAAAACCTGCTACCTTCATCACCGACAACGAAAAGACACCTCATGCGCCTTGCACTCATCATCGCCGCTTTTTTCGCCGCCGCGCCCGTCGCTGCACAAGACGATATTTTTAGCCATTCATGCAAAGACGTGATCGAGGCGTTTCTGGCCCCCAGCGAGATGGAGGCGGGAATAATGATGTTTCGTGGTCTAGAAGGCGTTGCGGAAGCCAACAGGAACGCGGGGTTTTACTCTGGCATCGCTTATGGGTACATCACCGCGAAAACCGGAGATTCACAGGGCGCAGAATGGATCAAGCGATGCAAGGCTGGTGATGCCATGACCTTCGGGGAAGTGCTGCACACTTTCGATCAGGACTGACGCCGTTAGACCGACATTGTGAGGCACACACCCGCCCGCGCTTGAAAAAGCGGTGCCAATGCCGACGATGCGCCCCGCGCGTGGTTCGGTGGGCGGGATTCGGGTGTTCTTGCGGGTGATTCCGGGCGGTGACACGCCTCGCGAAATCCGGTGACAAATCCGGTGACAAGGCCAAAGACCCGAGAAAGCGCCCGATCTGGGCTTATCGCAAGATGTTGCTTTCTTTGGGGAATTTGGCTCCGGCGGTAGGGATCGAACCTACGACCAATTGATTAACAGTCAACTGCTCTACCGCTGAGCTACGCCGGAACACGAGGTGCCGTATAGCAATCCGGTTTGGAGACGTCCAGTAGGTTTGTGATAAAAAAGAGTGGGTGGGCGTGGTGCCCTGCGACAGCCGTTGCCGGTTTGGAGCCGCCCGTGGATTCGGCGGATTTTCTGAGCTTCGAGTCATGCGGATGCGCGGCGAACCAAGGGGGCAGAGAACTAGAGGGGAGGTGCAGACCGGAATGGAAAATTGCCTGTCGGTATCTCGCACCTCTAGTGTCGTGCATCCCGGTGTGGCGGCTGCCGAACGGGGGCGTGGGCGGGCCACTCCAGGGACAGCCGGGGGTGCTCGGCAGCTTGGGGTTGCGCGGTCGCACCGCTAACAGAATGCGCGGCGTGTCAGGGCGCCTTCTGATCTGAAGCGGGGTGAACGGCCGGACGCCTGCACCGTCCCTGTGAAACGGCAGGCGCCCCCTGCCCTACCCTTTCTCGCGCGGCCAGTAACGCAGGGCGCGGCAGGACGTGACGAAACCGGCGACGTTGTCGCTGCTCAACTCGACCATTCCCTCATCCATCTTTTCGGCCGCGCCGACGGCCTGCAGCAACGGCTTCGCGGCGGCGGTCCAGCCGACGTATTTCGCGTGGGCGACTGCGTCCAAGACGAAATCCTGCGATGGCTTGTCTTGGGCCAGCGCCTTCCCTTCGGCGTCCGAAAAGACCAGCGCGACTGCGTCGAAAAGCACCGATGGCCCGCCGTCGATCTTCTGGTCCGCCGGTTTGAGCGTGCCATCCGACAGCCTGGCGCCCTGGATATGCGGGGCGACGATGGCGACCATGGCACCTTCTTTTTTGAATGCGGCCTCGATCGCGGCGACCAGACCGGCATCGGCGCCATCACTGATGTAAAGGCCCAGCTTGCGGCCGGCAAAGCTGTCCGGCCCGTTCTTGAGGATGCTGAGCGCGTCGGAGGGCGGCAGATCGGTGACGGGCGCGCGTGCGGGTGTCGCAGGCTCGGGCATGTCGGTGACGCCCAGCCCATCGGCCACCATCCGCGCCAGATCGTCGTGGACGTTCATCAGGTGGCCCAGCATGCGCAGGCGGATCTTCTCGTGCTGACATTTCGACAGCTCGAAGGTGTAACCGTTCGCGATGTGGCGCTGCTCCACCTCGGTCTGGCTGATCCAGAACTGCCGCGCCTGGCTGTAATGATCGGCGAAGGTTTCCGAGCGGACACGCTGCTTTTGTCCCTGCACCTCCTCGGGATAGCTGGTGAAGCCGATCTCGGGGTTCTCGCGCGGGCCGCCATCCTCGCCCCAGCTGTTCGGCTCGTAATTCACGCGGCCCTTGGGATTGTGCATCGCCATGTGCCCGTCCTGCTGGAAATGGTGCACGGGGCATTTCGGCGCGTTGATCGGAATGTGGGTGAAGTTCGGCCCGCCCAGCCGCTTGAGTTGCGTGTCCAGATACGAGAAGTTGCGCCCCTGCAGCAGCGGATCGTTGGTAAAGTCGATGCCGCGAACGATGTTCTGCGTGCAGAAGGCCACCTGCTCGGTCTCGGCAAAGAAGTTGTCCACGTTCGCATCCAGCGTCAGCGTACCGATGATGCGCACCGGCACCTGTTCCTCGGGAATGATCTTGGTGGCGTCGAGAATGTCGAACTCGAACCTGTCGGCGAAATCGTCGTCGAAGACCTGGATGCCCAGATCCCACTGCGGAAAGTCGCCGGCGTCAATCGCGTCCCACATGTCGCGGCGGTGAAAATCGGGGTCGGCGCCGTTGACCTTGAGGGCCTCGTTCCAGACCACCGATTGCAGGCCCTGCCTGGGCTTCCAGTGGAACTTGACATAGTGGGACTTGCCCTCGGCGTTGACCAGCCGGAAGGTATGCACGCCGAAGCCTTCCATGAAGCGGAACGACCGGGGAATTGCCCGGTCGGACATCTGCCAGATATTGGTGTGGATCGACTCGGGCGACAGAGAGATGAAATCCCAGAAATTGTCATGCGCCGATTGCGCCTGCGGAAAGCCGCGGTCCGGCGCCTCCTTGACCGAATGGATGAGATCGGGAAACTTGATCGCGTCCTGGATGAAGAAGACGGGGATGTTGTTGCCGACAAGGTCCCAGTTGCCTTCCTTCGTGTAGAATTTGGTAGCAAACCCGCGCACGTCGCGCGCCAGGTCGAACGACCCCTTGTTGCCCGCCACTGTCGAAAACCGGGTGAAGGTCGGGGTTTTCTCGCCCACACGCTGAAAGATGTCGGCGCAGCTAAGTTCCGGGATCGCCTCGGTCAGCTCGAAATGGCCATGCACGCCATAGCCGCGGGCATGGACAACCCGCTCGGGGATGCGCTCGTGGTCGAAGTGGAAGATCTTCTCGCGCATGACGTGGTCTTCCAGCAGGACCGGCCCGCGCGGCCCGGCCGAGAGCGAGTTCTGATCGTCCGAAATCGGGCCGCCCTGCGCCGTCGTCATCGTGCGGTCGCGCTGGGTGGTCTGCTGGCGCGGCGCGCCGCCCTTGTCGAGGTCGTTGTCGCTCATGGGAGGTCTCCTGTCGGGTGCGTGTCAGGTGGGGTCAGTGTTTTAACACCGCCGCGCCCCGATTGTTCCGCGCCGGCTCACGCCCTTGCGTCAGGGATTTTCCTTTCCGCCAATCCAGTCCTCCATCCGGCTCAACACGTCCTCCGTCAGCGACTGCAGCTCCAGCGCCTGCGCCGGGCAGTCCTGCGCCAGCCGCTTTTCCATATCGCCGAGGCTGAAGAGGTTGGCGCCGCTCAGTTTTTCCAGCTCGTCCCACGTCACCGGCACCGCGACCGGCGCGCCGGGGCGGGCACGGATGGAATAGGGGGCGATGGCGGTCGCGCCCCGCTCGTTGCGCAGCCAGTCGATGAAGATGCGGCCCTTGCGCTTGGCCTTGGACATGGTGGCGGTGTAGCGGTCCGGCTCCCGCGTGGCCAAGCCATGCGCGAAAGTCTTGGCGAAGAGCTTCACCATGTCCCAGCCGCGCGTGCGGCGCAGCGGCAGCCAGACATGCGCGCCCTTGCCGCCCGTGACGATGGCGCCGGAGCGCAGGCCGAACCCGGCCAGCGTGTCCCGCAAATCGAACGCCGCGCGCTGCACCTCGGCCCAGCCCAACCCCTCGTCGGGGTCCAGATCGAACACCAGCCGGTCGGGCCGATCCAGACGGTCCGTGCGCGCGCCCCAGATGTGGAATTCGATCGTGCCCATCTGCGCTGCGGCAATCAGCGCCTCGGGCCGGGTGGCATACACGTAATCGGCGGTGTCGCCGTCGCTTTCCTCGATCCGGGTGCGCTGCAACGCAGCCGGAATGCCGCCGCCGGCGTGTTTCTGGAAAAAGCACTGCCCGTCCAGCCCCGAGGGGCACCGGTAAAGCGACAGCGGCCGGTGCCCGGCCAGCGCGATCATGCGCGCGCCGACCCGTTCATAGTGCCGCGCGATGTCGCCCTTGGTGCAGCCTGCGCCGGGAAACACCTGCCGGTCCGCATTGCTGATCTGCACGCCGCCTACGGTGACTTCCATGCCGTCCTCCTTCGGGGTCTCGAGGGCGACATCCTTCGCCGCCTTGTCCTCGCGCAGGCCAAGGTAGCTGCCATGACGCACCACCCCGTCGGCGGTGAATTCGGCAAAGGCGATCTCGGCCACCAGGTCGGGCCGCGCCCATCGTGCGTCCCGTGCGATATCATCGGGCACGCCTGACGCGGGCGGCGTCTTGCGCGGCTTCATCGCCTGTTGCAGCCGCTCCATCGCGTCCCCGTCAAAGCCGGTTCCGACCCGTCCCTTGTAGACCAGATCGCCGCCCTCATGCGCGGCGATCAGCAGCGAGGCGAACGGGCGGCCAGGCTTGTCCGAGGGCGAGCTGCCGATAATCACGAATTCCTGCCGCCGCGTGCATTTCACCTTCAGCCAAGCCTTGCTGCGGGTGCCGCGATAGGCAGCATCCGCCCGTTTCGAGATGATGCCCTCCGCCCCCGACCGGCAGGCCGCGGCAAATACCTCCGGCCCCTGCCCGACCACGTGATCGGACAGCCTGAGCGCCCCGTCCTGCGGCACGCCCGACAGCAGCGACGCCAGCCTTTCGCGCCGCGCCAGCTGTGGCTCGCGGCGCAGATCCTTGCCGTCGAGGCTGAGCAGATCGAAAGCGTAGAAGACCAGCGCCCCGCCCTCCTTCAGCGCGTCCTGCAGCGACGAGAAGGCCGAGCCGCTGATGCTGCGCGCCATCACCTCGCCGTCGATCAGCGCGGCATCGCAGGGCAGCGCGTCGAACGCGCCTTCCAGCGCGGCGAACCTGTCGGTCCAGTCCTTGCCGGACCGCGTGAACAGCCGAACCCCTCCCTTGCCCAGCGACGCAAGGCAGCGGTAGCCGTCGAATTTCGTCTCGTGCAGCCAATCGTCTCCCTCCGGCGCGTCCGAGACCAGCGTGGCGAGCTGCGGCTGCGCGAAGGCCGGCGCCTTGCGGCTGCGCGCCGGGGCCGTCTGCGGCTTGTCCCTCGACGCCGCGCCTTGTGCTATTTCATCCATCTTGCGACCGGTCTTGACGGAAAGCGCCTCGCCGCGCGTCAACCCGTCGGCGTCCTCTTCGGCGTAGTCGTCGCGTTCCTTGATCAGCAGCCAGTTCTCGCGCTTGCCCTCGCCGCGCATCCGCACCAGCGCCCAGCCGCCGCGCATCTTCGTCCCCTGAAGCGTGAATTTCAGCTTGCCCTTCTTCAGCCCCGCCGCGACATCGCCTTCCGGCGCCCAGGTGCCGTCATCCCACAGCATTACCGTTCCGCCGCCATACTGGCCCTTCGGGATGGTGCCCTCGAAATTGCCGTAGTCCAGCGGATGATCCTCCGTGCGCACCGCCAGACGCTTTTCCGACGGGTCCGGCGACGGCCCTTTGGTCACCGCCCAGCTCAGCAGAACGCCCTGCCATTCCAGCCGGAAATCGTAATGCAACCGCGAGGCCGCGTGTTTCTGCACGATGAACCGCCGCCCGCTGCCCTTGCCAACGCTGCCCTTGGGCTCTGCGGTCTGGCCGAAATCGCGCATCTCGTTATAGCGCGCCAGCGGATCGGCGGGACGGGTCATCAGGACGCCTTCTTGCGTGGTTTCTTCTTGCCGCCCGCATCCTTGAGGCTTTTCTTGAGGGCCGACATCAGGTCGACGACATTCTCGCCCGCGTCACCGCCCCCGCCCTCGGCGCGCACGCGCGCGGTCTTCTTGTTCTTGCGCTTGGCCTCGATCAGCGCGCTCAGCGCCTCGGCGTATTTGTCACTGTAGGCGGAGGCGTCGAACGGCGCGCTTTTCTTGTCGATGAGCGACGTGGCCACCTCCAGAAGCTCGGCGTCGGCCTCCTCGTCCTCGATGTCCGTGAACATTGCGTCCGCCTCGCGCAATTCGTCCGCGTAATGCAGCGTCTCCATCAACAGGCCGTCGCCGCAGGGCTTGACCGCCGCCAGATGTTCCTTGCCGCGCATCGTGACCTGCCCGATGCCGACCTTTCCCGCGCGGCGCAGCGCATCGCGCACGACGCGGTAGGCATCCTGCGCCAGCTCATCAGACGCGGTGATGTAATAGGGCTTGTCGAAATAAAGCGGCGGAATCTCGCAGGCGTCGACGAACTGGATCAATTCGAAAGTCTTCTTTGTCTCCAGCTTGATCTCGTCGATCTCCTCGGGGTCGATCAGGATGTATTCATCGTCGCCCACCTCGTAGCCCTTGACGATGTCCTTGGCGTCCACGGGCCCGATTCCGCTGACGGATTTCTCGTACCGGATACGCTTGCCCGAAGGCTTGTGGATCTGGCGGAACGACACGCGCGCCCCCGGCCTGGTAGCCGAATAGATCTCGACCGGGATTGATACGAGCGACAGGCGAAGCTGCCCTTTCCATAGTGCGCGCGGTGCCATCGGGCTTCCTTCTGCTGTGGGTCAGGCCTGTGAAACTATGCCTGCCGCAAGGCTTTGGTTCCCTTCGGCGGGGGCGCAGACGCACCGCCATTCGTGCCGGAGCGAGGAACCCGTCGGCGCCTGCCCCGTTTATGACGGGCCTTGACGCGCGCGGCAGGCCCGGCCGGCGATCCAAGGGAAATTCGGCAGCAAAGGAGAGCACATGTTTTTCGAGAGCGAGATACTGGATGCCATCTGCAAGGGCGCGGTGCTGAGCGCGCTGGGAATTTTCTGGGTCATCTTCCTCGTGCGGCTCGTCGGGCTACGCTCGTTTTCCAAGATGACGAATTTCGATTTCGTGATGACGGTCGCAATGGGATCGCTGCTCGCGGGGATGTCGCAATCGGACAACGTCACGGGGCTGCTGCAGACGATGGTTGCGATGGGAAGCCTTTTCGCCACGCAATACGTGGTGGCGAAGATCCGGCAGAACTGGCCCCGCTTCGACGAACTGGTCCAGAACACCCCCAAGGTGCTCATGCGCGACGGGGTCATCCTGCACGACATGTTGCGCAAGACGCGCGTGTCGGAGGAAGACCTGATCGCCAAGCTGCGCGAGGCCAATGCGCTGGACCTGTCGAAGGTCGCGGCCGTGATCCTCGAGACGACCGGCGACATCTCGGTGCTGCATGGCGGGCGCGCCGACGACAAGCTTTATACGGGCGTCGCGGACATGCCCGGCAAACCGGCCGCGTAGCCGCGCCGCCTCATCCGTCCGCCAGCCCGGCCAGGACCTTGTCCAGCGTCGCCGGATAATCGCGCACACGCACGCCGGTGGCATTGTAGATGGCGTTTGTGATGGCGGCGGCGGCGCCGCAGATGCCCAGCTCGCCGATGCCCTTGGCCTGGATCGGGCTGGCCCAATCGTCGCGCTCTTCCAGCAGCATCACGTCGATCTGCGGCACATCCAGGTTTACCGGCACATGATACTCGGCCAGATCGCGATTGACGATACGCCCGTCGCGCCGGTCGTGCATCAACTCTTCGGTCAGGGCCATGCCGATGCCGAAGGCCATGCCGCCAAGGCACTGCGACCGCGCCGTCTTGGAGTTCAGGATCCGGCCGGCGGCGAAGACCCCCAGCATCCGGCGCACGCGCGTCTCGCCGGTCACGGCGCTGGTGGCGACTTCGGCGAAATAGGCGCCGAAGGTGGCTTGCCTCACCTCTTTCGTGGTCTTGCCCGGCTCGATATGACCCTCGGCGCGGATCGGCGCATCGAGGATGTCGCCCAGCGGAACGGTGCGGTTGTCATGCACCGCCGCGCCGTCTTTCAGCGTCAGTTCCGTCTCGGGAACGTTCAGCCGCTGCGCGATCTGGCGGCGCAGATCCTCGCAGGCAAGAAACACCGACGATCCCGAAGAGGATGCCCCGACAGACCCGCCCGAGCCCGAACTGGCCGGCAGATCGGTGTCGCCCAGCACGGTGTCCACATGCGCGGGGTCGATTCCCAGCATTTCGGCGGCGATCTGGGTCAGGATCGCATAGGTGCCGGTGCCGATGTCGGTCATGTCCGTCTCGACCGTGGCGCGCCCGTCAGGCGCCAGCGTGACCCGCGCCCTGGCCTCGGCCAGCATGTTGACCCTGACGGCCGAGGCCATGCCCATTCCGATCAGCCATTCGCCCTCGCGCCGGGTGCCCGGCGTGGCGGCGCGCCGGTCCCAGCCGAACGCCTCGGCGCCGCGATCCAGCGTCGCATGAAAACGGCGGGACGAGAACGGGATATCCTTGGTCGGGTCGCGCTCGGGGATATTGCGGCGGCGCAGCTCGACCGGGTCGATCCCCGCCGCCTCGGCCAGTTCGTCCATCGCATTTTCCAGTACCGTCACGCCAACCGCCTCGCCCGGCGCGCGGACAGAGCCGGCGCAGGTCAGGTTCAGGCGCGCGATATGCTGCCCGATGACGCGGTGCGCGCCCTGGTAAAGGAAAGGCGTCGCCTGCGTCACCGGCTCAGAAAAGCTTTCGCCGGGCAGGTTGGAAACCCACGCCTCGTGGCCGATGCCGCTGAGCCGCCCCTCCGCGTCCGCCGCCAGCCGGACCCGCTGGCGCGTCTGCGACCGGCGCATCGTCGCCTCGAAAACCTGCCTGCGGCTGAGCGCGACCCCCACCGGGCGGCCCAGCTCGCGGGCGGCCAGCGCTGCCGATACCGCCTCGGGTGCGATGCCCAGCTTGGAGCCGAAGCCGCCGCCGACGAAAGGCGCGAGCAGGCGCACCTTCTCGGGTGCGATGCCCAGCGCGTCGGCCAGCTCGTTGCGGTTGGAATTCAGCATCTGCAGGCTGCTGCGCACCGTCACCATGTCGCCGGTCCACTGCGCGATGGCCGCGTGCGGCTCCATCGGGGCAGAGTTGTGGCCGGGCGTGGTATAGACCGTGTCGATCGCATGGGCGGCCTGCGCCATGGCGGCGTCAAGGTTGCCCTGACTGCTTTGACTGTCCTTCGGCGTCTCGAACGCCGCCTTGTCCGGGTCGAAGACCCCTCCTTCCAGCGGCTCGATGTCGAGGTGCAGTTTCTGCGCACCGTGACAAGCCTGCTCGAAGGTTTCGGCGACGACCAGCGCGACCGGCTGGCCGACATAGGCGATCTCGTCCGTGCCCTGAACCGGCGCCTCGTTCGCGCCGCCCTGCGCCGGGTTGCGCAGGAACCGCTCGCCGCTGAACACGCCGAGGATGCCCGGCAGCCCGTCGAGGCTGCGTTTGTCGATGGCGACGAGCTTGCCTCGGGCGCGGGGCGCGCGCACCATCACGCCATGCACCATGCCATCCGGTTGAACCTCGTGGGCGTAGCGCGCGGTGCCGGTCACCTTGGCCGGACCGTCGGGGCGGTCCATCGCGGTGCCGATGGTGCCCTGCGCCATGTCGTCCAGTCGGCGGCGGCGGTCGGGTTCGTCCATTTCAAGATGCGAAGTCATTGCACGGCTCCTTTCGTCGCCTCTTCCAGCACGGCCGCGAGGGTCCGGCGAGTCAGCGGGATCTTGAAATCATTGCCCCCATGCCCTTCTGCGCCGTCCAGCAGGATATCCGCGGCCTTGTCCCACAGGGCGGGCGACGGCGACGCGCCGATCAGCGCCTCTTCGGTGCGCGCGCAGCGCCACGGGCGCGGCGCGATGCCGCCAAAGGCAAGCGCGGCATGGCTGATCCGTCCCTCCTGCACATCGACACAGGCGGCCACGGACGCCAGCGCAAAGGCATAGGAGGCCCTGTCGCGCACCTTGCGATAGATCTGCCGCCCCGGCGAGGCCGGCGGCAGCGTCACATGGGTGATCACATCCCCGGGCTCCAACACCGTCTCCAGATGCGGAGTATCGCCGGGCAGGCGGTAGAAATCGTCAAGCGGCACGCGCCGCGCCGTGCCGTCCGCGCCCGTCACCTCTGCCGCCGCGCCCAGCGCCAGCATCGCAACGGCCATGTCGCTGGGATGGGTGGCGATGCAATGTTCGCTGCCCCCAAGAACGGCGTGCAGACGGTTGATCCCGTCCAGCGCGGCACAACCGCTTCCGGGGGTGCGCTTGTTGCACGGGGCCGTGGTGTCGTAGAAATAGTAGCAGCGCGTGCGCTGCAGAAGGTTGCCCGCCGTCGTGGCCTTGTTGCGCAACTGCCCGCTCGCGCCGGCCAGAAGCGCCTGCGACAGAAGCGGCCACTCCTGCCGCACGCGGGCATTGGCGGCCAGATCGCTGTTGGTCACCAGCGCGCCGATGCGCAACCCGCCGTCCCCGGTATCCTCGACCTCGCGCAGATCCAGCCGCGTGATGTCGATGAGCGCATCCGGTGCCATCACCTCGAGCTTCATCAGGTCCAGCAGGTTGGTGCCGCCCGCGATGATCTGCGCGCCCTGCCCCGCGCCCTGCGCGGCCTCGGCCACCGATGCGGCGCGGCTGTAGGTGAATTCCTTCATGACCTGTCCCCCGCGGCCTTGCGAATGGCGGCGACGATGTTGGGATAGGCCGAGCAGCGGCAGAGATTGCCGCTCATGCGTTCGGCGATTTCCGCATCTGTCAGCTCCGGCGCGTCCCGCATGTCGGGTGTCACATGGCTGGGCCAACCCTGGTCATACTCCTCCAGCATTGCCGTGGCCGAACAGATCTGGCCGGGCGTGCAGTAGCCGCACTGAAACCCGTCCTCCTCGACGAACGCCCGTTGCAGGGCAGACATCCGGCCCTCGCCGCCAAGGCCCTCGATGGTGGTTATCTCGTCGCCGTCATGCATGCAGGCGAGCGTCAGGCACGAATTGATGCGCCGCCCGTTCACCAGGATCGTGCAGGCGCCGCACTGGCCGTGATCGCACCCCTTCTTGGTGCCGCTCAGCCCCAGGTGGTTGCGCAGAACGTCCAGCAGCGAGGTGCGCGGATCGTGCTGCACGTCATGCCTCTGGCCGTTGATGTCGAGCGTTGTCTGCATGGCTGAACTCTTTCATTCCGGATGTGCCTGCGGGCGGCCCCGCCTTGTGCGCGATGAGGTGTGAACGCGGCGGCGCGCCGCATGGTTTCAGGATTTTCGCACGTGGGACGTTTTCTGCTGCCAACCGCCTGCGCAGGCGGTGGAACATTTTCCGCACCGGCCGGTTGTCACTGGTGCGCGAAGCCAAGCTGAGGAGGATGCATGTTCGACTGGATCACGGGGCTGCTGGATCAACTGGGCGTCACCGCGGTGGCATTCCTGATGCTGGCCGAGAATGTCTTTCCCCCCATCCCGTCCGAGGTCATCATGCCCCTGGCGGGATTTCTGGTCTTTCAGGGCAAGATGAACCTGATCGCGGTGATCATCGCGGGAAGCCTCGGCTCGCTTCTGGGCACGTATCTTTGGTATATCGTCGCCCGCAAGATCGGCCAGAAGCGCGTGCGCCGTCTGGCGGCCCGGCATGGCAGGTGGCTGACCGTGTCGCTGGAGGATCTCGACCGCGCCAGCGACTGGTTCGAACGCCACGGCCGCGCCGCGGTGGTTCTGGGGCGCATGGTGCCGGGCATCCGCACCGTCATCTCGGTCCCGGCGGGCCTGACCGGCATGAAACACGCGCCCTTTCTCTTCTATTCGTTTCTCGGCACTTCGATCTGGACGGCCTTCCTGACGGGTCTGGGCTATTTCCTGGGCAGCCAGTACGACAAGGTGTCGGAGTGGCTGAATCCCGTCACGACCGCCATCATCGTCGGCGCGCTCCTTCTTTACGTGTATCGCCTGATCACCGGCAAAGGCACCATGGAGGACGAGGCGCAGAGCGAAGCAAAGAGAGGCCCGTGAGCAGGCGGGTCGGCAAAGCCTCTCTTGCCGCCGCGGCCGCCCTGGCCCTTGCGGCATGCGAAGGGCGGCAGTCCGTGCTGGCGCCGGCGGGGGAGGACGCGATCGCGCTGGCGGATCTGTTCCGGGTCATGCTGATCGGCGCGGTCCTGATCTGGGTCACGGTCGCGGCGCTGTTCATCTACGTCACGCAGATCAACATCGCCCGCATGCCGCGCCGCATGGGCGAGACGCTGATCATCGGCGGCGGCATCGTCTTTCCGGTGCTGCTTCTGGGGGCGCTGCTGATCTGGTCCATGCCGATGATGAGCGCGCAGCGACAGCCGGGCGACGGCCTGACCGTGCATGTCACGGCCGAGCAATGGTGGTGGCGCGTGGAATACTGGCCCGAGGGGGCCGATGCGCCCATCGTCTCGGCCAACGAGCTGCGCCTGCCCGCCGGTGCGCGGACCGAGCTGGTGCTGAATGCTGCCAAGGTCATCCACTCGCTCTGGATTCCCGCCCTCGGCGGCAAGACCGACATGATCCCGGGCCGCGAGACGCGCATGTCCCTGAAACCGGTGGCGCCGGGCCTCTACCGCGGCCAGTGCGCCGAATTCTGCGGCGCCTCCCACGCGCTGATGGCGTTCGAGACGGTGGTGATGCCCCCGGAGAATTCGCGCTCTGGCTGGAGCATGAGGCAGGGGATGCCGCAGAGACCGCCGGCGCAGCCGCCGAACGCGGCCGCGCAGTCTTTACCGCAGAGGGCTGCGGCGCCTGCCACACCGTGCGCGGCAGCCCCGCGCAGGGCCGCGTCGGGCCGGACCTCACGCATGTCGGCAGCCGCAAATCGCTGGCGGCGGGCATATTGCCGATGACGGTTCCCGCCCTTGCCGACTGGATCGGCCATACCGGCAGCATCAAGCCCGAGGTGCAGATGCCCAGCTACGAATTCCTGCCGCCCGAGGACCTTGCCGCGCTAGGCCACTATCTGGAGGCGCTGAAATGAGAAAACCGTGGCAACCCGTCCGCAGGCAAGGCACCTATCCCCCCACCGAGCAGATGCTGGCCGAGCCGGTCCCGGAAGACGTGCAGAAGGCCAACGCCGCCCAGCTGCGCGCGGCGTGGAAAACGCCGAGCGGCTGGCGCTACTGGTCGGCGGTGAACAACTCGGAAATCGGCGCGTGGTATGTCATCACGGCGTTCGTCTTCATGCTGCTGGCAGGGGTGCTGGCGCTTTTGATGCGCGTGCAGCTTGCGGTGCCGGACAACGATTTCCTTACTGCCGACCGCTTCAACCAGTTCTTCACGATGCACGGCTCGGCGATGATGTTCCTCTTCGCTGTGCCGCTTTTCGAGGCGATCTCGATCCTGCTGCTGCCGGCGCTTCTGGGGGCGCGGGACATGCCCTTTCCGCGGCTTTCGTCCTTCAGCTACTGGTGCTTCCTGATGGGCGGCGTCTTCGTCATGGGCTCGGTGCTTTTCGATGCGGCGCCCAAGGCCGGTTGGTTCATGTATCCGCCGCTTGCCACGCGCGACGAGGGCATCGGGCCGGACATCTGGCTGCTGGGCCTGTCGTTCATCGAGATCGCCAGCATCGCCGCGGCGGTCGAGCTGATCGTCGGCACGCTGAAATGCCGCCCGCCGGGAATGCGGGTCAACATCATGCCGCTTTACGCGTGGTATGTGATGGTCGTCGGCGGGATGATCCTGTTCGCCTTCCCGCCGCTCATCGCCGGGGATTTCCTGTTCGAGCTTCAGCGCAGCTTCGACTGGCCCTTCTTCGATCCCGAACGCGGGGGCGATCCGATCCTGTGGCAGCACCTCTTCTGGATTTTCGGACACCCGGAGGTTTATCTCATCTTCCTGCCCTCGATCGCCATCGCCGCGATGATCGTGCCCACTGTCGCGCGCCAGCCCATCGTCGGCTATTCGTGGATCGTGCTCAGCGCGGTCGGCACCGGGTTTCTCAGCTTTGGCCTTTGGGTGCATCACATGTTCGCCACCGGCCTGCCGCAGATCAGCCTCGGCTTCTTCTCGGCGGCGTCGGAGGCGGTGGTGATCCCGACTGGGATCCAGCTCTTCGCCTTCGTCGCGACGCTGATGGTGGGCCGCGTCAGGATGAGCCTGCCAATGCTGTGGATCGCCGGGGCGCTGGCGATCTTCGTGATCGGCGGCCTGACGGGCGTGATGCTGGCCATCGTGCCCTTCAATTGGCAGGTGCACGATACCTATTTCGTCGTGGCGCACCTGCATTACGTGCTGTTCGGCGGCATGGTCTTTCCGGTGATGGCGGGCATCTATTACTTCTATCCGTTCCTGGCGAAACGTTTCCTGTCCGAGCGGCTGGGCAAATGGGCCTTCTGGCTGATCTTCACCGGGTTCAACGTGACCTTCCTGCCCATGCACCTGACGGGCCTGAAGGGGATGCCGCGGCGGGTCTACACCTATCCCGGCAGCGCCGGGTGGGACTGGCTCAACATGATCTCGACCGTCGGCGCCTTCGTCATCGCGGCAGGCTTCGCCGTCTTCCTTTACGACCTGCTGCGCTCCAAGCGGTATCAGGGCAGGATCCGCCGCAACCCGTGGGAGGCCGGCACGCTGGAATGGGCACATGATGTGCCGGCCGAAGCCTGGGGCAGCCGTTCGGTGCCTTACGTCACCTCGCGCTATCCGTTGTGGGACCAGAAGGATATCGTCGCGCGGATGGACGCGGGCCGCTATTACCTGGCCAACTCGCCCGACGGCGCGCGCGAGACGATGATCACCAGCGTCATCGACGCCAAGCCGCTGCTGGTCCAGCGTGTCACCGGCCCCGCGTGGATCACTCTGCTGGCCGCGATCTTTGCCGCGGGGGCGTTCATCTTTCCGACCTTCCACATCTACGAGCCGGCCATCGTGTCGGGGGCGCTGTCGGTGGTCTGCATCCTCTACTGGCTCTGGACCACGACCGCGCAGGTGCCGGCCGCCTCGCACCGCGACGTGGGGCTGGGCCTCAGCCTGCCGACCTATGCGTCGGGGCCCACGGCGGTCGGCTGGTGGGCGGTCTGGATCACGATGCTGGCCGATGCCACGGCCTTCGCCAGCCTGATCTTCGGCTTTTTCTTCTACTGGACCGCGCGACCCGATTTCCCGCCCGATGGCGCGATGCATGCCCTGCCCGTCTGGGTGGGCGGCGCGGTGCTTGGCCTCGTCGCCTCGTGGGTGCTGACCGTCACCGCGCGCGAGGTGAACCGGCGGGGCCATGTCGCCGCCGCCCGCGCGGCGCTGGGCGCCGGGGCGCTGGCCACCGCCGCAGGCATGGGCGCCGTCTTCTGGGCGGTCCTTCCGCTGGAGCCGACGGTCCACGTCTATCCCGCCCTCATGTGGGCGCTGATGGTGTGGCTGGTGGCGCATAGCGGCGTCGGCCTGATCATGCAGCTTTACTGCCTTGCCGGAAGCCTTTTCGGCAAGATGACGCCGCAGCATGACACCGACCTGTGGAACGTCACGCTTTTCTGGCATTTCCTGGTGCTGCAGGCGGTTGTGACCGGCTTCGTGCTGGGCCCCGCGCCGAGGATGCTGCCATGACCGGGATCAACGAACGGCAGGATTCGGAGGAATTCCGCGAGGAGCGCGACAGCCTCTGGCGGCTCTCGCTCGGGCCTGTCGTCTGGTCGCTGCACTTCGTCATCAGCTACGGCGCCGCCGCACTGATCTGTGCGCGATTCGCGGATCTGCCGGACGCGAATTTCTGGCTACGCGCCGGGATCGCGGCGCTGACGGTGCTGGCGCTGGCGATTATCGGCACGCTGGGCTGGCGCGCGTGGAAGCAGTGGGACATGATGCGCGATCCCGAATGGGAAAACGACCAGTCCCATGGTGAGGACCGGCATCAGTTCCTCGGCCATGCCGCGTTTCTTCTGGCGGTGATCTCGGCGATCGGCGTGATCTATGTCGCCCTGCCGATCTTTCTGACCGAAGGTTGCGGATGAGGCGGGTCTGCGCATATGCGGGCGCGGCGGCCCTCGCCGCGATCTGGGCCGTCCCGCTGGAGACGTGGACCGGCCAGGCGTTTCCCGTTCACATGCTGCGGCACATGGTATTGGTCGCCATCGCCGCGCCGCTTCTGGCGGTCGGGCTGGCGGGGCGGCCCCGGTGGCTGACTATGTCGCCGCTTCTGGCCAGCGCGCTGGAGTTTGCCGTCGTCTGGGCATGGCACCTGCCGCATCTGCACGGGCTGGCTTACCGCCTCGCGCCCGGCTTCGTGCTGGAACAGGCAAGCTTTCTGGCGGTGGGCCTTCTGGTCTGGATCACCGCCCTGCGCCCCGGCGAGGGGCTGGCCGGGGCGGGTGGCCTCCTGCTGACCTCGATGCACATGACGCTGCTGGGCGCGCTGCTGATCCTCGCGCCGCGGGATCTTTTCGCCGCCGTCTGCGGGCGCGGGCCGGACCTGACCGGGCAGCAGATGGGCGGCCTTCTGATGCTGGGCATCGGCACGCCGGTCTACCTGATCGGCGGCCTGTGGCTGGTGCGCGGCGTTCTGGAAAGCGAGGGGGAAGCCGCATGAACACAGTGATCCGCACCCTTCTGGCACTGGCCGCGCTCGGGCTGACGGGCGCGGTGCTGGTGGTATCGCTGGGCCTTTACAACGTATCGGCGCGGTCGGGGCACCTGCCGGGGGTTTCATGGGTGCTGCACACCACCTACCGCAACGCGATCCGGCTGCGTGCACCGGATGCCGCGGCCGTGCCGGATCTGCAGGACGAGGACCTGATCGCCTTGGGCGCGCGGCATTTCGACAGCGCCTGCGCCTTCTGCCATGCCACGCCCGGCACCATCCGCAGCGCGACGGCGCTGTCGATGGTGCCCCGGCCGCCGCATGTCACGCAGGCCGTGGCCGAATGGCAGCCCCGGCACCTTTTCGAGATCGTGCGCGGCGGCGTCAAGATGAGCGGGATGCCCCACTGGCCCGCCACGCGCAAGGACGAGGTCTGGGCCGTCGTCGCCTACCTGCAAGCGGTGAAGGAGGGCACCGCGCCCGCAGACGCGCACGAGCAGACCGGAGAAGAGGCCGAAGCCGGTGATCCCACCCTGGCCTATTGCGCCTCCTGTCATGGCCGCCGCGGGCAAAGCGGCAATTCCTACATCCCCCGCCTCGATATCCTCGATGCGGACTACATCGCGCAGACGCTGCGCGCCTATCGCGGCGGCCTGCGCGCCTCGGGCTACATGGAGCATGCCGCCCGCGAGGTGGCCGAGCCGGAACTGATGCGTACGGCCCGCCATTTCGGACGGGCCGCGGGCGCTACGGGCGCCGCCAAGGACGCATCTCCCGCCGCCGACCTGCCCGGCGCTGCGCTGGCGCGCAGCGGCACCCGCGACGTGCCCTCCTGCACCGCCTGTCACGGACCCGGCGCCACCCGCGAGGGTCAGTTTCCCACCCTCGCGGGCCAATCCGAGCATTATCTCGCTGCGCAGCTGCGTTTGTGGCGCAGCGGGGCGCGCGGCGGCAATGCCCGGCAGGAGTTGATGCGCCGCGCCGCCGCCGAGCTGACCGATGCGGAGATAAGCGCGCTGGCGCGCTACTTTGCCAGCCTGCCCGCACACGGAACCGGCGATGCGCCGGGCACCGCGCCCTCGCAATAGCGAACCTTTGGGTCGGTCTGCCTCGTTAGCGAAAGAAGCGGTCCCAGTGGCCAAAACTGCCGGACACGGCGCCGCGCGGAATGCCGAGCGCGAGGCCGCGGAGCGCCGGTCAAGCGATACTATTGCGACAGCTTCTCCCGAAGATGGGTTCCAATGTTGCCTGCGGACCCAGTAATGACGACGATCGGCGCGTTTAGTTACGTCATGCCTGTTCCTGTTGGTGACTTTCCCGCGTATCAATGAATGACGGGCGGACTCGTTCATCTGCGGATTCAGGCCCTTCTGCCGGCAGACAGGGCGGCTGATCGGCGGTCGCAGCCCGCATAATTGATCGCGGTCAGCTTTCCACAGGAACGCGGCGGCGTGCAGAAGGACGACGAATGGAGACCGACACCCAGCTTTCCAAGGTCCAGGTCTGCGGCATAGGCGCCTCTGCGGGCGGTGTCGCCGCGCTCCAGCACCTGTTCGAGCGGATGGACCCCCAGCTCAACCTTGCCTACGTGGTGATCCTGCACCTCGACCCGACCCATTGCAGCCAGATGCAGCAGATCCTCTCGCACGCGACCCCGATGCCGGTGCATGAGGTGTCGGGCGAGCTCGAGCTGGAAGCCAACCACATCTACGTCATCGCGCCCGACCGCGAGCTGGTCATCACCGATCATCACGTCACCGCCCGCCCCTTCACCGAGCCGCGCGGCCAGCGCGCCCCGATCGACGTCTTCTTCCGCTCGCTGGCCGATGGACAGGCCGACGGGATGGCGGTAATCCTCACCGGCGCGGGCGCGGACGGGTCCAACGGCGTGCGCGCGATCAAGGAGGCGGGCGGCGTCGTCTTCGTGCAGGAACCGGCCGATGCGGAATACCCGATAATGCCGCGCAGCGCCATCGCCACCGGCGCGGCGGACATCATCGTGCCGCTGGCCGGCCTGCCCCAGCGGATCGCCGAAACCGTGCGCAGCAGGATGGCGATCACCCTCGAGAGCGAGGACGTGGACGCCGTCCTGCACCGGATCATCACCTTTCTGCGCAGCCGCACCGGCCATGATTTCAGCAGTTACAAACGCGCGACCATCTTCCGGCGCGTCACCCGCCGGATGCAGGTCGCCCGCAAGGAAACGCTTGGCGATTACGCCGAATATCTGGCCCAGAATCCCGAAGAGGCGCAGGAGCTGTTCGGAGATCTGCTGATCTCGGTCACGATGTTCTTCCGCGACCCGCACGCCTTCGAGACGCTGATCGACAAGGCCATCGAGCCGATGCTGGAAAAGCGCGATCCGGACGAGGAAATCCGCGTCTGGGTGGCCGGCTGCGCCACCGGCGAGGAAGCCTACAGCATCGCCATCGTGCTGCGCGAGGCGCTGGAGCGCCGCGATCTGAAATGTCCCGTGCAGATCTTTGCGACCGATCTCGACGACGGAGCGCTGGCGACCGCGCGCGAGGGGCGCTATCCGCTGTCCATCGAGGCGGACGTGGCCGAGGATGTCCTGGCGCGGCATTTCGTGCATGAGACGACGCATTACCGCATCCGCAAGGAACTGCGCGAGATGGTGCTGTTCGCTTCGCACAGCGTCATCAAGGATCCTCCCTTCATGCGGCTCGACCTGATCACATGCCGCAACCTTCTGATCTATCTCGACCGCGCGTCGCAGCGGCAGGTCTGCGCGACGTTCCACTACGTCCTGAAGCCCGAAGGGGTGCTGTTCCTGGGATCGGCGGAAAACGTCGATCACATCCCCGAGCTTTACCGCACGCTCGACCGCGACGCGCGCCTCTTCCAGCCCAAGCCGCAGAGCACGCGGCGTCTGCCCATGCTGGGGACCGAGCGCGAAGGCCATGTGCCGTTCGTCTCGACCGCGCCGGTGCGCGCGTCCGACCGCGAGAAAAGCGCCATGAGTGCGCATCGCGAGGCGCTGGAGGAGATCGCGCCGCCCAGCATCCTGGTCAGCGAAGACAACCACGTCGTCCATATCTCGGACACCGCCGGGCGTTTCCTGCAACCGTCCAGGGGCACGCTCAGCCCGGAATTGCCGTCGCTCGTCCGGCCGGAACTGCGGCTGGACCTGCAGACCGCGCTGGGGCGGGCCTTCAATTCGGGGCAGGCGACGCTCACCCTGCCGCTTCAGGTCGCCTTCGACGGCGAGCGGCACCGGGTCGGCATGCATGTGCGCCCGCTGCGCGACGACGACAAGTCGATGCGCCGGGCGCTCGTCGTGTTCCTGGACGGCGGCAAGGTAACGGCCAAGGAAGACGGCGAAAATTCCGGCATCGCCCTTTCCGAGGATCCCCCGGCCGACCTGGTGCCGCGCCTTTACGAGGAATTGCGCCAGACGCAGGACCGGCTGAGCAACAGCCGCTTCGATCACGAAACCGCCGTGCAGGAGCTGCGGGCCGCGAACGAGGAACTGCAATCCATCAACGAGGAATACCGCTCGACCTCGGAAGAGCTGGAGACCAGCAAGGAAGAGCTGCAATCCATCAACGAGGAGTTGCAGACGGTCAATTCCGAACTCAAATCCAAGCTCGAAAGCATCTCGACCGCGCATAGCGATCTTCGCAACCTCGTTGCCGCCACCGATATCGGCACGCTGTTCCTGGATACGGCGCTGCGGATCAAGCTGTTCACGCCCGAAGTCACGCGCCATTTCAACATTGTCGACGCCGATATTGGCCGCTCGATCACCGATTTCACCCATAATTTCGTCTATGACGGGGTCGAGCGGGAGGCGAAGGCCCTGATGACCGACCTGGTGCCGCGCGAAACGGTGGTCGCCACGCGCGACGGCTGCTGGCTGCTGCTGCGGCTGCGCCCCTACCGGACGGTCGACGACCGGATCGACGGCGTCGTGATCAGCCTTCTGGACATTACCGAACGCCGCAAGACCGAGATGGATCTGCGCGAGACAACCGAGCTGCTGTCGCTGGCCACCGCCGCGTCGCATCTGGGCTGGGGATCGTGGGAGAGGGAGACGGCATTTTCATGGGATGCGCGCGCACAGGAAATCCTGGATCTTGACGCCGCCCAGACGCGATACGACGACCTGATGGCCCGCATCCATCCCGAGGATCGCGCCAAGATCGAAACGCTGCTCACGAACATGGTCGCAGGGGAAAATTTCGACGTGGCCTTCCGCATCGTCGCCAGGGACGGCGCCCTGCGCCACGTGCGCGCCACCGGAACCTTGGCCAGCGACGATTCGGACAAGCCCAAGCGCGGGACCGGCCTGCTGCGCGACGTTACCGACGAAGTCACCTGGGCCAAGTCCCAGCGCCTGCTGATCGGCGAGCTCAACCACCGGGTCAAGAACATGCTGGCGGTCGTGTCCTCCATCGCCGCACAGACCGCGCGGCACACGCAAGGCAAGGAGGATTTCATCTCGGCCCTGCGCAAACGCGTCGACGCGCTGGCCAAGGCGCATGCGCTGCTTTCCGAGAACAACTGGGCCTCGACCAGCCTTTCGACCGTCGTCGAAGCCATGATCGGCGCCTTTGTCGAAGAAAGCGACCGCTTCCGCGTCTCGGGGCCGCCGGTGCACCTGTCGCCGCAGGCCACCCTGACGCTGACCATGGCGCTGCACGAGCTTTCGACCAATGCGGCGAAATACGGAGCGCTGTCGGTCGCGGACGGCACTGTCGACATCCGATGGGAACTGGCAGGCCCGCCATCGGCGCGCAAGCTGAACCTGACCTGGCAGGAACACGGCGGCCCCGAGGTCGCACCGCCCGAGCGCAGGGGTTTCGGCATGCGCCTTCTGACGGGCGCGGCGGCGCAGGAACTGGATGGAGACGTAAACGTTGATTACCAGACCGACGGCGTGATCTGCCGCATGACTTTCCCCATAGAGAGAGAAGATTTTGATGAAACATGCCTCTCGTAGCCTCAACCTTCTGGTTGTCGAAGACGAAGTCATCCTGTCGATGGAGCTGGAGTGCATCCTTGAAGATTTCGGACACGTCGTCGTCGCCGCTGCCGGAAACGTGGACACCGCACTGAGCACGATCGAGAGCGACCGCCACAGCATCGACGCCGCGCTCGTCGATGCCAATCTGGGCGGAAAATCGTCGCGCCCCATCGTCGAGAAGCTGCGCGAGTGCGAGATTCCGTGCCTCGTGGTCAGCGGTTACAGCCCGGCCGAATTGAAAGACATGGGCTTTACCGAGTCCGTTCTGGAAAAGCCCTATGATGCGGACAGGGTCCAGCGCGCCCTTGCCGAACTCTGACGCCTCGCCCGGTGGCGCGGGGCGGCCGAGTGCGCCGCAATCAGGCTGCGCCCGGTGGACGCAGCCTTCCGCGAGTGGCATTCGGACACCGTGGACCGCTCTACTTCCTGCTCGCCCTTGCCTTTTCCTGGCCACCATCATCCGAACGTGATTTCACGCGCAGGTTGTTCTGAACATGCTCGACCCCCGAGCAGGAGTCGGCGCAATCCTCGGCCCGTCGCTTGGCCTGCTTGGAATCGACCTCGCCCGACAGGGTGACCTCGCGATCCGAAACGGACACCTCGATATCCGACGCGTCAAGCGCGTGATCGTCCGATAGACGGTCGCACACATCCTCGCAGATGCGGTCATCCGAGCGCTGGTAGTTCTTCGGGCCGCGTCCACGATGGGATGGAGCCGAGCGCTGCAAATTGTCGCCGCGCAGGCCCTCCCCCCCGGATGTGCCATACCCCCAGGAAGATCCTCCGCGTGTACCGCGCCGGTAGTCTTCGTCGGCGCGCACGTCAAAACCGCCTCCACCCTGGTCCCGGTAATCGCCGCCCGGCTGATACCCGCCGCCGCCGTATCCGCCACCGCCATATCCGCCCTGGTGCCCGCGCCCGCGGTCACCACCGTATCCGCCCTGATGCCCGCCGTCGCGGTCACGGCCATATTCGCCCTGACCCGGCGCCAGGTCGCCAGGACCATATCCCTGCTGCTCGTAACGGCCGCCCTGGTCATCGCGGCCGCCGAACCGGCCCGACCGCTCGCGCCCTCCGCCACGCTGGGCTTCGCCGTAGAAATCGTCCCCGCGATCGTCCTGATACCGCCCTTGGCCCTGGCGCTGATCGCGGTCCTCCTGCCAATCCTGCCGGCGATCCCGAGCCCAATCGTCGCGGTCGCCATATCCGCGATAATCCTGTTCACGCGATCCGCCGCGATCCGCGGACCGCCCCTGCCCGCGCTCTTCGCCACGGGATCGCTCGCTTCTGTTATTCCAATGGGCCATGTGACGTCTCCTCCACAAATTTTCGGCTTGTTCCGGTTGCCGCCGGAATCGGATCGATTCCAGCTTCCACCATCAGGATCGGACGTTTCGACGGCCGCTTCATTAAACCGGTTTAAAAGACGGCGGCACATCAGCGCGTTTCGGCGCAATCCCGCCAGCCCGACCGCGCGGGGCAGCGGGCCCCTTATCGCTTGCAGCCTCCCCCGGCGCGGCCGGCCTCAGTAATTGCCGGCGACATATTTGGCGATGGCGCCGCCGCGCGAATTCACGTCGAGCTTCTGATAGATCGCCTTGAGATAGTATTTGACCGTGTTCTCGGACAGGCCCAGCCGCGCGGAGATCTGGAAATTCGTCAGCCCGTTGACCAGCAGCCCCAAAATCTCGTGCTCGCGCCGCGAAAGCATGTTCGTCGTCTCGGAAGTCAGACGCCGCAGGATGTCGGTCGGAACGATGGAATGGCCCTCCACCAGCTTGCCCAGGATCCTGGGAAGGCTGATCAGGATCTGGCCCATCATGCAGACGGAATTCGCGCCCGCCTTGACCGCCGCGCGGATGAAGGCGAACTCGGTGTCGTCCGCCACCACCACGATCAGCGCGGCGGGAAACTCGCGCCGGACCATGTCGAGCGTCGTGGTCAGGTCGCTGTCGGCCAGCCGCACGCCGAGGATCACGATCACGCGCCCCGTCTCGGCGCCCAGAAGGCGGCGCAGACCCTCCAGATCGGTCGCGAACTCGCCCAGTTCGGCCCCCGGTATCTGGCCCACGAGCGAGCCGATGCCCTGACACACGATCAGCTGGCGATCCGCGACAATGACTCGCGATGTGGAAATGGCAGTCTGGCTCATCCGGCGATTGCTGCACATCTTGTGCCACAAGTCACGAATTTTTCGCACATATGGCTTGGGAACGTCCTGAATTTCTTGGATTTTTCTGTGTGCATCGGTATGCAGCGCCGATTTCACCCCGGCGGGTAGCACCGTCCTACCCGTTCGGTGCCGCAGGGCGACACATGGCGGCCAAGACCATACGCACGGGCATTCCGCGAAAGGGTGCCGCCTTCCATACAGGAGCGCAAGCAACAGGAGTGACAGATCATGCGCGGCAATTCCCACCTTTTCATCCCCGGCCCCACCAATGTCCCCGAAGAGGTGCGCCGCGCCATGAACATCCCGATGGAGGATATGCGCGCGCCCGATTTCGCGGACCTCACCCACGGGCTGCTGCGGGATATGAAGAAAGCGTTCCGGCTGGAAAACGGCCGCGTCTTCATCTTTCCGTCCTCGGGCACGGGCGCCTGGGAATCGGCCATCACCAACACGCTGAGCGAGGGCGACACCGTGCTGATGTCGCGCTTCGGCCAGTTCTCGCTGCTCTGGGTCGACATGGCCGAGCGGCTGGGCCTCAACGTCGATCTGTGCGAGGTCGAGTGGGGCAAGGGCGTGCCGGTCGAGGAATATGCCAAGCGGCTGAAGGCCGACACCGATCACAAGATCAAGGCCGTCTTCGCCACCCAGAACGAAACGGCGACAGGCGTTTCGTCGGATGTCGAGGGCGTGCGCCGCGCGCTGGATGACGCAGACCACCCTGCCCTTCTCTTCGTCGACGGCGTCAGCTCGATCGGGTCGATCGAGTTCGAGATGGAGAAATGGGGGGTCGATCTGGCCGTGTCGGGCTCGCAAAAGGGTTTCATGCTGCCCGCCGGCCTCGGCTTTCTGGCCGCGAGCGACAAGGCGCTGGCCGCCAACGCGTCGAACACCAACAAGATGAACCGCTGCTATTTCAGCTGGGAAGACATGATCAAGCTGAACGACACCGGCTATTTCCCCTACACGCCCGCGACGCAGCTGTTGCGCGGTCTGCGCACGTCGCTCGACTTGATCCTGGAGACGGGGCTGGAGACGATCTGGAAGCGCCATCATTTCCATGCCGAGGGCGTGCGCCGCGCCGTCGCCGCCTGGGACGGGTGCGAACTGGTGGCGCGCGGGCCGGAATGGGAATCCGACACCGTGTCGGCGATCTACACGCCCGAAGGCGTCGATGCCCGCGACGTGATTGCCAACGCCTATTCCAAATATCGAACCTCGCTTGGCACCGGCCTCAACAAGCTGGCGGGCAAGGCGTTCCGCATCGGACATCTGGGCTCGCTCAACCCGGTGATGCTGCTTGGCGCGATCTCGGCCGCGGAAATGGCGTTGGTGGATTCCGGCGCGAAGATCGAGCTGGGTTCGGGCGTCGCGGCCGCGCAGGACCATTACCGCAACGTCGAGGGCTGAGCGGTGCGCGCCCTCGTCACCCGCGCCTGGCCGGCCGAAACGCAGGATCGGCTGGCCGCGCTCTGCAACGCCACGTTCCGCGATCCCGACACGCCGATGAGCAACGCCGAATGGATGGACGCCGCGACGCATTACGACGTGATCCTGCCGACGGTTTCCGACAGCATCCCGGCGGCCTTCTACGGTGCGGCGAAGGGCAATGTGCGCCTTCTGGCCAATTATGGCGTTGGCTACAACCACATCGACACCGCCGCCGCCGAGGCGGCTGGAATCGCCGTGACCAACACGCCCGGCGTGCTGACCGACTGCACCGCAGATCTGGCGATGGGCCTGCTGCTGGCCGCCGCGCGCCGCATCGGCGAGGGCGAGCGCGAATTGCGCGCGGGCCGCTGGGACGGCTGGCGCCCTACGCACATGATCGGAAAGAAGGTGGCGGGCGCGACGCTGGGCATCATCGGCTTTGGCCGGATCGGGCAGGCGATGGCGCAGCGCGCGCATCACGGTTTCGGCATGAAGGTGGTGTTCCAGAACCGCAGCCGCATAGCGCCCGAGATTGCCGACCGCTACGGCGCGACGCAGCTGACCGGTGTGACGCAGGTGGCCGAAGTCAGCGATTTCCTGTCGCTCCACTGCCCCGGCGGTGCCGATACGCGCCACCTGATCGACGTGGAGGTTTTCGCCGCGATGAAGCCCGGCGCGATCCTGATCAATACCGCCCGCGGTGACGTGGTGGACGAGGACGCGCTTTTTGCCGCGCTGAACAGCGGGCAGTTGGGCGGGGCCGGGCTGGACGTCTACCAGAACGAGCCGAAGATCGATCCGCGCTTCGCCCGGCACGAAAACCTTGTTCTCGCCCCCCATCTGGGAAGCGCGACAGATGCGACCCGCGCCGCGATGGGCCACCGCGCCATCGACAATCTCGAAGCATTCGCCGCAGGCAAAACGCCGCCCGACCGCATCGTCTGAGCGCCGCACATTATACCGCCGGCGCGCCGCGCCCTCACCTTGCGATGATCAGATCGGCGCAGAGCCCGCCCAGCCGCTCGGACCGGCCCAGGCGCAGACTGCCGCCATGCGCGCGCGCGACGTCCATCGCGATGGACAGGCCCAGCCCCACGCCGGGCCCCTTGTCCTGATTGCGCGATGGCTCCAGCCGGGTGAAGGGGCGCAGCGCCTCTTCGATGCGGTCTTCGGGGATGCCGGGGCCGTCATCCTCGACCCGGATACGCAGCGCCCTTGCCGTCAGCGCGACCGACAGCTCGGCGCGGCTGCCGTAGCGCACGGCGTTGCCGATCAGGTTGTCGACGGCGCGGCGCACCGCCACCGGGCGCATCTGGATCGTTCCCTCGCCCGCGATCTCGTGCAGCGTTGCAGGGATCTGGCTGCGCGCGCAATCCTCGACGATGCGGCGCACCAGCATGGCGGGATCGACCGGCTCGGCCTCGCCCTCCGCCGCGCCGCGCGCGAAATCGAGAAAGGCGTCCAGCAGCCTTTCCATATCGCGCACGTCGCGCAGCATCGCGATGCGCTCTTCCTCGTCCTCCAGATCGAGCATCTCCAGGCTCAGCCGCAGCCGCGTCAGGGGCGTGCGCAGATCGTGGCTGACCCCCGACAGCATCAGCGTGCGCTGCTCGATCTGCCGGTCGATGCGCGCGCGCATGTCCAGAAACGCGTTACCCGCCGCACGCACCTCGTTCGCGCCGGAGGCCCGGTAAGGCACCGTCCGCCCGCGCCCGAACGCCTCGGCCGCGCGGGCCAGCCGGGTGATGGGGCGAAGCTGGTTGCGCAGGTAGACATAGGCAATAAGCGTCATCAGCACGCTGAAGAACAGCATATTCACGAAAATCTGGTGCGCATTCGATGCCGAGAAGCGCCGCCGGTCGAGGATCATGCGCACCGGCCCGCCCACATCCGCCAGATAGAGCGTGACGAAATGACGATGCGTCAGGTCCACGGCCAGAAGATGCGGCAGGAGCTGCTCCAGCTTGGACGTCAGGATGATGCCGGTGATGTCGTACCACGGGCGCACGTGGTCCGTGGGCACATCTTTCCCATCGACCCGCCGCATGGCGATGGACAGCGCCGAGGCGATGGGCGCCGGATCGTCGGCATCCAGCAGCAATTGCACCTCGCGCGCCGCCGTGGTGGTCATCTGCCGCGTCACCCCCTCGAACAGCCGCTGCGCCGAGACGATTGAGACGACCAGCAGCAGCGAGATCACCGGCAGCAGCAGGATGAGAAACGCCCGGCCGTAAAGGCTCCGAGGCATGTATGTTTTGAGCCAGCGAAAGAACATGCGCCAGATTACGGCGGCGGCGCACGGAACCGCAACCACGTGCGTGGTGCGGCGCCGCGGCGCGGGCCCCGTGCGCTCAACCCGCCGCGACCCATCCCGCCATCTCGGGCAGCAGCCGGTCCATGATCACCTGGAACGCGGCCACCACATCCGCCGGCCCGTCGCTGGCGGCAATCGCCTCGCCGTCGAAGAGGCGTGTTTTCAGCACCCGCTGATCGCTGTCGCGCAGCAGCGAAAGGCTGACCACGACCTGCGCCGTCGCGATGCCGCCCGCGATCTCGACCTCGAACCGGTCGATCCGTGCCAGAAGCGCCAGATCGGGCACCGGGCCGCCCTCGCTGGGGCCGACATAGCCCATGCGCCCCGTCGCCGCGATGGCGCGCACCAGCAGCGATTGCATTACCGCGGGCAGATCATCCGGCCAGCGCGCATCGGGAAGATAGGTGATCGCGGCGGCGCCGGGTTTGACCATGATCCGGTCGGTGGCGATGCCTGCGGGCGCGGTAGGCCGCGCGACCAGCAGCGTGCGCCCGGTGCTTGCGCCGCGCGACATGCGGTCCAGCGGGGGCGTCAGATCGTAGGTGTCGATGGGCGTCGCCGCCTCGTTCAGCGAACTGAGCGCGCTGCATCCTCCGAGGCTGGCAACGGCGCCCAGCATCGCGGCGCGGCGGGTCAGGTGTAGGGCCTGCATCATGTCATGTCATCTCCGATATTCGGGCACGCGGCCTTCCAGCAGGAAACGTGCGGGATCCTTGCCGACGCGGCGCACGAGCTGTTCCAGCGACTGGACAAGCGTGCGCGCCTCGGCGCTGAGCCGGCCCAGCTCGCTCAGGCCGGTGCCGGTGAAATTGCGGATGCCGGGTGCCGCGTCGCCGACGATGCCCTGCACCTGCGCGACAACGCTGTCGGCGCGTTCGATCAGCGCGCGCAGATCGGCGGTGACCTGCGGCAGGTCCTCCGACACCTGATCCGCCGCGCCGCCGATGCGGTCCGTCGCCTGGCGGATGTCGGTCAGCGCCGGACCCAGATCGGTCGAGATGGCATCGTCGGCGCTGGCAAAGGCGCTTTGCGCCGCGTTCAGTGCGCGGTCAGCGGCGATGAGCGAGCCGTCGATACCGTCCAGCGTCGCGGTGGCGCGGGTGAAAAGATCGGTCGCCGCATTCACCGCATCGCGCGTGTCCCCGGCCAGCGGGTCGAGCCGGTCGGTGAAGCCCGCCAGATCGGCCGCCGCCTTGTCCACGGCTTGCGCGGCTGTCGCGACGGCGGCGCGCACATCTTCGGTCACGGCGGGCACGTCCTCGGCGATGACGCGCTCGATTCCCGCCATCGCGTCCTTGGCGCCGGCCAGCACCTCGCGCGCATCGGCAACCATCTGCGTGCCGTCACCGGCGACCAGCGTATTCACGCTGTTGGACGCATCTGTCACCGCCGTAAAGGCATCGCTGGCGCCCGTCAGCATCGTCTCCAGCTCGGTCAGCCGCGCGTTCAGCAGATCGGCGGTTTCGTCGAAGCCGTCCAGCGTGCTGACAGACCGCTCCGAGATCGCGCGCACGGATGCGTTCAGCGTGTCCACCGTGTCGCCGATCTGCGCGACGATGCCGGGCACCTCATCGCGCATCAGGCGCTCGGCCTCGGCGAAGGCGGCGCCGGCGCTGTCGATGGCGGGAGCGGAATTGTCGATGGTCTCCTTCGCGGAATCGAACGCTTCCGCGGCCGAAACCAGCGCCGTATCGGCATTGCCCAGCGTCGTTTCCGCGGCGGCGCCCAACGTCTCAAGCCTGTCGCCAAAACCGGCGATCTGCGCCGTCGCATCGGCTACGGTCTGCGTGATGGCCGAGAAATCGCTCAGCGCCTGCTCCAGCCCGCCGGAGGCATCGTTGAGGTTTTTCAGGATATTTGCGACGTAAGCCTGATTCTCCGGCCCCGCGATCTGCTGGAACCTCTTGAGCAGTTCCGTCGCCTCGGTGACAAGGTCGGGCGCATCCTCGACCAGTTGCTGTACGGTCGAGCGACGCGAGGGGATGATCGGCGGCGTGCCGTCCTCCGAGGTCAGCGGCGGCGCGTCGCCACCCCGGCTGCTGAGCGAGATGTAGGCCACGCCGGTCACGCCGGAGGTGCTGAGCTGCGCGATGGTGTCTTCATCCACCGGAGTCTCGGCATCGACCTCGATGCCGACATATACCTTCGAGGGGTTCGGATCGTAGATGCGCAGTTCGATCACGCGGCCCACGTCGATGCCGTTGAACACCACGTCGCCCGAGGCACTGAGGCCCGAGACATCGTCGAACAGGATCCCGTAACGGGCATATTGCCGGTCGAGCTGCACGCTGGACAGCCAGACGGCGAAAGCCAGGCTGCCGATGATGCCCAGAAGGGTGAAGGCGCCGACCAGGATGTAGTTCGCGCGGGTTTCCATCACTGCACCTTTTCTTTCGTTCCCTGTTCCTTCGTGCCCAGGGCCGCCCGCGCGCGGGGGCCGTGGAAATATTCGTGAACCCAAGGATGGTCCACCTTCATCAGCTCGTCCATCGTTCCGACGGCCAGAACCTTCTTTTCGGCCAGCACGGCGATGCGGTCGCATATCGCGTGGAGCGAATCCAGATCGTGCGTGACCAGGAACACCGTCAGCCCCAGCGCCGCCTGAAGCTGGCGGATCAAGGTATCGAAGGCCGCCGCCCCGATCGGGTCCAGCCCCGCCGTCGGCTCGTCCAGAAAGACGATCTCGGGGTCGAGCGCGATGGCGCGGGCAAATCCCGCGCGCTTGCGCATGCCGCCCGACAGCTCGGACGGATACTTGGTCTGCGCCACGTCCTCCAGCCCGACCATGCGCACCTTTATGCCGGCCAGCGTCTCGCGCAGGTCATCGGGCAGGTCCAGCTGCTCGCGCATGGGTGCCTCGACATTCTGGCGCACGGTCAGCGAGGAAAAGAGCGCGCCATCCTGGAACATCACGCCCCAACGGCGGCGCAGCGCGCGGTATTCCTCGGCCGATTTGGCCTGAACGCTTTCGCCAAAGACCTCGATACTGCCCGCATCCGGCGTCAGAAGCCCGACGATCTGCTGCAGCAGCACCGACTTGCCGGTGCCCGAGCCGCCGACGATGCCGATGATCTCGCCCCGGCGCACGTCCAGATCGAGACCCTCATGCACCACATGGCTGCCGAAGGCCTTGCGCAGCCCCCGCACCTTGATGATCGGCCCGTCGTTGTCGCGGTCCCCGTCCTTCATCATATCCCTATCAGCGCAAAGACGACCGAGAAAAGCGCATCGGCCACGATCACCATGAAGATCGACAGCACCACCGAAGTTGATGTGAGCCGCCCCAGCGATTCCGCGTTGCCGCCCACCTTCAGCCCCTCGTAACAGCCGATGATGCCGATGATCAGCGCAAAGAACGGTGCCTTGATCATCCCGACGAAGAAGTGCCAGACATCCGTGTTGCTGACCAGCCGCGACTGGAACACCGCCGGCGACACGCCCAGCTCGATCCAGGACATGATCGCGCCGCCCACCAGCCCCGATACGTCCGAAATCAATCCCAGCACCGGCAGCATCAGCACCAGCGCCAGAACACGCGGCACCACCAGGATGTCGATCGGATCGAGCCCGAGGGTGCGCATCGCGTCCACCTCCTCGCGCATCTTCATCGATCCGATGGCGGCGGTATAGGCCGATCCCGACCGGCCCGCGACGATGATCGCGGTCAGCAGGATGCCCAGTTCGCGCAGCACTGAAATGGCGATCAGGTCGACGACGAACACCTCCGCCCCGAACTGGCGCAGCTGCACCGAGCCCTGGAAAGCCAGCACCACGCCGATCAGGAACGACATCAGCGCAACGATGGGAATCGCGTTCCAGCCGACCTCCTGCATGTGATGCACCAGCGATGTCAGGCGCAGGCGGCCCGGATGGATCAGCGTGCCGCCCATCGAGGCGATCACCTGCCCCAGGAATCCCGTCAGCTCGACCGCGATACGCCCGCCGGCCACGGTGC
The DNA here is from genome assembly GCA_963763165.1 of uncultured Alphaproteobacteria bacterium. Lineage (GTDB taxonomy): Bacteria > Pseudomonadota > Alphaproteobacteria > Rhodobacterales > Rhodobacteraceae > Roseovarius. The sequence goes on from CAVXNV010000011.1 coordinate 37,088, forward strand.
CGCGACCCAGCGCCTCGATCCGGTCGGCAAGACTGCGCTGCGGGGGGCGGGCATCCCCGTTCCGGGGCATGTTGCGGCGCACCGTGTCGATCAGCTGGGCCTGCGCATCGTCGCAGCCGGTGAGACGCACGGCATTGGCCCCGCCCATGCGCTGCTGCAGGTCGACGATGTACCATGCGCCGGCGGTATCCATGTGGGTGACATCCGCGATGTCGATGGCCTGCGCGCCCTGCGTATCATGGCGCAGCAGCGCGACATTCTCGATCAGAAGCTGTCCCGACAGCCGCAGCACGCCGTCCGCAGGCTGCACCTGCGGCGCCGAAGCGGCACCGGCCCGCGCTGAAGGATGGGTGGTGTTGCCGTGTCCCGTCATGCCCCACTCACGCCTTCTGTCCCGCTGCGCACAGCGCCTCCGATGGCCTCGGAACCGGCTGATACCCGACCAAACCGACCGTGGCGCCGGAACCCATGCAAATCGGTCGCGGAGGTTGTGCAATATCCTGCACGATGTATCCTGACATCGTTCTTACATAAGGTTTGCGGAAATGGCCAATGCAGCAGACGCAACGACCGCTCCGGGATACATTCACGATGCATTGAGAAAGGTCGAGGCCGCGAAAGGGGCGCTCAGGATCCGCCACGCCGCACGCTTTACCGCGCTCGTGCACGAGAACGATCCGGCGGATTACTCGCTCTTGCTGGTCGATGGCTGGGTGGCGCTGTCCAAGACGCTGCCGTCGGGCGACGCGCAGATTACCGACGTCATGTTGCCGGGCGATTTCGCGCTGGTCGGCACGCGGATCCTGCCCGTCGCCGCCTGCACCATGGAGGCGCTGAGCGACACCCGCTATATCCTTATCTCGCCCAGCGACGCCAACGGGCCCGGTCCGGCCGCGGCCGACTTGCGCCAAGCGCTGGCGGCCAGCGTGCTGACCACGCAGTCGCGCACGTCCGAGCTGATCCTGCGTCTCGGGCGCGGGGATGCAGCCAACCGCGTCGCCTATGCGCTGCTGGAGATCTACGTTCGTCTGCAGGCGGTCGGGCTGACGCGCGGCGCCAGCTTCGACTTTCCGATCAGGCAACAGAAATTCGGCGAATACACCGGGCTGACGAATGTGCATGTCTGCCGCACGATGCGCCGCTTCGTCAGGGCCGGGCTGATCCGAAGTCCTGACCCCGGCACGATCGAGCTGCTCAATTTGCCCGCGCTGTGCGATCTGGCCGACCTGGATCTGGACCGCTTCAAGGCCGAGATCGTGATCAAATGGCCCGGCACGGCCTGATCGCGTCATCGCCATTCCACCGTCTCGCCCAGCGCCTGCCCCGCCAGTTCCTCGCTGACGTCGCGGGCGATGTCGCCCAGCGTCACCACCCCGATCAGGCGGCCCGCCTCGTCGCAGACGATCAGCCGCCGGATCTGATGCTCGCCCATGAGGCGCGTGGCGGCGATCGCGTCGTCCTCGGCCCGGCAGGTCAGCACCGGCGCCGACATGACCGCGCGCGCGGGACGGTCGGCGACCGGGCCGACGCAGGACAGCAGGCGCACGACGAGGTCGCGGTCGGTCACGATGCCGACGGGCCTGCCCGCGTCGCAGACCGGCAGCATGCCGATATCGCGATCCGCCATCAGTGCCGCTGCCGCGCGGACGGATGTGCTGGGGGTGATGACGGTGACGCGCCTTTGCATGATCTGGCCGACGGGTGGTGTGCCTCCCTGCGTGACAGAGTGCGCCGTCCATTGAAAAGAAGGCATCTGCTTACTCCTCTTTGCCCGTGCACCGTTGCCGCCCGCCCCGGCGCCTGAGCGCCTCGAATCCGACGATGACATCCAGAAGCTCCGCCGTGATTTCGCTCTGCCGCACCGTGCGCGTTTCGGATTTCAGCTCTTCCAGCCTTTCGTCGACGGACCGCTCGGCCTGCTGCATCCGCGCAAGACGGGCGGCGTTTTCCGTCACCAGCGCCTCGGCGGCGGCGCGGTAGAGCGTGGCGAACAGCAGATTGCGCACCAGCGCCGCCAGCAGATCGGCGGGAGGCATGGTGAATAGCGGCAGGCTGCGCGAGGTCCAGGGCCGCTGCGCCAGCGCGTCCAGCATCGCGGCATCCAGCGGCAGCAGCGTCTGGCGCACCGGCGCCTGCGCGCCATGTGCGCCGCGCTGGGTATAGACCAGCGTGGCCGCCAGGTCCCGGCCCCCGGCAGCCGCGCGCGCCGCGTCCAGCCGCGTGACAAGCTGACCCGCCAGCCGGATCAGCCCGCCGGTATTGGCCGGCGGCAAAAGCGTCGCGGCGGGCACGATCCCCTCGCCACGCAAGGCGTCCTCCATCTGCGCGCCGACGCAGATCACCTCGGCCGCTCGGATGCCCGGCGCCAGCATCACCTCGCTTGCCAACAGCTCGTTATAGTTGCCGCACAGCCCGTGGTCCGAGCCCATGACGACCAGCACGCGTAGGGGATCGCGGGCCGGGTCCGCGCGGATCGGCCCGTTGCAGCGCAGGAAAGCGTGCAGGGCGTCCAGAACGGTGCCGTGCCAGACATCGATGGCCTCGGCGGCGCGCTCGTAGGGGGCGGCATTGATCGCGGCCATCGTCTTCATCGTGCGCGCAATTCCCCGGATGCTTTGCATGGTGTCCGTGCGGCGGGTGAGTCGCTCAAGCGTCTGGACCATCGTCCGCCTCCCTCAGCGCCTCTTGCGCCGCGTTCGTGATACGGGTGCGATCCGCGTCGCTGAGGCCCTTCCCTTCCGCGATGATCTGCGCGGTGCGACCGTCGCGCGCGGCCACGTCCCTGCGGATGACCTCGATCGCGGCGGCTGCCTCGGCCTCGCTCAGCCCGTCCAGCAGGCCCGCCATCGCGGCCAGCAGAACGGCAAGCTGCGCATCCGCGGCCATCGGGGCGCGCTCGGGCTGGCGCAGGGCGTTGCGCACCGCGGCCCCGCGCGTCAGGCGCGCGCGCGTGTCCTCATCCAGCCGCGTTCCGAAGCGCGCGAACTCCTCCAGTTCCTCGAATTGCGACAGGGTCACGCGCAGGTTGCCCGCGACCTCGCGGAAGGCGCGCGCCTGCGCCTTGCCGCCCACGCGGCTGACCGAGACGCCCAGATCGACCGCCGGAAACTGGTTGCGCCGCACCAGCCGGGGCGAAAGGTAAATCTGCCCGTCGGTGATCGAGATGAGGTTCGTCGGGATGTAGGCGGAAAGGTTCTCGGCCTGCGTCTCCACCACCGGCAGCGCGGTGATCGAGCCGCCCCCGGCATGATCCGTGAACTGGCCCGCCCGCTCCAGCAGGCGCGCGTGGACGTAGAAGATATCGCCCGGAAACGCCTCCCGCCCCGGCGGGCGGCGCAGGAGCAGCGAGAGTTCCCGGTAGGATTGCGCGTGATGCGTCAGATCGTCGAGGACCAGCACGACGTCGGTGCCTTCGGCGGCCAGCGCCTCGGCCATCGACATGGCGGCATAGGGCGCGACATAGGAAAGGCCCGGCGCCTCCTCGTCGCCGGCCACGACGATGATGCTGCGCTGCATCATGCCGCCGCCCCGGATGGCACCGATGACCTTGGCCACCGCATCGCCGCGCTGGCCGATGGCGCAATAGATGCAGGCGACATCGCTGTGACTCTGGTTCAGGATCGTGTCGACGGCGATCGAGGTCTTGCCGGTCTGCCGGTCGCCGATGATCAGCTCGCGCTGGCCCAGCCCGACGGGCACGGCGGCATCGACCGCCTTCAGCCCCGTGGCCAGCGGACGCGCGACGGGCGCGCGGGCAAGGATGCCGGGTGCCTCCATCTCGATCGGGCGGGTGCGGCCCGCCTCGGGTGCGCCGCCGCCGTCACGCGGACGGCCCAGCGCATCGACCACGCGGCCCAGAAGCGCGGGGCCCACCGGCACCGAGACGACCCGCCCCGTCCGCCGCACATCGGACCCCGGCCCGACATGGCCGGCGGCGCCCAGAAGGACGACGCCCAGCCGCCCTTCCTCCAGATCGAAGACGACGCCCATCAGCCCGGCGCCGAAATCCAGCAACTCGTCCACCAGCGCCCGCGCTAGGCCGGTGACGATGGCGATGCCGTCGCCGACCTCGGCCACCTGCCCGATCTCGCTGAGTTCGGGTTTCGGCGCCGGAGCGTCGAGCAGGGTCTGCAGCAGCGTCATCTCATGCGGCATCGGCGCGGCCCCTCTTCTGCTGCGCATCGTCCAGCATCGCCTGAAGACCACTGACATAGCTGTCTGCCGTCCATCCCAACTGAACGCCGCCGATCCGCAGGTTGAGGCCCGGCGACTGGTCCCCGTCGGTGCGGAACGCGACGTCGGCCCGCGGCAGCGCCTGCCGGATGAGGTCCGTCAGCACTTCCTGCAGATCGTCCGGCAGGGCGCCCCGCGTCGTGACGATGGCCTCGCGGCCGGTGCCCGCCGCGTCGGCCAGATCGCTTGTCATTGCGGGCAGCCGCTCGGCGGCGCGGGCGACGATGCGCTCTTCCAGCGTCTCGCCGGACAGATCGCGCAGCGCCTTGCGCAGAAGGGCCAGCAGCGCCGAAGTGCCGCGCAGTTCCAGATCGGCGGCAAAGCGGTGCGCCTCTTCTGCGCGGGCCTCGTCGCGGGCCGCCTGCTCGCGCTCCAGCCGCGCGCGGGCCTCTGAGAGGATATGATCGCGCTCCTTCTCCGCCTCCTCGCGCACCTCGGCCAGCACCCTTTCGCGGCCCGCCTTCAGCCGCGCGATCTCGGCCTCATGCGCGGCCTCGGCGGCCTCGGCCTGTGCGCGGATGTGGCCCGCCTCTTCCATGCGCTCGGTGATCTGGCGCTCGCGCGCGTCGATCCCGTCCAGAATGGGCCGGTAGAGAAACCGCTTGAGCAGCCAGACCAGCACCAGGAAATTGGCGATCTGCGCCGCGACGGTGATCCAGTCGATCGACATCGCGTTATCCGCCCGCGCCTGTCGCCGCCGCCTCGAGCGCCGCGTTCCAGAATGGGTTGGCGAAGATCAGGATCATGCCGACGACGAAACAGTAGATCGCGGTCGATTCGATCATGGCAAGGCTGACGAAGAGCGTGCGTGACAACGTGCTGCCCGCGTCCGGCTGCTGCGCGATGGCGGCAAGCGCCGATGCCGCCGCGCGCCCCTCGCCCAGCGCGGGGCCGATGGCACCGAAGGCGACGGTCAGCCCCGCCGTGAAAATCGAAACCGAGGCGATGATGGCAAGTGAAAGATCGGTCATTGCTGCTCCTTTTCGGATGGCGTCGACGGCTCCGGCGCGGCCGTGGCGGAGGAGATGTAGACGGTGGCGAGAATGGCAAAAATATAGGCCTGGATGACCCCGGTCAGCAGGCCCAGCATGTCCATCACCACCGGGAAGAAGAACGGCGCGACGCCCAGCAGGATCGCTGCGATCACGGCCCCGCTCATCACGTTCCCGTAAAGGCGGATGGCGAGCGATATTCCGCGTGACGCCTCGCCGATGATGTTGAAGGGCAGCATGATGATGTTCGGCTCGGCATAGCTGCGCAGGTAGCCGCCCAGCCCCCGGCTGCCGATCCCGAAAAGCGGCACGGCGACCAGCACGGCCAGCGCAAGGCCCGCCGTGGTCGACAGCGACGCCGTGGGCGCGTGCCAGCCCGGCACCACGGCAAGGATGTTCGACACGACGATGAACAGAAAGAGCGTGCCGGAGAAATGGAGCAGCCGGCGGTCGGGCCGCGCGCTGATCTCGTCGATCTGGCCCTGGATGGTCAGCACGATCGCCTCCAGCACGGTGCGCCAGCGGTTCGGCGGAACGTCCGGGCGCAGATTGCGGGTGATGAGGATCGAGGCGCCGGTCAGCAGCGCCATGACGATCCAGGTAAAGACGATGGTGGCGTTGAGGCCGATCCCCCCGATGGTGACGAGGATCACGTCGTCCGGTGTCAGGTTCATTGCGCGCGCCCCCTCTCGCCCGTGGGCCGTATGGCCGCGATCAGGAAAAAGCGCAGCGCGAGGAACGCCAGCGCAAAGCCCGCCACCGCGGCGGCGCCGAGCTGCGCGGTCCCCCATCCGGCCGCCAGCAGAAGCGCGATGCGGATCGCGGCCGAGGGCAGCAGGACGGCCATCGGCCGTGGCCCGCGCAGCGCCAGCCGCATCCCCCATGCCAGCCCCGCGAAATAGAGCGCGCCCGCGCCCGTTCCGGCCAGCATGCCCAGCGCGAAGGCGGTCCAGTCGATGGCTTCGATCATTCGTCCTTCTCCTTCTCGATCCAGGCCCAGGCCAGCGCCCCGCCGACGACTGCGCCGCCGACGATGAGGGCGATGGTCCAGGAAAATGTCTGTGGATGGGTGCGGTCCAGCCAGAGGCCAAGAAACGTGCCCGCCACGACCGGCACCGCGACGGACCAGCCGATCACGCCGAAGACGCCGATGCCACGCAGCGGACTGGGGCCGGGATTGTCCCGCGCCGCCTGCTTGCGCGCGGCGCTCCGGCCGATGTCCTTTTGCTGATCCTTGTGCGCGTCCGTCACAGCTCGCTCCTCAATCCGGCGAAGCGGCGCACCATGTCCGCCTCCAGCCGCGACAGCGCGGCGCGCGCGGCGCGTTCCTCGTCCCTCAGCGTTTCCCAGAAATCGGCGACGACCCGGTCGAGCGATGCCAGGTCCGGCGCCTCCGCGCCGCGCTGCACCGCAATGTCGATCCTGTGGCCCTTCTTGACCAGGATGCCTTCATCGACGCCGAAAATACGCTCGGTCCCGTCCGGCCGCGTGACCAGCAGCACCGCCGGGACCAGCGCGGTGACGAAATCGACGTGGTTCGGCAGGATGCCAAAGCCGCCATTTGCCGCCACGCCGCTCAGCGCACGCGCCTCCCCGTGGAAAAGCGTGCTGCCCGGCAGACCGATCCGCACCAGCATCTCGTGCGCCATGCTCATGCCGCGCCCTCCGGTTCGTGCAGCGCCCCGATCATGTAGTAATCGCTTTCGGGCCGCTTGAATTCCGTCTGGCGCAGGATCGTCTCGCAGCCGTCCAGCGTCGCGGCGAGCGGCACCAGCTTGCCGCCCGCGCCGGTCGCGCCGGAGACCGTGGCGAAGGGCTGCGTCAGGAACCGCTCCAGCCGCCGTGCGCGGGCGACGACGGCGCGATCATGGGCCGACAGCTCCTCGATACCCAGCATTGCAATGATGTCGCGCAGATCCTCGTATTCGGCCAGCGTCCGGCGCACGGCGCGGGCAATGTCGTAATGGCGCTGGCCCACCACGTTCGGCGTCAGCATGACCGAGGTCGAGGTCAGCGGATCGACGGCGGGATACAGCCCCTCGCTCGCGCGTTTGCGCGACAGGACGACCGACGCCGAGAGGTGCGAGAAGATATGCGCCGCCGCCGGATCGGTAAAATCGTCGGCGGGCACATAAACCGCCTGAATCGAGGTGATCGCGCCCGTGCGCGTCGAGGCGATACGCTCCTGCAACGCCGCCAGTTCCGTCGCCAGTGTCGGCTGATACCCGACACGGCTTGGCATGCGGCCCATCAGACCCGACACCTCGGAGCCGGCCTGAACGTAGCGAAAGATGTTGTCGATCAGCAGCAGCACGTCCCGCCCGCGGTCGTCGCGGAACCACTCGGCCATGGTCAGCGCGGCCTTGCCGACCAGAAACCGCACGCCGGGTGCCGCGTTCATCTGGCCGAACAGCATCACCATCTTGTCCCTCACGCCCGCCTCGCCCATCTCGCGCCACAGTTCCTCGGCCTCGCGCGAACGCTCGCCGATGCCGCAGAACAGGCTGACGCCCCGGTGGTGTTCCAGCGTGTTGTGAATAAGCTCGCTCAGCAGCACGGTCTTGCCGACGCCCGCGCCGCCGAAGAGGCCGGTCTTGCCGCCGCGCTCTATGGGGGCCAGCAGGTCGATGGCCTTGATCCCCGTCTCCAGCACCTCGGCGCGCAGGACGCGCTGGGACAGTGCGGGCGGCGCGCCGTGGATCGAGCGGCGCGCGTCCGCTTCGGGTGCGGGCAGCCCGTCGATGGGTGCGCCGAAGACATCCAGCATCCGGCCCAGCACGCCCTCGCCCACCGGCACCCGCAAGGGCCCGCCCGTGGCGCGCACAGGAAAGCCAAGGCCAAGGCCCTGCACAGGCCCCAGCGCGATGCAGCGCGCCGCGCCGCCCTCGACAAAGGTCATGACCTGCAGCGCCACGTCGCCCGCATAAAGCAGATCGTCGATCTCGGGGCGCTCGCCCTCGAAGACCGCGTCGACGATGCCGCCGCGCACGGCGACGACGTGGCCCGTGGCCTCGGGGGTGGATGCGTCAGCCATTGTCCGCCGCGGATTTCGCGCCCTTCAGCCGTATGGAGAGGCCGACCAGCAGCACGCCGAACAGCACCGAGTAAAGCCCGATCAGCCACACGATCGAGATGATCCCGGCCGCCGGCACCGTGACCAGCAGGATGCCGAACAGCACCGACAGCGCCCCGCCCGCGATCAGCAGCCATTCGCCGGTGATCTGCTTGCGCAGCTCGAACGCCGCGATGATCCGCAGGATGCCGCCGACTATGGCCCATGCGGCGATGAACATCAGCAGGACCAGCGCCGTGACGCCGGGCATGAAGAAGGTCAGCAGTCCGACGACGATGCCAAGGATCGCCTCGACCACCCAGATCCACGTATGATTCAGCCTCGCGTGGTTGCGGATCGCGTAGATGAGCCCGAAGATGCCGTCGACCAGCACCCAGGCAGCGAACAGCAGGATCAGCACGGCCAGCGTGAGGCCCGGCCAGATGAAAGCGGCAACGCCGAAGATGATCGCCGCGATGCCGCGGATCAGAAAGACCCACCAGCCTTCTGCAAGTCTGTCGATGAACGCGTCCATTTCGCTAATCCTCTTGTCTGTTGATCCGATCGGGAACGATCCGCGTTCCCGCCTTGCCGTCCAGTATGTCGAGCGCGGCGTCCAGCCGCCCGATCCCGGCCATGCCGCCCCCGTCCGCGAACTGCGCGGCGGCGGCGACCTTGGGCCGCATCGAGCCGGCCGGCAGGTCCAGCTTCAGCGCCTCCGGCGGTGAAATCTGTCCGATCCCGGCCTGCCTGTCTGTGCCGAAATCCGTCATCACCGCGCTCACATCGGTCAGCAGAAGCAGTGCGTCCGCCCCCAGTTCCTGCGCCAGAAGGGCGCTGGCGGCGTCCTTGTCGATCACCGCCTCGATGCCGGTCAGGCTGCCATCCTTGTCACGCAATACCGGAATACCGCCGCCGCCGGTGCAGATGACGATGACGCTCTGATCCAGCAGCAGCTTGAGCACGCGGATATCAGGGATTTCCACCGGGCGCGGCGACGGCACGACGCGGCGCCACTTGTCACCGTCCTGCGCGATGCTCCAACCGGCGGCCTTCGCCCGCGCCTCGGCTTCCTCGCGGGAATAGACGGGACCGATATACTTGGTCGGGTTCCGAAAGGCGGGATCCGCACCATCCACCACCACCTGCGTCAGCAAGGTCGCGACGGGGCGGGAATGGTCCAGCGCATTCTCAAGCTCCTGCTCGATCATGTAGCCGATCATGCCGCCCGTCTCGGCGCCCAGCACGTCCAGCGGATAGGCCTCGTCGGGCTTGTAGGCCGCGCCCTGAAGCGCCAGCAGCCCGACCTGCGGTCCGTTGCCGTGGGTGATGACCAGATCATGCCCCGCCCGCACGATCCCGGCCAGCGCGGCGGCCGCCGTCCTGGCGTTGGAACGCTGGTTCTCCGCCGTCAGGGGCTGGCCGCGCTCCAGCAAAGCATTGCCGCCAAGGGCTGCGACGACAAGCATGGCCTAGCCTCCCAGCGTGGCGACAAGAACCGCCTTGATCGTGTGCATCCGGTTCTCCGCCTGATCGAAGACGATCGACGCAGGGCTTTCGAACACCTCCTCGGTCACTTCCATGCAATCGAGGCCGAACTTTTCCTGAATGTCCCTGCCGACATCGGTGTCGGCATTGTGGAAGGCCGGCAGGCAATGCATGAATTTCGCGCGCGGATTGCCCGTCTTTTCCATCACCTCGGCCGTCACCTGGTAAGGTTTCAGCAGCTCGATCCGCTCGGCCCATTTGTCCGCGCTCTCGCCCATCGACACCCAGACATCGGTATAGACGTAATCGACGTCACTGACGCCCTCATCCACGTCCTCGGTGATGGTGATGCGCGCGCCGGTCTGCCGGGCGACCTCTTGCGCCTCGTCCTGAATGTCCTGCGTGGGCCAGAGCGATCTGGGCGCGCAGAGGCGCACGTCCATGCCCATCTTGGCCCCGCCGATGAGAAGGCTGTCACCCATGTTGTTGCCCGCGTCCCCCATGAAGCAATAGGCGATCTCGCGCAGCGGTTTCTCGCCATGTTCCTGCATTGTCAGGAAATCGGCCAGGATCTGCGTCGGGTGGAACTCGTCCGTCAGTCCGTTATAGACCGGCACTCCGGACCACCTGGCCAGTTCCTCGACGATCTTCTGGCCAAACCCGCGATATTCGATCGCGTCATAGACGCGGCCCAGAACGCGGGCGGTGTCCTTGACCGTTTCCTTCTTGCCGATATGGCTGCCCGTGGGGCCAAGATAGGTGACCGTCGCGCCCTGGTCGTGCGCCGCCACCTCGAACCCCACGCGGGTGCGCGTGCTGTTCTTCTCGAAGATGAGGGCAATCTCCTTGCCCTTCAGCTTCTCGACCTCCGTGCCGGCATATTTGGCAGATTTGAGATCCGCCGACAGTTTCAGCAGAAAACCGATTTCGGCGGGGGAAAAGTCGCGCAGCGTCAGAAAGCTGCGGTTTTTCAGATTGTAAGCCATTGCAGATCCTCCTCAAACAGCGTCGCGGATGGTCGGGCAGGACATGCAGCGGCTGCCGCCCCTGCCCCTTCCCAATTCGGCGCCGGGCATCTCGATCACATCGATGCCTTCGGCGCGCAGCGCGGCGTTGGTGTCGTCGTTGCGGTCGTACCCCATGACCAGGCCGGGGCGCAGGGCCAGCACGTTGTTGCCATCGTTCCACTGCTCGCGCGATTGCTCGAATTGGTCGCGGCCACCGGTGGGCACCACCTTCAGGGTCTTGAAGCCCATGACGTCGGCCACGACGTCGAAGATCGGGCGGGTGTCATGGCGCATGTCCAGCGGCTTGTTCCCTTCGGCGGGATGCAGATCGTAGCAGGTCATCTCGTCCGCCACCTCCTTGAAGCTGGTGACGACATCGCCCCCGCAGAAGGTAAAGACGGTGTCCAGATGCATCGCCGCGCGTGATTTCGGGATCTGGCAGGCGATCACACGCTCGGCGCGGCCCTGCTCGAACAGTGCCTCGGCCAGAAGGCCCACAGCCTGCGGCGAGGTCCGCTCGCCCATGCCGACCAGCACCACACCATTGCCCACCGGCATCTGGTCGCCCCCCTCCAGCGTCGCAAGACCGTAATTCTCAAGCGGATCGCCCCAGATCACCTCGACCTTGCCGGCGAATTTCGGGTGAAACCTGTAGATCGCCGCGGTCAGCAGCGTTTCGGGGCGGCGGGCCTGCCAATACATCGGGTTGAGCGTCACGCCGCCGTAGATCCAGGCCGAATTGTCGCGCGTGAACAGGAAGTTCGGCAAGGGCGGCAGGATGAAGCCGTGATGCCCCAGATAGGCGCCGAACATGCCCGTCGCCTCGAAGGGCACGTCGGCCACGGTCAGCCCGCCGATCAGCCATCTCGACAGCTCCTGCCCCGGCAGCCCGTCCATCCAGTCGCGCAGCTCGCGCCGCATGCCGACGCCGACATGGATGGCGGCGATGCGGTGGTCCAGCACCCATTTGCGCGCCTCCGGAATCTCCAGCGTCTCGGCCAGCAGCGCGCCGGTTTCCAGCACCTCCACCCCCTCGTCGATCATCGCCTGCCCGAAAGCGTCGTGATCCTTCTGCGCCTGCTTGACCCAGAACACGTCGTCGAAAAGCAGATCTTCGCAATTATCGGGGGTCAGGCGGCGATGCGCCAGACCGGGGCGACAGATGATTACCTGTCGCAATGTGCCGGTTTCAGAGTGAACGCCAAGCGTTTGATCGGACATTGAATTTCCCTTTCGAATTACAGGATTGCGGCAATGCTGATCGCAGCCGAAATGAAGACGATGAGGATGACCAGCAGCGGCCAGATGAAGACCAGCCAGCGGTCATAGGACACGCGGCCGATGGCAAGCCCGCCGATCACCACGGCAAAGGTCGGGTTGATGAGGTTCACAAGGCCGTTGGCCGACTGATAGGCCGTGACCACAAGATCGCGGCCGACATCGGCGAAATCCGCCAGCGGCGCGAGGATGGGCATCGACAGGACCGCGAGGCCCGAGGAGGACGGCACGAGAAAGCTCATCCCCGCCTCGATCCAGAACATCAGGTTGATGAAGGCCAGCTCGCCCACACCGCCCAGCGTCTGCTCGGCGCTGTGCAGGATCGTGTCGGCGATCATGCCCTGCTCCATGATGACGACGATGCCGCGCGCCAGCCCGATGACCAGCGCCACGCCCAGCAGATCGCGCGCGCCGTCGACGAAGCTGCCGGTCAGCCGCTTTTCGCCCAGGCGGGCGACGATGCCGGTCACGATGGCCGCACCCAGGAAAAGCGCCCCCATCCGCGCCATCCACCAGCCCTGACTGGCCACACCCCAGATCATCACCGCGAACGTCAGCGCGAAGAGGACCAGCACCAGTTTTTGCGTGCCGGAGAGCACGTCATCGACGTCGCTTTCGCGCTTGTCTTGCAGGAACAGGCGCTTGTGCGCTTCGATCTGGTGCGACACGACCGAACGCGACGGATCCTGCTTGACCGCCCGCGCATAGCGCATGACGAAGGCCGCGCAGATGGCCAGCCCGACGACGAACATGATCAGGCGGAGCACGATGCCGTTCGTGAACGGAATGCCCGCCGCATCCGACGCGATGACCGTGGCGAAGGGATTGATCGTCGATGCCAGCACGCCGATGCCCGCGCCGATCAGGATGACGGCAACGCCGGTCACGGCGTCGTAGCCGGCGGCGATCATCACCGGGATCAGGATGGCGTAGAAGGCCAGCGTCTCCTCGGCCATGCCATAGGTCGTGCCACCCAGCGCGAAGAGCGTCATGAGGATGGGTATCATCCAGATCTCGCGCCCCTCCATTCGCGCCATCGCCGCGCGGATGCCGGTATCGACGGCGCCCGTGGCATTGACGACACCCAGGAACCCGCCCAGAAACAGCACGAACAGCGCCACGTCGATGGCGTTGGCGGCATAGCTGTCCGGATCGTAGAAACCGGCGATGGGCGCCAGCATAACATCGACGAAACCCTGCGGGTTGCGCGGCACTTCGGCATAGCTGCCTGCGACGGCGACCTCCCGGCCCAGATCCTCGTTCATGACCCGCTCGTACTGACCGGCGGGGATGATCCAGGTCAGGACCGCGATGAAGATGATAAGGGCGAAAAGGATCGTGTAGGCGGTCGGAAAGCGCGACTCGAGCGCCTGGTCGTCTTCGGGCTGCACACTGGGATCGGATGGCATAGGCGTCTTCCCTCTCGCGGTTCGCGCGCCCGGACGCCGCTTGTTGCTCCCGGCGCAGTTTGTTGCGAGGCCAGCATGCGTCTGCCGGCCTTCGCGTTCATTAACTCCGGTCAATGGACGGCGGGCCACCGTTCGCCCCGCGCTCGCCCCCCGCCACCGAGCGGCGGAAGAGGACGAGGCTCAGCGCCAGGAACGCAGCCCCCAGAAGGAACGTCCAGAGAAATTCGGTCCAGACGATGCCGAACCCCGCGCCGCGATAGGCGATGGAAGTGGCGAACGACATGAAATGGCGCGACGGCAGCAGCCAGGTGATGGGTTGCAGCCACACAGGCTGGCTCTCGATGGGGGTCACGCCGCCCGACAGCAGCATCATTGGCATGAGCATCATCATCAGGAGCAGCGCGAACTGCGCCATCGACCGCGCGAGGATGCCCAGCAGCACGCCGATCGACGCGGCGGCGAAGATGTAGACGCCCGCGCCCGCCAGCAGCAGCGCTTCGGATCCGGCAATCGGCACGTCCAGCGCGCCCTGCACCACGATGAAAAGCGAAAAGACGAAGGCCACGAAGACAACCAGCGCGTTGGCGGTGATCTTGGCCAGCGCGATCTGGATCGCCGTGACCGGCATGACCATCAGGTGTTCCAGCGTGCCGTGCTCGCGCTCGCGGATCAGCGCCGCGCCGGTCAGCACGATCGCCAGGATCGACAGCCAGTCGAGCAGCGCCGAAACCGATCGCAGCCACACGTCGTTCCCGGCCGGGTTGAACGACCGGCGCAGGACCAGATCGACCGGAAAGACATCGACGACATCCTTGCCCGCCGCATAGCGCCGTATCTCTTCGTTGAAGGTCGCGCTGAGATAGCCGGTGCCGACAGCGGCGGCCATCGTCTTGGTCGCGTCGATGTTGATCTGCAGCGATGGGGCCCGCCCGGCCAGCACGTCAGCCTCGAAGTCCGGGGGGATCACGACCACAAAGGTGGTCTCGCCCCAGTCCATCAGCGGATCGATCCGGTCCGCCGTCGCCTCTGCCGGCGGCAGGTAGCGCGGCGGCAGCAGCGCGTTCTGCAGCGCCCGGCTCAGCGGCGAGCGGTCCTCGTCCACGAACGTCACGGCGGCGTTGTTCATCATGTCGCCCGCGCCCGAGCTTTCGATATACATTCCCGGACCGAAAGCGTAGATCACCAGAAGCAGCAGGGTCGCATCGCGCCAGAGGGTGCGAAATTCCTTGAGCGCCAGCCACAATATGTTGGACAGCCAGCGCAACGCCTATGCCTCCTGCTTTTTCATGAAGAAGGTGGCGATTGCGAGGAAAGCAGGCGCAAAGAGGCACAGCAGCAGGATGTTGGGACCGAGCTGCGCGAATCCCAGCCCCTTGTTGAAGGCGCCGACGCTCATCTGCATGAAGTAATTGGTCGGCCACATCTGCCCGATGATCCGCCCCGCCCCCTGCAGGGTCGAGACAGGCTGCGTCAGGCCCGAAAACTGGATCGTCGGCATCATCACCAGCACCACGGTCGTAAAGACCGCCGCGACCTGGCTGCGCACGAAGACCGAGATGACAAGACCGAACCCCGTGGAGGCCGCGACATAGGCCACAGCGCCCAGCGACAGCGCCAGGGCCGAACCCTTGAGCGGCACGCCGAACAGGACCACCGCCATCAGCGTCAGAAGGATCCAGTTGACGAAGCCGATACCGATATAGGGCAGCTGCTTGCCCAGCAGGAACTCCACCCGGCTGGTGGGCGTCACGTAGAAATTCGTGATCGTGCCGATCTCGCGCTCGCGGCTGATGCTGACCGCCATCAGGATCGCAGGGAAGAGCATGAGCACGATTGCCGGCACCGAAGGCGCCATCGACGGCAGCGATTCAAAGCCGGGGTTGTAGCGATAGCGCGGCTCGATATCGAAAAGCGGTGCGGCGCGCCCCGCCAGCCCGGCGGCAATAGCGCGGTTCTGAAGGAACAGGGCATGGGCGCCCTGCACATACCCTTCTATGGTCGAGGCGCTGAAGGTGTTGGCGCCGTCGATCCATGCCGCCACGCTGGCCCCCTGGCCCGACGTGACGGCGCGGCCGAAACCGGCGGGGATCTCGATCGCCAGCTGTATCTCCCCCGCGACCATGCGGCGCCGCAGCTCGTCCGCGCTCGACACTTCCGGCACCTCGGCGAAATAGTCGGATCCGGCGAAATTGGCCAGGTATTCGCGGCTTTCGGGGGTGCGGTCCTGATCGAAGGCGGCAAAGCTGAGGCCGGTGACGTCGGTGGATATGCCATAGGCGAAGACCAGCATCAGCAGCATCGAGCCGAGAAAGGCAAAGGCCAGGCGGATCGGATCGCGCATCACCTCAAGCAACTCGCGGCGGCTGACCGCCAGAAGGCGTCCGAGGCCCGGCAGGCTCTGGCCTCCGCCGCTGTCGGGGGCGGCCTCGCCCAGTTCTTCGGGGGCGGTTCGCGGCGCGCCAGTGGCGTCCTCGATGTAGCGGATGAACGCCTCATTCAGCCCGTCCGGGCCGCGGCCTCCGGCCAGGTTTTCCGGCGTGTCGTAAACCAGCACCTCGCCCGCGTGCATCAGGCTGATCCGGTCGCAGCGCAGCGCCTCGTTCATGAAATGCGTCGAGACGAAGATCGTGACATTGTCCTCGCGCGACAGCCGGGCGAGCAGATCCCAGAACTCGTCCCGCGCGACGGGATCGACGCCCGATGTCGGCTCGTCCAAGATCAGCATGTCGGGGCGGTGGATGATCGCGCAGGCCAGCGACAGGCGCTGGCGCTGGCCCAGCGGCAGATCCGACGCAAAGGCATCGGCATAGCCCTTCAGGCCGAAATCGCTCAGCAATTCGTCGATGCGGGGCGGTATTTCCTGTCCTTCCAGGTGGAACAGCCGGGCGTGCAGCGCCAGGTTCTGGCGCACCGTCAATTCGGCGTAGAGCGAAAAGTTCTGCGTCATGAACCCGACCCGTCTGCGGGTCTCCATGTTGTGCGCGTCGGCCTTTTTCCCAAAGAGCCACGCCTCGCCCTCGCTGGGGGGCAAAAGGCCGGTCAGCATCTTCATGGTTGTCGTCTTTCCGCAGCCGTTTGAGCCGAGAAAGCCAAATATTTCACCGCGTTTGATCTCGAAGCTCACGTCATGCACGGCGGTGAAATCACCGAAACGGCGCGTCAACCCTTTGGCCACGATGGCCGGGCCGCCGCCGTGATCCTTCAGTGGCGTCATTTCCACCGGCGCGGATTTGCGCTGCTTTTCAGGCGGCAGGAGCGCCACGAACGCCTCTTCCAGGCTGTCCGTGCCGGTTCGCTCGCGCAGCGCATCGGGCGTGCCGGTGGCCAGCACGCGCCCTGCGTCCATCGCCGCCAGCCAGTCGAAACGCTCGGCCTCTTCCATGTAGGCGGTCGAGACCAGCACGCTCATGTCCGGGCGGCCCTGCCGGATCTCGTCGATCAGATCCCAGAACTGCTGCCGCGAAAGCGGATCGACGCCCGTTGTCGGCTCGTCGAGGATCAGGAAATCGGGGTCGTGGATCAACGCGCAGCAAAGACCAAGTTTCTGCTTCATCCCGCCCGACAGCTTGCCCGCCGGACGGTTCAGGAACGGGTCGAGGCCGGTGGCACGGGTCAGCCGCGCGATGCGGCGTCGGCGCTGTGCCGGATCGTGACCAAAGAGACGCCCGAAAAATTCGAGATTTTCCTGAACGCTGAGTTCCTGGTAAAGGTTCTTGCCCAACCCCTGCGGCATATAGGCGATGCGGCTGAACACCCCGCTCCGATGCGCCCGGCGGCCCATGTCGCCGCCCAGCACCTCCACGGTGCCGCTCTGAATCCTGCGCGCGCCCGCGAGCAGGCCCAGCAGGGTCGACTTGCCCACGCCATCGGGGCCGATGAGGCCCAGCATCAGACCGGGGCGGAGTGTCAGGCTGATACCATCCAGCGCCTTCGTCCGGCCGTAGCAGTGGCTGACGCCCTGCACCTCGGCGATGGGCGCCTCGATCATGGCTCAATCGCCCGAAAGCGCGTCGGCGGGCAGAGGCTGGCCCACGATATCGGCGGGCCACGCCGCATCCTCGGCGCCCGCAAGGCGGATGAAGGCGACGCCGCGCAGCCCGGTCTTGACCTGGTCGATATACCGCTCGACCAGTTCCTTGGGCAGCCTTACCTTGACGCGGAACATCAGTTTCTCGCGCTCCTCGCGGGTTTCGACCTGCTTGGGCGTGAACTGCGCCTCGGGCGAGACGAAGCTGACATAGGCGGGGATCGCGTAGGGAATGCTGTCGAGCCTGATCCGCGCCTCGGCGCCAAGGCCCGTTCGCATCGCTTCATCGGCGGGCAGGAACATCTCCATGTAGACCTGGCTCAGATCCAGCAGCGTGATCACCTTGCCGCCGCCGCCCAGCACCTCGCCCGGCTGCGCAAGGCGGTAAAGCACACGGCCCAGCGTGGGCGCGCTGAGCGTGGCGTCCGCAATCTGCGTGTCATACTGCGCGACCAGCGCGTTGGCGGCATCGACGCCCCGCTCGGCCGTATTGAGTTGCGCCTGCGCCGCCATCAGTGCGGCCTCGGCAGTGGCAAGGCGGGTCTTGTTCTGGTCCGCGACCTGCTGCGAGCCGACCCCCCGCTCGGCCAGTTTCGACGCGCGGTCGAACTCCTCCTGCGCGAGGTTCTGCTCGGCGCGGCGCTGCGCGATCACGGCACGCACCTCTTCGACCTGGCTCTTGGCGCGGGCGGCATCCGCCTCGGCGCGGGCCTTTTGCGCGGCAAGCTCGCGGGTGTCCATCACCGCCAGCACGTCGCCTTGCTGCACCAGATCCCCTTCGCCCACGCGGATATCGGCGACACGGCCGGGCACCTTGGTGGCGATGTCGATCTGGTCGGCCTCAAGCCGCCCGTTGCCGGACGCAAACCCTTCGGGCAGGCCGTCGGCGCTCTGCCCCCAAAGATACCAGCCGATGCCGCCCGCGGCCGCCAGAATGACAAGGCCCGTGATCAAGGGTCGGACGAATTTCATGGAGCGGCCTCCGATGGCGGGTTCCTGGCGCAGTTTCCCGCACCTTAGCCCCGTCGGCCATCCGTGTCTTGATCAGGATCAAAATCCACAGCACGCCGGCCTGCGCGGGCGTCCGGCTCCTCCTCCTCGCCCCTGTCAGGCTCGATCCGACCGTGGTGCCCCAGAAACCTCGCGATCAGCCACACGCCCAGCGCCCAAGCCGCGCCGAGCGCCCAGCCGGCCAGCACGTCGCTGGGCCAATGCACCCCGAGGAAAAGGCGGCTGATCCCGACCAGCATGGTCAGCACCACGGCAAGCGCCAGATAAAACGCGCGCATCCGGAACGGACCTTCGGTACGCGCCAGCATCACGGCAAGGGTCAGGTAGGTGACCGCCGCCATCATGGAATGGCCCGACGGAAAAGACGCCGACGCCACCTCGACGCCGTGCGAGACCAGATCGGGCCGCGGCCGCGAAAACGCGGCCTTGACCAGATGCGACAGCGCCGTCCCCCCGAGGACCGCGATCGCCAGAAACACCGCCGAGGCGCGCCGGCGCTGCAGGATCAGGTAGGCCAGAACCGCGCCCGTCATGATCGTCAGCACGGTCACGCCGCCCAGCGCGGTGATGTCGCGCATCGCGATCTCCAGCGCTCTGCCGCCGATGGGGTCCGACGGATCGCCCGGCGTGCGCAGCGCCAGAAGCACCGCCTCATCGAAGGCGCGCAGATCGCCCTCCATGATCTCCGAGGCGAGCGCGACGAAAGTCCAGAGGGCCCCGGCGATGGCCAGCATCACGGCCAGCGTGACCACCTCGACCCGCTGCAGCAGACCGCTTGGAATGTTCAGTTGCCGCATGATACCTCCGGCGCCGTTCGTTCAGGGCTCAGGCGAACCACCAGCGATGGTAAGCGCGCGCGCCGTCCAGTTCCCATACCGCAGCGACGCTGTCATCGTGCATGACATTGTCGCGCCGCGCCCAGGTGCGGTTGCGGAAGAACGGAACGATCGTGCCACCGTCGTCGCGGCAGAGCGATTGCATCTCGGCATACATCTCGGCGCGCAGGGCATCGTCGGTCTCCGCCTTGGCCTTCAGAAGCAACGCGTTGAAGCGTTCATTGTTCCAATGGCTCTCGTTCCAGTCGGCGCCCGCCTTGTAGGCCTGGCTGAACATGATGTCGGGCGTTGGACGCGCGGCCCACGAGACGACGCAGAACGGTTTTTTCAGCCAGACCGAGGACCAGTAGGCATCCACCGGCTCCTGCTTTACCTTGATGTCGAGGCCCGCGGGGCGCGCCTGCTCTGCAAAGAGGCTGCACATGTTGACCGCACCCGGCACGATGGCGTCCATGACCGACAGCTCGGCCGACAGCCGGTCGTGCCCGGCCTTCTTCAGATGATAGCGCGCCTTGTCCAGGTCCTGCGTGCGCTGGGGCAGATCGGCGTAATAGGGCATGGTGGGCGAGATGGGCTGATCGTTGCCAACGGTGCCATAGCCGAAGAGGATCTTGTCCACGATCTCCTCGCGCCCGATGGCGTGCTTGAACGCGAGGCGGACATCGACATCGTCAAACGGCGCCACGTCGCACATCATCGGCATGGTGATGTGCGTGCCGGACGGCACGTTGTCGAGGACAACCCCCGGCGCCTGCGCGAGGCGGCCCGCCGTCTTCAGGTCCACGTCCGTCACCGCATCCACGTCGCCCGTGACGATGGCGGCCTGCCGCGCGTTGGGATCGTTCAGCACGGTCATCTCGATGGCGTCGAACCAGGCGCCGCTATCCGCCCTGTGCCAGCCGTCGTGGCGCACGAACCCGGCGCCGATGCCGGGCTCGAAATCGGTCGGCTTGTAGGGTCCGCAGCCGATGCCGCCCTGCCATTCGATGCCGCCATCCGGGCTGGCCGGCTGAATCGTGAGGTGAAAATCCGACAGCAGATAGGGCAGATCGGCGTTGCCGCGATCGAGCGTGAAGATCACCGCGTGATCGCCATCGGCGGTAATGTCGGCAATGCCCTCCATCAGCGACTTGGCCGCCGAGGCGGACCCTTCGGCCCGGTGGTAGTTCATCGACGCGACAACATCCTGCGCCGTCACCTTGCGGCCGTCATGGAAACGCGCGTTCTGCGCCAGCTCGAAGCGCCATTCGGTCGCATCGTCCGTCAACGCCTCCCACGCGGTGGCAAGGTCGGGGCCCAGCTCGTTCGTGTTGGTGATCTCGGTCAGGTAGGCGCGCGCGGCGTGATTGGCCTGGATCATCATGATGCTCTCGGTCGTGGCCGGATCCCATGTGTCGGTCGAACTGCCGTCATGCACGCCCACGCGGAAGGTGCCGCCGCGGCTGGGCGCGGCCCGCCCGCGCGACGGCAGGCCAAGACCGGCCACCATGCCGGTCGCGGTCGCGCCCAGCAGCAGGCTGCGGCGGCTGGGGCCGCGGGCGGATGAGGCGTGAGAGGGTTCGATTGGTGGCATGGCGTCGGTCCTTGGATTGGCTCGGGTTGGCGGTTTCGCAATCGCATTTTCCAGCTAGACCTGCGCGGCCGCATGTCCAGCGAAAGCACATCGGGATGAGCCGCGACGACAGCGCCGGCCAAGGCCGCACCCGCACAGGCAGCACGCAAACGGTATCGTCAAAATTCCGCGTGGCCCCCCTTTGCAAACGCGCGGCGCCGGCCTATATTCACTGTGTCCCTTCGGGGACTATGGACATAAACGCGCTCGTAATACGCGGATCGGACCCGGGGGCGGTACCCGGCGACTCCACCAAAAAACCCTTCATTTGGGGGCGGATCGGGGTCGAAACAGGATCGACGAACGTCTAAAGGGGTATGCTTTGTCCCGGTGAGGTACCACCGTTATCGGTCCGAAAAGTACAATTGCAAATGACAATCGTGCTCCGGTTGCAGTTGCTGCGTAAGCAGTAGCAAGACCGAAACCTAAGCCCTTGCGCCTAGCAGCGTAAGGCGGGGTTCGCAGGCACCTGGCAACAGAAGCCTGCACTTTCCACCATTTCTGAACGCTACCGAGCAGGCATGGACGACGCCAGTCGCGTGTGCCGGTGCTGGCGCTGATGGCGCTGGCGGGCGGCGCGTTCTGCCCGGCGGCATGGTGCTGCGCAGGGTCTTTCACTTTCCTTCAAATCCCGTATTGTGGATTCGCTGGAAATGAGGGCTCGGGATGGCAGGCACGATCGACTATGGCAATCTGATGCACCGGGCCATGCGGGGCCTGATCCAGGAAGTGTTGGAGAACGTGCAGGAAAACGGACTGCCGGGCGCGCATCACTTCTTCATCACCTTCGACACCAACCATCCCGACGCCGCGCTCGCCGACTGGCTCAAGCAGCGTTATCCCAACGAGATGACCGTCGTGATGCAGCATTGGTACGACAATCTGGAGGTGGGCGATCAGGGCTTCGGCATCACGCTGAATTTCGGCGATGCGCCCGAAAATCTCTTCGTGCCCTACGACGCGATCCAGACCTTCGTGGATCCCTCCGTGGAATTCGGCCTGCGCTTCGAAAAGCAGAGCCCGGGCGACGACGCGCCCGACGATGAGGATGACGCGGAAGACGCGCGGCATGACGCGGATATCGTCAGCCTCGACAGTTTCCGCAAACACTGACCGGCGCGGCGCGGCGTGCATTGAAATTCCCGCGCAGGGCGGTAAGACAGGGCCGAACCTGACCAAGGAGCCCAGCATGAGCCGGACCGAAACGACGACCCGCACCGAAACCGACAGCTTCGGCCCTCTCGAAGTGCCCTCGGACAAGTATTGGGGCGCGCAGACGCAGCGCAGCATCCAGAATTTTCCCATCGGGTGGGAGCGTCAGCCCATCGCCATCGTCCGCGCCCTCGGCGTCATCAAGAAAGCCTGCGCGCAGGCCAACCTGAAGCTGGGAAAGCTGGACGAGGACCGCGCGAATGCCATCATGGAGGCCGCGACCGAGGTCATCACCGGCGAGCTTGACGACAATTTCCCGCTGGTCGTGTGGCAGACCGGCTCGGGCACGCAGTCGAACATGAACGCGAACGAGGTCATCGCCAACCGCGCGATCGAGATCATGGGCGGCACCTTGGGAGCGAAGGATCCGGTGCATCCGAACGATCATGTCAACATGGGCCAATCCTCGAACGACACCTTTCCCACCGCGATGCATATCGCCGCCGCGATGACGGCGCATGGCGTGACCCTGCCCGGCCTCGAAAAGCTGCACGACGCGCTGGAGCGCAAGTCGCAGGAGTGGGACCATATCATCAAGATCGGCCGCACCCATACGCAGGACGCCACCCCCCTGACGCTGGGGCAGGAATTTTCGGGCTACACCCATCAGGTCGCCATGGCGATCGAGCGGATCAAGGACGCGCTGGGGCGCATCTACGAGCTGGCACAGGGCGGCACGGCCGTCGGCACGGGCCTCAACACGCCCCGCGGCTGGGGCGAGATGGTGGCGGCCAACATGGCCGAGATCACCGGCCTGCCCTTCGTCACCGCCCCCAACAAGTTCGAGGCGCTGGCGGCGCATGACGCGATGGTGGAAATCTCGGGCGCGCTGCGGGTGGTCGCGGGATCGCTCTTCAAGATCGCCAACGACATCCGCTTCCTCGGCTCCGGCCCCCGCTGCGGGCTGGGCGAGCTGATCCTGCCGGAGAACGAGCCGGGCAGTTCCATCATGCCGGGCAAGGTGAACCCCACCCAGTGCGAGGCGCTGACGCAGGTCTGCGCGCATGTCATGGGCAACGATGCCGCCGTCGGTTTCGCCGGCAGCCAGGGCCATTTCGAGCTGAACGTCTACAAGCCGATGATGGCCTACAACGTGCTGCAATCCATGCAGCTTCTGGGCGACGCGGCCAGCGCCTTCACCGACAACCTGGTGGACGGGCTGAAGGCGGACGAGGAGCGCATCGACAAGCTGATGCGCGAGTCGCTCATGCTGGTCACGGCGCTGGCGCCCGAAATCGGCTATGACAACGCAACGAAGGTCGCCAAGACCGCGCACAGGAACGGCACGACCCTTAAGCAGGAGGCGATCGCGCTGGGATTTGTCGACGAGGAAACCTTCGACCGCGTCGTGCGGCCCGAGAACATGGTCGGGCCGAAGTGACGGGCAGCCCCATCAACCTCAACCGCGCGCGCAAGGAGCGTGCGCGGAAGGAGGCCAAGGCGCGCGGCGACGAGAACGCGGCGCGCTTCGGCCGCACGAAGACCGAAAAGGCACTGGAGCGCGCCAAGGCGGTCAAGGCCGACAAGGATCTGAGCGGCCACAAGCGCGAGCCATGAACGACCGGCCCGCCAAACATTCGCTCACCTTGCGGGGGCACCGCACCTCGGTATCGCTGGAGCCGGAATTCTGGCAGGCCTTCCGCGCCATCGCCGACAGCACCGGAATGCCTGTCAACGCGCTCGCCGCGCAGATCGACGAAGGCCGCGCGCCGGACCTCGGCCTTGCCTCGGCCATCCGCCTGCATGTGCTGCGCCACTATCGCGCGGCGGCGGAAAAAGGCCCGCGCTGAGCCGGCCGGATGGACAAGCGGTGCGCGGGCGGGCATCCTTGCCCCTTTCCTCCCCAATCGAAAGGCCCAGCCGCCCGTGACCGCCGTGACCCTCGCCAAACCGGGCGATATCGACCGTATCCTGCCGCTTGTGGCCGCGTTCCACACCGAAATGGGCATCGTCCAGGACGATGCCGCACGGCACGCCGCCGTCGCGCCGCTGCTGGACGGCTCGCCCCACGGGGCGATCTACATCGCGGGGCCCGTGCGCGCGCCCATCGGCTACGCGGCGATCAGCTTTGGCTGGTCGCTGGAATTCGGCGGGCTCGACGGCATTCTCGACGAGATCTACATCCGTCCCGGCGTGCGGGGACGCGGCATCGGCTCGGAGATGCTCGCCGCGCTGCCGCGCGCGCTGGGCGCCGCCGGGCTGCGGGCGCTGCATCTCGAAGTCGCGCGCGACGACGCCAAGGCGCGCGGATTATACGGGCGGATGCATTTCGCGCCGCGCGACGGCCATATCCTGATGTCGCGCAAGCTGTAGACCGCCGGGGCGCTGCCCCGGACCCCGGAGTATTTTGCCCAAGATGAAGGACTGGCAATCCCGGCGCGGGTGGCTACATTCGCTGCATGAGCATGCATTTTCCCTTCGACAATTCCTATGCTCGCCTCGGGGCGGGATTCTCCGCGGTGCAGGCGCCCGTTCCGGTCAGCGCGCCAAGGCTGATCGCGGTCAACCGCCCGCTGGCCGACGATCTGGGCATCCGTCTGGGAAACGAGGCCGAGATGGCCGAGGTCTTTGCCGGCAACGCGCTGCCGGACGGGGCGGAGCCGATTGCGCAGGCCTATGCCGGGCACCAGTTCGGCGGCTTCTCGCCGCAGCTCGGCGACGGGCGGGCGGTGCTTCTGGGCGAGGTCGTGGATGCGGCCGGGCAGCGCCGCGACATCCAGCTGAAAGGTTCGGGCCCGACGCCCTTCTCGCGCGGCGGCGACGGGCGCGCATGGCTGGGGCCGGTGCTGCGCGAATATGTCGTCAGCGAGGCGATGCACGCGATGGGCATCCCCACGACCCGCGCGCTGGCCGCCGCGACCACGGGCGAGCCGGTCTATCGGCAGGAGGGCGCGCGGCCCGGCGCGGTTCTGACGCGCGTCGCGGCAAGCCATCTGCGCGTCGGCACGTTCCAGTTCTTCGCCGCGCGCCGCAACACCGAGGCGCTGCGCCAGCTCTTCGACTTCACCCGCGGGCGGCACTATCCGCAGGCCGAGACGCCCGGCGATCTTTTGCGCGACGTCATCCGGCGCCAGGCCGCGCTGGTCGCGCAATGGCTGGGAGTCGGGTTCATTCATGGCGTGATGAACACCGACAACACCTCGCTTTCGGGCGAGACGATAGATTACGGCCCTTGCGCCTTTATCGACACATGGCACCCTCAGACGGTCTTCAGTTCCATCGACCGGCAGGGGCGCTATGCCTATGACAACCAGGCCCGCATCATCGTGTGGAACATGGCGCAGTTCGCCAGCGCGCTGGTTCCTCTGGCCGCCGACGAGGACA
Organism: uncultured Alphaproteobacteria bacterium; assembly: GCA_963763165.1. Classification (GTDB taxonomy): domain Bacteria; phylum Pseudomonadota; class Alphaproteobacteria; order Rhodobacterales; family Rhodobacteraceae; genus Roseovarius. The sequence continues at coordinate 62,569 of CAVXNV010000011.1, forward strand.
GCGCCATCGCCGAGTTCACCGAGGCTGTCCATGCCATGCCCGCGCTGATCGAGGCAGAGCGGCTGCGCGTCTTCGGCGGCAAGATCGGGCTGGCCGATCCGGCCGAGGAGGACCGCGCGCTGATCGACGACCTGCTGCAGCTGATGCAGGAGGCCGGGGCAGATTTCACCAACACCTTCCGCGCGCTCGGGCGCACTGACACGCCCGAGGCGCTCGCGGGCGTCGCGGGTTTCGCAGCGTGGAGGGATCGCTGGCAATCGCGCCTTGAGGGCGAAACGGAGTGGCGCGCACGGATGAGCGCCGCCAATCCGGCCTTCATTCCGCGCAACCACCGGGTGGAGCAGATGATCGCCGCCGCCGTCGAGGACGATTTCACGCCCTTCCACCGCCTGCTGGACGTGCTCTCGCGTCCCTATCAGGATCAGCCCGAGGCGGCCGATCTGACCCGTCCGCCTGAACCGCATGAAGTGGTGCGCGCCACGTTCTGCGGCACATGACAGCCATCTGCGCGCGAGGCTTGAGCCATCTTTCGTATCGCCACATACAATCTGCAAAAATGCGTCGGGCTTGACCTGCGCCGCAAGCCGGAGCGCATCATGGCCGTGATCGACGGACTGGATGCCGATCTGGTCATTCTGCAGGAGGCGGACAAGCGGCTGGGCCCGCGCCATGCCGCCCTGCCCGCCGGGCTGGTGCGCGATGCGGGTTGGCAGGTGGTGCCCTTCGGCGCGCAGGAGACCGATGACGTATCACTGGGCTGGCACGGCAACGCGATGCTGATGCGCGGCGACGTGACCTTGCAGGATACCGCGCGGATCGAACTGCCGGGGCTGGAGCCGCGTGGCGCGATCCGGGCCGACCTGATCACCCCGATCGGTCCCTTGCGCGTCGTCGGGGTTCATCTGGGCCTGATCCGGCGCTACCGGATGGCGCAGCTGGCGCATATCCGGGCCGAACTTGGCCGCCTGCCGGACTGGCCTGCGGTGCTGGCCGGGGATTTCAACGAGTGGGGAAGGCTGGATGCGGCGGCGCAGGGGCTGTCCATTGCCGCGACACCGCTGAGCTATCCGGCACCGCGGCCCGTCGCGCGGCTCGACCGGATCCTGCACAGCCCGGACCTGAAGGTGGCGGCGACCGGCGGCGGCCTTGCGCCGGGCGCGGCGCGAATCGCGTCGGACCACTTACCTGTCTGGGTGGATTTCATCGCCGGCGCGCATTGAGCCATTGCCATTGCGCCGCGTCCTGCCCCAAGATATCCCCCTGCCCAGCCCGGCGCCGAGGAGACAGCCATGACCCTCCTGCAAATCACGTCGCTGCTGATCGTGCTGGCCGGCGCTTTCGGTGCGATCAACTATCTGGTCCTGCGCCTGCCCTCGTCCATCGGCATCATGACGGTCGCGCTGGCCGCATCCTTCGCGCTGATGGGGCTCGACATGCTGATACCGGGGCTGGGCATCGCCGACCAGACCCGGCATATCGTCAAGGGCATCGACTTTTCCGACGCCTTGCTGGAGGGCATGCTGGGCCTCCTGCTGTTTGCGGGGGCGCTTCATGTCAAGGTGTCGGACCTGCGGGCGCAATGGCCGCCGGTGCTGCTGATGGCGACGATCGGTGTGGGGCTGAGCACGGTGGTCGTGGGCGGTGCGTTCAGTTGGCTGACGGGCATGCCGCTGATGATCGCGCTGGTGTTCGGCGCGCTCGTCTCGCCCACCGATCCGGTCGCGGTGCTGGGCGTGCTGCGGCAGGCCGATCTGCCGCGATCGCTGGAGACCAAGATCGCGGGAGAATCGCTGTTCAACGACGGGGTCGGTTACGTGGTGTTCCTCGTGCTGGTGGGACTTGCCTTTCCCGGCGGTGCGCCGCACTCGGACAACGGCCTGCTGGACGCAGGCGCGCTTTTCCTGCGGGAGGCCGGCGGCGGCGCGCTGCTGGGGGTCGTGCTGGGCTGGCTCGTCTTTCGCGTCATGCGCCTCATCGACGACTATTCGCTGGAGGTGCTGCTGACGCTGGGGCTGGCTTTCGGCGGGTATGAACTGGCCGTTTATCTGCATGTCTCGGCGCCGATCATGGCGGTCTGCGCGGGCCTTCTGATCGGGGATGTCGGCGCCAAACGCGGGATGAGCGATGAGACACGCCGCTATGTCGATGCCTTCTGGAAGCTGATCGACGAGATCCTGAACGCCGTGCTGTTCCTGATGATCGGGTTCGAGGTCTTTGCCGTCGCCTTCAGCGCGGATTACCTGCTGGCCGGTGCGGCGGCGATCGCCTTTGCCCTGGTCGGGCGGCTGGCGGCGGTGGCGATTCCGCTAGCCTTGCTCAAGCCGTTCCGCACCTTCGGTCCCGGCGTGTTGCGGGTCATGACCTGGGGCGGGCTGAAGGGAGGCATTTCCGTCGCCCTGGCGCTGAGCCTTCCCGAGAGCGAATGGAGCCCGATCATCCTGACGGCGACCTACATGATCGTCGTCTTCTCGATCATCGTGCAGGGTCTGACCGTGGCGCCGCTGGCAAAGCGGGTGGCGCGGCAGCCGGATCTTCTGTGACCGATCTTCTGTAACGGGCGGGGCCGCCGCGCGGCGCGGCAGCCCCCTTGATCGTTTTGGTCAGGCCGCGCGCGTGCGGCTCGCGCCGCCGCCCCGGCGCCGCCTGCGCCCCGCACCACTGCCGGCGCCGCCGCCCGGTGCGCCCTGGGCGCCGCCGCGGCCGCGACCACGCCCGCCGCCATTCGACTTGGCCTTGGGGTCGGGCAATTCCTCCCAAGCGCGACCCGAGGCCACGGGGATCGAGAGACCCATGACCTTCTGGATGTCCTTCAGCTCGCCCATCTCGTCGGGCGCGCAGAAGGCGATGGCCGCGCCATCCTTGCCCGCGCGGGCGGTGCGCCCGATGCGATGGACGTAGTTTTCCGGCACATTCGGCAGATCAAAGTTATAGACATGCTTCACGTCCGGGATGTCGAGGCCGCGCGCCGCCACATCCGTCGCCACCAGCACCTTCACGTCGCCGTCGCGGAACGCCTTCAGCGCGCGCTCGCGCTGGCCCTGGCTCTTGTTGCCGTGGATCGCGGCCACCTTGAAGCCCGCGCCCTCCAGCTTGCGCGCCAGTTTGTCCGAGCCGTGTTTGGTGCGCCCGAAGACCAGCGCGCGCTCGTCCTCGTGATCGCCCAGAAGCTCGACCAGAAGGTTCGGCTTTTCGGCCTTGGCGATGAAATGCACGGCTTGCGTGACCTTGTCGGCGGCCTTGCCCGGCGGGCTGACCTGCACGCGCTTGGGGTGCGTGAGGTAGCTACTGGCGATCTCCTCCATCTGCTTGGGCATGGTGGCGGAAAAGAGCATCGTCTGACGCTCCTTCGCCAGAAGCGCCGCGATCTTGCGCAGCGCGTGGATGAAACCCATGTCCAGCATCTGATCCGCCTCGTCCAGCACCAGAAAGCGCGTGGCATCCAGCCGGATCGCGCGCCGGTCGATCAGGTCCAGCAGACGGCCCGGTGTCGCCACCAGGATATGCGTACCCTTCTCCAGCCGCTTGATCTGCGGGTTGATCGAGGCGCCGCCGACGACGACGTTGATCTTCATCGGCGTGTCCTTGACCAGCGGCAGGAGCGTGTCGCATATCTGGCTGGCCAATTCGCGCGTCGGCGCCAGGATGAGGCTGGTCGCGGTCCTCGGCGCGGGCTGCTCGCCCACCTCCATCATCTGCGCCAGAAGCGGCAATCCGAACGCCGCCGTCTTGCCCGTGCCGGTCTGGGCAAGGCCCATGACATCATGCCCGTTCAGCGCATGCGGAATCGCGTGGCTCTGGATCGGAGTCGGCTCGGTGATGCCCATCTGGCCCAGCTTGCGCACGAGGGTCGAGGGCAGGCCCATTTCTTCAAACAAATTCAAATCTTGTCCTTTCGGGCACGGGATCATCCCATGCCGCATGCAGGCCGTCATGGCCCGCGTCGTGGTTCCGCCAAAGCCCTGACGCGCGCGCGGAATTGCGCGCCGCGCCGATCCGGCGGCTGGCCCCACGCGTGATTTTGGGATCATTCCGCGACATTTCTGAAATCGATGGGCGCCGTGTCGGCGGCCCGGCTGCTCACGCGGCAGGAAATGTCGGTTGAGGCGGATATGGCGACTTCGCGCGGCGAAGTCAACCCGCGCCGTCCAGATGCCGCTGTGTTTCCGCGCTGCCTGCGCTAGGGTGATCCGCACAGCACCATTCCGGAGGCCGCCATGAGCAATCACAATTTCCGCCGCACACACCTGGGAGCCCGCAAGCTGGACCCCGCGACGCAGATGACCGCCTATGGCTTTGACCCGTCGCTCAGCGAAGGATCGGTCAAGCCGCCGGTTTTCCTGACCTCGACCTTCGCCTTCGAGACGGCCGAGCAGGGCGCGGAATTCTTCGACGTGGTCGCGGGCCGCACCCCCGCCCCCGAGGGGATGGGCGCCGGCGGGCTGGTCTACAGCCGGTTCAACAATCCCAACGTGGAAATCGTCGAGGATCGGCTGGCGCTCTACGAAGGGGCCGAGGCGGCGCTCGTCACCGCGTCGGGCATGGCGGCGATCAGCGCGGTCGCGCTCAGCTACCTGCGCCCCGGCGATGCCTATGTGCACTACACGCCGCTCTACGGCGGGACCGAGACGCTTTTCGCCAAGGTTCTGGCCGAGTGGGACCTGCACCCTGCCCCCTTCACCGACGGGTTGGACGCCAAGGACCTGACCGCCGCGCTGGATACCGCCGCAGGCAGTGGGCCGGTGAAGATGGTCTATATCGAGACGCCTGCAAACCCCACCAACGCGATGATCGACCTCGCCATGGTGCGCCGCGCGGTCGACGACTGGGCCGCGACCCAGAACGTGCCGCGCCCCGTGATCGTCTGCGACAACACCATGCTCGGCCCGGTCTTTCAGAAGCCGCTGGAGCATGGCATCGATATCTGTGTCTATTCGCTGACCAAATATGTCGGTGGCCATTCCGACCTTGTGGCGGGCGGCCTGACCGGATCCAGGGAGGCGCTGAAGCCGGTGCGCGCCACGCGCTCGGCCTTCGGGTTCCAGCTCGACCCGCATTCGGCCTGGATGATCTCGCGCTCGATGGAGACGCTGGCACTCAGGATGGAGCGCGCGGCCAGTTCCGGGCGCGAGGTGGCCGAATGGCTGGCAGAGAACGACATCATCCCCTGCAAGGTCCTGCATCCCGAACATGCCACAGGCGCGGCGCGCGCGGTCTATGACGCTCAATGCACCGGGCCGGGGTCGACCTTCAGCTTTGTTGTCAAGGATGACCGCGCGCTGGCCTTTCGCATTCTCAACGCGCTGTCGATCTTCAAGCTGGCGGTATCGCTGGGCGGGACCGAATCGCTGGTCTGCCACCCGGCCTCGACCACCCATTCGGGTGTGCCCGCCGAGGCGCGCGCGCTGGCGGGCGTCAGCGAGGGGCTGGTTCGCGTCTCGGTTGGGCTGGAGCATCCCGCTGACCTCATCGCCGATCTCGAAAATGCCTTCCGCACCGCCGCCGGGTGAGTGGCGCAAGGGCGGTGGAATTCCGCCGCCCGCCGCGCTATTCAGAGCCGCGAAGTTACCACGGGCGAACCGATGACCGACACCATCACCGATCGCTGCGAGGCGCGCGGCCTGCGCATGACAGGCCAGAGGCGGGTCATCGCCTCGGTTCTGGAGGATTCCGACGATCATCCCGATGTCGACGAGCTTTATGCGCGCGCATCGGCGCGCGATCCCAACATTTCGATCGCGACGGTTTACCGGACGGTCAAGCTGTTCGAAGAGACGGGTATTCTGGAAAAGGTCGATTTCGGCGATGGCCGCGCCCGTTACGAGGACGCCCAGCGCGATCATCACGACCACCTGATCGACCTCGACACCGGCGCCGTGATCGAGTTTTTCGATCCCGAGATAGAACGCCTGCAGGAAAAGATTGCGGCACGTCTGGGTTATCGTCTGAAAGGTCACAAGATGGAGCTTTATGGCAAGCCCCTGAAGAAAAAGTGAACGTCAGAGCGTTTCGCCCCCCGTCACGTCGTGGCCGTAGATCCAGTCGAACTGCCGCATCATGCGCCCCGGCGCGATCGACCCGCCCAGCCGCAGCGCGGTATGGGCGGCAAAGCGCAGGGGCTTGAAACTCAGATGATATTTCCACGCGTTCCCGCTGGCGGCGTCGACCACGCGGGCGGCGCGATCCGCGCGACGCACCTGGTAGTCGGCCAGCGCCGTGCCCATGTCCGGCGCGGCCGCCAGCGCGTCTCCCAGCACCCACGCATCCTCCAGCGCGAGCGACGCGCCCTGCGCCATGAAGGGCAGCGTGGGATGCGCCGCATCGCCCAGAAGCGCGAAACGGTCCCTGCACCAGACCGGCGCGACCGGATGGCGAAAAAGGCCCCACTTGCCGACCTTGTTCACGCGTTTCAGCATGTCCTGCGCCGCGCCGCCGAAATCGGCGAACCGCGCGCGCAGCTCGGCCGGATCGCCAGCCGCGCTCCAGCTTTCCTCGGCCCAGTGGGCCCGCTCCTCGACGGCGACGAGGTTCAGCAAGCCTCCCCCGCGCAAGGGATAGCTGACCAGGTGGCGGCGCGGCGCCATGTGAACCCGCGCCTCGTCCACGCGGCTGCCGTCATGGGGCACCACCGCACGCCACGCCACCTGCCGGGTGAAGAAGGGCGCAAGCGTGCCGTTCAGCCGGGGCCGCAGCACCGAATGCAGCCCGTCGGCGCCGATGACCAGATCGGCCTCGAGCGCGGCGGGATCGTCAACGCGCGCGGCGGTGCGAATCTCGGCGCCGGCCGCCCTCGCGCCCTCGTGCAACAGTCCGATCAGATCGGCGCGGTGCAGAAACCAGTAGTCGCGGCTTTTCAGCCGGGTCAGATCCAGCCGCAGAACAGGCCCCCGGCGATAGTCGTGCAGCGACACCGTCGCCGCCCGTCCCCCCGCCGCCTTCACCGCGTCCCCAAGGCCGAGCGCCCGCAGCACCGCATAGCCGTTTGGGCTGATCTGAAGGCCGGCGCCGACCTCGGTGATCTCGTCCGCCTGCTCGTGCACGGTCACATGCGCGCCGCGCAGCGCACAGGCGCGCGCGGCGGCCAGCCCGCCGATCCCGGCGCCGATAATGGCGATCCTGAGGGTGCTGAGGTCCATGACCCCTGATCCTACGAAAAACGCCGGAGCGAAAGCCCCGGCGCCTCGAAACTCGGCGGCAAACCGCGATCAATCGTCGCGGTGGACCTTCTCGCGGCGCTCGTGACGCTCCTGCGCCTCCAGCGTCATGGTCGCTATGGGTCGCGCATTCAGCCGTTTGAGGCTGATCGGATCGCCGGTCATCTGGCAATAGCCGAATTCGCCGTTCTCGAGCCGGCGCAGCGCCTGGTCGATCTTGGCGACCAGCTTGCGCTGGCGGTCGCGCGTGCGCAGCTCCAGCGCGCGGTCTGTCTCCTCGCTCGCGCGATCGGCGACGTCGGGGATCGCGCGGGTGCCGTCCTGAAGCGCCTCGATCGTGTCGCGGCTGCCTGCAAGCAGGTCCTCGCGCCAGCCGATCAACTTGCGGCGGAAGTATTCCTGCTGGCGTTCATTCATGAAGGGTTCATCTTCGACCGGCTGATAATCGTCGGGCAGGAATACTTCGGATTTCAAGCTTTGATCCTCTTTGTCTTGAAGGTCCAAGGCGTCAGCATGCTGTATCATCTGGCTCCCCTTTCGGGCTGGACTTAATCCAACCTGTCTGCAATGTCACGACCCAAATAGATCAGATTGTTGTGTCAAGAGTGCGGCATTGGCATGGATCGATAGCATGGTGAACATTGACGCGAAAAAGGCTGAAACTTCTATGAAATTCGAGGGAACCGACACTTATGTCGCACCCCGCGACCTGACCGTCGCGGTCAACGCCGCCGTCACGCTGGAGCGCCCCCTTCTGGTCAAGGGCGAGCCGGGCACGGGCAAGACCGAGCTGGCCCGCCAGGTGGCAAGGGCGCTGGGCCTGCCGATGATCGAATGGAACGTCAAGTCAACCACCCGCGCGCAGCAGGGCCTTTACGAATACGATGCTGTCAGCCGCCTGCGCGACAGTCAGCTTGGCGACGCCCGCGTGCATGACATCGCCAACTACATCCGTCCCGGCAAGCTGTGGCAGGCGTTCGAGGCCGATGAGCGCGTCGTGCTGCTGATCGACGAGATAGACAAGGCCGATATCGAATTCCCGAACGATCTGCTTCAGGAACTCGACCGGATGGAGTTCCATGTCTACGAGACGCAGCAGACGATCCGCGCGCGCCACCGTCCCATCGTGATCATCACCTCGAACAACGAAAAGGAGCTGCCCGACGCGTTCCTGCGGCGCTGCTTCTTTCACTACATCCGCTTTCCCGACATGGAGACGATGCGCCGCATCGTCGAGGTGCATCATCCGGGCATCAAGGACGCGCTGCTGACCACCGCGCTGACGCAGTTCTTCGAGATCCGCGAGCAGCCGGGGCTGAAGAAGAAGCCTTCGACGTCGGAGGTGCTGGATTGGCTGAAACTGCTGCTGGCCGAGGATCTGACCGCCGACGATCTCAAGCGGGGCGCGGCCGATGCGCTGCCCCGCCTGCACGGGGCGCTTTTGAAGAACGAGCAGGACGTGCATCTGTTCGAGCGGCTGGCCTTCATGGCACGGCGCGGCGGCCGGTGATCGCGGCGCGCGGTGATCGTATGGACAGCCTAGGCCGCGCGCGTTACGGGTAAGGCGCAGGCCGGGCGGTGCGCACGGCGCTGCGCCGGCTCTCGCCGCCCGGCCCGCCGGGCCAAGCAAACAGGTAGCACGCGCATATGATCATCTTCATCGCGGCCTTGATCGGCGCCGTCCTCGGCGCTTTCGTCGCCCGGCGCCGCAAGGGCCGCGCCGCAGACATCGCGCAATATGCGGCCGTCTATGCGTTGATCTTCGCGTTGATCGGCCTCTTTGCCTTGGTCTTCTTCGCCCGCGCCTCGATCTGACGGCGATGTTCCTGCCCTTCTTCCAGAACCTGCGTGCCGCCGGCCTTCCCGTATCGTTGCGCGAATACCTGACGTTCCTCGAGGCTGTGGGCGCGAACCTCGTCACCTATGACATCGACGGCTTCTACTACCTCGCCCGCGCGGCGATGGTGAAGGACGAACGGCTGATCGACCGTTTCGACCGCGCCTTCGCCGCCGCCTTCGAGGGGCTGGAGGCGATCAGCGCACAGGATGTGCTGAACGCGGTGGACCTGCCCGAGGACTGGCTGCGCAAGATGGCCGAAAATCACCTGAGCCCCGAGGAGCGGGCCGAGATCGAGGCGCTCGGCGGGTTCGAGAAGCTGATGGAGACGCTGAAGAAGCGTCTGGAGGAGCAGAAGGGCCGCCACCAGGGCGGCAGCAAATGGATCGGCACCGCCGGCACCTCGCCCTTCGGCGCGCATGGCTACAATCCCGAAGGCGTGCGCATCGGACAGGACGAATCGCGCCACCGCCGCGCGGTCAAGGTCTGGGACCGCCGCGACTTCGCCAACCTCGCCGGCGACGTCGAGCTGGGCACGCGCAACATCAAGATGGCCCTGCGCCGCCTGCGCCAGTGGGCGCGCGACGGCGCGGCCGAGGAGCTGGACCTGCCCGGCACGATCCGCGCCACCGCGCGAAAGGGCTATCTCGATGTCCAAACGCGGCCGGAGCGGCGCAATGCCGCCAAGGTGCTGCTGTTTCTGGATGTCGGCGGCTCGATGGACCCGCATATCCGGCTGGTCGAAGAGCTGTTCTCGGCCGCGCGCGCCGAGTTCAGCCACCTCGAACATTTCTATTTCCACAACTGCCTTTACGAAGGCGTCTGGCGCGACAATCGCCGCCGGTGGAGCGAAAAGACCCCGACCTGGGACGTCCTGCACACTTACGGGCCGGATTACCGCTGCATCTTTGTCGGCGATGCAGCCATGTCACCCTATGAAATCGCCTATGCCGGCGGCGCGAACGAGCACTGGAACGAGGAGCCGGGCCAGACCTGGCTGGAGCGCGCCCGTGCGCAATGGCCGATGAACCTCTGGATCAACCCGGTGCCCGAGGCGCACTGGCCCCACACGCAATCCACCCAGATGATCGCGCAGATCTTCGAAGGGCGGATGGTCCCGATGACCCTCGACGGGCTGGACCGCGGGATGCGCAGCCTGACGCGATAGCGCGCGTGTTTGCGAAGGGGCTGGCCCCTTGCGTGACGGGCGATCACCCGTCGCCCGGCCGGCTGAGCGTGCCGCCGGACACCGCCGCGCGCACGCCCGTCGTCGAGGCGCAGGAGGTGGGCAGGCCCCGCGCCACGCGGACGGCGAGATACCCGAACGCCTGCGCCTCCAGCATGTCGCCGTCGAGGCCCACATCCTCGACCGGCGCCACTTCGCAGTCGAGCGCGGCGCGCAGCATGTCCATCATCACCGGATTGTGCCGCCCCCCGCCCGTCACCAGAAGGCGCGCGGGCGGCTCGGGGCAATGCTCCATCCCGCGCAGCACGCCGGCGGCGGACATGGCTGTGAGGGTCGCCGCGGCGTCGGCATCGCTCAGCCCGCCCACCAGCCCGATCATGCCCTCGAAAGCGTCACGGTCCAGCGATTTTGGCGGCATCTTCAGGAAATACGGCTCGTCTAGGAACATCTCCAGCGCGCCTTCGGCCACGGTGCCGCCGCGCGCCAGCCTGCCGCCCTCGTCATAGGGCAGCCCGCGCCGCGCCATCATCAGATCGTTGATCGGCGCGTTGGCCGGGCCGGTGTCGAAGGCGATGAGCGCGCCGTCGTCCTCGGGCCGCCGCGCGCCGGGATCGACCCAGGTGAGGTTGCCCACGCCGCCAAGGTTCAGAAACGCCACCGGCGCATCCGCGCCGATATGGCGCGCGCAGGCAAAGTGGAAGAACGGCGCCAGCGGCGCCCCCTGCCCGCCCAGCCCCACATCGGCGCTGCGGAAATCCCATACCACCGGCAGTCCCAGCGCCTCGGCCAGTGCCGCGCCATCGCCCAGCTGGTGCGTGCCGCGCCCCTGCGGCTCATGCGCCAGCGTCTGGCCGTGAAAGCCCACCAGTTCGGCCCCGTCCAGCCCGCTCAGCGCCTCGACATGCGCACGCATCACCACGCGTTCGGCCGCGTCCAGATCGTCCCCCGGCCATCGGCCCAGCGCGGCAGACAGCACCGCCTGTTCCTCGGCCGAATAGGCGCGATAGCGGCTGGCGCCGAAGCCGAAGATCGCCTCGCCATCGGTGTCGATCAGCGCGGCATCCACCCCGTCCAGCGACGTGCCCGACATGGCCCCCAAGGCCCATAACCGCCCTGCCTTCAACATGGCCTTTTCCTTTGCCCGATCCGCTCCTATACATGCCGCGCAAACCAAGCCGGGACAAGCGCCATGACCTATCATCCGAAATCCGAATTCCTGAACGTGATGGTGACGCGCGGCTATCTGGCCGATTGCACCGACATGCAGGGGCTGGACGAGCGGATGATGGCGGGCGTGGTGCCAACCTATATCGGCTATGACGCGACGGCGAAATCGCTGCATGTCGGGCATCTGCTGAACATCATGATGCTGCGCTGGTTGCAAAAATGCGGGCATCAGCCGATCACCCTGATGGGCGGCGGCACGACCAAGGTGGGCGATCCCAGCTTCCGCTCGGACGAGCGGCCCCTGCTGACGCCGGAGGTGATCGACGAGAATATCGACGGCATGCAGCAGGTCTTTGCGCAATACCTCAGCTACGGGGATGGCGCGACCGATGCGATCATGGTCAACAATGCCGAGTGGCTCGACGGGCTCAACTACCTCGAATTCCTGCGCGATATCGGGCGGCATTTCTCGGTCAACCGGATGCTGTCCTTTGAATCGGTCAAGTCGCGGCTGGATCGCGAGCAATCGCTCAGCTTTCTCGAATTCAACTACATGATCCTGCAAGCCTATGACTTCCTTGAGCTGAATCGCCGATACGGCTGTGCCTTGCAGATGGGCGGGTCGGATCAGTGGGGCAATATCGTCAACGGGATCGACCTCACGCGCCGGGTGATCGACGGGCAGGTGTTCGGCCTGACCTCGCCGCTACTGACCACGTCGGACGGGCGCAAGATGGGCAAATCGCAGGACGGCGCGATCTGGCTGAACGGCGAGATGTGCAGCCCCTACACGTTCTGGCAGTTCTGGCGCAACACGACCGACGCCGACACCGGCCGCTTCCTCAAGCTCTACACCGAACTGCCGGTGGAGGAGTGCGAACGCCTCGGCGCGCTCGGCGGCGCGGAGATCAACGAGGCCAAGATCATTCTGGCCAACGAAGTCACCGGCCTTCTGCATGGCACCCCTGCGGCAGAGGCCGCCGAAGCCACCGCGCGGGAGGTGTTCGAGAAGGGCGGCATCGGCGACGATCTGCCTACCCTGACGCTGGAGCCCTCCGAAGTGGAGGGCGGCATCTCCATCGTGCAACTCATCGTCCGCGCGGGCCTCGCCAAATCCGGCAAGGACGCCAAGCGCCTGATCGGCGAGAACGGCGCGCGGCTGGACGACGCGCCGCTGACTGACGCGGCGCTGATGATCGACGCCGCCGCGCTTGCCCGGCCGATCAAGCTGAGCGCGGGCAAGAAGCGCCACGCGCTCGTCCGGCTGGGATAACCCGAGCGCCGAAGCAGGGCCGGGCGCGGCGGGGCCTTCTCTCTCAGGTCAAAGCCGAACCGCTTTACCCGGACGTCTTGCCGTCGATCGCCTCGGCCAGCGCCTCGGCCCGCGCGGCGATCTCGGCCAGCGTGTCGGTCACGGCGGCGGGAACGACCGGCACCTCGATGCGCTCCGGCGCAGGGGGCGGCGCGTCGCGAAGCCGCGCAAGCTCGGCCTCGGTTTCGGCAATCCGGTCCTCGGCCTCGCGCAGCTTGTCCTGAAGCCCGGCCGTCTTGTCCGCCAGCATGAGGCCCGCCATCAGCAGCATCCGGGGCTCGGGGATGCGGCCGATCTGCGCCGCCAGAACCTGGGCCTCCTCGTCCAGCATGCGGGCGGCGGAGTGCAGGTAATGCTCTTCACCCTCCTGGCACGACACCTCGAAGGTCCGGCCGCCGATTTCGATTTCCACTTCGGGCATCATGCGTCCTCCTTCGGCGTGTCCACGCCCCGCATCGGCGCATCCGCGCCCGTTGACGTGATCTGCGCCAGCTCGGTCAGCAGCGCGTCCATTTCGGCGCGGTCGGCCGCGCGGGCGGCGCGCAGGCTGTCGAGTTCGGCCATCATCGCCTTGTTGATGAGATGCGGCTCGGCCACGCCCTCGGCATTGGCCTCGCGCAGGGCGGTATTGTTTTCCCGAAGCTGCCGGTTGGCCTCGCGCAGCGACTGAAGTTCGGCGCCGAGGCGCTGGATCGTTTCGGCATGTTCCTTCTGCGCGGTGCCTACCCCGGCCGCGCCCGTATCCTGCGCCTCTCGCGCGGCGCGCGCCGCGTCTTCGGCCTCGCGCATGCGCGCGCTCAGCGTCTTCACGCGCTCTTCAAGCTGCGCATTCGCCAGCTTCTCATCCTCGAGCTGCTGACGCAGGCCCTCCAGTTCCGTATCGCCCCTGTCCGGTCCCAGCCCATCGAGGCCCTGCCCGATCCGGTCCAGCGCGGCCATGATCCGGCCTTGCATCGCGTCGATATCGCTCATCCTTCGCGTGTCCTCATCTGTCATGTCCGTGCGCTGCGCGACCCCCTGCGAATCGCCGCCGCCCGCCTGTGCGGCCAAGTCTAACGAAAGGCTGGCAAAAAGGCTTCCCCCCATCCGCGCCGCTTCCGGTGCGGCGACGGGGGCGCTTGATCTTTGGGCGCGGACTGCTATTCAGCCAAGGCAATTCACCCCTGCGACAAGGACACCGCTGCCCGTGGACATCAAAGCTCTGGCCGAGGCCAACCCCGATCATTGGTCCAAAGCGACCGCCATCCGCGCGCTGACACTGGACGCCGTCCATGCGGCCAATTCGGGCCATTCCGGCATGCCCATGGGCATGGCCGATGTTGCCACGGTCCTTTATGAAAAGCACCTGAAATTCGACGCTTCCGCGCCCGAATGGCCGGATCGCGACCGGTTCATCCTCAGCGCCGGCCACGGCTCCATGCTGCTTTATTCGCTGCTCTATCTGACCGGCTACGAGGGCATGACGCTGGAGCAAATCAGGAATTTCCGCCAGTGGGGCGCGATCACGGCGGGGCATCCGGAAAACTTCCTGCACCCCGCGATCGAGACGACGACCGGCCCGCTGGGTCAGGGCCTGGCCAACTCGGTCGGCTTCGCCATGGCCGAGGAAATGCTGCGCGCGCGCTATGGCCGCAAGCTGGTGGATCACCATACCTATGTGATCGCCGGTGACGGCTGCCTGATGGAAGGCGTCAGCCAGGAGGCGATCACGCTGGCCGGGCGGCATGCCCTGGGCAAGCTCATCGTGTTCTGGGACAACAACGACATCACCATCGACGGCAAGGTGTCGCTGTCGGACCGTACCGATCAGGTGAAACGCTTCCGCGCCGCGAACTGGCAGGTGATCGAGATCGACGGGCACGACCCCGCGCAGATCGACGACGCCATTACCAAGGCGAAGGCGTCGAAAAAGCCAACGATGATCGCCTGCAAGACGCATATCGCGCTGGGGCACGCGGCCCAGGACACATCCAAGGGCCACGGCGCGCTGACCGACGAAGGCCAGCTTCAGGACGCCAAGGCCGCCTATGGCTGGACCACCGGCCCCTTCGAGGTGCCGGGCGACATCAAATCGGCGTGGGAGGCGATCGGCGCGCGCGGTGCGTCCGAGCGCGCGGCATGGGAAAGCCGCTTTGCCGAGGCGTCCGAGCGGCGGCAGAAGGAATTCACGCGGATCTTCGATCTTGAAGCCCCGAAGACGCTGAGCGCGCGGATCAAGGCGCTCAAGAAACAGATCAGCGAAGAGGCGCCCAATGTCGCCACGCGCAAATCCAGTGAAATGGTGCTGGAAGTCATCAATCCCATCATGCCCGAGACGGTCGGCGGATCGGCGGACCTGACCGGCTCGAACAACACGAAAACGGGCGATCTGGGCGTCTTCGACACCGATAACCGCAAGGGCCGCTATGTCTATTGGGGCATCCGCGAGCATGGCATGTCGGCGGCGATGAACGGCATGGCGCTGCATGGCGGCATCCGCCCCTATGGCGGCACGTTCATGTGCTTCACCGACTACGCCCGCCCCGCCATGCGGCTGGCGGCACTGATGAAGGTTCCGACGGTTTTCGTCATGACCCATGACAGCATCGGCCTGGGCGAGGACGGGCCGACGCACCAGCCCATCGAGCATCTGGCGATCAGCCGGGCGACGCCCAACACCTGGGTCTTCCGCCCCTGCGACACGGTGGAAACCGCCGAGGCGTGGGAACTGGCGCTGACATCGAAGGACACGCCGTCGGTCCTGTCGCTGACCCGCCAGGGCCTACCCACCCTGCGGACGGAGCACCGCAACAAGAACCTGACCGCCGAGGGCGCCTATGTGCTGGCCGACGCGGACGGCAAGCGCCAGGCGATCATCATGGCGACCGGATCCGAAGTCGAGATCGCCATGAAGGCGCGCGATCTGCTTCAGGCCGAAGGGATCGGCACGCGCGTCGTCTCCATGCCCTGCTGGGAGCTGTTCGAGGCGCAGGACGAGGCGGTGCGCAAGCGCGTCCTGCCCGCCGGCCCGGTGCGCGTGGCGGTCGAAGCCGCGGCGCGCATGGGCTGGGACCGCTGGCTCTGCGGCGAGCGCGGGCGCGAGGCGAAATCGGGCTTCGTGGGAATGGACGGCTTCGGCGCATCGGCCCCTGCCGAGGTGCTTTTCGAAAAATTCGGAATTACCGCAGAAGCGGTTGCGCAGAAGGTGAAGTCCCTTCTGTAACCTATCGGGAAGGCGGGTATTTTCTGCCTTCCCGACATTCGCCTATCGGGAAAACCCTGCCCCTAAACGACCGGATTGAGCCGCCTCACGCGCTGCCATAGCGGTGTGATGATGCGGGTTCCGATGGGGATCAGGACCAACCCCAGCGCGAGGCCCACCACCCCGTCCATTGCCGCGACCAGCACCCAGTGCGCCGCATCGTGACCCTGCTGCAGCGCCTGCGTGGCCACATCTGCGATGTGGTGTATTGTCTTGTATGGCCATGCCAGGCCGAGATCGGCCAACCCGTGCAGGACGATATTGCCGCCGACCCACAGCATCGCGGCGGTGCCAACGATCATCAGCAGTGCCAGAACCTTCGGCATTGCCGCGACCAGCCATCGGCCCACCCCGCGCGTCGCCGCCAGCCGACCCTTGGCCGCCATCAGAAGGCCAAGATCGTCGGCCTTCACGATCAGCGCGACGGCGCCATAGACGGCGGCGGTGATCATCACGGCCACGGCCGCGAGCGTCGCCGCCTCCATCCAGAAATTGCTGGGCGGGATCGCGGCCAGCGCAATCGTCATGATCTCTGCCGAGAGGATGAAATCGGTCTTGATGGCGCCGGATACCTTTTCCTCCTCCAGATGCGCGGGATCGCCGACGGCCTTGGCTTCGGCCTTGGCATCGTGTTTGCCCCTGACGGCGTGCGCCACCTTCTCGGCGCCCTCGAAACACAAGTAGCAGCCGCCCAGCATCAGCAGCGGCGTCACCGCCCCCGGCGCGAAGGCGCTGAGCGCGAGGCCGGCGGGCAGAAGGAACACCAGTTTGTTGATGAGCGAGCCGCGCGCGATGCGCCAGATGATCGGCAATTCGCGCGCCGCTTCGAAGCCATGCACGTATTTCGGCGACACCGCCGCATCGTCGATGACGGCGCCCGCCGCCTTGGCGCCCGCCTTGCTTGCGTTCGCGGCCACATCGTCGATCGACGCCGCCGCGACCTTGGCGATGGCGGCCACATCGTCGAGGAGGGCCAGAAGTCCGCTCATGTAATCGCTCCGTGTTTGGCCCCGGAAAGGTAGAGAACTGTGCGCCGCACACAAGGGCATCCAAGACATATAGCGCTAACAGCGTAAAATCAGGGCTTTTGACCTTTCGGCAGCGGGCGCCGCGCCGTATATCCCGCACAACGCCATAAATCGTCAGGAGCCTTTCCCATGACCATCACAGTCGGCATCAACGGATTTGGCCGCATCGGCCGCGCCACGCTCGCCCATATCTCGGAATCGGGGCGTGAGGACATCAAGGTGGTAAAACTGAACGCGACCGGCCCGCTGGAAACGGCGGCGCACCTGATGCGCTTTGACAGCGTGCATGGCCGCTTTCCCGGCGCCATCACCACTGGCGAGAACACGATGGATCTGGGGCGCGGCGCGATCCAGATGTTCTCGACCTACGATCTGGACGAGCTGGACTGGGACGGCTGCGACGTGGTGCTGGAATGCACCGGCAAGTTCAATGACGGCGAAAAGGCCAAGACGCATCTGGAGCGCGGCGCGGGCAAGGTCCTGCTGTCGGCACCCGGCAAGAATGTCGACCGGACCGTGGTGATGGGCGTCAACGACGGCGATCTGAAACCGGGCGAGCGGATGATCTCGAACGGCTCCTGCACGACCAACTGCCTCGCCCCGCTGGCCAAGGTGCTGCACGAAGGCATCGGGATCGAGAGCGGCATCATGACCACGATCCACGCCTATACCGGCGATCAGCCGACGCTGGACCGCCGCCACAAGGATCTCTATCGGGCGCGTGCCGCCGCCATGTCGATGATCCCCACCTCCACCGGCGCGGCCAAGGCACTGGCCGAGGTGATGCCGGCGCTCAAGGGCAGGCTCGACGGCTCGGCCATCCGGGTGCCGGTGCCGAACGTGTCGGCGGTTGACCTGACCTTTGTCGCGTCGAAATCCGTGACCGAGGAGGACGTCAACGCCGTCGTCGCCGAAGCGGCCGCGGGCGCGATGAAGGGCATCCTCGCCTACGATCCCGCGCCCAAGGTCAGCATCGATTTCAACCACACCGAGGAAAGCAGCATCTTTGCCCCCGACCAGACCAAGGTGATCGGCGGCACGCTGGTGCGCGTTCTGGCCTGGTATGACAACGAATGGGGCTTTTCGTGCCGGATGGCCGATGTCGCCGCGCTCATGGGCCGTCTGGGCTGAGCGCCGGCCGGCCCCGCCGGATGGGTGGGGCCGCGGGCGATCCGAGGACGCGAGCAGAGGGCGCCGCAGATGACCGACCGCATCGCGCTGTGGCTGTTTACGCTGATCGTGCTGGCGCTGTTCCTGGATTACTGGATACAGGGCTGGGACGGAGTGATTTTTCTGGGCGGCAAGCTGGCCGAGTTGATCGAATGGCTGGCCTTCTGGCGCTGAGGATCAGCCGAATTTCCGCTTGAGCGCCGCGTTCACTTCGGGCGTGACGAAGGTCGATACGTCGCCGCCCAGCCGCGCGATCTCCTTCACCAGTTTCGATGCGATGGCCTGATGCCCGGTATCGGCCATCAGGAACACCGTCTCGATCGACGAATCGAGCGCGCGGTTCATCCCCACCATCTGGAATTCGTATTCGAAATCCGCCACCGCGCGCAGCCCGCGCACGATCACCTGCGCGCCCACGTCGCGGGCGCAGTCGATCAGCAGATTCTCGAAGGGGTGCACCACGATCTCGGCGCCGCCGGGGCGGCTCAGGCGCGCGGCCTCGGCCTCGATCATCGCCACGCGCTCTTCCAGCGAAAACAGCGGGCCCTTGTCGCGGTTGATCGCGACCCCGACGACCAGCCGGTCGACCAGCGTGGCCGCGCGGCGGATGATGTCGATGTGACCCAGCGTGATGGGATCGAACGTGCCGGGATAAAGGCCAATGCGCATCGCATCACTCCGTCATTCAATGCGCACACACAGCACGAGCGGGCCGGCGATTGCAAGCCCGCATCCACCCGCGGCCCTGCGGCCGCCCTATCGGCCCATGATCATCCCTTGCATGGATTCGTTCTCCATCGCCAGTTCCGACAGCCGCGCCTTGACCACATCGCCCAGCGTAATGACACCGATCAGCTCATCGTTCTCCAGCACCGGCATGTGGCGAAAATGCCCTTCTGTCATGCGGTGAAGCACGCTTTCGTAGGTGTCCTGGCGACTGGCGCAGACAAGATCGCGGGTCATCATCTGGCTGACGCTGTCGCTCATACAGGTCGGCCCGCGCTGACCCAGCGTCCGCACGATGTCACGCTCGGACAGAACGCCCACGACCGCGCCGCCCTCATCCGCAACGATGAGCGCGCCGATACGATTCTCCGACAGCTTCGCGGCCGCATCCGCGACGGATTTGTCCGGCGCGATGGTGTAAACGGTGTTGTCGGCTTTGCCCTTGAGGATTTGTTGAACCAGCATGTCGGCCCCCGTTAACGCTATCACGAGATTTCAGCGTAAAGATTGGCCGCCATCTGTCAAGCCGCCCGGCGTCGCCTCGCTCAGCATCTCCAGCCGGGCGACTTCGCGGCGCATGCCGCTGGCCAGTTCCTCGGCAAAGCGGTTGAGCCGGCCCAGCCGCCGGTCATCGACATGGCGGATGAGGTAGAAACTGCGCGCTAGGCTGATCTGGTCGGGCAGCACGCGCACCATGTCCTGCGCGAAGGGGATCGAGAAATCATGCACGATGCCGATACCGGCGCCCTGCCGGATCCAGTTGAACTGGACCGAGACCGAATTGCTGGCCAGATCGACGCGGGGCAGCCCGGCCTCGGCCATGTAGTCCAGTTCCTTGTCGAAAATCATGTCCTGGATATAGCCGACGATGCGGTGATCACGCAGGTCTTCCATCCGCGATATCGGCGCGGCACGACGCAGATATTTCCGCGAGGCCACGAGGCTCAGCCTGTAGTCCGTCACCCGCTGCACGCTCAGCCGCCCCGCCAGCGGCGCGCTGACGGCGACGGCCATATCCGCCTCGCGGCGCGACAGGTTGAAGACGCGCGGAAGCGCCACGATCTGCACCTCCAGATCCGGATTGCGCGCGACGATGTCGGCGCAGACCTGCGGCAGCAGGAAGTTGGCCGACCCGTCGGGGGCGCCCAGCCGGATCTGTCCGCTCAGTTGCGCGCCCTGCCCCGACAAACCGGCAAAGGCGGCCGTCATCTCCTGCTCGGCGCGGGCGGCGTGCACGGCCAGGCGCTGGCCCTCGCCCGTCAGCGCGTAACCCTGCGGCGATTTGGCAAAAAGCGGCGTCTTCAGCGCCTCCTCCAGCCGGGCGATGCGGCGCCCCACCGTGGCCGGGTCGATCTTGAGGATGCGTCCCGCCGCTGACAGGCTTTCGCAGCGGGCAACAGCCAGAAACACTTTCAGATCATCCCATTGCGGCTGCATTGTCCACCCTTTGCAAAAACGCAAACTGCATTTGAGAGATTGCCTCTGTTCGGCTCATTTTTGCAAGGCTATGCTCCGCGGGAACGAAAATGGAGGATTCCATGACCACCGAACTGACGCATTACATCAACGGCAAACACGTCAAGGGAACGTCGGGCCGCTTCTCGGACGTCTTCAACCCCGCCACGGGCGAAGTGCAGGCGAAAACGCCGCTCGCCAGCGTCGAGGAGCTGAACCAGGCTGTCGCCGATGCCGCCAAGGCGCAGGAGGAATGGGCCGCCGTCAACCCGCAGAAACGCGCGCGCGTGATGATGGAATACGTGCGCCTCATCAACCGCGACATGGACAAGCTGGCAGAGGCGATCAGCCGCGAGCATGGCAAGACCATCCCCGACGCCAAGGGCGACGTGCAGCGCGGCATGGAAGTGATCGAATTCTGCATCGGCGCGCCGCATTTCCTGAAGGGCGAGTATTCCGGCAATGCCAGCACCGGCATCGACATCTACTCGATGCGCCAGCCTTTGGGCGTCGTCGCGGGCATCACACCCTTCAACTTCCCCGCGATGATTCCGATGTGGAAGATGGGCCCCGCGATTGCAGCGGGTAACGCCGTCATCATCAAACCGTCCGAACGCGACCCCTCCTGCCCCCTCATGCTGGCCGAACTCTGGACCGAAGCGGGCCTGCCCGACGGCATCTGCCAGGTCGTCAACGGCGACAAGGAATCGGTCGACGCGATCCTCGACAACGACACGATTCAGGCTGTCGGCTTCGTCGGCTCGACGCCCATCGCGCAGTATATCTATGGCCGCGCGTGCAGCAACGGCAAGCGCGCCCAGTGCTTCGGCGGCGCCAAGAACCACATGATCATCATGCCCGACGCCGACATGGACCAGGCCGCCGACGCGCTGATCGGCGCAGGCTACGGCGCCGCGGGCGAGCGTTGCATGGCGATTTCGGTCGCCGTGCCGGTGGGAGACGAGACCGCCGACAGGCTGATTGAAAAGCTGGTTCCGCGCATCGAAAAGCTGAAGGTCGGCCCCTACACCTCGGATACCGAGATGGATTACGGCCCCGTCGTGACAGCGCAGGCCAAGGAGCGCATCCTCGGCCTCGTGCAGTCCGGCATCGACCAGGGTGCCGAGCTGGTCGTAGACGGGCGCGATTTCAGCTTGCAGGGCTACGAGAACGGCTTTTTCCTCGGGCCGCACCTCTTCGACAAGGTGACGCCGGACATGGACATCTACCAGCAGGAGATTTTCGGCCCGGTCCTCAGCACCGTGCGCGCGGGCAGCTACGAGGAGGCGCTGAAACTGGCGTCGGAGCATGAGATGGGCAACGGCACAGCCATCTTCACCCGCGACGGCGATGCGGCGCGCGATTTCGCCAGCCGCGTGAATGTCGGCATGGTCGGCGTCAACTTCCCGATCCCGGTGCCGCTGGCGCATTACACCTTCGGCGGCTGGAAGAAATCGGCCTTCGGCGATCTCAACCAGTATGGCCCCGACGCGTTCCGGTTCTACACCAAGACCAAGACCGTCACTTCGCGCTGGCCGAGCGGCATCAAGGAAGGCGGCGAGTTCCACTTCAAGCTGGCCGACTGAGCCATCCGAACGCCCGGCCCCAGTGGCCGGGCGTTTTTCGCCCGTCCCTGAAAATTCGCAGAATTTTCTTGGCACATCGCCGCGCCTGCGATTTGCTGGACATCCAGCAGCGAAAGGCGCGCCATGGCCCTGACCGAGCCTGACTTCACCATCGGCATCGAGGAGGAATATCTTCTCGTCGACCGCGATACCATGGCCCTCGCGGGGGCGCCCGAGGCGCTGATGAAAGCCTGCCGGGATGCGCTGCAGGATCAGGTCAGCCCCGAATACCTCAATTGCCAGATCGAGGTGGGCACCAAGGTGTGCGGAACCATCGCCGAGGCGCGGGACGACCTGAAGCGCCTGCGCGCCTGCATCTCGCGCGAGGCGCGCAGGTTCGGCCTCGCGCCCATCGCCGCCTCCTGCCATCCCTTCTCGGATTGGCGCGAGCAGAAACATACCGACAAGGAGCGTTACAACGATCTCTCCGCCGACCTGGCCGGGGTGGTGCGGCGGATGCTGATCTGCGGCATGCATGTGCATGTGGCCATCGACCCGCCCGACCGGCGGATCGACCTGATGAACCAGCTTCGGTATTTCCTGCCGCATCTTCTGTCGCTCAGCTGCTCGTCGCCGTTCTGGCAGGGGCAGGATACCGGCCTCGACAGCTATCGCCTGACGGTGTTCGACAACCTGCCCCGCACTGGCCTGCCGCCGCGGATGGGCAGTTACGGCGAATTCGAGCGCGCGGTTCAGGTGCTGGTCGATCTGGGCGCGATCGAGGATGCCTCGAAAATCTGGTGGGATCTGCGGCCCTCCTCGAAGTTCCCGACCGTCGAAGCGCGGATCTGCGACGTGCAGCCCCGGCTGGAGGATGCGCTGACGCTGGCGGCGCTTGTGCAGGGGCTGGCGCGGATGCTGTGGCGCCTGTCGGTGCGCAACCAGCGCTGGCGCATCTATGACAGTTTCCTGATTTCCGAAAACCGCTGGCGCGCGCAGCGCTACGGCGTGCGCGAGGGCCTGATCGATTTCGGTCTGGGCGAAATCGTCCCGCTGGAGACGCTGATGGACGAGATGCTTGAGGTCATCGCCGAGGACGCGGTGCATTTCGGCTCGGTCCCCGAGGTGTCGCGCGCGCGCGACATAGCGGCAAACGGCACCAGCGCCGACCGCCAGCGGCAGGTCGTTCGCGCGGCGACCAACGCGGGACAGGACGAACGCGCCGCGCTGGCGGCGGTCGTCGAGCATCTGATCGCGGAATTTCACGAAGGTCTGTAACGCGGCGCACCCGCCATTGCCCCTGCCGCGCGGTTGGCGATACTGTGCGGTAAAATTCAGGCGCAGAAAGGCGATCGCATGAAAATCGGATTCATTGGACTGGGCAACATGGGCGGCCCGATGGCCGCGAACCTGGCGGCGGCAGGCCATGACGTGACCGGCTTCGACCCCGCCGGCGTCAGCGCCGAAGGCGTCGTCAGTGCCGCCAGCGCCGAAGAGGCCGCAAGCGGCGCCGAGGTCGTCATCACCATGCTGCCCAATGGCGACATCCTGCGCAGCGTCGCTGATCAGATCATTCCCGTGATGGACCGCGGGGCCGTCTTCCTCGACTGCTCGACCGTCGACGTGGCCAGCGCCCGCGACGTCGCGGCGCAGGCGCAGGAGGCCGGGCTGTCGGCGCTCGACGCGCCGGTATCGGGCGGCACCGGCGGCGCGGCGGGCGGCACGCTGACCTTCATGGTCGGCGGCGACGAGGCAGGCTTTGCCACCGCCAAGCCGCTCTTTGACATCATGGGCCAGAAGGCCGTGCATTGCGGCCCGTCGGGCAACGGTCAGGCCGCGAAGATCTGCAACAACATGATCCTGGGCGCGACGATGATCGTCACCTGCGAGGCCTTTGCGCTGGCCGACAAGCTGGGGCTGGACCGGCAGGCGATGTTCGACGTGGTCAGCACCTCCTCGGGCTATAGCTGGTCGATGAACGCCTATTGTCCGGCGCCCGGCGTCGGCCCGCAGAGCCCGGCCGACAACGGCTACAAGCCCGGCTTCGCCGCCGAGCTGATGCTGAAGGATCTGACGCTGGCGCAGCAGGCCGCCGAGGCGGCGGATGCCGACACGCCGCTGGGCGAGGCCGCGCGCACGCTTTATGCCCAGTTCGTCGAGCACGAGGATGGCCGCGGCCGCGATTTCAGCGCCATGCTGCCACGTCTGGCCGCGCGCGGGCGCGGCTGAGGCGCAGCGCCCGGAACCGTCCTGCGCCCTGCGGCGTTTGCATCCCATCGCCGCAGAGCGATGGCAGGGACACATCTATCGTGAAAGCGACGAAACGCATCTACGTGCCGCTCATCGGCATCTTCATCATTGCCCTTGTCGCAGCCCTCGTGTCTGCGGCCAGTTTCCTGATCCCCGTCACGGCTGCGATCCTGTCGTATTTCGTCTTCAGCCGCCCCCGCCGCGCGCTGGAACGGCTGGGCCTGCCCAACATGCTGATCGCGACGCTCTTCACTTCGGTCCTCTTCGTCGCTACCGGCGCCGCCATCGCCTGGTTCGCGGAGCCGGTGACGAACCTCATCGACGACATGCCCGGCCTGATGCGCGAGATGCAATACAAGCTGGGCGAAGGGACCGGCGCGCTGGCCAAGGTCAACGAAGCCGCGCAGGCGATTGACGAGGCGGTGGGAAATTCGGACAAGAAAACCGCAATGGAGGTCGAGGTCGTATCGGAAACCAGCACCTCCGTCACCATCCTGACCATGGCGCCGCAGGTCCTGAGCCAGGTGATCTTCGCCATCTTCCTGACCTTCTTCCTGATCGGGTCGGGCGATTTCTTTGCGCTGCGCACCGTCGAAAGCCTACCCAAGCTGCGCGAGAAACGTCGCGCGGTCGAAGTCATAAAGACCATCGAGGATCGGCTCGGCCGCTATCTGGGCGGCATCGCGCTGATCAACGCGGGGCTGGGTCTGTGCATCGGCGCCGCCATGTATCTGTGGGAATTGCCCAACGCCATTGCCATCGGCGCCATGGCGTTCACGCTGAACTTCATCCCGTTTCTCGGGGCGATCGTGGGCGCCGGCGTGGCGGGGCTGGTCGCGTTCGTGACCTTCAACGACCCCTGGCAGGCATTCGGTGTCTTCATGACCTACATGGTGCTGACGTCGATCGAAGGGCAGATCGTGACGCCGCTGATGATCTCGCGGCGGATGCGGCTGAACACGCCGATCCTGTTCCTGGTGGTCGCCTTCTTCGCCTATATCTGGTCGGTTGTCGGCATGGTCGTGGCTGTTCCGATCCTGATCGTGGCCAAGATCGTCTGCGACGAGGTTGAAGGGCTGCGCGCGGTCGGGCATTTTCTGGGTGACAGCACCGACCCGTCGCCCAACCGCGAAAGAGTACCGCCCCGCGCGCCCGAAACCTGACGGGGCGCGGGGCGCGTCCGCTACTCCGCCGCGACCTTGCGGGGCACGAGCATCGGCTTGAGGTAGCGGCCGGTATGGCTGCGCGGCGCGTCGGCGACCTGTTCGGGCGTGCCGGTTGCCACCACCTCGCCCCCGCCGTCGCCGCCTTCGGGGCCGATATCGATGATCCAGTCGGCGGTCTTGATGACGTCGAGGTTGTGTTCGATCACCACCACGGTGTTGCCGCTGTCCACCAGCTCGTGCAGCACTTCGAGCAGTTTCTTGACGTCCTCGAAGTGCAGGCCCGTCGTCGGCTCGTCCAGGATATAGAGCGTGCGGCCCGTGCTGCGCTTGGCGAGCTCCTTCGACAGCTTCACGCGCTGCGCCTCGCCGCCCGATAGCGTCGTCGCCTGCTGCCCGACCTTGATATAGCCAAGGCCGACGCGCACCAGCGCATCCATCTTTTCGCGGATGCTGGGAACCGCCTTGAAAAACTCCTGAGCGTCTTCAACCGTCATGTCAAGAACGTCCGCTATGCTCTTGCCCTTGAAGCGGATTTCCAAAGTCTCACGGTTGTAGCGCGCCCCCTGACACGTCTCGCAGGTGACATAGACGTCGGGCAGGAAATGCATCTCGATCTTGATGACGCCGTCGCCTTGGCACGCCTCGCAGCGCCCGCCCTTGACGTTGAAGCTGAAGCGTCCGGGCTTGTAGCCGCGCGCCTTGGCTTCGGGCAGATTGGCGAACCAGTCGCGGATCGGCGTGAACGCGCCCGTGTAGGTCGCCGGGTTCGAGCGCGGCGTGCGCCCGATCGGGCGCTGGTCGATGTCGATGACCTTGTCCAGATGCTCCAGCCCCTTGATCGTCTCGCAGGGAGCGGGCGTCTGGCGCGCGCCGTTCAACTGCATCGACGCGGTCTTGAACAGCGTCTCGATGGTCAGCGTCGACTTGCCGCCGCCCGAGACACCCGACACGCAGACGAACTTGCCCAAGGGGAATTCCGCCGTCACGTTCTTCAGGTTGTTCCCGGTCGCCTTCACCACCTTCAGCTTCTTGCCATTCCCCTTGCGCCGCTGGGCCGGAACCGGAATTTCGCGCGCGCCCGACAGATACTGCCCGGTGATGGAATTGGGATCGGCAGCCACCGCCTCGGGCACGCCGTGGCTGACCACCTGCCCGCCGTGGACGCCCGCGCCGGGACCGATGTCGAAGACGTAATCGGCCTCGCGGATCGCCTCTTCGTCATGTTCGACGACGATGACCGTATTGCCCTGATCGCGCAGGTTTTTCAGCGTCTGCAGCAGCCGGTCGTTGTCGCGCTGGTGCAAGCCAATCGAAGGCTCGTCCAGCACGTAAAGAACGCCGGTGAGGCCGCTGCCGATCTGGCTGGCCAAGCGGATGCGCTGCGATTCGCCCCCCGAGAGCGTGCCGGCATTGCGGCTGAGCGTGAGATACTCAAGGCCCACGTTGTTCAGAAATCCCAGCCGCTCGCGGATTTCCTTGAAGATGGCGCGCGCGATCTCGTTCTTCTGGTTGCTGAGTTGCAAGGGCGCGTCCGTCACCCAGTCCAGCGCCTCGCGGATCGACATCTGCACGACCTGGCCGATATGCAGGCCGGCGATCTTCACCGCCAGCGCCTCGTC
This sequence comes from uncultured Alphaproteobacteria bacterium, assembly GCA_963763165.1. Lineage (GTDB taxonomy): Bacteria > Pseudomonadota > Alphaproteobacteria > Rhodobacterales > Rhodobacteraceae > Roseovarius. The sequence continues at coordinate 89,442 of CAVXNV010000011.1, forward strand.
GCGGAGGCGGAAGCCGCCGCAGGCGCCGCAGGGGCGGTTGTTCTGATAACGCTCGAACTCCTCGCGGATCCAGGCGCTGTCCGTCTCGCGATAGCGTCGCTCCATGTTGGGGATGACCCCCTCGAACGCGCGGGAGACGTTGTAGACGCGGCCGCCCTCGTCGTAGCGAAACGCGATCTCGTCCTCGCCCGAGCCGTAAAGAAAGACCTGCTGCACATGCGCGGGCAGATCCTTCCACTTGGTTTTCCGGTCGAACTCGTAATGCCGCGCGATCGCCTCGATTGTCTGCAGGAAATAGGGACTCTTGCCCTTGCGCCACGGCGCGAGCGCACCGTCGCGGATACTCAGGTTCTGATCCGGTACGACCAGCCGCTCGTCGAAGAACAGCTCGGCCCCCAGGCCGTCGCAGACCGGGCAGGCCCCGAAGGGCGCGTTAAAGGAAAAGAGGCGCGGCTCGATCTCGGGGATGGTGAAGCCGGACACGGGGCAGGCGAATTTTTCGGAAAACGTCACGCGCTCCGGCTCGCCCTCGCTGGGCGCCGTCTCCAGAACGGCGATACCGTCGGCAAGGTCGAGCGCGGTGCGCAGGCTGTCGGCCAGCCGCGTCTCCAGCCCCTCGCGCACCACCAGCCGGTCCACAACGACGTCGATATCGTGGCGGAACTTCTTGTCCAGCACCGGCGGCTCGTCCAGTTCATGGAAGGTGCCGTTGACCTTCACCCGCTGGAAGCCGTTCTTGCGCAGCTCCGCGAATTCCTTGCGATACTCGCCCTTGCGGTCGCGCACGATGGGAGCCAGCAGATAGGCGCGCGTGCCCTCCTCCATCGCCATGATACGGTCGACCATGTCCTGCACCTGCTGCGCCTCGATCGGCTTGCCGGTGGCGGGGGAATAGGGCGTGCCCGCGCGCGCGAAGAGCAGACGCAGGTAGTCGTAGATTTCGGTCACCGTGCCGACGGTCGAGCGCGGGTTCTTGCTGGTCGTCTTCTGCTCGATGCTGATCGCGGGGCTGAGGCCGGTGATGTGGTCGACATCCGGCTTTTGCATCATGTCGAGGAACTGCCGCGCATAGGCCGACAGCGATTCGACATAGCGGCGCTGGCCCTCGGCATAGATCGTATCGAACGCGAGGCTGGATTTGCCCGACCCGGAAAGGCCCGTGATGACAACCAGTTGGTCGCGCGGGATGTCGACGTCGATATTCTTCAGGTTATGCTCGCGCGCGCCGCGCACTTCGATCTTCTTCAGCTCAGCCATGGTGCCTCCGGGGAGTGAAGATTAACAGATAGTGTATGGCGCCGGCCCTTCCAACCCGCAACCGCGAACGGAAGCGGAACATTTACGTGAGAAACTTTCTGCGCGTTTGGCCGTTGCTCAGGAAAGGAGTCCAAGATGGATGTCAGGACAAGGCGCGCCTACGACAAGATGGCTGAGGACGACGGCTACCGCGTGCTGGTCGACAGGATCTGGCCGCGCGGCGTGGCCAAGGACGACCTGAATCTGGACGCATGGTGCAAGGAGGTCGCGCCCAGCGACGAGTTGCGCGAATGGTTCGACCATGACCCCGAGAAGTGGAACGAATTCACCCGCCGCTACCGCCAGGAGCTGGATCACAGCGACGCCGCCCGCGATCTGGCCGAGCGTGCAAGGGACGGGCGCGTGACGTTGATCTATGGCGCCAGAGACCCCGCGCACAACAACGCTGTGGCCCTGCGCGATTGGCTGGTGGCTAAGGTGGGCTGATACCGGGTGGGCTGACGATCCGCTACATGTGGATCACGCGGCCATAGGCGTCCAGCACGCTTTCGTGCATCATCTCGCTCAGCGTCGGATGCGGGAAGACGGCCCGGATCAGATCCTCTTCGGTGGTCTCCAACTGCCGCCCGACGACGTATCCCTGGATCAGTTCGGTCACTTCGGCACCGATCATGTGCGCGCCCAGCAATTCGCCGGTCTTGGCGTCGAAGACGGTCTTGATCATGCCCTCGGCCTCGCCCAGCGCGATGGCCTTGCCGTTGCCGATGAAGGGGAAGCGGCCGACCTTGACCTCATAACCCAGTTCCTTCGCCTTCGCCTCGGTATAGCCGACCGACGCGATCTGCGGGTTGGAATAGGTGCAGCCAGCGATGCTTTCGGGTCTGACGGGGTGCGGATCCTCGCCCGCGATCAGTTCGGCCACCATGACGCCCTCGTGGCTGGCCTTGTGCGCCAGCCATGGCGCGCCCGCGATGTCGCCGATGGCATAGAGGCCGTCGACGCCCGTGCGGCAATACTCATCGATCAGAACATGCGTCCGGTCGATCCGGACGCCCAGTTCCTCCAGCCCCAGCCCCTCGGTGTTGCCGACAATGCCGACGGCGGAAATCACGGTGTCGAACTCGTGCTGCCCGGTCTTGCCGTCCGCGTCGATATGAGCGACGACCTTGCCCTGGCCCCGATCCAGCTGTTTGACGGTGTTCTTTTGCAGGATCGTCATGCCCTGCTTCTCGAACTGCTTTTTCGCGAATTTCGAGATCTCCGCGTCCTCCACGGGCAGGATCCGGTCCAACACCTCGACCACGGTGGTCTCGGCACCCAGCGTGTTGTAGAAGCTGGCGAATTCGATCCCGATGGCGCCCGAGCCGATCACCAGCAGCTTTTTCGGCATCCGCGGCGGGACCAGTGCGTGCCTGTAGGTCCAGACCAGATCGCCGTCGGCCTCCAGCCCCGGCAATTCGCGGGCGCGTGCGCCGGTGGCCAGCACGATGTGTTTCGACGTCAGCTCCTCGTCCTCGCCCTTGTCCATCTTGACGGCTACCCTTCCTTTGGCAGGTAGATGAGCTTCGCCACGGAACACGCTGATCTTGTTCTTTTTCATCAGGTGGCCGATGCCGTCCGACAGCTGTTTCGCCACCCCGCGCGAACGTTTGACGACCGCGTCCAGGTCATAGCCGATCTTGCCTGCGGACAGCCCGAATTCATCGGCGCGGTGCATCAGGTGGAATACTTCGGCGCTACGCAGCATCGCCTTGGTCGGGATGCACCCCCAGTTGAGGCAGATGCCACCCATGTTCTCGCGCTCGACGATGGCCACGTCGAGGCCCAGCTGCGCACCGCGAATGGCCGCGACATAGCCGCCGGGGCCGGCGCCGATCACGATCATGTCAAAGGATTTGGGGGCCATCTGCGTCTCCGCCTTGGATAATTTGGTCCGAGGTTAGATCACTTGCGCAGGCGGCACAACGCGTCTGCGCCGGTCACGGAAACGCCGCGCCCGGCAAGGCGCGGCGTGATGCCGGATACGGAACGAATGGATACGGTCAGGCCGCATCCTTCTGCTGAAGCTGGCGCAGCGTGTGCCCATATGCGCCGGCCTTGAGATACGCGACCTCCGGCAGGGTGGATTTGCGGCCCAGCGCCTCGTTACGGTAGGGGAAGCGCCCGAACTGGCGGATCACTTCGCGGTGCGCACGGGCATGAAGCAGCGTGTCCGCCCCCGTCTGCGGCATCCGCTCGCAGATCAGGCGGATGCAGCGTTCCTGATCGCACAGGTTTTCCGAATGCATCAGCGGCAGGTAGAAGAACTGGCGCGCCGGCTCGTCGATGGCCAGATCCCACTTGCGCCCGATCGCCGACTTGGCGGCGGCGACGGCGTGACGGTCGGTGGCGAAACTATCGGCCTGACCACGAAACATGTTGCGCGGAAACTGGTCCATCAGGATGATGTAGGCCAGCGTGCCGGACGGATAGGTCAGCCACAGGCCACAGGTGCCGCTGCGCGCGCGCTGCCACGCATGCTCGAAACGGTCCGTGATTTCCGCATCCAGCGTGCGAGACACCTCATACCAACCCTTCTTGCCGACCTCGTCGAGCCAGAAATCCAACACTTCCTTCGGGTCCACCACAGTCTTGCTCCTCATGTGACCACACGCGAACGGGACTTCGTTCTGCCTCAGGAACGCCCGGAAGCCCCAGTATCTGACACAACCAGCGTATAGACACGCGGTTTCAATTTGATAGTAAAGTATTCCTTCAATTGCGACATTCCGCTCACTTCCGCCCCTCACGCCCCGGCGGCGCGGATGTCGGCCTCTTCGGCGGCTTCTTCCTGCGCCACGTCGATGGCATATTCCTGGGCCAGGGTGACGGCCATCGGCGACGAGGACGGCATGACCGGCGCGAAGGTGTCGGTATGGTCGATGGTCGGCGACGGGCGCTGGGTCATGCGATAGGCGGCATAGGCGGCCATCGCCGCCCCCAGCACGGCGATATAGAGGAAAAACCCGCGCGGCCCCATAACGCCCATCATCCAGCCGGTGATGACCGGGCCGGCCACCGCGCCCAGCCCGTTGATGAAGACCAGTCCGCCGGCGGCGGCGGCCATGTCGTCATGCGCAAGGAAGTCGTTGGTATAGGCGATCAGCAGCGAATAGAGCGGATTGGACATGCCCCCGACGACGAAGGCCGCCACCAGCAGCACGGGGAAATACCCTCCGAAGATCATCGCAACGATGGCGCCCGCCGCGACCAGCGCCGACGCGATCAGGATCAGCAGGCGACGGTCCATCCGATCCGACAGCCAGCCCAGCGGATACTGCACGATCAGCGCGCCGATATAGAAGGACGACACGAAGGCCGAGATCTGCCCCACGCTCAGCCCCGCCTTGCCGCCATAGACCGCGCCCATGCCGAACTGCGCCGAAAAGACGCCGCCCAGCAGGAACATGCCCACGCAGCCCAGCGGCGAGGTATTAAAGATCTGCATCAGGGTCATCGGCTTGGTCGTGTCGAAGGCGGGGGTCGGGCTGATCGACAGCAGGATCGGCGTGAAGGAAATCGAGATCAGGACCGAGGGAATGATGAACAGAATGAATCCGCCCGGATCAGCCACGATGAGCAGCGCCTGCGCCGATACGATGCCGATCATCTGCACGATCATGTAAAGCGACAGCGCCTTGCCCCGGTTCTCGTTGCTGGCCGCGTTGTTCAGCCACGATTCGGCGGTGACGTAGACGCCGGAAAAGCAGAACCCGATCAGGATGCGCGCCACCCCCCACGCCCAAGGGTCCGTCCAGCTGGGATAGAACAGCATGATCGACGAGATCATCGAGCCGAGCGCGGCATAGACCCGCACATGGCCCACGCGGCGGATCATTTCGGGCGCCATGCGCGAGCCGAAGAGGAAACCGACGAAGTATCCCGACATGACCAGCGACATCTCGAAGGTCGAGAACCCCTCGATTTCGCCCCGGATGCCCAGAAGCGTGCCCTGCATGCCGTTGCCGACCTGCAGCAGCATCATCCCGAACAACAGCGCCCAGGCGCCGGACAGAACCTTGATCATCGTCTTTCTCCCTGCCCGCTTCCGGGGCCAACCTGCCGTGAGGCGCGCCGCGCGTCGCGCCCGTTAGCGACTCGTGCCCGGACCCGATTGCGCCCTTGGCAGCGTTTCACGCCGGGATCAACAGCGATGCATCGCCATAGGAGAAAAACCTGTATTCCTGCGCGACGGCATGGGCATAGATGCGCCGCACCCGATCGTGGCCCATGAGGGCCGCGACCAGCATCATCAGGGTCGATCTGGGCAGGTGGAAATTTGTCATCAGCGCGTCGGTCACGCGGAAATCGAAACCGGGATAGATGAAGATGTCCGTCTCGCCCTGCCATGGCGCGATGGCGCCCGTCGCGCGCGCCGCGCTTTCGATCAGGCGCAGCGCGGTGGTGCCCACGGGGATGACGCGCCCGCCCGCGGCGCGGGTGGCGGCGATCTCGGCCGCTGCCGCCTCGGTCACCTCGCCCCATTCGGCGTGCATCTTATGGGTGGTCACATCCTCGACCTTGACGGGCAGGAAGGTGCCCGCCCCCACATGCAGCGTTACATGGGTGAAATCCACGCCCTTCGCCGCCAGCGCGGCCAGCAGCGCCGCGTCGAAATGCAGCGATGCGGTGGGCGCGGCGACCGCCCCGGAATGGCGCGCCCAGACGGTCTGGTAATCCTCCTTGTCGGCGGCATCGGCGGGTCGGCGCGCAGCGATGTAGGGCGGCAGCGGCATGGCCCCCGCGCTGGCCAGCGCGGCGTCGAAATCGTCGCCATTGAGGTTGAAGCGCAGCCGCGCCTGCCCGTCCTCCTTGCCCTCCAGCGTGGCGGAAAGCGTCTCCGAGAATGTGACCGTCTCGCCCACGGCCAGCTTCTTGAGCGGCTTGACCATGGCGCGCCACGTGCCGTCCGCGCAGGGCTCCAGCAATGTCGCCTCGATGCGCGCCTCGGTCGCCCCCTGCGCGCCGCTGCGGCGGCGCAGTCCGGTCAGGCGCGCCGGGATGACGCGCGTGTCGTTCAGCACCAGCCGGTCGCCGGGGCGTAGCCAGTCGGGCAGCGCGCCCACGTGGGTGTCTGTCAGCGCCGCCCCCTCGGCGACCAGAAGCCGCGCCGCGCTGCGCGGACGGGCGGGCCGCGTGGCGATCAGCGCCTCGGGCAGATCGTAGTCGAAATCGCTCAGCTTCATCGAGGTTCCCGTTTTTGCACCGCCGTCTGATGTTTCGCGCCGCTCAACGGCCGCGCGGGCCGCGATCCACCGGCTTGCGCGCCGCCGGCGGCCGTGTCCGGTCCGGCGCCGTGCCCTCGCCGGGCTGCCCCTGCACCGTCCCGCCAGAGGACACCGACGGGGTTGCACCCGCAGGCGGCGCTGCGTCCGCACCGGGCGGCGGTGCCGGGGGCGGGCGGCGGAAGATGTCGCGGAACATGGCGGGTGTCAACAGCGACAGCGGATTGACTCCGACCTTGGGCGCGGCAACCGGCCCCCGAAGCGTGTAGTTCACCCCGACCAGCCCCTCGCCCGCGCGGGTGAAGATGGCGCCGATGGCATTGACCACGTAAAGCGGCGAGACGACGCCCTGCATGTCCATCACCTTGCTCCGCAGATCGTAATAGCCGTCCATCGAGATGCCCATCGACGCACCCACCGCGCTGCCGGAATAGAGCGTCAGGCGATCCGGACTCAGCCGGAACCGCGCGTTCACGTTGCTGAAATGGATACCGCCCTCCGCCATCTGTTCCAGAAGGCCCACGACGCTGAGCGCGCTCAGCAGCGCGGCCAGTGCCGGCGCGTCGGTCAGCCAGATGTCACCGCCCTTGAGCTGGCCTTCGAATGTGCCGGGCGCGCCGGCGGGTGCGAGCGTCAGCTCCATCTCGCCGCCGCGCGCCTGTTCCAGCACCCCGGCCGAGCCCAGCACGCCACCGGCGTCGGCGGTTGTGATGCGGAACGCGCTGCGCCCGCCTTGGGGCACGATCTGCCCGCGCACCCTCGCGCCGCCATTGACGCGGCCGGTAAAGGTGCCGTCCAACCCGCGGGCCGAGTTCAGATCGGCGCGGAACGCGGTCAGCGCCAGCGCGTCCGTGACGGTCAGCCGCTCCAGCGCCAGCGAGAGCGGCCCCCCCGCCCCCGCGCCGCTGCGCCCCCCCAGATCGGCACGGCGCAGGTCGAGGGTGCCGCCGGACACCTCCACCCCCGGCGCCGCGCCCTTGCCGCGCCCGACCAGCGTCACCGGCGCGTCCAGCCAGCCGCCCACCGCGACGCGGGAGAAGATGGCGCGCGCAAGCTCTCCGCCCGGCTTCAGCGTGACGCTGCCCATCGCGCTGAGACCCGGCGCCTCCAGCGACAGGCGGTCGATCTGCGGCGGCTCTCCCAGCCGCCCCTCGACCCGGAGGGTGCCGCGCGCGGCGGGGGCAAGGCGCCAGTTCAGTTGCGGCAGCGCAAGGCCCAGCCCCGCCAGATCCGAGCTGAGCGAGAACTCTCCCGCGCCGCCCTTGGCCAGGTCGACGGTGACCTGCGCGGGCGCCCGGCCCGTCAGGCTGCCCGGCGGCAGCCCGATCCCGAACGCGTCGGCGAACGCCTGGCCCAGCATCAGCGTGCCTTCGATGCGGCTGCCATCGGCGTCCGGCCCCAGCGCCGCGGACCAGTGGCCATCGAAGGCCGCGCCGTCCAGCTCGCCCGTCCCGCCGATCCGCAGCAGCCCGTCCCTTGCCCGCAGGTCCAGCGCCTCGGCGGTCAGCGTGCGGTTCGGCACCAGCGCATCGCTGCGCAGATCGCGCAGCCTTGCGCCAACGCTGTAGTCCACCTGGCCGACCTGAAGACGCTTCTTCAGCGGAAAGGTCAGATAGCCGTCGACCTCGGCGCGGCCTTCGGCCAGCGTCACGGGGCGGCCCAGCTTGCTGAGAAACCGGAACGGCTCCTGGTCGAGCAGGGACAGCGCGGCGGTCACGCTGCTGGACGTGCGCAGGTTCACCTCGGCAGGGCCGCCTTTCTCCTTGATGTCCGGCACCACGAAGCTGGTGCCGGCGATGTCGATGCCGCCGCCCTCGGGCGGCACGACGCGGCCCTCGTCCGCCTCGATGGCGAAGCGGTTGCCGATCAGCGTGGCCTTGCCCGACAGCCCCTCGATGATCGGCATCTTCTTGAGGAAGCGCGTCCTGATCCGCGAAAGATCGAAGGCCAGCGCCACCTGCGGCTTGTGACGCGGACGCGACCGGACGGCCAGTTCGATATCGTGCAGGGCGCCTTCCGCGACGTTCTCATGAACCCAGGTGCGCGTCTTGCTCACGGCCGCCTCGGGCCAAAGCTGCATCAGGCGGGCGCGCCCGATCCCGTCGAGCCGCCCGTTCAGCGCGAGGTCCCAGCCGGCATCGCCGCCGCGCAACTCGCCGTCCAGCACCAGGTGGCGGCCCTGATCCGACAGGCTGAGCTGCCCCACGCTCAGATGGAAAGGCTCCAGCCGCAGCCGCAGGTCCAGCGCGGCGCCGTCCACGTGCACGGGCGCGTCGTAAAGGTCTGCCGGATCGGCGGTGATGTCCGTGACGCGCAACTGCGCCTGAAGCTCGTCCGGCCAGCCATTCGTGCCGCCAATCAGGTGAGCGGTGCCCTCGGCATCGGCCGTGACCCAGGTGCTCTCGATCGAGAGCGCCTCGATCTCGATCGTCTGGGCGGCGGGATCGTAGGTGAAATAGGTGCGCGCCGAGTCAAAGGCGACAGGCTTGGTCGCGGGGTTTGGCTGAAGCACCCCGCTTCCGATCTGGAGCGTGGCGTTCAGCGGTCCCAGCCGGCCCTCGGCGTCGAGTTGGGCGCGCATGGCCCCCGAGATCGGCGCGTCGAGCGCGCCCAGCACGGCCAGCGCCGGCGATTGCAGCGCCAGCTCGCCCGCCGGAAGATCGGAGAAGTTCAGCGCCATCTGCGCCGCGCTGCTGCCGATCCGGCTGGAGAAGTTGACCTCCAGCGTGCTGGCATAGGCGCGCGCGCCCAGCACGGTGAAGTCGCCCCGCGCACGCAGGACGCCGCCCTCGCGCGTTACCGCCACCTTGCCGCCGTCGACGGTCCAGGCGCGGCCGGTGCGCGCGTCCTCGTAGCGCAGGGTCAGGTTGTCGGCCTGCACCCGCTCCAGCGCGGCCAGCGCGGGGCGGCCCAGCGCCGCGTCGATCTGCGCGATCAGCGAGGGCACGTCGCGGACCATCCCGGCGCCGCCGCCCGCGCCCGTCCCGGCGTCCAGCTGCACGCCAAGCCCGCCCGTATCGTCGCGGCGAAGCTGCACCTGAAGACCCGAAAGCCGGATGCTGCCCGGCCGCACACCGCCCTGGAGGAGCGGGCGCAACGCCAGCGTGCCGCCCAGCTCGGCCAGGGTGGCGATGATCCGCCGATCCGGCCCGCGCAGCGTGACCGACCTCAGCGCCAGCCGGGGCGTCCAGCCCTGCTCCATCACGATGGCGACCTCGCCCAGTTCGACGCGAAGCCCGCCGGTGCGCTCGTTGATGCGCTCGGCGACGCGCGCGCGGACCCAATCGGGCATGACCACCGGCGTGCCGAGATAGGACAGCACCAGCAGCGCCAGCGCCCCGGCCAGCGCCGCCATGCTCAGCAGCGACCACAGCCCCGCCTTGCGGCGCCGCCGGCGGCGCCGCGCGCGATGCGCGTCATGCGCCTCGAGGTCCGCACCGGGCGGCTGAGAATCGATGTCCTTCATCTGCTCCTTCGGAGGCTTGGCCGGCCGCCCCTCTTGGTTTGCGGGCAGAGGGCGGACACGCATCGCATCCCTTTGCCCCGGCCGCGCTGGTGTAATATACCACGAAGACAGCCATGACCAAGGACGCGACATGCCCGATATTTCCGACATCGCCCCAGATTTCACGCTTCCGCTGGCGGGAGGCGGCGAAATCCGGCTGGCCGCGCTGCGCGGCGCGCCCGTCGTGCTGTTCTTCTATCCGCGCGACGACACCTCCGGCTGCACCCGCGAGGCGCAGGATTTCACCGCCCTCGCCCCCGATTTTGCCGAGGCGGGCGGGCAGCTTGTGGGGATCTCCAAGGATACGGTGGCCAGCCACGACCGGTTCCGCGAAAAGCACGCCCTGACCGTTCCCCTCGCCTCGGACGCGCAAGGCAACGTCTGCGAGGAATATGGCGTCTGGGGCCAAAAGAAGATGTATGGCAAGACCTTCATGGGGATCGAGCGCAGCACCTTTCTGATCGACGCCGAGGGCCGCATCGCGCGCATCTGGCGCAAGGTCAGGGTTCCCGGCCACGCCGCGGAAGTGCTGGACGCGCTGCGCCGCCTCTAGCACGCGATGGGGGGGGCCGCACGCGCGGCAAAGCCCCATGATGCCCCTCTCGCCCCGACCGGAGCCGCGCCGCCCGCCGCGGCATCCAGCCGCATGGCGCACCCGCGAATTGTCGCGCAAGCCTCCGCCGATCGGCAATAACCCGCCGCTTATGGCGGATCCGCCCCTATTCTCCCGCGCTTGCCGCCCAAAACTGTTGCTCGCGCGGATGCGTCTGTCTAAGCAAAACGCCAAGGCGCCGCAGGCTTGAACGCGCGTCAGTTCGGGACGGATAACGGAAAAACCGATAAACGTAACAACCGAGGACGGGGTACCTTGCGGACACGCATCGCGATCAGGATTTATGCATTTCTCGAACGTCATTTCCCCGAACGCCGGGTGTTCTTGCGTTCCGACACCGACACACGCTTCATCCGGCTGCGGCCCGCGACACAGCTGATCGCCTTCAGCGGCGCGTCCCTGATCATGGCCTGGGCAATCGTCGCCACGGCGATCCTGCTGATGGACAGCATCGGGTCCGGCAATTTCCGCGAACAGGCCAAGCGCGACCAGCGCACCTACGAAGCCCGCCTCAACGATCTGAGCGCGGAGCGCGACAAGCGCGCGATCGAGGCGCGCGAGGCGCAGGAGCGGTTCAATTCCGCGCTCGAGCAGATTTCGGTCATGCAGTCGGAACTGCTGGCCTCCGAAACCCGCCGCCGCGAGATGGAGACCGGGATCGGCGTGATCCAGGCGACGCTGCGCCGCACCATGCACGAACGCGACGCCGCGCGCGGCAAGGCTGAAACCCTCACCGCCGAACTGGAAACGTCCGGCAATGGCGACGCGCTGTCATCGGACGAGGGCGCCGCCGGAACCGCTGTCGATTTTCTGACCGACGCGCTGGCCGACACCGCCGCCGAGCGTGACAAGGTCGTCGCCGATGCGCAGGATGCGCTGCTTCAGGCCGACGAGATGCAGCAGCAGATCCGTCTGATGCAGGACCAGAACGACCAGATCTTCCGCCAGCTCGAAGACGCCATGACCATCTCGGTCGAACCGCTGGACAAGATGTTCCGCTCGGCGGGGATGAATACCGACGACATCCTCGACACCGTGCGCAAGGGATATTCCGGCCAGGGCGGTCCGCTCATGCCGCTCAGCTTTTCCACCCGCGGCGAAGAGCCGTCGCCCGACGCCGCACGGGCCAACCGCCTGCTGAACCAGCTGGACCGGCTCAACCTTTACCGCATCGCCGCCGAAAAGGCGCCTTTCGCCCTGCCGCTCAAGACCGCGTTCCGCTATACTTCGGGCTATGGCCCGCGGTGGGGACGCATGCATAGCGGCACCGACATGGCCGGCGATCACGGCTCGCCCATCTATGCCACGGCGGACGGCGTCGTGACCCACGCCGGCTGGCAGTCGGGCTATGGCCGCCTCGTCAAGATCAAGCACGCCTTCGGCATCGAGACGCGCTATGCGCATCAGTCGAAAATCCGCGTGAAGAAGGGGCAAAGGGTCTCGCGCGGGGATCATATCGGTGATATGGGAAATTCTGGACGATCCACCGGCACCCATCTACACTACGAGATCAGGGTGGACGGCAAGGCCACCAACGCAATGACATTCATCAAGGCTGGTAGAAATGTTTTCTAAGAGCAAAATCAACGAACCCGCCCCTCAAAAGGGCGATTCCACCAAGCCGACCGGTTATGACAAACCCATGGACGCGCCCAAGCCTTCAACGTCTCATGGCGGCGATTACAAGGCATCCGCGCCCAAGGCCAAGCCGCCCGCATCGGTGCTGTCCTCCGATCTGCACGTGACCGGCAACATGAAGACCACCGGCGACATCCAGGTCGAGGGCACGGTCGAGGGCGACATCCGCGCCCATCTGCTGACCATCGGCGAAAGCGCCACGATCAAGGGCGAAGTCATTGCCGATGATGTCGTGATCAACGGCCGCATCGTGGGCCGCGTGCGCGGCCTCAAGGTGCGCCTGACCTCGACCGCCCGGGTCGAGGGCGACATCATCCACAAGACGATCGCGATCGAATCCGGCGCGCATTTCGAAGGCTCCGTTCAGCGCCAGGACGATCCGCTGAACCCCAAGGGCAAGGCGCCCGAAGCGAAACCCGCCGATCCGAAACCGGCCGAGCACAAGACAGCCTGAAACCGCGCCTGCGTTTCGCCCGCCGCCCCCAACGGATCCGGTTCGGGGGCGGTTTTCGTTCCGGCCTTCATTGACGGGTGACGCCGGGGGGCGCCTCAGCGGTCCTGATACAGCTGCCGCGCCACCAGCCATGTCACCGGAAAGCTGAGGACAAACCCCGCCAACGCGGCGGTCAAAACGCCATTCATGTCATCGTAGCCCATGACCAAGGCCGCGATGATGGCACTGCCCGCGAGGGTCGAGCCGATGAAAAGATGCAAGATGCTGGCCAAACGCCACATGGTCCTACTCCATAGCTGACAAGTCGTTTTGCGCCACCCTTGCCGATGGCGCGAACCCGCACCTTGATCCATGTCACGCGGGAAACGAACGATGCGCCACGGTTGCGGCTTTTGCGCATGATTGTTGCGCGCTTGCGGGAACCGATGCCGATCAGAAGACGTTGCCAGAACACAAAAATTAAAAGGAGCGTCACAATGTTGAGATTCACATTCGCCATCATCGCCCTCGTCGGACTCGCCGCGTGCGAGACGACCCAAGGTCTCGGCCGCGACATCCAGGATGCGGGACAGGTCATCGAGAGCGAGGTGGAGTGATCTTCTGCCCCATGACCGGCCAACGTGCCGGACCGGCGCAAAACGCTGGTCCGGCACGTTCGCGCGGGATTCGGTAAACCTTGATTTAACTATGATGCGCGATGGTGAGGCATGAAAAGATCATTTGCTGATTCTCGCCGCGACGGCGTTCACGAACTGACACTCCTGACGGCGGCGCCGTGGGGGGATTCGGTGCTCAACCTCGGCAGGCTGCGCGAAGCGCATGACGCCGTGGCGGGATCGCTCGCGGTCCATTGTCACGCGATGGCGGTCCTGCCGAACCGGATTCACATGCTGTGGTCGCTCGCAACGGATGGCAGGCCCCTATCCGAACACCTTAGTGACATCGAGACAGCATTCGACGAGAAATTGACCGCGCGGCCATCCGGCTCGGAAGGGAGCGGCTGCGTTCTGCGGGCCCGCGTAGTCCCGAATGAGAGAGAGCTGCAGCGGCGTATCGACGCCTGCCATTTCGCGCCTGTCAGGCACGGATTGACGCGGCGCCCCGAAGACTGGCCCCATTCCACCGTGCGCAGCAAGGCGCCTTCCGAGCTTATCCTGACATAACGCGTTCCGAAAAGGAAAGGCGCCCTACCCGTCCATCTTCAATGCCGAGATGAACGCTTCCTGCGGGATGTCCACCTTGCCGAACTGGCGCATCTTCTTCTTGCCGGCCTTCTGCTTTTCCAGCAGCTTCTTCTTGCGGCTGGCGTCGCCGCCATAGCATTTGGCGGTCACGTCCTTGCGCATCGCCGACAGCGTCTCGCGCGCGATCACCTTGCCGCCGATGGCCGCCTGGATCGGAATCTTGAACATGTGCCGCGGGATCAGGTCCTTCAGCTTCTCGACCATCGCGCGCCCACGCATCTCGGCCCTGTCACGGTGAACCATCATCGACAGCGCGTCGACCGGCTCGTCATTCACCAGAATGGACATTTTCACCAGGTTGTCCGTGCGATAGCCCGTCATGTGATAGTCGAAGCTGGCATAACCCTTGGTGACCGATTTCAGGCGGTCGTAGAAATCGAAAACCACCTCGTTGAGCGGCAGATCGTAGACCACCATCGCCCGGCTGCCGGCATAGGTCAGATCCTGCTGGATGCCCCGCCGGTCCTGGCAGAGCTTCAGCACGTCGCCCAGATATTCGTCCGGCACAAGGATCGTCGCCTTGATGCGCGGCTCTTCGACATGATCGACGGTTGACAGATCGGGCATATCCGCCGGGTTGTGCAGCGGCAGGAACGTACCGTCCTTCATGAAGACATTGTAGATGACCGACGGCGCGGTGGTGATGAGCTCGATATCATACTCGCGCTCGATCCGGTCGCGGATCACCTCGAGGTGCAAGAGCCCCAGAAACCCGCAGCGGAAGCCAAAGCCGAGAGCGGCGGACGTCTCCATCTCGTAGCTGAAGCTGGCATCGTTCAGCGCCAGTTTCTCGATCGCGTCGCGCAGATCCTCGAACTCGGCCGAATCGACCGGGAAGAGGCCGCAGAACACGACCGGCACAGACGGTTTGAACCCCGGCAGCGGCGCGGCGCAGGGTGCCTTGTCATGGGTGATCGTGTCGCCCACCTTGGTGTCGGCCACCTGTTTGATCGAGGCGGTGATGAAGCCGATCTCGCCCGGCCCCAGACGGTCCACGACCGTCATCGCCGGGCGAAAGACGCCGATCCGCTCGACCTGATGGACCGATCCGTTCTGCATCATGCGGATGCGGTCGCCCTTTTTCAGAACGCCGTCCATGACCCGCACCAGCACGACGACGCCGAGGTAGGGGTCATACCAGCTGTCGACCAGCATCGCCTTGAGCGGCGCGTCCGCATCGCCCGTGGGCGGCGGCAGATACTTGATGATCGCCTCCAGCGTCTCGATGATGCCCTGCCCGGTCTTGGCGCTGACGCGAATGGCATTGCTCGCGTCGATGCCGATCACATCCTCGATCTGCTCGGCCACGCGCTCGCAATCGGTGGCGGGCAGGTCGATCTTGTTGAGGACCGGGATGATCTCGTGATTGGCGTCGATCGCGGTGTAGACATTCGCCAGCGTCTGCGCCTCGACCCCTTGGGTCGAATCCACCACCAGGAGCGACCCTTCGACCGCGCGCATGGAGCGGCTGACCTCGTAGGCGAAATCGACGTGGCCGGGAGTGTCGATCAGGTTGAGGATATACTCCTCACCGTTCAACGCGGTATAGTTGATGCGGACCGTCTGCGCCTTGATGGTGATGCCGCGCTCGCGCTCGATATCCATGCTGTCGAGCATCTGTTCCTTCATGTCACGTTCGGCCACGGTATTTGTCTGCTGGATCAGGCGGTCTGCCAGCGTGGATTTCCCGTGATCGATATGCGCCACGATCGAGAAATTGCGGATATGTGCGAGGTCTGTCATGGCGCTCATATGTAGCGTAACAAGGGTTTGGTCAAGCTGGATCGCACCGCGCCGACGCTCTGGCGCACGCCGATCTTGTGAATTGAAAACCGCGCGCGGATCGGGCAGACAGGGCACGGCCGAGATGCGCCAAAGGGGGCCACACCCTGCGCCGCGGCCAGCGATGTCGGGCAAGCAAGAGGCATGAGGCGATGAAGAATATCCTGATCCTTGGCGTGATTCTGGCACTGGCCGGGTGCGGCGGCGCGAACCGGTTCCAGGACAGGCCGGGGCGCGCCGAGCCGCTTTATGCGCCGACGGCCAGCGGCCCGATCAAGTCGGCCTGCCTCGCGTCGGATCGCAAGGCACGCTCCAATTACCTCTGCGGCTGCATTCAGGCCGTCGCCAACGGAACGCTCTCAAGCAGCGAACAGCGCCGCGCGACCAGGTTCTACAGCGATCCTCATTCGGCGCAGGAAATCCGCCAGTCCAGCCGCGCGAGAGACCAGGAATTCTGGAAGGCCTATTCCACCTATGCGACCGAGGCCAACCGGGTCTGCGGGTAACGCGCGGCAGGCGGCGCTCAGCCTTCCGAGGGCGCGCCGCCCGCGTCGCGGCGCGGCACATCGAACACCGCCTTCCCCACGACGCGGCCCGCGCCGTCCACCGTCAGCCGCAGGGCACGGCCGGCGTGAAAGAAGGTCAGGCGCCAGCGCCCCGCGTCTTCCTCCACGCCCTTTTCGCACCGCGAGGTGATGGCGCCCGATGCCATTTGGCGCTGCACCTCTGCCCTCGGCAACGCGAAGGCATCAGCCAGGATGTCGGCATCCACGGTAAAGTCTTCGTCGCCGATTTCGATCTGCGTCATGACGCACCCTTCCAGTAACCGTTCGCCGCCGCGACAGTCGCGAAATTCGTCGCCACGACCTGGCTGACCGCGATCAGCGCGTCCGAGTCTTCTGCGTATTCCGGGCGCATGCGTTCGCGCGCCTCGGCGTCGGGCTGGGTCAGCTTGACCGCGACACGCGACAGCTTGACTGCCAGTTCATACCCCTCTTCGGGCGTGGCGGTCATCAGCGTGGGAAGCCAGGAAGTCATGGAAGTTCCTTTCGGTTCAGGTCCGGTTGCAACGGTCAGGCGCAGGTCGAACTGAAGCGCCGGAAAATAAGTATTTACAATACCCATTAGCACGTCCAAACGTCGCCGCCAAGATTCGCCAGCATCGGAGGCCCCATGACCGGACCGGTACGATATCCCGCCTTTGGGCCTTTTTTGGTTGCCCGCGCAGCACGCGCATGCGCCTGCATATGAGGCGGGCTTTATTCGGCCGAGTTTGCCCCAGATCAAACTCACTGCGAACGGTTTGTGAAATCAAGCAACGATGATGATGGTTTTCGCACGCGTGATTCTGATCGGCGCCATGATTCTGGCAGGTTTTGCCGGATCGGCGGCGCGTGCCGGCATGTTGCACGCCCCGGTGGTTGTGGGCAGCGTCGTCATCTGTCAGAACGGCGTGGCGGTGGAAGTCGCAATCGACGCATCGGGACAGCCCGCCGCACCGGAGCGCCCGCGCCCCTGCGGCGACTGCGCCGCCTGCATGTTCGGCGACCTGAGCGCCCTCACGCCTCCGTGTTTGTCCGGCCGTCATGTCTCCGGGCACACGATCCTGCCGGAGTTGGAGCCTGCGCGCAGCCCGCACAGCGTGATTTGGCTCGGTATGCTTGCGCGCGGGCCTCCTGCAACAACCTGAAGAAATTACACAATGCCCACTCATCATCTCACCGCTGTATCACCGCGCCCGGCCTTGGGCGCATCCCCTGCACCCCACGCATGGCGCGCCGCGTGGCGCATTCTGGCGTTGCTCAGGATTGCCGTCCTCGCATTGGCGGCGCTCCTGCCCGGCACCATGGCGCAGGCACAGGCGGCGCAATCGGTTCTCGCGCAGTATATCGGTGAGGTCGCGCCGGGCGATCTGGCTCCCGGCGCCGACGCTTTCGGACCCATCCGCGACGATATGCCCGTCGCCCCCCTGCTTCAGGGCGGCGAGCGGATCGGCTGGGCGTTCATCGCGTCCGACTATGTCGGCACCACCGGCTATTCCGGCAAGCCGATCCATACGATGGTGGCGGTCGATGACGATGCGGTGGTTCTGGGCGTGCAGATCGTCAAGCATTCCGAACCCATCGTCCTGATCGGCATACCCGAAGCGAAGATCAAGGCGCTTGCCGCCGATTACGCCGGGCTCGACCTGGTGAAGGAGGCGGCTTCGGGCGGCACCGCGCATGAGCTCGACATCATCGCGGGCGCGACGGTGACAATCATGGTCATCGACGATTCCATCGTGCGCGCCGGTCTGAAGGTGGCGCGCGATCTGGGTCTTGGCGGCCTTGCGGCGCCCGAAGCCGCGACCGGACCGAAATTCGAGATCGATCCGGCGGCGAGCGCGCCGGAGGACTGGGAGACGCTGACCGGCGACGGCACCGTGCGGCGCCTCTCGCTGGACGTCGGCGAAGTGAACGCCGCCTTCGAGGCGATGGACGACCCGCGCGCGACCCGCCGCGCCCTGACCGAGCCGCCCGACACGAATTTCATCGACATGTATATGGGCCTTGTCTCCGTTCCCGCAGTGGGCGAGGCGCTTCTGGGCGCGGCCGAGAATGCCAACCTGCAGGATTGGCTGGAAGAGGGCGAGCACGCCATCATGGTGGCCGGAAACGGGCTCTATTCCTTCAAGGGGTCGGGGTATGTGCGCGGCGGCATCTTCGACAGGATCGTGCTGATCCAGGGCGACACCTCCGTGCGCTTCCGCGACAAGATGCACCGCCGCCTTGGCCGCGTGGCGGCGACGGGCGCGCCTGACTTCACCGAGACGGACCTTTTCAGGATTCCGGCAGACACCGGTTTCGATCCGACCGAACCTTTCCGCCTGCAACTTCTGGTGCAGCGCGACGTCGCCGCGATCGAGCGGGTCTTCACCACCTTCGAGATGGATTACGAGCTGCCCGCGCAGTACACGCGCGAAATTCCCGGCAGCGCCCCTGCCCCGGCCCCCGCCGCCAGCGCGCAGACGGACGCGCAGGCAATGGCCGATCAGGACGAGATGGCGGCGCAGTCGGCCCTGTGGAAGCGGATATGGCAGGACAAGACGCAGGAAATCGTCGTTCTGGCCGCGATGCTGACGATCCTGACCGCGGCCTTCTTCTTCCAGAGCTTCCTGACGCGATCCGAACGGCGGACATACTGGTTCCGCATGACCTTCCTCGCCGTGACGCTGGTCTATCTGGGCTGGTATGCCAACGCACAGCTTTCGGTGGTCAACCTCATGGCGCTTTTCGGCGCGCTGACCACCGATTTCAGCTGGCAGGCTTTCCTTCTGGACCCGCTGACCTTCATCCTGTGGTTCGCGGTCGCGGCGGCGCTGATCTTCTGGGGGCGCGGCGCCTATTGCGGCTGGCTCTGCCCGTTCGGCGCGTTGCAGGAGCTGCTGAACCAGATCGGGCGCAGGCTGGGCATCCCGCAATGGACCCTGCCGTGGGGCCTGCACGAGCGTCTGTGGCCCATAAAGTACATGATCTTCCTCGGCCTTTTCGGCGTGTCGCTGGCGTCCATCGAGCAGGCAGAGGTCTATGCCGAGGTCGAGCCGTTCAAGACGGCGATCATCTTGAATTTCGTGCGTGCATGGCCATTTGTTGCCTACGCCGTCGCGCTTCTGGTCGCGGGGCTTTTCGTCGAGCGGTTCTTCTGCCGCTATATGTGCCCGCTTGGCGCCGCGCTGGCCATTCCCGCCCGCCTGCGCATGTTCGACTGGCTCAAGCGCTACAAGGAATGCGGGAACCCGTGCCAGACCTGCGCCAACGAATGCTTCGTCCAGGCGATCCACCCGACCGGCGAGATCAATCCGAACGAATGCCTCAATTGCATGCATTGCCAGGTTCTCTATCGATCGGAAACCAAGTGTCCGGTCGTCATCCGCAAGCTCAAGCGGCGCGAAAGCGCGTCGCGCGGCACGGCCGATGTCGGCCGCGCCCTTCATAACCACCCCAACCACAAGGAGACACGAAATGTCTGACAAAACGGAAAAGCACGGCATCAGCCGCCGGGGCCTTCTGGGCGCCACGGGCGGCGCGGCCCTTCTGGGCGGCTCGGGTGCCGCACGCATGGCGCTGATGGGCGGCGTCGCGGGCGCGGCCACCGCCGCCTCCACCCGCAGCGCATCCGCCGCGACCCAGGGCATCAACCTGGAGCCGGGCGAGCTGGACGAATATTACGGCTTCTGGTCCTCGGGCCAGACGGGCGAGCTGCGCATCCTCGGCTTTCCTTCCATGCGCGAGCTGATGCGCGTGCCGGTCTTCAACCGCGACTCTGCGACCGGCTGGGGCCAGACCAATGAAAGCCTGCGCATCCTGGAGGAGAACATGCTGCCCGAAACCAAGGCGTTTCTGGCCGCGAACGGCAAGCGCGTGCATGACAACGGCGACCTGCACCACCCGCACATGTCCTTCACCGATGGCACCTATGACGGCCGGTATCTCTTCATGAACGACAAGGCCAACACGCGCGTCGCGCGGGTGCGCTGCGACGTGATGAAGACCGACAAGATCGTGGAGATCCCCAACGCCAAGGCGATCCACGGCCTGCGTCCGCAGAAATTCCCGCGCACCGGCTATGTCTTTGCCAATGGCGAGGACGAAACCCCCATGGTCAACGACGGCACCGTTCTGGACGAGCCGGACAAGTACGTGAACTTCTTCACCGCACTCGATGGCGACACGATGGAGATCGCGTGGCAGGTGATCGTGTCGGGCAACCTCGACAACACCGACTGCGACTATCAGGGCAAATACGCCTTCTCGACCTCCTACAACTCGGAAATGGGCATGACCCTGGCCGAGATGACCGAGGCCGAGCGCGACCATGTCGTGATCTTCAACCTGAAGGAGATCGAAAAGGGCATCGAAGCGGGCGACTACCAGGAGATGAAAGGCGTCAAGGTCATTGACGGGCGCAAGGGTCAGAACAAGAAATACACCCGCTACGTGCCCATCCCCACCAGCCCGCACGGCATCAACACCGCCCCCGACATGAAACACGTCGTGGTCAACGGCAAGCTGTCGCCGACCTGCTCGGTTCTGGACGTGCGCAAGATGGACGCGCTCTTTGACGAGGACGCCGATCCGCGCTCCTGCGTCGTGGCCGAGCCTGAGCTGGGCCTCGGACCGCTTCACACCGCGTTCGACGGCAAGGGTTTCGCCTATACCACCCTGTTCCTCGACAGCCAGATGGTGAAGTGGAACATCGAGGACGCGATCAAGCACTATAACGGCGAGGAAATCGATCCGATCGTGTCGAAAGTGGACGTGCATTACCAGCCCGGTCACAACCACACCACCATGGGCGAGACGAAGGAGGCCGATGGCCGCTGGCTGCTGTCGCTCAACAAGTTCTCGAAGGACCGGTTCCTCAATGTGGGCCCGCTCAAGCCCGAGAATGAGCAGATCATCGACATCTCCACCGACGACATGAAGGTGGTGCATGACGGCCCGACCTTCGCCGAGCCGCATGACGTGGTGCTGGTGCGGCGCGACATCGTCAACCCCGTCGATGTCTGGGATCGCCAGGACAAGATGTGGGCCGCGACGCGCGAACAGGCCGAGGCCGATGGCGTGGATCTGGACGACTACCAGGACACCATCATCCGCGACGGCAACAAGGTGCGCGTCTACATGACCAGCCAGGCGCCGACCTTCTCGCTCGACAAGTTCGAGGTCGAGGAAGGCAACGAGGTGACGGTCATCGTGACAAACCTCGACGATATCGACGATCTGACCCATGGCTTCACCCTGAACAACCACGGTGTCGCGATGGAGATCTCGCCGCAGGCAACCTCGTCGGTCACGTTCACGGCGGCCAAGCCGGGCGTCTACTGGTATTACTGTCAGTGGTTCTGCCACGCGCTCCACATGGAGATGCGCGGCCGGATGCTGGTCAAGCCGAAGGCGGCCTGAGGCCATGAAACGGCTTCCCCTCCTGCTGGCGGCCTGCCTTTGGGCGATGCCGGTGCAGGCCGAAACCGTCACGGTTCCGGCAGGAGGCGAGGCCTTGCGGAATGCCGTCGCCGGGGCTGCCCCCGGCGATGTGCTGATCCTTGCGCCGGGCCGTCACGACGGCCCGGTGACGCTGGACGAACCCATCACGCTCGACGGGCAGGACAAGGCCGAAATCGTCGGCAACGGGACCGGATCGGTCGTGACGGTGACCGGTGAGGGCATCACCGTGCGCGGCCTCACGATCACGGGATCGGGGGATTCGCACCTGACCATCGACAGCGGCGTGCAACTGACCAAGACCGCACGCAGCGCGCTGGTCGAGGGCAACCGCATCCTTGGCAATCTCTATGGCGTCGATATCCACGGCGCGAACAAGAGCATCGTGCGCGGCAACGTCATTGAAGGGCGCCTCGACCGGCGGCTGAATGATCGCGGCAACGGCGTCTTTGTCTGGAACGCTCCCGGCGCCGAGGTCATCGACAACGACATCCGCTACGGGCGCGACGGCATCTTCGTCAACACCTCGCGCCGCAACGTGTTTCGCGGCAACCTGTTCCGCGATCTGCGCTTTGCGGTGCATTACATGTATGCAAACGACAGCGAAGTGTCGGGCAACGTGTCGATCGGCAACCATCTTGGCTATGCGCTGATGTTCTCGGACCGCGTGCAGGTTCTGGACAATCTGTCGCTGAACGACCGCGATCACGGCATCATGCTGAACTACGCCAACCAGTCGGATATCCAGGGCAATCTGGTGCGCGGCGGCACCGAGAAATGCACCTTCATCTACAACGCCCACCGCAACCTGATCGCCGGCAACCGCTTTGAAGGCTGCGACATCGGCATCCACTTCACCGCCGGGTCCGAGCGTAACGCGCTGACCGGCAACGCCTTCATTGGCAACCGCACGCAGGTGAAATACGTCGGCACCACCGATGTCGAATGGAGCTTCGAGGGGCGCGGCAATTACTGGTCCGACCACCCGGCCTTTGACCTCAATGGCGACGGGCTGGCCGACAGCCCCTTCCGACCGAACGATTTGATGGACCATATCCTGTGGTCGCAACCCGCAGCCGCGCTTCTGATGGGCGCCCCGGCGGTGCAACTGGTGCGCTGGTCGCAAAGCAGCTTTCCGGCGACACTGCCCGGAGGGGTGCTGGACAGCCACCCGCTGATGGCCCCGGTCGAGATACCCGTGCCCGATGACATGGCCGCGCTGGCCGAAGAAAGCGCCGGACGCTGGCGCGATGGAAAGACGAATGACACAAAGCCTGATCCTCTCGCAGCTCACTAAGACCTACGCAGGCACGCCCGCGCTGCGCGATGTTGCGCTCCAGGTCGCGCCGGGCGAACGTGTGGCGCTGCTGGGCCATAACGGCGCCGGCAAATCCACGATGATGAAGATCATCCTGGGCCTGATCCCCTATGACAGCGGCCGCGTCGAGGTGCTGGGCGCCGCGCCCGGATCGCGCGGTGCGCGCGCGCATGTGGCCTATCTGCCGGAAAACGTGGCGTTTCATCCCAGCCTCAGCGGGCTGGAGCAGATCCGCCACTTTCTGCGCCTGCGCGGGCTGTCCGCCGGGGGTGCGATGGACATGCTGGCCCGCGTCGGGCTGGCGGATGCTGCGCGACGGCGCATCGGCACCTATTCCAAGGGAATGCGCCAGCGGGTCGGACTGGCGCAGGCCCTGATCGGCCGCCCCCGCCTTCTGGTGCTGGACGAGCCGACGAGCGGGCTGGACCCGGTCTCGCGCCGCGATTTCTATACGCTGCTGGACGGCCTCGCCGCCGAGGGCGCGGCCATCCTGCTGTCGAGCCATGCCCTGACTGAGGTGGAGGCGCGCACCGACCGGCTGGTGATCCTGTCGCAGGGCCGCGTCGTCACCGAAGGCACCCTGCCCGAGCTGCGCCGCGCCGCGAACCTGCCGGTGTCGCTGCATGTCATTGCGCGCGATGGCGCGGGCGGCAAGCTGGCCGAGGCGCTGCCGCAGGGGCGCATGAACGGCACGGGCCTCTATCTGGACGTCGCGCAGCAGGACAAGCTGCCCATCCTGTCGCAGATCACGGCCCTCAAGGACCTGGTGGCGGATATCGAGGTGATCCCCCCAAGTCTCGAGGACATCTACAGCCATTACAGCCGGAGGGACGGACAATGACGCGTATCCTCGCCACGGCCGCGACCGAATTCCGTATCGCGCTGCGCAACCGCTGGGTGGCCATCGCGGTCGCGATGATGGTGGTCTTCTCGCTGGTGCTGTCGGCCGCCGGATCGGCACCGACGGGCGCCCTTGGCAGCGACCGGCTGTCGGTGACGGTGGCGAGCCTGACATCGCTTGCAGTCTACCTCGTGCCGCTGGTCGCGCTGCTGATGTCCTTCGACGCCATCGCGGGCGAGGTCGAGCGCGGCACCCTGCCCCTTCTGCTGACCTATCCCGGCCACCGGTTCGAACTGCTGCTGGGCAAGCTCGTGGCGCATCTGGCGGTTCTGACCCTCGCCATCGTCGCAGGTTACGGCAGCGCGGCGCTGGCGGCATGGCTGGTGGACGCAAGCGCGCTGCGCGGCCTGCCCGCGCTGGGGCGGCTGATGTGGACTTCGATCCTTCTGGGCGCGACCTTCCTCAGCCTCGGCTATGCGCTGTCGGCGCTGTCGCGGCGGCCCTCGGGTGCGGCGGGGCTGGCGATCGGCCTGTGGCTGGGGGTGATCGTGCTCTATGATCTGGGCCTTCTGGCGGCGGTCGTGGCCGATGGCGGCGGCTGGTTCACCACCGATCTTTTCCCGTGGCTTCTGGTGCTGAACCCGGCGGATGCGTTCCGCCTCTACAACCTCGCCGCGTCGGACGCGACGGCGGCGGCGGCGGGGATCGGCGGCGCCGCCAACGCCATCCCGGCGCTCTACGCGCTCATGTCGGCGCTGATCTGGCCGGTGCTGGCGCTGGCGCTGTCGGTGCTGGCCTTCCGCAAGGTGACGCCATGAGACTCGCCGCGCTCTTGCTGGGCCTCGCCCTGCTGGCCGCCTGCCGCGAGGACGCGGCGGCGCCCGATCCCGTCGCCATGACCGAGGACGCGGTCGGCCATTTCTGCCAGATGAACCTGACCGAGCATCCCGGCCCCAAGGCGCAGGTGCATCTGGAGGGGCTACCGGGCGCGCCGCTGTTCTTCTCCCAGGTGCGCGACGCCATCGCCTATCAGCGGATGCCCGAGCAGAGCCACGCCATCACAGCGATCTATGTGCAGGACGTGGGAGCCATGCCCAGTTGGGAAAAACCCGGCGTGGGTCACTGGATCGCCGCCGAAGACGCCTATTTCGTCCTCGGCTCAAACCGCACCGGCGGCATGGGCGCGCCCGAGACGGTGCCATTCGCGGATGCGGACGCTGCACAAGCCTTCGCGGACGCCCATGGCGGCGAGGTCATGCGCCTTGCCGAAGTGCCCGACGCGGCGGTTCTGGCACCGATGACCGCCCCGCTCACCGACGGCCCGCAAAGTTCAGCGCGCGACGACGCCGATTTTTCGGACCGGCTGCGCAAGCTGTCAGACGAAAGGAAGAAATGAGATGTCCCGATTCACCCGTCGCCGCTTTCTGAGCATCAGCGCCTGCTCTGCTGCCGTGGCCCTGGCCGGAGGGGCGGGCCGCGCCAGCCAGGCCGACGTCACGCAATGGCGCGGAATGGCCCTTGGCGCGCGCACCACGCTGACCCTCGCCCACCCCGAGGCAGAGCGTATCGCCCGCGATTTCCAGGCCGAGCTGGAGCGCCTCGAAGGCATCTTCAGCCTCTACCGCGCCGATTCGGCCCTCTCGCGCCTGAACGCCGAGGGGCAGCTTGCCGCGCCGCCCTTCGAGCTGCTGGAATGCCTCACGCTCTGCCAGCGCGCGCACACCCTGACCGGGGGGCTTTTCGACCCGACGGTGCAGCCGCTCTGGTCCGCCTGGGCGCGCCACTACAGCGGCGATGCGTCCGGCCCCGATGTGGCGCAGGCGCAGAAGCTGACCGGTTGGCGGCATGTGCGCATCGCCAGCGACGCTGTTCAGATGACGCGCGAAGGCATGGCGCTGACGCTGAACGGCGTGGCGCAGGGCTATATCGCCGACAGGATCAAGGCCATGCTGCACGCCGAGGGGCTGCGCAATGTCATGATCGACACAGGAGAGTTGGCCGCGCTCGGCGGGCACCCGGACGGCGGCGACTGGCCGGTGACACTGGCCACCGGCGGCACCACCCGGCTGCGCGACGCGGCGCTTGCCAGTTCGTCTCCCCGCGGCACATGCTTTGACGCCGAGGGGCGGGCCGGTCACATCCTGAACCCGGTGACGGGGCAGCCGGTCGACACCGCCTGGCAGCAGATCTCGATTTCGGGCTCCAGTGCGGCCATGGCCGACGCGCTCAGCACGGCGGCCTGCCTGATGGACCGCCCGGCGATCCTGGCCCTGGTCCGCGCATCCGGCACTCGGCTGATCCAACTGAGCTGAAGGAGACGGAACATGGACATCGCATTCGTCAGCGCCGAAGGGCGCGGAGAAACCGACCGCCTGCTGTCCGAAGCGGCCGCCGAAATGGCGCGCGGCGGAATCCGCACCGCCGGTATCGTCAAGCACCTGCCCTACGCGGGCGCCTATGAAAACGGCTGCGACGCCAAGGTGCAGGTGCTGCCGGATGGCCCTGTGATCAAGATCACGCAGGATCTGGGCGCAGGATCGGATGCCTGCCGGCTCGACCCCGCCGCCATCGCGGGCGCGGTCGTTGCCGTCGAAAACAGCGCGCTGGAGAGTGCGGACCTCTTCATCCTCAACAAGTTCGGCCCCGAAGAGGCCGCCGGGCGCGGCTTCTGCGCGGTCATCGGCAAGGCGCTGGAGCTGGGGATACCGGTGCTTGTCGGCGTCGGGCGCGGCGCCCGGCCGGATTTCGAGACTTTCACCGACAGCCTTGCCACCCCCCTGCCCGCGGACGCCGCAGCCATCGCCGAATGGTGCCGCGAGACGGTTGCAAAAGCCAACCCGCCCCAAGGCGGCGTGCATCGCATGCGCCTGCGGGACGATGCATGACCTGCGCCGGCAACAGGGACTGCGGCTGACTCTGCCACATCGTCGAACTTGCGACGGGCGCGGGCCAGTAACGCGCAAGGCGGATGTGGCATCCTTCGCTGCCCGACGCGCCAGCGGAGGCGGACCGCGCGCGATGACGCGGTCGCGCGGGCTTCAAATCCCTTGCGCGCCGCGTCGCCGAGGCGAAGGACGGGCGGCGGCGCTGCCCGTCATTCCGCCGGGATCGTGGGATCGAGCGGCGGCGCACCGCCGACCCTGCGCTCGACCAGCAGTCCGGACCAGATCACCGCGCCCAACGCCGCGCCGACCAGGGGCGCGATCCAGAACATCCAGAGCTGTGCAAGCGCCGCAGTGTCGGCGAAGGGGGCGACCGCAGTCGAGCGCGCCGGATTGACGGAGGTGTTGGTGACGGGGATGGAGATCAGGTGGATAAGCGTGAGCGCGAGGCCGATTGCGATCGGAGCGAAACCCGGCGGCGCTCTCTCCGAGGTGGCGCCCAGTATGACCATTAAGAAGGCGGCGGTGAGGATGACCTCGATCAGGAACGCCGAGGTCAAGCTGTAGCCCCCCGGCGACAGGGCGCCGTAGCCGTTCGACGCGAAACCGCCCGCAGCCCAGCCGGGCGCGCCCGCCGCGATCGTGTAGAGCAGGAAAGCGGCCACAAGGCCGCCCGCGACCTGGGCAGCCCAATAGCCCGGAAGCTCGGCCCAGGCAAAGCGCCGCGCCACCGCGAGGCCAAACGTGACGGCAGGATTGAAATGACCGCCCGAAATGTGGCCTACGGCGTAAGCCATCGTCAGGACCGTGAGGCCGAAGGCGAGCGCGACCCCGACGAAGCCGATGCCGTAGTCCGGAAAACCCGCAGCCAGCACGGCGCTGCCACAGCCTCCGAAAACCAGCCAGAACGTTCCGATAAACTCGGCGGAAAGCTTCTTCATCGCAAGACTCCGATCTGAGGGACGACAGAAACGCTTGTTACCGGCCGAAAAAGGCGCTGCCCGGCCAAAGGCTGAGGTTCCACGTTACACCATGCGGATGAACTGCGCGGGACAAGGTGACCCGAAACGGGTCATCTTTTGCCGCGCTGCCCCGATTTCGATGCCCCCGCGCCCACGGCGGGCAACGCTCAGCGCAGATATACGGCTTTCAGTTCCGCCAACACGGTGCCGTCGCCGCCCAGCAATTCCAGCCGATTCTCCTGAAGGATGATCTGCCGCGTCATGCGCAGGGCGTCGCCCAGCCGTCGTTCGAAGGCGTCAAGCGGTGGCGGACAGGCCATCCTGGTGCTGGCGACATCCCCGAAGGTGATGAGGTCGCCCTCCCTCTCATATCGTCCGAACAACTGGTTGCAGCCCACCGTCGCGCGGAACCGCGCACCCTCGTCGTCAAGAAATATCAGATGCGGTTTCCGGCGGTTTTGCATGGCCTCCAAAGTTTCACCCATCAGCCTGTCGATGCGCCAATAGGTATTGGTCAGCGACGCGGTCGACACAGGTGTCGGGCAGTTTTCGCCGGGCACGGTCTTGATGAACCGGTCGACAACCAGATGCGTGCGATCCGGGCCCTCCATCGCCGGGCGCTGCGCAAGCCCGCCCTCGACATGGACCAGCAGGGGCGCGCCCGGCTCTGCCCGCGCGGCGAGGTATGCGCGTTCCAGCGCGAGATAATCGCCTTCGCCGGCAATGGGATAGCTTCGCCCGGTGAGGCATTCCCGGAACGTGGCCGTGTCGGCGAGGTAGGTCATCATGCCCAGAAGGAATACACCCTCCAGGTCGGTAGGCGACAGCGCGCCGTCGCTCGTCAGCTCGTAAGGCAGATCAGACACGATGGGGTCTCCGGCCATGTCCATCTGCCGCAGTCGGTCCGGCCCCTTCACCTGCCAGAAAAGCGGCATCTCGGATGCGCCATGAAGCACGATGGCCCCACGGGCCGGATCGGCGTACCAACGCCCCACTTCGTCGCGACGTGACGGCCCGCCGGCGCGGCCGAACCATTCGCGGCGCATGTGGTAGGTCTGGTCCTGCCAGAGGTCGAGATGATGCCGGATGCCCTCGCAGTCGGCGCAGGGCAGGACGCCCGTGAAGCTGGCGGGCAAGCGCAGCCCGTGGGCGCTGTCCACCGGCGCATCGGCGTCCGACGACCGGCGGACCGGACGCAGCCGCACCTCGACAGGGCCGGTCGAGCTGCCGTCCAAGACGCGGGTGACCGTGTCGGTGGTGAACAGGATCTGTCCCTCGCGCCGGATCGTGGCACGCAGCGCATAGATCGCGCGCGGGTCCAGGTCACCCGGATCGTAATCGATGGCAAAGGCGATCGGCGGCTGGCCCGGATCGTCGATCACCGTCCTGGCAAGCAGCGTTGCCGGTGCGCCCGCGCGTGCAACATCCTCGATCAACGCCTCGAAGGTCAGCCCCGAAGGCAGCGCCATCTTCGTGTCGATCATGGCCCGCCCCGTCAGGGTTTCCGCGGCTGCGGATCCTGCCAGCAAAGCTGCCGTCGCGGCGAGCAGTGACGCCATCTGGCGAAGGCTAGGGATGAGGGCGCCGATTCCCGCCGCATTCCTCTGGGTCAGCATAAGATCCCTTTCATTCGCAGCACCTTCATGATCAGGCCCAAGCGGCGCCGAACGCTGCACACAAGCCGACCCTGCATGTACTGCAGCCTCTTTTTCCAGCGCCTACGGCCTTCAAGCGCCGATTTGATGACCCGGATCGGGTCATGTGACCGAACGCGTCCCGCCTTTTGTGTCGAACATACTCGCACACCAGAGTCGGGGAAGAGCGATGAAAGCGAGAACGTTGGTTGTGGGCCTGATTGGCAGCCTTGCCTTGGCCGGTTGCATGGAGACAACGGAGTTCGGAGGCTCTGACGGAAGTTACGACGACGGCGGCGGTTTCGGCGGATCGGGCGGATCTGGCGGTTCCGGCGGTTCGGGCGGATCCGATGCCGGCAGCCTGTCGCTTGCGCGCGATCTGTGCACACGCACATTGAGGGATCAGGGCCAGGTGCTCGTCCGTATCGACTCGGTGCGCGAGTATGGCGGCACAGTGGCCCGCGGCGTCGAGGTGCGCATGACAACGCGGCGTGACGCGATGACGATGAGCACGGAGCCGCGGGTCTGCCGCTTCAGCTACTCCAGCGGCACCGTCGACATAAGCCGGACCTGACATCGGCCGACACCCATTCCAGACCGGAGACGATGATGAAGAGAACCGCAATCACGGGCGCAGTACTGGCGGTGACGCTCGCATCCGCCGCACCCGGCCCTACCCTTGCTGGCGAGATGACCGACGCCCAGAAGGCTATCGCCGCGATCGTTGCCATCGGGGTCGGCGTCGCGATTGCCCGGCACAGCAAGGACCACGATTCCGGCTCGAACTGGGACGATGACCGCTATGGCCAGCCCTTTTCGCCAAGCGCGAACGTGGTCTGTCTGCCCAAGCCGCGCCAGTGCTACGAGCGGTCGCATCTTTCCGCACGCTGGACGCGCCGCATCTTCGGCGACTGACCGGCAGCCGATACACCAGGAGACTGAAATGACCTTGAAGACCGGCTTTTTGTCCGCAGTGTGCGGAGCGGCTATCGCCACAGGCGCTCTGGCGCAGGATGGAACCCCTGTCGATCCCGCCTCGATCGACGTTGGGCAGCGCATGGCGATGAGCTACGCGAACATCTCCAACGAATATTTCGAAGACCTGCTTGCGCCCGAGCAGATGCTCCGGCTCTTCATAGTAACCAAGCAGCAGGTCGTCGCGACGATCTGTGATGGTTTCGCTCTCGACGAGGAACGGCTCAACGCCGCCCTGAACGACATCCTGGGCACGCAGCCCAAGGACGACGACGGGCAGTTCAGCCTCCTGATCTTCGGCCGGATCATGCACGGTTACGGCATCATCAAGGGCGGCGAGATGGCGCTGGCCACCTACGACCCGGACGCCTACTTCGCCTATGGCACCGATCTGCGCGAGCAGTTCCGGACCGAAGAGGGCGGCGAAGCCGTCAACGTGCTCCAACCGGCGGAATAAGCGCCACCCCGAGCGGCGGCCGCGCCGGCTGCGGTTTTTTACGTCAGATCAGCACCTCGGCCAGAAGCCGGCCCATCACCGCCGCCAGCACCAGACCGATCACGTCCAGCAGCGCACCCGAGCGCAGCATCGCCGCGCGCGTGACAGCCGGGCTTTCCATCACGATGGCGTTCGGCGGGGTCGCCACCGGCAGCATGAAGCCCACGGATGCCGCCAGCGCGATCGGCCACAGGAAACCGACGGGCTGCTCTACGCCCATGTTCACCGCCGCAGCGCCCGCCACGGGCAGAAAAACCGCCGCCATCGCGGTGTTGCTGGCCAACTCGCCAACATAAACGATGACCGCCGCCATCGCGAGGATCAGCAGCCAGACCGGCAATCCCACGGCCAACGTCAGATGCGACCCGATCCAACCGGCGAGGCCCGACCGATCGATAAGCCCGGCGAGGGCCAGGCCGCCACCGACCAGCAACAGGATGTCCCAACGCAGACCCTTGAGCGCGGAAAGGTCCAGAAGCCGCCCGTTCGCACCCGACGGCAACAGGAAAAGTGCCGCTCCGCCGGCCATCGCGATCATGGCGTCGTTCACGTTCAACCCAGGCAGCAGGCGCTCTGCGACGGGGCGCGATATCCAGGCAAGCGCGGTCAGACCCGCCACCGCGATGACCCGCCGCTCGGCCCGCGTCAGGGGGCCGGGCCGCTCGATCTTCATGCCCCCTGCCCTGACATGGTATCCTCCTCCGAGGGTCAGCCGGACCAACACGAGCCAGGCCGCCAGAAGCAGGACCGCCGCCACCGGAAGCCCCACGGCGGCCCATTGCGCGAAACCGATGTCGCGCCCGTAGGTCTGACCGACATAGGCGGCGAAAAGCGCGTTCGGCGGCGTGCCGATCAGGGAACCCATGCCGCCGATCGTGGCCGCATAGGCCACGCCCAGCATCAGCGCCGTGGAAAAGCGGTCGCCCTCGCCCCGCCCGACGGTCAGCGAGGCGGCGATTGGCAACATTATGATGGCCGCAGCGGTGTTGCTGATCCAGAGGCTGAGAAACGCCGTGGACAGCATCACCCCGCCGATCAGGCGTTCAGGATCGTCTCCCGCGACGCGGAGGATCCAGAGCGCGATGCGCCGGTGGAGCTTCCAACGTTCGACCGCGCGTCCGATCAGGAAGCCCCCCAGAAAAAGGAACAGCAGCGGGTGGACATAGGCGGCGGCGACCTCGCCAAGCGGCCCCAGTCCGAAGGCCGGCGCCAGCAGAAGCGGAGCAAGCGCCGTCACCGCCAGCGGCAGCGCGCCCGCCATCCACCACACGGCCATCATGAAAGCCATTGCGGCCGTTCGCCATGCGTCCGGGCCCAGCCCGCCCGGCGGCGGAAGCAGCACCGCCGCGACGGGACCGACAAGCCCTATCAGGAGCGGTAAGGAACGCATTGGGGAAAACTGCGTGGATCTTGGCTGACCGGAATGGGCGGCGCGGCAACTCCATCCGTCATGTCAGAACCTGTTGCTGCTAATCCATGAGTATAATGATATGTTAAATAAAACGGTTGAGGAAGAATATTGATGCGCAGCTTCGGCGAAAAAGGCCGGGCGCGACTGGCGCTGGACCCGGAAGGCTTCGCCAAGCGGGAGCGTCTGGTCGCCTACGAGCTCGGGAATACGCTTCTGATGCTGAACCTCGAACTTCAGCAACGTTTCGGGTTACGTGCCGAGGAATACCAGATCTTCATGCTGATCGTGATGTCGACCGTTCAACGGTTCGCCCGAAGCTTGGGTGCCAACGAAGACCACTCTGATCGCACACCCCTGCCGCCGGAGGTCTCCGGATCGATCTCGCGCCGGAGGATCTCGGAAACCCTGGATATCCCGCTGGAGACCGTGCGCAGAACCGTTTCCAGCCTGCTCGCGCGCGGCATGATTGTCGAACGTCGCCGCGGCTGCCTGTCGACACTCGGCGGCACGCTTGGCCACCTCGCGGCCGAAGCGCTGCCCGAACGCATGGCGCGCAGATTCCTTTCGGTATGCAATGTCATGACACGACTGGGTGCGGCGAAAATGGAAGAACTTGAGTGAAGGGTCAGCGGTTCATTCCCCCAGACGTCATCGGTCTCTTCGTTCTTGTTCCGGGGGAGGTTTAATCATGGCCCGCAAACCAATTACCGATATGTCCGCGTGGCCGTCGCTGAGCCTCGAAGGCAACCTGATCGCGCCTGCAATGATCGCAAAGATCGATCAGCGCCAGGCACCGGAACAATCCCCCGAGGAATACGGGGTTCGCAAAGGTCTTCAGATCCGCGAGGAAATCGCGACCGCCTTCCGCGTGGGCCAATCGCATTTCGACGCCTTTGCGAAGATCGAACACCCCTCGGCCGCCACGACCTCGCGTTTCATCGCCGACTTCTTCAAGGAAACCTTCGGGTACACCGACCTCGCGGTGGCAGCAGCACCGATCGCCCTGATCGCGTCAGACCGTGTGCCCGTTGTCGTCGTTCCGCCATCCGAGCTGCTTGATCGCCGCAGCCCGACGCTCTCGACGGACAGGTCGCGCTCTCCGGCCTTTGCTCTTCAGGATCATCTGAATGATCGGGACGAGGCCCTCTGGGGCATCGTGACCAACGGGATGCAGTTGCGCCTCATGCGCGACAATTCCTCTCTGACCCGTCCGGCCTATATCGAGGCCGATCTGGCGCAGATGTTCACCAACGAGGACATCGCGTCCTTCGCGGTGCTCTGGCTCCTGATCCACCGCACCCGCTTCGGCTCGTCAGACACCCCCGCCACCGATTGCCCGCTCGAACGCTGGCGCGATGCTGGCTCCAAGGAGGGCGAAGCCGCGCGAGATCGCCTGGCCGGTCAGGTCCAGCTGGCTCTGAAGCTTCTCGGATCGGGCTTCCTCGAGGCCAACCCCGACCTCGCCGCGAAACTGCACTCCGGCGAAGTAAACCTGACCGAATGGTTCAACGAACTCCTGCGTCTCGTCTACCGCCTGATCTTCCTGATGGTGGCCGACGACCGGAACCTCCTCCACCCTGAAAAAGCCAAGCCCGAGACCCGCGGCCTCTATGCCCAGGGCTATTCGCTCCAGTCGCTGCGCAAGCAATGCTACCGCGCCGCCACCTGGGACAAGCACCATGACCGCTACGAGGGGGTGAAGATCGTCTTACGCGCCCCGACGCATGGCCAGCCCGCCCTCGCGCTGCCCGCCCTCGGCGGCCTCTTTGCCGAGGACAGGCTGCCCCACCTCGAAACCGCGCGCCTGCGCAACCGCGCCTTCATGGAGGCGCTCTATCGCCTGTCCTGGCTCGCCGACAAGACCGGCATGGTCCCCGTCAACTGGCGCGCCATGGAAACCGAGGAACTGGGCTCCGTCTATGAATCCCTCCTCGAACTGCAGCCGCAACTGGGCGATGACGGCAAGTCGTTGTTCTTTGCCTCTGAAGCGGCCGAACAGAAGGGCAACCAGCGCAAGACCACGGGGTCCTATTACACGCCCGACAGCCTCGTTCAGGCGCTGCTCGACACAGCGCTCGACCCGGTGCTGGACAGGACCGAGGCCGAGGCGGACGATCCCGCCAAGGCGCTCCTGAAACTGTTGGTCATCGACCCTGCTTGCGGGTCGGGCCACTTCCTGCTGGCCGCCGCCCGCCGCATCGCCACGCGGCTGGCCCGCATTCGTGCCGATGGCACGCCCTCGCTTGCCGATTTCCGCCATGCCCTGCGCGATGTCGCGCGGTCCTGCCTGCACGGGGTGGACCGCAACCCGATGGCGGTGGAGCTGACCAAGGTCGCGCTCTGGATCGAGACGGTGGACCCCGGCCTTCCCCTTGGCTTCTTTGACGCGCAGATCCACTGCGGCGACCTGCGCGCCGATCTCGACGCCTTCTACGCCCGCGCCTACGGCCTGACCCGCGACAAGCTGCGCTACATCCTCGACCCCGCCGACGTGAAAGGCCCCGACTACCCTCGGAAACCTTCCGCGTCCTCAAGGAAAAGGAAATCCGCCAACACGGCGTATACCGCGCCCGCCGCCTCGTCCTTGAAGCCTGGGACCGGATGGAAGCAGACGGCGAATTCACGGCGATGGGGATGTGAGCGATGGAACGGTATTACGACGGCGACAAGCTGCTTGAGGACGTCAGCCGCGCGTTGGAGGAGGCCTTAGGCAAGCACGGCGTGCAGGTCTACAGCCTGCTGGGCGTGACCACGGTGCTGGAGGCGACCGCGTCGCCGCTGAAGTTCCAGGTGCAGAAGATTGCCGGTCACGAGTTGGGGATGAAGGGCTGCGAGACCTACTACGCCTCAACCATCCCGCGCCGGGTGGCCCTGCTGCAAAGCCC
The DNA here is from genome assembly GCA_963763165.1 of uncultured Alphaproteobacteria bacterium. Taxonomy (GTDB): domain Bacteria; phylum Pseudomonadota; class Alphaproteobacteria; order Rhodobacterales; family Rhodobacteraceae; genus Roseovarius. The sequence continues at coordinate 124,587 of CAVXNV010000011.1, forward strand.
GCACAGCGAGACCGTCAATCCGATGATGGAGAGCATCGTCGTCGTCACAACGGTTTTGAATGATCTGTAGGTCAAAACCCCTCATTATCAGGCCCTTGATCGGCTTAACCGGACCGTGCGCGGTTAACAGGTCCGGAGAACATTGGCCCGGAGAGAACGCGTTTGCGCCCTTCGGGGCGTGAGCCGGTTAATAGCCCCTTCCGCACAACCCTCGAAAACAAAGGAAAAATCCGGCCGCTGCCCGATCGGGAGAACGCTTTCGCGAGGGCAAGTGGCGGAGGGGATGGGCCTGAAATACAACCTTCTCCACATGTAACCAATTGATAAATAAGACTAGCCCCTACTCCGGCGCTTGGGATACTCGAAGTCGAAGCGGCACCCGGAGGACCAGACCCGGCGATCGTTGCCGCGGCACGTGTCAATGACCACTCTCGCGGTCGCTCCCCGCGACGCCTATCGCAAGCACCGCTGCACGGCCATCCGTGAAGAACAGATCGCCGACGACATTTTCTCCCAGGAGCGGGGCGACGAGATCTGCCCAACCGTCCTGTCTGACGCGTCCGGTCCCGAGCAGATCGCCGATCAGACGATCACGCTCGGAATCGACATCCGGGGCAATTCGATGCGTCAAACCCCATTTGATGCCGGTATCGAAGCTTGCGGTGCCGACATAGGCCTGCAAGCCGTCGATGACCGGCGCGGGCACCCGCCAGAACCTGACATGATGGCGTTGCCGGAGGCCTTCATCCGCAACGGATCGCTGAAAGCCGAAATCCTGAGGCCAGCCGTCCCAGAAGACCGGCGTGATCGGAGCCGTCTCATACGGCTTGTCCAGCCAAGCTGCCAGGGCGGCCCGCGATAGGGTTCGGATCGTCGGTGAATCGGCCACCTGCCATCCGGCCGCGCCCATCACGTCCACGAGGGACGCATCACCCGGCGCAAGGACGATGATGCTCACCGGCTCCTGCGGTGTGCCGATAAGGCTTTCCGTGCGGGACGGCAGGACACCCTCCTTCAGCGTCTGCGCGACGGATGTGTCCAGCTGGACATCCGTCCGCGGAGCAACGACACGCGACGTCTGGGGTGAAGTGGCGACAGCCAGCGCCAAGGTCGCTACCGCTACGGTCACGACGCCGGCGGTGATCCAGCGAAGTCGACCTGGTGAAGTGGTCGGGGTCGCCGGGCGATCCAAAGTGCGCATCCGGTGCTCGGCCAGGAAAATACCGATTATTGCCCAGAGCACACCGACCACATAGCCGTTCAGGACATCGCTCAGATAGTGCTCGTCGAGGTAGAGGCGGCTCAGGCCCACCAGGAAGACGGCACTGGCGCAAAGCAGCAACCAGACGATATCGCGCCCGACACGCTCGCGAATCAGGACATAGGTCACGAAGCAGCTGAAAGCGGCAATGGCCGCGCTGTGACCGCTGGGAAACGAATAGCTGCGCTCCGCGTAGACGGCGAGATCGGATCGTGCGCGGGAAAACGCGAGCTTCAGCAACGTCACCGTGATCTGATTTCCGGCAAGTAACAGCCAGAGAGCGGGGATGTAGGCGCGCCGGTTCCAGACCCACAGCAATGCCGTCGCGGCGATCGCCATGACGGCAATCGCACGCCACTGGCCGAAGGCGGTCACGATGCTGAAGAACCGGATCATCGTGTCGTCGCGGAAGGCATAGAGCAGATTGGAAAGCCGGGTATCGGCCTCGACGATCGCGCCTCGCCCGACGACCTCGAAGCTCAGTTCGGCGTAAAGACCGAGAAAATAGATGAACGTCAGCCCGAGCAGTGTGGTCGGCAGACCTCGGAATGTCTTCGGGGACAACCGCGCGGCAAGGAACCGGAACACCTTCGGGTGGCGCGCGCCGGTTGCCTGTAAGTCGGGATTGTTCCGGATCGCGATCACGACGGAACGCAGGACGGATACGGCACAGGGCCATCCCGGCCGGAGCCGCGAGATTACGAACCACAGCGCGACCATCGCAGCCAGGACAGCGCCTGCGAACAGGCCGACCCGCGTGATCGTCGGCCCGAAAATGGTTAACGCCGTCCCGAAGAAATACCCGACGCTGACCAGTGCGATCGCGTAGGCCGCACCTCCCGCCACGTTCCACAGCAGGAACCTTCGCCCCCCCATCCCCGAAAGCCCTGCGATGACCGGCGCGATGGGGCGCAAGGGTCCGAGAAAATGGCCGATCAGAATGCTGGCGCCGCCATACTTCGCGAAGAACCGTTGGCCGCGTTCCAGGTTTGTCGTTGAGAGGATTGCGCGGTCCTCGCCGAACAGCCGTTCGCCCCTGGTGCCAAGCCAGAAGCTTGCCTGCGACCCGAGGATCGTGCCGATGGCGACGAACCACATCATGTCGAAGAGGTCATAGAGGCCCTGCGCCGCCAGCGCACCGCCCAGCACGACGACAACCGTGCCGGGGGAAAACACGCTGGTCAGGGCAAACGCCTCGCCGAACGCCATCAGGCCGATGACCCAGTAGCCCCAGAGGCCCAGAGACGCGATCGAGGGAAGAAGGCTGCTCATGTCGCCGACGTCGAGAAGCAGGAGAAGATCGAGCTGAGCATCGGTCAGAAAGTTCCGGTCAGGAAGCGATCGAGCCGCGTTTCCCGCCGATAGGCCACCCGGACCATGACTGCGGCGATCGCGCCGGTAAGAGCGCCGCCCAGCACATCGCCAAGATAGTGGATCCCGACAAAGACGCGCGACAAGGCGACCAGAATTGCGCCTGTCAGGAACCAGAGCCCACGCTTGCGCATCCCGCCAAGAATGAATGCGACTGCAATAGCAAAAACCGCGGTCGCATGATCCGAGGGAAACGATGGGTCGGCGCTCGGTGGAACGAGCAGCGTGGTGATCCCTTCGAGATAGGGACGTGGCCGGTCGATCATCAGCAGAAGGATCTGATTCAGCCCAAGACCGAGGAAGAACGCAAATCCGGCGGCAACAAGGATATGCCGCGTGGCCCGCCTGTCCGCGCCGGACCACCATTGCACGGCCACCGCAAGGACAAGGAGGGGAACACCCCACTGGGCAAACCCGACCATGACAGCATCCGCAAGAGCTGCCTGGAGGGCAAATCCATTGATCAGCGCGAACAGGGCGGCATCAAGATGCTGCAGACTCGGCATTCGGTCGTTTCCTCAGGGTCGAAAAACAAACATATTGTTCGCGATTGCAGCGGTAAATGCATGCATCTGCTTTACAGACGGATTTGCCGCGTCGTCAAAAACGGCCCTTCGACTGTTTCTGTGCACTCGATGACTTCTGGCGTAATTGCAGCGGGATCAACGCGACCATCGTCACGACTGCAAAGCCCGCGCCGGCCAGGAAGGTCCATTGGGCGCCAAGTGCATCCCAAAGGGCCCCAGCGATGACACTCGCTGCAAGGAGCGCACAGCCGGTCACGAGGTTGAACATGCCGAAGGCGGTGCCTCGCAGTTCCGGCGGGGCGCCTTCGGCGACCAGGGTCGCAAGGATCCCCTGCGTGAAGCCCATGTGCAGCCCCCAGAGCACCACGCCAAGCAGAACGCCCCAAAGGCCGGGCGCGAGCGCAAATGTCAGATCGGCGGCAATGAGCAGTGCGAGGCCAATGATCAACAGCGAAATCCGGCTCATGCCGTCCGACACCGCGCCGACCGGATAAGCAGACAGAGCATAGGCGACGTTGAGCACAACGAGCACCAACGGCACGAACATCAGCGAGAGGCCCATGCCTTCCGCCCGCAGGATCAGGAAGGCCTCGCTGAACCGAGCCAGCGTGAAGACCGCCGCCACTAGAACGACCCACCAATAGGCACCACCCAGCCCGGCGAGTTCGCGCCGACTCAGGGGGTTGCGGACCTTGCGCAGCCCGGTCTGACGCTCTGGTTCACGGACCACGAACAGGATCACGGCGAGCGCCGCGAAAGCCGGGAGCACGGCCACCCAGAAAACGGAAGCGAAGTCGTCGGCAAAGAGCCACATCAGTGCAATGGCCGAGAGGGGCCCAAGAAAGGCGCCGACAGTGTCCAGCGACTGGCGCAGGCCGAAGGCCGCCCCGCACAGCCCGTCGGGAGCGAGGTCGGCCACCAGCGCGTCACGCGGCGCGCCGCGGATGCCCTTGCCGACGCGATCGACGAACCGGGCCGCCACCAGCCAGCCGATGGATGGCGCCAGGGGGAAGATGGGTTTCGTCACGGCCGCAAGACCGTAGCCGATTGCCGCCAGTTCCTTGCGCCGCCCGATCCGATCCGAAAGTGCTCCCGAAAAGACCTTGGTGATCGCCGCCGTCGCCTCGGCAATGCCTTCGATGACGCCGACAGCCAGTGCGGTCGCGCCAAGGCCCACCGTCAGGTAGACCGGCAACAGCGCGTGGATCATCTCCGACGAGATGTCCATGAGCATGGAAACGAAGCCGAGCGCCCAGATACCAGCGGGCAGCCGGCGAAGGGAGGCGGTCGACAAAGCTGAGCGCTCTTTGTCCTTGGTCAGTCCCATCGCCGACATTCCTCTTCCGCCGCCGCGCGGCTGATGCCGATGTCGTTCAGCAGCCGGTCGTCGAGTTCGGCCAGTGATGCGCGTTGCCTACGGCGGTCGACCCAGAGCCACGCGGCCGACGGCCCGCGACGGGACCATTCCGGCGGAAAGCTCGGGAAATAGCCGCTGACCGTCAGATCTGCCGTTGCCGTCTGCATGACGTCACCCATTCTCGTCGTGCGCGTCAAAGACCCGCCGCGCGTAATCGTCCAGAAATGTTTCGCAGCCTTTCAGCCGGGTGCGCGCTTCCTCCGCCCGCTCGCCGCCGTAGAAGTCCAGCTTCGCTATCTTTGAGAGCCGGCCCTGGAGCTTCTTCAGATCGACGTCGTTCTCCTCGAGTTCCGCGTATGTGTAGTGGCTGGCGGCGATCTCCTTGGCGACCTCGTGCTCGAAGTCGTCGCACTTGTCGATGAATTCCTCATAGGCCTCGTCGCGATCGGCCTTGAACCGCGCGACGACCTTGTCCTCCTGGGATCGGTCGAGTGCCACGGTTTCGAGAATGACGCTCTCGCCCTTGGCCTCGGCGATGTCGTTCTCCAGCATCTTGACCCGGCGGACGTGATCGTCGGTTTTGGGCAGAACGCAAACGCCGTTCTGCAGATAGACCGCCCCCATGCCCTTCAGCCGCCGCCAGATCGCAATGCGCTTGGCGGCCGGTTCGGAGGGGACCTTGTAGGTGAGGAGAAGCCAGGTGATTTCGGCCATGAGTTCATCATATATGTTACGATCGCAACATATCAATCGTTTTGGTCGGGGCGGCGGTCGCGGGCTCCCTTGCCGCGACGGGAACCATCGATGGCGCCAGGCTCCTGGCAGGTCCGCACCTGCTCCCGCGTCACGGCGTAGTCCGCCAGCAGGTCCGCGGCCGCCGACCCCTCGGGCAGCAGAGCCAACTCCTCGGCCGCCCACGCCTGGAACTCCCGGCTGTACTCGACGACGGGCGGACAGGCGCCCAACGCGCCACCCTCAAAACTCGCCGTCGCGCAGCCGGTCAACCAGCTCGTCGCGATTACGAGGACGGCGAGCCGCCGCTTCTAGCATCTGGCGTTGGAAATCGTTGGCCTTTTCCGAGGCGTTCGGCGAGGCCTCCCGCTCGCTCGCCGGACCGCCGAAGCGAAAGCAGGAACAGGAGTACGGCGAGCACGATGGCCCCGTAGCTTAGCGCCGACCGCATCCACGGGCTGGCGGCGAACCCGCCGAGCAAGGTGGCGATCATCGCCGCTCCCGCTTCCAGTCGTCGAGGCGGGGATAAATCGTAACCGAGATCCCACCGAGCGCCACGGCGATTAACACCCAGCGAAGTGTGTCGAGGTATAGGCCGGATCCCCCACCTTTACATCCTGCCAATGCAGCAACCAGGGTTGTGATGAGGATCGCTCGTGACAGCCGTGTCTGCTTGCAGACCCGAGCACTATTGAGACGGTTGTCGGAGACAGAAATCCAGAGATTCATGATTTGTTCAGTGCTCGAGCCGAAGTTGTGAATTTAATGGTGCGGTGAGGGACGTGAAGCTTTGGTCACTGCATCGTTTTCAACATCATTCCAAGGGCTGCCAGCTGTCCTGTTGACCAGCGTGACGCAAAAGCCGCACGCGGCATAACAGCCAAGTTGTAGCTGCCGAGAATCTGAAGCATGGCTGCGCTCTAGCGGCGACCACTCCGATCTGCGCCTCGGTGCGGTTTGTTCGGCGATCCCGCGCCCGGGATCTGCATATGACTTGGTTTATGCGAGCCACAACAGGCCCAAAGTGCGTGGAATGCGCCAGCTCAGCTAAGCTAAACCACGAGTTTGCGCACCATTCCCCTCGCACCTGCGGAATGAATCGATGTAGCGAGAGGGCGCAAGTTCGAGGTTCCGCTACCGTGAGCGAACGTTCGTCTTCTGCCGGGCCAAGCTCATTCTGGCCGTGTCCCAACGCTTGGTGTAAGAGGCCGCGCGCGGAGCCCCCGGCGTAGCGCAGCGCGCGGCCGGTGGTGACGCTGGCGGCCACCGTCGATCTTCGGCAAAGGTTTGGGTTGCAACACTCGAAACCAAGGACGGAGATGACGATGACCGATGAGAGAATGACACTGCTTGAGCTGGTTGAACAGCAGGCCGATGGCGATCTTGTGCGCGAGATGTTGGCCTTCGCCGCCGAACGGATCATGGAGGCGGAGGTCGAGGCGCGGACGGGCGCGGCCAAGGGGACGCGCTCGCCGTTGCGGGAAGTGCAGCGCAACGGTTACCGCGACCGCGACTGGGACACCCGTGCTGGCCGGATCGCGCTGGAGATCCCGAAGCTGAGAAAGGGGAGCTATCTTCCCAGCTTCCTGGAGCCGCGCCGCACGGCCGAGAAGGCCCTCGTGGCCGTTATCCAGGAGGCTTATGTCCACGGCGTCTCGACCCGCTCTGTGGACGATCTGGTGAAGGCCATGGGCGCGGGCGGCATGTCAAAAAGCCAGGTCAGCCGGCTTTGCGCCGATATTGATGAGCGGGTGAGTGCGTTCCTGGGCCGGCCGCTGGAGGGCGTCTGGCCCTATCTCTGGCTGGATGCGACCTATGTGAAGGTGCGCGAGGGCGGCCGGATCGTGAGCCGCGCCGTGATAATAGCTGTCGCGGTCAACGAGGATGGCAAGCGTGAGGTGCTGGGTGTCGCAACCGGCCCCTCCGAGGCCGAAACCTTCTGGACCGACTTCCTGCGGTCTCTCGCTGACCGCGGCCTGCGCGGCGTGAAGCTGGTGATCGCCGACGATCACAAAGGCCTGCGGGCCGCAGCGCGGCGGGTGTTCAATGCCACGCATCAGCGCTGTCGCGTTCACTGGATGCGCAACGCGCTCGCCCATGCCCCGGCCAAGCAACGCACGGCGGTGGCGGCGATGCTCAAGACCATCTTCGCTCAGGAAAGCAAGGCCGATGCCGAGGCTCAGTGGGACACCGTTGCGGATGCCCTGCGCGAAAAGCAGGACAAGCTCGGCATCTTTATGGACGCCTCGCGCGACGACGTGCTCGCCTACATGGACTTCCCCCGCGAGCACTGGCCCCAGATCGCGTCCACGAATCCGCTGGAACGGGTGAACCGCGAGATCAAGCGGCGCACCGATGTCATCGGCATCTTCCCAAACGACGACGCCATTATCCGGCTCGTCGGAGCGATCATGCTCGAGACCAACGATGAATGGACTGTCGCGCGCCGATACATGAGCCTTGAAACCCTCGCCCGCGTGAACGACAATCCCAACGTCAGGTTGCCAGCTGTGGCGTCCTGATTAGGCTTGGACCTTACCGAAGGTCGGCGCTCTTACACCATTCGGTGGGACACTATCCTCATTCTTGAAGTTTGCCGAGCGGAAGGCGGATGTGCGCTTCGAAGCCGGTGCTGGGATATGTGGCGTTCAGGTCGCCATCGAACTGGGACAACAACACACGCTCAATGAGGCTGCTGCCGAAGCCCTTGCGCTGCGGCGGGGTAACCTCAGGACCCCCGCGCTCGATCCACGTGATATTCAGGGTATCCCTGTCCAAGTCAGCCTGCCAAGTGACCGCGAGAAGGCCCGATGGCAAACTCAGGGCGCCATATTTGGCGGAGTTGGTCGCGAATTCGTGTAGGACGAGGCCGAGTGAGGTCGCGGCCATCGCGGAGATGCGAAGGGGCGGACCTTTCAAATCGAGATTACTCCCGTCCGGGGCCGCATAGGGGCGAAGTTCGGCACTCAGCAGGGAGTCCAGCCCGACCGACGTCCATCCCTCCTGATTGAGAAGCTGGTGCCGCTCGGCGACCGCGCTCAATCTGTGCTGCAAGGCCTGCCGCAGACCTTGGGCGGTGTCGTGATGTTGCGCCGTGAGGCGGATCACGGATTGGACCACGGACATCAGGTTGGCGATCCGGTGATTGAGCTCGCCGAAGAGAAAATCGCGTTGCTGCTCGCCCGCCCGTCTGCGGGTGACGTCCCGCGCCACGCCGAAAACGCTATCGCCCGGCCCGCAATTCAGCGGACTGGCGCCGACGAGCGCGATGTCTCGTCTTGTTCCATCGGCTAGGCGCATGCCGAACTCGCATTGGAAAACGGCACCTTGCGAGGCCCGCTCGAATGCCTCCTCGAGTGCGGAAGTGTCGTCGGCGACAGCAATAGTGATCAAACTTTGTAGATCCATGTTTCCATCGCCGTCGAGCCCGAGGAGGTTCTGGGCAACAACATCGACTTGCAGCCGACCCGTTACCGGGTCCCAGTTCCACGTACCCAGCTGCCCGCAGTCAAGTGCAAGACGAAGCCGGCGTTCGTTTTCCTCCAGTCGGGCGCTGCGCTTCCGCAATTGTCGCTCGAGTTGCCGGAGCTCGGTGACGTCCCGCACCACGGCGGTCAGAATGGTCCGCTGCCCGCGTCTTTGGCGTGAAAGCGAGACCTCCGCTGGAAATTCACTGCCGTCCTTGTGCAGGCCCCACACTTCCGCGCGTTTCGCCATCGGCCGCTGCTCATCGCCCTCGGCCTCTCCGAAATCGGCAACAATAGCTTCGTGAGGCCCCCGAAATTGCTCGGGAAGAAGCAGGCCGATATCGCGGCCGATTACCTCTTGCGCGGTGTAGCCGAAGAGGCGTTCGGCGGCCGGGCTGAAGAACAGGATCGTTCCGATCGCATCGCTTCCGATGACTCCGTCGGGCATCAGCGCCAGTGCCTCGGCCACTGAGGCCGCGAGGTCGGCGTTTTCGTTTGAAATCTTTGAGGATATCTCCCAATACATTGGTTTCCCCCGAGCAGTCCCGCCCCGTCCAAGGCGGAACTCTCCAAGATCAAGAACAGTTTTTCCCGCGAAAGTCAATTTTTGCGCGGCTGGGCCAAGACCGTCGACGGCACGGCTCAATACCGTTCGCGTGCCGGAGCAACGGTCGTCCACTGCCGCCAGGAGCAAGAATATCAGGGCGAAGGCTCGAATGAGCCAGCCGTATTCGCCCAGTTCCTCAATGTCGGCGCCACGAGGGCGGCCTCTCCGCGAGACTGCTCAATGGAAGGGTATCGAGGCCATCATTTGAACTGGCACCGAGCGCGGCCTGCTGTCGATGGGGCCGGCGCTTCGGAAAATGAGAACCCTGAACGAGGTTCCCAACCGCAGCGCCTGAAGCCCTTCGGCGGTGACGTGATCCGCTAGGTCGCCGAGTTGGTCGATAGCGTGGAAGTTGATCTGGACGCTGCTCTCGAACACGCATGCTTGTGGAGGACGGGCACGCTTGGTCCGGGATGGAGGCGATTATCCGGATCGGCGAACGGTTGGGCGGCATCGGGCGGCTGGCGACCGTTATGCGCGTCCTGCCAAAAAATATTGCGGGAGTGGCTTTACCGTCGAATTGCCCGCAACCGGTATCGAGTTGGGCGGTCCGATATGTGCGCGCTACCGGACGCACGGTTACAACGGCGGCTGATATCCTGACGAGACCTCACAACGTGTTTCTTGGCTTTATCGTCTCAAGACGCCGGATCAGATTCCGAACATTCGACACGTGCCACAATCCGCCGCGGCGGGTCTGGATACCGCGGATGTTGAGTTCGGCGGCGATGGCGCGAAGGGTCGTGTATCCAAATGCCTCAATGTCGGCGAGCAGAGGAGCCAGGTCAGCGGCAAATTGGTCTGCGTTCGTCCTGACCGCCGCTCTGAGCGCCGCGCCCCCCTTGCCGGCAGCCTTCAGCGCCGAAGCCCCGTTTGGATTGCCAAGCTTGACACCACGCGCCTTGGCGGCCGCCAGCGCCTCCTTCGTGCGCCGCGAGATCGCCTCACGCTCCTGCTGGGCCACGAGCGCCATGATGCCGACGGTCAGATCATTTGCCTCGGGCATGTCCACCGCAAGGAAGCGCACGCCGCTGTCGCGCAGGGTCAGCAGAAAGACGGCGTTGCGGCTCAGCCGGTCCAGCTTGGCGATGACCAGCGTGGCACCGGTAAGCTTTGCCAGGTGCAGCGCCTTGGCCAGTTCGGGGCGGGCATCCTTGCCGCCGCTTTCCACTTCCGTGAACCGGCCGATGACGTCCGCCGCTCGGGAGGTGGCAAAATCACCGATGGCTTTCCGCTGAGCCTCGAGACCAAGACCTGACCGCCCCTGCCGGGCGGTGGAGACCCGCTCGTAGGCAACGAGCTTCGTAGCCGAAGTTATCATTGGGCTACTGCCGACTGTGGAAGGTGCCAGATCATCAATCCTGACCAAAATGTGGTGTCAACACATTGTTTCCGCACCAGTTTTGGGAAGCACTTCCAAGTCGTCTCCACTAAGAAGTCGGAAATGCCGAACAAAAGGAGCTTGCTTCGATGAACGTACAGATCAGTCACATAGCCAAGACGGCACCGCCCGCGTCTGTGCTGTATTGGAAGCATGATCGAGCTCAGCCCGAATTCATACTCGATCCACCATCTCAGGAAGAATTGCGGCACCGTCGCAGACGCCTGTACTCTGTTGCGTTTTTCTGCATTTGCGCATTGATCATCGGATTGACGTAATTTCAGGGCATCGTTGCTGACCATGTACAAACCTGCCTGACGTGGGTTTGGCAGATGTGTACGCGAACTCGCGCCGGATTGGAACGCTCCAATCCGGCTATCTCGCCTCTATCCTATTGTTTTAATGTCACGTTCACCGTCAGTCCCTGCCCCTCCGGTGCCATCGAGCGTCCGCTCGCAACGGTTGCCCTCTCTGTCGGTGTAGACCGCCTCTACAGCCGACAGGGCTCTGGTCTGTCTCATGGCGCCACCCTCTCGTCCGATGCGTCCGCAAAGGAGACACCGGTTTCCGCGAGACGTGCCTGCATGCCGGTGAATGCCTGCCAGCGCATCACCGCGAGATCGACATAGGCCGGATCAAGCTCCATGGCATGGCAGACCCGCCCGCAGCTCTCGGCCGCGATGAGCGTCGTGCCCGAGCCCGAGAAGGGCTCATACACCGCCTGTCCCTGGCTGGAATTGTTCAGCATCGGGCGGCGCATGCACTCCACCGGCTTTTGCGTGCCATGCACCGTTGCCGCGCCCTGATCCCGGTTCGGAATGCTCCAGAGCGTCGTCTGCGTGCGATCTCCGGCCCAATGACCCCTGCCCCGCACCGCGTACCAGCAAGGCTCGTGCTGCCAGTGATAGTGGCCCCGGCTCAGCACCAGCCGCTCCTTGGCCCAGATGATCTGGCTGCGGATGTCGAACCCGCTGGCCTCAAGGCTCCCGGCCACGGTGCCTGCATGCAGCGCGCCGTGCCACACATAAGCCACATCACCCGGAAACAGCGCCCAGGCTTCACGCCAGTCCGCGCGGTCGTCGTTCAGCACCTTGCCCGTGCGCCTGGTCTCCGAGGCGCCCGTCCTGTTGCGCCAGTCGGGATCGTAGCTCACCCCGTAGGGCGGGTCGGTGACCATGAGATGCGGCGTGACGCCATTGAGAAGCAGTTTGACAGCTGCCGCGTCCGTGGCGTCGCCACACATCAGGCGGTGCGCGCCCAACTGCCAGAGATCGCCCGGTCGCGAGACCGGTGCGTCAGGGACTTCGGGCGTCGCTTCCTCCTTCGGATCAGCCGCGCCATGGGCCAGCAGCGCATCCAGCTCCGCCCCTTCAAAACCGATATCGGCCAGATCGAATCCCAACTCCGACAGGTCTGCCAGCTCCAGCCCCAGCAACTCCCGGTCCCAGCCCGCCTGCTCGGCCAACCGGTTGTCGGCGAGGACATAGGCCCGTTTCTGCGCCTCGCTCAGATGCGCCAGTTCGATCACCGGAACCGTCGCAAACCCCAGCTTCTGCGCCGCCAGCACCCGGCCGTGTCCAGCGATAATGCCGTGCTCCCCATCCACCAGCACCGGGTTGTTGAAGCCGAACTCGCGGATCGACCCGGCAATCAACGCCACCTGGATAGAGCCCTGAGTGACTGATGCTGCAATTTGATAGAATGTCTGCTTTCAGAATTAAGGGCAACACTGGCCAGTGCTCAATTGCTACAGAAATTCATCATCGGATAAACAGCCTGCGATATGCAACTTCGTGCGTCGCTGAAACAAGTGAGGCGCTCGGCCATTTGTCCTCAGGTCAATCGCAGGCAAGGGCCGGTCATGCAAAAAGCTATTGATATGGATCACTCATGTGGGGCTGCCGACTGTGCTATCATGAGTTTCGAGAGCCATCAGCGGGGAGGCTGCGATGAATTTTAATCTTGTGTGTCTGGCATGCGGTCAAGGCAACCGAATCCCCCAAGAAAAGCTCGCTGCAGGACCTAAATGCGCGGTTTGCGGCACTGCCCTGATCAAGACAGAGCCAACCGACGTCTCATTTGATGTTCTGCTGAAAGCCACGCGGATAGACAGCCTTCCGCTTATCGTGGATTTTTGGGCTAATTGGTGCGGTCCCTGCAAGATGATGGCACCAGAATATGCAAAGGCGTCCAAGGCGCTTACAGGTACCGTCCGCTGTGCAAATCTGGACACTCAGGCCTTTCCGCAAGCAGGTGACCGGTACAAGATCCGCGGAATTCCACTTTTGATTGCCTTTGGCGGCGGACGTGAAATCAAGCGGCAGTCCGGAGCGATATCGGCTGATAAAATCCTCGCCTGGGCCTCCGACTTACCGGCTACGGGAGGGTGCGACGCGTGAGGATCATACGGACGGAGATCCTACTTCACCACGCCAATGCGCACGCGCGATCGTCTGCGGGACAGCCCAAAGACACCAATAGCACGCAGTAAAATGATAAATGGAGGGAGATGACAAATGCATACCAGTCTTGCAACGCGGCGCCGTGTTTTGCTGATCATGTACCAACGTTATTTTAGCAGCGGACCGAACATGGAATTTGGCGCAGCGCGAAATGAAAACCTGGTTTCCTGCTGAAAGCCAAACCAAATCATGGACAATAGGTAGCCTTGGCTCACAGATGCGCCGCCTTTTCGATGAACGCAGGCGGGCGCTGCTCCAACTCGACGCTGCGCGAGTGAAGCTTCACACAGGCAAGCAACGCTTGAGCAAACAGCGCCAAAGACCAGCGATGACGACGCTCAGATGCCTCACCTACACAGGCATTGGTCCTCAGATCGGGTGATAGCTTGGGCGATGCCGCCCTGGCAGGCTGGGTCGCCGGGCAAAAGGCAGTCAGAGCCGCCAACCACTTTGGCAGACTTGGCCAAACCCATGCACGGCGACGCATTATTGGTAATAAGCGCCTCGGCTGTGGGATTGTACCATTATATTTCATGATCAGTCTGGTTCAGAGAATATTTAGGCTTGGGCATATTTGCCGAAACACAGAAGGAGATGAAACATGATAAAAATCAAAACTCTGGCCCAAGAGGGCGCCTATGAGGTTCATGTGTCCGGTGAGGTTACCGATGCTGATTACAAAGATGTTCTGATCCTAGCTCTGGATCGTGCAATTGAACAGGATGACCGCATTCGGGTGATCGTTATCTTTAGCTCAGATGTTCGCTACTCGGTTGGTGCGCTTTTTGACGATGCCGCTTTCGGCTTTGGGCATTGGACGGGCTTCGACCGCCTTTGCGTTGTAACGGATGAAGGATGGATTCGTACGGGTATCAAGGCTGTGGGCTGGATAATGCCCGGCGCTGTTGAGGTTTTCCCACTTGGGCAAGAGGATGATGCGCGGCGCTGGTTGCAGGAATCTCTTGGCACGATCCATCAAACGGATCTCGGCGGTGGCATCCTGCATGTGCAACTGCGCGGCAAGCTCGACCCTGCCGCTTACACTGAGGAAGAGCGCGACCTTATGGCGTTCTTGGATCGCACCGAAACCCCGCGGCTTTTGCTGGATCTGCGGGAATTTGACGGCTGGCAAAGTCTGTCCGCCATCCCAAAACACCTCGCTTTGGTGCGTGATGTCTATCAGGCATGGGACAGGGTCGCGATGATCAGCGACAAGAGCTGGCAAAAACTTGGCGAGCGCATCTTGGATAAGCTCCGTGGACCGACGGAATTCTTTGGGCCAGATCAGGAAGATGCCGCGATGACTTGGCTTAAGGGCTGAAGATTTCGCCCCCAACCACAAACAGCGAGGCAGCACGCGTATGGCAGACGTACAGCCCAAACCACCGTCACTCCGTCACCGGATCATGGCGGGATATATCGGCAATGTCGTGGAATGGTACGACTTTGCGCTTTACGGCTATCTGGCCGGGGTCATTGCGCCGATCTTTTTCCCCTCCGAGAACGCCGTGGCGGGGCTGATCGCCACCTATGGCATCTTTGCGGCTGGTTTTATGATGCGCCCGCTTGGAGCGGCTGTCTTCGGATGGTTCGGGGATCGCTATGGACGGGCGCGCACCATGCAGATCTCTGTCACGATCATGGCCTTGCCCACGCTGCTTTTGGGCCTGCTTCCGACGTATGAGCAGGTGGGCGTTCTTGCGCCCATTCTGCTCGTGGCGGTGCGTCTCATACAGGGGCTTTCGGTGGGGGGCGAATTTTCGTCTTCTGTCACGTATCTGGTGGAGACCGCGCCCCAGAACAAACGGGGGCTAACAGGCAGTTGGGCCAATATCGGTTCTATGTCGGGATCTCTGTTGGGGGTGGCTGCAGCCGCAGCCGTAACCAACCTTTTCGATGCACAGGCTGTTTCGGATTGGGCGTGGCGACTGCCATTCCTCGGAGGAGCCGTGCTGGGCGTGTCCGCCATTCTGATCCGCAGCACGTTGCAAAACTCAGAACGGTTTCAGGCCCATGACAGCCAGCGCGACGACACATCGCCCCTCTTGCAGGCCTTCACAACCGACCGGCGCGCCACCCTGCTGGCGCTGGCCTTCGCATCCTCCTACGGCACGTGTTATTACATCGTCTTCGTTTACCTTCCCGAATGGCTGGCGGCACAAGGCTTTATGGAGCGCGCCGAGGCGCTGACAATCAACACGCTCATGACCATCATGGTCATCCCGCTGATGCCTCTTGGCGCTTTTGTGGGGGATCGATTTTTGCCGAGACGTACACTCATCGGATTGGCGCTGCTTGCAATGGCCTGCGTGTCCGTGCCGCTCAGCCTTTGGGTGGTCAATTCTCACGGTGCGCTTGGCGCTGTTCTAGCCTTGCACTTTGTGACCTTCGCGCTCCTGTCTGTCCCGCTTGGATCGGCACCGGCTCTGTTTGTGGAAATGTTCCCAGAGAGCGACCGCCTCTCGGGGTATTCGGTTGCATTTAATGTCGGTCTTGGAGTTTTCGGTGGTCTCACGCCGCTGATCGCGACCAGCATGATTGCCGTGACGGGCATCGCGATTGCTCCCTCAATATACCTTTTTGCGGCGGCGATGCTGGCTGTTTTTGCACTGAGAATGATACCTGATCATAGCCGAGGTCCGCTGCCCTGAAGCGCGCGCTCTGTCTCACTGGATCAAGGTCGCAACCGCTCGAGGCGTAAAAGTCATGTGCAATCCATTGCGCAGGTCTGAAAACCACTGAAACGCAGCCGTTCGTGCGCTTGCAGCAAAAGCTCACTAAGTCCCGCATCTCAGCCCTTTGCACAATGCGCGGCGAAGACTCGCTCTGTTGCCGCATGAGGCACAATGGCGGGATAAATGGCGCGATGGGTCTCACGGTCTTCTTTGGCGCCGGGTTCTTGCGCCAAGTGCGTTTGAACCAGCGTCAACGATCTGACCGCTCCCCATCCATGCTGGCGGCCTATGTCGCAGAATGTCGTTTATTGTCTATATTACAACCACTTGATGGATCTGATACACTGCCATTAACACAGATCGTATTGCACAGGGCGGGGTCATGGCGGCAAAGTCATCAGCAGAACCGAAGAGCGAGAGCGTGCCGATCGGCGCCTCGGCGATCCGGCACGTCCCGGCCTCTGCCCTCATCCCCTACGCGCGCAATGCCCGCACCCACAGCGAGGCGCAGATCCGAACCTGCGTCTTGAGGCTGTTCTTGTAATAAACGCTGCCCGCCACCCGGATCGGCTGGTGGGCGGAGCGGAAATGCATGTCGCCGCCAACCTTGGCGGCAATGTCGCCGCGCAGACGACAGACGCGGGAAATGTCGTCACCCTCGGCGGGTTCGGTCAGCGTCCACCAGACATGGGCTTTGCGCTGACCCTTCGGTGTCACGCCGCCGCTTTCCACCACCATGGTCGGCGCGCCGAGGTGACGCTCCAGATGCGAGCGCTTGGCGGCGATATCGCCGGTGTCGAGGTCAACGACCACGGTCTGCATCTGCAGGATTTCGGCGGCCTTGGCCTGACCGGGCGCGGCCACGGTGCCGGGGATGACGTAGACCGCCGCGCCCTCACGCGACGCCCATGTGGCGAAGGTCGCCATCTTTTCGGGCGCGGCCTGATCCGCCTCGAGCCAAATGTTGTGCGGGCGGCCATCGATGCCCTGACCCTTGTCGATGAAACTGCGGACCGGGATCAGACCGTCGCAATAGCCGAAGACGACTTGCATGAACTGGGCGATCTGTTGGGGATCGGGCTCGTCGTCGAACACGTCGACCTGCGGAGCGGCGTCGTTGAAATCACGCCACGGATTGAAATGCAGGATGTTTTCCTTGGGTGTATCTGGCGTTGTGTCGTCGCGCATGGGTTTGTCCTGGTCGGGATCTGATGGATCGGTGGGGTCGTCGGTCACGCAGCCAGCCCCCAACACCGCTCGGCATGGGCGCAGAACCTGCATTCGAAGAAATCCCGGTTGGCGGCGATGCGCGGCAGCAGTTCACCTGCGTCTGTGGCCTGCAGGATCCGCACTGCGCGATCGGACATGCGCTGCGCCAGATCGGCATCGAAGGGGACGAACTCATGGTGCAGCTCGGCCGTGTCCTTGTTGATCGCCGTAAACAGCGCAGGAGCCGACGATATCCCAGGCACCGAGGGTTCCATGTAGGCCTGGTAGGTCGCGATCTGGGCAGCATAGGCGGGCTTGGAGACCGCGACCCCGTCCTTGACGCAGGCGCGCCAGTTCTTCGCGTTCATCGTCTTGCATTCCCAGAGCGCGGGCACGCGCAGACCAAGTGCCGCCGGGGCATCAGCGATGATCCCGTCAACATGGCCCCGGATGCGACCGCCCGCGACTTCGAACCCAAACTGGCCGCCATCGCGTTTTTGGGTCACCAGGTCGATCCCGGCCGCGCGCAGCCAGCGGATTGCCAGATCCTCGAGTTGATGACCAATCGCGAAGATCCGCAGCGTCTGCCCGCCGAAGTCGGCACCCTCATCCTTCGGCGCACCGGCAAACTCGAACTGAAGCGCGCGTTCGCAAGCATGACCCAGGCGGGATGCGCCGAGATAGGTCCGAGGCAGCGTGGCCTCGCGCTCGGCAATGAGGGCTGCGTCAACCAGTGTGTTGATCCGCTCGGCCACGGAGGGGCGTGGGTTGAAATCCAGCATCAGAACGGCACCTCTTCGGCGGCGGCGATGCGAGACATCTCCGTGCCGTAGCCCTCCAGGACCTCCTCGATCAGCGCGGTGACCTCTGTCGCATCCAGATCCCGCAGCCGCTTGTCCCAGCCGATCTCGTCCATGGTCTTACCGAGCCGCTTCATCACCAGCGCTATGGCGTGACGTTCTTCGTAAGTGGTTCCCTGCATGGTCAGTCCTTTCCGGTGGCGGGCCGCGAAGAACGCCTGGCAGCGCATCGAGCAGAACCATTGGTGTTCGCGGGGGCGGGGTTTGTTGGGGTTGAAGAAACCGAAGCCGCGCGCGGGGCGCAGGCAGACGGCACAAGGCCTGAGGCGCGGGTGCGAGAGCCGAATACGCTCCGGGCAATCCGAAGCCGATGTGGGCGCGGATGCGATTTCCGCGACATGGCTCACGCGGCCCTCCCGAGGGACGGGGCAGCCCGGCCGACCAGCTGGCGGATCTCGCGCTTATTGAATTTGAAGGTCATCAGCGCAGAAGCTCGGTAGCGGGTCAGACCGAAGTCATGGCGACACTCGGGCGGCAGGTATTGCAGCTGCTTTTCGGTCGCGGCCTGTTTCAGCCATCCCTTCGATTTGAAGGCGCTCTCGTCCGTTTCGTGGGTGTTCAGCCAGTCATCGGCCTGCGCGAGACAAACCGCACGTTCGCCCACACCAAGCAGCCGGGACGCGTGACCTTTGCCGCCACCGACAGCGTGCCAACGGCCCTCGAGGAAGAATATCCCGCCCCAGGCGTTGAACCCGTTGGCCATCAGCGCCGCATCGTCGCCGAAGAGGTCGACCCACGCGAAGCTGGAGCGTTTCAGAAGGTCGATCTCGGACATGATGAAACTGTCGATCGGCGCCGAAATCTCCCGTGACAGGTCCGCTCCGCAGAATGGGCATTCGGTGACGGCGAGCGGGATCTCCGCCTCGCATTCCGGGCAAGTCTTGCTCGGGGCTGGTCCGGGCTCCGGATCGCGGCCGTCCAGGTCGACCTCCTGTTCCAGCGTGCCGTGCGTGAGGCTCGACGCCCCGAAATCCAGCACGATGCAGTCGGACTTGACGACGCCTGGATATTCCTCGGGATCGACCGTGCGCAGACCACGCCCGATCATCTGGATCATGGTGGATTTGTAGGACGAGGGTCGCAGCAGCACGACGCATGACGTGGGCGGATGGTCCCAGCCTTCCGTGAGGACGGCGACGTTGACGATCACCCGGATCTCGCCTGACGCGTAGGCGGCCAGGATCCTGCGCCGGGTTGCCCTTTCAAGATCCCCATGGATGACAGCGGCCGCGATATCCGCATCATTGAAGGCCGCGGCGACGTTCTCTGCGTGAGCAACGGTGGAGCAGAATGCGACGGTCGGGCGATCCCCTGCCTTCTCCGTCCAGTGACGGATCACCTCATCCGTGACCGGGGCACGGTCCATGATGCCCGCCACCTCGTTCATGTCGAAATCCGACAGGGTCTTGCGCACCGCGCGCAGTTCGTCCTGCACGCCGACGTCGATGATGAAGGTGCGAGGCGGGACGAGATGGCCCGAGGCAATCAGCTCACCCAGCCTGACCTGGTCGCCCACATTGTCGAAAATCTCGCGCAGACCCTTGCGGTCGCCCCGGTTCGGCGTAGCGGTGACGCCGAAGATCCGGCAATCTGGATTGGCGCTGCGCGCGTGGTCGATGATCCGTCGATAGCTGTCGGCGACCGCGTGGTGCGCTTCGTCAATCACCAGCAGATCGAGCGCGGGCATAGCTTTGAGATTGGCGGGACGCGATAGCGTCGGCACCATGGCGAAGGTTGCCTGACCGGCCCAATCCTTGCTCCCGGCATCGACGACCGAGGTCGTGATCTCCGGCGCCACCCGGCCGAACTTGGTTCGGTTCTGCGATGTCAGCTCATCGCGATGGGCGAGGATGCACGCCTTGGCCTCGCTGCCCTCGATGGAGCGCGCAACAACGGCGGACAGCGCGATGGTCTTGCCGAAACCGGTCGATGCGATGCTGAGCGTGTTGCCATGATCGCAGAGCGCAGCGAGGCTGCGCTCCACGAAGAGGCTCTGGCGCGGACGAAGGCGCATGGCGCGGCCCCTTACTGCGCCCATGCCGGGCGACCCGGCACAGGTGCGGCGGCAGGTTGCGGAGCGGGTGCGGTATTGGCGGCTGGCGACTGTTGGCCCAGCGACGGTGCCTGGCCCATGACCTGCGCGTAGTCACGGTGGTCAACCGCCCCGCCGCCTGCGCTGCGCCATCTACACCCGCAAATCGAGCGAGGAAGGGCTCGACATGGAGTTCAACAGCCTCGACGCCCAGCGGGAGGCTTGCGATGCCTATATCGCCAGCCAGAAGGCCGAGGGTTGGGTCTGCTTGCGCGACCGCTACGATGACGGCGGCTTCTCCGGCGGCACGCTGGAGAGGCCCGCGCTGAAGGATCTGATCGCCGATATCGAGGACGGGCTGATCGACATCGTCGTGGTCTACAAGATCGACCGCCTCAGCCGCGCGCTGATGGATTTCTCAAAGCTGGTCGAGATTTTCGACAGACATGGCGTCACCTTTGTGTCCGTCACGCAGTCCTTCAACACCACCACGTCGATGGGGCGGCTGACGCTGAACATCTTGCTCAGCTTCGCCCAATTCGAGCGCGAAGTCATCGGCGAGCGGATCCGCGACAAGGTCGCCGCGTCGCGCAAGAAGGGCATCTGGATGGGTGGGCCGGTGCCGCTCGGCTACAACGTGAAAGACCGCAAGCTGATCGTGGATCCGGCTGAGGCCGAAACGGTGCGGACGATCTTCACGCTCTACGCGCGCTCAAGTTCCACGGCGCAGGTGGTCCGCGAGTTAGATGCGCGTGCGATCCTGACCAAGACCGGCAGACCCTACGACAAGACCTCGCTGCTCAAGACCCTGCACAACAAGGTCTATCGCGGCCTCGCGGTTCACAAGGGCAACGCCTATCCCGGCGAGCACGACGCGATCATCGACGAGACGCTCTGGGACGAGGTGCATGAGGTGATCGCGAACAACCGGTATCTTAGGAAGGCCGTGGCTAAGGAACCCTCACCGGCGCTGCTGCGCGGGTTGATCTTCACCGAGACCGGCGTGGCGATGACCCCGCATCACACCCAAAAAGGCACGCGCCGCTATCGTTATTACGTTTCGATGGACGTGATCAAGAAACGGCCCAGGGCCGAGTTGCGCGGACCGCAGCGGCTGCCGGGTGGCATGGTCGAGGATGCCGTGGTCGGCGAAATCCGCCGTCTGCTGCGCACGCCAGAGGTCGCCGCGCGGGTGTCACGGACCCTGCGCAAGGACCGGCCAGACCTTGGCGAGACGGACATCAGCGCCTCGCTCATCCAGTTCGACGACATGTGGAACGCGCTGATCCCGGCCGAACAGGCGCGCGTGGTCAGGCTTCTGGTGGCGCGGGTCACCGCCAGCGAGGCCGGATTGGCGGTCGACTTGCGCCATGAGGGCTTGGGCGCGATTGCCGCGCTGATGGCCCCGTCCAAGCCGGAGGTGGCGTGATGGCAGAGCAAGAAACCCTTCGCGTCCACATCCCGCTCACCCTGCGCAATCGCGGCGGCCGCCCCCGCATCCTGCCGCCCAAGGAAATCGAGGTGGCCATGGATCGCGGCCAAGATGCCCGGCTATTACGCGCTATCGGTCGCGCGTGGGCATGGCGGCACAGGCTCGAGCGCGGTGACGTCACCACCATCGCCGATCTGGCCAGAGAGGAAGGCATCTCCGACCGCTATGTCAGCCGCTTGATCCGGCTGGCATGGCTCGCACCATCGGTACTGGAGCGGCTGGTCCTGCGGCGCGAGCCCACGGTGCTGTCGATCTTCGACCTCTGCGGTGTGGCGGAACTGCCGTGGGCCGAGCAGCTGGAAAAGGTGTTTGATTGACTGAAAGCCTTATCTGGGATCAGCATAAGACGCCTCGCCGTGCAGTTTAGTGGCAGGAAGCGACAAAGTACTGTGTAGAAACTGGCTTGCTCAAACAAGTGTATGCTCAGAGGCCGCGATCGGCGTGACCTAGGATAGCCGAATGGCCTGATGGACCGCGACAGGCGCTAAAGCGGTTGCGACATCATACTTCAGAAAGTAACGTTCCCACACGTCCCGTCGCCATGGAAAGCGCGATTACTTCTTACACTTTTTCTGCAATTGTAGAGGGCTTCTCCTAGTGACGAATAAAGAATGTGCGATAATCGATACCTGTGTTCTCCTTTCAGATCCTGACGTAGTTGTCCGCGCGGCACAAATCGGCTTTCCAGTACTCACCAACACCGTATTCGAGGAAATTGACTACAACAAAAAGAACCCCAATATCTCTGCAGCTAAGAATGCGAGCTTGATTTTTCGCAAGTTGAAGCACCAAACCCCCAGTACGTTAGATGCATTGCCCTGCGGTAAGGCCCTCCAAGATGGAGACACTCTTTACAAATACGAGTTTGACAGTGCGCCACTCTTCGTAATCACTCGCAGCAATTATCGGACAAACACCTCTAATGATGCAAAAATCCGAGAGGTCGCTAGGGATTATGACCTTATTCTGGTTACAGAGGATGGCGGAAACAAGACCCTAGCAGACCTCGATGGGATCCGCGCCGTCGTCTGGGCGCCGATATCAAAGAGGGCGCAAAAACCTTACTCCGCAAAGCCTCAAACTGCGCCGAAAGTCCGGCCATTCAAACGTGCGTCATCAATTACAGAACAGCGAGGCCTCGCTACCCAGCCGGGAACTATCCCGGCCGAGGGCGATCACATCATGATTGGCTCAAACCGCCAGTCCGTTGAACTTGGACGCCAAATTGGCGCCGGAGGTGAAGGGCAAGTCTTTGAACTCGTCGGCGACAGCCGAGTAGCGAAGATCTACCACGCGGACCAACTGACAGCCAATCGCATTGCGAAGCTTGATCTGATGGCATCACGAGCGGTTTCCCGTAAGGACGTGTGCTGGCCTGAACAGCTGGTATACTCTTTGGATAAGTGTGCTATAGGGTACGTGATGCAGCGAGCCCATGGGTATCCACTCCAGAAATCCGTGTTCGTGAAGCCCCTCCTTTTAGAAAGATTCCCGAACTGGCAACGAGAGAACCTCGTTAACATCTGCATCGCATTCCTAGAACATCTGCAATATTTGCACTCTCTCAACGTTTTGGTAGGTGATATCAACCCAATGAACGTCTTGGTCCATGGCGATGGGAGCGAAGTTTTCATCGTGGACGCCGACAGCTTTCAAGTTGAAGGCTTTCCCTGCCCGGTAGGCACGGTGAATTTCTCTCCATCCCAGCTCCAAAATGTAAACTTCAAGTTCATCCTTAGGAGTGAAGATGACGAGCTCTTTGAACTGGCCCCCCTTTCGACCGGACACTCAGGCATAACCATGGAGGCTTAGGGATAGCCCTAAGCACGTGCTTATGTCTGACTATGAAATCATCACCGATGGCGGCCGCCGACGTCGCTGGCCATTGTCCGAGAAGCTGCGGATTGTGGAGGAAACGTTGGACGAGACCGCCAGCATCTCGGTCGTTGCGCGCCGGAATGGCGTGGCGCCCAACCTGTTGTATCGTTGGCGGCGTCTAATGCTGGAAGGGGGAGCCGTGGCCGTGTCAGGAGACGATGACGTCACAAGCAATCGCGCTGTCCGGCAGATGGAGGATCGCATTCGCGAGCTGGAGCGCCAACTGGGACGCAAGACCCTCGAAGTCGAGATCCTGAAGGAGGCGCTCGACAAGTCACGCTCAAAAAAACTGACGTGGCTTGCGCAGTCGCAGCCGAAGGACGGTTCCCGATGAGCGTCGTGGCCGAGACCCTGGGCGTCTCCAGATCGAACCTGCACGCCCGGGTGACAGGAAGCGCGAAGCCGCGTCGGCGCTATCACAAAGCGCAAGATGCGGCGGTGGTGCCGCTCATCACCGCGCTGGTGGGGGCGCGACCGACCTACGGGTATCGTCGCATCACGGCCATCCTGAACCGGCAATTACGCACCGCGGGCGCAGCGCCTGTTAACCACAAACGCGTCTACCGGATCATGCAAGCTCAGAACCTGCTGTTGGCGCGGCGCTACACCGAACGGCCCGATCGCACGCACAACGGCAAGGTCGTGACCATGCGCTCTAACCTGCGCTGGTGCTCCGACGGCTACGAGTTCACCTGCTGGAACGGCGACATCATTCGTGGCGCATTCATCATCGACGCCCACGACCGAGAAATCATCGCCTCGTGCGTCGTGGTGAACGCGGGCATCAGTGGCTCCGACGTGCGAGACATGATGCTGGCGGCGGTGGAGGCGCGGTTCGGCGGCCACCGCGCGCCGCACCAGGTCGAGATGCTCAGCGACAATGGCTCGCCCTACATCGCCAAGGACACACGCATCTTCGCCCGCCAGCTGGGCCTGAAACCCTGCTATACGCCGGTGAAAAGCCCCCAGAGCAATGGAATATCAGAGGCATTCGTCAACACCCTGAAGCGGGATTACGTGAATGTCACGCCGCTGCCAGACGCCGTCACCGTCCTTGGATTGATTGCCGGGTGGTTCGAAGACTACAATGAAAACCACCCGCACTCGGGGCTGAAGATGCGCTCACCACGCGAGTTCATCGCAGCTCAAACCGCAACCGCCTGAGTGTCCGGTGAAACGGGGGCAAGATCACTCTTTGCAATAGCGACCATGCTTTTCATGATACTGGTTCCAGGAAAGCCGCCTTACTCTCAACAGGGTGGCGAGTTGCCCGAAAAAAACATCATCGAAGCGAACTTTCCTTATCCCCTTGGCGACGACCATAAAAGCAAGAATGTGTCACCTGGACCTTGGCGATACATCTGGAGTCATCTACCCTATAGGCTGAAGGAATTGTTTCATAAAGCATTCAGAGAAAATCAGCGCATCGTCATTGATGAATGGCTTGCTGCTATTCGTGCATACAAGAACGACATCTCTAAAGAGTATGTATCAAACGACCTTTTTCCTGCAGGCCACAAGGTGCCGAAGGGCCAGGGGGTAAATGCGACCTGTACTCGTCAGGGCTGTGGAAGAACATTCGAAATGTTTCGGGACAATTTTAAGGATCTTAAGGACAGAGGGCAGTCACCCATTTGCCCGGAATGTCTACGCGTCCTGGAGTTGGAACGGCTTGCCAGGACCTCGGCCGCTGCAAGTGATGCAAATGAAAAAAAAGGGACTGCACCTCCGAAACCGAGACAAACAGTCTTCTCGAACCTCAGAAAAGCGGGTGCCAATAGCTCTAGTAAACGATCCAGAGCGCAGAGTCAGCGTACCAACAGCAGTCCACAGAAAAAGTCGTCGAAGCAGACAACGACTAATGATTCCGGTCTGAAGACTTTGGCAGTATTTGCTGCCGTTGTTATTGCGCTTGGGCTTATGTTCGGCTGGTGGATAATTCCGGTCGTCCTAGTGGTACTGGTGTTAATAGGGTTTTTGGGTGGAAAACTTCCTCATTAAAGGAGAGACAAAAATGGGAAATGAACTAATCCTCCGTCAGGAGGAGCTTGTGGAAAACCCCACGGCGCGATTGCCTGTGTGCCTAGTGCTTGACACTAGCGCATCCATGACAGGTTCTCCAATCAAAGAACTCCAAGAGGGAGTTAACATATTTTTTCAGGAACTGCTCGGCGATGAGGTCGCGAAGTATTCTGCCGAAGTTGCTATGGTCACCTTTGGTGGACAGGTTGAAATGCCGGTCGATTTTGCGGCGGTAACAAGTCAGACAGTCCCATCTCTGAAGGCTGGTGGCATGACTCCCATGGGTGAGGCTGTCGAAAAAGCGCTCGAGTTACTGGATACACGGAAGGACGAATACAAGCGTGCTGGTGTCGATTATTACCAACCTTGGCTGGTACTCATGACAGATGGATCACCAACCGACAGTATCGCGCGAGCAAGCCAGTTGGTCGATCAACTTAGCAAAGATAAGAAATTGGCAGTTTTTGCGATCGGTGTAGGCAATGACGCCGACATGAATGAACTTGGTAAGCTGTCTGGTGGCCGCGGTGCATTGAAGCTGAATGGCTTAGAATTCAACAAATTTTTCCTATGGCTAAGCGCCTCGGTGGCGCGCGTATCTCAGTCAGTGCCAGGCAACAAAGTTGACCTAGACCCGGTGTCAGCATGGGCCAGCGTGTGAACAGAAGAATGGCATTCTCTGCTGTTGCAGGGCGGAAAAAGGGAGTTGCTCGAGGTGCCTGCCAAGATGCAGTCTTTGGGAAGAGCCTCAATGGCGTCTCCTGCATCGCGCTTTCCGACGGCGCTGGCTCAAGGCGATTGTCCGGCACAGGCGCCCGACGAACAGTGCAAATTGTAGTGAATCTCGTTCTGGAAAACTTCGATCAGATCTTTGATCAAGTTTCTCAAGGAGATATTAATGCACCCAAGACCCAGATTGTTCGGTCGATCAAAGAAGAGTTGAGCACGGACCGCTTTGCGAGACGGGGAGACTTGGAAGAGTATGCCTGCACTTTGATTTTCGCGGCAGCTAAGGAAAATCGCTTGTTGCTAGGTCATTTGGGGGATGGAATGGCATTCTCGATTGAGAACGGAATCGGTGAAGTCGCATCGTGGCCTGAGAATGGGGAGTTCGCCAATGAAACCTTCTTTGTCACAGCGATTGACGCCATAAAACGCTTGCGTCTCTCTACTGAGGTTCTTGAAGCGCCAAAATCCATCTTGTTGGCCAGTGACGGTGCGGCAGTGAGTCTGTTAAGGCGCTCAGATAACATTGTTGCTCCAGCAGTCGCAAAATTGTGTGAATGGACGACATCCCGAGCTCGAAAAGAAATGAACGTGATTCTCAAGACAAACCTTGAAGGTATGTTTCGAGAAAAGACTACAGACGATTGCTCTCTTGCCATTATGGCGGACCCCAGAGCGCAATCCTCTACAGATTCTTTCGAACCGGCGCCCTGACACGTGCAGATTGCCGGACGATACTCAGCACCGATCTGAACCTATCCGAGGTTCTTGAAGGCTGAAGGAGCAAAATTCCTTTGTCATTGGCTGCATCGGCAGGGAAACGGGTCGCGAACCTATCCAAGCAATCCGCTGGTTTACGCTGGCATCCCCAGCAACGCGCCTACTGCGTGTTCCGTCTATGTTGCCTTCGGCGTCATTCGGATCGCACGCTTGGGTTTTGGCGGGGTTCGGCGGCAGAGCATTGAAACGGAACGAGAAAACGGGACCGAACCGGAACGGGCGAGGTTCGCCCAAACTGAGACGGAGGGCCATTCTGAGCCTGATCCTGGCTTGGTGCCGCGTCTATGAAGTTCGGTCGGCTCCCGCAAACCCCTTTGATAACACGGAAAAGTCCGTGCCCGTCAGGGCGGCGTCACTGGTTCGCAATGGGGATAATGGCGGAGGGAATGGGCCTGACGTATAACCTTCTCCAGATTAAGTTATTGATTTTGCTTCGTTGTGTGTTCGCTCGTCTCAGTGTTTCTTCGGATGACCTTGTCCGGCTACTTCCAGCCCCAGCTTGACGAGATGTGTTCGCAGAATTTACAGATACGCGCCCCCATTGATCCACATCAGCGACACGCTCGGCCTTCCGGGCGAAAATGATTCGCTGGACCTCGGTGTTCTTGGAGCCTCCCCCATGCAAATCGGTCAACACTCGACAGCCAGATTCACAATATCGTCTTCGGCGCTGATCACGTTTCTCGGCATTACATTCCTCATAACCTGGGGGCTTATCGGGATCTACATTCTCGCCCCCGAAATGGCGGCGGCCACGTTCGGCGAGATCAGTGGCTCGCATCCGTTCTTCTTCCTCGCGACATGGTCCCCCGGCATTGCCGCTTTCGTCGTTGTGGCTCTCTATTCAGGCATGTCTGGCATTCGGGCCTTCCTGTCCCGCCTCCTGTTGTGGCGGTGTTCGGTGGGTTGGGCCGCCTTCGTCCTTCTGTTCCTGCCACTCGTGTTCGTCGCCGGCTCGCTGATCAAGGGCGGCCCGGTTCTGGCGCCAATGCCACCCGAAGGAGTGGCCCCGGTCGTGGCGGTGCTGTTCATGATGCTGATGCTTGGCCCGATCGAGGAGTTCGGTTGGCGCGGGGTGATGCAGCCCCTGTTGCAGCGTCACATGGCACCGATCTGGGCCGGCCTGATCATCGGCGCGACCTGGGGCATTTGGCACGGTCCGGCATTCCTGTTGTCGAGCACCGTCTACGCCGACTGGAATTTCCTGCCCTTCTTCATCGGCAACGTGACGCTGGCGGTCCTCGTCACGCCGATCTTCAATAACGCGCGGGGAAGCCTACTGTGGCCGATGCTGTTCCACTGGCAGCTTATCAACCCGTTCTGGCCGGATGCGCAGCCGTGGGACACGATCATCCTGGTCGTCGTGGCCGTCATCGTCGTCTGGTGGAACCGGGCCACGATGTTCACCCGCGAGGGGGCGGTGACGGAGGTCGTGCCGACCCGCCCCGCCGAGGTGTTCAGGCCGGCGGAGTAGAGCCATGCGCAGGACCCTTCTTGCTGCCGGCATTGTCGCAACCATGATTGCCGCAGCACCGGGCTCGGCCCAGGACGCCGCCGGTCTGTCCGCAGCGCTGGAGGCGACGCTGGAGGCGTTCCGTGCGCGCCATGGCTTTCCGGGCGCGACCGCTGCGATCGTGCTGCCGGATGGGACGCTGGCGACAGCGGCGACCGGTCTGGCCGACGGCGAGAGCGGCCGGGAGATGACGCCCGACACCCCCATGCTGGCCGCGAGCATCGGCAAGAGCTTCGTCGCCGCGACGGCTCTTGCGCTCGAAGCGGATGGGGTGTTTGCCCGCGAAGACCTCGTGGCGGCGCATCTGGGCGATCGCGACTGGTTCGCGCGCCTGCCGAACCACGACACGATGACCGTCGGCGACCTGCTGCGCCATACTGCCGGTCTGCCTGATCACGTGCACATGGACACGTTCGCGGCCGAGATGGCGGAGCGTGTGGCCATCGGCGCGGATGCGCTGTCGCCCGAGGGCGCGATAGCGTTCGTCCTCGACGCCGAGCCCCTGTTCCCGGCTGGCTCGGGCTGGAGCTACTCCGACACCGGCTATCTGCTGCTCGGCCTGGTGATCGAGGAGGCAAGCGGGCGATCATATTACGACCTGCTCGACGCGAGACTGCTGGGCCCGCTCGGGCTCGATGCCACCGCGCCGTCCGACTGGCCCGACATTCCGGGCCTCGCGGTTGGCTATACCGGTCCGGACAATCCCTTCGGAATGCCGACCCGCACGATGGACGGGACCGGGACGCTGGTGTGGGACCCGGCGATGGAGTGGACGGGTGGCGGCCTCGTCTCCACATCGCCCGACCTCACGCGCTGGGGCCATCTTCTGTTCGGGGGTGCGGCGTTGGCAGTCCCGTATCTCGACCGGCTGCTCGATGGCGTCGCGGTCTCTCCGGACGCGCCCGGCATCCGCTACGGCGCGGGCATCGCGATGTACGATGACACGCCGCGTGGGCCCGTCTGGGGGCATGGCGGGTGGATCCCCGGCTACGTCTCCAGCCTGCGCCACTACGCCGATCATGGCGTGACGGTCGCTTTCCAGATCAACACCGATGTCGGTATCGTGGACGACAGCACCGATCTCGTGCCCGCATTGGAGGCCGCGCTTGCAGACTTGGCGATCGCCCATGCCGATGGCGGAGCGGTGCCCGAGCCATGACACCCCGGCGCGCGGTTCTTCTCGGGCTCGCGGGCGCAGCGCTGGCAGGCGGAGGGTTTGCGGCAGGGGCTTTCCGTGAGGCGCGGACGCAAGCCCGCACCCGCCTTTTCGGACATGCCTCGGTGATCGACACCAGCGCCGGTGCGCTGGAATACGCGATTGCCGGGAACGGATCGCCACTGATGATGATCCACGGCACCGGCGGCGGGTTCGATCAGGGTCTGCTGTTCGGGGCCAGTCTCAGGCGGCGCGGGTACCGGATCGTGGCGCCCTCGCGGTTCGGCTATCTCGGAAGCGCCTTTCCCGACGATGCCTCGCCCGTTCACCAGGCGCATCTGCTGATCGAATTGCTCGATCATCTGGGCATCGACCGGCTGCCGGTGGTCGGCGGGTCTGCCGGCGCGCTCAGCGCGGCCGAATTCGCACTGCGCCATCCCGACCGCTGTTCGCATCTCGTCCTGCTGGTGCCGGCGGCGAACCTGACGGGCCGCGATCCGGTTGAATTCTCGGCGATGCAAGGGTTGGCCGTCGGCGCGGTGCTGGGATCGGATTTCTGGTTCTGGGCGCTGTCGCGCGTCGCACACGAGCAAATGATCCGCACGCTTCTGGCCACCGATCCGGCACTTCTAAGCGGTGTGTCGCCCGATGAGAGGCGGCGTGCCGAGGTCATCCTTGCCCAGATCTTTCCGATCAGCCGCAAGGTGGACGGTCTCAGGTCGGATGGGTTCTGGGCCGGTACGCCCTCACCGACCGACTATGACCGGATCGCGGTGCCGACGCTGATCCTGTCCTGCGAGGACGATCTGTTCGCGACCGCCGCGACCGCGCGCCTGTTGGCCGACCGCATCGCGGGGGCAGAGCTCAAGATCTTCCCCACGGGCGGGCACATCTGGCTTGGCCACGACGCCGACATCGCGATCGCGATTTCAGACTTCACCGGGCAGCGTGAGGCCGCCCCCGTCAATTGACGAAAGGAACCGATCATGTCGTTCAACCAGGTTGTCCTGAAGAGTTTCGGCGGTCCCGAGGAACTGGAGCTGCGCACAGTCGAGGACCTGCCCGAACCGAAGCCGGGCGAGGTTCGCGTCCGCGTTCTCGTCACCAGCGCGGCCTTCACCGACGTGATGATCCGGAAGGGAATGTATCCGGACGTGAAGGACAAGCCGCCTTTCGTGCCAGGCTATGACCTTGTCGGCGTGGTGGACGCGCTCGGCCACGGCGTCGACGGGCTCGCGCCGGGCGATCGTGTGGCTGACCTGACAACCATCGGCGCCTATTCCGAGTACATCTGCGTGCAGGCCGCTGGGCTGACCAAGGTGCCTGAGGGCGTGGCAGACGAGGACGCGCTGGCGATGATCCTGTCGGCGGTCACGCCCTTCCAGATGCTGCACCGGGTCGCGCGAGCCAAGACCGGACAAAGCATTCTCATTCACGGGGCGGGTGGCGCGGTCGGTACCGCGATGCTGCAACTCGCCCGGGAGGCCGAGATCACGGCTTACGGCACTGATGTCGCCGCCAAGCACGACCTGATCCGCAAGTTTGGCGCGACGCCCATCGACGCGGAGGCCCCGGATATCGACGTAGCCATCGGCGATGCTGTGGGCGACGGTGTGGACTTCGTCTTCGACCCGCTCGGGGGCGAAAGCTTCCCCCGTTCGATGCATGCGTTGCGGCCCGGCGGAATGCTGGTGGCCTTCGGGTTCCAGAACGAGGTGCTGGAGCGTGGCGGATCGATTCCGCTGGATTTCGTGAAGCTCAAGCTCTGGGACTGGCTGCCAAACGGGCACGCGACGGCATTCTATTCCATAGGGGCGATGCGCCGGAAGCACCCCGACTGGTTCAAGGAGGATCTGGCCGCGCTCTTCGCCCTGCTGGCCGAGGGACGCATTGACCCGGCCGTGGCCGAAGTCGTTCCCCTGTCGGATGTCCGACGCGCGCATGAGCGCGTCGAGGCCGGCGAGGTGCAGGGCAAGCTCGTCATGCGGGTGACCGGGGCATGAGACATGCTTTTCAATCCGGTCTTATTGTCGGCCTTCTCGCTGCCGCTCCGGCGGCCCATGCCGACACGCTTCTCGCCGATGTGACGCTGGTCGATGTCGAAACCGGGACCCTCACCGAAGGCCAATCGGTTCTGATCCGCGACGGCATGATCGCCGAGGTCGGCCCCCGGATCGCGCCAGGCGACGGCACGGAGGTGGTCGACGGGAGCAGCGGCTTCCTGATCCCCGGCCTCTGGGACAGTCATGTCCATATCTTCTCATCGCCCGATGAGCCTGACACTGCCTTGCCGCTCTATCTGCTGCACGGCGTCACCGGCATCCGCGACATGGGTGCGCTCTGGCCGATCGCGGAACAGCAGGCCCTGCAGGGCCGGATCGAGGCAGGCGAGGTCCTCGGCCCCCGGCTGATCCTTTCCGGCGCCTGGGTCGATGCCGCGCCCGGGTCGTGGCCCGGCATGTTTCTTGCCGATACGCCCGACGAGGCGCGCGCCGTCGTGGACCGGATCGCGGGCGAAGGCTGGGCGGCGGTCAAGGCCTATTCGATGCTGGACGAGCCGACCTATCTCGCTCTGGGCGAGGCCGCCCACGACGCAGGCCTTCCGCTGGTCGGCCACATCCCCGAACGCGTGGCGCTCGCCACGGCCGTCGCCGCCGGACAGGACGGAATGGAGCATTTTGGCCGGGTCGCAATGGCCTGTTCGACCGCCGAGGCACGGATGATCGACAATCTGCGGGACGCGATGGCCGCTGGCGCCGATCAGTCCGGCATCTTCGCAGTGATGGCGGCCCGCAACCGTATCGTCTTGGAAACATGGGACGAGACCCTCTGCGCCAACGTGCTCCACAGCATCGCCGAGGCGGCAATGCGTGTCAGCCCCACGTTAGTCGTAGCGGATTTCTACACCGGCAACTGGCCCGCCCCGGACGCGCCGCGGATGCGGATGATGCCGGCAGAGGTTCGCGCGGCCTGGGCGCGGCCGGATTTCCGGCTGGAAGCGATGACCGACGAGGTGCGCGCGCTGGCCGAGGACAGCATCGCGCTCGACCGCCGCACGTTCCTGATGGCGCACCGCGCGGGTGTGCCGATCCTCGCCTCCACCGACGCGTCCTTCGCCAATCCCTATCTGTTCCACGGCTTCTCACTCTTGGACGAGTTGGACCTCTATGTCGAGATTGGCCTGACACCGCGCGAGGCGCTTTTCACCGCCACCGTCGCGCCGCCGCGGTTTTTCGGGCTTTCCGATCAGGACGGAACGATCGCGTCCGGCCGCCGCGCCGATCTGGTTCTGCTGGACGCGAACCCGTTGGTAACCCTTGCGACCCTGCGCCGCCCGCGTGCGGTGATCGCGGGCGGACAAGTGCTTGACCGGGCCGCCCTCGACGCGATCGGGACTCGGCTTCTGTCCGAGGGGGAGTGAACTTGTGGCGCAAATCGAATCTCGAAAGCCTGCAAGGCTCCGGCGCGCCATGACGATGGTCATGCTGATCCTTGTCTCGCTTCTGATCGTCGGGACAGGGGTTCTGTTTGCAATCAGCCCGGGCCGGCCGGCCCCACTGCGCGATGACGCAGGCCAGATCATCGCCGGAAGCCTCTCCGAACGCGTGACCGTCGAGATCGGCGGCATCCCGCAGAGCATGTTCATCCAGAGCGTCGATCCCGCGAACCCGGTGCTCCTCTTCCTGCATGGCGGCCCCGGCATGACCGAGTTCTTCATGGAGCAGGACTATCCCACCGGGCTGGAGCAGCATTTCACGATGGTCTGGTGGGAGCAGCGCGGCGCCGGCATGTCGTTCTCGGCAGATATCCCGCCCGAGACGATGACGATGGAGCAGATGATCGCCGACACGATCGAGGTCGCCGGCTATCTGCGGGCGCGTTTCGGACAGGACAGGATCCTTCTCCTCGGCCACTCCTGGGGCAGCTACCTCGGCATCCAGGTCGCCGCCGTTGCGCCGGACCGCTTCTTCGCCTATGTCGGGATGGCACAGATCGTCCACCAGCTCCGATCCGAGGTCATGGCGCGCGATTTCCTGCTCAACGTTTATCTGGCGCGCGGCGACACGGCCATGGTCCGCAGGCTCGAGGCCGCGCCCGTCAGCATGGAGGCGGGTACGTCAGACGCATGGATGCGGCTGCGTGATACCGCCATGCACCGGGCCGGCGTGGGGCATACCCACGACATGGACTCGGTCATCAGCGGCATCTTCCTGCCCATGTGGCGCGTCCGCGCCTATACTCTGATGGACAAGATCAACGTCTGGCGCGGCAAGATATGGTCGCGACCGTTCTTCTGGGAAGATCTGCTGAGGGACGATCTGAGCGCCCGCCTGACTGACTTCGAGCTTCCGGTCTACATCTTCGTCGGCCGCCACGACCAAACAGCGAACCCGGAGCTCTCCCGCGCCTATTTCGACGCGATCGAGGCGCCGGTGAGGGGGTTCTACGTATTTGACAATTCCTCCCACAGCCCGCTGTTCGAGGAACCGGAACGGGCAACCGAGATCCTGTTAAACGATGTGCTGGGCGGATCGAATTCCGGAGCCGATGCGCGCTGAGATATGAAGGGCATGGGAGTGGTGGAAACCTGATGGCACAAATCGTGGATGCTCAATTTGCAAAAGATTTCCTCGCGCGCCTGCACGCCGCAGTCAATGCACATGACGCAGCCTCGGTCGCGGCGCTCTGCTGCGAAGACGTCGTATGGGACGATCCGGCCGCGTCCAGACCGCTGCGCGGACGGGAAGCCGTTTACAGGTTTCATCATGAGACGATGTTTCGCGCTCTGCCAGATGCACGGATCGAGTTGATCGACGGCCCCTATCTTGCGCTCGATGGAACCGGCATCTCGGCACGCTTGCGGATCAGCGGGACGATGACAGGCCCGTTGGTGCCGCCGGGCTTCGCGCCGACGAATGGTCCACTCATATTCGAAACCGCCGAATTCTCACGCTTCGAGGACGGTCTGCTGTCCCGGCACACCGTGATCATCAACATGCTTGGGCTCGCGCGGCAGATCGGAGCCGTGCCGCCGGCAGGTGGGCTGGGTGAGCGCATCGGCCTCTGGGGACAGCATTTTGCAGCACTCCTCGGGCGGACAGGGACAAGGGATCGATGACGGCATGACGCTCTCGCGTCTCTTTCGCGCGATCGTCTGCGCCCTCGTCATTCCCGCGTCCCTCGCCACAGCGCCGCCCCTTGCCGCTTTGGATCTCGACAGTATCGGCGACATCGCTCGCGCACGGATGGAGGCTGACGGTGTGCCCGGTCTCGTGGTCGTCCTGATAACCGACGGCGTGCCGATCTGGACAGGTGCTTTCGGCATGGCCGATCCGGCGACGGGTCTGGCGATGACCGCAGATGCGCTGTTCCGGGTCGAGTTCGATCTCGAAACCCGTCACCGCCTGGGGCGCGATGCGGCTGGCAGAAACCGGGCGGCCCGACCTCGACGCACCCCTCGGCGATTGCCTGAGACGTTGGCAATTGCCCGAGGAGGTGGCCCGGATCACACCGCGCAGACTGCTGAGCCACAGCGCCGAAATCGGTCTTGGCGACTACGCCGCACGTTACCCACCCGAGGCGCCAAGGCCTGACCTGCCCGACCACATCGCGCAGGATTTCACGCTGATCTCGGTGCCCGAGGCGAGCTTTGCCTATTCTGACACGGGGTACAACCTGCTGGAACTCGCAGTCGAGGACTGCACGCGAGAGGATTTTGCCGCGCTGATGGCGCGCGAGGTTCTGGAGCCGCTCGGCATGGTTCGGGCGAGTTTCGACTGGACCGGAGCGCCTATGCCGGTGGGCCACGACCTGCGCGGGCGGTCCGTTCCACCCTACGTCTATCCCGGCCGCGCCTCGGGCGGTCTGCACGCAACCGCCACCGACATCGCCCGCTTCGCCATGGCCGGGACAGCGGGCACGGGCCAGAATGTGCTCTCGCCCGACGGCGTCGCCAGCCTGCACCGCCCCGAGGTCGCGGTCGGCGGCCTGTTCGGCTTCGTCGCCGAGGGGTACGGGCTGGGGCATTTCACCGAGACGCTCTCGGACGGGCGCGCGGCGGTCTGGCATGGAGGGCAAGGCTTCGGCTGGATGAGCCATATGCACCTCGTGCCGGAGACCGGCGACGGCATCGTGATCCTTTCCAACAGCCAGCGCGCTTGGCCGCTCTTCGCGGCGATCCTACGGGACTGGTCGGAGAGCCTCGGCGTTGCACCGGTTGGCATGGCGCGCGTGCTCTGGGCCGGCACGGCGGCGCGCTTTGCGATCGTCACCCTCGTGGCCGCAGCGGCGGTGTTTCTCTGGGTCAGTTCTCGCGGCCGACCACGCGCCGGAATCATCAGGATCGGCGCGGGCGGGATCGCCGCAGCGCTGCTCCTCTGGCCGATCTGGGCCGCGGCGCAGCAGTACCTGTTCATGTTCTCGATCCTGCCCGGCGTCTGGCCATGGCTCGGCGCGGCTTCGAGCCTCGCGGGCCTCAGCCTCGCAGCGATCGCGCTTGTCCCGGAGCGCAGGGAATGAGGGCGCTGCGCTTGGCGAGCCTGCTTGTGTTAGCCTCGCTTGCTGCCGGGCTGGTCTGGAAACTGCTTCCGGCCCGGACCGCGCCCACCAACGGCCCCGACCCGATCGCCGAATTGAACTCGGCCGAGATCGGCGGGATCACGCAGTGGCTCCTGATCCGCGGAGCGGACCGTAGCAACCCGATCCTGCTTTGGCTCCATGGCGGACCGGGTTCGGCGCAGATGCCGGCCCACTCCATTACTGCGGCGTTGGAGCGCGATTTCGTCGTCGTGCACTGGGACCAGCGCGGCGCGGGCAAGTCGAACCCGCCCGACTTCGATCCCGCGACGATGACTTTCGAGCAGTTCCTGTCCGACGCACGCGAGGTCACGGCGCTGTTGCGGGATCGGGTCGGAGACCAGCCCTTGATCGTGCTCGGCCATTCCTCGGGCACGATGCTGGGCGCGCGTCTGGTGGCGCGATGGCCGCAGGACTATGCCGGATATATCGGTGTCGGGCAGCAGGTCGACACGATGCGCGCGGTATCTCTGGCGCTGGACTGGCTGCGCGAAACCGCTCCGGACTCCGAACTCGCCGACATGGAGTTCGAGGCGTTCCGCGATCACACCCTCTACGTGCGTCTCATGCAGGAGGTCGAGGCGCATGGCGGCGGGATGAATGTCTCGCTGCTGTCCCTGCTGCCGCGGGCGTTGGCCGCCTCGGAGTACCGGCTGCCGGATTATCTGCGCTGGCTCGACGGGGCAAATCGCGGCAGCGGCCCGATGTGGCCAGACTACCAGCAGCGAGACCTCATTGCGGAGGTCCCGCGCATGCCCGTCCCCATGCTGCTCATCTCCGGCGCGCAGGACATGAACACGCCGGTCGCTTTGGTGCGGGAATGGCTCGATGCTGTCCCAGCCCCTCAAGGAAAGCGGCTGGCCATGTTCGACGCGTCGGGCCACGCACCGTTCCTGACCGAGACGGCGCGCTTCATCGAGACGGTGCGCGGCTTCGGCACCGAACTGACCGGAGGAACCGGTGGATGAGGGCCCCCTGACATCGTTAGCGTGTCGTAGCCGGTGCAACAGGACAGGCGAGCCGCACGGCAATTGCGACGGCGACCCCGCACAGAAGCCCCACGGCGATCCATAGCGGCCGCAGCGTTTCGGCGCCCTCGCCCGGAATAAGCGGCAGAACGCCCAACGTCGTATTCGACGCGGCATGAAAGACATGTACGACGACCAAACTCCCGCCGCTTTTCAGCCAGAGCCAGGTGTAAAGGATCGAGACGGCAAGGATCTGCGCAGCGAAGAGTGGCATCGGGATCGCGGCATGAAAATTGCCTGGCATCGCCCAGAGCGGCAGGTGCCAGAGCGCCCAGACGAGGCCGAGCGCGAGGCTGGCGCGCAACGGGCCGGACCGGTCGAGCAAGCGCGGCAGCAGATAGCCGCGCCATCCCGTCTCTTCGCCAGCGACGCTGAACGCGAGCACCCAGAGAAAGATGATCGGAGCCAAAAGGAAGGCGCGCGGCTCGGGCCAGTCCGGAGCGCCGCCCAGAACGGCGTCGATCCCGAGCGCCGTGACCCCCACGACCGCCGTCGCCAGCAGCGCGAAGGCCCAGACCCAGCCGGGCGCCTGCCAGCGCGTGAAGCCGCGCAACAGGAGGCGAAGCTCGTGCCGTCCGGCGGCGCCCGCGAGGGTCAGTGCAGCGACGGTGGGTCCGAAGCTACCGGCGAGGTGCCAGCCCGCCGCGTCGCTGCCCGTCAGGATCGCCGTGCCCCAGGCGCCCCAGGACAGCGCGAAGGTCAGAACGACGAAGCGCGCCGCCTGCCTTACCCGTCCGAGCCCCCCTTCAGCCGGTCGCCCCGCACGAGGAACCGGCCGTCGATGCGCAACGCCAGCGGCTCGCCCGAGATCAACGGCGCCCCCTCGGGCGCGGGGCGTTGCGCATGGATATGCAGGTGCGGCTCCGTCGACGCGCCGGAATTCCCGACTTCACCCAGCGTGTCGCCCGTTGCCACCCGGTCGCCCGGCGCGACCGTCACGCTCTCGCGCCGCATATGAGCGAACACGATGTCGGCCTCGCCGCAGCGCAGGATCACATGATTGCCCAGCCGGTTGATCTGATCGCTCTCGGGCACCTCGAAATCCGGCATCGTCTCCTCGGCCGCGACGACGGTTCCCTCGCAGGGCGCGCGCAACTCGGCACCGAAGATCGCGTAGGCCGCGGGGTCTGCGGGGCGCCACCCGCTCGCTCGCAGCCCCCAAGGGCCCAATCCGAAGAAATCGACCGCGTAGGATTGCCCGCGCCACGGGCGGAACCGCTCGACGCCGGGATCGAGCGTGCGCATGTGCCCGTTGACCAGCGTGTTCGAACCGCCGTGTCCGACAAGGTATAGCCCCGGTCCGAAGGGGTTGGCGATATCGACGATCTCGACCGGCGGCAGGCGATGCCCCGCGAGCACCCGCGCGCCATACCAGCCGCCAAGGCCGAGCAGGACGACCGACAGTGTCAGCCCGACCCAACCTGACGCTGCGTCCGGAACCAGCGGCGCCCCCGCGAACCCCTCGCGCAAAAACCAGGCCAAAACCGCTCCCAAGCAAAGACCGCCATAGACCCACGGCAGCCACCAGACCGGCACTGCCCATTGCGCGACCCGCGCCAGTGCGAAAAGAAACACTCCGGTGCCCGCTGCCTGCAGTGCAAAGCCAGAAAGACTGTTGGCGGGCAGGAAAGCCACCCACGCGATCAGCGCCAAAGGCAGCGCGACCTGCACGGCCAAGATCATCAGTGTCATGGCTGCGCCCCCGGAAACCTGATCTCGGTGGCGTCCGCGAGGAAGAAGGGGTGATACTCATCGGTGCCGAACATGTTGCCCGCCTCTACCCGGAATGGCAGGCGATAGCCGCCGACCTTCCGAAAGTCCGACATGACGGCGCCAAAGGGCTGCAGCCGGTGTTCCTTGTCGGGGTTGGCATTGCTCCAGCGCTGAAACACGGCGGTGACGGGTTTGCCCTCGTCGTCGACGGTCAGGTCCACGGCCTGGCTCAGGTCGCCATGTCGGACAGTGACACGAGCGGTATCGCCATCAACCGCCTCCCAGGTGATCCCCGGTCCGGGCTGCAGAGCGGCAGGCGCCCAGATCGCGGCCTCGGCTGCGTAGCGCCCGAAAGCGGAGCGCGTGTGGTCAGGGTCCCCGCCCAATCGCGCCACCGGGACCAGGCCGAATATCCGGAACCGGGTCCATTGCCCCGAATCCGAACCCGAGATCGGCATGCCACCTCGCGTCCGCATCGACCACACGAACCCCTCGGGCGCGGCGAGGATCTGCCGCGCCTCCATCGGCTGGTAGCGCGGCTCGTCTCTGGTCCCGAGGCTGAACTGGCCGGTCATGTCGATCTCGGCTACCGGCAGGAGCGGCGTGCCCGGTTCGATCATGTAGCTGAAATAGCGTCGTGCAGGCTCAGGCAGATCGGCCACCATATCGGGCGAGAAACGCTCGGGCGCTGTGGGTTGCAGGGATGCAAGCCTGTTCCATTCCGTGCGATCTGCCCGCCGGTCAAGGAGCAGAAGAAACGCGAGAGCCAGTATGCCGAGACAAAGCGCGACTAGAACTCCGGCAATGAGTTTCATTCAGGCGATTCCCTTTTGGATTTCGTTCTCTTGCTATCTACGGACGATTGCTCACGGCGATGACTTGGATCAAACTGAACGTGGACGATGTGATCGTCATAGCAGATTAGCCAGAACGCTATCATTCATCGAGACACGCGCGCTTGTTCCCGCATCACAGCGTAGTCGCTCAGCATCTCGCCAATGGCCGAGCCATGCGGTAGCGAAGCCAGTTCCTCGGCAGCCCTTGCCTGGAAGTCCCGGCTATACTCGACGATGGGCGGACAGGCCCCGAGCCCGCTGCCGTCAGAAGCTCCCGTCGCGCAGCCGCTCAGCCAGATCGTCGCGAGAACGAGGGCGACGTGCCGCCGCCTCGAGCATCCGTCGTTGAGCGTCATAGGTTCCCTCCATGCTCTTGAGCCGTTCAGCCAGTCGGCCAGCCCGCTCGCCCGAGCGGCGCAGGGCCAGCAGCAACAGAAGGATCGCGAGGACGATGGCGCCGTAGCGCAGCGCGGCCCGCGCCCAAGGGGTCGCTAGCTGCCCTCTCCGCGGACATGATCAATCCTTCTCCGCAGGTTCCTGACACTCGACACGTGCCACCTCCTGCCCCGCCGTGTGAGGATCCCGCGCCGGTTCAGTTCTCCGGCCATGGCGCGCAGCGTCTGATAGCCCTGCCCGCGAATTTCCGCGAGCACACTTGCCAGGTCAAACGCGTGGGCGTCAGCGTTGGCCGTGACAGTCGCCCGCAATGCCGCGCCGCCCTTGCCGGCAGCCTTCAGCGCCGCTGCGCCCTTTGGATTTGCAGGCTTGTGGACGCGCTCACGCTTTGAAGCACCAGAGGGTCCGGAGGAATGTGAAGCCTATACGATGATTACGACCACAGCGAATGCCTTGGTAAAGCCGGTGCATCCGGAACGCATGCCGGTCATCTTGCGCCCGGGTGACTATGAGCAATGGCTACAGGGAAGCGCCAAAGAGGCGCACGATCTATTGCGACCCTATCCAGCGGCTGAAATGCGCATCATCAAGAGCGGCGAAGATGAACTGCGCGACGAGGGGTAGCCAGCACTTGCGAAGGGCATGCTACTCCGGTCGCCACTGCCCTATGTCACCCAAAACAGATTCCAGATGCCGCTGCACCGTCGCTCCATCGCCCTTGATCCACCGAGCGCGCTGCAAAGACCGTCCGCGACCGGCACGTCGGTAGACAGCCGATTTAACGGACATTTCCCTATAAGAACTATTAATAGGGGTTTGTCCGTTAAATGCCGCTCTATCCATTGCCTTCCTCGCCTGCTCCGCATTGGCGAAAAGACCCGGGTGCAACGCAGATGCATCTGCCGGACTGTCGACCGCAATACCGGCCATCAGCATCTGCTGCAGGACGTCCGGACGTTCGACGTCCCAGGTCGTCAGCCGATCGCAAACCAGCGGCAATGCGACGTCGGCCAGAACATGCACTTCCAGTGGGTTTTGCGGCGTCCGGTTCACACCGCGCCCCCGGCCGATCACCTGGATCAGTTCATCATCGCAGATTGCGGCACGCAGGGTTTCGGCACGCTCGTCTTCGTGGCGTAGAACACCAAGGCTGACCCCGCTGCCTTCCAGCGCCTGCCTGCCCCTCCGTTTGTGTTTGACCGCTGATCTGTTGGCCCGATCTCGGCCAAGAACGCCGCCGCCGCCGTTTGATCGATCATCGGAAGGTCCGATAACGGGACCTCCAGAGGGGTTTCGCCGAAGGGCCACGAATACGGCTCACCAGTACCTGGATGAAGACCGAAGGCCACAAACTGTTGTCCGAGCCCGAGTATTTCGATCTGCCCCGCCTTCATCTTGGGGAACGGGGTTTCGGTCCGATAGAGCAACAAGCGTTTTGGCCAGCGCCCCACCCGGACGAGCGTTTCGCCGAAACGCTCCATGGCGAGTGCCTGTGCCGCATGCCCGCCCCGATCCTGCTTTCCTCCGATGGCACAATGAGAACCGGTTCAACGGCTGATGGAATTTGGATATCGGTTCCGGCCGGCCCCCGGTTGAATTCTAGAAACACGACACGCTGCGCGCAGCTGGAAACTATTACTTTTCAACACATTGAGAAAAATTCACCAAATCCGCGCAGTCAACAGGTCCGGAGAATATCGGCCCTGAGAGACCACTTCCGGGCCTTCTGGCGGCAGGGCCAGTGTTCAGCCCGCCCTGCATAACCCTCGAAAACAACGGAAAAATCCGACCGCAGCGGGATCGGGAGAACGCTTTCGCGAGGGCAAGTGGCGGAGCGACAGGGATTCGAACCCTGGAGACGGTCTCCCGTCTACACACTTTCCAGGCGTGCGCCTTCGACCACTCGGCCACCGCTCCGTGGCGCCTCTTTACCGTCCGGGTCGCGGGGGTTTCAAGTGGATAATCGCGGTGGAGGTGCAGTGCGCCGCG
This sequence comes from uncultured Alphaproteobacteria bacterium, assembly GCA_963763165.1. Taxonomy (GTDB): domain Bacteria; phylum Pseudomonadota; class Alphaproteobacteria; order Rhodobacterales; family Rhodobacteraceae; genus Roseovarius. The sequence goes on from CAVXNV010000011.1 coordinate 166,633, forward strand.
CTTCAGTCATCGAGGTGCAGGTAGACGCGGCGGTTCTGGCGACCCTTCTTTTCGAACTTGCCCAGCCTCAGGCGGCCGATTTCGCCGGTTCGTGCCACATGGGTGCCGCCGCAGGGCTGCAGATCCACCATATCGTCGCCGGCGCCGATCCGGATCAGCCGCACCTGCCCCGCGCCGCGCGGCGGCGCGACGGACATCGTCTTGACGAGACCCGGATTGGCGGCCAGTTCGGCGTCGGTGATCCACGTCTCGGTCACCGGCAGGTCGTCCTGGATCATGCGATTCAGCAGCGCCTCGAGCGCCTCGCGGTCGCCCGGTGCGTCCGGCATGTCGAAATCGAGGCGGCTGCGCGCCTCGCCCACGGCGCCGCCGGTGACGGGCAGCGGGATGGCCACCGACAGAAGATGCAGGGCCGTGTGCATGCGCATCAGCCGATAGCGGCGAGGCCAGTCGAGCCGCTGGTCAACCGCGGTGCCGACCGGCGGCAGCGCCTGGGGCGCGGCGGGCACGAGCACGATCTCGCCCGCCGCGCCCTTGACGGTCGTTGCGATCTGGAGCGCACCGGCGGTCCAGACGACCGCGCCGCTATCGCCGGGCTGGCCGCCCCCGGTGGGGTAGAAGAGCGGCCGGTCCAGCACGAGGCCGCCCTCGGCGGTGTGGGCACGCACACGGCCCGGCGCATCGGAAAGGTAGGCGTCGCGGCGAAACCACGGCGCATCCTCCTGCGTGTCGCACACATCTGTCATTTGTCATCCTCCTGCGCTTCGGCTTCGCCACGGCCGCCCCCCCGCATCGCGCCCGCGAGGCGTTCGGGATTGCGCAGCCAGATGTCGCGCTGCTGATAGGGCATCTCGATTCCCTCCTTGGTAAATCGCGCGGCAATCTCGTGGTTCAGGTCCGAGCCGACATTCATGATCCAGTTCACGTCGCGCAGGATGGCCCGGACCTCGAATTCGAAGGCGTCGGAACCGATTGCCTTGAACAGGATCGTCGGCTCGGGGTTCATCAGCACCATGGGATGCGCGCGGGCGATCTCGCGCAGGATGCCTTCGACCCGTTTGGTATCGGAGCCGTAGGCGACGCCGACCTTGACGATGACGCGCCCGACGGTGCTGCCCTTGGTGTAGTTCGTCACCACGCCGCTGACGAGGTCGGAGTTGGGTATGATCAGGTCCGAGCGGTCGAACGTCTCGATCCGGGTGGAGCGGACGGAAATTTCGCGCACCGTCCCGTGCTGGCCGTTCACCTCGATCCAGTCGCCCTGGCTGATGGGGCGTTCGATCAGCAGGATGATGCCCGAGACGAAGTTCGACACGATGTTCTGAAGACCGAAACCGATACCGACCGACAGCGCACCGGCGACGATGGCGAGGCTGCTGAGGTCGATCCCGGCGCTCGTCACCGCGATCAGCGCGGCAAGGAAGATGCCGATATAGCCCACGCCGGACACGATGGCATCGCGCCCGCCCGTGTCGATCCTGGTCTTTGGCAGAAGCGAGGTTCGGAGGGTGCCCTGCAACATCCGCGTGATGACGAAGCCGATGGCAAAGACGATGGCCAGCGTCAGGAAGATGCTGGGCGACAGCGTCATTTCACCGATCTTGATCCCGCGGCGGAACGATACCCAGAGCTCGCTCAGATCCGCGATCCGCGCCCCCCAGATCAGCGCGAAAAGCGGCAGGGACAACAGCATCGTCAGGAAGCCCAGCAGCAGCGGAACCAGCTCGTCCTCGGCGCCGTCGCGCCCGTTATGGGCCAGCGTATAGATCTGGGTGATGACACCCTGCAGAATGAGCAGCGCCGCCAGCAGCAGCAGCGACAGCATCGACGGCATCATCAGCCCGACCGCGGCCTTGTTGTAACCGACCGCGGCCAGCAGGGGCCCCACCACGGCAACCCCGATCAGCAGCCGCGACAGGACGCGCGCCAGCTTGTCCCGGTAGGTGCCGGGGTCGGCCGCGCTTTCCTCGTCATCTGGGCCGGGCGGCAGTGCGGCGGTGTGGCGCGTGTGCAGCGACAAGAGGCGCGCGAGGCGGCTCAGCAGCAGCCCGGCAAGCAGCATGAGCGGAAACAGCACCACGACGCGCGCCTCGACGCTCCATTCGTTGCGCGTGCCCATCTCGTGAACGAAGTGGAACAGCGCGATGATGACGCCCATCGCGCCGCCATACAGACGGCCCGCGCGGCGCTCGTCCGGCTCCAGATCCAGAGGCAGGCGCCCGTCGTCCTCGCGCGGAAAGCACCGCTGCGCCAGCCAACGCGCCACCAGGAAGATCAGCACCGATATCTGCAGCACTTTCAGCAGTTCCGCACTGCGTGGCGCCGCCAGCCCGCTGAGGTTGAATGCCTGGAACAGCACCAGAAGCCCGATGAACGGCACGACGATTTCGCCGAGCGACATCAGCAGCGTGATCAGCCAGCGCCCGGATGTGGCCGCCTGCGGCATGATGATCCGCACCAGCAGCTCGGCCCAGAACCGCCCGCGCGCCAGCAGCACAAGCCCGGCGAGCGCCATCAGGATCGTCACGGGCAACCTGCCGCGCACCGCGCCCTGCCCGTCCTCGTCGCTCAGGCCGCGCAGGATCTCGCTGCGCAAGTCGTCGAAAGTGGCATACAAAGCAGAAACACCGGCCGACCAGTGCTGCGGGTTCAGCGGTGACGGCCCCCGCTCCAGAAGCTCCTCGGCCGAGCGCTCGCGCACGATGCGGTCCATGCTCTTGATCATCTCGTCGGCCTTGCTGTAGGCCAGTTCCGCCCGCTTCACGGGCGCGCGCAGTTCCGCCAGCTGTTCGTTCAACGCCTTGCGCTGCGCCGCGATCTCGGGCGCCTCGGCGGGCTCGCCTTCGGCCGGCGCGGGCCCCAGCGCCTTGATCTGAGCATCGAGCGTGGCGATGGCGTTTTTGTTGATGTTTTGCGCCGCCTCGAAGACGCTGCGCCATTCGGCCACCTGGTCACGCAGGCTCTCGAAAGCGCTGGTGGAAATGCGCTGGTCCTCGATCGCGGTCGTGGCCCGTTGGGCCGCGGTGTTCCAGCGGTCGTAATCGGGGGCCGAGGGCGGCTGCTGTGCCGCGGCAGGCTGCGCCGCGGCGATCAGCGTCGCCGCCCCCGGCAACAGCGCCAGCGTCAGCGCCAGCAGCAGATTGCGCAGGGCTGGGATCATTCCGCAAATACGCCGGGGATCGAGCGGGGCGCCTGGGTCATCCACTCCGGCACCGGCAGGCCCTTCTCGCGCAGGAATTCGGGGTTGAACAGCTTGGACTGGTAGCGCGAGCCATAGTCGCACAGGATCGTCGCGATGGTGTGCCCCGGCCCCATCTCGCGCGCGAGGCGGATGGCACCCGCGACGTTCACCCCGGTCGAGGCGCCCATGCACAGCCCCTCGTGGTGCAGAAGGTCAAAGACGATGGGCAGCGCCTCCTCGTCGGTGATCTGATAGGCGTGATCGGGCGTGAAACCTTCGAGGTTGGCGGTGATGCGCACCTGTCCGATCCCTTCGGCGATGGAGCTGCCTTCGCTCTCCAACTCGCCGGTGGTGTAATAGGAATAAAGCTTGGCCCCCATCGGATCGGCCAGCGCCACCTTCACGCCCTTGGGCTGAAGCGCCATGCCCACCCCCGCCAGCGTGCCGCCCGAGCCGACGGCGCAGCAGAAACCGTCCAGCTTGCCGCCCGTCTGCTCCCACATCTCGGGGCCTGTCGTCTCGATATGCGCCTGCCGGTTGGCGGTGTTGTCGAACTGGTTGGCCCAGATCGCACCGTTCGGCTCGGTCCTGGCCAGCTCCTTCGCCAGACGCTCGGAGTAGCGCACGAAGTTGTTGGGATTGCTGTAGGGCGCGGCGGGCACCTGCACCAGTTCGGCCCCGGCGAGGCGCAGCATGTCCTTTTTCTCTTCGCTCTGGGTTTCGGGAATGACGATGACGGTCCTGAACCCCATCGACGCGCCCACCAGCGCAAGGCCGATCCCGGTATTGCCGGCCGTCCCCTCGACGATGGTGCCGCCCGGCTTCAGATCGCCGCGCTTCACCGCGTCGCGGATGATGTAGAGCGCCGCGCGGTCCTTGACCGACTGGCCGGGATTGAGGAATTCGGCCTTGCCGAGAATGGTGCAGCCCGTTTCTTCGCTGGCGCGGCGCAGCTTGATCATCGGGGTGTTGCCGATCATGTCGGCCAGATCCTGTGCAATGCGCATGATACGTCCTTTCCAGCGTTGAAACATGCGCCAACACTTAGGCCCGATGGCCCTGCAACTCAAGCCGCCGCGCGCAGCCGCCCGCGCTCGCGCGCGAGCCACAGAAGCGACAGGATGAGCGGGCCGTCATCCGCCTCGCCGGTGCCGATCAGGCGCATCGCGTCGTCGAAATCGATCAGATGCAGGCGGATGTCCTCGGCCTCGGTGTCCAGCCCGCCGTTGCGGGGCAGATCGTCGGGCAGATCGGCGATGCCCACGAAATTGTGAAAGTATTCCGTGGAGTAGCCGGGCGTGCAGTAGTAGCTGGCGATCTTTTCCAGCCGCCGAAGGGTCAGCCCCGCCTCCTCGCGGCACTCGCGGCGCGCGGCGTCCTCGGGCGTCTCGCCGGGATCGACGCGGCCCGCCACGGGCTCCAGGATCCAGGGGCGCGGATCGCCGCGCCGGTAGGGGCCGATGCGGAACTGCTCCAGCATCAGCACGCGGTCGCGGACCGGATCGTAAGGCAGCACGAGCGCGGCATCGGTCGCAACGAACACCTCGCGGCGCAGAACGCCGCTCATCCCGCCGCCGAACGCGGGATGGCGCAGCGCGTGCGCCTCGCTGAGGTGAAAGCCGCAATGCAGCACCTCGGCACTGATGCATTCGACGGCGTTTGCGCCGGTATCGCTGCGCCACGCGGCCGGCACGCCCGTCGCGGCAAGGCGCGCCGCCGCCCGCGCGCGGATCATCGGCATCCGGGCGGCCAGATCTCGGGCACTGAACCGGCCAAGATACCCCATCGCCTCCTGCGCCGCGATCCGGCCCAGCGCACCGTAAGCGGCCTGCCATTCGGCAAGATCGAAAGGCGCGCCGGGCTGCCCGTGGCCGGGGCGCGGAAAATAGGCGCGCGCGGCGCGCAAGGCGCCCGCCACGCTGATTTCGACCTCGCGCGGCTCATGTTCGAACCCGCCCTCATAGAAATCGAGGCGCAGCACCTCCTGCGGGTCCGGATCCTCCAGCAGAATGCCCGCCGCCCCAGCGCCCGGCCGCGCGGTCAGGATCGGGGATACCTGCCCCTCGGCCCAGGTCATCGCGTGGTCCGGCAGGATCGCGCCGCACCGCCGCAGTGCATCGGCGCGCGGGCCCAGCACGATGCGCAAGAGCGCGGGATCGCAAAGCGGGCCGTGAAGGAATACCGCGCCCACCTCAGCTCCAGCGCCGCGCCGCCATCTCGGCCAGCAGGCCGCAGATCATCCCCCCGACCAGCAGCGTGCCGACCAGCGCGGGATCAATCAGGAAGTGTGCATAGTCCAGCGCGTTGCCGAAAATGCCGACGATCGCCTCGACCGGGCCATCGAACTTCTTTTCCAGAGACTGCTTCAGCATGAGGTTGAAGCTTTGCACGAAAAACGCCCAGATGATCAGCGCCAGCACGCCCGTCAGCCCGTTGGCCAGCGCGTCGGCGAACCCGCGCCCGGCGCGGCTGCCGATGACGAACCAGCCGCACAGAAGGCCAAGCCCGAGATTGACCCAGTTGAACCAGCCAAAGGCCGTGTGCGGCGGCATCAGCGGGCGCACCATGTCCGAGGCGATCCAGCCCAGCGCGCCCAGCGTTATTGCCGCGACGAGACGAGCCGCGGTCGGCATGGAGCGTGTCTTGGGCATGTGAGTTATCCGGGCCTGGCGATGGTGATCTGCGTGACGTCGCAGTTTCCCGCGTGAAACGATCCGGCGCAAGAGGTGAGGTAGAAATTCCACATCCGCCGGAAGCGCTCGTCAAAGCCCAGTTCGGCCACCGCGTCCCATTGGTCGTTGAACCGCTCGTGCCAGCGGCGCAGCGTCTGGCTGTAGCTTTCGCCGAATTCCAGCGATCCGGCGATCATCAGGCCTGCCCGCTCGACCTCGGCCCTGAGGGCGGAGGGGCTGGGCAACATGCCGCCCGGAAAGATGTATTTCTGGATGAAATCCACGCCCCGCCGATAGACGTCCCAGCGGTCATCGCTGATCGTGATGATCTGAAGCGTCGCGCGCCGGCCGGGATGCAGCCGGTTGCGCACGGTGTCGAAATAGACGGGCCAATATTGCTGGCCCACCGCCTCGAACATCTCGATGCTGGCGATGCCGTCATAGGTGCCTCGCTCGTCGCGGTAATCCTGCAGCTTGAAGTCGACCAGATCGGAAAGCCCTGCCCTTTCAATGCGCTGCTGGGCATAATTCAACTGCTCGCGGCTGATCGTCAGGCCCGTCACCTTCAGCCCGCGCTCGGCCGCGGCATATTCGGCAAAGCCGCCCCAGCCACAGCCGATTTCCAGCACGTGATCGCCCGGTCGCACATCCATGCGGTCGACCATCGAGGCGTATTTGGCGATTTGCGCCTTTTCAATGCTTTCCTGCCCCGTCTCGAACAAAGCGCTGGAATAGGTCATCGTGTCGTCCAGCCAGAGGCGGTAGAATTCGTTGCCGAGGTCGTAGTGATAGCTGATGTTCCGGCGCGCCTGTCCCTTGGAGTTGCCGCGCAGCCAGTGGCGCACCCGCTCGAACGCGCGCACGAGGGACATGCCGGGAAAGCCGTCATAGACATCCTCGTTATCCGTGCAGATGAAGTCCATCAGCGCCTGAAGGTCCGGCGTGCTCCACCAGCCGTCGAGGTAAGCGTCGCAAAACCCCAGATCGCCCTCGCGGATGAGGCGGGCGAAAACGTCGGTGTTGTGCAGATGCACCTCGCCCACCGGGCCGGGATTGGGGCCGTCGGCGCGGAACACGCGGCCGTCGGGCAGCACGAAGTCCAGCCGTCCCCGGTTGATGCCCTTGGTCTTCTCGAAAACCCGCGCGAAGTAGCGCGGCAGGTTCTTCTGGCCGTCCGTCGTGGTCAGGATCATGTCGTTCGGTTCCGTGTGCAGGCCGATATCCGTCATCGGCAGTGTCGTATCGCGCGCCATCAGAAGGACCGCTCCTGATAGGCATTCAGCGCGCGGGCGCGTCCTTGGGCCAATCCGACCACCGGGGCGGGATAGGGGTCACGGGGCGAAAGGCCCCAGCTGCGCGGGATGGCGTCGAAATAGCTGAGCGCGGTGTCGCTGGGGCTGTCATACCCTTCCGCGATCCAGGCGCGGGCATAGCGGCCTTCGGGATCGAACTTCTCCAGCTGGCTTTCGGGGTTGAAGATGCGGAAATAGGGCGTCGCGTCCGGCCCCGATCCTGCGGCCCATTGCCAGCCGAGCGCGTTCGACGCGATATCCCAATCCGTCAGATGTTCGTCGAACCATGCCTGCCCGATGCGCCAATGGGTCATCAGATGCTTGGTCAGGTAACTGGCGACGATCATGCGCGCGCGGTTGTGCATCCGGCCCGTCACATACATCTCGCGCATCGCCGCATCGACGAAGGGGATGCCGGTGCGCCCCTGTTTCCATGCGGTGACTTCGGGCGTGCCGCCATCATCGTTCCAAGGGAACGCATCCCATTGCTCGCGCCAGTTGCGGGTGGCGATCCTCGGCGTGTGGTAGATCAGGTGGTAGGCGAACTCGCGCCAGACCAGCTCTTTCAGCCAGGTCTCGGCGCCGGCAGCGCCCTCGTGCAGCGCACGCAGCCCCGCGTGCCAGCACTGCGCCGGGCTGATTTCCCCAAGGGCGAGGTTCTCCGACAGTTGCGACGTGCCATCGACGCCCGGCAGGTCGCGGCGCGTCCTGTAGCGATCGATGCTTTCCTCGGTGAACCAGGCCAGCCGCTCCTGCGCTGCCTGCTCGCCGATCTGCTGGAAGGGCAGGCAGATGTCGGCGCCCCGGCTCATCCCGGCGCCCATGTGCCAATCGGCCAGATCGTCGCTGGCGGGCCAGTCGTCGGGCGCGTTCAGATCGCCGGGCGCGCCGAGGGGCGCCGCCACGTCGCGATCCTTCACCGCGCGCCACATGGGCGAATAGACCTTGTAATGGCCGCCCTCGCCGGTCTCGACCGTCCACGGCTCGAACAGAAGATGGCCCGGATGGCTTTGAACGTCGATCCCGTCCTCGTGCAGCCCCGCCTTCACCGCCATGTCGCGCGCGATGGCGCCGGGGTCATAAAGGCGCGACCAATGCACCGCCCCTGCCCCCGTCTCGCGCACCAGCGCGCGCAGCACCTCGAGCGGCTCGCCCCGGCGCAGGATCAGACGGCTGCCCTTCGCCTCCAGCGCGCTGGCATACGCCTCCAGCCCCAGCCCGAGCCGCCATTTCGGTGCGGCGCCCAGACCGGCGACCGCATCGTCGAGGATGAAGACCGGCATCACCGGCCCGCCCGCCTTCAGCGCGGCGGTCCAGGCAGGGTGGTCGCCCAGCCGCAGATCGCGCCGCAGCCAGAGGATCGTCGGTTTTCTATCGCTCATTGTCGGCCCGTGCCCGATTCCATACGGGCAGAACATAGGGCGCGGCGCGGCGGATCAAAGCACGTCGTCCAGCGCGTTCAGAAGCTGGTCGATCTCGGCCCGGCTGGTGTAGTGAACGAAGCTCAGCCGCAATACTCCGTGCGCCGGATCGACGCCCATCGCCCTGAGCGGACGCACGGCATAAAAATCGCCGCCACCCGCCATGATGCCATACGCTGCCAGATCACGCGCCACCTCCGCGCCCGGCCGGTCGAGGCGCAGTGCTACGGTGGGCGCGCGACCCTGCGCCGTCTCCGGCCCCAGAAGCCGCACGGAATTGCGCGACCTGACATACTCCAGCAGCGGTGCCAGCAGCGTCTCTTCATGGGCGCGCATCAGGTCATGCACTGCGCCCGTGCGCGCCGCCACGTCGCCCGTCAGCCCGTGATGATCGGCCAGCGCGTCGAAATAATCGGCCATGCCTGCGCTGGCCGCCACCTGCGCGTGGTCTGGCCCTGCGGGGGTGAAGCGTTTGTAGAGGCTGTCTTCGTTGAAGAAATGCGCCTGGTTGGGCAACTGCATGCCCAACTCGCGCCGTATGGTCATGATGCCTTGATGCGGGCCATAGGTCTTGTAGGCCGAGAAAAGGTAGATATCCGGCCCCATCAGCCCCACATTCGGCAGCCCGTGCGGCGCGTAGCTGACCCCGTCCACACAGACGAACGCACCGGCGGCATGGGCCAGGGCGGTAATCTCGACCACCGGATTGATCTCGCCCACCACGTTGGAGCAATGCGGAAAGCAGACAAGGCGCACCCGCTCGTCCAGCAGCTCCTCCAGATCATCGGGGTTCAGATGGCCGGTGTCGGGGTCGATCTGCCACTCGCGCACGTCGAACCCTTCGTCTGCCAGCCGGCGCCACGGGCCGGTATTGGCCTCGTGATCCTGATTGGTGACGATGATCGCGTCGCCGGGGCGCATCCACTGCGCGAAGGCGCGCGCCAACACATAGGTATTCTGCGTGGTCGAGGGGCCAAAGCTCAGCTCGTCGGTGGCAACGCCCAGCATCGCGGCAAGACGCGTGCGCGCCTCGTCCATCTCGGCCCCGCCCAGCGCAGACGCCTCATAGGGCGCGTAGGGCTGCACCTTGCGCTGGCGGTAGAAGCGCGTCAGCCGGTCGATCACCGGCGCGCAGGCGTAAGAGCCGCCGGCGTTCTCGAAGAACGCCTTGCCGCTCAGCGGCGCCTCGGCGAAGGCCGGAAACTGCCCGCGCACGAAATCCAGATCCAAGGTCGCGCTCATTGCTGCTCATCTCTCCTCTACTTTGCTGGGCGCAGAAAACAGCAAAGCCCCCCGGCGCGCAAGCGCCGGGGGGCTTTGGGGGCGGTATCAGGCGCCGCTGCGGCGCTCGGCCTGAAGCCCCTTGAAGATGGCCCAGCACATCAGCAACAGCACCAGCGTGAAGGGAAGGCCGGTCGAGATGACCGCCGATTGCAGCGCCGCAAGCCCCCCGCCGATCAGCAGGACGATCGCGACGGCGCCCTCGAAGATTGCCCAGAACACGCGCTGAGTCACCGGCGCGTCCACCTTGCCGCCCGCCGTGATCGTGTCGATCACGAGGCTGCCCGAGTCCGAAGAGGTGACGAAAAACACGACGACGAGGATGATCCCGATCACCGAGGTGATCGTCGCCAGCGGCAACTGGTCCAGCATGTAGAAAAGCTTGAGCTCCAGCGCCGCGTCCTTGGCTGCGGTATAGCCGTCATTGACGACCTGGTTGATCGCGGTGCCGCCAAAGACGCTCATCCACAAGACGCAGACGAGGCTGGGGATCAGCAGCACGCAGACCAGGAATTCGCGCACCGACCGCCCACGGCTGACGCGGGCGATGAACATGCCGACGAAGGGCGACCAGCTGATCCACCAGGCCCAGTAGAACGCCGTCCAGCCCTGCACAAAGTTTGTATCGTCGCGCCCGAACGGGTTACTGAGCGGGATGAGGTTCTGCAGGTAAGCCCATAGACTGTCGGCGAAAAAGGTCAGCAGGAAGATAGGCCCGCCAGCGATCAGCGTGAAGACCAGCAGCAGGCCGGCAAGCCCCATGTTGATTTCGGACAGCACCTTGACCCCGCCATCGAGGCCGCGCACCACCGAAATCAGCGCGATCGCGGTGATGCCGGTGATCAGCAGCACCAGCAGCAGGCTGGAATCGGCGACGCCGCTTCCCTCGGTGTTGTTGTACGCGATACCCAGCAGGTTGCGCGTGCCCTCGGCCTTGTCGCCCGACCCGAAAAGGAAGGTCAGGCCCGACGCCGCCTGCTCGGCCCCGAAGCCCAGCGACGTGGCAAGCCCGAAGAGCGTGGCGAAGACCGCCAGCGTGTCGATGACATGGCCGGTCCAGCCCCAGACACGCTCGCCGAAGATGGGATAGAACGCGCTGCGCAGCGTCAGGGGCAGACCCTTGTTGTAGCTGAAGAGCGCCAGCGCCAGCGCGACGACGGCGTAGATTGCCCACGGGTGGAGGCCCCAGTGAAAGATCGTCGCCGCCATGCCCAGCCGCGTCGCCGCCGCCGCGTCTCCGGCCGCCGCGCCCAGCGGCGCCCAGTCGGTGCGGACGCCGCCTTCGGTCGTGATGCCGCCCAGCGAACTGCCGAAATGGCTCATCGGTTCGGACACGCCGAAGAACATCAGCCCGATTCCCATGCCGGCGGCGAACAGCATCGCGAACCAGCCGACATAGGTGAAATCCGGTGTCGCGTCCGAGCCGCCCAGCCGGATCGAGCCGTAGGGGCTGACGATCAGGAACAGGCAGAACAGCACGAAGACATTGGCCGCGCTCAGGAAGAACCAGTCAAACGTCGTCGTCACGAACGTGAACAGCCACGAAAACATGGCATCCGCCTGTTCTTGCAAGGCAAGGGCGAAGAACACGAAGGCGACGATGGAAAGACCGGCCAGCGCAAAAACGGGATTGTGAAAATCGAGTCCGAACGGGCCGAACTGCGCCGTTACGTTGTCCTGTCCGATCTCGTAATCGGTATCGATCACGTCGGCGTCGCCCTCGGGGGGCGGGATTCCCTGTTCTCCTGATGCGTCGACCATGCGGCGTCCTTTCTTGCTGGAGGGCAGGTCCGGCGCACGCGAACGTGCCGCCCCGGCGCCCGGCCTCTGGGTGAATGCGCTCCGGCGCATCGCTTCAGGCGATGAAGAGACGCTTCGGCCACTGCATCAGGTGCGCAATTTAGCCACAAAGGCGGAGATTTCGCAACCGGACGCAATCGCAAAACCCTTCATACCGGTCCTTGACGCGCAGGATCAAAGGAAGGCCGCCCCGCGCGCAGGGGCTGCCAAGACATGCCGGACAAAAGAAAGCGGCCCCGAGGGGCCGCTTTTGCCCCGGCCGCGCCGGGTTGTTCTGCGTCAGGGTGCCTTAATTCTCGCTCAGCGAGAGCGCGACAAAGCGCGGCTGACCGGCCGAGCGGACCAGCAGCAGAAGCGACCGGCGTCCGGCCTCGCGCGCCTCCTCGATGCGGTCCTCCAGATCGGCCACGCTCGACAGCGACTGCTGCCCCGCCTCGGTGATCAGATCGCCCGCGCGCAAACCCTTCTCGTAGGCTTCGGACATCGGATCGACATCGCGCACGACAAGGCCCTCCGCGTTGGCCGGCAGTTCCAGTTGCTCGCGCAGCTCGTCGTCGAGCGGGCTGAGCATGAGGCCCATGATCGTCTGCGGCTCCGGCGCGGCGCCGGACGGGCCGCCGTCGTCCATGTCCTCGGCGTCTTCGCGGCGCCCCAGCGTCACCTTCAGCGTCTTGGTGCCGCCATCGCGATAGACCACGATGCGCACGGATTTGCCGACTTCCGTATCGCCCACGCGGCGCACCAGCTCGCGCGTATCGGCGACCTTGGTTCCGTCGAAGGAAAGGATGACGTCTCCTGCCATCATGCCCGCCTCGGCGGCGGGGCCGGTCGGCACGTCCGTCACCAGCGCGCCCGCGGCCGCGTCAAGGCCCATGGCCTCGGCCACGTCCTCGGTCACGTCCTGGATGCGTACGCCCAGCCAGCCGCGCCGCGTCTCGCCGAATTCCTGCAACTGGTCGACGACCCGCTTGACCACGTTCGACGCCATGGAAAAGCCGATGCCGATGGAGCCGCCATTGGGGCTGAGGATCGCGGTGTTCACGCCCACGACATTGCCGTCCATGTCGAACAGCGGACCGCCCGAATTGCCCCGGTTGATGGCCGCATCCGTCTGGATGTAGTCGTCATAGGTGCCGGTAAGCGCGCGGTTGCGGGCCGAGACGATGCCGGCGCTGACCGAAAAGCCCTGCCCCAGCGGGTTGCCCATCGCCATCACCCAGTCGCCCACGCGCGCGGTGTCGCTGTCGCCGAAGCTGACGAAGGGCAGCGGACCCTCGGCCTCGACCTTCAGCAGGGCGATGTCGGTCTTGGGGTCGGTGCCGACCACCTCGGCGACCAGCTCGCCGCCCTCGTAGAACTCGATGACGATCTCGTCGGCGCTTTCGATGACGTGGTTGTTGGTGACGATGTATCCATCCTCGGAAATGACGAACCCCGATCCCAGCGCCGAGCTGCGGCGCGGACGGTCGCCGCCCTCGCCGCGGTCGCGGAACTGGCGGAAGAAATCCTCGAAGGGAGAGCCGTCAGGCACCATCGGCGCCGGCCCCACCCCCTGCGCCACGGTGGTCGAGGTGGTGATGTTGACCACCGCCGGGCTGAATTTCTGCGCCAGATCGGCAAAGCTTTCGGGCCGCGCATGGGCCGCGATCGCCTGCGCCAGAATCAGCGCCGCCGTCAGCATCGTCAGCGCCAGCGCCCTGATGGCGCCATTGTGCGATAAGGTTGCCGTTGGGGTCGGGTTTTTCACTGCCGGGTCTCCTCGCTTGGGTGGGATGTGGCGCGGGGCAGCGCGCCGGTGTCTCTGAACCAATCTAACGCAGGGTGCAGAACGTGCAAACGATTGCCGCGCGGGTCACGCGATGGTGACGGCGCTGCTGCCGCCCGTGGCGCGTCACGCCCCGAGGCTCTTGCCCAGCCAAACCAGCGCGACACCCAGCGCCAGCGCCGCCAGCCCCATCATGCGGCGCGTCTGAATCGGCATCGCACGCATTGCGGCCAGCATGTCCTCGACGAGGTGAGGAGCCAGCGCATAGACCAGCCCCTCGACGATCAGCACCAGCCCGAGGGCAAGGGCGCCGGCGGCCAGGATCACTGCGTCGCCGCGGCGTCGTCACCCCCCGCCGTGCTCACGGCGGCCTCGGCCGCCTGAGCGGCCTCTGCGTCGCCCGCCGGTGCATCAGCGCCTTGCGCATCGCGCGGAAGGGCATCGCCAAGATCTGCGCCGTCCAGCGCATCCGGCTGCGCGCCGCCCTCTTCGGGCGCCGCATCGTCCACAGGTTGCGGCGCATCTGCCGGGGCAGTCACGGACTCTCCGCTATTGTTGAAGTATTTGAAGAAATCACTGTCCGGCGACATCACGATGGACGAATTTCGCCCCTGCAACGCCTCGCGATAGGCGTCGAGCGAGCGGTAGAACTCGAAGAATTCCTTGTCCGCGCCGAAAGCTTCGTTGAAGATGGCGTTGCTGCGCGCGTCGGCCTCGCCTCGGGTGATCTCTGCCTGGCGCCGCGCGTCCGACACCAGCTCCACCTGCGTCCGGTCGGCTTGGGCGCGCACGCGCTGCGCCGCCTCGTTGCCGCGGGCGATCTCGTCCGCCGCCTCGCGCTCGCGCTCGGCGCGCATCCGGGCGAAGGTGGCATCGAGGTTCTGCGACGGCAGATCCGTCCGCTTGAGGCGCACGTCGACCACTTCGATCCCCAGTTCCTTGGCCTCGGTGATGGCCGCATTGCGGATGCGCAGCATCAGCGCCGCACGATCCGAGCTGAGAATGTCGTTCGAAGTGACCGAACCCAGCACCTCGCGCGTCCGCGAGCGCAGGATGGAATCCAGCCGGTTTTCGGCGAAGGGGATGCCGCCATCGCCCACCGCCTCGCGAAAGCGGCGCACATCGGCGATACGGTAGCGCGCGAAGGCGTCGACCACGAGGCGCCGGTCGTCCAGCGGCGTCACCTCCAGCGGGTCGATGTCGCGGCTGAGGATCCGGTCGTCATAGCGCACGACCTGCTGGATGAACGGGATCTTGAAGCCCAGCCCCGGCTCTTCCTTGATGTCGATGATCTTTGAAAATTGCAGCACCAGCGCCTTCTCGCGCTCGTCCACGATGAAGATCGACAGAAGGCCGAGGATGAGCGCCACGGCGATCGCGGACAGGATGTAAGCGGTATTACGCATTGTTTTTACTGACCTTCCGAATTCTTGCGCAGCTCGTTGAGCGGCAGGTAAGGCACGACGCCTTGCGCGCCGCCGGATTGGCTCTGATCGAGGACGACCTTGTCCATGTCGCCCAGAACCTCCTGCATCGCCTCCAGGTAAAGGCGCTTGCGCGTCACGTCGGGCGCCTTGAGATATTCGCCGAGAACGGCGCTGAAGCGGCTGGCCTCGCCTTCGGCCTCGTTCACCACGCGCGCGCGGTAGCCTTCGGCCTCTTCCAGCGTCTGCGCGGACTGACCACGCGCCTCGGCCAGAACGCGGGCTGCGTAGGCGTCGGCCTCTTTTTCCAGCCGGTCGCGCTGCTGCTCGGCCGCCTGCACCTCGCGGAAGGCGTCGATCACCTGCGACGGCGGGTCGGCTTTGTCGAAGTTCACGCGGATCACGTTCACGCCGCTGTCGTAGCTGTCCAGGGTCAGCTGGATCAGATCCTCCAGACGCTGGGCGATGGCACCCCGGTCGCGGTTAAGGATCGGCGAGAGCTGCGATTGCGCGATGATCTCGCGCATGGCCGATTCGGACACCGCGCGGATCGTTGCGCGCGGATCGCGCAGGTTGAACAGGTATTCGGCCGGATCATTGATGTTCCAGACCACCTGAAAGTCGATGTCGACGATGTTCTCGTCCCCGGTCAGCATCAGCCCCGCCTCGCTGCCGCGCGCGCCGACGCCGATATCCTCGTTGCGCTCGGACGTGACGGCGATCTTCTCGTAGGTGACGAAGGGCCACGGGGCGAATTGCAGGCCAGATCCGGTCGTGCGGTAGTAGTCGCCGAGGAAAAGCTCGACCCCACGCTCCTCGGGTTTGACGGTGTAGACGCTGGAGAAAAGCCAGAGGCCGATGATGGCGAGGATACCGAGGATGATGGGGCCGCGCGTCAGGCCCGGCCCGCCGCTGCCCCGGCCCGAGCCGTTGGCGTCGCCGCCCCGACCGCCGCGCCCGCCCATCAGCACGCGCAACTGGTCCTGGCCCTTCTTCATCAGCTCGTCGATCTCGGACCTCTGGCCGCCGCCGCCGGGACGACGCCCGCCGCCGTTGCCGTTCTGGCCGCCGCTGTCCTTCCCCGAGCCGCCTCCGGAGTTACCGCCGCCGCCCCAGGGGCCGCCCGACTGTCCTGCCATGAAAATCCATCCTCTCAATGTTCGCGCCGGTCCGGCGTGCCGGTCCGACTGTACCTAAGCTGTATGGCGAGGGGGAAAATTCAACCCGCGCCGACCGATCTTGTTCCGCCTAACTCACGCGGACGGGCGATTTCATGGTGACCAGTTCTTCGGACATCGTGGGGTGCACCGCGCAGACGCGGTCGAAATCCTCTTTGGTGGCGCCCATCTTGACCGCGATGCCGACCATCTGGATCAGCTCGCCCGCGCCAGGTGCGACGATGTGACATCCCAGAATGCGGCGGCTGGCCTGGCTGACCACCAGCTTCATCAGCACGCGGTCGGTGCGCCCGGCGAAGGCTTCCTTCATCGGCCGGAAGGAGCTGCAGTAGATCTCGACCGGCTCGATCTCGCGCGCGGCCTCCTCGCTGAGGCCGATGGTGCCGATTTCGGGCTGGGTAAAGATGGCCGTCGGGATCAGGTCGTGATCCACGGGCGTCGGGTTGCCCTTGAACACCGTCTCGACAAAGGCCATGCCCTCGCGGATCGCGACCGGCGTCAGGTTGACCCGGTCCGTCACGTCACCGATGGCATAAACCGACGGCACCGCCGTCTGCGAATACTCGTTGACCTCGATCTGACCGTTCCGGCCCAGGCCCACACCCAGATCTTCCAGCCCCAGATCGCCGCTGTTCGGGCGCCGGCCGGTCGCGAACAGAACCTGATCGAAGCGTTTGTCGTCGCCGTGGGTGGAGGTCACGCGAAATCCGCCCTCGTCCTCGGAAATCTCCGCGATGTTGGTGCCCAGCTTCAGATCGATCCCCTGGTCGATCATGTCCTCGCTGACCAGACCGCGCGCCTCTTCGTCAAAGCCACGCAGGATCTGGGCACCGCGGTAATACTGCGTGACCGCCACACCCAAACCATTGAAGATGCCGGCGAATTCGCTGGCAATATAACCGCCGCCGATCACCAGCAGGCTGCGCGGCAACGTCTCCAGCCCGAAAAGATCGTCGCTGACCAGCGCATGTTCGGCGCCCGGCAGAACGGGTCTCACGGGCGCGCCGCCGGTGGCGATCAGGATATGCTTGGCCGTCAGGCTCTCGCCTGTCGACAGCGTCACGGTATGCGCATCGCTCAGCCGCGCGCGGGCATCGAACGTGTCGACGCCGCTGTTCTTCAGCAGGTTGCGATACACCCCTTCCAGCCGGTCCAGTTCGGCATGAAGCGTGCCGCGGAAGGCGGGCCAGTCGAAGCCGCCCGCATGCACCGTCCAGCCATAGGCCTGCGCCGTCTTCATCTCGGTCGGGAATTCGCTGGCATAGACCATCAGCTTTTTCGGAACGCAGCCGCGGATGACGCAGGTGCCGCCGTAACGGCTTTCCTCGGCCAGCGCCACGCGCACCCCGGTGGCGGCCGCGACCCGCGCCGCGCGCACCCCGCCCGAGCCGCCGCCGATAACGAAAAGATCATAGTCGAACGTCATGTCTGCCTCTTGCCTGCTTGGGTCAACCCTTGCCGGATCAATCCGCCATGTCCTTGAAAATGTTCTCGGTCTCTCCGAAATCCATCCTGTCGCGCTCGACCGTGCCCTCGTTGATGTCGCGCAGTTCGACGCGCCCGTCGCCGTGGCCGATCACCACCATATCGCAGATATCGATGAACAGGCCGTTTTCCACCACGCCCGGCACCTGGTTGAGCACCAGGGCAAGCTGTCGCGGGTTGCCGATCCGGTCCAGATGCAGATCGAGGATGCGGTTGCCCTCATCCGTCACATAAGGGCGATCGCCATCCATGCGCAGCGTCACGTCGCGGCGCAGCACGTCGACGGAAATCAGCATCTCCTCGATCATCGCGCGGGTGGTCTGCCAGCCGAAGGGGATCACCTCGACCGGCAGGGGAAAGGCGCCCAGATGGCTGACCTCCTTGCCCGCATCGGCGATGACGATCATCTGGTCGCTGGCGGAGGCGACGATCTTCTCTTGCAAGAGTGCGCCGCCGCCGCCCTTGATGAGGTTCAGTTCGCTGTCGAATTCGTCGGCGCCATCGATGGTCAGGTCCAGCCATTTCGCCTCGTCGAGGCTGACGACCTCGATGCCGACCTCGCGGGCCAGCTCGGCCGTGCGGGTGGAGGTGGGCACACCGCGGATCTTCAGCCCCTCCTCGCGCACCAGCTCGCCCAGACAGCGCACCATCCATGCCGCCGTGGACCCGGTGCCCAGCCCGACGCGCATTCCGTCCTCGACAAAATCGACCGCGCGTCTGGCGGCGACGAACTTGGCTTTTTCTCCGGTCATGGCGGCAACTCCCGTGATATTTTCGCGCCCTTATAGGCAAGATGGCGCCGAGGTGCGAGAGGCAAAGACGGCGGGCGGCGCCCGCAGATGCGCAGGCGGCATTTGCCTTCTGCGCCGCGTTGCAGGACAACATAAGGGGCCGGGCGGCGAATCCTGCACCGCCGGCCGCGCCCGGCCGGAGACACCCTTATGACGCGACGCATATCATCCTCAAAGCCCCTGCCGCGCTGGCTGCAGCTGGAGGCGGCGCGCCTGCGCCGCGCGCGCGCCGGTCCCGATGACGTGGCGCGGCGGGAATTTCTGGCCCAGGCCACCTCCTTCGGCTTCAGCGCGGCAGCGGCTTACGCGCTGCTGGGCCTGCCCGGCCCCGCCCGCGCGGACCCGCCCCGGGACAGCGGAGCGCACCTCGCCCGCGCGCGCGCCGGAGAGGTGCGCGTGCAGATGATGGTGCGCGCCCTGGGCGATCCGCGGCGCTTCGACTGGTTCCAGGAGGCGAACGTCACGCGCGGCTGGCTGGAATACCTCGTCAGTTACGAGAACGACGGCACCTTCCGGCCGCAACTGCTGGAGGCGTGGCAGATCAGCGACGACGCGGCGGACTATACGCTGCAAGTGCGGCCGGGTGTGACGTGGAACGATGGCACGCCCTTCACCGCCGCCGATGTGGCGCGCAACATCGAACGCTGGTGCGACGCCTCGGTGCCGGGCAATTCCATGGCCGCCCGCTTTGCCGTCCTGGTCGATCCGCAGACCAGCCGCCTGCGGCGCGGCGCGGTCGAAACGCCGGACGCGCATACCGTCACGCTGCACCTGCCGCGGCCCGACATATCGCTGATCGCGGGCATGGCCGACTATCCGGCGGCCATCGTGCCGCCCGCCTTCGATCCTGACACCATGCTGGAAAACCCGATCGGCACCGGCCCTTACCTGCCCGAAGCGGTCATCCCCGGCCAGCGCGCCGTGCTGGTGCGAAATGACGCGCACAGCTGGTGGAACGCGGGCAACGGCGCCTGGATGAACCGGGTCGCGTTCGTCGATACCGGCACCGACCCCGCCGCCGCCTATGCCGCCGCCCTGGCAGGCGAAATCGACATGACCCATACGGTCGAGGGCAGCTATATCGGCATCTTCGACACGCTCGAAGGCTGGCGCAGCCACTCTGTCCGCTCGGCCGCGACCGTCACCATACGCGCCAACCAGAAGGCCGAAATCGCCGGCCGCCGCCCCTATGCCGACCCGCGCGTGCGCCGCGCGCTGCAACTGGCGATGAGCAACGATATCCTGCTGGAACTGGGCCATGGCAATCGCGGCGAAGTGGCGGAAAATCATCACGTTTCGCCGCTCCATCCGGCCTATGCGCCGATGCCGCCCGCAGAGTACGATCCGGCGCAGGCGCGCCAGTTGATGATCAAGGCCGGGATGCTGGATTTCCAACACGACCTCGTCTCGATCGATGACAGCTGGCGACGCAACACCGCCGATGCCGCCGCCGCGCTGCTGACCGATGCGGGGCTGAAGGTGCGGCGCAGCATCGTGCCGGCCACCCGCTTCTGGGCGGAATGGACGGAATTTCCCTTCTCCACCACCGATTGGGGCCACCGCCCCCTGGGCGTGCAGACCTACGCGCTGGCCTATCGCACCGGCACCCCCTGGAACGAGTTCGGATGGTCGAACCCCGAATTCGACGCCCTGCTGGACGAGGCGCTGGCGACGCTCGACATCGACGCGCGGCGCGCCGTCATGGCCCGGCTCGAGGCGCTGGTGCGCGCCGATGCGGTAACGGTGCAGCCCTATTGGCGGCGCCTGCACAACCACACGCGCGCGGGGCTGGAGGGCGGCGCGCATCACGTCGGGCTGGAAGTCCGCCCCGCCGAGCTGCGCTGGAGCTGAGACGCGCACGCTCTACACCCTGCCGGAGTTCTGGTGCATAACGGCGCGGAGCCGACCGATTCACCCGCGCCAAGAGGACCAGAGCCATGCATGACATCCGCGCGATCCGCGACAACCCTGCCGCCTTCGACGCCGCGCTGATGCGCCGGGGTGACGATGCCGCAGCGGCCGCCATCCTGGCGCTGGACGAGGCGCGCCGCGCCCGCATCTCCGCCGCCGAGGCCGCGCAGGCCGAGCAGAACAAGGCCTCCAAGGAGGTCGGCGCCGCCAAGGCCAAGGGCGACGAGGCCGAGTTCGAGCGCCTGCGCGCGCTGGTGGGCGAGAAGAAGGCCCAGATCGCCGAGATGCAGGCCGAGGCCAAGGCGCTGGACGCCGAGCTGACCGAGATGCTGATGGGCCTGCCCAACCTGCCGATGGAGGACGTGCCGGACGGCGCGGATGAGACGGACAATGTCGAGCTGCGCCGCTGGGGCACGCCCGCGACCTATGATTTTGCGCCGAAGGAACATTTCGAGCTGCCCGGCGTCGTCCCCGGCATGGATTTCGAGGCGGGCGCGAAACTGAGCGGCACGCGCTTCGTCGTGCTGAAGGGCGCGGTCGCACGTATCCACCGCGCGCTGGCGCAGTTCATGCTCGACACCCATGTCGACGAAAACGGGCTGGAGGAAACATGGACCCCCGTTCTGGTGCGCGAGGAGATGATGATCGGCACCGGCCAGTTGCCCAAGTTCGGCGGGGACAGCTACAAGACCACCGATGGCTGGTGGCTGGTGCCGACCGCCGAGGTGCCGGTAACGAACCTTGTAAATGGCGAGGTGGTGGACGAGGCTACCCTGCCCCGCCGCCACGTGGCGCATACCCAGTGCTTCCGCTCCGAGGCCGGATCGGCCGGGCGGGACACCACCGGCATGCTGCGCCAGCACCAGTTTGAAAAGGTCGAGATGGTGAGCATCACCCATCCCGATGCCAGCCGGGCCGAGCTGGACCGCATGACCGCCTGCGCCGAAGGAATCCTTGAAAAACTCGGCCTGCCCTACCGCACGGTCGTGCTTTGCACCGGCGACATGGGCTTTGGGGCGCGGCGCACGCATGACATCGAGGTGTGGCTGCCCGGACAGGATACCTATCGCGAGATCAGCTCGGTCTCGATCTGCGGCGATTTCCAGGCGCGGCGGATGAATGCCCGATTCAAACCCGCGGACGGCGGCAAGCCGCAATTCGTCCACACGCTGAACGGCTCGGGCCTTGCCGTGGGGCGCTGCCTGATCGCGGTGCTGGAGAACGGCCAGCAGGAGGGCGGCGCTGTGCGTCTGCCGGAGGTGCTGCACCCTTATCTGGGCGGAAAATCCGTTCTGAGCGCCGAGGGCGTGCTCGTCTGAGCCGTTCCGCTTGACGCGGCACGCAAGGGGCTATCTCATCAAGACGGGCTGCGGCCCATCCTTAAAGACAGGTGCATTCATGGCCGTTCTGGTTCTTCTCGCCGCCCTCGCCTTTGCCCTGTCGCCGCTGCTGGCGCCGGGGTTCGGCGGATTCGACGCGGGCCAGTTCCCGATCCCGCAGGAAAACCCGCCGGTGCAGCCGGCAGGCTACGCCTTCTCGATCTGGGGGCTTATCTACCTGTGGCTGATCGTCGGGGCGGCATACGGGCTGTGGAAGCGCCGCACCGATGCGGGCTGGGACCGGATGCGCCTGCCATTGGTGATCACGCTGGCAATCGGAGCCATCTGGCTTCCCGTCGCGCAAAACAGCGCGATCTGGGCGACGGTGCTGATCTGGATCATGTGGGGCTTTGCCATCTGGGCACTTCTGCGCGCGCCGCAAGGCAGCGGCGCGGATGCGTGGCTGGGACGTGCGCCCGTTGCGCTTTATGCCGGCTGGCTGACCGCGGCCTCCTCGGTGTCGCTGGGGCTTGTGGGGGCGGGTTTCGGCGGCATGGATCAGGTCGTGGCGGCGTTTCTTGCCCTCATCCTGGCGCTGGTCCTGACCACTTCCATCGCAAAGCAAAGGCCCGACGCCATCGCCTATCCCGCGGCCGTCATCTGGGCGCTGATCGCGGTCTGTGTGCAGAATGCCGGCGGCGCCGCCTCGGTCCTGATCCTCGCCGCGATCGGAGCTGCCCTGCTGGCCATTCAAACCGCGATCAACCTGCGCCGGACGCGGCCGGCATAGGCCCGCGCCGCTAGAAGCGCCGCGCGCGGTCTAGCTTGTGCCCTTGCCGAGATGCTTGCGCAGGCTGGACGGCCCGGATTTCTTGCGCGCCTTGTAGGGGTTCCTGTCGCTCTGGCTGCGCATGTGCAGGCGGATCGGCGTGCCGGGCATGTCGAAATCCGCGCGCAAGCCGTTCACCAGATAGCGCGCATAGCTTTCGGGCAGCTTGTCGGGATGGCTGCACATCACGACGAAACCGGGCGGGCGCGTCTTGGCCTGCGTCATGTAGCGCAGCTTGATCCGCTTTCCGCCCGGCGCGGGGGGCGGGTGCTGCTCCAGCATGCCGGTCAGCCAGCGGTTGAGCTGAGCCGTGCTGACGCGCCGGTTCCAGACATCATGCGCCTTTTCCACCGCCGCGCGCAGCCGGTCCAGACCCTTCCCGGTCTTGGCCGAGACGGTGACCATCGGCGCACCGCGCAACTGCGGCAGAAGCCGCTCGAACGCCTCGCGCAGATCGCGCAGCTTCTGCTGCTTTTCCGGCTCCACGTCCCATTTGTTGACGGCGATGACGACGGCGCGGCCCTCGCGCTCGGCCAGGTCGGCGATGCGCAGATCCTGCTGCTCGAACGGGATGGCGGCATCCAGAAGGACGATCACGACCTCGGCGAATTTCACCGCGCGCAGACCGTCGCCCACGCTGAGCTTTTCCAGCTTTTCCTGAACCCGCGCCTTCTTGCGCATGCCTGCGGTGTCGAAGATGCGCGTGTGCAGCCCGTCCCATTCGATCTGGAGCGAGATGGCGTCGCGGGTGATGCCCGCCTCGGGGCCGGTCAGAAGGCGATCTTCGCCCAGTATCTTGTTGATAAGGGTGGACTTCCCGGCGTTGGGCCGGCCCACGACGGCGATCTGCAATGGCTTCTTCGCGGTCGGCACGCGCGGTGCGTCGGGATCATCCTCGTCGATGGCGACATCGACCTCGGGCGCGTCCTCGGCTGCGCGTTCCTCGAACCCGTCAGCCAGCGGCATCAGCACCGAATAAAGGTCGTTCAGCCCCTCGCCATGCTCGGCCGAAAGACGAATGGGCTCGCCCAGCCCCAGCCCGTAAGCCTCGATCACGCCCGCATCGGCGGCGGCGCCTTCGGCCTTGTTGGCGGCAAGGATCACGTGTTTCGCGCGCTTGCGCAGGATCTCGGCGAAAACCTCGTCGGTGGGGGTCACGCCGGTGCGCGCGTCGATCATGAAGAGGCAGATATCGGCCATGTCGACCGCGCGTTCTGTCAGCTTGCGCATGCGCCCCTGCAACGATTCGTCCGTCGCCTCCTCAAGGCCTGCGGTGTCGATCACGGTGAACCGCAGATCGCCCAGACGCGCCGCGCCCTCGCGCAGATCGCGCGTGACGCCGGGCTGATCGTCGACCAGCGCCAGGCGTTTGCCGACAAGGCGGTTGAACAGCGTGGATTTGCCCACATTGGGGCGCCCCACGATGGCAAGGCTGAAGGTCATCACAGTGCTCCGAGACGGATCAAGCCGCCGTCATAAAGCAAACCGCCGTCAGCGGAAAGCGTGCAGTTGCCCGTCCGTGCCGACAACGTAAAGGACGCCGCCCGCGACGACCGGATTGGTCGTCGCGCCGCCGGGCACCTCGACACTGCGTCGCAGCGCGCCCGTGACCGGATCGAAAAACCGCAGATACCCGTCGTTCGAGGCCGTCACCAGCTGCCCGCCGGCCATGATCGGGCCGTAATGGGCAAAGACTTCGGCCTGCCGCTTGGGCCTGGACTTGACGAAGAAGGGCAGCCGCGTGCCCCAGATGCGGCTGCCATCGGCGGCATCGAGGCGCACCAGCTCGTTCTTGTCGGACACCAGAAAGACCGAATCGTCGGTGACCCAGACCGGGTTCATCGGGCCTTCCTCGGCCGTCCAGATCCTTTCGCCATTGGCCAGCTTCAGCGCGGTCATGCGTCCCGACTGGTTGCCGACATAGACGCGGTCGCCATGGATCACCGGATCGCCAGTGATGGTCGAGATCTGGCTCTGGGCCAGCCCCTTGCGGCGCCCGGCGATGATCGCGTCCCACATCCGCAGACCGCCCTTGCGGAAGGCGCCCTGCACCTCGCCCGAACCGAAGGCGAAAACCGCGTATTGGTCGGATACCGCTGGCGCGGGACCTCCCAGGATGTTGTTGATGCTGGGCGCGGCGCCCAGTTGCCACGCGATGCGGCCCGTATCGGTCTCGAGCGCCCATGCCGTCTCGTCGCCCGCGACGAGGTACACCAGGCCGCCCATGACCGTGGGGGTGGCTGTGCCAACCTCGGCCAGTTCCTGCTCCCAGAGGGTGCGGCCCGTGGCGGGGTCCAGCGCGGTGAGGCGACCGAAGCCGGTGGAGGCGAAAAGCTTGCCGTCGCCGTAGGCCAGCCCTCCGCCGCTTCCTTCGGTGGGCGAATCGTAGGCGGGAACCAGGCTGGTGGCCCAGAGCGCGGCGCCATTGGTGCCATGCGCGCTGACGCGGCCATTGGCGTCCATCGCGAAGACGCGGCCGCCGGCGACGACCGGATCGGCGGTGATGCGGCGCCGGGCGCCGTCACCCGCTCCGATGGGCGCGGACCAGATCAGATTGGGCGCGGGCGCCAGCGCGGGATGCGCCGCGCGCGTGGCCGGCGTGCCGATCCGCTGCGGCCACGCGGCGTTGCGCGACGCGGCAGGCAGGCGCACGGCAACGGCGCGGTTCGGAGCGGCGGCGCCCACGGCCTCGCTCGTCGCGGCCTCGGCCTGGTCCGAGCGCAGCACCTCGCGCAGGCCCTCGCGCTTGCCGGGCAGGATGACGTCCTTTTCGGCACAGGCGGCCAGCAGCATCGCCGAGGCGACGAGGCCAATGATGGTTCCGTTACGTGTCACCGCGTGCTTCCCTCATTCCCGTTTTCCCGGCGCGGGTTTCCCAGCGCCCGGGTCCTGTTGCCCGGCGGGCCGGATCATTCTCCGGCCGTGTCCTCCGCCGCATCTGCGGCCGCCTCCGCGCCCGGCTCACCGCCCAGCGCCACAATCACTTGTGTCGCGCGGCGGCGCAAGCCCGGCGTCGCCTCGGCATCGGCCGAGATCGTGCGCAGCCGCGCGATCGCGGCCTCCGTCTCGTCCGCTTCGACGTCGAGGTAGGCCAGTTGCTCCTCGGCCAGAAGGCGCGTCAGTCCGCCGCCCATCGCCAGACCTTCCAGCATGTCGCGGCGCGCGCCGGCATCAAGGCCGCTGGCCGGGATCATCGCCGCCTTGAGCGTCGCGATCTGGCGGTAGATCGGCGCGACCTCCTCGTTCCCTGCAATCTCCAGAAGCCTTTGCGCGGCGCCTTCGGGATCGTCCTGAAGCGTCTCGGCGGCGGCCATCAGGCCGATAACCGCGCGGCTGCCGGGCCCGGACGGCGCCACATTGTCCAGCGCGGACGCCCGCGCGGCGGGATCCTCGGTCTCCAGCGCGGCCAGCATGGCATCGCCCAGCGCCTCTGCCTCGGCACGCTCCTGCGCCTTGCGCCACTCGATCCAGGCCGCGCCGCCCACCAGGATCAGCACGGCGAGGATGGCGATCCAGCCATAGCGGCGCATGAGACCGAACAGACGGTCGCGGCGGACCTCCTCTGTGACCTCTTCGATGAAACTGTCGCTGTCACTCACGGGGGGGCGCCTGCCTTGCCTTGCTGCGGTTTCGCCCCTCTTAGCGTGTCATGCCGGGCCTGCCAAGGGCCGGGCCACGCGGCCCGTTACGCACAGCGGCGGCAAAGAGCGATCCGGGCACTGGAAATGCACGTATGAAGACCCAACATTACGATGCACCTGCGCCCGATTTGCGCTATAGCGCCGGGAGTGCCAGAAAGGATTCCATGCGACTGTTTTCGATCATCGCGGCGATCGTCGTTTCGCTGGCGATCTACGCCTTCGTTTTCGAGCGCGACCGGCTGGGGGATGCCCTGGGCACCGGCGCCGCGCCCGAGGCTGCCGAGGCGCCCGCCGCCGAAACCGCGCCGGACAGCGCCGCGCCGGTCGGCGTCGTGGCGATGCATAGCCGCGCACAGGACGTCGACAATGCCGTCATCCTGCGCGGCCGGACCGAAGCCGACCGCCAGGTCGAGGTGCGCGCCGAGACGTCCGGCAAGGTCGTCAGCGCGCCGC
Organism: uncultured Alphaproteobacteria bacterium; assembly: GCA_963763165.1. Classification (GTDB taxonomy): domain Bacteria; phylum Pseudomonadota; class Alphaproteobacteria; order Rhodobacterales; family Rhodobacteraceae; genus Roseovarius. Next base: position 193,076 of record CAVXNV010000011.1, read on the forward strand.
TGCGCAAGGGCAGCTTCGTGGACGAGGGCCAGACGCTCTGCCGCCTCGCCCCCGGCACGCGCGAGGCCGCGCTGGCCGAGGCGCGCGCCCGCCGCGCCGAGGCCGAGGCCCGCGTGCCCGAAGCCGCGGCCCGGCTGGCCGAGGCCGAGGCGCGGCTGGCCGAGGCGCGGCTGAACCAGACCGCCGCCTCGACGCTCAGCGAAAGCGGCTTTGCCTCGGAGACGCGCGTGGCGTCGGCCCGCGCCGCGCTCAGCGCCGGAGAGGCTGCGGTTCAGGCGGCCAAGTCGGGCTTGGAAACGGCGCACTCGGGGATCGAAGGCGCCGAGGCCGCCGTCGCCGCCGCAGAAGAGGAACTGGCGCGCCTCGACATCGCCGCGCCGTTCTCGGGGCTGCTGGAATCCGACACGGCCGAGCTGGGTGCGCTCTTGCAGCCCGGCACGCTCTGCGCGGTGGTGATCCAGCTCGACCCGGTCAAGCTGGTGGGCTTCGCGTCCGAAGGCGATGTGGCGCGTATCGCGCCGGGGGCCGAGGCGCGCGCGCGGCTGGTCGGCGGCGCCGAGGCGGCGGGCAAGGTCACTTTCGTCGCCCGCGCCGCCGATCCCGACACGCGCACCTTCCGCGTCGAGGTGACGGTGCCCAACCCGGACCTTGCCCTGCGCGAGGGGCAGACCGCCGACATCAGGATCGCCGCCGACGGAACGCCCGCGCATCTGCTGCCGCAATCGGCGCTGACGCTGGACGATGCCGGCACGTTGGGCGTGCGCGTCGTGACCGATACGAACGAGGCCGGTTTCGTCCCCGTCACGCTGATCCGCGACACCGCCCAAGGCGTCTGGGTCTCCGGCCTGCCGGACAGCGCCGATGTCATCACCATCGGGCAGGAATACGTCACCGCGGGCGTCCCGGTCGAAGCCAGCTACAAGGATCCGGCGCAATGACCGGCATCGTCGACTGGGCCGCGCGCCGCGCGCGCATGGTGCTGGCCTTCATCGTGCTCAGCCTGCTGGCGGGCGGCCTTGCCTATGTCGGCCTGCCGAAGGAGGGCGAGCCGGATATCGAGATCCCGGCCCTCTTCGTCTCGGTCGTCTTTCCCGGCATTTCCGCCGAGGACAGCGAAAAGCTGCTGGTCAAGGTCATGGAGACCGAGCTGAGCGATCTCGATGGGCTGAAGGACATGACCGGCACCGCCGCCGAAGGCTATGCCGGGGTCGCGCTGGAATTCGAGTTCGGCTGGGACAAGACCCGCGTCATGGCCGACGTGCGCGACGCGATGAGCGCGGCCGAGGCGAAGTTTCCCGAAGGCGCCGACAAGTATTCGCTGAACGAGATCAACTTCAGCGAATTTCCCATCCTGATCGTGAACCTCACCGGCAACGTGCCCGAGCGCACCATGGCGCGCGTCGCCAAGGACCTGCAGGACCGTCTGGAGGGGCTGGAGCCGGTGCTGGAGGCCGGCATCGCCGGCGACCGCGACGAGCTGGTCGAGGTGGTGATAGATCCGCTGCGGCTTGAGGCCTACAACGTCACGGCAGGCGAGTTGATCAACACCGTGCGCAACAACAACCTGCTGGTGGCGGCGGGCGAGCTGCGCAGCGACCGGGGCAGTTTCGCGGTCAAGATCCCCTCGTCCTTCGAGGGCACGCGCGACATCTACCGCCTGCCGATCAAGACCAATGGCGACCGCGTGGTGACGCTGGGCGACGTGGCGCAGATCAACCTGACATTCGAGGACCGGACCGGCACCGCGCGCTTCAACGGGCAGACCACGGTCGCGCTGCAGGTGGTCAAGCGCAAGGGCTTCAACATCATCGACACCGCCGATCTGGTGCGCCGCACGGTGGCGGACGCGCAGGAGGCATGGCCCGAGGGGCTGAAGGCGGCGGTGGACGTGGGCACCTCGAACGACCAGTCGCGCATCGTCGGCTCGATGGTCAGCCAGTTGGAGGGGTCGGTCCTGACCGCCATCGCGCTGGTGATGATCGTGATGCTCGCCACCCTGGGCATCCGCCCCGCGCTGCTGGTCGGGTTCGCTATTCCCACCTCGTTCCTGCTGTGTTTCGCGCTGATGGCCGTCATGGGAATCACGATCTCCAACATCGTCATGTTCGGCCTCATTCTGGCGGTGGGAATGCTGGTGGATGGCGCCATCGTGGTCGTGGAATATGCCGACCGGCGCATCAGCGAAGGCTCCGGCCCGATGACGGCCTATGTCGAGGCCGCGAAACGCATGTTCTGGCCGATCGTCAGTTCGACCGCGACGACGCTCTGCGCCTTTCTGCCGATGCTGTTCTGGCCGGGCGTGCCGGGGCAGTTCATGGGGATGCTGCCGGTCACGCTGATCTTCGTGCTCTCGGCATCGCTGCTGGTCGCGCTGGTTTACCTGCCAGTGCTGGGCGGCGTCACCGGGCGGCTGGAGCGGTGGTTCGAGGAACGCATCACGCAGATCTCGGGCGGATGGTGGGCCTGGCACCTGGCGCTGTTCCCGGCGGCGGCGCTGGCGGCGGCGGTCGCAGGCGCGGCGGTGCCGGCGCTGCTGGCGCGGGTGCAATCGGTGTTTGCGGGCATGGACATGGGCGCGCTCCTTGCCTCGGTCATCCCGTCGCTGGCCGGCGCGTTCGCGCTGCTGCTGCTGGTGGCGGCGCTCGCGGCGCTCGCGGTCGCCGGCGTCGTGGCGATCCTGCTGGGCGTCATGGCGCTCTGGCGCCGCGCCGCCCGTGGCGCGCGCCACGTGGGCGCCCGTGCGCTGCCGCGCCGCCGCAACCCTACCGTGCGGGCTGGCTATCGGCGCAGCCCCTTCGGCCGGGCGATCCATGCCATCGCCGGCAACCCGGTGATGCCGCTGGTTGCCTTCGGCGCCGTGTTCGTGATCGTCGGCACGACGCTGATCTACTACATGCAGAACAACAACGGCACCGAGTTCTTCGTAGAATCCGAGCCCGAGCAGGCCATTGTCTATGTCCGCGCGCGCGGCAACCTGTCGCTGGAGCAGAAGGACGATCTGGTATCCCAGGTCGAGGAAATCGTGCTGGCCGAGCCGGGCGTGCAGTCGGCCTTCGCCTTCGCCGGCGATGGCGGGCTGAAAAACAACACCGGCGGCGCGCAGCCGCCCCTCGACACCATCGGGCAGGTCCAGTTCGAGATGATCCCGTGGGAGGACCGCCCGACCACGACCGAACCCTGGCTCTGGGGCCTGTGGGACCGCAAGATCAGCGATCCGGCGGTCGATGGCGATGCCATCATCGACGATCTCACCGCCAGGCTGGAGCAGATCCCCGGCATCAGGATCGAGGTTCTCGCCCAGGCGATGGGCCCCGCTTCGGCCAAGCCGGTGCATCTGCGCCTCAAGGGCGACGACTGGGATCAGCTTATCGGAGCGACGCGGCTTGTGCGCGAGAAGTTCGAGCAGACGAAGGGGCTGAAGCTGGTCGAGGACACGCTGCCCCTGCCCGGCATCGATTGGCAGATCGACGTCGACGTCGAAAAGGCGGGCCGGTTCGGTGCCGACGTCGCCACCGTGGGCGGCATGGTGCAGATGGTGACGCGGGGACTTTTCCTTGACACGATGCGCGTTCCCTCTTCGGACGAGGAGGTCGACATCCGCGCCCGCGTGCCCGAGGAGGACCGCGTGCTGAGCACCCTCGACACGCTGAAGGTGCGCACCGACAACGGGCTGGTGCCGCTCAGCTACTTCATCACCCGCAAGCCGGTGGAGAAGCTGGCCCAGATCGACCGGATCGACCAGACGCGGTTCTTCGACGTCAAGGCGGGCGTCATCGACGGGCTGACCGTGACGCAGACCGGCCCCGGCGGCACCGAAACTACCCAGCCGCTGACCGCGAACGAGCGGATCGCTCACCTGACCGAATGGCTGGAGGGTGGCGCCCTGCCCCCCGGCATCAGCTATGAATGGACGGGCGAGCAGGAGGACCAGGCGGAATCCGCCGCGTTCCTGCAAAAGGCGTTCATGGGCGCGCTGGGGCTGATGTTCATCATCCTGCTGGCACAGTTCAACAGCGTCTACAACGCCGTTCTGGTGCTGCTGGCGGTTGTGCTGTCGACGACCGGGGTGCTGATCGGGATGCTGGTGATGGGGCAGACGTTCTCGATCATCATGACCGGCACGGGGATCGTCGCCTTGGCCGGGATCGTGGTGAACAACAACATCGTCCTCATCGACACCTATCAGGACTTCAGCCGCTACATGCCCCGGATCGAGGCGATCACCAGAACGGCAGAGGCGCGCATCCGGCCCGTCCTGCTGACCACGATCACCACCATGGCCGGGCTCGCGCCGATGATGTTCGGGCTTTCGCTGGATTTCATCAACGGCGGCTACAGCTTCGACAGCCCGACGGCGCTCTGGTGGAAGCAGCTGGCGACGGCGGTGGTCTTCGGCCTTGGCATCGCGACCGTTCTCACGCTGATCTTCACGCCGTCGATGCTGGCGCTGCGGGTCTGGCTGGGCACCTATGCCGAATGGTTTGCCCGCGCCGCCGCCGCGCTGTCGATGGGCCGCACCAGCCGCGCCGCGCGCGACTGGGCGCTCGAGCGCGCGGCGCGGGCCCAGCGCGCGCCCGAGATCATCTGGGATGACGGCAGCCTCCTGGTCGGCACGCGGGCGCAGGACGTATCCGGAGATAAGGACGAGGCCGAGACGCCGCGAGGCCCCTTGCGCGCCGCGGAATGATGCGGCCTCAGCCCTCGCCTTTCGTACGATCCGCCGCATCGAGGGCGGCCCACCAGCCGGCATAGCTGCTGTTGGCGGGGTGCCTGCCGCCCTCGTCGGGCGCGCCATCGTCCCACCAGACGGGGCCGCGTTCCCCCAGTCGGCGCTTGGCCGCGTCCACATCGGCGCGCGCCGCCGCCTCGGCCGCCGCGTCGCCGCCAGCCATCTGCACCGCGCGGCGCGCCTGCATCAGCGCCTTGATCGCGGCGCGGCGCGTGCCGCCCTCCAGCGCCGGATCGGTGCAGCGCCAGAGCCGCCCGCGCGAGACGAAATAGCGCCCGTCGGGCGTGGTCGGGTAATCCTTTGGCGGCATCAGGCGGCCTCGTCCGATTGCTGGCGGCTCCACAGCCCCGCATAGCGGCCGGCCTGCTCGAGCAACTGCGCATGGGTGCCGTCCTCGACGATGCGCCCGTCCTCCAGCACCACGATCCGATCGGCATCGGCCACGGTGCTGAGCCGGTGCGCGATGATCAGGACGGTACGCCCCTGCCCCGCGCGGGCCAGCGCGCCCTGGATGTCACGTTCGGTTGCGGTGTCGAGCGCGCTGGTCGCCTCGTCCAGCAGCAGGATCGGCGGATCCTTCAGCAGCGTGCGCGCGATGCCGACGCGCTGCTTTTCACCGCCCGAAAGCTTCAGCCCGCGCTCGCCCACCGTGGTGTCGTAGCCCTGCGGCAGCGACATGATGAAATCGTGGATCGACGCGGCGCGCGCGGCCTCGATCACCTCCTCATGCCTCGCGCCGTCGCGGCCATAGGCGATGTTGTAGCCGATGGTGTCGTTGAACAGCACCGTGTCCTGCGGCACGACGCCGATCGCGCGGTGCAGGCTTTGCTGCGTGACCCCGCGCACGTCCTGCCCGTCGATCAGAAGCGCGCCTTGGCTGACGTCGTAGAAACGGAACAGCAGCCGCCCGATGGTGGATTTGCCAGACCCGGTCGGGCCGACGATGGCCACCGTCTGGCCCGGCTGGGCCGTCAGGGAAATGCCCTTGAGGATCTCGCGCTGCGGGTCATAGCCGAAATGCACATCGCGCAATTCGACCCTGCCGCCGGTCACGCGCAGCGGCCGCGCTTCCGGCGCATCCGCCACGTCGGGCGCCTGATCGAGCAGGCTGAACATCTCGCCCATGTCGACGAGGCTCTGGCGAATCTCGCGGTAGACCGTGCCGAGAAAGTTGAGCGGCATGGTGATCTGGATCATGTAGGCGTTGACCATGACGAAATCGCCCACCGTCAGCGTCCCGTTCTGCACCCCGAGCGCGGCCATGACCATGACGATGATCAGCCCCGACGTGATCAGCAGCGACTGGCCGAAATTGAGGAAGGACAGCGAATAGCTGGTGCGCACCGCGGCGCGTTCATAGCCCGCCATCGCAACGTCATAGCGCGCGGCCTCGCGGTCCTCGGCGCCGAAATACTTGACGGTCTCATAGTTCAGCAGGCTGTCGACGGCCTTCTGGTTGGCGTCGGTGTCCTGATCGTTCATCTCGCGGCGCAGCTTCACGCGCCACTCCGTCACCTTGAAGGTGAAGGCGACATAGAGCGCGATCACGACCATCACGACGACCAGATACCAGAAATCGAACGCGGCCCAGAGCACGATGCCGACAAGGACCAGTTCAAGGATCAGCGGAAAGATCGAGAAGATGAGAAAGCGCAGCAGGAAATCGACGCCCTTGACCCCCCGCTCGATGATGCGGCTGAGCCCGCCGGTCTTGCGCGTGATGTGATAGCGCATCGACATCGCGTGAATGTGCCGGAACGTCTGCAGCGCCACCTTGCGCAGCGCGTGCTGACCCACCGGCGCGAAAAGCGCGTCGCGCAGCTGCTGAAAGCCCACGTTCAGCAGCCGCGCCGTGCCATAGGCGACGGTCAGCCCGATCGCGCCGGCGCCCAGCGTCCATGCCGCATCGGCCGCGCCCTCGCCCGACAGCGCATCGACCGCCGCCTTGTAGAAAAAGGGCGTGCCGACCGCGATCAGCTTGGCCGCGAAGAGCGCGATGAGCGCGAAGACGATGCGCCGCTTGATCCAGCCGCCGCCCTGACGGGGCCACAGATAGGGCGCCACGCGCATGATCGTGGTCCAGCCGGAGGCGGGCGTTTCGGCATCGGGAGCGGTCGGGGAAGGCTGGCGCATGAAGGCTCGTTATCAGGTGCGGAAGCCCACAGATAGGCCGGGAAGGCGCGGATATCCAGCGACAGCGCATCCCCGGCGCGGGTTTCGCGGCGGCAGGCACCGCAGTCGCGCCTTTCGGCGCAGAAGGATCAGTCCGGCAGGCTGAAGACCTGGCCGGGATAGATCAGATCCGGATCGCGGATGCGGTCGCTGTTGGCCTCGAAAACGCGAACATAGAGGATGCCCTCGCCATATGTCTCGCGCGAGATCGCCCAGAGGGTGTTGCCCGGCTGGACGGTGACGGCGCGGATGGTGGCCTGGCCGGACCCCTCGGACGGGTCCTGCAGGTCGGCGAGGCGCGCGCGGTCCTCGCGCTTGAAGGGGGTTTCGATCCGGCTCGTCACCTCGCCGCCCTTCGCCACCTCGTCGATCCTCAGGGTATAGATGCCCGCATCGACCTGCGGCAGGTCGGTGCGCCACGTCCCGTCAGTGCCGATGCGCGACGTGGCGATCTGGCGGTTGTCGAGATAGACGCGCACCGAGCCGTCGCCGACGGCGCGCCCGGCCAGTTGCACGTCACCTCCCCCGGCATAGCTGATCGTGTCGAGCGCCACGTTCGACATCACGCGCGGCGCGTCCGCCGCGCCCGGTTCCTGGAGCACACGCGCGCCCTCGGCATCCGTCATCAGGACCAAGGGGGCCGGCTCCGCCGTAGCCGGAGCAGAGGACGTCGGCATGATGTCCCCGGCCTCCGCCGATGCGGCGGGGGACTGCCCGGCGCCGGCCATGGGGGCACCGTCCGCGGGCGCGCCGCCTTCGGCTTCGGCGACGCGCTGCACAGCCGCCTCCTGCGCGGGCGGGGTGGCCGATGGGTCAGGCGGAGTTCGCTGCTGCGCCAGCCGATCCCCCGCCTCCGCCCCACCGGCTGGCGGCGCCGCGGCGATGACGACCTGCTGCGCGCCGTCCTTCTGTCCGGCGCCCTCCGTCATGCGCAGCGACAGGGCGCGCGGCCGGCCCGAGGGCGGAACCGTGAGGAAGGTGGCAAACTTGCCGTCCGCTCCGGTAGTGACGTCCGCCGCGACCGCGCCATCCAGCAGGATCTCCACCGGAGTGCCGGGTGCCCCTTGTCCGGCGACCAGCGCATCGCCGTCCGGTTGCAGTCGAAAGACGTCGATCCGGGGAAGGCCGGAATCTAGCTCCGCCTGCCTGGCGGGTGCGGCCACCGGTGCGGCGGCTTCCGGCGGCGCGGCCTCCTGAAGGGAGGTCTGCAGCGGCGCGGGGCCGAACGACCGGGCCAGAAACAGCACGGCCAACGCAAGGGCTGTCGCCCCCGCACCGAGGATGGCTGCGTTTCTCACCTTCATGTGCCCTCCCGGCCTCGATCTGCACGCGGCCCCGCGATGATAACCGTATCACACGGCCGGCGCCGATCAAACTGCCCCGGCGCCGGATGGCGTTTCCTTGTGGCATTTGCGCCTTTCGCGGCACAGGCGAAGCGCGTGACCTGCTAGATCGCCGTGCCGGAAGCGCCCGCTGCCCTCGCCCGCCGCGCGGCCCGGCTTTGACGCAGGGACGACGCGCTGTAGATCGCCAGCGCCGTCCAGATAATGGCAAAGGCAACGGCGTGCCAGACCGTGAACGCCTCGCGGAAGATCAGCGTCGCGACCAGAAACTGAAGCGTCGGGTTGAGATATTGCACAAGGCCGATGGTCGCCAGCGACGCGCGCCGCGCCGCGTAGGAAAAGAGGATCAGCGGCACCGCCGTCAGGACGCCCGAGAACATCAGCATGAGCGACGTGCCCGCGCCCGCACCGAAATGCCCCTCGCCGCGCAGATGCACCATGATCAGCCAGCCCAGCGCCAAGGGGGCCAGAAGCGTGACTTCGGCGGTGACGGAGATGACCGGCCCGGTTGCCAGGCTTTTCTTGACGGCCCCGTAGAGCGCGAAGGTTATCGCCAACAGCAGCGACACCCAAGGTGCCACCTGCAGGCCCGCCGACAGCACGATCACGGCGACGGCGGCGAGCCCCACCGACACCAGCTGCGCGCGGTTCAAACGTTCGCGGTAGAAGATCGCGCCGAAGAACACGGCGGCAAGCGGGAACATGTAGTAGCCCAGAGACGCCTCTGTGGCATGGCCAAGCTGGATGGACGAAATGAAGACGAACCAGTTGACCGAGATGAGAAGCGCCGCGAAGGCGATGGTCGCAAAGGCGCGCCCGGTCTTCATGGCGGTAGGAAGCGCGTGCAGCCGTCCCTGCGCGCCCAGCACCACCAGGAAGAAGACGAGGCCCCAGATCGTGCGGTGGCCGAGTATCTCCAGCGGCGGCACATGGTCCAGCAGCTTGTAATAAATGCCGGAAAGACCCCAGACCGTGCAGGCCGCGATCATGGCAAGGATGCCCTTGGCCCCGTCGGTCATCGTCCTGCCCTTCCGTCCTGCGCTTTTCCGCTGCTTAACCGAGGCGGGCGCGTTTAGGAAGGGGGCGGCGGCGCAGTGGCATGGGGTGCCGCTCCGCCGCCCTGTCGCCTACATCGAAGCAAGCTCTTTCTTGACCATCTTCTCGACCTCGTCGAGCGGGTGGTTCGTCAGATCCTTGTCGATTTCGGCAACGACCTTGTTCGTGACCTCCTGGTGAAGTTCCGCGCGCAGCGCGCCCAAGGTCTTGGCGGCGGCGACGATCACGATCCGGTCGAAATCTCCGCGATGCGCCTGCTTGTAGAGGATGTCAGCCAGATCGGAGGCGAAACGCTCCTTCGCCAGTTCGTGCCAGTCCGTGTCGTCCAGCGCCGAACGCTGCCTCACACCCGTATCCTGCATGCGGCCGGGACGGTTGGCAGACTGATCGACATCCTTTGGATTTTCCTGCTCCTTCTGGCGCACGACGTTCAGATCGGGCGCCTCGGCGTCGCCGTCATTGCGCAGGAACAGGGCCTTCTCGCCGTCGCAGATCAATACCCAGGTGCCGGTTTTCAACTGCGTCATTCAGCTATCCTCCTCGGAGGCGTGTCCGGTCTCGCGGCGATCCTGCCCGGTGACGCGGGTGATGCCGGCCGGCTTTTCCTCGGCGCGCTTCTGCTCGTCGCGGGTGGCGACGCGGCGCTCGATATCGCCGCCCTCGCGGCCCTTTTGCGATATGTCCGCAGCCTCGCCGAGGATCTCCTCGGTCTCCTTGCTGCCGTCCTTGGAGCGGTGACGTTCGGCCATTCTGTCCTCCTGTGCTTGAAGTGTCATTACCAAAACGGCAGCGAGCCGGACGGGGTTCCGCGTGGCCACGAAAAAGCCTCCGGCGGAGCGCTCCGCCGGGGGCCGGTGCCCTTGCGGGGGCAAGATCACATGCGCGAGGCGACGTTTTCCCAGTTCACCAGCGAATTCAGGAAGTTGTCCAAGTAAGCGGGACGTTTGTTGCGGAAATCGATGTAGTAGGAATGCTCCCACACGTCGCAGCCCAGAAGCGCCGTCTGATCGAAGCAAAGGGGGTTCACGCCGTTTTCGGTCTTGGTGACCTTCAGGCTGCCGTCGGTGTCCCTGACCAGCCATGCCCAACCCGAGCCGAACTGACCGCCACCGGCGGCCTTGAATTCATCCTTGAACTTGTCGACCGAGCCAAAGCTGTCCTTCAGCGCGGACTCTACCTCGGACGGCATGTTCGATTTGCCGGGGCTCATCATCTCCCAGAACTGGTTGTGGTTCCACAGCTGGCTGATGTTGTTGAAGATGCCGGACTGGGCAACGGCGTTCCTGTCATAGGTGCCCTTGATGATTTCCTCCAGGGATTTGCCCTCCCATTCGGTGCCCTGGATCGCCTTGTTGCCATTGTCGACATAGGCCTTGTGGTGGATATCGTGATGATATTCCAGCGTTTCCTTGCTCATGCCGTTACCGGCCAGCGCGTCGTGGGCATAGGGCAGATCGGGAAGTTCGAAGGTCATGGGATAATCCCCCTTGTTTATTGTGGCAATTCGGATGGGCCAAGATGGTAGCCTTGTGGCCGCAACGTCAAGTGCTTGTGCGCAGTTCCGCGTGCGGCGGCGGTCCTTGGCGCGCGTGCAGATGCGAAATGCCCCGGACCCGCAATGGGCCGGGGCATGTCAGACAATCCCGCAAAAGGGCTTACGTGGCGAGGTAGCGCACTTCGCTGCCGGGCGCGATGGCGCCTTTCAGCAGGTCGAACACGTATTGCGCGACCGAGCGGAAGCAGACGACACGCGCCTCGCCCTCGCCCGCCATCCACACCGCGGCGGGCACCTGCGCCATGCGCGAGCGGCGGAACTGGCCCGGCTTGAACGCCTCGGGTGACAAATCGACCGGCATCAGCTTGGCCAGTGCCTCGCGGACCAGCGCATCCTCGCCGGTGACGGCAAACATGCACCGCGCGTCCGAGACGTTGACAGCCAGATGATGCGCGTCGCCCATGGCGTTGGTGATGTCGTGCAGCCGGGCCTCGACCTGATCATAGGGCACGAGGATCAACAGCTCGTCCGGCGACATCCAGGCGGTATGGCCGCTGTCGGTCACGCTGATATGTCCCGCACCCGGCATGTCCCCGCCCATCGTGCTGGCCACGGCCTTCTTGAAGGCGGAGGCATTCTGATCACCGCGCAGGGTGATCATCCCTTGCAGGCCCATATCGCGGACCTCGGCGAAACCTTGCGCGCGGGCACCGTTCAATGCGCTGACGTTGTTAGACATTCTGCTTCTCCCCATCCTTGTCGAAGAAGACCGGATCGACGATCTTCGCCCGTATCACGCCGCCGTCGATGCGCGGAAATTCCAGCACCTCGGCCATCCGGTCCGGCCCGTTGAGGACCAGCCCCATCGCGATGCCGCGCCTCAGCGTGGGCGAGTGGTAGGTCGACGTGACGCGCCCCTGCACGTTGCGCTGGCCGTTTTCATTGTCGCCGTCGGCCGTCGCATAGGCCCCGTCGGGCAGCACCGCGCCATCAACCGTCTCGAGGCCCACCAGCTTCCAGCGGGTCGGATCGGTCATGTGGCTGCGTTCCTGCGCGCGCTTGCCGATATAGTCGTCCTTCTTTTTCGAGATCGCCCAGTTCAGCCCCAGATCCTGCGGGATCACGGTGCCGTCCGTCTCGTCCCCGATCATGATGAAGCCCTTTTCGGCCCGCATGATATGCAGCGCCTCGGTCCCGTAGGGCGTGATATTGGCCGTCTGCCCCGCCGCCAGCAGCGCATCCCACAGCGCGCGGCCCTCGGAAGCCTTCACCGCGATCTCGTAGCTGAGTTCGCCCGAGAAGGAGATGCGATAGACCCGCGCCTGGATGCCGGCCAACGTGACATCGGTCCAGGCCATGAACGGCAGCGCCTCGGCGCTGATATCGTCGCTTGTCAGCTTTTCCAGCGTCTCACGCGCCATGGGGCCGACAACGGCGATCTGGGCGTATTGCTCGGTCAGGTTGGCGACATAGACATCCCAGTCCCACCACTCGGTTTGCAGCCATTCCTCCATGTGCCCGTGGATCGACTCGGCCCCCCCGGTGGTGGTGTGGCACAGGAACGCGTCCTCGCCGACCCGCGCCACGACCCCGTCATCGATGAGGAACCCGTTTTCGTTGCACATCAGGCCATAGCGGCAGCGGCCGACCTTCAGCGTGCTCATCATGTTGGTGTAGAGCATGTCGAGGAACCTGCCCGCGTCCGGCCCCTTGACCAGCAGCTTGCCCAGAGTGGAAGCATCAAGCATTCCAAGGCTCTGGCGCGTGCTCTTCACCTCGCGCGCGACCGCATCCTCGATGCTCTCGCCCGGTTTCTGGTAGGTGTAGGGGCGGCGCCACTGGCCGACCGGTTCCCAATAGGCACCGTTCTCGGCGTGCCAGTCATACATGGGCGTGCGGCGCACCGGCATGAACCGCTCGCGCTGCGCCTCGCCAGCGATGGAGGCGAAGGAAATCGGCGTGTAAGGCGGGCGGAAGGTGGTGGTTCCGGTCTGCGGGATGGGTTGACCCAAAGCATCAGAAAGGATGGCGAGACCGTTGATGTTGCTGAGCTTTCCCTGATCCGTCGCCATGCCCAGCGTGGTATAGCGCTTGGCGTGCTCGACCGATTCATAGCCTTCCTGCGCGGCCAGCCGGATGTCGGACACCTTGACGTCGTTCTGGTAGTCCAGCCACGCCTTCTGGCGCTTCCTGGCGCCTGCGCCCTGCGGCATCATCCAGACCGCCGTCATCGGCGCCTCGGCCGGGACTTCGGCCACGGGTGCGGCTACATCGACGCCGCTGCGACCCGCGGCTTTCGCCGCCGCCTTGCCCGCCGAGTTGGCATCGCGCAGCACGTCGCCCAGGCCGAATTCACCGTTCGCCGCGCCCGCGGGCGTGACGAAAGCCTCGCCCGAGGCGCCGGTCGGCGCCTTGTCCACATCCGGACGGAAGCACGAATGGCCCGCGTCCCAGGTCAGCTTGCCGCCGCAATGGGACCACAGGTGCACCACCGGCGACCAGCCGCCCGACATGGCGACCGCGTCGCAGGTGATCTCTTCCAGAACGGCACCCTCGCCGGCCTGGCTGCAGACCTCGACGCCGGTAACGCGCTTGTGCCCCTTCACCGAGGAGACACCGTGGCCCATCAGCACGCGGATACCCAGCGACTTGGCCTCGGCCATCAGCGGGCTGTCCTGCGCCGTGACCCGCGCATCGAGGATCGCAGGCACGTCGAGGCCGTTTTTCTTCAGGGTGATTGCGGTACGGTAGGCATCGTCGTTGTTGGTGACGACGACGGTGCGGTCGCCGACGGAGACGCCGTAATCGACCACGTAATCGCGCACGGCAGAGGCCAGCATCACGCCCGGAATGTCGTTGCCGGCAAAGCTGAGCGGCCGCTCGATGGCGCCCGTCGCGGTGACGATCTGGCTTGCGCGGATGCGCCACAGGCGATGGCGCGGTCCTATGGCCTTGGGCTGATGATCGGTCAGGCGCTCGTAACCCAGCGCATAGCCGTGATCGTAGACGCCCGCGCCCATCGTGCGGCTGCGCAGGGTGACGTTCGGCATCGCCGACAGCTCGGAGATGATTTCATCCACGAACTTGTCCACAGGCTGGCCGTCGATATTGCCGCCGTCGACGGGCGCGCGTCCACCCCAATGGGCAGTCTGCTCGATCAGCAGCACCTTGGCGCCGGCCGCGCCCGCCGCGCCGGCCGCCTGCAGCCCGGCGATGCCGCCGCCGATGACCAGAACGTCGCAGAAGGCATAGAAATGCTCGTACGTGTCGTCGTCGCGGCCCTTCGGCGGCTGGCCGAGACCCGCGGATTTGCGGATGATCGGCTCGTACACGTGCTTCCAGAACGAGCGCGGATGCTTGAACGTCTTGTAGTAGAAGCCGGCAGGCAGGAAGCGGCTGAGCCTGTTGTTGATCGCGCCGATGTCGAAATCGAGGCTGGGCCAGTGGTTCTGGCTGGTGCAGGTCAGCCCGTCGTAAAGCTCGGTGGTGGTGACGCGCTGGTTCGGCTCGAAAGCCGCGCCCGTGCCCATGCCGACGAGGCCATTCGGCTCTTCCGCGCCGCTTGCCACCACGCCGCGCGGGCGGTGATACTTGAACGACCGGCCCACCATCATCTGATCGTTGGCCAGAAGCGCCGACGCGATTGTGTCGCCCGCATAGCCCTTCAGGCGCTTGCCGTTGAAGGTGAAATCCAGTTTGCGGCCCTTGTCCAGAAGGCGGCCGCCACTTGCCAGACGTGTGCTCATGCCCTTGCCCCCGCGCCGGTTGAGATGGTGGAATTTTGAGTATTTTTGCCAAGATGAAGCATCACGAGAATTCCCTCCACGACCATCCGGGCCGCTTGGCGCTGATGGCGTCCTTGATGTGCTGCGGCGGCTCGGTCGTCTGCGCGGGATAGGTGCCGTATACCTCCATCGTGACGGTGTCGCGTGCGGCATGAAACCACTTGCCGCAGCCGTTGTTGTGGCGCCAGCGCTCCAGGTGGACGCCCTTGGGGTTCACCTTGGAGAAGAGGTAATCGTGAAACTCCTGCTGCGACGAGCCGGGCCCGTGGCGTTTGAGATGCGCCTCTCCGCCGCCGTGAAATTCGGTTTCCTCGCCGGTCACGCCGCAGCAGGGGCAGGTCAGGATCAGCATGTTGTGCCTCCGGTAAAGTCAGCGCCGGGCGCGGCAGGGCGCGCGGGGCGGAAGGAAGGGAAAGGAACGCGAGCCATCAATGCGCCACCCCAGCGGCCACGCTTTCATCAATGAAGCGGCCCTCGTAGAAACGGTTCAGACCGAACGCCTCGGTCAGGGGCGAGTGGCCCTTGGCCATCAGTTCGGCAAAGCCCCAGCCCGAGCCGGGGATCGCCTTGAATCCCCCGGTGCCCCAGCCGCAGTTGACGAACATGTTGTCCACGGGCGTCTTGCTGAGAATGGGCGAGCGGTCGCCGGTCACGTCCACGATGCCGCCCCACTGGCGCAGCATCTTCAGGCGCGAGATCATCGGGAAGGTCTCGACGAGGGCGCGCACGGTTTCCTCGATATGGTGGAAGGCGCCGCGCTGCGTATAATTGTTATAGCCGTCGGTGCCGCCGCCAATGACCATCTCGCCCTTGTCGGACTGGCTCATGTAGCCGTGCACGGTGTTGGCCATCACGACCACGTCCATGCAGGGCTTGATCGGCTCGGAGACAAGCGCCTGGAGTGATACGCTCTCGATCGGCAGGCGGAAGCCGGCCATGTCCGCCAGGTGCCCGGAATGGCCCGCGACGACGACGCCCAGCTTGTCACAGCCGATATGGCCGCGGGTGGTCTCGACCCCCGTCACCTTGCCGTTCGATTGGGCGATGCCGGTCACTTCGCATTTCTGGATGATATGCATGCCCATGTCGCTGCATGCGCGCGCATAGCCCCAGGCCACCGCATCGTGGCGCGCCGTGCCCGCGCGGGCCTGCCAGAGCGCGCCCAGAACCGGATAGCGCGGGCCCGAAATGTTGATGATCGGCACCAGCTGCTTGACCCGTTCGGGGCCGATGAATTCGGTCTTGACCCCTTGCAGCGCGTTGGCGTGGGCCGTGCGCTCGTAACCGCGCACCTCGTGCTGCGTCTGGGCCAGCATCATCACGCCGCGGGGGCTGAACATGACGTTGTAGTTCAGATCCTGGCTCATCGTCTCGTAAAGGCTGCGCGATTTTTCGTAGATCGCGGCCGAGGGATCCTGCAGATAGTTGGAGCGGATGATGGTGGTGTTGCGGCCCGTATTGCCGCCGCCCAGCCAGCCCTTTTCCAGCACGGCGACATTGGTGATGCCGAAATTCTTGCCCAGGTAATAGGCCGTCGCCAGACCATGACCGCCAGCGCCGACGATGATGACATCGTATTTCTTCTTCGGTTCGGGCGAGGCCCACGCGCGGTCCCACCCGGTGTGGTTGCGAAAGGCCTCACGGGCGACGGCGAAGGCGGAATAGCGTTTCATGCGCGGTCTCACTTTTGCGATGGATTCGCGGAATGGTATCGGGATTGGGCACCTTATGCGGCGAACGCCGCGAATTCCAGATACGCCGTGCGGCGCGGCAGGCGCATTTTGCGACAACGATGCATGTCGCGCGCCGGGGCGCGACATTTGGTGTCATGCATGGCGCAACGCGCATCCCCCCTTTCACCGGCCGCGCCGCGCCGTTATGTGAATGCCATAGCAGGAGGAGCGCCATGATTTTCTGGGCTGTCGCCGTCATTCTGGCACTGGCAAGCAGCGGGCTCATCGCCGTGGCGCTGCTGCGCGGGCGCGTCAGCGCGGCGCCGCCGGCGGCCTATGACCTCGACGTGTACCGGGTGCAACTCAAGGAGGTGGACAAGGATCTGGCGCGCGGCGTCATCACCGAAGGCGAGGCCGAGCGTCTGCGCACCGAGGTGTCGCGCCGCATTCTGGCGGCCGACGCGCAGCTTCGGCAGGGCGGCACCGATGGCGGGCAGCCGCGCCGTGCGGGTGCGGTGATGGCCGGGGTTCTGGCGCTTCTGGTGACGGTCGGGGCGCTGGTCGGCTATCGCATGATCGGCGCGCCGGGTTATGGCGATCTGCCCCGCGCGGTACGGCTGGCCGCGTCGGACGCCGCGCGCGCCGAGCGCCTGACGCAGAAGCAGGCGGCAGAGCAATTCGGCACACCCGAGGCGCCGGTGACACCGAGCGAGGATTACGCGCAACTCATGACCCAGTTGCGCGCGGCGGTCGAGAAGCGCCCTGACGACCCGCGGGGCCTGGCCCTTCTGGCCCGCAACGAGGCCGCGCTGGGAAATATCGCCGCAGCCCTGGATGCGCAGACGCGCCTGATCGCGGTCAAGGGCGAGCGGGCGGCGGCCTCGGATCACGCGGTGCTGGCCGATCTGCTGATCACGCAAGCCGGCGGATATGTCTCGCAAGAGGCGGAGGCGGCGCTGCGCGCGGCGCTGTCGAAGGATCCGGCCGAGCCGGAGGCGCGCTATTACCTGGGGGTCTATTACGATCAGGTCGACCGGCCCGACGCCGCCTTCCGCACCTGGGAAAGCCTGCTGAGGGATAGTCCCGCCGATGCGCCGTGGCTGGCGCCGCTGCGAACGCAGATCGTGAACGCGGCCGCCCGCGCCGGTATCCGCTATTCGCTGCCGCGCGAATCGGCCCCCGGCCCCAGCGCCGCAGAAGTCGAGGCCGCCGGCGAGATGAGCGAGGCCGAGCGCGGCCAGATGATCCGTGGCATGGTCGACGGGCTGATGGCCCGCCTTGCCGATGAGGGCGGCCCGCCCGAGGATTGGGCGCGCCTGATCGTCGCGCTTGGCGTGCTGGGCGACGCCGACCGCGCCGAGGCGGTTTTCGGCGAGGCCAAGGGCATCTTCAAGGACGATCCGGGCGCGTTGGCGGACATCGTGGCTGCGGGGCGGCAGGCGGGACTGGTCGGAGAGGGCGCGGAGTGATCCACGAGGATATCGAAGGGTTCGTCGCGGCGCTGCCGCCGATGCGGGGGCTGATGGGGCTCGATCTGGGCGACAAGACGATCGGCGTGGCGATTTCGGACAGGCTCTGGTCGGTGGCCAGCCCGCACGAGACGGTGCGGCGGCGCAAGTTCGGCCTCGACGCCGCGCGGCTGCTGGACATCGCCGGGGCGCGGGAGGTCGGCGGCATCGTCCTGGGCCTGCCGCGCAACATGGACGGCAGCGAGGGACCGCGCTGCCAGTCGACCCGCGCCTTCGCGCGCAACCTCAGCCGCCTGACGGATCTGCCTATCGGCTACTGGGACGAGCGTCTGTCGACGGTCGCCGCCGAACGCGCGCTTCTGGAGGCGGATATGTCCCGAAAGCGTCGCGCCGAGGTGATCGACAACATCGCCGCGTCCTATATCCTGCAAGGGGCGCTGGACAGGATCGGGCACATGCGAAGGGCAGAATGATGGATGGTAACGACAGATCCGCGACGCAGCCGCCCGTCTGGACGCGCAAAGAGGTGGAATCGCCCTGCATCCAGGTCTGCGTGGTGCATCCCGAGGAGAAGATCTGCACCGGATGCTTTCGCACCATCGACGAGATTTCCCGCTGGTCGCGCATGAGCGGCGTCGAACGCGCCGAGATCATGGAAGCCCTTCCCGGCCGCGCCGGTCTTCTGCGCAAGCGCCGCGGCGGACGCACCGCCCGGCTGGAACGCAAGCGCCGCGACTGATCCGTTACCCGCGTCAGTTCTGGGTGGTTGACGTGTCGGTGCAGTTGATTGGTCCGGCCTCGGTCAGCTGGTTGCGCAATGTCCCCTCGCTGCCCTTGGTCCACCATTCGCGCGCGCCGTTGACATAGCGCGCGCCGGATCCGGCGAACACGTTGACGAAGATCAGCTTTTCGCCCGCCAGTTGAAGGATGGCCAGCGCGTTTTCCGAGCTGTTGATGTACTGCACCGTCAGTTCGCTGCCGTCGGCGCAGGAATAGTGGACCGAATGGATCTCGTCCCGCGGTCCCATTTCCAGCGACAGCGCAACCGACGCACCGGCCAGCGCGGGCGAGGCCATCGGCCCCAGGATGGCGGCCGCCAAGGTGCCTATCGACGCGGCGGGCGAAAAAAGTCTTTTCATCGTCTGGGCGTCCTTTACCGGGGTGAAGCATCAGGGCCGCGCCTGTCGGCAGGGCCATGCCATTCAGGTTACGGCGCAGGGGGGCGATGAGCAAGAGCGCGGGTGTGCTGCTAAGGCGCGCGCAACCATTCCGGTCCCTGCCCCCGGAATTCCGGCCGAAAATAGGCGATCATCCGCCCATCGGGGGACGCCGCGGCGCCATCTGCCCATGGCGCGACGCCGTGCAGCGCGAGGCGGTGAATCAGCGTGGCCTCCCCCGGCCGCGCGGGCAGCTCGATCCGGGCGCAATGCGCGAAGACATCCCGCCGCGCGGCCTTGTACACCTGCGTCAGATCGACCTCGCCCCACGCCTCGGGCGCAACGCCGTCCAACGCGGACGCGAAAGCAGCGCGCATCACCTCGTGACTGCCGTCCCACACGGTCAGCGGGCTGGCGCCCGCGTCCGCGCCGTTCAGCGGCACGCCGAGGATATAGGCGTGGCGTTCCTTCAGCATGCGCACGCGTGCCGGCCCCACGGCCAGCAATCCGTCGACATGGGCCGCATCGCGGCGCAACCGATAGCCGAACGCATCTTCGCTCTCGCCGTCGCGGGGTCTGGGGTAGCCGGGAAAGACGACCGAGACCTGAGCGCGGTGCAGCGGCAGATCGCCGTAAAGCGCGCGCGCCTCCGCATAGGCAGGCCCGATCAAAGGCCCGCTGCCCCCGACCGCGCCGCATGGGTCATTGGGCAGGGTGTCCACGCCCACGAACCACGTCCCGCCGCATTGCATCCATTCGGCACGGTGCGCCGGATCCTCGATACGCGCCAGCGCCGCGCCCCGCGCCGCCCGCGCCCATGCCGCCAGCCCCGCATCATGGGCGAAGCGCACCCAGCCCCGCTCGGTCAGCGCGCTCATCCGCCCAGCGCCTTGCGCAGCATGTTGAGCGCGATCAGCACGAGGAACCCGCCAAAGACCCGCTTGAGCGGCTTTGGGTCCATCGCGTGCGCCAGCCGCACGCCCAGGGGCGCGGTCAGCAGCGTCATCGCGATGGTGATGGCAAAGGCAGGCAGGTTGACCGCGCCCAGGGTGAAGGGCGGACGCCCCTCCGCCGCAATGTCCAGCATGAGAAAGCCAAGGACCGACGGAACCGCAATGGCCGCGCCAAAGCCGGCGGCCGTGGCCACGGCCCGGTGGATCGGGACGCCGTGCAGGCTCATGAGAGGCACGCCGAAACTGCCGCCGCCAATGCCCATCAGCACCGACAGGAACCCCACCACCGGCGACAGCACCGCGCGCAGCGCCCCGCGCGGCATCGCCGAGCCCAGCCGCCAGTCGGCCCGGCCCAGTGTCATGTAGATCCCGACGCACAGCGCCAGCGCGCCGAAGATCGTCTGTAGCGTTCCCGACCTGAGCCCGGCGGCCACGATCACGCCCAGCACCGCGCCCACTGCGATCCCCGGCGCCCAACTGCGCAGGATGTGCCACTCGACCGCGCCCTTGCGGTTGTGCGACAGCACCGACCGGACCGAGGTGACGATGATCGTCGCCAGCGACGTGGCAAGGCACACCTGCATCAGTTGCGGCCCGCCATAGCCCAGCGTCCGGAAAGCGTAGAAAAACGACGGCACCAGGATGATTCCCCCGCCCACGCCCAAAAGCCCCGCCAGCACCCCGGCAAAGGCGCCGATGGCCAGCAGCAGGGCCGTCATGGCCAGCAGCAGATCGGGGTCGGGCATCGCGGCGCCTCCGGGTCAACGCCCCGACTAGACCGGGTTTGTCGCAGCGCTGCAAATGCAAAATCAGGCGGCGGGCGCCGTCACCTCGGCCAGCGCGGCCTCAATCAATTCCGGCCCGGTGCCGGGGCGATGCGCGCCTTCCGACAGCATCCGCCGCCACGCCCGCGCGCCGGGGCGCCCGGCAAAGAGGCCCAGCATGTGCCGCGTGATCTGGTTCAGACGGCCCCCGGCGCTCAGATGCGCCTCGGCATAGGGCAACATCGCCAGCACCGCGCCTTCGGGTGTGGTGTCCGGGCCGTCCGCGCCGAAAATCACCCGATCAGCGGCACAGAGGATGTCGGCCGGCTGGTGATAGGCCGCCCGCCCCACCATGACCCCGTCGAGGCCCGCGTCGAGGAACGCGCGCGCCTGATCCAGCGTGGCGATACCGCCGTTGACCGACAGGTGCAGCGCCGGGAATTCGGCCTTCATCCGGTGGACCAGCGGATAATCCAGCGGCGGCACGTCGCGATTTTCCTTGGGACTGAGTCCGTCGAGCCAGGCCATGCGCGCATGGATGGCGAACCGCTCCACCCCGGCCGCCGCCACCCGCGCGATGAAATCGGGCAGCACCTCCGCCGGCACCTGATCGTCCACGCCAATGCGGCATTTGACCGTCACCGGCACATCGACGGCCGCGATCATTGCTGCGCAGCACTCGGCCACCTGGTCGGGCGATTTCATCAAGACCGCCCCGAACGTGCCCGACTGCACCCGGTCGCTGGGGCAGCCGACATTGAGGTTGATCTCGTCATACCCCGCCTCCGCCCCCAGCCGCGCCGCCTGCGCCAGCTCCGCCGGGTCCGATCCTCCCAACTGCAACGCAACGGGATGCTCGGCCCCGTCGAACTCCAGCAGATGCACCGCCCCGCCCCGCACCAGCGCGGGCGCCGTGACCATTTCGGTATAGAGCAGCACGCGCCGCGACAATTGCCGGTGCAGGTACCGGCAGTGGCGGTCGGTCCAGTCCATCATCGGGGCAACGGAAAGGCGTGAGGCCCACCGGATGTCCGAAACCCCTTGTTTTTCTGGCTCTGCGCTCATGGTCACCTGACCGTTTTCCCTCGATTTTGAGGCCTTTTGCCCCCGTTTTCCGGGGTAGTGCAACAAAATGTTGCACCCAACCCGAATTGTTGCACCGCCCTCCAGCTCTTCCGGAGCCTCGCCTCTTCGCCGCGAAGGCGAGGTCTCCGCCGGGTGCGCCGGCGAGAGATACCGAACCCTGGACAAAATTCCGACCGGCGTGCGCCGCCCGGTTCGATCTCCCGAACATCGGCAACAATTTCCCGAAAGGAGACCCGAATGGGTACCATCATGGAGCGCCAGAAGAAAGACGGCGCAACGAGCTACACAGCGGTCATCCGAAAGAAGAAGGGCGGCAAGGTCGTTCTCACCCTTACGGAGACTTTCAAGAACGAGAAAGCTGCAGAGCGGTGGATCCGCAAGACAGAACGGGGTCTCTCGGACAAGGGGGCGCTTGATCGCGCCGTCGCTGCGCGGCATCGCAAGACGTGGGCGGACGTGGTGCGGGATTATTGCGAGGCGTCGCCTGAAGTGTTCGGCAAGACCAAGATGGCTAACCTAGCCTATCTTCAACGCCTTGACTTCGGAAAACTGGCGGTCGACGAGACTGAAGACCACGACTTCTTCCGCCTCGCCCAAGATCTGCTGACGGGCATTCAAGCTCCCCCGGCAGACCCGAAGGCGGACTGCCCCGAGCACTACATCCTGAAGCCTCGCAAGCCCCAAACCGTGAACAGCTACATGGCGACATTGCGCACGGTGGTGTCCTACGGGGGGCCGATCAGCAAGATCGACATGCCGATCGGAGCCTTTGAGATTGCAATGCACACGT
This sequence comes from uncultured Alphaproteobacteria bacterium, assembly GCA_963763165.1. Taxonomy (GTDB): domain Bacteria; phylum Pseudomonadota; class Alphaproteobacteria; order Rhodobacterales; family Rhodobacteraceae; genus Roseovarius. The sequence continues at coordinate 215,548 of CAVXNV010000011.1, forward strand.
TGAAACATCAGCGCATGATCGGTCGCTCGGCGATACGGAATCGGCGGCCGACGCTGGACGAGCTCGACAGGCTGTTCACCCACTTTCTGGACCGCTATCTGGCCGATCGCCGACGCGTGCCGATGCACAAGGTGATGGGGGGCGCGATCACCCTTGGCCATCGCTAGGAAGCCCTGTGCCGTATTCCGTGGGATGACGTCGATGAAGAAAAAATACGGATTACGATCCGGAATATGAAGCATCCGCGTCAGACCATGGGAAACGGTGTCGAGACCTGGGTGACGGAAGAGGGCATGAAACTCATCGTGTCGATGCCCCGCGAGAAGGGCCGCGTCTTCCCATATAGCCCCGACACGGTCAGTCGCCTCTTTACGGAAGCGTGCCAAATCCTCGGTATCGAGGACCTCCACTTCCATGATCTCCGCCACGAGGCGATCTCGCGCTTTTTCGAGATCGGCCTCGGGGGCGGGAGCCGCGACATCATCATGAGATATACCGGTCACTCGCCCGATGGCAGCCTGTCCCGCTATATCCATGTGGAGCAGGTCGGCGACAAATACGCGGATTGGAAATGGTGGCCGATCCTGTTTGCCCCGCTCTGACACGGGTGTCGGGCGCTCCGGATGGTTCTCCGGGCGCCCTACACCACCCTCGTGTCGAAGTGAAAGTTTCCGTGGCGACCCGCAGGGAACCAGTTCCCTGCGATGGAACACTCATCACCCTCATCGCGCCCACGTCTACCAGCAGCAGCCAACCTATCAGCCGTTGACTACGTCCGGCTGCTACACCCGCCCGGGAGCGTCGGAAAGGTATCTTTCACGCTCATCCGAAGTCGAGACGAGGCGATCACGCGGACGTATCATGTCGAGGTCGCGCCCGTTATCGTGGAGAGCCTGCTCGACGAGAGTACCTACCTGACGCTCAATAGGTTTCATGGCCCTCGCAAGGGTGATCGCCTTGCGCAGATTAACGCCTTGCACCTTGATCTCGATGTACACCGCGTATCCTCAGTTTTCAGCAACGGGGCCGCGCTGACCGGCGGCCCCGACTTGGTTGGCGGAGACTTTTCGCTCAGCCCCATAAACAAGCAGCCACGAGTTTCTAATTTTCTGCCTTACGCCCTCGGAGATCATACCGGGAATGACGACCCATTGCCGTCCTTCATCCTTGGGCGGTAGCGCCGCAGCGCAGCGAGTCGAAGCAGCCATACGGCGCGATCACACCGTCGTTGCTCCTACAGATGTCGAGAAAGCAGACCTCGCTGCCGTTTGCGACGACGCCCTTGTGGGGTAAAGGCAGTTCGGGCAAGAAGAGCGCCCCTTGTATTTTGGCGGATTTGCGATGACCAACAGCGGCTGCCCCATGAAACCCGCTCGCCTGCCACCTCCTGGGGAACGCATTGGCGTCATTTCCGACACCCACGGCCTGCTCCGCCCCGAGGCGCTGGAGGCCCTTGATGGCGTCGTCCATATCCTGCACGCTGGCGATATTGGCAATCCTAAGCATCTCGAGGCGCTGGCGCGCATCGCCCCGGTGACGGCAATTCGCGGCAACGTCGACCGCGGCGGCTGGGCTCAGGCCTTACCCGAAACGGTGAGCCTCACGATCAAGGGTCTCCGCATACACATGATCCACAACCGCAAGGATTTACGGGCCGATCCGGAATGCAACAGGTGGGACGTCTTGATCTCAGGCCACTCCCACAGGCCCGGCATCGAGGACACCGGCGCCCCGCTTTGGCTGAACCCCGGCGCTGCCGGCCCCCGCCGCTTCCGTCTTCCGATCACGCTGGCTTTCCTTTGGAAGGAGGCGGGTCGCCCCCGCGCCATAATCCACCCGCTGCTGCCTGTCTGACCTGCTTCTGCCCGAGCAGAGCCGCTCGGACCGCTTTTGGCGTGGCGGACGCCCGCTGCGAGCCCTCCTGCTCCACACACGTGCAGACGGCCACACCGGACCTCGGCCAGACGATCTGACCCAGTCCGCGCGATCATGTTCCTTTGGTTCAGGTGGAGAGGCGGACGAGAGATGATCGGAATCACGGGGTCCGGGATTAGGTGGCCGGCCCCATGGCCAGACTGAGTGGGCCCATATAATCCCGCTCCTCAGCCGCAGTTTCCGCTGCGGGCGAGAATAATTCAGTCCCTTGGCCAAAGGCCGATCCGTTGTACGATGACATCTCTCAAATGCGGATGCAGCAACGGATTGTGCCGATATCCCAGCACGAGAAATCGGTGAGCATCGAGATCGAAAAAGTCGATATCGTCGCGCGGCAGCCGAAACTGGACGGAGGTGCAGACACTGCCCGCGCCCGGCGTAAATCCGGTAGCTTCCGGCAACGCCCGAACCGTATCGTCCGCATGCCAGCCACCGCCCATCCGATTTACTGGGGCGTTCTCATATGCCCCGAGCGTCCACTCTTCCGTCGCCATGCAGGTCGGGCTCGGAGCGCTGAAGGGCAAGCCCAGCGCGTGACTTCCAGGCATATTGTTCATGTTGATCTGATTGCCTAAGGTCACAGGCCCAAAACAACGCTGGAAGATATCTGTGCTGGACGCAAACGCGCCCGACAGGACACTGTCTCGCCGACTTGATGTGATTATTACCTCTTTGGCGCGAGACAACGCCCAGAAATAACACCCCGAAGCGGGCCCAATCGGCTCCGATATGGGTTCTCTTGGCGGCGCGCCCACCACCTGTGGAAATGTAACCCTTCGCTCTCCCTCCCAGCTACGGATGCTGGAATGCGGGACGGCGGCCTGCACCAGAACCAGATTGGCAATGGGAGAAGTCCTGACGTTCTCAGACATTTGCAACGCCTGAAGGGCAATCTGCGCACCCAGAGAGTGCGTGATCAGAGTTACACGACCTGTATCAATCCGGTCGAGCAGTCGCGCCAGATGCCCTGCGGCCACGTCGGCGTGGCGCTGTGCCTTTGAAAATTGGTGGGATTTGAAATGGGCGGGCCAAGAAAAGGCTATGACCTTTGGCCCCGGGGACTCTGCGGTCTGCCCCCCGAACGTATCTTTCAACCGACCACCAAGGCAGACGGCAGTCTCGGTGTCGGTTCGGAACCCGTGCACCCAGATAACAATCGGACCCGCATAGGCTTCGATGGCATGGGAAACGACCACCAGACGCTCAGAGATCTCTTGCTGCGTCAGGAAGGCCGGAAACTCCGGTTTGGCCTCGTCGGTTAGGACAAATGAAAGAACGGCGCTGTCGGAATACTGTGGCTCGCAGTCTGCCGTGAAGACCTGGTCAGGTAAAATGCCAAACGGATCGAGCAGGATCACGAAGATCAGCAAGCCCATCGCTACCAGCCAGGCGAACATGAGCTTCGCGACATCCGACGCCGACGACATGACTTGAAGCACTCCCTGTTCGAGCAGGACGCTTGCAGCAGACATCATCCGAACGACGTGCCTCTTGCTGATATGATTACCCCCTGGTCCGCCCTGAATACGTCCGCGTTAAAGAAATCGGCGGTCCCGCCAGCCTCCCGGGTCATCTGGACCGTCTCTTGCGCGGCGTCCCGCTGAATGTCGATGATGGCAACTCGCGCGCCCTCGCGGGCAAACATCATGGGTGCGGCCCGGCCGATGCCTGCGGCCCACCGGTCATGACGGCTGTTTTTCCAGCCAGTCGGCCGCCTGTTTCTGTGCTCATGTCTTCTCTCTTGTCTATGTGCGGGCGCGAGCCCCAAATCAGATGCACTCGCCCCCGTCGATGACCAGCGCGTGCCCGGTCATGAAGGATGAGCGGTCGGAGGCGAGGAAAACGATGCCGTCGGCAATTTCCTCGATCGTGCCGAAACGCCCCATCGGGATCGCCTCGGCGACATAGGCTTCAAGCTTGTCGCGCCCGCCCATCTGGATCTCGAAGCCACGGTTGAACGGTGTGTCGATGAAGCCGGGGCACAGCGCGTTGAAGCGGATGTTGTCTTTCGCGTAATCCGCCGCCATCTGCCGCGTCATCGCCAGAACCGCGTGCTTGGTCGTGGCATAGGCGATCATTTCGCGGTCATACTGCACGCCGGAATTGGACGAGGTGATGATGATGCTGCCGCCGCCCTGCGCGCGCATCGGGGCGATGGCTGCCTGCGCCGCCACGAAATGCGCCCGCACGTTCAGCCCCCACGAGGCGTCCATATCGGCCACGGCAACATCCTCGAGCCTGCCCTCGATCTGGATCCCGGCATGGGAATGCAGGATATCCAGCCGCCCGCTCTCTTGCGCCACCGCGGTGATCGCGGCGACAAGGGCCGCGTCGTCGGTGACATCCAGCTGCCGGGCCTCGGCGTTAAACCCCTGGTTACGGATATCCCGTGCCACGACCTCCGCCGCGTCCCCCTCGAGGTCGGTGACAACCACGCGCGCGCCCTCGCGCGCCAGCGCCCGCGCGCCCGCCGCGCCGATTCCGGACCCCGCGCCGGTGACCAGCGCAACCCTGTTCTCAAGCAGCATCTCGGCGTCTCCGTTCTGGTTGGACATCAGCGCTTGTCGCCACGCCGCAGGATAAGCTGGGCGATGATCAGCAGCACCAGCGACGCCAGCATCACCATCGTCCCGATCGCGTTGACCTCGGGCGTGATCCCGCGCCGGATCGATGAGAAGATGTAGATCGGCAGCGTCGTCTCGGACCCGGCCACGAAAAAGGCGATGATGAAATCGTCGAAGCTGAAGGTGAAGCTCAGCAGGAACCCTGCAAGGATCGCCGGGGCGATCAGCGGCAGGGTGATCTGGCGGAAGGTGCCGAAGGGGGTGGCGTAAAGATCGGCGGAAGCTTCGCCCAGCGCGCCTTCAAGCCCCGCCAGCCGCGCCCGGATGATGATGATGACAAGGGCAAGCGTGAACATCGTGTGCGCCGCGATCAGAGATCCCATCCCCATCGACAGGGACAGGGGCGGCGCGCCCTCCTCCGCGAATGCCGCGATCCAGGGGTTAATCACGTCGAACACCGTGACCAGCGCGATCAGCGTCGCGATCCCGATCACGATGCCGGGGATCATGATGGCGATATAGATGATGGCGTCGAAGACGGCCCGCATGGGCCCCCGGATGCCCTGCAACCCGACCGCGGCCAGCGTTCCGAGGATGCTGGCCAGCGTGGCCGATATGAAGGCCACGGTCAGGCTGGTTCCCAGCGCGTCCATGACGAACGGGTTGTCCAGCGCGCGCCCGTACCATTTGACCGACAGGCCCTCCAGCTGGCTGGCGCTGCGCCCGGCGCTGAAGCTGAACAGCGCGATGATCGCGATCGGGGTGTAAAGGAAGATGTAGACGCAGAGGGAGTAGATGCGCATCAAAGCCTCACATCAGCGGCGCGTCGTCGCGCTGGGTGTTCAGCCGCGAGATCAAACGCATGTAGAGGGTGACGGTCACCAGCATGATCACGATCAGCATCACCGCCACCGCCGACCCGTAGGCCCAGTTGCGCGATTGCAGGAACAGATCGACCAGCGCGTTGCCGACGAAGAACACCTTGCCGCCGCCCAGAAGCGCCGGGATCAGGAATTCCCCCATCAGCAGGATGAAAACCAGCATGCAGCCGGTGGCCATGCCGGTGATCGACATCGGCAGGGTGATCTTCACAAAGGTGGTCAGCGGCGAGGCCCCGAGGTCCGAAGACGCCTCGAGCAGACGTTTGTCCAGCCGGTCAAGGCTCACGTAGACCGGGAACACCATCAGCGGCAGATAGCCGTAGACGATGCCCACCAGCACCGCGAAGGGCGTGTAGATCAGCTGCACGTCCCCCAGCCCGACATGCTCCAGAAGCGCCGGAATGCCGCGCCCGCCCAGGATGAAGATCCACGCGTAGCTGCGGATCAGGATCGAGGTCCAGAACGGCACGATCACCAGAACCAGCAGCAGGGTCTTCCATTTCTCGCTGGTCCGCACGGCAAGCTGGTAGGCCAGAGGATAGGCGATGATCAGCGCCGCCAGCGTGCCCAGCGGCGCCAGGATCAGGGTGTTCTTGAACGCCGTGAACCGCGCCGGCAGGTTGGCGTATTGCTCGAAGGTAAACGCCGGCACGTACCCGCCGGCCGGCGCCCGTTCTCCGAAACTGAACACGAACACGACCGAAAGCGGCAGCACCAGCATCACCAACAGCCACGCGCCCGCCGGAGCGACCAGAAGCCAGTTACGTGCACGCCGTGTCATATGCCGCCGCCCCCGGTCCCGGATCAGGCTGACTTGAACCGGGCCATAAGCTCGGCACGGTTCGGGTCGGTCAGCGTCGCCGCGGCCCCGAACTCGAGCGCATCAAGCAGGTCCGCCGCCGGGTAGAGGATCGGATCGTTGAGGATCTCATCGGGCAGCAGCGCGTTGGTCCGGCTGTCGGCCACAGGGTATCCATGCGCCAGCACCTCGCGGGCGTTGACCTCGGGGTCCAGCATGAAGTTGATCAGCGCATAGGCCGCCTCGATGTGCGGTGCGCCCTTGGGGATCGCGTAGAAATCGCTCCACAGCTCGCCGCCTTCCTTGCCCAGCACGTATTCGATCTCCGGGATGTCGGCGTTCAGCTGCTTGCCGTCCCCGGTCCAGCAGATCGTCAGCCACGCATCCCCCGACCGCATCGCGGGCTGGTAATCCGACGAGATCGCGAAGAGATGCGGCTTGACGTCGATCAGCAGCTTCTCGGCATCGGCCAGTTCCGTCTCGTCGACCGAGTTGAAGGAATACCCGTGGTATTTCAGCGCCGCGCCGATCGTCGTCAGCTGGTAGTCATGCACCATGGTCCGGCCCGAGAAATCGTCCATCGTCCGGTCAAAGAAACCCTTCCACGAATCCATCGCCGCGCCGCCGGTATGCTTGGTGTTGACGGCAAAGCCGGTGGTGCCCCAGTTCTTCGGGACGGCATAGACCACGCCGTCCACGATCCCCGCATCCGCGAAACGCTTGTCGAACGCCTCGGGGTCGTAATTGGGCAGCTTCGACAGGTCGAGCGGCTCGATCAGGTCTTCGTCCACATAGGTGGTGATGGTGTAGTTGGTGGGCACGTAGACGTCCCACCCGCTGCCCCCGGCCTGAAGCTTGGCCAGCATTTCCTCGTTGGACCCGAAGACGTTGATCTGGGTGTAGGCGCCGGTCTTCTCGGTGAAGATCTCGAAATTTTCGGGGTCATGGTAGTTCGGCCATGTCGCAAGCACCACGCGGTCCCCGATCTCGCCTTCGGCCGCCATCGCCGGGGTGGCGCGCAGGCCTGGCATCGCCGCTCCCATCACCGCCGTGGCAGCGCCGAGACCAGTCACGCCCAGAAAATGACGCCGCGTGACCGACCCGTTCTGGTACCGGCGCAGCTCTTCGATGAACTTTCTCTTAGAGATATAGCTCTTGTCTTTCATTGTCTTGATCTCCCTGTTGCTTGGGTTTGGGGTCTCAGTCTTTCTTCAGGATCGCAGCCGCGTCGGGGCTCCAGTCTATCCAGACGGTTTCGCCCTTTTGCGGGGCGTCCAGCGCCGCGTCGGACTGTCTCGGCGCCAGGACGATGATGTTTCCAAGCGCGTCGTGCCGGACCAGGTACTCGGTGTGCTCGCCCAGGAAAATCCTGTTCTGCACAACCGCCTGCAGCGCGCCGGATGTCTCCGTCCGGCTCATCACGATCCGTTCGGGCCGCACGCTCATGCATCCCTCCTCGCCCTCGCCCACGGTACCGGCCGAAGTTGCGCCATAGCTCTTCCCGTCCCCCAGGGTGATCCGCGCGCGCTCCCCCGCGGCGCTCTCCACCCGGCCTTCGAAAAAGTTGGACGTGCCCACGAAATCCGCCACGTAGCGGGTCCGCGGCCGGTCATACAACTCCTGCGGCGTGCCGACCTGCACGATCCGGCCGCCCCGCATCACGCAGATACGATCGCTGAGCGAAAGCGCCTCCTCCTGGTCATGCGTGACCAGAACGAATGTGATGCCCAACTCGCGTTGCAGGTCCTGCAGCTCGATCTGCATTTCCTTGCGCAGCTTGCGGTCCAGTGCCGCCAGCGGCTCGTCCAGAAGCAGCAGTTTCGGCTCGTTCACGATCGCCCGCGCCAGCGCCACCCGCTGTTGCTGCCCGCCCGACATCTCCCAGATGCGCCGGTTCTCGAACCCCGACAGCCGGACGGTTTCAAGCGCGCGCAGCACTCTGTCGGCAATCACGCCCTTTGCCAGACGCGGGCGCTGCTGGTTCAGCCCGTAGGCGATGTTCTGTCCCACTGTCAGATGTGGAAACAGCGCGTAGCTCTGGAACACCATGTTGACCGGCCGGTGATGGGGCTCGCGACCCGACACATCCTCTCCGTCGATCAGCACTTGCCCGGTCGAAGGCGTCTCGAACCCCGCCAGCATGCGCAGCGCGGTGGTCTTGCCACAGCCCGACGGGCCGAGAAAGGACAGGAATTCGCCCTGCCCGATGCTCAGGTTCATGTCCTTCACGGCCGCAATGTCTCCAAAGTACTTGGACACATCCCGAAGCTCGGCGACAGGCGGCTGACCGGCCTGCCCAGCCGTCGGGGTATATGTCGTGCTGAGGTCTGGTTTGGCTGAATGGGACATGACGGCTCATATTACACGGATGCGTCATTTGATTGATAAACTGACCGTTTTGTAAATATGATTTTTGTGATACGCGATATCCGAAACGCCACCTTGGAAAGCGAAACCATGCAACTGGACTGGGCCGAAGACGCCGCTCAACTCATTGACAGCCTCGGCACGCCAGGATTTGCCGTATCGCTTTCCAAGGCCCTGAAAACGATCGCGGATTTCGAATATCTCGTGATTTTCGGCTATGTCGGCAGCTCGCGCCCGCTGGCCCTCTTCAACGACTTTCCCGATGACCGCAGACGGCTGCACGTGGACGAATACCTTGAAGGCCCCTACCTGCTGGACCCGTTCTTCCTCGCCAGCAACGGAGTGGTCGAACCCGGCCTGTGGCGCCTCGGTGAAATCGCGCCGGACCGATTCTACCAAGGCGAATATTTCCGCAATTACTACGCCCAGACCGGGCTTGCCGAGGAAGTCGGCTACTTGATCGATGTGCATGACAACCTGTCGATCGTGGTGTCGCTGATGCGCAGGACCCGGCGTTTCGGAAAGGCCGAGTTCAAGGCGCTCAAGGCGGTCTGGCCGGTCATCGACGCCGCCTGCCGCCGCAACTGGCACGCCGAGGCAAGAGGCCCCGAAACCGGCTCTCCGGTGATGGAGGAAGAGGTTGAACACGCCTTTCGAAGCATCGGCGAGGGTATCCTGACACCCCGGGAACGCGAGGTTGTCGAACATACGCTGCGCGGCCACTCCGCAGATGCCATCGGAAAACTGCTCGGCATCTCGCCCGGCACAGTGCGGATTTACCGCAAGAACATCTACTCCAAACTGCGCATCAATTCCCAGGGCGAGCTGTTCTCGGCCTTCATTTCGGCCATCACCGATGGCCAACCCTTGCCGAACGCGCAATGACCCTCACCGACTGGCCACCCGAAGCGAAAAGTGGACCCGGTATCACCCCCCGCCCGCATAGCGGAAACCGATGTCGCCTCCCCAACGGCACCATCCATCACCGTACTCGAGGTTCGAATCCCCTGCCCTTCGTCCTTGAGGATCACACCGGCCCAAACCGGCCATTCGATGTCAGTTCGCGCCGCAGTGTAGAATCCCCAAACCAGACGGTCGTGCATGACACTGCATTTTCGAGATGCGAGTGACGGCCACGCGGACTTGTCCGACTTTCACTCGAGACAAGTCACCCACCGCTTTCGGCCTTTAGCGGTGCCTTATCGCAAGCGCAGCGAACGACCCGTTGACCGCCCTGCTTGCCGTTCTGATCCTTTCTGAAATCCCATTCAGCCCACTTTGATCTCTTCGAAGACCAGTTCAGGCACAACGACTTCCCAATTGGCACGTTTCAGCAGGTGGTGGAAACGCTCATCCGCATCCTCTTTACGCCAATGTATGATGGCCGCGATCTCGCCGGAGAAAAATTTCGTGCCAATTGGTGGTGCGAATGCTTTTGACATCCGCCCGAGGGGCCGCCCTCGAAAATCCTCGATCTGCCAGCGATCCCCGACTTTGGAAAGCCTGACTGGCGCGCCGACCTGTGCTTCGGCGATCGCGTCATGAACAATGTGCCGATCTCCTTGGCGTCCGGCGAATGACAGGTCGACCATCTTCATTTCGGGCGATTGAAAGAATCGGCGTGGGCCGGGGACTGTGGTCAAGTCGGGCACCACGTGCCGCGTGACCACGGAAGGCGACTCGGTGGGAAGGTATTCGTGATTGTCGTTGCTCATGACGATCAAATTTCGACGCGCACGTGTCATGGCAACGTAGAACAATCGCCTCGGCGCGTCCTGATCTTCGTTTCGCGATGGCCGTTCCCAACCGCCATCCATGATCACGACATCGTCGAATTCGAGGCCCTTCGCGCGGTGCGCCGTCAACAATTTGAGGCCGCGCTGCTCACCCCATGAATCCTTCGACCATTCAGCAAACCATTCGATCACGTCAGGGGTAGGGAGCGCTTTGCCATCAACTTCTCGTGCAAGCTGGCCAAGCCCCTCGCCGATCCGTCCAGTCCAACGGCTTGCGGGTATCGCGTTCAGGGTTTCCGTCAGATCGCCCAAGCTGACCATGGCCCGGCGCCTCTCGCGCAGGCCGCCGATAAACCCTTGCATCTCACGAGTGCGCCACACAGTTGGCAAGTTCTCGTTCGCCATTTCGACCGGAATTCCATGCGCTTCGGCAAAGTCGCGGACCGGCAGAAGCTTGCGCCAATCACGGGAAATGATTGCCGTCCGCTTCCAGCTCCAATCCGGAATCAGTTTTGACAGACGGATCATCTCGCCCACCGCAGCAAGGGCTTGCGCATCAGTTCCGGCCGGGCAGCCAAGGATTTGGACCCGCCCCTGCGCAACCGGGTCCAGTCTTTCCATGATCCCCCCGGCCGGGTCTTTCTGCCGCGATTGGTCGACGGTGATTCCGTGCCCCGTTTTCATTCGCTCGAGCGATCCTTCGATCACAGCGTTCGCCGCAGCGATGATATTTTTCGACGAGCGGTAATTGTCCGTCAAAAAGACCGGCTTGGCGGAGTAATCCTGTTCGAATTGCCGAATGTGGCGCACTGATGCTCCGGCAAACGCATAGATGTTCTGATCGTCATCGCCGACCGCGAAGAGGCTGATCCGTTGGTCGGGGTCGTCGATGCTTCGCCCGGCAACGGCGGCGATCAAGGCGTATTCCTCGGGACCTACGTCCTGATATTCGTCCACGAGGATCCAGCGGAACCCTTGGATCAAGGTCTCTCGCAAGGCTTCGACCTCGATCTTGTCCAGCCCTTCGCCACGCAACAGATGCGCTGCATCGGTCAGAAGCGTATCGAAATCAGGTGCGTCGGCCCCTGCTCGTCCGGAAAAACTCGCCCCGACCAGGCGCATGGCCAAGGCATGGATCGTCAGAACCGTCACGAACCGCGCTTCGTCTCCGATCAGGCGCCGCAAGCGCTCCCGGATCTCGGCGGCCGCGTGGCGATTATAGGCAAGAACCAGAATACCGTTGGGGTCCTCGCGCTTGATCCGGACCAGGTAGGCGACACGATGGACCAACACACGCGTCTTGCCCGAGCCCGGACCCGCGAGCACCAGCACATTGGTCTGTTCGCGGTCGTCACGCACGATGTGCTCCTGGATCTTGTTGCCCAGATTTTCGACGATCTCCGCATAGGATTGGGGCGTTGCCTGCCGCCTGAACTCGGACATCCGCCCCGGCATCCACGTCTTCATGAAGTCGGACTGATCCAATGCGAAATAGTCATGCGCCAGCCGCTGGGCCTGATCGATATCGTCGATGCCTTTGGTTGCGTAAGCCGCCATCACGTGGGTCTGGACGGTTTGTTCGCTATAGTGGTCTTCAAGCGGTGCGAAATGCTCGGCGGTAAAGCGGCCACCTTTCGGATTGATGTGCAACGTCATGGCCGAGCGGAACACGGACAAACCCTTGCCCAGCGTCACAACCTGTTGTTCATGCAGCCACAGAAGCGCGCGGTCCATCAGCTTTGACGGGTCATTGACCGATGCCCGCAACAGCGCATCGCCGTTGATCGCCGCAAGAAGGTCACCAAGCGTAGTCTCGACAGGCAGATCCTTCCCATGCAGGCCGGCCTGAACCTTGTCGATCAAGTGAGACACCAACCGCTCTGACGCCTGCCTGCGAAGCTGTGCGGTCTGCTCGATGACCGACCACGATCTTTGCAGGCGCACCAAGAGACTGCCCTTGGAGACTTTGCGCAGGCCGATATTGCCCCGCCCGCCATCCATGTCGCGGCCATCCTGCGCCATCCCGCGGAGCAGCTCCTCGACGATGTCAGGCCGCACAGACGTGTGGCCCCGCTCGCGCAAGGCTTGCGCAACCGAGGTCAGATGACAGGGCAAAGCCTCGTCGATCTCCGCGTCGGGCGCCTGCTCTCTCAGGATCGCGATCAGGTCGGCCTCCAGCCGGGATGCAGCATCGAAGCGTTTCGGCGATGCATTCTCTACACGGACATGCACGAAGATGGTGATGTTCGTGTCGTCCTTTGCGATGCCGAGCGCCTCGAGGTCCACCAGAGCCTTTCGCACGCCCGACACCGTCAGCCCACTGACCCCGCACAGCTCGTCCGTGGTGATGCCTTCTTCCTGCGGCGCGTTGATGATATGCTGCACGATAGCCGCCAGATCCTCTCGCCGCCGCTTTGTGATCTCGGCAGATGCGAGGATTTTGCGGGCCTCCTTCATGCTCTTGACCCGGAGCGAGGCAGGAAACACCTGCACCCGATTTTCCTCGCGGTTCAGAAGGTGCGCTTCTTCCAGCCACGCGACGGCCGTTTTCACCCGCGTATCATCGGTATTGCTGTCCCGCTGGAAATCTCGGTCTTTTTCCTCATGCACGATCTCACCCGGCGTGGCGACGATTTCACCGCCCTTTCCGGTCCGTGTGTCAAGCCGACGAAGCGCTTTCAGGATGGCTCCAATTTCGTGCCGCGCAAGCCGAGACCGCGCGCTGAGACTGAACTGACGATCGACGTCTTCCGTATTGAACAGAAGGACGCAATTCGCAGGCTCCCGATCCCGCCCGGCGCGCCCCGCCTCTTGCAGATAGTTCTCCAGCGAACCTGGCACGTCGCCGTGAACCACCAGACGGATGTCCGGCTTGTCGACCCCCATCCCAAACGCATTGGTGGCGGCGATCACGCGTAAATTGCCTACGCGGAAGTCCTCCTGGATCTCGCGTTTGTCATCAGCACTGAGACCGGCATGATAACGTTCCGCGGCGATGCCCTGTTGTTTCAAGAACTCCGCCACACGCTCGGTGGCGTTTCGGGTCGAACAATAGACGACCGCTCCCGACGCGCCGTCACGCGGAAGTCGGGCCTCGATTGTGTCGAGGATATCGGCCATTTTGGTTGCCCGCTGCGTTGGCAGCACCTGAAAGCTCAGGTTTGACCGCGATGCGCCACCGTCGATCAACGTCAGTTCAGCCCCCAAACGCTCTTTGAAATGACTGCGGATGTCCTGCACAACGTCCGGCTTTGCCGTTGCGGTCAAGCAAAGTACCGGAGCGGGTTCATCGCCTGAGCTCTCCTTGATGAACCGCGAAACGTAGCGATAGTCGGGTCGGAAATCGTGCCCCCATTTGGACACGCAGTGCGCCTCGTCCAGCACCCACAGTCCCACATCGCGCTGGGCCAGAACGGACCGAACCGTTGTGCTGCGCAGTTGCTCGGGCGAAATCAGCAGGATCGCAGCATCCCCAAGCCGCACGTTGTCGAGCGCATTCTGACGCTCGGGCAGAGACAACAGCCCGTTAATCGTAACCGCCGAGGAGATTCCGGCCCGCTTCAGGCCCTGAACCTGGTCCGCCATCAGCGCGACGAGCGGCGATATAACGACGGTCAAGGCCCCGGTCTTGTCAAACCGAGACAGCGCAGGGATCTGGTAGCAGATGGATTTGCCCGTGCCCGTCGGCAGGATGCCTAACAGGTTGTCGCCTTCCATGGCCGTGGCCACGATCTTTTCCTGAAGCGGGCGTCCGTCCTCGTCGACCGGTTCAGGGCGGAAACCGGGAAAGCCGAACCAGCGTTCGAGTGCACGGGTGGGATCATTGTGCTCTGCGCAATAGGCACAGTGCGGATCACGACAATTCGTGTCCCTCAGGTCTTTGACGAGCCGCGCTGCTTCACGGAACTGCGCCCGTACCCATGGCGGCATGACAGAGTCCCCGCCGGCGACAGAAATCCACGCAAGGGCATAGGCCATCGGCCAGCCCAACCCAGTGTCCCGGAGCCGCTCGAGCACAGCCTCCACCTGCACGCCGCAGGCTACCTCTTTCAGCAGCGTCTGAATGGCCTCGTGCGCTTCCGTTTCCGTCGGGATGGACACCCCGCGCACATCGCTGAACAACCGTTCAAACCCGTCGCTACCGGGTCCTCGGGAGCAAAGCCAGTGATAGGCCATCATCGTCTCTGGCGACGACGTGTTCAGCGATACGAAGGCGTCGATCTGGTCGCGAAGGACCTCGAATACGAGCCGAGCGTCGAACTCAGGATCATTGATGTGACCACTTTGAAGCCGCCCATCGCGGTAGTGTTTTACCAGATGGTGGTAAGGATTGCGCGGGAACGCCAAGGGGTTGAGCCACAGCGTGTCAATCGGTCTCTCCGCGAGCTTTGCGAAGCGTGGCGACACCGCCATGAGATGCGGCAAGTCGTGGCGCAGAATGTTGTGCCCAATGACATGTGCGAAGCCAGCGCAGAACAGGTCGAGTTTTTCAAGCGCGGCCTTCGGGTCACCTTTCCGATGAACAATTCCTTCTCCATTGCCTCCTGGCACGGCGGCAAAGGCGAATATCCGGGCTTCGTTGGGATCGACCTCCAGATCAATCGACAGACAGCGCGACAGGATGGCGGATTGGTCCCGCGCCATTTGAATACTGCTGATTACCGGCGGATCAGCCTTTGGCTTTTCGGGCTGCAGTGGTCGGCTGCGGCCAAGGGCTTTCGATATGCCGCGGGAAATTATGTTTTTCATACTGGCAGGCTAGTGTTTAATCCCAAGGAGCGGGACCTTAGGAAGCCATATGACCAAAGATATTCTCTCGATGCCATGCCAGATTTGCCGGGTGAGGCCAGTTTCTCTTGTCTTCGGGCCTCCGGATCGTTCCATCCGGACCTAAAAGCCGGTCGACGACATCACCCGGCACCTTGTTGCGAGACACGAGGATTGTGTCATTGTCATCGGCGACCGAGATCAGCCCACGCGGCCCAGCCTTCACTGGCTCATAGTAAATCACCCAATCGCCCACGGCCTCTTGAACAGCCTTGAGATAGCTGCGCGGAAAGTCCTCAATGCCCCCCAACAAAGGCGCCGGGTTCACTGGATGCGCAACACCCTGACGCACGCTCCGGCCAAGCAGCGCACAGCGGTGGCGGCGATGCTCAAGACGATCTTCGCCCGGGAAAGCAAGGCAGATGCCGAGGCTCAGTGGGACGCTGTTGCGGATGCCCTGCGCGAAAAGCAGGACAAGCTCGGCGCCTTCATGGACGCCTCGCGCGACGACGTGCTTGCCCACATCGGCTTCCCGCGCGAGCACTGGCCCCGGATCGCGTCGACGACTTCGCTGGAACGGGTGAACCGCGAGATCAGGCGGCGCACCGATGTCATCGGCATCTTCCCAAACGATGAGGCCGTCATCCGGCTCGTCGGGGCGCTCATGCCGGAGACCAACGACGAATGGACGGTCGCACGGCGATACAGGAGCCTTGAAACCCTCGCCCGCGTGAACGACAATCCCAACGTCAGGTTGCCAGCTGTGGCGTCCTGATCGGACACTGCCTTTTCGAAGGGCGGCGATATTACACCATCCGGTTGGAAACTATCGGCGCGTGGACTGCCCTTCAGTAAGCGGCGTGCCGCACCCGCCCGCATATGACGCGAATGATGAGGCGGGAATATGGCCGGGTCATCCAATCCGCTGGCACTGTCAGCGATGCTGGTTCCAGCCGCAATATTCCATGCGTGTTCGGCATGCCGAAGGAGGCGTTCTTGCGCAAACGAAAAACCTATGATCGCATTGGCCGGCTTTATGATCTTCTCGACCTGCCATTCGAACATGGCCGCTACAAACCCCTGCGCCGGGCGATGTTTGAGGGGTCAGTGGCACTCTGCTCGATGCCGGCGTTGGCACCGGGAGGAACTTTCCTTTTTACCCCAGCGGCTCGAAGGTCGTTGGAATCGACCTCAGCCCCGCCATGCTGAAGCGCGCAAGACAGCGCCGCAAGGCCCTTGGCATACCGGTTGACCTGCGCGAAATGAACGTGATGGAAATGGCGTTCGATGACGATAGTTTCGACGCGGTCATCTCAACATTTCTCTTTTGCGTCCTCGACGACAAGCACCAGCTCCCCGCCCTCAGGGAGCTGGGACGGGTCTGCCGGCCGGGCGGCACGATTTACATTCTTGAATATGCTTTTTCAGAAAACCGTCTTCGCCGCTTCATCATGAGACTTTGGGCGCCCTGGGTGCGTTTCGCATATGGCGCCACATTCGATCGAAACACCGAGCAGTACCTGGAAGCCGCAGGTCTTGACCTTGTAGAGAAGGTTTTCCTTTACAAGGATATTATCAAACTGCTCACGCTTCGTCCGAAGTCCGGATGAAGCTGCCCCCGGTAGCCACTTTATCGCGCTGCCGACAATCTCGGCCGTTGCGGCCAGCGGGTAGACGAACGCGATGGGCATCAGATGTCAGGCCGGTGGTGATCGGACAGGCACTCTTCGTGGTCGCGCAGCACCTCGAGGATGCGGCAGTCGGCCACCCGATCGGTGTGGCACTCGCTGATCATGCGGCGCAGTTCCGTGCGGAGCGCCCCCAGCCGGGCAAGGCGGGCCTCGACCTCCCTGAGTTGCCTCTGCGCCACCGCATCGACCTGCGCGCAGGAGCGTTCGGGACTGTCGGAGAGATCCAGCAATTCCCGTATCGCCTCAAGCGAGAAGCCAAGTTCGCGGGAGTGGCGGATGAACGCCAACCGGTCGAGTTCCGCGTCGCTGTAGCGGCGCTGGCCGCCCTCGGTCCGGCCTGGCTCGGGCATCAGGCCGATCTGTTCGTAATAGCGGATCGTCTGCACCTTGGTGCCTGTCCGCCTTGCCATGGTGCCGATGGATAGCATGTGCCTTGTCCTCACAGGTCTTCGATTGCTGCGCTTTTTCAGGCCTGCCCCGTGGCTGATGTACCGGGAAATCGCCAGACAGGGCTTGAACCTACAGTTGCTGTAGCTCGTATATCCAGATTCGGCGACGAATCAAATCGGAGTGTCAGCATGGCGGACGGCAGTGTGGCGCAGCGCGAGTGGCGCGTGACAGGCATGGATTGCGGATCCTGTGCCGCCAAGGTGCGCGGCGCGGTCGAGCGTCTGCCCGGCGTTGCGGATGTCGATGTCGCGCTGATGGCCGAGCGGCTGCGCCTGACGCTGGACGAGGGTCGGACCTCGCCCGAGAGCATCGAGAAGGCCGTGCGCGGGATCGGTTTCGGCATCGCGCCCAAGGGGGCGAAGCCGGAGAAAGCCAAGGGCGGGTTCGTCCTGCCCGAAGGGGCTTTCCCGGGTGCCGAGGAGATTCCGACACCGGAGGAGCAAGATGCGGCGCAGCCCGAGGATCCAGCGTCCCCCTCATGGTATCAGACCTCCAAGGGGCGTCTGGTGATCGGTACGGGTGGGCTGTTGGCGGCGGCCTGGGCCTCGCGCCTCCTGCTTCCTGTCGAGATCGCGCATTGGGCCTTCGTCCTCGCCACGTTGGTGGGGCTCGTGCCGATAGCGCAGCGCGCCTTTGCGATGGCACGGGCAAGGATGCCCTTCACCATCGAGATGCTGATGACCATTGCCGCCGGCGGTGCGCTCGTGATCGGCGAGCCTGAAGAGGCCGCGCTGGTCGTTTTCCTCTTCGCCGTCGGCGAACTTCTGGAGGGCGTCTCCGCCGGCAAGGCACGCGACAGCATCCGGGCGCTATCAAAGCTCGTACCGAAGACGGCGCGGCTGGAAGTCGGCGGAAAGACGCGGGAGGTCCCGGCCGAAAAGCTGCGCGTGGGCCAGGTCGTGCAGGTGCGCCCCGGCGACCGCGTGCCCTGCGACGGCGAGGTGATCGACGGAACATCAGGCGTCGACGAGAGTCCCGTTACGGGTGAGAGCGTCCCGAGCCTCAAGGAGCCGGGTGCCGAGGTCTTTGCCGGCTCGATCAACGCGGAGGCCGTGCTGCGCGTGCGGGTCACGAAGGCGGCGGCGGACAACACCATCGCCCGCATCGTGCGCCTTGTCGAAGAGGCCGAGAGCGCGCGCGCACCGACCGAACGCTTTATTGACCGGTTCAGCCGCGTCTATATGCCCGCCGTGGTGGGCGTGGCGCTTCTGGTGGCGGTTCTTCCGCCGCTGGCTTTCGGGCAGGAGTGGGGTGAGTGGATCTATCGCGCGCTGGCGCTGTTGCTGATCGGCTGCCCCTGCGCACTGGTGATCTCGGTGCCCGCCTCTATCACGTCGGCCCTGTCCACCGGGGCGCGCAATGGCCTCCTGATGAAGGGTGGCGCGGTGATCGAGGCGGCGGCGCGGACCACCCATGTCGCCTTTGACAAGACCGGAACACTCACGCAAGGCAAACCCGTTGTCACCGACATGTTGGCGCTGATCGGGAGCGAAGCTGACGTGCTGGCCCTTGCCGCGGGCGTCGAAAGCGGCGCGAGCCATCCGGTCGGCCAGGCAATCTGCACTGAGGCGGAACGGCGGGACGTCAAAGCGGCGACGGCCAACGCGGGCCGCGCACTGCCGGGCAAGGGTGCAGAGGCATCGATCAATGGTGCGCTTGTCTGCGTCGGCTCACCCCGGCTGGTGGCTGAGCGAGGCGCGCTTGACGATGATCTGCAAGCTCGCGTGGCCGCGCTTGAAGCCGAGGGCAAGACGGTGGTGATCGTGCTGCGCCAAGGCGCGCCCCAAGGCCTCATCGCGCTGCGCGACGAGCCGCGGGCCGATGCAGCATCCGGCGTGGCGCAACTGCGCGGGCTCGGCATCACGCCGATCATGCTGACCGGTGACAACCGGCGCACCGCCAATGCGATTGCTGATGGACTCGGGATCGAGCATCGCTCCGAGCTGATGCCGGAGGACAAGGTTGCCGCGATCCGCGAGCTGACGTCCGATGCGAAGGTGATGATGATCGGCGACGGGATCAACGACGCCCCCGCGCTTGCCGCCGCGCATGTTGGCGTGGCCATGGGATCGGGCACCGATGTGGCGCTGGAAACAGCGGACGCAGCGATCCTGCGCAGCCGCGTGACGGATGTGGCGGGCATGATCCGGCTCGCCCGCGCAGCCCTGTCGAACATCCGTCAGAACATCGCACTCGCGCTGGGGCTGAAGGCGGTCTTCCTCGTGACCACCGTGCTCGGGATCACCGGCCTCTGGATCGCGATCCTCGCCGACACCGGCGCCACCGTGCTGGTCACGCTGAATGCCCTGCGGTTGCTGTTTTTCCGGCCCTCCGGGTCGCCGGAGGTAGCCAGCGCGTCGATTAACCATGTATCGGATGCGGTCGGCGACGACGCGTCCGCAACAACCTGACCAATGACCCTCACACGACGCGCCATGATGGCTTGCACGGCAAACTTTGCCGTTGTGGCACCCCTTGCGGAAATGGCACAGGCTGCGGCCGCGATCCATGTCCTCAAGGGTCCGAACTGCGGATGCTGCAGGTCCTGGATCGAAGCGATCTACCTCCCAGCCGCGCAACGAACCGCTCATCGACCGCCTGCATCAGCTTGCTCTGGATCTTCACGATCGGTCTCCGGCGGCAGGTGGGTTTCTACAAAATCGAGGATCAGTTTCTGCACGTTCCTGTCGGCGCTCAACCAGTGCTTGTCCGCGAGATAATCCGGGGCGGTATAGACCTTGGACACCTGATCCTCTCCTTGCATGAAAGCGCCGCAATCGCCGCTCAGCACCGGTTGGCGGAACCACGGATCGTCTGCGCCGATCAGTGCGAGCACAGGCTGATCCTCGTCAGCATCGAGGCCGCGATACTCGGGCCAGCCGGCGTGGCAGGTCCAACCTTCGATGATGCGCATCGCGGCGTCCGCCGCCGGCATCGTGGCGGCGGTGATCCCGCCTTCGGAATGGCCCATCAGGATGGTCGGCGTGTGCGCCAGCGCGTCCGTGCCCCGCAGCCGGCTCAGGGCGAAACGCATCTCGTCCTGCCGCCAGCCCAGCACCGCGCGGTGCAGCCCGCCCCGCGCCTGCGCCGGTTCGCAACTGACCGGCTTGTCCTGCCGCGCAAAGCTGTCGGGCGCGACCACCAGATAGCCTGCGCCCGCAAGAAATCGCGCCGTTACCGTGGTGATCCGGCCAAGCCCGTCGCAACCATGCGCATAAAGGACGACCGCGCGGGGCGTCTGCGCGTCCGCCAGTGCAGCGACGGAGGTATGGGCGACAGTGTCCGGCAGCCAGACCTGTGCCGCCTCCCACGTGCGCGCAACCTCGTCGACGTCTGCCTGCGCAACGGGCGCGCCGAGCGCAAGGACCGCGGCACAAAGAACGGCCCTCATGCCACCGCATCCATCAATGCGCGGCTGTAGGGGTGCGAGGGCGTGCCGTAGAAATCCTCGACGGGCGCGTCCTCCACGATCTCGCCGCCCAGCATGACGGCGATCCGGTCTGACACATACCGCGTCGCGGCCAGATCGTGCGAGATGAAGAGCGCGGCGAATCCATGGTCGGCCTGAAGGTCGCGGATGAGATTCAACACCTGCGTCTGCACCGAAACATCCAGCGCGCTCACCGCCTCGTCGAACAGAATAAATCGCGGCTCGGTGATCAGCGCGCGCGCGATGGCGACCCGCTGGCGCTGCCCACCCGACAGCTGGCCAGGGTAGCGGTCGGCGAAATCGGCGCTCAGTCCCACCTGCTCCAGCATGTTGGCCACTGCCGCCCGCTGCCTGGCGCCGCCCGTCCCGAGGATGCGCAACGGCTCGCCCACCGACGCGCCGCAGCGCAGCCGCGGGTTCAGCGCCCATTCGGGATGTTGCAGCACGACCGACAATTGCCCGCGACGCTGGCGCAGCCTGCCGAAAGGCTCGCCCTGCATCCGCATCCCTCCCGTGGTCGGCTGCAAGAGGCCGAGACATACGCGACCCAGCGTCGTCTTGCCCGACCCGGATTCCCCTACGAGGCCCAGCGTCTCGCCCGCGGCGATGTCCAGCGACACGCCGCTTACCGCCTTGACCGCGTCGCCGCCGATCAGGCGGCGGCGAAAGGTGACACCGACATTGTCCAGCGTGATGACTACACTCATCGCAGCGCCTCCCTCCTCGCGGGTGCATCCGCCAGAACGTCTTCGGCGAAATGGCAGATGACTTCGCGGCCCGCCACCTCGCGCGGCTCGGGGCGGACATTCCTGCACTTGTCGCGCGCAAAGGCACAGCGCGGCGCGAACGCGCATGCCTCGCACCGCCCCGTCAGGGTGGGCGGGGTGCCGGGGATCGGCTCCAGCCTCTCGCCGGGGCGCTCGCTGCCCGATGCGGCGGCGAGAAGCGCGCGGGTGTAGGGATGCGCGGGGCGCTCGAGCACCTCGGCGCTGGCCCCTGTCTCGACGACGCGGCCTCCATACATCACCGCGACGCGGCCCGCGTGGCGCGCCATCAGGCGCAGGTCGTGGCTGAGCACCAAAAGACCCGCACCGGTTTCGTCGCGAAGCCGCGCCAGTGTCGCCATGACCTTCTCCCGGATCGACGCATCCAGCGAGGCGGTCGGCTCGTCCGCGATCAGCAGCCGTGGCCCCCGCGCGATGGCGATGGCGATCACCACCCGCTGCGCCATGCCGCCCGACAGCTCGTGCGGATAGGCGCGCATGACGCGGGCGGGATCGGACAGCTCGGCGCGTTCCAGAAGTGCCGCGACCTCGTTCTCGCTCGCAGGCGCCGGCATGGCGCGCGCGACCTGGCGGCCCACCCGCATCGTCGGGTCGAGCGCCGTCATGGGGTTCTGAAAGACGAAGCCAAGCTTGTCGCGGCGCAGGGCGCGCAACGTCTCGGCGTCCGTTGCGAAGACATCGGTGCCGTCCACCTCAATCACACCCGCCTCAAGCTCGGCCTCGCCGGGCAGCACGCGGCCGAACGCCATGCCGAGCGTCGACTTGCCCGATCCGCTCTCTCCGACAACGGCGAGGGTCTCGCCCGGATGAACTGTCAGATCCGCGCCGTCGAGCGCCCGCAAGCTGCCTTTGGCCGTGCGATAGGAAACGACGACACTGTCTGCTTTTGCGATCGGGGTCATGTCAGCGCCCTGCCTTTCAGCGGCTCCAGCATGTCGCGCACCGCGTCGCCGACAAGGTTCACCGACATGATCGCCAGCGACAGCACCGCGCCCGACGACAGCACCATCCACGGCGCGATGGTCAGATACGCGCTGCCCTGCCGCAAGAGCGAGCCGAGCGATGCCTCGGGCGGCTGCACCCCGAGGCCGAGAAAGCTGAGCGCGCTTTCGATGATCATCCCGATCGACAGCGCATAGGTCAGCTGCACGACGACCGCACCCATCACGTTCGGCAGGATATGCACCAGCAGGATGCGCGCCCAGGACGCCCCCGCGACCCGCGCGGCGATGACGAAACCGCGCCCGGCGACGCTGAGCGTGACGGACCGCACCACCCGGATCAGCAGCGGCAGCGTGGCGATGGCGATGACCGATATGGCCGAGAACTGCCCCGGTCCCATCACCGCCGACACCAGCAGCCCCACCAGCAGCGCCGGAAAGGCAAAGAGGATGTCGGCCCCCCGCGCCACCGCGATATCGGTCGCGCGCCCGAAATACCCCGCCGCCATGCCCAGCAGCGTGCCGATCACGGCCGAGATCAGCACCGCGATCCCCGACAGCAGGAACGTCGCGCGGATGCCCTGCACCACGCGCGGCAGGAAGGACCGGCCCAGCTCATCCGTGCCGAACGGGAACGCCAGCGACGGCGCCCCGAGGCGCGGCCCGGCGGCGATGCGCGTCGGATCGCCCAAGGGCAGCCACTGGCCGAAGATGCCGAGGAAGATCAGCAGCCCCAGCACCGCCAGCCCGAAAGCCGACAGGAAATCGGCGCGCCAGATCCGCGCCAGCCAGTGCAACGCAGCCCTCATCCCTCGGCCCCCACGCGCGGGTCGATCACCGCGTAGAGAAAATCGGCCAGCATGTTGATCGTGACGAACGCGACAGCGGCCAGCAGCACGCCCGCCTGCACGATGGCGTAATCCCGGTTCAGAAGCCCGTTGAAGATATAAAGGCCGAAGCCCGGCACGGAAAACAGCACCTCGACCACCACCGCGCCGCCCAGCAGGAAGCCGAAATAGGTTGTGACCACCGTCACCACCGGGATCGCCGCGTTGCGCAGGATATGCCGCCGCACGATGTCGCGCGGATGCTCGCCCCGCGCGACGGCGGCGGTGATGTAGCCTTCGGTCATCACCCGCAGCACCGCGTCGCGCGTCGTGCGCAGGACCAGCGCGATACCGAACAGCGCCAGCGTCATGCCGGGCAGCAGCATGGTCTGCAAATTGCCCACCGGGTCCACGCCGAAGGGCACGTAGCCGCCGACGCGGAACCACAGCGACCAGACCGAAAAGACGAAGATCAGTACGCTGCCCAGCACGAAATCCGGCACGCTCGCCCCCAGCGCGCCAACCAGCCGCGCCATGTCGACACCGCGCCGCCCGCCCTGGCGGATGCCGGACCAGACGCCCAGCGGCAGCCCGACCGACAGCGCGAGGCCGAGCGCGATCAGCGCCAGCTCCAGCGTGACCGGGGCGCGGCGGATGAACTCGTCGATCACCGGCTGGCGCGTCACCATGGACACGCCGAAATCGCCCTGAAGCAGCGCCAGCAGCCAGCGCAGATATTGCAGCGCCAGCGGCTGATCCAGCCCGTAACGCTGGCTGATCGCCTCGCGCGCGGCGGGGGTCACGAAGGGGCCCAGCAGAATATCGGCGTAGCCGCCGGGGATCAGGCGCAGCGACAGGAACACCAGGACCGACACGCCCAGAAGCGTGACGATCATGGCCGCCAGCCGCGGCAGAAGGTAGAGGAAAAGGCGCATGGCGGCTCCGGCACCGGCGCCGGCAGGCCGTGGCCCGCCGGCGCCGAGATGCTATTTAGGCTCGAACTCGGCGATGAACTGATAGGTGCCCGCCGATCCCGTGCGATCCGACAGGACGACGTCCACCTGATCCTCTCGGTAGGCGAGGTAGTCGGCCTTGCCCACCAGTGCCAGCAGGTTGGCGCCGTCGTCGATCATGGCGCAGATCTCGGTCAGTTTGGCGTCACGTTCGGGCCCGTCCTGCATCGCGCCGACGTCATCGAGGGCCGCCGACAGCTCGGGCACGTTTTCCTGGAACACGCTGTTCCAGACGGCGAATTCGGGGTTCCACCACTTGATGACCATGCCGGGGTCGGTATAGCCCGCCAGCCAAGAGGCCGAGAAATCGAAATCGCCGTCGGTGAACACCTTCTGCAGGTATTCCGCCGTCGGCACCTGGTCGATCGACACGTCAAAGCCCGCCTCGCCCAGGCTCTGCTGCACGACCTGCCCGATCCGCCCCAGCACCGGGTTGGCCGAGCTGAGCGTCAGCGCCACCTCGGGCGAGGTGTTGCCCGCCTCCTCCAGCAGCCCGCGCGCCTTTTCCAGCCGCTCATCGCGGGGCAGCGCGTAGGTGTCCAGATCGCGGCACGCATCCTTGCCGAACGCGGCGGGCACCGGGTAATCCGGCGCGGACGTGCCGCCAAAGACAAAATCGTTGATCGCGCCGCGGTCCAGCGCGAGGTTCATCGCCTGCCGCACCCGCTTGTCTTGAAATGGCGATGCCTCGTCCAGCGCGTTGACGTCGAGGCGGTAGTAATTCGTCGTCTGCTGCGCCTTCACGGCGACGTTCCCGGCGGTGTCCAGCATCCTCTGCGCATCGGGATTTTCGAACGAGGTGAAGTCGATGCGCCCGTCGCGCAGCGCCGCGATGCGGGCGGACTCGTCGGGGATGATCGGCACCTCCAGCGTGTCGGCCAGCGGATAGCCCTCGCGCCAGTAATGAGGATTGCGCGCCAGCGTCCAGCTTTCGTCCTGCTTGTGGCTTTCGACCATGAAGGGTCCGGACCCCAGCATCTGCGCACCCGGATCGAAACTGCCGTCGCGCAATTCCTGCATCGGCAGAATGGCGGCGGTAATATGGGCCAGCGCAGGCAGGAACGTGGCCTGCGGGCTGGCCAGTTCGACCTCCAGGCTGCGCTCGCCGGTGGCTTCCATCCGGGCGATGTCGCCCAGCTGCGGCGACCAGTAGCTGGCCGTCTCGGGGTCCTTGATCCGCTCGAGGCTGCCGATCACGTCATCGGGCGACACCGGACGCCCGTTCGAGAACGCCGCGCCCTCCCGCAGCGTCAGCGTGTAGGTCGTGGGCGACGTCTGCTCCCAGCTTTCGGCGAGGCCGGGGGCCAGGCCGAGGTCGGCATCCGTGGTCAGCAAGGTCTCGTAGACCATCTGATACATCTCCCATGACGCGACGGTGCCCGCGACATGCACGTCGAACCCGGTGATCTCCGCCGGTTTGCCCCATGTCAGGGTCTTGTCCTGCGCGAGTACGGCCAGCGGGGCCAGCGCGAGCAGCGCGGCGGTGCCCATCAGAGTACGTCGTTTCATGTCGGGTCTCCTCCCGTTTTGTTGCGGTCTTTTTTCGGATAGCCGCGGAACCTGTTGACGATGCTGTTACAGTCGTCCCATCATGTCAATAATAGTTATTCCGACAACATTCAGAAAACGGGCACCCCGATGAAAGACTATGACGCACATGACGCCACCGCCCTCGCCGATCTGGTCGCGCGCGGCGAGGCTTCGCCGCAAGAGCTGCTGGAGACCGCCATCGACCGCGCCGAGGCGCGCAATCCTGCCATTAATGCGCTGTCGCAGAAGCTCTACGATCATGGCCGGAATGCCATCGCCGCGGGCCTACCCGACGGCCCTTTCCGCGGCGTTCCCTTCCTGCTCAAGGACGCCTCGGGCGAACTGAAGGGTCACGTCACCGCCAACGGCGCGCGCCTCCTGTCGGGCGGCGCACCGGCGCAGGCGGACTCGACTCTGGTCGCGCGCTACAAGGCGGCGGGGCTGGTGATCTTCGGCAAGACGACGACGCCTGAATTCTCGCTCGCCGCATCGACCGAAACCACCCTGACGGGCGCCACGCGCAACCCGTGGGATCTGACCCGCAGCGCCGGCGGCTCGTCCGGCGGGGCGGCAGCGGCCGTCGCGGCGGGCATCGTGCCGGCCGCGCATGGCAGCGACGGGGGCGGCTCGATCCGCATCCCGGCCTCCTGCTGCGGCCTTTTCGGGATGAAGCCGTCGCGCGCACGCAACCCGTCGGGTCCGCTGGTCGGCGAGGGTTGGGGCAGCCTGTCGGTGTCACATGTGCTGACGCGGTCGGTCCGCGACAGCGCGGCGATGCTCGACGCGACGCAAGGCATGGCCGCGGGCGATCCCTATTGCGCCCCGCCACCCCGCCGCCCCTATGCCGAGGAGATCCAGCGCGAGCCTGGCCATCTGCGCGTCGGCTGGCATATCGCCCCGATGAGCGGCAAGCCTGTCGCCGCGCCGTGCCGCGAGGCGGCCAAGGACGCCGCCGATCTGCTGCACACCCTGGGCCATGACGTGCACGAGATCACCTTGCCCGGCGAGGTCGAGCCTCTGCAGAAAGCGCTGTGGGTCCTGGTGGCCAGCAACGTCGCGCGCAGCATCAACGCCGCCGGCGCTCGCCGCGGCCGAAAGGTTGAACGCGCGGATGTGGACAGCGTGACCTGGAGCGCCGTCGAGGAAGCCAGGCAAATGACGGCCGAGGATTATGCCGAAGCGCTCTTTCAGATCCATGGGCAAAGCCGCCGCATGGCCGACCTGCACGAGCGATTTGACGTGATCCTGAGCCCGACACTGGCGACACTGCCTCCCGAACTGGGTGTCCAGCACACTGACACGAAGAATCTGGAAGCCTATCGCGCCGCCGTGACGGGCTTTACGCCGTTCACGCAGCTCTACAACATGACAGGTGCGCCCAGCATGACAGTGCCGCTTGGCTGGCATCGGCCGGCGCCAACGCAAGGCGAGCTGCCGGTGGGCGTGATGTTCTCGGCAGATTTCGGGCGAGAGGATATCCTGTTTCGGCTTGCGAGGCAGATCGAGTTGGAACGCCCCTGGTTCAACCGCTTGCCGGACCTGAGCGATTTCAAGAACCGCCGATGACCCAGCCTTCGCTCCAGGATCGCCTCCGCGAGAAATATCCAGACCTCACACGCGCCGAGAAATCCGTGGCCAATTACATGCTTACGCATTTCGAACGCCTCGCCTTCGAGACGGCCGCCTCCATCGCCGAGAATATCGGGGTCAGCCAGATGACGGTGGGCCAATTCCTGCGCAAGCTGGGCTATCACGGTCTGCCCGATCTGAAGACCGACCTGCTGAGCCAGATCGAAGCGCCGCCGGTGTTGGTGTCGGACCGCCTCAGCCGGATCCGCGCCGAGGGAGTTGGCGACGCCTGGAGCAACTTCGACATGGACGTCGCCGCGCTGCAAAGCGCCTATGCCCTTCGCGGCACCCCCGCGTGGGACGCCGCCATCCGCGCCATCTGCGAAGCGCAAAAGCTGCATGTCGCGGGGTTTCAGACGATTGCGGGCATTGCGTCCGGTTTTGCCACGCGCCTCGCCTATCTGCGCAGCGATGTGCGTATCGAGGATGGCAGGGACGGCATTTTCGGCGACATCCTGGGCGATCACGAAAACACCCATTGCATCGTCCTGTTCGAGATGCGGCGCTACACCAAGGCCAGCCTGGCCCTTGCCGCCGCCGCCGAACAGGCGGAAATCCCGCTGATTGTCATCTGCGACACGCATTGCATCTGGGCGCGCGACCATACCAACATGGTCTTTCCGCTGCGCACCGACTCGCAGCTGTTCTGGGATTCGCATGTTCCCTATTCCTGCCTCAGCACGTTGCTGCTGAACGACGTGACCGCCCATCTAGGCGACTGCGTTTCGTCAAGGCTGGAGCATATGCGCACCCTTCAGGACCGCTTTGGCGCGTTCAGGGACTAATCTGCGGACAGTCGGCGCTCGTGGAACATCTGAAACGGAGTTCACCCTTGGACAGTGTGCCTGGGATGTCATGGCAACATGGTTTCAGCTTCCTCCCCCGTCGGCTCACGGCTTCGCCAAAACCCGTCTCGTCATTGCTGTGCCTGGGGGAACCGGATTCGCATGACCTCGGCGATGAAGAACGGGAAAAACTCGTCGGTCCCGAACATGTTTCCGGCCTCGGCGTGGAATGGCAGGCGATAGCCGCCGACCGCCCGGAAATCCGACAGGACCGCGCCGAAGGGCTGCAGCCGGTAGGTTTTCTCGGGGTTGGCGTTGGTCCATCGCTGGAAGGACACGGTCTGCGGCCGACCTTCGGCGTCCACGGTCACATCGACCGCCTGGCTCAGGTCTCCGCGGCGGACGGTGACGCGGGCGGTTGCTTCGTCCACCTCCGTCCAGGTGACGTTCGGACCGGGTAGCATGGCCGCGGGCGACCAGATCACCGCCTCGGCGACGTAGCGCCCGAAGGCGGAGCGGGCGTGATCGGCATCGCCCCCGACGCGGGCGACGGGGATGAGGCCAAAGATCCGGAACCGCGTCTAGCGGCCCGTATCCGACCCCGCGACCGGCATCCCCCCGGTCGTCTTCATGGCCCAGACGAACCCCTCCGGAGCGGCGAGTATCTGGCGCGCGCGCATCGGCTGGTAGCGGGGGTCTTCCTTTGTGCCCAGGCTGAACTGCCCCGTCATCTCGATCTCGGCGACCGTCAGAAGCGGCGTGCCCGTCCGGATGGCATAGGTGAAGTAACGGCGCGCGGCGGAAGGCAGATCCGCCACCATCTCCGCCGTGAAAACCGGCGGATCGTCCCGCTGAAGTGCCGCGAGACGTTGCCACTCCGCCCGGTCGGCCCGCTGGTCCAGGACCAGGACCACGGCCAGCCCCAGAACCACGAGTGCCAGAAGGATGAGAACCACGAAGAGGATTTTCATGTGCATGTCCTCTATGCCTTACGCATCGTCGCTATTCCCTCCGGGGCGGAGCACGCACTTCGTCCTCCGGCCATGCCAAGCCTGAACGGGGCTCTCCGATCCTCCGAGTGGCAGGCTTGGCCAAATCGCACAGGCGAGCGCCCCTTCAGCGCCCGCCTCGATTACCTCGCGACCAGTTCACCCGACGGCGCGTTTTCAGTCGAATTCGATGATCTGGCGGATCGCATCGCCGGCGGCCAGACGCTCGAACCCCTCGTTGATGTCTTCCAGTTTGAGGCGATGCGTCACCAGCTTCTCGATCGGCAACTGGCCCTGCACCATCATCTGCGCAAAGCGCGGGATGTCCCGCATTGGCACGCAGGAGCCGACATACGAACCTTTCAGTGCGCGTTCATCGACCGTCAGCGAGACAGCGGGAATCTTCAGCTCGGCTGCCGGGTTGGGCAGGCCGCCGGTGACGGTGGTGCCGCCGCGCCGGGTGATGTCGTAGGCGAATTTCAGCGCCGGGACCGCGCCCGCCAGTTCGACCGCCAGATCGACGCCGCCGCCGGTGAGGTCCTTGACCTTCTCCACTGCACCCTCCTCGCTGGGGTCGATCGCATGGGTGGCACCCAGTTCCAGCGCAAAGTCTCGCTTGTCCTTGGCCAGATCGACCGCGACGATGGTGCGCGCGCCTGCCGCCACCGCGCCCAGCAGCCCGGCAAGGCCCACGCCGCCCAACCCGACCACCGCGCAGCTTTGCCCGGTCTTCAGATCGCCCGAATTCAGCACGGCGCCGACGCCGGTCAGCACCGCACAGCCCAGCAGCGCCGCCTTGTCCAGCGGAATGTCCTTGTCGATCTTGACGCAGGACGCCTCGGACACGACCGCATAGGTCGAAAATGCCGACACGCCGACATGGTGGTTTACCGTCTGCCCGTCATGGGTGATGTGTTTGCTCCCGCCGATCAGCGAGCCCTTGCCGGCGGCAACCGCGCCGGGCTGGCACAGCGCCGGACGCCCTTCGGCGCAGGGCAGGCAGTGGCCGCAGGACGGGGCAAAGACCAGCACGATATGATCGCCGGGCTGAAAGCGGGTGACGTTCGGCCCGACCTCCTGCACGATGGCCGTCGCCTCGTGCCCCAGTGCAACGGGCATATCCCGCGGGCGGTCGCCGTTGATGACCGACAGGTCCGAATGGCACAGTCCTGCCGCCGCCATCTTGATCAGCATTTCGCCCGATTCCGGCGGGCTCAGTTCGGCCTCGACGATCTCGATGGGTTTCGATTTGCCGTAGGGGCGTTCGGCGTGCATGTGGCGAAGCAGGGCGATCTTGGTCTTCATGGCAGTCTCCTTGGTGGCAGGGCGGCGGGGTCACTGAGCGCGGCTGTCCTCGCGCAGGGTGATGTCGCCGCGTTCGATCGTGTAAAGTCCGTCCAGCAGGTCGGCCGAATGGACATGGTCGGATTCCGACAGCAGCACCGACATGCCGCTTTGATGCAGCGCACCGATCACCTCGACCAGGCGCTGCGCCAGCGCGGGGGCAACGCCCTCGAACGGCTCATCCAGCAGCAAAAGCTGGTCCCCGACGATCAGCGCCCGCCCCAGCGCGACCAGCTTTTGCTGGCCGCCCGACAGCGCCAGCGCCTTGCGGGTCGAAAAGCGGGCGATTTCCGGCAGCAGATCGTAGATCCATTCCAGACGCGCGGGGTCGAACGTCTTGCCCAGCGCCTTGACCGGCAGCAGGATGTTTTCCTCGACGGTGAACTCGGACACCAGCCTGCGATCCTCGGGCATGTAGCCGACGCCTATCGCCGCGCGCAGATGCGGTGGCTGCGACAGGACGTCCTGCCCGTTGATGCGGATCGCGCCGGAGGCCACCGGCAGCAACCCCATGACCGAGCGCATGAATGTCGTCTTGCCCGCGCCATTGCGCCCGATCAGGCCGAAGGTCTTGCCCCCTGCCATTGTCAGCGAGGCGTTGCGGAGGATGGGCGTGCCCGCGATGGACACGTTCAGATCCTTGACCTCAAGCATGGGCGACCCCTCCGATCACGTATTGGCGGACCTTTTCATCGGCCAGCACTTCCTCGACGCCGCCGTCGATCAGGATCTGCCCCTCGTAAAAGGCGATGACGCGACGCGCGTAGCGGCGCACGATGTCCATGTCATGCTCGATGAACATCAAGGTCGCATCGTCCGAGAGCAGAGGCTGGATCACGCTGTCCATCATCTCCATCTTCTCGTCCGCGCTGACGCCGGATGTCGGCTCGTCCAGCAGGATCAGGGCCGGATCGCCCACGGCCGCCATGGCGATGTCCAGCTGCTTGCGCACGCCCTGCGGCAGGGTGCCGGTCGGCTCGTGCGCGATTCCCTCGAGGCCGAACCGTCGGAGCAGCGCCATCGCCTCGTCCATCCGCGCATCCGTCAGGCTGCGGGCACGAAAGCTGCCTTTGTCCTCGGTTGCGGCGATGTCGGTGATGACCATGTTCTCCAGCGCCGTCATCTGCGGGAAAAGCTGCGCGATCTGGAACGACCGGCGGATGCCGGCCCGCGCGGTCTGGCGCGGGTTCAGCCCGGTGATGTCGCGGCCAAGGTAGCGGATGCTGCCCGCCGAGGGCGTCAGATAGCCCGTCACCATGTTGACGAAGGTCGTCTTGCCCGCCCCGTTCGAGCCGATGATCGCCACCTGCTCGCCCCGGCCCACGCTGATCGAGATGTTGCCGGCGGCAATCACGCCGCCAAAGCTTTTTTCCAGGTTTTCCGTCACCAGAAGGGGTGTCTTGTCGCTCATTTCGCGGACCTCCGGCGCACGAGGGACCACAGCCCTTCGGGCAGTAGCAGGATGACGGCCAGCATCACCGCGCCGAGGATCATCTGCCACGCGTTCGGCGCGTAATCCAGCGCATAGGTGCGCACCAGCTCCAGCAGGAAGAAGCCCAGAACCGGCGCGATCACCGATCCCCGTCCCGCGAGCAGCGCGACGAAGACGAAGCCGCCCGAGGTGGTCCAGTTGGTCATTTCAGGCCCGATATGGCCCATCGCAATCGCCGCCAGCGCTCCGCCAAGGCCCGAGATCGTGGCCGCGACGACATAGACGATGAACACCACCTTGCGCGCCGACGTGCCCAGATATTCCAGCCGCAGCTCGTTCTCCGCCACCGCATCGCACAACGCGCCTGCGCCCGACGCCAGATAGCGCGCGACAGCAAAGCACGCGATCAGCACCAGCACCACGGTGAGGATATAGGACCAGTCCTCGCGCACCGCCTGCGCCGGGACATGGCCCAGATAGCTGACCGCCGGGATGTTGAAGCCATCGGTCGAGCCAAGCCAGGCCGCCTTGACCAGAAGGCCATAGAGGATCATCGAGAGCGCCAGCGACAGCATCGCAAAGAAGATGTCGCGGTAGCGCGACAGCAGAAGGCCAAGGACGCCGCCGACTGCGACCGACACGATGATCGCGGCGGGGATCAGGATGCCCAGTTCGATGACACCAAGCTTGACCGCCAGCATCCCCACCGCATAGGCGCCGATGCAGTAATAAAGGCCCTGCCCGAAGGACACGAGCCCCGCACGCATCTGGATCATCACGCCCAGCGCCACCAGCCCGCCCGCGACCGCCATCTGCAGCAGGAAGCGCAGCCAGCTGGGCAGGAAGAAGCCTGCGACCAGCAGCGCCGCCAACAGCAGTATGTTGATCGGGTCGCGGCGAAAATCGATGGTCATCATATCTTGCGCTCCCCTTGCGCGGCAAAGAGGCCATAGGGCCGGATCGCCAGCACGATCGCCATGACGGCATAGATCGCGAACAGCTCGAACTCGGGCGCGAGGTGCACGCTGACCGCCCGCGCAAAGCCCGCGATCACCGCCCCCAGCGCCGCGCCGGGGATCGAGCCGAGGCCGCCGATGACGACAACCGCAAAGGCGAGGATGATCACCTCGACGCCAATGCCGGGTGCCACGGCGATCTTGGGCGCGGTCACGACGCCGGCCAGCGCGGCCAGGACAGTGCCGATGGCGAAGGTGATCGCAAAGATGCGTGGCACGTTGATGCCCATCGCGGCGCTGATCTCGCGGTCGGCAACCACGGCGATCATCAACCGCCCCATGCGCGCGCGGGTCAGCCACAGCCACAGCGCAAGGCCGGTGACAATGGCGACCGCGACCACAGCCAGATCATAGACCTGATACGGCAGCCCGCCCACCTCGATGAAGCCGAAATAGGCGTAGGGCTGGTAGACGAAATAGCTCTCGACGCCCCAGATCATCTTGGTCGCGTCCTCGAGGATCAGGAACAGCGCGTATGTGACCAGGACCATCAGCACCTCGTCGCGGCCATAAAGGCGGCGCAGGATCCCCCGCTCGACCGCCAGCCCGACGACGATGCCCGTAACGATGGCCGTCAGGCCCATCACCAGAAACGCCCCCGCACCGGACCAGCCGGCCCCGTAATAGAGGCCCAGCGCCGTGGCGCAGGCATAGGCGCCGATGGCGTAGAACGCGCCATGCGCGATGTTCAGGATGCGCATGACCCCGTAGATCAGCGTCAACCCGACAGCGACCAGAAACAGCCACGCCGAATAGCTGAGGCCGTCCAGCAGGATCGCGATAAACTTCAACATCAGTCTTTTCCAATTCTGCCCGCAGCGGCGCTCGGCCCCGCGGTGCGGTATCATCGGCAGAAGCGCGGCTCTGCCGGAAGGCCCCCGCCGTCACAGACGGCAGGGGCGATTTGCATCACTCGCAGGTCGAATCAGGGAAACCTGCCTGGATCCAGTCACCCGACTTCATGCCATTGGGCGGGTTCACGCACTCGGCCGAGTAGCTGATGACATCCTCAACACCGGGATTGCCGTCCGCGTCCTGCTTGTAGCGGCCATAAGCAATGCCCTGAATGGCCTGATGCCCATTGCCGATCGCCATTTTCACCGTGCCGGCGGGCAATTCGAACTCGAGGTTCTTGAAGGCGGCGGCAACGGCCTGCGTATCGGCGTCCTCACCTGCTTTTTCCCAAGCGGCCTTCAGACCCAGGATCGCCTGCGCCATTTTCCATGCCGGATAGGTCGGCTTCTGGCCGAATTTTTCCTCGTAGGCGGCATTGAACCATGTCGACAGATCGTTCTCGGGCGCAAACACCGAATAAGGTCCGCGCGCGCCGATGATCGCGCCTTCGGGGATCTGGCCCGACAAGCGCGGAAACAGCGCCTCGCCGCAGGTCATCAGCACGTTCGAGCGCGCAAAAAGCCCCCGCGGCGCCGCCTGCAGCAGGAACGCTTCCAGATCGCCGCCCCAGAAGCTGGTGTGGACCGCCGTCGGATTGGAGGTCAGCAGCGCCGAGATCTCGGCGCCATACTGGCCGGCATAGACCTTGGGGAACTGCTCGGTCACGATCTCCGAGCCGGTGTCGAGCGCGGTCAGCGACTGGGTGAAGTCGCGCCATGCGTCCTGGCCCCAGGCGTAGTTCTGGTTGATGCCGGCAACGCGGCTCAGGTCCACGCCGCTATCCTGAAAATAGCGCGCGGCGCCGACGGAATCGATCGTGCCGGTCGGGCCGGTGCGGAACAGGTAGGTGGGATCGGTCACGATCTCCTCGAAGATCTGCGGCGTGCCGCAGTCGACGAAGACCGTCAGCGTCTTCATGTCCTCGGCCAGCGGCGCCACCGATTTGCAATTGCCCGAGGAGGTATAGCCGATGACGACATCGACATTGTCCCGCTCGATCAGGTTGCGATACTCGGTCACGGCGTTGGCCGCCTCGTCCACGAAGGTGCCTTCGACGGTCTTGCCGGCAATGCCTTTCGTGGCGTAGGGCGCGGGAACCGTGCCGGCGTTCAGCGCCTCGATCAGCAGCTCGGCCGCCTCCTTTTCGGGCTGGCCGAACGGACCTGCGGCCGCGCCGGACAGGAAGACCGGAAAGCCGATCTTGACAGTATCGCCGTCTGCAGCTGACGCCGTCGTGGCGGCGGCGCCAACGGCAACCCCCGCGACTAACGCTGCTAAGGTATTGGTTTTCATGTACTCTCCCCTCGCGTGGAATTATGGTCTGTTGTGCGCGGCAAACCGTTATTCTGCCCGGCGCGGCCTGTAAAGGCCCATTGCGCATGTCTCAAGGCAGGCGCATGGATGGTAATCTCCCGCAACGCGAGGGGGAGTTCAATTGGAAACTGCACTCCTTAGCGACACATGTGAGGGTTTCCTTGCAGAACAAATTCCTGAAACACCCACCTACGCCAGCGCATAAAACCCGGTGCGTCGAAACAAATGGGGCGGGGCATACATGCCCCGCCCGCAGTAAATCGCAGCTTTCGTTACCGGCTCAGGCTCTCATTCCTGAGCGGTCAGTTGGCCCCGGATTTCGCCATTCGGATATTCCTCGGTATGAATGTTCACGTAGTACATACCGTCCTTCAACTCGGCGATCTGTTCATCGGTGATGTCCGCACTCCCTTCCATGAGCGAGCCGGACATGTCGATGACGGGGGCGGCGTTTTCGTCTTTTCCGGCAGGACCGTGCATGTGAGCGGCCGTTGGATCGCCGGTCAGATCCTGCACGTTGACTACCCAGGACACGGTTTTCGCTTCGGTATCGACGGTCACGTCGGCGTCGCCTGTCGCCGCACTTTCTGTCGGAGGAACGACGGCCTCGGGGGACAGGTCCGCCATGAATTTCAGTTCCTCCGCGAAGGCGGGAAGCGCCAGCATCGTGCAGGCGGCAAACGTGGCGGTGGCCCGTGTGATATTCGGCATCAGCATTTCGTACACTCCTTTCGTGCAATGGTGAGGGCCAACGCGGGCCGGAAGGGGAGGTTCCGCCGCCGACTTTCGAGGCGAAGCTATGGCGGAAATCCGCGCGGCATCCCCTTTCGTCGGCGCGGTTTCGCCTGCACGCACAGGCGATCACGGCCTTGCGGTCGCCGGGATAGGAGCGTCTGGTAGCGGAATCCAACGTCTCTCCAGATGGACCGAAAACGCCGGCGGCAATGCGCTTCGGGTCGCCCGGAATGCTGGAGCCCGCGCTGTCATGGCACGGCCCGCATCCTGATCTGTGTCATCTGTGACACGTCGTTGCCGCTGTGCTGTTTCCTTCATTCCGGTTTCAGCACCTGCCCTTGATAAGGTTTCGGCGCCTTCCCAGATCAGTTGCACGGGATGCCGCCAAGAGGGTTCCGAAGATGTTGGTGCATTTCGATGTGTGTGCCTCCGTGCAACGCGTCGATGCATGATTGGTCGCAAGGTGCGACATCCAGCCTTGCGCATCGAAACATGCGGCCGCCATGCGTTTTCGTGCCGGATCGTTTTCGATCTTCTCCCTTCGTGACAGTCCCGTAGCAATAGAGGTCTGCGCACCTCGCGGACCTCCGAAGGTTATAATCAGAAAAGGAGGAAACGATGCTGACTCATGGATTGCCCCACGCCCAATGGGATCCCTTCGCGGAATTGCGGCAGCTGCAATCGCAGATGAACCGCATGTTCGAGACCGACTCGCGCAGCGACCGGAACGGCAGTTGGCCGCCGGTCAACATGTGGCTGGGTGATGACAGCGTCGTCGTCACTGCCGAAATGCCGGGCGTCGCGCAGGACGATATCGACCTGACCGTACGCGAGAACACACTTACGATCGCGGGCAAGCGCAACCGCGCGACCGATGACGAGGATGCCGCATGGCACCGCCGCGAGCGTCCGTCGGGTGAATTCTCGCGCAGTGTCCGTCTGCCGCTGCGCGTCGATCCCGACAAGGTCAAGGCACGCGCGAAGAACGGCATTCTCGAGATCGAGATGGGCCGGCCCGACGCCGAGCGGCCGCGCAAGATCAAGGTCAAGTCAAGCTGATCAGTGCAACGAGAGGAGGAAAGACAATGTCCAAGGAATTGAAAAAGACCGGCGGTGACGTGGCACGAACCGAAGGCGGCGAAACCCGCGACACCGGCCCGACCTACCGCCCCGCCACCGACATTTTCGAGAAAGGCGACGTTGTGACGGTGGTCATCGACATGCCGGGAGTGACGCCCGACAGCGTCGATGTCTCGGTCGAGCACCGCTCGCTGACCGTGCGGGGAACGATCGATGCGCCCGCCCCCGAAGGTTACCGCCGCATCTATGCCGAATACGCGCCGGGCAGGTTCGAGCGGGTCTTCAGCCTGCCCGACACGATTGACGCAGGCAAGATCGACGCGACGCACCGCGACGGCGTGCTGACGCTCACGCTGAAAAAGAGCGAGGCTTCGAAGCCGAAACAGGTCAAGGTCAACGCCGCGTAAACGGCTGTGCACAACGAGTTAACAGGAGGAAATGACAATGGCATTCAGTGATCTCATTCCCTGGGCCCGCGATCGCGACCGCGCACCCGAGACGCGAGGCAATGACGACAATCCGTTGATGTCTCTCCAGCGTGACCTGAACAGCGTGTTCGAGGATTTCTGGGGCCGCTTCGACAATCCCTTTGGCGGCAGCATGACGGCGGGCGGTCCGCGCACCGATATTTCGGAAACCGACGAGGCAATGCTGGTGTCGGTCGATCTGCCGGGCCTCGATGACAAGGATATCGAGGTAAACGTCACCGACGATATGCTGACGATCCGTGGCGAGCGGGAGGAAAAGACCGACAAGGAGGGCT
Organism: uncultured Alphaproteobacteria bacterium; assembly: GCA_963763165.1. Lineage (GTDB taxonomy): Bacteria > Pseudomonadota > Alphaproteobacteria > Rhodobacterales > Rhodobacteraceae > Roseovarius. The sequence goes on from CAVXNV010000011.1 coordinate 253,245, forward strand.
TTACATCCCGGTCGCAGCGCAGCTTCCACCGGATGATCCCGGTGCCGCCGGGCGTCGATCCGGAAAAGGCCGAGGCCGAGTTCAAGCGCGGCGTGCTGACCGTTTCGCTGCCGAAGACCGAAGAGGCCAAGGCGCGGGTCAAGCGGATCGCCGTCAAATCAGGCTGATCGGGTGCGGGCCGCAAGGCCCGCGTCCCCGCGGTCGGGCCAAGGGATCTGGCCGCTCATGGGCTGGACCGGCACCCGCGATTCCGCTCATGCTCGGCTGCTGGATCGCAGGATTTGCGTCGAGTGCAGATCGCCTGCCGCGCGTGAGATCCAAGTTGGCTCACGCGCGGCAGAAATCGTTCGGACGTGTCAGCCGCGGTTGAGCGCCTGCGCCATGCAGTGAATGCCGCCGCCGGTTTTGGAGATTTCGGCAGTGTCTATGGCCGCCACCTCGAAGCCGCGCGCGCGCAGCGCCTCGACCAGCACCGTGGATGCCTTGGGGGCGATCACCTTGCCGTTCCCGAGGCTCATCACGTTGCAGCCAAGGTTCATCGTGTCGCGGAACGGCACGTCGATGATCTGGTGCCCCTTGCCCTTGAGCCAATCCACGATCCAGGGATCTGTGCAATCGAGGCACACGGCGGTCAGCTTTTCGGCGATGGGCACGACCATCAGGTCGATATGCACGTAATATTCGTCGATGAAGGCCAGCTTCACTTCCCAGCCCTCATCCTCGAACCAGCCGGCGACCTGCCGCGCGCCGGCCTCGTTGGTGCGCGCGCCGCCGCAGCCGATAAGGACGCAGCCCTCCTCGATCACGTTGAAATCGCCGCCTTCGAAGGTGCCGGCGGTGACCATGTCGTAGATCGGGATGCCGAGGCGCTCGTAGGTGCGGATCGCCTCGTAGTTCTCGCCGCGGCGCCACCATTGCGACATCGCCGTGATGATCGCGCCATAGGGCGTCATCACCGAGCTGTCGCGCGCATAGACCTGCATGGGCAGTTCGGGCTGGGGCGCGTGCATTTGCACCTTGACGCCGAAATGCTCGTAGGCGGCGACCATGTCGGCGTGCTGGCTCTGCGCGACCTGGATGTTGCAGGGGTTCTCGCGCAGGTGTTTCGACGAAAGGCTGGACGTGGACAAATGCTTCAGATGCGCGGGCGAGCCCAGCAGGACCTGGCTGAGCGGGTCCGTCTCGTTCGACAGGTGCCAGTGCTGCATCGGCTGGGTGCCGCCGCCGCGCTTGCGGCGCTGAAGGGTGAATTCGCTGAGGGTCTTGTCGAGCATGTGCAGTCTCCTGTTAGGCGCCGGGCATGGCGGAGGGAATCCACCAGTCGCGCCCGCGCGGGGTTTCAACATATTCCGGCCAGCGGAAATGGACGGGCGGCTTGTAATCGCAAAGCGGCGCCAGCCACTTGTTGCCGCCCACACCGCCGCCGGTGCGGTCCTTGAATTCGGCCATGGCGGCCTCGCGCGCCGCCTCGTCCTCCAGCAGGCGCAAGGCTGACAGAGCACAAACGCGCGCCGCCGTGCGCACCATCGGGTCGATGGTGGCCGGAATGCCGCCCAGCGCGTTCATCACCCAGGAAGGGTAAGGCGCGCCACCCGGTTTCAGCGCAGGGCGCGCGATGTAGAACCGCGCCAGCGGGGTGTGCCAGCTCATGTCGGTATAGTCGTCCGACGTGCTGTTCATCTGGCTGGGCGGCAGGTCGCGGCGCAGGATCGCCTCGGCGTCCTGCGGCGATATCAGGCGGCTCATCTCGTCGATGAAGGGCTCGGCCATCGGATCCTGCCCCAGATTGCGCTGTATCTCCTGCGCCACCTTCACCGCGTCCGCGCCCCATTGCGGCGCACCGGCGGCTTGCAGCGCCTCCCAGACCACGTTCGCCATCGCGTGATTGGCAAGGCCGGGCCGCGATTTGCAGACCCAGTGCCGCTCCCACCGGCAGCCGGTCATGGCGGCGACGGCGGCGGCGTTACGATCCAGCGCCGCCGTCACCTGCTCGGCCATCTCCACCGTCGGGGTGCGCATCATGTACTGCAATTCGGCCAGCCCCGCCGGCTGATTGTCGGCGGTCGCCTGCCCGGCGGTCAGGATCGCCTCGGAGATGGACCAGCCGCCTTGATGCGGCAGCATCGACTCGCGCAGACCCTTCGACAGTGCATACATCTGCACCAGCGCCTCGGATGCGCCCGGCGCGCGGATGGCGCTATGCGATTGCGGGATCGGCGCGCCGTCGCCCACGCCCCACGTCTCGGGCGCGTCGCAGATGAAACGGTAGATCATCGCATAAGCCGCGCCGCAGTGGGTGTCCCAGCGCACCGTGTTGCACATCGGCAGCATGTAGAATGGATGGAAGGACAGCATCGCCGCCAGCCCATCATAATATCCCGCGGCCGCGTGGAGGGGTTTCGAGCCGCGCACCTTTTCCGCCGGCTCGCCGGTGAACCGCAGGCCGCCCCTGATGCCCTTTGCCTCCATCGCGGCCTTTGTTGCCAGCAGCCCGCCCAGCGCACCGATACCAAGGCCCGAATGCGGATCGGTATGGCCGCCGGCCTGATAGCCCAGCCCCTCGCGCGGGGCGCGGTGGGTGGCGGCAGCCTGACAATTGCCCGGAATGGCGTCATATTCGCCATACATGCCGATGACCGGCCCGGCGCCATTCGACCATTCGGCGCAGAAGGCGGTGGGCATCCCGCCCGATCCTTCCTCGACGGTGAAGCCTTCGGCACGCAGCCGCGCGACATACCATTCGGCCGAGCGATACTCGCGCCATGCGGTTTCGCCATAGCCGAAGATCGTCGCGCACCACTCCGACAGCTCGGGCATCCTCGCATCGACGGTTTGCAGCGCGTGGGTCTGGGCGTCGCTCAGTCTCATAATCATCCTCCTGCGCGCAGAGTTAGCCACCGGCCGGGCGCGTATCAAAGTGAAACCTTTTTCCGCCATCGGCAAATTTTACTCACCTAAAATGGTGGACGGGCGGCGGGCGGCGCGTAAGGTGCGCCGGAAGGAGCCAGCCGATGTCCCGCATCCCCTCGACCCAGGCGCTCCGCGCGCTCGAATGTTTCGCCCGCCACGGGACGGTCTGGGGCGCGGCGGACGAATTGAACCTGACCCGCAGCGCCGTCAGCCATCAGCTGCGCCTGCTGGAGCGCGACCTCGGCTTTGCGCTGTTCAACCGCGTCGGCACGCGGATCGAGCTGACGGCGCGCGGCCGCGCCTATGCGGGAGACGTGCGCGGCGCGCTGTCGGCCATCTCCGGATCGGCGGCGCGCAACGCGGGCCACGGCCTGTCGGGCAGTCTGACGATCAGTTGCACGCCCGGCTTCGCCGCCTTCTGGCTGGCGCCGCGCATCGGCGAATTCCGGGCCGTCTGCCCCGATGTCGATCTGCGCATCGTGACGCCCCGCCGCCTCGATGACGTGTCGAACCCCGACGCGGACATTTTCATCGCCTTCGGCAGTGGCGCGATGCAGGGCGTCGAGGTCGAGCTTCTGCAAAAGGTGGAATTCGCGCCGCTTATCTCTCCGGTTCTGGCCAACCGCCTCGGCGGGATCGAGGCGCCCGCCGATGTGCTGCGCGCAGATCTGCTGCACCTTGGCGACACGACAGACTGGCGCCACTGGATGCACGCGGCGGGCCTGCCGCAGAGCGCCGCGGACAAGGGGCCGGTCTTTTCCGACATGAACCTCGTCTATGCGGCCACCATTGCCGGGCAAGGCATTTCCATGGGCGACGTCCTGATCGGCAACGCGGCGATGGAGGCGGGGCAGCTCATCCGCGTGGGCGATGTGCGCATCACGTCGCCCGACGCCTATTACCTCTGCACGCCGCCGCAGAAGGCCGATCTCGCCCCTGCCCTTGCCTTTCGCCGCTGGATCGTCGACGCCCTGCCCCAGCGCAAGCGCCAGGCGGATCAATGACAAACGATTTTTTCCGAACAGGCGAAAACAATTCGATTGCGCCCCCTTGCCGCGCGCCACTACGCTTGAACTCCGAAGGGAGGACGCCATGACCACAAAAACCCGCGCCGCCGAGATCGGCGTAAGCGGCATCGGCAAGGATTTCGGCGACTTTACCGCCCTCGACGATATCACGCTGACCATCGGCCGCGGCGAATTCCTGACGCTGCTCGGGCCCTCCGGCTCGGGCAAGACGACGTTCCTCATGCTGCTGGCCGGCTTCGAGGAGGCGACGCGCGGCACGATGACGCTGGACGGGCGCGACATGACCGACGTGCCGGCCGAAAAGCGCGGTTTCGGCATGGTGTTCCAGGGCTATGCGCTGTTCCCGCACATGACGGTCGAGCAGAACATCGCCTTTCCGCTCAAGGTGCAGAAGCGCGGCAGCCGCGAGATCAAGGCGCGGGTGTCGGAAATCGTCGAGATGGTCGGCCTTGGCGGGCATGGCCACAAGCGGCCCGATGCGCTGTCCGGCGGGCAGCAGCAGCGCGTCGCGCTGGCCCGCGCGCTGGCCTGCGAGCCGCCGGTCCTCTTGCTGGACGAGCCGTTCTCGGCGCTCGACAAGAACCTGCGCGGCCAGATGCAGGACGAGGTGCGCCGCCTCCACCGCGAGACGGGAACCACCTTCGTCTTCGTCACGCATGATCAGTCCGAGGCGCTGGCCCTGTCCAGCCGCGTCGCCATTTTCGAGCAGGGCAAGCTGCAGCAGATCGCCCCGCCGCGCGAGGTTTACGAGCGGCCGGAAAACCGCTTCGTCGCCGAATTCCTGGGCGATATCAACCTGCTGCCCCTTAGGGACACCGCCCGCGACGGCGACATGCTGCGCGGCACGATCGGCGGGCGCACCCTGCGCGCGCCGGGTCACGAGAACGGGCACACGCTGGCCGTGCGGCCCGAATACATGCGCCTCGGCAGCGCGGCGCCGGACAGCGGCAACGCCATCCCGGCCACGGTGCGCGATCTGACCTATCTGGGCGCGGCCACGCGCATCGACCTGACCGGCCCGGAGGAGACGCAGATCACGCTGAACCACCCGACCGACGACCTGCCTGCGGGCCTTGCCCCCGGCAGCGACATCTGGGCCTCCTGGCCCGAGCAGAAGGGATTTCTTCTGTAACGCGACGACCAACAAGGGAGATAAAAAATGAAACAGAACCAGACATTCACCGACGATCAGCTCGAGCTTCTGGCCGACAAGGCCCGGCAGGGCAAGATCAGCCGCCGCAAGTTCACCCAGCTGGGCGCGGCGCTTCTGGGCGCCACGGCGCTGGCGACGCGCGGCGTGCCGGTGCTGGCCGAGGACGGGCAGCTGGTCTTCGTCAGCTGGGGCGGCGACGCGGTCGACGCCTATGACGAGGCCTACGGCCAGCCCTTCGAGGAAGAGACGGGCATCCGCGTGCGGCAGGACGGCTCGGGCCCGACCGAGGGCGCGATCCAGGCCCAGTATGAAAGCGGCAGCCCCTCGTGGGATGTCGTCGACGCCGACGCCTTTTCCGCCGAAACCCTGGGCAAGAAAGGCATGATGGAGCCGATCGACTACGACGTCGTCGACAAGTCCAAGATGCGCGACGGCTTTGGCTGGGAATACGCGGCATCGTCCTATTTCTTCAGCTACATCATTGCCTATGACGCCACGAAATTCGGCGACAACCCCCCGACCACCATGGCCGATTTCTTCGACACCGAGAAATACCCCGGCAAACGCTCGATGTACAAATGGGGCGCGGGCATGTGGGAGGCGCTGCTGATGGGCGACGGCGTGGCGCAGGCGGATCTCTACCCGCTGGACCTTGAGCGCGCGCACAACAAGCTGAAGGATTTCAAGGAACACGTCATCAGCTTCTGGGGCAACGGTGCCGAAAGCCAGACCCTGATGCTGAACGGCGAGGCGTCGATGGCGCTGATCTGGTCCACCCGCGCCCGCCTGCTGGAGCAGGACACGGACGGCGATGTCAGCTTCACCTGGCAGGACGGCGTCATCTCGCCGGGCGCGATGGCGGTCATCAAGGGCAATCCGGGCGGCGCCGATGCCGCGATGAGGTTCATCGCCTCGGCGCAGGATCCCGAAAAGCAGCTGGTCATGTTCGACATGCTGAGCCAGGGCCCCGCGAACCCCGCTGCCGACGAGCTGATCCCCGAGGATGAGCGCCGCTACAACCCCGTCGCCAAAGACAATTTCGCGGTGCAGGTGCCGCTGGACGTGGCCTGGTACGAGGAAAATTACAGCACGGCGCTGGACGAATACCTCGCCATCGTCTCGGCCTGATGATCTTCGGCCGCCCCGGCCCCGCGCGCGCCGGGGCGGCCCCGCCCGAGGAGACAGCATGACCCGGATCACCCGCCCCCTCATCCTGCTGGCGCCGCTTCTGGCATTCCTCGCGCTGGCCTACGTGCTGCCCTTCGCCGGCGTCGTCGGCTGGAGCGTGACCCTGCCCAAGCCGGGGGTGCAGAATTACGCCGCCGCCGTCACCGATCCGCTGATCCTGTCGGTCTTCTGGCGGACGTTGCGCATCTGCGTCATCGTCACGCTGGTATCGGTGGTCATGGGGTATATCCTGTCGCTTCTCTGGGTGCGCGGCACGCCGCTGGTGCGGATGCTGACCGAGTTGTGCATCCTCATCCCGTTCTGGATCTCGGTGCTGACCCGCGCCTTCGGGTGGCTGGCGCTCCTGTCCAGTCGCGGGCTGATCAACGGCTGGCTGGAGGCGTCCGGCCTGATCGACGACCCGCTGCGCATGGTGCGGAACGAATTCGGCGTGATCGTGGGCATGGTGCATTTCATGATCCCCTTCGCCGTCTTTCCGCTGGCCTCCGCGATGCGCAGCGTGGACGAGCGGGTGCTGATGGCCGCGCGCGGCATGGGCGCCAGCCGCACGCGCACCTTCTGGCAGGTCTTCGTGCCGATGACGGCGGCGGGCCTCATGGGCGCGGCGCTGCTGGTCTTCGTCTTCGCCATCGGCTTCTTCATCACGCCCGCAATCCTCGGCGGCGGCCGCAGCGTCATGGTGGCCGAGCTGATCTATCTGCGCATCTTCCAGAGCCCGAACTGGGGCCTTGCCGCCGCGATCAGCGTGATCCTGATGGTTGCCATCTCGGCGCTGCTGACGCTTCTGCTCAAACAGCTCAGCCCCAAAGGTGTCCGATGATCCGCCTGCGCCCCGGCTTCGTGGCCACGCTCCTCGCCGTGCTGGTGGGCATCTTCATGCTGATGCCGCTCCTGGCCGTGGTGCCCGTGTCGTTCACGCCCAAACGGTTCCTGTCGATCCCCACGGACGAGCTGTCGCTGCGCCATTACCGCACGCTGTTCGAGGATCGCGAATGGGCCGAAGGCATCTGGCTGTCGCTGCGCATCGGGCTGCTGAGCGCCGGGTTCGCCACGGCGCTGGGCACGCTCTTCAGCCTCGGTATCTGGATGTTCCGGCCGCGCTTTGCGGGGCTGCTGATGGGGGTCGCCCTGCTGCCGATGGTCGCGCCGCCGGTGGTGTCGGCGCTGACGCTCTATTTCTTCCTGATCACTCTGACCAAGCTGAACGGCGTCGTGGCCTATGACACGATGCTGGGCGTGGCGCTGGCGCATTCCGTGATGATCGTGCCCTTCGCCGTCGTGCTGGTCAGCGTGTCGCTGGCGCAGGTGGACCGGCGGATGGACCTGGCCGCGCGGGCGATGGGCGCGTCGCTGGGAACGCGGGTCTTCAAGGTGATCCTGCCCAACATCAAGTTCGGCGTGATCGCCGCGTTCTTCCTGACCTTCGTGCTGTCATGGGAAGAGATCGCGGTAACCATCTTCATCACCTCGGTGGAGGCGGTCACCCTGCCCCGCCTCATGTGGCAGGGCCTGCGCGACAATATCGACCCGGCCATTGCCGCCATCTCGGTCGTGCTGATCGTGATCGTGGCGACAGTCGTGATCGGCCGCGCGCTGGTGACGGCGCTCAGGCAGCGCCGGGCCTGAGCGTGTGCGCCCAAAGGACGGCTTGGAAGCGGCGGGCAATGCCGGTAGTCTGAACTCCGGCGCGCTTCGGCGCCTGTTCCCATTCCAACCCCGGCCGGGGACCAGCAAGAGGCGGCAGCCAAGATGAAGTTTTCAGCCCGGGCTCGTCTGGACATAGCACTGGTGACACTCGCGCTTGCCGGGCTGATCTGCGGTCTGGCGCTGTGGGCTGCGGACCGGCCGGGTCTGGCCGATATCGCGTGGACTGCGGGCGTTCTTCCCGTTCTGGCCGCCCTCGTCATCGAGATCCTGCGCAGCCTTGCCAAGGGCGATGTCGGGCTGGACATCGTGGCGGCGCTGTCGATGACCGCCGCGCTGGCCTTTGGCGAGATGCTGGCCGCGGCGGTCGTCGCGCTGATGTATTCCGGCGGCACGTTTCTGGAAAGTTTCGCCGAAGGGCGTGCGCGGCGCGAGATGAGCAATCTTCTGTCGCGGGTTCCGCGCACGGCGACGCGGCACGAGGATGGTGCGCTGGTCGAGGTGGATCTGGATGCGGTCGCGCCCGGCGATCTGCTGCTGATCCGGCAGGGGGCCGTGGCGCCGGTCGACGGCACCGTCGAAAGCGGTGGCGCGGTCCTCAACCAGTCGGCCCTGACCGGGGAGGCGATGCCCGTCCACCTCGCCCAAGGCGGCGAGGTGATGAGCGGCGCGACCAATACCGGCGAGGCGTTCGATCTGCGCGCCAGCCGCCGCGCGGCCGACAGCACCTATGCCGGGATCGTCCGGCTGGTCGAGGCGGCGCAGAAATCCAAGGCGCCGATGGTGCGGCTGGCCGACCGCTATTCGCTGGTCTTTCTGGCCGTGACCGTCACCATCGCCGCGGCGGCATGGTGGTTCAGCGGCGATCCGATCCGCGCGGTGGCGGTGCTGGTCGTGGCGACGCCCTGCCCGCTGATCCTGGCGGTGCCGGTCGCGCTGGTGGCCGGCCTGTCGCGCGCCGCCCATTACGGCGTTCTGATCAAGGGCGCGGGCCCGCTGGAGGCGATGGCGCGGATACGCACGCTGGTCCTCGACAAGACGGGCACGTTGACCGACGGGCGCCCCCGGATCGTCAGCATCGGGACACGGGCGGACCTGACGGCGGACGAGGTGCTGTTCTTTGCCGCCGCGCTGGACCAGGCGTCGCAGCACCCGATGGCCGAGGCCATCGTCGCCGCCGCGCAGGAGCGGGGCATGACCCTGCCGATCCCGAGGGATGCGGCGGAGATTCCCGGTTCGGGCGTGGCGGGAACGGTGGAAGGCCGCGAGGTGGTCATCGGCGGCAGCGCCTTTGTCGCGCAGCGGGTCGGGACCGATGCCGAGCCGGCGCCGCATGGCGAGGGCGCGATCATCGCCGTTGCGGTGGATGGCCGCCTGGTTGGCCATCTGGTCATGGCGGACATGCTGCGCGCCGGCACCGAAGACTTCCTGGCCGGGCTGCGGCGGATCGGGATCGCGCGCATCGTGCTGGCCACGGGGGATCTGGATCGGGTCGCGGCGGATGTGACGCGCGGGCTGGGCCTTGATGATATCCGCGCCGAGCTGTCGCCGGATCAGAAGCTCCGGCTGGTTCTGGCCGAGCGCGAGGACGGGCCGGTGATGATGGTGGGCGACGGCGTGAACGATGCGCCCGCGCTGGCCGCGGCCGATGTGGGCGTCGCCATGGGCGCGCGGGGAACCGCGGCCTCGGCCGAGGCGGCGGATGTGGTCCTTCTGGTGGACCGGCTGGACCGTTTGCTGCCGGGGCTGGTCTTTGCGCGCGGCGCGCGCCGGATCGCGCTGGAAAGCGTCATCGCCGGGATCGGCCTGTCGGTGGCGGGCATGGTTGCCGCCGCCTTCGGATACCTCACACCGGTGCAGGGCGCGGTCCTGCAGGAGGTGATCGACGTGGCGGTGATCCTCAACGCGCTGCGCGCGCTGCGGATCGCGCCCGGCGCAGAGGCGGCTCAGCCCGCGGAGGACAAGGAGGAGGTGGCGGCGTGATGCACCGACAGCGGCGCCGCAACCGGCGCGCCCGACACGCTGCGCGACCCTTTTGCGGTGAATTCGATCGTTCTGGCGCGCGGATCGACGGCGCCGAGGTTCCACACCTCCCGCGTGCCGTCCATCCAGCCCAGCGATATGGTCTGCGCCGCCGGGCGGTAGGCGGCGGTATAGACGGTGCCAAACCCCTTGTCGTAACGGGTGCTGACCAGCGGCGGGGCCAGAAATTCACGCTCCAGCCGGGCGGCGGTCATCGCCGGACGGGCCAGAACCGCCTCCAGATGATCCGAGCGGCCCTGAGTGTTGGAAAACCGCCCGTGGCGCGGCCATTCCACGCCCAACTGGTGATTGGTGGCGAAAGGCTGGCGCGTGACGATAGCCGGACGGTCGGGCGCGAGATAGACGGTGGCCCAATCTCCCGCCGCATCCGCCACCGTGACATTGTAGGACATGTGCGACGGCACGGCGCGCAGCGCTGCGACCGCCTGAGTCACGTCGACGCACATTTCCAGCACGTAGCGCACGATGATCGGGATGCCGAAGCCCGATGCGCTGACCGGCCGCCCCCCGAAGGTCAGCGAGGCGACAAGCCCTGCGTCATTCATGCCATCGGCCAGCCCGACGATACCCTCGACCATGCCGGCAACGCGCCGCCCGCGCCATTCGGTCGACAAAAGCGTGGACTCGTTCAACGCCGGGTCCAGATCGTAATTGCGGATCAGGCACGGCCCGTCCTGATCGACGATCACCGCCTGCGAGCAGTTCACCAGATAGCGCGGCGGCGACCAGAAGCTGAGGAACAGCGCTGCGTCCTCGCCGTCACAGCAGAGGCGGATCCACTTGTCCCACAGGCTTTCGAATTCGGGCATGTGGCGCCGAAGGCCCAGCCGCGCGTCGCGCAGATCGCTTGCCTGCGCCTTGCGGTGCCGGGCCATCCACCCGGACCAGCCGGGCCAGCCGCGCGCGAACACCTGCCGCAATGCGGCGGAGGGGCGGTCTTCGGCGAGGCTGATGAAGTCGAGTTGCATCTGATATCCGTGACGGTCGAGGCTCTGTATGTGCAGATCGCACAATGTCCTTCTTACCCGGCCTTGGCCCGAGAACACCATAGAGCATGATGTAACTTTATTGACATCGCCCCCAGCCCTGTCAAGATCGCCCGCATGCTGCACTCGCCCGTTCCGGCCGGAACGATCCGCCAGGTCGACATTCCGGCGCTGGTCGGGGCCTTCCGGATCACGCAATATCCCGCGATCGTGCGCGTCCGGCGCACGGTGCAGGGCGGCGGCTTTGGCGATCAGGACCGCAATCCCTTCACATGGACCGTCTTCTTTCTGGTCGATGGCGTCTGGATGTCGCTGGAAAGCGCGCGGGGCATGCGCCGCGAATGGAGCAGCCTCGACAAGCTGGAGGCGTGGCTGCGCGGCCAGGGATTCGCGTTTTTCTGGGTGCGCAACGACATAGATCCCATCGGCGCCGGCGGCGCAGAGGATGCCGGGGACTACGGATAGCCCCCGGCAGCGGGTGTCAGAACCACTTGCCCGCAGTCATGTCGGCGGGGATCGGCACTTCGGTCTGCGGCGTCAGCGGCACCGTCCTGAACTGGCCCTTGATGGCGCTGTTCCACTGCTTCGCCCGCTCCAGCAGCTCGCGCTCATCCGACTGCATCCTCCCGCGCGCCATCACGCAGCCCAGATCGGCCCCGTGATAGCAGTATTCACCGACACCGTGGACACGCAGATAGAACGCCTCCTGCTCGTCACCCAGCGCGTTGATGTTGTGGCCCGCACGCACGAAGCTGATGACGCCGTCGTCATCCATGCTCCAGATGCCCGACCGGGGCGCCTCGGTGATCAGCTCGACCTTGTCCTCGGTCTGCTTGAGGATGAGCTGGGTCCAGTAATCGTAGTCATTCCAGCGGCTTTGCACCTCTTCGATGTCGATCTCGTAATCGACATCCATGAATTCCAGCAGGTGGAACAGGAACAACGGACAGCCGCCATAGGTCGAGGTGATGAGGTTGGTGGGCGGGGACGCGCCCGACACGCGCGGGTTGAGCTCGCCCAGATAAACCTCGTTCGTGTCGGTATCGAGCAGGAAGTCGGTGCAGAAGACGCCCTTGTAACCTTCCTTGTAGAGCTGATCGCCCAGCTTGCGCGCCATCTGCCGCACCTTGTCGGGCACGCCTTCGGGCAGGATCGCCGGGGAGACGTCATTACCGCACCAGCCGCCCTTGTAGGGGGTAATTTCTTCGAAACCGGTGATGTCCGTCATCACCGGGCCGACCAGCGTGCCGTGGCGCGTCGCGCAACCTTCGATCGTGCCGGGCAGATGGTTCAGCCGTTTCATCACCTTCAGCTTTTCGCCGATGATCTTGCTGGAGAACCTGTCCCAATCCTTTTCCGATTTGATGAAGAACGTCGTGCGCCCGCTGTCGCCATAAGGCGTCTGCACCACCAGGTCGTCGCCCAGCCCGGCACCGCGCGCCAGTTCGGTCAGTTCCGCGTAACTGCCCGCCTCGCCCATGACATTGGGCGCGCTGGCAACGCCGGCCTCGTTGCCGATGCGCGTCGTCTCGATCTTGCTGTCAAGCCGGTGGCGCAGCTCGTTGGAGGGCAGCGCGATCTTCAGGCCGATTTCCTCGCACAGCTCCTCGGTCTTTTCGTCGAACATCACGAACACCGCCAGCCCCGGATCGCGCTGCTGCACCCGCTCGCGGAATTCGGGATGGTCCACCAGGTAGTTTGCCACATCCTCCATCGACTGAAAGACCGGCTCGCCCAGATGCGAGGGCTTGAAGACGCGCGGATGCTCGCCGTCAAAGACGTCGAAGTAATTGACGAATTCCAGCCCGCCAACCCACTGGTCCAGCCCCATCAGGTTGAAGGGGGTCGGCATGATGACGTAGATCGGCTTCTTGTTGCGCCGCATGTAGCGGTAGATGTCGGTCAGCCCGGACAGTTTCTCGCTCGTGTCTTTCATTCTCGATTTTCTCCCGTTGGGGCGCGCGCCTTTATACGTTGTTTCGCGCCTGTCTGTTCTTGAGGAACGGCCCCGTCTGTGCCAATCTTCACGAGGCCGTGATCCTGTCTTCGTGATTTCCTGCCGCAATTTATTTTCGATAAATTCCTTCCAGCTTGTCAACGAATTACATTTTATTGCGCAAGTCCACGTTTTTGCGATACTTTCTGCAATAGCCTTGCCCGTTTCTAACATTATCGTTGCCCACAGTATAGGCCATGATGTAGAACCCCGCTCATGCCCCGGCCTGGGGCCGACAAGCGGGGATGGTCGAGCGAGATCGGCGCGCATCCCGAATCAGAGGCGCGCCACGCGCCCGCAGCCGGAGGAAAGACTTAATGAAACTCAACCTGCTCACGCGTCGCGCGGCCCTTGCTGCCATGTCCGGCGCCGCCCTGCTGACGGCCATGGCCACGGTGGCGAGCGCGGAAACGACGCGACTGCGTTTCCACACCTATTTCGGAACCGAAATCGACCCGATCATCAAGAAATTCCGCGAAACCGTCAAAGAGAAGTCGGGCGGCGATCTGCGCGTTCAGGTATTCCACGGCGGCGAACTGGTCGCCAGCGACCAGCTGCTGGAGGCGGCGTCCAAAGGCTCCATCGACATCGCGCATGGCGTCGGCAGCTACTGGTCCGGCCAGGTCGATATCGGCAACATCGAGGCGGGTCTGCCGGGCGGCTGGACCAGCGTCGAGGAAGCCAAGGAATTCTTTGGCCAGGAGCCGGTGCAGCAGATGCTCACGGAGGCTTATGACGAGGCCGGAGTCGTCTTTCTGCAAAAGGGTTGGGGCCACGATTACGACCTTCTGACCAAAGAGCCGGTTTCGTCGCTCGAAGACCTGAAAAGCCGCAAGATCCGCGCCACCTCGCAGATCGGCAAGGTGCTGGGCGAGCTGGACATTCCGACCGTCTATCTGCCCGCGGGCGAGCTTTATATCGGCCTCTCGACCAACCTCATCGACGGCGCGATCTATGGCGGTCCGGTCGAATACAAGCAGCTGAAGCTGAACGAGACGGCGACGCATTACACCCGCCTCAACATGCTGATGCCCGGCTGGACCGATACCTATATCGCCAACCCCGAGAAGTGGAACAGCCTGTCGGACGAGCACAAGCAGATCATGCAGGAGGCGATCGCGCAATACGCGCAGGACCTGCATGACTGGCTGGCCGAAGGCAACGCAAGGGTCGAGAAGGAGGAGGACACGTTCACCTTCGCCACGCTTCCCGAGGAAGATTCGAAGAAGCTGACCGAAGCCGCACAGGGCGTCTGGCAGGAAGAGGCGGGCCGCTCCGAGCGCAACGCCAAGCTGATCGAGCTGCTGGTCGAGAACGCCAAGGCGCAAGGGCGTCTCTGATGGCATGGGTGACAAGATATCTTGTCGCCCAGGATGGCCTGTCCGAATATGTCGGGCGGGCCATTTCGTGGCTGACGCTGGGGATGATCGGCGTGCTGATGGTCGAGATCGTCTTCCGCTACTTCCTGAATTCTCCGACCCTCTGGGCGCATGAGACCAGCACCATGCTTTACGGTGCCTTCTGCATGCTGGCGGGGGCATACACCTTGCGCCACCACGGCCATGTGCGCAGCGAGGTCATCTATGGCAATCTGCCGACCCGCGGCAAGGCGTTCTGCGATGTGCTGATCTTCGGCATGGGGCTGGTCGTTCTGGGCATATTCCTGCGCCTGTCGATCACTTTCGCGGCCGAAAGCTGGGCCGTGCGGGAATATTCCAACAAAAGCGTCTGGCAGCCTGCCATCTACCCGATCAAGACGGTCATTCCCGTCGCCGTAGGCCTGATCCTGCTGCAGAACATCGCGGAACTGCTGCGCTCGCTTCTCACGCTGTTCGGCATCGCCTATGACGATCCGCGCGCGCAGGAATTCGAAAGCGACATCGACCCCGAACTGCTGCCATCCATACTTGACGGCAAAACGAGCGACGCTGTCGACATCAGTCCGAGAAACCGCTGAATGCCGGATCCGGCGCGCCGCTGACGTATCAAGGAACAATTCATGGAAAATTTGGACCCGCTTGCCATCACCGGCATCATGTTCGCGTCGATGCTGCTGCTGATGGCGCTGGGGGCGCCGCTGGCCTGGGCGCTGACGATCTGCGGCATCGGCAGCGCCTACGCGATCTACGGCGACGGGGGGCTGGATCTGCTGGTGTCCTCGACCTTCAGCGCGATGGACAATTTCCTGCTGGTCGCGCTGCCGCTCTTCATCTTCATGGGGCTGGTGCTGCAACGCTCGGGGATAACGGACGATCTGTTCGAGATGATCCACAAGCTGATGGGCCGTCTGCCCGGCGGCCTCGGCATCGGCACCGTCGTCATCTGCGCGCTGATCGCCGCGATGGCGGGCGTCTCGGGCGCGGCCACCGTCAGCCTCGGGATCATCGCCCTGCCCGCGATGCTGAACCGCGGCTATGACAAGCGGCTGGTCACCGGCACGATCATGGCCGGCGGCGCGCTGGGATTCCTGATCCCGCCGAGCGTGCTGATGATCATCTATGCCTTCCTCAGCCGCGATTCGGTGGGCAAGCTGTTCGCCGCGGGGCTTATCCCCGGCCTGATGCTGGCGGCGATCTACATCATCTACATCCTGATCCGCTGCCGCATCAACCCGACCCTCGGACCGCCCGCGGAAGAGCAATACACCGCCACTGAGAAGCTGAAATCGCTGCGTTTCCTGATCGCGCCGGGTCTGCTGATCTTCACGGTCCTGGGCTGCATCATCGGCGGCGTCACCTCGCCCTCCGAGGCATCGGCCATCGGCGCCTTCGGCGCCTTGCTGATCGCCGCCGTGCAGCGCCGGCTCAGCTGGGACACGCTGCGCTATGTGATGCTGTCCACGACCAAGCTGATGGGCATGCTGATGTGGATCACCATCGCTGCCGTCTTCTTCTCCAAGATCTACGTCGGCGTCGGCGCCGGCATGGTTGTGGGCGAGTTCATCGAGGATTACGCGCTGTCGCCGAACCTCGTCATCATCGCGATGCTGGTGACGTATTTCGTGCTTGGCATGTTCCTGGACGATTTCGCCATCGTCTTCATCACCGTGCCGCTCTTCGTGCCCATCGTGACCGATCTCGGTTTCGACACGACGTGGTTCGCGGTGCTCTTCATTCTCAGCATGCAATCGGCCTATCTCACGCCGCCCTTCGGCTACAACCTTTTCTACATGAGGTCCGTCGCGCCAAAGGATGTGACCATCGTGGATATCTACTGGTCCGCGCTGCCGTTCGTGGCGCTCCAGATCCTGGGGCTGGCGCTGGTCTTCATGTTCCCGCAGATTGCGCTGTGGCTGCCGGAGCTTCTGTTCCAGTAGCCGCACGCTCATGTCGGGCGGCGCCATTGCCGCCGCCCGAATGACGCCGCCGCCATATCCCCGCAGGTTCCAGGCCAAAAGCGCCGGATCACCGGAATCAGAAAGGGCCCCGCGTTGCCGCGGGGCCCTTTCGTCATTTCGGGTCGGCTTATTCGCCGCCGTATTCCGGCGTCTCGACCAGCGTATCGTCGCGCTCGTCCATCGCCGGGGCGGCCAGTGCGGCGGCCGCTTCGGCCTCCTGGCGGCGCGCCTCGATGACGACGTTGTCGCGGCCCGCGGCGATCTTGCGCATCTGCTGAGTTGCGCCGCCGGTGCCCGCCGGGATCAGGCGGCCAACGATGACGTTTTCCTTCAGACCGACCAGCTTGTCCCGCTTGCCCTGCACCGAAGCCTCGGTCAGCACGCGCGTCGTCTCCTGGAAGGACGCCGCCGAGATGAAGCTGCGGGTCTGCAGCGACGCCTTGGTGATGCCCAGAAGGATCGGCTCGCCCTGTGCGGGACGCACGTTCATGGCCAATGCCTTCTCGTTGGCGGCGTCGAACTCGGCCTTGTCCACATGCTCGCCCTTCAGCAGGGTCGTCTGGCCACTGTCCAGAATCTCCCACTTCTGCAGCATCTGGCGCACGATCACCTCGATATGCTTGTCGTTGATCTTCACGCCCTGCAAGCGATAGACGTCCTGCACCTCGTCGATCATGTAATCGGCCAGCGCCTCGACACCCAGAATGCTCAGGATGTCATGCGGCGCGGGGTTGCCGTCCATGATGTAGTCGCCCTTCTGCACGAAGTCGCCTTCCTGCACCGGGATGTGCTTGCCCTTGGGGACCATGTATTCGACGGTCTCCAGCGTCTCGTCCGTCGGCTCGATCGAGATGCGGCGCTTGTTCTTGTAGTCGCGCCCGTAGCGGACGTAGCCGTCGATTTCCGCGATGATGGCGTGATCCTTGGGGCGGCGCGCCTCGAAGAGCTCGGCCACACGCGGCAGACCGCCGGTGATGTCCTTGGTCTTGGCGCCCTCGCGCGGGATGCGGGCCACCACGTCGCCGGCCTTAACCTCTTCGCCCTCTTCGACGCTGAGGATCGCGTCCACCGACATCGGATAGGTGACGGGGTTTCCGGCCTCGTTTCGCACGGGCTCGCCGTCTTCGCCGACGATGATGATCTCGGGCTTCAACTCGTTGCCCTTGGGGGCCGCGCGCCAGTCCATCACGATCTTCTGGGTCATGCCGGTCGCATCATCCGTCTCGTCGCGCACGGCGACGCCGGTCACGAGGTCGACGAACTTGGCGGCGCCGGATTTCTCGGCGATGATCGGCAGGGTGTAGGGATCCCATTCGAACAGCTTGTCGCCGCGTGCGACCGTATCGCCCGCCTTGACATGGAGCTTGGTGCCGTAGCCCAGCTTGTGGCTGGCCAGTTCGGTATCGCCCTCGCCGAGGATGAGCAGCTTCATGTTGCGGCCCATCACCAGCGTCTCGCCCGCCGAATTCTGGAGCGTCTGCTCGCCGTCGAAGGCGATCCGCCCCGATTGGCTGGCTTCGAGGAAGGACTGCTGGCCGCCCTGCGCGACGCCGCCAATGTGGAAGGTCCGCATCGTCAGCTGCGTGCCCGGCTCGCCGATGGACTGCGCGGCGATGATGCCGACAGCCTCGCCCTGGTTGACCATCGTGCCGCGCGCGAGGTCACGCCCGTAGCACATGGCGCAGACGCCATCCTCGGCCTCGCAGGTCAGCGGGCTGCGGATGCGCGCGGTCTGGACCGCCGCGTCCTCGACCGCATCGGCCGTCACCTCGTCGATCAACTGGCCTTCCTTGACCAGCACCTCCTCGGTGCCGGGGCGCAGGATATCCTCCGCCGCGACGCGGCCCAGCAGACGCTCGCCGATGGACGAGACGACCTCGCCATCGTTGACAGCCGCTTCGGTGGTGATCGCGCGGTCGGTGCCGCAATCATGCTCGCGCACGATGCAGTCCTGCGCCACGTCCACCAGACGGCGGGTCAGATAGCCCGAGTTCGCGGTTTTCAGCGCGGTGTCGGACAGACCCTTGCGGGCGCCGTGGGTCGAGTTGAAGTATTCAAGAACGGTCAGACCTTCCTTGAAGTTCGAGATGATCGGCGTTTCGATGATGTCGCCGTTCGGCTTGGCCATCAGGCCGCGCATACCGCCCAGCTGCTTCATCTGCGTGACCGAGCCACGGGCGCCGGAATGGGCCATCATGTAGACGCTGTTCGGCTCGGCCTCGGCGCCATTCTCGTCCGTCTTGCCGGACGAGATGTTGTTCATCATTGCCTCTGTCACCTGGTCGTTACATTTCGACCAGGCGTCGACCACCTTGTTATACTTCTCGCCCTGGGTGATCAGGCCGTCCATATACTGCTGCTCGAAGCCCTTCACCTGCTCGCGCGTCTCGCCGACGATCTCCCATTTGTTGTCCGGGATCACCATGTCGTCCTTGCCGAAGGAAATGCCGGCGCGGAAAGCCTCGCGGAAGCCCATCGTCATGATCTGGTCGCAGAAGATGACCGATTCCTTCTGGCCGCAATAGCGGTAGACGGTGTCGATGACCTGCTGCACCTCCTTCTTGCGCAGAAGGCGGTTGACCAGGCTGAACGGCGCCTTGGCGTTTTTCGGCAGAAGCGCCCCCAGGCGCACGCGGCCCGGCGTCGTCTCGACCCGTTCGAAAACGTCGTTACCCTCGGCGTCGATCTGCGGAATGCGCGCGGTGATGCGCGCGTGCAGATGCACCTCGCCGCTGTCCAGCGCCTGCTGCACCTCGTCGATCGACGAGAACATCATGCCCTCGCCCTTCATGCCCGCACGCTCCAGCGTGGTGTAGTAGAGGCCAAGGATCATGTCCTGCGACGGCACGATGATCGGCGAGCCGTTGGCAGGACTCAGCACGTTGTTCGTGGACATCATCAGAACCCGCGCTTCCAGCTGCGCCTCGAGGCTCAGCGGCACGTGCACGGCCATCTGGTCGCCGTCGAAATCGGCGTTGAACGCCGAGCAGACCAGCGGATGCAGCTGGATTGCCTTGCCTTCGATCAGGATCGGCTCGAACGCCTGGATGCCCAGGCGGTGCAGCGTCGGCGCGCGGTTCAGCATCACGGGATGCTCGCGGATCACCTCGTCCAGAATGTCCCACACCTCGGGACGCTCTTTTTCCACCAGCTTCTTGGCCTGCTTGACGGTCGAGCTGAGGCCCTTCGCCTCGAGCCGCGAATAGATGAACGGCTTGAAAAGCTCGAGCGCCATCTTCTTGGGCAGACCGCATTGATGCAGCTTCAGCTCCGGCCCCGTCACGATGACCGAGCGGCCCGAGAAATCGACGCGCTTGCCCAGAAGGTTCTGGCGGAAGCGGCCCTGCTTGCCTTTCAGCATGTCCGACAGCGACTTCAGCGGACGCTTGTTGGCGCCGGTGATGACGCGGCCGCGGCGGCCGTTGTCAAAGAGCGCATCGACGGATTCCTGCAGCATCCGCTTTTCGTTGCGCACGATGATATCGGGCGCGCGCAGCTCGATCAGCCGCTTCAGGCGGTTGTTGCGGTTGATGACCCGGCGGTAGAGATCGTTGAGGTCGGAGGTCGCGAAACGGCCCCCGTCCAGCGGCACCAGCGGGCGCAGTTCGGGCGGGATGACCGGAATGACCGTCATCACCATCCACTCGGGACGGTTGCCGGATTCGAGGAACGATTCGACGACCTTGAGGCGCTTGATGATCTTCTTGGGCTTCAACTCGCCGGTGGCCTCGGCCAGGTCGGCGCGCAGGTTCTCGGCCTCGGATTCCAGGTCGATCTGGGCCAGCATGTCGCGGATCGCCTCGGCGCCGATATTGGCGGTGAAGGCGTCGATGCCATAGGCATCCTGCGCGTCCATGAATTCCTCTTCGGTCAGCATCTGACCGTAGGTGAGGTCCGTCAGGCCCGGCTCGATCACGACGTAGTTCTCGAAGTAGAGCACCCGCTCAAGATCGCGCAGCGTCATGTCCAGCATGAGGCCGATGCGGCTGGGCAGCGACTTCAGGAACCAGATATGCGCGCAGGGCGCGGCCAGCTCGATATGGCCCATCCGCTCGCGGCGGACCTTTTGCAACGTCACCTCGACGCCGCATTTCTCGCAGACGACGCCGCGATATTTCATGCGCTTGTACTTGCCGCAGAGGCATTCGTAATCCTTGATCGGGCCAAAGATGCGCGCGCAGAAAAGACCGTCACGCTCGGGCTTGAACGTGCGATAGTTGATGGTTTCGGGCTTCTTGATCTCACCGTAAGACCACGACAGGATACGCTCCGGCGACGCCAGAGAGACCCTGATTTCGTCAAAGGTCTGCGTCGGCGCGACGGGGTTGAACGGATTGTTCGTCAGTTCCTGGTTCATTTAGTTACCTCGTAAATTGGGTAGGCCGGAAAGGGGAATGCCCCGGTTTTCCGCGAAAAACCGGAGCAGGAAAATTCAGCGAATTTTCTATTCCTCCCCCTCCGAATCCAGGAGTTCCATGTTGAGGCCCAGACCCCGGACCTCCTTGACCAGCACGTTGAACGACTCGGGCACGCCGGCTTCAAAGCTGTCCTCGCCCTTGACGATGCTCTCATAGACCTTGGTGCGACCCGCGACATCGTCCGACTTGACCGTCAGCATCTCCTGCAAGGTGTAGGCGGCGCCGTAGGCTTCAAGCGCCCAGACCTCCATCTCGCCGAAGCGCTGGCCGCCGAACTGTGCCTTGCCGCCCAGCGGCTGCTGGGTGACGAGGCTGTAGGGCCCGGTCGAGCGTGCGTGGATCTTGTCGTCGACAAGGTGGTGCAGTTTCAGCAGATACTTCATGCCCACGGTGACGGGACGCGCGAACTGCTCGCCCGTGCGGCCGTCGAAGAGGATCGACTGACCCGATGTGTCAAAGCCTGCACGGCTGAGCGCGTCGTTGACATCGTGCTCCTTGGCACCGTCGAAGACCGGCGTGGCGATGGGCACACCGTTCGTCACGTTGCCCGCGGCCTCGATCAGCTGCGCCTCGTCCATGTCCTTGATGCCCTCGTCGAAGACATCGTCGCCATAGGCGAGGTGCATCGCCTCACGCACCGGGCTGAGATCGCCGGTGCGGCGATAGCCCTGAAGCGCCTCGTCGATCTTGATGCCGAAGCCGCGCGCGGCCCAGCCCATATGCGTCTCGAGGATCTGGCCGACGTTCATCCGGCTGGGCACGCCCAGCGGGTTGAGGCAGAAATCGACGGGGGTGCCATCCGCGAGGAACGGCATGTCCTCCATCGGGACCACCTTCGAGATGACGCCCTTGTTGCCGTGACGGCCGGCCATCTTGTCACCCGGCTGCAGCTTGCGCTTCACCGCGATGAACACCTTGACCATCTTCATGACACCCGGCGGCAGGTCGTCGCCGCGGCGGACCTTCTCGACCTTGTCCTCGAACCGCGCGTCGAGAGCGCGCTTCTGCGCCTCGTATTGCGCGTTCAGCGCCTCCATCACCTGCGCGTCGGCCTCTTCCTTCAGCGCCAGTTGCCACCATTGACCCTTGGTCAGGCTGCTCAGCAGCTCTTCGGTGATCTCCGAGTTCGACTTGACGCCTTTCGGCCCCTTAACCGCGGTCTTGCCCAGGATCATGTCGTGCAGACGGGCGTAGATGTTGCGATCGAGGATCGCCAGCTCGTCGTCACGGTCACGGGAGAGGCGCTCGATCTCTTCGCGTTCGATCTGAAGCGCACGCTCGTCCTTTTCCACACCGTGGCGGTTGAAGACGCGCACTTCGACGACCGTGCCGAAATCGCCCGGCTTGACCCGCAAGGAGGTGTCGCGCACATCGCTAGCCTTCTCGCCGAAGATCGCGCGCAGCAGTTTCTCTTCCGGGGTCATCGGGCTTTCGCCCTTGGGCGTGATCTTGCCCACCAGGATATCGCCCGGCTCGACGTCCGCACCGATATAGACGATGCCCGCCTCGTCGAGGTTGCGCAGCGCCTCCTCGCCCACGTTGGGAATGTCGCGGGTGATTTCTTCCGGCCCCAGCTTGGTGTCGCGGGCGGCCACCTCGAATTCCTCGATGTGGATCGAGGTAAAAACGTCGTCGCGGCTGATCCGCTCGGAAATCAGGATCGAGTCTTCGTAGTTGTAGCCGTTCCAGGGCATGAAGGCGACGATGACGTTCCGGCCGACGGCCAGTTCGCCCATATCGGTCGCGGGGCCATCGGCGATGACCTCGTCCTTGCCGACGGTGTCGCCCACCTTGACCAGCGGGCGCTGGTTGATGCAGCTGTTCTGGTTCGAGCGCTGGAACTTGCGCAGGCGGTAGATGTCGACGCCGGGATCGCCCGGCTCCATGTCCTCGGTCGCGCGCACGACGATACGCTGCGCATCGACCTGGTCGATGACGCCCGCGCGCCGCGCCATGATGGCCGCACCCGAATCGCGGGCGACGACACCCTCGATGCCGGTCCCGACCAGCGGCGCCTCGGCCTTGATGAGCGGCAGCGCCTGGCGCATCATGTTCGAGCCCATCAGCGCGCGGTTCGCGTCGTCGTTCTCAAGGAACGGGATCAGCGAGGCGGCGACCGAAACCAGCTGTTTCGGGCTGACGTCGATCAGATCGACCTGCTCGTTCGGGGCCAGCATGTAATCGCCCGCCTGCCGGGTGCTGACCAGATCGTTCACGAAACGGCCGTTCTCGTCCAGGTTGGCGTTCGCCTGCGCGACGGTGTGGCGCTGTTCTTCGGTCGCGGACATGTATTGCACGTCGTCCGTCACCTGGCCGTCCACGACCTTGCGATAGGGCGTCTCGATGAAGCCATACTTGTTGACGCGCGCAAAGGTGGCGAGCGAGTTGATCAGGCCGATGTTCGGGCCTTCCGGCGTCTCGATCGGGCACATGCGGCCATAATGCGTCGGGTGCACGTCGCGCACCTCGAAGCCGGCACGCTCGCGCGTGAGACCGCCCGGCCCGAGGGCCGACAGGCGCCGCTTGTGGGTGACTTCGCTCAGCGGGTTGGTCTGGTCCATGAACTGCGACAGCTGCGACGAGCCGAAGAATTCGCGCACCGCGGCGGCGGCAGGTTTCGCGTTGATCAGGTCCTGCGGCATGACGGTGTCGATCTCGACGCTGCTCATCCGCTCCTTGATCGCACGCTCCATCCGCAGAAGGCCGACACGATATTGGTTCTCCATCAGCTCGCCGACCGAGCGAACCCGGCGGTTGCCGAGGTGGTCGATGTCGTCGATGTCGCCCTTGCCGTCGCGCAGCTCGACCAGCGCCTTGACGCAGGCGACGATGTCTTCGCGGTCCAGCGTGCGCTGGGTGTCGGGCTTGTCCAGATCGAGGCGCATGTTCATCTTGACCCGGCCGACGGCGCTGAGGTCGTAGCGCTCGCTATCGAAGAACAGCGTGTCGAACAGGGCCTGAGCGGCCTCCTCGGTGGGCGGCTCGCCGGGGCGCATGACGCGGTAGATGTCCATCAGCGCGGTCTCGCGGCCCATGTTCTTGTCCGCGGCCATCGTGTTGCGGATGTAGGGGCCGACATTGATGTTGTCGATGTCCAGCACCGGGATGTCGGTGATGCCCGCATCCAGCAGATCCTGAAGCGTGCCGCCGGTGACGTCGCCATCCTTGTCGCGCTCGAGCGTCAGCTCGTCGCCCGCCTCGACATAGATCGCGCCGGTTTCCTCGTTGATGATGTCCTTGGCGGCGAACTTGCCCACGATATGCTCGAAGGGAACCAGCAGTTCCTTGACCTTGCCTTCGTCGATCAGCTTCTTGACCGCGCGCGGCGTCACCTTCTTGCCGGCCTCGGCCAGCACCTCGCCGGTGGCCGCATCGACCAGATCATACGTGGGGCGTGTGCCGCGCACCCGCTCGGGGAAGAACTTGGTGACCCAGCCCTTGTTCTTCTCCAGCTTGTAATGGACGGTGTCGTAATAGGCATCCATGATGCCTTCCTGGTCCAGACCCAGCGAGTAGAGCAGCGTGGTGACAGGCAGCTTGCGGCGCCGGTCGATGCGCGCAAAAACGATATCCTTGGCGTCGAATTCGAAATCCAGCCACGAGCCGCGATAGGGGATGATGCGGCACGCGAACAGCAGCTTGCCCGAGCTGTGCGTCTTGCCCTTGTCATGGTCGAAGAATACGCCGGGGCTGCGGTGCATCTGGCTTACGATGACCCGCTCGGTGCCGTTGACCACGAAGGTGCCGTTGGGCGTCATCAAGGGCATGTCGCCCATGAACACGTCCTGCTCCTTGATGTCCTTGACCGATTTGGCGCCGGTATCCTCGTCGATGTCAAACACGATGAGGCGCAGCGTCACCTTCAGCGGAGCGCTGTAGGTCATGTCGCGCTGCATGCACTCCTCGACATCGTATTTCGGCTTTTCCAGCTCGTAATCGACGAATTCGATGACCGACGTCTCGTTGAAATCGGAGATCGGGAACACCGACTGGAACACACCCTTGATCCCCTCGCCGTCCATCGGCTTGGGCTGGTCCCCGGAGTTCAGGAACAGATCGTAGGAGGATTTCTGAACCTCGATGAGGTTCGGCATTTCCAGGACTTCGCGGATTTTACCGAAGTATTTGCGCAAACGCTTCTGGCCAAGGTAGGATTGAGCCATGTGTCTGGTCACCTTTCAATTCTGAGCGATCGCGCGCGCTGTCGGGCCCCAGCCGCACGGCCATCAGAGAGAGCGGGGGTGCGATCCATTCATGGCCATCGTCCCGAGTGACGGCCTCCCGATCGCACGAACCTCGCCTGAGATAAGCCCCCGTCCCTGCGCCACAACTGCCGGTGCCGGTTTCGTGACCGGCGGCTGCATTCGGCGCGCGGGGGCCTGTCCAAGACAGGTTCGGCTGGAACCGGATTTACCGGATCCAGCCACATTCAAGGGAATCGGGCCGGGCGATGCGCCCCGCCCCGAATTCCCGCAATTACTTCAGTTCGACTTCGGCGCCGGCTGCTTCCAGCTTGCCCTTGATGTCGTTCGCTTCGTCTTTCGAGACTTGCTCTTTCACGGCCTTGCCGCCGGCTTCGACCAGGTCCTTGGCTTCTTTCAGGCCCAGACCGGTGATCGCGCGGACTTCCTTGATCACGTTGATCTTGGAGGCGCCGGCCGACTTCAGGATGACGTCGAATTCGGTCTGCTCTTCAGCAGCTGCGCCGCCGGCGTCGCCGCCTGCCGGGCCTGCCATCATCACGGCGCCGCCTGCGGCGGGTTCGATGCCATACTCGTCCTTGAGGATGGTTTTCAGTTCTTGTGCTTCGAGCAGCGTCAGACCAACGATCTCTTCTGCCAGTTTCTTCAGATCAGCCATTTTCTCATGCTTTCCGTTTTAGATGTGTTCCAACGACAGGGCGGCATGCCCTTGCCGGAATTTCCAGTTGCGTTCAGGCCGCTTCGGCCTTCTCCTCGATGGTCGAGAGGATGCTCGCGATGTTCGAAGCGGGCGCGCCGATCGCACCGGCAATGTTCGAGGCGGGTGCGCCGATGCAGCTTGCGATCTGAGCGATAAGCTCGTCGCGCGAGGGCATCTTCGACACGGCTTCGACGCCGGCACGGTCCAGAGCGTTCTCACCCATCGCGCCGCCGAGAATCTGATACTTCGGATTCCCCTTGGCGAAATCCTCGGACACCTTGGCGGCCGCCACGGGATCCTCGGAATAGGTCAGAACGGTCATGCCCGTCAGGTAGCCTGCGATGGATTCGCAGGGCTTGCCGTCAAGGGCGATCTTGGCGAGCCTGTTCTTGGCAACGCGGACGGATGCATCGGCCGCGCGTGCGCGCGCCCTCAGATCCTGCATTTCCGCAACTGTCAGTCCGGCGTAATGGGCAACCACTACGACGCCAGAGCTTTCGAAGATCTGGCCGAGTTCCTCGACCACTTTCTCTTTCTGGGCTCTATCCACAGTTTCACTCCAATATTCGGGGGAGGCCCCCGGCTCAGTTCAGCCGGACGATGACGCCCGGCATTTGGTCCTGTAAACGGGGCATCAACAAAGCACCCAGACGCGCGGCCTGGCTGATCTTGTCACTCCCGCCTCGGGCAGGGAATTAAGGGCCGGGGCCCACCCACCGTCTTGGACGAAAAGCGCAAAGGACACGGAATTCGAATCCCGTGCCGCCTGCACTGTGCGGCTCTTAGTGGTTTCCGGCGCAAATGCCAACCCCTTTCGGCCAATCATTTCCAGGGCCGACCCCCGCAGCGCGCGAAATGCAAAAGAGCGGCCCCTTCGGCCCGCTCTTTCACAATCGTTCAGTTGTGGCTGCGATCACTCGGTCGCGGCGTCTGCCACGTCGATGGTCACGCCCGGCCCCATGGTGGAGGTCAGCGAGATGCGCTTCATGTAGGACCCCTTGGCGCCGGCCGGCTTGGCCTTTTGCACGGCACCAATGAAGGCGCGCACGTTCTCGACCAGCTTCTCCTGATCGAATGACGCCTTGCCGACACCGGCATGCACCACGCCGGCCTTCTCGGCCTTGAACTGGACCTGGCCGCCCTTTGCGTCCTTGACGGCTTGCGCGACGTCCATCGTCACCGTGCCCACCTTGGGGTTCGGCATCAGGTTGCGCGGGCCCAGCACCTTGCCCAGACGGCCGACGACCGGCATCATGTCGGGCGTGGCGATGCAGCGATCAAAGTCGATCTTGCCGCCCTGCACGGTTTCCATCAGATCCTCGGCCCCGACGATGTCGGCGCCGGCTGCCTCGGCCTCTTCTGCCTTGGCGCCGCGGGCGAAGACGGCGACGCGGACGTCCTTGCCGGTGCCGTTGGGCAGGCCGACGACGCCGCGCACCATCTGGTCGGCGTGGCGCGGATCGACGCCCAGGTTGACGGCGATCTCGATCGTCTCGTCGAACTTGGCGGTGGCGTTGCCCTTGACCAGCTTGACGGCGTCCTCGACGCTCAGATCGTTTTTGCCGGCAAAGGCTTCGCGGGCGGCGCGGGTGCGTTTTCCGATTTTTGCCATCTTACTTTACCTCGATGCCCATGGATTTCGCACTGCCGACGATGATCTTCATCGCGGCCTCGACGTCATTCGCGTTCAGATCCTTCCACTTGGCTTCGGCGATCTCGCGCACCTGCTTGACCGACACGGTGCCAGCGGTGTCGCGGCCCGGCGTCTTGCCGCCCGACTGAAGCTTGGCCGCCTTCTTGAGATAGTAGGACGCCGGCGGCGTCTTGATCTCCATGTCGAAGGACTTGTCCTGGTAGTAGGTGATCACGGTCGGGCACGGGGCGCCCGGCTCCATGTCCTGCGTCTTGGCGTTGAACGCCTTGCAGAATTCCATGATGTTTATGCCGCGCTGGCCCAGTGCGGGGCCGACGGGCGGGCTGGGGTTGGCCTGCCCGGCTTTCACCTGCAGCTTCATCTTCCCGGCGAGTTTCTTGGCCATGAGGCCTCTCCTTCCATTTCAACGGACCTCGGGGCGCGCCCCTCGGCCATTCGGGTTGCGTGGTCCGGTCCGGGTGCCGCGGCACCCTCGCCTTCCACGAAGGTATGCCGCCCTTGCCTGGCGGGCCGGGGCGACAGGTGCGCCGCATACCTGCTGCGCGCTGCGGATGCAAGCGCCGAAGCCGCGCAGACACCCGCCAAAGCCGCAAAGAGTTGCTGCAATCCGTGCGCGTTGTGCAATGGTGCCAATCGTTCAACATCCCGAAGGAGGGACACCATGTCACACTCACCCGTCAGCAAACTGGCCGAACGTAAGGTCGATCCGATCACCAGCGATCTCGAGGGCTGGAAAAAGGTCGAAGGATCGCCCACCATGCGCACCTGGATCGAATACTCATCCGACGCCGAAGGGCTGATGGCCGGCTGGTGGGAAGCCACCCCCGGCACCTATCACGCCACCTACACGGCATGGGAATACGTGCACATGATCGAGGGGCGCATCACCATCACGCCCGACGGCGGCGACGCCTACGAGGTGGGCCCCGACGACGTCTTCGTGATCGAGGCGGAATTCGAGGGCACGTGGGAGATCACCGAAAAGGTGCTCAAGCATTTCGTGATGAAGACCTGACTCCGCGCCAACACCGGCCCGAAACGAAAACGCCCGGCAGAAATGCCGGGCGATCCTGTTCTGGCAGCGGCGGTTTTCAGCCCTGCTTGGACACCTGCGTGAATTCCAGTTCGACCGGGGTTTCCCGGCCGAAGATCGACACCGACACCTTCAGGCGCTGATGCTCTTCGTCGACATTCTCGACCGATCCGTCGAAGCCTTCGAAGGGGCCGTCGTTGACCTTGACCTTCTCGCCGATCTCGAAATGGATCAGGGTGCGCGGGCTTTCCTCGCCCTCCTGCACTCGGCCCAGGATCGCCTGCACCTCGGCATCGCGCATAGGCATCGGGCGGCCCTGCGGGCCCAAAAAGCCGGTGACGCGGTTGATCGAGTTGATCATGTGGTAGCCCTTGTCGGACATCTCCATGTGCACCAGAACATAGCCGGGCATGAAGCGGCGCTCGGCCGTGACCTTCTTGCCGCGGCGCACCTCGATCACCTCCTCGGTCGGGACCAGAACCTCGTCGATCTCGTCCTCAAGGCCGTTTTCGCCAACCGCTGTCCTGATCTGCTCGGCGATCTTCTTCTCGAAATTCGACAGAACGCTCACCGAGTACCACCGCTTTGCCATGCTGAGCCATTCCCTGTTTCATTCGGCGCCATCCGCCGTGATTTCTGTCCTGCCCGCCGCGCCCTGCGGGCGCCGCATCAGCCGGACGTCTGACAAACAAAATCGGCGCGGGGCTCGATTCGCCGCGCGCCACCCTGTAGAATTGTCGTGCAATTACCCGGCATCGCCGCGGGTTTCAAGGGGCGGGATGCCGTTTGGTCCGACCCCAGCGCCCGGCTCAGCCGAAAATGTTCAGAACCGCCTGCAACCCGCTGCGAATGCCGAGATCCACGAGCGCAAAGAAAATCGCCGTCAGGGTCGCCATGATGAACACCATGACAGTCGTCAAGAGCACCTCGCGGCGCGTCGGCCAGACGACCTTGGACACCTCGGAGCGGACCTGCTGAACGAACTGAAGCGGATTGGTGCGTGCCATGCGCTGCCTTCTTTTGCTAACCTTGGCCCTGCGCGGCGCAGACCCGTCGAGGGCGCACATACGCGCCGGGCGCGGCGAAATCAAGGGTGCTTGCGCCGCGGCGCTCAGCGGCCGCGCGCCTCGGCGGCGAGACGCACGAAGGGGTCGGGCCGGCTGTCCGGCATATCGCCCAGCAGCGCCTCGCGGCTGAAATCGGGCATGTAGAGCGCGGTGGTCCAGCGTTCGAGCAGCCGGTCCAGCAACGCGTCGAGCGCCGTCGCAACCCGATCGACACCCGCCCGGAACCGCTCCGCCCGGTCCGGGCTCCGCGCATGCAGCCGGTGAAAGACGCCTGCCAGCGCCACCGCCATCCGGCCCGCGCCAGCACGCGTGGGGGGCCGCCCCTCCGCCGCGTCCTGCGCGCTGGCGCGGGCAGTGCGCCCAGCGGGGCACAGCAGTTCGTTCTGAGACACGATGTCGGGAAGCGCGGCGCGCGCCCGGACCTGCCGATCTTCGGCCAAGGTTCTGGCAATCGCGTCGGCGATCTGCGCCTCCGTCATCTTCGGCGGACGCGATTGCAGCGGCGTAAGCCGCACAGCGGGACGCAAGTCGTGCAAATAGACGTACGGCGACGTCAGATCATCCAAATATATCATGGCAACAACACCCTAGTTCCGCGCCCCCACGCGAATCCGGTCCATATGGAACGGCGCAACTCGTACAGTTGTCACTTGTGCAGCCGGAATGGGGCGAAAATGTGGCAACCATGACAATTTTGTGTCGGTCTGAACCAAATGTGGCCGCGATATGGCGTCAATCGTGGCCGGAGAAACCCTCTGCAACCGGACGATGGCCGCTCCGCCGCGAACATTCCGATCGGTCTTGCGAGGATTTGGCAGGGGCAGCAGGGCTCGAACCCGCGACCTACGGTTTTGGAGACCGTCGCTCTACCAGCTGAGCTATACCCCTAACGTGGGGCACCGATTACGCGACCTCCGGCCGGGAATCAAGCCATCAATCGCGCGTGTGCGGCAAAAGCTGCGCCTCTACGCTCCGGTCTCGAAGGCGGGAACGGCCGTGGCCGGTTTGGCCGCCACCTGCGCCGGCTTCTTGTCCGCTGCGGGGCCGCCGAACCAACCCTCCTGATACTTCTGACGCTCCAGCCAGTTCTGGATCAGCTTGGCCGCATTGCGCGTCAAGTTCGTCATCTGCTGCTCTTTCGACTGTGTCAGGCCGGACCCCAGGATCGTTTCGCCGGAGAAGGATTCGATGACGATGATCTGCTCGGGCTCTTCGTTCAGCTTGCTGCCGGCGGCATCGTCCCAGGCAGTGACGTTCAGGATCAGCGCGGATTTGGGCGACGCGACGACCGGCACGCCCGGCATGGCCAGCACGTACCCTTCAAGCGAGATGCCCAGATGATAGAGCCGGTCGCCGTCATAGCGGCGGAATCGCTCGTCCATCGCCTGCCGCATCGCGGCGGTCCATTCCTCGGTGGAGGCATCGCGCGACAGCGGACCCTTGGTCAGGTTCGGCGCGACGACGATGTTGTGCGCCAGCTTGAAATCGCCCAGCGGCACCGGCGCCCTGTCCAGATCGTTCGGATTGGTGCAGGCGGCGGCCAGCAGACCGGCCATGAGGGCGAAAAGGCGAAGCATGGGCGGCGATCCCCGGCAGGTTCACAAAACAGGCAGACCCCGACGCGATAGCGCAGTGCCGCCGCGACCGCAACGGTTTGCCGGGGCGGGCCGTGCGCCTATATTCCCCTCATGATGCACCATGATCCTCCTGCCCTGCCCGTCCGCGTGCCGCTGGTCACGCAGCCGATGGGAATTTTTGGCAGCCTGCGGGCGGCACGGCGCAACGTGCTGAGCATCATTCCCGACCTCGCGACGCGCCAGCCGATGGTGTCAGGCCGCACCGGCAAGCGCTGGCACATGGTAATGGATCCCGGCGCGCTGCGCCGCGTGCTGCTGGAGAACGAGGGGAATTACCCCAAGTCGCTGGTCACGAAGAACCTGTTGAAGCCGGCCATCGGCGAAAGCCTCTTCATCGCCGAGGGCGCGCATTGGCGCTGGCAGCGGCGCGCGGTCGCGCCGGTCTTTTCGCATCGCAACGTGATGAACCTCGCGCCCATCATGACGGCGGCAGCGGAGCGTAGCGCAGACCGGATCGCGACGGCAGGATCGCGCGCCGTCGACGTCGCCGAGGACATGGTGCGCACCACTTTCGACGTGATCAGCGAGGTCACGTTCTCCGGCGGCGGCGCCTTTGATTCGGATGCGGTGCATGGCGCCATCGACGCCTATATCGCTGAGGCGGGGAAAATCTCGCTCTTCGACATTCTCGGCCTGCCCGACTGGGTGCCGCGCCCCGGCCGCATGGTTTCGGGCGCCGCGATGAAGCAGATGAAGGCGGTCGCCGATGACGCGGTCGAGGCGCGGCGCCGGCGCGGACCGCAGGGCGTGCCCGACCTGCTGGACCTGCTGCTGGAGGGCGAGGACCCCGAGACGAAGCGCCGCATGAACACGGCCGAGCTGCGCGACAACCTGCTGACCTTCATTGTCGCGGGGCACGAGACGACCGCGCTGACGCTGGGCTGGTCGCTTTACCTCTGCGCATTCGACCAGCGTGTGCAGGACAAGGCCCGCGCCGAGGTAAGGGAGGTCTGCGGCGGCCGCGCCGCCACCGGAGAGGACGTGGCGCGCCTGCCCTATATCCGCCAGATCGCGGACGAGGCGCTGCGCCTTTACCCGCCCGCCGCCATGATCTCGCGCACGGCGATGGCGGACGACACGCTCTGCGGCCGGCAGGTCCGGCGCGGCGATACGGTCATCGTGCCGATCTATGCGCTGCACCGGCATCATCAGCTTTGGGAGGATCCGGACGCGTTCCGGCCCGAGCGGTTCGAAAACCGCAAGGACGTCCGGCGCTACGCCTACCTGCCCTTCGGCGACGGGCCGCGCATCTGCATCGGCGCCAGTTTCGCGCTTCAGGAAGTGGTCATCGTCCTTGCCACGCTTCTGGGCCGCTTCCGCTTCACTCCGGTCGAGGGGCGCGATCCAGACCCGGTGATGATCCTGACGCTGCGGCCCCAGGGCGGCGTCTGGCTTCAGGCAGAGCCGATCGAAGGGGAACGGCTGGCGTAAGTCGCCTTTCGGGGAAGATTTACCCTTGGAACCGGCCTGTTATCGGCCGAACCTCATCCGTTGAACCTGTTGTCCCGCGGAAACCCGCGCGGCGCCATGCGGCCGGAACCGGCACGCTTGCCGGTCCATTCGTCCAGCGCCGTCTCGGTCCGGGTGCGCCCGGCCGGGTCGCGCCATGTCAGACCGTCCTCAGGGCGGAAGGTGGTGGCATCGCTCAGCCCGCCATCCTTGTATTTCTGCAGCCTGACACCCTTGCCACGTCCCATTTCGGGCAGTTCCGACAGGGCAAAGACCAGCACCTTGCGGTTTTCCCCGACGACGGCGACGTGATCACCGGCCACCGGCTTGCACACGGTTGCGCGGGCGGGGGCGCGTACGTTCAGCACCTGCTTGCCGCCGCGCGTCTGGGCCAGGACCTCGTCCTCGGGCACGATGAACCCGTCGCCCGCCGACGACGCGACCAGCAACTTGCGGCCGGGCTTGTGGATCAGGATATCGACGATCTCGGCCTCGTTCGGCAGATCCACCATCAGGCGCAAGGGCTCGCCCATGCCGCGCCCGCCGGGCAGGTTGGCCGCCGGGATCGTGTAGAACCGCCCGTTGCCGGCAAAGACCAGCAGCCGGTCGGTCGTCTCGGCGTGGAACATGAAGCGCGGACCGTCGCCGTCCTTGAACTTCAGCTCGCGGTTCAGATCGACATGGCCGGTCATGGCGCGGATCCAGCCCATCTGGCTGCAGACCACCGTGATCGGCTCGCGGTCTATCATCGCCTCAAGAGGCACATCCTCCACCTCGCCCGCCTCGGCGAACCGGGTGCGGCGGGCACCGCCGGGGGAAGTCTTGCCGAAGGTCTTCCTGACCTCGCGCAGCTGGTCCGCGACCGCGTTCCACTGCAATTCGGGATGCTCCAGCAGATCCTCCAGCCCCGCGCGCTCTTCCATGAGGGCGGCTTGCTCCTTCAGCAGCTCGATCTCTTCAAGCCGACGCAGGCTGCGCAGGCGCATGTTGAGGATCGATTCGGCCTGCAAATCGGTCAGCCCGTCCGCGCCCCCCTCGGCCGGCGGCACGTAATCGTCCTCGGACGTGGCGCGGATGAAGTCCCGCCCCCAGTCCTCGCGCATCAGCGCGGCCTTCGGCGCCTCGTCATAGCGGATGATGTCGATCACCCGGTCGAGGTTGAGGAAGGCGACGATCAGCCCCTCCAGAACCTCCAGCCGATGATCGATCTTCTCCATCCGGTGCAGCGACCGGCGCTGGAGCACGTCGCGCCGGAAGTCGAGGAAGGCGCGCAGCACCTCCTTCATTGAACAGACTTTCGGTGTAACTCCGTCGATCAACACGTTCATGTTGAGCGAGAATCGCACTTCGAGGTCCGAGTTGCGATACATCATGCCCATCAGCAGATCGGGCGAGACGTTCTTGCTGCGCGGCTCGAGGATGATGCGCACATCATCGGCGCTCTCGTCGCGCACATCGGCCAGGATCGGGATCTTCTTGGTCTGGATGACCTCGGCGACCTTTTCGATCAGGCGCGATTTCTGGACCTGATAGGGAATTTCCGTGACGACGATCTGCCACTGGCCGCGGCCCAGATCCTCGACCTCCCATTTGCAGCGCAGCCGGAAGGCGCCGCGCCCGGTGCGGTAGGCCTGCGCGATGCTCTCGCGCGGCTCGACGATGACGCCCCCCGTAGGGAAATCCGGGCCGGGCACGAAGTTCAGCAGCGTGTCGTCGCGCGCGTCGGGCACCTTGATCAGGTGCAGGCAGGCGTCGATCAGCTCGGCGATGTTGTGGGGCGGGATGTTCGTCGCCATGCCCACCGCGATGCCGGACGCGCCGTTGGCCAGAAGGTTCGGGAAACTCGCGGGCAGCACGACCGGCTCGGTCAGCGTGCCGTCATAGTTGTCGCGGAAATCGACGGCGTTCTCGGCCAGCCCGTCCAGCAGCGCCTCGGCGGCGGCGGTCATGCGCGCCTCGGTATAGCGTGCGGCGGCGGGGTTGTCGCCGTCGATATTGCCGAAATTGCCCTGCCCGTCGACCAGCGGGTAGCGCATCGCGAAATCCTGCGCGAGCCGCGCCATGGCGTCGTAGATCGCGGCGTCGCCGTGCGGGTGGTAGTTACCCATGACATCGCCGGAGATCTTGGCCGACTTTCTGAAGCCCCCGGTGGAACTTAGCCGCAGTTCGCGCATTGCATAGAGGATGCGGCGGTGAACCGGCTTGAGACCGTCACGCGCATCGGGCAGCGCGCGGTGCATGATCGTGCTGAGCGCATAGGTCAGGTAGCGCTCGCCAATGGCGCGGCGCAGCGTTTCGGCAACCGCCTGCGGCATGTCGCCCGAAGGCACGGAGGGATCGTCTGTCTGGTCGCTCATGGAACGCCTCATAGCCGTGGCGCCCATGCACGTAAAGCGGCAGTCGGCGCCATAGCCAAGGTTTTGGCCGCCCGGCATGTGCGAATCGTGATAATATCGACGCCTGCCCGGTGACGCGGCCGCTTGGACGACCACTGCGACGGGGGATTTTACATGTGGCGCTTCATACTGATCAGCTTCGGCTTTCTGGGCTTCGCGTTCTATCAGTTGAGCGGCGGCGCGGATTACGCGCCTGCCGAAGGGTCGCTTCAGGTGGTGATGCGGAACACACCGATCTTCGCCCCCGCGCCCTCCCCGCTGCGCGAGACTCGGCTGGCCGAAGCCGAGGCACCGGCCATCGCTGAAGGGGTTCCCGCCGCCGCAGATCAGGCAGAAGAAACGCCGCCCGCGGCAGACACCGTCCCCGTGCGCTCTGCGGGCATCGACAGCGATGCCCATGACGGGTTCGAAATTTCCCTCGCCTCCCTCGACCGGCCCCTGAACGGCGGAAGCGCCATCGCGCAGCGCCCGATCGAGCGTATCGGCACGTTCAGCGCCGAGACGCTGGTTCAGGATGTCGGCCGTCTTCCCATCCAGCAGGCGCTGGTCACGCAGCAGCAGCCCGCCGACATCCGGCAGGTCAAGGGTAGCCGCGCCAACATGCGCAGTGGGCCCGGGACGGATTTTGCCGCGGTCGACCAGCTGTCGCTGGGCACGCAGGTCGAGGTGCTGGACCGGCGCGGTGCCTGGGTCGAGTTGCGCGACCTCGAAACAGGGCGTATCGGCTGGATGGCGGACTGGCTTGTGACCGCGGCCAACTGAGGTTTTCCTGAATTGAATAATGACACGCGCGGCCATGGCCGCAGCATCCTGATCACCGGATGCTCCTCCGGGATCGGATATGACGCGGCGCACGGTTTGGCGGCACGCGGATGGCGCGTATTCGCCGCCTGCCGCAAGACCGAAGATTGCGACCGGTTGCGCGCCGAAGGTCTGGACAGCGCCCTGATAGATTATGCCGACCCGGCCAGCATCGCGGCCGGCTTGGCCGAGGTGCTGGAGGCGACCGGCGGGCGGCTCGACGCGCTCTTCAACAACGGCGCCCACGCGTGTCCCGGACTGGTCGAGGATGTGCCGACAGGCGCGCTGCGCGAGATATTCGAGACCAACTTCTTCGGCTGGCACGACCTGACCCGCCGCGTGATCCCGGTGATGCGCGCGCAAGGCCACGGGCGGATCGTGCAGTGTTCCTCGGTGCTGGGGCTGATCACGCTGCCCTGGCGCGGCGCCTACAACGCCACCAAATTCGCCGTCGAGGGATTGACCGACACGATGCGGATCGAGCTGCGCGGCACCGGCATCCATGTCAGCCTGATCGAGCCGGGGCCGGTCACGTCGCGCATCCGGCAAAACTCCATCCCGCATTTCGAGCGCTGGATCGACTGGGAAAACTCCGCGCGCGCGGCCGATTATCGCGACCGGCTGCGCACGCGGCTCTATGCCTCGTCGGGACCCGACCGGTTCGAGCTGCCGCCCTCCGCCGTCACGGCCAGGCTGGTCCATGCGGTCGAGGCGCGCCGCCCGCGCGCACGCTACTACGTCACCCTGCCGACCCACGCGATGGGCACGCTGCGGCGCATCCTGCCGACCCGCGCGCTCGACTGGATCCTGTCGCGCGCCTGACGCCGCGCCGGCACCGCGCCGGTTTTTTTCGTTTCGCTTTCGCCGCCAACAGGTCTACATCCGGCGGCAGAGCAAATCCGGAGACCCCGATGCTGAATGATCCGCTATTCCTGATCGTCGCCGCCGCATGTCTTGCCGTGGCCGTGATTCTGGCCCTGGGCATCAGCACCTTCGGCAAGGAGGGCGCGGACAACGGCAAACGCGCGAACAAATACATGCGTTGGCGCATCATCGCGCAATTCATCGCCGTCGGCCTCATTCTCGCCTTTGTCACCATCCGCAAACAGTATGGAGGCCCCTGATCCATGGTCGTTCTCAACAAGATATATACCCGCACCGGCGATGCCGGCACCACCGCGCTCGGCGACGGCAGCCGCGTCGACAAGCATTCCGCCCGCGTCAGCGCCTATGGCACCGTGGACGAGCTGAACTCCACCCTCGGCCTCGCGCGGCTGCACGCCACCGCCGGCACGGACGAGGCGCTGGCGCGCATCCAGAACGACCTGTTCGATCTCGGCGCCGACCTCTGCCGCCCCGAAATGGAAAAGGACGCCAAGGCGGAATACCCGCCGCTGCGCGTCGCCGAAGCGCAGGTCGACCGGCTGGAGGCCGAGATCGACGCAATGAACAAGTCGCTGGAGCCGCTGCGCAGCTTCATCCTGCCCGGCGGCACCGCACTGGCCGCGCATCTACACCTGTGCCGCACCGTCTGCCGCCGGGCCGAGCGCGGCGCGACCGATCTGGCCCGGATGGAGACGGTCAACCCGGCGGCGATGAAATACCTCAACCGCCTGAGCGACTGGCTGTTCGTCGCCGGACGCATGGCCAATGACAGCGGCAAGGACGACGTGTTGTGGGTTCCGGGCGCAAACCGCTGAACGCGGCGGGCCGCCAGGTGGACTGGCAAGCGGACGCGCAAGGCCTCGGCCCGGAACGGCAGGTTTGCAGCGGCTAATCCTTTGAAAGGAAACGCATTCCGCCATTTCCTGAACACCGCGCCGCGACCACCGCCGAACGTGACGATTTTACGCTGTTTTCCCTGCCCTCCTTTATGTATCAACGCCAGTGGAAGCGTTTCAGAAAGGTCGCCGCGCGGCTTTTCGTAAATTCGAGGAGATTATGCCAATGAAGGTGCTCGTGCCGGTCAAGCGCGTCATCGACTACAACGTGAAAGTGCGCGTCAAGGCGGACGGAAGCGGTGTCGATCTTGCCAATGTCAAAATGTCGATGAACCCCTTCGATGAAATCGCCGTCGAGGAGGCGATCCGCCTCAAGGAAGCGGGCAAGGCCGACGAGGTCGTTGCCGTCTCCATCGGCGTCAAGCAGGCGCAGGAAACGCTGCGCACCGCCCTCGCCATGGGTGCCGACCGCGCGATCCTCGTCGTCGCCTCCGACGACGTGAACACCGATATCGAGCCGCTCGCCGTCGCCAAGATCCTCAAGGCGATCATCGACGAAGAGCAGCCCGGCCTGGTGCTGGCGGGCAAGCAGGCGATCGACAACGACATGAATGCCACCGGCCAGATGCTGTCGGCGCTCCTGGGCTGGTCGCAGGGCACGTTCGCCTCCAAGCTGGACATCGAGGGCGATCATGCGCTGGTCACGCGCGAGGTCGATGGCGGCCTTCAGACGATCAAGGTCAAGATGCCCAGCATCGTCACCGTCGATCTTCGCCTGAACGAGCCGCGCTACGCCTCGCTGCCCAACATCATGAAGGCCAAGAAAAAGCCGCTGGATGAAAAAACCGCTGACGATTACGGCGTCGACGTCACGCCGCGCCTGACGGTCACCGGCACCAAAGAGCCCGAGACGCGCAAGGCCGGCGAAATCGTCGGCTCCGTGGACGAACTGGTTGCGAAACTCAAAGAAGCGGGGGCTGTATAATGGCTGTTCTTCTCCTTGCCGAAGTCACTGATGGCGAACTGGCGCTGGACGCCACCGCCAAGGCCGTCACCGCGGCCGCCAAGCTGGGCGACGTGACCGTGCTTTGCTGCGGCGCCTCTGCCGCCGCCGCGGGCGAAGCGGCTGCCAAGATTACCGGCGTGTCCAGGGTGCTGGTTGCCGAGGACCCGTCGCTGGGCCACCGCCTGGCCGAGCCCACCGCCGCGCTGATCGTGTCGCTCGCGGGCGATTACGAGCATATCGTCGCTCCCGCCACGACCGACGCGAAGAACGTGCTGCCGCGCGTTGCCGCG
Source organism: uncultured Alphaproteobacteria bacterium (assembly GCA_963763165.1). Lineage (GTDB taxonomy): Bacteria > Pseudomonadota > Alphaproteobacteria > Rhodobacterales > Rhodobacteraceae > Roseovarius. The sequence goes on from CAVXNV010000011.1 coordinate 291,904, forward strand.
CTGCTCGATGTGATGGTGATCTCCGATGTCTCCGGCGTCGTCGATGGCGACACGTTCGAGCGGCCCATCTACGCGGGCAACGCGATCCAGACCGTCAAGTCGACCGATCCCAAGAAGGTGGTCAGCATCCGCACCTCGACCTTCGACGCCGCCGAACAGGGCGGCTCGGCTTCGGTCGAGACGATCTCGGCGGCCGGCAATCCGGACCTCAGCGAATGGGTCGAGGACAAGGTCGCCGCATCCGACCGCCCCGAGCTGACCTCGGCCGGTGTCGTCGTCTCCGGCGGCCGCGGTGTCGGCAGCAAGGACGACTTCGCCATGATCGAAAAGCTGGCCGATGCGCTCGGCGCCGCTGTCGGCGCGTCGCGCGCGGCAGTCGATTCGGGCTACGCGCCGAACGATTGGCAGGTCGGCCAGACTGGCAAGGTCGTCGCGCCGGATCTCTACGTCGCCGTCGGCATTTCGGGGGCGATCCAGCACCTCGCCGGGATGAAGGACAGCAAGATCATCGTCGCGATCAACAAGGACGAAGAGGCGCCGATCTTCCAGGTTGCCGATTACGGCCTTGTCGCCGACCTGTTCGAGGCCGTGCCGGAACTGACCGAAAAGCTTCGCTGACGCTGTCGCTTCAGCTTCTAGCATCAAGGCCCGCCACCGGATGGCGGGCCTTTTTTTACGGCTCCGCGTAGCGCCGGAGAAGCGGCAGCAGGTGCGCCGCCACCTCCTCGTGCGCGGCAGGGCCGGGCAGCTCTGCGGCCATGTTCGCATCGAATTCGGAATGGACCATGCCGGCCGTTCCGGCCGCCCGTGCCGATGGCGTGATCGTCGCCTCGACAATGGCGTGTGCGTGCGGCCTCACCTTTTCCAGCATGTCTTGCGTCACGAAGGCCGGATCGTCGCCGATTTCCGGCTCGTCCGCGCGCGGCTCCGGCATGTGCGCCGACAGCCACAGCAGGATCACCGGCCCCTCGATCCGACGCAGCAACAACGACATGCGCGCCACCCACGCGGTCTGCAATTCGTCCCTCAGCACCTCGAACCGCTGCGGCGATGCCTGCAACAGATGCCGCAGCATGTGCCCTGTGAAGTGAAACTGCGTGAAGTCCACATCGCCGAACATGCCACGCAGCAGCGGCGACGCCTGCACGAAACGGTCGTTGCGGCGCGGATGCACCGAGAAATACCGGTTCGACAGGTTCTGCGCGCCCGGCACCTGCAGCACCGTCACGGCCGCACGCGACGCCGCGCGCAACATTTCGGTATCGTTTACCAGCACATCCAGCCCCGCATTGGGCCATCCCAGATTGACACAGGGCAGTCCGCTCTGCGCCTCGACAAGCGCCGGAAACGGCGTCTCGATGAATTTCCCGTAGGTTTCCGTTCCGCCGAGAAACGCGGCATACCGCCCGGCCAGACGCCGCTTTGGACCGCGGAACAGCAATTTCGACGTGCCATACCGGCACGGCATGTAGTCAAGAGGCTGCGCCCCCAGTTTTTCAAAGGCCATAGCACCCACCATTCAGTTCACCCAAGGCCGAGAATCACTCCAATCCCTTTAGAAATTGCTAAATGGTGATTTTGGCGCAAAGTTTAGCCGCCATTCCGCCCCCTCCGCCCCTTGCGGCCCCCCGGCGGCGGGGCCTATTGTGCGCCAAACCACCAGATGGGGCAGTCATATGGACATCCAGACAATCGGCGTCGTCGGCGCAGGCCAGATGGGCAACGGGATAGCCCATGTCATGGCGCTGGCCGGATACGAGGTGCTGCTGACCGATGTCAGCCAGGAGGCGCTGGACCGCGCGATGCAGATCATGCGCCACAATCTTGAGCGCCAGGTCAGCCGCGAGAAGATCAGCCAAGCCGACATGAACGGCGCTCTCGGCCGTATCGCCACGACGCTGAAACTGACGGATCTGGGCCGGACCGACCTGGTGATCGAGGCCGCGACCGAACGCGAGACGGTCAAACAGGCGATTTTCGAGGATCTTCTGCCGCATCTCAAGCCGGACACGATCCTGACCTCGAACACCTCGTCGATCTCGATCACGCGCCTTGCCAGCCGCACCGACCGGCCCGAAAAATTCATGGGGTTTCACTTCATGAACCCGGTTCCGGTGATGAGCCTGGTCGAGCTGATCCGCGGCATTGCCACGGACGCGGACACCTACAATGCATGCCTCAAGGTGGTGGAAAACCTGGGTAAAACCGCGGCCTCGGCCGAGGACTTTCCCGGCTTCATCGTCAACCGCATCCTGATGCCGATGATCAACGAGGCGGTCTATACGCTTTACGAGGGCGTCGGCAACGTCCGCTCCATCGACCAGTCGATGAAGCTGGGCGCCAACCATCCCATGGGCCCCCTGGAGCTGGCCGATTTCATTGGGCTCGACACCTGCCTTGCCATCATGAACGTCCTGCATGACGGGCTGGCCGATACGAAGTACCGCCCCTGCCCGCTGCTGACCAAATATGTCGAGGCCGGTTGGCTGGGCCGCAAATCCGGGCGCGGCTTCTACGACTATCGCGGCGACGAGCCTGTGCCCACACGTTGAGGACGGCGTGGATAGCCGCCGCCGGATTAGATTATTTTTCTCAAAGATGAAGAGGCGCGTTTACCCGACATTAACCTTAACGCGCAACTCTCGACGCTGCGGTACAGGCTGGAGAGCCGATGACCGCCCAAGGTGAAGCCCCGCCGCCCTTTCCGCCAGGCGAGTGTCGGGCGGTGGGGTGGACCGATGTCTTCATCTTGGCAAAAATACTCGAATCCCACGGCGGCCGCAGGCGCCGCGGGTTCAGTCGTCCTCTTCCATGCCGAAGCCGAGATGCTTGGCGACGGTGAAGATGTCCTTGTCGCCGCGGCCGCACATGTTCATGATGATGATGTGATCCTTCGGCAGATCCGGCGCGATCTTCATCACGTGCGCCAGCGCATGGCTCGGCTCCAGCGCCGGGATGATCCCCTCCTTCGCGCAGCTCAACTGGAACGCCTCCAGCGCCTCCTTGTCGGTAATGGCAACATAATGCGCGCGGCCGATCTCGTGCAGCCAGCTATGCTCGGGGCCAATGCCGGGATAGTCGAGCCCTGCGGAGATCGAATAACCTTCGAGGATCTGCCCGTCATCGTCCTGCAGCAGGTAGGTCCGGTTGCCGTGCAGGACGCCGGGGCGCCCGCCGGTCAGCGAGGCGCAATGCTCCATCTTTTCGGTGACGCCCTTGCCGCCGGCCTCCACACCGATGATGTTCACCTCCTTGTCGTCGAGGAAGGGATAGAACAGGCCCATCGCGTTCGAGCCGCCGCCGATGGCGGCGATGATCGTGTCCGGCAGGCGCCCTTCGGCGGCCATGATCTGCTCGCGCGCCTCCTTGCCGATGATGCTCTGGAAGTCGCGGACCATGGCGGGATAGGGGTGCGGCCCGGCGACCGTGCCGATGCAATAGAACGTGTCCCGCACATTCGTCACCCAGTCGCGCAGCGCGTCGTTCATCGCATCCTTGAGCGTGCCGCGCCCGGACGTGACCGGCACCACCTCGGCCCCCAGAAGACGCATGCGGAAGACGTTGGGTTTCTGGCGCTCGACATCGTGCGCGCCCATGTAGACCACGCATTTCAGCCCGAATTTCGCGCAGACGGTGGCGGTGGCGACGCCATGCTGGCCGGCCCCGGTTTCGGCGATGATGCGGCTCTTGCCCATGCGGCGGGCAAGGATGATCTGCCCCAGCACGTTGTTGATCTTGTGCGCGCCGGTGTGGTTGAGCTCGTCCCGCTTGAGATAGATCTTGGCCCCGCCCAGATGCTGCGTCAGCCGCTCGGCATAATATAGCGGACTGGGGCGCCCGACGTAGTTGGTCCAGAGGTCCTGCATCTCGGCCCAGAAACTGTCGTCGGTCTTGGCGTATTCATGCTGCTCTTCCAGCTCCAGGATCAGCGGCATCAGCGTCTCGGACACGAAGCGCCCGCCGAAGTCGCCGAAACGGCCCCTTTCGTCCGGGCCGGTCATGAAAGAGTTGAATAGATCGTTCATATCGGGGGCCTCTCCATCCTGCGCCTCTGCCCGTGAATATGGGAGGGCGCCGGGGTTTTCCAGCGAAAAGGGCGTGACGTCAGCCGCGCGCGGCCTTCGCGAAGGCCTGCATCAGCGCAGCGTCCTTGACGCCCCGCGCGCTCTCGATCCCCGAGCTGACGTCGAGCTGGCGCGCGCCGGTGCGATGCACCGCCTCGGCGGCATTTTCGGGCGTCAGCCCGCCGGCCAGCATCCAGGGCAACGGCCAGCGGCGCCCGGCGATCAGCGTCCAGTCGAAGGGCAAGGCGTTCCCGCCAGGCAGCGGCGCACCCGCGGGCGGCTTGGCGTCGATCAGCAACTGGTCGGCCACACGCGCGTAAACGTCGATCTGCGCCAGATCGGCGGCCTCCGCGATGCCGACCGCCTTCATCACGGGCAGGCCATAGCGCGCCTTGATCTGCGCGACGCGCGCAGGCGACTCGGCACCGTGCAGCTGCAGCATGTCGAGGGGCACCGTGCCGGTCAGCGCATCGAGCTGCGCATCGTCCGCGTCCACCGTCAGCGCGACCTTGGCGATGCCGGCCGGCGTGGCCAGCGCCAGCGCGGCGGCGGCGTCGAGGCCGAGGTTGCGGGGCGACGGGGCAAAGAAGACGAAGCCGACATACTGCGCCCCCGCAGCGGCCGCAGCTGCAACGTCCTGGGGCCGTGACAGGCCGCACATCTTGATCCGGATATTGCTTGTCATGGCGGTCTAGCGGCCGTTGTCGAGCAGCGCCAGCACCTCGTCATTGCCCGCGTGCTTGTCACGCTTGAGGCGATTTATTTCCGCGCGCATCCGGGCCATTTCGCGCGTCTGCCGGGCCGCGGCGGCGCGTTCTCCGGCCTCGCGGATCCACTCCCATATGAAGCCGAGGATCAGACCCGCCAGAATACCGCCGAAGATCACGACGAACAGCGGCACCTGATATCCGGGGCTGAGCGCGGTCAGGCCGGTCAGCTCCGGCGGGACCAGCCGCACGGGCACCACCACGCGGTTCGCCAGCGCGATGAGAATGAGGGCCAGCGCGAAGATGGCGATGGAAGCGTAGCGGAGATAGCGCATTGTTTACTTTCCGTTCAGTCGGTCCCGAAGGAGCTTGCCCGTCTTGAAGAAAGGCACGTGTTTTTCTTCTACAGGAACGGATTCGCCGGTGCGCGGGTTCCGCCCCACGCGCGCGTCGCGCTTCTTGACCGAAAAGGCGCCGAAGCCGCGCAGCTCCACCCGGTTGCCCGCGGCCATGGCATCGGTGATCTCGTTGAAGACCGTGTTCACGATCCGCTCCACATCCCTTTGGTAAAGATGCGGATTTTCATCGGCAATCTTTTGAATCAATTCCGATCGGATCATCGGTGACATCCCCCCATCCCGACTGTCTTGCGCCTTCGCGTCATTGCCCGGAACTATAGTTGGAAAGCAGCGAAACAGAAACACAAACCGCGGCGGAAGCGTCGCAAAAGCGGCCACAATCCGCATGAACGGCCAGAATTGGCGAACAAAACCAGAAGTTTGCAGAGGCGCATCCGGCATTTGCCGCAACCTGCGGCGCGATGGGCATGAAATGCGCGCCAGCGTTGCCTCCATCCACGCGCCGATTCGCGGCATGTCGCCGCTTCTCCCGCAGCGCAGCGCCACGCGGGTCGCAGCGGGCCCAGCCGATGGCGCAACATGCCATTACGCAAGAAAAAATCCGAAATGATGGACGCAAGTGCTTGATAGTTGCGCTGCACCTGCGAAATGATTAGGACGGTCTGCAAGTTGGAAAGGATGATGCCATGCCCCATGACGGACAAATGGAAATGACGGCCGATACCGTGATTCTGGACAATCTGACCGAGCTGACGCGCGCCGCTCTGCCCCCCGTCGCTGCCGTTCTGGACAGCGCGACCGCGCATCTGAAAACGCTCGTCACGGAAAGCGGCCGCGTCAGCGGCGCCTCGGTCGAGCGGCATCAGAGCGCGGCGCATGGTCTGGCATGGCTGGCCACCTATTCCGAAGCTCTGCACCAGATGCAGGCATGGGCAGACCGGCTGGAGAAGACCGGCCATTTCGGCGAAGTCGAGGCGCTGATCCACCAGATTGCGTTCGGCGAATACCTCGCGCAGATCATCGGCGGCATCCCCATGAGCCAGGGCGAAATGCTGCGCCTGCAGGATATCGGCCTTGGTCCCGACGACATGCGCGGCCTGACGACGCCCGAAATCATGGCGCTGAACCAGACCGGCAACAGCCAGGCGGCGCGCACGCGGCTGGTGGCGCTGATGCAGGAACGCAGCGCCGAGATCACCGTCGGCCGCACCGGCCTCGCTGACGAGCTCGAGATGATCCGCGAGCAGTTCCGCCGCTACGCCGTTGACCGGGTGGAGCCGCACGCGCATGACTGGCACCTCAAGGACGAGCTGATCCCGATGGAAATCATCGAGGAGCTGGCCGAGATGGGCGTCTTCGGCCTGACCATCCCCGAGGAGTTCGGCGGTCTGGGCCTGTCGAAGGCGTCGATGGTCGTCGTCTCCGAGGAACTCAGCCGCGGCTATATTGGGGTGGGCTCCCTCGGCACGCGCTCGGAAATCGCGGCCGAGCTGATCATCTGCGGCGGCACCGATGCGCAGAAGGCGCAGTGGCTGCCCAAGCTTGCCAGCGGTGAAATCCTGCCCACGGCGGTCTTTACCGAGCCGAACACAGGCTCGGACCTGGGCAGCCTGCGCACCCGCGCGGTTAAGGACGGCGACGACTACCGCATCACCGGCAACAAGACGTGGATCACCCACGCCGCGCGCACCCATGTGATGACGCTGCTCGCCCGCACCGATCCCGGCAGCACCGACCACCGCGGCCTGTCGATGTTCCTGGCCGAGAAGACCCCCGGCACCGACGAGGTCCCCTTCCCCACGACGGGCATGTCGGGCGGCGAGATCGAGGTGCTGGGCTATCGCGGCATGAAGGAATACGAGCTGGCCTTCGACGGCTTCCATGTGAAGGGCGAGAACCTGCTGGGCGGCGAGGAAGGCATGGGCTTCAAGCAGCTCATGGAGACATTCGAGAGCGCCCGCATCCAGACCGCCGCCCGCGCCATCGGCGTCGCGCAATCGGCGCTGGACGTGGCGATGCAATACGCGCAGGACCGCAAGCAGTTCGGCAAGCCGCTGATCGACTTCCCGCGCGTGTCCGGAAAACTGGCGATGATGGCGGTCGAGATCATGGTCGCCCGGCAACTGACCTACTTCTCGGCCTGGGAAAAGGATCAGGGCCGCCGCTGCGACGTCGAAGCCGGCATGGCCAAGCTGCTGGGCGCCCGCGTCGCCTGGGCGGCCGCCGACAACGGACTGCAGATCCACGGCGGCAACGGTTTCGCGCTGGAATACAAGATCAGCCGCATCCTCTGCGACGCGCGCATCCTCAACATCTTCGAGGGGGCGGCCGAGATACAGGCGCAGGTCATCGCCAGACGGCTCCTGGGATAAGCAAATCCGCCGCCGCGCCCCGGAAGGCGCGGCGGCCTCTCAAGCTTCAATCCTCAGCGTCACCGGCTCCAGTCCCTCGATCCGCCCGTTCAGCACGCTTCCCGGCGCAACCGGACCCACGCCCGCTGGCGTGCCGGTAAAGACCAGATCGCCCGGCGCCAGATGGTAAAAGCGCGACAGATGCGCGATGATCCCGGCGACGCTCCAGACCATGTCCGACAGCCGCGCCTCCTGCACCCGCCGCCCGTCCAGATCCAGCGTGATCGCCTGCGCGCCGGGCTGGCCGAACCTATCCGCCGAAGTGATCGGGCCGAGGATGGCGGAATTCTCGAAGTCCTTGCCCAGATCCCACGGCTTGCGCCCCTCCTTCGCCGCGGCCTGCAGATCCCGCCGGGTCAGGTCGATCCCGCAGGCATAGCCATAGACGGCATCCATCGCCGACGCCTCGTCCACCTCGAAAGCATCCGCGCCGAGGGCGACGACCAACTCCATCTCGTAGTGACAGTCGTTTGTGCCCGGCGGATAGGCGATCGTGCGCCCGGACGGGATCACGGCATGGGCCGATTTGGTGAAATAAAAGGGCGCCGCGCGGTCCACCTCGGCGCCCATCTCGGCGGCATGGGCCGCATAGTTGCGCCCGACGCAAAAGACGCGGCGCACGGGGAAAGCCCCTGCCCGGCCTGCGATTGCAACCGAGGGCGCGGGCGGGACGTCAAAGATCGGCGTTGCCGTCATCGGGATTCTCCGTGTCAGAGCCGCCGCCATATTGGCGCGCGGCCGGGGATATGGCACGACATATCATGCCTTTCCGGAGCCACGCCATGCCCGTCTACCGCCGCTACGCCATCTATTACACGCCGCCGCCCGGCCCGCTGGCCCGCTTCGGCGCAGAATGGCTGGGCTGGGACATCGACGCCGGCACCGTCCCGGCACGGCGCGCCGCCATTCCCGGCCTGCCCGCCCCGCTGGAGATACTGACCGAGGCGCCGCGCCGCTACGGGTTTCACGCCACGATCAAGCCGCCCTTCCGCCTCTCCCCCGGCCAGAGCGAGGCCGCGCTCAACGCGGCTCTCTGCGCCTTCTGCGCCGAAGAGGCGCCGGTCCTGCTGAGCGGGCTTCAACCCGCCTGCCTCGGCCGTTTCGTCGCGCTGGTGCCGGATGGCCCTGCACCCGCACTCGCCTCGCTCGCCGCCGCCTCCGTCCGCGCCTTCGATCACTTCCGTGCAGCGCCGACGGTGGAAGAGATCGCGCGCCATGACCACAGGACGCTCAGCCCCGCGCAGGCTGAAAACCTGCGCCGCTGGGGCTATCCGCATGTGATGGAGTGCTTTCGCTGGCACATGACGCTGACCGGCAAACGCCCGCGCGCCGAGGCCGAGGAAACGCGCGCCGCGCTGGCTACTATCTTCATACCGCTGCTGCCGCGCCCCTTCACGCTGGACGCGCTCAGCCTCGTGGGCGAGGATGCCAGCGGTCGTTTCCACCTCATCGCCCGCGCCACGCTTGCAGGATGACGCGCCTCCGGGCCTTCATCTTCCCGAAAATACTCAATCCCCGCTCACGTCCCGCGCCACGCGCGCGGCAAAGCGCTCGACGAACCGCGCGCGGGCGTCCGGCAGGGGGTTGCTCCCCAGTTCCGGCGCCAGGTGATGGTGCAGGAAATGGCCCGTAGTCCGCAGCCCTTCGGCGATCTCGGTATCGGGCGCGGTGCCGTGGCCCAGCATGCAGGGCGGCAGCGGCAGCAGGCGGTCGGCCCACTCTCCCGCCCCGGCGCGCGACACCGCCCGCCCGGTGCGGGGCGAGACGTAGCTCAGATCGTTCGCGCGCGCCCCGCGCACCGCGCAGGCCGTGAGGTCGAGGCCGAAGCCAAGCTCCTGCAGCAGCGCCATTTCCCAGCGCAGATAGGCCAGCGGCCACACATCGCGCGCGCCCATCAGGTCCAGCAGCGTCTCGGTGCGCCGGTAGAGCGGCTCGTGCGCCTCGCGCTCGGGCAGCGAAAAGAGCAGCAGCGACGTCACCGCGTTCAGCCCCGCCAGCGCCAGCCGGTCGTCCATCACCAGCGCCGCGCGGCTGCGCAGCGGCTCGGCGGTGAAGCTTCCCAGATGGTCCTCCAGCCGCGCGCGCCATGTCAGGTCGAGCTGCGCGCCGGGCTGCAGGATCGGCGCCATCCGCCGCGACGCGCCGCCACGCACGATGCCGGCGTGCCGGCCGCGCGAGGGCGTCAGCACCTCGATGATGGCCGAACTTTCGCCATGCGGGCGCGCCAACAGCAAGATGCCCTGATCGCGCCATTCCATACCCGCTCACCCCTTTCGCGCACATCCCGATGATACGGCCCCCGCATCAGTCGGCAAGGCCAGGCTGGTCCAGCAGGTGACGGCCCTGCCGGTCCTCGACCTCAATGACCCAGAGATCGGGATCAAAGCCACGCTGGCGCGCGATTGTGGCATCGACATCCGCTTCGGGGCCGCGAACCAGCTCGTCCCACTTGCGCGCGCCGCTCATCAGATCGAAGCTGCGCTGATACGCCGCCGCCCGCCCGTCGAGCGTGTTGAGCTTGACCAGAACCGCGCCGGCCGTGTCGTCGCCATGAGCGGTGACGAAGGCCGGAATATCCAGCGCCCGCAGGCGGGCAAGGTATGCATGCACCCAGAATTCCGCCGTCAGGCGCATGAGGCAGACCGGGGAATCCGAGTATTTTTGCCAAGATGAAGCATGGGGCGCCGCATCAGTTGCCGTCCTTGAAATCGAGGCCCATTTCCCGGTAGCGCTCGGACTCCTCCAGCCATCCGGGGCGCACCTTGACCTGCAGGAAAAGGTGGACGCGGCGGCCGAGGAATTCCTCCAGTTCGGCCCGGGCGGCGGCGCCGACCTGTTTGATCGTCTCGCCCTTGCGGCCCAGCACGATGCCCTTGTGGCCGTCGCGCATGACGTAGATCAGCTGGTCGATCCGGGCGGAGCCGTCATCGCGCTCCTCCCAATTCTCCGTCTCGACGGTCAACTGGTAGGGCAATTCCTGGTGCAGGCGCAGCGTCAGTTTCTCGCGCGTGATCTCGGCCGCGATGGTGCGCATCGGCAGATCCGCGATCTGGTCCTCGGGGTAGAGCCACGGACCTTCGGGCAACTCGCCCGCCAGCCAGCGGCGCAGATCATCCACGCCGTGGCCCTTTTCGGCGGAGATGAGGAACGTCTCGGCAAACGGAAAGCGGTCGTTCATGTCCTTGGTCAGCGCCAGCAGCGCGGACGATTGAACGCGGTCGATCTTGTTGATGGCCAGCGCGACCTTGCGGCCCTTCGTCACCTCGGGGAGCGTTTCGAGAATGCGCCCGACCCCTTCGGTGACGCCGCGATGCGCCTCGATCAAGAGGACGACGACATCGGCATCGGCGGCGCCGCCCCAGGCGGCGGCGACCATGGCGCGGTCGAGCCTGCGGCGCGGCTGAAAGAGGCCCGGCGTGTCGACGAAGACCAGCTGCGCCTCTCCCTCAATAGCGACGCCGCGGATACGCGCGCGCGTCGTCTGCACCTTGTGCGTGACGATGCTGATCTTGGCGCCGACCATGCGGTTCAGCAGGGTGGATTTGCCTGCGTTCGGCTCTCCGATCAGGGCGACGAATCCGGCGCGTGTGCTCATTGTGTCCATGTCCCGTGCTTGCAAGGCTCAGCCCTACCCGATTGCCGGGCGCTTGCCCAGAGGGTCAGTCCGGCAGCCGCGCCAGCAGCGCCTTGGCCGCGGCCTGTTCCGCCTGACGCTTGGAGCCGGCGGTTGCCGTTTCCTCAATGCCGTTCTCGAGCCGCGCGACGATGGTGAATACGGGCGCGTGATCCGGGCCGCTGCGGGCGGTCTGCTCGTAGCGCGGCGGCGCCAGCCCGCGTGCCTGCGCCCATTCCTGAAGCGAAGTCTTGGCGTCGCGCGCGTCCGCTTCGACGGCGGCGATGCGATGCGCCCAATGCGCCATGATCACGCGGCGCGCGGCCTCGAAACCCGCATCGAGATAGACCGCCGCGATCACCGCCTCCATCGCGTCGCCCAGCAGCGCCTCTTTCCGGCGCCCGCCCGAGATCATCTCGGACCGGCCGAGTTTCAGCACGGCGCCCAGATCGAGTTCGCGCGCGACGGCGGCGCAGGCCTCCTTGCGCACCAGCGCGTTGAAGCGCGGCGCCAGCAGGCCTTCGGCGGCGTCGGGGTCATGCTCCAGCAGCGCCTCGGCCATGACGAGGCCCAGCACCCGGTCGCCAAGGAATTCCAGCCGCTGGTTGTCGGCCCGGCCGGGCGAGGACATCGACGGATGCGTCACCGCCTCGACCAGCAGCGAAGGCCGGGCGAAATCATGCCCGAGGCGCGCCGCGAAGGCCCGGAGATCGGCGGATATCTTCAATCGAGCCTCTTGAAGAAGCGGTCCCCCCGCCAGGTCCAGAAATAGAGCATGGACTTGCCCGCCGAGGAGAAGATGACACGCCCCGCGCGCCCGATCAGGTTCTCGTAAGGCACGAAGCCGACGCCGCCCACCGTCTGCGGATAGCGGCTGTCGGTGGAATTGTCGCGGTTGTCGCCCATGAAGAAATAATGCCCCTCCGGCACCGTGAAGACGCCCGTGTCGTCCGAACGTTGATCGCCGATGTTGAGGATGTCGTGGGTTCGTCCATTCGGCAGCGTCTCGCGCTGGCGCGACTTGCTGCATGTGCCGCCCTCGCCCACGACGCCGTTCTCGCAGCGCGGACGGCTGCCCATCGAGCCTTGCAGTTCGTAGATCTCGTCGAACGTGCCGGCATCCTCGAGCGCGACGGGCGTGCCGTTGATATGGACCACGCCGTCCTTGACCTGCACACGGTCGCCCGGCAGTCCGATCAGGCGCTTGATGAAATCCTTGTGATTGACCGGGTGGCGGAACACGATGATGTCGCCGCGCTCGGGTTCGGAGCCGAAAAGCCGTGTATTGTCGCCATCAAGAAACCCGCAGATGTCGCGCGCGTCGATGTCGATGGGGCCCAGCGTGATCGACGGGCAGGAGGCGTAGGAATAGCCGTAGGCCATCTTGTTGACGAAGAGGAAATCGCCGATCAGCAGAGTGTCCTTCATCGACCCCGACGGAATCCAGAACGGCTGAAAGAACAGCGTGCGGAAGATGCCGGCGATCAGGAGGGCGAAGACCACGGTCTTGATCGTCTCGATGATGGGATTGCCTGTCTTGGCTTCGGATGCCATGCGCGGTCTCCGCCTGTGCGATTGGTGCTGTGAGGTGAGCCGCTTCATGGGCGCGGGGGCAGGCCGAGTCAACCCGCGCCGTCGCCCCTCGCGGGCGCCATCGGCGCGATTTGCCGCGCCTCGATCACGACGAAGGCCTGCGCCCAGGGATGATCGTCGGTCAGCGTGACGTGGATGATGGCCGCATGGCCGGGCGGCGTCATCTGCGCCAGCCGGTCCGCGGCCCAGCCGGTTACCTCCATCACCGGCTGGCCAGTGTGAAGGTTGCTCACGCCCATGTCTTTCCACGCGATGCCCATGCGCAGGCCGGTGCCGAGGGCTTTGGAACATGCCTCTTTCGCGGCCCAGCGTTTGGCATAGGTGCCGGGCGTGTCGGCGCGCGCCTCGGCCTTGCGCTGCTCGGTTTCGGTGAAGACGCGGTTCCGGAACCGGTCGCCGAACCGCTCGAGCGTGCGGGCGATACGCTCGATATTGGCCAGATCGCTGCCGATGCCGAGGATCATGGCTGCGCGGGCGGCGCCTTGCGCCTCACGGTCTGCCCGTGCCCTTGCGGCGGAACAGCGAATCCGGTTCGCTGCGCGCGCCGAGGCCCAGGAAGAAGCAATTCGACAGAAGACGGCCCACCACATAGAGGAAGGGCGCGATGGCAAGCCTGGCGAATTCCGGCATGATGGCGCTCATGGCGTAGCTGAGCGCGCCGCATCCATGCGGCGGCGCATTTCCGCGATTGCGGCCTCCAGTCCGATGAACACCGCCTCCCCGATCAGGAAATGCCCGATATTCAGCTCGGCCACCTCGGGCAGCGCGGCGATGGGCGCGACCGTATCGAAGGTCAGGCCGTGGCCCGCATGCACCTCGAGCCCCAGCGAATGCGCATATGTCGCCATCTCGCGCAGATCGTTCAGTTCGGTGTCGCGGGCGATGAAGCGTTCCTCGGCATGGGCGTCGCAATAGGCGCCGGTGTGCAGTTCGACCACCTCGGCGCCGATGCGCGCGGCGGCCTCGATCTGGGGCGCGTCGGCGCCGATGAAGATCGACACGCGGCTGCCCGCGTCGCGCAGCGGGGCGATGAAGCGGGCCAGTCGCGCCTCCTCTCGCACGACATCCAGCCCGCCTTCCGTCGTGCGTTCCTCGCGCTTTTCTGGAACGATGCAGACGGCGTGGGGTCTGTGGCGCAGCGCGATCTGCTGCATCTCGTCCGTCGCGGCCATCTCGAAATTCAGCGGCGTTTTCAGCGCGTCCATCAGCGCATCGATATCGGAGTCGACGATGTGGCGGCGGTCCTCGCGCAGATGCGCGGTGATGCCGTCGGCGCCGGCCGCCTCGGCCATGAGGGCGGCGCGCACCGGGCTGGGCGCTTCGCCGCCGCGCGCGTTGCGCAAGGTGGCGACATGGTCGATGTTCACGCCGAGGCGCAGCTTGGCCCTGTCCGTCATTGTACCCCTCTCAGGCAGCGGCCCGCGCACGCGCGCGCGACAGGCACGGCCCAACAAATCCCCCATACGCGCCCGCCGTCAAGCGCGGATCAGCCGCCGCCGCCGGACTGTGACGCTTTGGCACCGGCGGACTTGGCATCCTCCACCGCCGCCTTCTGCTTGAGCGCGATCCACTTCGCCTTGAGCCGGGCCTGCCGGCGCTTCTGGTAAACCAGGATCACCGGCAGCGAAAAGTAATAGGCCGCGACGGCGCAGATCAGGCCGGGAATGATGCCGCCGATCATGTAGGGCAGGAACACGTCGTCATAGAATACCGACAGCTTGTCCCAATGCGCCTCCTGCCCGGTGAAAGCGGCGGCGATATTGTGCCGCAGGTCCGCCCCGGCGCCGACGATCTTCTCGCCCAGCGAATGCTGTACCTCCTGCGGCTTGTATCCGGCGGTGCCCAGGATGAAATGCCCAGTCTGCAATGCGCTGGCGGCGATGGCCGGAAACGTCAGCGGGTTGCCCGCGAATGTTGCCAGAAGCGAGGCGACGATGTTGCCGCGCATGATCTTGGCCAGCAGCGCGGCGATGACGAAGTGCATCCCGAAAAAAGGCGTGAAGCTGACGAAGACGCCGCAGAAGATGCCGCGTGCGATGCGGTGCGGCGGGTCCGGCAGGCGGGTGACGCGGAACTTGACGTAGCGCGCGGCGCGCGTCCAGCCGCCCTTGGGCCAGAAGACGGCGGCGACGGTCCTCCAGACGGATCTTCTGTCTCGCCGCTTGAAGACCAACGCGCGCCGCCTTTCGTTCCTCAGAGTTCGCCCTTGCCGGAGGCACGGGCCACATCGCGATGACGCTCGACCTGTGCAACGTCGCTGTCGGCATCCAACACGTTGATGACGTTGTGCAACTGTTCCGCATCGCGCAGCTCGACCTCGATCAGCAGGCGGAAGAAATCCGGCTTGCGGTCGACGAAGTCCATGTCCGAGATATTGGCGTTGCACTCGGCGATCAAGGTGCAAATACGCCCCAGCACGCCGGCGTCGTTGCTCATCGTGACGTCCAGCGACACGCTGTAGACGGCCGCGTGGGTGCCCGAATGCCATGCCAGATCGATCCAGCGGTCGGGCTGGTCCTCGTAGATCGCCAGCGCATCGCAATCGATGGAATGCACCACGACGCCCTTGCCGCGAAAGGTGATGCCGACGATGCGCTCGCCCGGCAGCGGCTCGCAACAGCGCGCCCGCTCGAACCGCTGGCCGGGGTCGAGGCCGATCACCGCGCGGTCGCGGCCCACCTCGTCGCCGCCGTGCGGGGTGAGGTCGGGATAGACGGCGTTGACCACGTCGCGCGCGGTCAATTCGGCGCTGCCCAGCCGGGCCAGCACGGCATCGGCATTCTTGAGGCGCAGGTTGCGCGCCGCCGTGGTCAGCACCTTGTCGGTCGAGCGCTTGCCGACATGCTCGAACGCGGCGCGGGCCAGTTCGCGGCCCAGCTTGATGTATCGGCCCCGGTCCTGTTCGCGCAGGGCGCGGCGGATCGCCGATTTCGCGCGGCCCGTCGTCGCGATGTCGAGCCAGGTCGATTGCGGCGTCTGCCCGTCGGCGGTGATGACATCGACGGATTGCCCGTTCTTGATGCGCGTCCAGAGCGGCACGCGCATGCCGTCGATCTTGGCGCCCACCACGGCATTGCCGATGCGGGTGTGGATGGCATAGGCGAAATCGATCGGCGTCGCGCCGCGCGGCAGCTTGATCACGTCACCCTTGGGGGTGAAGCAGAAGACCTGGTCGGAATACATCTCGAGCTTGACCGCTTCGAGGAAGTCCTGATCGTCCTCGGCGTCGAACTGGTCCGTGAGTGCGCTGACCCATTTCGCGGGATCCACCGCGAACGGGTTTTCGACCCGCACGCCGTCCTTGTAGGACCAGTGCGCCGCGACGCCGGCCTCGGCCACGTCATGCATCTGGCGTGTGCGGATCTGCACCTCCACCCGCTTGCCGTCGCGCCCCGACACCGTGGTATGGATCGATCGGTAGCCGTTGGATTTCGGTTGGCTGATGTAATCCTTGAACCGGCCCGGCACCGCGCGCCAGCGCTGGTGGATCGCGCCAAGGATGGCGTAGCAGTCGCCTTCGCTGGCGCAGATGATGCGAAAGCCGTAGATGTCCGACAGGCGCGAGAAGGCCAGATCCTTTTCCTGCATCTTGCGCCAGATGGAATAGGGTTTCTTGGCGCGGCCCAGAACCTCGGCCTCAATGCCGACCTTCTTCAGCTCCTTGCGGATGTCGGCGGTGATGCGGCTGATGACGTCGCCCGATTCGCGCTGCAGCGTGATGAAGCGGCGCATGATCGACGCGCGCGCCTCGGGATTGATGACGCGGAAGGCGAGATCCTCCAGCTCTTCGCGCATCCATTGCATGCCCATGCGGCCGGCGAGGGGCGCGTAGATCTCCATCGTCTCGCGCGCCTTCTGCACCTGCTTGTCCGGGCGCATCGCCTTGATCGTGCGCATGTTGTGCAGACGGTCCGCCAGCTTGACCAGGATCACGCGCAGATCCTTGGACATGGCGATCAGCAGCTTGCGGAAATTCTCGGCCTGCTTGGTCTCGCTGGAGCTGAGCTGAAGGTTGGTCAGCTTGGTCACGCCGTCGACCAGATCGGCGATTTCGGTGCCGAACCTGTCGGCCACGGCCGCGTACGAGGCGCGCGTATCCTCGATCGTGTCGTGCAAGAGCGCGGTGACAAGCGTCGCGTCGCCCAGCCGCTGCTGCGCGAGGATGGCGGCGACGGCGATGGGGTGCGAAAAATAGGGCTCGCCCGAGTAACGGGTCTGCCCCTCGTGCATGGCCAGGCCATAATCATAGGCCCGGCGCAGCAGATCTTCGTCGCAGCGGGGGTTGTAGGTGCGCACCAGCGCGATCAGGTCATCGGCGGTAATCATGTGATGCACCCGTCGCGCCGCCCAAGCGCCCGGCGCCTGGCCAAGGGGTTCAGCCCTGACCCTGCGCCTTCATCAATTCGCGCAACAGGCGCTCTTCGGACATGTCGTCATCGGCGGGCTTGTCGGCCTCGCCGCCCATCAGCAGGGCCATCTGGTCCTCTTCGGGCTCGTCGATCTCGATCTCGGTCTGGTTCGATTCGATCATCCGCTCGCGCAGATCGTCGGCGCGCTGCGTTTCCTCTGCGATCTCGCGCAGCGCGACGACCGGGTTCTTGTCGTTGTCGCGATCCACCGTCAAAGGCCCCCCGGCCGAGATTTCGCGGGCACGGTGCGCGGCCAGCAACACCAGTTCGAAACGGTTGGGCACCTTGTCGACGCAGTCTTCGGTTGTTACGCGGGCCATGAGACCTCCGGATTGTCAAGCGGCTTGAGAAACCTCTCCCTTATGCCCGCGCGGCGCAATGTGCAAGCAGCTTATGACAGGCGCCGCACCTCGGCGCGGTCGGCGTCCGGCAGATCCGCCAGCATCTGGCGCACCGTCCGGTGCAGCACCGGGTGGCGCCAGTCGGGCGCGATGTCGGCCAGCGGCACCAGCACGAAGGCCCGCTCCTGCACGCGCGGATGCGGCAGGATCAGATCGCCCGGCGCGCTGGCCATCTGTTCGTCCAGCGGCAGGTCGCGCCATGCGGCATGCGTCTCCGGGTTCGGCAGCACCGTCTGGCCTTGCGCGATCAGGTCAAGGTCCAGCGTGCGCCGCCCCCAGCGCCGCACACGCTCGCGGCCGAAACGTTCCTCGACCCGGTGGAGCAGGTCCAGGACCTCCCGCGGCGCCGCGTCCAGGCGGATCTCGGCGGCGGCGTTGACATAATCGGGGCCGGCCCCCGCGGGAAAACAGGGGGTTGCATAGAACGGACTGACCGCGCCCAACGCGGCGCCCTCCGCCTCCAGCGCCTTCAGTGCGGCCCGGAGGGTATCGGCGGGCGCCCCGGCGGCGGACGGCAGGTTTCCGCCCAACGCGATGAGAAAATTTTCACGTTTCGTCACGTCATTCACCTTTGTTACCGAACCCGATGGCCCTGTCGCGGGTTGGGCAACCAAGCTTGACGCAAATCTGCCGGATGCGACAGCGCTTCTGCCCGTTCCCCGGGCATGACTACCCTGCATCCTCCACGGGCTGAAAGGATATTTCGATGTTTTACAAGGACGAGCGTCTTGCGCTCTTCATCGACGGCGCCAATCTTTATGCAGCCGGCAAGTCGCTGGGATTCGACATCGACTACAAGCTGCTGCGATCCGAATTCATGCGGCGGGGCAAGCTGGTGCGCGCATTCTACTATACCGCCCTGCTGGAAAGCGACGATTATTCCCCAATTCGCCCGCTGGTCGACTGGCTGAACTACAACGGCTTCACCATGGTCACGAAACCGGCCAAGGAATACACCGACAGCCAGGGCCGCCGCAAGGTCAAGGGCAACATGGATGTCGAGCTGTGCGTCGACGCGATGGAACTGGCGCCGCATGTCCATCACATCGTGCTGTTCTCGGGCGATGGCGATTTCCGGCCGCTGGTGGAATCGCTTCAGCGCAAGGGCGTGCGCGTCTCGGTCGTCTCGACCATCCGCAGCCACCCGCCGATGATCTCGGACGATTTGCGCCGCCAGGCCGACAACTTCATCGACCTCGAGGACCTGAAGGAGGTGATCGGCCGCCCCCCGAGGGAGCCGCATGGCGACGGCAGCACCGCGCCGGAGGAACACGGCTAACCTGTTTCCTTGCGGGGATTGCCTGCATTTCGCCAATGATGCCTGCGGCAACGGTAAAGCCGTGGGTCATTCCCTGCCCGTTGGTCAGTGTCACGGCAGTGACGCGGGGCTCGGGGCGCAGGTGCAGCAACTCGGCATCCGGATGATGCGCGTAATGGCCGACCCAGCGCTGCGCGATTTCGGGCGTCGGCAAATCCATCAACGCCTGCGTTTCGCGCAGGATGATCGCATCGACGGTGTCAGGGTCCGCCGGGGCCGCGTCCGCGCCGTAATGATGCGAATCGCCCAGGGTGAGACTGCCATCTTCTTCCTGCGCGACGATGACGTGTACCCCATGCGCCACCGCGTCGGCCTTCTGCGCCTGTTGCTCGGCGCGCAGGGCGGGCAGGCCGGGACATTCGGCGAAAGCATTGTAGCGCGTCATGCTGAGCCCGCCCAGGACGAAGGGATCGAGACGCCATCTTGCGGGCTGAGGCACGGTGCGCAGCATCTGAAGGCGGCAGGTATCCGCGCCGCTCTGCGCCCAGTGATCGGGATAGAGCGTCGCGAAATCATTGCCCCCGCAGATGACGACATGTCCGGCCTCGCAGCGCCCTGCCCAGGTGTCGACAGCGCCGCCCTCCGTGCTGATGACCTCGGCGCCGAAGTGAAACGTCACGCCATGCGCGCGGGCCAGCCAGCGCGCCGCGCTGGTCGACCTTCCACGCTTCGGGACTCCAGAGCGCACCGTGCACGCCGTCGCGCCGCAGCCCGGGCGCCTGCGCGTGGGCCGCGTCCGCGTCCAGCAGCGTCATCTCATGTCCGTCGGCGCCACCTCCGGCGGCACATTCGCGCAGAACCGTCATCTCGGCGTCACTGCGCGCGGCAAAGAGGCACCCCGCCTGCCGGAGCGCGACCCCCGCGCCCGCCGCAACTTCCTGCCAAAAGGCCAGCCCGGCGCGCGCGCTGCGCAGTTCGGCGCCGGGCCGCTGTGCCACGATGGCGAGCATGCCGAAGTTGCGCACCGACGCGCCGTCGGCCGCCTCGCCGCGCTCGAACACCGCCACCCGCAGGCCTGCACGCGCCGCATGCCACGCATGCGCCAGCCCCAGGATGCCGCCACCGACCACTGCCACATCGTAACGCATCCGCCGCTTCCCACCCGCAGTTCACGTGCGCATCCACCTTGCACCGCACGACCCTTTTCCGCCATCCCCTCTGGACCTGCGCGCCCGCAACCCTTACCTGTCGCGGCGAGGAGCGCAGCCATGAGCAAACCACCCCTGACACTCCATCTTGCGGCGCCGCGCGGCTTTTGCGCAGGCGTGGATCGCGCGATCAAGATCGTCGAGATGGCGCTGACCAAATGGGGCGCGCCGGTCTACGTGCGCCACGAGATCGTGCACAACAAATACGTGGTCGACGACCTGCGCGCCAAGGGCGCGGTCTTTGTCGAGGAACTGGACGAGTGCCCCGCCGACCGGCCGGTGATCTTTTCCGCCCATGGTGTGCCCAAATCCGTCCCGGCCGAGGCGCGCGCGCGCGACATGGTCTATGTCGACGCCACCTGCCCGCTGGTTTCCAAGGTGCATATCGAGGCGGAACGGCACCATGAGGCGGGACTCCAGATCGTCATGATCGGCCACGAGGGGCATCCCGAAACCGTCGGAACGATGGGCCAGCTGCCCCCCGGCGCGGTGCTCCTGGTCGAAACGGAGGCGGATGTCGCCGCGCTTGACGTGCAGGACGAGGGCGCGCTGGCCTATGTCACGCAGACCACGCTCAGCGTCGATGACACGATCGGGATCGTCGCGGCGCTCAAGGCGCGTTTTCCGTCCATCATCGGCCCGCACAAGGAAGACATCTGTTACGCCACCACCAACCGGCAGGCGGCGGTCAAGGCGATGGCGCCCGATTGCGACGCGATGCTGGTCGTGGGCGCGCCCAATTCTTCCAATTCCCGCCGTCTGGTCGAGGTGGGCGCACGCGCCGGCTGCGCCTATGCCCAGCTGGTGCAGCGCGCGGCCGATATCGACTGGCGCGCGCTCAACGGCGTGCGCAGCATCGGCGTCACCGCCGGCGCTTCGGCCCCCGAGGTGCTGGTGAGCGAGGTGATCGAGGCGCTTCAGGACCGTTACGACGTGACCATCCGGCAGGTCGAAACCGCCGTCGAGAACGTCGAATTCAAGGTGCCCCGCGTGCTGAGGACTCCGGCATGAGCGCGCCCCCCCGCCCGGCCCTGATCCTCGGGCTGGCCGGGCTCATCCCGTTCCTCTGGGGTGCGATCACCGTGCTCAGCCCGCCCCTCGCCGACTGGACGATGCGCAGCATCGGGCCGCGCTTTGCCGGGCCCTATGTCATGCTTTTCTACGGCGCGATCATCCTGTCGTTCATGTCGGGCGTGCTCTGGGGCTTTGCCACCAGGCTCGAAGGCGCGCAGGCCGGGGCGGGGTATGTCCTGTCGGTGATCCCGGCGCTCTGGGCCTTCTTCACCACCGGCGGCGGGCCGGGCAGCGCGGGCATCTACCTGATGACCGGCTTCGCGGGGCTGCTGGCGATCGACTGGCTGTTCTGGCGCTACGGCGTCGCGCCGGAGTGGTGGATGGGGCTGCGCGTGCCGCTGACGGCTGTGGTTCTGGCCTGCCTCGCCATCGGGGTTCTCGCGTGAGCCGCGATGACGAGACGCTGGGCGTTTACGGCGCCCGCGCGCGGGCCTATGCCGACATGACCGCCGATCTGGAGGGCGACAGGCACCTCGCCGCCTTCGTTGCCGCGCTGCCGCCCGGCGCGCGGGTGCTGGACCTTGGCTGCGGGCCCGGCCACGCGGCGGGGCGAATGGCGGCGGCGGGCCTCTGCGTCGATGCGGTTGACGCAGTGCCGGAAATGGTCGCCATGGCCGCCGCCCTGCCCGGCGTCACCGCCTGGCGGGCGACGTTCGACGACATCGACGGGTGCGGCCTCTACGACGGCATCTGGGCCAACTTCAGTCTGCTGCACGCGCCCCGCCCTGCCCTGCCAAGGCACTTGAAGGCACTGGCAAGGGCGCTGAAACCGGGGGGGCTGCTGCATATCGGCATGAAGACCGGCAGCGGCGAGGGGCGCGACGATCTGGGCCGCTTCTACGCCTACTATACCGAGGACGAGCTGCGCGCGCTCCTCGCGGACGCGGGATTTACTGCCTTAAACAGCCATACGGGCGCGAGCCGCGGGCTCGACGGCCGCATGGCGGCCTGGGTCGTCATGACCGCAAGCGCAGGGCGCACGTGAATGAACACCCTGACGCTTTATTCCATGCCCTCTTCAGGCAACAGCTACAAGATCCGGTTGCTGCTGTCGCTGCTGGAACGCCCATACCGGCATGTTCCGTGCGAGCATGGCTCGCCCGAACTCGCCGCCGCGCGGGCGGAAGGGCGTCTGCCGCTCGGCAAGCTGCCCGCGCTTCATCTTGAGGACGGCACCATCCTGTCGGAGTCGAACGCGATCCTTTGGTATCTCGCGCAGGGCACCGGCTGGATCCCCGCCAATCCGCTGATGCAGGCCAAGATGCTGGCCTGGATGTTCTTCGAGCAGAACCGGCACGAGCCGGTGATCGCCGTTCGGGCATCGCTGCGATGCTATGCCGACCGCGCGGACGAGGCGACGCCCGCACGCATGGCGCAGCTTCTGGACGAAGGACATTCCATCCTCGGCCTGCTCGAGCGCGCGCTGCAAGCCGGCCCTTTCCTTCTGGGCCCGACCGCGAGCCTGGCTGACCTTGCGCTTTATGCATACACCCACAGCGCCGGCACGCGCGGCGGTTTCGACATGGCGCGATTTCCGGCGATCCGGGCCTGGTGCGACCGCATTGCTGCACTCCCGGGTTACGAGCCGCTGTTTCCAGATGCCTGAGCTTTTCGCCTATACCGACGGCGCCTGTTCGGGCAATCCCGGCCCCGGCGGCTGGGGCGTGCTGCTGCGCGCGGTGGACGGCGGGCGCGTCGTCAAGGAGCGGTGCGTGAAGGGCGGCGAGGCCAACACCACCAACAACCGGATGGAACTGCTGGCCGCCATCGGCGCGCTTGAGACGCTGGCGAAACCATCGAAGCTGACCATCGTCACCGACAGTCAATACGTCAAGAACGGCGTCACAGGCTGGATCCACGGCTGGAAGCGCAACGGCTGGAAGACCTCGGCCAGAAAGCCGGTGAAGAACGCCGAACTCTGGCAGCGCCTCGACGCGGCGCAGGCGCGCCATGACGTGACGTGGCAATGGGTGAAGGGCCACGCGGGCCACCCCGAGAACGAGCGCGCGGACGAGCTGGCCCGCGAGGGGATGGCTCCCTTCAAGGCAAAGCCGGCCCGATGAGCGCGCCGATCCTGCTGGATTATGCCTCGGTGCTGATCTTCGCGCTGACGGGTGCGCTGGTGGCCAGCCGGGCACAGCTCGACATCGTCGGGTTCGCATTCATCGCCAGCCTGACGGCCGTGGGCGGCGGCACGCTGCGCGACGTGATGCTGGACCGGCACCCGATCTTCTGGATGGGCGATCCAACCTACATCCTTATCGCCGCGTCGGCCGCCGTGCTGATCTTCTTCACCGCGCATCTGGTCGAAAGCCGCTATCGGTGGCTGCTCTGGCTCGACGCCTTTGCGCTGGCCGTGGCCGTGCCGGCCGGGGTGTCGGCGGCGCTGCTCATGTGGCAGCCGATGCCGATCGTGGTGCTGATGGGCATGGTCACCGGCTGCATGGGCGGGCTGATGCGCGACGTTGTGATCGGCGAGGTGCCGCTCGTGCTTCGCAAGGGCGAACTCTACGTGACCGCCGCCTTTGCCGGGTCGCTTGCCGCCGGCATCCTCGACCGCATGGACGCCGAGGCGGGCATCACCCTTGTCGTCTGCGGCGCGGTCACATGGGCCTTGCGCGCAGGCTCGCTTGCCTTCGGCTGGGCGCTGCCAGTCTACAAGGCGCGCCCGCCGAAACGGTAGAACCGCGCTTTCAGCGCCGCCCGCGCCAATGGAAGGGCACGATCACCAGCGCCCCGATGGACGAGGCGATGGCGTTCAGCCCCGCGGAGCCGAAGCCGATCCCGAACATCAGCCGCACGAAGTAGAACAGGAACGCGCCGCCGACGCAGATGATGATCGACGGCAGGATGCCGTTGCGGGTAAAGCCGGTTTTTTCCGAGAGATAGCCGACGATCCCCGCGATCACGACCGTGCCCATGATGGTCGGGAACATCAGCCTGTCCCCAGGATCGTGCCGCGCGGCACAGCCATGCCGCGCAGGAAGTCGGCCGCGTCCTGCGCCCCGCGCCCCGCCCGCTGAAGCCGCCGGAGCCGCACCGCACCGGTCCCGCAGGCAACGCCGAGCCTGTCGTCCAGCACCTCGCCCGGCACGCCCTGCCCCTCGGCCAATGTTGACGCCAGCAGCTTCACGCGCTGGCCGCCGAGCTCGCTCCAGGCGCCCGGAAAAGGCGAGAGGCCGCGGATCTGGCGATCCACCTCGGCGGCGCTGCGCGTCCAGTCGATCCGCGCCTCGGCCTTGTCAACCTTGGCGGCATACGTCACGCCCTCGGCGGGTTGCGGCGCCGGCACCAGCGCATCCAGCCGGTCCAGCGCGTTGCGGATCAGCGCGGCGCCCATGGCGCTCAGCCGGTCATGCAACTGGCCGGTCGTGTCGCCGGGGCCGATGGGGGTGCGCTCGCACAGCAGAACCGGGCCGGTATCCAGCCCCGCCTCCATCTGCATGATGCACACGCCGGTCTCGTTGTCTCCGGCCATGATCGCCCGGTGGATCGGCGCCGCCCCGCGCCAGCGCGGCAGGAGCGACGCGTGAATGTTGAGGCACCCGCGCGCCGGAGCGTCCAGCACCGCCTGCGGCAGGAGCAGCCCGTAGGCCACGACCACGGCGACATCGGCGCCCAGCGCGGCGAACTCCGCCTGTTCGCCCTTCAGGGTCTCCGGGTGGCGCACCTCCAGCCCCATTTCAGCGGCGCGCGCATGGACGGGCGTCCGGCGATCCTTCTTGCCGCGCCCGGCCGGGCGCGGCGGCTGCGTGTAAACGGCGGCGATGTCATGGCCTGCGGCGGCCAGAGCCTCCAGCGCCGGAACGGAAAAGTCGGGAGTTCCCATGAAGGTGACGCGCATTGTTAAACCATTACCTTACGTGCGCGGCGCAGCAGCATGTCGCGGCGCAGCTTGCTCAGGCGGTCGAAATACATGCGGCCATCGAGATGGTCGATCTGGTGCTGCACCGACGTCGCCCAGAGCCCGACGAAATCGCGCTCTTCCATCTCGCCCGCACCGTTCAGAAACCGCACCGTCACGGCACGGGGCCGCGCGACCAGCGCCGAAAGGCCGGGCAGGTTCGGGCTCGCCTCCTCATGCGGGCGCATCTGCACGCTGGCGTGGAGCACTTCGGGATTGGCCATGCGCACCGCCTGCCCGCGCGCCTCGCTGGCATCGACGACCGCGAGGCGCAGCATCACGCCGATCTGCGGCGCGGCAAGGCCGACGCCCGGCATTGCCTCCATCGTGTCTATCATGTCGTCCCAATGCGCGCTAATGGCGTCCGTGATGGCCTCGACCGGCGCGGCGGGTGTGCGCAGCCGCTTGTCCGGCCAGGGGATGCAGCGGCGCACGGCCACCCGTCAGCCCCGCGCCATTTCGCGTTTCAGCTTCTGCATCCGGCGGGTGATCAGCTGCCGCTTCATCGGGCCGATATGGTCGATGAAAAGCTTGCCGTTCAGATGGTCGATCTCGTGCTGCACGCAAGTCGCCCAGAGGCCATCGAACCCCGCGGTCTGCTCGTTGCCGTCCCGGTCGATCCAGCGCACCTCCACCTCGGCGGGGCGGATGACTTCGGCATACTGGTCGGGGATCGACAGGCACCCCTCCTCGTAGGTGTTCAGCACGTCCGAGGCGGCCGTCACCTCGGGGTTGAACATGACCGTCGGCCGGGGTTCGGCGCCCTCCTCCTTGACGCAGTCCATCACGAGCAGGCGGCTGAGCACACCCACCTGCGGCGCGGCCAGCCCGATGCCCGGCGCGGCATACATCGTCTCGAGCATGTCATCGGCCAGTTGCGCCATGTCGCCGGTCACGTCGGCGACGGGCGCGCAAACCTTCTTCAGGCGAGGGTCGGGGTGGATCAGGATCGGCATTTTCATGCCTGCCATGTAGGCCAAGCCGCGCGCCAGTGCAATTGCGCGCGCGCATTTGCCTCGCCGGAGCCCTTGCGCGTGGCGCTGCGTCGGTTAGCTTGCGCGCACATCGCAACCGCCGCGCAAGGAGAGCCCCATGAATTTCGACGAGATCATCGACCGCGTGGGCACCCATTCCAGCAAATGGGACATGATGGAGCCGATCTACGGCGTCAGCCCCAACGGCGGAATCCCGATGTGGGTCGCCGACATGGATTTCCGCCCGCCGGAATGCGTGTCGGACGCGGTGAAGGCGATGCACGATCACGGCATCTACGGCTATTTCGGCGACGAAGGCGCCTATCGCGCCGCCATCCAGTGGTGGATGAAGGAGCGGCACGGCTGGGCGCTGGACAAGGACGCCATCTTTACCACGCACGGGCTGGTCAACGGCACGGCGATGTGCGTCGACGCCTTTACCCGGCCCGGCGACGGCGTGGTGCTGATGACGCCCGTTTATCACGCCTTCGCACGCGTCATCAAGGCGGCGGGTCGCGAGCTGGTCGAGTGTCCGCTGGCCCTCGAGGCGGGCAAGTACCGAATGGATTTCGACGCCTGGGACGCGCAGATGACGGGACGCGAGCGCATGGTCATCCTCTGCTCGCCGCACAATCCCGGCGGGCGCGTCTGGACCCGCGAGGAACTGCAAGGCGTCGCCGATTTCGCCCGGCGGCACGATCTGATCCTCGTCTCGGACGAAATTCACCACGATCTGGTGATGCCCGGCCACCGGCATATCCCGATGGCGAATGTGCGCGATGTCGAGGATCGTCTGGTGATGATGACCGCCCCGACCAAGACCTTCAACATCGCCGGCGCCCACACCGGCAACGTGATCATCGCCGATCCGGACCTGCGCACGCGCTTTGCCGCGCGGATGGCGGCGTTGGGACTGTCGGCCAACTCCTTCGGCCTCTTCATGACCGAGGCGGCCTATTCTCCCGCGGGCGCCGCCTGGGTGGATGCGCTGGTCGAATATCTCGACGGGAACCGAAAGCTTTTCGATGAGGGGATAAGAGGGATTCCCGGCGCCGCCTCGATGCCGCTCGAAGCGACATACCTTGCGTGGGTTGACTTCAGCGGCACCGGCATGGCGCCAGAAGACTTCACCGAGCGGGTCGAGACGGCCGCGCGCATCGCGGCCAATCACGGCCCCACCTTCGGCAAGGGCGGCGAAGCCTGCCTGCGCTTCAACCTCGCCACGCCGCGCGCGCGTGTCGCCGAAGCGGCGGATCGGCTTCAGGCGGCCTTCGCCGATCTGCAATAGGACGGCGCGCCGCCACCGCTTCAGCCGCCGAAATCCTCCAGCAGCCCGGCCGGCGCATCCGGGGCGCGTTCGAAATCGATCGGTTGATCGCCCGTCGCCTCCGTCATGCGCTTGTAGTCGAAATGCCACTCCGCGCCCTCGTCCGAGGCGGCGACGATCAGACACTGCGACAGGTGCCGCGCCCCGTCGAAAAGATCGACCAGCCCGCGCAGATGTGGCGCATGCGCGGCATCCACAGCGAACCCGCCCGGCCACGCGCGCAGGATGCGATACGGGGTGCCGTCCACCTCGACCCGCAAGCGATGGCTTTTCAGATGCGCCGCGCGGCGGGCAGCATCCAGACCGTCCTGAACGTCCTTCGGCAACGCCGTCTCCATGACAGTACCTCCCCAGGCAATATGTCGTGACACAATGATGCCGCACGTTTCGTTTCGATCAAGTGAAGATTTCCGCAAAAGCGTCTGCGGCGCGGTTCCCCCCCGGCGCGGTGCGGGCTGACCGAGCGGGCGCGGACGGGTCCGAAGGCGCTTGCGCAGCGGGGAAATATCCGGTTGGAGGTGGCGCATTGGCGTTGCGCGGGGGACCAGACGGATGAGCATTGCCACAATCGCGGTGCTGGCCATGCTGCTGGACGCGGCATTGGGCGAGCCGCGCTGGCTCTGGGACCGCCTGCCGCACCCGGCGGTTCTGATGGGGCGGGCAATTGCGGCGCTGGACGCGCGGTGGAATCGCGGGCGCGCGCGGCGGGCGCGGGGAATTGCGGCGATGACGGCTCTGGCGGCCCTCGCGCTGCTCTTCGGAGCGGCCCTGGCGCAGCTTGGCGGGTTTGTGGCGATCGTCATAGCCGCCATGCTGATCGCCCAGCGGTCGCTTTGCGACCACGTCGCCGCGGTCGCCGCCGCGCTGCGCCTTTGCGTGCCCGAGGGGCGTGCGGCCGTGGCACAGATCGTCGGGCGCGACACGCAACTCATGGACGGCCCCGCCGTGGCCCGCGCCGCCATCGAATCGGCGGCCGAGAATTTCAGCGATGCCGTCGCGGCGCCGCTGTTCTGGCTGGCCATCGGCGGGCTGCCGGGGCTCGTCCTCTACAAGATGGTGAATACGGCGGACAGCATGATCGGCCACCGCACGGCGCGCCACGGACGCTTTGGCTGGGCGGCCGCGCGTCTGGACGATCTGATGAACCTCGTCCCTGCCCGCGCCAGCGCGCTGCTTTTCGCGGGGCTGACGTCGCCGCGCCCCCGCTGGGCGGACATCGCGGCCGAGGCGCGCCAGCACCGCTCGCCCAATGCCGGCTGGCCCGAGGCGGCGATGGCGCGCGCCACCGGCGTGGCCCTCTCCGGCCCGCGGGCCTATCACGGAAGGATGCAGGATTACCCGTTCGTCAACCCGGACGGCGCGCGCCGGCCCGGGCCGGAGCGGATCGACGCGGCCGTCGCCGTGCTGTGGCGCGCCTGGGCGGTCATCCTGTGCCTCCTGGTGATTCTCGCGCTTCTTCCCTGAACGGAAGCGCCTCAGGCAACCATCGCCTCGGCCTTTTTCAGATCTACCGACACCAGCTGCGACACCCCCTGCTCGGCCATCGTGACACCGAAGAGGCGGTCCATCCGGCTCATCGTCACGGCGTTGTGGGTGATGATCAGAAACCGCGTTTCGGTGCGGCGGCACATCTCGTCCAGCAGATCGCAGAACCGGGCGACATTGGCATCGTCGAGCGGCGCGTCAACCTCGTCCAGCACGCAGATCGGCGCGGGATTGGCCAGGAAAACGCCGAAGATGAGCGCCAGCGCGGTCAGCGTCTGCTCGCCCCCCGACAGCAGGCTGAGGACGCTAAGCTTCTTGCCCGGCGGCTGGCACATGATTTCCAGCCCCGCCTCCAGCGGATCGTCGGATTCGACCAGCACCAGATTGGCCTCGCCGCCGCCGAAGAGATGCTTGAACAGCATCGCAAAATTCGCATTGACCTGCTCGAACGCGGCCAGCAGCCGTTCGCGCCCCTCGCGGTTGAGGCTTGCGATGCCGCTGCGCAGCGCCTTGATCGCCTCTTCCAGATCGGTCTTCTCGGCGATGAGCGTACCATGCTCGGCCTCGATTTCCCTCGCGTCCTCCTCGGCGCGCAGATTGACCGCGCCAAGTGCCTCGCGCTGGCGTTTTAGCCGGTTCACCTCGGCCTCGATCGTCTCTGAGGCCGGCATTTTGCCTTGGTCCAGGTCGAGCGAGGTCAGCAGCGCCTCGGGCGTGGTGTCCAGCTCGTCGGCGATGCGCTGGCCCGCGGCCTTGCGCGCCTCGCTGGCGGCATCGGTGCGCGCCTCGCTGCGCGCGCGGGCCTCGCGGGCTTCCCCTGCGGCGCGTTCGGCGGCGCGCTCGGCCTCGGTCGCCGAACGCTGCGCGTCTTCGGCACCGCGCAGCGCGCCGCGCGCGGCGGTCTGCCGCGCCTCGGCCTCCGCGATCTTGCCCGCCAGACCCTCGCGCTGCGTTGCCAGATCGGCGGGAATCGCGGCGGCCTCTTTCAGCTCGGCCTCGGAGGTGTCGCGGCGTTCGGCCAGTTCGGCGCTGCGTTTTTCGGCGGTGTCGAGGCGGTGACGCCAGCCGCTGATCTCCTTCGCCACCTCCTGCTGGCGGCGCACGCGCGCATCGCCCTCGCGGCGCAGCTCGTCATGGGCAGAGCGGCGGGTCATCATGGTGATGCGCGCGGCCTCGACCGCCGTCTTGACGTCCTCGGCGCGGGCGCGCTCGGCGTCCAGATCACCCAGTTCGGCCAGCCCTTTTTCGGCCTCGGCCAGTTGTGCGCGCGCGGCCATCGCCTCGTCCTCGTGGCGCGTGACGGCAAGGCCGAGCGATTCCAGCCGGGACGCCGCAAGGTTGCGGTCAGCCTCGGCCCGGCTGAGCGCGCGGGAGGCGTCGTTCACGGCACTGTCGGCGGCGCGGCGGGCGGCGCGCGCGGCCTTGTCGGCCTCCGTCCGTTCGGTCAACTGGCGCGTCACCGTCTCATGCGCGGCGCGCGCGCCATCCGCGCGGGCGGTGGCGTGAGCAAGCGACTGTTTCAAGCCTTCCAGACGGTTGATCTGTTCAAGCCGCAGCGCCGCGGCCGAGGGCGCATCCTCGGCCCAGGCGCGATAGCCGTCCCAGCGCCACAGATCGCCCTCGACGCTGACCAGCCGCTGACCGGGTTTCAGGAACGGCTGAAGGCGTGGCCCGTCATCGGCATCGACAAGGCCGATCTGGCTCATCCGGCGGGTCAGGACATCGGGCACCGACACATGGCGCGACAGCGGCTCCGCGCCGTTGGGCAGGCTCTGGGGCCGGTCGTATCCCGGCAGCTCGGTCCAGCCGGAGGGGCCGTCCGGTTCGACCTGCGGCGCGCGCAGATCATCGGCCAGCGCGGCGCCCAGCGCCTTTTCATACCCCTGCTGCACCTGCAACCGGTCGAGGATCTGCCCGCCCTCGGCCATGTCCCGTTCCAGAAGACGCGCAAGCGCCGACACCTCGGCGCCAAGCGCGCTCAGCTCGCCCTCGGCCTCGCTGCGTTCGGCGCGGGCGTCCGCCTCGCGCGCCTGGGCGTCGCCACGCGCCTCGTCGGCTTCGGTCAGCGCGGCTTCGGCGGCCTCGGCAGCGGTTCGCGCGGCGCGCTCGGCCTCTTGCGCGGCGCCCAGATCGCGGCCCGCCTGCTCCACCGCCTCACGGCTTTGCGCGACGGCGGCGCGGGCGCGGGCGGCCTCGGCCTCGCTACGCTCCAGCGTCTTGCGGCTGTCCGAGAGAAGGCGCTGCGCCGACTGGTGCCGCGCGGCCAGACGCGCCACATCCTCGGTCAGGCTCGCGAGATCGCCCTCGCGCGCCTGCAGCACGTCGCTGGCCTCGCGCGCGGCCTCGGCGGCGGCGGCAAGGCGGGCATCATGGCCTTCCGCCGCCTTGGCAAGCTCGGCCTGCTCCCATTCGAGGCGCGCGATCGTGTCCACGGCATCGCGGTTCAGCCCGCCTTCGCGCTCCATGTCGCGCGACAGTTGCGCGATGCGGCTTTCCAGCGCGCCGATCCGGCTGCGCGCCGCGCTTTCCTGATCGGCAAGGCTGGCGTGCTGGACGTTCAGCCGCTGGAGCACGGCGGCGGCGATCGTCTCCTCCTCGCGCAGGGCGGGCAGCGCGTCTTCGGCGGCGGCACGGGCGCGGGCGGCCTCGCGCGCGGCGGATTCGGCGCGTGCCGTCGCGGCGCTTCGCTCGCGCAGGTCCGCCCGCGCGGTCTGCAGCGCCTCGTCCGCTTCGCGCCACCGGCGGTAGAGCAGAAGCCCCTCGGCCGCGCGCAGATCCTGCCCGATGCTGCGGTAGCGCGCCGCCTGCCGTGCCTGCCGCGCCAGCGTGGCAAGCTGTCCGGCCAGTTGCTCCACCGTGTCATCGACGCGGGTGAGGTTTGCCTCGGCGCCTCTCAGCTTCAGCTCCGCCTCGTGGCGCCGCTGGTAGAGGCCGGAAATGCCGGCCGCCTCTTCCAGAATGCGGCGGCGCGCCCTGGGCTTGGCGCTGATCAGTTCGGAGATCTGGCCCTGCCGCACCAGCGCGGGCGAGTGAGCCCCGGTCGACGCGTCGGCGAACAGCATCTGCACGTCGCGCGCGCGCACATCCTTGCCGTTGACCTGATAGGCGCTGCCAACGTCGCGGGTGATGCGGCGCACGATCTCGATATGATCGGAATCGTTGAACCCGGCGGGCGCCAGGCGGTCCGCGTTGTCGATCTGGATCGTCACCTCGGCAAAGTTGCGGGCCCCGCGCGACGCGGCCCCGGCAAAGATCACGTCCTCCATCCCGCCGCCGCGCATCGCGGTCGGGCGGTTCTCGCCCATGACCCAGCGCAGCGCCTCCAGAAGGTTGGACTTGCCGCAGCCATTGGGCCCGACCACGCCGGTACGGCCCTCGCCGATGATCAGATCGGTGGGGTCCACGAAGCTCTTGAAGCCGGTCAGTCTGAGCCTGGAAAAGCGCAAGGCGTGCGTATGCTCCGGGGTGGTAATGTCGTGGAGCGCCAATGTGCCGAAGCGGGCGCCCCCATGTCAACGGCGAACGGCCCCATATGGCGGATCCGCGCCGCTTGTCCACAAGATATTGCGGCGAACGGCAAGGGTCCGCTTGACTCGGCTTCGCCGCCTGCGCCTAATTCGCGCATGTTGATCGTCGAGCACGCCAATCCCCTCGATCCCGGTCCGCGCGCGCTTCTTGAGAAGAGCCACGCGCTGATGGTCGAGCTGTTCGAGCCGGAGGAAAACTATTTCCTCGGGTTCGACGCGCTCTGCGCGCCGGGCGTGCATTTCGTCGTCGCCCGCGAAGGAGATACGGTGCTGGGAACCGGCGCTCTGGTCGAACTGGACGGCTATGGCGAGGTGAAATCGATGTTCACCGCCGATGCCGCCCGTGGCCGCGGCGTGGCCGCAGCCGTCCTGCGCGCGCTGGAGGATCAGGCGCGCAATCTGGGCATTCCGCTCCTGCGGCTGGAAACCGGCGAGGCGCTGGTCAGCGCCATCCGTCTTTACGAGCGGCACGGTTTCGTCCGCTGCGCCCGTTTCGGCGACTACGCACCCAACGAGGTCAGCGTCTACATGGAAAAGACGCTCTAGCCGTCGCGGTTCGAGGCGTTGCCGTCCTCGGCACTGGCATCCTTCGCCGCCTTCATACGCGCCAGAAGCTCCGCCTTGCTGGGCCGTCCGCCCTCGCGCTGCTGGGCGCGATCCCGCGCCGCACCGGGAGTGTCGTGCACCGCATAGCGCGGCGCATTGCGGCCTATCTTGGGCCCGCCCATTGCCTTGTAATTCATGGTGATATCCTTGCGGGCGATGCTGCCCTGCGCGTGCTATTGCGCAATCGCGCGCGAAATTCAAGCGGCTCTTTCGCCGGCATGTTCCATGCCCGCGCTGCGGCGCAGCATCCGTTCGAAAAGCGCCGCGCAAAAGCAAGAAAATGTCGCCGTGTGAAATTTTACCAATTGATAAAATAAAAAACTGTGGAATACTGACTCCAGCCACCCCACACGATGGAGGACGCCATGAAGCATGACGCGTTGACACCCGGCATTACCGCAGGCCGCCTGCCCCCCGAAGATTACGCCCGAAATTTCGCGGACCTGCATCCGCCGCTCGACGATCACGAGGCGCTGGTGGCGGCCGATCGCTGCTATTTCTGCCACGACGCGCCCTGCATCACCGCCTGCCCCACCGATATCGACATCCCGCTCTTCATCCGGCAGATCGCCACCGGCACGCCCGAGGCGGCGGCGCGCACGATCTTTACCCAGAACATCATGGGCGGCATGTGCGCCCGCGTCTGCCCGGTCGAAACCCTATGCGAAGAGGCTTGCGTGCGCGAACTGGCCGAGGGAAAGCCGGTCAAGATCGGCCAGCTTCAGCGCTACGCCACCGACACGTTGATGGAGGCGGGCCTTCATCCCTTCACCCGCGCCGAGCCTACGGGCAAGCGCGTGGCCGTGGTCGGCGCCGGGCCTGCGGGGCTGTCCTGCGCGCACCGGCTGGCCGTGCTGGGCCATGACGTGACGGTGTTCGACGCGCATGAAAAGCCCGGCGGACTGAACGAATACGGCATCGCCAGCTACAAGACGCCGAACGGTTTTGCCGAGCGCGAAGTCGGCTGGCTGCTGAAAATCGGCGGGATCGAGATGAAGACCGGTCAGCGGCTGGGCGCGGGGCTGGACCTGGAGCAACTGAAAACGGACTATGACGCCGTGTTCCTTGGCATCGGCCTTGGCGGCGTCAACGCGATGAACCTTGAGGGGGAGGACAAGGACGGGCTGCGCGACGCGGTCGATTTCATCGCCGATCTGCGGCAGGCCAGCGACGTGGCCGCTGTGCCGGTGGGCCGCGACGTGGTGGTGATCGGCGGCGGCATGACCGCCGTGGACGCGGCGGTGCAGGCCAAGCTGCTGGGCGCACTCAACGTCACGCTGGTCTATCGGCGCGGGCGCGGCCGCATGAACGCCAGCAGGTTCGAGCAGGATCTGGCCGCAAGCTCGGGCGTGCTGATCGTCACGAACGCCACCCCGCGCGGCGTGATCGGCAACGGCGCGGTCCGCGAGATCGAGTTTGAATATACCGATGACGATCTGAAACCGACCGGCCAGACCTTTCGCCTTGCTGCCGATCAGGTCTTTCGCGCCATCGGCCAGACGCTGGAGGAAGGCGCGCTGCCCGATCTGGAGGGGCGCAAGATCGCCATCACCGGTGCGGGTCGCACCTCCATGCCGCGGGTCTGGGCCGGGGGGGATTGCGCCGCGGGCGGCGACGATCTGACCGTTACGGCGGTGGCGCAGGGCCGCGATGCGGCGATGGACATTCACGCAAGTCTGACGAACGCGGGCCGCGCGCCCGAGACGCAAGACAGGGAGACGACAAATGGCTGACCTCACGAGCGACTTCATCGGGATCAAATCGCCCAACCCGTTCTGGCTGGCTTCGGCGCCGCCGACGGACAAGGAGTACAACGTGCGCCGTGCCTTCGACGCGGGCTGGGGCGGCGTGGTGTGGAAGACGCTGGGCGAGGCGGGCCCGCCCGTGGTCAATGTCAACGGGCCGCGCTATGGCGCGATCTACGGCGCGGACCGGCGGCTTCTGGGCCTCAACAATATCGAGCTGATCACCGACCGCCCGCTGGAAGTGAACCTGGAGGAGATGAAGCGCGTCAAGCGTGACTACCCGGATCGCGCGCTGATCGCCTCGCTCATGGTGCCGGTCAACGAGGACAGCTGGCGCGAGATCCTGCGCCGGGTCGAGGATACCGGCTGCGACGGGGTGGAGCTGAATTTCGGCTGCCCCCACGGGATGAGCGAGCGCGGCATGGGCAGCGCCGTAGGACAGGTGCCGGAATATGTGGGCCAGGTCGCGCACTGGTGCAAGAAGCACAGCGATCTGCCGGTCATCGTCAAGCTGACGCCGAACATCACCGACATCCGCAAGCCTGCCATGGCGGCGATGGAGGGCGGCGCCGACGCGGTCAGCCTCATCAATACGATCAACTCGATCACTTCGGTCGATCTGGACCTGTTCGCACCGCAGCCCACCATTGACGGCAAGGGCGCGCATGGCGGCTATTGCGGCCCTGCGGTCAAACCCATCGCGCTGAACATGGTCGCGGAAATCGCCCGCGATCCGGCCACGGCGCACCTGCCGATCAGCGGCATCGGCGGCATCACCACGTGGCGCGACGCCGCGGAATTCATGGCGCTGGGGGCCGGCAACGTGCAGGTGTGCACGGCGGCGATGACCTATGGCTTCAAGATCGTGCAGGAGATGATTTCGGGCCTGAGCCAGTGGATGGACGAAAAAGGCCTGTCAATCACGGCCGAAATCGTGGGTCGCGCCGTGCCGAACACGGTCAACTGGAAGGACTTGAACCTCAATTACGTTGCCAAGGCCGTGATCGACCAGGACCTCTGCATCAAGTGCGGGCGCTGCTTTGCGGCCTGCGAGGATACCTCGCATCAGGCCATTTCCATGTCGCCGGATCGCGTGTTCAAGGTCATCGACGAGGAATGCGTCGCCTGCAACCTCTGCGTCAATGTCTGTCCGGTCGAGGATTGCATCACGATGGAGGAAATGGCCGCGGGCGAGATCGATCCGCGCACCGGCAAGGTGGTCGAGGCGGACTATGCCAACTGGACGACCCACCCCAACAATCCGGGCGCCTGCGCCGCCGAGTGACCAGGTAACTTCGCGGAAGGTCTCCAAAGAGGAATTCCGCGAATTCCCTCAATACATCATCTCGATCCTGTGGCCTTGGCAGATGACGACGAACCGTTCCGCCGGAACGCCGGATCAGGTTAGATCCGTGGTCACCACCCCTCATTGCGGGTATCGCCCGCCTCGATGATCCTTGCCCCGTCACCGCCCGGATCGTCG
Source organism: uncultured Alphaproteobacteria bacterium (assembly GCA_963763165.1). GTDB lineage: Bacteria > Pseudomonadota > Alphaproteobacteria > Rhodobacterales > Rhodobacteraceae > Roseovarius. The sequence goes on from CAVXNV010000011.1 coordinate 328,052, forward strand.
TCCTCCAGGATCTGCCCGGACAGACCGACAACACGCGGCGGCGGAACACCGCTCAGTTTTGCCGCCTCGCGCACCGCGCGCAACATCTGCTCGGTCCGCAGCCGCGCCATGGCGGGATCAATCCCGCCTGCCGCCGTGCGGTAGAGCATCCCTCGACCATACACCCCTGTCATCCGGCCCACTCCAAGGAACCCGCCACCCGCGCCCACACTAGACGGGGCGCCGAGGCGCGCCAAACCCGATCTGCGCTCAGGATTAACGGCGCATCAATCCTGTCCGGGCCGCAGCATCCGGGTGAAAAGCGTGGTCAGAAACGCCTCGGCCCCTTCCGTGGCGGGCCGTCCCGCCATCAGCACGCCGACCTGCGCCTCGAAATCCGCGTAATGCTGTGTCGTCGCCCAGATCGAGAAGATCAGGTGCCGCGGATCGGCAGGGGCGATGCGACCGGCCTTGATCCAGCCTTCGATCACCTCGGCCACGCCATCGACCAACGGCTTCAGATCGCCCTCCAGATGCGGCGCGATCCGCGGCGCGCCCTGCAGGATCTCGTTGGCAAAAAGGCGGCTCTCGCGCGGGTATTTCCGGCTCATCTCAAGCTTGCGGCGCACATAGGTCAGGATCTCGTCCAGCGGATCCCCTTCGGGGTCCAGCCGCCGCAAGGGCGCCAGCCAGCGATCCATCAACTGGTTCAGCAAGGTGACGTGGATCTCTTCCTTGCCGGCGAAATAATAGAGGATGTTCGGCTTGCTCAGCCCGGCCCGCTCGCCGATCTGATCCAGCGTTGCGCCGCGATAGCCATGTTGCGAAAACACGTCGAGCGCCGCCTCGAGGATGCGCGCGCGGTTGCGCCGCTGGATACGGCTGGCCCCGGCGCTCCCGCCGATGGTGCCGGCCGCGCTTTTGCCCTCCATGTCCCAATCCCCCGCTGCGCGCCAATGCAATTCATTGCAAACGCTTTTTCGCCCAAGACTATTCTTGACAGGTGAGGGGCCGTGCGCAATCGTCAAGTTGACCATTTGGTAAAAAGACTACCCAGCGACCGCGCAAGGAAGGCCCGTATCATGGCAGCACCCGCACAGAACCTCAAGATCAACGGCCAGCGCCTGTGGGACAGCCTGATGGAAATGGCCCGGATCGGCCCCGGCGTCGCCGGCGGCAACAACCGCCAGACCCTGACGGACGAAGACGGCGAAGGGCGCGCGCTGTTCCAGAAATGGTGCGAGGATGCGGGAATGACCATGGGCCTCGATACGATGGGCAACATGTTCGCCCGCCGCGAAGGGACGGACCCCGACGCGCTGCCGGTCTATGTGGGCAGCCACCTCGACACGCAGCCGACGGGCGGCAAATACGATGGCGTGCTCGGCGTTCTGGCGGGGCTGGAGCTGGTCCGCACGCTCAACGATCTGGATATCAGGACGAAACATCCCATCGTCGTCACCAACTGGACGAACGAGGAAGGCACCAGGTTTGCCCCCGCCATGCTGGCGTCCGGCGTCTTTGCGGGACTCCATGATGAAGACTGGGCCAAGGATCGCAAGGACCACGCCGGCAAGCGGTTTGGCGACGAATTGAAGCGCATCGGCTGGGAAGGCGACGAACCCGTCGGCGCGCGCAAGATGAAGGCGTTTTTCGAGCTGCATATCGAGCAGGGCCCGATCCTCGAGGCCGAGAACAAGGATATCGGCGTCGTCACCCACGGTCAGGGCCTCGAATGGACCGAGATCACGATTACCGGCAAGGACGCGCATACCGGCTCCACCCCGATGCCGATGCGGCGCAACGCGGGCCTTGGCATGGCGCGCGTCATGGAAAAGGTCGACGAGATCGCGCTTGCCCATGCGCCCAATGCCGTCGGCGCCATCGGCGCGCTGGAGGTGTTCCCCAATTCGCGCAACGTGATCCCCGGCAAGGCCGTCTTTACCGTCGATTTCCGCTCGCCCGACCTCGACACGCTGACCGAAATGGTCGCCCAGATGAAGGACGCGGCGCAGAAGATCTGCGACGAGATGGAGCTGGAGGTCAGCTTTGAAAAGGTCGGCGGCTTCGATCCGGTCGAATTCGACGCGGATTGCGTCACCGCCATTCGTAGCGCCGCCGAGCGTCTGGGCTATTCGCACAAGGATCTGATTTCCGGCGCGGGCCACGATGCGTGCTGGATCAATCGCGTGGCGCCCACCGCCATGGTGATGTGCCCCTGCGTCGACGGGCTGAGCCACAACGAGGCCGAGGAGATCACGATGGACTGGGCGCGCGCCGGCGCCGACGTGCTGCTGCATGCGGTTGTGGAGACGGCCGGCGTCGAGGGCTGAGCCCGAGAAATCACGGCGACTCCCGCGAAACGGGGGCGCCGGGCGGTGCAATGACGCCGCAATCAAAGATCAAGGGAGAAACGACAATGACGACCAAAGTCATCAAGGGCGGCACCGTCTGCACCGCCGACCGCACCTGGAAGGCCGATGTGCTGATCGAGGGCGAGACGATCAAGCAGATCGGCGAAGACCTCAAGGGCGATGAGTACATCGACGCGACAGGCGCCTATGTGATCCCCGGCGGAATCGACCCGCACACGCATATGGAAATGCCCTTCATGGGCACCACCGCGGCCGAAACGTTCGAGACCGGCACATGGGCCGCGGCGGCTGGCGGCACAACGATGCTGGTCGATTTCTGCCTGCCGGGCGAGGACGGCAGCATCAAGAACGCCATCAACGAATGGCACCGCAAATCCGCGCCGCAGATCTGCACCGATATCGGCTATCACATGGCGATCACCGGCTGGAACGAGACCGTCTTCAATGAGATGAAGGATGCCGTCGATATGGGCGTCAATTCCTTCAAGCATTTCATGGCCTACAAGGGCGCGCTGATGATCGAGGACGACGAGATGTTCGCCTCGTTCAAGCGCTGCGCCGAACTGGGCGCTTTGCCGATGGTGCATGCGGAAAACGGCGATCTGGTCGCCGAGATGCAGCAGAAATACTTCGATCAGGGCATCACCGGCCCCGAGGGTCACGCCTATTCCCGCCCGCCGGAATTCGAGGGCGAGGCAGCCAACCGCGCCATCTGCATCGCCGACGCGGCGGGCGTGCCGCTCTATATCGTGCATGTCAGCTGCGAGCAGGCGCATGAGGCGATCCGCCGCGCGCGCCAGAAGGGGATGCGCGTCTATGGCGAGCCTCTGGTGCAGTTCCTGACGCTCGATGAATCCGAATATTTCAACAAGGATTGGGACCACGCCGCACGCCGCGTCATGTCGCCCCCCTTCCGCTCGAAGGAACATCAGGACGGGCTCTGGGCCGGGCTTCAGGCGGGCAGCCTGCAGGTCGTCGCCACCGACCACGCCGCCTTTTCCACCGAACAGAAGCGCCGCGGGCGCGACGATTTCCGCATCATCCCCAACGGCTCGAACGGGCTGGAAGAACGGCTGCCGGTGCTCTGGACCAAGGGGGTCGAAACCGGGCGCCTCACGCCGAACGAATTCGTCGCGGTGACGTCCACCAACGTGGCAAAGATTCTCAACATCTACCCCAAGAAGGGCGCCATCGTCGAAGGAGCCGATGCCGATATCGTCGTCTGGGATCCCAAGATCACCAAGACGATCAGCCCCGCCAACCATCACTCGATCCTCGATTACAACGTTTTCGAAGGGTTCGAAGTGACTGCAAACAGCCGTTACACCCTTTCCCGCGGCGAGGTTATCTGGGCCTGGGGCCAGAACTCGCAGCCCCAGCCGGGCCGCGGCCGGTTCGTGCCGCGCCCCGCCTTCCCGTCGGCCCACAAGGCGCTGAGCCAGTGGAAGGCGCTCAACGCGCCCAAGATGATCCAGCGCGACCCGCTCAACATTCCGGCCGGGATCTGAGCGCGGCATGAGAGGCCCGCAAGCGCCGAAAGCCGTCCTGGAAACGGCCCTTTACGCGAGCAATCTCGACAGCACGGCGGCGTTCTACCGCGACGTCGTCGGCTTGGCCGAGCACCTGCGCGTGCCGGGTCGCCACGTCTTCCTGCGCTGCGAGACGTCGATGATCCTGCTTTTCGATCCGAACGCCACGCAGGAGGCGGGCGGCGATCTGCCCGTCCCGCCCCATGGCGCGTTCGGGGAGGGTCACATCTGTTTCCGCGCCGAGCCGGGCGAGATGGACGATTGGCGGGCGCATCTGGAGGCCCAGGGCGTTGATATCGAGGCCGATTTCGAATGGCCGAATGGCGCGCGGTCGATCTATGTCCGCGATCCGGCAAGGAACTCGGTCGAGTTCGCCGAGGCGAAGCTATGGGATTTCGACACGTGAGCGACACAGTCATTTCGGCCAAGGATCTGAGCCTGACCTTCCAGACCGGTGATGGTCCCATCCATGCCCTCAAGGATGTGAGCCTCGACGTGCAGAAGGGCGACTTCGTCAGCTTCATCGGCCCCTCGGGCTGCGGCAAGACGACCTTCCTGCGCGTCATGGCGGATCTCGAGCAGCAGACATCCGGCACCATCACCGTCAATGGCACCACCCCCGAAGAGGCCCGGCGCAACCGCGCCTACGGCTATGTCTTTCAGGCTGCCGGCCTCTACCCGTGGCGCACCATCGGCGGCAACATCCGCCTGCCGCTGGAAATCATGGGTTATTCAAAGGCCGAGCAGGCGCGCCGCACCGCCGAGGTGCTGGAACTGGTCGAACTTGCGGGATTCGAGAAGAAATTTCCGTGGCAGCTGTCCGGCGGCATGCAGCAGCGCGCCTCCATCGCGCGCGCGCTCGCCTTCGATGCCGACATCCTGCTGATGGACGAGCCGTTCGGCGCGCTGGACGAAATCGTGCGTGACCACCTGAACGAGCAGCTGCTGGACCTCTGGGACCGGACAGGCAAGACGATCTGCTTCGTCACCCACTCCATCCCCGAGGCGGTCTATCTCAGCACCCGTATCGTCGTCATGTCCCCCCGCCCCGGCCGCATCGCAGATATCATAGAAAGCCCCCTGCCCCGGCATCGCCCGCTGGACATCCGCGACAGCCCGGAATTCATCGAGATCGCCCATCGCGTGCGCGACGGTCTGCGTGCGGGGCACGGCGATGATTGATCGCGGCGCCCCGCACGTTGCCTTGGCCGGTCGTAATGGCGCAAGGGCTAGCACCTTCCACGATCATCGGCTCTCCAGCCTGTACCGTGAAACCATGAACCCACCGAGTGCTTTCATCTTCCTTGAAATACTCACGAAAAACGATGTCTTCAGGCGGAGTGATCCGAGTATTTGCAGGAAGGCCGGAGCAGCATGATGCGCAGCGCCCTGCCGATCCTGACCGTCATCGTCGCCATCCTGGCGCTCTGGTATGCCGCCGCCATCCCGCTGAACGCACCCTGGGCATACGACAAGGCCAAGCGCGCGGGCGCCGAGCTGACCGCGACCGAGCTGGTCGCCGATACCTGGAGCCAGCAAAAGCCCAAGCTGCCGGCGCCCCACCAGGTCGCCGTCGAGATATGGGACACGACCGGCGCGATGGTTCTGGCCGGTCGCGGGTTTTCCAAGCGTTCGCTGCTCTATCACAGCTGGGTCACGTTCAGCGCCACGATCCTCGGCTTCGCCCTCGGGACGCTGCTGGGCATCCTGCTGGCGGTTGGAATCACCTATAACCGGACGATGGACATCAGCGTGATGCCCTGGGTCATCGCCAGCCAGACGGTGCCGATCATCGCCATCGCGCCGATGATCATCGTGGTGCTCAATGCCATCGGCATTTCCGGGCTGCTGCCCAAGGCCATGATCTCGATGTATCTGTCGTTTTTTCCCGTCGTCGTCGGCATGGCCAAGGGGCTGCGCAGCCCTGATGCGATGCAGCTCGACCAGATGCGCACCTGGAATGCCAGCGCATCACAGACCTTCTGGCGGCTGCGTCTGCCGTCGTCGATGCCGTATCTTTTCGCCTCGCTCAAGGTCGGCATCGCCGCCAGCCTCGTCGGCGCCATCGTGGGCGAGCTGCCGACAGGCGCGGTCGCGGGCCTCGGCGCGCGGCTTCTGGCGGGCAGCTATTACGGCCAGACTGTGCAGATCTGGAGCGCGCTGCTGACCGCCGCCGCGCTGGCCGCGTTGATGGTCGGCGCAATCGCGGTGATCCAGCGGATTACGCTCAAGCGGATGGGGATGGCATGATGGGATGGCTCATCGGAGCAATCGCGGCATGGCTGATCGGGTGGCAGATCAACGCGCGCCTCGCCAGAGGGCGCGCCAGCCGGGCGGTCCGGCTGGCCGGGCCCGTCGTCTTTGGCGTGACTGTGGTCATCATCTGGGAATGCGTGGTGCGGGGTCTGGACATCTCGCCGGTCCTGCTGCCGCCGCCCAGCCAGGTCGCGCAGACCTTCGCTGCCTCGGCGCCCCTCCTGTGGCGCGATTTCGTGCAGACCGTGGTCAAGGGCGCGCTTACCGGATACGTGCTGGGCTGCGGGGCGGCGGTGCTTGTGGCCGTCGCGATCGACCGTTTCCCCTTCCTGCAGCGCGGCCTGCTGCCGGTGGGCAACTTCATGGCGGCGCTGCCCATCGTCGGCACCGCGCCCATTCTGGTGATGTGGTTCGGCTTTGACTGGCAGTCCAAGGCGGCGGTGGTCGTGGTCATGGTGTTCTTTCCCATGCTGGTCAACACGGTCGGGGGCCTTCAGGACACCGGCGCGATGCAGCGCGACCTGATGCGCACCTACGCCGCGGGCTACTGGAAAACCCTGCTGAAGCTGCGCCTGCCCGCGGCCATGCCGTTCATCTTCAACGGGCTCAAGATCGCCACGACACTGGCGCTGATCGGCGCGATCGTGGCAGAATTCTTTGGCTCGCCCACGCTGGGCATGGGCTTTCGCATCTCGATCTCGGTCGGGCAGCTGGCGATGGATCTGGTCTGGGCCGAGATCGTCGTCGCCGCCATCGCCGGATCGGCCTTCTACGGCGCCATCGCGATGCTGGAAAAGGCGGTGACGTTCTGGCACCCTTCGCAGCGGAGCCGCGCATGAGGCGACAATAACCATGACAACAGGGAGAAGAAGACAATGAAAAACCTCAGGAACACACTGGGCCTTGCGGCGCTGAGCCTTGCCGCCGCCGGCGCCGCGCAGGCTGCCGACGATGTGACGCTGCAACTCAAATGGGTCACGCAGGCGCAGTTCGCGGGCTATTACGTGGCGCAGGAAAAGGGCTTTTACGAAGAGGAAGACCTGAACGTGACGATCAAGCCGGGCGGCCCCGACATCGCCCCGGCGCAGGTCATCGCGGGCGGCGGCGCCGATGTGGTGGTCGACTGGATGCCCTCAGCCATGGCAAGCCGCGAAAAGGGGCTGGACCTCGTGAACATCGCGCAGCCCTTCAAATCGTCGGGCATGATGCTGACCTGCCGCAAGGATACGGGCGTCGCGTCGCCCGAGGATTTCCCCGGCAAGACGCTGGGCGTCTGGTTCAGCGGCAATGAATACCCGTTCCTCAGCTGGATGAGCAAGCTGGACATCCCGACCGACGGCTCGGACGAGGGGGTGACGGTGCTGAAACAGGGCTTCAACGTCGATCCGCTGCTGCAAGGCCAGGCTGCCTGCATCTCGACCATGACATATAACGAATATGGCCAGCTCCTGGAGGCGGGATTGACGCCGGAGGAACTGATTGTCTTCAAATACGAGGATCAGGGCGTCGCGACACTGGAGGACGGGCTTTATGTTCTGGGCGAGAACCTCGAAGATCCCGAATTCGTCGACAAGATGGCGCGCTTCGTTCGCGCGTCGATGAAAGGCTGGGAATGGGCTGCGGAGAATCCCGAAGAGGCGGCGATGATCGTGCTCGACAATGACGCCAGCGGCGCACAAACCGAAGAGCATCAGGTCTTCATGGCCAAGGAAGTGGTCAAGCTTATCGAAGGCAGCGACGGCGCGCTCGACCCGGCCGATTTCGAACGCACGATCGAATCGCTCCTGTCTGGCGGCTCGGACCCGGTCATTACCGTGCATCCCGGCGATGATGCATGGACCCACGCCGTGACCGACAAGGCGCTGAACTGACACTCACGAAGGGCGCGCCAACAGGTCGGCGCGCCCTTTCTTCATCTTGGGTCAAATACTCGAATGCGCGGCCGACTCTCAGGCCGTGCGGTCGATTTTCGCCCCAAGGCCGGCCATGAGCGGCTCGAATATCGGGAAGGACGTGGCGATGGGTCCGCCATCGTCGACACTGACCGGCGCATCGGCTGCCATACCGAGGATCAGAAAGGACATGGCGATCCGGTGATCGAGATGGCTGGCGCAGGTCGCGCCGCCGGGCACGTTGCCGTGACCCCGGCCATGGACGGTCCACCAATCCTCGTCCTCGTCCACCTCGATACCGTTGGCGCGCAGGCCGCTTGCCATCGCCTCGATCCGGTCGGATTCCTTCACGCGCAGCTCTGCGACGCCGCGCATGACCGTCGGCCCCTCGGCAAAGGCGGCGACGACCGACAGCACCGGGTATTCGTCAATCATCGAGGCGGCGCGGGCCGGGTCCACCTCGATCCCCTTCAGGTCCGGCGAGAAGCGCGCGCGCAGGTCGGCCACCGGCTCACCCCCTTCCTCGCGCTCGTTCTCATAGCTGAGCTCCGCCCCCATCTCGCGCAGCGTCGTGAAAAGCCCCGCGCGCGTCGGGTTCAGCCCGATGTTCGGCACCAGCACGTCCGATCCAGGCACGATCAGCGCCGCGCAGACCGGGAACGCGGCCGAGCTGGGATCGCGCGGCACCGTGATGGTCTGGGGCGTCAGTTCCGGCTGGCCGGTCAGGGTGATGACGCGGCCCTCTTCCGTCTCTTCGGTCGCGATCTCGGCGCCGAAGCCGGCCAGCATCCGCTCGGTATGATCGCGCGTCGCCTCGCGCTCGATCACCACGGTCTGTCCGGGTGCGTTCAGCCCCGCCAGCAACACCGCCGATTTCACCTGCGCCGAGGGCATGGGCACGGTGTAGCGCACCGGCACCGACTCGGCCGCGCCGACGATCGTCATCGGCAGGCGCCCGCCCGAGCGGCCCACCGCCTGCGCACCGAACAGCGCCAGCGGATCCGTCACGCGGGCCATGGGCCGCTTGTTCAGCGAGGCGTCGCCGGTGAAGGTGACGGCGATGGGCGACGTCGCCATCGCCCCCATGATCAGCCGGACGCCGGTGCCGGAATTGCCGCAGTCGATGACGTTTTCCGGCTCGGCAAAGCCGCCGACGCCGACGCCATGCACCGACCACGCGCCGCCGCCCAGATCCGTCACCTCGGCGCCGAAAGCGCGCATGGCGCGGGCGGTGTCCAGCACATCCTCGCCCTCCAGCAGGCCGGTGATGCGCGTCTCGCCCACCGCCAACGCGCCCAGGATCAGCGCGCGGTGCGAGATCGACTTGTCGCCCGGCACCTCGGCCGTGCCGGTCAGCGGGCCGCAGGGGGCCGAACGCATGGGAATGGGGGTGCTGTGGCCGGACATGGGGCGCGCCTTCGTATCAGGAAATTTTTCAAGGGTTGATAGCGCAACCAAGGCCGGGCGTCCATCGCCGCCGGATCACTGCGCCCCGCCGCGCCCAAGCGACAGGGTATGCGCGCGCAGCCAGGTCATGAAACCGCGCGGGTCGCGCGCCAGCATCTCCATCCTCTCGTCCGGAATCGGCGCGCCGACCACCGGCTTCTGCGGGCGGTTGCAGCTGTGCACCACCTCATGCAAGAGCAGTCCCTGCCGCAGCGTCGCCGACAGGCGGTTGGCGATCTGGTACCAGCGGCTGTTGGCGCCGGGAAAGTAGATCGGCACCACCCTGGCGCCCGACCGGCGGATCATCTGCGCGGTGAAGACGTTCCATTCCCGCTCGACCGCCGGGCCGAACATGGTGTCCGACGACGCGACGACGCCCGAGGGAAAGACGCTGATCAGCCCGCCGTCCTTCAGATGCGCCATCGCCCTGGCGCGCATCTCCACCGATTTGCGCTGCGCGTCCGGCTCGTGCGGGAACGGCACCGGGATCATGTAGCTGGCCGCGACCTCGTCGATACCGGTCAGTAGGGCGCGCGTCAGGATCTTGTAATCTGTGCGGCGCCGTCCGATCAGGTCGGCCAGGATCATCCCGTCGACCAGCCCGTGAGGGTGGTTCGCAACCGCCACGACCGGGCCGTCGCGGGGGATATGCGCCAGTTCCGCCTCGGGCGTCAGCAGATCGATGCGCATCGTGTCGAGCGCGGCCCTCCAGAACGGCTGACCGGTAGGCGCGCCGCGCCGCTCGAATTCGCGGATCATGCGGATGATCGCCAGCTTGCCGGTCATCCACTCGATTCCGCGGATGGTCGAAGCGGTCAAAGGCGCGTCGAAGGAGTTGGCATAGGTGAGGCTGCGCCGGTCATATTTCGGAAAGGTCATGGTGTCGCCGCCGTCCGCCGCGCCCCGATGGGGTGCCCGACTGCCGTCTTCGCGTTGCTCGTTCACCAATTGGGACCGTTCCATTCCGCCTGCGCGGCGCCGCGCGCTACATGTCTTCCCCGAACTTGGCCGCCACAAGGGCCGCCACGGCATCGGCCAAAGCCGCGGCATCCGGGCCGCGGGTTTCGAGGTCAATAGTGGTTCCCTTGGCGGCTGCCAACATCAAAAGCCCCATGATGCTGTCGCCGCTGGCGGTTTGACCGTCATGCGAAATCTCGGCGGTTGCATCGAACCCCTCGACCACCTCGACCAGCTTGGCAGAAGCGCGCGCGTGCAGCCCCTTGACGTTCACGATCTGCAGTTTGCGTGTCACGATGGCGGACATAGGATCATTCTTCCACTGAAATATTCTGGCTGTCGGTATATTTGCGCGCGGCAAAAAGCGCATCGCGCACGGCAATCGGCAAGGGTTTGTCCCGGCTCTTGGCGAGCTTGATCAACATCGGCAGGTTCGCACCATAAAGCAGGCGCCGGTCGCCGCTGCGGCAGGCGAGCATCGACAGGTTGGAGGGTGATCCGCCGAACATGTCGGTCACGACGGCGACGCCGGCCCCGCGGTCCACGTCCCGCGCCGCCTGGCTGATTTCCTCCGCCTTGGCGGCGCGGTCGTCGCCCGACTCGACCGAGATGGCGCGAACGCCATTCTGCGGCCCGACGACATGCTCGACCGCCGCGAGATACTCCCGCGCGAGGCCCCCATGCGCAACGATGACGATCCCGATCAACGCCCTCGATCCCTTTTTCCGGCGATGCGCGTCAAGGCGCTGCAACATTGCTTGCGCGCCTCTCCAGTTCACGGTGCCTAATTGACACCTGCCACCCCTCCTCTGCAAGGGTGCGGGCCAAAGATTCCGCGACCGCCACCGATCTGTGCTGACCGCCGGTGCAGCCCAGTGCGATGGAGAGGTAAGATTTCCCCTCCCGCTCGTAGGCTGGCAGCAAAAGCCGTGTCATTTCCGCCAGTTGATCCCGAAACGGGGCAAAAAGCGGGTCCTCCGCGACAAAGCGCGCCACCTCCGGCGCACGGCCGTCCAGGGGGCGCAGATCCTCCTGCCAGTAGGGGTTGCGCAGGAACCTGCAGTCGAACACCATGTCCACGCCGCGCGGCAGCCCGCGCTTGTATGAGAACGAGTGCACCGACACCGACAGGCGGCCCGCCCCCCGCGGCGCGGCCCATTGCTCCAGCTCGGCACGCAGGTCGTGCGGGGTCAGATCGGACGTATCGATCAGGATGTCCGCCCGCGCCCGCACCGCCCGCAGCAGATCAAGCTCGCGCGCGATGCCGATATGCGCGTTCTCGGCCGGGGCCAGCGGGTGCCGGCGCCGCGTCTCCGAGAAGCGGCGCAGCAGCACGTCGGGGCGGCAGTCGACATAGAGAAGCTGCACCGGCCCCGTCCCATGCGCGCCCAGCGTCTCGACCGCGTCGATCAGCGCATCGGCGGAAAAGTCGCGGTTGCGCGTATCGACGCCCAGCGCCAGAGGGCGGGCCTGTTCCGGCCCGTCCCCCGGCGCCGCCGCCAGCAGACGCGGCAGAAGGCTGAGCGGCAGGTTGTCGATCGCCTCGTATCCCATGTCCTCGAGGGCGCGAATCGCGGTGCTGCGTCCGGCGCCCGAGGGGCCGGTCACGACCATCGTGGGCGGCGGTGCGGGATTGGCGGGAGGAACGGCGTCAGTCACGGGTGAAATCTTTCATGCGGCACGTCCATGCAGCAGATAGAGGTAGATCGCCGCCGGAAAATGCGGCGCGTCACAGCCGCGCACCAGCGGCAGCGACACGCCCAGGATCGTCTCGCACGGCGTATCGGGCAGACGCGGCGCGGGACCTTCGTCCATGTCGATCACCATCGCGGCGCGCTGCGGCCCGGCGTGAGGCGCGTTCAGGATACCGACGCCCCGCGCCTCGATCCGCCCGCGAATCCCGTCCGGCGCGTCGGTCAAAAGGTGCGTTCCCTCCTGCCATACCAGCGTCCGGTCGTCTGCGACGAGGACGCCGCCCAGCGCCAGAAGCTGGAGCGCGAGCGCCGATTTTCCGGCGCCCGAGGCGCCACGGATCAAGGCCGCGCGCCCGCCGACCGCAACGGTCGTGGCATGCAGAACCTGCGCGCCGGGGCGGGCGGCCATCGTTCAGACCGGCAGGCCCACCACGAACCGCGCGCCCAGCGGGTCCGAGGTGATATCGGCGTCTGTGGGGCGGATGTTCTCGGCCCAGATGACGCCGCCATGGGCCTCGACGATCTGTTTGGAGATGGCGAGGCCAAGACCCGAATTGTTGCCGAAATCGCTATCGTTCCGCTGGGAATAGAAGCGCTGGAAAATCTTGGTCAGCGCCTCGTCCGGGATGCCGGGGCCGGTATCCTCGACCACGACCAGAACGCGATTGTCGCGGCGGCGGGCCCAGATGCGGATCGCGTCACCCTCTTCGCAAAAGCTGGTGGCGTTCGAAATCAGGTTGACGAAGACCTGCGCCAGCCGCGCCTCGAGCCCGTTGATGACGATGGGCCGGTCCGGAAAATCGGTAAAGAAGTCGATTTCCTTCTTTTCCGCCTGCTCGCCCAGATACTGGCCCAGATTGCGCAGCATCTTGAGAAGATCGAAGGATTCCTCCTCCTCCTTGACCAGGTCGGAATCGAGGCGGGAGGCGTTGGAGATGTCGCTCACCAGCCGGTCGAGGCGGCGCACGTCGTGGTCGATCACTTCGAGCAGCTTCTCGCGCTGGTCCGGCCGCGTGGCGACGCGCATGGTGCCGACGGCGCTGCGCAGACTAGCAAGCGGGTTCTTGATCTCGTGCGCGACGTCGGCCGCAAACTGCTCGTTCCCGTCGATACGGTTGTAGAGCGCCGCGACCATGCCGCGCAGCGCGCCGGACAGGCGGCCGATCTCGTCCGGACGCGCGGTGAGATCGGGAATGCGGATCCGTCCGGCGCCCGATTGGCCACGATTGTGCGCGCCGCCGACTTCGGCCGCGGCGGCAAGGTCTGCCAGCGGATGCGCGATGGTCGAGGCCAGGATCAGGCTCAAGCCGATGGAGACGAGCGTGGCGATGAGGAACATCTGCAGCACGCGCTCGCGCTCGTACATCACGAGGTTGTCGATCTCGCCCGAGGCGCTGACCACGGCGATGGCACCGGCCGGCGTGCCGTCATGCTCGAACGGGGCCGCGACGGCAAAGGCGGCGCCGCCCATCGCCTCGCCCGACGTGACCTGCGTCTGGCCGGTTTCCAGCGCCCTTTCGACCTGGGCACGCGCCAGATACTCGACATCGGGCGGGCCCGAGGCGCTGGACGTGAACGGGGCGGACACCCACGTCCAGAACCGGGCCAGCGCGTCGGTGATGACCGTCGACTGCCGTTGCGGCCCGGCGCCGGGACGCTCCGCCGCGCCGGTGATCCGGCCGATAAGCGTTCCTTCCGTATCGAAGACGAAGACCTCGGCGCCCTTCTGCACGTCGATCCGCTCCAGCGTGGCGCGCACGCTTGCCTCGTCACCGGCGGCAGGGCCCGCTGGCCAGCGGCCGGAGGCCTGCGCCTCAAACACGTTTGCGACCAGCTCGGCCTCGCCGACAAGGCCGCCCACGCGCTGCAACGCCAGGCCGTCGCGCGAGGAGTTCAGGTAGAGAATGCCGGCGACGAGGATATTGAGCGCGATCAGGTTGAAGATGATGATCTTGCGCGTCAGCGGCGACTCCCGCAGCGAAAGCAGGCCGCGCCGCGCCCGGCGCGCGCGCACCTCATCCTCCACCACGCTTTCGGGCGCGACGAAATCGTCGCCGAGGACGACATCGCCCCGGCGCCCCCTTGCAGCCTCGCGCACGTCAAATCCCTCGGCCAGTGCCATCTTTATTCTTCGTTATACCGGTAGCCGATGCCATAAAGCGTCTCGATCGCCGAAAAATCCGGATCGACCTGACGCAGCTTCTTGCGCAGGCGCTTGATATGGCTGTCGATTGTGCGGTCGTCCACATAGACCTGATCGTCATACGCCACGTCCATCAACTGATCGCGGCTCTTGACGAATCCCGGGCGCTGGGCCAGCGCCTGAAGCAGCAGGAACTCGGTCACGGTCAGTGACACGTCACGCCCTTTCCAGGAAACGGCGTGGCGCAGCGGGTCCATCCGCAGGCCGCCACGCTCGATCACCTTGCCCTCTTCGGCGTCGGCCGGTGCCACGATGCCGTCCAGCGCATCCTGGCGGCGCAGCAGCGCGCGGATCCGCTCGACCAGAAGGCGCTGTGAAAACGGCTTCTTGACGTAATCGTCGGCGCCCATGCGCAGACCCAGAACCTCGTCGATCTCGTCATCCTTGGACGTCAGCAGGATCACCGGCATCTGCGTCTTCTGGCGCAACCGCTGAAGCAGATCCATCCCGTCCATGCGCGGCATCTTGATGTCCAGCACGGCCATGTCCGGCAACTTCTTGGAAAATGCGTCGAAGGCCTGCTGGCCGTCATTATAGGTTTCCACCTCGAAACCCTCCGCTTCGAGGGTCATGGATACGGATGTCAGAATATTCCTGTCATCGTCCACCAGGGCGATCTTGGACATATGTTCCCTTCCTTTTCACGGCCGGCACCAACCGGCGTTTTCGGGTTTTATGATCCGGTTCGCGCGCTGCGATCAATCCCAATATGCGAATCATCCCTTGGGGGCGCTCCATATGGCACCGATTTTTTCCGGCAATGGCTAATATGACCCACTTTTCCGCATCCCACGGCGTCGTCGGTGCGCGCCTGAACTGCGGCGGCACGACCTGCACGCTCTGATTGCGCTAACTCGGGTGTGGTTGCGCTAACTGATCCAAAGCCGCCTGTTCATCCGACGAAACAGCATGTTATGAAGCCGCGATGCCGGGGGCCGAGCCGCCGCGCGCGCCGCGCCAGCGCCGACTGCGACGATGGCACAGTTCAGTTATTGGAGAGCGACTGTCATGACATTGGGACGGGTAAATCCGGGCTTCCGCCTTGAGGATCAGGGCATCACCGGGCTTGGCGACGTGTTCTACAACCTGATCGAGCCGGCCCTCGTCGAGGCCGCGCTGAGAAACGGCGAAGGCAAGCTGGGCCGCGGCGGCGCCTTTCTTGTCACGACGGGCAAGTTCACGGGCCGCTCGCCGCAGGACAAGCACGTCGTCAGGACCGACAGCGTTGCCGACAACATCTGGTGGGAAAACAACGCCCAGATGTCGCCCGAAGGGTTCGACGCGCTCTATGACGACATGATCGCCCACATGGCCGGCGGCACCTACTATGTGCAGGATCTGGTCGGCGGCGCCGATCCGGCCTATGCCATCAAGGTGCGCATGATCACCGAACTGGCGTGGCACGGTCTTTTCATCCGCCACCTGCTGCGCCGCCCCGACCGCGAGGACCTGGACAGTTTCGTCGCCGACTTCACCGTCATCAACTGCCCCAGCTTCCAGGCCGACCCGGCCAAGCATGACTGCCGCTCGGAAACCGTGATCGCGATGAATTTCGACCGCAAGATCATCCTGATCGGCGGCACCGAATACGCGGGCGAGAACAAGAAGTCGGTGTTTTCTCTGCTGAACTACCTGCTGCCGGAAAAGAACGTGATGCCGATGCACTGCTCGGCCAACCACGCGCGCGGCAATCCGGTCGATACCGCCATCTTCTTCGGCCTTTCGGGCACCGGCAAGACGACGCTATCGGCCGATCCCGACCGCATCCTGATCGGCGACGACGAACATGGCTGGTCGGACCGCGGCACCTTCAACTTCGAGGGCGGCTGCTATGCCAAGACCATCAACCTCGATCCCGAGGCCGAGCCCGAGATCTATGCCACGACCAGCAAGTTCAGCACCGTGGTCGAGAACATGGTGTTCGACGAGAACACCCGCGAGCTGGATTTCGAGGACGATTCGCTGACCGCGAACACCCGCTGCGCCTATCCGCTGGAATATATCTCGAACGCGTCGCTGTCGGCGGTCGGAGGGCACCCCAAGAACATCATCATGCTGACGTGCGATGCTTTCGGCGTGCTGCCGCCCATCGCGCGGCTGACCCCGGCGCAGGCGATGTACCACTTCCTCTCTGGATTTACCTCCAAGGTGGCCGGCACCGAGCGCGGCGTGACCGAACCCGAGCCGACGTTCTCGACCTGCTTCGGCGCGCCCTTCATGCCGCGCCGGCCCGAGGTCTACGGCAACCTTCTGCGCGCCAAGATCGCCCAGCACGGCGCGAGCTGCTGGCTGGTCAATACCGGCTGGACCGGCGGCGCCTACGGCACCGGCGCGCGCATGCCGATCAAGGCGACGCGCGCCCTGCTGACGGCGGCGCTTGACGGCTCGCTGAACGATGTGAAATTCCGCACCGACGCCAATTTCGGCTTCGAGGTGCCGGTCGACGCGCCCGGCGTGCCGACGGTGCTTCTGGATCCGCGCCGGACCTGGGACGATCCGGAAAGCTACGACCGCCAGGCGGCCAAGCTGGTCCGGATGTTCGCCGAGAATTTCAAGCAGTACATGCCGCATATCGACGACGACGTGAAGGCCGCCGCCATCGGCTGAACCCGCGCCGTTGCCGCGGATCATCGGGATGCGCGGCAACGGCCCGGTCCGTCACCCTGCCAGGTAGAGCATCAGGTAGAGCGTCGCCGCGCCCGAAATGATTGCCGCCAGAACATTGCGCGTCACGAGGCCGGCGGCGATCGTCACGCAGGCCGCCGTCAGACGGGGCATGTCCAGGGTGCCGCCCGTCGCGGGCGGCCACACCACCATGGGCGCGACGAGCGCCGGCAGCACCGCGACCGCGGTATAGCGCAGATGCCGCAGCACCCAGGCCGGCATGGGCCGGTCGCCGATCAGCCCGAGAAAGACGAAGCGCAGCCCGAAACTGCCGAGGCCGAGGCAGATGATCGTTATCCAGATATCGAACGTCGCGATGTCCCTCACAACATAGCCTCCGCCCGCCGCGCCAGGACCAGTTCCACCTGCGCGCCCGCGATCATGCCCGCCGCGCCCGCGACCAGCAGACCGAGGCTGTAGGGGATGAAGGCCAGCGCCAGCGACACCGCGATGGCAACCAGCGCCGCCACCACATGCGCGCCGGTGCGCAGCATCGGGGCGCTCATCGCCAGGAAGGTGATCGGCACCGCGAAATCCAGCGCGAATTCGGGCGGGATCGCGCTACCCACAAGCGCGCCGACGATGGTGAAGGTCAGCCACAAGGGCACCAGCGGCGTGATCGCGCCGAAATAGAAGGACAGCTTTTGCGGCAGGCTCCAGCCCGGATGCTTCTCATAGGCAAGAATCGCGCTGGCATAGGCCTGATCGACCATCAGGAAGGCGACGAGCGCGCGCTTGCCCAGCGGCGCACGGCCCAGGTGAGGCGTCAGCGACGCGGAATACATCGCCATGCGCAGGTTCACCGCCAGTGCGGTGACGATCACGATCAGCGTCGGCGCATGTTCCGACAGCAGCTGCACCGCGGTGAACTGCGCCGCCCCGGCGACGACCAGCGCGGAAAAGGCGAACGCTTCCAGCAGGTTGAACCCCGCCTCGGTCGCCACCACCCCGAAGAGAAGCGCGAATGGCACCAGCACCAGGATGAACGGCGCCCCGGCGCGCACGCCTTGCCAGTAGGCCGTTTTGGTGGTTTCTGGACTCATCGGATACACGCCGCAGGATAGCTTTGACGCTGTGCCTAGCGCCCCGCGACAGGAGATGCAATTGCACGTCAAGGACGACGCCAGCCCCTACATCATCGCCCCGGCCCCCGATGCGCCCGGTCTCACGCGCGCCGTCACCGGCACCGACCAGACCGGCGCGGCCCAGACCGTGGACGTGGTCGAGGAGCGCCCGCTGACCATATTCCTCAACGCGCAGGAGATCGTCACAGCGATGACGATCGGCGATTACCCCGAATACCTGGCGCTGGGGTTCCTGCGCAATCAGGGCATGCTGAAGGACGGCGAGACGGTGCTGCGCGTCGATTACGACGACGAGCTGGAAACGGTGGTGGTGCGCACCGACGGGCAGACCACCTACGAGGACAAGCTGAAGAAAAAGACCCGGACGAGCGGCTGCGCCGTCGGCACCGTCTTCGGCGACATGATGGAGGGGCTCGAGGGCGTCACCCTGCCCGATGCCAGTCTGCGCACGTCCCACCTCTACCGCCTTGCGCATGTCATCAACACCACACCGTCGCTCTACCTGACGGCGGGCGCGATCCACGGCACGGTGCTGTGCGAGGAGGACCGCCCGCTGGTCTACATGGAGGATGTCGGCCGCCACAACGCCGTCGACAAGATCGCCGGCTGGATGCTGTCGACGGGCGTGGGGCCGGAGGGCAAGATGCTCTACACCACCGGGCGCCTGACCTCCGAGATGGTCATCAAGACGGCGCTGATGGGAATTCCCGTCCTCGCCTCGCGCTCGGGCTTCACCGCCTGGGGGGTCGAGATCGCGCAGCAGGTCGGGTTGACCCTGATCGGCCGCCTGCGCGGGCGGCGCTTCGTCTGCCTCAGCGGCGAGGAGCGGCTGATCCGCGACGCCGACCCGGCGGCGGTGGCCGAGGAGGACGGCAAGCACCGGCGCAAGGGGGCGGAGCGATGAAACAACCCTATGCCATCATCCTCGCCGGGGGGCGCGCCACGCGCATGGGCGGGGGCGACAAGGGGTTGCTGCCCCTGGGCGATGCTACATTGCTCACCCATGTTCTGGAGCGGATCGAGCCGCAGGTTGCCGCCACCGCGCTCAACGCCAATGGCGATCCGGCGCGGTTCGCGCGGTTCGGCCTGCCGGTGCTGGCCGACCCGGTCGAGGGTTTCGCCGGCCCCTTGGCGGGGGTTCTCGCGGGGCTGGACTGGGCGGCGCGGGAGGGCGCGGAAACGGTGGTGTCCGTGGCCGCCGACACGCCCTTCTTTCCTTGCGATCTGGTGCCTCGCCTCGTGCTGGCCGCCGAGGGGATGACGGCGCCGCTGGCGCTGGCCGCGACGCCGGACGGGCGGCATCCCACATTCGGGCTCTGGCCCGTCGCGCTGCGCGATGACCTGCGCGGGGCGCTGGAGGGCGGCCTCCGAAAGGTGGTGCAGTGGACCGATGCGCATGGCGCCGCCACGGCGATTTTCGAGGGCGGCGGCGATCCCTTCTTCAACGTCAACACGCCCGAGGATCTGGCCCGCGCGCAAGCCATGCTGGAGGCGCGGACATGAAGCTTTTCGGCGTCACCGGCTGGAAGAACGCGGGCAAGACCGGCCTGATGGAACGGCTGGTGGCCGAGATCACCGCGCGCGGGCTGTCCGTCTCGACCGTCAAGCACGCGCATCACAGCTTCGACGTGGATCAGCCGGGGCGCGACAGCTATCGCCACCGCGCGGCGGGGGCGTCCGAGGTGCTGCTGGTCTCGGGCACGCGCATCGCGCTGATGCAGGAATTGCGCGGCGCGCCCGAGCCGCCTCTGGCCGATCTGCTGGCGCGGCTCAGCCCGGTGGATCTGGTCCTGATCGAAGGCTACAAGCGCGAGGCGCACCCCAAGATCGAGGCGTGGCGCGCCCAGGCGGGCAATCCGCTGATCGCGCCGGACGATCCCACCATTCTGGCCATCGCCGCCGATCGTGCCGGCGATCTACCGCATTTGGATCGCCCGGTGCTGGACCTGAACGATACGCAAGCCATCGCGGATTTCATCCTGCGCGAGGTGGGATTGTGAGTAGATGATGCCACGGGAAGGCGATGCAGAGGAGGGTCGGATCTTGGGACCCGGACATGAGGAAGAGCTGAGCAGAGGCGCAGACGCCCCGAAGCCCCCGCCCCTGCGCGACGATTGTTTCGCCATGCCCGCGGGGGTCGAGTGGACGCCGGTCGATGAGGCGCTGGCCGCGCTGCGGGCGGGGCTTCACCCGGTCGTGCGGCGGGGACGCTGCACCGTGCCGGATGCGGCGGGCCGTGTGCTGGCCGAAGATGTGCGCGCCGCCCGCGCCAACCCGCCGACGCCGAATTCGGCCGTGGATGGCTATGGCTTTGCCCATGAAAGTCTGCCGCCGGGCGATCCGGTCCTGCCGCTTGTCGCGGGCCGCGCCGCCGCCGGGGTTCCCTTTGACGGCGCCGTGCCTTCCGGCCACGCCATACGCATCCTGACCGGCGCCGCCATTCCCGAGGGCGTCGATACAGTGATCCTGGAAGAGGACACGCGGCAGGCCGCCGGGCAGATCGCCTTCCGCGCCGGGATCAAGCCACGCGCCAACACCCGCAAGGCGGGCGAGGATGTGAGCGAGGGGGCCGAGATCCTGCCTCAGGGCCGTGCGTTGACCCCCGCCGATCTGGCGCTTCTGGCGGCCACCGGTATCGGCGAGGTGGCGGTGTTCGAGCGGCTGCGCGTCGCGGTCCTGTCGACCGGGGACGAGCTGGTCGAGGCGGGCGGCGCCGCCGCGCCGGGGCAGATCTTCGACGCGAACCGGCCGATGCTGCTTGCGCAGTTGCGCGCCTGGGGGATGGAGACGGTCGACATGGGCCGCATCGCCGACAACCGTGCGGCGCTGCGCGCTGCGCTCGATGATGCGGCGGCGCGCGCCGACGTCATCCTGACCTCCGGCGGCGCATCGGCGGGTGACGAGGATCACGTCTCGGCCCTGCTGCGCGAGGCGGGGGCGATGCAGCAGTGGCGTATCGCGCTGAAACCGGGCCGGCCGCTGGCGCTGGGCCTCTGGCAGGGCGCGCCGGTCTTCGGCCTGCCGGGCAACCCGGTGGCGGCGCTGGTCTGCACCCTGATCTTCGCCCGCCCCGCCCTCGGCCTGCTGGCCGGGGCGGGCTGGCAGGCGCCGCAGGGGTTCGATGTGCCGGCGGGTTTCGAGAAATCGAAAAAACCGGGGCGCCGCGAATACCTGCGCGCGCGCATCCGGGAGGGGCGGGCCGAGGTCTTTGCCTCCGAAGGGTCGGGCCGGATCAGCGGGCTCAGCTGGGCAGAAGGGCTGGTGGAATTGCCCGACGGCGCCGCCACCATCCGCCCCGGCGATCCTGTCCGCTACCTGCCCTTCACCGGCTTCGCGCTTTAGACCAGAAACAGCCTGATCCCGAAGGCGACGACCCCCAGCGCGGCGACGGACATCGCCCAGATCGCGACGAACCACATGAGGCGATGCCAGAGCGGACGCGTGGGCCGCGCCATCAGTGATAGCCCGTATCGGCATCGACCTTGCCGCGGAACACCCAATAGGCATAGCCGGTATAGGCCAGAATCATCGGCAGCAGGATCGCCGCGCCGATCAACATGAATTGCTGGCTGAGTTTCGGCGCGGCCGCTTCCCAGATCGTGATCTGCGTCGGCACGATGTAGGGATACATCGACACCCCGAGCCCGACGAAACACAGCATGAAGAGCGCCAGCGCCAGCAGGAAGGGGCGGTATTCGTGCTGATGCACAGTCAGCGAGCGGAACATCAGCGCGGCGATGCCCAGCACCGCCAGCGCCACCCCGATCGCCAGCCCGATCTGCCAACCCACGAACCAGCGCGCGTAATAGCCTTCCTGCAAAAACGGCGTCCAGAGGCTGACGATACCGATGAAGGCTACCGTCGCCACGCCGAGCGGCCAGGCGCGGGCGCGCATCCGCTCCTGTAACGCGCCGCCGGTCTTCATCACCAGCCATGTCGCGCCCAGCAGCATGTAGCCCGTCATCACCGCCACGCCGACCAGAACCGTGAAGGGCGTCAGCCAGTCCCACCAGCCGCCCGCATATTCGCGCGCCGCCTTGTCGATCTCGATCCCCTGCAAAAGCGCGCCCAGCGCGATCCCCTGGCAGAGCGCGGCGATCCCCGACCCGCCGATGAAGGCCGCGTCCCACGCCGCGCGCGCCGCGCCGCCCCCGGCGCGCCAGCGGAATTCAAACGCGACACCGCGAAAAATCAGCGCCAGAAGCATGACGATGATCGGCATGTAGAGCGCGGGAAGGATCAGCGCGTAAGCCAGAGGAAACGCCGCCAGCAGTCCGCCGCCGCCCAGCACCAGCCACGTCTCGTTCCCGTCCCAGACCGGCGCGACGGAATTCATCATCACGTCCCGGTCGCCGCGCTTCCGCTCCAGCGCAAACAGCATCCCGAGGCCCAGATCGAACCCGTCGAGGATGACGTAGATCAGCACCGCAAGTGCGATCAGGAAGGCCCATATCACCGTCAGATCCAGCGAAATTCCTTCGACAAGGGGCATCTGTCAACCTCCGGTGCGTGTGGATGAGGTGCGGCGCGCCGCCTCCTCTGGGGCAGGGGTCAGGCCGGCAGTGCGGATCGGGCCCTCGGGGCTGTCCTTGAGGCGCGGCTCGTGCCTGCCTGGCTGGCGCGCCATCAGGCGCAGGATGTAATAGGTGCCGGCGCCGAAGACCGCGAAGTAGATGACGATGAACGCCACCAGCGTCGCACCCACGGCGGGGGCATCCAGCGGCGCGGCGCTGTCGGCCGTGCGCAGCAAACCGTAGACGGTAAAGGGCTGGCGCCCCACCTCGGTCGTCACCCACCCAGCCAGCACTGCGATCAGACCCGATGGCGCCATTGCCAGCGCCGCCCGGTGCAGCCACGGCGTCTCGTAAAGCCGTCCGCGCCAGCGCGCCCAGAGCGACCAGAGGCCCAGCCCCAGCATCGCGAATCCCAGCGCAATCATGATCCGGAACGACCAGAAGACGATGGCGACGGGCGGCTGGTCTTCGTCCGGCACGGTATCGAGCCCCGCCAGCGGCGCGTCAAGATCGTGTTTCAGGATCAGCGACGACAGCTTGGGAATGCCCAGCGCATAATCCAGCCTTTGCGCCTCGTCATTGGGGATGCCGAAAAGGTAGAGCGGCGCGCCGCCCTCATGGCTCTCGAAATGGCCCTCCATCGCCATGACCTTGGCCGGCTGATGCTCAAGCGTGTTCAGTCCGTGCATGTCGCCCAGCACGATCTGCACCGGCGCCACAACCGCCGCCATCCACATCGCCATCGAAAACATCGTGCGCGTGGCCGAGGTGACGGCCGTGCCCTTGCGCCAACGACTGAGCAGGTGAAACGCCCCGACGCCGCCGACGATGAAGGCCGTCGTCAGGTAAGCCGCCGTGACCGTATGCGCGAGGCGATAGGCAAAGGACGGGTTGAACACGATCTGCCAGAAATCCAGCGGCAGGAACTGTCCGGTATCGGCGTCGATCTCGAACCCGACCGGGGTCTGCATCCAGCTGTTGACGCTGATGATCCAGAAAGCCGAGAAAAACGTGCCGAAGGCGACGGCAAGACAGGCGACCATGTGCAGCGCATCGCCCACCCTGTCGCGGCCAAACAGCATGATGCCCAGAAACCCCGCTTCGAGGAAGAAGGCCGACAGCACCTCGTAGGCCATCGGCGCGCCGATCACCGGCCCGGCCCTGTCGGAGAAGACCGACCAGTTGGTGCCGAACTGGTAGGACATGACGATGCCCGACACGACTCCCATGGCGAAGGCCAGCGCAAAGATCTTGACCCAGTAGCGGAAGAGATCGAGGTACTTATGCTCGCGCGTCCACAGCCAAAGCCCGTTCAGCACCGCCAGGTAGCTGGCCAGCCCGATGGTGAAGGCAGGAAACAGGAAGTGGAACGATACCGTGAAGGCAAATTGCAGGCGGGCGAGAAGCACCGCGTCGAATGATCCCAGCATGGCTGACCTCGCGACTTTCCTCTCTGACCTAGTGCGACAGCCCTCAGCGAGCAAACCTTGCAGCGCGGCAAAATCGTCGCACCCGGCGCCTTGCCAACGCGCCCGATGTGACTAGGATCCTGCGCTGTAACGATTATTGCGAAGCGAGGTCAGCGGCGCGTGACTCCGACCCCGGATGCCTGGATCGACCATTTCGCCGGCCTTGCGCGGCTGAAGGATGAGGTCCGGCAGACCCTGCTGAAGCGGAGCGAGATAATCTCGGCACCGCGCGGCAGCGTCATCTTCGGGCCGGGCAAATCGCCGGAAAACATGCTGTTCCTGCTGGAAGGATCGGTGCGGGTGCAGCAGGTATCCGAAGGCGGGCGCGAAATCGTGCTTTACCGGATCCATGCCGGCGAAAGCTGCGTTCTGACCACCGCGTGTCTGCTGGCCTATGAAAACTACGCCGCCGAGGGCATTGCCGAGACAGACATCCGCGCCGCCGCCATCCCGCGCGCCGTCTTTGACGATCTGGTGGCCAACTCGGCCGCGTTCCGAACTTTCGTGTTCTCCGCCTTCTCCAAGCGCATCACCGATCTGTTCCTGATGATCGACGAGGTGGCGTTCCAGCGCATCGATGTGCGGCTGGCACAGAAACTGCAGGAGCTGGCGCAAGGCAGCGCGGAAATTCACACCACGCATCAGCAGCTGGCGGCCGAGCTGGGCAGCGCACGCGAGGTCGTCTCGCGCCAGTTGCAGGAATTCCAGCGCCGCGGCTGGATCGTGCAGACGCGCGGCACCATCACCCTGAACGACCCCGTCGCGCTGGCCGCGCTGGCGCAGCATCGCAGCTGATCCGCCCCTTGGTGACAAAGTCACAGACAGCTTGCCATGCCCGGCGTTAAACAGGTTCAATTCAACCCGGAGGATCCTGACATGACACCGAACATCGGAACCACTGATCGAATTGTCCGCATCGTGCTCGGCCTTTTGCTGATCGCGCTGCCTTTCATCGGCGGGCTCGGCATTTTCGAGACGACCTGGGCCGCAACGCTCTCCGTCATTCTTGGCGTGGTCTTGCTGGCGACGGCGGCTATGCGATTTTGCGGGCTCTATCGTCTGTTCGGTATCCGCACCTGCAGCCGCTGAACGTGACGTCGAGGATGCCGATGCAAGCCTTGGCCCGCTACTTCCCGATCCTGTCATGGGGGCGCAGCTACAATCGCGATGCGCTGTCGGACGATGCGATTGCCGCCGTGATCGTGACGATCATGCTGGTGCCGCAATCGCTGGCCTATGCCCTGCTGGCCGGGATGCCGCCGGAGGCGGGGCTTTACGCCTCGATCGCGCCGATCCTGCTCTACGCGGTGTTCGGGACCAGCCGCGCGCTGGCGGTGGGGCCGGTGGCGGTGGTGTCGTTGATGACGGCCGCCGCGCTGGGCGAAATCGCGCGCCAGGGCAGCGTGGGCTACGTCGCCGCCGCGCTGACGCTGGCGGCGCTGTCGGGGGCGATCCTGCTGGCGATGGGGCTGCTGCGGCTGGGATTTCTGGCGAACTTCCTGTCGCATCCGGTCATCGCCGGCTTCATCACCGCGTCGGGCATCATCATCGCGCTGGGGCAGCTCCGCCATATCCTCGGCATACCGGGCGGCGGCGACACCTTGATCGAACTGGTGCAGAATCTCGGATCGAACCTCGGCCAGATCAACCTGCCCACGCTGATCCTTGGCGGCGCGGCCACCGCTTTCCTGTTCTGGACGCGGCGAGGGCTGAAACCTGCGCTGGGCCGTCTGGGCCTTGGCCCGCGTATGGCCGATGTCGCGGCCAAGGCTGGCCCGGTGGCCGCCGTCGCCCTCACCACACTCGCGGCCTGGGGCCTCGATCTGGAGGCGCGGGGCGTTGCCATCGTGGGCGACGTGCCGCAGGCCCTGCCGCCCCTGACCATGCCGAACCTTTCGCCGGCGCTGATGGGCCAGCTTCTGCTGCCCGCGCTGCTGATCTCGGTCATCGGGTTCGTCGAATCCATCTCGGTCGCGCAGACATTGGCGGCGAAAAAGCGCGAGCGGGTCGTGCCCAATCAGGAACTGATCGGCCTGGGTGCGGCCAACATGGGCGCGGCGTTGACCGGCGGGTTTCCGGTGACGGGCGGCTTTTCCCGCTCGGTCGTGAATTTCGACGCGGGCGCGCGCACGCCTGCCGCAGGCGCGTTTACCGCCGTCGGCCTTGCCATCGCCGCGTTGGCGCTGACGCCGCTGATCTACTACCTGCCCAAGGCCACGCTGGCCGCGACGATCATCGTCGCCGTGCTGGGTCTGGTCGATTTCGGCATCCTCAAGCGCAGCTGGACCTATTCCAAGGCCGATTTCATCGCCGTTGCCAGCACCATCGCCGTTACGCTGGCCTTCGGGGTCGAGCTGGGCGTCAGTTCCGGCGTCGCCATTTCGGTGCTGCTCTATCTTTTCAAGACGTCGCGGCCTCACATCGCCGAAGTCGGACGGATTCCGGGGACCGAGCATTTCCGCAACATCCACCGCCACGACGTTGAGACCGATCCCGCCATCGTCACGCTGCGGGTGGACGAAAGCCTCTATTTCGCCAACGCGCGTTTTCTGGAGGATCACATCCTGGACCGCGTGGCGCGCGATGACGCAGTTCGGCACGTCATCCTGCAATGCTCGGCGGTGAACGAAATCGACCTCAGCGCGTTGGAATCGCTTGAGGCGATCAACCAGCGGCTTGCCGAGATGGACACGAAACTGCACCTGTCCGAGGTCAAGGGGCCGGTCATGGATCGGCTGGAGCGCGCGCATCTGCTGGATGCGCTGACGGGGCGGGTCTTCCTGTCGCAACATGAGGCGATCCGCGAACTGACGGATCGCAGCATGACGGACGCACACGCCTCAACCTGAAAGGAACATGACATGCTGCCAATCACGCCAACCGATTTCACGCCATGGGCCTCGCTGGGAGGAGGCATCCTGATCGGCCTCGCGGCGGTTATGGTCATGGCGCTTTTCGGGCGCATCGCCGGGATCACCGGCATCACGACAGGCGCCGTCACCTCGGACGATCAGGGCTGGCGCATTGCCTTCATGGCCGGGCTGATCGCGGCGCCCCTGCTGTGGCTGCTGACCAACGGCGCGATGCCGGAGCAGACCATCAGCGGTAACCTGATCGGCATGGCGCTGGCGGGGCTTCTTGTTGGCGTCGGCACGTCGCTTGGCTCGGGCTGCACGTCGGGTCATGGGGTGTGCGGGCTGGCGCGGCTCTCGGCCCGGTCGCTGGCCGCGGTCGTGACCTTCATGGTCTTCGCATTCGGCACCGTCTTTGTGCTGCGCCACGTGATCGGGGAGGCAATCTGATGCGGCTTTTCTTCGGCTTCCTCTCGGGCCTCGTCTTTGGCATCGGCCTTGTCCTTTCGGGCATGTCCAACCCGGCGAAGGTTTTGAACTTCCTCGACATCTTCGGCGCGTGGGATCCCAGCCTCGCCTTCGTCATGGGCGGCGCGGCGCTGACCGCCTTCGTCGGCTACCGCCTGGCCTGGCGGCAGAAGCGCCCCGTGCTGCTGCCCGATTTCGAAATTCCCACCGCCAGCCAGATCGACGGCAAGCTGCTGACCGGCGCCGCCGTCTTCGGTATCGGCTGGGGCATCGGCGGCTTCTGCCCCGGCCCGGCGTGGACCGCGCTGGCCTTTGCGGCGCCCGGCACGCTGATCTTCGTGCCGATGATGCTGATCGGTATCTTCATCGGCCGCCGCCTGAAATCCAACCCCTTCGCAACAAGGAGCGCATGAAGCCATGAGCAACGATCCAATCACCCGCCACTCCCCCTCGACCGGAGAGGGCAGCCCGGACGTCTGGGGCATTTACGAGCCTGACACCGGTTCGGTCCAGTATATCTGCGCCTGCCCGCGCACCAAGGATGCCGCGCTGATCGACGTGGTGTGGAATTTCAATCCCAGAAGCTTCGCCACCGATACGCGCAGCATGGACCAGGTCGTCAAACTGGCCGAGGATAACGGGCTGAACATCGTCCACATCCTCGACACGCACCCCCATGCCGATCATCTGATGGCATCGGGTCAGCTGAAGAAGCGGCTGGGCGCGCCCAACGCCATCGGCGCCAAGGTGCGCGAGATCGCCGAGCTTTGGCGCGGTATCTACAACCTGCCGGACGCGTTCGACCCGAACCGCGATTTCGACAGGCTGTTCGAGGACGGCGACAGTTTCGAGATCGGCGATCTCCAGGCGCGGGTCATGCTTTCGCCGGGTCATACGCTGGGTTCGATCACCTATGTCTGCGGCGATGCGGCTTTCGTTCACGATACTCTTATGATGCCCGATGCCGGGACCAGCCGCGCCGACTTTCCCGGCGGCTCGACCGAAGAGCTGTGGGATTCCATCCAGGAAATCCTCGCTCTGCCGGACGAAACCCGCCTCTTCATCGGTCACGACTACGGCACGGATGCTCGGGACGAGCCGGCCTGGGAGGCGACGGTTGCCGAGCACAAGGCACAGAACAAGCATGTGAAATCCGGCACCGACAAGGCCGAGTACATCAAGACGCGCGACGAGCGGGACGCGACGCTGGAACTGCCCGACCGCATGCTTGCGGCGCTGCAGATCAACCTGCGCGGCGGGCGCCTGCCGGAGGCCGAGGGCGACGGGCACGTCTACCTCAAGCTGCCGGTCGACAAGTTCTGATCCGCGCCTGACCGGGACAGGCGCAAAACGCGGCGTTTTTCCACGCGCCGCGTTTGCCTGAGGCTCTTTTGGGATGCGCCCGGCCGGTTTCAGCCGGGCGCGAAGGCGTTACGCGGTGGCCATCTCCTTGGCGGCACCGGATTTTGCTGCGCCTTGCGCGGCGGTCAGCACGTAGGTGCCGGTGTCGTGCAGGGTCACGGTCCAGCCCGGCTCGACCACGATGGTGGTCGTGACCTCCTCGATCACCGCAGGCCCGTCCAGCGTGTCGCCCGCGCCCAGCGCCGCGCCGTCGTAGACCGGCGTGGATTGCGCCGTGCCGTCGGCGCTGAACACCATGTCGCGCTGACCCTTGAGCGCGCTCTCGGCGCCCTTGCCTGCCGCGATCTTCATGCGCGTGGGCTTCGCCACATGGCCGTTGATGGTGCTTTCGACGTTGACCACCTCGACCGCGCTCTGCGGCTCGTCATAGGTATAAAGCTCCTTGTGGCGGGCGTGGAAGGCGTCCTTGATCTGCTGCAACGATGCCTCGTTCACCTCGAAGGGGCCGATCTCGACCGTGCATTCATGCACCTGCCCGACATAGCGCATGTCGAGCGAGCGGCGGATCGAGATATCCTCCTCGGCAAAGCCGTCATCCTTCAGATCCTCGCGCCCGCGCGTCTCCAGATCGCTGAAGAGGCTGTCCAGCCGCTCGGCCGCCTCGGCCCCTTCCAGCCGCAGGGGCGCGGGGGCCATGTAATTGTATTTGACGTCCGACAGGATCTGCCCGTAGGCGCAAAGGCCCGAGGCCAGCTTGGAAATCAGCACCTTGCCGATGCCCATTTCCCGCGCCAGCGACGTGATATGCGCGCCGGTCGCGCCGCCCGCGCCCATCAGGACGAAGTCGCGCGGGTCATACCCCCGCTCGACCGAGACGCGGCGGATGCCGTTCATCATATTGTTGTTGACAATGGTGAACATGCCATAGGCCGCCTTTTCCACCGAAATACCCAAGGGATCGGCCAGCTTCGCCTTGATCGCCGCGCGGGCCTTTTCCACGTCAAGCGGCAGGCGCCCGCCCACCAGACCGTCGGAGTTGAGATAACCCAGCGTCAGGTTGGCGTCGGTCGTCGTCGGGTTCTCGCCGCCCTGCCCGTAACAGGCCGGTCCCGGCTCCGACCCGGCCGATTGCGGCCCCATCTGCATCAGCCCCATCTCGTCGATCCAGCCGATCGAGCCGCCCCCGGCGCCCAAGGTTTCCACCTGAATCATCGGGATGCCGATGCGGTAGCGCAGGAAATCGATGTTCTTGTTGATATTCGCCTGTCCGTCGCGGGTCAGCGTGATGTCGAAGGACGTGCCGCCCATGTCGACGGTAATGATGTTGGTATCTCCCCAGGGCGCAGCCACGTCCAGCGCCGCCTGCGGCGCCGAGGCGGGGCCGGAGTTGATGGCATAGACCGACTGATCCGTGACCACCTTGCCCAACGCGAGGCCGCCGTTCGACTGGAAATAGCGGACCGGGTGTTTCGAGCCAAGCTCGCGGAAATAGCCGTCGATCGCCTCGACATAGCGTTGCAGGATGGGCGCGAGATAGGCGTTCACGATGGCGGTCGAGGTGCGGGTATATTCGCGCACCTGCGGATAAAGCTGGCTGCCCACGGTCAGGCGCACATCGGGCATCATCTCGCGCACGATCTCGGCGGCGCGCAGCTCGTGCGCGGGGTGCAGGACCGACCAGACGAAGGAGATAGCGACGGATTCCACACCCTCGGCGATGAAATAGCGGCAGGCGTCGCGCACCTGCTGCTCGTCCATCGGGGTGCGGACCGAGCCGTCGGACAGCACGCGCTCGGAAATCGGGCGGCGCAGGTGGCGCGGCACCAGCATCGTCGCGGGCGGATAGTCGGGATCGTAGCGATACCCGTCCTCCTTGTGGCCAAGGCGGATCTCGATGGAATCCTCGTGCCCCTCGGTGGCAAGAAGGCCGGTTTTCGCGCCGTTATGAGTGATGAGCGCGTTGAGGCCGACGGTCGTGCCGTTGATGCACAGATCGGAGTTCGAAACGATCTCGCGCGGGGTCACGCCGGTTTCCTCCTCGATCAGCGCGAGGCCGTTCCTGATGGCCTTGGTGGGGTCGTTGGGCGTGGACAGGACCTTGAAGATCTGCACATCGCCGCCCTGCTCGGCCAGGACGAAATCGGTGAAGGTGCCGCCGGCATCGATGCCAAGACGATATTTGCTACGCATGGGTTTTGTCCTTTCTATGTCTCGGCTTATGCGGCGCTGGAGCGCGCCTGTTCGGTCGCGGCGTCATCGACGCGGAGCGTTTCGGGATCGGCGATGATCACACCGTAATCCAGTCTGGCCCCCTCGATGCTGACCAGACCGTTGCGGATATCCTCGACCACGCGTGCCGGATCGCGCTCGAAAGGGTTGCCGAAGCCGCCGCCGCCGGGGTTCTTGTTCGCCGCCCGCTCGCCGGGGTTGATCGTCTCGATGACGTTGTCGGTGATGATCTCGGTCCGCCCGTTACGGGTGATTTCCAGCCGCCCGACCTTCGGCTCGATCATCGTCGACTTCGCCCCGCCCGCGCCCATTGCGGGTATGCGGCGGCCCTCGCCGAAGGTGATCAGCGTCATCGGCTTGTCCAGCGGCTCCACCTCCCAGCAGGCGCCCGATCCGCCGCGGAACTTGCCCGCGCCGCCCGAGTCGACCATCATCGAATAGCGGTGGATGATGATGGGATAGGAATGCTCCAGCATCTCGATATCGCCTGAGGTCAGCGCGCCGAAACAGCATTCCGGCCCGCGCACGTGCCAGCCGTCCTGGCTGGCCGTCGCGCCCGCCCCCGAGATGATCGAGGCCAGCACCATCGTCACGTATTCCTCGTCATGGCGCGTGTCCCAGCCGGCGATGTTGCAGCCATTGGCATGGCCCCAGCTGGCCGAGACCTTGTCGGGCGCCGCCTGCTCGAATGCCAGCCGCACGGCGTCGGTCAGCGTCTCCATCGGGGTGGTGGTGCAGTTCGCGTGCGGCGCCGGGGGCTTGGCGTTGCAGAGCGTGCCGCGCGGGCCCATGTCGACGGTGATGTTGCGATACAGCCCCTCGTTATAGGGCGGCGGCAATTGCGCGAACATCATCAGGCCAAGGTAAACGCCGGAATAGCTGTTGCCCTCGTAGGAGTTGATGAAATACGGGATCTGCGGCGGGCTTTCGATCTCGATATGCACCTTCTCGCCCTTGATCGTGACCGTCGCGGTGATGTCGAAATCGCCGAAGCCGTGGCCCGCATCCTCCAGCACCGCCGTGCCGGAATAGGTGCCATCCGGCACGTCCGCGATCAGGCTGTTCATGTGCTTGTTCGCCATGTCCAGCAGCACCTCGATGCAGTCCTGCACTGTCTCCTTCCCGTATTTGTCCAGTAGCGCGGTCAGGTTGCGCGCGCCGACCTGGCAGGCGCCGATGAGGGCGTTGAAATCCCCCTCCTGATCGCGGCGGGCGCGCATGTTGGTCAGCAGCATGTTGAGGATGTCGCGGCGCGGCACGCCCTGATCCCAGATCTTGATCGGAGGGATGCGAAGGCCCTCGGCGTAGATCTCCTTGGCCTCGGGGTTGTAGCCGGCGGGGACCGGGCCGCCGATATCGGTCAGATGCCCCTTGCAGACCGTCCAGAAGACCAGCTCGCCCTTGTAGAATACAGGGTAATACATGCAGGTGTCGATGATGTGGCTGCCGGCATAATCGGGATCATTATGCAGGATCAGATCGCCCTCCTTGATGTCGCCATCAAAGAACTTGTCGACCGCCTTCATCGCGGGGATGAGGCTGCCGAGGTGAATTGGGATGTCCTGCCCTTGCAGGATCATCTCGGGCGTGTGGTTGAAAAGCGCGGTCGAATAGTCATGCGCGAGGTTGAAGACCGAGCTGCGCGCGGTCTTCTCCAGCGCCATGGTCATCTCGCGCTGGGTCGTTTCCAGCACGCCGCGCACGACCGAAAGGGTAATGGGATCGACAGTCTTGGTGGGCATATCATTCATCCTTTGCGTTGCGCGCAGGAGGATCGCACGGCCCGGCACGGCCCACGCGGGCCGATGCGCCGGACCCGCCGCGCCCTCCCCTGCGCGCCCAGATCATGAGGAAGCGTCGCGTATTTCCGCCCCTGCGTCTTGACGCTGGGCGCAGGACGGCTTGACGCCGGGCGCACCCGACTTTGACATTCGGCGCAAGATCGCTTGTCGCAGCGCGCAGGCGAATGGAATTTCCTTTGTGATATCCGCGCCGATGGGTAGCATCGGTGCCGAGGGGGATGAGAATGCCTGCCACGTTGAAGTTCTCGACGGCGGATACGCCCGCACAAGACCGTTCGAGCCGCTGGAACGCGGCCATCGCGGCCGCCTATTTCCCGCTCGAGCTTCAGTTCCAGAGCCCCGGCACGTTCGACGGGCGCCTGACGCGGATGCCGCTGGGCCACGCGGGCCTGTCGCGGCTGACCTCGTCGCCGGTCCTTTACGAGCGGCGGGCCAGCCATATCCGCGAGGCGAGAGACGAGGAATATCTGGTGACCCTGCCGCGCAGCGCGCCGGTATCGTTCCGCCAGCTGGGGCGCGACGTGCGCTGCGATCCCGGCGGTGTCATCCTCGAGCGCGGCGACGAGCCCTACCGCTTCAGCTATGAAAAGCCGAACGATCTTTATGTGTTGAAGGTCAGCCGCAAGGCCCTGTCCGAGCGGGTACGCAATCCCGACCGTTTCTGCGCGCAGGTCATCGACGCCACCTCCGGCA
The DNA here is from genome assembly GCA_963763165.1 of uncultured Alphaproteobacteria bacterium. Taxonomy (GTDB): domain Bacteria; phylum Pseudomonadota; class Alphaproteobacteria; order Rhodobacterales; family Rhodobacteraceae; genus Roseovarius. Next base: position 361,521 of record CAVXNV010000011.1, read on the forward strand.
CCGCCGGCCTTTTCGCCGCGATGGTCCACCAGACGCAGGAGCGCATCGACGATCTGAGCGGCGCCGCATCCGAGACCGTGGGCCGCCACCTGCTGGAGCTTCTGGGCCTTGCGCTGGACGAAAAGACCAGCGCGGCGGATACCGGCGAGGTGTCGAGCGTGCGCGCGGCGCATCTGCTGCGGGTCGAGCGGTTCATCCGCGATCACCTGAAGGATCCGGCCCTGTCGCCCGACCTGATCGCGCAGGGCTGCGGCATCTCGAAACGCTACCTGCACGATCTTTTCAAGGATGTGAACGGCACCGTCTCGCAGCAGATCCGCGACCAGCGCCTGATCGCCGCGCGCGACCGCCTGACGGCCTCGCGCAGCGTCAGCATCGCCGAGGTCGCCTATCGCTTCGGATTTTCCGATCAGGCGCAATTCTCGCGGCTCTTCAAGGCCCGTTTCGGCATGACGCCGTCCGAGACGCAGCGCGCCGCCCTGCCGCGCTTTGCCTGAGCCGCCTCAGCGCCCGATCACGTCAAGCGGCTGGTAGACCGGGCCTTGCGCGGTATGCTCGTACCACGCGGTGATGTGGAAAATCTCGGCCAGCCGCTGCGGCGTCAGCACCTCCTCGGGCGGGCCGTCGGCAACCAGCCCGCCCTGCCCCAGCATCAGAAGACGGGTGCAATGCCGCGCCGCCAGCCCCAGATCGTGCATCGAGACAAGCACCGATTTGCCGTAATCCGCCAGCCGCGCGAAGGTCTGCATCGTGCCGATCTGGTGCGCGGGGTCGAGCCCGGCAATCGGCTCGTCCGCCATCAGAAGCGGCGTGCCCTGCGCCAGCGCGCGCGCGATCAGAACGCGGGCCTGCTCGCCCCCCGAAAGGCGGGTGGCGGTGCGCTGACGCATGGCGCCCAGCTCCATCCAGTCGATCGCCTCGTCCACGCGCGCGCGATCCTCGGCCGTGGGGCGGCTCAGCGCGCCCAGATGCGGCAGGCGGCCCAGCATCACCAGCGTCTCGACATTGACCGGCCATGCGATCTCGCGCGCCTGCGGCATCCAGGCGGCGGCCCGCGCGCGCGCGTCCCCGCCAAGCTGCGCCAGCGTGCTGGTGCCCTCATGCGGGATCATGCCCAGCGCGGCGCGCATCAGCGTCGTCTTGCCCGCGCCGTTGGGGCCGATGAGGCCGACGACCTCGCCCGCGCCGATGTCGAAGCTCACATTGCGGAAAATCTCGCGCTTGCGCAGCGTGACGCCGAGGTGCGCGATGGACAGAAGGCTCATATCTCGGCCTTCCGCAGCTTGTAGATCAGATGCAGGAACAGCGGCGCGCCCACCAGCGCGGTCAGCACGCCCAGCTTCAGGTCGCGCTCCGGCAGCACCAGCCGCACCGCGATATCGGCGGCCAGCAGCATCACCGCCCCGCCCAGCGCCGAGGCTGGCAGAAGCCGCCCCGGATGCGCCCCCACGAACGGGCGCAGGACATGCGGCACGACCAGCCCGACAAAGCCGATGGCCCCCGCCACCGCCGTGCCCGCGCCGACGACGCAGGCGGTGCCCGCGACGATCACCAGCCGCAGGCGCGGCAGGCTTATGCCCATGGCCGATGCCGCATCCTCGCCCAGCGTCAGCGCACCCAGCCCGCGCCCGACGGTGCCCAGGAGCAGCCAGCCCAGCGCCATGAAGGGCAGCGCGATCCACACATGCGTCATCGACCGATCAGCGAGCGAGCCCATCATCCAGAAGACGATCTCGCTGGCCGCGAACGGATTGGGCGAGAGGTTCAGCACCAGCGACGTCAGCGCCCCGGCCAGCGCCGAAACCGCGATCCCGGCAAGGATCAGCGTCAGCGACGCGCCGCCCCGCCCGGCCAGCGCCATCACCAGCAACACCCCCAGAAGCGCACCGCCCAGCGCCGCCACCGGCAGCGCCAGCGCAAAGGCGGCGGCCAGCCCCGTCTGGATCGACAGCACCGCGCCCAGCGCGGCCGACCCCGACACGCCGATCAGCCCCGGCTCGGCCAGCGGGTTTCGCAGATACCCCTGCAACGCCGCCCCGGCGAGTCCGAGGCTGCCGCCGATCATCACCGCCAGAAGCGCGCGCGGCAGGCGGATCTGGCGCATCACGATTGGCAGCGGCCCGTCACCGCCGAAGACCAGCGCGCCAAGGCTTTCGCCGATACCCAGATCGGCAGGTCCGATCAGCAGCGAGGCCACGAAGAGGACCAGAACCGCCAGGGTCAGGGGCAGCATGACGCGCGTCATGCCGCCCCCGCACCGGTGCAGGCGCGGCGGCTTTGTCGCTCATCCCCGCCAGGCGGCGGTGGCGACGGGGCAAAGCGCCTTTTATGGGCAGGGCGCGCCACCTCAGAACGTGCTGGACAGACCGACGTAGAAGGTGCGCCCTTCGGTGCCGTAGCCTTCCAGTTCTTCATAGCGTTCGTCCAGCAAGTTGCGCACGCCGCCCGTGATCGTGACCCGGTCGGTCAGGTCATGCGCGACGTTCATGTTGACCAGCGTGTAGTCGTCCAGCTTCACGCGGTCGTAATCGTCATCGAACGCGCCGCCCGGAAGGAACGCCGCCGTCTTGAAGTCCAGATCATAGAGGCCCGCCACATGAACCGCTTCCACGTTCAGGCGCGTGCGATCATCCGGCAACGCGTAGTTGACGCCCAGCGCGAGCTGATGCTCGGGCCGGCGCACCTCGATCACGTCGCGAGTGCCGCCGGCAGCAAGAGGGACCGGCTCGGTCGCGTCCAGCCACGTATATCCGATGGTCATGTCCAGCCGGTCCGTGATGTCCGCCCTGCCCGAAATCTCGACCCCGCGCCGGTCACTCTTGCCGGGATTGTTGACGGGTCGGAAGGCGTTCAGGGCAGGAATGAACTCCGCGCCGATCTCGTCTTCGAGTGTTTCGTCGAAATAGGTCAGGTCGATGATGGCCCGGCCGCCCAGGAACTGCTGCTCGACGCCGAAATCCCATCCCTCGCTCTGCTCGGGCTCAAGATCGGGGTTCCCGACGAAGTCGGAGAAGAATCCGAACTGTTCGAGAAGGGTCGGGTTCTGCACGCCCGTGCCGTAGGAGGCGTGGAGGCGCGTGGCGCCGTTCGGCAAGGTATAGGAGGCGCCGACGGCGTAGGTCGTGAAATCCTTGAACTTGTCGTTGAAATCCTGCCTGACGCTGGCCTGCACCGCGAAATCCTGCGTCACCGCGCCCTGATATTCCAGCACGAATCCGGTCTGCTCGCGCGTGCGCTTGACCAGTTGGCCGGGTCCGAAGACGATTGACGGATCGTTTTCCTTGTATGTCAGGCGCTCCCACTCCGCGGCGAAGGTCAGGCGGTGGTCGGCGGCGGCCACGGTACCTGCGTCCAGCGCGACGGTTCCGCGATAGGCGATTTTGGCGGTCGTGCCCGTATTGTCGCGATCCTTGGCACCCGCCGGGCCGCGGCCCTCGCTTTCGATCTCGCTGAAGCCCAGATCGACGCGGTTCTCGAGCCGGCCGTCCAGCATGGCCATTTCCGCAAAGACGGAGCCGTAGGTTTCCCGGATTTCGCCATCGGCAAAGATGGTGTCCGTGATCAGCCCCGGTCTCGTCGGCGCGCCAAAATTGAAGCGGTCGAAGTCGGATCGGCGGTCGGTGTAGCGCAAGGTGCCGCCCACGGTCACGGTCTCGGTCAGGAAATAGCGCCCGTTGAGGTTGTAGGTGCTGTTCACATATCCGTCGTCTTCGCCCCCCGGCGTGCGGGATACGTCGAAGCCGTCCGTGCTCTGGCGCGCGACCGAAAAACTCAGATCACCGCGCACGCCCGACGCCCGCAGGGCCAGCAGGGCGGTGGTGGAATTGTTCGTCCCGATCTCTGCGGAAACCTGCCCGCTCAGGCCCGGCTCGGTCGCGCGCTTCGTGGTGATCGAAATGACGCCGCCGATGGTGTTGGAGCCATAGATCGACGATTGCGGGCCGCGCAGCACCTCGATGCGCGCGATGTCTTGGGCCAGAAGCCCCGAGAAGTCGTAGACGCCGGAATCGGGCGCCGCGACCTCGACCCCGTCGATCAGCACGAGCGTATGCTTGCCTTCGTGACCGCGCAGGCGCACGGCCGTCAGCGCACCGATCGCGCCGGCGCGCGAGACGAAGACACCGGGCACCGTGCGCAAGATGTCCGAGACATACCGCGCGTTCTGCGCCTCGATCTCCTCTTGCGTGATCACACTGGCCGAGCGGCCGTATTTCGAGGCCTCCACGGGGGTAAATCCCCCGGACAGCACGATCGTCCCCAGATCATACGCCTGCTGCGCGGCGGCGGATGTGCCGAAAAGGGCGGTGGTGGCGCAAAGCAGGCCAAGGGTCGTGCGTTTCATCAGGTTCTTCCTCCGATTGCCCCGCGGGGCAAAACCAAACAGGATGTCGTTGGAGGAAAGGCCCCCGCAGACGGTGCTAGCACCACCTCTACGGAAAGCTCCGTTGCCTGGACGCGCCCCGCGCCCCGACAGGGTGATCGCTGCGGCAGGTCTCCTGACTTGCGGGTCATTGCTTGGCCGGGCCTTCCCGCCGCGATGATTTGCGGCAGTGACATAATTCCGGCTTCGCTCGCCACTTACAGTTGCGGGGGCAGTAGCGGATTTGGCCCGAAGGTCGGGCCGCACCGCATTCCCTTTTACCCGGACGTCGAGATCGCCCGGACCGAAGCACTGTCCGTCTAGCAAAGCGCGGATGGCTTGCAAAGGTTTTTGTCGGCGGCCGCCGCGCCGGGACGGACATGCAACCGCGAGCGCGCCCACACGTTGTCCGCTGACCTGCACCGCGATGACCCGCGGCGCGACACATGACAGAAGGATGCAATCCATGCCGCGATCCAGCACACGAAACCGTAAATTCCTCCTCGCCGAGCGGCCCAGGGGCGAGCCGGATGAAAACACTCTCCGGCTTGAAACCGGCGATGTGCCGGAACCCGGCAAGGGCCAGATGCTCATCCGCAACGAATACCTGTCGCTCGACCCCTACATGCGCGGCCGGATGAGCGATGCGCCCTCATATGCCGATCCGGTCGAGATCGGCGATGTCATGGTTGGCGGCACGGTGGCGCGGGTGGTTCGATCGAACCTCGACGGTTTTGCCGAGGGCAACTGGGTATCGGCCTTCGGCGGCTGGCAGGATTACGCGCTGTCGGATGGCAGAGGGGTTATCAACCTTGGCAAGGATCCCGATCACCCGTCCTGGGCGCTTGGCGTGCTGGGCATGCCCGGCCTGACCGCGTGGAGCGGCCTCACGCAGATCGGCCAGCCCCAGGAGGGCGAGACGCTGGTCGTCGCCGCGGCCAGCGGGCCGGTCGGCGCGACGGTGGGCCAGATCGGCAGGATCATGGGCTGCCGCGTCGTCGGCGTCGCCGGCGGGCCGGAGAAATGCAGGCATGTGGTCGATACTCTCGGGTTCGACGACTGCATCGACCACAAGGCGGACGGTTTCGCCGAGGCGCTGGAAAAGGCCGTGCCGGACGGTATCGACATCTATTTCGAGAATGTCGGCGGCGCGGTCTTCGACGCGGTCCTGCCGCTGCTGAACACGTCTGCGCGCATCCCGGTCTGCGGGCTGGTGTCGCAATACAACGCCACGTCGCTGCCCGAGGGGCCCGACCGGATGGGTCTTTTGCTGGGCACGATCCTGCGCAAGCGGATGACCATGCGCGGCTTCATCGTCTTCGACGATTTCGGCCATCTTTATCCGGAGTTTTCCGAACAGATGGGCGACTGGGTCGAGAAAGGGGAGATCCAGTATCGCGAGGAGGTCATCGAGGGGCTGGAAGAGGCGCCGCGCGCCTTCATCGGCCTGTTGAGGGGCGAGTCGTTCGGCAAGCGCGTCGTCAAGCTGGGCGGCTGAGCCCTCGCGTCCGGCGTCCACCCGCGCCTTCGCCGCGACTGTTCCGAAAACGCCCGCGCCGGCGGAACAAAATTCCGGGCCGCCGATTGGTTCCCCGACGCTGGCCCTATCCCGTCCGGCACCATTGCAGCCGCAGGAGGAGATGATAGTTCCGCCCTCAAAGAAGGAGTTCGACATGAAGAAAACCAATGCGATCATGGCCCTCGGCCTTGCCCTCACCCTTGCCGCGCCGGTCGGCGCCGCCCGTGCCGAGACGCTCGATGTCGGCATGTCGGGGGGGTATTTCCCCTTCACCTTCGTGCGCATGGACAAGCTTCAGGGCTTCGAGGTGGATTTCATGAATGCGATCGCCGCCGAGACGGGCGACGACGTGAATTTCGTCACCATGTCCTTCTCGGGACTGGTCGGCGCGCTGGAATCTGGGCGCATCGACACCATCGCCAACCAGATCACCATCACGCCCGAGCGCGAGGATAAATTCGTCTTCACGCAGCCTTATGTCTTTGACGGCGCGCAGATCGTGGTCAAGGCGGGCAACGAGGACAGCATCGACAGCACCGCAGATCTCAGCGGCAAGACCGTCGCGGTCAACCTCGGCTCGAACTACGAAGAGCTGCTGAACGAGCTGCCCAACGCGGGCGAGATCGACATCAAGACCTACGAAAGCAACATCGCTCAGGATACCGCGCTGGGGCGCGTGGACGCGTTCGTGATGGACCGCGTGTCTTCGGCCCAGCTGATAAAGGAAAGCCCCCTGCCGCTGGCGCTGGCGGGCAAGCCCTTCTCGGAGATCCGCAACGCCCTGCCCTTCCGCGACGACGAGGAGGGGCGCGCGCTGAAGGAGCGCATCGATGCGGCCATCACCACGCTGAAGGAAAACGGCACGCTGGCGGAAATCTCGAAAAAATGGTTCGACAGCGACATTACGCGGGCCGACTGAGGCCATGCGCGCGCTCGACGTCGACTACATGCTGGGGCTGGTGCCGATCCTTCTGGGATACCTGCCCCTGACGCTGTTCATGGCGGTGGTGGGGATGGCTTTCGCGCTGGTCCTCGCCGCCCTCATGGCGGTCGAGCGGGTGGCGCGCATTCCGGTGCTGGACGTCTTCGTGCGGCTTTTCATCAGCTTCTTTCGCGGCACGCCGCTTCTGGTGCAGCTGTTCCTCTTTTATTTCGGCCTGCCGCAGATGCTGTCCTTCCTGACCAACATCAACGGGGTGACGGCGACGATCATGGGCCTGACGCTGCATTTCTCGGCCTACATGGCCGAAAGCATCCGCGCCGCCATCATCGGCGTCGACCGCGCGCAATGGGAGGCAAGCCGTGCCGTCGGCATGACGCAGGCGCAGATGATGCGGCGCATCATCCTGCCGCAGGCATCGCGCGTCGCCGCGCCGACGCTGGTGAACTACTTCATCGACATGGTCAAAAGCACATCGCTCGCCTTCACGCTGGGCGTGACGGAACTGATGGGCGCGGCGCAGAAGGAGGCGGCGGGCAGCTTCCTCTATTTCGAGGCGTTCCTGGTCGTGGCCGCGATCTACTGGATCATGGTCGAGGCGCTGTCCTTCGGCCAGCGGCGGCTGGAGGATTTTCTGAACAAGGCGCATGCGCGATGATCCGGCTGGAGAACCTCGGGAAGCGGTTTGGCTCGACGCCCGTGTTGCAGGACATTTCGCTCGATATCGCGGCGGGCGAGCGGGTGGTCGTGATCGGCCCTTCGGGCACGGGCAAATCGACGCTGCTGCGCTGCATCAACTTCCTTGACACGCCCGACAGCGGCCGGATCACCATCGGCGATCTGACGGTCGAGGCCGCCCACGCCACCAAGGCCGACATCCTCGGCCTGCGGCGGCGCACGGGATTCGTGTTCCAGAACTACGCGCTTTTCGCCAACAAGACCGCGCGCCAGAACATCACCGAGGCGCTGGTGACGGTGAAGGGGATGAGCCGCGCGGACGCCAACGCGCGCGTCGACACCATCCTGCGCGAGACCGGACTGGAGGCGCGCGCCGATGCCTACCCCTCGTCGCTCTCGGGCGGGCAGCAGCAGCGCGTCGGCATCGGGCGGGCGATGGCGCTGGACGCCGAACTGCTGCTCTTCGACGAGCCGACCAGCGCGCTCGACCCCGAATGGGTGGGCGAGGTGCTGGACCTCATGCGCAAGCTGGCCGAGACGCGCCAGACCATGCTGATCGTCACGCACGAGATGCAATTCGCGCGCGAGATCGCCGACCGCATCCTGTTCATGGATGGCGGGCGCATCGTCGAGGAAGGCCCGCCCGCCACGCTGCTGGACGCGCCGAGCGACCCGCGCACCAAGGCGTTTCTGCGCCGGGTCGGCTGACGCCGGATCTAAGGCCGGTCCAGCGCTGCGTGATAGATCCGGTCGATGACTTCGGACAGCCGGACAAGCGTCCATGCCTCGGAGTCGAATCGCTGACCGGCGGCCAGACGCCCGGCCCACGCGACGGCGGCCCGGCCGCCCCAGTCGTCGGGCGGTGCGCAAAGCAGGCGGCTGGCGGTGCCGGTGTGATGCGACGCCTCGAAATCGAAGAACGAGCCGTCCCGGTTGCGCATGGACGCGCCGCCGCCGGTGCCATGGAAATCGGCGGCGATCACCGCGTCGCGCCCCGCCGACAGGTTCCACGAACAGGCGATGCGCACCACCGCCCCCGTCTCCAGCGTCAGCGTCGCTGTGGCGTAATCCTCGACCGCCGCGCGCGACTCCAGCGGCCGCCCGCCAGCGAAGAGCTGTGCCGAGACATGGGCGACGGGCGGGAAATCCAGCAGCCAGAGCGCCGCGTCCACCAGGTGCACGCCCAAATCCATGACGCAGCCGCCGCCCGACAGTGCAGCATCGTAGAACCACGGCTTGTCCGGTCCGTAGGCATTGTGAAACACCAGATCGGCGGCAAAGACATCGCCGATGTCGCCGGACCGGATGACATCGCGCAGCGCCTTCATGGCGGCGGTGTGGCGATAGCTGAGATCGACCGACAGCAGCCGATCCGCCGCTTCGGCGGCACGCACGGCACCGGCCGCCTCGGCCGCGGTGCGGCCAAGCGGCTTCTGGCAAAAGACCGCCACACCGCGCTCCAGCGCCGCGACCGCCTGACCGGCGTGCAGCGCGCTGGGGGTGGCGATGACGACCCCGTCAGGCCGCGCGTCCAGCAGATCCTCCAGGTCCGAACCCAACTCCGCGCCGGGGGCCAGATCGCCCGCGGCGGCGACGCAATCGGCGGCCGGATCGGCCAGCGCCACGATCTCGGCGAGCCCGGCGTCGGCCACCGCCTGCATCCGGTGCCGCCCGATCCAGCCCAGCCCGAGAAAGCCCAGCCGCGGCCGGGCGCCCACCGGCGCCGTCGTCTGCGCGCCCTCTAGCGGCATTCGACCCATGCCTTCACGAAGCCGTCCGGTTTGTCGCGCGTGGCGTCGAGCGCGGCATCCAGCCGGTCCAGCGGGTAGCGGTGCGTCAGAAGCGGCGCGGGATCGAGATGGCCCGCCACCACTGCCTCGACCGCGCGGCGCATCCCCTCGGCGCAGACCGCCGGGTCGCGCTCGTGCGCGTTGATGACGTCGATGCCGCGCCAGTTCCAGTTCTGCATGTTCACCTGCCGCGGCCCGTCCTGATGATAGCCCGCGATCACCAGCCGGCCGCCCTCGGCCACGATCTCGCCCGCGAGGTCAAGCGGCCATTGCAGACCCACCGCCTCTATCACCACGTCGCACAGCGCGCCGTCGGTCAGGGCGCGCACCTCGTCGATGATCTCCCAGTGATCCTCCATCGCGATGGTTCGCGCAGCCCCCATCCGCCGGGCCAGCGCCAGCGAGCTTTCCCGCCGCGAGATGGCGATGACCTCGGCGCCGGCGCCGGACGCCAGCCGGGTCAGCACCGCGCCGAGGAACCCGATGCCGATGATCGCCACCCGCGCATGGGCCTCGATCCCGCTGCGGCGAAAGATGTTCATCGCGCATCCCAGCGCCTCGCCGGGGAAGGGCGCGCCGTCCAGCGCCGCCGGCAACACCGCGACCTGATCGGCGGCGGCAAGGTCGAACCCGGCATAGCTGTGCTGCCCCAGGAACGCGACACGGGTGCCGCGCCGAAGTCCGGTGACGCCCTCGCCCAGCGCGTCGATCCGGCCCCAGCCCTCGTGCCCCGGCGCGCCGGGTTCGGTGGGAAACTCCATCCAGTCCGGGCCCGCCCATGGCCCGAGGTTCGAGGCACATACGCCGCACCCTTCCAGCGCGATCCGCACCTGCCCGGCAGCGGGCCGGGGGACCGCACATTCGACCAGATCGATCTGGCCGGGTCCGATCAGCCGTGCCGCCCGCATGGTCGCGGCGGTGCCGTTCCAGAGGGGCGTCGGAGAAGATAAGTTCATGTCCCGTCATCCTTGCGTCGGGCGCGCCTTGAGGCGGCCAATTATCGGGGGCGAATGCGCGGTAGCGCTTTGCGCCCGCTCCGACAACGAGCCGCGGCTTCGATCGGTTCCTGCTGAAGCTGGTCGCAGCGCGGAACCAACATCAACCGCGGGCGTTCGAATGGTATTGAAGCGGCTGAATATCGCGCCGCGGAGCAACGGGATATATTATGGCACGTATTTTGGTCACGGGCGGCAGCGGGTTCATCGGCCGCCATGTCGTCGAGGAATTGCTGCAGAACGGCTACGATGTGCGCGTCTATGACGCCCTGATCGAGCAGGTGCACGAGAGCCCGCCTGACCTGCCCGAGAACGCCGAGTTCATCCGGGGCGAGATGTGCGATGCCGATGCGCTGCGGCGGGCCGTCCAGGGCTGCGACGCGGTTCTGCACCTTGCCGCCGAGGTCGGCGTCGGGCAGTCGATGTACGAGATCGCCCGCTATGTCGGCGCCAACGATCTGGGTACCGCGGTTCTGCTGGAGGCGCTGCTGGATCATCCGGTGCGGCGGATCGTCATCGCGTCTTCCATGAGCGTCTATGGAGAAGGCCGCTACGTCGCCGCCGATGGCAGCCCTGCCCCGGCAGCGCGGCGCGACCCGGCGCAGGTGCGTGCCGGTCGGTGGGACATTGCCGGACCGGACGGGCGCCCGCTGCGCGCCGTGCCCACGGACGAGACCAAGCCGGTCGACCTTGCGTCGATCTATGCGCTCACGAAATTCGCGCAGGAACGCCAGGTGCTGATTTTCGGCGAAGCATACGAGGCCGAGACGGTGGCGCTGCGCCTCTTCAACGTGTTCGGCGCGGGACAGGCGCTGTCCAATCCCTATACCGGCGTTCTGGCGAATTTCGCGTCGCGGCTGGCCTGCGGCGAGCGTCCGACCGTGTTCGAGGACGGGGCGCAGCAGCGGGATTTCGTACATGTGCGCGACGTCGCCCGCGCCTTCCGGCTGGCGCTGGAGGCGCCCGAAGCGGACGGCGAGGTGTTCAACATCGGCTCGGGCCACGCCTACAGCATCGCGCAGATCGCCGGGCTTTTGGCCGAGGCTATGGGGCGGCCCGATCTGGAGCCGGAAATCCTCGGCCGCTCGCGCGCGGGCGACATTCGCAACTGTTTCGCCGATATCGGCAAGGCGCGCGCCCGGCTGGGCTTCGAGCCCGAGCTGCGGCTGGAAGACTCGCTGGGCCCGTTCGTCGAATGGGTCCGGGGTCAGACGGTGACCGATCGCGGCGCCGAGATGCGCAGCCAGCTTGAGCAGCGCAGGCTGGTCTCATGACAAACGAACGGTTCGGATTTGTCGAGTGGTTCCGACCGGGCGAGCGTGACCGCGTCGAAAGAGTGTTGGCCGACATGCGCGGCGCCGGAGCCAGCTATCTGCGCACGCACCTGTCATGGGCGGACTATCACGAGGATGGCGGCGAGGAATGGTATGACTGGCTGCTGCCGCGCCTCGGGCAGGAGATCGACCTGCTGCCTTGCGTACATTATACCCCGCCCTCGCTGTCGCGGACGCAGCGCAGTTCGGGGCCGCCGCGCGATCTGAAATCCTACGCCGATTTCATCGACGGGATCCTGACGCGCCACGGCCGGCACTTCAGCCATGTGGAGCTGTGGAACGAGCCGAACAACCTGCTGGACTGGGACTGGCGGGTGGACCCCGATCACCAGATGTTCTGCGAGATGGTCGGCGGGGCGGCGCACTGGATCAACCAACGCGGCTGGAAGGCCGTGCTGGGCGGGCCCTGCCCGTTCGATCCTCTCTGGCTGGACCTGATGGGTCAGCGCGGTGTGCTGGCCGAGATGGCCGCGATCGGCCTGCACGGATTCCCCGGCACCTGGGACAGCGATGAAGGATCGTGGCCCGGCTGGGGGCCGCTGCTGGACAAAACGCGCGAGATCATTAGCCGGTACGCGCCGGAGGCGGAAATCTGGCTGACCGAGACGGGGTATTCCACCTGGCGCCGCGACGAGGCGGCGCAGCTCGGGCGGTTCGTCGATGCGGTGGATGCCGGGGCGGACCGGCTCTACTGGTATGGCTGGGCCGATCTTCCCGCCGATGTCGCGGTGCAGGAGGGGCTGTGGTTCGACCCGCGCCATTACCACATGGGCGCGGTTGACGCGCAGCACCGGCCCAAGCTTCTGGCGCGGCTGCTGACATCGGGCGGCGTTGCGCGGGTGCGCGAGGTCGCGGCGCTGGCCGCGCCGCATGTCGCGCGGGAGGCGCGGCCGGTGGTGATCACCGGCGGCAGCGGGTTCATCGGCAGCAATCTGGCCGACGATCTGCTTTCGGACGGGCGCGAGGTCATCGTGTTCGACAATCTCAGCCGTCCGGGGGTCGAGCAGAACCTTGCCTGGCTGTCGGGCCGGCACGGCGCGCGAATGCATCCGGTGCCGGCGGACCTGCGCGATGCTGCCACGATGCACGACGTCATGCAGGATGCCGCCGCGGTGGTGCATCTGGCGGCGCAGACGGCGGTGACAACCAGTCTCGCCGATCCGGTCGACGATTTCGAGATCAACGCGCGCGGCACGCTGAACATGCTCGAAGCGGTGCGCGGCACGAACCGCAAGCTGCCGGTGATCTTCGCCAGCACCAACAAGGTTTATGGTGCGCTCGAGGATCTGGAGATGGTCGAGCATGCCGACCGGCACCTGCCCGCGCACGAGGACATCCGCGAGCGCGGCATCGGCGAGGACCGGCCGCTGGATTTCTGCACGCCCTATGGCTGCTCCAAGGGCGTAGCCGACCAGTATGTGCTGGACTATGCCCGATCCTACGGCATCCCGGCGACGGTGCTGCGGATGAGCTGCATCTACGGTCCCCGCCAGTTCGGCACCGAGGATCAGGGCTGGGTCGCGCATTTCCTGATCCGCGCGCTCGAAGGGGCGCCGATCACCGTCTATGGCGACGGCAAGCAGATGCGCGACGTGCTGCATGTCTCGGACGCGGTGGCGGCCTACCGCGCCGCGCTGGACCGGATTGACGCGGTCAGCGGCATGGCCTTCAACCTCGGCGGCGGGCCGCGCAACGCGGTCAGCCTGCGCGCGGTTCTGGCCGAGATCGGGCGCCTCACCGGGCGGCCCTGCGACGTCGCCTACGAGGATTGGCGGCAGGGCGACCAGTTCTGGTTCGTCGCCGATACCGGCCTTCTGGAGGCGCGGACCGGCTGGCGCGCGCGGACCGGCTGGCAGGCGGGGCTGGCCGATCTCGCAGAGTGGCTGCGCGAGAACCGGGGCCTTCCGCAATTCGATCCGACCCGGCGGCGGGCCAGCGCGTGATGCGGGTGCTGATGACCCTCGACGCGGTGGGCGGCGTCTGGCGCTACGCGATGGACCTGGCCGACGGCCTGGTGCAGCGCGGGCATGAGGTGATCTTCGCCGGGTTCGGCCCCCGCCCCACCTCCGCCCAGCAGGCCGAGGCCGAGGCGCTGGGCGTGCTCGACTGGTGCGGCGCGCCGCTTGAGTGGATGGTTGCCGATGCCGCGGATCTGGCCGAGGTGCCGGGTGTCATCGCCGGGCTTGCCCGGCGTCACCGCGCCGACATCGTGCATCTCAACATGCCGTCGCAGGCGGCCGGGCTGGACCTGCCGGTGCCGGTGATCGCCGTGGCGCATTCCTGCGTGCCCACATGGTTTGCCGCCGTGAAAGGCGGCGCATTGCCGCCCGATTGGGACTGGCAGGCGCGGCTGATGCGGGCGGGACTTGCCGCCGCAGACATCGTCGTTGCGCCGTCGAAATCCCATGCCGATGCGCTGAGCGCCTGTTACGGCGCCATCGAGGGGCTGCGCGTGGTCCACAACGCCAGCCGCGCCCCCGGCGGTGCGCGGCCCCGGCGGCCGCTGGTCGCCGCCGCCGCGCGCTGGTGGGACGAGGGTAAGAACGCCGCCACGCTGGACGCGGCCGCGGCGGACTGCGCCTGGCCCGTCCTCATGGCGGGACCGCTGGAAGGGGCGGCGGGGGAAAGGGTCGCACCGCGCCATGCCGAAGCCACCGGTCCGCTGCCGCACGATGCGACGCTGGAGCTGATCCAGTCGGCCGGTATCTTCGTGTCGCCCTCGCTTTACGAGCCTTTCGGGCTGGCGGCGGTGGAGGCGGCGCGCGCCGCCGTGCCGCTGGTGCTGAGCGATATTCCCACCTATCGCGAGCTGTGGCAGGACGCCGCCCTGTTCTTTCCCCCGCGCGACGCGGCGGCGCTGTCCTCCGCGCTGAACCGCCTGATCGAGGATGCCGCGCTGCGCGAGCGCCTTGGCGCAGCGGCGCGCCAAAGGGCCGGCCGCTATTGCCTCGATGCGCAGGTGACGCGAACGGAGGCGGTCTATGCCGCCGCGCGCGCCGGCCGGCCCGCGGAACTGGAGGTCCGCTAGAATGCGCTTCGTCTTCTACACCCACTCGCTGATCTCCGACTGGAACCACGGCAACGCGCATTTCCTGCGCGGCCTCATGCGCGAGTTGCAGGCCCTCGGGCACGAGGCGCGGGCGCTCGAGCCGGAGATCTCGTGGTCGCGCGACAACCTCGTGGCCGAGCAGGGCAAGGGCGCCGTCGCCGCCTTCCACCGCACCTTTCCGATGCTGCGCACCGACCGCTATGACGACGACGCTGACCATGAGGCACTGTTGCAGGGCGCGGACGTGGTGGTGGTGCATGAATGGACCGACCCGGCGCTGATCGCGCGGCTGGGCGCGCTGCGCCGCGACGGGGCGCGGTTCACGCTGCTCTTTCATGACACGCACCACCGCGCGGTCAGCGCGGCGGGCGAGATCGGCGCGCTTGACCTCACCGGCTATGACGGGGTGCTGGCCTTCGGCGAGACGCTGCGCGAGCGATATCTGCGCGCCGGTTGGGGCCGGCAGGTATTCACCTGGCACGAGGCCGCGGACGTGGCGCTGTTCCACCCGCTGGACGCGGAGCCGGAGGCCGATCTGGTCTGGATCGGCAACTGGGGCGACGGCGAGCGCAGCGCCGAGCTGGACGAATTCCTGGTCGAGCCGGTGCGCGCGCTGCACCTCGACGCCACCGTGCGCGGCGTGCGCTATCCGGCGGACGCGCTGGCGCGGCTGGCCGAGGCGGGCATCGCCTATGGCGGCTGGATCGCCAATGCGGACGTGCCGCGCGCCTTTGCCCGCCACCGCATGACGGTGCATGTGCCGCGCGCGCCCTATGTCCGGGCGCTGCCCGGCATTCCCACGATCCGCATGTTCGAGGCGCTGGCTTGCGGCATCCCTCTGGTCAGCGCGCCCTGGGACGATTGCGAGGGGCTGTTCCGCCCCGGCACCGATCACCTGCGCGCCCGGAACGGCGCCGAGATGCAGCGCCAGCTTGGCGCGCTGCAGGCGGACGCGGACATGCGCCGCGATATCGCCGCCGCGGGCGTCGAGACGATCCGCAGCGGGCACACCTGCCGCCACCGCGCCGGGGAACTGCTGGCCATCGTCGCGCGGCTGGGCACCGCATCGCCGCAGGCGAGGACGCAGCCACAGCCAGAGCAAACCGAAAGGACACCATGATGAAGATCGCCTTTTACGGCTCCAGCCTGCTGTCGGCCTACTGGAACGGTGCCGCCACCTACTATCGCGGGATCCTGCGGGCGCTGGCGGCGCGCGGTTACGACATCACCTTTTACGAGCCCGATGTCTACGACCGCCAGAACAACCGCGACATCGAACCACCCGAGTGGTGCCGCGTCGTCGTCTATGACGGCACGGTTCAGGCGCTGCGCGCGGCGGCGGCGCAGGCGGGCGAGGCGGATATCGTGGTCAAGACCAGCGGCGTCGGCTTTGAGGACGACCTGCTGCTGACCGAGGTCATGGCCGCCGCGCGGCCGGGCGCGGTGCGGACCTTCTGGGATGTGGACGCGCCCGCCACGCTGGCTGAAATGCGCGCGGCGCCAGACCATCCGCTGCGCCGGGCGCTGCCCGCGCTCGACCTCGTGCTGACCTATGGCGGGGGCGATCCGGTCATCCGCGCCTATCGGGATCTGGGCGCGCGGGACTGCGTGCCGGTCTACAACGCGCTCGACCCCGACACGCATCACCCCGTCCCGCCCGAGCCGCGCTTCGAATGCGACCTCGCCTTCCTCGGCAACCGCCTGCCCGACCGCGATGCGCGGGTGGCGCAATACCTGTTCGCGCCCGCCGCCGCCTGCCCCGATGCGCGGTTTCTTCTGGGCGGGTCCGGGTGGCAGGGACACCCGATGCCGGGCAACATCCGCACCCTCGGCCATGTGCCGACGCGCGACCACAACGCGCTGAACGCGACGGCGCGCATGGTGCTGAACATCGCCCGCGACAGCATGGCAGAAACCGGGTTTTCCCCCGCGACGCGGGTGTTCGAGGCGGCCGGCGCCGGGGCCTGCATCGTCACCGACGCCTGGGAGGGGATCGAGATATTTCTCAAGCCCGAGGACGAGATCCTCGTCGCGCGCGACGGGCGGGACGTGGCCGGGTTCGTGCGGTCCGTGTCGCCGCAGGAGGCCACGCGCATCGGGCAGAACGCGCTCGCGCGGGTGCTGGGCGAGCATACCTATGCGCACCGCGCCGCGCTGGCGGACGAGCTTTTCCGCGCCCGCGCGGCGGCGGTGAGGGAAACTGCATGACCGCCCCCCTCGATATCGTCATCCTCGGGCTGTCGCTGTCGTCCTCCTGGGGTAACGGGCACGCGACCACCTATCGCGCGCTTCTGCGCGGCCTGGCGCAGGAGCGGCACCGCGTGCTGTTCCTGGAAAAGGACGTGCCCTGGTATGCGCCGCACCGCGACCTTCCAAACCCCGATTTCTGCGAGCTGGAGCTTTACGGCGACGCGGACGCGATGCTTGCGCGCCACGAGGGCAGGCTGCGGCGGGCCGACGCGGTGATCGTCGGCTCCTACGTGCCGGACGGGGTGCGGATCATCGACGCGCTGCACCGGCTGAACCCCCGCCTGCTGTGCTTTTACGACATCGACACGCCGGTAACGCTGGACCGGCTGGACCGCGGCGACGAGGAATACATCGCCGCGCGCCAGGTGGGGCTGTTCGACATCTATTTCTCGTTCTCCGGCGGCAAGGTGCTGGACCATCTCCAAGAGGTCCGCGGCGCCCGGCGGGCCGAGGCGCTTTATTGTTCGGTCGATGCCGAACGCTATGGGCCGATGGACGTGCCGCAGCGGTGGGATCTGGGCTATCTCGGAACGTTCAGCCCCGACAGGCAGCCGACGCTGGAGGCGCTGCTGCTGGAGCCGGCGCGGATGCTGCCCGAGCGGCGCTTTGTCGTGGCCGGGCCGCAGTATCCCGACGACATCGACTGGCCCGCGAATGTCGAGCGGATCGAGCATCTGCCGCCGGACCGGCATGCCGCGTTCTACAACGCCCAGGCCTTCACCCTGAACGTGACCCGCGACGCGATGCGCGCGATGGGCTGGTCGCCCAGCGTGCGCCTCTTCGAGGCGGGCGCCTGCGGCACGCCCGTCATCAGCGATTCCTGGCCCGGCCTGACCGACCTTCTGCCCGAGGACGAGGCCATCGTGATCGCCGAAAAACCGGCCGATGTGGTCGCGGCGCTGACCGGCCTCGGCGATGCCGAACGGCGCGCCCTCGGCGCCGCCGCGCGCCGCCGTGTGCTGGAGGCGCATACCGGACGCGCCCGCGCCCGCGAGGTGGCAGCGACCTTGGAGCGTGCCGCAACGCACCGCATGGAGCGGACCTGAGTACCCAACCGAAAGAGGAGACGGATCATGGGGAGAAATGTTGCAGAAGCCGCAAGTCGGGCCGTGCTCGTCGCCGGCGGCGCGGGTTTTGTCGGCTCTCATCTGTGCGAGGCGCTGCTGAAGCAGGGGCACCGGGTGATCTGTCTCGACAGTTTCGTGACGGGGGTCGAAAACAACATCCTGCCGCTGTGCGAATACCGCGATTTTCGCATGATCCGCGGCGACGTCCGCGATCCCGTGGCGGTGAACGAGCCGCTGGACCGGATCTACAACCTGGCCAGCCCCGCCTCCCCGCCGCATTACCAAGCCGATCCGATCCACACGATGCTGACCAACGTGACCGGCACCGCCCATCTGCTGGACCTGGCCGAGAGGCATGGCGCGCGCTTTGTCCAGGCCTCCACCAGCGAGATCTACGGCGATCCCGAGATGCACCCGCAATCCGAGGATTACGTCGGCCGCGTCAACTGCACCGGCGCGCGCGCCTGCTATGACGAGGGCAAGCGCGCGGCCGAAGCCCTCTGTTTCGACTATCTCAGGGCCGGCCGGGCCGATCTGCGCGTGGCGCGGATCTTCAACACCTACGGGCCGCGGATGCGCCCCGATGACGGGCGCGTCGTCTCGAACTTCCTCGTGCAGGCATTGCGCGGGCAGGACATCACCATCTATGGCAAGGGCCGGCAGACGCGGTCGTTCTGCTACGTCACCGATCTGGTGGCGGGGCTGATCGCGCTGATGGAGGTGGCGCGGCCGCCCGCCACGGCGATCAACCTCGGCAATCCCGAGGAATTCACAATCCTCGATCTGGCGCGGCAGGTTCAGGCGCTGGTGCCCGGCCGCTCGCGCCTGGTCTTCAGGCCGCTGCCTGAGGACGACCCGACCCGCCGCCGCCCCGATATCTCCCGCGCGCGCGAGTTCCTCGGCTGGGCGCCGCGGGTGACGCTGGACTGCGGATTGCCGCAGACCGCCGCATGGTTCGACGCCGCCGTGGGCGCCGCGGCCATGTCATCGCGCAGGGCTCTCGCCGTGCCGACGACGGGGGCGCCGCGATGACGGGCCGGGCCGGAGAGGACACTGCGCTCGCGCAGCGGATCGCCGCGCTGGGGCCGTGGTTTCACAACCTGCGCATCGGCGGGGTGGAAACCGCGCCGGATCATTTCCTTGGGGATTACCCGGCGTTCAAATGGCGCGGCTTCGCCCATGCGGTGCCGGAGGATCTGAGCGGGCTGAGCGTGCTCGACATCGGATGCAATGCCGGGTTCTATTCGCTGGAAATGGCGCGGCGCGGCGCCGCCGAGGTGGTGGGCATCGACAGCGACCCGCACTACCTGCGCCAGGCGCGCTTTGCCGCCGAAGTAGAGGGCGCCGACATCACGTTCCGGCAGATGTCGGTCTATGACGTGGCGGAACTGGGCCGGCGGTTCGATCTGGTGATCTTCATGGGGGTGCTTTATCATCTGCGGCACCCGTTGCTGGCGCTCGATCTGCTGCGCGAACACGTGGTCGGCGACCGTATGCTGTTCCAGTGCATGCAGCGCGGCACGCAGGATGTCGCCGCGCTGGAATCCGACTACGATTTCGACGATGATCGGCCGTTTCGCACCGAGGGCGCGCCGCGCCTGCATTTTGTCGAGCGGCGCTTCGCCAACGATCCCACCAACTGGTTCATTCCCAACCGGGCCGCCGCCGAGGCGATGCTGCGCTCGTCAGGCTTCGAAATCAACGACCACCCCGAGCCGGAAGTCTACATGTGCCGCCGCGCCGCGCGCCCCGAAGCCGTCGAGCCGCCGCCCCGTATCCAGCCGCAGGACCGACCATCCACCCAGCCAGAGGGAGACTGACCCCATGACGACATCCAAGACAACCACCGATCACGACACCATCCGCAACTGGGCGACCGAGCGGGACGGCCATCCTGCCCGCGTCGCGGACGACACGCGCGGGGGCGGACTGCTCCGCATAGATTTCAACGAGCCCGAAGAAGGGCTGGAAGAAATTAGCTGGGAGGAGTTCTTTCGTATTTTCGAAGAGAACCGCCTGGCCTTCCTCTACCAGGAAACGCTGGAGAATGGCAGCACGAGCCGCTTCAACAAGCTGATCAACCGCGACAGCGACTGATCGCCGTCACGCCAGAAGCGCCCAGACGACGAGGCCCAGCACCACCGCGATAGCCAGCGCGATGACGGCGGTGCGACCGCTGCGCCGCGTTCCGCCCTGTTCCATGTCGACCGGGCGCGGACCTGCGGCGGAGGTACGGCTTTCGGGGCGGCCGGAAACCTCGGCCCGGTGGGCGCGTTCGACCTCCTCTTCGGTCGGGGGCGCGGCGCCGGCCTCGGCATCGGTTCCCAAGGGTGCCGCCGAAGGATCGGGAAATCCCACCTTGTCGGCCGCCTTTCCGCGGTCAATATCCCCGCGCAGTTCCGCGGCGTTGCGCGGGGGTTTTTCGTTGGCCATGGTCAGTCTCCTCATTGTTCAGTCGCAGGCGCGCCGCCGGCAGCCCGGCAGGGCAGCGCCATTCAGGTCTTTGCGCCTCGGGCTGTGTCCGTTTGGGCGGCGTCCGCCGCGCGCGAGACGCGAAGATTGTTCTGCACATGCTCGACACCCGAGACATCATCGGCGCAATCCTCGGCGCGCCGTTTGGCCATGCGCGAATCGACGGTGCCGTCCAGCGTCACCTCGCGATCCCGCACCGTCACCTCGATATCGGTCGCGTCAAGCATGTGGTCTTCGGTCAGGTACTGGTTCACGTCCTCGGCGATCCGCTCGTCCGAGCGCGTGTACCCCTTCGGGCC
The DNA here is from genome assembly GCA_963763165.1 of uncultured Alphaproteobacteria bacterium. Lineage (GTDB taxonomy): Bacteria > Pseudomonadota > Alphaproteobacteria > Rhodobacterales > Rhodobacteraceae > Roseovarius. The sequence continues at coordinate 382,274 of CAVXNV010000011.1, forward strand.
CTTGCCGCGATGATCCTGCGCACGGCGCCGCTCGGCCGCGTCATCGCCGAACCATGACTGCACCTCGTCCACGGCCTTGTCCATGAAACCGCGGCCTCCCCGCCCGTCGTCGCCCGGTCCGGCACGGCCCGGCGCCACATAGCCCAGCCCGGCATAGCCGCCGCGATAGACCGTATCGCCCGGATAGCCCGGACGCGCGCCCGCATCCGCATAGGGATCGCGGCTGACGCTATAGGGCCAATAGGCCGGGGCCATGCCACCCGCCGATGCCAGTGGCGCAAGCGGTGCGCCCCTGCCCCTGCCTCGGGAGGCGCGCTCGTCCTCGTAGGGGCCCATGTCGCTGTCGCCCCAGTAAGCGCGCTCCTCATACGGATCGCGGCGGTCGCGCTCGTCGAATTCGTCGTATCTCGGATCTCTACGTGCCATCTTCTTTTCCTTTCCTGTCTCATTTTCGAAGGGCCGTCTGCCCCCTGCCCTCGCCGCTGCGCCGGCGACGTCATCCGGCCGCTGCTTTGCGGCTATTGCGCCTCGTCTTCGGCGCCGCCGCGCCGGCCGGATCGCGCGACGCGCAGATTGTTCTGGACATGCTCGACGCCGGCGACAGCCTCCGCGCACTCCTCGGCGCGGCGCTTCGACCGTTTCGAGCCCACCTCGCCGGACAGCGTGACCTCGCGTTCGGAGACGGAAACCTCGACCTGCGACGCGTCGAGCTGCGGGTCATCCGTCAGCCGGTCAGATACGTCCTCGTGAATCCGCGCATCCGAGCGGCGGTAATTCTTCGGCCCGCGCCCGCGATGGGACCGGCCAGCGCCCTCATCGTCGAAGCGGACAGCGCCGCGAAGGCCGGTTCGGCCTTCGTATCCCTGATAGCCGCCACCCTGGAATCCCTCGGGGCGGCCCTCGTAGGGCCGTTCGCGACTACCCATGTAGTCGCTCCGGCGGTATCCCCAGTCGCGGTCCTGCATGTCGAAGCCTCGGCGTTCTTCATCGCGGTCGCTGGCCCGTTCGCTCCACCCGCGATCCGCCGAACCGCCGCGGTAAATCGGAAACCCGGTGCGCCCGCGGTCGAAGACCGGACCTTCCCGCTGACCGGACCGGTCATCGCGATCTCTTATGCTCCGATCGGAGTAGGAATCGCGGGAGCGGTCCTCTCGGCGCGGCTCGTCCTGGCCGTCGTCGCGAGGACGCGTGTCATGCGGGTGTCGATTGGCCATGTTCCTCACCTCTCGTTACGAATGCCTCTGCATGGCGAACGCAACCGGCCGAGGGGCAGTTCCGTCGGCAACGGGCGCAGACATTGGCGGAAGGCGCAGGGCGGGCGGCGCGGCGGGCTGCCCGCAGGCAGAGGTCGTGGAATTCGCAGCCTTCAGGGCGATTGCGGAGTCCGGGCGCAGGAGGGAAGTTCGTCCTCCCGCTATCGTTCCAAGGCAACAAAATGCCGTAGGCAATCTATTGCGGGAAGCAAAAGTTCCCATACCTTACAAATACTTGCAAGTGGTGCCCGGGGGCGGAATCGAACCACCGACACGAGGATTTTCAATCCACTGCTCTACCCCTGAGCTACCCGGGCAACGGGAACGCCTGAGCGTTCGGGTGAGGGCGTTCTAGGCGAGCGCTCCGGTGCTGTCCAGAGGCTTCGGCAAAAATTTCAATGCGGCTTCGTCCGTTCGGCTTCGGCGGCTTCGATCGCCTCTTCGATGTCCTCGGGATCGGTCGACGCGATGGCATAGCGGCCGGTCAGCCAGCGGGCCAGATCGACGTCGGCACAGCGGCGTGAACAGAAGGGGCGGTGCGCCGGATCGGTCGGTTTGGCGCAGATCGGACAGCTCATTCAGGTACCTCCAGCGCCGCGCGGTCGCGTTTGCGCTGAAGCTCGTAATGGCCCAGCGGGGTCCAGCCGACCAGCGCGGTTTCGGTCGTGTCGGCCCGGAAGGCGGCGCGCAGCGCGTCCTCGAACTGGCGGCGGTCCTTCTTGGCCATCGGCGCGAGGTCCAGCGCGATTTGGCCGCCAAGGCCGCGCAGGCGCAGCTGGCGCGGCAACTCGCGCGCCGCCGCGATGTTGGCCTTGTGGCCCGCGGCCGGGCTGGTGTCGCCGCCGGTGTTCACGTCGACGGCGATGAGCGCGCGGGTCGGCTCCACATACATCGAGGCGCCGCCGGTCAGCGGAACATGCGCCGAGCGCAGCAGCGCGATCTGGTCCAGCACGCCTTCGGCCTCGAAGCCGCCGGGATCGGTGATGACATCCGCGGGCGCGGTCCATTCGCGCCAGGCGAACTGGTGCGGGCTGTCGCCTTCTATCAGCATCTCGGCATCCCCTTCGGCATCGCCCAGAACGGCCGCCGCCAGATCGGCCATGGCGCGGATATCCTCGGCGATCGCCGCATCCCCCGCCTCGGCGCAGGAGGAGCGCAGGATGAGGCCCGGCGCGCTCTCCTCCATTTCCGCGCGGGCGATCTGCATCAGCGCATCACGGCGGTCCTCATCGCGGATCGCGCGGCTGATGTTCAGCCCCGGCGCGCCCGGCGTGACAATCGCGTAGCGCGACTTGAACAGCAGCTTCTGCGTCACCGGCAGCGCCTTGCCCGCCTCGGCCTGACCAGTCACCTGCACCAGCAGCGCCTGCCCCGGCGCCAGCCCGCGCACCTGCCGCAGGAAGGCGGGGCCATCGGGCGTGCGCAGGAACATGCCGCCCTGCCCCTTGACGGGCCGCTCCGTGATGGCGCGATAGATCGTACCGGCGCGCGGGCCGCCGCTGTCGATCAGAACGTCCTCCAGCCGTCCGCCGACCAGCCGCGCCGCGGCCTCGACGCCGTTCAGGTGATCCAGAACGATGGTTTCCCAACTCATGCCTGCGCCCTCCAGCCTGCAGCCCTCAACAAATGCGCAGTTTCCGCCAGCGGAAGGCCGACAACAGCGGTGAAAGAGCCGGAAATCCACGGGATCAACGCGCCCGCAGGCCCCTGGATGCCATATCCGCCCGCCTTGCCGCGCCAGTCACCGGTGGCGAGATAGGCGGCGACCTCGGCCTCCGACAGTCGCTTCATCCTGACCCTCGTCAGCACATCGCGTTGCCACAGTGCATCACCCCGCCGCACCGCGACGGCGGTGATGACGTTGTGCCGCCGCCCTGACAATATCTCAAGAAACTTGCGCGCCTCGCCCTCGCCCTCGGGTTTGCCAAGGATGCGGCGGCCCAGCGCCACGGTGGTATCGGCGGCCAGCACGATGTCATCCGGCGCGGCCTCGACCGCCATGGCCTTTTCGCGCGCCATGCGGATGCAGTAGGGGCGCGGCAGCTCCGCCTTTTGCGGCGTCTCGTCGATGTCGGGGGGGCGGATGTCGTCCGCCACGACGCCGATCTGCGCCAAGAGCTCGCGCCGGCGCGGACTGGCCGAGCCGAGGATCAGGCGGGGGGATTTGAGGGATTGCGTCATCGCGCGCAGATTCGCGACGGGGTGCGGCTGCACCCGGCCATCGGCGACACGCTGGACCGAACGCGGCGACGCACGTCCTGACCGTTACTTGAAGCGATAGTTGATCCGTCCCTTGGTCAGATCATAAGGGGTCATTTCGACCTGCACCTTGTCGCCGGCCAGAACGCGGATGCGGTTCTTTCGCATCTTGCCTGCCGTATGTGCGATGATCTCATGGCCGTTTTCAAGCTCGACCCTGAATGTCGCATTCGGCAGGAGTTCCTTGACGACACCGGGAAATTCGAGCGTATCTTCCTTGGCCATGGGGTCTCCTCAAAGCAGCACTTTCCGCGCAATCGCGGAACAGCGCCTTAAATGGCCCCATTTCCGGCTTTTTTCAAGGGCTAAAGCGCGCGGTGCCGCAGCGCAGCATGAACTAGCGAAGGGAAACGACCTGGGGTGCGCCATCGCGGCCGGTCTGGTCATCCCAATGGTTGCGATTCAGCACCCCGCCATCCGCGCGCACATGGGCGACGCGGGCCGGGTCGACCTCGCCGAAGGTCCAACCGGGCTGGTTCAGCACGCCCTCGGCGATTACCCCGGTCGCGGGAAACCCCACGTCCGGCGGGCCGAAAATGCCGCCCACGCCGACATTCTCATCCACCGCGGGCGACCACGGCGCATCCCCGACGGTCGAGGACATGACCGACACGCACTGTCCCTCGAGCGCGCGCGCCATGGCGCCGATTCGCACACGGCTGTAGCCTGCCAGCGCTTCGGTGCAGGACGGCACCAGAAGCAGATCTGCCTCGCTGACCGCGCGCGCCAGCAGGGGAAATTCGCTGTCGTAGCAGATGAGGATCGCGACCTTGCCCAAGGATGTGTCGAAGATCTGCAAACCGCCGCCCGGCACCACGTCCCACGGCGCGCGCTCGAACCGGGTCATGATCTGCTTGTCCTGATGCCCGCGCCCGCCGCCGGGCGCAAAAAGGCGCGCGCGGTTCACCGGGCGCGGACCGATCGCCTCGTCAAAGACCGGGGCCGAGGCGGCCAGGATATGCACGCCATGTCTTGCGGCCAGATCGGCGTGCAGATCGTCCACATCCGCGATCACATCCGAAACCGCGTGCAGGCTTCGCTCCAGATCGCCCGCGGCGTCGGGGCCGGCCAGCATGGCCAGCTCCATCGCGCCGTACTCGGGAAAGGCCAGAATCTCCGCCCCCTGCCCGGCGGCGTCTTGCACCCAGTCGGTCAGTTTGGTCTTGAAGGCCGCCCAGTCGGGCAGCGGGTCCAGCGGGTATGCAGCGGTCGCTATCTTCATGTGCGCCAGACTAGCAGCGCCACAGGCGACGTCCAGCCCCCTCGCTTCATCTTGGTGTCAAATACTCGCCCCGCAGGGCCGGTGGGCTTCAGGCCGCCTCGCCGCCGGTGAATTGCAGCTTGGCCAGCCGCGCATAGAGCCCGCCCTCGGCCACAAGGCTGTCATGCGTGCCGGTGGCCACGATGCGGCCCGCCTCCATCACGATAATGCGATCGGCCTTCTTCACGGTGGCAAGGCGGTGCGCCACGATGATCGTCGTGCGCCCTTCGGCCAACTTGTCCACCGCCATCTGCACCGCCCGCTCGCTTTCGGCATCGAGCGCGCTGGTCGCCTCGTCCAGCAGCAGCACCGGCGCGTCGCGCAGGATGGCGCGGGCGATGGCGATGCGCTGTTTCTGCCCGCCCGACAGCATCACGCCACGCTCGCCCACCTCGCTCGCGTAGCCTTCGGGCAGCGCCATGATGAAATCGTGCGCCGCCGCCGTGCGCGCCGCCGCCTCGACCTCGGCATCGGTCGCATCCAGTCGGCCAAAGCGGATGTTTTCGCGCGCCGAGGCGGCGAAGATCACCGGGTCCTGCGGCACCAGCGCCATCGCGCGGCGGAACGTGTCGCGGCGCATGTCCGACAGCGCCGTGCCATCCAGCAGGACACGGCCCGAGACCGGATCGTAGAACCTCTGCAAAAGCTGGATCACGGTCGTCTTGCCCGCACCCGAGGGGCCGACCAGCGCAACGGTCTCGCCCGGCGCGATGTGCAGATCGAAATCATGCAGCGCGGGCACGTCGGGCCGCGCGGGATAAACGAAATCGACGTTCTCGAAACGGATGTCGCCGGTCACCGGGCTGGGCAGCGGCGCCGGATCGGCGGGATCCTCCACCGGATCGCTGGCGCCGAGCAGTTCCACCAGCCGTTCGGTCGCGCCGGCCGCGCGCTGCAATTCGCCCCAGATTTCCGACAGCGCGCCCACGGCACCCGCGACCATCACCGAGTAGATCACGAACTGCACCAGCGCGCCCGCGCTCATCCCGCCGCCGCGCACGTCGCGCGCGCCGATCCACAGCACGCAGACGACGCCGGTGAATACCAGGAAGATCACGATCACCGTCATCAGCGCCCGCACCCGGATGCGCTCGCGCGCGGATTCGTAGCTGGCCTCGGTCGCCGCGCCGAAATCGTGACGCGTCGCGGTTTCGTGCGTGAACGCCTGCACCGCCTGAACGCTCAGCAGCGCCTCGGACGCCTTGCCCGAGCTTTGGGCGATCCAGTCCTGATTGTCGCGGCTGAGGCGGCGCAGCTTGCGGCCCAGCGTGATGATCGGCACGATGATCAGTGGCACGATCAGCAGCACCAGCCCGGTCAGCTTGGGCGACGTGGCCAGCATCAGCACCAGCCCCCCCGCGAAGATCAGCGCATTGCGCAGCGCGATGGAAATGGACGAGCTGATGACGCTGAGGATCAGGGTGGTGTCGGTGGTGATGCGGCTGAGCACCTCGCCGGTCATGATCCGCTCGAAAAAAGCGGGACTCATGCCGATGACACGGTCAAAGACGGCGCGGCGGATGTCGGCGACGACGCGCTCGCCCAGCTTCGTGACCAGCGCGTATCGCAGCCCGGTACCGATCGCCAGCAGCGCCGTGATGACCAGCGCCGCCATGAAATAGAGGTCCAGGATCTCGCCGTTCTCGGCGCCGAAATTGTCGATGACGCGCCGCACGGCCAGCGGCAATGTCAGCGATACGGCGGCCGTCAGGAACAGCGCGGCGGCGGCGGCGGCCATCAGCCCCTTGTATGGCTTCAGGAACGGCGCCAGCGCCGCCAGCGCACCGATGCGTTTCGACGGATCGCGGTCCCGCATTTCCGCGGTTGTGGCAGCATTGCGAGCCATGGCGCGCTCCTCGTGGTGAAGATCGGTTCGCCCGCGTTCTGGCCTTGCCGGGCCGGAGGGTCAAGCACCCTTTCGCCGCGCAGGACAAGGCGTCGCATCGCCGGCCGTTGCCCCCGGACGTGCCTGCCCGCGGCAGCGATCTATTCTGCCGGGGCGGGATCCTGGGCTTGCTCGGCCTCGATCCGGCGCCATTTTGCGACATTGGCGTTGTGCTCTTCCAGCGTCTCGGCGAAGACATGCCCGCCCGATCCGTCGGCAACGAAGAAGACATAATCGGTCTGCGCCGGATCGACGGCCGCCTCGATGCTGGCCTTGCCCGGATTGGCGATGGGCGTCGGCGGCAAGCCTTCGATCACGTAGGTGTTCCACGGGGTCGCCTTGCGCAGCTCGCTGGCGCGCAGCCCGCGGCCCAGCACGCCCTTGCCCTCGGTCACGCCGTAGATCACGGTGGGGTCCGTCTGCAGGCGCATCCCGCGCTTCAACCGGTTCTCGAAGACCGAGGCGACCTGCCGCCGCTCGTCCGGCACGCCGGTTTCCTTTTCGATGATCGACGCCAGAACCAGCATTTCCTGCGCGTCCTTCAGCGGCAGGTCCTCGGCGCGGCTGGCCCACGCGGCGGCGACCAGAATCTCCTGCGCCTCCTGCATGCGCTCGATCACGCCGGCGCGCGTGTCGCCCTTGCGCAACTCGTAGCTGTCGGGCGCCAGCGTGCCCTCGGCGGGCAGTTCGGCGATTTCGCCGTCGAGGATGTCGATGGCCTTCAGCGCCTCGACGATCTGCCAGCTGGTCGTGCCCTCGGCAATGGCGACGCGGTAGCGGGTATCGTTCTGGGCGCGCACCTCGGTAAATATCTCGGGCGCCTCCCCGGCCGCGGGGTCGAACGCCGCCTTCTCGACATAGCGGCCTTCCGCTACATCCAGCTCGCGCACCTGCACTTCGCTGCTGTTCACGCCGATGCGGTACACCACTTCGGTGCCGCAGGTGCTGGCGCCGCCGCGCGTGATGAGATCGGTGATCTCGCCCATCGTGGCATGATCGGGGATCAGCCAGCTTCCGGCCTTCAGATCGCCCGACTTGCCCGCATAATCGGCACCCATGCGAAAGATGACCGGAGTGGTGATCGCCCCCTCCTCGGCCAGTCGGCTGGACACCGAGCGCATCGAGGCGCCCCGCTCCACCCGAAGGCAGATCGGCGCATCGGCCGGGCCTTCGGCGGTATAGGTGCGCTGCCCCCAGAGGATCACCCCGCCCAGCAGGAAGACCACCACGACCAGAAAGCTGAGCGCGCTTGAGGCGATGTTACGCCACATCAGCGCACCGCGCCGAAACAGACGCTGGCGTTCGTTCCGCCGAAGCCGAAGCTGTTGGACATGGTAATGTTCACCTTGCGCTCGACCTTCCTGTTCGGCGCCAGGTCCAGCGGGGATTCGACCGCCGGATTGTCAAGGTTGATCGTCGGCGGCACCACCTGATCGCGGATGGCGAGGATGGCGAAAACACCCTCGATCGCGCCCGCCGCGCCCAGAAGATGCCCGGTGGCGGACTTGGTCGAACTCATCGTCGCCTTGCCGGCCGCGTCGCCCAGCAGCCGCTCGACCGCCTTGAGCTCGATCGTGTCGGCCATGGTCGAGGTGCCGTGCGCGTTGATGTAATCCACCTCCGAAGGATCGACGCCCGCGTGATCCAGGGCCATCTTCATGGCGCGGAAGGCCCCCTGGCCGTCTTCGCTGGGGGCGGTGATGTGGTAGGCGTCGCCCGACAGGCCATAGCCCAGAACCTCGGCATATATCTTCGCGCCGCGCGCCTTGGCATGCTCGTACTCCTCCAGAACGAGGATGCCCGCGCCCTCACCCATGACGAACCCGTCGCGGTCCACGTCATAGGGGCGGCTGGCGGCCTGCGGATTGTCGGCGCGTTTGGTGGAAAGCGCCTTGCAGGCGTTGAAACCGGCGATGCCGATCTCGCAGATCGCCGCCTCGGCGCCGCCCGCGACCATCACGTCGGCGTCGCCGAACATGATCAGGCGCGCGGCATCGCCTATGGCATGGGCGCCCGTGGAACAGGCGGTCACGACCGAATGATTCGGACCCTTGAAGCCATAGCGGATCCCCACCTGACCGCTGATCAGGTTGATCAGCGCGCCGGGAATGAAGAATGGCGACACGCGGCGTACGCCCTTGTCGCGGATGACCAGCGTCGTCTCCTCGATCGAGCGCAGGCCGCCGATGCCCGATCCGATCATCACGCCTGTGCGCTCGCGCTCCGCCTCGTCCTCGGGCATCCAGCCCGCATCCTCGACCGCCTGCTGCGCGGCGGCGACGCCGTAGAGGATGAAGTCGTCGACCTTGCGCCGCTCCTTCGGCTCCATGTAGTGGTCCGCGTTGAAGGTGCCGTCGGTGCCGTCGCCCAACGGCACCTCGCAGGCGTATTTGGTCAGCACGTTCGCCGGATCGAAACGGGTGATCGGCCCCGCGCCCGACTGACCTGCCAGAAGACGGCTCCAGCTTTCCTCGACGCCGCAGGCCAGCGGCGTGACCAAACCCAGACCTGTAACGACTACACGGCGCATACGCGGCCCCCTCCTGAAAATGTCCTGACGCCGCTCTTACCCCGGCTTGGGGTGGGGGGGCAAGTCCGCGGCGCGTGACGCAGGGCGCATCGGCGGGAGGTTACTGGAAGCTGGCGACAGGCTCGGCCGGGGCGGCGGCCACCGCCAGCGCCTCGGCCAGATCCACGTCGCGCGTCAGCAGCGCCCGCCCGATCAGCGTGCCCGCGACGTTGGGAACGTATTTCAGCCGCGCCACGTCGTCGATGCCATAGACGGTGCCGCGCGCGATGACCGGATGGCGCGTGCCCGCCGCCAGCGCGGTGATCGTGCCGAGGCTGGCGTCGACCTGCTCCATCATCCCGCCCACATCGGTCACGATGATCCCGGCCAGCGGATCGTCCTCGAATTCGGCGATGAACTCCGCGGGCGAGAAGCTGGAGCGCGAGCGCCAGCCATCCGTCATCACCGCCCCCTCGTAGACGTCGACGGCCAGCACGATCTGATCGGGGTGGAACTTGGCCAGCGCGTGCAGGAATTCGGGCTCGCGCGACGCCATGGTGCCGATCACGATGCGCCCGGCGCCCCGGTCGATCCAGCGCTCGACCTGGCCCTGGGTGCGGAACCCTCCGCCCAGCTGCACAGGGATCCGCGCGGCGCGGATGATCTGCTGAACCAGATCGTTGTTGTCGCCATCCCCGCGCAGGCCGTTCAGGTCGGTCAGGTGCATCCACTCGGCCCCGGCATCGGCAAAGGCGCGCGCGGTCTCCAGCGGATCGACATGCCAAAGCTCGGGCTCTTCCAGACGGCCCCGCGTCAGGGTCACGCATCTGCCGTCCAGAAGCTCAAGGGTGGGATAGATCATCATGGCATGCGCCCCCGATTGTCACGCGCCGGCCCGGTGCCGCCGCGCGTTGACTGTGCCACGCAGAGGCCCCGGTGCTGCCGTCCCAAATCGGCAATTCTTGTGCCGTTCGCGCCTCTTTACGCCCTGCGGCAGCGCCCGCCCCGTGCCCGTGGCATTGTCGCGGGCCGCACGACCGAGCGGATGCGGCAGGAACCATGGCGCGCCGCAAGTGTTGAAGGGGTGATTGAAAGCAAAGAAGGAGACAACGACATGAAACGTCTGACCGCAAGCGCACTGGCCCTTACCGTCGCCGCATCCGGAGCCTGGGCCCAGGACATGGACCCGTTTCAGAACAGCACCAACATGTCAGCCATGAAGGGCGACCTGATCCGCACACGCGACCTCACCGGCGGCGCGGTCTACACCATGAACGAGGCCGATGACGAAGGCTGGGACGACGCGAACAATTTCGGATCCGTCGGCCCCGACTGGAACGAGATCGGCGAGATCGAGGACATCGTTCTGGACAAAGATGGTCAGATGCAGGGCGTTGTTGCCGAAGTCGGCGGATTTCTGGACATGGGCGACAAGCACGTCTTCGTCCACGTCGACGATGTCCACCTCGTGCCGATCGACGACAGGAAATACGTTCTGGTGACGCGCATGAACGAAGAGCAGATGGAAGAGCTGCCGGACATCGACGAAGGCTTCTGGGACTGAGCCAACGCTTTCGCGACAGCCAGAAAAATCGAAAAGGGCGCCGGGTTGACCCCCGCGCCCTTTTTTGATGACTGACTATTGTCACGGATTGATCGGCGGAATGTGCGCCGGGGAGGCGCCGCGACGGGCGCCTCGGTTCAGGCTCAGGACGCTTCCTTGATGAACTTGACCGCATCGCCGAAGGTCTGGATGTTCTCGGCGGCGTCATCGGGGATCTCGATGCCGAACTCTTCTTCGAAGGCCATGACCAGCTCGACCGTGTCCAGGCTGTCGGCGCCCAGATCGTCGATGAACGAGGCGTTTTCGACGACCTTGTCCTCTTCGACGCCCAGATGCTCAACAACGATCTTCCTCACGCGGTCTGCGATATCGCTCATGTCATAATCCTTATGTCTCGATGGGCGCTTCGGCCCGATTGTGCCCCCGCCCGAGGGCAGGTAGCGGCCTGATTGGTGCCCCGAAGGAGCGTGAAGTCAAGACCCCGGACCGGGGCCGCCGATAGGCGCAGCGGCTGCGCCCTCCGCAAATCTGCGCCGCCTATAGCATATGCGTCAGGCGACGCAAATCATTTCCCGGCCCGCACATTGGGCGGCGATCGGCGGCGGCGCAAGGCCCAATCGGCGCCCTACAGCATGGCCATGCCGCCATTGACGTGCAGTGTGGCGCCGGTGACATAGCCGGCCTCGTTGCTGGCCAGATAGAGCACCGCCGCCGCGATCTCGTCCGGTGTGCCCATGCGGGCGGCGGGGATCTGACCGTTGATCTTTGCCTTCTGATCGTCCGTCAGCTTGTCGGTCATCGCCGTGGCGATGAATCCGGGCGCGACGGCATTGGCCGTGATGCCCCGGCTGGCGACCTCGTAGGCGATGGATTTCGTCAGGCCGATGACCCCGGCCTTGGACGCGGCATAATTGGCCTGCCCCGGATTGCCCGTAGCGCCGACGATGGAGGAGATGTTGACGATCCGCCCCCAGCGCGCCTTCATCATCGGGCGCATGACACCCCGGCAAAGCCGCATGGTCGAAGTCAGATTGACGTCCAGCACGCTTTGCCATTCCTCGTCCGACATGCGCATGAATATCTGATCGCGCGTGATGCCCGCGTTGTTCACCAGAATGTCGACGCCGCCCATCGCCTCGGTCGCCTGTTTCGGCAACGCCTCGACGGCGTCCTTGTCGCCGAGGTCGCAGGGCAGCACATGCGCGCGGCCCTCCAGTTCCCCGGCCAGCGCCTCCAGCGGCTCGGTCCGCGTGCCGCTGAGGCCCACCGTGGCACCCGCACCGTGCAGCGCGCGCGCGATGGCGCCGCCGATCCCGCCCGAAGCGCCCGTGACCAGCGCCGTCTTGCCCGTCAGATCAAACATGAAGAATATTCCTTTTCCCTCGCCCGCAGTGGATGCACGGTTTTTCGCGAAAAACCGCAAACCGCCTCAGCCGTTTTTCAATGCCTCCGCCGCCGCGGCGGCGTCTTCGGGAGTGCCGATATTCCGGACGGCGACATCCCGCGCGATGCGGCGCACCATGCCGGACAGCGCCTTTCCCGCGCCGATCTCCCACGTCTCGGTCACGCCCTGGGCGGCCATGTATTCCACGCTTTCGCGCCAGCGGACGGCGCCCGTGACCTGGCTGACCAGCAGCGCGCGGATCTCGTCGGGATCGGTGACCGCCGTGGCGCGCACATTGGCGACCAGCGGCACGGCGGGGGCGTCCATCGGCACCTCCTCCAGCGCGGCGCGCATGACCTCGGCGGCGGGCTGCATCAGCGCGCAGTGGAAGGGGGCGCTGACTGGCAGCAGCATCGCCCGCTTGGCGCCGCGCGCCTTGGCCAGTTCGGCCGCACGCTCGACGGCGGCCTTGTGACCCGAGACGACCACCTGCCCCGGATCATTGTCGTTCGCGGCCTGGCAAACCTCGCCCTCCGCCGCCTCGGCGGCGATCTCGTTCACGGCGGCCAGGTCCAGCCCCAGCACCGCGGCCATGGCGCCCTGCCCGACCGGGACCGCCTCCTGCATGGCGCGGCCCCGCGTGCGCAGAAGGCGCGCGGTGTCGGCCACGCTGAGTGCGCCGGCGGCCGCCAGCGCCGAATATTCGCCCAGCGAATGCCCCGCGACGAAGGAAGCCGCCTCCAGCGTCACCCCCTCGGCCTCGAGCGCGCGCAGCGCGGCCAGCGACGTCGCCATCAGCGCAGGCTGCGCGTTCTGCGTCAGCGTAAGCTGCTCCTGCTCGCCCTCCCAGATCAGCGCCGACAGCCGCTCACCCAGCGCGTCGTCTACCTCGTCGAAGATATCGCGCGCGGCCGGATAGGCATCGGCCAACGCGCGGCCCATGCCGACGGTCTGGGCGCCCTGGCCCGGAAAGATGAATGCTCGGCTCATGCCCGCTCTCCCTCGTGTGGCGTTTTCCTCCGATACCGCGCCGTGCGGCGCGAGGCAATGGCGCGGGCGGGATTGCCGCCCCGCGGCAAAGGTCTAGGATCGGGCAAGGCAACCGCGAAGGACAGCACATGGCCGCCGGAAACAGGCATGACAGTTACGGATGGATCACCAAGACGTTTCACTGGTCCATCGCACTGATGATCTTCACCATGCTGGCCCTGGGGTGGACCGCCAGCACCCTCGCGGAGCGGATCGAGGCGCCGGACATCGCCGCCACCGACGCCACGCTCTACTGGGCGAAACTGCTGTTCACCATCCACAAGACACTGGGCGTCACGATCTTCTTCGTCGCGATCCTGCGCATCCTCTGGGCCGTCAGTCAGCCCAGGCCCGGCCTGCTGAACGGCGACAAGCGGGCCGAGGCGGCGCTGGCGGAAACGGTGCACTGGCTGCTCTATGGCTCGCTGATCGCCGTGCCGCTCAGCGGCTGGGTCACTCATGCGGCGACGACGGGCTATGCGCCGATCTGGTGGCCCTTCGGGCAGGGCCTGCCCTTCGTGCCCGAGGATCCTGCGGTCGCGCAAATCGCGGCGGCGCTGCATGTCATCCTTCAATGGGTGCTGACCGGCGCCATCGCGCTGCATGTCGCGGGCGCGCTCAAGCACCACGTCATCGACCGCGACGCCACGCTGCGCCGCATGCTGCCCGGCCGATTGGCGGCGGTGCCGACGGCGCGGCAGCCGGGCCATGCGCTGCCCGTGTTTGCCGCGCTGGCCGTTTGGGCCGCCGCACTTGGCATCGGCGCCTGGGCCGGCTGGCTGACCCCGGCCGAGGCGGCGCGCGGCGCGGCGCTGGCCGAGGTGCAAGGCGAGTGGGACGTGCAGGACGGCGCGCTGAGCATCACCATCTTGCAGAACGGATCGGACGTGACCGGCAATTTTTCCGAATGGACCGCCGACATCACCTATAGCGAGACGCCGGACGAGCGCGGCCGCCACGGCGCCGTCACCGTCACCGTCGCGATCCCGTCGCTGACGCTGGGCGGCGTCACGGACCAGGCGATGGGCCCCGCCTATTTCGCCGCCGAAGAGTGGCCGACCGCCACCTTCCGGGCCGATCTGGTTCGGGCGGAAGACGGGCTGATCGCGGACGGCACACTCGGCATCAAGGGCAACGAGGTGCCGGTGCGGATGCCCGTGACCCTCGACATCACGGGTGACACGGCCGAGGCGGACGGCACGCTCCAGGTGGACCGGCGCGACTTCGGCATCGGCATGGACGTGCAGGATGAGGGCACGCTGGCCCACGCGGTCCGGATCGACTGGGCGCTGACCGCCAGCCGCGCGGGCGGGTAAAAGACCCGCGCCCCGGTCAGGGGCGCGGACTCAGACCGATCTTATGCCGATCACTCGGCCTTGCCGGCCTCGATCGAGATTTCGACCTCCAACTCGTCGCTCACGTTCGGCGCGAACTTCTCCAGGCCGAAATCCGAGCGCTTGATCTCGGTCTCCGCCTCAAAGCCGATCCACGCCTTGTTCTGCATCGGATGCGTGCCTTTCTGGTTCAGCTCGGTTTCGAGCTGAACGGACCTGGTCGTGCCGTTGATCGTCAGATCGCCGGTGATGATCGCCTCTTTGTCACCCGTCACCTCGATGGAGGTCGACTTGAAGGTGATCAGATCGCCGTCCCCGGCGCCGAAGAACTCATCGCTCATCATGTGCTCGAACCGCTCGTCCCAGCCGGTATAGAGCGATTTCACCGGGATCGACACATCCACAGAAGACGCCGCAGGATCATCGGCGTCGAACATGATCTCGCCCTCCCAGCCGGAGAGCATGTTGAAGGTCTTGGAGTAGCCGAGGTGATCATAGGTGAACATCACCTGGCTGTGGGCGGCATCGAGGGTGTATTTCTCAGGGGCGGCCGCGACGCCTGTCGCCGTCAGCGCGATCGCGGTGGCGAAAAGGACTTTTTTCATGGGTCGTCTCCGGGTTGCTGCATCAAATATGCGGCAATCTATCGCGTTCGTGCCCGAGGGCAATGCCGCTGCCCCGGCCGGCGCCGCGTGTTCGGCGGCGCCGCGCCGGTCAGGCGGCCTGCGCCAGCATCCGCACCAGCGCCGCCTTGATGCGCGGGTCGCTCACCGGCAGCGCGAAAAGCGTCGTGCCCTCCGCGTCTCGCGCTGTCAGCACGCTCTCGCGCAGAACGATCTCGCTCAGCGCGTCGACGCCATAGCACCGCTCCGATCGCACTTGCCCCCGGCTGTCCCGCGCGATGACCGTCAGGTGGCGGCGGGCGGTGTCGACATGCACCTCCGGGCCTTCCGCCCGGCGCGTGCGGCCGAAGACCACGGCACCGCCGATCGCCAGAAACACCGACAGCGCCAGCTTGGCCATCTGCATCGCCGTATCGCCCGGCACGGCGGGGATCAGCCACAATCCGGCCGCAGCCGCCATCGCCGCCACCGCGCCCAGCCGCAGCAGGATGGTGCGCAGCGTGTCGTCCGGCAGCGCATCTGTATAGTGCGCGGGCGTCTCCCGCTGGGCCCGCAACGGTCCCTCGGGCATGAACGTGTCGGGTAACGCAGTCATCTTCTATGTCCCTCCGCCTCTGAGCTTGGTTAACCAATGATTTGCAATTTCGGCATGAATACGGCGAAGGCGCGGCCAATTGCGGCGCGGCGGGGGCCGTGCCGCGCGCCCTTGCTTCCGCGGCCGGATGCGGCTAAGGCTCGCGCCTGTTCTGCACAAACGGAAAACCGCGCAGTCTCTCGTGGTGGGGCCGCAGGACAGACCGCCCCGCCTATGAAATGCGCCTTGACAGAAGTGGATATACGCATGCCCCTTTACGAGCATGTCTTCATCGCGCGCCAGGACTTGTCCAGCGCCCAGGCCGAGGGCCTCATCGAACATTTCGGCACCGTGCTGTCCGACAACGGCGGCAAGCTCGTGGATCACGAGTATTGGGGCGTCAAGACGATGGCCTACAAGATCAACAAGAACCGCAAGGGCCATTACGCCTTCCTGCGCTCCGACGCGCCCTCCGAGGCCGTGCAGGAGATGGAGCGCCTGATGCGCCTGCATGACGATGTCATGCGCACGCTGACCATCAAGGTCGAGGAGCACAAGGAGCTTCCTTCGGTCCAGATGCAAAAGCGCGACGAGCGTGCCGAGCGCCGCGAGCGCCGTTGATCACCGCCTGAAGAAAAGGACATAAGACATGGCTACAAAACCGTTTTTCCGTCGCCGCAAGGTCTGCCCCTTCTCGGGCGACAACGCACCCGCGATCGACTACAAGGACACGCGCCTGCTGCAGCGCTACATCTCCGAGCGTGGCAAGATCGTGCCGTCGCGCATCACCGCCGTTTCGGCCAAGAAGCAGCGCGAGCTGGCCCGCGCGATCAAGCGCGCCCGCTTCCTCGCCCTGCTGCCCTACGCCGTTAAGTAAGGAGCAATATCATGCAAGTTATCCTTCTTGAGCGCGTCGCAAAGCTGGGCCAGATGGGCGACGTCGTCGACGTCAAGCCCGGCTTCGCGCGCAACTTCCTGCTGCCCCAGCGCAAGGCGCTGACGGCGTCGCAGCAGAACATCGCCGATTTCGAGACCCGCAAGGCGCATCTCGAAGCCAAGAACCTCGAGACCCGCAAGGACGCCGAGAAGATGGCGGAGAAGCTGAACGGCCAGCAGTTCGTCCTGATTCGCCAGGCGGCGGATTCGGGCGCGCTCTACGGCTCGGTCACCACGCGCGATGCCGCGGACGCGGCAACGGAAAATGGCTTCGAGGTGGAGCGCAAGCAGGTCATTCTCGGCAGGCCGATCAAGGAACTGGGCCTGCACGAGATCACCATCTGGCTGCATCCCGAAGTTGACGCGATGGTCAAGCTGAACGTCGCCCGCTCGCCCGAAGAGGCCGAGCTTCAGGCGTCCGGCAAGTCGATCCAGGAACTGGCCGCCGAAGAGGAGGCCGCAGCCGATTACGAGATTGCCGAGCTTTTCGATGACATCGGCTCGGCCGCGTCCGACGACGACCGGCTGGCCGATTCCATCGATCGCGGCCAGCCCGAGCAGGAAGACCGCGACGACGCCTGAGCGCCGCCGCGACGACAACACAAGAAGGCCGCGCAGAGCGATCTGCGCGGCCTTTTTCTATCAGTGAACGATGTACAGCGCGGCAGTCGCGGGGCCGCCTCACACCATACCCAAAGCTTCCTTGTACATCTCAAGGACGGCTTCCTCCTCGGCGATGTCGTCCTTGTCGCGCTTGCGCAGCGCGATCACCTTGCGCATCACCTTGGTGTCGTAACCGCGCGCCTTGGCTTCGGCCATCACCTCTTTTTGCTGCTCGGCGAGGTCTTTCTTCTCGGCATCCAGCCGCTCGATCCGCTCGATGAACTGGCGCAGCTCATCGGCGGTCACGCGGTATGTGTCGGGGGTGCCGGGGGTCTGGTCGTCCATGCTTGTCTCCGCATCGTCGTGAAGCTTCGTGACTACCGCGCGTCTCACCCGCCCGCAAGCCCCCGCAGCTTGAGCTTGGACGCGTGATGTCCTAAAGCGTTGCGAGTGAAATCCGACACGCGGCGGTTCTTGACATTTGGGCAATGATGAGGCGCGCCGCCGCATGATCCTGCACCATCCAGGCCCGGTCGAAAACAGCCAGCACGAAGGGGCGACACCATGGAAATTCTGATCTGGTGCGGCGCGGGCGTGTCGCTTCTGGGGCTGGCCGGGCTCATCTGGTGCGTGGTCCGGGTCTGGAGCGCACGGCGTGCCGGACTGGACGACGCGGCGATGCGCGACGTGCTGCGCAAGGTCGTCCCGGTCAACACCGGCGCGCTGCTCTTGTCGGTGCTGGGACTGATGCTGGTGGTGCTGGGAATCATGCTGCGCTGAATATGCCCCCGGATTCCCGTGCGGAGCGATATGGCGCAAAAGGGCCAGCGCAGCATTCGCGTGCCGCCGCTCGTCACCTCGATTAATCCCCTGCAAGTTCCCGAACCGCACCCGCCGGGACGACGACCTCCGCGCCTTGCGCCTGCGGTCCGGCCGTGCCTGAAGCCGGATTCCCTGCCGCCGCATCGATCTCCGACCCGCCGGGCGCCGGGACGGCACGCGATGGCGCGGCGCCCTCCCCTGCGGGTGTCAGGCGCACCGCGCGGCCGCCGTTCATCTGGCCCAGCCGGCCCAGCGCGACGACATGTTTCCGGCTGGCCTCAAGCCGGATCTGCAGCGGGCGGTCCATCTGGATCGGCACCACGTCGCCCGGCGCCAATCCGCATAGCTGCGTCAACGGCAGCGTCACGCGCGCCAGCACCGCATCAAGACTGACGGGGGCGCTCATCGCGCTTTGCTCCAGCGTGCGCTGCATCTTGCCGCCGTCATCGGCCGCGGCGGGCGGCGGCGGCGGCTCGGGCACCGGCAGAAGGAACGAGATGCTGCCGGGAAACGCCCCCCGGCCCAGCTCGACCGTCACGCGGAAGACGTGGAATTCCGCCGCCTCCAGCGCCAGCGACATTCCGCGCGCGTCCTCCATCATCACGCCAAATCGGAAGCCGCCCGCCCAATGATCCGGCGCCTCCTCGCACAGTTGAGTTTCCGCGCGCTCCAGCGCGGCATCGATGAGCGGCGCGGCGATGGCGGCGTCGGTGCGCGTTGCGGCCCGCTCTCCGAAGGCCCGTCCGGTCACGCGGCCGGTGGTCTGCACCTCGATCAGCGCGGTCAGAAGCCCCGTGTCCATCCGCACAGCCCCGCGCGCGCCGCCCGGCCCGTCGAGCAGCACCAGAAGGCCGCCGCCGTCCAGCTCTTCAAGCAGCGCCGTCTGCGGGATTTCCACCTGCTCCACCGTGGTCACGACCATCGGAAGACCGAAATGCAGGTCCGACGCCTGCGCCAGCGCCAGACGCAGCGCCTTGGCCGGGGACATCGCGCGCGCCTGGTGTTCCTCGCGCCCCACGCGCGCCATGCGGTGGATCACCCTGTTGCCGCCATCCGGGCCCATGCGCTGCCGCCCCATTCCTTGCCAGAATCTCTACATGCCGACCTTAGCCGCGCTTCGGTTACCAAATCGTTTCGATGGCCAATCTACTGCGGCAACGGCAGGCTGACGCGAAACGCGGCGCCCCCCTGCCCCGGAAGATACGCGATGGCGCCGCCGAGGCGCTGCATGATTTCGCGGCAGATCGCGAGGCCAAGGCCCGCGCCCGGCGCGCCGGTTTCGCCCAGGCGCGAGAATTTCTCGAAGATCAGCGCCTCGTGCATGATCGGGATCCCGGTGCCATTGTCGATGAAATCGACGGCCAGCCCGTCCTCGCCCCGCTCGGCGCGGATTTCCAGCACCGGCTGTTCGGCGTCGCAATACTTGCGCACGTTGGCGATCAGGTTGATGAAAACCTGCGCCAGCCGGTCGATGTCGGTGTGCAGAACCACCAACTCGGCCTGGCGGTCGCGCCGAATCTCCAGCACACCGGGCGCGCCCCCCATCGCGCCCGAGATCGCCCGGTCCAGCACCTCGCCCAGCGTGGCGGTCTGCATGTTCAGCACGACCTGCCCCGATTCCAGCACCGACAGGTCCAGCAGATCGTCCAGCAGCCGCGTCAGGCGCAGCGATTCGGCATGGATGATGGCGGCGTATCTCTCCTGCTCGCCGGGGCTCAGCCCGCCGCCCAGCAGGATCTCCGAGAATGCGCGGATCGACGTCATCGGCGTGCGCAACTCATGGCTGACTTGGCTGAGAAATCCGTCCTTCTGCACCGAAAGCTGCGTGAGCTTCTCGTTCGCCTGGCGCAACTGCCGGGCGGTGCGGGCCTGTTCGGCCGATTTCGCCTCCAGCCGGCTGGAATACTCCATGATCTGCGCGGTCTCGTCGGCGACGGCCAGCAGATCCTCGACGGACACGGTGGCGCGCCCGACGATCTGGCTGACCATCGCGTGGGCCGTGGCGGCGCCGACCGATCCCGACAGGCGCCGCTCCAGAAACTCCAGAAACTCCTGCGACGGCTCGGGCAGATAGCCGCTCAGACCTTGCTGCCTCGCGGCGCGCGAGAACATCTCCTGCGCCTCGGTGGCGCCCATTATGCGCTGCGACATGATCAGCAGATCCTCGGACTGACCCAGCCCACCGGTCCATGTGCCGGGGCGGCTGGAGTGTTCGAACACGTTGACGAACTGCGCGCCCTGAAGCCGCTCGACCGGGCGCGGAAAGCTGAGCATGGATACGGTGCAGAAGGCCGCGCTGTTCAGCAGCATCGACCACATCACAGCATGCACCAGCGGGTCCATTCCGCCGGTCCAGAACAGCGCATGAGGGCGCAGCCACGATACCCCGAAGGGGCCGGCCGCCATCACATGCTGCGGCACGATGACACCGGCGCCAAAGCTGGGCAGAAGCAGGCAATACAGCCACAGGGCAAAGCCCACCCCCAGCCCGGCCAGCGCGCCGGTGCGCGTGGCGCCGCGCCAGATCAGCCCGCCCATCAGCGCGGGCAGCAGTTGCGCCAGACCGGCAAACGCGATGAGCCCGATCGCAGCCAGCGCCGTGCCGCCGCCCGACACGCGAAAATAGAGATAGCCAAGGAACACGACGCCCCCGATGGAGAGCCGCCGCGCCAGAAGCGCGACCTGGCGCACGTCGCCCGACATTATCGCCGCGCCCCCGGTCGCGCGCAGCCAGATCGGCATCACGATATGGTTCGACACCATGGTCGACAGCGCGATGGCCGCCACGATCACCATCGACGTGGCCGACGAGAACCCGCCGAGGAACGACAGGATCGCCAGCCCGTCCTGCCCCGCCAGCAGCGGCAGGTTCAGCACGTAGAGGTCGGGGTTCGACCCGGTCGGCATCATGTCCAATCCAACGGCGGCAATGGGCACGACGAAAAGGCTGATGAGCATGAGGTAGAGCGGAAAGGCCCAGGCGGCGGTGCGCAGGTGCCGCTCGTCCTCGTTTTCGACGACCATCACCTGAAACATGCGCGGCAGGCACAGGAACGCCGCCGCCGACAGCAGCGTCAGCGCGGTCCAACGGCTGCCGGATACGTCGAATTCGGCGATGGGCGATGCGTCGATGCGCGTCAGCGTCGCGGACAGTCCCCCTTCGATGCCCCAGACGACGAAGACGCCGACTGCCAGCAGCGCCAGCAGCTTGACCACCGCCTCCAGCGCGATGGCGATGACGACGCCGTGATGCCGCTCGTTCGCGTCCAGATTGCGGGTGCCGAAGAGGATGGTGAACAGCGTCAGACCAAGCGCCACGTAGATCGCGATGGACTGGACCGATCGGCCCGTTCCCTCGGTCGGCGAGAAGGCGGCGAAGGACAGCGTCACCGATTGCAGTTGCAGCGCGATATAGGGTGTCGTGCCGATCACGGCGAGGACGGTGACGCAGACCGCCAGAAGGTTCGACTTGCCATAGCGGGACGAGATCATGTCGGCGATGGACGTGATGCGCTGACTGCGGCCCACGCGCACCATCTTGCGCAGGGTCCACCACCACCCGATCATCACCAGCGTCGGACCGAGGTAGATGGTCACGTATTCCAGCCCCGATCGCGCAGCAAATCCGACGGCGCCGTAGAAGGTCCACGCCGTACAGTAGATCGACAGCGACAGCGTATAGACCAGCGGCGTGCGCAGCCATCCGCCCCGCCCGCGCCGCGCTGCCCGGTCGGCGGCGAAGGCGACCGAGAAGAGAAACACCACATAAGCGACGCAGACCGCCACGAGGATGTTGAGCGTCGCCATCAGCCCTGCCGCGCGGAGGGGTCCGGCGCCGCGTCTTCGCTTGCGTCCGCCTCGCCGCCCGTGCCGAGGCTGCGGGTGACAAGCGCCGAGATCAGCACCAGCAGCGCCCAGACGGCAAAGAGGTACAGCATCACATGCGAGGTTCGCGGCGCCCCGCCGCCCGCGCCGATCCACAAAAGCGGCAGCGCGAACAGCAGCGCCCCGAGGATCGGCATGAGGCAGACCGCGTTTATCATGCGCCGCCGCCGATAGGCGCCCCGCGCCACGAAGAGGGCGCGGCCGGTGGCGGGCGGCTCGCTCATGGGCGGCCCGCGAGGGTGCGCACGGCCTCCAGCATCTCGGCGTTGGAGAAGGGTTTGGTCATGAACATGCTCGCGCCCGCGCGCTCGGCCATTTCGCGGTCCTTGCGCTGGCCGCGCGCGGTCAGCATCAGAACCGGCGTCTCCGCCAGCGCGGCATCGGCGCGGATGTCGGCCAGAAGCTCGAAGCCCGAGCGCCCCGGCAGCATCACGTCGAGGATGATCAGGTCGGGCCGCCGGGCGCGCACGATCTCCATCGCGTCGCGGCCGCCCGAATGGCTGCGCACCTGCCAGCCGTCCCGCGACAGGATGAAGCTGATCGCCTCGATGATGTTCGGCTCGTCCTCGATCAGCAGAACCTCGCTGGTCATGCGGCCTGCCCTCCTCCCAAAGTCCCTCCGCCCCGGCCGTCACTATTGGGCGCGCGCCTAGGGATGTCAAAACCCCGTTTCATCCGCCGCACTCAAGGCGCGCAGCACCGACGGCTCCCGCCGGGCGGCGCAGTCCTCGCGCGGGCAGATGCGGCAGGCGGTGCCGACCGGCAGCGGCGGCGCGTCCGTCGCCGCTGCCGGCAGCAGCAGCATGTGCGCGCGCAGCAGCGGCGGCATGTTGTAGTCCGGCGGCGCCGCCGTCTCGCAGGCGGCGATGGCCAGCACCGGCCGCGCATCGCGCCCCGGCTGCACGATGTGCCGGCGCAGCGGCGCCGCAGGCTGCGCCGCCGCGCGGTAGAGCGGCCAAAGCGGACAAGTCCCGGCCAGACGCGTTGCCGTGAACCCCTCCAGCGGCTTCAGCGTCAGGATCGCGCCCGACGCGTCGGCGGTGATCAGGCCGACCGGGCCGACGGCCTCTTCGGGCATGGCGGCAAGGCGGCGCATGATGCGCGGCACCGGCGCGTCCAGTGCCTGCGCCAGCGCCAGCGGATCCGGCCCGTGCCGCGCCAGCGCCTCCAGAAACGGCCCCCGCGGCAGCGCGGCGGCATCGGCGCGGTAGGTCTCCAGCGCGGCGCGGACCAGCGGCTGCGCGCCCGTGTCCGCGTCCTGCGCGCCCTCGGGCAGCGCCGCGGCCACGTCGCCGCCCTGCTCCAGCGCCTCGAAGCGGTATCCGGCGGCGGCCAGGAAGCGGTCCATCTCGTCCTGCGGCGACAGGATCTCGCGCCCGGTGCCCGGCCCGTCGCCCAGGTAACGCACCAGCCGCTCCGCCCCGTCTGCCAGCCGCTGGCTGTCCTCGCCAAGGTTGCGGTGGAACCGCGCGCGCCATTCCGGCTCCAGCTCCGGCGTCTCGACCAGGATCGACGCGGTGGAGCGGATGGCGGTGACGACGGACAGAACCTCGTGCAGGGACGCGGCCAGGTGCGGATCATGCGCCAGCCGGTCGGCCAGCGCGTCGACCTGCCGGCCCGCCTGCTGCGCCCGGCGCAGCGTGTCGGCCAGCAGATGCGCCCAGCCGGGAAAGCGGCCGGCAAACTCCTCGGCCCGCTCCACCTCGGGCGGCGGCGGCGCGCCCGGATCGTCGCGCTCGACCGCGGCCTCCTGCAAGGCTGCCAGCAGCGCCGCCTCGCTGCCATGCGACAGCGTCTGCGCGTCCACCTCCAGCGCGGCGGCAAGGCGCAGAAGGATGCGCCCGCCGATTCTGCGCCGGTTGTGTTCGATCAGGTTGAGATAGGAGGGCGAAATTCCCGCCTGCGCCGCCAGCGCGCCCTGCGCGATGCCGCGCGCCAGCCGCTGCTCGCGGATGCGGGTGCCGGTCATGGTGCCGCCGGATGCCGCATCGCTCACGGCTTTTCCTTTTCAAAACAACGGCTCGCGCCGCCTTCTTGACACATTTTTACAAATCCCTCAATGCACCTGTGCAATTATTTACAAATTTATCGTTGTGCCAAGGAGTTTTGTTGAGAAATTTTCTTTCCCTGCCTCATACTGTTTTTGCACATCTGTGCGATCCGGCGCCCCGCGGAGGAGGCGTGGCGCCGCGATGACTTAACAGGGAGGATTTCATGTCCAAATCGAATTTCACACGCCGCGGTATGCTCAAGACCAGCGCAATCGCCGGCGCCGGCCTGGCCGTTCCGACGATTTTCACCGCCAGCAGCGTCTCGGCCTTCACCAACGATCCGGGAAGCGCGGGCACGGTCACGCTGGGCTTCAACGTGCCGCAGTCCGGCCCCTATGCGGATGAGGGCGCGGACGAGCTGCGCGCCTATCAGCTGGCCGTCGAACATCTGAACGGCGAGGGCGATGGCGGCATGATGCAGACCTTCAGCTCGAAGGCGCTGCAGGGCAACGGCATCATGGGCAAGAAGGTGGAATACGTCACAGGCGACACCCAGACCAAATCCGACGCCGCCCGCGCATCGGCCAAGTCGATGATCGAAAAGGACGGCGCCGTGCTGATCACCGGCGGGTCGTCCTCGGGCGTGGCCGTGGCGGTCCAGGCGCTCTGCCAGGAGGCGGGCGTGATCTTCATGGCGGGCCTCACGCACTCGAACGACACGACGGGCAAGGACCGCAAGGCCAACGGCTTCCGTCACTTCTTCAACAGCTGGATGTCCGGCGCGGCGCTCGCGCCCGTTCTGGCGAATGCCTACGGCACCGACCGCAAGGCATACCACCTGACCGCCGACTACAACTGGGGCTATACCACCGAGGAAGCGATCCGCAACTCGACCGAGGCGCTGGGTTGGGAGACCGTCAACGCGGTCAAGACGCCGCTGACGCAGACCGATTTCAGTTCCTACATCACGCCCGTCCTGCAATCGGACGCCGATGTGCTGGTGCTGAACCACTACGGCAACAACATGGTGAATTCGCTGACCAACGCCGTTCAGTTCGGACTGCGCGACAAGACGGTGAACGGCAAGAAGTTCGAGATCATCGTGCCGCTTTACTCCGAGCTGATGGCGCGCGGCGCGGGCAAGGCCGTGGCGGGCATCTTCGGCTCGCAGAACTGGGACTGGAAACTGCAAAGGCAACTGGGCGACCGCTATGTCGGCACCGATGTCTTCGTCAAATCCTTTGGCGAGAAATACGGGTTCCCCCCCAGCCAGGCGGCGCAGACCTGCTACGTCCAGACGCTGCTTTATGCCGACGCGGTCGAGCGCGCGGGCAGCTTCAACCCCTGCGCCGTCGTCGAGGCGCTGGAAGGCTTCGAGTTCGACGGGCTCGGCAACGGCCCCACGCTTTACCGCGCCGAAGACCACCAGTGCTTCAAGGACGTGGTCGTGGTGCGCGGCAAGGAGAACCCCGAAAACGAGTTCGACCTGGTCGAAATCGTCGAGGCAACCCCGGTGGACCAGGTGACCTATCCGCCCGACGCACCGGAATTCGGCGGGGCCGATGCCAAGCTGGGCGAGTGCAACCCCGGCGCCTGAGCCGGCACGGGGGCTGCCGCCCGTCGCGGCGGCGGCCCCCTTCATGCACGACAGGGCCCGTTCGGGGCGAATCCGGCCGGACACGCCGGGCCGATTTCTGACATGCGAGGCAAACGATGGATGCGATAATCCTGCAAATCCTCAATGGGCTGGACAAGGGATCGGCGTACGCGCTGATCGCGCTGGGCCTGACATTGATCTTCGGCACCCTGGGTGTGGTCAATTTCGCCCATGGCGCGCTGTTCATGATCGGCGCGTTCTGCGCGGTGACGATCAGCCGCATCCTGACGCTCAGCCACGAGGTCGTGGACGAAACGCGCACCGATTTCCTCGGCAATCCGATGACGGTGGATGTGCCCTACATCCACAGCATCGTCGGTGAAAGCGCCGGGAACGCGATGATCGACTGGGCCGTGCCGATCTCGATCCTCTTCGCCATTCCGGTGATGATCCTGATCGGCGTGGTGATGGAACGCGGGCTGATCAAGCATTTCTACAAGCGTCCCCACGCAGACCAGATCCTCGTGACCTTCGGCCTTGCCATCGTGCTGCAGGAGATCATCAAGTTCTACTACGGCGCCAACCCGATCCCGACGCCCGCGCCCAGCGCGTTCCGCGGCTCGTTCGATTTCGGCGCGTTCTTTGGCCTCGGCGCCAATTCGATCATCTACCCCTACTGGCGCCTCGTTTATTTCGCCTTCTCGCTGGTCATCATCGGCGGCGTCTTTGCCTTCCTGCGCTATACCACCTTCGGCATGGTCGTGCGCGCCGGAATGGCCGACCGCGAAACGGTGGGCCTTCTGGGCATCAACATCGACCGCAGGTTCACGATCATGTTCGGCATCGCTGCCGCCGTCGCGGGGCTGGCCGGGGTCATGTACACGCCCATCAACAGCCCCAACTACCACATGGGCATGGATTTTCTCGTGCTCAGCTTCGTGGTGGTCGTCGTCGGCGGCATGGGCAGCCTGGTCGGCGCGGTGCTGGCGGGATTCCTGCTGGGCATCCTGGAAAGCTTCGCCTCGATGGCCTCGGTGCTGGAGGCGCTGCCGGGCATCAACCAGATCGTCATCTACCTGGTCGCGATCGTCATTTTGCTGACCCGCCCGCGCGGCCTGATGGGCCGCAAGGGCGTGATGGAGGAATAACCAATGCTGGGACTGACACGCAAGGACGCCATCCTGCTGGCCATCGTCACGGCGGTGGCGCTGCTGGCCCCGTTCATCCTGAACCCGTTCCCGACGAACTCCGGCTTTGCGCAGTTCAACGCGGGCTACCCCGACCTGATGCAGCGTTTCGCCATCTTCGGGATCTTCGCCATCGGGTTCAACATTCTCTTTGGCCTGACCGGATATCTCAGCTTCGGGCACGCCGCGTTCCTGGGGGTGGGCAGCTATGCCGGGATCTGGATGATGAAGCTGCTGACGGCAAACATCATCCCCGGCATCATCATGGCGGTGATCATCGCGGGCCTCTTCGCGCTGGTGGTCGGCTTCATCTCTTTGCGCCGGTCGGGCATCTATTTTGCCATCCTTACGCTGGCCTTCGCGCAGATGTCCTATGCGCTGGCCTATTCGGTGCTGACGCCGATCACCGGCGGCGAGACGGGGCTGCAGCTGAAGCTGAACGATCCGCGCATCTTCGACGGCGCGCTGGCGGCCGGGGAGCGGGCGCGCGCCAACCTCTTCGGGCTGGACATGACGTCCAGCATCGACCTGCATTTCGGCGCGTGGCAGTTCACCTTCAATGCGGGCTACTATATCGCCGCGTTCGTCCTGGTGCTGGCCTTCTACCTGTCGATCCGCATCTTCCGTTCGCCCTTCGGCATGATGCTGCGCGCGATCAAGTCGAACAACACCCGCATGACCTATACCGGCCTCAACGCGCGGCCCTATGCGCTGGCCGCCTTCGTCATCTCGGGCATGTATGCCGGGCTGGCCGGGGGCCTCATGGTGGCGATGGACACCCAGGTGGGGCCGGAGCGGATGTTCTGGACCGCCTCGGGCGAGGTCGTTCTGATGACGATCCTCGGCGGCGCCGGCACGCTGATCGGCCCGGTGCTGGGCGCCGGCCTCATCAAATACATGGAAAACATCATATCCAAGATCAACGGCGGCATCCTGCACGACTGGTTCTACTGGCTGCCGGACGGGCTGGAGGATCTCGTCACCACGCTGATCTATCCCTTCGTCGGCAAGGGCTGGAACCTGACGCTGGGCATCGTCTTCATGCTGGTCGTCATCTTCCTGCCCGGCGGTCTGGTCGAGGGCGGACAGCGCCTGCGCCGCCTCGCCAGGGGCAAGAAGGCAAAGAAGACCCGCACCCAGACAACCCCGGCGGAATGAGGAGGCTGAGACATGGGAATTCTTGAAGTCAAGAACGTGAACAAGCGTTTCGGCGGCCTTCAGGCGCTGAGCGACGTCAACCTCAGCGTGGCCGAGAATACCGTCCACGCCATCATCGGCCCCAACGGCGCGGGCAAGTCCACCCTGCTCAACTGCCTCGTCGGAAAGCTGATCCCCGACACGGGGTCGGTCATGTTCGACGGGCAGTCCGTACTGGGGCGCAAGCCTTACGAGATCAACCAGATGGGCATTTCCCGCGTATTCCAGACGCCCGAGATCTTCGGCGACCTGACCGTGCTGGAAAACATGATGATCCCGATCTTCGCCAGGCGCGACGGCGCCTTCCGCTTGCACGCCATCGAGAGCGTCGCCAACGAGCGCGCCGTGGTCGAACAGGCCGAAGCGATGCTGGAAGACCTCAACCTCGCCGATGCGCGGCACGATCATTCGGCCTCCATGTCGCGCGGCAACAAGCGGCGGCTGGAAATCGGCATGTGCCTCGCGCAGGAGCCGCGCCTTCTGCTGCTGGACGAGCCGACGGCCGGCATGGCCCGCGCCGACACCAACAACACCATCGACCTGCTGAAACAGATCAAGCAGGACCGCGACATCACCATCGCCATCATCGAGCACGACATGCACGTGGTCTTTTCCCTGGCCGAGCGGATCACCGTGCTGGCGCAGGGCACTCCGCTGGTCGAGGATACGCCAGAAAACATCAAGGGCCATCCGAAGGTGCGCGAGGCCTATCTGGGCGAAACCGCCGCCGCCTGACGACATCCAGCGCGCCCGTGCGCCTGAAAGGACAGAGAATGAACGTCAAACCCGATTTTTCAAAACACGCCAACCAGGCCGCCACGGCACCCGCCTTCCTGTCGGTCTGGGGGATGCAGGCCTATTACGGCGAAAGCTATATCGTGCAGGACATCAGCTTCAACGTCCACGAGGGCGAGATCCTGGCGCTTCTGGGCCGCAACGGCGCGGGCAAGACGACGACCCTGCGCGCCATCGCCCGCATGGACAACCCGCAACTGCATCATGGCGAGATCTGGCTGGATCATCAGCCGCTGCACGACATGAAAAGCCATCAGGCCGCCCAGGCGGGCATCGGCCTCGTGCCCGAGGATCGCAGCATCATTCCCGGCCTGACGGTCGAGGAAAACCTGCAACTGGCGCAGATCGCGCCGCCAATCGGCTGGTCCATCGAACGCCTTTACGAGCTGTTCCCGCGGCTGGCCGAGCGGCGCATGCAGGAGGGCGTGACCCTGTCGGGGGGCGAGCAGCAGATGCTGGCCGTCGCCCGCGCGCTGGCGCGCGACATCAAGGTGCTGCTGCTGGACGAGCCTTACGAGGGGCTGGCGCCTGTCATCGTCGACGAGATCGAGAAGACGCTGCGCATCATCAAGGCGCAGGGAATCACCACCATCCTGGTCGAGCAGAACGCGGTGCGCGCGCTGGAACTGTCGGACCGCGCCGTGATCCTTGACACTGGCGGCATCGTCTTTGACGGTAGCGCCACCGAGGTTCTGGAGAACGAGAAACTGCGCGCCGAATACCTGGCGATCTGAGGCGGCGATCCCGCCCGCCACGATCCGCCTGCACCACAAGCTTTAGAGGTAAGTCCCATGTCCGTCAAAACCTACCCGCCATCTCAGGAATTCGCGGAAAACGCCCATATCGATGCCGCCCGTTACGACAAGATGTATGCCGCCTCGATCGCGGACCCCGAAACCTTCTGGTCGAAGCACGCGCAATCATTGGACTGGATCGAGCCGTTCACCAAGGTCAAGAACACATCCTTCAAGCCCGGCAACATCGATATCCGCTGGTTCGAGGATGGCGTTCTGAACGTCGCAGTCAACTGCATCGACCGGCATCTGAAGACACGCGGTGGCCAGACGGCAATCATCTGGGAGCCGGACGACCCCGACGCGCCCGCGCTGCACATCACCTACAAGGAACTGCACGAGAAGGTGAACCGCTTGGCCAACGTGCTGCTGAGCCAGGGCATCATGCGCGGCGACCGGGTGGTGATCTACCTGCCGATGATCCCCGAAGCAGCCTATGCCATGCTGGCCTGCGCGCGCATCGGCGCGGTTCATTCCGTCGTCTTCGCCGGCTTTTCGGCCGACGCGCTTGCCAACCGGATCAACAATTCGGGCGCCAAGATCGTCATCACCGCCGACGAGGCCCCCCGCGGCGGGCGCCGCACGGCGCTGAAGTCCCAGACCGACGCCGCGCTGCTGCACTGCTCGGACAAGGTGCGCTGCCTCGTGGTCAAGCATACCGGCGGGCAGACGACATGGATCGACGGGCGCGACGTCGACGTGAAGGCGCAGATGGAACAGGTCGGCCCCGATTGCCCGGCGCGCCCGATGAAGGCCGAGGATCCGCTCTTCATCCTCTATACCTCCGGCTCGACCGGGCAGCCCAAGGGCGTGGTGCACAGCACGGCCGGCTATCTGCTCCATGCCGCGCTCACGCATAAATACACGTTCGACTACCACGACGGCGATGTCTTCTGGTGCACCGCCGATGTGGGCTGGGTGACGGGCCACAGCTATATCGTCTATGGACCCCTCGCCAACGGCGCGACCACGCTGATGTTCGAGGGCGTGCCGACCTGGCCCGACGCCAGCCGCTTCTGGCAGGTCTGCGAGAAGCACAAGGTGAACCAGTTCTACACCGCCCCCACCGCCATCCGTGCCCTCATGGGTCAGGGCAAGGAGCATGTCGAGAAATGCGATCTCAGCTCGCTCAAGCTGCTGGGCACCGTGGGCGAGCCGATCAATCCCGAGGCCTGGAACTGGTATAACGAGGTCGTCGGCAAGGGCACGCGCCCCATCGTCGATACGTGGTGGCAGACCGAGACGGGCGGTCACATGATCACCCCCCTGCCCGGCGCCCACGCGACCAAACCCGGCGCGGGGCAAAAGCCGTTCTTCGGAATCAAGCCGGTCGTGCTGGACGCCGAGAAGGGCACCGTGATCGAAGGCAACCCGGCCGAGGGCGTGCTCTGCATCGCCGACAGCTGGCCGGGCCAGATGCGCACCGTCTGGGGCGATCACGAGCGGTTCGAGAAAACCTATTTCTCGGATTACAAAGGCTACTACTTTTCCGGCGACGGTTGCCGCCGCGACGAGGATGGCGATTACTGGATCACCGGGCGCGTCGATGACGTCATCAACGTCTCGGGCCACCGCATGGGCACGGCCGAGGTCGAATCCGCCCTCGTCGCGCATGCCGACGTGGCCGAGGCCGCCGTCGTGGGGTATCCGCACGACATCAAGGGGCAAGGCATCTATGCCTATGTCACCGTGATGAACGGCGTCGAGCCCGGCGAGGACCTGCGCAAGGACCTGGAGAAATGGGTCCGCACCGAGATTGGCCCCATCGCCAAGCCTGACCTCATCCAATGGGCGCCCGGTCTGCCCAAGACCCGCTCGGGCAAGATCATGCGCCGCATCCTGCGCAAGATCGCCGAGGACGATTACAGCACATTGGGCGACACCTCGACGCTGGCCGATCCGTCGGTCGTGGACGATCTGATCGAAAACCGGATGAACCGGAAGTAAGACGATCCGCCCCGCAGGCCGCTGGCTTGCGGGGCGAGTGTCCTCAGCCGCGCCCGCGGTAGGGCGGCACGCCCTGGTCGGGGATCCAGACGCCTTCGGGTATCGGGCCGGTCTGGTAGAACACGTCGATCGGGATGCCGCCGCGCGGATACCAGTAGCCGCCGATGCGCAGCCATTTCGCTTCTGTAAATTCGGCCAGACGCCGCCCGATGCTGACCGTGCAATCCTCGTGGAACGCGCCGTGGTTGCGGAAACTGCCGAGGTAGAGCTTGAGCGACTTGCTTTCCACCAGCCATTCGCCGGGCACGTAGTCGATCACCAGATGCGCGAAATCGGGCTGGCCGGTCATCGGGCAGAGCGACGTGAATTCCGGCGCGACGAAGCGCACGTTGTAGTCCACATCGGCCTGCGGGTTCTGCACGCGCTCCAGCTCGGCCGTGGCCGGATCGTCCGGCAGCGCGGTGTGCGAACCCAGCTGCTTCAGTCCCTCATAGATATTCTCGCTCATCTCGTCTCCTTCCGCAGCCTTACACGCCGCGCTTGTTGCCCCATAGCATGACATGCAGTTGCGGCAGCACCGTCGCCGCGAACCAGCGGTCGGCGATCACCTTGTCCACCAGCCAGCGCATGCGCGTATCGATGCCGTCCTGATCGACCGTGGCTGCGTCGTCCTCGGGCGGCGGCGGCGTGTGGTTGCCCGGCTGCAGATAGACCCGCAGATTCGAATGCCGCGCCGCCACGTCCCGCGCATAGCCGTAGTCGGCGTCGTCGAAAACGACGATCTTCAGCACCACCCGCGCGCCCTTGGCCGCGTCGATGCAGTCTTGCAGCAAGGTCCAGTCGGTCGGCATTTCCGAGGACGGCGGCTTGGGGCTGAGCACCAGCATCGACAGCTGCGAGAACCAGTCCTGCGCCACTGACCCTTGGGTTTCCATTGCGAAATCATAGCCTTCTGCCCGGCCCAGCGCGATGAGGCCCTCCAGCGGCTGGATCGCCGGGTTGCCCCCCGACAGCGTCACGGTCAGCGGCTGGCCGCCCGAAAGACGCCGCACCTCGTCCATCACCGCATCCGCGTGCATCGGGGTCCAGTCATGGCGAAAGCGGCTCTCCACCGCGTGCAGACTGTCGCACCAGACGCAGCGGTAATCGCAGCCGCCCGTGCGCACGAAAACCGTCGGCACCCCGATCAGCGCGCCCTCGCCCTGGATCGTGGGCCCGAAGATTTCCGAGATGCGGATGACGCCCGTCATGGCCGGTATTCGACCCATGTCTTGGGCGTTTCGCTGACCCTGACCGCCGCTGTCTCCGGCCAGCGCGCGGCGCACCAGTCGTAGAAGTGCCTGGCCATCCGCTCGGCCGTCACGCAATCGTCGCCCAGCACGTCATTGAGATGCCGGTGGTCGAGCGTCTCGTCGATATACTGCTTCAGCGGCGCCAGCTCGAGGTAATCGCGCACGAAACCGTGCGGGTTCAGCGCCTTGGACGCCAGCTCGATCACGACGACATAGTTGTGCCCATGCAGCCGCGCGCATTGGTGATCCTCGGGCAGCCCGAACAACTGATGCGAGGCGGAAAAGTGAAACTCCTTGGTGATGCGATACATCTGCTACTCCCCCGTCGCGGCGCGCCAGAAATCCGGATCGGCGTAATCGGTCGGATCCTCCACCCCCGCCAGGTGGAACGCCTCGCGCCGCTCGACGCAGGTGCCGCAGCGCCCGCAATGCAGATCGCCGCCCTTGTAGCACGACCACGTCTGGGCAAACGGCGTGCCGCGCTGCGCGCCGTCGAGCGCGATATCGGCCTTGGAGCCGTTGACGTAAGGTGCCAGCAGCTTGATCTCGGCGTAGCCGTCCAGCGCCCGGTCCTCCATCGCCTGAAAGGCATCGATGAACTCGGGGCGGCAGTCGGGATAGATGAAATGATCGCCGCCATGCACCGCAGTCGCGACCGCGTCCACCTTCTGCGCGGCGGCCATGCCGAAGGCGATGGCCAGCATGATCGCGTTGCGGTTGGGCACGACCGTCAGCTTCATCGTCTCCTCGGCGTAATGCCCGTCGGGCACGTCGACATCGTCCGTCAGGGCCGAGCCGGTGAGCGCCGCGCCGACGCTGGCGATGTCGATCACGTGATGCGGCACACCAAGACGCCGCGCGCAGGCGGCGGCGAATTCCAGCTCCTTCGCGTGGCGCTGGCCGTAATGGAAGGACAGCAGCGCGTGAAGCTCGTGCGTGTCCGCGATCCGGTGCGCCAGTGCGACCGAATCCATCCCGCCGGAGCAGATGACCATAACCTTCATGTCTCGTCCTTGTTTTGAGCGGGTAGGCTGCGACCGCATATGGCCGCATGTAAGCCCGGCGCCCCCCCGTGGCAAGCCGTGGCCGCCATCCCGCACCGATCCGCGCGGGCCTCACATCGCCAACATTGCGTTTGCCCTTGCTTCGCACCTCACGAATTTCATGCCGTAAACCCAGCTGCCCTCGCGAGCGCGCCCGCCGGCGCCCCACAATCGCGGTTTTCTATGCCGCCCGCTTGCCATATAACCCCCCCACAATCAAAGCGCGCCCCCATGCCGGGCGCCCGTCGCCCGAGGAAACCGATGCCCAAGAAAACGCATGACGACGATGTCGCCTTCATCAAGGCGCTGGCCGAGCTTCTGAACGAGAACGAGCTGACCGAATTGCAGGTCAAGCGCGAATACGGTGAGGATGACAGCCTGAACGTGCGCGTCAGCCGCCGGATCGAGGCCGCGCCGCATCTTGTCGCCCACGCGCCGGTGCAGCAGCAGGCCCTGCCGCCCGCCCCCGCGGGCGCCGCCCCCGCCGCCGCAGCGGGCGAGGATCCGGCCAGCCACCCCGGCGCCGTCCTGTCGCCCATGGTCGGCACCGTCTACACCCAGGCCGAACCGGGGGCGCCTTCCTTCGTGTCGGTCGGCGACAAGGTCAGCGAGGGCGACACGCTGCTGATCATCGAGGCGATGAAGACGATGAACCACATCCCCGCCCCGCGCGGCGGCACCGTCAAGCGCATCCTTGTCGAGGATGGCGGCGCCGTGGAATACGGCGCGCCCCTGATGATCATCGAATAAGGCACGCGCAATGTTCGAGAAAATCCTGATCGCCAACCGCGGCGAGATCGCCCTGCGGGTCATCCGTGCCGCCCGCGAAATGGGCATCCGCTCGGTCGCCGTGCATTCCACCGCCGATGTCGATGCGATGCATGTGCGCATGGCGGATGAAAGCGTGTGCATCGGCCCGCCGTCTGCGACGGACAGCTACCTGTCGATCCCCGCGATCATCGCGGCCTGCGAGGTGACCGGCGCGCAGGCGATCCATCCCGGATATGGCTTTCTCAGCGAAAATGCGACCTTCGTGCAGATCGTCGAGGATCATGGCCTGACCTTCATCGGCCCCACCGCCGAGCATATCCGCATCATGGGCGACAAGATTACCGCCAAGGACACGATGAAGAAACTCGGCGTGCCCTGCGTGCCCGGCAGCGACGGCGGCGTCGCCACGCTCGCCGAGGCGCAGCGCATCGGCGAGGAAATCGGCTATCCCGTCATCATCAAGGCCACGGCCGGTGGTGGCGGCAAGGGCATGAAGGTGGCCGCGAGCGCCGCCGAGATGGAGCGCGCCTTCCAGACCGCCCGCGCCGAGGGCAAGTCGAACTTCGGCAATGACGAAGTCTATATCGAAAAATACCTGACCACCCCGCGCCATATCGAGATTCAGGTCTTCGGCGACGGCAAGGGCGGCGCCGTGCATCTGGGCGAGCGGGACTGTTCGCTTCAGCGGCGCCACCAGAAGGTGTTCGAAGAGGCTCCGGGCCCCGTGATCACCCAGGAGGAACGCGAGCGCATCGGCAAGGTCTGCGCCGACGCGGTGGCGCGGATCAACTACACCGGCGCGGGCACGATCGAATTCCTCTACGAGAATGGCGAGTTTTATTTCATCGAGATGAACACGCGCCTTCAGGTCGAACATCCCGTGACCGAAGCGATCTTCGGTGTCGATCTGGTGCGCGAACAGATCCGCGTGGCCGAGGGCCTGCCGATGTCCTTCACCCAGGACGATCTGCGCATCACCGGCCACGCCATCGAGGTGCGCATCAACGCCGAGAAACTGCCCGAATTCGCGCCGCGCCCCGGCAAGATCACGCAGTTCCACGCGCCGGGGGGCCTCGGCGTGCGAATAGACAGCGCGCTTTACGATGGCTACACGATCCCGCCCTATTACGATTCGCTGATCGGCAAGTTGATCGTGCACGGCCCCGACCGACCTGCCGCGCTGGCGCGCCTCAAGCGGGCCTTGGGCGAGCTGATCGTCGACGGGGTGGACACCACCGTGCCGCTGTTCCACGCGCTCCTTGAGGAGGAGGATATCCAGTCGGGCGATTACAACATACACTGGCTGGAACACTGGCTGGAGAACTCATCTGCGGGACTGACCCGCGAGGGGCATGAGATGAAGGATGCCGATTACGTCCTGACGCCCGAGATGCTGCTCAACGCCTATGCGGCCGGCGTCTTTCCCATGTCCGAAGGGCGCGACGATCCGGACCTGTTCTGGGTCGATCCGCGGCGCCGGGGGGTGCTCCCGCTCGATGGGCTGCATGTCTCGCGCAGCCTTGCCAGAAGAATGCGGCGCGGCGGTTACGCGGTGACGCTCGACGCCGACTTCGCGGGGGTGCTGGACGCCTGCGCCGACCGCGAGGAGACCTGGATCAACGCCGAGATACGGCGCCTCTACCTCATGCTGCACCAGATGGGGCATGCCCATTCGCTCGAAGTCTGGCAGAACGGCGCACTGGCAGGCGGCGTCTACGGCGTCACGCTGGGCGCCGCCTTTTTCGGCGAAAGCATGTTCTCGCGCCGCACGGATGGCTCAAAGCTTGCGCTGGTGCATCTGGTGGATCATTTGCGGCGCTGCGGCTTCGTGCTGTTCGACACCCAGTTCATCACGGGCCACCTTGCCAGCCTTGGCGCGGTGGAAATCAGCCGGGCCGCCTATCGCGCGCATCTGAGCGCGGCGCTGCACATGCATGCCGACATCAGGCAGCAGCCGCTGGACCGCGACCCTCAATCCGTCTTGCAGCGCAGCACCCAGACGTCATAGCGCGGATGATCCAGCGCGTTGAGCGCCGGCGACGACGCGATCATCCAGCCGGCAAAGACCGGCGCGTCGGCGCCTTCCTCGCGAATGACAAGATAGGCGAACGCATCCGCCGCGGGATCGCCGGCGGGATAGCGGCACTCGGCCATCTCGATGCTCATGCGGCCGAATTCGGCCCGCTCGCCGGGGGCGAGGGTGAAATCCGTCGTCTCGCCGGAAATCTTTTCCAGCGCACGCAACTCGGCCCCGGTCCCGGTGACCGCTGCGGTCTGGGCCGCCGCCGTCAGCGGCATGAGCAGGGCAAGGATTGTCACCAAACGCTTCATTCCGCCGCACCCTTGTCGCTGTCGTCACCGCCGACGAACTTCATCAGCAGCGACACAAGGCTGATCGACCCTTGGGTAAATTCAATCTGATCGCCCGGCTCGAAATGGAAGGGCGAGCCGCCCGGCAGGATTTCCACGTAATTGCCGCCCAGCAGCCCCTCCGAAGAGATGGCGAGCGCGCTGTCGTCCGGCACGCTGACCGCCTTGGCGACGCTGATCGTGGTGCTCGCACGGTAGGTCTCGGGGTCCAGCGCCATAGCCGTCACGCGCCCGACCTTGACCCCGGCAAGGCGCACATCCGTGCCCACCGTCACGCCGTCCGCCGAGCGGAAGCTGGCGCCGAGCTCGTAGCTGTCGCCGACAGCGGAGGCACCCGTCAGGTTGGCGGCATAGACCGCAAAGCCCAATGCCACTGCCACGACGGCCCCGCCCGCGATGATCTCGCTCTTGTTCTCAGCCATAGCCGGTCTCTGCCCTCGGGTGCCCGAAGCGCCGGGTCACTCGGGGCTCCACGCCTCGTAATCGCGGCGCGGCTCCGGCACGCTGCGCCGGATGGAACCGGCGGGCGCATAGGCCAGCGGTGTGCCGGTCAGGTTCTCAAGATGGGGCTTTTCCCAAGGCTTGCGCGGAAGCGGCACCTCGGTCGGCGGGTCCTGGTAGGTGTGGTGCAGCCAGCCATGCCATTCGGGCCCGACCCGGCTTGCCTCGGCCTCGCCGTTGTAGATGACCCAGCGCCGGCCGCCGTCCCTGGAGCGGTAGAAGACGTTGCCTTGCGCGTCCTCACCCACTTTGACGCCCTTGCGCCAGGTATAGAACTGCGTGTTGAGCGTCTGACCGTGCCACCAGGTCACGGCGCGCAGCAGCGAGTTGAGAATACCCATGTCGTCCTCCGGCAATCGTTGCTCCTGATATGGCGCATTGCCGCGCAAAGGTCCAGTGGCGCAGGTGAAATGGCCGATCCGGTGCGGCCGGAATCTGCCGCGGCATAAACCGGAAAAAGGGCGGACCGAACGGCCCGCCCCTGTCATGCCTGCAATGCGGCGCGGCTCATCCGGCCGAGGCGCCCTCTTTCTTCTTGCTTTCCGCGTAGATGATCAGCGGCGCCGCGTCCGAGATTACGGCCTCTTCGTTGACGACGACCTCTTCGACATTTTCCATACTGGGCAATTCGAACATGGTATCGAGCAGAATATCCTCGAGGATCGAGCGCAGGCCCCGCGCGCCGGTCTTGCGTTTGATCGCGCGCTTGGCGATGGCGCTCAGCGCGTCCTCGGTAAAGGTCAGCTGTGCATTCTCCAGCTCGAACAGGCGCTGATACTGCTTGACCAGCGCGTTCTTGGGCTGCGTGAGGATGGTGATCAGCGCATCCTCGTCCAGATCTTCCAACGTCGCGATGACGGGCAGGCGGCCGACGAATTCGGGGATGAGACCGAATTTCAGCAGATCTTCCGGCTCCAGATCCTTGAAGACCTCGCCGATGCCGCGGTCGTCCTTGTCGCGCACATCCGCGCCGAAACCCATCGCGCTGCCCTTGCCGCGGGCCGAGATGATCTTGTCCAGCCCGGCGAAGGCACCGCCGCAGATGAAGAGGATGTTGGTCGTGTCCACCTGCAGGAATTCCTGCTGCGGATGCTTGCGCCCGCCCTGCGGCGGCACGGCGGCGACGGTACCCTCCATCAGCTTGAGCAGCGCCTGCTGCACGCCCTCGCCGCTGACGTCGCGGGTGATCGAAGGGTTCTCGGATTTGCGCGTGATCTTGTCGACCTCGTCGATATAGACGATGCCGCGCTGCGCACGCTCGACATTGTATTCGGATGCCTGAAGCAGCTTGAGGATGATGTTCTCGACATCCTCGCCGACATAGCCGGCCTCGGTCAGTGTCGTGGCGTCGGCCATGGTGAACGGCACGTCGAGGATCCGCGCCAGCGTCTGCGCCAGCAGCGTCTTGCCGCAGCCGGTCGGGCCGATCAGCATGATGTTGGATTTCTGCAGCTCGATCTCGCCGCTCTTGCCGGAGTTGTTGAGGCGCTTGTAGTGGTTATGAACCGCCACCGACAGCACCCGCTTGGCCGTCGCCTGCCCGATCACGTAGTCGTCGAGCACATCGCAGATTTCGCGCGGAGCGGGCACACCTTCGGAGGACTTCAATCCCGCGCTGCGCGTTTCCTCCCGGATGATATCCATGCACAGCTCGACGCATTCGTCGCAGATGAACACGGTCGGGCCGGCGATCAGCTTGCGCACCTCGTGCTGGCTCTTGCCGCAGAAGCTGCAATAGAGGGTGTTCTTGCTGTCGCTGCCTGAATTATTCGACATGATCTACCTTTCGGGCGGTGCGTTGCAATCGGGGGCCGGCCGGGTACCGGCCCGCCATCTGGTAACTTAGGGCAGGCACCGGGCGGCGACAATCGCAAAATGCGCCGCGCCGGGGCCGGCAGGTTCGCCCCTCAGGAGCCGGCCTTGCCGCCGTCTTCGGGCTTGATCCGGTTTTCGACGATCTCGTCGATCAGGCCCCAGTTCTTGGCCTCTTCGGGCGACATGAAGTTGTCGCGCTCCAGCGCCTCTTCGACCTTTTTCAGGGGCTGACCGGTGTGCTTGACGTAAATCTCGTTCAGCCGCTTCTTCAGCTTCAGCGTCTCTTCGGCATGAATCATGATGTCGGTCGCCTGGCCCTGATAGCCGCCGGAGGGCTGGTGCACCATGATCCGGCTGTTGGGCAGCGAGAACCGCATACCAGGCGCGCCAGCTGTCAGCAGAAGCGAGCCCATCGAGGCCGCCTGCCCGATCACCAGCGTCGACACCTTCGGCCGAATGTATTGCATCGTGTCGTAGATCGACAGGCCGGAGGTGACGACACCGCCGGGGCTGTTGATATACATGCTGATTTCCTTCGACGGGTTCTCCGCTTCGAGGTGCAGAAGCTGCGCGACGATCAGGCTGGACATGCCGTCATGGACCGGGCCATTGAGAAAGATGATCCGCTCTTTCAGCAGACGCGAGAAGATGTCGTAAGCCCGCTCGCCCCGGCTGGTCTGCTCGACCACCATCGGCACGAGGGTGTTCATATAGGTGTCGATTGGGTCTGTCATAATCTGCCTTGCCTGCTGAAGTTTGCTCCCGCGGGTTAACGGGACATGCTTAAAGAACTCTTAGTGCTGCGCCAACCAGCCCGCAAGGCCAGCACAGCGATTTCTACCGCTGCCGCCGGGTCGCCGGTCCTGACGATCCGGCCTGCCGCGCAAGGCCATAGACAGCGCATGAGCG
The DNA here is from genome assembly GCA_963763165.1 of uncultured Alphaproteobacteria bacterium. GTDB lineage: Bacteria > Pseudomonadota > Alphaproteobacteria > Rhodobacterales > Rhodobacteraceae > Roseovarius. Next base: position 422,404 of record CAVXNV010000011.1, read on the forward strand.
GAACGCTAACAATTTTTGCAGAGGGAGACAGGCGATGGCGGAAGGAGGCGCACACGCCGAACCGATCTGGTTCGTGCAGCCGGGGGATATAGATGTTCTGGCATGGATCGCCCTTGTGCTGATCTGCCTCGCCCTCTACGGCCTCGTCGTTCTCTACGCCGCCTTCGATCGCTGGGCCGAGCAGAGGGCGCATGGCACGCCTCTGGCCAAGACCATCCCGACGCTTCTGACCATCGCGCTGCTTTACGAGATCTTCCCGCTTGGACATTTCAGCCTCCTTCTGCCGCTGACGGCGATCCTGATCGCGCTGATGGCCGATTGGTCGCGCTTTCATCTGAGCCGGGCCACCACGGCCGGAACCATGCCGGCGGGTGCCGGGATCAGCGGTGATGCGGCCACACCCTCCGTGGCCGCACCCGCCACGGCAGACAGGAAGCGCACCGATGTTTGAGCTGCTTCTTACCTCGTTTCCCGTCATTTTCCGCTACTTTCAGCTCAAGCGCCGCGGCGAGGCGATGACCGTCTGGAACATGAAGGCTGCCGTGTTCAGTTGGGCCGTGCTGGCCTTCATGCTGTTCCTGGTCATCTTCTATTTCCACCCAAAGACCTACTCGGGCATCCTGCCGTTCCGCACCGTGTCGGTCGTCGCCCAGACCAGCGGGCCGGTCACCCACATAAACGTGAGCAACGGAAGCCGGGTCAAGGCGGGCGACGTCCTCTTCCAGATCGAGGATTCGACCCAGAAGGCGGCCCTTGCACAGGCAAACACGCAATTTGACGTGATCGCCGCGGCCGAAGCGGAGGCAGGCGAGGCCGTCAAGGCAGCGCAAGCCGGTGTCGATCAGGCGAAGGCGGGTCTTGCACAGATCGAGATGGATCTGGGCATCGCCCGCACGCTGATGGACCGGAACGTCGGCACCGCCGATTCGGTGCGCAAGCTGGAGACGCAGCGCACGACAGCGCAGGCCGCCCTCTCGGCGGCCGAGGCGCAGGCGACCGTCGCGCAGGTCGAACTCGAGGTCGCTCTCCCCGCGCAGCGTGCCGCAGCGCGCTCTGCCGTCGACGCCGCACAGGTCGAACTGGACAAGACGACGGTCAGAACCTTCACCAGCGGCACCGTCACGCAGCTGGCGCTCGGCACCGGCAGCCCTGCATCCATGCTGATCCTTGCACCCGCGATGGTCATCATCCCCGACCGCGACAAGGGCAAGCGCCCGCAGATCGTCGCCGGTTTCAGTCAGGTCGCACGCGCCACGCTCTATCAGGGAATGCCGGCCGAACTGGCCTGCGACAGCAATATCGCCCTGCCCTTCCGCGATGCGGTGCTTCCGGCGCGCATCACGTCCTTTCAGCCCGCGATCGCCGATGGCCAGATCGTGCCCGGCGGCAAGCTGCTGGATCCTGCGATGGCGCAGGGGCGCGGCTCGATGCTGGTCTATCTCGAACTCATCCACCCCGAGCATGACGCGATGATGCTAGATGGCAGCGGCTGTTTCGTGCAGACCTATACTGACAACATTCCTGGCATGTTCGGCCATATCATCGCGGCCACCGGAATGGTGAAGGCAGCTGGATTGCGGCTGAAGGTGTGGGGATCGCTGGTGACCGGGATCGGTCTGGTGGGCGGTGGCGGCCACTAGGCGGCATCAGCCCGCCGCGCTCTCGCGGCCAATGCTCCGGCACAGCAGCATGACAGGGACAAGCCCGAACCCCACCAGCGCCAGCGATGGAACGGCGGCCTCGCGCAGCCGCTCGTCGGCGGCCAGGCGATAGGCCTGTATCGCCAGCGTGTCGAAATTGAACGGGTGCAGGATCAGCGTCGCCGGCAGCTCCTTCATCACGTCGACGAAAACGATCAGCAGCGCGGTCAGGACCGACGTGCGCGCCACCGGCAGGTGCACCTTCCACAGCAGCTTGGCCGAACCTTGGCCGAGGCTGCGCGCGATCGCGTCGAAATGCGCCGGAACCGTCGCCATGCCGCTGTCATAGGCATTGAGCGCGGCGGCCATGAACCGCGCCATGTAGGCCAGCACCATCAGCCAGATCGACCCGGTGACGAGCAGCCCGGTATCGATGCCGAAATTGCCCTCCATGAATCGGTCGATGGCGTTGTCGAGCCCCGCCATCGGCACCATCAGCCCCACCGCGATCACGCCTCCCGGCACGGCATAGCCGAGGCCCGCCCCCACCACCAGCGCCCGCGACGTGCGCCCCGGATCGGTGCGCGCGCGAAACCCGATCAGGACCGCGCCCAGGACGGTCAGAACCGACGCCACGGACGCCAGCAGCACCGAATTGCCCATGAGCGAGACATAGCGCGGCTGGATCAGGCTTTGCCCCGATTCCCACGCCATGACGCCCAGCATGACCACCGGGATGAGAAAGCCCAGAAGCACCGGCAGAAGGCAGATGGCGCTGGCGCCCCAGCCTTTCCAGCCGGTCAGCTGCGGCTTGGCCAGCACCTCGAACCGCGCGCCGCCGCGCGATGCGCGCCGCGCCCGGCCCCGCTGCGCCCGCTCCAGCCCCGCGAGGAGCAGCGCGAAGGTCAGAAGGCACAGCGACAACTGCGCCGCCGTCGCCCGCTCGCCCAGCGAAAACCACGCCTGATAGATGCCGGTGGCGAAGGTCTGCACGTTGAAGAAGGCGACGGTGCCGTAATCCGCGATCGTCTCCATGATCGCCAGCAGCACGCCGCCCATGATGGCCGGCCGCGCCATCGGCAGCGCCACCGCCCAGAACGCCGCCAGCGGCGGGCGCCCCAGCGTGCGCGCCACGAGGAAGGCGTTCGAGCTTTGCTGGCGGAACGATGCCCGCGCCAGCAGATAGACATAAGGATAGAGCACCATCGTCAGCATGACGGCGGCGCCGCCGAGGCTGCGGATTTCCGGAAACCAGTAGTCGCGCGGACCCCATCCGGTGACGTCGCGCAACAGCGTCTGCACGGGGCCGGGATGATCCAGCAGCGAGGTGTAGGCGTAGGCCAGCACATAGGCGGGAAAGGCCAGCGGCAGCGCCAGCGCGACCTCCAGCCAGCGCACGCCGGGAAAGCGGTAGACCGTCACCAGCCACGCCGTCGCGGTGCCGATCACCGCCGCGCCGCTGCCGACGATGACCACCAGCGCAAGCGTGTTGGCGGTATAACGCGGCAGGACCGTCGACAGGACGTCGCGCCATGTCTGCAGATCGCCCCCCAGCGCCGCCAGCGCCGCCGCCAGGATCGGCGCCATGCAAAGCGCCGCCACGGCCCAGGCCAGCCGGTACATCAGCCGTTCGGTCAAGCAAATTCCCCTGACGCCAGGCGCCTATGCCTGAGCGTTTCGATCAATAATCGCGGCATGCGCGGCGGTCAAGGCGGCGGAGCCCGCCGCGTCTGCGGCATGTCGAGACGCGCCGACCTTGCCGGAAGGCGCGCCAACCCCCTTACGCGCCACCCAAAAAACGGCCCGGAGCCGCGGAATTGCGCGCATCCTCCGTAACGGCACCGGCCTTCGGTGCGGGACCCCGGCCTTTACACGCCTGCAGAATCGGGACAACGTGCCGCATCTGCTGGCGCGCGCCAGACCGTCTGCGCGCTCCTGATATCTAGGGAGATGTTCCATGAAAATACTACGCTCACTCGCCACGGCCGCCGCCACGGCGCTGCTTCTGGGTGCCGGCGGCATGGTTTCGGCGCAAACGCTGAACTTTGCCTATGACGCCGATCCGGTGTCCCTCGACCCGCACGAACAGCTTTCGGGCGGCACGCTGCAGCTAAGCCACATGGTCTTTGATCCGCTGGTGCGCTGGAACAAGGATCACGGCTTCGATCCGCGCCTCGCCACGGATTGGGAGCGGGTGGACGACACCACCATGCGCTTCAAGCTGCGCGAAGGGGTCAAGTTCCACTCCGGCAACGAGATGACCGCCGAGGACGTGGTCTGGACCATCGAGCGGCTGAAATCCTCGCCGGATTTCAAGGGTATATTCTCGGGCTGGACCTCGGCCGAGGCGATCGACGATTACACCGTCGAGGTCAAGACCGACGGGCCCAGCCCGCTGATCCTGAACACCGCCACCTATGTCTTTCCGATGGACAAGAAGTTCTACGAGGAAGGCGGCGCCGAAATCGCCAAGCACGGCGACAGCTTCGCCTCCAAGAATATCTCGGGCACCGGCCCCTTCACCGTCGCCGAGCGCGAGCAGGGCGTGAAGATGGTCTTCGAGCGCAACCCCGATTACTGGGACACCGAAAGCCCCGGAAACGTGCAGACAGCCATCCTGACCCCGATCAAGGAAGCGCCGACGCGCGTCGCCGCCCTTCTGTCGGGCGACGTGGATTTCATCGCGCCCGTGCCGCCGACCGACCTGGACCGGATCAGGAACGACGACAGCGTGAAACTCGTCACCCTGCCGGGCACGCGGATCATCACGCTGCAACTGAACCAGAAGCGGAACGAGGCGCTGGCCAACCCCAAGGTGCGTCAGGCCATGGCCTATGCCATCAACAACGAGGGCATCGTAAAGAAGATCATGCAGGGCTTCGGCACCGTCGCGGCGCAGAACTCGCCCGAGGGATATGTCGGCCATAACCCTGACCTCAAGCCGCGTTTCGATCTGGAAAAGGCGAAGTCGCTGATGGAAGAGGCCGGTTACGCCGACGGATTCAGCGCGTCGATGATGTGCCCCAACAACCGCTACGTGAACGACTACAAGATCTGCGAAGCGGCGGCGGCGATGCTGGCGAAGATCAACATCGACATCGATCTGACCACGATGCCCAAGGCGCAATACTGGCCCAAGTATGACGAACGCGCGGCGGACATCATGATGATCGGCTGGCACGCCGACACCGAGGATTCGGCGAACTTCTTCGAATTCCTCAACATGACGCCCAACGCCGACACCGGAAAGGGCCAGTACAACTCGGGCAACTACTCCAACCCGAAGGTCGACGAGATGACCATGGCGTCGCTGACCGAGACGGACGCCGACAAGCGCGCCAAGGACCTGCAGGAGGTCGAGCAGATCCTCTACGACGACGCGGCCTTCATCCCGCTGCACTGGCAGGATCTGGCCTGGGCCGCACGCAACGGCGTGGAGATCGAGCCGATCCTCAACGTGATGAACTTCCCGTATATCGGCGACCTCGTCATCGAGGAATAAGGCCCCTGCGCGGGCCGGTCCTGCACCGGCCCGCCGCGACGTCACCCTGGCCGCGGGGGTTGACGCGAAGGGCGCGCCCTCCTAGACGCCCCTCATCCTTCCGGAACAATTCCGCCCCTCCAGCACCCGCCAGAGAGCGCAAGGCCGACATGCACATCATCGCATTTCTCATCCGACGCGCCATCCAGGCGGTGATCGTGATGTTCGTCATTTCCCTCATCGGGTTCTCCATCCAGGACAATCTGGGCGATCCGCTGCGCGAGCTGGTCGGCCAGTCCGTCTCCGAGGAGGACCGCGACACGCTGCGCGACGAACTGGGCCTCAACGACCCCTTCCTCGTGCAATACGGCCGCTTTCCTGGGCCGTGCCGTCCAGGGCGATCTGGGCACCTCCTATTTCTTCAAGCGCCCGGCGCTCGACGTCATCATGGACAAGTTTCCCGCGACGTTCGAGCTGGTCATCGGCGCCGTCGTCATCTTCCTCGGCCTGTCGATACCGGGCGGCATCTACTGCGCGATCAACCGCGAGAAATGGCTGGCCAAGACCATCATGACCGCGTCGATCATCGGCATTTCCATTCCCGTCTTCCTGACCGCGATCCTGCTGGTCTGGCTCTTCGGGGTCGAGCTGGGCTGGCTGCCCGCCTTCGGCCGCGGCGAGACCTACAGGCTGCCCTGGGGCTGGGAGACAGGCTTTCTCACCTGGGACGGTCTTGCGCATCTCATCCTGCCCTCCATCGCGCTCAGCTCGATCATGCTGCCGCTCTTCATCCGCCTCATCCGCGCCGAGATGATGGAGGCGATGGGCACCGATTACGTCCGCTTCGCCCGCGCCAAGGGCCTCAGCACGCCGCGCGTGCGCTACGTCCACGCCTTCCGCAACACGCTCCTGCCGGTCGTCACCGTGGGCGGCCTGATGATCGGCACGCTCATCGCCTACACCATCCTGACGGAGACGGTGTTCCAGTGGCCGGGGATGGGATTCCTCTTCCTCGAGGCCGTGAACCGCGTCGATACGCCGCTCATCATCGCCTACATCATCGTCGTCGGGCTGATCTTCGTAGTCGTGAACACGATCGTCGATTTCGTCTACACCCTCATCAATCCGATGGTGAAACTGCCGGGAGCCAAGTCATGATCACCTGGCAAAGCATCCTCAAACGTTTCCTGTCGGATCCCGTCGCCATCGGCGCGGGCATTGTCCTGCTCTTCCTGATCGTCATGGCCGTGCTGGCCCCGTGGATCGCGCCGCAGAACCCTTACGATCTTCTGCAGCTCGATATCATGGACAGCGAACTGCCCCCCTCCTGGCGCGAGGGCGGTGACGCACGCTTCTGGCTGGGCACCGATGCGCAGGGGCGCGGCGTCTTCAGCACGATCATGTATGGCACCGGCATCAGCCTGATCATCGGTATCGGCGCGGTCATCGTGCAGGGCGTCCTCGGCGTCACGCTGGGTCTCTGGGCCGGCTACAAGGGCGGCTGGATCGACAGTTTCCTGATGCGCATGGCCGATATCCAGATGTCGCTCTCGACACTGATGATCGCCATCATCGCGCTGGCGCTGTTCCAGACGGCGTTCGATGCCAATGTCTATGCGGATTATGCCATCTTCATGCTGATCCTCATCATCGGGATCGCCGAATGGCCGAAATTCGCGCGCACCGTCCGTTCTTCGGTGCTGGGCGAGAAGAACAAGGAATATGTCGACGCGGCCCGCGTCATCGGCCTGCCTGCGCGCAAGGTGATGTGGATCCACATCCTGCCCAACACGCTGACCCCGGTGCTGGTGATCTCGACCATCCAGGTCGCCGAGGCGATCATGACCGAGGCCGCGCTCAGCTTTCTCGGCCTCGGCATGCCGACGGACAAGCCGTCGCTCGGCTCGCTGATCCGGTCGGGTTTCGAATTCATCTTTTCGGGGTCGTGGTGGATCACGCTCTACCCCGCGCTCGTGCTGGTCGCGCTGGTGCTGGCGCTGAACCTTCTGGGCGACTGGCTGCGCGACGTGCTGAACCCGAAACTCCGCCGGGGAGACGACTGATGGCCCTTCTCGAAGTCCGCGACCTGCGCGTCGCGTTCCCCCGTGGCAAAAAGGACGAGGTCGAGGCGCTGCGCGGTGTCGATCTGACGCTGGAAAAGGGCCAGCGGCTGGGCGTCGTGGGGGAATCCGGCGCCGGCAAATCCATGCTGGCCTTCGCCATCCTCAACCTCATCGCCGAGCCGGGCCGCGTCACCCAAGGCTCCGTCACCTTCGACGGCGAGAACCTGCTGACCATGTCCGAGCGCCAGATCCGGCGCATCCGCGGCAACCGCATCTCGATGATCTTCCAGGACCCGATGGTCACGCTGAACCCCGTGCTCAGCATCGGCACGCAGATGATCGAAACGCTCAAGGCGCATCGCCGCATTTCGGACCGCGAGGCGCACAGGCTCTGCGTCGACAAGCTCAAGCTGGTGGCGATTCCCTCGGCCGAAAGCCGCATGGACGCCTATCCGCACGAGCTGTCGGGCGGCCTGCGCCAGCGCGTCGTCATCGCCATCGCGCTCCTGACCGATCCGGAACTGATCATCGCGGACGAGCCGACGACGGCGCTCGACGTGACCATCCAGGCCGAGATCATGTCGCTGATCCTGACGCTCTGCCGCGAGAACAACGTGGCGCTGATCCTCATCACGCACGATCTGGGCGTCGTGGCCGAGGTGACAGAGCGGCTGATGATCATGTATGCCGGCAAATGCGTCGAGACGGGGCGCACCCGCGACATCATCGACCGGCCCAAGCATCCCTATGCGGTCGGTCTGCTGAAGGCGCTGCCGCAGAACTCCACCCGCGGCGCCAAGCTCTACCAGATCCCCGGCTCCATGCCCCCCATTACCAACCTGCCCTCGGGCTGCCCCTACCACCCGCGCTGCGAGCGCGCGACCGAGGAATGCCGCGCCGCCATGCCGCCGCTGGAACATGGCGTCGCCTGCTTCCATCCGATGCACGAAATCCCGGCCGAGGAAACGGAGGCCACCACATGAGCGACGTGACCGATCCCATCGTCGAGACGCGCGGGCTGGAAATGCGCTTTGCGCTGCCTACGCATTTCCTGAGCCGGGAAAAGCCGGTGCTGCACGCCCTCTCCGGCGTCGACGTCAAGATCAATAAGGGCGAGACGTTCTGCGTCGTCGGCGAATCGGGCTGCGGCAAGACGACCCTGGGCCGCGCCATCATGGGCCTGCTGAAACCTTCGGCGGGCGAAATCTACTTTCGCGGCCAGCGCATCGACACGATGGACGAAAGCGAACGCAAGCCCGTGCGCGCAGACATGCAGATGGTGTTCCAGAACCCCTATGCCTCGCTCAACCCGCGCCGCAACGTGTTCCAGACGCTGGCCGAGCCGATCCGCCACCTCATGCCCGAAAAGACCGAGGCCGAGGTGCGCACGCAGGTCGAGGACGTGCTGAACGCCACCGGCTGCGACCAAAGCTGGCAGCGCCGCCTGCCGCACGAATTCTCCGGCGGGCAGCGCCAGAGGATCGCCATCGCCCGCGCGCTGGTCACGAACCCCGCCTTCGTCGTCGCGGACGAGCCGATTTCCGCGCTCGACGTGTCGATTCAGGCGCAGATCCTGAACCTTCTCAACGATCTGCAGGACGAACGTGATCTGACCTACATGTTCATCACCCACGATCTGAGCGTGGTGGAACATTTCGGCGACCGCGTCGCCGTCATGTATCTGGGTCAGGTGATGGAGTTGGCGCCCACCGGCAACATCTTCGACGATCCCAAGCATCCCTATACGCAGCTTCTGCTGGCCGCGATCCCCAAGCTGACGGGCGGCTCCTTCGATGCGCCGCGCACGCCGGGCGAATTGCCGGATCCGGTCAACCCGCCGCCCGGCTGCCCCTTCGCGCCGCGCTGCCCCATCGCGCAGGAGGTCTGCCGTGCCGAGCGGCCCCGCCTGCGCCCCATCGAGGACAGCGGCACGATGGCCGCGTGTCACTTCGCCGAGAATTCGCGCGAGCTGACGCGGGAAAAACAAAAGGCGGAAGCCGCCGTTTGAACCGGCCGTCCGGATTGCCCAAGGACAGGGCGCTCAGCCCTTCCGGCTGCCGATATCGGCCCGCGCCACGGCCGTCGCCTTCAGCACCGCGTGACAGGCAAGGCCGGGACGAAGCCCCAGTTCAACCATTGCGTCCGAAGTGATCCGTGCCAGCAGCCGCGCCTGCCCGATGCGCAGCGACAGGGCCACGCCCGGCCCCTCGCCGCGATGGATGGTATCGACCACCGCAGGCAGGATGTTGCGCGAGGATAGGCCCTCGGGCCGGTTCAGCGATACCAGAACGTCCTGCGCCAGCACCCGCACACGCAGGGTTTGCCCCGGCGCGGCGTCGATACCCGGCAGGCGCAGCTCGCCGCCGCCGATCTCCAACCGGCTGAGGCCGTCCGGATTGGCCTCGACCACCCTCGCCAGCAGGACCGATCCCGCCTCGCGCACCCCTATCAGCGGCACCATTTCCGGATCGCTCAGCACATCGGTGACGTCGCCCTGCCGCAGCACGCGCCCGTCCCGCAGCACCACGATGCGGTCGGCCAGCCGGGCGATTTCCGCGACGCTGTGGCTGACATAGACGATGGGCACGATGCCGCTGTCGCGCAGGCGTTCGAGATAGGGCAGGATCTCGTCCTTGCGCGGCCCGTCGAGCGCCGCCAGCGGCTCGTCCATCAGCAGAAGGCGCGGGCGCATCAGCAGCGCGCGCGCGATGGCAACGCGCTGCTTCTCGCCGCCCGAGAGGCTGCGCGGACGGCGCGGCAGCAGCGTCTCGATGCCCAGCATGTGCAGGATCGCACCCTCGTCCAGCCCCGGCGCACCCTTTGGTGCGTAGCGCGCGCCGAAGGCGATGTTGCGCGCGACCGTCAGGTGCGGGAAAAGCCGCCCCTCCTGAAAGACCACGCCGATCCGGCGCCGCGGCGCCGGCAGGCAGATGCCGCGCGCCCGGTCCAGCAGAACGTCCTCGCCCAGAGTGATACGCCCGGCGTCCGGTGTGAGCAGCCCGGCAATGGCATTGCCGATGGTGGATTTCCCCGACCCGGACGGGCCGAACAGCGCGGTGACGCCCGGACCCGCCGCGAAATCCGCCTCCAGCGCGAAGCCGTCGAAGCGATGGACGATATCGACGCCGAGGCTCACGCGCCGATCCTCGCCGCCATGCGCCGCGCCAGCCATTCGGAGACCAGCACCGCCCCGATCGCCACGCCCGATGCCAGCAGCACCAGCCGCAGCGCCGCGCCCTCGCCGCCCGGCACCTGCAGGAAAGCATAGATCGCCGAGGGCAGCGTCTGCGTCTGGCCCGGAATGTTGGCAACGAACGTGATGGTCGCGCCGAATTCGCCCATCGCCTTGGCAAAGCCCATGACCGCCCCCGCCAGGATACCCGGCCCGATCAGCGGCAGCGTCACGCGGACGAACCCCGCCCAGCGGCCCGCGCCCAGCGTCGCCGCCGCCTCCTCCAGCTTCGGGTCCACCGCCTCGATCGACAGGCGGATCGCGCGCACCATCAAGGGGAACCCCATGACCCCCGCCGCCAGCGCCGCCCCCGTCCAGCGGAAGGCAAGGACGATCCCGATGGATTCAAGCAGCCCGCCCACCGCGCCCTGCCGCCCGAAGGTCAGGAGCAGCAGATACCCCGTCACCACCGGCGGCAGCACCAGCGGCAGATGGACCAGCGCGCTCAGCAGAGCGTGGCCCGGAAACTGCCGCCGCGCGAGCAGCCACGCCACCGCGATCGCCACCGGCAGGCTGAAGAGCGTCGCGACCAGCGACACTTTCAGCGACAGCATCAGCGCGTCATAGGCGGCGGCGTCCAGCATCAGGGGGCGTCCGTCAGCGGCACGAAACCATGCGCGGCGAAGACCCCCCGCGCCTCGGCGCCTTGCAGGAACGCCATGAAGGGCCCGCCCGCCCCGGTCAGCGCCGCCGCCGGGTAGAGGATCGGATCATGCATGTCGTCCGGCACGTGGTAGACCACGCGCACCCCCGGCTCGGCCGCGGCATCGGTGGCATAGACGACGCCCAGCGGCGCCTCGGCCCGCGCGACCAGCGCCAGCGCGGCGCGCACATTGTCCGTCTCGGCCAGGTGCGGCATCAGTGCATCCCACAGCCCGGCCTTCTCCAGCCAGCCGCGGCCATACATGCCGGCGGGCACGCTCTGCGTCTGGCCGATGGCCATGCGCCCGCCATCCAGCCGCGCCAGCAGCGCCGCCGCATCCGCCCCGTCCAGATCGGGCGTACCTGCCGGGGCGACGACGACCAGCGCGTTGCCCACCAGCGCCACGCGCTGCGCGGGATCGACGGCGCCCTGCTGTTCCAGCCAGTCCATCCAGTCGGTGTTCGCCAGAAAGACCACATCGGCCGGCGCGCCCTCGGCGATCTGCCGCGCCAGAAGGCCGCTTCCGCCCAGTGAGACCGCCACTTCGCCCGGATAGAGCGCGCTGATCTCCTCCATCGCGTCGCGCAGGGACGCGGCGGCAAAGACGGTCGCGCCCTCTTCGGCCTGCGCCCCCGGCGCGCCGATCAGCAGCGCCGCCGCCGTGATGGCCACGCCCCGCCGCAGCCGCACGATCCGCCGGCAACATGATTTCCTCATCGTCCAGTCTCCCTCCCGACGCCCGGAAAATGCCCGGCAGCTCCGGGGCCAACGCCAAGGCAAGCTGTTGTTTTCGCCTTCACCCTCGCCATATACTTCCCGAAGGCAATAGCAAATCGACCCGTTTCCGACGGGGCTTTTCGGCGGCGAGGACAAGGATATCACGGATTCAGCGGCGCATTTCCCCATCGACCTCAGCGACGCGCGCAAAAGCGATCTGCGCACGCAATTCGCCGCGCTGTGCTATCGCATGCGGGGCGGCAAGCCGGAGATTCTGATGATCACCAGCCGCGGCTCGGGCCGCTGGATCGTGCCCAAGGGCTGGCCCATGGACGGCAAGTCTCCGATGCAGACCGCCGAGATCGAAGCATGGGAAGAGGCCGGCGTGCGCGGCCGGATCCACCCACATTGCCTCGGCCTCTTTCACTACCACAAGAGCGCCGGGGGAGGGGCGGACATGCCGTGCGTCGCCATGCTCTACCCGCTCGAGGTGCGCGAGATCGCGGACGATTTCCCCGAAGCGGGTCAGCGCCGGCGCAAATGGCTGCGCCCGAAGAGGGCCGCCGTCCTCGTGGACGAGCCGGAGCTGGCGCACATGATCCGCAGGTTCGATCCTGCCCGGCTGGAGGGCAGCTGACCTGCCGGACCCGTCGAAGTGCTTGATTTTCCGGCTCTTGCCATTAAATGATCGGGGCCTCCACCGGATTGTGACAGATGATCAAATTCGCCCTGAAATGCCCCGAAGGCCATCGCTTCGACAGCTGGTTCCAATCGGCCGAAGCCTTCGACAAGCTCGCCCGCACGGGGCATGTCACCTGCGCCGATTGCGGCAGCACGGACGTCACCAAAAGCGTGATGGCGCCCAACGTGCAGTCGGCGCCGGCCGCACCGCCCGACAACGCCGCTCGGCCCGCAGCATCGGCGGAGCGGGACATCGCGCGTCTTAGGCGCAAGATCGAGGAGACATCGGAATATGTCGGCAGCAACTTCGCACGCGAGGCGCGCGACATGCACGAGGGCCGCACCCCCGACCGTCCCATCTACGGCGAGGTGCGCGCCGACGAGGCGCGCAAGCTCGTCAAGGACGGGGTGCCGGTCCTGCCCCTGCCCTTCCTTCCCACGCGCAAGGTCAACTGACACCGCCGCATCCCGCTGGACAATTTCGGCACTGGGTGTTTTCTGAGCCTGCACGCGCGGCGGCGCGGCACCCCCATCCGAAGGTAAGGCGCATCATGGCGGGCGGACACGATCTGAAACATCTTCTGGCCGAAATGTCGCCGGTGCTGGATCCGGCGACTTACGCTTTCGTCACGCTGCCCGACCGAAACGTGCCGCCCGGCCTCACGCCGCGCATGATGATGCAGGAGGGCGAGGGCACGACCATCATCGTCCCGCTCGACGCCGCCAGGGCGGCGGGCCTGCCCCACGAATTCCCTTGCCGGATGATTACCCTCAACGTGCAATCGGCGCTGGATGCCGTCGGCTTCCTGGCGAAGATCACCACGCGGCTTGCCGGGCTGGGCATGGGCGTCAATCCGGTGGCCGGCTTCTACCACGATCATCTTTTCGTGCCGCTGGAGCGCGCCGACGACGCGATGACCGCCCTTGGCGAAATGGTACGCGAGGCGCGCGGCTGATCCGCCGGCGATGCGGCGCGCTATTGCCCTCAGCCCTCCCCCCGCGTAAACCGCGCTCCGAACCTGCCACAAGGGACGCACCCATGCCCGTTCTCGTGATGAAATTCGGCGGCACCTCCGTCGCCAACCTCGACCGCATCCGCCGCGCCGCCAAGCGTGTGGGCGTTGAGATCGCCAAGGGCTATGACGTGATCGTCATCGTGTCGGCCATGTCGGGCAAGACGAACGAACTGGTCGGCTGGGTGGGCGAGACGTCGCCGCTGTACGATGCGCGCGAATACGACGCCGTCGTCAGCTCGGGCGAGAACGTGACCGCCGGCCTCATGGCCCTGACCCTGCAGGAGATGGAGATCCCCGCCCGCAGCTGGCAGGGCTGGCAGGTGCCGGTAAAGACCACCTCGGCCCATTCCGCCGCCCGCATCGTGGACATTCCCAAGGACAACATCATGGCGAAATTCGCCGAGGGCATGCGCGTGGCCGTCGTCGCCGGCTTTCAGGGCGTCAGCCCCGAAGGCCGCATCACCACGCTGGGCCGCGGCGGCAGCGATACCACCGCCGTCGCCTTCGCCGCCGCGCTGGAGGCGGAACGCTGCGACATCTACACCGATGTCGACGGCGTCTATACCACCGATCCGCGCATTTCGCCGAAGGCCAAGAAGCTGGACCGCATCGCCTATGAGGAGATGCTGGAACTGGCCAGCCTCGGCGCAAAGGTGCTTCAGACCCGGTCGGTCGAGCTGGCCATGCGCTACAACGTCAAGCTGCGCGTGCTCAGCAGCTTCGAGGAACAATCAGATGACGCCGGCACCCTTGTCTGCGCCGAGGAGGAAATCATGGAATCCAAAGTTGTGACCGGCATCGCCTATTCTAGGGACGAGGCCAAGATGACGCTTCTGTCGGTCGCCGACCGGCCCGGCATCGCCGCCGCAATCTTCGGCCCGCTCAGCGAGGCGGGCGTGAATGTCGACATGATTATCCAGAACATCTCTGAGGACGGGCGCACCGACATGACGTTTTCGTGCCCCACCGAACAGGTCGCGCGCGCGGAAAAGGCGCTGAAAGGCGCGCTCGAGGTCGGCAATATCAACTATTCCGCCCTGGTCGCCGACACCGACGTGGCCAAGATTTCCGCCGTCGGCATCGGCATGCGCAGCCAGTCGGGCGTGGCTGCCCACATGTTCCGCACGCTCAGCCAGGAGGGCATCAACATCAAGGTGATTGCAACTTCCGAGATAAAGATTTCCGTGCTGATCGACCGGAAATACATGGAACTTGCGGTTCAGGCGCTGCATGATGCTTTCGATCTGGACAAGGTCGGGTAACGGGCGGACCTTGCGCCGCACGCCACCGGACATGGGATGAACGAAAGGCGCGAAAGCACAACGCTGATGAGCCAGGATTTTCAGACCGACAGCCGGAAGTTGCTGGGCCGCCTGCGCGCCGTCATGGCCGAGGACGCGGCAGGGCAGGCGCGTCTGGACCAGATCACGCACCTCATCGCCGAGGAAATGCGCATCGAGGTCTGCTCGATCTACCTCTTCCGCGACGAGGAGACGCTGGAGCTGTGCGCGACGGAGGGGCTGAACCCGTCGGCCGTGCACGAAACGCGAATGAAACTGGGCGAAGGCCTCGTCGGCCGCGTTGCGCGCACCGGGCGGGTCATCAACACCGACAATGCCCCCGGTACCCCCGGCTTCCGGTACATGCCCGAGACCGGCGAAGAGGGCTACTGCTCGTTCATGGGGGTGCCGATTCAGCGCCTTGGCGAGAAGCTGGGCGTGCTGGTGGTGCAGTCGCGCGCCGCACGCAGCTTCTCCGAGGAAGAGGTCTACGCGGTCGAGGTGGTCGCGATGGTCCTGGCCGAAATGGCCGAACTCGGCGCCTTCATCGGCGAAAGCGCCGCGATGAAGGCCCGCCATCAAAGCTCGGTCCTGTTCCGCGGCACCAGCGCCCAGGAGGGCGCGGCGCGCGGCCACGTCTGGCTGCACGAGCCGCGCGTCCTTGTGACCAACCTCATCGGCGAGGATCCCGCGCGCGAGCGCGAGCGCCTGCACGAGGCCGTCGAGGAGCTGCGCGTCGGCGTCGACCGGATGCTGTCGAGCGCGCGCTTCGGCGACAAGGAACAGCTCGAGGTGCTCGAAGCGTATCGCATGTTCGCCAATTCCAAGGGCTGGATGCGCCGGATGGAGGAGGATATCGAGCGCGGCCTTTCCGCCGAGGCGGCCGTGGAAAAAGAGCAATCCACAGCCCGCGCCCGGCTGAGCCAGGTCTCCGATGCCTACCTGCGCGACCGGCTGCACGACCTTGACGACCTGAGCAACCGGATGCTGCGCATCCTCACCGGCCAGGGCACCGGAACGGGCTCCGAAATGCCGCCCGACCCGATCCTGATCGCGCGCAATGTCGGGCCGGCCGAACTGCTCGACTACGGCCACAGCCTCAAGGGCATCGTGCTGGAGGAAGGCGCCGTCGGCAGCCACGCCACCATCGTCGCCCGCGCGCTGGCAATTCCGCTGGTGATCCACGCCCGGAACATCACCACCGAGGCGCTGAACGGCGATCCGATCCTCGTCGACGGCGATCAGGGCATGGTCCATCTGCGCCCCGATGACAACGTCGTCGCCGCCTTCCGCGACAAGATGGCGATGCAGGCCAAGGCGCAGGAGCGCTACGCCTCGATCCGTGACAAGCCCGCGACCACGCTTTGCGGGCGCACCCTGTCGCTGACGATGAACGCGGGCCTGATGGCCGACCTGCCCAGTCTGGAGGGGTCCGGCGCCGACGGCGTCGGCCTCTTCCGCACCGAGCTTCAGTTTCTCGTCCGCTCCCAGATGCCCAAGCGGGCCGAACTGAGCGAGCTATACGGTCGCGTCATGGATGCCGCCAAGGGCCGCGACGTGATATTCCGGACGCTCGATATCGGCTCGGACAAGGTGCTGCCTTACATGAAGCCCACGGACGAGCCGAACCCGGCGCTTGGCTGGCGTGCGATTCGCGTCGGGCTGGACAAGCCGGGAGTGATGCGGATGCAGCTTCAGGCGCTCATTCGCGGTGCGAATGGGCGCCCCCTGTCGGTGATGTTCCCTTTCGTCGCCCAGCGCGAGGAATTCGATGCTGGGCGCGCCGAGTTGAACAAGGCGCTGGAGCGCGAGCGCATTCTGGGCCACCCCCTGCCCGCGACCATGAAACTGGGCGCGATGCTGGAAACTCCCAGCTTGGCCTATGCAGCCGACCAATTCTACCGCGATGTCGACTTCCTCTCCATCGGCGGCAACGACCTGAAACAGTTCTTCTTTGCGGCCGACCGCGAGAACGAGCGCGTGCGCCGCCGCTATGACACGCTCAACGTCAGTTTCCTGACCTTCCTGCAATGCATCGTCGAGCGCTGCATGGCCTCTGACACACCGCTCAGCTTTTGCGGCGAGGATGCCGGCCGGCCAGTCGAGGCGGCCTGCCTTGCCGCCATCGGTATCCGGACGCTGTCGATGCGCCCGGCCTCCATCGGGCCGGTCAAGTCGATCCTGCGCCGGACGGATCTGGATGAATTGCGCAGCGTCATCGACGCCGCCGGGCGCCGCGGCGACCAGTCGGTGCGCCCGTCCGTGATGGAATACCTGCGCGAAAAGCTTTAGGACATCAGCCTTTTCGCGCCGGCATCTCGACGCGCTTGCGAAGCGCCAGCAGAAGATCCGCGTGGCTCATGTCCGCTTCGATCGCAAGCCGGCGCAGCCCGAAATGCACATGCGCCATCTGCTGATAATAGCTGGTGAAGGCATAATTCGTCGCCGCCCCCGCCGCCGCGCCCAGCACCGGCACCGTCTGTGCCGCCAGCTTTTGTCCCAGCACCACACTGAGGCGCGGCGCGACCTTGGTGATGAGGGCCTGCATCGCCTTTCCGGTCATGGCCACGCGGGTGGTGAGGAACGCCAGATCGGCGCCGTCGTCATGATCCAGCGGACCTGCAGCGGCAAAGACCTGCACGCAATCGAAGCGCACGCCCTGCTCGGCCGGATCAAAGCCATATTCGCCGGCCACGTCCTGAATCGCGCGCAAAAGGATCGTGGTGGTGATCGGCAACTCGGCCAGCGCGCCGGGCAATCCGCCAAATCCGCCGACCGCGCCCGCCGCCGTCGTCACCGCCCGGTTCAGCCAGGCAGGCTGCCCGCCCACCATCCCGCGCGAGCGGTGCGCGGCGGCCATCGCCACCTCCAGCGCCTGCACGGTTCCGGCCTCCAGCCGGCCCCGCACGGGCTCCGGCAACCGCTCGACCAGCGCCTCGGCGCGGCCGCCGATCACGTTCAGCAGCTGGATGCCCGGTCGGCCCGCCCGTGCATGTCGCCGCGCCAACTCGTCAAGACGCGCCTCAACGGCGGCCTGGCTGATCGGGGGGTCCAGAAGATCCATCATCCGCCATAGATCATCGTATCGCCCGCAGGTTTCAAGCGGCGCGCGTCACTTTTCCGGCGATTCCGTCCCAGGCCCCCGGCACCAGCGCCAGCCCAAGCACACGGTCCGGGTTCGTCGGCGGCGGCATCTCGACCCCGCCAAGGCGCTGAAATCCGAAGCGCCCGTAATATGGCGCATCGCCCACCAGCATTACCCGGTCCCAGCCCGCATGCCGCGCTGCCCCCAGAGAGCCGCGGATCATGTAGGCGCCCAGCCCCTCGCCCTGATGCGTCGGATGCACCGCGATGGGCCCCAGAAGCAGCACGGGCGCCGCGCCCACGGCGACCGGCCAGTACCGGATCGCGCCCGCCAGGATGCCCCCCTCGTCGCGCGCGACCGAACTGAGGCCCGGCACCGGCGGCACCCCGTCGCGCAGCCGGTAGGACGACAGCGCCTCGCGCCCCGGCGCAAAGCACAGATCAAAAAGCGCCTCGACCTCCCACCAGTCGCCGTCCGTTTCGGGCCTGAGCTCCAGCACTGCGCCGCCTTCCAGATGTTTCGGCACGATCGCCGGCGCCGCGCGTAGCACGGCGCGCCGGGCCGCACAATTTGAAACGCGGCGCGCGCGTCATTTGCCCGGTGCCTCGCCGCGCCGGTGGTCCTGCATCCCGACCGGGACCGGCCCTGCGAAGGTTCAGTGGCCCGCGCCCAGCACCCCGGTGCGCACGTCGTAGTCGACCGCGACCATGTATTCGGGGTCATCGTCGCTGTCGATCATCAGGTGCCCCGCCTTGGTCAGCAGACGGTGGCAATCGCGGCTCAGGTGACGCAGCTGCAGCGTCTTGCCCGCCGCCTGGTATTTGCCCGCCAGCGTCTCGATCGCCTGCAGGGCGGACTGGTCGACGACGCGGCTCTGGTCGAAATCGACGATCACGGTATCCGGGTCGCCCTCGACATCGAAAAGCTCGGCAAAGCCCTCGGCCGAGCCGAAAAAGAGCGGGCCCTCGATGCTGTAGACGCGCGCGCCGGTATCGGCGATTTTGGTCGTCGCATGGATCCGCTTGGCGTTGTTCCACGAATAGGCCAGCGCCGAGACGATGACGCCGACGACCACCGCGATGGCCAGATCGTATTTCACCGTCACCGCCGTCACCAGCACGATCACCATCGCGTCAGTCAGCGGCACCTTGCGCAGGATCGTCAGCGAATTCCACGCGAAGGTGCCGATCACCACCATGAACATGACGCCCACCAGCGCGGCGAGGGGGATCTGCTCGATCAGCGGCGAGGCGAAGAGGATGAAGATCAGCAGCAAGACCGCCGCCGCAATCCCCGCAATCCGCGTGCGCCCGCCCGATTTGACGTTGATCATCGACTGGCCGATCATCGCGCAGCCGCCCATGCCGCCGAAGAACCCGGTCACTGCATTGGCGATCCCCTGCGCGATGCATTCCTGGCTGGCACCGCCGCGCCTGCCCACCATCTCGCCGACAAGGTTGAGGGTCAGCAGGCTTTCGATCAGGCCGATGGCGGCGAGGATGATCGCATAGGGCAGGATGATCTCGAAGGTCTCCAGCGTGAGCGGCACCATCGGGATGTGAAAGCCGGGCAATCCGCCCTCGATCGAGGCCAGATCGCCGACGCGCGGCACGTCGAGGCCGAAGGCGATGACCAGCACCGCGACCACGCCGATCCCCGCGAGCGGCGCGGGGATTATGCGGGTGATACGCGGCGTGACCCAGATGATGAGCATCGTCAGCGCCACGAGGCCCAGCATCATCAGAAGGGGCGTCCCGCTCAGCCACACGCCGCCGCCCATGCCGTGCCCGGTATCGACCATCGTGCCTGGCACCTTGAACTGGCCGAGCTGCGCGAGAAAGATCACGATGGCAAGGCCATTGACGAAGCCCAGCATGACGGGATGCGGCACGAGGCGGATGAACTTGCCCCATTTCAGCGCGCCGGCCGTGATCTGGAAGATCCCCATCAGCACCACCGTGGCAAAAAGGTATTCGACCCCATGCTCTGCCACCAGCGCCACCATCACCACCGCCAGCGCGCCCGTCGCGCCCGAGATCATGCCCGGCCGCCCGCCGATCAGCGCCGTGATCAGCCCGACGAGGAACGCGGCATAAAGCCCGACCAGCGGATGCACCCCGGCGACGAAGGCGAAGGCCACCGCCTCCGGCACCAGCGCCAGCGCAACGGTTAGGCCCGACAAAAGCTCGATCCGCAGCCGGGCAAGGCTGAACGGCTCGTTCTGCATGACGCGCAGATCGGGCATCGCGATGGTCTTGGCAAAGGCGGCCAGCGAGGTTCTCACAAGGGCGGTCCTGTTGTTGCTTGGGCTGAGGTGAGGGCTTCGTTTACCTTTCCCGCGCCCGCTTGACCACACCTCATTGCCACCAATTGCCCTGATGATCCCCTGCACCGCACAGGCCGCCCCGAAGCTTTCGCGCATTTTTCGGCCATTCCGGCGGTTGCACGCTTTTCTTGCCCGATCAGCGCGCCTAAACCCGCGAGGGCAACAGGGAAAGGACAGGGCATGGCACAGACCATGATCGGGGTGATCGGCGGCTCGGGCGTCTACGAGATCGAGGGGCTGGAAGGCGCGGAGTGGCGCCAAGTGCAAAGCCCCTTCGGCGCGCCGTCGGACCAGATCCTGACCGGCACGCTGGACGGCAGGCCGATGGCGTTTCTGCCGCGGCACGGGCGCGGGCACGTGCACAGCCCCTCCTCGGTGCCCTACCGCGCCAATATCGACGCGCTCAAGCGGCTGGGCGTGACAGATGTGATCAGCGTCGGCGCCTGCGGGTCGTTCCGCGAGGAAATGGCGCCGGGCGATTTCGTCATTGTCGATCAGTATGTCGACCGCACCACCGCGCGCGAGGCGTCGTTCTTCGGCCCCGGCTGCGTCGCGCATGTGTCGATCGCCAAACCCACCTGCCCGCGCCTCGGCGCCGCCTGCGCCAGCGCCGCCGAAGCGGCGGGCAGCCGCGTGCACCGCGGCGGCACCTACCTGGCCATGGAGGGTCCGCAATTCTCGACCCTGGCCGAATCGCGGCTTTACCGCGAGGTCTGGGGCTGCGACGTGATCGGCATGACCGGCATGCCCGAGGCCCGGCTCGCCCGCGAAGCCGAGCTTTGCTATGCCTCGGTCGCCATGATCACCGATTACGACAGCTGGCACCCGGACCACGGCGAGGTGGACGTGACCGCCATCATCGCCACGCTCACCGGCAATGCCGAGCGCGGCAAGGCCATGGTACGCGCGCTGCCCGGCCTGCTGGAGCCGGTTCGCGCGCCCTGCCCCGCCGGCTGCGATCACGCGCTTGAACACGCGATCCTGACCGCGCCCGGCAAGCGCGATCCCGAATTGACGGCGCGTCTTGACGCGGTGGCGGGCCGGATGCTCAATCGGCCCGCGCGCTGAGCGTGGGGGACGGAGTGCTGACCGCGGGGATGCGGCGCAACGTGACGGGCTTGCGCAGCGGGGCGACGCGCCCGTAAGGAGATCATACGCTCAAGGACGCCTCGACATGCCATCCAAGACAATCCGCTCGCTGATCCGCACGATACCCGACTTCCCCAAGCCGGGAATCCTCTTTCGCGACGTGACCACGCTGCTGTCCGACCCGGAAGGCCTGGCCATGACGATCGATCAGCTTGCGACACCTTATGAGGGTGCCCACATCGCCAAGGTCGTCGGACTGGAGGCGCGGGGTTTCATTCTGGGCGGGGCGGTCGCGCACCGGCTTAGCGCGGGCTTCGTTCCGGTGCGCAAGGCCGGCAAGCTGCCGGGCAAGGTGATGTCGCAGAGCTACGCCCTCGAATACGGCGAAGCCACCTTCGAGCTGCACGAGGAGGCGATCGCGCAGGGCGAGCGGGTGCTGATCGTGGACGATCTGCTGGCTACGGGCGGCACCGCCGCGGCCGGCGCGATGCTGGTCCGGCGCCAGGGCGGCGATGTGGCGGCCTGCGCCTTCGTCATCGACCTGCCCGGCCTGGGCGGCCGCGCAAGGCTGGAAGGCATGGACCTGACGGTGCGGACGCTATGTGCCTTCGACGGCGACTGAGGCCGGCGGGCCCGGCGCCCTCCGCCGTCCCTGCATGGTGCGCCGGACACGCCCCCTTGCAAAGCGCGCACATCGTCTTTAAGTGAAACGTCGAGAGGTTGGCGCGGGCAGGCGCCTCGCCAACCCGGTCAGGTCCGGAAGGAAGCAGCCGTAACGAGCCCCGCTTGGGTCGTTGTCCAGCCTCTCACCCTACCTCTCCCTAATACGTTCGAAAACAGGTTTCGTCGCGGTCGTCTTGTCATCTTCGCTCCTTTGTCTCGGCAACGCTGCCGGAGTGGGAGCAGAAAATCCACCTGACTCAACCGTTCAGAGGCGCCGGACCACCTCTCTCGCCGAGGTGCTCGGCGCAGGGCGGCAACTTTGCGAGACCGGTCATTCATGCATCGCGCAGCATTTTTGAAGCCCGAGTGGCGCAATGCGGACGAAATCATGTTATAAAGCGCCGGGCAATGCGATGAAAAATATCCGCGTTTCGACCTCCGCCTGATCGGCCTCCTGCGCGCAAGGCACCTTCCCTATGTGTCGGAAGCCGTCCGGAACTAATGTTACCTGCCAACTATTGAGTAGGTCAGGCCGCTCTCGGTTTGAAGAACCGGCCATGGAAAAAAGGAGAATGTGGGGTGCCGCGCACTGTCTTTCTACATATCGGCCTTCCCAAAACGGGATCAACATTTCTTCAGAAACGCGTTTTCCCCCAGTTGTCGCATCTAAAAGTGATTTCGATGCCTCGAAATGAACACTTCCGCGAAAGCGGCACGCGACTTCTCGGAAGCGTGTTTTCGCGCAGTGACACGATCTGGCTGCACTACGCAGATCAGATTTTTGAAGCCCTGCTTCAACCCGGCTGGCAGTCCGATCAACGTGATATCTTGATTTCAGACGAGGTGATAGGGCGCAGCACATCCCGCCAAGCACTTTGCGCGGGGCATTTGGCAGGTATGAAATCAGCACTGAAAGATCGTGGTATTGAACGCTTCAAGCTTTTGTTTTTTGTGAGGCGACAAGACGAGTGGCTGGCATCCCACTACGCTCAAGTCTCTGACCGGAGAGAAAAGCCCGGCCAGCGCGATTTCGAGAACCTGGCAGCCCGAATTACTGATCCTCACGAGGAGCGTTTCACCTTCGGCGCCCTTCTCGATTACGCCGCCACCTACTCAGCGATTTCTTCCGCGGTCGGCAATGACAATGTCAAGGTTCTGCCAATGGAATGGCTTGAATCCAATCTTTCCGTATTAAGCCGTGAGCTTGCTGACTGGCTCGACCTTCCGAGTGAGGCGATTGAACTCGGCAGCCACAGAGTCGAAAACAAGCGAAATACAGGCCGTGGAATCTGGAAGCTGCGTGATCGGTCTTGGCGCAGCAAAACAAGAAGGATTCTTTTGCGCCAAGATTTTGTAATAAGGCTGCATACGGCGCTGTCACGGGAGATATTGGAGGAATATCGCCGATCTAATCAAGAGTTGGCTGAATTAACGACGTTAGATCTTCACGGTTTAGGTTATTTCTAAAATTCGGAACCTTTAGGCAACGCGGGGCGAAGCCCGGCACTCCACCAAAATGGCCGCAGGTTCGCACCGCACGCCGAAATTCCAAGTTCAGCGCCTCCTTGGTAACCGCCCGGTTATCGCCGCCTGCCGCGCAAGCGGGAGTTTGGGGCGACGCCAATCAATTTGGAGATGTCTATATTACTTATCGAAGGAGAATTAACTCCCTTTTGCCAGATGCAGCACCCCATGCGTAGCTGACAGGAGCAGCAATCGCGGGCTCGCAGGGTAACACTTGATTTCGATTAATGCGTCACTGGCAGGAATGCTGCATAATGAACAAAGTAATCCGAACACAAGGAGGAGATACAGATGTCTCGCAATAAAACAGTCGTGCTCGCCGCCGTCGCCGCTGCCTTGTTGACCGCTCCGGCAGTCGCACATCAGCAAATGCAGGGTGGTATGCAGCAGGGTATGCAAAGCTGCCCGAGCATGGTGCAGGGCCAGATGATGGGTGGCCACATGATGGGCAGCATGGATGGCCAGATGATGGGCAATATGGGCGGTCAGATGATGGCAGGCGGCCCAGCTTTACATCTTGAAGGCCGTCTCGCATTCCTGAAGACCGAACTCGGCATCACGGACGCTCAGATGGATGTATGGCAGGATTACGCCGCAGCAATTCGCAACTCCGCCGACTCCATGCAAAAGATGCACGAGAGGATGACGTCGGGCGATTGGCCGGCGTCCTTTCCCGAGCGTATGGAACGCCGCGAGCAGATGATGTCGGCGCGCCTGGAAACCCTGACAAAGCTGCGCGAAGCTGCTGTGCCGCTATACGAAGCGCTCGACGACGAGCAAAAGCAGATGGCGGATAAAATCATGGGCATGGGCATGATGTGAGAGCACTTGTTCCCATTTTCCTCGGGCTCCCTCCTCTCGTCGAGGCTCAGTCAGGGTGGCCGACATGATGCACGAAGGCTGGCGCTGGTGGATGCCGTTTCCCGGCATCCACTGGCTTCTCCTTGTGGCGCGTGGGTATGCGCGCCGTCGGCTGGCGAGCGTTCACAGACCCCGCTGACGACGTGACCGACTATGACCGCCACCCATCCTACCGTTACGACCGTGTTGGTCGCCATCGACATCTCCAAACACCGGCACGAAGTGCTGATCGGCATCCCGGGCAGGAAGCGCCGCCGTCGCCTGACGATTACGAACACACTGGAAGATTTCCAGCGCTTGGCGACCACTCTCGCCAGCTACAACCTGCCAGTGCGGAGCGGGTTTTGACACCTTGCCCACTTGAGCGACTAAGGCCAGTAAGATTGGCTTGGATTATTCGCTCAATGGGTTGCCTATAGCACTGGCCAGCAAGATGATTGCCGCGCGCTTCTTGCAAAAAGGCAAATTCTGGTGGGGAACTGAAAGATATGCGCTGGCGCCAACTGACTGCATTCAGGGAAACGATGGTAACGGGCACGGCAAGTGGCGCCGCCGAGATCATGGGTATCTCGCAGCCTGCAGTCAGCCGCCTGATCGACGCCCTGGAGGAGTCCCTGGGCATTACCCTGTTTGATCGGCGCACTGGTCGCATGGTCCCCACCGTCGAGGCACAGATGTTTTATGTTGAGCTGCAGAAGGCCGTCGTCAGTTATGACCGGCTGACCTCAGCTGCAGAGGATATCCGCCTGGGTCGAAGAGGCAGCCTTCACATTGTGTCAATGCCTGCCACCGGACTGGGCTTCCTGCCTGACGCTATCGCCGCTTTCAAAGCCGTGCAGCCCGACATCAAGATCCGCTATGATCTGCAACTGTCGATGCGCGTCGAAGAGTGGGTATCGTCCCAGAAGGTCGACTTGGGCATCGCGGAATTCCCGTTCGAGCGCCCCGGAATCGAACGTGAAAACTTTTGTGAATTGCCCTACGTCATGGCCCTGCCGCAATCGCACTCGCTGGCTGCGCGCGACGTCATAACTCCGCCGGATCTGCACGCCGAACGGATGGTCAGCCTCTCCAATGAAACGGTGGCTCGCAGGCTGCTGGATGCCTGTTTGGCCAGGTTCGACGTCAAGCCGCAGATCCTGTGCGAGACGACGTATTCGGCAGGCGTCTGCGCAATGGTGCGGCGCGGTCAGGGGATAGGACTGACCGACCTCTTTACAGCGACTGATTTTGCCGGAAGCGGCATCGTTTTTCGCCGCTTCGAGTCCGAGTTGACGTTTCATGTTGGAATACTTCATCCGCGGCATCAATCGCGTTCGCGCACGGCGGGGGAATTCCTGACGGTCCTGCGTGCCAAGCGAAACAAGTTGATCGCGGGGATCGACGCGCTGCTGTCGGTATAACGTTTCGACATACACTCCGAACCGGCGGTAATTTGACGGACCGATGTCGCCTCGTCATTTTGACCCAATGGATGGCAACGCTCTAGAAACGAAGGATGTCATGGCGCTCGATGGGCGCGTTTTCGACGTCGTCGTCATCGGGGGCGGCATCGTTGGCGCCAGTTCCGCGCGCGAGGCGGCGGCGGCCGGTTTTTCTGTTTTGCTAGTGGAAAAAGACGATTTCGCCTCCGGCTCGACCAGCCGGTCCAGCCGCCTTCTGCATTGCGGATTGCGCTATTTCGAGGCGCCCGATCCGATGCGCTATTTCGCGCGCCACCCGGCGCGTTTCCTGACATCCCTGAGCATGGCGCGCGCGGCCATGCGCGAGCGGCGTGAGATAGTCCTCACCGCGCCGCAGCGCGTGCGGCCGATCGATTTCTATTTTCCGATCTTTGAGGACGGTCCCTACACCCCGTGGCAGACGGACCTCGCCTTCGGTCTGCTCAAGCGTCTGGCGCCGGGCGATGTGCCGCTGGATTATCGGCGACTGAAGCGCGACGTGGCGCTGGAGCAACCCATGGTCGCCGCGCTGGGGCGGAAGGACAGGCTGCGCGCCGCTGCGCGGTTCACCGAGTATCAGTTCGACTGGCCCGAGCGTATCTGTATCGACGCAATTCTTGATGCCGAAGACGCCGGCGCGATTGCCCTCAACTACACGCGCGCGATACTGGGCGATGCACAACAGGGCATGCGAGAGGTCACGCTGGAAGGGTCGGACTGCACCAGGGCGCAGGTCAGCGCGCGGCGTGTGATGGCGATGGCGGGCATCTGGATCGATCGCGTTCTCGGCGCAGCCGACGGCAAGGTCCACCGGCGCGTCTTCGGCACCAAGGGCGCGCATATCGTCATCCGCCTCCCCGAGCGTTATCGCGGTCAGGGTATCACTACGATCAACAGCCATGGCGAGCCGTTCTACTGCATCCCTTGGCACGAAGAGCATTACATCGGACCGACCGAGACGGTCTATGAAGGCAATCTGGACGATATCCGTGTTGACGCCGACGATCTGGAGTTTCTGCTGTCGGAGACGGCGGCGCTGTTTCCCGGCTTGGGAGTGACGCGCGGCGACGTGCTGCGCACATGGGCTGGTGTGCGTCCGCTGACATACGACCCAGCACATCCCAAGGGGAACCGCAGCCGCGTATTGCACGATCTCGGCGAGGATGGGCTGAGCGGTGTCCATGCCATGACCGCCGCGCCGATCATGAGCCACCGGGGCGCCGGCCGCGAGGTCGCTGCGGCGCTGCGTGCGGCGCTGGAACCGCAGGGCATCCCCACGGTGCTGGATTACGCACCGCACCTGCCGCTGGAGGATACGAATTCGGCCCGCATCACGCCCGAAATCGGATACACTCTTGACGATGTGCGCCGCGCGGTGCGGCACGAGCACGCGCGCACGCTGATGGACGTGCTTTACCGGCGCAGCGGCGCGGGGCTGCGGCATGAATTTTCCGAAGATGAGCTGACACGCGTGGCTGACGTCATGGCCGAGGAGCTTGACTGGCCAGACGCGCAGGTTGCAGCCGAAATCTACCGCTTCAAACAGCAGACGGCACTGCTGTTCGGAGTTCCAAGCGGACCTGAGGAGGGCCGCAAAGACCAAAACAAAAAGGGAGGACTGAAATGACGAAAACGCATAAATTAAGTCGCCGGGCAATTCTGAGATCCGGCGCCGCCGCCACAACGCTGGCCATGCTGCCCCTCTGGGCGGGCCGGGCGGAGGCCGCCTGCGGCACGCTGCGCGCCGGCATAACCGGCTATAACGTGATCAACACGCTTGACCCGGCGCAGACGACGCTGGTCCCTGAATCCTACGTGGTCTGGGGCGTCTTCAACTGCCTGCTGAAGTTCGACGCGGACATGAACATTGTGCCCGATCTGGCGCAAAGCTACGAGAGCGTCAGCCCAACCCTTCTTCGGTTCAAGCTGCACGAGGGTGTGAAATTTCACGATGGGGTCGAAATGACCTCGGCGGATGTGAAGTTCACGTTGGAGCGGCTGCAGGACGAGGCGTTCGGCTCGCCCCATCGGTCAAAATTCCTGCCCATCTCGGAGATCCGCACGCCCGACGCCTACACCGTGGAGATCGAGACGGCCGAGCCCTTCGCGCCGATGCTGAGCTACCTGACAAACACGCGCACCGGCAGCCAAATCGTGCCGATGCATCTGCTGAAAGACGGCACGCCCGACGATTTTGCCACCAACCCCGTCGGCACCGGCCCCTTCAAGATGGACAGCTACGAGCCCGGCGCGTCGATCAGGCTGATCGCCCATGCAGAGTATTTCGAGGAGGGACTGCCTAAAGTCGATATTGTCGAGATTCCCCTTATTTCCGAGGAGTTGGCAGGTGTCACCGCCCTGCTCGGCGGCAGCATCGACATCACCAGCACGGCACCCTTCGCGGATATTCCCGATCTGCAAAAGGACGACCGCGTTCAGGTGTTGAAATCGGTCGGAACGAATACTCGGTTCATCAGTCTCAACAACAAGGTCGCCCCTTTCGACGATGTGCATTTCCGCCGCGCCGTATCCATGGCGTTCGACCGCCAGCCGATGGTGGACGTGGTGATTTTCGGTGAAGGACGCACCGCCAACGGCGTGATCCCCAGCTCGATTTCCTGGGCCGCTACGAAGGATCAGCCAATGGAAACGATGCTGAAACCGGAAGAGGCGCTGAAAGAGTTGGAGTTGTCAAAATACGGCGCTGGCACCGAAGCCACGATCCTGACCTGGGGCTCAAGCTGGTGGAAGCGCTTTGCGGAGGTATTGGTGCTTCAGGTCAACCAGGTTCTGGGCGTGAATTTCGCGGTCGAGGTATCTGACAGCGGCACAGTCTACCAGCGGATGCAGACTGGCGACCTCCAAGGCTCGATCTGGGGCTGGCTGGGTCTGATCGACCCGGATGAGTATGCGTACGAGATCTATCATTCCCAAGGATCGCGCAATTATGAGAATTATTCGAACCCGGAAGTCGACGCACTACTCGAAGAAGCGCGGCGCGTTTTGGACATCGAGCCGCGTGGCGAACTGTATCGCAAGGCTGAAGCTCTGGCGATCAAAGACTGCCCCGTCCTGCCATGCTTCGAAAGTAATGTGCATAACCTGCTGGCTCCCAAGGTAAACGGCTTTGTTCAGCGGCCATATTCAGGCTTCGGCGCGCAATTGGCCGAGGTCGAGGACTGTTGAACTCCGTCTTTGATCCATCGCGCTCCGCGCCATTCGGCGCGGAGCAGATCTACCTGTCTGAAAGTTCCTGATGTCAGCCGGCTTGAAATATTTCCTGACCCGCCTGGGCGGGTCGCTGATCACCATGCTGGTAGGCACCGTGGTAGTGTTCTTTGTAATGAAGGCAGCGCCGGGTGATCCTGCACTGGTTGTTCTGGGTGACTTTGCCACGCCCGAAACCATCGCCAGGTTCAACGCCGATCGTGGCCTCGACGCACCGTTGGTCATGCAGTATCTGAACTGGTTAAGCGGTATCGTCCGTTTTGATTTCGGCGCATCTTTGTCCGTATCTGCAGGCGAAGACATCGGATCGCTATTGGCTTTTCGGCTACCCAATACCGTGTTCATTGGGCTCTATGCGATGATGATCGCGGTCTTTTTGTCGCTGGCGCTTGGAACGCTCGCCGCGATCAACCGGGGAAACTTCCTGGACACCGGTGCCACTTCGCTCGCGGTCCTAGGCGTGTCGATGCCAGATTTCTGGTTTGGCTACATGTTGATCCTGGGTCTCTCCATTGGTCTTGGCCTCTTCCCCTCTTATGGTTTCACACCGCCGTCCGAATCTCTCGTGGGCGCACTGCACTCGGGCTTTTTGCCCGCGCTGGCCATCGCGGCCCCGATGGCCGCCGTGTTCACGCGCACGCTCCGCACCGCCCTCATCGAGAATATGGATCGCGAGCATGTGACGGTAGCCAAGGCGCTGGGCCATTCGGGCCGCTTTCGGTTCGTCCATCACGTGTTCCGCAATTCCGTCATCCCATTCATCGTCGTGGTTGGCCTGCAGATCCGCTACCTGTTGGGCGGCGTCGTCATCATCGAGCGGATCTTCGGTGTGAACGGCGTTGGCTCGCTGATGGTCGAGGCCGCCTTCGCCCGGGACTACTTCGTGGTGCAGGCCTGCGCGGTGATGTTTTTGGCCATTGTTCTGGGCGTCAACTACTTCGTCGATCTGATCTGCGCGGCGCTCGACCCACGGCGTGCGAGGTAACATGATGAAACTCAAGATCCTGATGCAGAACCGGGCTGCGCTGACCGGATCGGTGATCACCGCCCTCTTCATCGCAATCATCATCATCGGTCCGATGATCTCACCCTGGGGCAGCGGCGCATTCGATTTCACCGCCGTCCTCAAGCCGCCCTCATGGTCGCACCCCTTCGGCACCGACAGTCTGGGCCGCGATGTGCTGACCCGTGTGATGGAGGGTGCGCGCATCTCGCTGCTGATCTCTGTCTCGGGCGTCCTGGCGGCGATGTGTCTTGGCATTACTGCGGGCCTCTTCGCGGGCTATCTGGGGGGATGGCTGGACGCCGTTGTCATGCGGATCGTGGACCTCTTCTTTGCCTTCCCGGCGTTCGTATTGGCGCTGTTTTTGATGGTCGCGCTGGGTTTCGGAGTGACCAATGTGGCCTTGGCGATCATGCTGGTCTACCTGCCCATCTTTGCGCGCATCACCCGCAACACGACAGAAATCGTGCGCAGTGACGCCTACGTCGAAGCGGCGCGGGTCATGGGACAAGGCACGCCGCGCATCGTATTTCGGGAGATCCTGCCGAACATCTCGGCGCCCATTCTTGTGCAGGCCAGCATCGCAGTCGCCTTCGGTATCGTGATCGAAAGCGGCCTTTCATTTATCGGTCTCGGCGTTCAGCCGCCCACCCCCAGCCTTGGCGTCGTCATGGCTGACGGGCAGGAATATTTCCGCCGCGCGCCATGGGTTCTGACCATGACAGGACTGACCGTAACGGTTGCACTCTTGGCACTCAATCTTCTGGGCGACGGGCTGCGTGATCTGGCGGACCCGAGACTGAAAAGGAGGGACGCATGAGCGATCCACTACTTGAAGTCAGGAACCTGAACGTGAGATTCCAATTGGCTTCGGGCGATCTTCCGGTGTCGTCGGATGTATCGCTCACACTTGAACATGGCAAGGTTCTTGGCCTTATAGGTGAAAGCGGCTCGGGCAAGACCGTTACTACCAAGGCGATCTTGCGCCTGTTGCCGGCAGTCGGCACCGCGGACGCCGATTACATCCGCTACAAAGGCCGCGACATCACATCCCTGCCCCCGCACGAGTTTGACAGGTTGCGCGGCGCCGAGCTGGCGATGATCTTTCAGGATCCGGTGGGCAGCTTCAATCCCGTCAAGACCATCGGCTGGCACTTTCGCGCGGTCGGGCGTCTTCATCCTGACGGACATGACGACATCACCAAAGACGCCGTCAAGGCGTTGGGCAAGGTCGATATCGCCGATCCGAAAACCGCACTCGGCAAATATCCCCACCAACTCAGCGGCGGCATGCTCCAACGGTGTCTGATCGCGCTCGTCATGTTCTCCCGTCCGTCGCTGATCGTTGCGGACGAGCCAACGACGAACCTGGACAACCTGGTCGAACGGCAGATCATCGACCTCTTCGACAAGCTTCGGCAGGAGATCGATGCCTCCTTCATCTTCATCACCCACGACATGACCATCGCCGAGCAGATCAGCGACAGCATCATCGTCATGTATGCAGGGCAAATCGTGGAGCAGGGCAGCGCCGCGGCGCTGATGCACGACCCGCGCCATCCCTATACCCAAGGTCTCGTCAAGACGGCGCGTGAACTCGAGGAGCCGAACGGCAAAATTACGGGCATCGGATTTTGGGTTGACGTAATGTCATCTGGTCCATCTTCAGGTTCGTAGATGGTTACACTTAACCGTCTAAGTGTTTGTTCTTACAAGAACAGCAGTTGTCCAGCCTCTCACCCTCCCCCACATCATCCACCAGTGCGGCCCATCCGGGCCCAGCGCATCTGCGCCGATGTCTCGACCGCGCAGGGCCGAAGCCTGCGCAGGCGCGCCAGGGCGGCGTCCGGCGCCTCTCCGGCCGCGATCATCAGGCGCAGCGCCGCCATGCCGGAGCGCCCGCAGCCGCGCCTGCAATGCACCAGAACACGCCCGCCGCCGCGCAGCGCGGCCAGCGCGGCGCCTTCCGCCTTGGTCCAGTTGCGCGACGCGTCCTTATCCGGCACACCGTAGTCGGGGGTGGGAACATGCACCCAGCGGGCGCCGAGATACCCGACATCCTGTCCCATTCCGCCCGCTCCTGCGGCGACCATTTCCGCCAAGGGCGTCATCGTCACCACCATCGCCGGGCGCCAGTCCCTCAGATGCGCCAGATCGGCGGCATAATCGCCGCCCGAGCCTGGCAGCGGCGCGATAGCCAGAATGCCGCTGAGGACCGGCAGCGCGTGGATGACGAACCCGGTCAAGCTACCCTCTCACAGCCGGTCCGCGCCGAACGTGTCGCACGTTCCTATCTGGCCGCTCTCATGACCGCGCGCGAACCAGCGCGCGCGCTGCTCTGACGTGCCGTGGGTGAAGGTATGCGGCTGCGGCACCCTTCCGGCCCGCTTTTGCAGATAATCATCCCCGATCCGGCGCGCGGCGTTGAGCGCCTCATCTATATCTCCCGGCTCCAGCAGCTCGCCCACGGCGCGCGCCCAGACCCCGCTGAGGCAATCGGCCTGAAGCTCCAGCCGCACGGTCAGGGCATTGCCCTCCGCCGCGCTCGCGCCCTGCCGCGCCGCGTCCACCTCGCCCAGGATGCCGAGGCTGTTCTGCACATGATGCGCGACCTCGTGCGCAATTACATAGGCGGCGGCGAAATCGCCGCGCGCGCCCAGTTCCCGCGCCAGCGTGGCGAAAAATTCGGTGTCGAGATACGCCTTGCGGTCGGCGGGGCAGTAGAATGGCCCCGTGGCCCCCGACGCGCCGCCGCAGGGGCTGCGCGTGACACCGGAGAAAAGCACCAGCACCGGCGGCGTATATGCCTGCCCGGCCTGCGCGGGCAAAACGCTGTCCCAGACCTCCTCGGTGCTGGTCAGCACGCGCGCGCTGAAATCGGCGGCGCGCTGCTCGGCCGCGCTCAGCTCGCGCGGGGCGGATTGCACCGGTCCGCCGTCCTGCAGGCCCTGCAGGAGGGGCGTCACGTCGATCCCGGCGAAATAGCCGATGGCCAGCACAACGAGCAGGCCGACACCGCCGATCCCGGCGCCCCGCCCCGCGCCGCCCGAACGGCGGCGATCCTCGATATTGCGGCTGCGGCGCAGTCCCTTCAGTCTCATGGCATCCTCCCCGGGGTCCGGCCAAATCAACCTTTCACAGCATAGCGCCCCGCCGCCGCCGCGCCAGAAAAACCCGTCTCGCCAAGGCGAAAGCGTGGGCGTATGATGATCCGATGAGCGACAAGACCGAAAAAGCCGAACAGCGCACCGACTGGGCCGAAGATCGCACGATGATGGCCAACGAGCGCACGTTCAATTCCTGGATGGGCCTAGGGCTGGGCGCCGTGGGTGTGGCCATCGCGCTTCAGGCCGTGTTCGGCGAGTTGGAGCCCACATGGGCGGCCAAGGCGGTGGCGAGCCTTTTCCTGCTTGCCGCCATCGGCATCTACTGGTCCGCAGCGCACCAGGCGCACAAAACGCATGACCGCCTGACCTGCCGCGACGCGGAAGCCCTGAAATCCAGGAATTTCCGCCGCCTCGCCGCGCTGCTGACCCTCGCCACGCTGGGCACCGGCACCGTGTTGTGGATGCTGTGAGCGGCTCGGCGGTGGACGCGGGCGCGCGGCGTGACTACCTTGCCGGCCTGACCCACCCGATTCCCGCAGGCGCCCGACATGAGTGATTCCACCCCCTCCGGCTACCGCGTTCTGGCGCGCAAATACCGGCCCGAAACCTTTGCCGATCTGGTCGGGCAGGATGCGATGGTGCGCACGCTGAAAAACGCGTTCAAGGCCGACCGGATCGCGCAGGCCTTCATCATGACCGGCATCCGCGGCACCGGCAAGACGACCACGGCGCGCATCATCGCCAAGGGGATGAACTGCATCGGTCCCGATGGCAATGGCGGGCCCACCACCGACCCTTGCGGCAAATGCGAGCATTGCGTGGCCATCATGGAAGGCCGCCATGTCGACGTGCTGGAGATGGACGCGGCCAGCCATACCGGCGTGCAGAACATCCGCGATGCCATCATCGAGACTGTCAGCTACCGCGCCGCCTCGGCCCGCTACAAGATCTTCATCATCGACGAGGTGCACATGCTCAGCACCTCGGCCTTCAACGCGCTCCTGAAAACGCTGGAGGAGCCGCCGGCGCATGTGAAGTTCATCTTCGCCACGACCGAGATCCGCAAGGTGCCGGTGACGGTGCTCAGCCGCTGCCAGCGGTTCGACCTGCGCCGGATCGAGCCGGAGGTGATGCTGAAGCTCCTGCGCCGCATCGCGGATAGCGAGGGCGCGCAGATCACCGACGACGCGCTCGCCCTGATCGTGCGCGCCGCCGAAGGCTCGGCCCGCGATGCGACCTCGCTGCTGGATCAGGCGATCAGCCACGGCGCGGGGGAAACCGGCGCCGACCAGGTGCGCGCCATGCTGGGCCTTGCGGACCGGGGCCGCGTTCTGGACCTTTTCGATCTCATCCTCAAGGGCGACGCGGCGGGCGCGCTGACCGAACTGGGCGCGCAGTATTCGGACGGGGCCGACCCCTTGGCCGTGCTGCGCGATCTGGCCGAAATCACGCACTGGACGTCCGTGGTCAAGATCACGCCCGAGGCCGCGGACGATCCCACCATCGGCCCGGACGAACGCGCCCGCGGCCTGCAGATGGCCGAGGCGCTGCCGATGCGCGTGCTCACCCGCATGTGGCAGATGCTGCTGAAGGCGCTGGAGGAGGTGGCCGATGCCCCGAATGCGATGATGGCCGCCGAAATGGCCGTCATCCGCCTGACCCATGTCGCCGACCTGCCCAGCCCCGAGGACCTGCTGCGCAAGCTTCAGAACACGCCGGTGCCGCCTGCCCTGCCCGGCGGGGGCCAGCCCGCGCCCAAGGGCGGCGGCGCGCCCGGTGCCTCGGGCGCCCCGGGCGCCTACACCCAACCTCCGCCGCAGAACCACGCACCGCGCGCTTCCGCCAACGGCGCGGGCCAGACGCTCGCCCTCGCACCGGGCGCCGAGACCGCGCTGGCGCATTACCCCAGCTTTCACCACGTGGTCGAGCTGATCCGCAGCAACCGCGACGTCAAGCTGCTGGTCGAGGTCGAGACCTGCATCCAGCTGGCTTCGTACCGCCCCGGCCGGATCGAGTTCGTTCCGACCCCGGACGCGCCCGCCGACCTGGCCCATCGCCTTGGCGCGGCGCTGCAGCGCTGGACCGGCAACCGCTGGGCGGTGACCCTGGTCAATGAGGGCGGCGCCCGGACGATCGCAGGCACCCGCGACGCCGAGCATCTGGCGCTGAAGGCCCAGGCGCGCGAACACCCGCTGGTGCAGGCGGTGATGGACGCCTTTCCGGGCGCCGAGATCCTCGAGATCCGCACCGCGCGTCAGATCGAGAACGCGGCGCTGGCGGATGCCCTGCCCGAGGTCGAGGATGAATGGGATCCTTTCGAGGAAGACTGACCGCCGCGCTGCCGGACGTGACCTGCCGCATCCGGCCCTGCCCCTTGTGCGCCCGCACTGCCGCACGTATCTAGGCACCATCAGCCGCACCGATGGGAGAATGACGATGTTCAAGGGACTGGGCCAGATGGGCGACATGGCCAAGATGATGAAGGCCGCGCAGGACATGCAGACGAAGATGGCCGAACTGCAGGAGCAGATGCACACGCTCACGGTCACGGGCGAATCCGGCGCGGGCCTGGTCAAGGCAGTCGCCACCTGCAAGGGCGAACTGAAAAGCCTGGACATCGACCCCTCGATCTTCTCCGGCGACGACAAGGAAGTGGTCGAGGACCTGATCCTCGCCGCGATCAAGGACGCGCAGGGCAAGGCCAGCGACCGCGCGCAGGAGGAGATGGGCAAGCTGACCGAGGGCATGGGCCTGCCCAAGGACATGAAGCTGCCCTTCTAGGCGCGCCGACCTTCATCTTGGCGAAAATACTCTCGCCGAAGGCGTTTCCGGCGCTGCAATCAGGACACACCGCTTGAGTTCGAATCGCGACATCGACACGCTGATCGAGATGATGGCCAAGCTGCCGGGCCTCGGCCCCCGCTCGGCCCGGCGCGCGGTGCTGCACCTGATCGCCAAGCGCGAGCTGAAGCTGCTGCCACTGGCCGACATGATGCAGGCCGTTGCCGCCACCGCGCGCGAATGCGCCGTCTGCGGCAACATCTGCACGGCGGAGATTTGCGACATCTGCGGCGATCCGAGGCGCGCGAACGGCCTTCTTTGCGTTGTCGAGGATGTGGCCGACCTCTGGGCGATGGAGCGCGGCGGCGCCTATCCGGGCCGCTACCACGTGCTTGGCGGCACGCTCAACGCGCTGGGGCAGATCGGTCCCGAACAGTTGCGCATCCCCGACCTGATCGGGCGCATCGACAGCGAGAACGTCACCGAGGTCATCCTTGCCCTCGGCGCCACCATCGACGGGCAGACGACCGCGCATTACATCGCCGACCAGATCGAGGGCCGCGTGCGGCTGACATCCCTCGCCCAAGGCGTCCCGGTGGGGGGCGAGCTGGACTATCTCGACGACGGCACGATCAGCGCGGCGCTGAGCGCGCGGCGGGATCTGTAGCGCCTCATGGCCGCTGCACGCGCCTGCCGCGGGTGGTGGATTCGAGTATTTTTGCCAAGATGAAGCCCGACCGGGGCCACACGCCTCAGTGCAGCACCTTGCCCTCGGGCCATTGCATTTCATATTCCAGCGTGATGGTGCGGCGCGCCTCCGGCTCCAGCGTCATGTCCCATGCCAGCACGCCGCGCTTGCCGTCGACATCGGTCCCGGTCGGGCGCGGCTCGGCTTGCCAGTCGATTTCCAGGGCTTCCTGTTCGGAATAGGGCACGCGGTCCAGCACGCGCAGCGGCCACTCTTCGCCGGTCAGGTTCTCGATCTCGATCGTGGTTGTCTCCGCCAGGTCGTTCGACTTGCGAATGAGGCCGCTGCCACCCTCCTCGCGCTCCTTGACGGTGCGGGTCAGGCGCAGCCCCTCGATGGGGCCGAAGGGCAGTTCGGCCTCGCCGCCCGCCGCGATCAGATCGCCGTGGATCTGGCCGACATAGGTATCGCCGAGGTAGAGGTTCGTCTCGCCCGGCAGGATCAGCTCGCCGGTGTCGTTGGTCAGCGTCGCCATCAGGAACGCCGTCTCGTCGAATAGCGGCACGGCGCGCGCCTCGATCTCGGCCTGCGTCTCCAGCGTGCCCAGCGCGATGCGCAGCGCGTCGGCGTTCGAGGCCACCGAGACCGGCGGCGCATAGCTGTAGGTGACGGCCAGCCCGTCAAAGCTTGCCTCTGCCGCGATGACCGAGCGGGCCGGTGCGGCGAACATCATGTCGGCCTGCGATTCCAGCGCGGCGCCAGCCGCATCCTTGCGCGCCAGCGGCATCACCGGATCGCCGATGCGTCGCAGCAAGGGCGGCACGTCGCTAGGCGCGCTTTGCCCGCTGGGCCGCACGGTCGAGAGGGTCAGCGCCACGTCGGTCCAATTCTCGCCCGTGGCCTGCCGCAGATAGGCGCCGCGTTCGATCCCGAGCGCGCCGGTCCCGCGCGTGAGGGTCATGTCATAGACCGGCGACCAGCCCGCCTGCTGCGTCTGATAGCTGACCTCGACGCGGCCCTCGGCCGGCGCGTCGGTGGTGATCGCCACGGCCAGCAGAGCACGGTCCTCGGTTTCGGGCACCAGCGCGGCCAGCGAACGGCGCGCGTCCTCCAGCGCCTCTTCCAGATCCTTCAGATCGCGCCGCGCGGCCTCGGCCCGTTGCCGCGCTTCATGCGCCGTTTCGCGCGCCTCCAGCGTCTGTGTCCCGATCATCTGGGCCAGATCCCGCAAACTCGCGACATCCTGCGCCGCGACGCCCTCGCCTTGGCCCAGTTGCGACAGGAAGGCGATCTGCGCCTCCGCCGCGTCGACCGTCAGCAGCATGCGGTCGATCTCGGCCCGCGCCTCGCGCAGCGCCTCTTCGCGCCGCTCGACCTCGGCCTCGGCTTCCTCGATGGCGGCGGACTGGCGCTCGCCCCGCGGCGGGACGAAATCGCGGCGGGTGGTCACGCCGCCCATTGTCGCGCCCGTGACGCTGACCCGAACCGTTTGCAGATCGGTGTCCTGCGGCAGGTCGAGAAGGATCAGCTCATGCTCCCCGGCGGGCGCGCTGAAGGGCACCGAGCGGCGCACCGTCGCACCCTGAGGATAGAGCGTGACCGCGCTGACCTGGCTGGTCAGAGGGATGTCATCGGCCCAGAGGGGCGACGGCAGGGCAAGGGCGAGAAGCATGGTCAGCGGGCGCATGGTCAATCCTCCGGCGGTTCGCGCGCAGTTTTTGGCGCGCGGCAACGGAATGCAAGAGGATTGGGGGCGGATGGCGCGGCTTTACGCCAAATTCATTCAATGGTGGTGTGATCCGCGTATCCGGCGCAGCGCCCTGCGCCGGAAAACTTTGAAGTGAGGGGCGGGGAGATCAGCCCTTTTTCAGCACGCGCTGGCCCAGCGTTTCCGCGATCTGCACGGCGTTGAGCGCGGCGCCCTTGCGCAGGTTGTCGCTGACGCACCACAGGTTCAGGCCGTTCTCGATGGTGCTGTCCTGCCGGATGCGGCTGATGAAGGTCGCGAAATCGCCGACGCATTCGATGGGCGTGACGTAGCCGCCATCCTCGCGCTTGTCGATCACCATGATACCCGGCGCCTCGCGCAGAATGTCCCGAGCCTCGTCCTCGTCCAGGAATTCCTCGAATTCAAGGTTGATCGCCTCGGAATGGCCGACAAAGACCGGAACGCGTACGCAGGTGGCCGTGACCTTGATCGACGGATCGAGGATCTTCTTGGTCTCGGCGACCATCTTCCATTCTTCCTTGGTGTCGCCCGAATCCATGAAGACGTCGATATGCGGGATCACGTTGAACGCGATCTGCTTGGTAAATTTCTTGGCGGGCTTGTCGTCCGTCGGGTTGTAGATGCTCTTGGTCTGGTCCCACAGCTCGTCGATGCCCTCCTTGCCGGCGCCCGAGACAGACTGGTAGGTGCTGACGACGACGCGCTTGATCCTTGCGCGGTCATGCAGGGGCTTGAGCGCCACGACCATCTGCGCGGTGGAGCAGTTGGGATTGGCGATGATGTTCTTCTTGCGCACCATCTCGACCGCTTCGGGGTTCACTTCCGGAACCACTAGCGGCACATCGGCGTCGTAGCGATAGAGCGAGGAGTTGTCGATCACGACGCAGCCTGCCTTGGCCGCCTTCGGCGCGTAGATTTTCGTCGCGTCCGATCCGATGGCGAAAAGGGCGATGTCCCAGCCAGTGAAATCGAAAGCCTCCAGATCCTTGGTCGTGAGCGTCCTGTCACCATAGCTGACCTCGCTGCCCAGCGATTTTCGGCTGGCAAGCGCCACGACCTCGTCGGCGGGAAACTGGCGCTCGGCCAGGATGTTCAGCATTTCGCGGCCCACGTTGCCCGTGGCTCCGACGACGGCGACCCTGTAGCCCATTCATTCTACTCCTGATGCGGGTTGTCTGCGCGCCTCATAGCCCTTCGGCGCCCCTTAGGAAAGGGGGTGCGCCCGACCGCGATCAGCCGCCGCGCGCGATCAGCACATCGACATGCGCGGCCGCGCTGTCCGCCAGCGCGCGCAGGCTGTAGCCGCCTTCGAGGCACGAGACAATACGGCCCTCGGCATGGGTATCCGCCGCGTCGCAGAGCCGTTCGGTGATCCAGGCGAAATCCTCCTCGACCAGCTCCAGACTGGCCAGCGGGTCGCCGCGGTGCGCGTCGAACCCCGCCGAGAGGAGGATCAGTTCGGGCGCGAAGCGGTCCAGCGCGAGCAGGATCCGCGTCTCCATCGCCGCGCGGAAGGCCGCGCTGCCATCGCCCGCCCGCAGCGGCACGTTGAGCACATTGCCCGACGCGCCCCTGTCGGACGCCGCCCCCGTGCCGGGAAAAAGCGGCATCTGATGGGTCGAAAGATAGGCGATGCGCGGCTCATGCTGAACAATATCACAGGTGCCATTGCCGTGATGCACGTCGAAATCGACGATGGCGACGCGGCCGAGGCCATGCCGCTCCAGCGCGTGAAAGGCGGCGGCCGCGACCGTTCCGAAAAAGCAGAACCCCATCGCGCGAGTCCGCTCGGCGTGATGCCCCGGAGGGCGCGTGGCGACAAATGCATTCTGCGCGCTTCCATCCATCACCATGTCGACCGCGCGGATCGCGCCGCCCGCGCCGCGCCGCGCCGCGCGCAGCGTGCCGGGGGACAGGAAGGTATCGCCGTCGATGGCGGCAAACCCGGCTTCGGGCTGCGCGCGCTCCAGCGCCTCCAGATACTGCGCCGGATGCACGCGCCGCAGCTCTGCATCGCTCGCCAGCGGCGCCTCTTCGCGCAGAAGGTCGCGCCCCTCCAGCGCGCGCAAAACCGCGCGCAGCCTGCCGGAGCGCTCGGGATGATCCCGCGGCACCAGGTGATCGAGGCAATCGGAATGGGTGAGCAGTGCAGTCGTCATGCAAGGGGCCTTTCGCCGGGGCGCGGCCAGCAGACGCCAAATGCCGGGCGCTGTCCAGTGCAGGCTTGCCGCACGTTCCGGCACGTGCAAATCTGGCCGTCATGGCAACGGATACCCCCCTCGGCCCCGCCGAACAGGCGCAGGACATCGCGCTCGGACTTTGGGCGCAGGGGTACAATTTCCTGCTGGCCTTCCTGCGGCCGTGGAACGCGTATCAGGCCGGGATCATCCTCGCGCTGATCCTGGCCGCGCAGCTTCTGCGCATGGTGCTGGGGCCGCGCCTGCATGCCTGGATGCGCACGCGCGAGGGTTGGCCGAAATGGCGCATGCGCCTCGCCGTCATGGTGCACCGGCGGCTGCGCCTGATCTTTTTCGTCGCGCTCAGCTGGATGACCTTCTGGATCATGCAGGAGGCGACATGGCCCAGCCGGTCCTACCTGATCGGCATCGCGGCCAGCCTTGCGACGGCGTGGCTGGTCATCGCATTCGTCACGCGGCTGATCGTCAACGGGTTCCTGCGCGGCGTGGTGCGCTATGCCGGGTGGACATGGGCGACGCTCATCATCCTCGGCCTGACCGACGAGGCGCGGCGCCTGCTGGACAGCCTTGCCGTGACCGTGGGCGAGACGCGGATCTCCGTCTGGCTGATCGTGCAGGCCGTGGTGATCCTCGGCGCGCTGTTCTTCGCGGTGCGACTGATCACCACGTCCACGTCCAGCCGGATCCGGCGCAACGCCGAAATCTCGCCCTCGATGCAGGAACTCGCGGTCAAGCTGCTTCAGATGGTGCTTTACAGCGCGGCGATCTTCGTTGGCCTGCGCGCCGTGGGGGTCGATCTGACGGGGCTTGCCTTCCTTTCCGGGGCCATCGGCCTCGGCCTCGGCTTCGGCTTGCAGAAGGTGGTGTCGAACCTCGTCTCGGGTGTCATCATCCTCATGGACAAGTCGATCAAGCCCGGCGACGTCATCAGCCTGGGCGAAACCTTCGGCTGGATCAATACGCTGGGCGCGCGCTATGTCAGCGTCGTCACCCGCGACGGCAAGGAATACCTGATCCCGAACGAGGACCTCATCACAAGCCAGGTGGTGAACTGGTCGCACTCCAACGAATTCGTGCGGCTCGATATCTACTTCGGGACGTCCTACGGCGACGATCCGCACAAGGTGCGCAAGATCGCCATCGCGGCGGCGTCCTCGGTGCCGCGCGTGCTGGCGATGAAGGCGCCCGTCTGCCACATCGTCGGCTTCGGCGACAGCAGCGTGGATTACATCCTGCGCTTCTGGATCCGCGACCCGATCGAGGGCCTGACCAACATCCGCGGCAATGTCTATCTCGCGCTCTGGGACGCGTTCCGCGAGAACGGCATCTCGATCCCGTTCCCCCAGCGCGAGGTGCGCATGCTGAGCGATCCGGACGACATCTCCCGGCCCACGCAGTTCTGAGATGCGCGCGCACGCGTTCCGCCCTGCGCGGCACCCGGCGAATTGCATGAATTCGCAGCTGCTTCATTGAAACGGGCGCGCCGGCTTGTTACCTTGTGTCATGCCCGGCACCGGGGCCGTGACAGGTGCGTCAGTGAGGAGGACATGAGCTGTCCATTTCCGCAGCAGCGGCCGACGCCGCCGATACGAAGGTGCCCGATATGGCCCCTAAAGACAGCGCAACCAGCCAGGAGCAGCTTGCGCTCATTCTGCAATCCCTCGATGACGACAAGGCCGAAGACATCGTGCAGATCGATCTGCGCGGCAAATCGACCATTGGCGATTACATGGTCGTCTGTTCGGGCCGCTCGTCGCGTCAGGTTGCGTCCATCGCCGAGAAGCTGGTCGACAGGCTCAAGCAGGATCTCGGCCGCAGCGCCCGCGTCGAAGGCAAGGAGACGGGCGATTGGGTGCTGATCGACACGGGCGACGTAATCGTTCATGTCTTCCGCCCCGAGGTGCGCGACTTCTATCAGCTCGAAAAGATGTGGCTGCCCGCCGGCGCCACCGGCAGCGCCGCACCGGCCTGAACCGGGCGCACCGGGTGAGGCTTCATATCTGCGCCGTCGGCCGCATGCGTGCGGGCCCCGAGCGCGACCTTTTCGACGACTACACCCGTCGGGCCGATCGCACCGGCCGGACGTTCGGCCTCGGCCCGCTCGCCCTGCACGAGGTCGAGGACAAGAAGGGCGGCGGCCCCGCCGCCGAAGCCGCCCTGCTGGAGCGCGCCCTGCCCCAAGGCTGCCTGCGGGTGGCGCTGGACGAGCGGGGGCACACGCTCTCCTCGCCCGAGTTTGCGCGAAAGATCGCCGGCTGGCGCGACGCGGGCCGCGCCGATCTGGCCTTCGTCATTGGCGGAGCGGACGGCCTTGCCCCCGCCCTGCGCGAGGCGGCCGATTTCAGCCTGTCCTTTGGCGCGATGGTCTGGCCGCACATGCTGGTGCGCGTCATGCTGGCCGAACAGGTGTACCGCGCCACGACGATCCTTGCCGGCAGCCCCTATCACCGCGCCTGATGCCCGCCCCGCGCTTTCATCTTCCTCCAAATACTCGAAGCTACCCCCGCCCCGCGCGCCCCGTCCCCAGAATTCGGCGAACCGTTAACGCTACCGCTGTTTCAACCCGCCGGCATCTTGGATAAAAGCATTGAAAAGGCCCTGACCGCGGCCAGGAGCAGATGATGAGCACCCCCAAACCCGTTGTATTGTGCATTCTCGATGGCTGGGGGCTGTCCGATTCCGAGACCGGCAATGCGCCGCGCCTGGCCCGGACGCCCCATTTCGACGCGCTGATGGCGCGCTGTCCCAACGCGACGCTGGTCACGCACGGGCTGGATGTGGGCCTGCCGCAGGGGCAGATGGGAAATTCCGAGGTCGGTCATCTGAACATCGGCGCCGGGCGCATTGTCGAAATGGACCTGCGCCGCATCGACCGCGCCATCGAGGACGGCACGTTCGACACGCTGCCGGGCCTCTGCCGCTTCAAGGATGCGATGCAGGCATCCGGCGGCACCGCGCATCTGCTGGGGGTGCTGTCGGACGGGGGCGTGCATTCGCATATCCAGCACATGATCGCCGCCG
Source organism: uncultured Alphaproteobacteria bacterium (assembly GCA_963763165.1). Lineage (GTDB taxonomy): Bacteria > Pseudomonadota > Alphaproteobacteria > Rhodobacterales > Rhodobacteraceae > Roseovarius. Next base: position 465,902 of record CAVXNV010000011.1, read on the forward strand.
CCCGCGCGCTGACCGCGCAAGGCGTGCCGGTCGCGATCCACGCCTTCACCGACGGGCGGGACGTCGCGCAGGTGTCGGCGAAGTCCTATCTCGAAGATCTGCAGGACGCGCTGCCCGAGGGCGCCTATATCGCCACCGTGTCGGGCCGCTACTACGCAATGGACCGCGACAACCGTTGGGAGCGGATCGCGCTGGCCTATCAGGCCATCGCGCAGGCGCAGGGATACAAGGCGCAGACCGCGGGCGAGGCGATCGACAACGCCTATGGCAAGGGGCGCACGGACGAGTTCATCAAGCCGCGCGTTCTGGGCGATTATGCGGGAATGCAGGATGGCGACGGCCTTCTGTGCCTCAATTTCCGCGCCGACCGCGCGCGCGAGATCCTCGCCGCCTTCGCCGATCCCGCGTTCGACAAGTTCGACACAGGCCGCCGTCCCCGCTTTGCCATCGTCTCCGGCTTTACAGAATATTCGGCCCGGCACCGGACCTACATGGACTGCATCTTTCCCGACGAGATCCCGGAAAACACGCTCAGCGCCTGGATCGGCAAGAAGGGCCTCAGCCAGTTCCACATCGCCGAGACCGAAAAATACCCGCATGTCACCTTCTTCCTGAACGGCGGGCGCGAAAGCCCCGAGCCCGGCGAGGACCGCTACATGGCCCAGTCGCCGCGCGTGGCGACCTACGATCTTCAGCCCGAGATGTCGGCGGCGGAGGTGACGGATCACCTGATCGGCGCGATCGAGGCGCGTTATGATCTGATCGTGGTAAATTACGCCAATCCCGACATGGTCGGGCATACCGGCGATCTGAATGCGGCCATCGCGGCCTGCGAGGCGGTCGATGCCGGGCTGGGCCGTGTCGTCGCTGCGCTGGAGGCAGCGGGGGGCGCAATGATCATCACCGCCGATCACGGCAATTGCGAGATGATGATCGACCCGGTCACAGGCGCGCCGCATACCGCGCACACCACCAATCCGGTGCCCGTCATCCTGGTCGGCGGCCCCAAGGGCGCCGCGCTGTCCCCCGGCCGGCTGAGCGATCTGGCGCCGACCCTGCTGCACCTGATGGATCTGGACGTGCCGCCCGAGATGACCGGCCGCTCGCTGATCGTCCCCGACGCGGCGGCGCGCACCGCATGAGGCCTGCGGCACTGCTGATCTGTGCCGCGCTACTGGCGCCCTTTCAGTCGCGCGCGGATGAGAGCGCCGACGATCCTGCCGCCGCGGCCCGCGCGGCCGCCGGGATGCTGGAGGACGCGACCCGCGCGCTGGACGAGGCCGAGGGCGCCGCCAGCCGGGTCAAGGCGCTGACCCGCACCGTGCGCGCCTTCGAGGCGGGCTTGCGCGCGATGCGCACCGGGCTGCGCAACGCCGCCGTCCAGGAACAGGCCCTCGCGCAGGATCTGGCCTCGCGCGAGGAGGAGATTGCGCAGCTTCTGGGCGTGCTGGGCTCTATCGGGGCAACACCCGCGCCCGTGACCCTGATGCACCCGGCCGGCCCTGTCGGCACCGCGCGGTCGGCCATGATCCTCGCCGATGTGACGCCCGCGCTGGAAGCGCGCGCCGCGCAGATCCGCACACGGCTGGAGGAGATGGCGGCGCTGCGCGTGCTCCAGCAAAGCGCCGCCGACACGCTGGCCGAAGGGCTGGCCAATGCGCAGGCGGCGCGCGCCGCGCTCAGCCGCGCCATCGCCGACCGCACCGACCTGCCCCGCCGTTTTACCGAGGATCCGGTCAGGACCGCGCTCCTGATCGCCTCGGCCGAGACGCTGGACGGCTTTGCCAGCGGGCTCAGCCAGATCGCGGTGGACGAGGCGCCGGGCGGGCTGCCCGGCATCGAAGACCGCAAGGGCCAGCTTCCCCTGCCCGTGCAGGGCCGCATCCTGCGCCGCGCGGGCGAGCCGGACGCGGCCGGCATCGCCCGCCCCGGCATCGTCATGGCCGCGCCGCCCCGCGCCGTCGTGACCACCCCGGCGGCCGCCACACTGCGCTATCACGGCCCGCTTCTGGACTACGGCAACGTCGCCATCCTCGAGCCGCAATCGGGCATCCTGCTGGTCCTCGCGGGCATGGACGTGGTCTATGGGCAGATCGGCGAGGTCCTGCCGGGCGGCAGTCCGGTCGGCCTGATGGGCGGCGTCGGTCCGGCGGGCGCGCAGGCTGATGACGAAATCGTGCCTTCCGAACTGCTTGAAGCCGCTACAGAATGGACGCAAACGCTGTATATAGAAGTGAGACAGGATAATACCGCCGTGGATCCCGCGCTGTGGTTCAAGACAGACAAGGATGAGTAGCCTATGAAGAAATTCCTGATGGCGGCCGGTGCCGGAACGCTGGCAGGCGTGATCGTCACCACGCAGATCGCCGCCCCCCTCATGGCGGAGGAGGGCAAGCGCAACACCAACGTTTACGAGCAGCTCGACCTTTTCGGCGACATTTTCGAGCGGATCCGCGCGCAATATGTCGAGGAAGTCGACGAAAGCGACCTGATCGAGGCCGCGATAAACGGCATGCTGACCTCGCTCGACCCGCACAGCAGCTATCTGCCGCCGGACGATGCCGAAAACATGCAGGTGCAGACGCGCGGCGAATTCGGCGGTCTGGGGATCGAGGTCACGCAGGAAGAGGGCTTCGTCAAGGTCGTCTCGCCCATCGACGGCACGCCTGCCGCCGATGCCGGGGTCGAGTCGGGCGATTACATCACCCATGTCGATGGCGAGAGCGTCCTGGGCCTCACGCTCGATGAGGCGGTGGACATGATGCGCGGCCCCGTCGGCAGCGAGATCGTCATCACCCTCGTGCGCGAGGGCGAGGCCGAGCCGTTCGATCTGTCCATCGTCCGCGACACGATCAAGCTGGTCGCCGTGCGCGCCCGGACCGAGCAGAACTCGGTCGTCCTGCGTGTGTCGAAGTTCAACGACCAGACCTATGAAAACCTTGAGGAAAGCCTTGCGGCCGAGGTCGAGAAGGCCGGCGGCATGGACAAGATCAACGGGATCGTCATCGACCTGCGGAACAATCCCGGCGGTCTGCTGAACCAGGCGATCGAGGTGGCGGATGCGTTTCTCGAAAAGGGCGAAATCGTCAGCACCCGTGGCCGCGACCCGCAGGACGGCGAGCGTATCAACGCGACCCCGGGCGATCTGGCCGAGGGCAAGCCCATCGTCGTGCTGATCAACGGCGGTTCGGCCTCGGCGTCGGAAATCGTGGCCGGCGCGTTGCAGGATCACGCCCGTGCGGTCGTCGTCGGCACCAAGAGCTTTGGCAAGGGATCGGTCCAGACCGTGATGCCGCTGCGCGGCGACGGTGCGATGCGCCTCACGACGGCACGCTACTACACCCCGTCCGGCCGCTCGATCCAGGCGCTGGGCGTGTCGCCCGATATTCTGGTCGCCCAGCCGCGCCGCACCCCCGAAACGGTAGAGGAAGACGAGAACGGCGCGCCGCCGCTTCTGCGCTCGGAAGCGGATCTGCGCGGCAGCCTCGACAACGACAGCCTGACCGAGGACGAGATCCAGCATATCGAGGAGACGCGCAAGCGCGCCGAGGAAAGCGCGAAGCTGCGCGAGGAGGATTATCAGTTGGCCTATGCCATCGACATCCTCAAGGGTCTCACCACGCTGAACGGCGTCAAGTGACATGATTGCGGGCCGCGCCGGTCGCGGCCCGTCCGACCTGCCCCGAGAGGCCGATGACTCCTGACCAGATCGCAGCCCTGCCCTATCGCCCCTGCGTCGGCGTGATGCTGGCCAACCCGGCTGGTCATGTCTTTGCCGGGCAGCGCATCGACACCGAAGAGCCCGCGTGGCAGATGCCCCAGGGCGGCATCGACGCGGGCGAGGACGCGCGCGCCGCCGCCCTGCGGGAGCTGCGCGAAGAGACGGGCATAACCCCCGACCTTGTCCGGATCGAGGCCGAGACGGCGGACTGGGTGCGCTACGATCTGCCGCCCGACCTCGCGGCGCGCATGTGGCAGGGCCGTTATCGCGGTCAGGCGCAGAAGTGGTTTCTGGCGCGGTTCCTGGGCGAGGACGCACAGATCGACATTGCCACGGATCATCCCGAATTCTCCCGCTGGTGCTGGCTGCCGCCCGCCGAGCTTGTGCCACGGATCGTCTCCTTCAAACGCGTCGTCTATGCCGCCGTGCTGGAAGAGTTCGGGCCGCTGCTGTGAAGGGCGGGCCTGCTCCGGGCGCCCTCTCGGCACCGGTGCTGGCCGACAGCGATCGGTAACAGCCAAATACCCGGAATCCTGTTCATGGGACTCGGCATAGGAACAAAAGGTGAATATAAGATGACTCGCCATGCGAGTCCCTTCTCCCTTTGCCGAGCTTTCGGCCCTGTCGAACTTCACCTTCCTCACCGGGGCGTCGCACCCTGAGGAATACATGCAGCGCGCCGCGCTGCTGGGTCTGCCTGCCGTCGCCATCGCCGACGAGAACACCGTCGCGGGGATCGTGCGCGCCTACTCTGCCGCCCGCGAGATTGCCCGCCAGGTGGCCGAGCGGCAGGCGCTGGAGGCGCGCGATGGCCTCATCGGTCCGCCCGCGCCAAACGCGCAAGCCCCCGATTGGATGGCCATCCCGCGCCTCATTCCCGCCGCGCGGCTGGTGCTGTCCCAGGGGATTGTCCTGACCGCCCTGCCGCAGAACCGCACCGGCTGGGCCAGCCTGTGCAGGCTTCTGACCACCGGGCGCCGCCGCGCCGACAAGGGGGCGTGCGATCTGCATGTCCCCGATCTGTTGGAGCGGGCCGAGGGCCTGACGCTGCTGCTGCATCCGCCGGAAAGCGATCCGGAGGCATGGCGGCAACAGGCGCGAAAGCTGACCCGCCCTCTGGCCGCAAGCATGTTTCTGCTGATGGCGCCGCGCTATGACGGCCAGGACATGGCCCGTTTCGGCAGGCATACGCAACTGGCACAGACGCTGGGGCTGAAGACCGTGGCCAGCGCGCTGCCGCGTATGCACCACGGGCGTCGGCGCCGTCTGGCGGATGTGCTGACGGCGGTGCGCACCGGCACCATGATTGACGATCTGGGCCGCGCGGCCCTGGCCAACAGCGAATGCCGCCTGCGCAGCGGGCAGGAAATGCGCCGCCTTTTCCAAGGATTCGAAGATGCCGTCGAGCGTGCCGGCGCGCTGGCGCAATCGCATGACTTCTGCCTGAGCAGTCTGCGCTATGAATATCCCAGCGAAATTGCCCAAGGCGAAACCCCCACCGCCCGCCTGCGGCGTCTGGCCGAGGAGGGGCTGAAATGGCGCTACCCCCAAGGCGCCAGCGCCCGTGTGCGCGGCCTTCTGGAGCATGAACTGGCCCTGATCGCCAAGCTGAGATACGAACCCTACTTCCTGACCGTGCGCGACATCGTCGCCTTCGCGCGCAGCCGCGGCATCCTCTGCCAGGGGCGCGGCTCGGCGGCCAATTCGGTGGTGTGCTATTGCCTTGGTGTCACCTCGGTCAGTCCTGAAATCGGCACCATGGTGTTCGAGCGTTTCGTGTCCGAAGCCCGCGACGAGCCGCCCGATATCGACGTCGATTTCGAGCATGAGCGCCGCGAGGAGGTGATCCAGCATATTTACGAGCGCTACGGCCGCCACCGCGCGGGCCTCTGCGCCACCGTCATCCACTATCGCGGCAAACGCGCGATCCGCGAGCTCGGCCGCGCCATGGGGCTGAGCCAGGACACGATCGGCGCGCTTTCCTCGCAGCTCTGGGGGTTCTTCACCACCGGCGCGGTCGAGCGCGCGCGGATGCAGGAGATCGGCCTAGACCCCGACGATCCGCGCCTGAAACAGACCCTCGCGCTGGTGCACGAGATCGAAGGCTTCCCCCGCCACCTTTCCCAGCATGTCGGCGGCTTTGTCATCACCGAAGGTCGCCTCGATGAGCTGGTGCCGGTCGAGAATGCGTCGATGGAAGGGCGCACGGTGATTTCATGGGACAAGGACGACATCGAAGCGCTGGGTATCCTCAAGGTCGACGTGCTGGCGCTGGGCATGCTGACCTGCATCCGCAAGGCGTTCGATCTGCTCAGGCAACATCACGGCCAACGTCATACCCTTGCCACGCTGCCGCCCGAAGACCCGAAAGTGTATGACATGCTCTGCCGCGCTGACAGCGTCGGCGTCTTTCAGGTGGAATCCCGCGCGCAGATGAATTTCCTGCCCCGCATGCGCCCGCGCTGCTTTTATGATCTGGTGATCGAGGTCGCCATCATCCGGCCCGGCCCCATTCAGGGCGACATGGTGCATCCCTATATCCGCCGCCGCAACGGCGAGGAGACGGTGACATTCCCCTCGGATGCCTTGGGCGAGGTGCTGGGCAAGACGCTGGGTGTGCCGCTGTTTCAGGAGCAGGCGATGCAGATCGCCATCGTCGGTGCGGGTTTTACCCCCGATCAGGCCGACCGATTGCGCCGGGCGCTGGCCACGTTCAAGAAACGCGGCAATATCAGCGAGTTCCGCACGCTTTTCCTGCGCGGCATGAAGGCCAACGGCTACGAGGAGGATTTCGCCGAACGCTGCTTTGCCCAGATCGAGGGGTTCGGCAGCTACGGCTTTCCCGAAAGCCACGCGGCCAGCTTTGCGCTGCTGGTCTATGCGTCGGCCTGGATCAAGTGCCACCACCCCGCGATCTTTGCCTGCGCGCTCCTGAACGCGCAGCCGATGGGATTCTACGCCCCGGCGCAGATCGTGCGCGACGCGCGCGAGCATGGCGTGACGGTGCGGCCCGTCTGCATCAATGCCAGCTTCTGGGACAACAACGTGGAGCCGGACGAGGCGGGCGGCCTGGCCCTGCGGCTGGGGTTCCGGCAGATCAAGGGCATCGACGAGGACAGCGCAAGCTGGCTGACCGCCGCGCGCGGCAACGGCTATCGCGCGCCCGGCGATGTCTGGCGCCGGGCGGGGGTGCCGCCCGCCGTCATCACCCGGCTGGCCGAGGCCGATTGTTTTGCCGCCGAAGGTCTGACCCGGCGCGAGGCGCTGTGGCAGGCCAAGGCGCTGACGGCGCAAAAGCCCCTGCCGCTTTTCTCCGGCGACATGGACGGCGAGGCGCTGGACGAGCCTGCCGCCTACCTGCCCGCCATGACACCGGGCGAGGAGGTGGTCGAGGATTACGTCGCCACGCGCCTCAGCCTCAAGGCGCATCCCCTTCGGCTGCTCCGCGGGCATCTGACGCCCGAAGGCGCCATGTCCTGACCGGCCTCAGCCGCCCAGCGCGGCCAGCAATTCGCTGGAGGCGAAGCCGTCGGCGCTGAGCCCGGCGGATTGCTGGAACGCGCGGATCGCGTCGATCGTGTTGGGTCCGATGATGCCGTCGATCTTTTCGACGTCGAAACCGCGGCTGCGCAGCCGGCGCTGAATCTCCCGCCTCTGCGCTCCGCTGATGGCGCGGTAGTGGCGCGGCCAGGGCGTCTGGATCGCCGGGCCGCCCTTCAACCGGTCCGCCAGGTGGCCGACGCCGATCACATAGGCATCGGCCTTGTTGTACCGCTCGATCACCGCGAAATTGTCGAAGATCATGAAGGCCGCGCCCGACGCGCCCGCGGGCAGCAGGATCGACGCCTTGCCGTGGTCCGGCACCGGATTTCCGGCCATGTCGCGAACACCCTCGGCGGCCCACGCGGCGGGGCTGCGCGTGAGCGAACGGCGCGCCTGCGACAGATCGAACCCTTCGGGCAGGCGCACTTCGACGCCCCAGGGCTGGCCCCTCGTCCAGCCGAAATGCTTGAGATACGCGGCGGTCGAGGCCAGCGCATCCGTCGGGTCGTCCGCCCAGATGTCGCGCCGCCCGTCGCCGGTGAAATCGACCGCATGGGTCAGGTAGGATGTGGGCATGAACTGCGTATGCCCCATCGCGCCGGCCCAGCTTCCGGTCATCGCGCGCGGCGCCACATCGCCCGCCTGCACGATCTTCAGCGCCGCGATCAGCTGTTCCTCGAAGAACGCGCCGCGCCGCCCGTCATAGGCGAGCGTCGCCAGCGAATCCATCAGCACGCTGGAGCCACGCGCGGCGCCATAGGCGCTTTCCAACCCCCAGATGGCGGCGACGACCTCCTTGTCGACACCGAACCGCGCCTCGATCCGGTCCAGCGCCGCGCCGTGCCGCGCCAGCGCCGCCTTGCCGTTCGCGATGCGCTGCTCGGAGACGGCAGTATCGAGATACTCCCATATCTGCTTGGTGAACTCGGATTGATGCCGGTCCCGCTTGATCGCTCCCGGATCGTAGCGCACATCGGCGAAAGCCGCGTCAAGGACGGTTGCCGTGATCCCCGCCGCCGCCGCGCGATCGCGGAACCCGGCGATCCAGTCGCGCAGACCCGCATCGCCCTGGGAGATGCCTTGCACGGCCACGCCGCTCAGATCCCGCGGCCGCGGCACGGGCCGCAGAACGACCGCGGGCGCTGCTGTCGCCACGCGCATCAACCCGTCCGGGCGGATTTCCGGGCGGAGCAACGCGGAATTCTCCGCCGCAACCGCGCCTTGTGCAACCCATACGGCCAACGCACCGCCGATCAATGTCGTGACTTTCATCGCCTGCCCCTCGGTTTTTTCTTTTGTGTCACGATAGGCAACAATGAAACGAATCGGAAGGTGGCTGTGCCGCATCCTTGCAAGGAATTGCCGACCGCCGGCGCCGCCCGTCACGACAGGAACCGCTCGGCCGCCGCGCCCGCCATGTAGCTGATCCGCCCGCCCGAGAATGTCGCCGCCACCTGCCGGCTGGCGCTGTCGAGGATGACCAGATCGGCCCGCTGCCCCGGTGCCAGATCGCCGCGGTCCGTCAGCCCCAGAACCTGCGCCGGCCTCTTGGAGACAAGGTTCCAGGCCGCGGCCAGATCGCCGATCCCCGCATCGGCCAGCAGGAACGCCGCCCGCCGCAGCGACGGGTAGTGGTAGTCGGAGGCGAGCGCGTCGATACAGCCCGTCGCCGCCATGTCGATGGCGCTGGCATTGCCGTTGTGCGAGCCGCCCCGCACCACGTTGGGCGCGCCCATGACCACCGCATCGCCGCCTGCCTGCGCGGCTTCGGCCGCCTCCATCGTTTCCGGAAACTCGGCAATCGTCACGCCCATCGCGCGCCAATCGGCGCGGCCAGCGGCGGTGCGGTCGTCATGGCTGCCCATCGCGACGCCCGCCACCGCCAGACGGTTTGTCAGCCGCGCCAGCGCCTCGGGCACGCGGTCCATCCCGGCGTGCAGCGCCTGCATGATCTCCAGATGCCGCTCGGGGCTCCGCCCGATGCGCAGGGCCTGCCCCGTCAGGCGCGGCGGCCGCTTGCCCGCCTCCAGCGCCGCGTGCGGCAGGTGATCGTTGAAGACGACAAAGCCGATCCCGTGCCGCTGAATGAAGGCGAAAACAGCGTCGTAATCGTCGACCATGCAGATCTCGAACCGCAATTGCGGCCGCAGGTCCGTCACGACGCTGCCGCGCATCCGCGCCAGCCCCTCCATCACCGAAGCGGCAAAGCCGGGGCCGCGCATCCCGGCCTCCCAACTGTAGAACTGCGCGAGGACGGCGGTGGTGATGCCATTCGCCGCCAGTTCGGCCTCGGCGGCGAAAAGGCCCGCGCCGATATCCTTCATCGCGCCGCGCCGGGGGGCGAGATGCCGCTCGAACCCGTCGCCGTGGATGTCGACAATGCCCGGCAGAACGGTGAAGCCGCTCAGGTCCACGGCGCGCCCGCCGCCCGTCCCGATGTGTGCGCCGTCAATGGCCAGCGGCGCCCGCGACAGCCCGCCGGGATGCAGCACATCGGCGCAGCGCAGCTCCAGCCTCAGGCTCATCTGCCCCACCAGAGAAGATCGCCCAAATCCATATCGTGATTGAAGGCACCGTTCGTCAGGAAATGTTCGACCTGCGCGATCACCATCGGGTTGTTCATCATGAATGTGTGCGTGACCGGCAGCTCGATATGATCGGCCATGCCCTCCACCCTTGTCGACGCGACCGAGACCTTGCCATCGTCCGCCCCCTCCAGCAGCAGCGAGAAATAGGGGTTCAGCGAACGGGTGCCGGCGATCACCCCCAACTCGAAATCCACGGGCGGCAGGCTTTCGGTGAAGGTGTCGGGCCCGGTGTCCAGCTGCATCCCGGCCGGCCCGTTCAACCATTCGAACAGCTCCAGCCCGCCCAGCTCGTCCACCACCTGACTGCCGTGGTTGGGCGGGCCCAGCATCACCACGCGGCCCAGCTTCTCTGGCCGGTGCGCGGGAAGCCACGCGCGCAGCAGGATGCCGCCCATGGAATGGGTGACGAAATGCACCGTCTGGCCCCCGCAGGCGGCGACGGCATCGGGCAGCACCTCGTCCGCAAGCTGCGTGATGCGCGCCTCGGTCGACGGATAGGAGGGGACCACCACCTGATACCCGGCCGTTTCCAGCATCTCACCCATCACGAGGAACGACGCGTTGCTGCGCGCCAGACCGTGCAGCAGAACCGCGCAATCGGCCAGGGCCGGTGCGGGCAGCGCAAGCGCCAGTATGACGAGGGCGGTTTTCATCCTTCAGCAGATATGCGCAAACTGCGCCCACCGAAAGGCCACTTGTGCCGCATCCATAGCTGAAAGCCCGCTCATGCCCATCCGCCTTGCAGCCCGCGCGGTGCTGATCTTCGAGTCGCGCCTTTTGCTGGTCAACGCCTGGCCCGGCCCGGCCAGCGATCTTTGGTGCGCTCCCGGCGGCGGCGCGATGATGCACGAGAGCCTGGCCGACGGCCTCGCCCGCGAGGTGCATGAGGAAACGGGGCTGCGGATCGCGGTCGGCGCGCCCTGCCTTGTCAATGAATTCCACGCGCCGGAGCGCGATTTCCACCAGGTCGAGATCTTTTTCCGCTGCACGCTTGCCGGCGGCGCGCTCGACCCCGGCTGGCGCGACCCCGAGGGCATTGTCACCCGCCGCCGCTGGTTCACCGAGGCGGAATTGCCGGACATCCGCCTGAAACCGGACAGTCTGCGCAGGATCGCTTTTTCGAAAGAAGTCGGATATGATCCTCTCGAACAGATAGTGGATTAGCACCGATGAACAAAGCCTTTACCAAAGAAGAAGATGGCAGCATCACGCCCCAGCGGCTGGACGACCTGCCGGTTTCGCCCCATCCCAACCACGTCACACCCCGCGGGCACGCCCAGCTCGAGGCCCGCGTCGAGGCGCTGGAGGCCGAGATCGACCGCCTGCGCGGCGTCGAGGAGGATCCCGAAGCGCTGTATCTGCTGGCCGTGGCCGAGCGCGATCTGCGCTATTTCGAGGCGCGGCTTGCCTCGGCCATACTGGTCGAACCGCCCCACGGCGCCTATCCGCATGTGCAGTTCGGCGCGCGGGTCACGGTGGTCGACAAGGATGGCAAGACCGCGTGCTATACCATCGTCGGCGAGGACGAGGCCGACCCCGACGAGGGCCTCATCGCCGCCCCCTCACCACTGGCGCGCGCGCTGCTGGAGGCGGAAATCGGCGATGTCGTCGAATGGCCGCGCCCCAGCGGCACCGTCGAGCTGGAGGTGACCGCGATCGAAAAACCGCAATAGCGAAATGCGTGGCGGGGGCGATGAGCGCCCGCTTTCATCTTTCCAAAAATGCTCCGCCGGAGGGGGTATCGTCCTTGTGTCATGCGATCTCATGACGTCTCAAACCGCTTTTAATTTCCTTTAATTTCAATGGCTTAAGGTGTCACTGTGTTCCAGGAAATTCCGGGCAGTGTCAGTTGAGATCGTAGATGATAAAGGAGATACATCAATGGCCAAGTCAAACGTATTTACAGTGGCAGAGGTGAGGTCCCTGCCGGTGGGCATCGTTTCAGTGGGCGGTCGAGCTCCGCCTGGGCAAAATGCGCGCTTGCCTTCTTGAGGATCTCGTTCGCTTGCCGAAGCTCCCGCACCTTTCGTTCCAGGTTCTTGATCCGGGCCCGTTCCTCTGACGTCACGCCATCGTGCAACAGAGCCCCTCAGGGTTGGTTCTGAAGTATCGAAATGGGCTGCGTCTTGTTATCCGGCGAGACTTCGAAACGGCCCCGCCCGGCTCAAACGAGTTTCTTCTGACAAATCCCCCTCAACGGCTGTTGCGCCACGCGATGGCAGCCTTGAGACCCTCCTCCTTGCGGATCCGATTGAACTCGGAGCGCTCCGCACCACCAGATGTTTCGATGATGATGTCTGTTTCGACCGCCGCGAGAAGGGCACTGCGCATGCCGCGCAAGTCGTACCCTCGGTTGATGGCACGTTTTGTCAGTTCGATGGCCAATGGTGCTGCGGCGACAATCTCTCGCGCCTTCTCGAGCGCGCGTTCAACGTGGCGGCCTGCCTCGACCGTTTCCGTCACAAGCCCGATCTCGGCGGCGCGGCTCGCGGATAACTGATCGTTGCCGGTCAGCAAGATATCCTTGGCATGCTTCGGGCTGACCATCCAAGGCAGCAGCATCGCCACGATCCCCGATCCGAACCGAACTTCAGGCTCGCCAAAAATTGCATCCGCTCCGGCGACAGCGATGTCGCAGGCCATTGCCAATTCCAGCCCGCCACCAATGCAATGGCCGTGAATGGCTGAAATCGTTGGTTTGGGGCAATCCCAGAACTGCATTATAAATTCAAAATCAGCCTCCAGCACACGCCGCCAATCCTGGGCTGTACGATCGCCTGCCGCGGCAGATTCCTTGAGATCGAAGCCTGCGCAGAAGGAGCGGCCCTCGCCTGAAAGCACGAAACACCGCGTTTGCGGGTCGCGCTCCAGAGAGCGCAGTACCTCGTTCACCTCCCTGATCATCACCGTGTTGATCGCGTTCAGAACTCTTGGGCGGTTCAGGATAATATGCACAACGCCCTCATCCGAGACTTCGACCCGTAACGTTTCGTAATCATCAGCCATCGACTAAGCCCCCTGTCTTACGCAGCGCGAGGCAATCGACCGCCATGGCGCCGTTCGGTCCGGCAATTACCGGATTGATTTCAAACTCAAGAAACTGCTCCCCCGCCTCGGCCGCGAAGGCACTAAACTGAAATATCAAATGGCAAAGTGCATCCAGATCAACATGCTCACGCCCGCGCGCACCGGTCAGAAGCGGAAAAAGCCTGAGCTTTTCGAGGGCTTTGCGCGCCATTGCGGGGCTGACTGGCGGCAACAATGTCGTCGTGTCGCGAAGGGTTTCGGCAAACACGCCGCCCAGACCAAGGGTGATCAGCGGGCCGAAGTCGGGATCGGTTGTCATGCCAAGGATCACCTCGGTCCCACCGGCCATGGCCTGCACGATGATCGGCGCATTGGGATGACGCAGTCCCAGGTTTCGCCAGGCGGCTTCGGCCTCCTGCGCATCTTTCAAACCGACACAGACCCCTCCCTGATCGGACTTATGCGGGATATTCGGATCGTCGATCTTCAGTACCACGGGCCAACCATGGCGCATCGCAAAGGCATCGATATCCTCGGCTTTCGTGACATCCGCAAATGGTACCACCGGTATACCCGCTTCCTCCAAAAGGCGGAACCCGGACGCGCTGCGCAGGACATCCTGCTGAGCGCTTGTGAGGATATGGTGCGCGGCCGCGGTAAGCGGATTTGTCGCGATCCGATCCTGTTTTGGGCGATCAAACTGGTAGCGCTGCACATGGGCCAGCGCGGACAATCCGCTGACCGTCCCCATCAAGACGGCGATGCCACGGCTGCGCAAGTCAGCGGTAATGGCCGGCGACATGGCGGTCGAGATGTTGCCCAAGACGGCCACGGGTTTATCGGTCGTATCATGAACGACGCGGATCGCCGCCGCTGACATCTCCGCAAACGCGCGGCCGGGCAACATGTTCGTCGCCATGACGATGATGCCAATCGCGGGATCCTTTGACATTTCGATCAATACCGGGGCGATGACATCTGCCCCATCGCCCCAGTAGTCCAGCGGATTGGTCGCCTCCATCCCCGGATCGAGATAGCTTTCCACCGCTTCGATCGTGGCGGATGAGAGCGGCGAGAAGGACAAGCCGACATCGGCGGCGATATCCGAGATCAGCTGCCGTTCTCCGCCGGAGTCGGTGCCGAGGGCGACACCCGAAGCCGACATCCTGCGCGGCAGGGTCAACAACTCGACCGTGTCCAGAAGCTCATCCAGATTGGTGACCTGAATGATGCCGTGCCGTTCGAACACGGCGTCATATGCCGCGTTCGAGCCCGAGAGCGCACCGGAATGCGAAATCGCGAACTTCTTGGCGGCTTCGCTGCGGCCAAGTTTCAGCATGACGATCGGCACGCCCTTCGCCGCGGCCAGTTCAGCCGCGGCGACAAATCCCGCGGGATCGCGGATCGTCTCGAGGATGCAGGTGATCACGCGGATCTCCGGCTTCTCGATCAGGAAGCGGATGTAATCGGCCACCCCGGTCGCAAGCTCCTGCCCCGCCGAAATCGCGATGTCGAAGCCGATCTGGCGCGCGTTGCCGACCAGTCCCGACCATGTCGAGCCAGAGTGGGAAATCACCGCCACACCAGAAGGTTCGGGCAAACTATTGAAGTGCAAACCGGTCACTTGAAGTTTGTTGGTCAGGTTCACGAACCCCATGCAGTTCGCACCGCAAATCGCCATGCCTGCATCATGGGCTATCTCGCGAATGATATCAGCGCGCGGGCGTCCCGCCTCGCTCCCGTGCGCACGTCCGAACATCACCGCGCCGCGTACCCCTGCCGCGACAGCCTCGGACACGGCAGCTACCAGGTGGCCGTCCCCGACGGCGAAGGCGGCGCAGTCGACCGGGTTGGGCACATCGGCGATGCTCGCATAACAAGGCATCTCGGCAATACTGTCATAGCGTGGATTGACCAGCGCCAGTTCCCCCTCGAAGCCGAGGGAGCGGATCGAGCGTAAAAGGCGATCGCCAAAGCTACCCTCTTTGGGGCTCGCACCAACAATCGCTATCGTTCGAGGGTACAAAAGAGCCGATACGGACTCACTCATCACATCTCTCCTGATGACCCCCCAGCCAGTCACAAGCTACGAGATCGCTACGCCTTTGGGAATTCGGAGTGCCCGGGACTCGTTTCCCACATCATACTTGGGCGGTTCGTTTGGCCATGATGCCGTCCAGCCATCCAACTTCCAGATCAGGCACGGAGGCAAGCCTTGGCCGAATGCTCCTTCGCTTTCTCGATGTTGTAGTTGCTCTGAGGAAATTCACGCGAGAACGGCATGATGGACGCCGTCGCGTTGTCGTTGCCAATCCTTGCCTCTCCAAGAAAAACCTTCTCGATAATGTCCTCTCGATCAAGTGCAAAGCTTGATGCCTAACTTGTAGCCGTGTGACAGACAGCAAAATGGCCCGGATTACGTGCGTCAGACTGGCGGGTCGACCGCTTCAACCCAGCGTACGTTTTCATTTTTGTTAAAGCCACTTGTCGCATCAGCCGGATGGGGTCGTAACCGGTCACATCCCTTTGCCGCGCCTACCGCCAATTGCCAGACCGAGCGGGTGCCCTTTCCCACGCGCCCATCAAAACCTTGACAGGATGCCACATCTGATTCCATCATTGAATGAATGACCATTTAGTGCAGGTTTATTAACCTTTTCTTCGAACGCGTATTGCAGCACTCGGTCATTGCTTCGGCGTCGCGGGTACTCGCGCGCCAATCATGGCGGAGGCCGATCAGGAAGTATCGAAGATACCGGAGAAGAGCCAGGCCAGTCACATCAGGGAGATGTAAATGGACGTTCTCGACCAACTGGGATCAATGAAGGAAGGCAAGCTGAGCCGCCGCGCTTTCACGCGTTCGCTGCTGGCAGCGGGTATTGGCGTGACCGCGGTGCCGATGGGGGCGAGGCTGGCTGGTGCGCAGGATAATGCGCAGGCGACTTTTTTTACTTGGGGCGGCTACGATATCCCCGAGCTTTTTGGCGAATACAAAGAAAAGAACGGGGCACTGCCCAATTTCGCGGTCTTTGGCGGCTCGGAGGAGGCCCTGACCAAAATGCGGGGCGGCTTTGTCGTCGACGTCTCGCATCCCTGCAACCAGAGTTTGCCGCGCTGGGTGGAAAGTGGCCTTTTCCAGCCGATCGACCCGTCGCGCCTCAGCCATTGGCCTGATGTCCTGCCCGGCCTCGTGGACCTGACCGGCAACGATGCCGGGGACGGTAAGATCTGGCTCGCGCCTTTCGACTGGGGGCGCACCTCGATCACCTATCGCACCGACCTTTTCGAGTTGGAAGGCGAGGAGAGCTGGGACATGCTCTGGGACAAGCGCTACAAGAACCGTCTTGGCAGTCTGGCCTCGGGCGGGGATGCCTGGTGGTGTGGCGCAATCAAGGCGGGCGTCGATTTCGAGAATATCGCCACCCCCGAAGCCTTTGACAAGATCGCCGCCGTCATGCGCGAGCAGCGACCCCTGATCCGCACCTATACCGACGACACGACCACGCTGGAGCAGGCGCTGTCCTCGGGCGAGATGGTCGCGGCGATGACATGGGCCTCGTCTGCGACGCAGCTCAAGGCCGAGGGCGTGCCCGTCGCCTTCGCAGACCCGAAGGAGGGCGCGCTGACCTGGGTCTGCGGTCTGGTGATCCACAAGGACGCGCCGCATCTGGAAAAGGCCTACGA
The DNA here is from genome assembly GCA_963763165.1 of uncultured Alphaproteobacteria bacterium. Classification (GTDB taxonomy): domain Bacteria; phylum Pseudomonadota; class Alphaproteobacteria; order Rhodobacterales; family Rhodobacteraceae; genus Roseovarius. Next base: position 482,465 of record CAVXNV010000011.1, read on the forward strand.
TGTGATCGACTCGCTGCTCAGCGTCGAGGCGGGCAAGTTCATGATCAACGATTACGGCTATGGTCATTCCAACGCCAAGGCGTTCGAATCCTTCGATCAAGAGATGCTGGCCGGCCTGGGATTGAGCAAGAATCCGCAGGAAGTCCTGGAAGCCGGCCATTTCCAGATCCCGCAGTCGCAGGAATGGGAAACCAAGATGAACGGCCTCTTTGAAGAGATCAAGGCAGGCTTCTGAAGCCTTGCCGTTCATTCCCGCTTCAATTGCAAAACCACCGCTCCGGCCTTGCGCCGGAGCGGATCCGTCCTCCCCGCATCCCAGACGAGGCGCATATCCTCATGAGTGAGCAGATCCTGCAGGATTTCCACACGTCCAGCTCCGCGTCGCAAAAGCGCCCCGGCATCATCACCAGGATGATGCACCGATCGGAAGCGCTCCGCGGCTACACTCTGCTGTCGCCGACGCTGATCTTCATGGGCGTCATCATCCTGATCCCCTTCGGTATCTTGGTGGTGATGAGCTTTTGGACCCAGTCCGGCTTCGATTTCGACACGACCTGGACTCTGGGAAACTACCGCGACATGTTGGAGCGCCCGATCTATCGGGCTCTTCTTGAACGCTCGCTCTACATCTCGGGGTTGGCGACGGTGGCGACCGTCATCCTGTGCTATCCGATGGCGTATTATGTCGCTTTCCACGTTCATCGAAACAAGATGATGTGGATCGTGCTGATGACGCTCCCCTTCTGGACCAGCTACCTTCTGCGCGTGTTCGCGTGGAAGGTGGTGCTGGGATACGAGGGGGTGATCAATTCGGCGCTGATGTCGGTCGGACTGGTCGATGCCCCGCTGGAATTTTTGCTCTACAGCCAGTCCGCGGTCGTCATCACGCTGGCCCACGCCTGGGCCGCCTTTGCGATCTTGCCGCTCTACGTCTCGCTGGAGAAGATCGACCGCTCGCTGCTGGAGGCGGCGACAGACCTTGGCGACGGGCCGGTGATGCGGTTCCTGCGCGTGACATTGCCGCTGTCGCTGCCCGGCGTGATATCGGCGAGCCTGCTGATCTTCATTCCGACGACGGGCGATTACATCACCCCCGCGCTCTTGGGCGGGCCTGACGGCACGATGATCGGCAACCTGATCCAGAAGCAGTTCGGCGCGATCAACAACTGGCCGATGGGGGCGGCGCTGTCGATCTCCTTGATGCTGTGCATCGCGGCGATCTGCGCAGGCTTCATCGTGCTGACCCTCTTTGTCAGAAAGCGAATTTCATGAGCTCAGGATCATATATCAGGCGGCCGAACAGGCCCCTTCAGCTCTATGCGGCGGTGTTTCTGATCGTCCTTTACGTGCCGGTTCTCTTCCTGCCACTGTTCAGCTTCAACGACTCGATTTACGTCAAGTTTCCGCTGACCGGGTTTACCCTGGAATGGTATGGCGACCTCTTCCAACGCGAGCCAGTCTGGAACGCGCTCATGAACAGCGTCAAGATCGGGGTTAGCGTGTCGATCCTGTCGACACTCCTGGGCGTCTTTGCAGCCAAGGCGATCACCCGCTACCGGTTGCCGGGGCGTGGGCCCATCGTGGGTTTCATCATGCTGCCGCTCGTCGTGCCGCTGATCATCTTTGGCGTGGCACTCCTGGTGCTGTTCAGCCGTCTGGGCGTGCCGCTGTCCCTCTATACTGTCGGTATGGGGCACCTGATCATTTGCCTGCCATTTTCGATCGCCACGCTCATCCCGCGCTTCGAGGGCTTTGATCGCTCGATCGAGGAGGCGTCGGCGGATCTCGGCGAGAACGCGCTCTGGACCTTCTGGCGCGTAACGCTGCCGATGGTCTTTCCGGGCGTGGTGGCCAGTCTGATGCTGACCTTCACCGTCTCATTCGACGAATTCATCATGGCGTTCTTCCTCAGCGGGACCGAGCCGACACTGCCGATGTACATCTGGGGTCAGCTTCGCTTTCCGCAGGAATTCCCGTCCATCCTGGCCCTGTCGTCGATCATCATCGCGGCGTCGTTCGTCATCGTGTTCATCAGCCAGTGGGTCAACCGGGATGTTCAGATCAAAGCATTGAAAAGGGACGAAACGTGAGCGACCAAGCCTTTATCTCGATCCGGAGCGTCGACAAGTATTTCGGCAAGTTCCAGGCCCTCGACGATATCTCGATCGACATCGGACATGGCGAATTCTTCTCGCTCCTGGGCTCGTCGGGCTGCGGCAAGACGACCCTGCTGCGGATACTCGCCGGGTTCGAGAATCCCAGCTCGGGCGAGTTGAAGATCGACGGAAACGAGATGTCGGACGTGCCGCCGCACATGCGGCCGGTGAACATGGTGTTCCAGAATTACGCGATTTTCCCGCATCTCAACGTGCGTGACAACATCGCGTATGGTTTGCGCAAGCAGCGGCTGAGCAAGGCCCGCCGCGCCGAGATGGTCGATGAGATGCTGGATCTGATCAAGCTGCCCGACTATGGCGACCGCAAGGCGAATGAGCTTTCGGGCGGGCAACGCCAGCGCATCGCGCTGGCGCGCGCGCTGATCCTGCGGCCCAAGGTGCTGCTGCTGGACGAACCTCTGGGGGCGTTGGACAAGCAACTGCGCGAGCAGATGCAGCTGGAGCTCCGCGATCTTCAACGAACCGTCGGCATCACGTTTGTCTTTGTCACCCATGACCAGGAAGAGGCGCTGACCCTGTCGGACCGCATCGCGGTGATGTCACAAGGCAGGGTGCTGCAACTCGACACGCCCACCGGCCTTTACGAGCGTCCGCAAAGTCGGCAGGTGGCGTCGTTCATCGGCACGATGAACTTCTTTGACGCGCGCATCAGCGAGGTTTCCGGCGGATCCGTCATTGTCGAGGCGGAAGGGTTGGGGCGCATCGACGCGGGCGATCAGGGCACGCGCCGCTTCACCGAGGGCGAGCGGGTGCAGGCGGCAATTCGCCCTGAAAAACTGGAAATCAGTCCCCGGCGGCCTGCCGGGGACGACGGTGCAGTCGAGGGGCAATTGGTCAACACCGCTTATCTGGGTGAGCGCAGTCACTTCTTCGTCTCGCTGAATGGGCGCGAGCAGCCGGTCGCCGTTTCGGCGCAGAACCGCGAACATGCCTCGCTGCCCAGCCCCGAGAAAGGCAAGGTCTGGCTGACCTGGAGCCGCGCGTCGGTCCTGCTGCTGCGGGACACTTGAAATCATGTCGAAGGCCGAGATCAACAATCCACTTCCTGATCCGGGCGAAGGCAACATACGGAGGGGGCGATGATCAAGCCAACCGCCGCGGCGGCAAAACTCAACAGCGAAGTCGGCCGGACCGCCCGCAAGGAGGTCCGTCGACAGCAGCTGATCGAGGCAGCGATCACGTCTATCTCGAAATACGGTATCTCCGGCACCACCACGCAGACGGTGACGGGCCTGGCGGGCCTATCCACAGGCACGGTGAATTTCCATTTCCAAACCAAGCAGACTCTGCTGGAGGAAACACTGCGCTACCTCGGAAAGGAACATCACGAGCAGTGGCGCAACAGCGTGGACAATGCCGATCTGGATCCCGCGTCCAAACTGCTTGCCATCGTCGATGCACATTTCCATCCCAATATTTGTAACACAAAAAAGCTGACCGTCTGGTTTGCCTTCTACGGCGAGGCCGCGCACCGCGCCTCCTATCGCGCGATCATGTCCGAAATGGATGGTCAACGTGTGGATATCTCGGTCGCGCTATGCCGTCAGATCATCGATGAGGGCAGCTATGACGGCGTCGCTCCAGAGGAGGTCTCGATGACGCTTGAGGCGCTTTATGACGGGTTCTGCCTGAATATCCTGGTCTACCCCAAGGTCTTTACGCGCCAGGCTACCATGCGCCGCGTGCGCGGTTATCTCGCCGCCACGTTCCCGCAGCATGCCGCCACCTTCGACCCCCAACTTCTGGAAGACTGACCCATGACACGCGATCCCCGTTATGACATCCTGTTCGAGCCGGTCCGCATCGGCCCCGTCACCGCGCCCAACCGGTTCTACCAGGTGCCCCATTGCAACGGCATGGGCCATCAATACCCGTCCAGCATCGCCGAGATGCGCGGCATCAAGGCCGAGGGTGGCTGGGGCGTGGTCAACACCGAAGAGGCGGAAATCCATCACACCTCCGAATTGAGCGGCGTGATCGAGGCGCGTCTTTGGGATGACGATGACATCCCCGCGCTGGCGCGCATGGCCGACCGGGTTCACGTCCACGGCGCGCTTGCCGGCATCGAGCTGGCTCATCTGGGGATGGGGGCCGCCAACAACTACAGCCGCGAAGTGCCCATCGGCCCATCGGGCCGACCGATCGACCTGCTCGAGCCGGTCCAGTCGCGCGTCATGGACAAGGCCGATATCAAGGCGTTTCGCAAGATGCATGTCGATGCGGCCCTTCGCTCCAGGAGGGCGGGGTTCGATATAGTCTATGTCTATGCGGGTCACGACATGACCACGCTGATGCATTTCCTGACCCGTGATCGCAACGACCGGACGGATGAATACGGCGGCAGCCTGGAAAACCGCGTGCGCCTGATGCGCGAGGTTCTGGAGGATACGAAAGAGGCTGTCGGCGATACCTGCGCCGTGGCCATCCGCCTCGCTGTTGACGAAATGAAAGGCACGGGCGGCATCACGGCAAATGCCGAGGGCCGCGAGATCGTCGAGATGCTGGCCGAGATGCCGGACCTGTGGGACGTCAACGTCAGCGGCTGGGAGAATGACAGCGCCACCTCGCGGTTTACGGATGAGGGGTTCCAGAACGAATACATCTCTTTCGTGAAAGGCCTTACGTCCAAGCCGGTGGTCGGTGTGGGCAGGTTTACATCGCCCGACACGATGGTGTCGCTGGTCAAGAAGGGAGTGCTGGATTTCATCGGTGCCGCACGCCCCTCCATCGCAGACCCGTTCCTGCCCAAGAAGATCGAGGAAGGCCGCATCGAGGACATCCGCGAGTGCATCGGCTGCAACATCTGCGTGACCGCCGATTTCCTCTGCGTTCCGCTCCGCTGCACGCAGAATCCCACCATGGGCGAGGAATGGCGCCGCGGCTGGCATCCCGAAAAGATCGCTCGGAAATCGGCTGAAGAGACCGTGCTGGTCGTCGGCTCCGGCCCCGCCGGGATCGAGGCGGCGCATGCGCTGGGCAAGCGCGGCTATGAGGTGACGCTGGCCGAGGCGGGCAGCGAGGTGGGCGGCCACGCCACCCGCGTCAGCCGCCTGCCGGGCCTTGCCCAGTGGAAGCGAGCAGTGGATTATCGGGACTACCAGATCAGCCAGATGCCCAATGTCGCGCTCTATCTGGAAAGCCGTCTGAGCGCGCGCGAAGTGTTGGAATTCGAAGCCGATCACGTAGCCATCGCTACCGGATCGCACTGGGCGGCCCATGGCATCGGCCGCACCAACCGGCAGGGGATCCCTGCTGAGGATGGCACGCGGATCATGACGCCTGATGAGATCATGGCCGGCAAGACCCCCGAGGGGCCCGTCGTGATCTTTGATGACGACTATTATTTCATGGCCGGCATCTTGGCCGAAAAGTTGCGCGGCGCGGGGCACGACGTGACATACGTGACGCCGCTCGCCGATGTGTCGCACTGGACCCACAACACGATGGAGCAGGAGCGCATCCAGACCCGCCTGATGGAAATGGGCGTGACGATCAAGGCGCTGCACAACCTGTCTGCGCTGGGCGCGGATCACGCGCGGCTGGAATGCGTTTATACCGGCAAGACCCATGACATTGCCTGCGGCACCGCCGTTCTGGTGACGATGCGCGAGCCGGACGATGCGCTTTATCACGAACTCGCCGCGCTGGGCGCTGAGGGAGCCGCGATGCCGAAGACGCTGACGCGGATCGGCGATTGCCTTGCGCCCGGCACCATCGCGGCTTCGATCTATGCCGGGCACCGCTATGCGCGCGAGTTGGGCGAGCCGGTGGTCGAGGGGACCCCCTTCCGCCGCGAATTGCCGGCGCTGGCCTGAAGGAGGCGACATGACACGCGATCCCAGATACGATTGCCTCTTCGAGCCGGTCAAGATCGGCCCGGTCACGGCGCGCAACCGCTTTTACCAGGTGCCCCATTGCAACGGCATGGGCCGCGTTTTCCCCGAGAGCATGGCCGAGATGCGCCGCACCAAGGCCGAGGGTGGTTGGGCGGTGGTCTGCACCGAAGAAATCGAGATCCACCCGACCGCCGAACATGCGCCCTGGTCGGGCGGGCGGCTCTGGGATGATCGCGATATGCCCGTGCTGGCGCGCATGTGCGACGGCATCCACGAATTCGGCAGTCTCGCGGGGGCAGAGCTGAACTATGCCGGGCTGATGGCTGCCAACCGCTTCAGCCGCCTGCCGCCGATGGCGCCGTCGCACGCCCCCATCGCGCTGCCGGACCCGCTTCAGGCTCGCGCCATGGACAAAAGCGACATTCGCGCACTGCGACGCTGGCACCGTACGGCAGCGCTGCGCGCACGCGATGCGGGCTTTGACATCGTCTATGTCTATGCGGGCCACCAGCTTTCGACGATCTCACATTTCCTTTCGCGCCAGCGCAATCACCGGAGCGACGAATACGGCGGCAGCCTGGAAAACCGTGCGCGCCTGCTGCGCGAGGTGCTGGAGGATACGAAAGAGGCGGTCGGCGACCGTTGCGGTGTGGCGCTGCGCTTTGCCGTCGAAGAGCTGATGGGGCCTGCTGGCTTCACCAGCGACGGCGAGGGCCGGGATCTGGTCGAGATGCTGGCGGAGATCCCGGACCTTTGGGACGTGAACCTCAGCACCTGGGAGAATGACAGCGCCACCTCGCGCTTCAAGGCGCAGGGGTATCAGGATGAATACATCTCTTTCGTCAAGCAGGTCACATCCAGGCCCGTCGTGGGCGTCGGGCGCTATACCAGCCCCGATGCGATGGTTTCGCTCATCAAGAACGGCGTGCTCGACTTCATTGGGGCGGCGCGGCCCTCGATTGCCGATCCGTTCTTGCCGAAAAAGATCGAGGAAGGCCGGATTGAGGATATCCGCGAGTGCATCGGCTGCAACATCTGCGTGTCGGGCGACCATCACAGCGTGCCCATCCGCTGCACCCAGAATCCCACCATGGGAGAGGAGTGGCGCAGCGGCTGGCATCCCGAGAAGATCGCCGAGAAGACCGAGGCTGAAAGCTACCTGATCGTCGGCGGCGGGCCTGCCGGCCTCGAGGCGGCGCTGTCGCTGGGGCGGCGGGGCTATGACGTCACGGTGGCCGAGGCGGGCGATACGCTGGGCGGCCGTGTCGCGCGCGAGCGGCAGTTGCCGGGCCTTGCCGAATGGGGCCGTGTCGCGGATTACCGCAGCTATCAGATCAGCCAGCTTGCCAATGTGAACTGCTATCTCGAAAGCGCGCTGAGCGCGCAGGAGGTCATGGAATTCGGCGCCGATCACGTCGTGCTGGCGACCGGCGCGAAATGGACCGCCGACGGCGTGGGCCGGGCCAATCCGACCGGGATCGACATCGCGGAGGATGCGGTGGTCCTGACTCCGGACGACATCATGGATGGCGCGGCGCCCGACGGGCCGGTGCTCGTCTTCGATGACGACCACTATTACATGGGCTCCGTCCTGGCAGAAAAGCTGCGCGGCACCGGCGCCGAGGTAATCTATGTCACCCCCGCGCCCGAGGTTGCATCCTGGACGCATAACACGCTGGAGCAGCACGTCATCCAGGCGCGCCTGATCGAACTTGGCGTGCGCATCGTCACGTCGCGGAACGTCACCGCGCTGCGCAAGGGCGCGGCGGATCTGGAATGCATCTATTCCGGCGCGGCAGAGACGCTGGACTGCGCGGCCAGTGTCCTTGTGACCATGCGCGTTCCGGTCGATGATCTCTATGCCGCGCTTGAGGACAAGGGGCTGAAGTCCCTGACCCGCATCGGCGACTGCCTCGCGCCCGCCACCATTGCCGCCGCGGTGCATAGCGGACACCGCTATGCACGCCAGGCTGGCACCACGCCGGGTGACGGCGTTCCATTCCGCCGACAGTTCATTGCGCCCGGCGACGCGCCGGCCCCCTGACAGGAGTGAAATGACATGACCCGCGATCCACGATACGACGTCCTGTTCGAGCCCATGCAGATTGGCCCTGTCACGGCCAAGAACCGTTTTTATCAGGTGCCGCATTGCACCGGCATGGGTTATACGCGGCCCCGTACCCTGGCCGCGATGCGCGAGGTCAAGGCCGAGGGCGGCTGGGGCGTGGTCTGCACCGAATACAATTCCATCCATCCGTCGTCCGATGATACCCCGCATCTTTCCGCCTCGCTTTGGGATGACAGTGATATCAGGGCGCACGCGCTGATGACCGAAAAGGTGCATGCACATGGCGCGCTGGCCGGGGCCGAACTTTGGTATGGAGGCGCGCGCACCATCAATCTTCTGACGCGCGAAGTTGCGATGGACGTGGCGTCCCTGCCTAACGGCGTCGGGCACCCGTTCCAGACCCGCGCGATGGACAAGACCGATATCCGCAACCTGCGCCGCTGGCACCGCAAGGCGGCGCTGCGTGCGCGCGATGCGGGCTTCGACATCGTCTATGTCTATGCAACGCATACCTATCTTCTGTCCAATTTCCTCGATCCGCGCATCAACACGCGTACCGACGAATACGGCGGCAGCCTGGAAAACCGCGTTCGCCTCGTGCGAGAGCTGATCGAGGAGACCAAGGACGCTGTCGGCGATCGCTGCGGCGTGGCCGTACGTTTTGCCGCGGATGAGCGGATCGGCGAGGACGGCATCCCCATCGAGGGCGAGCGCCGCGAGATGTTCTCGCTTCTGGCCGAGCTGCCGGACCTCTGGGACATCAACATCGCTGACTACGGGGTCGAGATGGGCGTGTCGCGCTTTACCCCCGACACCGCGCTGGAGCCCTATATGGGCTTCATCAAATCCATGACGACAAAGCCTGTCGTCACGGTGGGCCGCTTTACCTCACCCGATACGATGGTGGGCCAGCTCAAGCGCGGGATTACCGATTTCATCGGGGCCGCGCGCCCGTCGATCGCCGATCCGTTCCTGCCCGCCAAGATCGAGAGCGGTAATCTGGAGGCGATCCGCGAATGCATTGGTTGCAACATTTGCTACTCGGGCGACTCGCTGGGTACGTCGATCCGGTGCACTCAAAATCCGACGATGGGTGAGGAGTGGCGCAAGGAATGGCACCCCGAGAAGATCGCGGAAAAGGGCTCGGACGCATCAGTATTGGTGGTTGGCGCCGGTCCCGCGGGACTGGAGGCCGCCCATGCGCTGGGCAAACGCGGCTACAAGGTGACGCTTGCCGAGGCGGGCAGCGAAATTGGTGGGCGCGTGACCCGCGAGTTGGCGCTGCCGGGGCTGAGCGAATACGCCCGCGTGCGCGACTACCGCGCTCAGCAACTGCTGGATCTTCCGAACGTGGAGGTTTTCCGCGAAAGTCGTCTGGGTGTTCAGGACGTGATGGACGTGGGTGCCGATCATGTTGCCATCGCCACCGGCGCACATTGGCGCAAGGAGCGATTTGACGGGCGGACCTACGTGTCCGTCGCCGCGCCCGGCACCTCGCCCGAGATCCTGACCGCCGATGACATCATGGATGGCGCGCAACCCTCGGGCCCGGTGCTGGTGTATGACGAGGACGGCTATTACCTGGGCGGCGTCATCGCCGAAAAGCTGCGCGCGAGCGGTGCCGAGGTCACGATCTGCACGCCCGCCGACGTCGTCTCGCCTTGGGCGGCCAATACGACCGAGCGCTGGCGGGTGCGCAGCCACCTGATGGCGCTCGGCGTCGGCATCGAGGTCTCGCATTCTCTGGTGCAGTTCGACGGGGCTGAGGCAGTGCTGAACTGCCAGTATACTGGCGTTGAAAAGTCGCTACCCATCGCAACCGTGGTGATGGTCACACAGCGGGTGCCGAACGACGCGCTGTATCACGACCTCCTGGCCACCGTTGAAGGCGACGTCAGCCGGCTGCCCTTCAGCCTGACGCGGATGGGCGATTGCGAGGCACCTGCGATCATCGCTGCCGCCGTCTATGCCGGACACCGTTATGCGCGGAACCTTGATGCTCCGCAGGATGTCGATATGCCGCTGAAACACGACCGCGTTGACGTAGGTGCTACTTCCGAGGGGCGTCATCTGGCTGGTGGGCAAAAGGCGCCCAGCCGCGACTATCTCGAGACGCTACAACTCTACTACGAGGAGGAAATCGAGGGTGAGGCCTATTTCATGGCTCTCGCGGACCGGCTGGACGTACCGGAGCAGAAGGACAAAATGCGCCTTATGGCCGACGTGGAAACATATGCCGCTGCAGCCGTGCATCCTCTCTTACTGAAATACGGCCTCCTTCCGCGAGACTCCAAAGCGCTGCACCGCACGGGCCGCGCGCAAGCTGATAAGGCGAGCGCGGATTGGGATAGCTTGATCGCTGCGATGCGCCAGAGCTTTCCGGCCTACATGGACGATTTTGCTCGGCTCGAGGCGATGGCCCCGGCCGCGGATATTCCCGCCCTCAAGGTGCTGACGGCCCATGAAACAGCGGCCATCGACTTTCTCGAACGCGAGGCCGCTGGCGATCCGCAAAGCGCGGCACCGATGCAGCGCTATCTCGAAACCGGATCGGCATGAGGCTGCGGTCGCTGGGTGCTGTGTTGACCGGCGCAGCGATCACTGCTGCGGCGGTGATGGCGTTCGGCCCGTGGCCTGCGGCAAAGCAGCAGGCCGACCCGCAAGCGGCCTGTGCCACTTGTGACGCGCGTCACAAGGGAATGCGACGCCACCACCTACCCGCAGCGACGACCACCTCAACATCAGGAGCCAAACAATGACGCAGAACGCTATCATCACCCGGTTCAACGATCGCGGGCCCGAGGGGGTCGGAATGACTGAATGGGATCCGATCGATCCCGGAAACCTCGTCTCGGGCGAGCCAGTCCAGCACGGGCATGTCTATCATGAGGAGGAAGGCAGCGGATACCTTTCGGGCGTATGGGATTGCACGGCCCAGACCGAAAAGATGGGACCATACGGGGTCGATGAGTTCATGTTGATACTGGAAGGCAAGTTGATCTTGGCCATGCCGAACGGCGACGAAATTACGATCGCGCCGGGCGATGCATTTGTCATTCCCAAGGGCTTCGAGTGCCAATGGAAGCAGGCGGATTATCTGCGCAAGTTCTTCGTGATCCTTGACGGCCCTGTGCCCGAGGAGGCCGAGAATCCGTCGCTCCGTCGCATCACAGTGCCGGAGCTAGAGCGCGGCGAGGCGCTCGGTAAAGGCGCGATCATGTCGGACCAGGTGCATTTCCTCAATGCCGCTGGAACCCTTGAGGTCGGCACCAGCAACTGGGCTGCAACGCGCATTCCCTCGATGCCCGCATCCTCTAACCAGTTGGTTCATGTGCTTGCGGGCCGTCTGACCCTCACCGGGAGCGGCGGTGAGCAAGTGCTGGAGAAGGGTCAGACCGCCCACATACAGGCCGGGGGGACGATGGGATGGCAGACAGCGGATTTAACGCGCCTGCTCTATTGCAAACATGTTTCGCCCCAGACGAACGATACTTGACGCGGTTCGGCCTCTTGTCTGGGTGTATCAACACTGAGAACTTCGCATTATGAACCGAAGTACCGCCCGTTCTCGCTTTCGGAATGGCAGGTGCGAATTCTCGGCCCTGTTGTTCAACAAGCATCCCGTTCCTGCCTGTCTCTGACCAAACCGTTGGAGCGCACTACAGCGCGTCGCAAACCGGTAGCGTCCGAGGAGCTGGTGTAATTTCAGCGCCGTCAATGGTGTGATCCTGGGTGGCCATCGAGGTGTGTGGTCGAGGTGGAGTTTGGCGACTTCAACCACGGAACACATGGAGACCCCGATGACCAAAACCAACATGGACCTGTCCGAGCTTCTCGCAAAGCACGATCAGGGTGATTTACTTCGCGGCATCGCCGAAGCCGTCCTTCAGCTAATCATGGAGACCGATGTTGACGGCCTGATCGGTGCCGGGCGCCATGAACGCAGCGGCGAGCGCACGATTTGGCGCAACGGATACCGTGATCGCGCCCTCGATACCCGCCTGGGCACTCTGAACCTGCGGGTTCCGAAGCTCCGGCAGGGCAGCTACTTCCCGGGTTTCCTTGAGGCCCGCAAAACCTCGGAGCAGGCGCTGGTGGCGGTGATCCAGGAAGCCTGGATCGGCGGCGCCTCGACCCGCCTGATCATGCCCTCAGGCCATCCGGGAAATTACACCAGCTTGACGGATGCTACCCTCAAACCCCAGTTTAGCAATGCGGACAGATTTGGGACAAGCGGCAACGTATTCCGCGAGGAAACATCTGGATCAACGTGTGGCCGCGACCACCGGGTGAACCAAAGGCTCGCGAGCGCCGGCGCGGATAACCTCGGGGTCGTAAGGTTTGCGTGCAAACACCGTTTCTACCATTGGCGCAAAGAACTCCAGGGGCAGGTTCTCATAGTCCGGGTCGAATGACGCCTGATCCCAACGTTCGCAAAACTCGGCACAATCGTCAAAGTAGGGGCTATCGCGATGCTTGTCGCGCTTGTGCGGGTCGGCCCCCAGATGGTGGCCGTAGTAGACCATCTGAAAATCCCCATGAGTCTGGACGCACCAGGTGCATTGTTCGCGGACAAATGGCTTCAGAATTGTGGCGGCATACTCGTCATGATTATAAGGCGCATAGATGTCGCCGATATCGTGCAGGAGCGTCGCGACAACCCAGTCGACATCCGCCCCATCACGCCATGCCCGACTGGCTGACTGCACCGAATGGCCCAACCGGGTGATCTGATACCCTGAGAGGCTTTTGTCCAGGTCGACAAGCGCCGTCAGGAGCCGCCGCGCGGTGTGCCTGGTATGATCGATCTCATGCTCGTTGAGGAATTCGTACTCCTCCTTGGTGCCGTCCTTCATCTGAGTGAAACTGACATGTTCCATTGTTCAATCCTCCTTCACGCTGCGCTTTTAGCGCAATACAACGATACGGTCCGTTGCGCCCCCTTAGCAAAAACTTTGGCCTGTTCAGTACGGATTTCTTCATTGAGCGCCAGAGACTCGTGCGAAAATGGTGCGGTGGGCGGTGCGTAGTGAATGAAATTGCCCCTCCGATCAACGCCACGGGCCAGTATTGCGAGGTCGCGGGCGCTGTCATGCTGACGCGCGTTTGGGTGGAGATACGTTACACACCCTGACCTGCTCCCCTGAGACGTCCGCGAATTGGGGTCAGCTCTGTTCCGGTTTTGGTCTTCCTTTGACCAGTTAGCATACTGTGCCGGTGTCAGGCCAGCGAGGCTTGAGTGTGGGCGGTGATGGTTGAAGTCCTCGCGCCATGCCGCCACCAGATTGCGGACATGGCGCAGGCTGTCGAACAGGTGCTCGTTCAGCAATTCGTCCCGCATCCGACCGTTGAAGCTCTCAACGAAGCCGTTCTGCATGGGCTTGCCCGGCGCGATATAGCGCCACTCGACCTTCCGGTCCTCTTGCCACTTCAGGATGGTATTCGAGGTCAGTTCGGTCCTGTTGTCGCTAACCACCATGCAGGGTAGCCCCGCATCTCGGCGATCCGGTCCAGTTCGCGGCCAACCCGGATACCTGACAGCGACGTGTCGACAACGGCAGCCAAACATTCCCGGCTGAAGTCGTCGATCACGTTCAGAATCCGGAACCGGCGTCCGCAGGACAGGCTGTCGGACACGAAGTCCAGGCTCCACCGCTGGTTCGGCCCCTGCGGGATGGCCATTGGCGCTCTGGTGCCCAAGGCGCGCTTCCTGCCGCCACGTTTGCGCACCGTGAGGCCCTCCTCCTTATAGATGCGATACAGCTTCTTCCGGTTCACCTGCCAGCCCTGTCGCCGAAGCAGAACATGCAGGCGCCGATACCCGAACCGCCGTCGCTCCGACGACAGATCCGTCACTCGTGCCCGCAGGTCAAAATCCTCCGACCGCGTCGGTAATCGCCGATAAACACGCGGATCGAAGCCAACCAAACCGCAGGCACGCCGCTGCCGGTAAATGCCAGTCCATGATGGCGACAAGCTTTCTTTCCAAAAAGAGTTGGCCACAGCCAGCTCCCCGATCTTGGCGTGGAGTTCCTTTACCTGCTCCTCGTCGATCTCGGGTTTTTTCCGGGCCCCGCGCTCGAACACACCGGAGGCGCCTGCGAGCAGCGCCCGCTTCCATTGATGGATCATCGTTGGATGCACCCCGAACCGGCTCGCCAGATCAGCGGCGGTTTCCTCGCCCTTCAACGCCTCCAGCGCGACTTTCGCCTTGAACTCGGGCGCGTGCTGCTTGCGTTTCGACATCTCCGATCTCCGTTCGTGTTGAAGATCAGCAGGCTGCAAATCGTAGCTTATATCAGTGTCCGAATTTCGGGGGGTAGCTCACACGAACAGGGGCCGCCGATACGGCGACCCCTGAAGTTTTGGACTTGGGCGGTCAAGGCTGTCGGCATTTGGCTGCGCCAGACGCCTGCCGCCTACGTCGAATTCGCAAAAGCGAATTCGACGGACCTTGGCGGTTTTCGCTGGGCGAAAACCTTACATCATGCCGCCCATACCGCCCATGTCGGGCATGCCGCCACCGGCACCGCTGTCCTTCTGCGGACGATCGGCAACCATGGCCTCGGTCGTGATCAGAAGGCCGGCGATCGAGCTGGCATCCTGCAGCGCATGACGCACGACCTTGGCGGGGTCGATGACGCCGAACTTGAACATGTCGCCATATTCTTCCGTCTGCGCGTTGAAGCCGAACTTAGGATCGGAGGATTCACGGACCTTGCCGGCCACGACGGAGCCGTCGACGCCCGCGTTCTCGGCGATCTGACGCAGCGGTGCTTCGAGAGCCTTGCGCACGATGCCGATACCGACAGTCTGGTCGTTGTTGTCGCCCGTCAGACCTTCCAGCACCTTGCCGGCCTGAACCAGAGCCACGCCGCCACCGACGACGATGCCTTCCTGAACGGCCGCACGGGTCGCGTTCAGCGCGTCATCGACGCGGTCCTTGCGCTCCTTGACCTCGACTTCGGTCATGCCGCCGACGCGGATGACGGCAACGCCGCCTGCGAGTTTCGCAACACGCTCCTGCAGCTTTTCCTTGTCGTAGTCGCTGGTGGTCTCTTCGATCTGGTTGCGGATCTGGGCGACGCGCGCCTCAATCTCGGCCTTCTCGCCGGCACCGTCGACGATGGTCGTCTCATCCTTGGTGATCGAGACCTTCTTGGCCGACCCCAGCATGTCCATCGTGACCGATTCCAGCTTCATGCCCAGGTCTTCGCTGATGACCTGACCGCCGGTCAGGATCGCGATGTCCTGCAGCATCGCCTTGCGGCGATCACCGAAGCCGGGTGCCTTGACGGCCGCGATCTTCAGACCGCCGCGCAGCTTGTTGACGACGAGCGTGGCCAGGGCCTCGCCCTCGACATCCTCGGCGATGATCAGCAGCGGCTTCTGGCTCTGGATGACCTGCTCGAGCAGCGGAACCATCGGCTGAAGGCTCGACAGTTTCTTCTCGTGCAGCAGGATCATGCAGTCTTCGAGATCTGCAACCATCTTGTCGCTGTTGGTCACGAAATAGGGGCTGAGATAGCCGCGGTCGAACTGCATGCCCTCGACGACATCGGTCTCGGTCTCGAGGCCCTTGTTCTCTTCGACGGTGATGACACCCTCGTTGCCGACCTTCTGCATCGCGTCCGCGATCTGCTGGCCGATTTCCTTTTCGCCATTGGCGGAAATGGTGCCGACCTGCGCGACTTCGGCGCTGTCGCTGACATCGCGTGCCGCCTTGCGGATCTCTTCGACGACCTTGGCGGTCGCGAGATCGATGCCCCGCTTGAGGTCCATCGGGTTCATGCCGGCGGCAACCGATTTCATGCCTTCCTTGACGATGGCCTGGGCCAGAACCGTCGCGGTGGTGGTGCCGTCGCCGGCCTCGTCATTGGTGCGCGAGGCGACTTCCTTCACCATCTGCGCGCCCATGTTCTCGAACTTGTCTTCCAGCTCGATTTCCTTGGCGACGCTGACGCCGTCCTTGGTGATGCGCGGTGCGCCGAAGGACTTGTCCAGCACCACGTTGCGGCCTTTCGGGCCCAGTGTCACCTTGACCGCATCGGCCAGGATGTTGACGCCGCGCAGCATCTTGTTGCGGGCTTCACTATCGAATTTCACGTCTTTAGCAGCCATGTCTCGATTTCCTTTGGATTGGATGTTTCAGGGTCGTTGAGCGCCGTGCCATCCGGCCATGTGTCGGCGGCGGGCGCGTCAAGCGCGACTTCAGGCCATCTTGCCCAGAATGTCGCTTTCCTTCATGATCAGCAGCTCTTCGCCGTCGAGCGTGATCTCGGTGCCGGACCACTTGCCGAACAGGATGCGGTCGCCGGCCTTGACGGCCATCTCGATCAGCTCGCCGTTGTCCTTGCGGGCACCGTCGCCCACTGCGACGATTTCGCCTTCGCTGGGCTTTTCCTTGGCGCTGTCGGGAATGATCAGGCCGCCCTTGGTTTTCTCTTCGCCTTCAACGCGGCGAACGAGGACGCGGTCATGCAGCGGTTTAAATGCCATCTCTGAGGCTCCTTAGCTCAAAGTTACGTTGTTACGGCCCGGTTCCGGACCGTTAGCACTCACCTGGGGCGAGTGCTAACGGCGGATAGTTAGGCAGAGGTTTGCGCGCTGTCAACTGCTTCGTGCGGCAAATTCTTCCGAATTGAGCGATGCCTCGCCAACATGACGGTCCCGGCCTCGCTGAGCGCATAGATCCCGCGCGATACCTTGCTAAACCAACCGTGATGGTTGTCCGCCATGATCCGCGTTGCCCGCGCCACACCTGTAGCCTGCGCTACCACCGCCCCCTTCGCCGCCCCCGCGGTAGCCAGATACGCGGCGCAGGCGATCGCGTCCTGCCGGTAGGCTGTCATGACCTGCCCGTTGGTGCCGCCTTGCGTGGGATCGCCGCTGCGCGCGTTGAATTCACGCTCCAGCCGGGCGCGCTTGGCGGGGGACTTGCGCGGGCGAAAGGGTGCCGGTTCCGCATGGCACTGCACCTTGCCACCCTCAAGATCCACCGACAGAACACCCAGGCCGAGGCGCCGGCAAAGCCCGACATTGCCCTTGAACGCGCGCCAGCCTGTCTTGCCGCGCCAGCGCGGCACGGCGACATAGACCGCATCGCACTGCGCCTGCCGCGCCACCGCCTGTTGCAGCAGCACCAGCGAAAAGCCCAGCTTCAGCTCGACGATCATTAGCCCGGCTTGGCCGCGCGCGACGACATCGGCCGCGGACACCTCGCCCTTGACGGTGCAGCCTTGCGCCTGGAGCCATGCCTTGACCGGCGGGTAGAGATTGGTTTCGCGCAGTTTTGTCATGCCGCGCAACCTGCCCCCGCCGCCCCCGCGTGACAAGCCCGCGTCGCGCGACTATAACCCGCGCCGAACCCGCAACCCAAGCTCCACCAAAGGACAGCCGCCCATGACAACGCTCGTTTTCGGCCACACATCGCCCGACACCGACAGCACCGGATCGCCCATCGTCTGGGCGTGGTATCTGAACGAGGTGAAGGGCGTGGACGCGACCCCCGCGCTGCTGGGCCAGCCGAATACCGAAGCGGCCTACATGCTGAAGCGCTGGGGATTGGAGACGCCGAAGATCATCGAGGATGTCGAGGCCGATCAGCCCGTCGTCATCGTCGACACCAACAACCCGGCCGAGCTGCCCGCCAGCATCAACAGCGCCGACATCCGCAGCATCATCGACCACCACCGCCTTGTCGGCGGGCTGGAGACGCGCGGCCCGCTGGAGATCCGGGTCGAGCCCGTGGCCTGCACCGCCACCATCATGTGGAAGATGATCGGCAAGCACATGGCCCAGGCGCCCGAAGCCATCAAGGGCGCGATGCTGTCCTGCATCCTCAGCGACACGCTGAAATTCCGCAGCCCCACGACGACGCAGGAGGACGAGGCGATCGCGCACGAGCTGGCCGGGGATCTGGGCATCGACATCGGCGACTACGCCGCGCAGATGTTCGCCGCCAAATCCGACGTTTCGGCCTTTTCCGACGCCGAACTGCTGCGCATGGACAGCAAGGAGTTCGATCTGCCCACGATGAAATTCCGCGTCTCCGTCCTTGAGACGACCGCACCCAAGGTGGTGCTGGAGCGCAAGGAAAGCCTGATGCAGGCGATGCCGGGCGTTGCCGCCGAGGATGGCGTCGATCAGGTGCTGCTGTTCGTCGTCGACATCCTCAATGAGGAGGCGACGCTGCTGATCCCTAACGAGGTGGTGAAGGGCGTGGCCGAGAAATCCTTTGGCGTCAAAGCGGAGGGTGACACGGTGGTCCTGCCCGGCGTGATGAGCCGGAAAAAGCAGATCATTCCGGTTCTCAAGGTCTGAGGCGCACCGGGCGCCGACGTCGGGTCGGCGCTGCTATGTATCGGAAACGAGTGCGGTTTCAGACATGTGGCGGCCTTTTAAGCCTCCACCTCGATGGTGACGTGCCCGATGCCGTGTTGTTCCTTCAGGCGCTCGCGGATGGCGGCCTTGGCGGTGGCGGGATCGCCTCCCGCGTCCAGATCGACCACCATGGTGACCATGGGCCGCTCCTGCGTGACCGACCAGGCGTGAACGTGGCGCACCTCGGCCACGCCCGGCACCTCGCTGCGCAGGTCCTCGGCCACGGCGCGCCGGTCGAACCCCTCGGGCGCGCCCTCCAGAAGAATATGGCCGCTCTGCGCCACCACCTTCCAGGCGGAGCGCAGGATGATGACGGCCACCAGCACCGACAGGATCGGGTCGATCGGGGTCCAGCCGGTCCAGATGATGACCAGCGCCGCGACCAGCGCGGCGACCGAGCCCAGCAGATCACCCATGACGTGCAGCGCCGCGGCGCGCACGTTGAGGTTTTCACTCTCGCCGCCGCGGGTGAGGACCAGGAAGACGACGATGTTGACCGCCAGCCCGCCCAGCGCGATCCACAGCATGACACCGCCCAGAACCTCGTTCGGATGGCTTAGGCGCTGCACCGCCTCCCACATGATCCAGCCCGCGATGGCAAAAAGCGACATTCCGTTGACGAACGCTGCCAGCACGGAAAACCGGTCGAAGCCGTAGGTGCGCTTCCAGTCGGCCGGGCGGCGGGCCAGCCGGAATCCCAGCCATGCCAGCATGAGCGACGCGAAATCCGTCAGCATGTGCCCCGCATCCGCGATCAGCGCGAGCGAGCCCGAGATCACGCCGCCGATCACCTCGGCCAGCATGAAGACGCCGGTCATCGCGGCGGCAATGGCAATCTTGGTCTCGTTCCGAGGGATGTGCGAGTGATCATGGCCGTGGTCCACGTGATCGTGCATGATGCTTCTCCTTCACCGGTCATCTAACGCCGCCGCAAGCCGCGTTGCAACCGCACTCGGCGCTGGCCTTACGGCGCGGCGCCTGCCATATCTGCGCCAAAACCGTAAGGAGAGGCCATGACCCGGATCATCCAATCGCTCGCCGACATATCGGCGCGTTACGACGCGCTTTTCGTCGATCTCTGGGGCTGCTTGCACAACGGCGTCACCGCCTATCCCAAGGCTGTGGCCGCGATGCAGACCTACCGCGCGGGCGGCGGAACCGTGGTGCTCGTCACCAACTCGCCCAAGCCGCGCAAGGGTGTTGCCGCGCAGCTGGCCCAGTTCGGCGTGCCCGAGGATGCCTATGACGCCATCGCCACCTCAGGCGATTCGGCGCGGGCGGCAATGTTCCGCGGCGTCGTCGGCGACAAGGTCTGGTTCATGGGCGAGCCCGAGCGCGACGCCGGTTTCTTCGAGCCGATGGAAGTGATCGACGATCCGGTCGACATCACCCGCGTTCCGCTGGAGGAGGCGACCGGCATCGTCTGCTGCGGCCCGTTCGACCCGCTGGCCGATCCGTCGGTGAACCGGCCGCAGTTCCTTTACGCCAAGCAGAAGGGGCTGAAACTGCTCTGCGCGAATCCCGATATCGTCGTCGACCGGGGCGATGTGCGCGAGTGGTGCGCCGGCGCGCTGGCGCGGCTTTATACCGAGATGGGGGGCGAGAGCCTCTATTTCGGCAAGCCGCATCCGCCGATCTACGATCTGGCGCGGCGCCGCCTGGCCGCTCTGGGCAAGGACGTGGCCGAGGTGGATATCCTCGCCATCGGCGACGGGATCGGCACGGACATTGCCGGCGCGATGGGCGAAAACCTCGATTCGCTATTCATCACCGGCGGGCTCGCGGCCGGCGAGACGCACGATGGCGATGCGCCCGATCCGAAGCGGCTGGAGGCGTATCTGGCCGAAAAAATGGCCAGTCCGACCTACACGATCGGGCATTTGCGCTGACCCGGGCGGATGGGATTCCCTGCCGCTTCGGGCCGGTGGGGGCATCGCGGGCGCATTAAGGGTTGATTTTCTGCGCCTGCGAAGCAATAAAGTTCCAATATCCGGCGCCCCGGCGCCTTATTGTTACTCATAGGACCACCCGGAGGGCCTCATGTTGGACAACATGCCGCGCGGCACGATCTGCATCGAAGACATCGAGATGGGCATGACGCGCCATCTGCGCAAAGTCATCACCGACCGCGATATCGAACTGTTCGCCGAAGTCTCGACCGACCGCAACCCGGTGCATCTGGATGACGATTACGCGCGCGACACCATCTTCGAGGGGCGCATCGCGCATGGCATGCTGACCGCGGGACTAATTTCCGCCGTCATCGGCGAACAGCTTCCCGGCCACGGCACCGTCTATATGGGCCAGTCGCTGAAATTCCTCGCCCCCGTGCGCCCCGGCGACATGGTTCATGCCGAGGTCGAGGTGATTTCCATCGATCACGCCAAGCGCCGCGTCGGGCTGGATTGCCGCTGCATGGTCAACGGCAAGAAGGTCCTGACCGGCGAGGCGATGGTGATGGCGCCCTCGCGCAAGTTCGACTGACGAGGGCGCGCATCCGCGCTTGCGGACGCGGATGCACCGCGCTAGGCAAGCGCCTATGCGTATCTTCCGCGATTACAGGGCCATTCCGGCCACGGCCAGGGGCGCCAGCGCCGTGATCGGCAATTTCGATGGCGTGCATCTGGGGCACCGGGCCGTCATCGATCTGGCGCGCGGCGCCGTGGCGGACGCCCCCCTCGGGATCGTGACCTTCACGCCGCACCCGCGCGAGCATTTCGCGCCGGACGCCCCGCCCTTTCGCCTGATGAGCCCGGTGGCCCGCGCCAACCGTCTGGCCAAGCTGGGGGTCGACCTGCTGTTCGAATTGACCTTCGATGCGGACATGGCCGCGCATACCCCCCGCGATTTCGCGCAGGAGGTGCTGGCGGACGGGCTGGGCCTGAGCCACGTCGTCGTCGGCCGCGATTTCCGCTTTGGCCAGGGCCGCGCGGGCGATGCCGCGATGCTGCAGGGCTTCGGCGCCGAGATGGGCTTTGGCGTGACCGTGGCCGATCTGCTGGCGGCGCCCACGGGCGAGGTATCCTCGACAGCGATCCGAAAGGCGCTGAGCGACGGGCGCGTGCGCGACGCCGCCTCGATGCTGGGGCATTGGCACCGGATCGAGGGCACCGTCATGGCCGGTTTCAAGCGCGGGCGCGATCTGGGCTATCCGACGGCGAACATGTCCATCGCCGGGCTGCATCCGCCGCGCTTCGGCGTCTATGCGGTGCTGGTCGATGTGCTGAACGGGCCGCATGAGGGGCATTATACCGGCGCCGCCTCGCTGGGCGTGCGGCCGATGTTCGACGGGGAAGAGGCCAATCTGGAAACCTTCCTGTTCGATTTCTCCGGCGATCTCTACGGCGCCGACCTGTCGGTCGCGCTGGTCGAATACCTGCGCCCCGAGGCGAAATTTGGCAGCATCGAGGCATTCGTCGCGCAGATGGACGCCGATTGCGCCAACGCCCGGCGCATTCTGGAGGCGCTGTGAGCGGCCCCCTGCGCCCCCGCTTCTGGGAGGATACCCCCCTCACCCGCATGACACGCGCCGAGTGGGAGGCGCTCTGCGACGGCTGCGGCAAGTGCTGCATGAACAAGCTGGAGGACGAGGACACGGGCGAGGTGGTGATGACCCGCGTGGCCTGCCGCCTCTTCGACGACACCACCTGCCGCTGCGCGCAGTATCCGATCCGCCACCGTTTCGTGCCCGAATGCATCGTGCTGAAACCCGGCAACATGGACGCCAACCTTTACTGGATGCCGGAAACCTGCGCCTACAAGCTGCTCTGGCAGGGCAAGAAACTGCATGACTGGCACCCGCTGATCTCGGGCGATCCGCAGAGCGTCCATGACGCAGGCGTGTCCATGCAAAGCCGCACGGTTCCCGAATTCGAGGTCGACGAGGACGCGTGGGAAGAGCATATCATAGAGGAGCCGACCTGATGTATTTCGCTTCCGACAATTCCGGCCCGATGCACCCGGCCGTAGCGCAGGCGATGATCGCCGCCGACACCGGATTTCAGCCCAGCTATGGCGCCGATCCCATCATGGACGGCGTGCGCGCGCAGATCCGCGAGCTTTTCGAGGCACCCGAGGCGGCGGTTTATCTTGTCGCCACCGGAACGGCGGCCAATGCGCTGGCGCTGGGAACGCTGACGCAGCCGTGGCAGACGGTCTTCTGCACGCCGCTCGCGCATATCAACGTCGACGAATGCCACGCGCCCGAATTCTACACCGGCGGCGCCAAGCTGAGCCTTGTCGGCAGCGGCGACAAGATGGACGCGGACGCCCTGCGCGCACGGATCGAATCGTGGACCAAGGGCGACGTGCACACCTCGCAGCGCGGGCCGGTGCAGATGACGCAAGTCACCGAGATGGGGCGCATCTATACGCTGGACGAATTGCGCGCGCTGACCGGCGTGGCGCGGGACTACGGCCTGCCGACCTACATGGACGGCGCGCGCTTTGCCAATGCGCTGGTCGCCCTTGGCTGCTCGCCCGCCGAAATGACGTGGCAGGCCGGTATCGACGCGCTCAGCCTCGGCGGCACGAAGAACGGCTGCGCGGGGGTCGAGGCGGTGATCTTCTTCGATGCGAAACATGCCTGGGAATTCGAGCTGCGGCGCAAGCGCGGCGCGCATCTGTTTTCCAAGCACCGCTACCTCTCGGCCCAGATGCAGGGCTATCTGGACGGCGGCACATGGCTGGAGGCGGCGCGCGCCGCGAACGCGAACGCGGCACGGCTGGCCGCCGGGTTGCGCGACGTGCCGGGGCTGGAATTCGTGGAAGAGCCGCAGGCGAACATGATCTTCGCCACCCTGCCCCGGCGGGAACATCGGCGCCTGCGCGCGGCGGGCGCGATCTATGGCCTCTGGGGCGATCCCGAGGGCGACGCGGACGAGCGGCTGATGATGCGCCTCGTCTGCGACTGGTCGATCACCCACGAAATGATCGACGAATTCGTGGCATTGGCCAAGGGCTGAGCGACGCGCGCCCGGCATGCTCACACCTCCCGCAGGAAACCCAGGATCTCGGCGCTCACCTGGTCGGGATGGGTCGCCACCGACATGTGCCCCGCCCCGCCGATCGTGCAGCGCCGCGCGCGCGGCAGGCGGGCGGCCAGCGCCGCGTTGATTGCCGGGATGATGCTCGGCGCCTCGCTGCCCTCAAGCAGCAAGGCCGGGATATCCATGGCCTCCAGAACGCCCGGCTCCAGCAGCCCGCCCGCGTCATCGTAAAGCGCGGGGCTGGCCGCCGCGATCAGCGGCATCTGCTGCGCGATGCGCGCCTGCGCCTCGGAGGTGAAGCTGTCCCACGGGCGGCCGCCGCCCCAGGCACCGATGAAGCCGCGCGCGGCCTCGGCCAGATCGCCCGCTTCCATCGCCGTCTCGAAAGCGTGGTATTCGGCCAGATGCTCGGCACAGGCTTCGGGATGCCCGCGCAGGCCGGCGGCGAAAAAGACCGGCTCGATCATCACGAGGGACCGGACAAGATTGGGCCGCTCCACCGCCAGCCGCAGTGCGATCACGCCGCCGAAACTGTGACCGATCACATGAACCGAACCGGCGCTTTCGGCGAAATCGGCGGCGATGGCGGTGCACACGGCGCTCATCTCGCCGCGCCCGTCCCAGTCGGCGCTGCGCCCGTGCCCCGGCAGATCGAAGGCGGTCATGGTCAGTGCGCCCGAAAGCGTCTGCGCCATGCCGCGCCAGATGCCGACTTCGGCCAGGCTGCAATGGATCATCAGCGCGGGGCGCGGCCCCTGCCCGAACGTCGTCCAATAGGTCGGAAAGCCCCCTTTCTCGGTCCGCGGCATGTCAGGCGGCGCCCGCCAGCCGCGCGATGTCCTGCACCATGTAGGCCGCGCGCGCGGGATGGGTCTGCCCGCCGCCGCCCGTGCGCGCCCTGAGCGCCATGAGATCCACCGGCTTGTGAACGATCCGCGCGCCATGCTTCTGCGCGATCCGCTCCAGCCGGTCACCCGCCAGGTAGGCATAAGGCGACAGCACCGAGAAAAAATAATCCACCTGCGCCATGTTTTGCCTGTTCTCCCGGTGCCTGCTGCTTTGCCAGACCCTACGCGCATGCTAAGCGGTGTCAACGCGGCGAATCTGCCAGCCAGGCCATCCGAGGAAATCCCCCCATGTCATCCACGTCAGAGCCGAAACTGATCTCGGGCAATGCGAACATGCCGCTTGCGACCGCCATCGCGCGGCGCATGTCGATGCACCGGGGCGTGAGCGTGGGCCTGGTCGATGCGCGGGTCGAGCGGTTCAACGACGGCGAGATCTTTGTCGAGGTGTTCGAGAACGTTCGCGGCGAAGATATGTTCATCATCCAGCCCACGTCGAACCCGGCCAACGACAACCTGATGGAGCTCTTGATTATGGCCGACGCGCTGCGCCGGTCCTCGGCCGCGCGCATCACCGCCGTCATCCCCTATTTCGGCTACGCGCGGCAGGACCGGCGTTCGAAGGCGCGCACGCCGATTTCGGCCAAGCTGGTGGCGAACATGCTGGTCGAGGCGGGAATCGAGCGGGTGCTGACGATGGACCTGCACGCGGCCCAGATCCAGGGGTTCTTCGATATCCCGGTCGACAACCTCTATGCGTCGCCGGTCTTTGCGCTGGACATCATGAAGCAGTTCAAGGGCAGCATGGATGACGTGATGATCGTCTCGCCCGATGTCGGCGGCGTGGCGCGCGCGCGCGAGCTGGCCAAGCGCATCAACGCCCCGCTGGCGATCGTGGACAAGCGGCGCGAGAAAGCCGGCGAAGTGGCCGAGATGACCATCATCGGTGACGTGACCGGCAAGACCTGCATCATCGTGGATGACATGTGCGATACTGCCGGCACGCTCTGCAAGGCCGCCGAAGTGCTGGTTGAAAACGGCGCGTCCGAGGTGCACGCCTACACCACCCACGGCGTCATGTCCGGCCCGGCGGTCGAGCGGATCACCAAGTCGGTGCTGAAATCCATGGTCATCACCGACACCATCGCCCCCACCGACGCCGTCAGGGCGACGCCGAACATCCGCATCATCCCGACAGCGCCGGTCTTTGCGCAGGCGATCCTGAACATCTGGAACGGCACGTCGGTGTCGTCCCTCTTCGAAACGCCGACGCTGGAGCCGGTCTACGAGGGCCAGTTCGGCAATTGACCGCGCGTCAGATCGCGCGGCCGGATCCCGGCCGTTCGGCGGCCATATCCTCGACCGCCTTGGCGGTGCGGAGCGTGTTCTGGTAGATGCCGACGCCCAGATACATGAAGCCGCCCATCAGGATCACGTAAATCGCACCGCCGACCAGGAAGATCAGGCCGGCGAGGATGCCACCGGGTTGGCCGTAGGGTCCGGTGCCTCCCCCGAATGTAATTCCTAAAAATCCGATGAGGACGCCAATGCTCATCAGCACGATGATGACGCCGATCAGCTTCTCGAGGGACTGGATGAAAAAATCTCTCATGCTTTCTCCTGACGAATAGACACCGCCTGATTATAAGCAAATATCGTGCACTATTAGTGAATGCGGTACTGTTATCCTGCCGCCGCTTCCAAAATCCTGGGCCTGCCGGGTCAGTAGATCTGCCAGTCGTCTTCGTGAGCGACTTCGCCGATCGCCAGCCAGCGCACTCTGACACGCGCGACGCGGGTGTTGCCCCATGTAGTGAAGATCACGTCGAACCCGGTCGCGGTGATGTTCTCCGCGCCGATGTCGACGCGGGAGTTCGTGTCGCTGTCGATATCCCACATCGACAGGGCGCAATGCACGGCGGGCGGGCTGGTGAATCCATCTTTGAAGCGAACGGCGTGGCGGCGCGTGCGTGCGCCGCTGCCGGTCCACATGATGCCGCCGCTATCGAAATCGGAAAACAGGACCGCCTCGCCCTCGTCGATGCCGATCCGTTTGCTGTCGAACCGTTTCATGGCACACCCTTGCGAAATTCGGCTGCGCACGCCGATGAAGGTCGAAGTCAGGCCTCGACGCAAGAAAGGGTCCGCCCTGTGGCGAACCCTTCCGGTCTCAGGCGTCGGAGCAGATCCGTCAGGGCGCAGGCGCCCGCGACTGCGCGGCAAGGCCCATGTGATCGCCCATGGCGACCATGTCGGCCAGAAGTTTGGCCGCGTCATCGACCGGACCGGGCTCGTTCTTGAAGGTTTCCCGCGCCTTGGCCAGGCGCTCGTTCGCCTCGTCGAGCAGTTCCTGGAACCGCTCCTGGGTCAGGTCGGTGCGGTGGATCGCACGCTCGGCCAGGACCGAGACGCTGTCGCCGTTGATCTCGGCAAAGCCGCCGGTCACGGCATATTCGTCCTCGCCCTTGTCCGAGACGACGCGCACGATTCCGGGGCGCAGCGTGGTGATCACGGGCGTGTGGTCGGCCATCGCCGTCAGATCGCCCTCGGCGCCCGGAATCTGCACTTCGCGCGCCTGAACCGACGTCAGAAGGCGCTCGGGCGAAACCAGGTCGAATTGCACTGTGTCAGCCATGGATGGCCTCCTTCGTTAGGCGAAAGCCGGACCGCAGGCGGCGGTCCGGCCGGGTCATCATGCGGCGTCGGACGCCATGCGCTGGGCCTTGGCTTTCACGTCCTCGATGCCGCCGACCATGTAGAAGGCGCCTTCGGGCAGGTGGTCATACTCGCCTGCGACCACGGCCTTGAAGGAGGCGATGGTTTCCTCCAGCGGCACCTGAACACCGTCGGAGCCGGTGAAGACCTTGGCCACGTCGAAGGGCTGCGACAGGAAGCGCTGGATCTTGCGGGCGCGGGCCACGGTCAGCTTGTCCTCTTCGCTCAGCTCATCCATGCCGAGAATGGCGATGATGTCCTGAAGCGATTTGTAACGCTGAAGGATACCCTGCACGTCGCGGGCAACCTGATAATGCTCCTCGCCGACAACGGCGGGGTCCATCAGGCGCGAGGTGCTGTCGAGCGGGTCCACGGCGGGGTAGATGCCCAGCTCGGAAATGGCACGCGACAGAACGGTCGTGGCGTCGAGGTGCGCGAAGGACGTCGCGGGCGCGGGGTCGGTCAGGTCGTCCGCAGGAACATAGACGGCCTGCACGGAGGTGATGGAGCCCTTGTTGGTCGAGGTGATCCGCTCCTGCATCTGGCCCATGTCGGTCGCCAGCGTCGGCTGGTAACCCACCGCCGAGGGGATGCGGCCCAGAAGCGCCGACACCTCGGAGCCCGCCTGCGTGAAGCGGAAGATGTTGTCGACGAAGAACAGAACGTCCGTGCCCGACTGGTCGCGGAACTGCTCGGCCAGCGTGAGGCCGGTCAGCGCGACGCGCATACGCGCGCCCGGCGGCTCGTTCATCTGGCCATAGACCAGCGCAACCTTGGACTCCTGAAGGTTGTCGGGGACGATGACGCCCAATTCGATCATCTCGTGGTAAAGGTCGTTCCCTTCACGCGTCCGCTCGCCCACACCGGCGAAGACCGAGAAGCCCGAGTGCACCTTGGCGATGTTGTTGATCAGCTCCATGATCAGAACCGTCTTGCCCACGCCGGCACCGCCGAAGAGACCGATCTTGCCGCCCTTGGCATAGGGAGCCAGCAGGTCGACAACCTTGATGCCGGTCACCAGAACGGTCGACTCGGTCGACTGCGCCTCGAAGGGGGGCGCATCGTTGTGGATCGAACGGGTCTCGTCCCGGGCCACATCGCCGCCTTCGTCCACGGCCTCGCCCACGACGTTCATGATACGGCCCAGCGTCGCATTGCCAACCGGCACGGTGATCGGGCCATCGGTGTCGGTCACTTCCTGGCCGCGCACCAGACCTTCGGTCGCGTCCATTGCGATGGTGCGCACCGTGTTTTCGCCAAGATGCTGCGCGACCTCAAGAACCAGACGCTTGCCGTTGTTGTCGGTGGTCAGGGCGTTCAGGATTTCGGGCAGGTGGTCGTTGAATTGCACGTCCACCACGGCGCCGATCACCTGCGTGATTTTGCCTTTTGCATTTGCCATCTATCGTCTCCGTCCCGTTTCTAGAGCGCTTCCGCGCCCGAAATGATTTCAATAAGCTCGTTCGTGATCACGGCCTGACGCGAGCGGTTGTACTCGATGGTCAGCTTGTCGATCATCTCGCCGGCGTTGCGGGTGGCGTTGTCCATCGCGGACATGCGCGCGCCCTGCTCGGACGCCCCGTTTTCCAGCAGTGCGGCAAAGATCGCCGTCGCCACGCCACGCGGCAGAAGGTCGGTCAGGATCGCCGTCTCATCCGGCTCGTAGTCGTAGAGCGTCTCGGCGCCGGTGCCTTCATCCTCGGGCGCATCGAAATCGGCGGGAATGACCTGCTGCTCGGTCGGGATCTGCGTCACGACGTTCTCGAATTTCGAGAAGTAGATCTTGGCCACGTCGAATTCGCCCGCATCGAAGCGGTTCAGCACCTCGGTCGCCACGCGCTGCGCGTCATCGTAGCCGATGCGCTTGACGTCCGAGAAATCGACGTGATGCACGAAATACTTGCCATAGTCGCGGCGCATGGCGTCGCGCCCCTTCTTACCGACGGTCATGATCTTGACCGTCTTGCCCTCGGCGATCAGCCTGTT
The DNA here is from genome assembly GCA_963763165.1 of uncultured Alphaproteobacteria bacterium. GTDB lineage: Bacteria > Pseudomonadota > Alphaproteobacteria > Rhodobacterales > Rhodobacteraceae > Roseovarius. The sequence goes on from CAVXNV010000011.1 coordinate 511,463, forward strand.
CGCCTCCTGCTTGGCCAGCTTGGCGATGTTGGCGTTGAAGCCCCCGCACAGCCCGCGCTCGGCGGTCATCACGATCAGCAGATGGGTCTGATCCTCGCCCGTGCCGCGCAGAAGGCGCGGCGCGTTGTCGGACTTGCCGACCGACGCGGCAAGACGCCCCATCACGGCGTTGAACCGTTCGGTGTAGGGGCGCGCCGCCTCGGCAGCGTCCTGCGCGCGGCGAAGCTTCGCCGCGGCAACCATCTGCATGGCCTTGGTGATCTTGCGGGTCGACTTGACCGACGCGATCCGTGTCTTAAGGTCCTTAAGGTTTGGCATAGGCCTGCATCCTTTCCCTTAATTTACGCGAAGTCGGCGGCGAATTCGTCGATGGCGGCCTTCAGCTTGTCCTCGGCATCCCCTTTGATCTTGGGGTCTTCTGTGGTGATCCAGTCCAGAACGTCCTGCCTCTTGCCGCGCATGTGCTTGAGCAGGCCCGACTCGAAGCGGCCCACTTCCTTGACCGCGATCTTGTCAAGATAGCCATGCGTGCCCGCGTAGATCACGGTTACGATTTCGGCATTGGTCAGCGGCGAATACTGCGGCTGCTTCATCAACTCGGTCAGGCGCGCGCCGCGGTTCAAAAGCTGCTGCGTCGCCGCATCCAGATCCGATCCGAACTGCGCGAAGGCCGCCATCTCGCGGTACTGCGCCAGCTCCAGCTTGACCGGGCCGGCGACCGACTTCATCGCGTTGGTCTGCGCGGACGAACCCACGCGGCTGACCGAAAGGCCGGTGTTCACGGCGGGGCGGATGCCCTGATAGAACAGCTCGGTCTCGAGGAAGATCTGGCCGTCGGTGATCGAGATCACGTTCGTCGGAATGAAGGCCGACACGTCGCCGCCCTGGGTTTCGATGATCGGCAGCGCCGTCAGCGAGCCGCCGCCGTTATCCTCGTTCAGCTTCGCGGACCGCTCCAGCAGGCGGGAGTGGAGGTAGAACACGTCGCCGGGATAGGCTTCGCGGCCGGGCGGGCGGCGCAGCAGCAGCGACATCTGGCGGTAGGCCACGGCCTGCTTGGAAAGGTCGTCGTAAACGATCAGGGCGTGGCGGCCGTTGTCGCGGAAATGCTCGGCCATGGCGGTGGCGGCATAGGGCGCGAGGAACTGCATCGGCGCCGGGTCCGACGCGGTGGCGGCGACGACGATGGAATAGTCGATGGCGCCGCTTGCCTCCAGCTTCTTCACCAGCTGTGCGACGGTCGAACGCTTCTGGCCGATGGCGACATAGACGCAATAGAGCTTCTTGCTCTCGTCGTCGCCGGCGGCGTCGTTATAGGATTTCTGGTTCAGCATCGTGTCGAGCGCGATGGCCGTCTTGCCGGTCTGGCGGTCGCCGATGATCAGCTCGCGCTGGCCGCGGCCGATGGGGATCATGCTGTCGATGGCCTTCATGCCGGTCGCCATCGGCTCGTGAACCGACTTGCGCGGGATGATGCCGGGCGCCTTCACGTCGGCAAGGCCGCGCTCCTTGGCGTTGATCGGCCCCTTGCCGTCCAGCGGGTTGCCGAGCCCGTCAACGACGCGGCCCAGAAGCTCGTCGCCGATCGGCACGTCCACGATGGACTTGGTACGCTTGACGGTGTCGCCTTCCTTGATGTCCCGGTCCGAGCCGAAGATCACGACGCCGACGTTGTCGGCTTCAAGGTTCAGCGCCATGCCCATGATGGAGCCCGGAAACTCGACCAGTTCGCCCGCCTGCACGTTGTCCAGACCGTGAACGCGCGCGATTCCGTCACCGACGGACAGAACCCGGCCGATCTCGGCCACCTCGGCCTCCTGGCCGAAATTCTTGATCTGGTCCTTCAGGATTGCAGAAATCTCTGCCGCTTGGATACCCATTTATCCGACCTCTTTCATTGAATTCTGGAGCGATGCAAGCCTGGAGCGGATCGACGTGTCGATCATCTTCGAGCCCACCTTTACGATAAGACCGCCGATAAGGCTTTCATCCACGGTCGCGTTGATCTTGACGTCCTTGCCGACATTGGCCTTGAGCGTCGCGGCCAGCTTGTCGGCCTGCGTTTTGGTCAGGGCCTTGGCGCTGGTGACGTCGGCCTGCACCTCGCCCTTGTGGTCCGCGATCATGCCGCGAAGCTGCGCGATCAGGTGCGGCAGCGTGAAGAGGCGGCGCTTCTGCGCCATCAGGCTCAGGCCGCGCGCCAGCGCCGTGGTCAGCTGCAGATGCTCGGCTATGGCGGTGATGGCCTTGCCCTGCTCGTCCCGGCTGATGACGGGGCTGGCAATCACCTCGCGCAGGTCGCGGCTGGCATCCAGCGCTTCGGCCAGGGCGTCGACACTCTTCTCCAGCGTGGGCAGGTCGTTGCTTTCTTGAGCGATCTCGAAAATCGCGGTCGCATAGCGCGCGGCGATACCCGATGAAATCGAAGCTGGTTCGGACACGTCCACCCTTTCGACAATTGGGCCCCTGCGACAGACGCGATACGTCTGAGGGGCGTTGATGAGTATAGGATACTCTTATCGTTAGTAATCCGGCGTGGGTCTAGCAGAGCAATTGGCATCGGGCAAGTTGCTAAGAGTCCGGTCACCTTCAGAAAAAGCCGTTTAGTTTCATATGGTTTCGCCGTCCGCCACTTAATGCGGCCTATTTCGGCATCAAAAACTTGGCCTTCGTCCGGGGCCGCGCGAATCCGGATGGCGCCTTGTTTGCGCTAACTGCCCCCGCCCGGCGCCGCCGCACACCCTAGACCCGTCCGCCCGCGGGTTTGGGCGCCGGGTTCAGCGCTTCGAGCGGGCTGCGCGCCCGCACGCGCAGCCCCGGCCCGCGCGGCGCCGGTACGCGCTTGGTCGCCTCCACCATCAGCACGCCGCCCGAGACGACCATCGACAGGTTACCGCCCAGCCGCTCCCACATGCCGGCGGTCTTGCGCCAGAAGCGGCGGGTGCTGGGCGGCTGGTAAAGCGTGGTCAGGTGCCGCTCCGGCAGGAAGCCGTGGGATTTCAGCAGCGTCTCGAGCTGCGTCTGGCTGTAGGGCCGCCCCGAGCCGAAGGGCGTGCGATCGCTGCGTGACCAGAGCCCGGCGCGGTTCGGCACCACGAACAGCGCCGAGCCGCCCGGCCCCAGCGCGCGCCAGCATTCCTCCAGCAAGGCGGCGGGCCGCTCGCTCGCCTCCAGCCCGTGCATCACCAGCAGCTTGTCGACATGCCCCGTCTCGATCGGCCAGAGCGTTTCCTCGCACAGCACGGAAATGTTGGGCATCCTCTGCGGCCAGGCCATTACGCCCTGCGGGCCGGGCATCAGCGCGATGACGCGCCGCGCATCGGCAAGGTAGGGGCGCAGAAACGGCACCGCAAAGCCGAAGCCGACGACGGTCTGACCCTTGGCCTCGGGCCAGACTTGTCCGATCTCTTCGCGCACGGTCTTCTGCACGGCACGGCCCAGCATGCTGCGGTAATAGAAGTTCCTTAACTCCTGCACGTCCAGATGCATTGCAGCCGCGCCCTTGATCAGTCAGGCTCGAACCTAGCTTAAAGGTGGGCGGGCGGAAACACCCAAGCGCCCGCACACAGATGCCAACCGCAGCCGGAGGCCCGCCATGCCCTTTGAAATCCTGACCATCCCCTGCCTTTCGGACAATTACGCCTTCCTCGCGCATGACGCGGACAGCGGCGCGACGCTGTGCGTCGACGTGCCGGAAGCGGGGCCGATAAAGGCGGCGCTGGCGCGAAAGGGCTGGACGCTGAGCCATGTTCTGCTGACGCACCACCATGCCGATCATGTGCAGGGGCTGGACGATCTGCTGCGCGACCACCCGGCCAGCGTGATCGGCGCGCGCGCCGACGCGCACCGCCTGCCGCCGCTCGACATCGAGGTGGCCGAGGGTGACAGCATCGGGATCGGCCACGAGACGGGCCATGTCCTCGAGGTGCCAGGTCACACGCTGGGCCATATCGCCGTGCATTTCCCGGCCAGCCACGCGGTCTTTACCGCCGACAGCCTGATGGCCCTGGGATGCGGGCGCGTCTTTGAAGGCACGCCCGAGCAGATGTGGCAATCCCTGCAGAAGCTGGCCGCGCTGCCGCCGGAAACCACCGTCTATTCCGGCCACGAATACACCGCGACCAACGCGAAATTCGCGCTGACCGTTGATCCGGACAATTCCGCGCTTATATCCCGTTCAAGCGAAATCCGCGCGGCCCGCGATCAGGGCCGCCCTACCATTCCCAGCAGCCTGGCCGACGAACTGGCCACCAACCCGTTCCTGCGCGCCGCAGATCCCGCCATCCGGGCGCAACTGGCGATGCAGGACGCCCCCGACGCCGAGGTCTTTGCCGAAATCCGCGCGCGCAAGGACCGCTTCTGAAACCTTCATCGCAACGGGCACTGCCCCCGTCAAATCGCGGAAAAGTGACGGAGCAGTGCGAATAATCCTTGAAGCGACGGCGATATCGACCACACTTCAAGGTTACAGGGCCAAGGTTGTCGCCACCCCCGCGGCACCAGACAAGAAGGAGCACCGACGTGCCTTCATTCTCGACCACACTGGAACAGGCAATCCATGCGGCGCTGGCGCTGGCCAACGCCCGCCAACACGAATTCGCGACGCTCGAACACCTCCTCCTGGCACTGGTGGACGAGCCTGACGCGAGCCGCGTGCTCAAGGCATGCGACGTCGACACCGAGGATCTGCGCGGCACGCTTGTCGAATTCATCGACGACGAGCTGTCGAACCTCGTAACCGAAATCGAAGGGTCCGAGGCGGTCCCGACCGCGGCGTTCCAGCGCGTGATCCAGCGCGCCGCGATCCATGTGCAGTCCTCGGGCCGCACCGAAGTGACCGGCGCCAACGTGCTGGTCGCCATCTTTGCCGAGCGCGAGTCGAACGCCGCCTATTTCCTGCAGGAGCAGGACATGACCCGCTATGACGCGGTCAACTTTATCGCCCATGGCGTCGCCAAGAACACCGCCTTCGGCGAGGCGCGCCCGGTGCAGGGCGCCGACGACGACACGTCCCAAAGCGCGCAGGAGGCAAGCGCCGTCGAGCCGGGCGAATCCGCGCTGGCGAAATACTGCGTCGATCTGAACGCGAAGGCGCGCACCGGCGATGTCGACCCGCTGATCGGCCGCGCGGCCGAGGTCGAGCGCTGCGTGCAGGTCCTGTGCCGCCGGCGCAAGAACAACCCGCTTCTGGTGGGCGATCCCGGCGTCGGCAAGACGGCCATCGCCGAGGGTCTGGCCTACAAGATCGTCAAGGGCGAAACTCCCGAGATCCTGGCGAAAACAACGATCTTCTCGCTCGACATGGGCGCGCTGCTGGCCGGCACCCGCTATCGCGGCGATTTCGAGGAGCGGCTGAAGGCCGTCGTGACCGAGCTGGAAAACCACCCCGACGCCGTCCTTTTCATCGACGAGATCCACACCGTGATCGGCGCCGGCGCCACCTCGGGCGGCGCGATGGATGCGTCCAACCTGCTCAAGCCCGCGCTTCAGGGCGGCAAGCTGCGCTGCATGGGCTCCACCACCTACAAGGAGTTCCGCCAGCACTTCGAGAAGGACCGCGCGCTGGCCCGCCGGTTCCAGAAGATTGACGTCGTCGAGCCCTCGGTCGAGGATACGGTGAAGATCCTCAAGGGCCTCAAACCCTATTTCGAGGAGCATCACAGCGTCAAATACACGAACGATGCCATCAGGACCGCCGTCGACCTTTCGGCGCGCTACATCAACGACCGCAAGCTGCCCGACAAGGCCATCGACGTCATCGACGAGGCCGGCGCGGCGCAGCATCTGGTGGCCGCTTCCAAGCGCCGCAAGAGCATCGGCACCAAGGAGATCGAGGCCGTCGTCGCCAAGATCGCACGAATTCCGCCGAAGAACGTCTCGAAGGACGATGCAGCGGTGCTGCGCGATCTGGAAACGTCGCTCAAGCGCGTGGTCTTCGGTCAGGACGCGGCCATCGAGGCGCTCAGCTCGGCGATCAAGCTGGCGCGCGCGGGCCTGCGCGAGCCGGAGAAACCCATCGGCAACTACCTCTTCGCCGGCCCCACCGGCGTCGGCAAGACCGAGGTCGCCAAGCAGCTGGCCGACACGTTGGGGGTCGAACTGATCCGCTTCGACATGTCGGAATACATGGAGAAACATGCGGTGAGCCGCCTCATCGGTGCGCCTCCGGGCTATGTCGGCTTCGATCAGGGCGGGCTTCTGACCGACGGGGTCGACCAGCATCCGCATTGCGTGCTGCTGCTGGACGAGATCGAGAAGGCGCATCCCGATGTGTTCAACATCCTCCTGCAGGTCATGGACCACGGCACGCTGACCGATCACAACGGCCGGTCGGTCGATTTCCGCAACGTGGTGCTGATCATGACCTCGAACGCGGGCGCGTCGGAGCTGGCGAAATCCGCCATCGGCTTTGGCCGCGACCGCCGCGAGGGCGAGGATACGGCCGCGATCGAGCGCACGTTCACGCCCGAATTCCGCAACCGCCTCGATGCGGTGATCTCCTTCGGCGCGCTGCCCAAGGAAGTCATCATGCAGGTGGTCGAGAAGTTCGTGCTCCAGCTCGAGGCGCAGCTGATGGACCGCAACGTCACGATCGAGCTGACGCAACCCGCCGCCGAATGGCTGGCCGACAAGGGCTATGACGACAAGATGGGCGCGCGTCCCCTTGCCCGCGTCATTCAGGAGTACATCAAGAAGCCGCTCGCCGAGGAGCTTCTCTTCGGCAAGCTGGCCAAGGGCGGCGTCGTCAAGGTCACGGTGCAGGACGGCAAGATCGACCTGCAGATGAACGGCCCCGACACCCCGCGCCTGAGCGGCAAGAAACCCCCGCTTCTGACCGCGGATTGATTGCGTCCTGAGAATGTGCGGCGCCGACCCATCCGGTCGGCGCCGTTTTTCATGCAACGGCCAAACCCGCCGCTCTCCGCGAGGCTTCGGGAACTCGCAGAGACCTTCCGGCCCCGGCGCTATTTTTCAGTGAATTTCAATTCGATCCGGCGGTTCTGGGCGCGCGCCTCCGGACTATCGCCGGGCGCGATGGGCTGATACTGGCCAAAGCCGTTCGCGGCCAGGCGGTCCGGCGGAACCCCCAGATAATCGATCATGTAGCGCACGACCGACAGCGCCCGCGCCTGGCTAAGTTCCCAATTATCGGCGAACTCGGCGGTTGCCCGGATCGGCACATCGTCGGTATGCCCGTCGACGCGGATGATCCAGTCGATCTCGTCCGGGATGTCGTCCACGACATTGCGCAGGATTTCGGCCACCTTGCCGATCTCGTTCTTGCCCGATTCCGACAGCCGCGCCTGCCCCGGCGCAAACAGCACCTCGGAGGAGAACACAAAGCGGTCGCCCTCGATCCGCACGCCCTCCTGATTGCCCAGCACGTCGCGCAAGCGCCCGAAAAAGTCCGAGCGATATTTTTCCAGATCCTGCTTTTGCGCCTCGAGCAGCCTGTTCTTTTCCTCCTCCGCCTCGCGGCGGCGCTTCTCTTCGGCCGCGACACGGGCCAGCGCGGCGTTCAGATCGCGGCCCAGCGCCTCGACGCGCACGTCGCCGGCGGCCTCTCGATCCCGCGACTCGTCCAGCAGCGCGCGCAGCTGTCCCAGCTGGTCGCGCAGCGCGGCGACCTGCTGGTTCAGGAGTTCCCGCGCGCGCTGCGCCTCCTCGGTCTGCGCCTCCTGCTGGGCCAGGTTCCGGCGCGCCTCGCTCAGCAGGGCCGCGCGCTCCTCGGCAGCGCTCATACGGTCCTGGGCTTCGGCTTCGGCTTCCCGTTTGGCGGCAAGGGCGGCGGCGAGGCGGCTGCGCACCTCTTCCAGCGACAGCGCCTGATCGGCCTTGAGCGCGGCCAGCTCCGCCTCCAGCGCGGCGGCGCGGTCCTCGGCGGCGGCGCGCTCGGCCTCCAGCGCCGCCGTCTCGTCCTCCCGCTCGGCCAGCGCGTCGGCCAGCCGCGCCTCCAGATCGCCCGCGCTGTCGCGGGCGGCAGCCAGAAGCGTCAGCGTCTCCTCGGCCCGGCGCCGCTGCTCTTCCAGCGCGAGGGTCATCGCGCTCAGCTCGGTTTGCGAATTCTCCAGCTTTTCGCGCAGCGCCTCGGCGGCGGCGGCCTCGGCCAGCCGCGCGGCCTGCTCGTCGCTCAGCTCCGTCTCGAGATCGCCGATCTGCGCCTCGGCTTCGCCCACCCTGCTGCGCAATTCCGCCGCCATCGCCTCCAGCGCGTCGCGCTGCGCGGCCGCCAGCCGGGCCGCTTCGGCCTCGGCGTCAATTTCGTCGCGCAGGTCGGCAAGCGCCAGTTGCAGCGCCTCCTTTTCCGAAATCAGGCTGTCGCGCGCACCTTCAAGATCGGCGATCCGGTCCTCGGCCGCGTCGCGCCCCGCCAGAAGGCCCGCGACCTGCTCCTCGAAGCTGGCGATGCGCGCCTCAGCCGCCTCGTTCCGCCGGGTCAGCGAAGCGATCAGGGTCGCCTGCTCTTCCTGCCGGGCGCGCGCGTCGCTCAGCGTCGCGGTCAGGGCGCCGACACGCTCCTGCAATGTGGCGCTGCGATCCTGCTCCATTCCCAGCGCGCTGGACAGAGCGGCGACCTCGGCCGAGAGCGAATCCAGCTCGGTCTCCTGCCCCGTGATCGTCTCGCGCAGGACGAACTGCACGACCATGAAGATCGTCAGCACGAACATCAGGACCAGCAACAGCCCCGTCATCGCATCGACGAATCCCGGCCAGATCGAGGCTTGGAACCGTTGCCCGGTGCGGCGCGACAGGGCCATGATCTAGCCCTCCTGCTCCGGCGCGTGGGGGGCGGCGCCGGCGGCGCGATAGCTGCGGCCGGGCGCGCGGATGCCGTGGAGCGCGTGCTTCAGACCGGCGAGGTCGGTGCGCAGCTCGGCCATGCTTTCCTGCCTGCCGGCGCTGATTTCCTCCAGGATGCGCAGCATCTGCACGTCGATCGATCGCAGTCGCATCCGGCTTTCGGCGTCGAGCGCGGTAGCGCCCGGCGCCTCGCGCGCCTCCAGAAGCTCGATCAGCCGATCCTGCCCGTCCGCGACGCGGGCCAGCGCGGCGGCGGCATCGTCCGCCTCGCGGCTGGACAGCCTCTCGATCGCGTGCGCGAGGCGCGTCATCTGATCGTTGGAAGCGGCGCGGCCGGCATCCGATTGCGCCAGCATCTGCTGGAGCGAATCCATCTGCTCGCTCATCTGGTCGACGATTCCGGTCAGCAGCGCCTGCTCGGGGCTGCCCTCGTCGGCGCCCGCAAAGCCGACGCGTGTGATCGTCGACATCCACTCTTCGAGTTCGCGGTAGAACCGGTTCTGCCCATGCCCGGCAAAAAGCTCCAGAAGGCCGACGACCAGCGATCCGGCCAGCCCCAGCAGCGACGAGGCGAAGGCGACGCCCATCCCGCCCAGTTGCGATTGCAGGCCGGTCATAAGGCGGGTGAACACCTGCGTCCCGCCTTCGCCCTCCTGCGGGGCAAGGCCGCGGATGGTGTCGACCAGCGCGGGGACGGTCGTGGCAAGACCATAGAACGTGCCCAGAAGGCCGAGGAATATCAACAGGTTGACGATGTATCGCGTGATCTCGCGCGCCTCGTCTATACGCTGCGCGACCATGTCCTGCATCGAGCGGGCGGAGGAATGGGAAATCTGCATCCGCTTGCCGCGCTGGCGCAGAAGCGTCGCGAGCGGCGCCAGCAGAAGCGGCGGCGGCGCCCGCTCATGGCCGGGCACGCCGCCGGCGAAACCCTCGATCCAGCGCACCGATCCGATCAGCTGGAACACCTGCCAGAAACAGGCGACGACGCCGATGAAAAAGACGAACAGGATAAAGCCGTTCAGATACGGGTTTGCCTCGAACACCGGCAGCACGCGCGGCAGCGCCATGAAGGCACCGCCCCCCGCCAGCGCCAGCACCACGATCATGCTGACGATCTGCCGCCATGGCTGGGAAAAATGCGGCGCGGCCTCGCGGCTCCGCTGGTCCATCCGGACACTCCCGACGGTTGTTTCACTTGCGCGCACCCTACGCGGATCGCCCCGCCCCGCCAAGCCGTTATGCTCCAAGGCTGCGGACCCGCGCGGCCAGCCATTCAAGGTCGGTGTCGGCGATGCCCAGCTTGGTCAGATGCGCGGCGGTGTTGTAGAGATATTCGCTGTTCGGCCCCCGGTCGCCCACGGCACGGGCAATGATGCGCGCCTGCTCGGCCAGCGGAAGGGTGCCGCAATATTGCGCGTGATGCGCGTCGATGACATAGGTCACGGCCTCGACCGTCTGGCCGTCGTCCAGCCGGATGTCCAGCATCCGTTCGAGATAGGCCGACGAGATCAGCTCGCGCGCCCTCAGGTAATCGAGCGTCTGGCGCTCGTGCCCCGCGGCCACGGCCAGCGCGACGCCGCGGCATTCGGCGCCGCGGCTTTCGTCAAGGGCCAGAACCAGACCGGGATCCTGCTGCGTGCCACGGTGATGGATCGAGCGCATGCAGAAACTGCGCGCATAGTTCGGCAAGGTGGCAATCTGCCGCCGCGCCACCTCGAAGCCGGGGTTCCATACCAGCGATCCATAGCCAAAGACCCACATCGTCATTGTTATGCCCCTTTTAACCTCTAGGTCTATAAACACGATTGGGCGCAGGCGCGAAAGGGGGCCATGATGCGGATATTGCTGGCGATCGTCATCGCGCTGGCAGCGGCATGGGCAGGATACTGGTTCATCGGCTCGGCCGCGCTGCGTTCAGGCATCGCTGGCTGGTTCGAGGCGCGCCGCGCCGACGGATGGGTGGCCGCATACGACGATCTGTCGGTCCGGGGCTTTCCGAACCGCTTCGACACCACCTTCACCGCGCCGGCCCTGTCCGACCCCGCATCGGGGCTCGGCTGGGATGCGCCGTTCTTTCAGCTGATGACGCTCAGCTATCGGCCCAACCACATCATCGCCATCTGGCCGCATGAGCAGCGGATCGAGACGCCCGGCGGCGCCTACACCTTGGCCAGCCGCGACATGCGCGCCTCGCTCGTGGTCGAGCCGAACACGGCGCTTGAGCTGCGGCGAAGCACGCTGACAGCGGATGCGATCGCCGCCGCGCCGGAGGATGGCAGCGGCACCATCTTCGCCGACGAACTGAGGCTGGCGGCCGAGCGGGTCGGCGACGCCGCGACGCCGGGAAACGCGCGCTATCATCTGGGGCTGGTCGCGGAGGATGTCGCGCCCCCTGCGGCGCTGATGCAGCAGATCGATCCCGGCGGCACGCTGCCGCGCGTCGCAGCGTCGGTGATGGCGGATCTGACTGTGGATTTCGATGCCCCCTGGGACCGCCGCGCGCTGGAGCAGGTGCGCCCGCAGCCGACGCGCATCGCCGTCACCTCGGCCAAATTCGCCTGGGGCGACATGCATCTCGAGGCGTCGGGCGCAATGCAGGTCGATATCGGGGGGCGCCCGGACGGAATCCTGTCGGTCACGGTGCGCCACTGGCGCCGGATCCTGAAGGCCGCCGCGGAAGCCGAGTGGATCACCCGCGATCTGGCCGAAACGGCGGAGCGGGCGATGGCGATGATGGCAGGCCCCGAGGGCGACGACGAATCGCTGACGGTCTCGCTGCACTTCAGGAAAGAGCGGATCTGGGTCGGTCCCATCCCGATCGCGCCGGCGCCGGTCCTGCGCCTGCGCTGAGGCGTCAGCGGCGATAGCTGCCGCTGCGCTGGTGCGGGGTGTAGCCAAGCTGTGCCCGTTATCGAGGGTGCGCCCTTTCCTTGCCTGCCCCTACTCGCCGAGCATGGCGATCATTCCACCAGTCCGCAGCTTGAACCCGGCAACGTCAGTGGCGCGGCCTTTGCACGGACATCCTGCGCCTTTCTGTTGCTTCGCACGCGTCAGGACGCAACGCGCAGTTGCGCCACGATCAGCGCCAGAAGCATCGCCGCGCGCCTTATCCCCTGCGGGTTCGGCCGAAATCCGGCGCGTCGGTATCCTGACCCGCCTCGATGATCCCGCGCCGGATCGCACGGGTGCGGGTGAAATAGCGGTGCAGGTGATCGCCGTCTCCGGTGCGGATCGCGCGTTGCAACGCGAAAAGCTCTTCGGTGAAGCGGCCGAGAATCTCCAGCGTCGCCTCGCGGTTATTCAGGAACACGTCGCGCCACATCGTCGGATCGCTGGCGGCGATACGGGTGAAATCGCGGAAACCGGCGGCGGAATACTTGATCACCTCGCTGTCGGTCACGCGGCGCAGATCGTCGGCCACGCCGACCATCGTGTAGGCGATCAGGTGCGGCGTGTGGCTGGTCACCGCCAGCACCAGGTCGTGATGATCGGCGTCCATCTCGTCGGTCTGCGCGCCCATGCCCTGCCAGAGCGCCTCAAGCCGCTCGACGGCGGCGCGGTCCGCGCCCTCCTGCGGCACGATCAGGCACCAGCGATTGTCGAAAAGCTCGGCAAAACCCGATCGCGGCCCGGAATGTTCGGTGCCGGCCAGCGGATGCGCGGGCACGAAATGCACGCCCTCCGGCAGATGCGGCGCGACCGCGTCGATGACCGCCCGCTTGACCGAGCCGACATCGCTGAGCGTCGCGCCGGATTTCAGCGCCGGGGCGATCTCGGCGGCGACGTCGCCCATGACGCCGACCGGCACGCAGAGCACCACCAGATCGGCGCCTTCCACGGCGGCGGCGGCGCTGTCTTCGATCCGGTCGCACAGGCCGATCTCGCGCGCGATGCCGCGCGTCTCGGCCGAGCGGGCATAGCCGACCACCTCGCCCGCCAGCCCCGCCCGACGGATCGCCAGCGACATCGACCCGGCGATCAGGCCAAGGCCGATCAGCGCTATGCGGTCATAGATCGCGCTCATCGCGCGGTGGCCATGAATTGTCCGACGGCATGGGCCACGCGGCGGCAGCTGGCCTCGTCGCCGACGGTGATGCGCAGGCAGTTGGGCAGGTTGTAGCCCGCCACGCGCCGCACGATCAGCCCCTCGGATTTCAGATACTCGTCGCAGGCCTCGGCCTCGGCCTGGCTGGCGAAGCGGGCGAGGATGAAATTGCCCAGCGACGTGTCCGACGGCACCCCATGCTCGCCCAGGGCCTCGGCCAGCCACGCGCGCCAGCGGGTGTTCATCTCGCGGCATTTCTCCGCCCAGGCGGTGTCGCGCACGGCGGCCTCGGCGGCGGCCAGCGCGGCGGCCGACAGATTGAACGGGCCGCGCACGCGCGACAGCACGGCGATGACGTGATCGGGGCCGTAGGCCCAGCCGACGCGCAGCCCGCCCAGCCCGTAGAGCTTGGAAAACGTGCGCGTCATCACCACGTTGGCGCGCGCCTCGACCAGGGAGGCGCCGCCGTCGTAGCCGTCGACATATTCGGCATAGGCCCCGTCGAGCACCAGCAGCACGTGCTCGGGCAGACCGGCCGCCAGCCGCGCAACCTCGCCCTCGCCGATCATGGTGCCGGTGGGGTTGTTCGGGTTGGCGACGAAGACCAGTTTCGTCGCCTTGGTGCAGGCCGCAAGGATCGCGTCCACATCCGTCACCCGCTCGCGCTCGGGCACCTCGACGGGGGTCGCGCCGTTGGCCAGTGCGCTGATGCGATACATGCCGAAGCCGTGTTCGGTGTGGATGACCTCGTCGCCCGGCCCCGCATAAGCCTGGCACAGCAGCGAGATCAGCTCATCGCTGCCCGCGCCGCAGATGATCCGCTCGGGGTCGAGCCCGTACACCTCGCCGATGGCGGCCCGCAGCTCGGCGTGATCCGACGAGGGGTAGCGGTGCAGATGGTAGGACGCCTTGCGGAACGCCTCTTTCGCCGCCTCGCTCGGTCCGAACGGGTTTTCGTTCGAGCTGAGCTTGATCGCGTTGGCAACGCCCGGCACATGCGCCGCCCCGCCCTGGTAGAGCGTGATATCCAGTATCCCCGGCTGCGGTGTGATGTTGCTCATGCGGCGCCCCCCTTCGACAGCGCCCGTTTTAGACACGCCGCCGCACCTTGACCAGCGACAAAGAAAAGGGCCGCCCCGGTTTCCCGGCGCGGCCCCTGCCCTGTGGCAAATCTGCAGAAAAGCCGGGGCTTAGTTCTGCGCGTAATATTCGATGACCAGGTTCGGCTCCATCATCACCGGGTAGGGCACATCGCTCAGGCCCGGCGTGCGCACGAAGGTCGCGGTCATTTTCGAATGGTCGGCGTCGATGTAGTCGGGCACGTCGCGCTCGGCCAGCTGGGTGGCTTCCAGAAGCACCGCCAACTGCTTGGAGCGGTCGCGGACCTCGACCACGTCACCCTCTTTCACGCGGTAGGAGGGGATGTTGACGCGCTTGCCGTTCACCTTCACGTGGCCGTGGTTGACGAACTGGCGCGCCGCGAAGACGGTCGGCACGAACTTGGCGCGGTAGACGACGGCATCGAGCCGGCGCTCCAGCAGGCCGATCAGGTTTTCGCCGGTGTCGCCGGTGACGCGGGCGGCTTCGGTATAGATGCGCTTGAACTGCTTTTCGGTCAGATCGCCATAGTAGCCCTTGAGCTTCTGCTTGGCGCGCAACTGCAGGCCGAAATCGGAAATCTTGGCCTTGCGGCGCTGGCCATGCTGGCCGGGACCGTATTCGCGGCGGTTGACCGGCGATTTGGGGCGGCCCCAGATGTTTTCGCCCATGCGGCGGTCGATCTTGTACTTGGCAGACGTGCGTTTGGTCACGGCTGGTCTCCTTCTGTGCGTTGCGAAGGGCGTTGTCCTTTGGATTGCTCCCGACAGGCATCCCCTTGCGGGGGCCACCAACACCAATGAAGCCGCGCTTATATCGGGCTTTGGCGCAGAGTCAACGGGGCGGGCACCAAAAGAGACACCCTGTGCAGCGGGAGTGTTTCGACCGGCGCGAATGCGGTGTTCAGCTTTCCCGCGAAACGGATTAACGATTGCCGCGTGAGTGTCCCTGGAGGAACGCGTGATGTCTCAGCCGCCCGTGAAGATCGCCATCAACGGCTTTGGCCGTATCGGCCGCGCCATCCTGCGCAACGTGCTGCGCGGGCGCGATGACGTGGACCTCGTGCTGATAAACGAGATCGAGCCGCTTGAGACCTGCGCCTACCTCTTCGAATATGACAGCGTCTACGGCACCTGGCCCGGCACCGTCGGCACCGCGGAGGAGGCGCTGATCGTGGACGGGCGCCGCATCGCCTTCCATTCGGTGCCGGATCTGCGGCAGCTCGATCTGCGCGGTGTCGATCTGGTGCTGGAATGCACCGGGATGGCCGGCAAGCGCGCCATGGCCGAGCGTGGGCTTCAGGCCGGGGCGAGTGCCGTGCTGGTCTCGGGCCCGGCGGCGGAGGCGGACGTGACGGTGGTTCTGGGCGCGAACGAGGCGGCGCTGGGGGACGCGCGCATCATCTCGAACGCGTCCTGCACGACCAATGCGCTGGCGCCGCTGGCGCGCCTGCTGGACGAGGCGTTCGGTATCGTGTCCGGCCAGATGACGACCGTGCATTGCTATACCGGCAGTCAGCCGACGGTGGACAAGCCGCGCGGCGCGCTGGAGCGCAGCCGCGCCGCCGCCCTGTCGATGGTGCCGACCACGACCAGCGCGAGGGGCCAGATGGACCTGGTGCTGCCCGCGCTCGCGGGCCGGATCGAGGCGCGCGCGATCCGCGTGCCGACGGCGGCGGTGTCGTGCATCGACCTGACGGTACAGACACGGGAGGCGGTGACGGTGCAGGCGGTCAACGACGTTTTGCGCGCGGCGGCCGAGACCGGGCCGCACCGGGAGGTCTTCGGCTGGACCGACCGCCCGCTCGTGTCGTCGGACATGCGCGCGCGGCCGGAATCGATCGTCATGAACGGGCGCGAGACATCGGTGGCGGCGGGCGGTCTGCTGCGCGTCTTCGGCTGGTATGACAACGAATGGGGATTTTCCTGCCGGATGCTGGACATGGCGGCGCGGATCGGCGCGCGGCTCAGAACCAGGGCCTGAACTTCGCCTGGTAGTCGGCCTGCACGGCCTCGTGGTCGTATTCCGTCCTGATCCAGTCCTCGAAGCTCAGCGCGGTTTCGGCCTGCCGCGCCTCGTAGAGGTCGAGGATGTGATCCAGCACGCCGGTGCGCGACTGGCGCACGTGCAAATAGCGCAGCCCCAGCATCCTGCGCGCCTCGGAGACGGGGCGCCCGTCGATCACCATCATGTAGATGGCCGACGCGAACCCGGCCCTGTCGGCGCCCGATTTGCAATGCATGACAAACGGCTTCTCGATGGTGCGGAAGGCGTCGATCACGTCGAGGATGTCGCTGGCGGGCGCGGCGATGCGCGCGTTCAGGCTGACATCGACCAGCGTCAGACCTAGTTCGGCGCAGCTTTCCTTTTCGGTCAGGTAATGCGCCGCCCCCGCCGCGCCGCGCAGGTTGAGGACGGACTTTATGCCCATCGCCTTCATCCTGGCAAAGCGTTTGTGCGTCGGATGGTTCGAACGCCAGACGCCCGGCGCGATCTGGCTCTGGTTGGTCCAGATGCCGCGCAGGATCGCGTGGTCGAACCACAGGTTGTAGATATGCGCCCGGCGCCGCTTTTCCGGTGTCGAAAGGTCGGTATTGTAGGACTCGCGCAGGTCGCGCTCCCACGCGGTCAGTCGTTTGAGCAGGGTCATGTCGGCCTCGGCACTGGAAAAAGACGATCTAATCGCGCGCGCCGCTCAAGGCAAGCGGCATGGGACGGATTGACGCCGCCGCCCGGCGCGGTAAGGCTGCGGCGCAAGGCAGCGGAGGCATACGAGATGAGCGGTTGGCAGGCAGGCAACGATATGGCGGGCAACGATATGGCGGGCGGGCGCGGGTATCTGGCGATCCCCGGCCCTACGGTGGTGCCCGACCGGGTGCTGAGCGCGATGCACCGCGCGTCCTCGAACATCTTCGCCGGGCCGCTGATCGAGATGACCCATACCCTGCTGCCCGATCTGAAACGCGTGGCGCGCACCGCGCATGACGCCGCGATCTACATCGCCAACGGACATGGCGCGTGGGAGGCGGCGCTGGCCAACACGCTGGCGCCCGGCGATGGCGTGCTGTCGCTGGTGACCGGGCGGTTCGGCCATGGCTGGGCCGACATGGCCGAGGGTCTGGGCGCCGAGGTGCGGAGGCTCGAGTTCGGCCGCGGTGCGCCTGTGGATCCGGCGCGCGTCGAAGAGGCGCTGCGCGCGGACGCCGCCCACCGGATCAAGGCGGTGCTCGTCACCCATGTCGACACGTCCAGCTCGGCGCTGAGCGATCTCAGCGCCCTGCGCGGCGCGATGGACGCGGCGGGGCATCCCGCGCTGCTGATGGCCGATTGCATCGCCTCGATGGGATGCGACCGGTGCGAGATGGATGCATGGGGCGTCGATGTCGCCGTCACCGCCTGCCAGAAGGGACTGATGATGCCGCCGGGCCTGTCGTTCCTGTTCTTCTCGGAGAAGGCGGCCGAGGCGCGGCGCGCATTGACCCGCGTCAGCCCCTACTGGGACTGGACGCTGCGCGCGGCGCCGGAGGAATTCCACCAGTATTTCCTGGGCACCGCGCCGGTGCAGCAGCTTTACGGTCTGCGCACCGCGCTCGACATGATCCATGCCGAAGGGATCGAGGCGGTCTGGGCGCGGCACGAAAGGCTGGCCCAAGCGCTCTGGGCGGCGTGCGACGTCTGGGCCGAGGGGGGCGCGCTGCGGCTCAACATGGCCAACCCGGCGCATCGCAGCCGCGCGGTCACCGCACTGTCGCTGCCCGCGCCGCGCGCCAGCGATCTGCGCGCCTGGCTGGAGCGCAAGGCAGGCGTGACCTTGGGCGTCAGCCTTGGGATGGCCGCGCCGGACGATCCGGCGTGGCACGGGCATTTCCGGATCGGGCATATGGGGCACGTCAACGCGCATATGCTGCTGGGCGTTCTGGGCAGTATCGAGGCGGGGCTGCGCGCGCTGGACATCCCGCACGGGACCGGCGCGGTGGGCGCGGCGGCAGAGGTGATTGCCGCGTAAACGCGCTACGTTTATACGCCGCGCGCGTCCTTCAGCGCGCCCGGCAGGGCGGCCGCGAAGACGGCCAGATCCTCGGGCCGGCCGCAACTGACCCGGATGCAGCGGTTTTGCGGCGCGGCGAAGGGCATCCGCACGAAGACGTCGCGCCGCGCCAGTCCCTCCAGCACCGCGCGGGCAAAATCGCCGTCGCCACCGCAATCGACGGCGACGAAATTCGTGGCCGATTGGATGGAGCCGAGCCCATTCTCGGCGGCGATGCGCGCGATGGCGCCCCGCGACGCGGCGGCCTCTTGCTGGACATGGGCCAGCCAGTCCACATCCTGCACCGCCGCCAGCGCCCCCGCCTGCGCGGTGCGGTTCATGCCGAAATGATTGCGGATCTTCTCGAACTCGGCGATCAGGCTGGCCGGGCCCATCGCATAGCCGACGCGCGCCCCGGCCAGCCCGTAAGCCTTGGACATGGTGCGCATCCGGATGACGCGCGGGTCGTCCACCTCCACCGGCGCAGCGGCCGGGGCAAACTCGACATAAGCCTCGTCGAGGACCAGCAGCGCGCCCTCCGGCAGCGCGTCCAGCGCCGCCGTTATCGCGGCACCGTCATGCCAGGTGCCCATCGGGTTGTCGGGGTTCGCCAGGTAGACCAGCTTTGCCCCCACCTCGGCCGCACGCGCCATGAGGGCGGCGGGGTCTTCGAAATCGTCCCGGTAAGGCACCTTGTGGAGCGTCCCGCCAAAGCCGGTGACGTGGTAGTTGAACGTGGGATAGGCCCCATCGGACGTGACCACCGCATCGCCGGGCGCCACCATCAGGCGCACCAGATAGCCCAGCAGCCCGTCGATCCCCTCGCCCACGACGATATTCTCGGGAAGGACGCCGTTCAGCCCGGCCAGCGCGTGGCGCAGATCATGGCTGGTCGAGTCGGGGTATTTCCAGATCTCGGCGCTGGCTTCCTGCATGGCCGCGATGGCCTTGGGCGACGGGCCGAAGACGCTCTCGTTCGCGCCGAGCCGCGCGGCGAAGGGGGTGCCGCGCGCACGCTCCATCGTTTCCGGCCCGACGAAGGGGACGGCGGCGGGCAGGGACTGGATCAGTCGGGTGGTGCGTGTATCGGTCATGCGGCGCACTAAACGGCAAGCCGCGCGCGGGTGCAAGACGGCAACGCTGCGGCCTCGGCGGGCGCTACGCCTTTCCGGTCGCCACCGGCACCGTCGGAGAGGCCCCCCATTCGGACCACGAGCCATCGTAGAGCGCGTGATCCAGAACGCCGATCCGCTCCAGCGCGAGGTTGATGATCGCCGCCGTCGTGCCCGACCCGCAGGTGGTGATGACCGGCTTGGTCAGGTCGGCCCCGGCGGCATCGAACACGGCACGCAGCGCGTCCGGCTCTTTCATCGTGCCGTCCTCGTTCAGCAGATCCGTATAGGGCACGTTCAGCGAGCCGGGGATATGCCCCTTGCGCAGCCCCTCGCGCGGCTCCGGCGCCTCGCCGCGAAAGCGCGCGGCCGGACGCGCGTCGAGGATCGTGTGATCGCCCAGCTTGGACGCGGCCGACACTTGCGTCACGTCCTTCACCATCTGGTTCTGGCGCCGCACCGTCATGTGCCGGTCGCGCACGATGGGGGCCATATCCTCAACCGGGCGGTCCTCGGCCAGCCATTTTGGCAGGCCGCCATCCAGCACCGCGATGTTCTTCTGGCCCATCAGGCGGAACAGCCACCAGACCCGCGCTGCGGAAAACAGGCCATGCGTGTCGTAGACCACCACCTGATGCCCGTCGCCGACGCCCATGGCGCGCAGGCGGGACATGAATTTTTCCGGCGTCGGCGCCATGTGCGGCAGTTCGGTGCGCTGGTCGCTGATATCGTCGATGTCGAAGAAGCGTGCGCCTGGAATATGGGCCGCCTCGTATTCGGCCTTGGCGTCGCGATCGACACCGGGCAGGAACATCGTGGCATCGAGAATCCGCAGATCGGGGTCCTTCAGATGCGCAGCCAACCACGCGGTCGAGACCAGAATGCCCGGATCGTCCTCAGCCATGATATTCCCTCACTCTACCTGCGATCCTGCCTACAACCGCCCTGCGGCCAAGGCAAGCGCATCACCCGCCCCCGCGCCGCCGCAGCGCACCCGCGCCGAACACCAGCGCCGCGCCCAGCGCGGCGCCCGCGATCATGTGCGCGGGCACCAGCGGCCCCGCCTTCAGCCCCGGCCCGAATTGCGCCAGCAGATACCACGCCGCCGCGCCGCCCAGGATGCCCAGCAGGGTGGCGGCGGCCAACCCGAGCGAGCGCCCGCGCAGCACTGCACCCCCGGCCGCGCCCGACATCATGGCGGCCAGCATTTCCATCAGCGGTGATCCTTCAGCAGGCGCTGTTTCTGGCGGGCCCAGTCGCGCTTGGCCTCGGTGGCGCGCTTGTCCACGTTCTTCTTGCCCTTGGCGATGCCGATCTTCAGCTTGGCGATGCCGCGATGGTTGAAATAAAGCACCAGCGGCACCAGCGTCATCCCCTTGCGCTGCGTGTCGGACCACAGCCGCGCCAGCTCGCGCTTGGAGACCAGCAGCTTGCGCCGCCGCTTTTCCTCGTGGCCGAAGGTCTTGGCCTGCTTGTAGGGGGCGATGTAGCTGTTGACGAGGTAAAGCTCGCCCTCCTCGACGCTGGCATAGCTTTCGGCGATGTTGGCCCCGCCCTCGCGCAGCGATTTCACCTCGGACCCCTCCAGAATAATCCCGCATTCCAGATCGTCCTCGATGGCGTAATCATACCGTGCACGCCGGTTCTCGGCGACCACCTTGTAATTCTTGTTCTCGTCACTCTTGGCCATGGGCGCGATCTAAACACGCCTTGCGGGCAAGTCCAGCCAAAGGCGCGGGCGCCGCGCGCCCGGCGACGGAAAAACCGCGTGGCGGCCTTGACCTTCCAGCAACGGGAAGCCTTATGTTCATGGCATCCAGTTGCAGAAGGCGGGGAAAGCCCCGGAAAACCCATGTCTCAAAATCTGACCCTGACGATCCAGAAGCTGAACTGCGCCTCCTGCGCCGGGCGGGCCGAGCGGGCCGTTGCGCCGCTCGACGGCGTGAGCGAGGTCAGCGTGAATCTTGCAAGCGAAACCCTTCGCGCCCGGATCGACGCGCCGGAGCGGGTGGCCCGGATCGTCGCCGCGCTCGACGCGGCGGGCTATCCCGCGCGCACGAACACGGTGCGGCTCAACGTCGCGTCGATGTCCTGCGCCTCCTGCGTGGGCCGCGTCGACAGGGCGCTGGCGGCGCTGCCGGGGGTGCTGGAAGTGAACGTGAACCTCGCGTCGGAGACGGCCACCGTGACCTACGCCGAGGGCGCAGCGACGCTGGACGATCTGCTGCGCACCGCGCGCGAGGCGGGCTATCCCGCGACCCCGGCCGAGGAAACGACGGCCGAGGATGCGGGCAAGCGCAAGGCGGACGAGGCCCGCGCGCTGGCGCGCAGGACGGTGCTGGCCGCCGCGCTGGCGCTGCCGGTCTTCGTGCTGGAAATGGGCGCGCATATGGTGCCGGGGATGCACGATCTGATCGGGCGCACCATCGGGCACGAGGCCAGCTGGATCATCCAGTTCATGCTGACGACGCTGGTCCTGATCGGGCCGGGCCGCGCCTTCTACACCCAGGGGTTTCCCGCGCTGCTGAAGGGCGCGCCGGACATGAACAGCCTTGTCGCCGTGGGCACGTCGGCGGCGTATCTCTATTCGCTGGTCGCGCTTTTCGCGCCCGCGCTGCTGCCCGAAGGCGCCCGCGCGGTCTATTTCGAGGCGGCGGCGGTGATCGTGGTGCTGATCCTCGTCGGCCGCTGGATGGAGGCGCGCGCCAAGGGCCGCACCGGCGCCGCGATCCAGAAGCTGCTGGGCCTTCAGGTGCGCACCGCGCGCGTGCTGGTCGACGGCGAGGCGCAGGACATGCCGATCGAGCGGATCGGCGAGGGCGCGATCCTGCTGGTCCGACCGGGCGAGCGGATCGCGGTGGATGGCGAAGTGACCGAAGGCAGCTCGCATGTCGATGAAAGCATGATCACCGGCGAGCCGGTTGCCGTCTCCAAATCGGCGGGCGATCACGTCACCGGCGGGACGGTCAACGGCGCGGGCAGCTTCCGGTTTCGCGCCACCCGCGTCGGCGCCGACACCACGCTGGCGCAGATCATCCGCATGGTCGAGGAGGCGCAGGGCGCCAAGCTGCCCGTTCAGGGGATGGTGGACCGCATCACGCTGTGGTTCGTGCCCGCCGTCATGACGCTGGCCGTGCTGACCGTCGCGGTCTGGCTGCTCGTCGGCCCCTCGCCCGCGCTGTCGCATGCGCTGGTCGCGGGGGTGTCGGTGCTGATCATCGCCTGCCCCTGCGCGATGGGGCTGGCGACGCCGACCTCGATCATGGTGGGCACGGGGCGCGCGGCGCAGATGGGGGTGCTTTTCCGCAAGGGCGACGCGCTCCAGCAGCTGTCGCAGGTGGACATCGTGGCGGTGGACAAGACCGGCACGGTGACCGAAGGGCGCCCGGAGCTGACCGATCTGGTGCTGGCGGAGGGATTTTCGCGCGGCGAAGTGCTGGCGCTGGTCGCGGCGGTCGAGGCGCAGTCCGAGCATCCCATCGCCGAGGCCATCGTGCGCGCGGCGCAGGTGGAGGGCGCGGCGCGTCATGAGGTTGCCGCCTTCGAATCGATCACCGGATACGGCGTGCGCGCGCAGGTCGCGGGCCGCGACGTGCTGATCGGCGCGGACCGCCTGATGGCGCGGGAAGGGCTGGACCACGGCAAGCTGGCCGAGGCCGAAACGGACCTTGCCAGCCGCGGCCGCACCGCGCTTTACGCCGCCATCGACGGGCGTGTGGCCGCCGTGATCGCCGTGGCCGACCCGGTGAAACCCTCCAGCGCCGCCGCGATCCGGGCGCTGCACGACCGCGGCCTGACCGTCGCGATGATCACCGGCGACAAGCGCGAGACGGCCGAGGCCATCGCGCGCGAGACCGGCATCGACCATGTCGTCGCGGGCGTGCTGCCCGATGGCAAGGTCGCCGCGCTGGACAAGCTGCGCGCGGACGGCAGGACGCTTGCCTTCGTCGGCGACGGCATCAACGACGCGCCCGCGCTGGCGCATGCGGATGTCGGCATCGCCATCGGCACCGGCACCGACGTGGCCATTGAATCGGCCGATGTGGTGCTGATGTCGGGGGATCTGCGCGGCGTGGTCAATGCGCTGACCGTCTCGGCCCGCACGATGCGCAACATCCGGCAGAACCTCTTCTGGGCGTTCGGCTATAACGTGGCGCTGATCCCGGTGGCGGCGGGCGCACTCTACCCGGCCTTCGGGCTGCTTCTGTCGCCGGTGCTGGCGGCGGGGGCGATGGCGCTCAGCTCGGTCTTCGTGCTGACCAACGCGCTGCGCCTGCGCCGGATCGCCCCCGCCATGCGCGAGCCTTCCGCGCGGGCGCGGGACGCCCACCATGCGCCCACCCCTGCCCCGGCGGAATGAGGAGGAACGCGGCATGAATATCGGCGATGTCTCCGCCCGGTCGGGCCTGCCCGCCAAGACGATCCGCTACTACGAGGAGATCGGCCTTGTGAAACCGCTTCGCGGCGCCAACGGCTATCGGGAGTTCCGCGAACGTGACGCGCACAAGCTGGCCTTTCTCGGGCGCGCCCGCGCGCTCGGCTTCAGCATCGAGGATTGCCGCAATCTCATGGCGCTCTACGAGGACAGCGGCCGCGAAAGCGCCGAGGTGAAGCGGATCGCCCAGCAGCACCTGGCGCAGATCGAGGCGAAGATCGCCGAGCTGAGCGGCATGCGCGCCACGCTGCGCACGCTGGTCTGCGCCTGCGCGGGCGATCACCGCCCCGATTGCCCGATCCTGGCCGATCTGGCAGCGGACGGCGAAGACCCGCAGGAGGCTTGACGGCAAAAGCCCCTGCGGCGTCCGGAACCCTGGCGCTGGAATGTGGTCCGAGATCGGGGATGCGCGCGTTCGCAAGCTGGCCGACGAGATCATCCATGCGCAGGACAAGGAGATCGCCGGGATGCGCTATCGGGTCAACCAGATCAAGGCGTCGGGTGCGGTTCCTGCGCCGGGTGGCAGCCAGCCTGCCGGGATCGCCAGCCTCGATGACGCGCTGGCGAGCGCGGAGATCGCCACGCGCGATCCCCAATTCCTCAGCCGGGAAGAAATCGCTTGCGCTGGATGCGGGGCTGACGGCCCGCTATCGCGGGTTCTACAGCTGTTCGGAGCAGGGCTTGCGGGCAATTGCCGCTGGCGCCGCGACCGTGCTAGGGTCCGCGAAAACCGCAGGGCAGACCCCATACATGACCGCACTTCGCGAATACCAACGGCTTGAGGCGGCCGGCCTCTGGCGCGCGGCGCCGGGCGACCAGCGGTGCGAGGTGGTCGTGTCCGTGGGCGACGCCACGCTTGTCATCACCGACATGCGCGACCGCGCGCTTACGCATTGGTCGATTCCCGCCGTCGTGCGCGCCAATCCCGGTCAGATGCCGGCCATCTACCACCCGGACGGCGATACCGGCGAAACGCTGGAGCTGGACGCATCCGAAAAGCAGATGATCGACGCCATCGAAAAGCTGCGCGCCGGAATCGCACGGCAGCGGCCCCGTCCGGGGCGACTGCGCACGATGATGGTCCTGGGCTCCATGCTGGCGACGGTGGCGCTGGCCATCTTCTGGCTGCCGGGCGCGTTGCGCGATCACGCGCTGCGCGTCGTGCCGCCGGTCAAGCGTGCCCAGATCGGCGCCGCGCTGGAGGCGCAGATGCAGGCGGTCACCGGCCCGCCCTGCCGCGCGCCCGCGGGCGTCGCCGCGCTGACCCGTCTGGCCGAGCGTCTGCCCGCCAGGCGCGGCACCGGCGCGCTGCGCGTGGTGCGGGACGGCGTCGCCACCACGGCCACCCTGCCCGGCGGCACGATCCTGCTGCACCGCTCGCTTGTCGAGGATTACGAGGAGCCCGATGTCGTCGCCGGTTACATTGTGGCCGAGCGGGTGCGCGCCCGCGCCCACGACCCTCTGGGGCGCCTTCTGGATCACGCGGGGCCGGTCGCAACCTTCCGCCTGCTGACCACGGGCGATCCGGGGCAGGAGGCGCTGCGCAGCTATGCGGAGTATCTGCTGGCCGACGCGCCGACCGCACCGCTGGACGACGCCGCGCTGCTGGAGGGTTTCGCCGCATGGTCGGTGCGCAGCACGCCCTACGCCTATGCGCGCGACATTACTGGCGAGACGACGCTGCCCCTGATCGAGGCGGACCCTTTCGCCGGCGACGCGCCGGACCAGATCCTGAGCGATGGCGACTGGCTGCGCCTTCAGGGGATCTGCGGCAACTGAACCCGGCGCGCCGTCAGCGCGGCCGGGCGTTCCCGAACCCGGCCCCGCGCACTTGCGTCAGCGCGGCATCCAGCGCGCCTGCGCTGCTGAAGGGTCCGGTCAGCAGCAGGCTGTAGACGGTGCCGTCCCGTGTCATCCGCCCCAGATGGAGCGGCAGGCCGGTTCCCGCAAGCCGCCGTGCCGCGTCAAGCGCCTGCGCGCGGCTGGCGAAGACGCCCGCCTGCACATAGCTGTGGTCGGCCGCCTGGGCCTTGGACCGGGCCCTGGGCACGGCGGCGGGCTGGCGCGGGCTGGCCGGAACGGCGGCGACCTGCCCGGTTGCCGCGCGCTGTTGCCCGTAACTGGTGTAGGGATAGGCCAGACCGGGATAGAGCGCCGTCACCTCGCGCCCGGTCTCGGCCAGGATCAGGCGGCGGGGCACGGTGCTGGTCCACATCAGCCTGGTCGAGGCGATGCCCGCCACCGTCTGATGCGCGCGGTGCGGGTTCAGGCGGCCATCCATCCACACGCGCCTGTAGCCATCGGGGACGGCCACGCCTTCGGCAGCCCGTTGCCCGCGCGCAACATGGCGCGGCGCGATGCGCGTGGCGGAGGGATCGGCGACAAGGACGGGCGCCGTCGCGTAGCCGCCCACGGCATAGCTCGTTCCGCCATACATCGGCGGCATCGGAACGCGGGTGACGTGGACCGGCACCGGCACCGCCACCGGAACCGGCATCGGAACCACCTCCGGGCGCGGAGCGACGCCGACGGCGCCCTTGCCGGGCGCGCGGGTGGCGTTGCCCTGCTGCGCGCGGCGGGCGGTCTTCCGGGCGGGCTTGGGCGCGGCGGGAGCAGCCTCGGGGCGTGCGCGGGGCGCGGCCTGGGCGTCCGGCGCGGGAGCGCGAGCGGTGGGGAGCGATGGCGGCTGGCCGCACAGCACCTTGCGCGCGCTTGTCAGGCGGGGCACCCATGTCACATTGCCGTCGATGCCGGCGCGGACGAAGACGCAGCCCTGGCTGTCGACATACTGGCGCCCGGTGTAGGATTCGGGCGGCAGTTCGGCCGGCGCGCCGGTTTCAGGCGCGGTCCGCGCCTGCGCGGCCACCGGCCCCGAATCCGCCACCGCGAGCGCAAGCGCGACGACAAGATGTATGAGTTTCATGACGCCCCCACAATATCTGGCGCAATCCTGCCCCAAACCGCGAGTCGAGTAAACAGACAAGCCCGGTGCGCGCGCCGCGTCCTACTTGGTGCCGAACATGCGGTCGCCGGCATCGCCGAGCCCCGGCAGGATATAGCCCTTGTCGTCCAGCGCGTCGTCCAGCGACGCGGTGACGACCGGCACATCGGGATGCGCCTCCTTCATCCGCGCAACGCCCTCGGGCGAGGCGAGCAGGCAGAGGAAACGGATGTCCTTGGCCCCCGCCTGCTTGAGCAGATCGACCGCGGCGGCCGACGAATTGCCGGTGGCCAGCATCGGATCGACCACGATCACCAGCCGCTCGTCCAGCTGGTCGGGCACCTTGAAATAATACTGCACCGGCTTCAGCGTCTTCTCGTCCCGGTAAAGCCCGACGAAACCGACCCGCGCCGAGGGGATCAGCTCCAGCATGCCGTCCAGCAGGCCGTTGCCCGCCCGCAGGATCGAGATCAGCGCCAGCTTGCGCCCCGCCAGTTCCGGCGCGTGCATCTTCTGCATCGGCGTCTCGATCTCGCGCGTGGTCATGGGCAGCTCATACGTGACCTCGTAGGCCAGAAGCTGCGAAATCTCGCGCAGAAGCTGCCGGAAGACGGCGGTGGAGGTGCCCTTCTCGCGCATCAGCGTCAGCTTGTGCTGGACCAGCGGGTGTTTGACGATCGTAAGATGCTCTTGCATGACGTATCCTTCCGGCGGGTGGCTGCGGCCTTTTATCCGGATGCGGCGCCCGAGAGCAATGGCCGCGATGCGCGCATTCCAATTGCGCGCCAGCCGGCAAAGAGGCATCTTTGCGCCATATCCGCAAGATGGTTCAACATTAAACCATTCCCGCAAGGAGCCGCGACATGAGTGAAAATTCCGACACGCTGAGGCAGGCGGCGCTGAATTATCACGAGCATCCCAAGCCCGGCAAGCTGGAGATCCGGGCGACCAAGCCGCTGGCCAACGGCCGCGACCTGGCCCGCGCCTATTCGCCCGGCGTCGCCGAAGCCTGCCTCGAGATCAAGGCCGACGCCGCGAATGCCAGCCGCTATACCAGCCGCGGCAACCTGGTCGCCGTCGTCACCAACGGCACCGCGGTTCTCGGGCTGGGCGATATCGGTCCGCTGGCGTCCAAGCCGGTGATGGAGGGCAAGGCGGTGCTGTTCAAGAAATTCGCCAACATCGACTGCTTCGACCTGGAGCTGGACGAGGCCGACCCCGAAAGGCTGGCCGCGATCGTCTGCGCGCTGGAGCCGACCTTCGGCGCGATCAACCTCGAGGATATCAAGGCGCCCGACTGTTTCATCGTCGAGAAGATCTGCCGCGAGCGCATGAACATCCCCGTCTTCCACGACGACCAGCACGGCACCGCCATCGTCG
The DNA here is from genome assembly GCA_963763165.1 of uncultured Alphaproteobacteria bacterium. Lineage (GTDB taxonomy): Bacteria > Pseudomonadota > Alphaproteobacteria > Rhodobacterales > Rhodobacteraceae > Roseovarius. Next base: position 539,306 of record CAVXNV010000011.1, read on the forward strand.
TCGGGGCGGCGGCCAAGAATGCGCTGCATGTCGCCGGCAAGAAGTGGGAGGATATCAAGGTTGTCTCGACCGGGGGCGGCGCGGCGGGGATCGCCTGCCTCAACATGCTGGTCAAGCTGGGCGTGCGGCGCAGCAACATCTGGCTGTGCGACATTCACGGGCTGGTCCATGAGGGCCGCGCAGAGGACATGAACCCGCAAAAGGCGCAATTCGCACAGAACACCGACCTGCGCAGCCTCGACGACGTGATCGACGGGGCGGACCTGTTCCTCGGCCTGTCGGGGCCGGGCGTGCTGAGTGCCGAACAGGTGCGCCGAATGGCGCCGCGCCCGATCGTGTTCGCGCTGGCCAATCCCACGCCCGAAATCATGCCCGATCTCGCCCGCGAGGCCGTGCCCGATGCGATCATCGCCACGGGGCGCAGCGATTTTCCCAACCAGGTCAACAACGTGCTGTGCTTTCCGTTCATCTTTCGCGGCGCGCTCGACGTGGGGGCGACGCAGATCAACGACGACATGCAGATCGCCTGCGTCGACGGCATCGCGGATCTGGCCCGCGCCACCACCTCGGCCGAGGCGGCAGCGGCCTATCAGGGCGAGCCGATGACCTTCGGGGCCGACTACCTCATCCCCAAGCCGTTCGATCCGCGCCTCTCGGGCATCGTGTCGACAGCGGTCGCCCGCGCCGCGATGGCATCGGGCGTGGCCGCCCGCCCGATCGAGGATCTGGCCATCTACAAGGCCCGGCTGGACGCGTCGGTGTTCAAGTCCGCGCTGCTGATGCGCCCCGTCTTCGAGGCGTCGAAGAAGGACGCGCGCCGCATCGTCTTTGCCGAAGGCGAGGACGAGCGTGTCCTGCGCGCCGCCCAGGCGATCCTGGAGGAAACCAGCGAGCAGCCCATCCTGATCGGCCGCCCCGGCGTGATCGAGACGCGCTGCGAGCGGCTGGGCCTCAACATCCGCCCGGGCCGCGATTTCCGGCTGGTCAACCCCGAGGACGATCCGCGCTACCGCGATTATTGGGGCAGCTATCACGAGATCATGAAACGCCGCGGCGTCACCCCCGACCTTGCCAAAGCCGTGATGCGCACCAACACCACCGCCATCGGCGCCGTCATGGTCCATCGCGGCGAGGCGGATTCGCTGATCTGCGGCACGTTCGGCGAATATCGCTGGCATCTCAACTACGTGACGCAGGTGCTGGCGGATGCGGATCACCGCCCCCATGGCGCACTGTCGATGATGATCCTGGAGGACGGCCCGCTTTTCATCGCGGATACGCATGTGCGCGTCTACCCCTCGCCCGAGGATCTGGCCGAGACGGCCATCGGCGCCGCGCGGCACGTGCGCCGCTTCGGGATCGAGCCCAATGTCGCCTTCTGCTCGCAGTCGCAATTCGGCAACCAGGGCGAGGATGCGGCCAAGCGCCTGCGCGCCGCCATCGCGCTTTTGGACGCCAGGCCGCGCGATTTCACCTACGAGGGCGAGATGAACATCGACACCGCCCTTGACGAGGACCTGCGCGCGCGCCTGCTGCCCGACAACCGGATGAAGGGGGCGGCGAACGTGCTGATCTTCTCCAATGCCGATGCGGCGTCAGGGGTGCGCAACATCCTCAAGATGAAGGGCGGCGGGCTGGAAGTGGGTCCGATCCTGATGGGCATGGGCAACCGCGCCCATATCGTGACCCCGTCGATCACGGCGCGCGGGCTGCTGAACATGGCCGCCATCGCCGGCACGCCGGTCGCGCACTATGGCTGAGGCGCGGGCGCCGTCCCGCGTGACCGGGGCGGCGCGTTTTCGGTTGGCTTGGCGGGCGCTATTTCTTCTTGCCGCCGGGTTTCTCGCCGGCTTGCTTGGGCTGGGGTTTGGGTGTGTTTGCCATGTCGACAACTCTCGCTAGCGAATGGTCCGGCACCATGCCGGACCCGATCCGAGGATTGCACGACCGCGCGCGAACTCAAGCGAAAGAGCGGCGCACATCGCCGCCCGCTCGGCCAGGTTCCGCCGCGTAAGCTGCGCGCTCGGCCAAAGCCGGCCGATGCTGCGACATGGCGCGCGTCTGGCCCGAACGGGCGGGAACCGGGCGCCCGCGCCGCGCATTGACGTCTTTCTTGCCGCCGGATTGCGCCCGCATCTTGCCGCGCGCCCCGCTCCCGCCCTACAAAGGACCGACCAAGCAGGGAGAGCGCCATGGGCTATGCCGAAATCTATCAAAGCTGGAAGAACGACCCCGAAAGCTATTGGCTGAAGCAGGCAGAGGCGATCGACTGGGTCGAGGCACCGACCAAGGCGCTCTTTGATCGTGGCAACGACATGTATGAATGGTTCGCCGACGCGAAGGTGAACACCTGCTGGAACGCCGTCGATCGCCATGTCGAGGCCGGGCGCGGCGCGCAGGCGGCCATCATCTATGACAGCCCCGTCACCGGCATCAAGCAGCGCATCACCTTTTCCGACCTTCAGGCCCGCGTCTCCAGCCTGGCCGGCGCGCTGCGCGCCAAGGGCGTGGAAAAGGGCGACCGCGTCATCATCTACATGCCGATGATCCCCGAGGCGCTGGAGGCGATGCTGGCCTGCGCGCGCATCGGCGCGATCCACTCGGTCGTCTTCGGCGGGTTCTCGGCCAGCGAACTGGCCGTGCGCATCGACGACTGCACCCCAAAGGCGATCATCGCCGCCTCCTGCGGGATCGAGCCTGCCCGCGTGGTCCATTACAAGCCCCTGCTCGACGGCGCGCTGGAGCAATCGACGCACCAGCCCGATTTCTGCGTCATCTTTCAGCGCGAGCAGGAGGTCGCCAAGCTGATCGAGGGCCGCGACGTCAACTGGTATGGCTTTCAATACGGTGTGCCGCCCGCCGAATGCGTGCCGGTCGAGGGCAATCATCCGGCCTATATCCTCTACACCTCCGGCACCACCGGCGCGCCCAAGGGCGTGGTGCGTGCCACCGCGGGGCATCTGGTGTCGCTCAACTGGACGATGAAGAACATCTACAACGTCGATCCGGGCGAGGTGTTCTGGGCCGCCTCCGATGTCGGCTGGGTCGTCGGGCACAGCTATATCTGCTACGCGCCGCTGATCCACGGCAACACCACAGTCGTGTTCGAGGGCAAGCCCGTCGGCAATCCCGATGCCGGCACCTTCTGGCGCGTCATCGCCGAACATGGCGTGCGCAGCTTCTTCACCGCGCCGACAGCGATCCGCGCGGTCAAGCGCGAGGATCCGAACGGTGAGTTCTTGAAGAAGTACGACCTCTCGTGCCTGCGCGCGCTTTACCTCGCGGGCGAGCGGGCGGACCCCGACACCGTCCATTGGGCGCAGAAGATGCTGGACAAGCCAGTCTACGATCATTGGTGGCAGACCGAAACCGGCTTCGCCATCGCCGCCAATCCGGTCGGGATCGAGCCGTTGCCGGTCAAGGTCGGCTCGCCCACGCTGCCGATGCCCGGCTATGACATACAGATCCTCGGCGAGGACGGGCAACCCCAGCCGCCGGGCGAGCTGGGCGCCATCGCGATCAGGCTGCCCCTGCCCCCCGGCACGCTGCCGACCCTCTGGAATGCCGAAGGCAGGTTCCGCAAATCCTATCTCGAAACCTTCCCCGGCTATTACGAGACCGGCGATGCCGGCATGATCGACGAGGACGGATATCTCTACATCATGGCGCGCACCGACGACGTGATCAACGTCGCGGGCCACCGGCTCAGCACCGGGCTGATGGAGGAAGTGCTGGCCAATCACCCCGACGTCGCCGAATGTGCCGTCGTCGGCGTCGCCGACGATCTCAAGGGACAGGTGCCGGTGGGCTTCGTCTGCCTCACGAAGGGCGTCGACCGCCCGGCCGAGGAGATCACCCGCGAATGCGTCGCGCTCGTGCGCGAAAGGATCGGCCCCGTCGCCGCCTTCAAGCTGGCCGTGGTGGTCGACCGCCTGCCGAAAACCCGTTCGGGCAAGATCCTGCGCCGCACCATGGCCAGCATCGCCGACGGCGAGGATTACAAGATGCCGGCCACCATCGACGATCCGGCCATTCTGGACGAGATCGCGGACGCTCTGAAAACCATCGGCTATCCGAAATGACCGAATAAGGGGCGCCGCATCACCTGCGGCGCCCCTAACCGGATATGTTGATGACCGCGGGCCACCCGATCATGCGTCCATCACCAAACGTTTGCCCGCTTTGAGCCCATTTTGACCGATGCCGCGCTGTGCCCCAAAGGCAGCTATGCGCAGGAAGCGGAGTTTGCAAAGCTGAGCGACTTCCCGACGCCAGCCATTCGTGTAATGTGCGGCGCAAGCCGGTTGAGAGCCGGTTTTGATCAAATGCCATGCGTCGCGCAAATGCCTCTCAAGCTTAGTTCTGCTCTTTTCAGACCTTCAGCTTGTAGCCGATGTGGGTCGGTTGAAAACCCAGACGCTCGTAGAAGCGATGAGCATCCGGTCGGGCCTTGTCCGTGGTGAGCTGAACCAACGAGCACCCCCGCATCCTGCATTCCTCGATTGCCCAAGCAAACATCGCCTCACCAAGCTTATCGCCCCGACGATCGCTCACTATCCGCACCGCCTCGATCTGCCCCCGCTTGGTACCAGCGCGAGCCAGACCCGGGATGAATGTCAATTGTAGGGTTCCAACAATCTGCGTCCCGTCTTCGACAACACAAAGGAACTGGTTTGGATCAACATCGATTTCAGCGAACGCATCGCGATAACACTCCGCTACGGCTGGTGAAGAGCTTTCTCGCGACGAACCGATCACGTCATCGGCCAGCATCGCGACAATCGCACCCACGTCGGCAGCAGTTGCTCGCCTGAAATGAATCCTATCCATGTGCAGACCCCTCTTTCAATCAAATGACAAGCTGCTTACACGGCAGCTACAGGTCAGAAGCCGACATAACAATGGGCCAAGGAAGTTACCGTTTCGTCCCGCACAGCCGCCATCTCGGGCAAAATCGCCGTCGCAGACTTTTGCGAGAGCACTCGACTCTTGAGTACCCTGTGGGACGGAGTGCCCCGCATGTCGATCCAACACATCCGGTAAGCGGCGTGCATCCCCCGCCACCCCCTTCATCTTGGCAAAAATACTCTCGCCGAAGGCGCAAGAAAATTCCTTCAATTTTCTTAGGCCCGCGCGAACGCCGCGTCGTTCATCAGGCTGGGGATGCGGCCTTCGGTCTCGCCAATCCGGTCCAGGTCGATCCGCGCCGCCACCACGCCCGGCCCTTCGCCGCCATCGGCCAGAACCTCGCCCCAGGGGTCCACGATCAGCGAATGTCCATAGGTCGCGCCGCCGCCGGGGACGGGGCCGGTCATGGCGGCGGACACCACAAACCGCGTCGTCTCGATCGCGCGGGCGCGGTTCAGCACGTGCCAGTGCGCCGCGCCCGTCCTGGCGGTGAAGGCAGCGGGGCAGCAAAGAATGTCGGCCCCGCCCTGTGCCAGCGCGCGAAAGAGATGGGCAAAGCGCAGATCGTAGCAGATGGTATGCCCGACACGCGCCAGGGGTGTGTCGTGGATCACCGCAGAGTGGCCTGGATCGACGCGATCGCTCTCGCGGTAGACCTCATCGGCGGAAAGCTGGATGTCGAAGAGGTGGATCTTGTCATAGCGGCCCTTGATGTCGCCCTCGGGCGTCAGCATGAAACCGCGGTTGATGATCCGCCCGTCCGGCCCGTCCACGGCGATGGAGCCAAGGTTGATCCAGATGCCCTGCTTCGCCGCGAAATCCTGCATCCGGCGCAGGAAGGGATGATCCCCCTCCGGCGCCGAGGGCGGCGCGACGGCGGGCCCGTCCGAGCGCAGGCCGCCGCAATATTCGGGCAGGAACAGCATCTGCGCGCCGCCCGCCACCGCCTGTTCGGCCAGCGGCAGGCATTCCTCCAGCGCGGCATCCATGTCCGGCATGGGGCGCAGTTGCAGGCAGGCGATATCGAGGGGACGGGACATGGCAAGGCTCCGGCTGTGCGAACACATGCAGCCTAAAGCGTTTCGCGCAAAACATGAATCAAAGATTTTCGCGAAACGCGCGCGACATTTCGGCGTTGCGTGCATTTCGCCTTTACCTGATGTCTCAGGTTAAAGGCGAAACGCTTCAGGCCGACGCCGCTGCCAGGTGCAAGGCGGCGGCAATGATTTCAGATCACGACGACGTCCAGCGGCGGAAAGCCGTTGAAGCCGACCGACGAATAGCTGCTGGTATAGGCGCCGCAATGGCGGATCACCACGCGGTCGCCGCATTGCAGCGCCAGCGGCAGCATCACGGGGCGCTGCTCGTAAAGGATGTCGGCGCTGTCGCAGGACGGGCCGGCCAGGATGCAGGCGCCCGTCTCGCCCCCGTCATGGGACGTCTCGATGCGGTAGCGGATCGCCTCGCCCATCGTTTCGGCAAGGCCCGAGAACATGCCGATATCGAGATAGACCCAGCGGTGCAGATCGTCCGCCGACTTGCGCGAGACCAGCAGTACCTCGGCCACGATATGCCCCGCCTCGGCGACTAGGCCCCGGCCCGGCTCGGCCATGATATAAGGAACCGCGCCGAACCGGGCGCGCACGGCGTCCATCACGGCGGCGGCGTAGCTTTGGGCGCCCATCACCTCGTCCTCGTAGGTGGCGGGGAAACCGCCGCCGAGGTTCAGCACGCGCAGGTCATGCCCGGCGGCGCGGCCCGCGTGCCAAAGCGCTGCGATCTGGTCCAGAACCGGGTTCCAGAACTCCGGACGGCGCGTCTGGCTGCCGACATGGAACGACAGCCCCGCCACGTCGACGCCCACGCTGCGCGCGTAATCCATCAGTGCGGGCAGCGCGGCGCGGGCGCAGCCGAACTTGCGGCTGAGCGGCCAGTCGGCCGAGGAATTCTCGACGATCACGCGCAGATAGACGCCGCAGCCGGGCGCATGCGCCGCCAGCTTGTCAAGCTCGGCCTCGCTGTCGGCGGCAAAAAGCGTCACGCCATGCGCATGGGCGTAGGCGATATCGGCCGGTCTCTTGACCGTGTTGCCGAAGGAGATGTCGGCGCCGGTGGCGCCCTGGCTCAGGCACAGCTCGATCTCGCCCCGGCTGGCGGCGTCGAAGCGGGCGCCCTTCAGCACCAGCGCGCGAATGATCTCGGGCGCGGGGTTCGCCTTGACCGCGTAATGAATGCGCGCCTCGCCCAGACCGGCGGCAAGCGCGTCATACTGCGCGGCGACGCGCGCGCGGCTGACCACCAGCGTCGGGCGGTCGAACTGGCGCGACGCGATGAAGGCGGCGGCGGGATCGGACAGGGGAACGGCATCGGCGCGCAGGGCGCCGGGGAACATAGCGGTCATGGTCATCTCCAAAAGGATAGCCCCGGATCATCCGAGGGGATCGGCAGTCAGAGACGTTACCGTCGCTACGTAAACACGGGGTCAGTCAGGGTGGACTGACCGGCCAGAGGCGCGTGCGTTGGCGTCTTGAATCGCCATTTAAACGCCTCCCGGATTCAAGCAAGTGCAAATCGCATGCCGGACAAAGAAAATTCCGGCGCGCGACATTGCGGCCGGAATTATGTGTCACATCAGGGGCGCGAAGGCTCAGCCGCGCTTGTCCTCGTCCTCATCGTCGTCATCGTCGGGCAGGTTGAAGAGGCTGTCGGCATCGTACTGCTTTTCGGTCACTTCCGGCTCGGCCTCGCCCAGGGTGAAGGTCTCAAGCCCCTCGATGGCGGTCGGGATCTTCGGCTCGTCCTCGCTGGACAGGCTCTGCTCGGTGCTCAGCAGCTTGCGACGATCGTCATCGCTCATCGCCTCGCCTTCGCGCGCCTTCTTGGCGGCGGCCTTCTGCACGGCGGCGTCCAGTTCGGACTGCTTGCACAGGCCCAGCGCCACCGGGTCGATGGGCTGGATATTGGAGATGTTCCAGTGCGTGCGCTCGCGAATCGCCTGAATCGTCGGCTTGGTCGTGCCCACCAGTTTCGAGATCTGGCTATCCGCCAGCTCGGGGTGGAACTTGACCAGCCACAGGATCGAGGCGGGCCGGTCCTGACGCTTGCTGAGCGGCGTGTAGCGCGGACCGCGCCGCTTTTCCTCGCCCTCGGAGGAGGGATTGTATTTCAGCTTCAGCTTGTGCAGCGGATCCTTCTCGGCGGCGTCGATCTCGGACTGGTCCAGCTGGTTGTTGGCGACCGGGTCGAACCCCTTGACACCGGCGGCGACGTCGCCATCGGCGATGCCCTGCACCTCGAGCTCGTGCATCTGGGTGAAATCCGCGATCTGCTTGAAGCTGAGCGTGGTATTGTCCACCAGCCAGACGGCGGTGGCCTTGGCCATCAACGGTTTCGCCATGTCAATTCTCCTATGCGTTTCGGCAAGCCTTCCTTGTCTCCTGTCTCCAGGAGGCCCCAAAGCCGGGTCCGGGGCGGGTCGCCATTGTCGGGAAACTTGGCGTTTCATATAATGCGCGCAATACCAAATGGAAAGACGGAAATCATGCGCGCCCTCGCGATCCTGCTGCTGAGCGCCGCCATGGCCCATGCCGAGGGCGAAAAGGCGGGCGCGTTCGACTATTACGTGCTGTCGCTCGGCTGGACGCCGACATGGTGCACCCTCACCGGCGACGCGCGCGATGCGCCAGGGTGCAGCGCCTCGGCCGATGCCGGCTGGACGCTGCACGGGCTCTGGCCGCAGTATCACCGCGGCTGGCCCAGCTTCTGCCCCACGGCGGCGCGGCCACCCTCGCGCACCATGTCCACCGCGATGAGCGATATCATGGGCAGCCCCGGCCTTGCCTGGTATCAGTGGAAGAAACATGGCCGCTGCACCGGCCTGAGCGGCGACGCCTACCATGCGCTCGCCCGCGAAGCCTATGACAGCATTAAGCGGCCCGACGTCTTTGCCCGGCTGACCCGCCCCGTCACCCTGCCCGCCGGTGTCGTCGAGGCCGCCTTCCTCAAGGCGAACTTGGCGCTGGAGCCCGACATGATCACCATCACCTGCCGGGAGGGATATATTCAGGAGGCGCGGATCTGCCTGTCGCGCGCGCTTGTCCCCGTGCCCTGCGGCCCGGACGTGGTGCGCGACTGCCGCCTGAAGGATGCGCGCCTCGAGCCTGTCCGGTAGCGCCGCAAACCCCAGGGCGTTCCATCACCCTTGCGCGGGATCCGCATCGAGCCGACGTATCCAGAATTGCAGCCTGTGATCGGTTTCTTGCGGCTGGTCCACGTCCTTCCAGCGGAACGTCGCCACGGCGCCCGGCAGCGGCGCGTAGCCGCGCGCGCGCCAGAACGGATCGAGCGGCGCGTAGCCCGTAGGCTTCAGCGGGTGGCCCTCCGGCCGCTGCACGCTGCAAAAGACGGACGCGCCGCGGCCCAGCGCGCGCGCATGCGCCTCGCGCCGGTCGAAGAAACCGTGCCCGACGCCGCGCCCGCGATATTCGGGCAGCAGCACCGATTCGGCGCAATAGAAGACGTCGCGCAGGTTCAGGCCCTGCCCCGCGAAGGCCGCCGTGAAATCGTCCGCGTGATCCTCCAGCGGCGTTCCGGTCGAGGCGCCGACCAGCCGACCGCCGTCAAACGCGCCGACAAGGATCGCGCCGGGGCTGTCGCGGTAGGTCTGCAGATAGCGCCGCTCGTAATCCGGATCGCCGTCATAAAGGTAGGGATAGCTGCGGAAGACCGCGATGCGCAGCCACGCCACGTCATCGAGCGCGCGGTCCAGCGCGTCGCCGCAGAGCGTGCGCAGCTCCACCTGCCCCGCCATCACGACACCTGGTTGCGCCAGTCCGAGAGGTTGTAATAGGTGGTGATCCGCGTGATCAGCCCGTCCGCGATGGTAAAGAATGACCCCGCCGGAAGGGTGTAGGTCTGCCCCTCGGCCTCGGGCAGGCCATCGTCGGTTTTCAGGTAGGTGCCGTTCACCACGAACTCGGCCGCGCCGCGCGTGCCGTCCTCGGACATGAAGATCACCATGTCCGACAGTTCCTCGCGATAGCATTCTTCCATGTGCTCGCAGAAATCGCGGAACATGTCCTTGCCGTGACGCACGCCGCCCTCGTTCACGTGATGCGCGATGTCATCGGACAGGCAGGCCAGCATGCCTTCGGTATCGCCGATGTTGAAGGCATCGAAATAGTGCTTGATTATCGACGTCATGTCTCTTCTTCCTTCGGATCGCCCCAGTGTTCAATCATGTGCGCCAGGATCTGGTCGCGTGTCTGCCGGTATGCGTTCATCTTGGCGTCGCGCGTCTCGCCGAGGCCGGTGGGGTCCATGATCGGCCAGTAAAGCACGTCCAGATGATACACGCGCGTCAGCTCCAGCGCGCGGCGCTGGCTGGCGGGGCTGAGCGCGACGACCACGTCGAACGATCCCAGATCGTCGCCCCACTCTTCCATCTCGTCAAAGCTGCGCACCCGGTGGCGCGACAGCTCGACCCCGATTTCTTCGCAGACGGCGATGGAAAATCCGTCGATGTCCTGATCGCTCTTGACGCCGGCGGATTGAACGTAAGTGCCGGTTCCATAGAGCTTTTTCATGATCCCTTCCGCCATGGGCGAGCGCACTGCGTTATAGTCGCAGCAAAACAGCACCGAATGCGGAAGCGGATGCACCATGGCGTCAGCTGCCGAAATGCAGCACGCAGATCAGCGTAAAGAGGCGGCGGGCCGTGTCGCTGTCGACGGACGCCTTTCCTTCCAGCCGTTCCTCGAGAATGCGCGCGCCCTCGTTGTGGATGCCGCGGCGGGCCATGTCGATGGTTTCGATCTGGCTGGGCGGCATGTTCTTGACCGCGTCGAAATAGCTTTCGCAGATCGCCCAGTAATCCTTGACCACCTGGCGGAACGGGCTGAGCGACAGGTGGAATTCGGCGGCAGGCTCGCCCGTCTCGGTCTTGACGGCAAAGACCAGGCGTTTCTCGCGGATCGAGAGGCCCACGCTATAGGGGCCGTCCGGCACCTCGCGCCCCTCGCGCTGCGGCAGGTCGAAGGTGTTCTCTTCCATCAGGTCGAACATGGCCACCTTGCGCTCCTGCTCGATCTCCGGGGTCGGGGCGGGAAGATTGGCGTCGTCGAGTTCGATATGGCTGATATGGCTCATGGCGGGGTCTTTCGCGGATCGTGTCGGCACAGCAGTAGCGCGGCGGCGCGCGCGGGGCAATGGTTCTAGCCGTTCAGCCGATCCAGCCGCGCGCGCACCGACAGGCCATGCGCCTCCAGGCTTTCCGACTGCGCCAGCGTCTCGGCGGCGGGGCCGACGGCGCGCAACGCCTCGGGCGTCATGCGGGCCAGCGTCGTGCGCTTGAGGAAATCGAGCACGCCAAGGCCCGAGGAAAACCGCGCCGAGCGGGCCGTCGGCAGCACGTGGTTCGGGCCGCCGACATAGTCGCCAATCGCCTCGGGCGTCCACTGGCCGAGGAAGATGGCGCCGGCATGGGTGATTTGACTGCTCAGCGCGTCGGCGTCGGCAACGCACAATTCCAGATGTTCCGGCGCAATGCGGTTGCTGAGATCGGCGGCGGTGGCAAGGTCGGGCACGGTGATGATGGCACCGAAATCGCGCCAGCTGGCGCCCGCGACACCGCGGCGCTCGAGCGTTTGCAGGCGTGTGTCGATGGCTTCAGCAACCTTTTGGCCAAAGCGCGCGTCGGTGGTGATCAGGATCGCCTGCGCGTTTGCGTCGTGCTCGGCCTGGCTGAGCATGTCGAGCGCGATCCAGTCCGGATCGTTGTCCGCGTCGGCAATCACCAGGATCTCGGACGGCCCGGCGATCATGTCAATGCCCACCTTGCCGAAGACCCGCCGCTTGGCCGCAGCGACATAGGCGTTGCCGGGGCCGGTGATCTTGTCCACCGGGGCGATCGTTTCTGTGCCATAGGCCAGCGCCGCGACGGCCTGTGCGCCGCCGATGCGGTAGATCTCGTCGACGCCGGCGATCTGCGCCGCGGCCAGCACAGCGGGGTTGAGCGCGCCATCGGGCGTCGGCACCACCATCGCAAGGCGCCGCACGCCCGCCACCTTCGCCGGAATCGCGTTCATCAGGACCGAGCTGGGATAAGTCGCGATCCCCCCCGGCACATAGAGCCCGGCTGCATCCACCGGCGTCCAGCGCCAGCCCAGCGTGGCGCCGCTATCGTCGGTCCAGCTGTCGTCCTCGGGCATCTGCCGCGCGTGATAGGCCCGGATCCGCGCCGCCGCCAGATCGAGCGCCGCGCGCACCTCGGGCGCCACCCGACCGGCGGCCTCGGCCACCTCGCTGGGGCTCAGGCGCATGGTTGCAGCCGTCAGCGTCAAGCGGTCGAACCGCTCGGTCAGCTCCAGCACGGCGGCGTCGCCGCGTTCGCGCACATCGGCGATGATGGCGGCGACGGCGTCATCCACATCCGGGCTGTCCTCGCGCTTGGCGCCCAGCAGCGCGGCAAAGCCCGCCTCGAAATCGGGTGCGGAATGGTCAAGAAAACAGGGCATGGCAGGCTCTTTGCACGGTGTTCAGGGTCAGTCGGGGTGGCGCGGCGTCTTGCCCGACGGGGCGACATAGGGGCGCGTGACATCCTTCAGCGTCACATCCAGCGCCTCGACCTCCAGCCGCACCGCGCCGTCGCCTGCGAATGTCAGCAACACATCGCCCGTGCCATCCTCGCCCGGCTCAAAGGTGATGGCCAGAAGCGACAGGATGAGATCCTTGTCGTGACGGTCGATGCCGTGGCTCGCCACCCGCATGACGTTGTCGACGACCAGCAGCGACCGGACACGTTCGGGCGGGTGCAGGTCCGCGCCGCGATCCTCCCAGCGGAACCGGTTGACCAGCAGCGCAAAGCGCCGCGCCTCCGCACGCCACGCCATTTCGGTGATGGGTAGCACCGCATCCTGAACGAGCCCCGAGAGCACCTGCAAGTCATCCACGTCCAGCGCGCCGAGGTTCAGCGCCGCCTCGCCCGCGTCCTCGAATCTTGCGTCGTCGTTCATTGCCCTGTCACCCGCTCGATTTTCGCGCCGACCGCCCTCAGCTTGTCCTCGACATGCTCGTAGCCGCGATCGAGATGATAGACGCGGTTCACGGTCGTGTCGCCCTCTGCCGCCAGACCCGCCAGGATCAGCGACACCGACGCGCGCAGATCGGTGGCCATGACCGGCGCGCCCTTGAGCCGCCCGACCCCCTGCACCGTCGCCACACCGCCATGCACGTCGATAACAGCGCCCATGCGGATCAGTTCCGGCGCATGCATGAAACGGTTCTCGAAGATGTTCTCTTCCAGCACCGAGGTGCCGCGCGCGATGCACATCAGCGCCATGAACTGCGCCTGAAGGTCGGTGGGAAAGCCGGGGAAGGGCTGCGTCGCGACATCGACGGCCCGGATATCGCCATTCTTGCGCGCCACGGTCAGCCCCTCGCGGGTTTCGGTGACGGAAAGGCCGGCCGCGTCCAGCTTCTCGCAAAACGCCTCCAGCAGGTCGATCCGGCCGCCGAGGCACGTCACCTCGCCGCCACAGATCGCGGGGGCCAGCATGTATGTGCCCAGCTCGATCCGGTCGGTGACGACGGGATGGGTGGCGCCGTGCAGCCGCTCCACCCCCTCGATGGTGATGGTGCTTGTGCCGTCCCCCTCGATCCGCGCGCCCATGCGGCGCAGGCAGGTGGCCAGATCGACGATCTCGGGCTCGCGCGCCGCGTTTTTCAGCACGGTCGTGCCTTTTGCCAAAGTCGCGGCCATCAGCGCGTTTTCCGTCGCCCCGACCGACACGATCGGAAATTCGTAGCTGCCGCCTTTGAGGCCGCCGGGCGCCGATGCATGCACATACCCCTCGCGCAGCTCCAGCTCGGCACCCATCGCCTCCAACGCCTTGAGGTGCAGATCGACCGGGCGCGCGCCGATGGCGCAGCCGCCCGGCAGAGACACCTGCGCCTGCCCGAACCGCGCCAGGAGCGGGCCCAGCACCAGGATGGACGCGCGCATCTTGCGCACGATGTCATAATCGGCCCGCTGGCCGGTCAGCGCATGGCTCGACATGGCGATCACCTGACCGCCCTGCAGCGTCGACACCTCCGCCCCCAAGGATTTCAGCAGTTCGGACATGGTGCGAATGTCCGACAGGCGCGGCGCATTGGTCAGCGTCAGCGGCTCGTCGCTGAGCAGGGTCGCGGGCATCAGCGTAAGGCACGCGTTCTTCGCCCCCGCGATGGGAATCGTTCCCCTCAGCGGGCCGTTCCCCGTCACGATGATACTGTCCATTCGCCTTCAGCCTTCCTGCTCGCCGTCCGCCTCCGGGCCGGTCCTGTCCTGTGCCGCGCGCGCCTTGCGCCCGCGCGCCTGCGCCTTGCGCCGCGCGAGATTTTCCTTCAGCGCCTGCTTCAGTCGCTCGGCACGCCGATCGGCCTCGCTGCGAGGCTCGTTGGAGACATCCTTGCCGCTCATGCGCCGTCTTTACATGAGCCATCCGCGCGGGTCCAGATAGGGGTTGCACGGCGCGCCAGAAGCGTCTAATCAGCCCGCGATTGCTGTGGTAGCTCAGTGGCAGAGCACACCCTTGGTAAGGGTGAGGTCGAGAGTTCAATCCTCTCTCACAGCACCATATTTTCCGAAGACTTATCAGATAGATAAGGGAAAACAGCTACTTGAAGGATGGGACTCCTACACAGGAGACCTACACAGTGGCCCTCATCATGCCGACCCCTTTCAAAGATAAAGCAAGCGGCATCTACTACCTTCGGGTGCGCGTTCCGGTGGACCTTGTGTCCAAATACGGACGACCGGAGGTTTCAAAGTCGCTGCGAACGCGAGAGCCAAGCGAGGCCAAAGAACGCTTTGCAGCGGAATACGCGGCTATCCAGAAACGCTGGGCCGCCTTGAGGGCCGAACCAGAACCCCTACCCCTAAAACGCATCGTGAGTTTGGCTGGGCGGGTCTATCGCGACTTGATGGCATCCCTAGAAACCGAACCCGGCGACACATCAATCTGGGAACAGGTGCAACGCTTGAACGCACAGGCGGGAACTGATGAGGCGACGCTGGAGCAGTGGTATGGCGACGCGGTAGATGAACTGCTTTTCTCGGAGGGCATTGCAACTGACGCACACAGCCGAAGTCGTTTGCTCAAAGAAGTTCAGCGCGCGTGGGAACAGGCCACGCAACAGCAGCACAAGCGGTCTCAGGGAGACTTTTCACCCGACCCCGACGCTGGCCGCTTTCCCGATTGGGAGAAGCCAAAGCCTGCTTCAGGCGCATCCTCAGGTCCGACGATTACTGACCTCTTCGAGCGTTGGGAAAAGGACCACCGTGCGAACGGCAAGCCAGACAAAACGGTTCGCGACTTTTCGCAGAAGCTGCAATCCCTTAAAATGCACTTGGGCCATGAGGACGTGGAGCGCATCACACCAAGGAACATTTCGGAATGGTGCGATGACCTCCGGGACAGAAATGGCCTTGCCGCGAAGACGATCAACGCGAAATACCTGTCTGCCGTCAAAGCTGTGTTCCGTCTCGCACGGTCCAAATTCTTGATCGACAGTGACCCGTCCGAAGGGGTCGCAGTAAAGATACCTAAGGCAGTCCAGTCGCGCTCCAAAGGGTTCACCGAACAGGAAGCTAGCCAAATCCTCGCCTGCGCCAGCACCGTCTTTGATAAGCCGTCGCGAGTGGCGTATCACAACACTTTGGCGCGTCGCTGGGTGCCTTGGATTTGTGCCTACACGGGCGCAAGGGTCGGGGAAATCACGCAGTTGCGCACCGAAGACCTGACCATCGTGGATGGTATCCCCCAAATTACTATCACGCCCGAGGCGGGAAGCGTTAAGGCCGGGCGGTATCGCATCGTCCCCATACATCCGCATCTACAAGATATCGGCCTCGTTGACTTTATCCGGTCAGCAAAACCCGGCTACCTTTTCCATGCCGGTGGCCAGACGCCAGAAGAGGCCATACGCCGTTCAGGAGTTGTTCGGGGCAAGATTGGCGAGTGGGTGCGCGACACAGTCGGCATCAAGGATAATCGCGTCGCACCAAACCATGCGTGGCGGCACAGGTTCAAAACCATCGCCCGGAACGCTGATATCAACTTGATTTATCTAGACGCGATACAAGGTCACGCAGGGCGCACCGCTGGGGAAGACTATGGGGAATTTTCAATCACCACGCTCTATAGGGAGATTTGCAAGGTGCCGCGCATAGATGTTCCCTAGGGATGCTGATGCGGCCTCTACAGCCTTGATGGAAGCAGTTCGTGCGGAGACTAAAGACAAGAGCCTCACTGTGCATGACCTGAGACACCGAGTTACGGACAAACTGAGAGATGCCGGCGCGCCGGTAGAGGTCCGTCATTGCTTCCTAGGTGTTCAGTCCCCGCTACTTTAGACGCGGCCAGGCTGTAAAGCACACTCGCCAAAAAGCAGGTCTGGACCAATCCAGCCGCTATTGTATGGAGATTTTATCCAGATTAGCCCTCTCAAAAGTACAACGAGACGCGCAACCTAGCCCGATGACGCCCTCAATGGCTCGTTACCTAGATGCAAAGACTTTTCAATTCGCTGCAATGTGATCGTGCACTGAATGTTGTGCAGCAGCATCCCAACTTGTACAGCATATCGTGAGGAATTTATCGGCGGGAATGCTATCATGAAATTTGTTGACCTGTTTGCTGGTCTGGGTGGGTTTCATCAAGCACTTGCAAACCTAGGCCACAATTGTGTTCTAGCTGCTGAACTCGACGCCGAACTCAACGACATTTACGAAAAGAACCATGGAATCCGTCCACATCGAGATGTGTCTAAGATTGCACTCAATGACGTTCCCGAGCATGATATTCTTTGCGCCGGATTTCCGTGTCAGCCGTTTTCTAAGGCAGGAGCACAACTAGGCCGCAACTACCCTGGCTCCGGAACGCTCTTCGACGACGTGCTACGTATTCTGCGAAAGCGTCGTCCAGAACACGTCCTGCTAGAGAACGTCCCGAACTTACTGCGCCATGACGAAGGCAGGACGTGGAAGGGCATGGAGCGTCAGCTTGCTAGGATTGGTTATGACGTCCGCTCTACGCTTTTGTCGCCGCACATGTTTGACGTGCCCCAGGTCCGTGACAGAGCAATCATTGTCGCCAAGCAGGGCAAAGGCTCTCTTTCTCAATTCGAGTGGCCCGGCGAGAAACGGTCTCGCGATGAACTCGACATCCGAGACGTGCTTGATGAACGTCCAAACGATGCGAAGGTACTGCCGAGCACCTTCACCGCTTATCTGGACGCTTGGCAGCGCTTTCTCGATATCTATCCAGAAGCTGTCCCTCTGCCATCCTTCCCAATTTGGGCAATGGAATTCGGCGCAACCTATCCGTATGTCGGCCACACGCCCATTTCGGTACCCTCCCACGCCCTAAAGGAACTGAAGGGCGCATTCGGAGAGACTCTCATAGGGAATCGAGATCGGGACTTCGGGGCGCTGCCTCCCTATGCGAGGGAAAACAAACAACGCTTCGCCGGGTGGAAGGAGCGTTTCATTGCTCAGAACCGTGAACTGTACGGGTTCGCGCCAGAAGCGTTCGACGCGTGGCTACCCAACATTCGTGACTTTGCACCAAGCTTCCAGAAGCTGGAGTGGAACTGGAAAACTGGACCACGCGACATCCGGAAGGGCATAATCCAGTTTCGTGCTTCCGGCATCCGGGTGAAGCGCCCAACCGTTGCCCCGTCTCTCGTGGCTTTGACCGCGAGCCAAGTTCCGGTTGTTGGTTGGGAGGAACGTTACATGACGGTCCTGGAGTGCTCTCGTCTCCAAAGTATGGGCGATTTTGTACATTTGCCACGCTCGCGACAGGCGGCATACCGAGCGCTTGGCAACGCAGTCAACGTGAAGGTAATTCAGGCGGTCGCCGCTCGTCTTTTAGGCGAAGACAATCACACGCCTACACTCCAATAGGGTTTGCGACATGACTGGCCAGAAAGTACCTATCAATCCAGGCGTAAGCGTTCTTGGCGTTCTGAAGCACCTCAACTACAAAGAGTGGTTCGCTATCGCCGAGTTCGTTGATAATGCCGTGCAGAGCTTTCGCGCGAACCGCGAGGCGCTCTCGACCGTTGGCTCTAACACGCTGACAGTTCGGGTACTGATCGGGGATGAGGGCGTAATCCGAATTGAGGATGACGCAGCCGGAATTCCGCTGTCCGAGTTCCCTCGTGCTTTCCGGCCTGCGCAGGCTCCTGCAGACGCGTCCGGCCTGTCGGAGTTTGGCATGGGTATGAAGTCCGCTGCTTGCTGGTTCGCCCCCAGGTGGTCGGTCCGTACCAAGGCTTTAGGCGAGGATGTCGAGCGGACCGTAGATTTCGACGTCGGGACGATCATCAATATGTCGCTCGACGAACTCGATGCTCAGGAACGCCCAGCGCAACGGCTCGCACATTACACAGTAGTCGAGCTCCAGAGTCAACCGACTCCCACGGTATAAGACGCTCGGAAAAATCAGAGGAACATCTGGCGGACATCTACCGGCAGTTTCTCCGGGAAGGCTGGCTTCGCTTGGAGATAAAAGGCGACGTCCTGTCATACGACGAGCCTGACGTGCTATATCAACCACCGGAATGGGAAAAGGCGGCGGAGCCAGTCCTGTGGCAAAAGAGTATCGACTTCGACTTTGGCGAGGGAAAGAGCGCGAAGGGCTTCGCGGCACTGTTTGCAACGGCAAGCACGCGGCGCGCCGGCTTCGCGCTTTTTCGGCGGGGACGTCTTATACAGGGTAGCGCTGATGAGGGTTTCAAGCCGTCGGCGATTTTTGGTAGCGCTAACAGCTTCCGTCGGCAGCGTCTTTTCGGCGAATTGGACCTCGAGGGTTTTGACGTCTCGCACACCAAGGACGGCTTCCAATGGGATGAGGACGAGCAGCAAGCCTTTCTCGAACTCCTCAAGGAACGACTGGGCGAGGAACCGGTCCCGCTCCTGAAACAGGCCGACGAGTTCCGCGCGCGAAAAGCAAAAAAAGAACTAGAGGAGGTTGCGCGCACAGCGGCAGCGGAGACGGCGCGCGACGCTGAGAAGGGCTTTATTGCCGCTTCGACGGTAAGTGCAGAAGAAAGTGACAAAGCGCAAACTGAGGAACAGGATGCCTTAGTTCACACTCTCGCTGATGAGGTCTTCGTAGCGCGCATCGACGGCCAAATGTGGGAGGTGCATGTCCAACCAACAATTGACGATGCCGAACGCGATTGGCTTCGCGTCCTCGACACAGAGTTGCTAGATGGCTCACGGAAAGTTATCATTCGGGTCTCCGCGCATCACCCTTTCAACGTCCGCTTTGTCGATCAAGATGAGCGCGCATGGCAAACTATGCTACGGACCGCTGCCGCTGTTGCGATCGGTCAAGTAATTGCGAAGATTGGGGGAAAGATTCGCCATCGGTGCATCAGCGACCGTTCGAGGAATCAATAAAGCCCTGAAGGGGGATG
Source organism: uncultured Alphaproteobacteria bacterium (assembly GCA_963763165.1). Taxonomy (GTDB): domain Bacteria; phylum Pseudomonadota; class Alphaproteobacteria; order Rhodobacterales; family Rhodobacteraceae; genus Roseovarius. Next base: position 558,683 of record CAVXNV010000011.1, read on the forward strand.
AGCGAGTGACGCACGGAACAGGTACGGCTACTATTTCCAGGGACGCGCGCAAAGACGGTTCGTGGTGCCCATTCGAGGGAGAAGAAACGGGCGAATTACTCCACCGCACCTTTCCTGACGACCCTGATGCAAGGCGTACGCTTGCCGAAGCCTCCCGAGCTATCATCTCTCGCTGCGCGGAGCCCGGTGGTTCCACACGAAGAGACGCTGGGCTAGCAATTGGCTACGTTCAAAGCGGAAAAACTCTTTCCTTCACGACAGTCGCTGCACTTCCGTGACAACGGCTACGCGATGATCGTGCTGCTCGGAGCACGTCGAAGTATCTTCTTGAACAGACCGAAGGTCGTCTGGCGGCTACCTCGCTCTGACCGAGAAACGGGTTTGGCTACCGGTCCCGGGGCCACGCCAGGGCATCACAGTAGCTCAACGCGAGGCTGAAGTGCGCACTATGCAGGCCGCGCTCGACAAGTGGCAGGACAACGACTTTGGACCTGAGGCCTGTCCAACGATAGTTGTTACAGTGATGAAGCATGCGGGAAACCTCGAAAAGCTTGCCGACATGGTCGCGCAACTTCGCCTGCCGCCAGCTCCCGTTCTAATTATTGACGACGAGGCAGACCAAGCGAGCCTTGATGCAAATGCCGCATCCAACAGAGAAACCAGCCCCACGAAGACATATGCCGCGATTGCGCGCTTGCGTGGAGCGGTGAGCAAGGATGGTATCAGCCATACATTCCTTCAGTATACCGCCACTCCCCAGGCCAACCTTTTGATTGAAATTAGTGACGCCCTCTCCCCGAGCTTTGTCCAGGTGCTTGAGCCAGGTGGCGCCTATGTCGGAGGAAAAGAACTCTTTGTTGAGAAAGCCGCCTCCCACGTAAAGCACGTAGGACCCAATGAAATGGAGGAGGCTTTGGAGGCACAGGAAGGCCCTCCTAATAGTTTGCGTGCGGCTCTGGCTTCGTTCCTGGTTGGCATCGGAGCGGATCATTTCGAAGGCCTTCATAAACAGCCCAGATCGAACCGATCGATGCTCTGTACACCCGTCAAGGCTGACGGGAGATCACTCCCCGCCTAAGGGAATGGATTGATCGGATGAAGGCTGACTGGTCCGAACTTCTTCAGGAGGATGCGGCGGCGACCGCACCTGAGGAACGGGACGCTTTGCTGGGACTCTTGAAGGAAGCGCATCGCGATCTCGCTACAACGGATATGGCGCTTCCGCCATTCAATGACCTCGTTCGTTTCATGCGCGTTGCGCTGAAGGACACTCAGGTTTTAGAGTTTAAACCGAGGCGCTCCTCCCGTTCCTTGGGGCCGCCACTTTTCCTTCGTTTTGATCGGTGGGCAGGCCATCGAGCGAGGTTTCACTGTTGAAGGGCTCACTACTACGCATTTAGCTCGCAGTCTCGGTCAGCGTTTGGCGGAACTCGATCCAACAGCGTGCTAGGTTCTTCGGATATAAGCGCGGCTATCTTGGCCGCATCCGCATCTGGATGGACGATGGCACACGAACCGCCTTCAAAGATTATGCGAAGCACGAGGAAGCGCTCCGCGATCAACTTAAACCGATAGCCAAAGAAGGACTTCCTTTGCGGGAATGGCGGCGGCAGTTTCTGCTCAGTCCATCCTTGCGGGCGACCCGCCGCAGTGTCCTTGCCAAGACGGTGAAGCAGCGCCGTTTGTCGGACGACTGGCTAACCTTGGATAGACCAGCAGTAACCGGAGGTGATCTCGATGACAATCGCGCTCTTCTGGAGCGCATCCGAAGTTCTATAACAATGGACGAGGACCGAGGGCATGAGAGGCGAACGACCGAGCAGCGGCACCTTGTCTCCGGTCCTATTCCCATTTCAGAGTTACTGGAATTTTTAGCGGATATTCGAGTTGCGGATGCAGATCAGCGAGACCTTCTCTACGGCGCGATGCTCCAATTAGACGAGTTCGCTAGCGAACCCGAAAGGTCTGCTCGCGTCTTCCTCATGGGCAAGGGTCACCCGCGTGAGCGTAAAATTGAGGGCGGCAAAATCGCGCAGTTGTACCAAGGTCGGAACCCCCGGACAGGTATGCCAAATCTACCCAGGTGATCGAGAGATCATGTTTCGAGATGAGCCGTCACTGCAAATCCATGTCCTCCGAACCAAAAACGGTGTTCTGAACAGATACCAGCTTTCGCTCTCTGGATGCCGTCCCACTTCGGGGGTCAGGGAACTTTGATCCAGTCGAGCGCGTGACGATGACTTTTGGGACATTCCGTGATCATTTGGCAACCCTGACACCGCCGGCGTCGGCTACTTTCAGCGTCGCTGCGATCGGGACCTCGCCACGCACTTTTGCAGCCATAGATAGCATGGGGCGCCCTGCGCTCCTCGTGGAGACCTGTAGCACTACAGCCCGCGAGGTGGTCCGCCGTGGTCTACGCCTACAGCATCGCGCCTGCTGTTACGTCGAAGCAGGCGTCACACAGACCATCACGGCTTCGCTAGTGGTGTGTGAGGCAGGTGACTTTGCTTTGCAGGAAGCATTCATTTCTGTAGGGGAAATAGTCTTGTCCCGTCTGTCGGTTGCGACAGAGACCGAGGTCGCTGCACTACTTGAGGCTCGTAGAACTTCTCGAACGGCCCGGGGAACCGAGCCGGGAAGGGGCGATCGGACTTTTCGCGGAGTTGCTAGTTTTTTCACTCGCTCGCGGACCTGTCGCCGCCGTGCGTGCTTGGCGTATCGGAACCGCCGATCGCTACAACATCGTTTATGGGAGGGTCGAATCGAAGTTAAGGCGTCAGGTACCAGGGGGCGAAGACACCGCTTTTCTTTTGAGCAATGCGTGCCTGACGAGGGCTTGCGCGTACTCGTCGCCTCCACTCTGGTTCTCGAAAGTTCCGGCGGTACGGGTGTGCGTGAATTAGCCACACGAGTTCAAGCGATGGTAAAGATGGACGCAGATCTCACCATGAAAATTCATCGTGCAGTTCTTACGGTCATGGGGCTTCCGAGACCGGGCGAGCCAAGGTTTGACGAAGCGCACGCCATACAGAAGCTGCGTTGGTACGACATCTGCGAAATTCCTGCGGTCAGGACTGCACCTTTTAATGTAGATCAAATCCAGTTCAGGGTGGATCCTGAGACTGCTAGCGAACTTTCAAGCGTCGAATTAGAGAGGTTGGAACCTGCCATAAGAACTTGCTTGCCACCTGAATGATGTGACAACTGGGTTGCGCTATCCTTATCTTCCGGCTCAAATGAATTTGATCAGCCGAACGAGTTGCGAGGAACCTAGAACGCCGAAACCTAATTTTCGAACATCTTTGATGGCAGCCGATCGATCCAGGGCCAACTATTTGTGGCTGATTTACTTCAGACTCTAGCAGTTGCATTGGAGATACTTGCTTGCCAAAAATTGAATCCGTGAAATCCCTATTTTTTCAGTTCTTTATGCAATAGGGCCTTCCTCAGTGTGGACCTTTTCGGTTCCAATCTTTAGACTCTAATAGTCGCGATAGAAAGGCCACAAGAGGATGTCAATCGGTTCGCTCAGGCTGTCCGGACGGTCAAACGCGCATTGTTAGCTTATCTCTCGCCCTGCTATTGCAGCCAATATAATGGAGTTATGGGCTAGTGTTCCAAGGCGCTGTCCCATCTCCTATATTGAGAAGCTTGCGAAATTTTTTCGGTGATCGGGTCAGGAGGCTTGGCGATGGATTTCACACTTGGCGGCATAACTATAACAGAGGCGGTTTGGGTTCCGGTCGTTTCAGCGCTGGCAGGTGGCTTTCTTGCTCTGGTAGGGTCGTTTGGCGCTACGTGGCAAAACAACAAGGCGGCTCGTCAGACGCGTCAAGAAGAGTTGGAGCGCGAAATGGCAGAGCGTGCATACAGTACCTTCTTTAAGTTCCTCGAGGCCCACAACTCCGCCGCCAACCTAAAGCGCGAAATAGACGAAATGTTTGACAGTGCTGCCCAGAATGGTGCCGAAGACATGGAGCCGTGGGCCAAGGTGATGGAACTGGTAGGGCAGCTGACGACATTCCGACGATAGAGCCTTCCGAGACATCGTTCCTAATCGCCGAGAAGCAGGCCGACCTGTTGAACGAGGTTCACCTTGTTCAGAGGAGGATCGCCAATATCATTGTATCAGCCGCGAGATATTCAGAAATTCGCGCCGAAATTCACGTCTTCTTAATGTCCAACATGTCAGAAGGTGAGTTGTCCGACGGCACACGGGTAGCAGCAGTATTTCAAGGCGAAGCTAAATTGCACGCAGAAATGCTCGCGGCTAGGGCTAACAACCTGCTTGGGCAGATAATGGAATATCTCGAAAAGGACGTATCCGCTTCTTGGGAAGTTGTGGGCAAATTCAAGATTGCGGCGGACAATAGGTATGGCGACAAGTTTCCCACTTTCAAGCTTGATATGCAGAAGAATGGCTAGAAAGCAGGTCGGTAACAGATTTTTTCGCCGCAAAAATTTGACGGCTTAAGATAGGTATGTAGGCCCGCGCAGCCCCCCCCTTGGAGGCACCTTCGGCGAACCGTTTGCTCAACCGTTAAGAAAACTTCAAAAAACACCGCAAAGCCGTGAGCTTGCCCCCCATCGCCGTGTGGCCATTGGAAAAGAGCACACCCCCAGCGACGCAGCACTGCTCGCGCTCATCTTGGCTTATGCCCCGGTCGTTTCGAGTTCATCGCCTAGGGCCCTTAGAGTTCATCATCGAACAACGCACCTTTACCCTCGTGACAACCGATCACAAGTTCTGACTTGATGCTCGCAAGGGTATACTCTGACGTTACATGGCGCAGAGAGTCTGATGGCGTCACATTAGGGTTGACGCGGGATATAAGTGACAGTAACGCAATGGAAAGCACCCTCTCGTTACACTCAGGAGAACCCGCCATGACCAAAGCAACAGCTAGCCTTGTGACCTTGAAGCAGACCGTAGAAGCCCGTGGAGGTGCCCTTGTCGGTTACGCGAGGGTGTCCTCTGCGGGCCAATCTCTTGAAGTCCAGACCGCAGCCTTAGAAAACACAGGCGTGGCCAAGCGGCACCTGTATGCCGAGAAAGCCAGCGGGACCAAGCGCGAAGGACGGGACCAGTTGGCGCATCTTCTGCGCGGCCTTCGCAAAGGGGATTGCGTGATCATCACTCGGCTGGACCGTCTGGCCCGCTCCACGCAAGACTTGCTGACAATCGCCAGCCAGATTGAAGAGATGGGGGCCGACCTGACTGCCCTCGAACAGCCCATCAACACCGCATCACCTGAGGGACGGCTTTTCTTTACGATGCTGTCGGCCTTTGGGGAGTTCGAAACCGAGATCAGGAAGGAGCGTCAGCGGGAGGGTATCGCCGCAGCCAAGGCGAAAGGCGCGGCCAGCCCTTACAAGGGACGCCCTGCCAGCATCGACGCAGAGAAGGTGACCCAGCTTCGCGACGAAGGCGTAGGGCCAGCAGAAATCGCCAGACGGCTGGGCATAAGTAGACAGTCGGTCTATCGTATCTCGCGTCAGGCAGTGTTGCGCTAGAACGGACGGTGAACATTAGCCCCCATACTAGATAGAAGACACCCTGAGCGGTCACCCCCCGGCAGTTCCATACGGGCGTTGCCGACGCTGGCTAGACGATGACGGGCGCCTCCTATCTCGACAAGTGATGTTGACTTCACTGTTCCCTCCTTGGTGTCCGCCTCGGTAACCTGTCCGGTTGCTGGGGCGGGTTCTTTTTGGCGCAGGCCCTCGGAGGGACGGTGACAGTGATTTTCGTAACTTCACACATCACCGCACAGCAATCCGCCATCTCCCAGATGAGGCTCCATTGCCGCTGATCGCGGCGAAGACCAAGGCCTCCACCACCCACTAAGGACACCCCCAATGACAGCCTTAATCCACCCGACTGGCCACGCCAGCGCGGTCCCTTTGCCATGCCCGCAATGCGGCTCAGAGTTTCACCCGAAGAGAAAGAACCAGAAGTATTGCAGCAAAAAATGCGCCAAGGCCGCAACTCGCAACGCAAGCCGTGGCCCCCGAACCATCACCGAAAGCCCCGAAGCCAAGCGCATTCAGGAAGCCCGTCAGGGCCGCTGCAAGGGCCTCTCACACGCCTTTTACGGGTCATCCCCAGCATACCGCGCGGAGTTCCTCGAGCGGCTTGTGAGCGAGGCCCGTGAGGTGGAAGAGCTACGCCGCCTTGTCACGATACGGCAGCTTCTCAAGTGCTGGGACCGCGACGAAGGGACGGGACGCCTCCACATTGCCCATGTGCTCGACCACTACTGCCTAGAGGTGTATGGCCTTCGCTCATATCAGGTTTTGAACCCAGAGACCGTGCTGCCCGACGGGGCCAATCTGACCTTCCCGGCGGAATACTACGGCCCCGATGCACCCCCGATATACGAGGACGGCAGCTTGAAGCAGCGGCCCTGCCCGTGGTCTGGCCGTGCGACATCCCGCTAATCGTCCCTCCACCACTATAAAGGGGAACCTTAGGGGATATCTCATCCTTGGCTATGCCAAGATCATCGACACCTTAGAGGGAACCTTAAAGAGGAACCCTCAGATTGACCCAGCTACCGCTGACTGACTCTGAGCAACACCTTAACGGGTGCAGACCCACTGTGGCTTTCGCCACGAAGACCAAGGCCCTCAGTCAAATTAGCGGGCTTGCTAAGTCATCATCTTCTCCTTGGGTCTCCAACGACAAAGTCGCCATGTGAACGCTGCCCTTGAAGGCATCTCTGATAGCAGCCCTGAGTTCCTCAGGTGACCATCAGGCCAGCCTTCACATGCACCTCAAGTGTGAATGTCCGTCTTCGACGACCACGACCTCCACCCTCTATCACGCCCCCCATCAGCACACCCTCGCACAAGCCTCGAACAGCCTGAACGGTGGCCTGTACGAGATTTGACGGCCGGGGGGGGGGGAGGCACCCATCGCCTCAACGCCCCTTTAAGCGGCATTTCTCGCGGCCCCGTAGCCCGAACAACTCCGAAGGAAATTCCAATGACCGAACTTTACACCCGCCCCGCCAAGACGAAGGCCACCGCCTTGGGTGAGCGCAACCGCGTCCGCTGGACCCGCCACCTTCGAACGAAGTTCTCCATCGTGCTTCCGATCATTGATGTAATGGCCGCCGAGGAGGCCTCAATCCTGGTCGCAATCCGGCGACAGACCAACGCGGTGCGACACTGGCCTTGGTCTGACCGTCCGCGCTGGGCTTCTATCCAAATCCGCATCGACCAGATGGCCATTATCGAGATGCTCCAAGCGCGCCACCTCATGGCCACCGGCAGGGAAATCTCTCGGGCCGAGGTTCTGGCCGCCCTCATGGCCGAGGGTGTCGACCGCATTATCAACCACGCAGACTTCGGCGGCGGTCCAGCCGATGCCGACGCACCCACCAACTGATCAACAGACAACACAGGGAATACGACCATGTCCGTATGGATCAACGCCAATGGCAAAACGAACGACACCTCTAGTCTTGTCGCCCAAGTAGGAAGCCAAAGCAGCCGCCAGTTACCAGAGCACCAAGGCCTTGATTGACAAAATATGCGATGGCAAAGCCAAAAAAAATTCCGCCTGAAGCGATTTTCTCCTGCCGCACGCGCATTTTCCTGTATTCGTTATCGTCCATTTGTGTCTCGCTTTTACTTGCTTACCAGCGGTAGGGCTACACGCTGCCTGACGGACATCGGGGCTTCGGTCCATAAAACGCCCTACCGATGCGTGACATGAAGAACCGAAAGGCGTCCAACATGACGAAGCGTAAGCTGATGAGCACGTGCTACTTGAACCGCGCCGGGTTTGCCGGTCATGACGATGTTTCGCATCTCGTTGTCGTTCTGGAACATCTTGACCATGCCTTGGAAAAACGCCTGCGAGAAGGTGTTGTAGACGACGTCGGCCGGGTTGTTGCGGACCATCTCGGTCATGTCCTCGTCCATGATCTGGCGGGTGACTCGCTCGAAGCGGAGGAAGTCCTCGCGTGAGAAGCTTGTCCCATGCCGCTCGTTGAAAGAGTCGATTATTTCCGAGAGTGAGCGCTCCTCCTCTTCCGTATAGGCGTTCGCGCCGAACTCAGTGATCGGCGTGAGCGTGGCCGTTTGCCCGGCGGTGAGGGATGCACTGCCTTCCTCTCCTTTCTGGAGCTTGAAGGCCGATAGGGTCCCCTGAGAAGGCCACCAGCGCCTTGAGGCCGGTATAGCCCTTGTCTTCGATGTAGCGGGTCAGCTGCTGCCAATAGCGCAGAGCGTGTTCGCGGCTCTGGGTAACGATCATCGCCTTCGCCTGTCCAGCAAGCTCCCTGGCGACATGGCGGCGGAAGTGCTCGACGACCACCTCGACCTTCTGGTCAATCGCTGTAGGGTGCAGCGAGGCGTAGCGCGCGACACGTGACTGCGCCTTGCGCCCCTTGAAGGCGGGATCGTCCTCAATGGTTTTCTCAAGCTGATAATACGCCTTGTAGGTCATGTAATTCTTGAGCACATCGACGATGAACTCTCGAAACAGAGCCGGGAGCGGATCGCGTTCCACCATGATTGCCTTTGACCTCCTGAACAAACAGGTTGCGACGGCATTTCGGCACCTGGGTGATAAGGAGCGGAGAGCTTGGACTAGAGGGAAGTGAGCAGTCACAGTTCTCAGGGGCTTGGACTGTGGTAAGTGGTTACTTACAAGTAAGAAGGCTTCGATCTTAGCGGATCTGCGGCTGGGCCTTTAAACATTTGGGGGGCCTTCCAACGGTGTCGGGTCGCCATGCGTCCAAAAAGGTAGAAAAAAGCTGCCATTTCGTGAGCAATGGGGTGGAAGCGCCGCACCCGTCGATGGCATCGAATGTGCCAACGTAGCGGGTGTCGAAGCACCGCTACCGGAGAGCGCCCATGCACAAGGTTAACTTCGTCCGCCTTGTTTTGGGCAGAACGTATCCCAGGTGCACGGCGAGGGAACAGCTGGGGCAGTAGCCTTCGATCGTAGAGCTATGCCCGAAAATGGGTGACGGAAGTCTGAGACGGCGTCCGCCGGTCAGGGAGTTTGACTTGCGGGTATCCGTCGGTGCCGAGCCAGCGTGTCTGCGTATTCTTCATGACCGGGAAATCGCGCCTGATCTCGATTCTTGCTCCTCGGAATCAGGTCCGCGGGTCCGGAAATGCTCCCACAAGTCGCTCCCGCAATTGCACCGTGCGAGTTTCGATGTAGAATTCCAGCGATATGGGACAGAAACGCACCACAATCGACTCACCGGAAAGCCTCCAGCAGCACCTCGCCGCGATCGTCGAAGGGTCGAACGATGCGATCATCGCGAAGGGCCTCGACGGCGTCATTCGGAGCTGGAATTCCGGCGCTGAGCGCCTCTTCGGCTACTCCGCGGAGGCCGCCGGTTCTACAATGGCCCGTCCGGGAGCTTGGCGCCACCAGCCACTGTCACAGTCCGCCTGGCGTGGCTGAGCCTCTGGCATCACGCGCTGGCGAACCTGCCGGCGCCGCTCAGCCGGACTGCCCCATGGTTGTCCAATTGGCACCGATGTCGCTGGGCGGCGACGCGCCCGGTTTCGCTAGGCCTGCGCCTCAGCCGATCGTTTCGACGACATAGGGAACATCAAACCAGTATTCTTCGAGGTTGGGGCCCTCACCGATGCGGTCGACGACTATGAACCGGCCGGATGCGCCAATCGGTGTCAGCACGCCGTGCCAGATGCCGCGGTGCAGATTGACCGATTGCTCAGGTTCCGCAACGAAGGCGCGCAGCCCTGTCGGCACCCCACCTTCATCGTCGGCTACGACCACCAGGTAGCGGGTTTGACTAAGCGGAATGAACGCCTGGCTGCCCTTGGGGTGGCGCTCCACAATGTCTATTGCAATCGGAACGTGCCGCTCTTTCGCGTCGAAAAGGCTGAGCCCGGCGCGGCCATCGGCAAAATCAAGCGCCGCCCGATCGTGATACCGGGAGCACATGCCTTTATTTATGATCGCGTCCGGCGCGCCGCTAAGGGTGATCACATCGCCGTAGGAAGCAAAGGCGGCGGCGGTCAGCGGGACTACGTCCAGTCGTTTCGACATCACCGACATGGAGGTTCCTGGCGCCACTGGGCGCGTTTCGCTCGGGGGGTGGCGGCCGGGAGTTGCGCGCGCCGAACGTATCGACAAGCGCGGCGGGCGTGCGCCAGAACCGGTCAGGTTCGATCCCCGTGCCGGGAAGCACTTCTTTCTCAATGAAACCGGTAAAGCGCGCATCCACGCGCAGTTGATTTCGTAACTCACTGAACATGAATGCATTTTCTCCCTTTTAACGTGCGACGAATTGCTGACCCGGGCGCGCTTCACCGCCTTGCGGCCCCTTCCCCCGGGGGACACCGGTCAGTGCGCCAGCAGTCGCCATGGTGTTCCTTGCAGTATCTGTTCGATCATCGCGTCGCCGAACCCCTTGCGGCGCATCACCGGCACGACGCCCAGCAGGATATGCCCGTAGCCGTGACCGCCCTGGCGCCGCAGGCGGGTGCGCGTGCAGATGTCCTCGCCATCAATACCCTGTCGCCATGACCAGCCGCCACCACGGCCTTGATCATCTTCAGGCGGCCAGCGTCGTTGGGCATGTCTAGGTCGGAGAACGGATAGTAGCTGCTTTCGATGCCGAAGAAATCCCACTCCAGCACACAACCTGTCTGGGCCAGCCGCAGCGCCTGGTCCGGGCTGGTGAACGTCCGGTCGAGATGGCCGATGATCACGCGCGCGGGGTCGGCACCGGCAGCAACCAGATGCTCAACCACCTCGACGGGCGACGCCGGGTCGCGGCCCGGATCACGGTGATCGCGGCGCCGGTCTGCTGCTGCGCCAAGGCGGCGGCGGTCATGGCGCGGCGCTCGTCGGGATGCCAGGGATCGCTGACACCGATCTCTCCGATGATGCCCGCGCGGATGTCGGTGCCCTCGAAGCCCTGCTCGAGATCACGGATCATGGCGGCAGCCATGTCCTCGGTGCTGGTCGCGGCCAGCCTTGCGCACAAAATTCGGCGATGTAATAACCCGTGCCCGCCACGACATTCACCAACGACGCGCGAGACACGGCCGCCAGCCCCGCAGGATCGGGGCGGATGCCGCGGATCGTCAGATCAACGATGGTGCCGCCCCCGGCAGCGCGGTAGTCCGCCAGCTCATCGACCATAAGGTCGGGATCGTCGAGGATGTGGTTGCCGTAATGCCGGGTCCAGAAGAAACGCACCTCGTGCACGTTCTCCAGCGTAATCTCCACCCGCTCCTGACCTGATTCGCCACGGCGGGTGGGGTCACGTCGCAAAGGAGGTGTTCATGCATGGACACGGTGCCAAGCGCGGCCGGATCGACCGGCCCCAGAACCGTCTGGACCCGGCCCGCGCGTGCCGTGTCCAATCTCTCAGCCTCCGACACGGAACAACTGCCCGGTGTTCTGCGTCACCATCCTGCGCAGATCTTCGCGCGGCACGCCGCAGCTTTCCAGCAGCAGCAGGAATTCGCGCAGCCCCTCGGCAGGCGTCGGCAGCAGGAACACCCCGCAATCGCTCGAAACGACGACCTGCTCGACCGGGGCGGCGGCGATCAGAGCGAATTTCCGGCGCCAGCACGGGCGCGACGGTGTTGCGCGCGCTGTCGACGTGGGTCAGGCCGGTCTGCGTGCATGCTGGCAAAGAAGAACGAGAATTCCACGTGCGCGCCCATGGAGGCCAGTTGCGTGACGGTCGCCGAGTCGTACTGGCTCGCCGGAACCAGAATGCGCGACACGCCGTGCGCGCGTGCGGCCTCGACTACGCGCAAGGCCTCGGGGCCGCTGACATGGCCGGTGTCGAGCACCACGTCCGCCTCGGCGACGAGGTCGAAGATTTCCGGCAAGGGATCGGCAACGGCCCCTCTTCGGGGATGGGGCACGGCGACGTAGTCGTCGGGGCGGTTTTCCATGCGCGCGATGTGCTGCGTATGATGCGTCGGCAGCGAGATGAAACGCGCGCCGTCACCCGACGCCTCATAACCCAGCTTCAGCGCGATGCGCACAGCGTCGGCGCTGACGCCGCCTGCCGTCGGCTCCATGATCAGCCCGCCGAAAACCTCGACGCCAGATGACTCATGTGGTTCCCAGCGCCGCGATGCCGGAGGAGTTGGCGTAGTCGTCCATGAGCCCGATACCGCGCATCCCGGCGTCTGCGGCCTGCCAAACCGCTTGAAACACGTCGATAGAGCGGCCGTTGATGTGCGGACAGGTGTGAACGTGGTTGTCCACCGCCCCCTCCAGAAGATCCGCGCCCGAGATCGGGACCGCGTGCCGTGGTTCAATGTCGGAGGATCTTGCTGACGAAATCATTGGTGCGCTCCATTTGGGGGTTGTCGAAAATGTCCGCGGGCGATCCGAATTCGACCACCTTGCCATCGGCCATGAAGGCGACGCGGGCGCTGATTTCGCGGATGAAGCCCATTTCATGACTGACGATCAGCATCGTCATGCCCTCCTCGGCCAGCTCCCCGGATGGTATCGAGCACCTCCGAGACCAGCTCGGGGTCGAGGGCCGCCGTCACTTCGTCAAGCAGCAGGATGTCGGGCTCGAGGCAAGACTGCGCGCTATCGCGACGCGCTGCTGCTGGCCGCCCGAGAGCTGGTCGGGATAGCTTTCCAGCTTATCGGCGAGGCCCACCTTTTCGAGCAGGCGCACGGCCTCGGGCCGGACGTCCGCCGCCTTGCGGCCCCGCACCTTCGTCGGAGCGATCATCACGTTTTCGATCACAGTGAGGTTCTGGAAGAGGTTGTATTGCTGAAACACGATTGCGGCGCGCTCGCGCAGTTTCCGGATCTCGGCGGCGCGGCCCAGATTGACCTCCTCACCCGCAATCCGGACGCAGCCCGAGTCAGGCTTGAGAAGGCCGGTGAGCACGCGCAATACAGTGCTCTTCCCCGAGCCGGAGGGCCCAATCAAACCGAGCGTTTCGCCGCGCTCGACGGACAGGCTAATCCCGTCCAGCACGCGCAGCGCGCCGTAGGAGGCGCTGATGTTATCGAGTTCGAGATGGGGCAAGTTTTTTCTCCAGTTTCGCGCCAAGGCGGGACAATGGGTATGACAGCATGAAATAGACGAAGAGGATCACTCCGAACGAGGCAGCAGCGGAAAAACCTCGGTTGCTGAAGGTCTTGCCGACATAGGTCGGCTCAATCACGCCGATCTGCGACGCGAGTGCGCTGTCCTTGATGAACAGGACTAAAAACCCGAAGGCAGGCGGCAGGATCACCGTCCAAGCCTGCGGGAGGATTACGTAGGGATCGTCTGAAGCAGCGAAAAGTTCATCGTCGCCGCCGCGTGCCACTGATTGGGATGCACCGATTGCAGACCGGCCCGGACGATCTCGGCCAGGAAGCCCGTCCCGATCAGCACCACCGTCACGCAGCCCACGGTCAGGGTGGAGACGTCGAAGCCGGCAAACTGAAAGGAAAGAAACACAGGAACAGTGTGACCAGAAAGGGCACCCGCCGGAAAAATTCGGTGAAGACCAGCGCAACGACCCGCAGCGGCCAGGTCAGCGCCCCGTCCGTCAGCCGCACAACGGCGAAGAGTGTGCCGAACAGCCCACCCAGCACGCAGCCGAAGGCCGAGGGGCAACCGTCGTAGGGCGCCTGGCCAAAAAGAGCAGATTGTAGTAGGTCGCCATCTGCCAGATTTCGTCGAGGAACCCGCTCATCACACGACCCTCATCTTGGCCCGAAACGCGACGCGCCCGAAAAGCGCCAACGCAACTGAAGCAAACAGCGTGACGAATACATAGATGATCGCAATGATCGAGAAGACTTCGAGCGAGCGGAAGGTTTCGGCATTCACGTTCATCGCCCGGCCTGTTAACTCTTCGACGCCGAAGATGGCGGCCATCGAGGTGCCTAGCGTCATCAGGATGTAATGATTGGACAGCGGCGGAAAGAGCACCTTGGAGACATGCGGCAGGATCACATAGCGGATCTGCTGAATGCGGGTGAAGCCAAGGACCTCGGCCGCCTCCATCTCGCTCTGGCGCCGCGATTCCAACCCGGCGCGCTGGATCTCCGTGAGATATGCGCCCGCGTTAAGCGTCATGCCCAGAAAGACGGCCATGTAAGGTGACAGGAAGACCCCGTAATCAGGCAGCGCGAAGTAGAGGAAGTAGATCTGCACCAGCTGTGGAGTGTTGATAAAAAACACGACGTAGACATTTACGATGCGTTTCGTGACCTTGCCCCCGAAGGTCTTGATCGCCGCGCAGACCGTCCCGATCAGCAGTCCGCCGCAAAACGCCAGGAACGCGATCTGTAGGCTGAGCCAAGCGCCGGCAATCAAGTAAGGAACATACGGCCAGACCTGTCCGAATTGAAATGTGTAGTCCATGAAAACCCCGATGCGGCCCGTGAATGCGGCGGCGCCGTTCTTGGCACCGCCCGCGTGGCCTTTGCGTCCGTGATCAGAACCAGGGCGACGGATCGACCGTCTGGATCATTTCGCGATCGAACCACTTCATCCAAAGCTCGTCGGTCACGCCGCGGCGGTTCAACTCGAAGATCGCCACGTTCAGCCATTCCCTCAGGTTTTCGCTGTTCTTGGCCACGCCGATGGCGCAGTAGTAGACATCGACCGGCGTTTCGGCGATAGCCCACTCGACGTCGTGCTTGTTCATGAATTCGCCCACGAAATCGAGCACGTCGAGCATTCCATCAGCCCTACCCTGCGCAAGCGCGCGGATGACATCAGGATAATTGTCCAGCAGAAGGACTTCGGCTTGGGGGAGGTTCTCCTCTATGAACTGGACGGGCGTGCTGCCGCGGACCTGCACCATGGTGATGTCGGGACTGTCCAATTCCTTCCAATCGCTGACGGCGTTTTCCTTGGTCGTAAGGACGCCGAAAACCTCGGTATGGACCGGCAGGGTGAAATCGATGATCTTGGCGCGCTCTGGATTGCGCGTCTCGCGCCCATTACGATGTCGATCTTGCCGCTGGCCACAAAGGGAATGCGGTCGGGAGAGCCGACCTGAACCACCTCCAGCTTGACGCCTAGCATGTCGGCCAGCTTCTGCGCGTAATCCACGTCGAAGCCGACGATCTGGTTCTTGTCGTCGTAGGTGCCCAGGGGCGGCAGCGTCGGGTTCACACCCACCTTCAGCGTTCCCGAGGACAGAATTTCATCGAGGCTACGGGCATCCGCAGCTTGCGGCGACATTAAAACCGCCGTTGCGGCGGCCACAGCGCCGACTTGCGCCAAGCGCTTCAAGAATTGGAACATTTGTTTCTCCCTACCGGTTGTTGCGTGCGTTGTGACTATAAATCGTATTGCACGATAAGTGTGCAGTTTGTATACGATTTGCAGGCAAATAAAGAAAATTATCAGGATGATGGATTCACGCCCTCTGCAAACGCCGGAAGCGGACGCCTCTATTTCAATCCGGGTTGATGGCGCGCTGCTGGCATGTCAGCGCGGCCAGACGGTGGCGAGCGCTCTGCTGACGCACAACATCTACCGCTTCAGGTCCAGCCCGAACGGCAAGGCCCGCGCGGCCCCTTCTGCATAATGGGATCCTGCCAAGAATGCGCAATTCGGATTAACGGGTCGATCCGCCGCGCCTGCCAGACCGACGTCGAGGACGGCATGACGGTTGACCTGCGCGGGGCGGGCGCACCATGAGTGCCGACGCCGATCTTGTAGTTATCGGCGCCGGGCCCGCGGGCGGCGAGGCCGCACTGGCGGCGGCAGCGCAAGGGCTCGACGTCATTTTGATCGACGAGGGGCCAGCCGCCGGGGGTCAGGTCGGCGCGCACCACGCACCGCGTCGGCCACGGCCAAGCCCGCCGATTCCGACCGCGCTCGCGGCGACGATCTCAGGGCGCGGCTGGCGGCCTCTTCCGTCAACCAGCTTCAGGGCGCCGCCGTATGGGACATGCGGCCGGAATTTCGGTATCGTGCATCACGCCGCAGGGGGCGCGCATTCTGAACGCACCGCGCGCTGTGTTGGCAACCGGCGCCATCGAGCGCATCTACCCCTTCGAGGGCTGGACCACTCCGGGGGTCTTCGGCCTTGCCGCCGCCACCGCCCTAATCAAATCCGAAGGTGCCCTGCCCGGGCGAGAGATCGTCGTCGCAGGGCAAGGGCCGCTCTTGATCGCCGTGGCAGCCAAGGCGCTGGAGCTGGGGCTGACGCCGCGCGCGATTGTGGACCGGGCCGGACCTGCCGACTGGGCGCGAGCGCTGCCGGGGTTCGCGAACGTGCCGTCGATGGCGCTAGCGGGGGCGCGGTGGAGACGCTGATCGCCTTGGCTGGTATTCCGATCCATCGCGGCGCCGAGGTGGCCCGCGCCACCGGCGATGACCGACTTAACGGCGTAACCATCCGCGACCTTGCTAGCGGCCAGACAACCGAGATCGCCGCTGACACCCTCTATGTCGGCAATGGTCTCAGCCCAGGAGACGAAATTCACCGCTTGCTTGGACTCGCGCAAGAGCCAGACGCCCTGCGCGGCGGTATCGCACCCTGTGCGACGAGGACCGGCGCAGTTCGCTGCCCGGCCTCTACGTGGCCGGCGACGGGGGCGGTGTCCATGGCGCGCTGCCCTCGGCGGTGCAGGGGCGGCTGGCGGGACTGGCCGCATCGCGCGATCATGGGTGCCCTCGATGCCGCGCGCCACGACGCCGAAGCACGCGCCCTCAGGCGCCGGCTGAAACGCTACATCAAGTTTGCCGACGCTTCCTGCCGTCTGATGCAGTTTCCCGAGGCCGCGCTGGATCGTGTCAGCGACGCCACCGTCATCTGCCGCTGCGAGGACGTCAGCGCGGGCGACGGATTGAACGCGATGCGCGACCAGGCGCGCGAGTTGAACCAGCTAAAGCATTTCACGCGCCTCGGGATGGGGCCCTGCCAAGGGCGCATGTGCAGCATGAACGCCGCCTGTCTACTGCGCCGCCGCACAGAGATGCCGGCGGGAGAACTTCGCATGACCCCGCGCGCGCCGATCCGGCCGATCGAGATGGAGGACCTGATTGGCAGCTTCGACTATGACGACGTACCCGTGCCGAAACCGGCCCCGCTATGAGCGGGCATTCGTTCGATCTGGCCGTGGTTGGCGGAGGCATCCAAGGAGCCAGCGTCGCATTATTCGCACAGCGCGCCGGCATGAGGGTCTTGCTGCTGGAGCGTGATGCGCTGGCGCGCGGCGCGTCCGGGGTGAATGCTGGCACGCTGACCATGCAGATGACCCGCGCGGCGCTTATCCCTTATGCGCTGAAGGCGCACGAGATGTGGCTGAAGGCGCCGCAGTGGCTGGGTCATGACGTCGGCGTGGTGGCCTGCGATGGGCTTTCGCTGGCGTTCACCGAGACCGAAGAGCAGCTTTTGGAGGAGCGAAGCCGCGCGCGCAGCGCCGCGGGCGCGCCGATCCAGTTGATGTCGTCGGCCGAGGCACTCAGGATCGAGCCGGGCGTCAATCCAGACATCCGTATGGCCAGCCATTGCAGCATCGACGGCTATGCGAACGCCTATCTGACAGGGCTGGCCTATCATCGTGCCCTGACCGAAGCGGGTGTCGATCTGCGCGAATACACTCCCGTAAGCGGCATGGAGCCGTCCAGCGGCGGCTATGACCTGCGGATGGCGGACGGCGCAATCCATGCCCGGCAGGTCGCTCTGACGGGCGGCGTCTGGATTGAGCCGATGCTGGCGTGGCTGGGCATCGACTTGCCAATCAAGACGCTGACCAATATCAGCCTGGCCGTGACCGAGCGGTGGGCGCCCGTCATGCGCACCGTTGTTGGCATTGCCAGCGGGCTCTTGTCGCTCAAGCAGTATCCGCATGGCACCGTGGTGATCGGCGGCGGCTGGCAGGGCGAAGGGTCGCGTGAGGCGAATACTCACCGTTCGACGCACGTCAGCACGGTGGGCAATGCGCGCCTGGCGGTTCACGCCGTCCCGGCCCTGCGGCACAGCCGCCTCGTGCGAATTTGGACCGGCTTCGAGGCCGAAACGTCGGATGCGCTGCCGGCGATCGGCCCGGTGCCTGGATTTCCGGGCGTCTGGGTCAGCGGCTCCGCCCATTCGGGCTATACCAGCGCGCCCTACATGGCGCATTGCCTGACGCAGGCGATCCTGGGCGACGAGCCGGACATGCCCCTCTTTCCGATCAACCGATTGCTCGATCGATCGCAGATCCCCCACGCATCAATGGACAGGACCGCCAATGACACGCTCTCTGATACCGAAGACCGGCTCGATGTGCCAGAGTGGCGTCGACATCCAGGCCGCAACCGTCTGCCCGCTGACCCCCGATGGCGAGATCGAGGAGGCCGAGCTTTCGGCGCATGTCCATGGCGTCTCGACCGCGCGCGGCATCCGGGGGCTGCTGCTGAACGGACATGCCGGCGAAGGCCACCTGATGCGCGCGAACGAACGTCGCCGCGTCGTCGAACTGGCGCGCGCCGCCGCGCCAAAGGATAGCTTCATCACCGCCGGCATCACCCCGAAAGCACCGCTGCCGCCGCCGAGGAGGCCGAGCCGCAGCCCATGCGGGCGCCAATGCGTGCTGGTCTTTCCGCCTTGCCACTGGGCCGGCGGCGATGACGTCGAGATCGTGCTCGAACATCATCGGGCGGTGGCCGGGGCGAGCGGGCTGCCGATCGTGCTCTACAAGGCGCCGGTGTCGGAGGGCCGGATGTCGTACGCGGCGATCTGATGTGCGCCCGTCTCAGATCGAGCCGGTAGTCGGCATCAAGGAAGGCGGATGGGAGGTTTCGGCTTACGAGGAGATCTGGCGAAGCGTCAAGTCCGACCGGCCCGGGGTGGCGGTGATGGCCTCGGGCGACGAACACCTGCTGGCGTGCTACCAGATCGGCACGGACGGCAGCCAAGTCTCGCTCGCCGTCGTGATGCCCGAGATCGTGACCGGGCTTTATGACGCCGCAAAGGGAAGGACTGGGACCGGACTCTTCGCGGCTCACGACAGGATTTATCCGCTGGCCGTCGAGATATATCGCCGTACCCGAGTTACCTGGCCACCACGCGAATCAAGGCCATACTCAGACTGCTGGGTGCATCTCCAGCGACCGTGTCAGACGCCCCATGCGCCAGCTGGACAGCGGCGAAATCGAGGCCTTGCGTCAGGTAATCCCCGATAGACGGAACACTACCATGCGACAGGCCCTCGGTGAAACCCGCTCCGTGTTTACTTGCGCCACGCGGTGGTCAGGCCGGACAGCCACGAACGGGTGCGCTGCCGCTCTGGCCGGGCTGCGAGTGGATCCACCTGATCACGCCTGCTCTCGGTCCGGTTTTTCGCTTTTCTTGGCGGATGCGGCAAATTGCGCCCGGATCGGGCACGCGCCTGCTGGGATTCGAGCGATTCGTTCTGGTCCGCAGTGGAGCGGCAAGCGTCACGCTGGCCGGTCGAGCGGCCGAGGCTGGGCACCGAGGGATATGCCTACCTGCCCGGCGGTTGCGACCAACAAGTCGTGATCGCGCCGCGTCCACACTGATAGTGTTGGAACGCCACTACCTGCGGCCCAGGGCAAGCGCCCGCCCGAGCCGATGATCAACGCAATCGGCGCGCACCAAGCCGCCCCGATGAAGGGCGACGAGCGGGTTCTGCTTCAAAAGATGATACCGGAAACGCCCGCGCACGACCTTGAGATTAACATCATGGATTTCCCCCCCGGCGCCAGCCTGCCCTACGTGGAAACCCATTTCATGGAGCATGGGCTGGTGATGCTGGACGGCGGCGGGATCTACCGGCTGGAAGAAGCATGGTATCCGGTTGCCGCGGGTGACGCTATCTGGATGGGGCCCTTCTGCCCCCAATGGTTTGGCGCAATCGGGAGGTCCAACGCAAGGTACCTGATCTACAAGGATTGGAACCGCGATCCGCTGTGAGCGATCAGGACCACGGGCCGCCGGATCAGCGGACCTGCTTCAGGGAGTGGGAAATCAGGCTCTTAAGGTGGGCCCGCATGGCGTGTCTGGCCTGCGCACCGTCGCCGGCGATCAGCGCCTCGACTACGTCCAGATGCTGTTCGAGATCCTTGTCGACCTGCTGGCGCACATCCTCGATCTCGTAGAGTCGTGTCGTCACGCGCAGTTCCTCGACCGTCTGATACAGCACGTTGTTGCCGCAATATGCGCCGACCGCCTGGTGCAGATGATCGTCCGAGATCCAATGCGCGTGGGTATGCTGGTCTTCCCGCGATTGAAGGTCCCGAAGTTCTGCGGGCACACCGGACAGCACGTCCGCCGGAATACGTGCCGCGGCCATCGCGGCGGCCTCGGGTTCCAAAAGGAGGCGCACTTTGAAGCTCTGCATATACTCTTGGAAATCGACCTTTCGGATCAAGTACGATCGGCCTGAGCTTTTCTCGACCATCCCCTCGCCTTCGAGGCGCTGCAAGGCTTCGCGAAGCGGAGTGCGCGACACGCCCAGTTCTTCGGCCAGACGCTGTTCAATGATGACGTGACCACCAGCCAGTGTCCGATCATAAATCTTTTCCCTAATCTTGTGGCGCACCTGTTCCGACAACGGCGTGGCCTGTATCTCGCCTCCAGTTCAACTCGCAGCCTTCCCTCATAGCCCGGACCGTCTCCGAAGAGCCTTCGCCGCGAGAAAGGTACTGTCCAACCTTTCCCGCTGTCAGTTCGCCGTTCTGGACCATGACGCGGCCCCGCAGCAGCACCGTGATCGGCCAGCCCGTCAGGTGCAGCCCTTCGTAAGGGGAATAATCGGCCCCGTCGTGCAAATCATCGTGCCGCACCGTCTTTTCCAGCGTCGGATCCCACAGCACGATATCGGCATCGGACCCGACTGCAATTGTCCCTTGCGCGGATAAAGCCCGTAGGTCTTGGCGTGGTTCGTCGCCGTCAGCGCGACGAACTGGCAGGCGTCGATACGGCCCTTGACAACACCTTCGGAAAACAGAATCGGCAGCCGCGTCTCGACCCCCGGAATGCCGTTCGGAATGTGAACAAAGCTCTTCAAGCCCTTCTCGTTGCGCTTGCCATCGCTACCCTCGTAGCGAAAAGGGCAATGGTCGGAAGAGAAGAGTTGGAATGTGCCGTCCATCAGTCCGTTCCAGCACGCCTGCTGCTCGGCCTCGTCGCGCGGAGGTGGGAGCAGACGAATTTCGCGCCCTCCCAGTCCATGCCCTCCAAGTCGCGAGCGGTCAGCATCAGGTATTGCGGACATGTTTCCGCCGTCACCCGCAATCCGCGCTGGCGCGCGCGCCGGATCTCTTCGGCGGCGGCACCGTTCGATACATGGACGATCACGATGGGAATCTCGCGATCTCGGCCAGCGACACCGCCCGGTGCGTCGCCTCGCGCTCGACTGCGACAGGGCGGGTCGAAGCGTGGGCGGCGGGACGAAGGTTTCCTTCCGCCTCATGCTGCTCGGCCAGAAAACGGATCGCGTCCTCGTTTTCGCAATGGACCATCATGGTGGCGTCGTGGCGGCGCGCCACATCGAAGGTGGCCAGCAGTTCCGCATCGTTCAAGCGCAGGTTCTCGTAAGTCATGAAGACCTTGACCGAAGTGTATCCGGCCTGGATCAAGGCCGGCAGTTCCTGCCCCAGCACGTCGCGCGTCGGGTCCGACACGATGAGATGAAACGACACGTCGGTATAGCATTGCCGTCGGCCAACCCGTGATAGGCGTCGATGGCGGAGCGCAGGCTGTCGCCCCGTTCCTGCAGGCAGAACGGCATGACGGTCGTGTTGCCGCCGAACAGGGCAGACTGTGTACCGCTTTCAAAATCGTCGGCCATGACGATGCCGTCGCCCGAGGGTTGCGAGATGTGAACATGGCTGTCGATCCCGCCCGGCATGACCAGCTTGCCGATGGCGTCGATCTGCGTGGCGCCCAAACCATCGAAGTTAATTCCAATGGCGGTAATGCGGCCATCCCGAATTCCGATATCGGCGCGCATTCGGTCGGATGCCGTGACCACCGTTCCACCTTTGATGATCGTATCGAATTTCATCACCTGGATACCTCGCACATTTCCCCAATACCTATCAGAGACAAACTGTATACACCAGATGGTCTGAACCACCCCTCACTTCCCGACGTCGCCCCGCAGCGCCGGATCGAACGACCCCGTTCATGCGATGCGCAAGCGGCGCGCGGCACCGTAGCCAGACGCGCGAAGCAGGCAAAGTTCTTAAACAAGCAGCAAAAGGCGCGCGGGCTCCTCGACCGCCTGCTCCACCACAGCCGCGGGATCATCATCCGGAACGACAGCTACCGTCTCCGCGAGAAACGCCGCAGCGGGCTCTTGCAAATGCCCGCTGCCGCTTAGGAAACCGAACCGTCTCAACGTGAAAGCTAGTTTTTCATTTCGCTCCCGGACCAGTTCCGAATGTCGCTGGACAGCCCGCCTTCTTATCATTCTGAACGACGTCGAGCCAATGCCGATGCGCCATATCGAGGTGCCGCTGAAGATCAGGCTCGACCGGCTGCATGAGGTCATACAGGCGGCCATGGGCTGGACGAACACCCATCTCTACGAGTTCCGCGTCGGTGATGCCGGGTGGAGTGTGCCCGATCCGGACGGATTCTACGACGGCCCCATGGACGCGAAGAAGACGACCCTGAAAAAGCTGCTCGACCACACCGCCACCAGGACGATCCAGTATGTCTACGACTTCGGTGATGACTGGGACCACAGCATCCGGATCGAGCGGTCGAGCGGGTGGGCGAGGCCGCCCCGGGCGCGACCTATCCACGGCTGCTGAAGGCCACGGGGGCCTGCCCGCCCGAGGACGTCGGTGGCGCCTCGGGCTACGAGGAGTTCCTCGAAGCCCTCGCCAATCCCGACCACGAGCAGCACGAGGACATGGTCCACTGGTCGGGCGGGAACTTCGACGCCGAAGATGCCGGGATCGACAGCATCATCGAACGCTTCGATCGGCTTGCGAAGAAATGGGCCCCGCGGCCCCGCAAACCCAAGCCTACGATCTGAGAGACGCCAGCGAACGCGGCCTACGCCGGATGGTTACTCTCAACGGGTAGTCCGGGAACCGGCTGATTGCCTCCCTTTTTATAGCCAGTGTCACTTCACCATATGCGTCTCCGGCCGTCCTCGCCGCAGGGCCCTGGATCGCATCGAGAACGCGATCTTGCATCCCCAACTCCCGGCCGATTGTCTTGAACCTGTGCCGCCAACCATGTGTCGAAGCTGTGACGGGAATTTATCCGTGGACAAGCGGAGGAAGCACTATTTGCAAACTCAGTGGACCTGTATGGCATAGAGCTTCGTGTTCGTGGCGTCACATCGTCAGCTCGCCCGAGCCGCACGTGGATTGAGTAATGTGCGGCCTCGGCAAGCCGCAGGCGTCAGTGCCGCGCAAAGCTCTGGCCGGCGAGCCAACCAGCTGTCCATCCGCCCAAATGCGCCTCCCAGGCGAGCCCGCCGGAGAAGATTACGATGTGAGCGATGTTGGCCGCGACCAGACCCAGTATCGCCACCAAGAGCGGCTGCAAGGAAAGACCTGACCGTCGCCGCATCCGGCAATCTCCGCTTGCCAAACACCGATCAGACCAAAGGCGGCGCCGGACGCGCCGATCATCGGCGCGGCGCTCGAAGACAGCAGCCCGAAACATGCCCCGCCTGCGATGGTCGAAGAAACAGCACCAGCAATGTTCTGGCTGCGCCAATACTGGACGAGACGAGCTTCCCAAGGAAAAAGGATGACACCGTTCATGGCAAGATGAGCAATCCCGCCGTGCAGAAAGGCGTGGGTTATGAACATCAAGGCACTCTGGCCAAGATAGACCGGTTGCGCCATGCCCGAAAGCAGCGGCTGCCAGAATGCCCCGAGCACGAATGCAGGCCAACGCAGGTTCTGAGATCTGAAGAAGCCCGAGGAGGAAAGGGTCAGGATTAACTCGATTGCGGTCATGACACCGACGAAAATCCAAAGGAATCCCGGCGCGCCAGTCTGGGCCGCCGGCGCATCGGATACCGACCTCTTAGCGATGTGAGCCCCATGGCTGGGAGATAGTCCCTCATCGGTGCCAAGCCAAACTCGAATGTCAGATCAGATCATATCAAGCAGGCGCCGGAAGCTCAGTTTCTTTGCGGACATGGGAGGTTTTCGACACCGGGGCGTGTCGGCGCCAGAACGCATCCCCTTCGTGTTTAGGCGGAAACTCTAGGACTTCGATCTGTGTATGGCTCGCTTCTTCGGTGGCCCCCTGGATATCGAGCCATTCCTATCCCAAGATGGGTTGCGTCTCGAAAGTGGTGGAAATTCTCCGGCGGCGTCCTCCGAGCGGTTTGATTTGGGCCTGATCAGGCAGCGAGGTCAAGGGGCATGGGCTCGATCGGTTTGTCGAGGGTCTGCCACCCGTCGACCTTGCGCATTTTGATCTCACCGGAAGCCAGCAAGGCCCAGAGCAGCATCGGCACGGTTTCGGCGCACGGCAGCACGGGCTGGGTCTTGATCCTTCGGCGGAACTCCTCGTTCAACCGTTTGATGGCGTTGGTGGTCCGCGCCGCCTTCCATTGCGCCGGATCGAGCCTGGTGAAGGTGAACAGCCGCTCCCCGGCTTCTTCCAAGCTGTCGGCGACAGCCCGGTGTTTCAGCCGCCACTTGCTTCGGCCGCGGTGTTGGCATAGATCATGTCGCGATAGTCGTTGCCCAGCTCCTCATGCATGTGCTTCGGGGCATGCGCCAGAAGGTTGCGATGCTTGTGAACGGTGCAGCGCTGGATCGGCAGGTCGTCGCCCCAGAGCGCCACTGATCGAGAATGAGAAGCTGTCGACGGAAATCTGTCGACTTTTGGCGGATTGCACAAGATTGGGTTCGTCCTCGTCGCGCATGTGGAACGACGTTTCAGCTGACGGACTACAGTGGGTTTCAACTAGCTAGCGGTGCTTCTATCTCCAATACAAGACAAACCGGCGGTGCAAAGCAGGTTATTCTAGAAGACCATGGAAGTTTCGGCCCGGTTCCTCGTGCCAGAAGCCATCGACGGCGACGTTCCAATCCTACTTCCGCACGACCAAAAATGCACCTTCGAGCTACTATGTCCAACCCAACGCACCTAAGCCATTGATATCTATATTCATCATAGGTTGCATCTATTTGACTGAGACCTCAAAAACGGGGGCAAATGTTGCTCTGTCAACGTCGATGCAACCGGAAGCCCAACTTACACAACCAAAACGCAACCCCGATGCAACCGTCCAGAAACCTCTTCGCGATGGTCTGAGTTAATAACTTGCAAAATTTCGGCCATTCTATTTATTCGTGTTGAGACCTGCCGTTCTTCACTCTCGCCGTGTCGAATAACTGCGCTAGGCCCAGCGATCGGCACCCTAAGGCGGAGCTTTCATGTTGGGAGGTAAGTGTGAATTCTCTGTAATTGCTCAGATCATGCGCCAACAAAGCGAAAACAGCCAAAACGCACGCCTACTTTTGCTGCGGCCTCCAGAAAGAGCTGCAATGCGCAGGAACCGGATGTCAGACAGTGCCGGCCGCCGACCTCGGCCACTCAGCTTCCGGCATTGGGCTCTGGTGGTTGGCGTTGCGATCAAAAACATGAGGTGCGTTGGCAGTGGCGTCACGCCGCCCTGACCGCGGCTTCGACTAAATCGAGGGCTTGTCGCGCGATTGCCATGCCCTCTTCAACATTCTCACGTTCTTCAGAAAATTTTGCGGTCATGTCGATCGCTGGAGTTGGCGCATCTAGATATGTGCTATTAGGATGTTTCTTTATGCGAAACCCCTCAGGTAGGGCTTCCTGAAACTCCGAAATGTCCAGAGTTGCGAGTTTTTCGAGGTTCTGAACTGATAGGTAACCGCCGAAGGGATGGTGCCAAATTCTGAGACCTAAAGGGTTAAACCGTGGAGCATACAGAAATTCATCGGTCGCGCCACGTTGTGGGTTGGCTGTCCACTCAATGCTTTCTGTTGCCAACTCAAGCCAAGCAATCTTGAACGCGAGCAGCTCCGCGGATGCACCCTTGCGCGCGGTGGAACTGGCCGCCAACGTTTGCACGCGAGCCGCACGGTTGCCAGCCTCGAGAAATAGGGATTGTCGCCATTTACTGCGTGGATCAGGCCCACCTATGCACTCAGCAATTTCAGCGTAGGAACATGTCATGTCCCAGCCCACTTTATTAGCAGCATTTAGATAGACAAGCGGCGCGATCAGTAATGTCTTGACTTCCGCGCCGCGTTTTGCGCGGTGCTCTGCTCGAGCCTGGTAACGTTCGGCTTGGCCGGGTTGAAAATCTGCAGATAACTTGTTCTCGATTAAGAGAGCCGCACCATCCACAAACTCGACTAGAATATCTGTTTCGCCCCATGCGTCGTCTCCAAAGTTCTCATAAACCGAGTGCTTGATTGCTTTGATCGGCCGTGACTTGAAGCCAACCCGCCTCGCAAATGCGTCAAAGAAGCCATCCCTGAAGGCCAGTTCTTCGATGAAAAGCCGATCAAAGTCGCGTTCATTTTGAGAGATCTTCTGGATGACGTGTTTCAAAACTCAGTCCTTTTTTGCGAGGCAGAATTAGGAAAAACAGTAAACGTCCAATTAGCTACAGCAACACGCTCTTGCTCCTGGATGCCTCCGGCTACGGTTTAGATCTGGCGGTTCGGCTGGGATGCGCCAGTGCAGCACTGGCTAGAATTTGAGTGGCACCTCGAAGCTGGCTGTCTGATCTTACTATAGACGTTTCTGCCGAGACAATGCTGCGCAAATATTGGAATGGCCGGTCTGGAGAAGTTGCGCCGCAGCGATAGGCGTTCAAGCCAAAGACTAGTCTGGGCCGTTCGCGCCACTCCACCATAGAAACAACGGCTTGCATAAATTCGGCCGGCACGCTTGGAGCCAAGAGCTTCGCGAATTCCCTGGACTGCCCCCCCCCAAGCGACCTCATTTTCAGTGAGATCACCTGGTCCGAACCTGGTTCGGCGCGCAGAGGCCGGTCGCGCTCTATCTGATTTGGTATATTGTCCAACTCACATCGCGGTCATTTCCCAAAGATCGCCTTTATCGCGGCCTTTGACCGGCTGGTGATCCTCGGATCGCTGTGTTCCGAGGCTTCGCGGATCGCCTCTATCCAGCCGAGTTCATTGGAAGTAATCGGTGTTCCGAAAATCTCAACGATCGCCTGGGCAGAAGTATCACCTACGGCTTGATCCAGAGCCAGCCTCATCAGGTAGCCCGGGTCGCACTCCACTGCGCGGGCCATCGACGGCACACGGTCGAGCGCCAGCTTGCTGGATCCGCTCTTTATCATCGACACCATATTCGGATTGGCGAAACCCGCCTCGTTTGCGATCTGCAACTGGGATTTCCTCGATTTCAGTTCAAGCACCCGGCGCTCTACGTATTTTGCGAGCTTCGTATCTTCATGCGGTTTCTTGGTCATCGCTATCTCTCATTATGTGACGCAGCACGCGCTGCACGTCATGTTTATAGCGACGCTGTTTTTGGGGCTGCTTGGGAGATAAAACGGAAGATGTGCCAGTCGGACCAGTTGGCGACCTCTGAAGGCGCTCACCTAGCCAACCTGAACCACAGTCATCACCATGACCACCAGCCCGCTGAATTACTCTGGCGGGCTTTTTCATTGCGCGCGGCCTCCTACACCACTCCGTGGGGCACTACCGAGATCGGCAGCTTGCCTGTCCGGCGTCCTGCTGAGTATGTCCGCAAGTGGCGCACCGAAATGGTAGGCGACACTTGATCATCTCTATTCCTCGCCGGTAAGCTGAATGACGAAGAACTGATCACGCTGCGCAAGATGAAAGCGTTTACACACCAAGCCGCCTTCGCGATCCTTTGGCGCCCCAGCAGGTAGACGTCATGCTGCCAATCGCGGCTTGCCTTTGCTCTTCGTGCCCGGCTCCCCTTTCCGGCCTGCGTTGTCCCTCTCGATGAGAGCTTCGTGCAGCGCCTGGACGGCGGTGTCCGCATCCTCGCGGATGGTGGCGAACTGAATGTCAACGTTCCGCGGCCCCTGCTGCACGGCGACCGTCGTGACATCGGCGCGCTCCAGCGCGGCAAGTCCGCGCGCGAGGGCGTTCAGCCCGCTCAGATTGCGCCCGATGGCGGCCACGATCGAAAGTCCGCGGGTCGTAACGGATGCGGTAGGATACTCGGCGACCAGATCGTTTTCGACCCGCTTGAGCAGCTTTGGCGATGCATCGACATAGTGCGTGATCGAGTTGGCGTTCGACGTCTTGGCGACGATATCGACCTTGTGCCGGGTCAGCACCTGAAGGATCGTCGCGTCATGCCCTTTGACCCCGACCATGTCCTGCTCGAACACCTCAAGTGCAAAGACATCTAGCGCCGTCAGGATTTCCACCTGCGGGGACTGTGCCGGGGCGTCGTCGATGAGGGTGCCGGGATCGGTTGGCTCAAAGGCGTTGGTGAGGCGCAGCGGGATACCCGCCTGACGCAAGGTCTTGGCCGCCGAAGGGTGGATCGCTTCCATGCCCATGTTTGACAGTTGGTCCGCGACGTCGTAGTTCGTGCGGCCCAGCTTCTTGACATTTTCCAGCCCGACCAGTTTTGGGTCGGCAGAGGAAAGATGGAATTCCTTGTGGATGATCGCCTCGGCAGCGCCGGTTTGGGCGGCGAGACGGCTGAAAGTGACCTCGGAGTAGCCGCGACCATAAAGCGACATCAGGTTTTCGGAACACTGCGCATAGCCGGTCGCGATCGGCAATTCGCGGGCGCAATCGACGTCGCGAAACGCCTGTTCGATCCGTTCGTCCAGCGTAACCTCGCGGTCATCGCGCCAGCCGCTCAGGTCGACGAAACGCGCATTCACCCCTGCGCTGCGCAACAGCAACGTCGTCACATGGGCCGAATGGCTCTCTCCAAGGCCCGAAAGCAGCTCGCGGATAATGCCCATGTGCTGGCTCAGACGGAAATGCCCGTAGGAACACAGGCGTTGCAGGTCGATCAGGCAAGACCGGGCGCCCTCGATCCGCTCGCGCACGAAATCATCCGCCGCCCGAATATCGCCCGGCGCGTCCAGAACCTTGCGGTGCGCGTCGTTCATCGCCTGCGCCACGCGGCTCAGCGCGTCGGACCAGCCATGAGCGTTTTCAGCATTGGCAAAATGGGCATAGACGCCCGGCTCGCCGGTTTTCTTGTGCTCCAGCAGCATGTCGGTGATGCCACTATAGGCGGACACGACGAAGATGCGGCCATAGGAGTCGCCGCCGTCGTTCAGCAGCAGGGGCTGCAACAGGTCAGCTGAGCGGCTCATCGACGTGCCGCCGATCTTTTCAACGGTATGGGTATCTTTGCTCATATGTGTCCGCCCCAGCAAATCCGGGGCGCCTCATTGTTTTTATTGAATGCGAGACGTGCCGGGGCAGAGCGCGCTATTGCGCTTCTGCCATCGGCGGTTTGGGATCGGCGGGGCCGAGTTCCGCGTTCAGTCGACAGCGGCGTAAGAGCCGTCAGCCTGATGGACCTCGTTGCCCGTTACCGGGGGGTTGAAACAGCAGGCCATCACCAGCTCTTCCTCGGCGCGCAGGATATGCTTGTCGTGCTGATCCAGCGCATACATGACGCCAGGGCGGATCGCGTGCATCTCGCCCGTCTCCAAGTCGGTGATCGAGCCGGTGCCGGACATGCAGTAGACGCTTTCAAGATGGTTTTTGTAGTGGAACGTGTGCTCCGAGCCAGCCTCCAACGTGGTGATGTGGAAGGAAAACCCCATTCCGTCACTGGCCAGCAGCATCCTCGTGGATGTCCACTGCGCGTCATGCACGTCCTTGTCGGTGTTTTTAAGGTCTTTGATATCCCGAACGATCATCGTCTCACTCCGCTGCGATTTTGGTTTCGACGCAGGCACGCGCCGCGTCGGCGAGCGTGTCCAGCCCCGCCGTGAACTGCTCCAGCGGCGTGGTCAGCGGTGCGAGCACCTTGACGACCTCGTCCTCGGCGCCGGAGGTCTCGATCACCAACCCACGCGCGAAAGCCTCGGCGCAGATTGCTCCCGCAAGATCGCCGCTGCCGACATCGACGCCCTGCATCATGCCGCGCCCCTTTAGTCGTGCGCCCGGGATCATGTCGGCGATGCGCTTCAAACCGTCGGTCAGGACAGTCGCCTTTTGCGCGATCTCACCCCTGAACGCATCATCGGACCAGAATTTTTCCAGTGCGACCTTCGCGGTCACAAAGGCATGGGTGTTGCCCCGGAACGTGCCGTTATGTTCGGCGGGCGTCCAGATATCCAGTTCGGGCTTCACCAGCATCAGCGCGAAGGGAAGGCCAAACCCGGACAGCGATTTCGCCATCGGGATCATGTCCGGTTCGATATCCATACCGTCGAAGCTGAAGAAACTCCCGGCGCGACCGATCCCCGCCTGAATATCGTCGACGATCAGCTTGGCGCCGTGCTTTTTCGCCAGCCGTGCGATCCCTTCAACCCATGCGCGCGACGCGGCATTCAGTCCGCCTTCGCCCTGCACCAGCTCGAGGATGAAGGCCGCGGGTGCGTCGATACCGCTGGAGCCGTTGCCGAGCATCGCCTCGGCCATCGCCAGTGTATCCACTTCCTCGCCGAGCGATCCCTCGTATGGCAGGTGGGTCACGCCGTTCAGGGGCACGCCTGCGCCGCCGCGCTTGCCCGAATTGCCGGTCAGCGACAGCGCGCCGAGGGTCATTC
This sequence comes from uncultured Alphaproteobacteria bacterium, assembly GCA_963763165.1. Classification (GTDB taxonomy): domain Bacteria; phylum Pseudomonadota; class Alphaproteobacteria; order Rhodobacterales; family Rhodobacteraceae; genus Roseovarius. Next base: position 589,317 of record CAVXNV010000011.1, read on the forward strand.
CGTGAAAGCCGTTGGTGAAGGAAATCACGTTGGTGCGCCCCGTCACCTTGCGCGCCAGCTTGATCGCCGCCTCGACCGCGTTGGCACCCGTGGGGCCGGTCATCATCACCTTATGATCCATGCCGCGCGGGGCCAGCACCAACCGCTCGAATGTCTCCAGGAATTCGGCCTTGGGTCCCGTATACATATCCAGCGCGTGAGCGATGCCGTCATCGGCGATATGCGCCATCAGCGCGGCCTTCATGTCGGGGTCGTTGTGGCCGTAATTCAGCGACGAGCAACCCGACAGAAAGTCAGTATAGCTGTTGCCCTCGGCATCGAACAGGGTCGAGCCGGTGGCGCGGTCGAACACCGCGTCAAAGCTGCGGCAATAGCTGCGCACCTGGGATTCGCGGCGCCCAAAGATGGTCTTGTCGGCTGAAGTCTCAGTCGTCATAACAGGTTCCTCTTTTTTTGTGGGTATTCGGTCCGGCGTCAGGCGGGGGCGTTCAGGCCACCGCCTCCAACTCATCGGACTCGGGCAGCTGGATCGTCACCATGTGCTCGGTGTTCTGCTCACCCTTGAAATGGGTGTCTTTTTCGAAATGGACCTCATGGTCCAGTTCGCCGTCCTGCGCATCCGCAAAGCTGCGGAACAGCGCCCAGCTTGCATCGTTGTCCTTGGTGATCGTGGTCTGCATCCGGGTCACGCCTTGGCATTCCTTGCGCGCCAGCAGTTGCTCCAGCATCCGTGTGGCCAGGCCAAGACCGCGCGCCTTTTGCGAAACGGCGACCTGCCAGACAAAGAACGATTCCGCATCATTGGGCAGGACATAGCCGGAAATCCAGCCGACCGTCGTGCCGTCAAGCTCGGCCAGGATGCAGGTATCACGGAAATGATCGCACTGGATCAGGTTGCAATACATAGAATTCTCGTCAAGCGGTTTGCACGCTGCGATCAACTCCCAAATGGCCGCGCCGTCCTCGGCGTCGGGTTTGCGGAACTGGACGTCATCGTGACGCGACTTGATCTGGTGGATATCGACCACGGGCTACCTCGGCTTCTGCTTCGTTCAAGTGGATAGTTATACGAACCTTCAGCAGAAAATCAATTAGGCTAAGTAATAATATTCCGATCCGATCATTACCATTATATTACATGTAGTTAATATGTGATCATCGCAAATATCAGCGTGACGCCATATCCTCCACACGTCTTTTCTTTTGTTATGCTAACTAATACATCACCTTGCGGACCAGCGCGCAAATTTGTAGCTTACCTCTGTGACCTGGAGCAGGAGAGGTTGTGGATCGGACCGATATTTCTCTTATCGCCCTGCGTCGTATCCTGCGGGCCACCGAACTTTACGGTCGCACGCTTGCGCGGACGGCCAGGTTGACGCCTGTGCAGGTTCGGGTGCTGCAAATCGTGCTGACCCGCGACGGCGTCACGCCGAAGGAGATAGCCAAGCAGTTGGGCGTCAGCGCGGCCACCGTTTCAACCCTGATCGACCGGCTCGCGGCCAAGTCGATGGTGGAGCGTCAACGCTCGGAGGTGGATCGGCGTCAGACCAACATCGTGCTGACCGACACCGGCCGGAACGCGATCGCGGGCGTGCCGGACCCGCTTCAGCAGAAATACGTCGAGGAATTCGAGGCGCTGGAAGATTGGGAACAGGCGATGATCGTCGCCGCGCTGGAGCGGGTCGTGTCCATGTTGAACGCATCGGCACTGGACGCTTCGCCGCTGCTCGACATGGGCGAGATTCATCGGACCCAACCGCCGGACCTGCCGCTTCCTGACTGATATCTCAAAAGCGCCTTTTGCGCCGGAATGGATCGGGCAGCATAGGGCGGTTTTCTTGAAACCTATACAATGATCACAACCACGGCGAACGGCTGGTAAAGCCGCTGCATCCTGAAAGTATGCCCGTGATTCTGCGCCCTGATGATTATGAGCAATGGCTACACGAAAGCGCCGACGACGCGCACGATCTGTTGCGGCCCTATCCATCTGACGATATGCGCGTCATTAAGAGCGGCGAAGACGAACGGCACGACGACGGGCAGTAGCTCGAAGTTGACGCTACGTCATTCGAACCATCCAAAGGCTGGTTACATGGTTACAAATCGTCACGTAAGTAATTGTTTTTATTATCGCAACATAGAATTCAATCCTCTCTCACAGCACCATTATCCCATTGAAATGAAAAAATATTCTTTCAAGCAAGAGGCTAAGTGCGTTCTCTATCGTTCCAAACCCGGTTACAAACGAGGGGAACGATATGGCCGGCAAGACACGACACATGATCAATCGCAGCGGGCGGTATCACGCGCGGCTGGTGGTCCCGAAAGACCTGCGCCAGATCGTCGGCGAGTCCGAACTGCGCGAGCCGCTAGGCGGCGACTACCGCCACGCCCTCAAGATGCTCTGCGGCGCGGTGGCAAGGCTTCAACCTGGGATATCTCTAGCCGAGCGCGAGGCGGGCCGCACAACTCGCCTGGCACCACGCTATCCTTTCGACTACATTGAGCGCTTCGGCAATCCGCAGCGGCGACATTTTAAGCTCGGGTATCTAAATTTTGGCAGTAATACTTCAATCGATTCGGCCGTTCACCAATGAGCGCCTGCATTGACTGAGATATCCTCCATGGTCAGCGCAGGGACGGCATCCGAGCATAAAAAGGACACCAGCGCCGCGATTTCATGGGGCTGCACCAGACGGTTCTGTGGGTTCGCGGCAGCAAGCGCCTCGATTTCCGCTTCGGTGGTCCGTCCGCTCTTTTGTGCCATCGTCGCGGCACTTTGGTACAGCATTTCGGTCTCGACCCATGTGGGGCTGACGGTCACGCAGGAGACACCATATGGCGCGCCTTCGAGTGCTGCGGCACGGCTGAGGCCAAGCAAGCCGGCCTTGGACGCGCAATACGCTGGGTGATCCGCGACGGCAGTACGCGCGGCTGTCGAAGCGATGTTTACAATCCTACCCCACCCGCGTGCCTTCATTCCAGGCAGACAAGCCCGCATCATCAAGAAAGGCCCCGTCAGATTTGTATCAAGCACGTCCCGCCATGAGGACAGCGCATGCTCGCTGAGCAACTCATGAGACGTCACACCCGCGGAATTAACAAGAATATCAATCTCGCCAATGTCCCGGACCACAGTTTCACAGAAGGTGGCAACCGATGTCTCGTCACGCACATCCAGGGGATAAATGCTTGCCGCCGGTCCCAGATCCCGCCGAACGACATCTCGTGCCTCCGCGGTGCCGCCCCGGCGCGTGCCGATCACCACCCGCAGTCCCGCTTCAAGAAGCGCCTGTGAGATGGCCAGCCCGATTCCGACCAATCCTCCGGTGACAACAGCGACTTTTTGCGGAGTCTCAGTCATCTTCAATCTCCCTCCGGACGGTTGGCACATTCGCTCGAAATCCACGCCTCAGGATCGCCGACGCGCAACCCGCCGGCGGCGTATTCATCAAGTAACGCATGCAATCGATCCTTTCCAAAAGATGCGAAATGCCCAGCGTGAACCATGCTTATCGGAAGTTCACGGAGCCGGGCGTGGGATTGTGACAAGACGTCGGGGTCCGAATGATAAAGATCGTCTATCAGCGCCCCGTCATAAATCACGTCTCCGCTGAAAAGTATGCCGGTCGCTTTCTCGTATAGTGCGATGGAGCCGGGCGAATGTCCCGGCAAGTGAAACACGCGAAACAGACGGTCGCCCAGATCCACGACATCGCCCTCATCCAGAAGATGCGTCAAGGGGGCCGGTTGCACCTTGTACGTCTCATGAGAAAACCCCTCCCAAGGCAACATGGTAAAGGTGTCCGCCCGCACATATCCGCTGTCTGCGACCGTATCCGCAGCGCTCGGCTCCGCGATTATGCCCGCTTCCAGAGGATGCCCGCAGCGATCGGAAAATTCATGCATTCCCCCCGCATGGTCGAAATGGCTATGGGTCATGATCGCCGTGATCGGACGCTCGGAAAGATGGGCGATCTCCTTTAACATCGGGCGCAACCCCATCCCGGTGTCGATGATCAGGTCGCGGTCTCGCCCCTGAACATGCCAGATATTACAGCGAAGCCAATGTGCAACGTGAATTTCATGGATATGGCTGATGCCATCTCCGATCTGGCGCCGCGTGAACCAGTCCTTCGCAATCATGCCTGTCATCCCAACGCCTTCCTGTCGGCAGAGCCTGGTACAGTCAGGCTAGTGCCGATCTGCCCGGCGATCCACCCCTTGAACCTTACGAAAAAGCCTTGAGCAGGTCGAAGCCTTGTGCGACTTCCCGAAAATGGTTTGGGGGTGGGCGACCGGATACGCTCGTGCCAAACCGGGCGACCGATCAGAAATGGCGGCAAGCGTGCCGAGACCGCCGCTATTTTCATGGAGATACTGATGCATTGGCTCTATTTGGGTTTGGCGGTCCTGTTCGAGACCATCGGCACCACGGCATTGCAGGCTAGCCGGCAGTTTACCCGCCTTGGCCCCTCGATCGTGATGGTGGCGAGCTACGCCATGTCCTTTTACCTGCTGGCGTTGGTATTTCGCGTAATGCCAGTGGGAGTCGTCTATGCCATCTGGTCAGGTCTTGGCATTTGCTTCATCGCGGTGATCGCGTATTTTCTTTTCGATCAGAAACTCGATCTCGCCGCGACCATCGGCATCGCGATGATCATCGGGGGCATCGCGGTGATCAACCTTTTTTCCAACGCCACGACCCACTGACGTACCACCAGAGGTAATCTCTTTCATTCCATCCAGTTGATGGAACTGTTCGAGACAGATCTGGCGTCGTACTGTCAGATCGAGTGCGCGCGCATTTTCTCGTAGAAGGGCCAGTGATGGTGGAGCATCTCGCGCAAACGGGGCGCCTTGCGGGCGGCGACCTCAAACACCGCATCGGCGTCAGGCAGGGTTTCGGGTGCGCGAATGCGATCATTCGCCAGCGCTTCCCTGTGCCAGTTCTTGACGCCCTCCCACTCTTTCGGGATGCCGACGCCCGTCAATTCCAGCGCATGCGGCGCAGGCGGTAGCCCGCCCGCCGCAAAAAGCGCGTCGGCGTTCGCCTCAGGTGCGGCCTGTATGCGCTCGGCCTCCAGCACCAGGGGCCAGGTGCCCTTGCGCTCTGCAATATGCTCGGCGTGGCGATACTGCGACTCCACGCCGATTTCGGCAAGGCTCACGTCAGGATCCAGTTTGTAGTAGGACGCGATCGAACGGCGAGGATCCCGCACGAGAAAAACATTGGACACATAATCAACCAGATCATCATCCTTCAGTACGTCGGGAATTACGTAATAGCTCATATCCTTGAAGAAGACCGGCCCCGCGTCTGCCGCATCGAAGAGCATTGCCTTGATCCCGGCGTAGCTTCGCGGGTGTCCCTCCTGAGGCTCGAAATGGGGAAAACAGCCTCGGCCTTTGCCGAGATAGTAGTGATACATGAAAGGCTCATGAAAGCATGTCACATCGCCGCGGGCGCGGAAAATGCGCTCCACCGCCGTGGACATGGATCTCGGGTGGCACCAAAGTGCAATCAAGGGATGCTTCGTCACCTGTGGATTTGTCCTTGTGGCTGGGTGGAGGTGTCACTCACACCTGAGTATCGGGTCAACTGGCGATGGGTGGGCGCCGCTGTGCCCAGGGAACGGCCTCCTCCAACTGGCGTGCCAGACGCAACAAGAGCGCGTCTTCACCAACCTTCGCGGCGAACTGCATTCCCACGGGCAAGCCGTTGGCAGCAAGATGGAGCGGCACGGACATGGCAGGCTGTCCGGTCAGATTGTAGATCTCGGTATAGGGCGCGAAGGAACCTGCACGGTCGGCCCATTCCGCCACGCTTCGTTGGACCGCAGCGCTCAGAAGTCCTGAAGCGATCGCCGGTCCGGTCGTGACGGGCGACAGGACGATGTCGAAAGGGCTGAGGGCACGTTCCATGCGGCGCCGGATATCCCAGCGGTCAAGCCGCAGGCGGGCAGCATCTGCCATGCTCAGCTTCGCTGCCTGATCGAGTGCGAAGTGCACCACCGGGCCAAGCTCATGGTCCTGCGGGGCGCGACCCAGATCCCGAGCCCTCATATCGACAAGCAACGCGATTTCCGAGGTCCAGAGCGGGGTTGCTGCCTCTCCCGGGTCCGTATGCGCCGGCCACTCGAAGGGGGTGACGTCATGCCCCAGCTTCTCCAAAAGTCTGCCAGTCTGCGTCAGCAGTGCAGCGACCTCGTCATCGGGCAGCTGCCCAGAGGGGGCGCGGGAGCAGAGGCCAACGCGCAAGCGCGGAGGCGGCTGGTCGATGGCCGCCAGATATCCGCCCGCTGGAGTTGGGCAGAGCGCGTAAGGGCTTCCGGGCTCGGGGGCGGCGGTGGCGTCCAGCATCGCAGCGGAGTCGCGCACGGACCAGCTCACCACATGATCGCAATTCAGCCCGCTGACCAGAGGACCCAGATCCGCGCCTGTCGCAACCCGCCTGCTGGTGGGTTTGAAGCCGAAGATCCCGCAGCATCCGGCAGGTACCCGGATAGATCCGCCAAAATCCGATGCGTGTGCTATCGGCACAATTCCGGCTGCCACCGCCGCCGCGGCCCCCCCGCTCGAGCCGCCTGGGGTGCGCGATGTGTCCCAGGGGTTTAGCGTCGGGCCGTACAGATCGGGCTCACACCCGAAATCGGTGGCAAATTCGGGGGTGTTGCTACGTCCGACCACGACCAGCCCGGCCTCGCGCCATCTCTGGGCGAGCACGCTGTCCGTCTCTGCCTTCGGCGCATCCGCGAAGAAGCGGCAGGCATGTGTGAGGGGCCAGCCTTTAACCTCGACGTTTATATCCTTCGCGAGAAACGGGATTCCCGCCAAGGGCGCGTGTTGCGGTACGTCATGCGCATTTTCTCGCGCTTGCGCATCGTCACGCAGAATGACAGCGTTAATCACCGGGTTCAGGCGATCAATCTGCGTCAAGGCCGCTTCGGTCAACTCGGCGCTTGATATTTCACCCTTGCGCACCAGCCCGGCCAGGCCAATTGCGTCATGGGATTTGTAATCTTCTGGCGACAACATGGCTGCATTTCCTGTATCTGAGTTCTTTACGGCCGGGCCCGTGCCATGGCCTGTGTCATGCGATCGGCAAGCATGGCTATTATCGCCATCCCCACACCGGCGACGATGCCCACACCGAAATCACCGTCGCCCAGCCCAATATACACGCGCTGCCCGAGGTCGCTGGTCCCGACCAGCGCCGCGATGACGAGCATCGAAATGGCGTACATGATCGTTTGGTTCAGACCCAGGAGGATGATCGGCGCAGCAAGTGGCAGTTTGACCCTCCACAAGAGTTGCCACGGAGTACATCCGCTTGCGGTGGCGGCTTCGATCACATCTTTGGAGACACTGCGAATGCCGTGTTCGGTGTAACGGATCGACGGCACGATGGCATAAGCAATGATGGCCAGAAGCGCAGTGAATTCACCAATCTTGAAGATCATCACAAAGGGGATCAGGATCACGAAGAGCGGCATGGTTTGAAGGGTGTCGTTGAACGGACGCACCGCCGCGGAGACGGTGTCGAACTCTGCCGCAAGCACCCCCAGCCCGCCGCCGATCAGAAAGCAGATCAGCACGGCAAGACCGCAGAGGTAAACCGACAGCATCGCCTCCTGCCAAACACCTGCCAGCAAGAGAAAGGCGAGACCTGCCACCATTCCCAGTGCGAGCCGCCTGCCCCCGACCTGATAGGCCAACAAGGTCGCCATCGCGATCAGGGTGGGCCAAGGCATACCCGAGATCCCGACGAAAAGCATGATTCCGAAAAATGCGACCAGGGCCGCCGCGCGCCAGCTGTGGCGTCGCCAGGCGAGCGCCGCCACAGCCAGAACGGCGATGCAGTATCCACCCTTGAGTGTGTCGGTAAAGGTAAAGCCCCATGAGAAGGGCGTTATCGTCCTCTCAAGCCCCATTTTTACCGGCAGCATGACGAAGAAGAATGCAACTCTCTTGATGTAGTTTATGGTCGCCGCGAACTCGGTAACGATATATTCGATGGCGGAGTTGAGTTGTGCTGCCGGGTAGAATTCACGAGCGGAAGGGTAGTCGCTCAGGAATGGCATGACCTGAGCCAGCGCCGCCACCAGAATGGCGAGGATCAGCGCTGCGAGCCACAACGTTCCGGGTCGGGTGCCGGCGAGGTTCTCCGGCCCACTGGCGTCACGTGCAGCGATCTGCGCGGTGAGGCGGTCCATCACCATCGCCATGAGTGCGATGACCAGACCCAGAAGCAGACTTTCACCAAACAGCGCACGGCGGATCGACTTCAGCACTTCCCAACCGATATCCGCGGTGCCGCCGATGATCGAGGCGATAATGACCATGGAGAAGGCTGCCATCGTCGTCTGGTTCACCCCCAGCAATATCTGACGCATGGCGCTTGGAATGCGGACGCGCCAGAAAAGCTGATGGTCAGTTGCCCCTGCCATGCGCCCGGCCTCGATGATCTCGAAATTGACGGCGCGCAGGCCGAGTGTGGTGTTCCGCACCATCGGCGGCACCGCGTACAAAAGGCTGGCGATCAACCCTACCACGGGACCAAATCCGAACAGCAGCAGAATGGGCAGCAGGTACGCGAATGCCGGAATTGTCTGCATCATGTCCATCGTGGGGCGAATCACACGGTCGGCCCTGTCGTTTGCGAAGCCGAGAGCACCGATGAAAAACCCGATCATGACGGCCATCGGGACCGACAGTGCGACCAGCGCGAACGAATTCATCGCCTCAGTCCAGAAGCCGATCAGTACCATGTAAAACAATGCCGCGAAGGAAAATACCGCCAGTCTCCAGCCCGACACGACATAGGCCATGAAAACGACGAGCGAGATGATGACTGCCCAAGGCAGGCTGTTGATGCCCTCGCGCACCCAATCCATGAGTATCGACAACGCATCCGAAAAAGCCCTGAAGTAAGCACCGAACACGTCAATGACCCAGTTCATGCCGGCGTTAAGCCACGGCGTCAGCGGAACAGTCCAACCATCGGGAAATTAAATCACCCAAGGAAAAATGTCGCGGGATACGAGTAAAATCAGCGTCAAAGCGATCAAGACAGCCCATGCCGCGCCGCTGGAAATCAATCTGTGGATATCTTTCACGTCGCTTCTTTCGCGGATCGGTCGTCGTGCATCGCAGCCCCGTGCGCCTCGGTGCGTTTTGCGAGCGCGTCGATAAGACTTTCAGGGGTGACCTGCCCGATGATACGGCCGTTCTTGCGGACCGCCACCGCGTCGTGGCGTCCGGCCAATTGGGGCAGAAGGGCCTCCAGCGAAGCCGTCGCCTCGATCTCGGGCTGCCCGGAGGGTGCCGCTGTCACGGCGCCGGGCGCGAGCGCGCTTTCCGCTGTCATGACCCGCACCAAAGGTACGTCACGAGTGAACTCGGCCACGTACGAATCGGCGGGATTGGTGATCAGATCAATCGGCCTGCCAATCTGGATCACCATGCCATCGCGCATGAGCATGATGCGGTCGGCGATACGCAGCGCCTCCAGAAAGTCATGGGTGATGAAGATGATCGATTTCTTGAGTGTGCTTTGAATGTGCAGGAACTCGTCCTGCATTTGGCGCCGGATCATCGGATCGAGCGCAGAAAACGGCTCGTCCAGAAGCCACAGGTCCGGCTCAACAGCCAGAGAGCGGGCAATGCCCACGCGCTGTTGCTGGCCCCCGGACAATTGGTGCGGAAAGCTGTCTTCGCGGCCTTCGAGACCGACAAGCGAGATGACGTCTGCGACTCGCTTGCGGCGTTCGTGCTCGGACACGCCCTGAAGGGTCAGCGGGAAGGTCACGTTTTCGATGACATTCAGATGCGGCATGAGTCCGAAATTCTGAAAGACCATGCCAATCTTGTGACGCCGGATCTCGATTAGCTCGCGCGCGGATTTGCGCAGCAGATCCTCCCCATCGAGTAATACCTCGCCATGAGTGGGCTCGACCAGACGCGACACGCAGCGCAGAACCGTCGATTTCCCAGATCCCGACAGGCCCATGATGACAAAGATCTCGCCCTTCGCGACTTCGAAATTGACATCGACCGCCGCCGGAATCATGCCGCTCTTACGCATCTTTTCGGCCATCAGGGCAGGTTCGCGCATTGCGTCCGCGTCCTGAAACCAGGTCTTTGGCTGGTTACCGTACACTTTCCAGAGATTGCGGCACGATAGCTTTGGTTTCTGCGCGGTCGATGGCGTCAAGCCAGACGACAAGGTGTCACCTGCGGGCATACTTTATCCTTGACGATGGAAGTAATCTTGCACCCGAACCCGCAAGCCGGGGTGCAAGAATACTGTTGGCAAACAATCAGGGGGTTCAGGGGGCGCTACAGGCGCCCCCTTCGAAGTGCACATTTCTACTGATCACTCCTGAGCGGCACGTGCCGCCTCGATCCAGGGTGTCCAGACCTCTTCGTTTGCGGCAATCCAGCCAGCAGCCGCCTCTTCAACCGACATGCCCTGCTGATCGACTTGGAGAATCATCTGGTTCTGCGACGCGTTGTCCATCGTGAACGCCTTTGCCAGAACATAAGCCCCCGGCCAGGTCGCTTCGAAGTCGCGGCTGACGAGCTTGCCGACATTGGCCTGGTTGAACCCGCATGCGTTGCCGCGCGACTGGTTGGCCTCGTCGCAAACGCCGTCGACCTCGTCGAACTTGACAAAGTTGAAGTCATACTCGGCAAATAGCCAGTGCGGTGCCCAGAACATCATCAGGATCGGTTGCTTTGCGGCAACCGCGCTGCGCAGTTCGGCGACCATGGCGCCTTCACTACCTCCGGCGACCGGCTGGAAGGGCAGTTCGAGAGCTTTGACAAGATCGGCCGAGCGCGTTCCCCAGTCGGCCGGGTAGGTGATCAGGCGGCCATTGGGGAAAGTGTCGACTGCGGCAAATGCCTGGGCACAATCATAAAGGGCCTGGTAGTAGGGCAGACCTGGGCACTGCTCTTCCATGTAGGGAGGGTAAATCCAGCCCTCCCGGGACTCCAGCCCTTGCGGGCCGAGGAGAATGATATCGCCCTCTGCAAGCGCCTTGGGGTAGATGTCGCCGACATTGTTATCCCAGAACTCCGGCTGGAAATGCAGGTTGCCCTGCGCCATCGCGGCGAGCTGGGGCACCGCGCCAGCGGTCACGTATTCGACCTCGTAATCGAGCTTTTCAAGAAGTTGGCCAGCGATATGTGCCGACGTGTTTTGACCTGTCCAGGAGTTGACGGGAATGCGAATTGCCTCGGCCTGAGCGCCAGCGGCAGCCATCCCAAGACAAAGCGTTGCGACCAGTTTTAACGTGCTATTGTTCATGTTTCTTTCCTCTACTTCCCTGTTTTTTGAGACTGTTTTAAGTGGATAGTCATACAATAGCAACAATACTGGTCGTGTATCCAGAATTTCGCGAGGAACGGCGGGAGGTGCGGCAGCATGAACCAGCGGACCGGTTCAGCCATAGAGCGTTCTGATGCAATTTTGGGATGTATGAGAAAGCGCGCCGAAGGCTCCGAAGGGCCCATCGGGCCGTCCGTGCCACCGCTTGTCATCGCCCAGCTTGATGGAGGCAATGCAGACCCGCCTCAACCACTCTGCTGGTTGAAGGACCTTCCTGATTCGGTCAATCATGCACGGCATCTCGTATCCGCGAGCCTGGATGACTCTATAGAAACCGTTTCTCAAAATCTTTCCGGCGGTCTGCGGTTAACCAATGGAAAGAGGCCTTTCAGGCGCCCGCTGTCGGCAGAGCAAGCCGTTGCAGGTAATTTTTCTAGTCGGAATACACAACAGAAGGAGAAACACGTGAACATTCTATCCCCGGTTGAGTGGACCTTTCCGATCCCGATTTTTCTTGGCCCCGGCAGAGTTGCGGATATCGGCCCCTTTTGCCGAAGGGCTGGCATCACCGCGCCGCTGATCGTGACGGACCGCGGATCGCGCGACCTGCCGTTTATCGGGCATGTGCGAGAGATGCTGACCGACCAGGGTCTGCGCGTGGACGTCTTCAGCGACGTCAATCCCAACCCGACCGACCAGAATGCTCAGGCGGGCAAGTCGGTGTTCGAAGCCGGGGCGCATGATGGCGTGATTGCCATCGGCGGCGGCTCGGCAATGGATGCGGCAAAGGCGATAAGCCTGATCGTCGGGCACGACACGCCGCTGTGGTCTTTTGACTTCGACGTGACACCCCCAGATGCACACCGCTTTGCGCCGCTGATTTGTGTGCCAACCACCGCCGGAACCGGCGCAGAGACCGAGAGTACGGGGATGATTACCGACACCAGCCGTGGCATCAAGGGATGTGTATGGCACCCCTCGCATCGTCCGGTTCTAGCGGTTCTCGATCCCGAGCTTTCGGTTGGCCTGCCCCGCAATCTGACAGCCTGGACAGGCTGCGATGCGCTGACCCACGCGATCGAAGCCTATTGTGTCGACATGTTCCATCCGATGTGTGACGGCGCCGCTCTCGAGGCGCTGCAACTGGTGAACGGGGCGCTGCGGCGGGCCGTGGCTCAGCCCGACGACCTGGAGGCACGCATGGCCATGTTGGCCGGCAGCTGTTTGGCCGGGGTCTCGTTTCTCAAGGGACTGGGGATGGTGCACGCCATCAGCCACATGGTCGGTGCCCTGTATGACACACATCACGGACTTACGAATGCCGTGATATTGCCGGCAGTGCTCCGCTTCAACCGGCCCGTGATCGAGGAACGGATACCCTCCATGTCCCAGGCCCTCGGCCTTGAGAGCCGCGATTTCGACGGCTTCCATGCCGCTATTTGTGCCATTCTGGACGATCTCGACATCCCCGAAAACCTGGCGGAGATCGGTGTGGGCTTCGACCGGGTCGAAGAGCTGGCCCGCAAGGCGAGTGCGGATCCTGCGGCCGCTACAAATCCGCGACAGGCCGACATCGGCGAGATCGAGAATATCATCACAGAGGCGATCAAGAAGGCACGCTGAGGCCGCTTGCCCGTATCAGCCCTTTCCGCGCCACTCGGTCAGGACAGGGTCTTTCGCGGGGCCCTACATCCCCGGCGGGGCCTTCATTCGGCCGGGCTCGCGGCGCCCGGTACTGCAGGTGGCCGTATGCCCTCGATGCGCACATTATTATGCTCCAGCGTTGGGCGCAGGTCGTCGAACGTGGTCTTGTAGCGGTACCACGGTATGCCGGGCATCATGTGATGGATCAAATGATACCCCTGCCCCAGGAGCAGCGCATTACCCCCTGGCATCTCAACGACCCGCGTGTTGCTGTAGCGCCCCGTCTCGTGATGATCATGGTGCGGCGACCATGTGAACATGATCAGCATGACACTGTTGCCGATGTACCAGGGCACGAACCAGAGTGTCAGAAGTTCAAACCCGTAACCCGACGCAATCGCTGTAACAGCCAGCGCGGTATTGACTGCGAACCCGGCCATGCTGCGCTGGATCGCCTTGCGCGGCATCTGAAGCTCCTTGCAGCGCCGATATAGCAGGACCGGGTTGAAATAACTCAACAGCACGACCGGCAGCCGGACCATGACATAGTCCAGAAACCCCGCCCGTGCCGAAATGTCCGGGTCGTCGTCATGGTTCGTGATGCGGTGATGGACGAGGTGATCCGCGCGGTGGTGGTCATAGAACTGCCACAGCAGGACGCCTGCGAGGCTGCCCAGAAGGCGATCCACCCATTGAAGATCCTTTCGCCTGGCGCTGATGTTCATGTGAACCGCCTCATGCAGGACCGTATAGATTGCATAAATCACCACTGTGTTGATGACGCCTGCCACCAGATACGGGATCATGCCGGTCACGGCCATGGTGACCGAGCCGGCAAAAACCACAAGACATCCAACCGCAAGCAGGACGCTGGGCCAGGCAAAGTCCGGCGTGTGCGCGCGGCCTACCGAGATTTCGTGGCGTATCGTGGATTTGGCATCAGTCGCATATTTCATTCCCATTCTCCGATCTTGAGAGTCAAGAATACTGGTTACTCAACCATTTTTATGGTTGTCGAGTCAATATTAGAGCACAGGCAGAATTTTAGTCCCGCAGGATCGCTGGACAGGACAAGAACGCTGCAATAACTGTCAACGGACGGCAGAACCTGCAGCAGCCGCCCGCATCGAAGGAAGCCAGCCTTGGCCAATCTGACATCTGGAAATCGCTCTCCGCGCAAGAAACGGTCGTCGATCGCGGATATACGGCGCCGGGAACTGGCAGAAGCCACGTTGCGAATGATCGAGAGACATGGCGTCAAGGGGGCCACCGTTCAGCGCGTCAGCCAGGAAGCTGGTATTTCGCACGGGCTGGTGCACTATCACTACAAGACAAAGGCGGATCTGCTTGAGGCTGCCGTAAAACTTACAAATCAACTGATCACTGACGAAGTGCTTCTAGGTCTCAGACAGGCGCGGACACCTCACGAGCGCGTGCTTGCGGTTCTCAAGGCGAATTTCAGCCCGGCGGTTTTCAGCAAGGAAACCGCGCAGGCTTGGGCCTCGTGTGCCGGTGAAGCCGCGTTCAACCCTAGGTTCGCACGGGTCATGACCATTATCGAGCGCCAACTCGTCAGCAACCTCGCTCATGATCTTTGCAAGATCCTGCCGCCGCACAAGGGGCGACAGTTGGCCCGCAACCTCACTATCATGAGCGAAGGAATCTGGCTCCACGCTGCACGGTGGGACGGCCCGCTAGACCGCGAAACGGCAGCCAAGCCGGTTTGGGAGATGCTTGAACTAGCATCGGTGCCCGTGGATATTTGATTTGGCACTATCTTCTGTAGACGGCTGAGTTTGCGTAACTTTTGTGTGGGCTGATGTTTTGCGCGGGCTGGGATCGGTGGTTGGTACGACCTATGGACTCTTCAAGTTTGACCGCTGGGCTTCATGAAGTCCGCTTGCCAAGCTTCAAAAATCCCGCCAGATGCCACCCCCACTAGCTGAAGAACATTCATTTAGACGACGTTTTTGGATCTCGTCGGCGAATTTTACACCTGAGCGTTGCGGCGGCCAGTCCGACGATGACGGCGTGTTGCCACTGGAACCCGGCGTGTGGGTCGGGCAAGTTCCTCTACGTCGCGCTTCTGGAACTCAAGAACGTCGGACACCGGGTCGACCTTGAGGCAGCGCGCCCGGATCGGGGGCCAGCATCGGCGTTGCCGGAAGCCTTCTGGCGCCCGCTGTTGTGACGGCATCCGAAAAGGCGGGATGCGCCGGCGAGCTTTGATCGCCGGCGCGCAGAGAAGGCACGTTCAGTTCTTGACGGTATCTTCGAGGAAGAACCGGCCCAGGGGGTTCTGGTAGAAGTTCTCGATGTTGGTCTGCGTCACGTTGCGGTAGGGGCTGTAGTAGAGGTCGATCCAGTTGACGTCCTCCTTCGCCATCTTCTGCAGGTCCACATACATCGTCTCGCGCTTGGCCTCGTCCATCTCGACGCGGGCGGTCGCGACCAGTTCCTTGACCTCGGGGTTCTCGTACCGGGTCATGTAGTTCTGGTTCGAATCGTGGCCCAGAACGAAGGTCGTCTTCTGGTCGGGGTCGATCACGTCCTTGGTCCAGTACATCACCGACAGGTCGTAATCGCCCGCCACCAGCATGTCCCAGGTCTGGCTGGGATCCATCTTTTGCAGGTTTACGGTTATGCCCGCCTCGCCCAGCTGCTGCTGCAGCAGCACGGCGATCTGCTCGTCCACCTGATCCCCGGCGTTGACGAGGTAGTCAAGCGTCAGGTTCTCGACGCCGGCCTCCTCCAGCATCTGACGGGCCTTTTCAGGATCGTACGGGCGCCTCAGATTGTCTTCGTAGTGATAGAGCGAACCCTTGGGGATGTAGGAATAGGCGACCTCGCCGATGCCGAAGGTCACGGCGTCAACGATGGCCTGCTTGTCGATGGCCATGTCGAGCGCCTGGCGTACGGCCTTCTGATCCAGCGGCGGATGGGAATGGTTGATCAGCAGGTGATCCTCGCGGGTGGATTGGTCCAGATGCACCTTGAGGTTGGGATCGGCCTTCAGATCCTCGATCCGCGCGAAGGGCACGAAAATGGCGGCGTCGATCTCGCCCGCCTGCACCTTGAGGATGCGGGTGTTGTCGTCGGGGATCGAAATCCACTCCACCCCGTCCAGGCTGACGCGGTCCGCCTCCCAGAAATGCGGGTTCCTGGCAAGGATCACGCGGTCGCCGCGCAGCCAGTCCTCGACCGAAAAGGCGCCCGAGGCGATGGGGCTTTCGGCGTAGGCCTCGACACCCATCTCTTCCATGCCTGCCTTCGAGAGGATCGACGCGCCCGGCATCGCCAGCGAGGCGAGGAACGGCGCCGAGGGGCCGGAGAGGTTTACCACCAGCGTCTGCGGATCGGGCGTCTCCATGCTTTCGATGATCTCGTAGCTGTCGGACCAGAGCGAGCGTTCGTCGTCACGGATGCGCTGCAGGGAATATTTCGCATCCTCGGACGTGATCTGGCTGCCGTCCGAGAATTTGGCGTCGCGGATCTTGAACGTGTAGGTCTTGCCGTCCTCGCTGACCTCCCAGCTTTCGGCCAGGCCCGGCTCCAGCTTGGTGCCGGACTTGTCGACGCGCACGAGCACGTCATAGACGTTGGAGAATACCCAGAAATCGGTGTTCTGCGCCGTGGCGATGGGATCGAAGGTGGTGCCGTCCTCGCGGCGGCCGATGGTCAGCACGCCGGCAGCCTCGGCGACGCTGGTGCCGATCATCAGCGCTGCCATGGCGGCGGCGCCGAGAAGCTTGGTGAATTTACCGTATCGCATTTTCAGTCCTCTCAGTTGGGGTTGCGGATGGGGTTTCGGGCAGGTTTTCCCCCGCCTCGTTCAGTCGGCCGCCGGGCGCCAGGATGCAGGCGGCGCGATGCGCGCGCCCCCCCACCAGCGGTGGTACGGCGGCGCGGCAGTCGGGGCGCGCCAGTCGGCAGCGCGGATGAAAGGCGCAGCCCTCCGGCAGGTCCAGCGGGCTGGGCGGCTCGCCCGGCAGGGGCGCCGAGGGCAGGCCGTGCGCCGGGTCGATCTCGGGGATCGCCTCGATCAGCGAGCGGGTGTAGGGGTGGCGCGGCGCATCGAAGACCTCCTCGGTCGGGCCCTCCTCGACGATGCGGCCCAGATACATCACCGCGATCCGGTCGCACAGGCGCCGCACCATGGCCAGATCATGCGCGATGAAGATCATCCCCAGATGCATCCGCGCGCCCAGATCCATCAGCAGGTTGATGATCTGCCCCTGGATCGACACGTCGAGCGCCGCGACACATTCATCGGCCACGATCAGCCGCGGCTCGATCGCCAGCGCGCGGGCGATGCCGACGCGCTGGCATTGCCCGCCGCTCAGATCGCCGGGACGGCGGTTCATCAGCGCCCGATCCAGCCCGACAAGGTCCAGAAGCTCGGCGATGCGCGCCCCGGCGCCGCCGGGGCCGGCCTTGCCGTGCACCTTCAGCACCTCGCCGATCGCCTGGCGCACCGTCAGGCGCGGATTGAGCGAGCCGTAGGGATCCTGAAAGATCATCGCCGTCTCCCGCCGCAGCCGGGCCAGATCGTCGCCGCGCGCGCGCGCCATGTCCTGCCCGTCCAGCAGCACCTCGCCCGACGTCAGCTCGCCCAGCCGAAGGATCGCGCGGCCGAAGGTGCTCTTGCCGCTGCCGCTTTCGCCGACGAGGCCGACGGTCTCGCCCGCGGCGACGCGCATCGACACGTCCGACACCGCGGCGAGGCTGCGCCGCGGCCCAAGCCCCATGCGGCTGCGCGCCATGGGAAACTCCACGCTGAGGTTGCGCACGTCGAGAAGGATGGGATCGCTCATGCCTTTGCCTCCGCATCCATGCCTACCGGGTGATGACAGGCGCGCGCATGGCCCGGCTCGGCCTCTTCCAGCGGCGGCTGGCGCGCGGCGCAGAGTGCGTCGGCGGCCGCGCAGCGCGGGTGAAAGCGGCATCCCGAAGGCATGTCGCCGGGGCTGGGCGGTTGGCCGGGGATGGTGTGGACCGGGCCATTGCCGCCTTCGCTGCCCGGTTGGCACGCGACCAGCCCGGCAGTGTAGTGATGGCGCGGATGGTGGATCACCTCGTGCTTGGGGCCATATTCGCACAGGCGCCCCGCATACATCACAGCGACCGTGTCGCAGAGCTGATAGACCACGCCCAGATCGTGCGTGATGAAGATGATCGACAGCCCCCGTTCGTCCCGAAGCTGTTGCAGGAGGCGCAGGATCTGCGCCTGCACGGTCACGTCGAGCGCCGTCGTCGGCTCGTCCGCGATCAGGATGTCGGGATCGCAGGCCAGCGCCACGGCGATCATCGCGCGCTGGCGCATTCCGCCGGAAAATTCGTGCGTGTAGGCATTGGCGCGGCTTTCGGGGTCGGGGATGCCGACCTGCCGCAGGATGTCCAGCATCTGCTCCCAGGCCTCGGCGCGGCCGACGCCGCGGTGGTGGCGGATGCTTTCGGCGATCTGGCGGCCGATGGACATGACCGGGTCCAGATGGCTGGCCGGATTCTGGAATATCATGCCGATGCGGCGCCCGCGCACCCGCGTCAGCTCGCGCGGGGGCAGCGCCAGCACGTCGCGGCCGTCCTCCAGCCGCACGGCGCCGCCCGTCACGCGCAGCCGGCTGCTGGGCAGCAGGCGGATCAGCGCGCGGCAGGTCATGCTCTTGCCCGACCCGCTTTCACCCACGATGCCCAGGATCTCGCCCCGGCGCAGCGCGAAGGACACGCCGTCGATGATGGTGTGCGATGTGCGCCCGTCCTCGTAGGCGACGCTCAGATTGTCCACTGTCAGGATCGGCGCTTCGGTCATTCGCGCACCCCCAGGGCTTCGCCAAGGCCGTCGGCCAGCAGGCTGAATCCCATCGCCAGCGTCACGATGGCAATGCCCGGAAAGGTGGTGATCCACCACGCGGTGGTGATGAAGCCCTGCCCTTCGGCGATCATGATCCCCCATTCCGCCGTCGGCGGCTGCACGCCGAGCCCCAGATAGCTGATGGCGGCGCCGTTCAGCAGAACCAGCACCGCGTCGGACATCGAGAAGACGACCGAGCTGAGGATCGCGTTCGGCATGATGTGGCGGAACATCACCCGCGTGTTGGAATAGCCGAGGCTGACGGCGGCCATGGCGAAATCCGAGTGCTTCAGCACCAGGAACTGCGCCCGGATCAGCCGCGCGTAGGACACCCAGCCGACCAGCGCCATCGCGATGTAGAAGCTGCCCAGACCCGGCCCGATGATGGTGATGATCGCCAGCATCAGCACGAGGAACGGAAAGGCCAGAACCACGTCGATGACCCGCATGAAAAGCGTGTCCACCCAGCCGCCGAAAAAGCCCGAGATGCTGCCCGCGACGGTCCCGATCACGAAGGGAAAGACGACGCCGAAAACCGCGATCTGCAAGTCGATCCGCGCAGCCCAGATCACGCGGCTGAGGATGTCGCGCCCGAAATTGTCGGTGCCCAGCGGATGCGCCCACGTGGGCGGCTGAAGCCGCACGGCGGCGTCCTGGTAGATCGGATCGTACGGCGCCAGCAGCGGCGCGAGGATCGCGATCAGCAGCCATGCCGTCAGGATACCCGCGCCCAGCACCAGCGGCGTCACCTTGCCCGGCCAGCGCAGGCGGCGGGCGCGGACGAAGGCCGCGCCGCTCACAGCTTGACCCTTGGGTCGATGGTGACAGTCAGGATGTCGGCGAGGAAATTCACCAGCACCGTCGCGACGGCGAACACCATGGCCACGCCCTGCACCACCATGTAGTCGCGGGTAAAGATGCCCCGCACCAGAAGCTGGCCCATGCCGGGAATGGCGAACACCGTTTCGATGACCACCGATCCGCTGATGAGCCAGCCGATATTGACTGCCAGCAGGTTGACCGTCGGCACCAGCGAATTTGGCATGACATGGCGCCAGAACACCACGTTCTCCGGCAGCCCGCGGGCGCGGGCCGCGGTGGCCTGATCCGATTGCAGCTCGGCCAGGATCGACGCGCGCAGGTTGCGCGTCAGCACCGCCGCCAGCGCGAGGCCGGTGGTGAGGCACGGCAGCGTCATGTGATGCACCTTCTCCCAGAAGCTGCGGCCATAGCCCGTCACCGGGAACCAGCCCAGTTGCACGCTGAAGAGCAGGATCAGCATGATCGCCAGCCAGAAGGCCGGAAAACCGAGGCCGGCGGTCGAGACGATGCGAATGAGATGGTCCGCCCAGCTGCCGCGCCTGCGCGCCGCGACCGCCGCCATCGGCGTGGCGATCAGAAGCGCCAGCAGAACGCTGCCGATGACCAGCACCAGCGTCGGCTCGATCCTTGTTGCGATCAGCTTCAGCACGTCGACCTTGTAGAGGATCGACTGGCCCAGTTCGCCCTTGAAGAGGTTCTTGACGAAGTAGAAATACTGTAGCCACAGCGGCTCATCGAGGCCGAATTGCTCGCGCACGCGGGCCAGCGCGGATTCGGTCGTGCGCGGCCCCAGCAGCACGCGCGCCGGATCGCCGGGGATCGAGCGGACCAGCACGAAGGTGATGATGCTGATGCCGACCAGCACCGGGATCAGCTGGACCGGACGGTAGAGGACAAAGCGGTAGCGGCTCATCCCCCTGCCCCGTCGACGCGGTCCAGAAACGCGATCAGCCGGGCGCGATAGGCTTCGGGCTCCTCATAGAATGGCGAATGCGAGGAGGCGGGGAAAATCTCGATCTCGGACCTGGGAAGCGCGGCGTGCATCCGCATCCCGCAGGCGGGCGCCAGCGCGTCATGCATCCCCTGGATCACGAGGCACGGCCAGGTGAAATCCGCGAGCGCGTCGAGGCGGTTCCAATCCTTGAGATTGCCGGTGTAGAAATATTCGTTCGGACCCTGCATCGTCTCGAAGATGGCGTAGTTGAAGCCGTCCTTCGATTTTTGCACGGGAGCCGGCCGCTTGTCCATCCGGCGAATATGGCGGTGATCCAGAAGCGTGATCGCCGCGTCATAGGCCGGATGATCCAGCCATCCCAGCGCCTCGTAGCGCTGCATCATCTGGACCGTCTCGGGGCCCAGCGCGTTCCGGTGCCGCTCGATCTGCTGCAGAAGATGGGGCATGTCGGCGCAGGTGTTGGCCAGGATCATGCTGCGCAGCCGCGCGGGATGGCGGATCGCGTATTCGATGCCGCACCAGCCGCCCCAGGAATGGCCGAGAAAATGCACCGATGTCAGCCCCAGCGCGTCCAGCACCGCCTCGACCTCGTCCGCATAGCGGGTGATTTCCCACAGCGCCGGATCGGTGGGCGCATCGGACGCACCCGTGCCCAGCTGGTCATAGCTGACCACGCGAAAGCCTGCCTCGGCCAGGGGGATGTGCGGGCCCAGCAGGTAATCGCAGGGCAGGCCCGGCCCGCCATTGAGGCAAAAAAGCACCCTTTCGCCGCTGCCATAGCTGTAGGCGGTCACCCGGCCATGCGGCGTCTGGACATCGGTGATCTCGTCGGCGGCACGGCCGTCCCAGACGCGGAACCCGTTCTCCAGAAGCCCGGTTTCGGCCATGGACGATGTCATGCGGCCGAAACCCGTTCGAGGAATTTCAGCAGCGCGGGGTAGTACGCCCCCGGCTCTTCGAAAAAGGGCATGTGGCTGCTGTTGGGAAAGACCTGGATCTCGGAATCGGGCAGCGCCTCGTGCATCCGGCGGGCGCAGGCGGGGGTCAGCTCGTCATGCTGGCCGGTGGTGATGAGGCACGGCACCTCGATCCGGTGCATGTCGGGGATGCGGTTCCAGTTGGCCAGGTTGCCGGTATAGAGAAACTCGTTCGGACCCTGCATCGTGCCGTAAGGCCCCATGTTCCAGTCGTCGAGCGAGCGTTTGACCGGCGCGGGCCATTCATCGAGGCGGCAGACATGGCGATAGTTCAGGATGGTCACCGCCGCCTGGTATTCCGGATGAGCGAGCGTGCCCAGCGCCTCGTGCCGCTGCATCATCGCCACGGTTTCCGGCCCCAGCGCGTCGCGCAGGCGGTTCAGCTCGGACACGAGGTGCGGGATATCGCCCGCGGTATTCTCCAGGATCAGCGACCGCAGGCTGCCGGGATAGGTCAGCGCGTATTCTATGCCCAGCCATCCGCCCCAGGACTGGCCGAGGAAGTGCACCTTTCCGAGGTTCAGCGCGGTGCGCACTGTCTCGGTTTCTTCGACATAGCGCTGGATGGTCCAGAGCGCGGGATCGGTCGGGCGGTCCGAGGCACCGGTGCCCAGCTGATCCCATGCGACGACGCGGTATCCTTCGGCAGCAAGGCAGGAATGCGAATCGCGCAGGTAATCGCAAGGCAGGCCGGGCCCGCCATTCGCGCATAGAACGACATTGTCGCCGGTGCCAAAACTGTAGGTCTTGACGGTATAGCCGTCGACCGTGACATCCTTTACCTCATCGGGTTCGATTTCAGACCACATGGCAAGCTCCTTTCGCTCTGCCATTAATGCTAACGACGTCGAGGCGCGGGCGTCTACCTGTCAAATCTTATAGTCATCGCCCGGATAAGGTGTACGGTCGGTTCAGCGATCACAAGGCGGACCACAAGCGAGCTACATGCATTCCATCATCGATGACCTGAAGCGCGAGATGGCACGATCCAGCACGGTCGGCGGCGTCGTGGATGCGGCCCATGGCGCGGCGCGGCAGGCAGGCTTCGACGCGGTCATCTACGATTTCACCCCGGTGGCGACGACGCCTGAGGGCGCGCTGGTCATTCCCAGCCATCTCAGCCACCGCGCCCTGCCCGCCGACATGCGGCATCTCTGGTGCGAGCAGAAATATCACCAGAACGATCCGGTCCAGCAGATCGCACTGACCCGCAGCGCGCCCTTCGCCTGGTCCTACCGTCATCACGGCCGAAACACTGCACTTGCGAGGCATCTCAGCGGCGAACATGCGCCGGTTTCGGCCTATCTGCACGATACCGGCCTGACCTGCGGCATCACCGTGCCGCTGCACCACACGGCGGGCGGCTTTGCCACGTTCACCGTCATCCAGAAGAATGCCAGCCGGTCCTTCGTGCGGGACACGCGCGATGTGCTGCAACGGGTGGGGCTGATGGGCCAGTTGATGCACGAGGCCGCCCTTCCCTGCTTTGCCGCCAGCGATACCCGGACCTCCGCCGCGTCGCTGACGCAGCGCGAGGCCCAGTGCCTGCGCTATTCCGCCCAAGGCCATACGGCCAGCGAGATTGCCGACATGATCGGCCGCTCCGTACCCACGGCGACGCTGCATCTGAAAACCGCCGCCGAAAAGCTGGGCGCGCGCAACCGCGCGCATGCCGTGGCGCTGGCGCTGCACTACCGGCTGATCCGGCTGTAGATCCGGCGGCTGGCCCGCTGATTGATGCGCAGCGTTCAGATCAGCAGATTGCCCGCGCCCTCGTGGCGCAGCAGCCAGACCTTCGTTTCGACCCCGCCCTTGCCGGAAAACCCGCCAAGGCCGCTGGTGCCCAGCACCCGGTGGCAGGGAATGATGATCGGGATCGGGTTGCCACCGCAGCCGGTGCCAATCGCCTGTGCCGGCACCTTCAGCGCGCGCGCCAGATCGCCGTAGCTGCGCGTCTCGCCATGCGGGATCGCGCCGATGGCGTCGCAGACGCGGCGCTGGAACGCGGTGCCGCTCACGCGGGTCGGCAGGTCGAACTGCACCCGCTCGCCCGCGAAATAGGCGGCCAGCTGCGCCAGTGCGCGGCGCAGAAGCGGCGTGTCCTTGGGCTTGAGCGCTTCGTGCCAGTCAAGCGCGGTGATCGCGCCATTATCTTCGGTGACGCAGATCGGCCCCAGCGGCGTGGGCAGCGATGCCGCGTGCATCAGGCCGAATGGGCGCCGTCCGCCAGCCCCCTGACGAACTCCAGCACCTCCGCCGGGCTGGCGCCTTCGGCCAGCTTGCCGACGATGGCAGAGCCGACGACAGCCCCATCGGCGACCGAGGCGATGGCGCGCGACGTCTCCGGCGTGCGGATGCCGAAGCCGACGATCACGGGCAGATCGGTGGCTTTCTTGATGCGCGCGACCTCGGGCGCAACATCGCCTGCTTCAGCCGCGGCCGCGCCGGTGATCCCGGTGATCGAGACGTAATAGACGAAACCCGAGGTGTTCTGCATGACCTTCGGCAGACGCTTGTCATCGGTGGTCGGCGTGGCCAGCCGGATGAAGTTGAGGCCAGCGGCCTGCGCGGGGATGCACAGCTCCTCGTCCTCTTCGGGGGGCAGATCGACGACGATCAGACCGTCGATCCCGGCCGCCTTGGCATCGATCAGGAATCGCGGCACGCCGTGGTTGTAGATCGGGTTGTAATATCCCATCAGAACGATCGGGGTGGTGTCGTCGCCCTTGCGGAACTCGCGCGCCATTTCCAGCGTGCGCTTCAGCGTCTGACCCGCCTTCAGCGCGCGCTGGCCGGCCAGCTGGATCGTCGGACCATCGGCCATCGGATCGGTGAAGGGCAGGCCCAGCTCGATGATGTCGACGCCCGCACCGGGCAGCCCCTTGACCACCTCAAGCGAGGTGTCGAAATCGGGATCGCCCGCCATGACATAGGCCACGAACGCCTTTTTCCCGGCGGCTTTCAACTCGGTGAATTTGGCGTCGATACGGCTCATGGCGGTCCCCTGTCTGGTCACGGCGGGTTTGGCCCAAGCGGGCGCGGAAATCAATGGTCTGCTTGACGGCGCGCGCAGGCGTGACGTAGATGCCGTGACTTTTCACCAAGGAGCGGCGTCATGGGTTTCAAAATGGGTATCGTCGGGCTGCCCAACGTGGGCAAATCGACGCTTTTCAACGCGCTGACCCGCACCGCGGCAGCGCAGGCCGCGAACTTCCCCTTCTGCACGATCGAGCCGAATGTCGGCGATGTCGCCGTGCCCGATGCGCGGCTGGACAAGCTGGCCGAGATCGCGGGCAGCAAGCAGATCATCCCCACCCGCATGACCTTCGTCGACATTGCCGGCCTCGTCAAGGGCGCCAGCAAGGGCGAAGGGCTGGGCAACCAGTTTCTGGCCAATATCCGCGAGGTTGACGCGATCGCCCACGTGCTGCGCTGCTTTGAGGATGGCGACGTGACCCATGTCGAAAACCGGATCGACCCGGTGGCCGACGCCGAAACCATCGAGACCGAGCTGATGCTTGCCGATATCGACAGCATCGAAAAGCGCCTTCAGAACATCACCCGCAAGGTGCGCGGCGGCGACAAGGAGGCGGTCCAGCAGGAGCGTCTTCTGCGCGCCGCTCTCGCTGCGCTGGAGGGCGGCAAGCCCGCGCGCACGGTCGAGGTCGACGACGAGGACCGCCGCGCCTGGAAGATGTTGCAGCTTCTGACTACCAAGCCGGTGCTTTACGTCTGCAATGTGGGCGAGGAGGACGCGGCGAACGGCAACGCGCTTTCGGCCAAGGTGGCCGAGATGGCCGCCGCCGAGGGCAATTCCCATGTCGTCATCAGCGCCCGCATCGAGGAGGAGATCAGCCAGCTCGACGCCGAGGAGGCCGGGATGTTCCTGAGCGAGATGGGTCTTGAGGAGGCCGGGCTGGACCGCCTGATCAAGGCGGGCTACGAGCTGTTGCACCTCGAGACCTACTTTACCGTCGGCCCCAAGGAGGCGCGCGCCTGGACCATCAGGCAGGGCACCTCGGCCCCCAAGGCCGCCGGCGTCATCCACGGCGATTTCGAGCGCGGCTTCATCCGGGCCGAGACCATCGCCTATGACGATTTCATCACGCTGGGCGGCGAACAGGCGGCCAAGGAAGCTGGCAAGATGCGCGCCGAGGGCAAATCCTATACCGTCAAGGATGGCGACGTGCTGCATTTCCTCTTCAACACCTGAGGCACGCCCCGGACCGGAGACCGCATGAGCCCCACCTTCCCCCAAGGATTGCAGGATTTCCTGCACGCGCTGGACCGCGACATCCACGCGATGGCGGACTGGGGCACGCCCGCCTCCTACATTCCGGAACTGGCGGCGGTGGACCCGGCGCAATTCTCCATATCGGTCGCAATGGCGGACGGGCGCACCCTGTCTGCGGGCGCGCATGAGAAACGCTTTTCGATCCAGAGCGTCAGCAAGGTCTTTTCCCTCGCCGCCGCGCTGGGACGGATCGGCGATGCGCTTTGGGCGCGGGTGGGGCGCGAGCCGTCGGGGACCGCCTTCAACTCCATCGCGCTGCTGGAGCAGGACAGGGGCCGCCCGCGCAATCCCTTCATCAACGCGGGCGCCATCGTGACGACCGATGCGCTGCTGGACGGGCGCCAGCCGCGCGAGGCGCTGGCCGAGCTGATCCAGTTCATCCGCGCCGCCGCCGAGGATGACGATATCCACATCGACAAATACGTCGCCGCCTCGGAGGAGGCGACGGGCCACCGCAACGCGGCGCTGGCGCATTACCTTTATTCCTTCGACAACCTGCGCAACGATCCGGACCTGACGCTGGGCACCTACATGCACCAGTGCGCCATCGCCATGACCACCGACCAGCTGGCCAGCGCGGGCCGGATGCTGGCCGGGCTGGAGGGCGCGCCGCGCCTGATCTCGGCGCGGCGCGCGCGGCGGATCAACGCGCTGATGATGACTTGCGGGCATTACGACGGGTCGGGCGATTTCGCCTATCGCGTCGGCCTGCCCGGCAAAAGCGGCGTGGGCGGCGGCATCCTGATGATCGCGCCGGGCAAGGCCTCTGTCGCGGTCTGGTCGCCGGGGCTGAACCATTACGGCAACTCCAAGGCCGGGACCGAGGCCGCGCACCGGCTGGCCAATTTCACCGGCTGGTCGGTCTTCGGCGGCTAAGGCCGCTTGCACTCGGGGCAAAGGCGCCTAAGGTCGGCGCAAATCCCGAAAGGCCCGCCTCATGACCCAGTTCCGCAAATCCGCCGCCCTCAGCCGCGTCCAGCCCGCCGCGACCATTGCCATCACGCAGAAGGCCCGCGATCTGCGCGCCGAGGGGCACGACATCATATCGCTTTCCATCGGAGAGCCGGATTTCGACACGCCCGATCACGTCAAGGCCGCCGCCGCCGAGGCCGTCCGGCGGGGCGAGACGAAATATCCGCCCATCCCCGGCATCCCCGAGCTGCGGCAGGCCATCGCGGGCAAATTCGCGCGCGAAAACGGCCTGGACTACGCGCCGTCGCAGACCATCGTCTCGACCGGCGGCAAGCAGGTGATCGCCAATGCCCTTCTGGCCACGCTGGACGAGGGCGACGAGGTGGTGATTCCCGCGCCTTACTGGGTCAGCTACACGCAAATGGTGCAGATGACCGGCGCCGCGCCGGTTGTTGTGCCGACCAAAGCCGAAGACGGATTCCTGCTGACCCCCGCCGCGCTGGAGGCGGCGATAACGCCCAGAACCCGCTGGCTGATCCTGAATTCACCCTCCAATCCCACCGGCGCGGTCTATTCCGCGGACCATCTGCGCGCCCTCGCCGAGGTGCTGGAGCGGCATCCGCATGTCTGGGTACTCTCCGATGACATGTATGAACACCTGATTTACGGCGGCACGCCTTTCGCCACCATGGCCGCCGCCGCGCCCGCGATGAAGGACCGGACGCTGACGATGAACGGGGTGAGCAAGGCGTACGCCATGACCGGCTGGCGCATCGGCTATGCCGCCGGGCCGCAGCCGCTGATCGACGCGATGGCGCTGGCGCAGGGGCAGCTGACCAGCGGCGCCGCGCAGCCGAGCCAATGGGCCGCTCTCGCCGCGCTGACCGGCCCGCAGGATGCGCTGGAGATGCAGCGCGCCGCGTTCCAGAAACGCCGCGATCTGGTGGTGGAGCGGCTGAACGCCATTCCCGGCATGGATTGCCCCACCCCTCCGGGCGCCTTCTACGTCTTTCCGTCCTGCGCCGCATTCCTCGGCCGCACCACGCCCAGGGGCAAGCGGATCGACACGGACGAGGATTTCTGCATCGCCCTGATGGAAGAGGGCGGCGTTGCCACCGTCCACGGCGCCGCCTTCGGGCAAAGCCCGTTCTTCCGCGTCAGCTATGCCGCGTCCGAGGCGCAGCTGACCGAGGCAATGAACCGGATCGAAGCGTTCTGCGCATCGCTGACCTGAGTTCGGATCGGACCCACTGCCGAACGCGAGGATTGTTTTTGCTGCATCGGGCGCGTATTTATCCTGTCGACACACAGGATATCCGATGACACAGAACCCTTCGCCCACCCCTCCCGAGCGCAAGCGCGGCTCTGGCGTCCAATATGTCTATAACGTGCTGCGCGACGAGATCCTCGACCTGACGCTCGCCCCCGGCAGCCCCATCGACGAGATCATGCTGTCCGAGCGGCTGTCGATGTCGCGCACGCCGATCCGCGAGGCGCTGGTGCGGCTGGCAAGCGAGGGGCTGGTGACGGCGCTTCCCAATCGCTCGACCGTGGTGTCGAGCATCGATTTCCTGAACCTGCACACGTTCTTTGATGCGCTGACGCTGATGTATCGCGTGACCACGCGCCTCGCGGCCGAGAACCGCACACTGGCCGATCTGGAACAACTCAACCGCCTGCATCTGGAATACGCCAAGGCGGTCGAGGCGCAGGACGCGCTGGCCATGATTGCCACCAACCGCGATTTCCACGCCGCCATCGCCACCGCAGGGCGCAACCCCTATTACGAGAGTCTCTGCCACCGTTTGCTGGACGAGGGGCGGCGTTTGCTGCGGCTGTACTACTACTCCTTCGACGACCGCGTGCCTTACCGCTACGTGCAGGAACACGCCGACATGATCGCCGCCATCGAGGCGCGCGACGTCGCCCGCGCCGATGCACTGGCGCAGGCGCATGCGGATCAGATCGTCGTGCAGATCCAGGCCCTGATCGCCCGCGACCGGCGCCAGCACGTCGCGCTTTAGGCGCCCGCCGCAGGGTTGCGCGGAGGGTTGCCGTATGCTTGAGTTTCTTGTCGACAAGTAAAATACAAATGATATTGTCCGATTATCCCGAAGCGGGAACGGGTGCTGCACGCCCGGTCTTTCGCGCGGAAGGCTTAAGGACTTCAAAGGAGAGCGACATGAATTCCGATATCTTTCTCCGGGTGCATCCCGGCCCTCATGACCCCGTGCACCCCGGATCGCAGCCCCGATTACGA
Source organism: uncultured Alphaproteobacteria bacterium (assembly GCA_963763165.1). GTDB lineage: Bacteria > Pseudomonadota > Alphaproteobacteria > Rhodobacterales > Rhodobacteraceae > Roseovarius. The sequence goes on from CAVXNV010000011.1 coordinate 618,373, forward strand.
TTCGCTCGTCCGCAAGGGCAGGGAGCTGATCGAGGCTGGAATGCACGCCGTCGTCTATTGCGGCTCCATGGGCGACTGGCCCCTGCTGACGGATGCCGAACGGATGGAAGGCGTCGAACGTCTGGTCAAGGCGGGCGTGCCCGTCATCGTCGGCACCGGCGCAGTCAATACCAGGATGGCCGTCGCCCATGCCGAACATGCGCAAAAGGTGGGCGCCCAAGGCCTGATGGTCATTCCGCGGGTTCTGTCACGGGGCCTTTCCGCAACGGCGCAACGCGCGCATTTCAAGGCCATTCTCGCCGCCGCGCCCGATCTGCCCGCCGTGATCTACAACAGCCCCTATTACGGGTTTGCCACGCGCGCCGATCTTTTCTTTGCGCTGCGGTCCGAGCATCCCAACCTTGTCGGCTTCAAGGAGTTCGGCGGCGCCGCCGATCTGACCTATGCGGCCGAACATATCACCAGCGGGGATGACGACATCAAGCTGATGATCGGGGTCGATACGACCGTTGTGCATGGCTTCGTCAAGTGCGGCGCTTACGGCGCGATCACCGGCATCGGCAACGTTCTGCCCAAGGAGGTGCTGCACCTCGTCGCGCTTTCCAGGGCCGCCGCCGAAGGCGACGCCGACGCCCGCCAGCGCGCGCAGGAACTGGATGAGGCGCTGGCAGTCCTGTCGTCCTTCGACGAGGGGCCTGATCTGGTGCTTTACTACAAGCATCTGATGGTGCTGGAGGGGGACGCGGAATACACGCTGCACTTCAACGAAAGCGACCAGTTGACGGAAAGCCAGCGCGGCTATGCCGAAACGCAGCTGAAGCTGTTCAAGACGTGGTATGCGGACTGGAGCAAACTGCCCGGCGCGGTCAGCAAATACGCCGCCTGAACCGAAGTTTCCCAATCAGATTTCTTGACCATGAAGGGCGGCTCCGACGGGCCGCTCTTCCAACGTTCCGGCCCTTTGCGGCGCGATCAGTCCAGCAGATCGACCGCGTCCAGCCCCTGATCGCGGAGCTTCTGAAGCAGCGCCATTTCCGCTTCGTTCAGCACGATGCCCTTCTCCTCGGTTTCGGCCCGCGCGGCAAAACGGCGCTGCGACGGCAGGCGCGCACCCTGCCCGACGATCGCCGCGAACAGCGTCTCGGCGCGCTCCATCGGATCGCCCCGGCCCGCCGCGAAACGTTCGGGGTCGAAGGCGAGGATCAGCTCGCCATGTTTTGGCGCCAGCGTCGTCGTGCCCAGTTCCTCCAGCGCCTCGGGACTGGTCAGATCGCCGATCATCACGCCGGCCAGCAGCTCGATCATGGTCGAGATGGCCGATCCCTTATGCGCGCCGAAGGGCAGCATGGCGCCGGCCAGTGCCGCCTCGGGGTCGGTCGTGGGCGCGCCGTCCTTGTCCAGCGCCCAACCTTCGGGAAGCGGATCGCCCGCGCGGCGGTGCAGCTCGATCTCGCCGCGGGCGGCGACGCTGGTGGCGAAATCGAAGACGTAGGGCGGCTTGTCCTTGCGCGGCCAGCCGAAGGCGAAGGGGTTGGTGCCCATCAGCGGCGCTGTGCCGCCGGTGGGCGCGACTGTGGCGTAGCTGGGGCACATCGCCATCGCGGCAAGGCCCATGCCCGTCAGCGCCTCGATCTCGGGCCAGAGGGCGGCGAAATGCACGCAATCATTGATGACCAGCGCCGCCAGCCCCAGATCCTTCGCGCGCGCGGCCAACGCGGGCGCGCCCAGCTCGAATGCGGCGTTGGAAAAGCCGCCCTTGGCATCGACGCGCAGGATCGCGCCGGGGGCGTCGTCCAGCACCGGTTCGGCCTCGGGCGCGACCTTGCCTGCCTTGATCGTGCGCAGGCAGCCTTCGATCCGATAGACGCCGTGCGACTTGCAATGATCGCGCTCGCCCGCGACGATGACGCGGCCCAGCGCGTGGGCGTGCTGCCGCGACAGCCCTCCGCGCTGAAGGATCTCGGTGACGAGGGCCAGCAGTTCCCCGGTTGTCAAAGTCGTGTCGGTCATGGCGCATTCCTTTCGCGGGCGGGTTGAATTCTTGCATACATGCTGTATTTACGCAGGCGTCTCTACAATGCCCCTCACGGCGGTTCCATACCGCGCGGGCGCAAGGAAAGGAACACATCCATGACGTTCACTCCCCACGGCAAGCACCTGATCGCCGGCGAATGGACCGAAAGCGGGACGACGTTCAAGTCGGCCCCCGCGCACGGGCCGGCGCATAGCTTCTGCGCCGGAACGCCCGATCTGGTGGATCGCGCCTGCACCGCCGCCGAGGAGGCGTTCGACATCTACGCCAACACCTCGCGGGCGGAGCGCGCGGCGTTCCTCAATGCCATCGCGGATGAGATCGATGCGCGCGGCGACGCGATCACGCAGATTGGCACGCAGGAAACCGGCCTGCCCGAAGCGCGGCTCGAGGGCGAGCGCGGGCGCACCGTGGGACAGTTGCGCCTTTTCGCGGATCACATCGTGAAGGGCGATTACCTCGACCGCCGCCATGACGCTGCCATGCCGGATCGCACTCCCGCGCCGCGCCCCGAGATCGTGATGGTGCAGCGCCCCATCGGCCCGGTCGCCGTCTTCGGCGCGTCGAACTTCCCGCTGGCGTTTTCCACCGCCGGGGGCGATACCGCCGCCGCACTGGCCGCGGGCTGCCCCGTCGTCGTCAAAGGTCACGGTGCGCATCCCGGCACGGCCGAGATCATTGCCGAGGCGATCAAGGCGGCCGTGGAAAAATGCGGCCTTCCGGGCGGTGTGTTCTCGTTGGTACAGGGGGGCGACCGCGCCGTGGGTCAGGCGCTGGTGCAGCACCCGCTCATCAAGGCCGTCGGCTTTACCGGCAGCCTCGCAGGGGGCCGGGCTCTCTTCGATCTGTGCGCCCAGCGGGACGAGCCGATCCCCTTCTTTGGCGAGTTGGGGTCGGTCAACCCGATGTTCATGCTGCCCGAGGCGGTCAAGGCGCGTGGCGCCGATCTGGGCCGCGCCTGGGCCGGATCGCTGACCATGGGCGCGGGACAGTTCTGCACCAATCCCGGCATCGCCGTGGTGCTGGATGGCGGCGACGCCGACACTTTCGTTTCAGCCGCCGCCGAGGCGCTGCGCGAGGTGCAGCCGCAGATCATGCTGACCGATGGCATTGCATCGGCCTATTGCGACGGGGCCGCGAAATTCGCGGAACGTGCAGGCGTGCGGCCTGTGATGTCCGCCCCCTCCGAGGGGCGCAGCGCGGCACCCGCGCTGTTCGAGACGACGGCGGCCGAGTTCGCCGCCGACAAGGCGCTGCATCAGGAGGTGTTCGGCCCTCTCGGCCTGGTCGTGCGTGCCGCGTCGCTGGACGAGATGCGCGATCTGGCGCGCGGGCTCGAGGGGCAGCTGACCGCGACGCTGCACATGGACGACGCCGACATGGACGCCGCGCGCAGCCTGCGCCCGCTGCTCGAGCGCAAGGCCGGCCGCGTTCTGGTCAACGGCTTTCCCACCGGGGTCGAGGTGGTGGATTCCATGGTGCATGGCGGCCCCTACCCGGCCAGCACCAATTTCGGTGCGACCAGCGTCGGCACCCTGTCGATCCGCCGCTTCCTGCGCCCGGTGTGCTACCAGAACATGCCCGAGGGGCTGCTGCCCGAAGACGCGCGCGCCAGCCGCTGAAAAAGTGGGGGGAAGGAGCGGTCCCTCCGCCCCTTTTCACACCTCCGGGGGCTGGGCACGATTGCCTTCGGGGGCCTGGCTTTGCCCTGAGGCCGCGGGCGGGCAGAGGAAGGTCCCGCTCAAAATACTTCTTGTATTTTCGCTGAATTCATTGTTGCCTTATCTTGCCGACTCGCCGCGACACGCGGGCGAGAGACCGGATCAGAACCAAAGATACATGACAGGGAGTTATAAATGAAAATCGGATTTATCGCCGGGGCCGCACTGGCCGCCGCAATCGCCGCGCCCGCCGCGCAGGCCGACAAGCTGGACGACATCATCGCCTCGGGCACGCTGCGCTGCGCCGTAGTGCTGGATTTCCCGCCGATGGGTTCGCGCGACGCGAACAACCTGCCGGTCGGCTTCGACGTGGATTATTGCAACGATCTGGCCGCCGCGCTGGGCGTCGAGGCGGAAATCGTCGAAACCCCCTTCCCTGACCGTATCCCGGCGCTGGTGTCGGGCCGCGTCGATGTCGGCGTCGCATCGACCTCGGACACGCTGGAGCGGGCCAAGACGGCCGGTTTCTCGATCCCCTATTTCGCCTTCACCAACGTGGTGCTGACGCGCGAAGACGCGGGCATCGACGGCTACGATTCGCTGGCCACCCACACGGTCGGGTCGGTCGCGGGCACCTATGAGGGCATCGCTCTGCAAGACGATATCGAGAAGTGGGACCAGGGCGGCAGCTTCCGCCCGTATCAGAGCCAGGCGGACGTCTTCCTGGCGCTGTCCCAGGGCCAGATCGACGCGACCGTCGTGACCTCGACCGTCGCCTCCTCCATCGTTGCCAGCGGCAAATACGAGGGCCTGACCATCGCGGGCGACGCGCCCTATCTGCCCGATTACGTCGGCCTGATCGCGCTGCGCCAGGAATACGGCCTGCTGAACTACCTCGACCTGTTCATCAATCAGCAGGTCCGCACCGGCCGCTACGAGGAACTCTATGAGAAGTGGGTCGGCGGCACGGCACCCGACCTGACGGTCGACAAGGTCTATCGCTGAGCGCACATGACAAAGTCGGGGGCCAATCGGCCCCCGATGCTTCCCGGGCGCTTCCCGGCACTTGAAAAGAGTAGGCGATGGGCAATTACACCTTCCAATGGCGGCAGGCCTTCCGCGCGCTGCCAGAAATGCTGGACGGCGCGCTGGTCACGATGCAGATCGCCATCATGTCGATGCTGATAGGCGTCACCATCGCCGTCGTTCTTGCGGTGGCACGCAACTCCAGATCGCGCTGGCTGCGCGCGCCTGCGACCGCCTGGGTCGAAGTGGCCCGCAACACGCCCGCGCTCTTCCAGATCTACATGGCGCATTTCGGCCTCGGCTCGTTCGGGATCTATCTCAGCCCGTATGTGGCGCTGCTGGCCGGGATCGCCTTCAACAATGCCGGATACCTCTGCGAGACGTTCCGCGGCTCGCTGCGCGCCATTCCGGACACGCAGATGCGCGCGGGCCGGTCGCTGGGCATGAGCGCGGCGAAGGCGTTCCGCCTGATCGTCATGCCGCAGATGTTCCGCATCGCGTTCCTGCCGACGATGAACCAGATGGTCTGGGCCATCCTGATGACGTCGCTGGGCGTCACCGTGGGCATGTCGACCGACCTGACGGGCGTGACGCAGGACCTGAACGCGCGCAGTTTCCGCACGTTCGAGTTCTTCGCGCTGGCCGCCGTGATCTACTACCTCATCACCAAGGCGGTGATGCTGGCCTCGCGTCTTCTGGCGTGGCGCCTGTTCCGGTATTGAAGGGAAGAAGCCGATGTTTGAAACTTCCCTGACCCTCAACGATCTGTGGTTCATGCTGAAGGGCGCGGGCGTCACCCTGGCCGTGACGTTCTTTGCCGTCGTCGGCGGCACCGCGCTTGGCCTGCTCTTCGGCGTGATCCGCGCGCAGATCAAGCCGTGGATGGCGCTGCCGCTGACCTTCGTGCTGGATATCTTCCGCTCGGTGCCGCTGCTGATCCAGCTGATCCTGGCCAACGCGTTCCAGGCCATCGCGGGGCTGGGCATCTCGCCGTTCGTGACGTCCTGCATCGTTCTGGCGCTTTACACCTCGGCCTACTGCACCGAAATCGTGCGCGGCGCGATCGAGGCGGTGCCGATGGTCACGCGCCGCGCCGCCCGTTCGCTGGGCCTGACCTGGGGGCAGGACATGACGCAGATCGTGTTCCCCATGGCCCTGCGCGTCGCCCTGCCCAGCTGGATCGGGCTGACCCTGGGCGTGATGAAGGACAGCGCGCTGGTCCTGTGGCTCGGCATCATCGAGCTTTTGCGATCCAGCCAGATCCTCGTCACCCGCCTGCAGGAGCCGATGTTCATCCTGCTGGTCGCGGGCGCGATATACTTCATGCTGAGCTTTCCCATCGCCCGGCTCGGCAGCCATTTGGAAAGAAGGTGGAAAGAGAATGATTGAGATCGAGAAGGTCCACAAATCCTTTGGCAACCTGGAGGTGCTGAAAGGGATCGACCTGACCGTGGCCAAGGGCGAGGTCGTCTCCGTCATCGGCGGCTCGGGGTCCGGGAAATCCACGCTGCTGACCTGCATCAACGGGCTGGAGCCCATCGACAGCGGCCGCATCCTCGTCGACGGCACCGAAGTTCACGCCAAAGGCACCGACCTCAACAAGCTGCGCCGAAAGATCGGCATCGTCTTTCAACAGTTCAACGCCTTCCCGCATCTGACCGTGCTGGAGAACGTCACGCTCGCCCCCCGCAAGGTCAAGGGCATGGGACGCGCCGAAGCCGAGGAGGTCGCGGTCAAACAGCTGACCCATGTGGGCCTTGCCGACAAGCTGAAGGTCTATCCCGGCCGCCTGTCGGGCGGTCAGCAGCAGCGCATGGCGATTGCCCGCGCGCTGGCGATGTCACCCGATTACATCCTTTTCGACGAGGTGACATCGGCGCTCGACCCGCAACTTGTGGGCGAGGTGCTGGACACGCTGAAACTGCTGGCGGACGAGGGCATGACGATGATCTGCGTCACGCATGAGATGAATTTCGCGCGCGACGTGTCGAACCGCGTGGCGTTTTTCGACAAGGGCGTGATGTGCGAAATCGGCCCGCCCGAGCAAATCTTCGACGCGCCGCAGAATGACGAGACGCGCAAATTCCTGTCGAACGTGCGGTAATGAGCGGCCCCGATGTGATCGTGGTCGGGGCCGGCGTCGTCGGCCTTTCGGCCGCGCTGGAGGCGCAGGCACGCGGGCTGCGCGTCCGCGTGATCGACCGCGAAGGGCCGGCGGCCGGCGCCTCGGCCGGGAATGCCGGCGCGTTCGCCTTCACCGATATCCTGCCGCTGGCCTCGCCCCGGATCATCCGGCAGGCGCCGAAATGGCTGCTCGATCCGCTGGGCCCGCTCAGCGTGCCGCCGGGTTACGCGCTGCGGATCGCGCCCTGGATGCTGCGCTTCTGGCGGGCCAGTTGGCCGGGCCAGGTCCGCGCCTCGACCGTAGCGCAGACGGCGATGATGGATCTTGCGAAATCCACGCTCGATCCATTTCTGGAGCGCGCGGGGCTTGCACATATGCTGCGCCGCGAGGGCAATCTGCAGGTCTATGAGGGCGCGCGCGAATTCAATGCCTCCCTCCCCGGCTGGGACGTGCGCGCGGCGCATGGCATCGAATTCACCCATCTCAAGGGCGACGAGATCGCGGAGCGTCAGCCGGGCCTTGCGCCGCGCTTTACCCACTCGACCTTCACCCCCGGCTGGTTCAGCATCGACGATCCCAAGGATTACACGCTGGCGCTGGCGGACCGCGTGCGCGAGAACGGCGGCGAGATCCTGACCTCCGAAGCAACCGCGCTGACGCCGGACGGTGTGGAAACTAGCCAAGGCCCCATGCAGGGCCGCGTCGTGCTGGCCGCGGGCGCGCATTCCCATCGTCTCGCCCGCACGGCGAACGTGCGTATCCCGCTGGAGACGGAGCGCGGCTACAACACCACCCTGCCGCATGACGCGTTTGATCTGCGCTGCCAGATCACCTTCGGCGGGCATGGCTTCGTTGTCACCTCGCTTGGCTCCGGCATCCGTGTCGGCGGCGCGGTCGAGCTGGGCGGGCTGGACGCCGCCCCCAACTATGCCCGCGCCGAGGGCATGCTGCGCAAGGCCGCCCAGTTCCTGCCGGGGCTGAAGACAACCGGCGGCGTGCAGTGGATGGGCTTCCGCCCGTCCCTGCCCGACAGTCTGCCCGCCATCGGGCCGCTGCCGGGGCATGGCAACGTGATCTGCGCCTTCGGCCACGGGCATCTGGGCCTGACGCAATCCACCGGCACGGCGGCCATCGTGGCGGACCTTCTGACCGGGCAGACCCCCGGCATCGACCTTGCGCCGTTTTCCCCGGCGCGTTTCACGAGAACGACATGACCCAATACACCTTCCCCTGCATCGACGGGCATACCTGCGGCAATCCCGTGCGCCTTGTCACCGGCGGCGCGCCCCTGCTGAAGGGCGCTACCATGCTGGAGAAACGCGCCCATTTCCTTGCCGAATACGACTGGATCCGCACCGGCCTGATGTTCGAGCCGCGCGGCCACGACCAGATGTCGGGCGCGATCCTCTACCCGCCGACGCGGAGCGATTGCGATGTGGCGGTGCTTTTCATCGAAACGTCCGGCTGCCTGCCGATGTGCGGCCACGGCACCATCGGCACCGTGACCATCGCGCTGGAAAACGGCCTTGTGCGGCCTGAAGTGCCCGGCATCCTGCGGCTGGACACCCCGGCGGGGCGCGTCGACGTGACCTACGTGCAGGAAGGCCGCTTCATCGAGGAGGTCCGCCTGACCAACGTGCCGGGGTTCCTGCATTCCGAAGGGCTGACCGCGCATCTGGAGGGCATCGGCGACATCATTGTCGACGTCGCCTATGGCGGCAATTTCTATGCCATTGTCGAGCCGCAGGCGAATTTCGGCGACATGGCCGATTTCGGCGCCGCGCGGCTGGTGGATCTCAGCCCGAAACTGCGCGCCGCGCTCAACGCGAAATACGAGTTCGTGCATCCCGAACACCCCGCGATCAACGGGCTGAGCCATATCCTCTGGACCGGCGCGCCGCGCGCACCGGGCGCCCATGCGCGCAATGCGGTGTTCTACGGCGACAAGGCCATCGACCGCTCGCCCTGTGGCACCGGCACATCCGCGCGCATGGCGCAGCTGGCCGCCAAGGGCAAACTGGCCGTCGGGGACGAGTTCATCCACGAATCCATCATCGGCACGCTGTTCAAGGGCCGGGTGGAGGCCGCGGCCGAAATCGGCGGCAAACCCGCCATCGTGCCATCCATTGCCGGCTGGGCGCGGGTGACGGGGATCAATACGATCTTCATCGACGACCGCGATCCTCTGGCGCACGGCTTTGTTGTCACCTGAAGGGATTCCCATGGTCAAACTCATCGTTCCCGCCGTAACGGCCGGCCCTGTCCTGGCCCTGCCGGAGGGACTCAGCTTCTGGGGCGGGATCGACCCGGCGACGGGCACGGTAATCGACGCGCACCACCCGTCCTGCGGCGCATCGCTGGCGGGCAAACTGGTGATGATGCCGACCAGCCGTGGCTCCTGCACCGGGTCGGGCGTGCTGCTGGAACTGGCGCTGAACGGCCACGCGCCCGCCGCGCTGATCTTCCGCGAGGCCGAGGACATCCTGACGCTGGGCGCGCTTCTGGCCGGCCGTATGTTCGGAAAGCCGCTGGCCGTGCTGCGGCTGGAGGCGGCGGGATACGATGCGCTGGCCCGCTGCGACACGGCCCGGATCACGGCAACCCATCTGGAAGCAGAAGGCTTGCAGATGCCGCTGACCCCGCTGAAGGCGGACAATCTGGACTTGACCGAGGCCGACCGCGCCATGCTGGACGGGGCCGAAGGCGCGCCTGTGCAGTTGGCAATGCAGACGATCTGCACCATGGCCGCGTCGCAGGGCGCGAGGGCGCTGACGGATGTGACCCGCGCGCATATCGACGGCTGCATCTATGCGAGCCCCGCCAACCTGACATTCGCGCAGAAAATGGCCGATATGGGTGCGCACGTGCGCATCCCGACCACGATGAACGCCATATCCGTCGATCACGCGAATTGGCGCGAACAGGGTGTGCCGCCCGTCTTCGGCAGCCCGGCGCAGGCGCTGGCGGACGCTTACGTGAAGATGGGCGCGCGGCCCAGCTTCACCTGCGCGCCCTACCTTCTGGAGGAGCCGCCGCAAAAGGGCGAGATGATCGCATGGGCGGAATCGAACGCTGTCGTCTATGCCAACAGCATCCTTGGCGCGCGGACAGTGAAACATCCCGATTTTCTGGACCTGTGCATCGCAATGACGGGCCGTGCGCCGCTGTCGGGTGTCTATCTCGACGCGCCCCGCGCCGCGCGGCGGGTGATCGAGATCGACCTGCCGGAGCGCCATGACGACGCGCTCTGGCCTCTCCTGGGCTGGCTGGCCGGGCGCCTGTCGCCGGACCGGATTCCGCTGCTGAAGGGCCTGGAAGGCACGGCCCCGAACGAAGACGATCTCAAGGCGCTCTGCGCCGCTTTCGGCACCACCTCCGCCGCGCCCATGCTGCATATCGCAGGCATCACGCCCGAAGCGGACGGCGCGCTCGCGGCGGATGCCGATCTTGTAAAGGCGGGCCGCGCCGATCTGGCCGACGTCTGGCAGGGTTTCAACACCGGCCCCGCCAGGGTGGACCTGATCGCTTTCGGCAGCCCGCATTTTTCGGCCCCCGAGTGCCGCGCATTGGCAGCGGCGCTGGACGGGCGGCAGCGTGCCGCCGCAACCCGTGTCATCGTCACCGTCGGCCAGAACGTGCTGGACGCCATCCGCGCCGACGGCACGCTGGCGGCGCTGGAGGCCTCGGGCGTGCAGGTCGTCCCCGACATCTGCTGGTGCTCGATCACCGAGCCGGTCTTTCCGCCCGAGGCGCGCACCGTCCTCACCAATTCGGGTAAATACGCGCATTACGGGCCGGGCCTCTCGGGCCGCGACATCCGCTTCGGCAGTCTGGCCGATTGCGCGGACGCGGCCATTACCGGCGCGGCGCCCACAGAACTGCCCGGCTGGCTTGTCTGAAAGGATCACATCATGCGCAGCAGCAAGACCATTCACGTCATCTCGGCCCATGCCGAGGGCGAGGTCGGCGATGTCATCGTCGGCGGCGTGGCGCCCCCGCCGGGCGATACGATCTGGGAGCAAAGCCGCTGGATCGCCCGCGACAATACCTTGCGCAATTTCGTGCTGAACGAGCCGCGCGGCGGTGTGTTCCGCCATGTCAACCTGCTGGTCCCGCCCAAACATCCCGAGGCCGACGCCGCCTTCATCATCATGGAGCCGGAGGACACCCCGCCGATGAGCGGCTCGAACTCCATCTGCGTGGCGACGGTGCTGCTGGACGGTGGTATCCTGCCCATGACCGAGCCGGAAACGCACCTGACGCTGGAGGCGCCCGGCGGGCTGGTGCGCGTGCGGGCCGAGTGCAGGGATGGCAAGGCGCAGCGCATCTTCGTGCAGAACCTTCCCAGCTTCGCGGCCGATCTGGACGTGCCGCTGGAGGTCGAGGGGATCGGCACGCTCACCGTCGACACCGCCTATGGCGGCGACAGCTTCGTGATCGTCGATGCCGAAGCGATGGGGCTGAAGCTGGACCAGTCCGAGGCGCACGAGATCGCGCGGACGGGAGTGCGCATTACCAACGCGGCGAACCGGGCACTGACCTTCCACCACCCGGAAAATCCGGATTGGACGCATTTTTCCTTCTGTCTCTTTGCCGGGCCGGTCACGCGCGAGGGCAATGACCTGCGCGCCGGGGCCGCCGTCGCGGTTCAGCCCGGCAAGGTCGACCGCTCGCCCACCGGCACCGCGCTTTGCGCGCGGATGGCGGTGCTGCATGCGCGCGGGCAGATGGGGATGGACGACCGGCTGACCGCCGTGTCGGTCATCGGGTCCGAGTTTGCCGGGCGGATCCTGGGCGAAACCGAAGTGGGTGAGCGCCCCGCCATTCACCCCGAGCTTTCCGGGCGCGGCTGGATCACGGGAATTCATCAGCACATGCTGGACCCCCAAGACCCCTGGCCCGAGGGCTACCGCCTGACCGACACATGGGGCGCGCGCTAGCGACTACCAAGGGCTACCAAGGCCGGGCGGTCTGTCCGTCGCGCCATTCTGCCCAGCGGTCGCGCAGTTCCCAGGCGCGCAAGGCCATTTGCGGCGCGAACGCCATGTAGGCTGGCGCCTGCGCCAGCGGCTCCAGCGGCAGGGCCAGATCGGCCTCGGGCGCGTCATTGGCCCAATCGCGCAGCACCTGCCCCACGGTCCAGCCCGTGGGCACGCCCCGTCCCGACAGACCGGTGACGGCAACCGCGCCCTCGCCCAGACGATAAAGACGCGGGATCGTGCGGCGCTGCATGTCCAGCTCGCCCGTCCAGAGGCACTCCCACTCCAGCCGCTCCGGCAGGCTGGGGTGGTGATAGCGCAGGCGGCTTTCCAGCAGGCGCAGCATCCTTGCCCGCCCGCCCATGATGCGCGGGAACATCGAGGCGACGATGCGCCCGAAGGCGTCGCGCTTGTACACAAGGATGTTGCCGCGCCCGTCATGAGCGGTAACGTTTCGCGGCAGCACATGGTGCGCGTCCGGCATCGAGCGCGTCGCGCCGACCATGACACGCATGATGCGGAAAGTCCGGTCCAGCCTCGGCCAGCCGCCGCGCGTATAGGCGCCGGTGGCAAAGATCACCTTCTGCGCCGTCACCGTGCCTTCCGGCGTGCCGATGCGCCATCTGCCGCCGTCCCGCACCGCGCCGGTCACCGGGCTCTGCGTGTGGATCCGCGCGCCCTGCCCCATCGCGGCCCGCGCCAATCCGCGCGAGAGGCCCATCGGGTTCAGATGCGCGCCGCCGGGATGCACCCAGCCGCCGAACTGGCCGTGCATGCCGGTCATCTGCGCGATCTCCTCGGCATCCGCGATGCGTGTGGCCTGACCGGCGCCATTGTATTCGTCCCGCTTCTGGCGCATCAATGCCATCTTGCCGCGCGTCGAGGCGCACATGACATACCCGTTCTGCACCCATTCGCAGTCGATCTGGTGGTCGCGCACGATCTCGCCGATCCGGTCGCTGGCGTTCAGCTGGAGCCCGATCAGCGCCTCGCCCCGCTTCCTGCCCAGCATCCCGGTCACGCCGCTCAGGCTGTGGTGGTGAAAGGTCGGCGTGCAGTGGCCGGCATTGCGGCCCGACCCGCCGAAGCCGACCTCCTCGGCCTCCAGCACCACCACCGACCGGCCCTCCCGCGCGAGGGCCAGCGCCGTGTGCAAGCCGCAAAAGCCCCCGCCGACGATGCAGATATCGGCCTCCGCCTCGCCCACCAGTCGAGGCGTTTCCGGCGCGCACGATGCGGTGCGGGGCCACAGGACGTCGGACATGGGTGAAAAGCGCGGCACCGCCTACTCCGCCGGAACGCGCTGGGACGTGGCCGAGGCGAGGGTCAGATCGTCGCGGATACAGGCGGCCCGGTGGCCGGGCCGTTTTTCCCGCAAGGCGGGGACCTCCGCGGCGCAAGCCTCCAGCGCGTAGGGGCAGCGCGTGCGGAACGGGCAGCCCGAGGGCGGGTTGACGGCGCTGGGAATGTCGCCCTTCAGCACGATGCGCCGGCCCCGGTCGCGCGCTTCCGGCGTTGGCGCGGCGGAAAGAAGCGCCTCGGTATAAGGGTGCTGCGGCGATGTGAACAGATCGCGCGTCGGCGCCAGTTCCACGATGCGGCCCAGATACATCACGGCGACGAAATCCGAAACATGCCCCACAACGGCCAGATCGTGAGTGATGAAAAGCATGGTCAGCTGCATGTCGCGTTGCAGGCTTGCGAAGAGGTTCAGCACCTGCGCCTGCACCGACACGTCGAGGGCCGACACGACCTCGTCCGCCATGATGAAATCGGGATGCACCATCAGCGCGCGGGCGATACCGATGCGCTGGCGCTGCCCGCCGGAGAATTCATGCGGGAAGCGGTCGACATAGGCGGCGGGCAGGCCAACACGCTCCAGCATCTCGGCGGCACGGTCGCGTCGCTGGGCACGGCTTAGAGCGCGCTCATGGAAACGCAGCGGCACGCCCAGCGTTTCGGCCACGCTCATCCTTGGGTTGAGGCTGCTGAACGGGTCCTGAAAGACCATCTGCATCCGGCGGCGCAGCGCCTTCATCTGCTCCTTGGATGCCTCCGCCATGTCGATACCGTCGAATTCGAGCGTGCCCGAGGTCGGCCGCTCCAGCCCCATGACGGCGCGGCCGAAGGTCGATTTGCCCGAACCGCTTTCGCCCACAAGGCCGAGGACCGAGCGGCGCGGGATGTCGATGGTGATGCCGTCGACCGCCTTGACCGTCAGTTTCGCCCGGCCCAGAAGGCCCGCGCGCAGCGGGAAGTGCTGCTTGAGGTCGATGGTGCGGATGAGGGGTGCATCGCTCATGCTTCTGCCTCCGCCAGATCGCGCCAGCGTTTGCAGCGCACCATGTGCCCGCCACCCGCATCCTCCAGCGGCACGGGCGGCACGTCGCAGATCCCCTCGCGCATGTGGCGACAGCGGGGATGGAACGAGCAGCCTTCGGGCAGGTTCGACGGATCGGGCACGAAGCCGTCGATGGTCTGCAAATCGCCCTGTTTCAGGCCCGCCGTCTCCAGCTTGGGCACCGCGCTCATCAGCCCGCTGGTATAGGGCATGAGCGGGCGGCCGAGGACGGTTCCGGTCGCGCCCTCCTCGACCATTTCGCCGGCATACATCACGATGGTGCGGTCGGCGACATCGGCGACGACGCCGAAATCATGGGTGATGAACAGCATCGCCATGCCCGTCTCGGCCTGAAGGCGGCGCAGAAGGTCGATGATCTGCGCCTGAACGGTGACATCCAGCGCCGTAGTCGGCTCGTCCGCGATCAGGATGTCGGGCTCCAGCGCGAGGGCGATGGCGATCATGATGCGCTGGCGCATGCCGCCCGACAGCTCGTGCGGATAGGTATTGAGGCGCGCGGCGGCGTCGGGGATGCCCACCTGCTCGATCAGCTCGACGGCGCGGGTACGGGCGGCCTTCCGGGTCATGCTGCGATGGCTGCGGATCGCCTCGACGATCTGGGCGCCGACGGTGTGGACAGGATTGAGCGAGGTCAGCGGCTCCTGAAAGATCATCGCGATGCGGTCGCCGCGCAGGCGGCGCATCTGCGCCTCGGAGAGGGTCAGCAGGTCGGTATCGCGATCCCCGTGCAGGATGATCCGCCCCTCGGTGCGCGACTGCGGCGGTGGCGGCAGAAGGCCCATGATGCCGAGGCTGGTCACGGATTTGCCCGACCCGGACTCGCCCACCAGCGCCAGCGTCTGCCCCGCCTCCAGCGTGAAGTTCACGCCGCGCACGACGGTCACGGCGCGGCCCTCGGTGCGGAACCCGATGCTGAGATCCTCGACTGTCAGCACCTTCGTCATGGCGTATCGCTCCTCGCGTCCAGCGCGTCGCGCAGCCCGTCGCCGATGAAGTTGAAGCTGGTGACGGCCAGGGTGATCGCCACGCCCGGGCACCAGCGCCAGCCACGGCGCCGTGTCCAGATATTGCTGCGCATTGTTCAGCATGTTGCCCCAGCTGGGCAGCGGCGGCTGGATGCCGTAGCCGAGGAAACTGACGTAAGCCTCGATCAGGATGGCGCGCGCGACGGTCAGCGTGGCGGCGACGATGATCGGCCCGACGATGTTGGGCAGAAGCTCGCGGAACATGATCCAGCTATGCGACGCGCCGCTGATCCGCGCGGCGGTGACGAAATCGCGCTCCCGCAGGGACCGGATCTCGGCCGAGACGATGCGCGCGATCTCCATCCAGCTGGTCGCGGCGATGATGAGCGTGATCATCAGCGCGCTCGGCTCCAGAAAGGCCGCCAGCGTCAGCAGCAGGAAGATCTGCGGAAAGCACAGCACCGAGTCGGTGAAGCGCATCAGCACCGTGCCGAGTCACCTGCCGAAATAGCCCGCGACCAGACCGATGACCGCACCGATCAGCGTCGAGAGCACCATCGCGGCGAACCCCACCATCAGCGACACGCGCCCCGCCATGAAGAGGCGCGCGGCCAGATCGCGGCCCATCTCGTCGGTGCCGAGGATATAGGTGCCCGTGCCCGGCGGGCTGAAACGGTCGATGATGTGGATCTCCAGCATGCCATGCGGCAAGAGCCACGGCCCGACGATGCAAAGCACCGCGATGGCGGCGATCATCACCAGGCCGGTGATCGCCAGCCGGTGCCGGACGAACCGCCGCACGCGCGCGGGACGAGGACCAGCGCGCCATGTTTGCGCGAGGTCTCGGGGGATGCCACGTCTGCCATTATTCCAGCCTCACGCGCGGATCGACGCCGGCGACGACGATGTCGGCGATCAGATTGCCCAAGAGCACGAAGATCGCGGTGAACATCAGCACCCCCATGATGACCGGATAATCGTTGTAGCCAAGGCTGTCGAGGAAAAGCCGCCCGATGCCCGGCCAGGTAAAGACCGTCTCGGTCACCAGCGCGCCCGACAGGAGCGTCGGCAGCTGGATGCCCAGAAGCGTGATCATCGGGATCAGCGCGTTGCGCAGGATGTGAACGTAAAGGACGCGCGGCCGGGTCAGTCCCTTGGCCCGCGCGGTGCGCACGAAATCCTGGTCGATCACGTCCAGCATCGACGAGCGCATGTAGCGCGACCAGATCGCCACCTGCACCAGCGCCAGCACGCAGGACGGCATGACGAGGTGGCGCGCGTAGTCCAGCACGCTTTCATCCCCGATGGAATACATGTTGCCCGAGGGCAGCCAGCCCAGCTTCAGCGAAAAGACATAGATCGCCACGAGGCCGAACCAGAAGGTCGGGATCGACAGCGCGATCATCGCGCCAACGGTGGCGAGGTAGTCGAAGGCCGAATAGCGCCGCGTCGCGCCCAGCACGCCGACCAGCGTGCCGAGTCCGACCGACAGGATAGTCGAGCTGATGACCAGCAGCAGCGTCGCGAAGAGGTGCCCCATGATGATGTCGAGCACCGCGCGCCCGTCGCGGAAACTGTGGCCCCAGTCGCCGATGACCAGCCCGGTGAACCAGTCGAACTACTGCACCGGCAACGGGCGGTTGAGGCCCATCTGTTCGGCGATCTTGGCCAGTTCGGCCTGCGTCATGCCGGGCGACAGCGCGAATTGCGACAGCGGCCCGCCGGGAGCGAGGTGCAGGATCGTGAACCCCAGGATCGACACCAGAAGCAGCAGCAACAGGCTGTGCCCCAACCGATGCAGGATGAATTGCAGCATGAATGTCCTCCCTCGAAGGGCAGCCCGCACCGAACGGCGCGGGCCACCGGATCACTTAAAGCGTTTCGCGAAAAACCTGGATCACAGATTTTCGCGAAACGCGCCCGACATATCAGCGTTGTGCGCGTTTCGCCTTTACCTGATGTCTCAGGTTAAATGCGAAACGCTTCAGCTATCGGCCCAGCGCCAATCGGCGACATTCCACGTCTCGATCCGCACGTTCACGTTGGGCTGGAACCCTTCGAGGCCGGTCTTGTGGCCGCGCAGGTTGGCGTATTGGAAGATCGGCAGGAAGGGGCGATCCTCGTGCACGATTTCCTGGATCTCGTCATAGACCTTCTTGCGCTCTTCCGGCACGAAGAGGCTGCCACCCTTTTCCAGCAGTTGATCGACCGTGTCGTTCTTGTATTGCCAGGTATTCTGCCCCGCGCCGCCCTGCGCGCTGATACCCGACGAATGCAGGTAGTTCGACACGTCCGGGTCCGGCCCGGTGGGGAAGTTGATGCCCACCATCACGCTGTCGAACTCGGACATCTGCCAGTATTCGCCCCACATGACGGCGGGCGGCAGGTTCGAGATTTCCATCTCCACCCCGATCTGGGCCAGCGTCTGCTGATAGAACTGCTGCGCCTGCTCGCGCACCGAGTTGCCGGCCGTGGTCGAGTTCTTGAACGACAGGCGCACGCCGTCCTTTTCGCGGATGCCGCCCGCGCCGGGTGTCCAGCCCGCCGCGTCCAGCACCTCGGCGGCTTTTTCCAGGTCGAACTCGGCCACCGGCAGATCCTGATTGTAGTAGAACGACTCCTTGGGAAGGAAGCTTTCGGTCGGGGTGGGGATTCCGTAATAGATCGCATCGACGATCGATTTGCGGTCAAGCGCCAGCGACAGCGCACGGCGCACCTCGGGGTCCTGGAACTGCGGCATGCCGAGGTTGAAGCTGATCGATTCCACCGTGGCGGAGGGTGCGACGACGACTTCGCGCCCCTCGATCTGTTTGGCCTGCTCGAAACGGTCGGGCTGGATGCCCTGCAGGCCGATCACGTCGATGTCGCCGGTGCGGAACTGCGTGTAGAGCACCGTCATGTCGGGGATGTAGCGCCAGATCGCCTTTTCCAGATGCGGCCCCTCGCCGAAATAGTCCGGGTTGGCGTTCAGCAGGATGTAGTTGCCCGCCACCCGCTCGCCGAACTTGAAGGCGCCGGTGCCGACGGGGTTGTTGCGGAAATCGGTCTGGTTGGGATCTTCGGCGCTGCCCAGGATATGCTCGGGCACCATGAAGGTCCAGGACAGGATCGCCGGATAAGGCGCGTAGGGCGATTCCATTTCCCATGTCAGCTCGTGATCGTTCACGATCTCGATGTTGCGGACCAGCTCGTGCCCGTTGCGGCGCATGGCGTTGAACTCGGGGTTCTGCTGAAGCTCGATGGTGAACTTGACGTCCTTGGCGGTGAAAGGCTCGCCGTCATGCCATTTCACGTCATCGCGCAGCTTGACGCGCCATTGCAGACCGTCTTCGGAGATGCCGCCGTTTTCGACGCTGGGCACTTCGCTTGCCAGCGCGGGCTGGAACTTGCCTTCGGGATCGACCGTGAAAAGCGGATCGAAGAGGTTGAAATGGATGCCCTCGTCCACCTCGATATGGGGCATGTGCGGATGCATCACCGTGGGCTCCTGCGAGAAGCCGATGATGACCTGGCCCGATTGCTCCTGCGCCGACAGCCGCTGCGCGGCGGCGCCCGACATCAGCAGGGTGACGCCGGCGGCCCCGGTCTGAAGCAGGCGGCGGCGGCTGATCCCGGCGCGGTTCCTGTGCGTGTCGTGTGTCATGTCATTCCTCCCTTTTTTGCGGTTTTTATTGGTCGTTGTGGTCCTTCAACTTCAATATCCCAGCTCCGGCGCGATCCGGCTGCCGTCGGTAAAGCGCGAGAAGCGGAATTCGTGCGGATCGACGCGGGGCGTGCGGCCCAGCACGATATCGGCCATCAGCGCCCCCGCGCCCGGCCCGATGCCGAAGCCATGGCCCGAGAACCCGCTGGCGATGTGCAGGCCCGGCACCTCCTCCACCGCCGAGATGACGGGGATCGCGTCGGGGGTGACGTCGATGCAACCGGCCCATGTCTGCGCGACGCTCGCCCCCTTGAACGCCGGGAAGGCCGCGCTGACGCTGGACATCAGCGAATTCAACATGCGCGGCGACGGCGCGGGATCGAAGACGCGCTCGCGCTCGAACGGGGTCACGTCGTCCGGCCCCCAGGATTTGGCGCGCCGCGCCTCGTGAATGAAGCGGCCCGAGAGGCGGAAATGCAGCTCGCGGTGCTGCATCTTCAGCGCGCGCAGGTATCGAAGCGCGTAGCGGAACGAATTTGGCACGATCTCGACCGTGTTGCCCGACCCGCGCGAGATGGTGTAGCCGCCATCGTCGCGCTTGCGGATGGCGTAATTTTCGGTCCAGACCGCCGACTCGGGCCCATCCTCCACCGGGTCCGTGCGCAGCACATGGCTGACCACCCCCAAGGATGGCAGATCGAGGCCCATGTTGCCAAGAAAAAGGTTCGACCACATGCCGCCCGCGACGACGACGGCGCGGCATTCTATCCGGCCGCGTTCGGTCACGACTCCGCTGACGCGCCCCCCCTCCCGCTCGACGCAGCGCACGGCGCAGTTGGTCAGGACATGCGCGCCCTTGTCGCGCGCCGCCTCGGCGATGGCGGGCGCGGCCTTTTGCGGCTCGGCGCGGCCGTCCTCGGGGGTGTAGAGCGCGCCGACGCCCTGCACATCGCTGTCCGGGAACATCTCGCGCATCTCATTGGGGCGCAGCATGCGCGGCTGCATCTGGTAGGGCGCCAGATGGTCCTTCCAGCGATCGTAATTGGCGAACGTCTTCTCGTCCTCGCAGACAAAGCAGATGCCGCTCTGGCGATAGCCGGTGTCGCGGCCGGTGCGCTTGTCCATGTCCCGCCACAGGCGGATCGCCTCAACCATCAGCGGCACCTCGCGCGGATCGCGGCGCGAGATGCGCACCCAGCCCCAGTTGCGGCTGGACTGCTCCTGCGCGATGCCGCCCTTTTCGCAGATGGCGACGCGCTGCCCGGCCTCGGCCAGTTCCAGCGCGGTGGCGCAGCCGATGATGCCGCCGCCGATGATGACCGTATCGACAGACCGCGGCAGATCAACGTCGCCTTGAACGGGAACAGTGGTGGGACCGGGCATCAGAAAAGCGCCTCCAGCGTGCAGTTGACGCCCATTTCAGCGATGGACGCGGTGTTTGGCATAGAGAGCGCCAACGCGACCATGCTCGCCACATCCTCCGGCGTCGTCATGTCCGCGGGCTCGAAATCGGTTATCGCGCGGGCCATGTCGGTATTGACGAAACCGGGGCAGATGGCGGTGGCGCGGATGCTATCCTCCCAGCCCGCCTGCCGGATGCCGTGGCTGAGCGCGACGGCGGCGTGTTTCGTCATCGCATAGGCGCCGCTGGCCGCCGATTTCACCCGCTTGCCGGACAGGGAGGCAAGGATCACGACCCGCCCCGCGCCCGCCTGTTGCAGCGCGGGCCAGGCGGCGCGCACCAGACGGCGAGGCGATTTCACGTTGACCTCGAACATCGCATCCAGGGTGTCATCATCCACGCTGACCACGGTTTCGGGCGCCATGATCCCGGCGCAGCAGATAACCGCATCGATCCGGCCGAACCGCTCCTGCGCGGCGGCAACCCAATCGCCCTCGTCCTTTTGCATGGCGTCGTGGTGCATGACATGCGCGCCGCTGAGCCGCCCCGCCGCATCGTCCGGGTTGCGCATGCCCAGCGACAAGAGCCAGCCATCCGCCGCCAGCCGCTCGGCCACGGCCGCGCCGATGCCCCGGCTGGCCCCCGATATCAGCGCCACTTTCTGCGTCATTTCGCGCGCTCCCTTCTGATCCGGCGATAGATGTCCCGCGTGATCCGCAGCAGCGCGTCTCGGTCCTGCTTCGGCACGTCGGCAAAGAAATCGTCCGACTGCGTCTTGACGATGCCGCGCACCTTTTCGGCCAGATCATGCCCCGAAGGTGTGATGTGCAGCCCGAACGCGCGCCGCTCGTCCGGGATCTCGTGCCTGGTGATCAGCCGGTGGCGCAGCAGCTGCGCGATGATCCGGCTGATGCTGGGCCGGTCGCGCAGCGTCGCCTCGGCGATGGCCGAGGCGCGGATGCCGGGGTGCGAATCGATCAGAAGCAGCGTCGTGATCTTGCCCGTGCCGCGCGCAACTTCCAGATTGCCCAGCCGCGCGTCCAGATCGGCGGAGAGCGCGTAATTGGCCGAGCGCATGTAGAAGCTGAGCAGATCTTCGAGACAGTCCAGATCGTCCGCGCCCAGGGTCGCGACGCTGGCATCCGATACCTGTGGCCGGTCCTTTGCCTGCATGCGCCCCTCCCTTCCGGCAATGTTAACGCGAAGTCGGTTGCGATTCGCAACGGTTGTCTTGCCGGCGCGTGGTGACGTTCTTTGGTCCAGCCCCTTCCCCTCGTGGCGCAAAAACTTACAGTCCTGCCAAAGGCAGAGAAAAGGAATCGCACCATGAACCTCAAGGACAAGGTCTGCATCGTCACCGGCGGCGCCAGCGGCATCGGCTATGGCATCGCCCGGCGCTACATCGCCGACGGCGCGCGCGTGGCCATTGCCGATCTGCGGCTGGACGCGGCGCAGAAGGCCGCCGACACCCTGACCGCCGAGGGACCGGGCGAGGCAATGGCCGTGGAGATGGACGTCACCGACGAGGCGATGGTCGATGATGGCGTCGAGGCCGTCGTCGCGCGCTGGGGCCAGATCGACGTGCTGGTGTCGAATGCCGGCATCCAGATCGTGCATCCGGTGGTGGATTATCCGTTCGAGGACTGGAAGAAGATGCTTTCGATCCATCTGGACGGCGCGTTCCTGACCTCGAAAGCGGTGCTGAAACACATGTACGCCGCCGGCAGCGGGTCGGTCATCTTCATGGGCTCCGTCCATTCCAAGGAGGCGTCGGCGCTGAAATCGGCCTATGTCACGGCCAAGCACGGGCTGATGGGCCTCGCGCGCGTCATCGCCAAGGAAGGCGCCAGACACGGCGTGCGCGCCAACGTGATCTGCCCCGGCTTCGTCAAGACGCCGCTGGTCGCAAAGCAGATCCCCGAGCAGGCGAGGGATCTGGGCATCTCCGAGGAGGAGGTCGTAAAAAGGGTCATGCTGGGCAACACGGTCGACCAGGAATTCACCACGATCGAGGATGTCGCCGAGATCGCGCATGTTTTCGCCGCCTTCCCGACAAACGCGCTCACGGGCCAGTCGCTGGTGATCAGTCATGGCTGGTTCATGAACTGAGCGCACACGCTCCCGACAAGGTGTATCACATGACGTCACAGGGCTCTGGCCGCCCGGCAGGCGGCGCACCGGCATGAGCGGGTTCGGCACCCTCGCGCTGGTCGTCCTGCTGGGCCTCGTTCTGGCCACCACCGCCGTTATCGTCCTGCAGCAGCGGCGCAGCCCGCAATCGACGTTGGCATGGCTGTTCTTCCTGGTGCTGGCGCCCTACTTCGCGGTGCCCATCTTTGTGGCCATCGGATTCCGCAAGCGGCACCGGCCCGCCGATCACGCAAACCTTCCCCCGCCCGACGCGCCCGACCCCGACACGCCACAGATCGAGCGCATGTTGCAAAGCTATGGCCTGCCGGGCGCCGTGCCCGGCAATCGCCTGACGCTGCTGCCGGACAACAGCGCGGCATGGGACGGGTTGCTGGACGCGATCCACGGCGCCGAGACGTCGCTTGACGTCACCCTCTACGTGCTGGGAAGGGATGCCGCCGGACGCGCCTTCTGCGCCGCGCTGGCCGAAAAGGCGCGCAGCGGCGTCGCGGTGCGGGTGATCCTCGACCGCATCGGCAGCTGGCGGCGTCCCCGCGCGGCGCTGCGCGAACTTGCCGCAGCGGGGGCCGAAATAAGGCTGTTTTCGCCGATCATGCATCGCTGGGCCGGCGGACGGGTCAACCTGCGCAACCATCGCAAGATGGTGATCGCCGAAGGGGTGCGCGTCTGGGCCGGCGGGCGCAACATCGCCGCCGAGTATATGGGATCTTCCACCGGACAAGATTGGCGCGACCTGTCCTTCAGGATCGACGGACCGGCCGCCTGCGGCTTTGCGCATATCTTCGCCTGCGACTGGATCGCCGCGGGCGGCCAGATGCCGAACCCGCCGGCCGTCACGCCGCCGAAGATGGGCGACAGCACGGTACAGTTGATCCCCGCCGGACCCGACGTGGCCGAGGACCCGCTGCACGATGCGCTGGTCTATGCCTGCCACGCCGCGCGCGAACGGCTGTGGATCGTCACGCCCTATTTCCTGCCGCCGCCGGACCTGGCGCAGGCGCTGGCGATAACAGCCCGGCGCGGAGTCGATACCCGTGTGATCATTCCCGCGGCGTCGAACCAGCGGCTTGCCGATCTGGCGCGGGGCGCATGGCTGCGCGATCTGATTGCCGCGGGCTGCCACGTGCATCTGCACCCCGATATGCTGCATGCCAAGGCCGTGCTGGCCGACGATCTCGCCTTCGCCGGCTCGGCCAATTTCGACGCCCGCAGCCTGCTTCTGAATTTCGAGGTCATGGTCCTGCTGCGCAGCCGCGCCGACGTCGCCGCCCTTCGCTCCTGGATGGAAAGCCTCCGCGCCGAAGCGCCCGAAGGCATCCCCCCCGCCGGCCTCCTGCGCCGCTCGGTCGAGGCTCTGGTGCGCCTCACGTCGCCCATCCTCTGAAGCGGACTGGCCCAGCAGCAGCCGCGCCGCAAGACCCCCCGGTAGCCATGTTCCCGCCCCCGGAACTCCGATGGCTTTTCTCTTGGCTGCCCGCCCCTGCGGCTGTGCCCCATCCCGGCGCGCCTGGCCGCCCTAAAGACCACGCGGACGCCCGACCTGAAGAAGCAGTGACGCGATCTGTTCAAGACCGGCTGATCCATTGCGACGTCCACAGCGCGAAATGCGAGGTCGATGACGTCGAAACCGTCCTGGCCATCGAGATGACCGAATAACGAGCTTTGCCGGCTCAGCCTCCGATTGTACCCCACAGATTTCGCCTCAAGGATCAAGTACGCGAGCTTTGGCCGTCGAGCGGGACGGAGGGAATACTGATGGTTCCTGCTATTCGTGGTGATCGGGACAGCCACCCTGTCCTTTGCGACAGCTTGTGGCGCTCATCAACCGGCATCGCGCGGTCGCAGACTTGGATCAGACCTCGGGAGGAAGAAGAAGATTATGGCCAATTCGACAAAGGCGGTCGGTCAGGACGGCGATCCATCAGAAACCCGATGCGGGCCGGGCCGGTTCAGACGTTGCTCGGGTGCTCTCGACCCGGGCCGGAGCGGAGTGTCGTGCAGAAACCGCCACCACGCCGGAAAATCCTACGCCGTGGATCGCAAGTCGGTGCGCCCACCGTCCCGCGTGGCGATCTCCTCCAGCGCCGCCGGGTCGGTCACCACGACCGCGCCGTACCGCAACTCGACACAGCCGGCGCTGACAAGCTCCTGGAGGATCCGGTTGACGCGATCGCGAGACAGGTTGCTCATCTGGCCGATCGCCTGTTGCGACAAGGGAATGGGCGCAGGCGGCCGTCCCTCCCAGGCGCCGCACAGTCGGACAAGGACTGAGGCAAGTCGCCGCTTGCTCGACGCCAACAGCAGGTCTCCCACGATCCGCGCCGCAGTGGTCTGCACGGCTTGTTCGCTCAACGCCCCGATCTGCCGGTAGAGGTCCGGATGACGCGCGCCGATGACCTTGAGGTCGGGAAGGCTGACGACGAGCGCCTTGCTAGTCTCGACGGACTGGAAGCTCAGGACGCGGCGCGCTGACGAGAGCACCGGTCCGGAGCCGAACTATCCGCCTGGCCTCAGAAGATGGCAGACGACCATTTCGTCGCCGGAGGTCACGACGACACCGAACGTTCCCTCGAGGATGCCGAACATCCCGCCGGGCTCATCACCGATGTGAAACACGAAGTCTCCCGCACCGAACACCTTGATCCTGCCGCGGGACAAGAACTCTTCCTGTAGCTGTTCGGACATCGATGCAAGCCAGCCCTTCGCGCGCAACTGCTGCCGTGCCGCCTTCAGTTCCATTTGCCTGACCTCATCCCGGCCGCCGCGAAGGAAAACCGACCTCGCTCCCGCACCATTAAACGATAACTGCGGTGGAGTGTGGTTATTCCGACATTGCTGCGGCGTCGGTTCCCTAAGTTGACTCACAGGCGCAGATCATGGCGGAGGAATGAGATGTCCGGGACATGGCGCGGCTTGCTGGCCGTGGCGGGCGCTGCACTCTCCACCATCTGCCTGCCTATCACGACGGCTCTGGCCGATGAGTTGGCAAGCGGGCAATCCTCCTTTGGCGGCGCCAAGGAGGCACGGCAGGCGCTCTCCTTGGCCGGGATCGAATTTAACGGGTCCCTGACCAATTTCGGGCAAGGCATCATATCGGGCGACGGAGGCAAGAAAATCGCGTGGGGCAACAGGGCGGACCTGGTTCTGCGCTTCGACGGTGCGAAGCTTGGGCTGTGGGATGGCCTGTCGATCTCCGCTCATCAGGAGCTTGTCTGGGGAGACGATGCCAACACCGCGGGCGACGGATCCATCGTCCCGGTCAACACGGCGCTCGCATTTCCTCGCCTCGGGGGGACGACAGCAATCTGTCCCTGGTCGTCACGCAGGCACTCAGTCCGCAGGCATCGGTGTCGATCGGCAAGTTCAGCATGCTCGATGCGGCCTCCCGAACGCCGATCCTCGGCGGCGGCGGACTGGAGACGTTCATGAATACCGCCTTCGCGGCACCGATCAGCGGCGTGACGCCGCCCTATCTTTTCGGCGGAATCGCCACGTATCGCACCGAGCCGGCCATCTACACGCTGATGATCTATGACCCTCGCAACGCAGCCGAACCGGACGTGGTCAGAAACCCCTTCGAGACCGGGGTGACGACCAGTCTTTCTGTCACGTTTCCGGTCCAGCCGCGCGACCTGCCCGGCGTCTACTCCCTTCGGGGCGTCTACAGCACGCAGGACGGCCTTGATCTCGACAGCGTGCCGGAGCTGGTCCTGCCGCCCGCGTCGCAGAACATCAACACGCGCGACGGCTATTGGTACGCCAGCGCAAGCATGCAACAATATCTATGGAAGGACGCCGCCGATCCAAAGGTCGGCTGGGGCCTGTTTGGACAGGCGTCGATCTCGGACGGGAATCCGAACCCGATCAACTGGAGCATCCTCGCCGGGCTCGGAGGCCGAGGCGGTCTTTTCGAGAACCGCAACCTCGATACGTGGGGTGTGGGGTACTTCTACTACGGCCTGAGCGACAACTTGAAGAATGGGTTGGATAACCTGGGCATCGGCCTCGACGACGAGCAAGGTGTCGAAATCTTCTCCAACCTGGCGGTTACGGACTGGATGCGGGTGACGCTCGATCTTCAATGGATCGATCCGGCGGCGGCGGGCGAGAACGACGCGGTCTTGGGCGCATTGAGAACACAAACAAGATTTTGACAGCCTCTGAGAAAGGGAAAGCTACCATGTTTATTCGACATCTGGCTCTTGCCACCGCCCTGACGGCCTCGGCGGCGTCCATCGCATCCGCGCAGCAATCTGCGGACCGGATCTTTACCGGCGGGCCTGTGCTCACGATGAACGACGCGCAGCCGCGCGCGGGCGCGGTCGCCGTGGCTGACGGACGGATCGTCGCGGTCGGCACACCCGAGGAAATCCAGGCGTACCGGGGCGAAGGCACGGAAGTCACCGACCTCGCGGGCCGGGCGCTGATTCCGGGGTTCTTCGACGCGCATGGACACGTCATGGCGGGAGGCGTGCAGGCGCTGACCGCAAACCTTCTCGCGCCCCCGGACGGCGAGGTGACGGACATTGCCTCGCTGCAGCAGGTCCTGCGGGACTGGGCCGAGAAGAACCGCGCGACGGTCGAGACAGTTGGCCTGATCATGGGCTTCGGCTACGACAACTCGCAGCTCGCAGAGCTTCGGCACCCGACTCGGGCGGAGCTTGATGCGGTTTCGACAGAGTATCCGGTCTTCCTGATCCACCAGTCCGGGCACATCGGAGCCACGAACGCAAAGGCGCTCGAGATGCTTGGAATCACGGCGGCGTCGAAGAACCCTTCGGGCGGGCTGATCGTGAAGGACGAGACCGGCGAGCCGACGGGTATCCTGGAGGAAAACGCCTTCTTCAGCGCTCTGCCGGCGCTGTTTGCCGGGGTTAACAAGGACGGACTGAAGTCCATACTGGTGGCCGGTGCGGACCTCTGGGCGCGATACGGCTATACGACGGCGCAGGAGGGACGGTCGCTTCCGACCTCGGTGGCGGTGCTTGCGGAGATCGCAGCACAGGGCGGCTTCAAGATCGACGTGATTACCCACGTCGACACGCTGACGGGTCGCGACTTCGCCAAGGCGAACGTGTCCCGCGACTACGTGGACCGGTTCCGGGTGGGCGGCGCGAAGCTGACGATCGACGGATCTCCGCAGGGCTTCACCGCGCTGCGCGATCGGCCGTACTTTGCGCCGGTCGGCGACTATCCGTCGGCATACAGAGGATACGCCTCGGTCGAGCAGGCGCAGGTCGACGACGCGGTGGCCTGGGCCTACGCCAACGACGTCCAGCTTCTCGTCCACGCCAACGGCGAAAGCGCGCAGGACATGCTGATCGCCGCCATCGACGCGGCCGGGAAAACCTACGGCCATGACGCCGACCGCCGGACGACGCTGATCCACGGCCAGTTCGCGCGCGAGGATCAGGTCGACGCCTACAAGCGGCTCGGCGTGATCCCGTCCTTCTTCCCGATGCACACTTTCTACTGGGGCGACTGGCACCGGGACCACACCGTGGGGCCCGCGCTTGCCGACAACATCTCTCCCACCGGCTGGGCAGTGAAAAGGGGCATGATCTTCACCTCGCACCACGACGCGCCGGTGGCCTTTCCGGATTCGATGCGCGTGCTCGACGCCACGGTCACGCGGCGGTCGCGGTCGGGCGACATCATCGGGCCCGACCAGCGGGTGGACGTGATCACCGCGCTCAAGGCGATGACGCTCTGGCCAGCTTACCAGTATTTCGAGGAGGACGAGAAGGGCTCCATCGAGGTGGGCAAGCTCGCCGATCTCGTGATCCTGTCCGACGACCCCACAGCAGTTGACCCCGAGACGCTGGATCAACTCACGATCACCGAGACGATCAAGGAGGGGACGACAATCTATGCCGCGGGCGAACGCGAAGGCGGGCTCGACTAGGGGTCGCTGCCGGATGGCGGTGACCCCTATCTGCCCCGCGGCCGCTTCGGCTTTTTGCCGGCAAGCCTTAATGCAGGAATCCGATTTTGTGCCAGCAGTCTGAACGTGGTAAAATACAGGCGTTCGGTGCCGGTTAAGCTCGGCAACTCCGTGATTCGGAACGTGAGAAATGGCTACCCCGTCTTACGCGACCCCTACCGACGATCAGATGGCCTGGCGCGACGCCCGCTGTGGACCCGATCTGCTGCCCGCGCATCTCGTCGCCTTCGTGCAGGGCGGCGTGGGTGTCACGCTTGGCGCGCGTCGAGATGACGGACGCCCCGTTGTCGGCACGGGCATCGCCTGCCGTGTCCGCTCGATGACAGAGTTGCGCGTGCTCCTGTCCCGGCGAGCGAACATCACCCTTCTGGAGGCGGTGCAGGCCGGAAGCGGCATCGCCGCCACGTTCTCCCGCGCCCGCGACCACCGTTCGATCCAGTTCAAGGCGTCGGAGGCGCTTGTCACCGAAATCGCACCCGACGACATGAGCGAGGCGTTGCGTCAGTCGAGCGTCTTCTCCGACGATCTCGTGGAGCTGGGTTACACCCGTCTCCAGGCGGACGCCTATGCGTTCCGCGGCACGACCGACCTTGTCGCGCTGGAGTTTCGGCCGGGCCGCGTGTTCACGCAGACGCCCGGACCCGGCGCCGGGGCGGAGCTGCCGCGATGACGGCGGTAAACCTGCGCGGGCTGCGCGGCGCGATGGAGGGGATCTCCGCGTCGATGCTGTGCACCTGCGATGCGGACGGCACGCCCAATGCGTCGATGATCAGCCAGGTGCACTGGGTGGACGAGACCCACATCGCCCTCTCATACCAGTTCTTCAACAAGACGCGGTCGAACCTTCTGGCGACGAAACAGGCAAGCGTGCAGATCTTCGACCCCGGAACGCTGGCCCAGTATCGGCTCGATCTCGACTATATCGAGACGCTCGGCTCGGGGCCGCTCTTCGAGACCATGAAGGCCAGGCTGGCCGGCATCGCGTCCCATCACGGGCTCGAAAAGGTCTTTCGCCTGCTGGGCTCGGACGTGTTCCGCGTCGTGGCGGTCGAGGAGGTGTTCGCGCCCTCGGCCATGCCTGCCTGTCGCGGCACCTCGCTTCTGTCGGCCGCGCGTGCCTGCGTCGACGATCTGCTGTCTTGCGAGGATTACGAGGATCTCGCCGATGCCGCCCTCGACGGGTTGGTCCGCCATCTTGGCATCAGCCACGCGATGCTTCTGATGACGGAGGGCGACGGGCGCCTCTTCGCGCTCGGCTCGCGCGGCTACACCGCTTCGGGGGTCGGGGCGGAGATCCTGCCGGGCGAAGGTGTTATCGGCGTCGCCGCACGCGAGGGCGTGCCGATCCGGATCGGGCACCTCAGTGCCGACTATCGCTATGGGGCCGCTCTCGGAGCCGCGGCCCGAAGCGCCGGGCTTCTCGCGGAAGAGCCTGCAAGCGTTCCCTTCCCCGGCCTCGGCACGCCACACAGCCAGCTTGCCGTACCGATCAGGGCGTCCGGCCGTGTGCTAGGCGTGCTGTTCGCCGAGTCGCCCGAGATCATGCGCTTCGACTACGAATGCGAGGACGTGCTGGTGCTGGTGGCCGCTCAGCTCGGGGCCATGATGGCCGTGCTGCGAGAGGGCGATGTGGTGGAGGCGGAAGCCGACATCAATCCGGGGGCGGCGCCGCAGGGCGTGGTCACCGTGCGCCACTATCCCTGCGACGACAGCGTGTTCCTGGACCACGACTATCTCATCAAGGGCGTGGCGGGCGCGATCCTCTGGCGGCTCTTGCAGGAGCATGTCGCGACCGGTCGCACCGACTTCACCACCCGCGAGTTGCGCCTCGACCGCACGCTGAAGCTGCCGGACCATGCGGAAAACCTTGACGCAAGGCTGGTGCTGCTGCGCCGTCGTCTGGAAGAACGGGATGCGTGCCTGCGCCTCAAGAAGACTGGCCGCGGCCTGTTTCGGCTCGTCTGCACCTGCCGGATCGCGCTCGAGGATGTCGGCCAGACAGAGGCCACCGCGGTGGCCTGACCCGCCCGCCGCAGGGTGAGCATTTTCTTAGCAACAGTTTACCGAACTCTGACGCGAGACTTAGCAAGCGTTCCAAGACGGGCCGCCTTATAGAACGTGTCAGGAAGCGGCATCGGACTTCGCCGAACGTTCGGACGCCGCCTATCCCAAACAACATCGCACCGGCCCTCGCGGGCCGAAACCGACCCTTTCGGGACCGGCCGACCGGCCGCGCCCGCTGACATGAGACAGGACGACATGACCACGGATATCCTCAAGACACGGCTGCGCGGCACCGTCATCACCGCGCTGGAGCCGCAACACGCCACCGATTGTAACCGGCTGATCTGGAACGGCCGCAAGCCTGCGCGCCGCGCAAAGCTGATCGTGCGTGCAGCCTGCGCCGATGACGTTGCCGAGGCCGTGCGCTTCGCCGCTGCGAACGGCCTGACGGTTTCGCCGCGCGGCGGCGGCCACCATTTCACCGGGATCGCCGCCAGGGCCGACATGGTCGTCGATCTCGGGGCGCTCGACGGTCTCAAGCTCGACGTCGAGGCGCGGACGGCGCGGGTGGAGCCGGCCGTGACCAACGCACGGCTCGCCGCGGCGCTGGAACGCCACGGTCTTGCCTTCCCTCTGGGCCATTGCGGCAGCGTCCCGATGAGCGGCTACCTGCTCGGCGGCGGCGTCGGCTGGAACTCGGCCGAGTGGGGCTTCGCCTGCTTCTCGGTCGAAGCCGTCGAAGTGGTGCTGGCCGACGGGCGGGTGGTCACGGCAAACTCTGACGAGCATCCAGACATCTTTTGGGCGGTGCGCGGCGGAGGTCCGGGGTTCTTCGGCATCGTGACCGCCTATCACCTTCGATTGCAGCAGGCACGGAAGGCGATCAACACGGCCGTTGGCGTCTATCCCGCCGCCGCCGTTGGCCGCGTTGCCGACTGGGCCGAAACGGTTATGGCCGAGGCGCCGGCTTGCGTCGAATTCACCGCAAAGGTGACACCGACGCCGGCCGGTCCGGTGATCGCGGCAATCGCCACCGTATTCGCCCATACGGATGCCGAGGCTTCCGCAATTCACGCGCAGCTCGCGGAGGGCGCGCCCGTGGCGCTGGAGGTTATCGGACCGATGCCCGCGCCCTTTGCTGCGCTTTACGATGCGACGGATCCCTCGATGCCCAAGGGACGGCGCTATGCGGCGGACACCGTCTGGTCCGAGGCGCGCTTCGGCGAGGTGCTGGGCCGGGTCGTCCACGACATGCCCCTGGCGCCCGCACGGGATAGCATGGCTCTGGTCGTGCTTCGCTCGAACGCCGTTCCGACGCCGAAGGATGCGGCCTTCTCCTGCCATGGGCGCGTCTTCGGTGCGCTCTACGCGATCTGGCAGGACGAGGACGAAGATGCCGCCAATATCGGCTGGCTTCGGTCTGCCATCGACAGCCTGACACCACTCTGCACCGGCGCCTATGTCGGCGAGGCCGATCTGGAGCGCCCTGACCGGGCACTCCCGACCCTGTCGCCGGAGGCGCGGGCGCGGCTTTCCCTTCTGCGCGCGACCTACGATCCAAAGGGCCTGTTTCTGCGCCAGACCGCTGCGCAGGCCATCGCCGCGGAATGATCCCCACGCCTGTGCGGGACGCCCGCGCTGGTTCCCACATCGTCAATGACATCCCGGACTGATCGGTCCGGACGAGCCCACCGTCGGAAACGCACCAATAACCCAGGAAAGGAGACTACCATGACCTTCCACCGCTCCATCCGCGCCGCGCTTCTCGCCAGCCTGAGCTTGGCGCCTCTTGCCGCGGCAGCACACGCAACCGAGTTCGGATCCGAAATCCCGCTTGGCGCCGGAACCGTCCGCACCTTCGCCGAGACCGACGGCACCGGGCAGGTGATCCGGGTCGGCGTCGAAATGACCGAGGAGGCCGTTGCATCGCTCGGCCATGAAATGGTCTTCGTCACCGTGCCGCTGCCTGCGGCGGCGCGCGGCGTCGGTTACGACCACGTCTCGCTCGACTGGATGCCGCACGGCCACGCGCCCGATGGTCTGTTCGGCGTGCCGCACTTCGACGTCCACTTCTACATGACGACAGAGGAAGAACAGCTGGCCATTCAGCCTTCCGATCCTGACTACATGACCAGGGCCGCCAACAGGCCGTCCGTCGATCTGATGCCTGCGAACTTCGTGCCGCCGCCGCAGCTCGAACCGATCCCGGCGATGGGCGAGCACTGGCTCGACCAGACCGATCCGATCTTCTCCGGCGCGCCCTTCGAAGCGGTTCTGATCTACGGTGCCTGGGACGGCGAGGTGACCTTCGTCGAGCCGATGGTGACGCGCGAGCTGCTGCAATCGCTGCGTGACCTCGGTGGCGTCATCGGCCAGCCCGAACGGGTGGCCCAGGACGTGGCCCTGCCGAACGCATGGCGCGTCTCGTTCGACGCCGAGAATGGCGTCCATGTCGTCTCGATCGACGATCTTGTGGCACGGACGCCGGGCGACGAGGCAGCTGCGGCCGCGACGAACTGAGCTGTCTGCCCGACGGTACCCGGCTCTCCGGTCGCCACAAACGGCTGCGGTTTCCGCAGCCGTTCAAGCCCCCGACGCCGTCACGAAGCGCGGTCCCCGTGCTCGGCGAGGACAGACGTTGGAGCGATAACATGGACGCGATGTCCTACGCCGCCGCGGTGCTTGTCGGCCTTCCGTCATTTACTGACCTTCAGGAGATCAAGACCATAATCGGTTTTTCTGCCGCCTAGCCGCGCAAGACGCGCGAGCTGCACAGCCACCACTTCGACTTCACAGTCTGGAACGACTTCACCTTCCGGGACGACAACGTCGTCATCGGCACATACGCCAAGTCCGGCACAACCTGGACTCAGCAGATCGTCGGCCAGCTGGTCTTCAATGGCGACGAGGACGTCAACGTGCCCGAGGTCTCCCCCTGGCTCGACCTGCGGGTGCCGCCAAAGGAGGTCAAGCTGGCGGCGGTCGAGGCGCAGGCGCATCGGCGCTTTCTCAAGACCCACCTGCCGGTCGACGCGCTCGTCTTCTCGCCGAAGGCCAGGTACATCTACATCGCTCGTGACGGTCGCGACGTGGTGTGGAGCATGTACAATCACCACGCCCGCGCCAACGATGCCTGGTACGCGGCGCTGAACGACACGCCGGGGCTCGTTGGCGAGCCGATCGCGCGGCCGCCCGCCTCGATCCGGCAGTACTACCACGACTGGCTCGACCGCGACGGCCACCCCTTCTGGTCGTTCTGGGAGAACATCGGCAGCTGGTGGGCGGTGCGGCACCTTCCGAACGTGCTGCTGGTGCACTTCGCCGGGTTGAAGGCCGACCTGGAGGGCGAGATCCGCCGCACCGCCGGGTTCCTCGAACCATGAACCGCGCCGGGTTTGCCGGAGGCTCCAACTCCTGATTAGGATGGAGCATCATGAACAAGACAACGAACAAGTTTTCCCCTGAAGTGCGTGAACGCGCGGTGCGACTGGTCTTCGACAATGAGGGTCAGCACGGGTCGCGTTGGCAGGCGATTATGTCGATTGCGGCGAAGATCGGCTGCGCACCCCAGACCCTGAACGACTGGGTCAAGAAGGCCGAGGTCAATGGCGGCAAGCGTCCGGGCGTCTCCAGCGAGATGGCCGAGCGCATGAAGGCGTTGGAACGCGAGAACCGCGAGCTGCGCCAGGCAAATGAGATACTGCGCAAGGCGTCGGCTTATTTTGCGCTGGCGGAGCTCGACCGCCGGTCGAAGTGATGGTGGGTTTCATCGACGCGCATCGTGATGCGCACGGGGTCGAGCCGATCTGCAACGTGCTGCCGATCGCCCCGTCCACCTATTATGATCATCTGGCCAAGAGGGCCGATCCAACCCGGTGGTCGGATCGCGCGCGCCGGGACGAGACGATGCGGCCAGAGATTCGGCGTGTCTTCGAGGAGAACTGGAGCGTCTACGGCGTGCGCAAGGTCTGGCACCAGCTGCGCCGCGAGGGCTTTACTGTCGCTCGCTGCACGGTCGCGAGGTTGATGAAGGACATGGATATTCAGGGCATTATCCGAGGCAAGCCTCACAGAACGACGATCCCCGACAAAAAGCAGCCCTGTCCGCTGGACAAAGTGAACCGCCAGTTCCGGGTGCCCGCGCCGAACATGCTGTGGGTCAGTGATTTCACCTACGTCGCAACCTGGAAGGGGTTCGCATATGTGGCTTTCGTGATCGATGCTTATGCTCGGAGGATCGTTGGCTGGCGCGTCAGCACCTCCCCTCACGCCGGTTTCGTCCTTGATGCATTAGAACAGGCGGTCCACGAACGTCGCCCGGTCAAAGGCATGGGGCTGGTGCATCACAGCGACCGAGGCAGCCAATACCTGTCCATCAAATACACCGAAAGGCTGGCAGAGGCGGGTATCGAACCTTCTGTGGGCAGCGTCGGCGACAGCTATGACAACGCCCTCGCCGAAACGATCAACGGCCTGTTCAAAGCTGAGGTCATCCACCGTCGCGGCCCGTGGCGCAGCTTCGAGGCCGTCGAATACGCAACACTCGAATGGGTCGACTGGTTCAACAACCGCCGCCTGCTCGAGCCTATCGGGAACATCCCGCCAGCAGAAGCCGAAGAAAACTTCTACGCAGCTCTGGAAACTGAACCCGTGGCCGCGTAACTAACGTCAATCAGCCTCCCGCAAATCCGGCGCGGTTCAGAAGAGCGACGAGCGGCAATCATGATCATCAAGCGATCAACTCCAGTCAGCGCGCTCGTGTCGCGGCATACACGTGAACTCCTTCGGAAATACTTCAGGGCGGGAAGGCTTTCGACGGCTGTCGCCACCCGGCAAGTCGAAGACAAATTCATTCCACTGTCTAACGAGGAGGCTGATCTCTACAGCCAGGTCGAAACTTACATCTCTGATACATACAACGCCGCCGCCCCCGACGCTCGCAATGCCGTGGGTTTCGTGATGACCATTATCGACGGCGCCTAGCTTCGAGCTTCCACGCTCTTCGTCGAACGATGGAGAAACGAAAAGGCGGGATCGGCGGGCTTCTTTCCGTGGCGGATGAAGTTCGGATTGATGAGAATATCGCCGACCAGGTCGAAGCGGGGGAAGAGATCGATATCGAAACCGTGTCGGAAGACGAACGTCGGGCTCTAGCGTTCGAAGAGATCGCGACGATCGAGACCATCGTTCATGACATCGGGCGCCTGCCAACCGATACCAAGGCAATCGAGCTCACGAAGGTTCTTAATGAGTTAGAGGGCAGCTGATCTTGCCCCCGTTTCACCGGACACTCAGGCGGTTGCGGTTTGAGCTGCGATGAACTCGCGTGGTGAGCGCATCTTCAGCCCCGAGTGCGGGTGGTTTTCATTGTAGTCTTCGAACCACCCGGCAATCAATCCAAGGACGGTGACGGCGTCTGGCAGCGGCGTGACATTCACGTAATCCCGCTTCAGGGTGTTGACGAATGCCTCTGATATTCCATTGCTCTGGGGGCTTTTCACCGGCGTATAGCAGGGTTTCAGGCCCAGCTGGCGGGCGAAGATGCGTGTGTCCTTGGCGATGTAGGGCGAGCCATTGTCGCTGAGCATCTCGACCTGGTGCGGCGCGCGGTGGCCGCCGAACCGCGCCTCCACCGCCGCCAGCATCATGTCTCGCACGTCGGAGCCACTGATGCCCGCGTTCACCACGACGCACGAGGCGATGATTTCTCGGTCGTGGGCGTCGATGATGAATGCGCCACGAATGATGTCGCCGTTCCAGCAGGTGAACTCGTAGCCGTCGGAGCACCAGCGCAGGTTAGAGCGCATGGTCACGACCTTGCCGTTGTGCGTGCGATCGGGCCGTTCGGTGTAGCGCCGCGCCAACAGCAGGTTCTGAGCTTGCATGATCCGGTAGACGCGTTTGTGGTTAACAGGCGCTGCGCCCGCGGTGCGTAATTGCCGGTTCAGGATGGCCGTGATGCGACGATACCCGTAGGTCGGTCGCGCCCCCACCAGCGCGGTGATGAGCGGCACCACCGCCGCATCTTGCGCTTTGTGATAGCGCCGACGCGGCTTCGCGCTTCCTGTCACCCGGGCGTGCAGGTTCGATCTGGAGACGCCCAGGGTCTCGGCCACGACGCTCATCGGGAACCGTCCTTCGGCTGCGACTGCGCAAGCCACGTCAGTTTTTTTGAGCGTGACTTGTCGAGCGCCTCCTTCAGGATCTCGACTTCGAGGGTCTTGCGTCCCAGTTGGCGCTCCAGCTCGCGAATGCGATCCTCCATCTGCCGGACAGCGCGATTGCTTGTGACGTCATCGTCTCCTGACACGGCCACGGCTCCCCCTTCCAGCATTAGACGCCGCCAACGATACAACAGGTTGGGCGCCACGCCATTCCGGCGCGCAACGACCGAGATGCTGGCGGTCTCGTCCAACGTTTCCTCCACAATCCGCAGCTTCTCGGACAATGGCCAGCGACGTCGGCGGCCGCCATCGGTGATGATTTCATAGTCAGACATAAGCACGTGCTTAGGGCTATCCCTAAGCCTCCATGGTTATGCCTGAGTGTCCGGTCGAAAGGGGGGCCAGTTCAGCAGCGGCTATCCGCAGGTTATGGTATTCACCCAATTCACAGATACCATGGACTACCTGAGAGACTTGCTCGTCGGCTCAGGGAAGTCCGTGATGTGTTTCTCTGGGCGCGGCGGCGAAGTGCACAATACTGATGGCACATGGAGTATGATCTCGCGTGACGAGGTCAAGATACGCTTCAAGGACGGACGGTCAGAGGTTCTTGTTTGTACAGATGCAGCCGCCGAGGGACTGAACTTCCAATTCTGCGGCGCCTTGGTGAACTACGATATGCCATGGAATCCTATGCGGGTTGAACAGCGCATCGGGCGTATCGATCGTCTCGGCCAGCGCTTCTCAGATATCCGAATTATCAATCTTCACTATGAGGACACGGTGGAGGCAGACGTGTATCGCGCCCTGCGAAGCCGCATCTCGATCTTCGAAAGGGTAGTTGGCGGGCTTCAGCCGATCTTGACGCGTCTACCTCGGCTAATCGAGGAGTCCGTTTTGTCCAACTCGACGGCACCCGAAGCCAAGAGGGACAACGCACTTCAAGCGCTCGACGATGCGATAGCGGCCGGGGAAGGATCCGCGCTGAACCTGGATGAGTTCGCAGATGAAGATATCGAGGTGCCAGAACGCCCTGATCCCGCAATCTCCCTGTCTGATCTCCGGGCGGTCCTAGATCGACCTGTCCTTCTCCCGCTAGGCACAGAGGCCGTCCACCTGAACGAGAAGGATTACCGCCTCGTCGACGGCTTTCTGCCGAACGCTGTACGCGTAACCATTGATCGCGAATTTTACGAGATGCACTCCGATAGTGTTGAATTTTGGACGCCCGGCAGCCCAACATTTCCGGCGCTGTCAGCCTACCGACGGTGAATTCCGATCCCAGTACCACCCGCCATTCAAGTGTTTTTCACAACTGGGCAAAAGATGCCGACGCATTTTTATGTTTTAAATCAATTTCTTGGGGTGAATTCACCAAATCCGCGCAGTCATGAGGTCCAGAGAATATCGGCACTGAGAGACCGCATCCGGGCCACCTGGCAGCAGGGGAGGTGCTCAGCCACTCCCGCATAACCCTCGACAACAACGGAAAAATCCGGCCGCAGCCGGATCGGGAGAACGCTTTCGCGAGGGTAAGTGGCGGAGACGATGGGATTCGAACCCACGAGACCCTTTCGGGCCTACTCCCTTAGCAGGGGAGCGCCTTCGACCACTCGGCCACGTCTCCGTCGACGGGTATAACCGCGCAAACCACGGGAACACAAGGCGAAATCCATCCTCCGGGCGAACATCCAAAATGTTGGCCCAAACCCCTGAAATGGCACCGGAAGGCACCGGGTGTGAGAGAGATTTTTGGTCCATTCCCTCACGCAGGTTCGCGCCTTCCTGAACTGGCCCCGTTTCGACCGGACACTTGGGCATAGCTATGGAGGCTTGGGCATATGCCTGAGCACGTGCTTGTGTCTGAGATAGAGATCATCACCGATGGCGGCCGTCGGCGCCGCTGGTCTGCGAGCGAGAAGATGCGGATCGTTGAGGAGACGCTGGAGGAAGGCACCAGCATCTCGTTCGTGGCCCGCCGGAATGGCGTTGCGCCGAACCTGTTGTATCGTTGCCACCGTCTGATGCTGGATGGAGGAGCAGTGGCCGTGTCCGAGGATGACGACGTGACCAGCAATCGCGCCGTCCGGCAGATGGAGGAGCGCATCGGTGAGCTCGAGCGGCAGCTTGGCCGCAAGACGCTGGAGGTCGAGATCCTCAAGGAGGCGCTGGACAAGACACGCTCAAAAAAACGGACGTGGCTCGCGCAGTCGCAGCTGAAGGACGATTCCCGGTGAAGGTCGTGGCCGAGACCCTCGGCGTCTCCCGTTCGAACCTGCATGCCCGGTTGAACGGGAGCGCGAAGCCGCGGCGGCGCTACCACAAGGCGCAAGACGCGGCGGTCCTGCCGTTGATCGAGCGGCTGGTCGCGAAGCGTCCCACCTACGGCTACCGCCGGATCACGGCGCTGCTGAACCGGCAGATTCGAGCTACGGGTGCTGCGCCCGTGAACCACAAGCGCGTCTATCGCATCATGAAGGCGCACAATCTCCTGCTGGCTCGCAGATACACTGAGCGGCCACACTCTTGAGGTTCGGCTACCAGACCCCCGCAGGTTTCGCCCTGCACCTGGCCACCGCAATCGCCCGATCCGCTGCACGCGACGAAAGTTCCGCGCGCCGGGCAATCGCTGAACCCGCGCCGATAGGTGTCAAGGACCGCTGGGCTCCGGTCGTGGCTGGAGGAAAGACCAGTGACAGGTCACAGACGAAAAAGAAACCTATCGACCGCGATCAATGGCGAGATATAGCTGCGAAGTTGGTGATGGCCCCTGAGGCCCGACATATCACGGCGGTGTTCACGCGCCGCAAGTTCTCGGGAGAGACAGGGATATGCCACCTGACGAAGTCTACCATCACGACGTGGCCTGATCCATCGGGATTTTCGCCCGGTCCGCTGACGGAAATCCTGGAGCGGGCGACGGGAATCGAACCCGTATCATCAGCTTGGAAGGCTGAGGTCTTACCATTACACAACGCCCGCTCGGGCAACGGCACTGATACCGCGCGGCGCACGCTCAGGCAAGTGGGGGGCAGGAAAATCACGCGAATTTTCGCCGCGCCCGTCAATAGCGTTTGCGCAATGCCTCGGGATCGGTGCCTGACAGATACCGTGCCAGCAGCCACAGATTGCGCCCACCGCGTCGCGCCCACCCGTCCCTGGCGTATCGCGCCGCGCTCGTGCGCACCACCAGAGGCATGACGTGCAGGCGCCGCCCCAGCCGCCGGGCCAGCGCCACGTCCTCCATCAGCGGGATATCGGGATAGCCGCCAATCGCCCGATACTCGGCGCGCGAGATGAGCAATCCCTGATCCCCGTAAGGCAGGCTGAAAAGCCGCGAGCGCAGGTTGGCCCAGCCGGCCACCAGACGCGGCGCCGCGCCCTGCGCGTCGAACGACAGGCGGAAACATCCCGGCCGCCCGTCCGCCATCTGCGCCTTTGCCGCCTGCGCCCAGGCTTGCGGCAGCACCGTATCGGCGTGCAGGAACAGCAGCCACTCGCCCCCCGCCGCCGCGGCGCCCCGACCGAGCTGCCCGCCGCGCGACGCCGGGCCGGTCAGCCAGAGCGCGCCCGCCTCCTCCGCGATGCGCCGGGTCTGATCGGTCGATCCGCCATCGCTGAGGATCAGCTCGCGGATCAGCCCCGCTTCGACGCCCTCCATGAGGCTGGCCAGAAGCGCGGGCAACTCGGCCTCGCTGTTCAGCACCGGCACGATCACGGACAGCCTTGCGCGCATCCCTTCCCCCTGTTGCCCGCGCCGACCGATCCTATATGACGAGGACGAACGCAAGAGAGGTAGCAGCGATGAGGTCCATCCACCAGATCACCGGCAGCGATGCGCGCGACTTCCTTCAGGGACTGATCACCAACGATATGGCGAAGCTGAACGGCGGCCTCGTCTATACCGCCATGCTGACGCCGCAGGGCAAATACCTGGCGGATTTCTTCGTGTTCGAACGGGACGGCGACATCCACATCGACGTCGCCGAAGCGTTGGCGCCGGGCCTGATCCAGCGGTTGAACATGTACAAACTGCGCGCCGATGTGCAGATCGCGCCGACCGGGCTGAAGCTGCGCCGCGGCACCGGCCCCGCGCCGGAGGGTGCGCTGGCCGATCCGCGTCACCCGGCGATGGGCTGGCGGCTTTATGGCGACGAGGGAGGCGACGACGGCACCGATTGGGACGCGCTGCGCGTCGCCCATTGCATACCCGAAACGGGGATCGAGCTGACGCCCGATACCTTCATACTCGAGGCCGGGTTCGAGCGGCTGAACGGCGTCGATTTCCGCAAGGGCTGTTATGTGGGGCAGGAAGTGACCGCGCGGATGAAGCACAAGACCGAACTGCGCAAGGGCCTTGCCACTGTCGAGGTGGAAGGCACGGCGCCCGCCGGCAGCGAGATCACCGGCGGCGGAAAACCGGTCGGCACGCTCTACACCCAGTCTGGCGGGCGCGGCATCGCCTACTTGCGCTTCGACCGGGCGGACGGGCCGATGGAGGCGGCGGGTGTGCGGGTGCATCATACGCCGGAATGATGCGCGCTTGACCGGCTGCGTGCTGCGCGGCATCAGGGGGCCATGATGATCTACAAGATATTGCGCAAGCCTGAATGGGATGCGCTGCGCGCCCAAGGGGCCAGCGACGGCGCGCCGGTCGACGTGGCAGACGGCTACATCCACTTCTCGACCATCAGCCAGGCGCCGGAAACGGCGGCAAGGCATTTCGCGGGCGAAGCGGATCTGATGCTCCTGGCGGTCGAAACCGCCCGCCTCGGCGATGATCTGCGGTGGGAGCCGTCCCGCGGCGGCGCGCTTTTCCCGCATCTTTACAGGGCGTTGCGGCTGCCTGACGTGGCATGGGCGCAGCCGCTGCCGCTGGTGGATGGAGTGCACCAGTTCCCACCGGGCGCGGAATGAGCGCGCTGAACCGTATCGGCCTCGGCCTTCTGCACCGCATGGACCCGGAGCGCGCGCATGGGCTGGCGCTGCGGGCCTTGCGGGCCGGGCTGGTGCCGCTGCCGGGGCGCGTGACGTCGCGGCGCCTGAGCTGCGAGGTGGCGGGGCTGCGGCTGGATAATCCGATCGGGCTGGCGGCGGGATTCGACAAGAACGCGGTGGCGCTGGCGCCGCTGGCGCGCGCGGGCTTCGGCATGATCGAGGTCGGCGCCGTGACGCCCCGCCCGCAGCCGGGCAATCCGCGCCCGCGCCTTTTCCGGCTGAGCGAGGATCGCGGTGTCATCAATCGTTTCGGCTTCAACAATGACGGGATGGAGGCGGCGGCGGAGCGTCTGGCGCAGCGGCCCAAGGATGCGGTGATCGGGCTCAACCTCGGCGCCAACAAGGACAGCGGCGACCGGGCCGAGGATTTCGCCCGCGTGCTGGCCCATTGCGGGCGGTATCTGGACTTCGCCACCGTCAACGTCTCCAGCCCCAACACCGAAAAGCTGCGCGATTTGCAGGGCGGCCGCGCGCTGCGCGCGCTTCTGGCCGGGGTGATGGAGGCGCGCGACTGGCTGGAGCGGCCGATTCCGATCTTCCTGAAAATCGCCCCCGATCTGGACGACGCCGCCTTGGGCGAGATTGCCGAGGTCGCGCAATCGTCGGGCCTCGCCGGGATCATCGCCACCAACACGACGCTGGACCGCACCGGCCTGACATCGCCTGCGCAGGAGCGAGGCCGGTGGGCTGTCCGGCGCGCCGCTGTTCGAAAGATCCACGCGGGTTCTGGCGCGGCTGTCGCGGTTGACGGACGGGGAAATGCCCCTGATCGGCGTCGGCGGCATCGGCTCGGCCGAGGATGCCTATGCCAAGATCCGCGCGGGGGCCAGCGCGGTGCAGCTTTACTCGGCGCTGGTTTACGAGGGCCTGCCGCTGGTGCCGCGCATCGCGCGGGGGCTGGAGCGGCTGCTGGAAGCGGACGGATACGCCACTGTGGCCGAGGCGGTCGGAACGCGGCGCGAGGATTGGCTGTGATCACCCTCTGGCACAACCCGCGCTGCTCGAAATCCCGTGCGGCGCTGGCGCTTCTGGAGGAACGGGGCGCCCAGGTGACGGTGCGCCGCTATCTGGAGGATACTCCGACCGAGGCCGAGTTGCGCGCCGCGCACGCCCTGCTGGGCGGTCCGGTAATGGCCATGATGCGCCCCGGCGAGCCGGCGTTTCGGGACATGCGGCTGGGCACGCAGACCGATGACGACACGCTTTTCGCCGCCATGGCCGCCGAGCCCAGGCTGATCGAGCGCCCCCTCGCCCTGATCGCCACGCGCGCCGCCCTCGGCCGCCCGCCCGAGGCGGTGCTGACCCTGCTGGAAGGGTAATCAGGTGAGCGCGGCCCGCCGCCTCCATTCATGGATCGACGCGACGATATTCGATCTGGCGCGGCAGATGCGCTGGTCCTACCTGCCGCCGCTGATGGTCTACCTTGCCTATGGCATCTCGACCATCACCGGCATCGTCGGCACGTTCTTCGTCAAGGAATACCTGGGGCTTTCGGCCGCCTTCCTTGCCGGGCTGAGCTTCTGGGCCGGGCTGCCCTGGGCGCTGAAGATGCCGCTGGGGCATCTGGTGGACATCATCTGGCGCTGGAAGGGCGCGCTGGTGTGGCTGGGCGCGGGGCTGCTTCTGGCCAGTCTCGGCATCATGTATCTGCTGGTCACGGCGCCCGAAGCGATGGCCGGGATCCTGCCGATCCCGGCGTGGTATGTCACCGCCGTGCTGCTCATGCCCTGCGGTCTGGTCCTTCAGGACGCGGTCGCCGACGCCATGTCGGTCGAGGCGGTGCCGACGCATGACGCTTCCGGCGCGCCGCTGGACGAGGACACATCGCGCGCCCTGCACACCACGATGCAGACGCTGGGCCGGATCGCGCTGATCGGCGGCACGCTGATCGTCGCGGCGATCAACATCGTGGCCTTCGAGGGTGCCGAGGCGCTGCCGCAGGCCGAAAAGGCAGAAGTTTATGCGCGCATCTACGCCATCGCCATGGTCGTGCCCGCCTTGTCGGTCTCGGGTGTCGCGCTGGCCGCGTGGCAGCGGCGCCGCAGCGGTGCAAAGCCCGATCCCGAACGCACGAAGACAAAGGCGAACCCCTGGTATTTCATCGGCGGCGGCGCCTTTGTCGCGCTGTCGCTGACGGTGGGGCTGATGGACGTGCCTTTCGCGCAGGAGATCGTCTTTGCCGGATCGCTGACCATCGTCGCGCTGCTGATGCGGCAACTCACGCGCGCGATCAGCCGCGCGCAGGCGCGGATGCTGGTCGGCACGGCGCTGATCGTCTTCGTCTTTCGCGCAGTGCCCCTGCCCGGCCCCGGCGCCACGTGGTTCGTGATCGACGGGCTGGGGTTCGACGCGCAGTTCCTGTCGGTGCTGGGGCTGATCGCGTCGGTCCTGACGCTGGCCGCGATGCTGGTACTGCGGCCCTACATGGCGCAGCGGCGGCTGACGCGCGTGTACCTGACGCTGACGCTGATCGCGGGGGTGCTGGCGGTGCCGAACATCGCGCTGTACTACGGCATCCAGGACATCACCGCGCCGCTGACATGGGGCATCGTCGATGCGCGGTTCATTGCCGTGCTGGACACCGCCGCCGAAAGCCCGCTGAGCCAGATTGCCCTCATCCCCATGCTCGCCTGGATCGCGCGCAACGCGCCTGCCAGCCTCAAGGCGACGTTCTTTGCCGTCATGGCCTCATTCACCAACCTCGCGCTGTCGGCCTCGGCGCTGGCCACGAGGTACCTCAACGAGGTCTTCACAGTCACCCGCGAGGTGACGGACCGCGAGACCGGCGCGGTGCTGGTGCCCGCCGATTACAGCCAGTTGGGCGTGCTGCTGATCGTGGTGGGCGTCCTGACCGTCACGCTGCCGCTGGCGACCATCGCCCTCGTGCAAACC
The DNA here is from genome assembly GCA_963763165.1 of uncultured Alphaproteobacteria bacterium. Lineage (GTDB taxonomy): Bacteria > Pseudomonadota > Alphaproteobacteria > Rhodobacterales > Rhodobacteraceae > Roseovarius. The sequence continues at coordinate 662,721 of CAVXNV010000011.1, forward strand.
TCGCCCCTGCGCACCAGCGACTAATCCGCCGCCCGCTCCAGCGCCGGGTAGCGCAGACCCAGCGTGAGCCCGCGCGCCGCGAAAGCGATCAGCAGCGCGGCCCAGAGACCATGATTGCCGAATGTCGGCACCAGCGCCAGCAGCGCGGCACCATAGACCACAAGCGACAGGGTCATCATGTTGCGCATGTCGCGCGTGCGCGTCGCCCCGATGAAGATCCCGTCCAGCATCCACGCCGCCGCACCGAAGATGGGCGCGGCCACCATCCACGGCAGGAAACTCCTGCCCGCCGCGCGCACCTCCTCGGACGCTGCCAGCGCATCTATCGCAGCGCCGCCGAAGAGCGCGAACCCCGCCGCCAGCAGCACCCCGGCCCCCACGCCCCATTGGCTGGTCAGGATGGACGCGCGCCGCACCGCGCCCGCCGCCCTTGCGCCCACGGCCTGCCCAACCAGCGCCTCGGCCGCGAAGGCAAAGCCGTCCATGATGTAGCTGCTGACATGCAGGAACTGCACTAGCACCTGATTGGCGGCCAGCGTCACGTCGCCCAGATCGGCGCCGAGGAAGATGAAGGACAGCATCACCACCTCCAGCAGTGCCGAGCGGATCAGGATATCGGTATTGACGGTTGCGATCCGCCACAGTCGGGCGCGGTTGAATATCAACGCCCAGTTGCGCCAGTCCGGCACCCGAAACGCAGCGCGGCAGAGGATGAAGGCGCATATCAGCCCCGCCCATTCGGCAAAGAACGTGGCCCAGGCGACGCCCGTCACCCCCCAGTCGAGGCCCAGAACGAACCACAGGTTCAGCGCGATGTTCAGCCCGTTCATCACCAGTTGGATCACCAGAACGGCGCCCGTCCGCTCCATCGCGATCAGCCAGCCGGTCATGCCGAAAAGCGCGATCATCGCCGGCGCGCTCCAGACGCGGACCGCCATGTAATCCATCGCCAGACGCTCGACCGCGGCACTGGCCGGGGCGATGGCAAAGGCGCCCGCAAAGAGCGGCACATGCAGCAAGAGGACCAGCCCACCGCCCAGGCCCCCGATCAGCAGGCTGCGGGTCAGCATCGCCGCCACCTCGGCCCGGTCCCCGGCGCCGCGCGCCTGCGCGGTCAGCCCGCTGGTGCCCATACGCAGAAAACCGAACATCCAGTAGATCGCCGTCAGAATCACCGCGCCGACGCCCACCGCGCCGATCGGCGCCGCCTGCCCCAGCTGACCGATCACGCCGGTATCCACGATCCCGAGAAGCGGCACGGTCGCATTCGACAGCACGATGGGCCAGGCGATGCGCAGGACCCGCCGATGCGTCAGGCGGATGGCCGCAGCCTCACCCATCGCGCGGCGGCATCAGGAAATGGCCCGCCGCCTGCGCGATGGGCCGGTCGCGGTTGTCCTGCCATGCCTCGGCCGTGACCGACGCATAGCGCCGCCCGATGCGGGTTATGCGCGCGCGGGCATAGGCATCGCGCGGCAGGCCCGTGCGCAGGTAGTCGATGGTGAAATCGATCGTCTTCGGCAGCGCCGGCAGCGCGCCTGCCTCGGGCACCGGCGCGCCGCCCTCGATCCGGGGCCACAGCATCGCCCAGCCAAGGCTGATGATCGCCGTCATCTCGAGAAAGGCCGCCGTCGCGCCGCCATGCAGCGCGGGCAACTGCGGATTGCCGATCAGCGCCTCGGCGTAAGGCAGAACGGCGGTCAGCTCGTCCCCGCGCCGCTCGAACCGGGCGCCGAGAAAGCGGATGTAGGGCACGCCGGCGACCAGCGCGGCCAGCGTCTCGTCGCGGCGCTGCTTGACCACCTGCAAGGGCTCGGGACGGGCGGGCGTCATGGCGCGGCCACGGTGAAGGTGCCTGTGGCGGTTGCCACCGGGCGTTCGGTATCGTCATCCACCGCCACCGCGCGCACGAAGGCGACGGTGCGCGTGACGTGATGGCATGTCGCCTCGGCGCGGATGGTCTGGCCGGGGGTGGCGGGGCGCATGTAGTCGATCCTCAGGCCCAGCGTCGCGACCCCGCCCCCGGCTTGCGGATGGCTCATCGCGGCGGCGCCGCAGCAGGTATCCATCAGCGCGCTGACCGCGCCGCCATGCACCACGCCGGTCGCCGGATCGCCGACCAGCCGCTCGGCCCAGGGCATCGACATGACGGCGCGGCCACCCGCGATCTGCCCCGGCACGAGGCCCAGCGCGACCGCATGAGGCAGCGCGGCAAAGAACGCCTGCGCCATGTTCGTGGTCCCGTCCGTGCCTTGCGTCCCGCTCATCCGCGACCCCGCGCCCTTGCCATTGACCCTGCGGTTATCGGCCCGCCTGCGCGGACACGCAACCCGCAACTGCGCCTGCTCCGATCACGCAAACTTGACAGAAAGGCAGCTGCTGGCCAGACTGCGCTTGTTGTATATGCCGGCTCGCCTCTTACGTGCACCGTATATACAACAGACATCGTGACGGGAAATAAGGATCGACATGAACGGCGAGACTATGACCATCCGCGAAATGTGTGACATGTTCGACGTCACCCCCCGTACGCTGCGCTTCTATGAGGCCAAGGAACTGCTGGCCCCGATCCGGCACGGCCACAAGCGGCTTTTCACCAAGCGGGACCGCGCGCGCCTGACGCTGATCCTCCGCGGCAAGCGCTTTGGCTTTTCGCTCGAGGAAATCCGCCAGTTGCTGGAGCTTTACGGCGCGGACGATCAGCAGCATGCACAGCTTGTGCGCACGCAGGAAGTCGCCGCCGAGCGGCTGGAGCACATGATCCATCAGCGCGCGGAACTGGACGACGCGATCACCGATCTGCGCCGCCACATGGACACGCTCGCGCGCATGTTGGCGGCGCGGATGTCCACCGACCACGCCGCCGAGTAACAATAAATCGCGGCGTGCCCTCGTGACGCGCGGCACCCCTGCCGGTATAGGCTTGCGCAAGGCTGCACCCGCCACCGCCCGAAAGTCACAGGACCGCGCCATGCCCAAACATTTCCGCCTGACCCGGCGCTTCAATGCCGCCATGACCGAGGACGGCTACCGGCGCCTGCGCCGCCTGGCGCAGGAGGCCGGGCTGGACGAGGGCGAGGCGCTGTCGTTCCTGTTCGAGAACTTCGACAGCGTAATCGACGAGGACACGTTCAGCCACCGGCTGCGCATCTTCAATTCCGAACTCGACGCGCGCAAGCGTTAGGCGCGGCCAACGCGGCGAAAGCCTTGGCAAGCACGCGCCGTCTGTGCTTCATCTTGGTGGAAATACTCATCTGCGCGGCGCGAAAGGATCGGCATGACGATGAAGCTTTACTGCATGGGCGAGTCCGGCAATGCCTACAAGGCGGCGCTTCCGCTTCGGCTGAGCGGGCTGGACTGGGCGCCGGTCTATGTCGATTTCTTCGGCGGCGAGACGCGCGGCGCAGCCTTCCGGCAGCTCAATCCGATGGGAGAGGTGCCCGTTCTGGTCGACGGTGCGCTGGTGCTGACGCAGTCGGGCATCATCCAGATGCATATCAGCGAAAAATGCGGCAGGTTCGGCGGCCGCACGCCCGCCGAGGCGCGCGAAATTCTGCGCTGGGTCCTGTGGGACAACCACAAGCTGAGCGGCCAGGCCGGAATGACCCGCTTCCTGATGAATTTCGCGCCGGAGGAGAAACGCAATGCCGATGTCATCGCGTTTCTGCAAGGCCGCCTGACGGCCGCCTACGCCACGCTGGACGCTCACCTCGCGGAACGCAACTGGATCGTCGGCGATTCGGAAACCAACGCCGATTTCAGTTGCTGCAGCTATCTGTTCTACCCTGAACCCTTCGGCTTCGACCGAACCGACTGGCCCAACATCGACCGCTGGCTCGACCGGATCGCGGCATTGCCGGGCTGGGCGCATCCTTACGAGTTGATGCCGGGCAGCCCGGCGGACCGCGCCTGAACCCTTACGAGGCACCGGAACGCAAGAAGGGCGGTCCCTCGCGGGAGCCGCCCCTGATCATGACTGCACATCTTCGCCTTGTGCATCGGCCGCAGCGTTATTTGCGATCAACGCGCGCGGCGAAATCGTCAACCTGGCGCTCGGCTTCGTCCTTGGCCACGCCGTAGCGTTCCTGGACCTTGCCCGCCAGCTTGTCACGGTCGCCTTCGGCCTGTTGGAGGTCGTCGTCCGTCAACTCACCCCATTGCGATTTCGCTTCGCCCGTGAACTGTTTCCAGTTGCCTTTGATGGTATCCCAATTCATGGTTTCGCTCCTGTGTTGCCGAGTGTCTTGCGGGCACGACGTTTGGTCTTGCCCGTCTCATACCTCAACGAGGCCGCGCCCCCCAAGGTTCCGCCCCAGGGCGGGAAATCAGACGAACTGCTCGCGCAGCAGCCGCTCTTCCAGTCCATGGCCCGGATCGAAGAGGATGCGGTGGCCGATGCTGGGCTCCGACCGGATCTCGACCCACTGCACATCGGCGACGGCGGTGCTGTCGGCGACGGCCATCACCGGCCGCTTGTCCGGCTCGCAGATGTCGAACCGCACCAGCGCGTTCTTGGGCAGGAGCGCCCCACGCCAGCGGCGCGGACGATAGGCGGCGACAGCAGTCAGCGCCAGAACGTCGGAGCCGATGGGCAGGATCGGCCCGTGCGCGCTGTAATTGTAGGCGGTCGATCCGGCGGGCGTGCAAAGCAGCGCGCCGTCGCAGGCCAGTTCCTCCAGCCGCAGATGGCCGTCGACGGTGATTTTCAGGCGCGCCGCCTGCGGACCGGCGCGCAAGAGCGACACCTCGTTGATCGCCAGCGCGTGATGCAGCGTACCATCGGCCGCCTCGGCACGCATCGAAAGCGGATTTATCACCTCTTCGGCGGCGGCATCCAGCCGCTCGATCAGGTCCATCTCGCTGTATTCGTTCATCATGAAGCCGATCGGTGCCGCGATTCATGCCATACACCGGCACGTCCAGCCCCTGCGTCCGGTGCAGCGTCTGCAGCATGAACCCGTCGCCGCCCAGCGCCACGATGACGTCCGCCTGCCCTTCGGGCACCGTTCCATAGCGACGCACCAGTGCGTCCTGCGCCGCCTTTGCACTGGGCGCGTCGCTGGCGACGAAGGCTATGGATTTGCGCATCTTTCCGGCCGCCCTTCCTTGCTGCCCCAACGGCGGGCAGCACATCACAGATCGCCGGGGGGCGCCAGCGCTGCCGCATCGGCGCACGAACTTGTCGCATTTCCGGCTTACATTGCAAGAATGTTTCCGCTACCACAACGGCCAACGTCATTGCAACGAGGGAGCCAACCCATGTCCGACTCCGGTTTTTTCACCGAATCGCTGTCCAGCCGCGACCCCGAGCTTTACGGCTCGATCACCAGCGAACTGGGCCGCCAACGCAGCGAGATCGAGCTGATCGCCTCCGAGAACATCGTCTCGGCCGCCGTGATGGAGGCTCAAGGATCGGTGATGACCAACAAATACGCCGAAGGCTATCCCGGCCGGCGCTACTATGGCGGCTGCCAGTTCGTCGATGTGGCCGAGAACCTGGCGATCGAGCGGGCGTGCAAGCTGTTCGGCTGCGGCTTTGCCAATGTGCAGCCCAACTCGGGCAGCCAGGCGAATCAGGGCGTCATGCAGGCGCTGCTGACGCCGGGCGATACCATCCTCGGCATGGCGCTGGATGCCGGCGGGCACCTGACCCACGGCGCCGCGCCCAACCAGTCGGGCAAGTGGTTCAACGCCATCCAGTATGGCGTGCGCCGTGACACGCTGGACGTGGATTACGACCAGATGGAAGAGCTGGCGAAAGAGCACAAGCCGAAGATGATCATCGCCGGCGGCAGCGCCATTCCGCGTCAGCTGGATTTCAAGCGCATCCGCGAGATTGCCGACATGGTCGGCGCCTATGTTCTGGCCGACGTGGCCCATTTCGCCGGGCTCATCGCCGCCGGGCAATACCCGTCGCCCTTCCCCCACGCGCATGTCGCCACCACCACCACCCACAAGACGCTGCGCGGCCCGCGCGGCGGCATGATCCTGACCGATGACGAGGCGCTGGCCAAGAAGTTCAACTCGGCCATCTTCCCCGGCATCCAGGGCGGCCCGCTGATGCACGTCATCGCGGCCAAGGCCGTCGCCTTCGGCGAGGCGCTGCGCCCCGAGTTCAAGGAATACATCGCCCAGGTCATCAAGAACGCCCAGGCGCTGGCCGATCAGTTGAAGAAGGGCGGCCTCGATATCGTCACCGACGGCACCGACACCCATCTGATGCTGGTCGATCTGCGCCCCAAGAAGGTGACGGGCAACATCGCCGATGCGTCGCTGGGCCGCGCGCATATTACCTGCAACAAGAACGGCGTACCGTTCGACCCCGAGAAGCCGACCGTCACCAGCGGCCTGCGCCTGGGCAGCCCGGCAGGCACCACGCGCGGCTTCAAGGAGGCCGAGTTCCGCCAGATCGGCGACTGGATCGTGGAACTGGTCGACGGGCTGGCTGCCAATGGCGCCGAGGGCAACAGCGACGTCGAGGCGAAGGTGCGCAAGGAAGTGGCACAGCTCTGCGACCGCTTCCCGCTTTACCCGAACCTCTGACCGCAAAACCTGAAGAGCAGCGGCGCCGCCCGGAACAGCGGCGCCGTTTCGCGTTTCACACCAGCCCGCGCCAGCGCAGGAAGGTGATCACCAGCGCGCCGAGGATCATCAGGTTGAACACCGCGCTGCCGGCAAAGCCCAGCAGCCGGTCCTTGCGCCGGTCGCCGGGGTTGACCGTGTCGAGATGGGCGTTGATCTCCGCCAGCGCCGCATCCACCTGCGCCGGATCGATCAGCCGGCGCAACCGGGGATTCGCATCCAACCGCTGCAACTGCACCAGCCGCCCTCCCGCCAGCCGAGCGTGTTTCGGCAGGCTGCGCCCGGCGCGGCGCAGACTGCGCGCCAGCGTTTTGCCACGGGCGCCCAGACGCGCGCGCAGCTTTTCGCGCAGCGCGTCGATGTCGTGCTGGAATGCCGCCGGATCGATCACCTTGCGCCCCTTGCCCTTGCCTCGCGGCCGATTTTACAACCGGCGCGGCCCCGGCTCAATGGGGCTGGAAGGGGCGGCGCGGGCGCGTTATGTGCGGGGCCATGTTGAACATGATCGCACATGGGCAGCGCACGGACGCCCCCACCCTCCTGATCGCGCATGGCCTCTACGGCTCGGCCCGCAACTGGGGCGTGATCGCGCGGCGCCTGTCGGACACGCGCCGCGTCGTGGCCGTGGACATGCGCAACCACGGGATGAGCCCGTGGCGGGACACGCACAGCTATCCGGACCTTGCCGCCGATCTGGCCGAAGTGTGCGAGGCGCTGGACGGGCCGGTTGATATGCTGGGCCATTCGATGGGCGGCAAGGCGGCGATGGTGCTGGCGCTGACCCGGCCCGATCTGGTGAACCGCCTGATCGTCGCCGACATCGCGCCGGTCGCCTATGGGCACAGCCAGATGAAATATCTCGACGCGATGCGCGGCATCGACCTGTCCGGCATGGAAAAACGCTCCGACGCCGCCGCCCTGCTGGAGCCGCTGGTGGACGACCCGGCGCTGGTGCCGTTCTTCCTGCAATCGCTGGACGTGGCCGGACGCCGCTGGCGCCTGAACCTCGACGTGCTGGCGAAGGAGATGCCGAAGATCATGGGCTTTCCGGCGCTCGATGGCCAGTTCGACGGACCCACCCTCTTCCTGACCGGCGGGGAGTCCGACTACGTGAAGCCCCAGCACCGCGAGGTGATCAAGCCGCTCTTTCCCAAGGCGCGTTTCATGGCGCTGAAGGGCGCGGGGCATTGGCTGCACGCGGAGGAACCGCGGGCGTTTGTGGAGGTGGTGATGGGGTGGTTGGGGACGTAACAGTATTTTTAATCTATCTTCAACAATAATAACCTACCTTGTTCTCCTTTTTCGATACTGTGACTGCAGCATCTTAGAAGCCGCGGAGGCTTGAATAGGATAATTTTCCATCAGTCTTCTACGCTGACTTTCGCCTTCCTCAATGATCTTAGGAATACTTGCGTGGATCGCGTTCAATGTTTGTCGATTTAGTTGCATTTGAATACACGTGCCATCAAGCGCCCATTTATGCTCTACCTGTCGGCCAGAGACCAAAGTGAGGCCGCTTTGATCACTAATGATTCTAAACTGACCTCCCTCTGAACAAATCCTACTGGTAACGTATAATCCGAAACCGGAATTTCCCCAAAAGACGTCCTGATTCAACCGGTCCTCTAATGAAACGCCAGACACCCCCGGAAGAATAGCAAACTTCAGTGCCTGAAGTGAATCTTCACATTCAATATACTCATTGTCATAGAGATTTGAGGGTATTCCTATGCCATCGTCAATTACCACTATTTCTGCAACTTTTATTTCCGAATAATATTGCCCCATAATTGTGACGCGAGAGCCTTTGCTGTGTTCCGCCGCGTTTCTTAAAATTTCCCTGATCGAATACTGCATTACATCAAAAACTGCACCATCATCCTCTCGGCAAAGCACCTTGATTAATCTTACTGCCTCTTCATTGATGATCTCTCCTATTGGCTCCATGCCAGCCTTCCGACGAACTTCGGAAATGTCAAAAGTTTCAATTGGTATATAATTCTGCGAGCCCCAAGTCTCTCCCGGCTCCCGTCCTCTCGCCCAACCGATATATCTGAAAAATCTCACGTGATCAGCGAAGCTATGAAAAGAGTTATTATTAGCCAAGAGCTTATACTTACAACTTCTAAATCTCTTGACTAGCCCTTTTATTTTATCAGCCAGCAAAAGCATTGGGAAGGGAGCACCAAAAACACAAGATCTAAAATCAAAAGTGCAAGTGTCTGCGAACTCTAGACTCAAGGAATCTAACTTTAGTTCATGGACGTGCTCCGCCAATGCTAACTTTTTAGGAATTATTATCCGCCTTTCGTAGTCACTCATCCAATAACCCCCTCAAACTCCCGCCATTCCCCCTTGCTCATCCCCGAAGTCTCCTGCGTCACCTCCTCGCCCTTCAGCATGCGGCGCACGCAGTCCAGCGCGGTCGCGCTCAACTGGGCGCCGCCCATGCGGTAGTCGTCGAAGGCGCGGTAGGCGAAGGGGACCCAGTCGGCGACGATCTTGCAGATCTCCTCGGCATAGACGCGGATCTCGTACTGGGCGTGGGTGTCGGCGCGCAGGCGCAGGAAGTGCAGGAGGTTGTGCAGGTCGACCTTCCAGTACCACTGCGTATAGATGTTGGCGGGCAGGTTCATGCGGGCCAGCTCGCGGGCGAGGCCCTGCTGGCCCTCGTCCGAGATCATCTGCTCGTAATGGTCATAGCAGCGCATGGCATCGTCCTGCAGGTATTTCAGAACGCGCTGCGCCTCCTCCCCCTCCAGCAGATCGCCGCGTCCCTGGTTGTTGACCTGGCTCTGCGCGTTCAGCGCATCGGGCGCCGGGATATAGAACTCGCGGTCGAGGATCGAATAGCGGGCCGAGTATTCGTTGACGTTGGCGGTGCGGTGGCGGATCCACTGGCGGGCGACGAAGACGGGCAGCTTGACGTGCAGCTTGATCTCGCACATCTCGAACGGGGTCGAATGCCAGTGGCGCATGAGGTAGCGGATCAGCCCCTCGTCGTTCTGGACGGATTTCGTGCCTTTCCCGTAGCTTACCCGCGCCGCCTGACAGATCGCGGCGTCGTCGCCCATGTAGTCGATCACGCGGACAAAGCCGTGATCCAGCACCGGATAGGCGGTATAAAGATGCGCCTCCATCCCGTGCGCGGTGGCGCGTAGCGTGCTTTGCGGCTGGGCGCGCTGCGCCTCGATTTCGGCGGCTTGCTGGGGGGTGAGGGGCATGGGCAGATCCTTCGCACGGCGGGAAATGGGCTGAGTCGATTGCAATTTCTGTCTAGCGCCTGGACTGCGCGAGCGAAAGCCGGGACGCTGGACGTGGCCGTTTATCCCTCTAGGATATCCGGCAATCACCAGACGAAAAGGAGACGGCAATGACGATCCGCTATCTGCACACCATGGTCCGGGTGAAGGATCTAAAAAAATCGATGGCTTTCTACGAGCTGCTGGGACTGCGCGAAATCAGGCGGATGGACAACGAGCAGGGCCGCTTTTCGCTGATCTTCATGGCGCCCGAGGGGCAGGAGGAATGTTCCGTCGAGCTGACCCACAACTGGGACGGCGACGACAAGCTGCCCGATGACAGCCGCCATTTCGGCCATTTGGCCTACAGTGTCGACAACATCTACGAGATGTGCGCGCATCTGCAGGAAAACGGCGTGACGATCAATCGACCGCCGCGCGACGGGCATATGGCTTTCGTGCGCAGCCCCGACAACATCTCGGTCGAGCTGCTGCAGGCCGGCGATCCGCTGGAGCCTGCGGAGCCTTGGGCAAGCATGGAGAACACCGGCCATTGGTGAGACTCGCCGCCCTTCTGGCGCTGCTCTGGGCGGCGCCCGTTCAGGCCGAGTGCCGGCTGGCGCTGGTTCTGGCGCTGGACGTTTCGGCCTCGGTCGATGCGGAGGAATACGAACTGCAGCGCCTCGGCCTTGCCGCGGCGCTGGATGCGGGCGATGTGCGCGATGCGATCCTGCAAACTCCGGGGGGGCATGTGGCGCTGGCCATTTTCGAGTGGAGCGGACGGTTTCAGCAGAAGGTTCAGCTGGACTGGACCGTGCTCAGGTCGGACGCCGACATTGATCGGGCGGTTCTGGCCCTCGGCCGGGCCGAACGCAGCTATGAGGGCTATCCCACGTCCATCGGCCAGGCGCTGGGATATGCGGCGACGCTTCTGGCGGCCGCGCCCGATTGTTCCCGCCGGGTGATCGACGTATCGGGCGACGGGGTCAACAATTACGGCTACGGCCCCGCAGAGGCATACCGGCATTTCCCGCTGGACGGCGTTCTGGTCAACGGTCTGGTCATCCTCGGAGACGATGCCGAGGTCGAGCCGTTCTATCGAAGCGAGGTGATCCGCGGCCCCGGCGCCTTTGTCGAGGTGGTGGATGGCTTCGACGGCTACGGCACCGCGATGAACCGCAAGCTTTATCGCGAGATCAGCGACATCATGCTGGGCTTCGCCTCGCCGCCCGGCACAGCGCCGTTCCATCAATAGATATAGCGGATCTGATCGGACCAGTACCGCTCCACCCGGCGCAGGGCGCTGGCGATCTGATCGATGCCGTCGACGCCCAGCACGCCATGCGCCTGCAGCCCCTCCGCGTGCCGGCCGAAAAGGTCCGTCACCACATCCCTGATCTCGCGCCCGCGCGGCGTCAGACGCACCCGGACCGAGCGGCGGTCGATCTCGCAACGCTGGTGGTGCATGTAGTCCATCTCGACCAGTTTCTTGAGGTTGTAGCTGACATTGCTGCCCTGGTAATAGCCGCGCGATTTCAGCTCCCCGGCCGTCACCTCGTTGTCGCCGATGTTGAACAGCAGCAGCGCCTGGACGGCGTTGATGTCGAGGACGCCGACGCGTTCGAATTCGTCCTTGATGACATCCAGAAGCAGCCGGTGCAGCCGCTCCACAAGGGCCAGGGCGTCCAGATACCCCGCCATGAACCCCTGTTCGGCGACGGCGGGCGCCAAGGATCTGTGCATGCTCATCTCAATCTCCGTGCAATTGCTGCTCGGAGAGGAGACTGGCGGAAATTGCCGAACAATCGGTTAAACCTCGGCAAGAAAACGCTTTTACCGCTAAAATGCGATGTATATTGCGCGAATTCAGGCGATGCCGGGCGCCTTTGCGATATCGGCAATCATGGCGCGATAGGGCCCCGGCGCCGTTTTCTGCCCGCTGACCCATTGATAGAGATCCTGATCGTTCTCTTCCAGCAGGGCATCGTAGAGGTCGAGCTCGGCATCGCTCAACCCGCCCAGCCGCGCAGAGGCAAAACGCGACAGGATGATGTCCATCTCGCGGATGCCGCGCCGCATCGAACGCATGGTCAGGCGGCGCAGGCGGACGTCACGCGGCTCCGGCATCTGGCGCTTTCAGGATGTGCTGCAGTTCCAGTTCGAGCCGCGCGAGACGCTCGGCGTTCAGCTTCATCTGATGGGCAACCTCGCGGATTTCGTCCATCAACTGCTCGCCCCCGCGAACATAGCTGGTGGCGATCCCCGGATCGCCCGGCCCGTCGCCCTCCCCGGTCAGCAGCCACAGAAGCGACACGTTCAGCAGCCCGGCAAGCATCGACAGGCGCATCGCGCGCGGATCGCGCAGGTCGTGTTCCCAATCGTCCAGCGTCTTTTTCTTGACGCCCAGACGCCGGGCCAGCTCGGCCTGCGTCATGCCGGCCAGTTCGCGCGCGCCGGCAAGGCGATCGCCGAAGGTGGTGGCGTCGGGGTCGAACCACTGGTCCCCGGAGTCCTGCGGGATGATGTCTGGGGTCATATCGGCAATCCTTCGATTGATCTTTCTTGAACCGGAATGTAGCGCACCCTAGAACACCCCAGCCGAAGTTTCAAACCGGAGCATGCCATGATAACGCTGTCCAAGACCTTGTCGCGCGTCAAACCGTCGCCCACCATCGCAGTCAGCACCATGGCGCGCGAGCTGAAAGAGGCCGGGCGCGACGTCATCGGCCTCGGCGCCGGAGAGCCGGATTTCGACACGCCCGAGAATATCCGCGAGGCCGGCAAGCGCGCCATCGACGAGGGCAAGACGCGCTACACCGCCCCCGACGGCATCCCCGAGCTGAAACAGGCGATCTGCGCCAAGTTCAGGCGCGACAACGGGCTGGAATATACCCCCGCGCAGGTCAGCGTCGGCACGGGCGGCAAGCAGATCCTCTATAACGCGCTCATGGCGACGCTGAACCCTCGCGACGAGGTGATCATTCCCGCGCCCTACTGGGTCAGCTACCCCGATATGGTGCTGCTGGCGGGTGGCGAGCCGGTTTTCGTCAAGGCTGGCATGGAGACCGGGTACAAGATCACGGCCGATCAGCTTGAGGCGGCGATTACAGAGAAGACCAAGTGGTTCATCTTCAACTCGCCGTCCAACCCCACCGGCGCGGGCTATACCTGGGACGAGTTGAAGGCCCTGACCGATGTTCTGCTGCGCCATCCGCATGTAATGGTGATGACCGACGACATGTATGAGCATCTGGTCTTCGGCGATTATGAATTCTGCACCCCCGCGCAGGTGGAACCAAAGCTCTATGATCGCACGCTGACCTGCAATGGCGTCTCCAAGGCCTACGCGATGACCGGCTGGCGCATCGGCTACGCCGCCGGCCCCGAGCAGATCATCGCCGCCATGCGCAAGGTCCAGAGCCAGAGCACGTCGAACCCCTGCTCGATCAGCCAGTGGGCCGCGGTCGAGGCGCTGAACGGGCCGCAGGATTTCATCGCGAAGCATAACGAGATCTTCCAGCGCCGCCGCGACCTGGTCGTGTCGATGCTGAACGACGCCGAGGGCATCGTATGCCCGGTGCCCGAGGGCGCCTTCTACGTCTATCCGTCGATCGAGGGCTGCATCGGCAAGACCGCGCCCGACGGAACGAAGATTACCGATGACGAAACCTTCGCCACCGCGCTTTTGGAGGACAAGGGTGTTGCCGTCGTCTTTGGCGCCGCGTTCGGCCTGTCGCCCTACTTCCGCGTCAGCTATGCCACCTCCGACGAGGCGCTGCGCGAGGCCTGCACGCGGATACAGGATTTCTGCAAATCCCTGACGTAAGGAGGCGGACATGGCCGGAGAGCTGCCGGACTATTATTTCCGGGTGCGCGAGAACGGAGCCTTCGTGTTTCGCGTGGATACCGAAAACAGGCAGCGCCGGATCGACATGGACCAGATCGCCATCGTCAACATCCGCAAGGGCGAGATCAAGCCGCATGGCGAGCGCGAGCTGACCCCTGACGATATCGCCGCCATCCGCGACTGGATGGCGAAGCGGCTGGAATTGGTGGAATACCGCGACATCGACGACATCCTGCGCGCGGTCGATACACTCAGCACCACCGCGCACTGGGTTCAGTCCAAGGCCACCGACGCGCAGCTCGAGGAGGTGACGGATGCACTTCTGATGGCGATGCACGATCTGCGCACGGTGCTCGTGCGGAAGAAATCCGCCCGGATGCCGGGCAAGGACTGAGATCGGACCGCCTCACCCCTTCCAGCGCCCGGTCCAGCGCCAGAACCGCAGCGCCAGCAGGACCGACGCGACCGCCAGCCCGATGGCCAGCCCGATCCAGATGCCGATCCCGCCCAGGCCCAGCGAAAAGCCGAGGATATAGCTCGCCGGAATGCCGATGATCCAATAGGCGATCCCGGCGATGGCCATCGGCACCCGCGTATCGCGCACCGCCCGCAAAAGGCCCAGCGCCATCACCTGCCCCGCATCGGCCAGCTGAAACAGCGCCGCCGCCGCTAGAAGGCCCACGCCCACCGCCATGACGGCGGCGCGGCCCGGCTCGTCCGGGCTGAGGAAGATCGCCATCAGGGGCACGGGTATCAGCACGAAGGCGGCCGCGGCGACCAGAGCGAACGCGCCCGACAGCGCCGCCGCCGCCACCGCGCCCTGGCGCAGCCCCGCGCGGTCGCGCCGCCCGAAGGATTGCCCGGCGCGCACCGTCGCCGCGTTCGACAGGCCCAGATGCACCATGAAGGTCACCGACACCAGTTGCATCGCGATCCCGTGTGCCGCAAGTGTCACCGTGCCCAGCCAGCCCATCATCACAGAGGAGGCGGCGAAAAGCCCCGTCTCGGCCAGGTTTGTCACGCCGATCGGCCAGCCCAGCCGCACAACGTCGCGCAGCGCCTCCCAGTCGGGGCGCCAGACCCGCTGTAACATCGCATGTTCCGGCGTGGCGACAGCGACGTAGAGGCAGAGCGCCGCCAATGTCGCGCTCGTCACGCTGAGCGACGCGATGGCCGCGCCCCGCACGCCCATTTCAGGAAAGCCGAAATTGCCGAAGATCAGCGCGTAATTGACCCCGGCATTCAGCACCACGCCCCCCAGCGTCAGCCACAGCACGACCTGCGTGCGCTCCAGCGCGGCGAGGTAGGATTTCAGCACCATCACCAGCAGCGCGGGCACGATCACCCAGCCCGCGATGTTCAGATACAGGGCCGCCAGCGCCGCCGTCTCGGGCTTTTGGCCCAGCGCGAGGAAAATCGTCTCGGACCGCAACATCAGCGGCAATGCCAGCGCGGCAAAGGCAAGCGACGCCCAGCATCCCATGCGCGTGACGCGCCGCACCTGCGCCTCGTCTCCTGCCGCCATGGCGCTTGCGACCATCGGCATCACCGCGAAGGCAAAGCCGGACCCCATGATGAAGAAGATGAAAAAGAAGGTATGCGCCAGCACCTGCGCCGCCAGCGCCTCGACGCTGAACCAGCCGAGCATGATGGAATCGGTCAGGTAAATCGCCATCTGCGCCAGATGGCTGCCGATCAGCGGCATCCCCAGCGCCAGAAGGGACCGCGCGTCCCGGCGGTAGGAGGGGCGTCCGACGGTAATGGGGCTGTGCATGAGGGATCGCTTTCGGATTGCCCGCCGCCCGGAGGACTTGATGTCACGAGAGGGCTACGGTGCGTCGCGCGCGGCTTACCTCCGGTCGATGCCTTCAGTTCAAGGCGAGACGCTTCAATGCGTCCAGCTGCCGCGGCGTTTCGTCAAGAAATTTTCGCCATAGCCGCCGGGGCGGATATTGGGCGCGCGCGTCTGGCGGTCGCGCACCACGGCCTTGATCCCGTGCGCCTCGGCATATTCCAGCGCCGCCTCCTTCGTGGGAAATCTCAGCCGCACCTGAGCCTGCGTATCGCGCGACGATGTCCAGCCCATCAGCGGATCGATCTCGCGCGGCTCACCGGCCACGAATTCCAGCACCCAGTCGCGCGTCTTGGCGGTGCCCGACGACATGGCGGTGCGGGCGGGGCGGTAGATGCGGGCGGTCATGGCATTCTCCTGCGGCGGATGCTGTTGAGGACAGATGCCCTATTGCAGGGGCCGATGTCAATTGGCCGCGCTGCCGCAGGTCGGGCTGACGCGGCCGGTCCGATGGGCTAGTCTTGCGCGCATCGCAGCCGCGCGGGGGGCGCAGGAAGTGGCCATCAAGATCGAAATGCTCCGCTGCTTTCAGGCCGTCGCCGAGCATGGCAGCCTGACCGGCGCCGCCGAGGCGCTGGGGCGCACCCCTTCGGCCATTTCCATGACGCTGCGCCAGTTCGAGGATCACGTCGGCGCGCCCCTCTTCGAAAGCGCGCGCAAGTCGCGCCTGACCCCTCTGGGCGAGCTGATCCGCGCCGAGGCCGCGCGCGAGCTGCTGCATTACGCGCGCACCATCGACTCAATCACCGCGCTTGCGCGGGCCGAGGCGGGGCATGTGCGGCTGTCCTGCACCCCCTCCGTCGCGCAGACGGTGATGCCCCCCATCCTGCGCGGCTTCACCGCCGCGCGCCCCGGCGTGAGCATAGACATGCGCGACGCCGACAGCGACGCGGTGCGGCGGCATCTGCTGGAGGGGCGCGCCGATATCGGTCTGGCCACCCTGCCCGCCCTGCCCGGTTTCCGCCGCGAGTTGCTGTTCAGCGACCCCTACGGCGTGGTCTGCCCCGCCGGTCATCCGCTGGCGCGCGACTGGCCGCGCCTGACGTGGTCCGACCTCGCGGGCGTCGGTTTCATCGCCAACGGGCTTTGCGCGCAGATCGGCGACGACGCGTTTCAGCCCATTCTTGCCGCGTCCCGGCTGATGGTGCGCAACACCGCCTCGATCCTCAGCATGGTGCGGTCCGGCGCGGGCGTGACCATTCTGCCGCAGATGGCGTTTGCGCCGGAATTCGGCGATCTGGCATTTCTGCCGCTGGCCGATGCCGACGCGCGGCGCGAGGTCTGGATGATGACTCCGGACCCAGGCAGCCTCAGCCCGGCTGCCGAGGCGCTGGCGGATGCAATCCGCCGCTGGGACCTTCACGGGCAACGGTGACAGGGCCGGTCTCACCCGTCATACTTCAATTCTCCTGAAGTTTATTCAATAACTTTGCGTTTGCCCTGAATCGCTTTTCCGGGCGAAATTCTTGCCTGACACGCCCGGCCACCCTTCGACGCAAGATCCGGCGCAATACGACACATTTTTATCCCGAGAGGCCCGGCATGGCGGACGTGCAGAAAAACTACATCGCAGGCGAGTGGCTTTCGGGCGCGACCGAGATCGAGAACCTGAACCCGTCGGACCTGAGCGACGTCATCGGCCGCTATGCCCAGGCCAGCGCCGACCAACTGGACCGCGCGCTTGAGGCCGCGAAAACCGCGCAGGCCGAATGGGCCGCCTATCCGCTGGAGCGCAAGCAGGCCGTGCTGAACGCCATCGGGACCGAGATGATGGAGCGGGCCGAGGAACTCGGCCGCCTGCTGAGCCGCGAGGAGGGCAAGCCGCTGGCCGAGGGCCGCGGCGAGGTCTTCCGCGCCGGCCAGTTCTTCACCTATTACGCCGCCGAGGTGCTGCGCCAGTTGGGCGAGACCGCCGACAGCGTGCGCGCGGGCGTCGAGATCGACGTGCGGCGCGAGCCTGTCGGCACCGTCGCCGTCATCAGCCCGTGGAACTTTCCCACCGCGACGGCCAGCTGGAAGATCGCGCCGGCGCTGGCCTATGGCAACGCGGTGATCTGGAAGCCCGCGAACCTCACCCCCGCCTCGGCCCACGCGCTGACCGGGATCATCTCTCGGCAGGACATTCCCAAGGGCCTATTCAACCTCGTCATGGGCGCGGGCCGCGACGTGGGCCAGCGGCTGATCGAGAGCCGCGATGTCGACGCGATCTCCTTCACCGGCTCGGTTCCCGTCGGGCGCGGCATCGCCGCGGCGGCCGTGCCGAACTTCACCCGCGTGCAGATGGAAATGGGCTCGAAAAACGCCCTCTTCGTCACCGATGACGCGGATCTGGACCTGGCGGTCACGCTGGCGCTAGGCGGGGCTTTCGGCGGCACCGGGCAGAAATGCACCGCCTCGTCGCGGCTGGTGGTGATGGACAAGCTGCACGACGCCTTCGTCGAGAAACTGGTCGCGGGCGCCCGCGCGCTGAAGGTCGGCCACGCGCTGGCCGAGGGCACCCAGATGGGGCCTGTCGTCTCCGAAGAGCAGCTGAACGAGAACCTGGCTTGGGTCGAAAAGGGCCGCGCCGAGGGCGCCGAACTGGCCTGCGGCGGCGAGCGTCTGAGCATGGGCACCGACGGCTACTTCATGTCGCCGGGCGTGTTCCTGAACACCACCCATGACATGCAGATCAACCGCGAGGAAATGTTCGCGCCACTCGCCGCCGTCATCAAGGTGGGCAGCTATGACGAGGGGCTGAGCACCGTCAACGACACCAATTTCGGCCTGACCTCGGGCATCGTGACGCAAAACCTCGCCCGCGCCACGCATTTCCGCCGCAACGTGCGCACCGGCGTCGTGACGGTGAACCTGCCGACCGCGGGCACCGATTACCACGTTCCCTTCGGCGGGCGCGGCGACAGCAGCTATGGCCCGCGCGAGCAGGGGCAGACCGCGCGCGAGTTGTACACGGTGGTCAAGACCGCCTATATCTCCAGCGGCACCCCGGCATGATCCGCCGCGCCGGCCCCGCCTTCATCTTGGCACAAATACTCAAATCCGCCGTGGCAACACGCGCCACAGCGGCAGGGCGGGCGGCATGACCGGCTTCGCCCCCCGCATCGACGGCCTGCAATACGCCAACTGGTCGGAGAAGATCTTCCGGCAGATGCGCGCGGGCGGCCTCGACGCGGTGCATGTCACCATCGCCTATCACGAGACGTTCCGCGGGACGGTGCTGAACATCGAGCGCTGGAACCGCTGGTTCGAGCAGTTCCCGGACCTCATCGTGAATGGCCGGTGGGCAGGTGATGTCGCCAAGGCGCGCGAGACGGGGCGCACGGCGATCTTCTTCGGTTTCCAGAACCCCAGCCCGATGGAGGACGATATCGGCCTCATCGAGGTGCTGCACGACCTCGGCGCGCGCTTCATGCAGCTGAGCTACAATAATCAATCGCTGCTGGCGACGGGGTGTTACGAGGCCGAGGATCCCGGCATCACCCGCATGGGCCGGCAGGTCATCAAGGAAATGAACCGCGTCGGGCTGGTGGTGGACATGAGCCACTCGGCGGACCGCTCGACGATTCAAGCGGCGGACCTCAGCGAGCGGCCCATCGCCATCACCCATGCAAATCTGCACAGCTGGCAGCCCGCCTTGCGCAACAAGCGCGATGACGTCATCCGCGCGGTGACGCAGAACGGCGGCATGATGGGCTTTTCCGCCTATCCGCATCACCTGAAGGGCAAATCGGACTGCACCTTGCAGGATTTCTGCGAGATGATCGCCCGCGCCGCCGAGCAGTTCGGGGCCGAGCACTTCGGCATCGGCACCGACCTCTGCCAGGATCAGCCCGACAGCGTGGTGGAATGGATGCGCACCGGCCGCTGGTCGAAGGAGATCGATTACGGCGAGGGCTCCGCAGCCGCCCCCGGTTTCCCGCCGCAACCTGACTGGTTCCGCGACAACCGCGATTTCGGCAATTTCGAGCGCGGATTGCGCGCAGTCGGCTTCGACCAGGGCGAAGTCGCCGGGCTGATGGGTGGCAACTGGTTGCGTTTCTTCGACCAGAACTTCATCCCCCGCAATTCCCGCCGCGAGTTTGCGGACAAAATCAGGGCGTCCGGCTGATCCGGTGCGCCCATTCAAACACTCAGGGAGGAGTGTCAAATGACCGAAACCACCTCGGAGCCCGTCAATCGGGCGCATATCAACATCCCGCTTTTCGCCATAACCGGCGGCTTCATCGCCCTCTTTTGCATCATCGCGCTCGTTGATCTCGATCTGCTGTCTGCCATGGTGGACGCCAGCTTCGCCTTTTCGGCCAAGTATTTCGGCCTCTACTGGCAATTCCTGCTGCTGGCGACCTTCCTCATGGGTCTGGTCCTGATCGTTCTGCCCGGCAGCCGGGCGATCATGGGCGGTGCGCTCACCCCGGAATTCCCGATCTTCCAATGGGGTGCCATGATCATGTGCACCCTCCTGGCTGGCGGCGGCGTGTTTTGGGCCGCAGGTGAGCCGATGGCGCATTTTCTGTCGTCGCCGCCCTATTTCGGCGGCGAATCCGGCACGCCCGAGGCCGTCGCACCCGCGCTGGCGCAAAGCTTCATGCACTGGGGCTTTCTTGCCTGGGCTATCCTGGGCGCGCTCAGCACCATCATGCTGATGCATTACCACTACGAAAAGGGTCTGCCGATGGCGCCGCGGACCCTGCTTTACCCGGTCTTCGGCGATCACGCGATCACCGGCCCGATCGGCTGGATCGCGGATGCGTGCTGCATCATCGCTGTCGTCGCGGGCACGGTCGGGCCGGTCGGGTTCCTGGGGCTTCAGGTCAGCTATGGTCTGGAGGCGCTTTTCGGCATCCGCGACGGCTTCGCCACGCAGGCGGCCGTGATCGCGGGGCTAGTCGCGCTTTACACGATCTCGGCGATCACGGGGCTGTCGAAGGGTATCCAGATCCTCAGCCGCATCAACGTGGTCCTGGCGGCGATCCTGCTGGTCTTCATGCTGATCGCGGGGCCGACCGCGTTCATCCTGAAAAGCTACGTGTCCGGATTCTCGACCTATATCGCCAACTTCTTCGGCATGGCGTTGCATCGCGGCGAGGCGGGCGTCTTCGGCCCTCCGGGCTGGCTGGGCTGGTGGACGGTGTTCTTCTGGGGCTGGTTCATGGGCTACGGCCCGCTGATGGCGATGTTCATCGCGCGCGTCAGCCGCGGGCGATCGATCCGGTCGATCATCATCATGCTGTCGATCGTGGCGCCCATCGTGACCACCTTCTGGTTCACCATCGTCGGCGGCTCGGGCATCGCGTTCGAGCTGCAGAATCCCGGCTCGGTCTCGTCGGCGTTCGAGGGGTTCAACCTGCCCGCCGCCCTGCTGTCGATCACGCAGCAGATGCCTCTGGGCTTTCTCGTCTCGCTGCTTTTCCTGATCCTGACGATCATCTTCGTGGCCACGACGGGCGACTCGATGACCTACGTCATCTCGGTCGCCATGTCGGACGAGGATCGCAGCGCGACGGGCGTGCGCGTCTTCTGGGGGGTGACGATGGGCGTCATGGCGCTGATCCTGATCTGGACCGGCTCGGGCGGCATCGGCAAGCTGCAAAGCTTCATCGTCGTCACCGCCGTGCCGGTGTCGCTGATCCTGCTGCCATCGCTCTGGGATGCGCTGCGCATCACCATCGGCAAGGGGCGCGGCACGCTCTGACGCAAATTCAACGTGCGGTCCTCGCGGGCCGCCCTATTTGTCTGAAAAGGAGGACATGACATGCAGATCGACCAGACCGCGAGCATCGCCGCGATGCGGCACCCCGATCAGCTCATGCGCCTCGAACGGCTGGGGTCGTTCCACCAGTGCCGCCTGTCCTTCATGCGCATCCTGCTGCGACGCCTCAAATCCGAGAACTGGCGGTTCGAGCGAGGCCTGTTCGACATCGACGCGCGCGGCATCGGGAGGGCGGTCTATACCGCGCATGGACCCCGGCAAAGTTACAGCCTCGTCGCCTTCGCCAACGATCTGCCGCCCGAGAAACGCTCGGACCGCGTGATCGCAACTGAATGGGACGCGACCTTCACCCTGTTCGACGGCATTCCGACGCAGGCCGATCTGGAACGGCTGCGCGCCAACGTCCCGTTGCAGGAGGACGGGCGGATCAGCGAAAGCGAGCTGTCGCTGAGCCGCGCCAACCGTTCCGTCCGCCTCTGGGATCACGTCGTCACCTCGCTGGCGGCCGGGGATCAGCCCGATCCGGCGATGATCGACGACGTCGGCTATCTCATGCGCACCACCGCTGTTTATGGCTCGGGCAAGTTCGGCGCCGCCGACCGCGACGTGATCGCGGACCGGCCCGAATTCCGGGCACCCTATCAGGTGGAGATGATGTCGGTCTATCTGACCCGCGCCTTCGTCATGGACCTTGTCGAGCATATGGCCCGGCTGAAATCCCCCGGCAGCGCCGTGCCGCTGGCGCCGCAACTGCGCCGCCGCTTCGGCATCGGCAATTCCACCGGCCTCGGCATGGCGCCCTATCTGCTGAACCACCCCGCGCTGTTGCACTGCTGGATCGCCGCGCGCGAGACGGCGCTGGCGCGGGTGCGTGGACTGCCGTGCGCAACGGCCCTCGAAATCGCCCAGTTCCGGCAGATGGTGCAGCGTGCGATCCTGCACGCGCGGGCATGGCGCAGCGATCATCCCCTGCAGATCACCAAGCTGGCCGACCTGCGCGCCGATCTCTCGCGGCTATCGGCCCATCTGGAGACCGCCGATATGGCCGCGCCGCAGCCCTGGGAACGCCTCTGGCGCTGGGCCGAAACCGCGCTGAGCGTCGAGGGGCAGGAGCAGCTTGCCTCCCTCCTGCTGGAGCCATACCCGCAACTTTCGGACGATCTGGAGGCCGCCATGGCCTGCGACGAAAACCGCCACTGGCGCATCGAGGGCGCCATGACGACCGCGCGGCTGAAGGACCTCACGCGCGACATCTATGGTTGGGCGCTGGAGACGGACTGGGACGCGCCCGGCGCGCAGGACCGCGTCTGGTATGTCTCGGAGGCCAAGCTCGAGCCGCGCCTCGGCGAGCGGCGGCTGGAGCCGCTGGAGCCCTATGAGCAGCCGCTCTGCCCCGGCCGCGACGCCGCCCGCATGTTCGCCGCGCTGGAGCAATTCACCGGACCAACCGTCGCCGCCTTCGTGCTGGCGCATCCCGAACACCGCCATATCGTGCGCCGCACCCAGATCGCCGGGCGCCTGCCCTATGCTGAAATTCGCAGCAACACCATCGGCGCCGCGCTCATGCCCATCGACATGCTGCGCGCCAAGCTCAGCTTCTTCGGCGCGTGCCATTTCGATCCGCGCTCGGACCGCTGGGTGCGCATCAACATGTTCCAGCACGCACCTTTCCCGCACGAATTACCCGGCTGTGCGGCCGACGACTGGACCTATCCGCCGCTGGAGGCGTCATGACCTGGTCGCTCGGCGAAATCGAGGGGCTGGCGCGCAAGGCCGCGCGCGGCGGCGGCTTCGACTGGGGCCTCGCCGAGGAGGCGGGCAAGGCCGTGCGCCGGCTTGCCTCGCTGGGCCTGCCCGGCCCCGAGGCGCTGGCCGCCTTTCTTGCCACCCATGATCGCACGCCCCATGGCCGCATGCGCCCCATCGATACCGGAGCGCCGGTCTGGCAGGCGGCGGGCGGCGCGCTTTGCCCCATTTCGGCGGGCGCCGCGCTGTGCGACATAGCGCAGGACGAAGGATTGCCGCCCCGTATCACGCTGGACACCTGTCTTTGGCCGCTGCTTCTGCTGCCCTTCGTTGCCGCCGCGGCCGAGGATGGCGGCCATGCGCTGCGCAGCACCTGGGAAGGCGGCGATTTCAGTTTCGCGGCGGAAATTCGCGGCAGCGCGCCGGGCGCCATGAGGGACATGGGCCGCGTCGTGATCCGCCGGGATGAGGCGCCGAACCTTCCCCTGGCGCAATGCCGGCTGCGTTACGATCTGGATGCGGCGGCGGCGGCGTGCCTGACCGAACTGGCGCACCGCACCTACGCCCCCGACAGCGACGCCAGCCGCGCCTCGGGCGCCGGCGCCGGGCTGAGCGACAACGACTGAAACCCTCTCAGGACCGGCCGCACAGGAATTTTTCGTCCGATAACCGTTCCTTAATTCGCATGGTGTCTGCTCGGGGAATGATGCCCCTGACAAACCGCCCTCTTCTCCCGATTCCAGCGGCCCCGCCAGGGCCGCGTGCCCGGCATCCGGCATGACCGGCGGCGCGTGCAGACCCGGCCTGCCGGAACTGCGTGCGGCACGCCGCGAATCGCGCGGACTCTACTGGTGCGTGGCGATCTTCGGCGTCTTCGTGAACCTTCTGATGCTGACCGGGCCGATCTACATGCTTCAGGTCTATGACCGCGTGCTCGGCAGCCGCTCGGTCGAGACACTGGTGGCATTGACCGCACTTGTCGCGTTCCTCTACGCCATGATGGCGGTGCTCGATTTCGCGCGCGGCCGGGTGATGGGCCGCGTCGGCGCGCGGTTTCAGGCCCGGCTCGACCGGCGCGTGTTCGACGCGGTGCTGCGCAAATCGGCCACGCATCCCGATCAGGGCACCGCGACCGGCCTCGCCGATCTGGAGGCGGTGCGCCGCCTGATGACCTCGCCCGCACTGACGGCCATGTTCGACTTGCCCTGGACACCGGTGTTTCTGGCCGGGATCTGGATATTTCACCCGTGGCTGGGCATGCTGGCGCTGTCGGGCGGCGCGCTGCTGGTGGTCATCGCGATCCTCAACCAGATCACGACCCGGCTGCCGTCGCTGGAGGCCAGCCGGACCGCGGTGCGGGCCGACGCGATCGCCACCCAGATCCGGACCGAGGCGGAGATGGTGCAAGCCATGGGCATGCGCGGCGCCGCCTTCGACCGCTGGCAGACGGCGCGCGGCGCGGCGCTGGAGCGCCAGATCGGCGCCTCGGATCTGGGTGCGACCTTCACCTCGCTGGCCAAGGCGTTCCGCCTCTTCCTGCAATCGGCGATGCTGGGCCTTGGCGCCTATCTGACGCTGCACGGTCAGATGACGGCCGGCGGGATGATCGCGGGGTCCATCCTGATGGGACGGGCGCTGGCCCCTGTCGAGCAGGTGGTGGGTCAGTGGGCTCTGGTCCAGCGCGCGCGGCAGGGCTGGACCAGCCTCGCGCAGCTTCTGCAGGACGTGCCGCCGGACACCGCCCGAACCGCGCTGCCCCGCCCGAGGGCCCGGCTGGAGCTGTTTCAGGTCACCGTGCTTCCCCCGGGCGGGGCGGCGCCCGCGCTCAAGGCGATCAGTTTCAGTGTCGAGCCGGGCCAGGCGGTGGGCATCATCGGCGCCTCCGGATCGGGTAAATCCACGCTTGCGCGCACCGTCACCGGCGTCTGGCGCCCCCGCGCCGGTGCGGTCCGGCTGGATGGTGCGACGCTCGACCAGTACGATCCCGCCGTCCTGGGCGGGCATATCGGCTACCTGCCGCAGCGCGTGCAGCTTTTCGACGGCACCATCGCGGAAAACATCGCCCGGCTGTCGGACCGGCCCGATGCCGAACGCGTCGTTGCCGCCGCGCAAATGGCAGGCGCGCATGAGATGATCCTGAAACTGCCGGACGGCTATGATACCAGGGTATCGGCAGGCGGCGGGCGCCTGTCGGGCGGCCAGATGCAGCGGATCGGGCTGGCGCGGGCGATGTACGGCGATCCGGTCCTCCTGATCCTGGACGAACCCGATTCCAACCTCGACAACGAGGGGTCCGACGCGGTCAACAGGGCGATCCGCAATTTCAAGGCCGAAGGCCGATCCCTCCTGATCATGGCGCACCGCCCGGCGGCGATCCAGGACTGCGACATGCTCCTGATGCTGGAGCAAGGCGAACTGCGCGCGTTCGGCCCCAAGGACGAGATCCTGCGCGAAGTGGTGCGCAACAGCACTCAGATCGTCCAATCCGCCCGCCAGGGGGGTGTGCGATGAACGCCGGCACCAGATGGTCGGCACGCCAGCCGCTTCTGATCGGCTCGGCGGCGCTGCTCCTGCTGATCGGCGGCTTCGGCAGCTGGGCCGTGTTCGCCCGGCTTTCGGGCGCCGTGATCGCGCAGGGCCGGATCGAGGTGGACCGGAACCGCCAGGTCGTGCAGCACCCCGACGGCGGTGTCGTCGCGCGGATCATGGTCGAGGAAGGCAGCACCGTCAGCACGGGCGACACGCTGATCCGGCTGGACCCGACGATGCTGCAATCGCAGCTGACCATCACCGAGAATCAGCTTTTCGAACTGATGGCCCGCCGCGGCCGCCTGATGGCCGAACGCGACGGCAAGGCGGCGATCGCCTTTGACCCACTCCTGACCGTTGCGGCGGGGCTGCACCCGGACGTGGCGGAGTTGATGGCGGGGCAACGCCGCCTGCTGGAGGCCCGCGCCGACACCACCCGAAGCGAACTCGCCCAGCTCGGCAGGCGCAGCGCGCAGATCGCCGAGCAGATTTCGGGCATCGAGGCGCAGCAGGCGTCGCTGCGCGAACAGATCGCGCTGATTGCCGAAGAACGCGCCAGCCAGCAGGTTCTGCTGGACAAGGGGCTTGCGCAGACGTCGCGTCTTCTGGCCCTGAAGCGCGAGCAGGCGCGGCTGACCGGCGCGCTTGGCGATCTTGTCGCGCAGAAGGCGCAGGCAGAGGGGCGCGTGACCGAGATCGACATCGAACGTGTCAGGCTGTCCGCACAGCGGCGCGAAGAGGCCATCGCCACCCTGCGCGATCTGCGATCGAGCGAGCTCGAACTGCGCGAGAGGCGCGTGGCGCTGACGGAACAGCTGAGCCGGCTGGACCTGATCGCGCCGGTTTCCGGCGTGGTCCACGGGCTTCAGGTCTTTGCCCCGCGTTCGGTGCTGCGCGCGGCCGAGCCTGCGCTGCACATCGTTCCGCAGGACCGGCCGCTGGTCATCACCGCGCAGATCAGCCCGACGGATGTCGACCAGATCTACCCCGGCCAGAGCGTCACGCTGCGCCTCTCGGCCCTCGACCAGCGCCAGACGCCCGAGCTTTCGGGCCGCATAGAACTTATTTCGGCCGATGCGTTCCAGGACGAGCACACGCAGATGAGCTACTATCGCACCCGCATCTCGATCAGTGATGCGCAGCGGGCGCGCCTGCCCGAAGGCGTCACCCTGATGCCCGGCATGCCGGTCGAAGCCTTCATCCGCACAGGCGACCGGACGCCGCTCGACTACCTGACCAGTCCGCTGACCGACTACTTCTCCCGTGCCTTGAGGGGCTGAGGCGCGTCAGCCGAACTCGCGCAGGCGCGCGACGTAGCGCGCCATCGTGTCGATTTCGAGGTTGACGCTGTCCCCGACGGCCGCCCGCCCCCATGTCGTCACCGCCTTGGTGTGGGGTATGAAGTTGATGCCGAACGTGCAGCCATCGACCTCGTTCACGGTCAGCGAGACGCCGTTCAGCGCCACCGATCCCTTGGGCGCGATGAATCGCGCCAGCGCTTCGGGTGCGCGCAGGGTGACGCGGGTGCTGTCGCCCTCGTCCTGCATTCCGATGATCTCGGCCACACCGTCGACATGACCCGACACGATATGCCCGCCCAGTTCGTCACCCACCTTCAGGGCGCGCTCAAGATTGATCGCGCGGCCCTCGGACCAGTCCGACAGGTTGGTTCTGGCCACCGTCTCGGCAGAGATTTCGACGTCGAACCAGTCCTGCCCCGTCTCGACCACCGTCAGGCAAACCCCGTCGCAGGCGATGGAAGCGCCCAGCGCGATCGTCTGCGTATCGTAGCCACAGCCGATCCGCGCGCGCAGATCGCCGCGCTGCTCGAGGCGGCGCAACTGGCCCTGATCGGTGATGATGCCGGTGAACATGCCCGCCCCCTCTGTTCGTGTCGCACCCGCGCAGGTAACCCGCGACCGCGCGCGCGTGCAAGGCGCGGGATGCCGGCAGGGCGCAAATCGCCCGTTTTCTCCTGAATGGCGGCTTCCTTTCGCCACTTGCGCAGAGGTATATCCGCCTCATGGTCGATTTACCGGGCGACAGACGCGTCTTTCTTTTCCTGCAGGGCCCGCACGGGCCGTTTTTCTGGCGGCTGGGCCAGATGCTGCGCCGCGCGGGGGCAGAAGTATGGCGCGTGGGGTTCAACGCGGGCGACAGTTTCTTCTGGCGCGACCGCGGCAGCTATGTCGCGTATCGCGGCGCACCGCAGGATTGGGCGGCGGCGCTGGAGGACCTTCTGGTAACGCTCAGAATCACCGATATCGTGCTCTACGGCGACACGCGCCCCGTGCATGCCGAAGCGGTCCGCCAGGCGCGCGACCGCGGCCTTGCCATCCACGTGTTCGAGGAAGGTTACATGCGCCCCTATTGGGTGACCTATGAGCGTGGCGGCGTCAACGGCCACTCGCGGCTGATGACGCTCAGCGTCGCCCGGATGCGGGCGCATCTGGCGCGGTCGGATATGGACAGCGCCCCGCCCCCGGCCAGTTGGGGGGACATGCGCCATCACGTGTTCTACGGCGCGCTCTATCATTTCTGCGTTCTCGCGCTGAACCGGGGATACCGCGACTTTCAGCCCCACCGCGTCCTGACGGTGCGCCGCGAATTCGCGCTTCACCTTCGGCGGCTGCTGCTGATGCCGGCCCAGGCGGCCGAACGGCGCATTGCCACGTGGCGCATCCGGCGCGGCGGGTTTCCCTATCATGTGGCGCTGTTGCAACTGGAACATGACAGCAGCTTCCAGATGCATTCGCCCTTCGGCACGATGGCCGAATTTCTGGAAACGGTCATTGCCGGATTTGCGGCGGGCGCGCCGCGCCATCATCATCTGGTGTTCAAGGCGCACCCGCTGGAGGACGGCCGCACCCCCGTCAGGCGCGACTTGCGCAGACTGGCGCGCGCGCATGGCGTCGCCGATCGCGTCCATTTCCTGCGCGGCGGCAAACTGGCGCAGCTGCTGGACGAGGCGCGCAGCGCCGTCACGGTCAACTCCACCGCCGCGCAGCAGGTGCTGTGGCGCGGCATCCCGCTCAGAACCTTCGGGGCCGCAGTCTATGCCAAGCCTGAATTCGTCTCGACGCGGCCGCTGGTCGACTTCTTTGCCGGGGCCGAACGGCCCGACAGGCGCGCCTATGCCGACTACCGCCGGTATCTGCTGGAAACCAGCCAGATCGCGGGGGGCTTCTACTCCGCCCGCGGCCGCCGGCAATTGCTGCGGCAGGCGGTCGACATGATGCTCAGCGCGCACGACCCTTACGATGCGCTGCAAGCAGGCACCGCGGCACCCAGGCAACAGTTGCGGCTGGTGAAGTGAAATGCGCGCGCCCCGGCGCTTTCTTTCCCGTTCCCCTGCGGATAAACTGACAACTATACGCGCTGCGCAGACGGCGACACCGAAGACGTTCGAGGCAGACATTCAGCCCGAGGAGACCGTGCAGTGAGCATCCAGAACAACCGGTGGACCCGGTCCATTGCCCTTGCGCTGATCGCGATGGTCATGGCGTCGTGCAGCGTGCTCCCGCAGGTCGGCCCCAACAAGCAGCAGATCTATGCCGGGTCGGTGCAGCGGTCCGGCGATGCCTTCGTCGTGGCGGTCAACGATCGGGTGACGCGCGCCACGGCCGTCCAGCCTGCGCTGGGATTCAGCGAAAGTTTCCGCAATGCCGGGCAACTCGGCTCGGACACGATCCGGCCGGGCGACACCCTGGGCCTGACGATCTGGGAAAACGTCGATGACGGGCTGCTGGTCGGCGAGGCGGCGAACCAGACGGTGCTGGAACAGGTGCAGGTCGATGGCGGCGGCTTCATCTTCGTGCCCTATGCGGGCCGCATCCGCGCCGCCGGCAACACTCCCGAAGCGATCCGCCGCATCATCACCTCCAAGCTGGACGAACAGACGCCCGACCCGCAGGTGCAGGTCCGCCGGCTTGCCGGCGATGGCGCAACCGTATCGCTGGTCGGGGCGGTCGGCGCGCAAGGCGTCTATCCGATCGAGCGGCCCACGCGCACGCTTTCGGCCATGCTCTCGGCGGCGGGGGGTATCGTCATTCCCGCGGAAGTGGCGCAGATCACGGTCATTCGCGGCAATCAGCGCAGCAAGGTGTGGTTCCAGGATCTCTACAAATATCCGGAGTTCGATATCGCCCTGCGCGGCGGCGACCGCATCCTGGTCGAGCAGGACACCCGCGCCTTTACCGCGCTTGGTGCGACCGGCGCACAGTCGCGCGTCACCTTCGAGACCCAGAACCTTTCGGCGATCGAGGCAATCGCGACGGTCGGCGGATTGAAGGCAACCTCGGCCGATCCCACCGGCGTTTTCATCCTGCGGAACGAACCCGCGAGCATCGCCAACCAGGTTCTCGGGCGGGCCGACCTGGTCGGGGATCAGCGCATGGTTTACCTGCTGGACCTGACCGAACCCACCGGCATGTTCCTGGCGCGCGATTTCCTGGTGCGCGATCAGGACACGCTTTACGTCACCGAGGCGCCGTTCGCGCAGTGGAGCAAGGTCATCAGCGCATTGACCGGCTCGCTCGGCGTGGTTGCCAACGTGGATACGGCCAGCACGGCGCTTGGCGGCAGCTGATGCCCGCCCCCGCCGCCCATGATCCCGCCGATGCCGAAGGGCGCCGGCGGGTTTTCCATTTCAACGGCGGGTTCCTGCGGCAACGCCGCCTGCGGCGGATCATGGCGCTTGCGGGCTACGAATTGCGCCTCGGCTGGCCCGGCGGCGATGATCTGGTCGCCGTCTGGGGCCACAGCCCCTACGCGCATCGCGGCGCGGCGGTGGCGGCGCGCACCGGAGCCCGGCTTTTGCGGCTGGAGGATGCCTGGCTGCGCTCGGTGCATCCGGGCCGCGCGGGTGGCCCGCCGCTGGGCCTTCTGATCGACGGCACCGGCGCGCATTACGACGCCTCCGCCCCCTCGGACCTGGAGCGGCTGCTGGCCACGCATCCGCTGGACGACACCGCGCTGATGGACCGGGCGCGCGCTGCCATCGCGCGCCTGCAGGAGGCGCATCTGAGCAAATACAACGCCCATGACCCGGACCTGCCCTGCCCCGATCCGGGTTACGTGCTGGTCATCGACCAGACCCGTGACGACGCCGCCGTGCGTGTTGGCGGGGCGGATGCCAACACGTTTCGCGAGATGCTTTATTATGCGCAGGAGGAAAATCCCGGCGCCCGGATCGTGATCAAGGCGCATCCCGAAACGATCGACGGCCACCGCCCCGGCTATTTCGGCCCGGCCGATGCCACCGGGCGCATCACCCTCCTGCCGGATCCGGTCAGCCCGTGGAGCCTGCTGGAAGGCGCCATTGCCGTGTACACCGTCTCCAGCGGGCTGGGTTTCGAGGCGATCTTCGCCGGGCACCGCCCCCGAGTCTTTGGGCGCCCCTTCTATGCCGGCTGGGGCCTCACCGAAGATCGGCACCCGCTGAGCCTGCCGCGCCGGGGCCGCACTCTGAGCCGCGCGCAGATCTTCGCGGCGGCGATGATCCTCTATCCGAAATGGTACGACCCCTTCACCGACAGCCTGTGCGGGATCGAGCAGGCGATCGATACGCTGGAGGCCGAAACGCGCGCCTGGCGCGATGATCACCGCGGCTGGTGCGCGCAGGGCATGCGGCTGTGGAAGCGCGCGCCCCTGCGGCGGTTCTTCGGGCGCTATCGGCCCGTAACGTTCGGCGGCGATGCTGCGGACGGCGCGCGTCACATGGTCTGGGCCAACGCTGGCGAAGCGGCCGCCCAAGGCACCGTCCGCGTCGAGGACGGTTTCCTGCGCTCCCGCGGTCTTGGCGCGCGGCTGGTGCCGCCACTCAGCCTGGTTTGCGACGCGCGCGGCATCTATTACAATCCGCGCGAGCCCAGCGATCTGGAAGTCTGGATCGCCCACCGCGCCCGGATGCGCCCCGATCAGACCCGCCGCGCCGAGGCGCTGATCGCCGGCATCTGCGCGCAGTGCGCGACGAAATACAACCTCGGCGGCGGTCTTCCGCGCCTGCCGCCCGGCCACCGCATCCTCGTGCCCGGCCAGGTCGAGGATGATGCCTCGATCCGCACCGGCGCAGGCGAGATTTGCACCAACATTGGGCTTCTGCGTGCGGTGCGCACCGCCAATCCCGGTGCCGTCATCCTCTACAAGCCGCATCCGGACGTCGAAGCGGGGCTGCGCACCGGGGCCGTCGATCCGCGGGATCTGGATGGTCTTGCCGACATGGTCCTGCCGGGGGCGGATCCTTCGCAGCTCATGCGCGAGGTCGATGAGGTCTGGACCATGACATCGCTGATGGGGTTCGAGGCGCTTCTGCGCGACCTGCCCGTCACGACCACGGGCGCACCATTCTACGCCGGCTGGGGCCTCACCAGCGATCTTGGCCGGGTTCCCGCACGGCGCCGCGCCCGGCCTACGCTAGCCGGGCTCGTCCACGCCGCGCTGATCGACTATCCGCGTTACCGCGACCCTGTCACCGGTCTGCCCTGCCCGGCCGAGGTGGTCCTGATGCGGCTGGCGACCGGCCCGCTGCCGCGGCCGGGCGCGGCCCACCGGACGCTGTCGAAGCTTCAGGGCCTCTTCGCCTCGCGCGCCGCGCTCTGGCGCTGAACGGCGGCGCGCCGAACGGAGCTCTAAGGCCCAGACGGCGCTTTCACCTTCCTGAAAATACTCGGCCCACCCCGCCTTTTGCGCAGGTGGTCCGGCGTCAGGCGCGTTCGGAATATTCCATCGTCTCGGTGTTGACGATGATGGCCTCGTCCTGCCCCACGAAGGGCGGCACCATCACCTTGATGCCATTGTCCAGAAGGGCGGGCTTGAAGCTGTTGGCGGCGGTCTGGCCCTTCACCACCGGCTCGGTTTCGACGACGGTGCAGGTGACCTTTTGCGGCAGCGTCGCGTTCAGCGCCTCGGATTCGTGATATTCGATATGCACGGTCATGCCATCCTGCAGGAACGGGCGCCGCTCGCCCAGGATCTCGGCAGGAAGTTCGATCTGCTCGAACGTCTCGCTGTCCATGAAGACAAGCATGCCATCGACTTCATACAGGAACTGCTGGTCCTTCTGCTCCAGCCGGACCCGCTCGACCTTGTCGGCGGAGCGGAAGCGCTCGTTGAGTTTCGAGCCGTTGCGCAGGTTGCGCATCTCGACCTGGGCAAAGGCGCCGCCCTTGCCCGGCTTGACGTGATCGACCTTCACGGCCGACCACAAACCGCCGTTATGCTCCAGCACGTTGCCGGGGCGGATCTCGTTACCGTTGATCTTGGGCATTCTGGCAAAATCCTGACGAAAGGTTGAAGGTATTCGGGCACACCCTATATATGGCGATACTCAAGGGGGCAAGACCACGAGATATCGCACAACATGCGATGAAGCCATGTCAAATTTGCATAGAAGGTATGCAATCCTGCTCTATCCGAATCGGGAAAACTTCGCCATACACAGCCCCAAGCCAAAATTACAAGAGCAATAAAAAAGGACGAATCATGAGAGATTTCGTTGACGGTGCCGCCTTCAACAACGAGCAAGGCAACCGGGCACGCAAACTTTTTGCGGCTGTCGTACTGGCCGCGCTGGACGATGCCATTTCCGACGACAAGAAATACGGCAACGGCCCCGATCAGATCGCCCGCTGGGCCAGGTCGCGCGACGGGCGCGAAGTGCTGTCCTGTGCCGGCATTGATCCGAACGAGCGCGTGGTCGCAGGGCTGATGGAGTTTGTCTCCAAGGGCGTGCGCACGTCGGTCGCGCTGTCGCGCGAGGAAAGCGAGCGCCGCAACGCCGCATCCGCACAAGCGGAAGCCGCCTGACCCGTACTGGCCGCGCCGATCTTGCAGAAAACCCCGCCAGTGGCGGGGTTTTTCCATTTGATTTGCCTGTCCCGGACGGTGCAATGCGACGTCTTACTGAACATCCTGCGCGGCCAGCGCGCGGTTGATTTCTCGGCGGATCAGCTTGCGCATGTTGCGCGTAATCCGCTCGCCCAATGCGCCCTGAAGTTCCTGGCGCACGACATCCGCAACCAGATCGCGCAGCGCTTCCTCGTCGAGAACATCCTCGCCGGCGGCGGGAATATCGTTGTCGGCGCCGGCCTGGGCAGAGGGTGCATCAGCGGCCTCATGCGCGGCGAATCCATCGGAAAACGCACCGCCTCGGGATTCGTCCGCGGCAACGCTCGCCTCTTCAAGCGCCGCAGCATCCGGCGCGTCGGCGCTGTCCTCCTCCGTGTCCTCCCATGGCAGCGGCCCGACCGGGCCGCCGGAGTTTGCGTCGCCCAGAACTCCATCCGGTTCCCACGCGTCGCCCTGCCGCGCCACCACCTCTTCCAGTTCGGCCACGCGGGCCCGGAGCGCCGCGTTGTCATCGGGCGCGGCACGCATTCCGACGCGCTCCCTGGCCGGAGACGCCTCGGCGCCGGTGCTTGCCTTGCCGGTTCGGCCCGGGTCTGCCCGGCTCGCCCCGTGCCTGAATTCCGGGCGCGGCTGCGCGCAGGTGTCCGCGGCATCGACACGCAGAGACGGCGTCAGAACCAGACGGTCAGGACCGGCCGCGCGCGTTGGCGCCGCCGGAGTCGCAGAAGCCGGTTTCGGCCGCTCCTCGTTCGAGACCAGCCGCCGGATCGACGTCAGGACATCCTCGATTTCCACATTGGTCACGGGATCAGACATGTTTTGCCACCACTTTTGCCTCATCCCGAAGTCTAGCGGCAGCGGCACATTCGCACAACCGATAGGTGCGGTTTTACTGTTTTCCGATCTTGCTCAGCACGCGGTCCAGCATTTTGCCCCGCTGGCTCAGCGCGGCAGGCGCCTGGTCCACGAGGCTGTAATAGATGGTCGGATCATAGGTCTGCACAGCCAGGTTCAAATCGCGCACCGTCAATTCGCCCATCGACTCCAGCACGGCATAGGCTGCGATCACGACATTCGCCTGCGCCGAGATCTGGTTGGCTTGCGCATCCAGATATTCCTGCTCGGCGTTCAGCACGTCAAGCGTGGTGCGCGCGCCCAGCTTGGCCTCTTCGTTGACGCCTTCGAAGGCGACGCGGCCGGCGCGCACCTGATCGGCCGCGGCAACGGCGGTGGCACGCGCGGCTTCGAGGTTGGCATAGGCATTGCCGACATTCTGGACCAGCCGATCGCGCGTCTGATGCAGCACGCCCAGTTGGGCGTCGCGCTGCGCATAGGCGCGCCGTTTGGCCGAGGCCAGTGCGCCGCCCTGGTAGATCGGGCCGCCCACCTGAACGCCGATGGTACCGGTATCGTTCGTGGTGCTGCGATCGAGGCGTTCGGTCACGCCGACCGATGCGCTGAGGGTCATGCGCGGGTTCATCGCCGCCTCGGCCACGAGAACATTGATCCTGGCCGCCGCCACGTCATATTGCGCGCTCAGCATCTGGGGGTGACTGCGCAGCGCGATCAGCTTGGCAGTTTCTTCGCTGCGGGTCAGCGCCGGAACCGGGGGCTGCGCCAGATCGCCCGGCGCATGGCCGACGACGGCGAGATATTCCTCGATGGCACGCTGAAGATCGCCCTCGGCCTGGGCAAGGTTGCTGCGCGAGAGCGACAGGCGCGCTTCGGCCTGAGCGACGTCCGTGCGCGTCACCTCGCCCACATCGAAACGATCGCGCGCGGCGCGCAGCGATTCGTCGATCACGCGCAGGTTGCTGCGCCGCAGCGACACAAAGCGCCTGCTGCGCTCCACGTTCATATACGCCTGCACCGCCCGCAGAAGAACCTCCTGCTCGACGGCAACAAGGGTCTGGCGGGTGGACAGCACGATTTCCTTGGCGGCGTCGATGCTCAGCCGCGTGCGGCCGAAATCGTAGAGAAGCCATTCGGCCACCAGCCCAGCATTGAGGTTCGTCGCGCCGCTGCTGCGCCCGCCGACGGTGAGCCCGCTGACCGACGTGTTGGAGTAGGTGCGCGTGACGTCGGTGCTCCAGCTGATGATCGGGCGCAGTCGCGCGATGGTGCTGGCCACGTCCTCGTCCGCGGCGCGCAGCAGGGCGCGGTTCTGCTCCAGGAGGCCGCTGGTATTGTAGGCCCCGGCCAGCGCATCGGCCAGTGTCTCGGCCGAAAGCCCGACCGGCGCGGCGAGCGTCACCGCCCCCGCCACCACAATCCGGCGAAGCGTGGCGCCAAGGCGGCGCGTCGGGCGCCCGCTGTTCAGCTCCGTCACTTTGGTCATCGTGTCATCCTTCCCGAGGCGGTTATGCTAGAGCAAAAACGCCGCTTGCTTTTCGAAGCCCGGCAGCACCGGGGCGCTCGCGTTGAACGCGACACGCCAGCTGATCCGTCCATTCGACTTGTATCCGATCCGCACCGCACCCAGCGCGCCTTCCATGAAGAGACAGCCGATGCGCCCCCCGTCCTTGAGCTGGTCCATCAGCGCGGCCGGCACGTCCTCGACCCCACCCTCGATCATGATGACGTCGTAGGGGCCGTGTTCGGCCGCGCCCTCGGTCAGGGGCGCGTGATGCACGATCACGCTGTCGGCGCCATGTTCCAGCAGCAGCGCCTGCGCCTCCTTGCACAGCGCCTCGTCCTCTTCCAGGGCGACCACGGCTTCGGCCATGCGGGCGATGACGGCGGCGGAATAACCCATCGCGCTGCCGATATCGAGCACCAGCTCGTCCCTGACGATGTCCAGCGCATCCAGCATCTTGGCCAGGGTGCGCGGCTCCAGCACGGTGCGGCGCCCGCCCAGGTCGAGGTTCTCGCCGACATAGGCGGCTTCGCGCAGCGCGCGGGGCACGAACGCCTCGCGCGGAACGCTCAGCATGGCGTCGATGATCGGGAACTTGGTCACATCGGCAGGGCGGACCTGCGTGTCCACCATCATCGTTCGGCGGGCGGCGTAATCGGTCATGGATAACTCGTGCGTTCTGGATCGTCGTCGTCAGTGGTTCTGACACATCTGCGCACGGGCGGCAACGCTGCGCTGGCCTGCGGGGCACGGTTATGCGGCAGGTGTGGCTTCAGACCCTCAGCGCGCGGGTATCTGCTCATTCGGCCGCGGTGAGCGCCGCGCGCGGCGGCGGCATGATGTCGGCGCACAGAAGGTCGGCCGCGGGGCTGGTCGGGCTGTAGCCGATCTGCGCCGCGCCGATGATGCGCCGCAGCGCGGCGATGTCCTGCGCGTGGCAAGCGGCCAGCACCTGATCCAGCAGAAGCGCCAGCTGCCGGGGCGGCATGCAGGTTTCGCTGGCGGTCAGGATGCGCGGATGCACGGTCCGGCCCGCCGCGCCGCCGATGAGCAGCTCTTCATACAGCTTCTCGCCGGGGCGCAGCCCCGTGAAGCAGATGGCGATATCGCCCTCGCCCTTGTCCGCGGCCTTCCCGCATGGCGCGCCTGCGGGAACCCGGTAGGAAGTGAGGCCGCTGAGGCGCGCGATCTGCTCGGCCAGATCGAGGATCCGGATCGGCTCGCCCATGTCGAGAACGAAGACATCGCCCCCCGTTGCCAGCGCGCCGGCCTGTATGACCAGTTGCGCGGCCTCCGAAATGGTCATGAAATAGCGCGTGATGCGCGGATGCGTGACGGTGATCGGGCCGCCCCGCTCGACCTGCCGGCGAAAGCGCGGGATGACCGAGCCGGACGAGCCCAGCACATTGCCGAAGCGCACCATGGAAAAGACCGTTTGCGACGGCTGCTGCGCCGCGGCCTGAAAAACAAGCTCGGCCAGACGCTTGGACGCGCCCATCATGTTGGTCGGGCGCACCGCCTTGTCGGAGGAAATCAGGATCGCCGCCTCGACCCTTGCCGCGATCGCCGCATCGGCGACGACTTTGGTGCCGAAGACGTTGTTGCGCAGCCCTTCGACGACATTCTGCTCGACCAGCGGGACATGCTTGTAGGCGGCGGCGTGATAGATCGTCTGCACGCCGAACCGCTCCAGCGCGGCGCGCAGTCGGCGGGGATTCTGCACCGATCCGATCAGCGGCACCAGCCGGATGTTCAGCCGCTGCGCCGCGATCATCTCGCTCAACTCGTCGTTCAGGGTGTAAAGCGCCAGTTCCGACAGCTCCCACAGCACAAGCGTATCCGGCGCCTGCTGGATGATCTGGCGGCACAACTCGCTCCCGATCGAGCCGCCGGCGCCGGTAACCATCACCACCTTGCCGTGGATATTGCCGCGCATCAGCGGCTCCAGCCCCGGCACCGGATCGCGGCCCAGCAGATCCTCGATGGCGATATCGTGCAGGTCGCTCACGCGGGCCTTGCCGGTGACGATGTCGGACATGCCGGGAATGGTCTGGACACGCACCGGCAGCCGCTCCAGCCGCTCGACGATCTCGCGCCGCTCCGCGCGCGAGGCGCTGGGAACCGCCAGAAGCACCATCTTGACCCCGTGCATGTGGATCAGCCGCGCCAGCCGAGCGGGGTCATGGACACGCAGGCCGCACACCTCGGATTCGCGCAGCTCGGCCGCGTCGTCGACAAAGGCGACGGGCCGGAATTCGGACTGTTCGCGAAGCGAGCTGACCAGTTGGCGTCCCGATGTCCCGGCCCCGTAGATCACGACCGGGCTGCGCCCGGTTGACAGGTGCCGCTGCAGCAATTCGCGCAGGGCCATGCGCAGCCCGCCCAGAACGCACATTGCGATCAACGCGTGAATGATCGCCACGTTCCAGGCCACGGGCGCCTGCACCAGGTTGACTGCCGCGAACAGAACCACCGCAGATGCCAGGACGCCGATCAGGATCGTGATCAGCAACTGGGTCGTCAGGTAGCGCACGATCGCGCGGTAGAACCCCAGCCGCACGAAGATGAACAGGCTGACGGGGACGAACACGAGCGGCACCACCCAGAATTCGGCGCGCGCCATGGCCGACATCTCCGCGCCGCTGAGCAGCGTGGCGGACACGTAGCTCAGCACCAGCAAAAGCGCGTCGGCCGCGAGCTGAATACCGCGCTTCTGCGCGCGTTTGAGCTTGAGCAAGCGGGTGAGGCTGCGCTCCAGCATGCTATGGGACATGTCGCCTGCGCCGCCCTTCATCCGTCTGTCGCGGGCACTCGTCCTGTGCCCGGCTTCGTGCCTGCCGCGCGGTGTTGCGCTATCTTGAAGAGTTATGCAATAACTTTGATACCGTTAAAGATGTATTAATGCAGACCCGACACAGCACCGATCCGCCGGCGGAATGCGGGCCGCGCCCGCGCGCCCGCTTTTGTCGCCCACGCCCCTCCGCTATGCTGGGCGGGCAGACGTTCGGGCAACACACAGGCAGGCAAACCCATGAGCATGACACGGCGACATTTCGGCATTTCCATCGCGGCGCTGGGGCTCGCCGCTTGCGGCGACATGCGCGGCCTCGACCGCGCGGAGGCACGCACACCGCTGGCGGAGGATCTGCGGCCGGTTCCGAATGCGGGATATGATGCCTGGGTGGCCAGCTTCCGCGCCCGCGCGGGCGGCCATGGCATCAGCGACGGCACGCTCAGCCGGGGGTTCCGCGACGCGGGCTATCTGCCCGGCGTCATCACCCGGGACCGCAACCAGACCGAATTCACCCGGACGCTCGAGGATTATCTGGCCATCGCCGCCTCGGACGAAAGAGTATCCAAGGGCCGCATCGCCTTTGCCCGCCACCGGCCGACGCTGGCCGCGCTGGAAGAGCGTTACGGCGTCGATGCGCGCATCATCACGGCGATCTGGGGACTGGAAAGCTTTTACGGCGAACGGCGCGGCGATGTGCCCGTCATTTCGTCCACCTCGACCCTAGCCTTCGACGGGCGGCGCGGCGCATTCTTCGAAAAGCAGCTCGTCGCGGCGCTGAAAATCATCCAGAGCGGCGACATCACCGCCGAGCGCATGATCGGAAGCTGGGCCGGCGCGATGGGGCACACGCAGTTCATCCCGACATCCTATCAGCAGTTCGCCGTCGATTTTACCGGCGACGGGCGGCGCGACATATGGTCCGACGATCCGTCGGATGCGCTGGCCTCGACTGCGGCCTACCTCGCCAGAAACGGCTGGTCCCGCGGAATGACGTGGGGGCGCGAGGCGGCCGACCCTGCCGGGGCAACGCGCATCGTCCAGCCACAGGCCGGCGGCCCCAGCTTTGATGTCACGCCGAATTTCGGCGTCATAAAGCGCTACAACAATTCCGATTCCTACGCGATCGGCGTCGGCCATCTGGCGGACCGCATCGGCGGCGCCGGACCGCTGCGCGGCAGCTTCCCGCCGGATGCGAACGGGCTGACGAAAGACGACCGCATCACGCTGCAGAGAAGCCTGACGGCACGGGGCTTCGACACCGACGGCAGCGACGGCGTCATCGGGCCGAAATCGCGCGACGCCATTCGGGCCTATCAGGCCGCAACGGGCAGGCCGGCAACGGGCGAGCCTTCTCTGGAACTGCTGCGCAGCCTCCGCTGACGCTGCCCGGCGCTGGCGCTCATTGGTCGGGCACCTCGCGCGGCGGCTCCGGCGGCGTCTCGTTGGGCAGATCGTTCGGCGTCTCGTCCGGCGGCTGCGGCACATTCTCCGGCGGCAGATCGGTCGGCACTTCGGAAGGTGGCGGCGCCGGATCCGGCATACCAGGATCGCGCGGCCCCGGATTGCCCGGAAACGGCGGCTGCGCGGCGGAGAGCGGGACGGTTGATGGCATCAAGGCTTCCTCCATGAAGGTGACGTCGCGATTTAGACAAAACGTGCCGCCACTGTCGGAAGTTCCGCGTGCCCCCAGAGGCAAGGCGCGTCGCGCTTGGCAACAGATGGCGATTAGTGAGGTGGCTCGGTTTGTCTAAACAGCAGCGCGTTCGCCACAGCTTTCCGCCCGATGGCGAGACGAACAGCAGGATCACCCGCTTTCGATACCCACATTCGTTCAGAAGATGGCTTGCAGCCTGCTTTCTCATGGGATCCGTGCAATATCTCGGAGTGGGCCCACCCAATTCAAGGAACCTGTCGACCCTGCAGCTCGACACTGCCCGGGGCGGGTTCGAAGAAAAGATGCGTTTACTGATGCAATCGGCCCTGTGCTGCCACTCGTCATGGCGACCGTTGCTGCGACGCAGCTGAACCGAACCGGCCATTCGTGCCTTGCGCAGCATCATGGAACATCCGGAGGTCGGCAGTGCAGAGCGGAACTGCCGCTTGCTACACGCGCTAAATTTACGCGCAGATCGCCAGGTGACAACCAGCCTCGACTTCGGCGAGTGGCTCTCAGCATCCGCGAAGAGAATGACGGCTGGACGGCAAGGATCATCTTCCGGAAGTCACCTGACCTGCCGCAGGTCTTCATGCTCCTGCCGGAGAACGGCAGCTACAAGGGCCGCGCGCAGGCCCAGGCGGAAATGTGCAATACGTTGCGCCGCATGATGACGCACCAGGGGGGAAAGGCATGAACGGCAACTATAGTGCCCCGCGCAGGCCGTCTCGGGATGGCATGGCTCCGATACCTCGAACCCTGGCTGATAGGTGTTGCCAATGACCAATGCCGCCCATGGCCGGCGGCCATACCGTCCGTGGTAGCGGACGGGGGGGCCACGCGACGTGCTGGGCCGCCTGTAAGCGAGCCTTGACGTCGCCACCGCCCCGCGCTCCGTCTTTCCCGACGTTTTCTTTCCCTACGCTTTCGCCTGCCCGGCAGGCGTGACGCGCGAAGGCGTCACGAACACCGGATGCACCGAAATTGGGGCACCGCCGCGCTTGAAGCAATCGACGTCAGAGGCCCAGCAGCGCCCGCCGCCTTGCGCCCCATGTCTGGACCAGATGATCAACCAGCAGCCCCATGAAAGCCACGGCCGTCCCCAGCACCAGCCCCTTCCCGACATCGGAAGAACTGAGCGCGCGCTGCATTTCCTGCCCCAGATCCTGCGTGCCGATGAAGGCCGCGATGATGACCATGAAGAGCGAGAACATCACCGACTGGTTGACCCCTACCATGATCGTCGGCAATGCCAGCGGCAGGCGGACTTTCCACATCGTCTGCCCATAGGTCGCGCCCGACATCTCGGCGGATTCGATCATCTCGTGAGGCACGCCGCGCAGGCCCTCAATGGTGTAGCGGATCAGCGGGACGGCAGCGAAAAGCACGACCGCGCCGACGACCGCGACGTCATTGACCCCGAACAGCATGACCACGGGAATGAGATAGATGAAGCTGGGGAAGGTCTGGAACGTGTCGCAGAGAAGCAGCACCCGTTGCGCGCGCGGCTCGCTCCGCGACCCCCACATGCCCAGCGGAAAGCCGATGGCGGCGGCGATGGCGACGGACACGGTGACGGTATAGACGGTGATCATCGCCCGGTCCCACCAGCCCGACATCGCGATGAAAGCGAAGAACGTGACGCAGACGGCGGCCGAACGCAGCCCGCCCACGGCCCAGCCCGCGGCGGCGATCAGCATCAGCACCGCCGAGAACGGTGCGAACAGGAATGCGTCGCGCAGCGGGATCAGCACCCAGACGATCAGGAACCAGCGCAGCCATTGCGTGATCGGATCGACCGCGACGATGAACCAGTCCACCACCGCATCCAGCGGCCCCGCGACGCTGAGTGCCTGCCGGCGGCTGATCTGGTCGAACAGGGGAAAGACCTGCGCCAGCCCCCAAAGCACCAGCGTGAGCGCCGCCCAGATCAGCGCATAGCGATGGCGCACGAACCACGGCGTTCCCTTCTCGAAATGCTGCGGCTGGCGCGTCGCCCACGCTTTCGAGCAGCGGTCGAGCATCACGGCCAGCAGCACGATGGTGATGCCGATCTCGACCGAGCGTCCGATCTTCAGCGCCTGAAGCAGTTGCAGCAGCTTTTGCCCCAGGCCCGGCATGCCGATGAAGCTTGCCAGAACCACCATGGCCAGGCATTGCATGATGACCTGGTTCACGCCGACCAGGATATCGGTGCGTGCCGTCGGAATGCGTACCGACCACAGCAGTTGCAGCTGCGTCGCGCCGGACATCTTGCCGCTCTCGATCACCTCGTTCGAGACTTTCTTGAGCCCCAGCAGCGTCATGCGGATCATCGGCGGAACCGAGAATATGATGGTGACGACCGCGCCGGCCTTGGGCCCGACACCGATGAACACGACGACCGGAATCATGTAAGCGAAATGCGGCATCGACTGGGCGATGTTCAGAACCGGGTTCAGCAGTCTTTCGAACAGGGCCGAGCGCCATGTAGCAATGCCCATGAGCAGCCCCGTCAGGATGGAAAACGGCGCGGCGACCACGATGACCGACAGTGTTTCCATCGACCATGTCCACTGGCCCATGATCGCGATCCAGCAGAACGTGCCGCCCGACAGCAGCGCCAGCCGCCAGCCCTGCAGCGCATAGCCGATGACGGCCGCGCTGGCGGCGATCACCGTCCACGGGATCGGGCCGATGTGCGGCCAGCGGCTTTTGCCGTAAAGCAGGTTCGCCGTGATATCGAGCAACCATTCGACCCCGTCGGCAAAGGCGCGGGTGACGTGGATCAGGCCAAGGTCGTCGCGCATGAACCTGAAGGCCGCGTTGATCCAGTCGGCGAACGGCCAGACCAGCCATTCGGGCGGGCGGATCAGCCCGGCAGGCAGCACGGCCTTGGAAACGATCAGGGCCATTGCGACCAACAGCAGGATCTGCGCCATGCGGATTCGGGTCAGCCCGGTGCCGA
The DNA here is from genome assembly GCA_963763165.1 of uncultured Alphaproteobacteria bacterium. Lineage (GTDB taxonomy): Bacteria > Pseudomonadota > Alphaproteobacteria > Rhodobacterales > Rhodobacteraceae > Roseovarius. The sequence goes on from CAVXNV010000011.1 coordinate 705,828, forward strand.
CCGGAGGCGTGTCGGTTGCTGAAAGGCTCATGCGTGATCCCCCAGCAGAACCTCGATGGCCGCCTGGCGCTGCAGAACGCCCATCAGGGCGCCGTCCTTGCCGGCCACCGGAAGCGCCTCGCGCGGGTCGTTGATGATCAGCCGGGCCAGATCGTGGATCGTCTGATGACCTTCGACGGCGTCCCCGGTCAGCGCCGTGCCACCCACCGGCTGCATGAGGGCCGAGGCGCGCACCACCCGTGCCTTGTCGATCTCGCGGGTGAACTTGGCGACGTATTCGGTCGCCGGGTTCATCACGATCCGGTCGGGCCGGTCGCATTGCTCCACCGCGCCGTCCTTCATGATGGCGATGCGGTCGGCAAGGCGCAGGGCCTCGTCGAAATCATGGGTGATGAACACGATGGTCTTGCCCAGCATTTCCTGAAGGCGCAGGAATTCGTCCTGCATCTCGCGCCGGATGAGCGGGTCCAGTGCCGAAAACGGCTCGTCCAGGAACCAGATGTCCGGCTCGATCGCCAGGCTGCGGGCGATACCGACGCGCTGTTGTTGCCCGCCGCTGAGCTCGCGCGGGAAGTAGTCCTCGCGGCCCGCCAGACCGACCAGCTCGATCACCTCCAGCGCGCGGGCGCGGCGGGTGTGGCGGTCCTGTCCGCGCATCTCGAGCGGGAAGGCGACGTTGTCCAGAACGGTGCGATGGGGCAGCAGGCCGAAGCTCTGGAAGACCATGCCCATCTTGTTGCGCCGCAGCTCGATCAGGTCCTTTTCCTTCAGCGCGCCGATATCCTGCCCGTCGACCCGCACCTCGCCGCCGGTGATGTCGATGAGGCGGGACAGGCACCGCACCAGCGTGGATTTTCCGGACCCCGACAGACCCATGATGACCAGCATCTCGCCGCGCGGAATATCCAGCGTCACATCGCGGACAGCAGCGATATAGCCCGCCTCGCGGATCGACTGGAAACTGGGCGCGCCTCTCAGCGTCGAGAGGTAGTGCTCTGCGTTTTGGCCGAAGAGTTTCCAGACACTCTTGCAGGAGATAACGGGCTCGGGGGCGGACATGCGGGGAATCATCCTCGGATCGGGCCGCCAGTCCGTTGGTCGCAGGACAGGCGGCGGTTGCAGGGTTGGGGCCGGAGCCGGATGCATTTGCGGATCGCAGCCCGGCATGAGGGTGCCGGAGCATCAGGCAAGGCGATGCTCCGGCGGGGGCGCCTCAGGCCTGGCACGCCTCGACGGCGGGCTTCCAGGTTTCCTCGTTCTCATCCATCCAGGCGGCGGCCGCGTCTTCGGGCTCCATCTCGTCGATATCGACAAGCTTGGCCATTTCCGCGATCTGCGGGTTGGTGAAAGAGACTTTTTCGAGGATGCAGTAGGCTTGCGGCCACTTGTCCTTCATCCCGTCCCAAGCGGCCTTTTTCAGGTAACCGTCGGCCGGATTGCCGCAATCATAGGTCACGTCCGGATGCAGCCCGACGGACGGATCAGTATCGCATCCCGCTTCCCATGCCGGGAATTCGACGAATTCTCCGGGCCAGACCGCTTCGGCGAAGTTCGGCGTCCAGTTGAAGAGGACGATCGGCGTCTTGGTGCGTTCCGCTGCCGCAACCTCGGCCCAGAGCGCCGAGGCGGACCCGGCATTCACCACCACGAAATCAAGGTCCATGCCGTCCACGCGTTCCTGGTCGTGCTTCAGCCAGTCGACGGGACCGCCCAGGAAACGGCCTTGTTCGCCGGTTTCGGGCGTGGCGAAGATGGCCGAGCATTCGTTCAATGCCTTCCAGTCCGGCAAGCCGGGGCAGGCCTCCTTGGTCCACGCGGGATACCACCAATCCTCGCGCGTGACCGCGTCATGATCGCCGGCATCGTGGATGCCGCCCTTTTCGCGCGCCGCGTCGAAGGAGGCGCCAAACGCCCCTTCCCACACTTCCAGTTCCAGCGTCGCATCGCCAAGCCGGATCGCCTCGTAAACCGCCTGGCTGTCGGTCGAGACGTATTCGACGCTGTTGCCGGCCAATTCCAGCATGTTGCCGAAAATATGGCTCATGACGATCTGGCTGGACCAGTTATGCACCGGAATGATGATCGGATCGCTCGAATCCTCGGCGGCGGCCATCTGGCTGGTCATGGCCAGGACGGCGACGGTCGAAAGCAAGGTTCTGGTCGTTTTCATGGATATTCCCCGTTGGTTGCGGCGGGTGAATGCCCGCCATTCTTGTCGAGCGGGAAGCGTTGTTCCCTCGCCATGATCTTACCTGCGGGTTGTGAACACGTCAGACATGGGCGATGAACAGAGTGGCAATAGTTGTGAAAATTTGTTAACCGGGATGATGTTTTTTGGGGTTGCGATGACCGACACTGCGCACATTCTGATTGTCGAGGACGAGCCGGTCACGCGGGCGACCCTTGCCGCCTATCTGGACCAGAGCGGCTATCGCATCAGCCAGGCCGACAGTGCCGATCATGCCGAAGCCATCCTGTCGGCGGACCCTGCCGATCTCTTGCTGATCGACATCAACCTGTCGGGCAAGGACGGCTTGCAGATCACCCGCGAACAGCGCGCGCTGTCCGAGGTGGGCATCATCCTGATCAGCGCGCTGACCGACGACGTGGACCGCATCGTCGGCCTGGAAATCGGCGCGGATGACTATGTCTGCAAGCCCTTCAACCGGCGCGAGCTTCTGGCGCGCATCAAGAACCTTTTGCGGCGCACGACGCAGTTGCGCCACATCAACCGCCGCATCATCCGGTTCGAAGGCTTCGTTTTCGACATCGTCGCGCGCCAGTTGCGCGGGCCGGACGACGCGCCGATCCCCCTCACGCGCGGCGAATACGAGGTGCTGCGCGTCCTCGTCCGCCACCCCGGCGAAGTGCTGAGCCGCGACGAAATCATGATTGGTTTCGCACATCGCCAGGATGGCGCGTCAGAACGCACCGTCGACGTGCTGATAAAGCGCCTGCGCCAGAAGCTGGGCGATGACGTCAAGGCGACGCGTTTCATCACGACCTCGCATGGCGAAGGCTACGTGTTCACCGCCGCGATCGGCTGATCGGCCTCCGCGCCCTGCAGCCGGTCAATTTCCGCGCTCATCTCGGACGCGGCGCGCCGGGCCAGATTTCCGGCGTCCGTTACCAGATCGCCGATCCTGTCCTTCTGGCCCCGTATCGCCGCCTGTTCGAGGGCACCGAAGCATACGATCAGATTGTGCAGGTCGAAATTCGCCGCCGCCCCCAGGGCGCGATGGGCATGGCTGGCAAGCTGGGGCATCTCATGGTTCCCGGCCGCCTTGCGGATCAGGCTCATATCCTCGTCCAGCCGGTCCAGGTAAAGTCGCGCGATCTTCAGGGCGTGTGACGCGCCCAGATCATCGGCCGAGGCGGCAAGCAGCTGTGGGCGCCCGTCTTGCGACCGCGGTGCCGGGCTGCGCGAGGACGGAAAAACCCCGCGCCGACGCCCCGACAGCACATCGGCAATCGCCGCGGACAGCCGCTCGGGCGAAACCGGTTTGGCCACGAAACAATCCATTCCCGCGGCAAGATGGCCGTCGATCTGGTCGGGGGCGGCATGGGCCGAAATGGCGATCAACGGCAGCGCCGCGATGGCGGGATCCGGATTGGCGCGGATGCTTCGGGCGACGTCGAGGCCGCTCATGCCCGGCAGGTTCACATCCAGCAACACCAGATTGAACCGCCGCTCGGCCAGCCGCTCCAGGGCCTCTTCGCCGGTGGCGGCGCAGATCACGCAATGACCCATCCGCTCCAGATAGCTGCGGGCGACCTTCCGGTTGATGTCATGGTCCTCGACCACCAGAACGTCAAGCGGCTCGACCGCACGAATGGCCGACGGGTTCGCCGGCCCCGGCAGCAGGGCCGCATCCGCCATTTTCAGCGGAACGCGCAGGGTAAAGACCGATCCGACGCCTGGTGCGCTTTCGGCGTTCAGCGTCGCGCCCATCGCATCGGCGAACCTGCGGCAGATCGCAAGGCCCAGCCCGGTGCCGCCATAGGTGCGCGATGGATCCTCCTGCTCGAACGGCTCGAAGACGCGTTCGAGCGCCTCCGGCGAAATCCCCTTGCCGGAGTCGCTGATCTCGAAGAAATACTGATCCTCGCAGTCGCCCGATATCTGCCGCCGCACCCGCAGCACGACCTCGCCGCTGGCGGTGAACTTGAGCGCGTTGGACACCAGATTGAACAGGATCTGGCGCAGCTTGACCATGTCGCCGGACACCGCCTGCGGTATGTCGCAAGGGATGTCCACCAGCAGTTGCACCTGTTTCTCCTGTGCGTTGGGGCGCATCAGCAGGTCGATATCGTTGACCAGACCGGCGACGGAGAACACCTGCACGGCGTTCGGAAACTCGCCGCCCTCGGCGCGCGAATAGTCAAGGATATCGTTCAGCAGCGCCAGCAGGCTTTCCCCGGACGACAGCGCGGCCTGCACGTCCTCGGTCTGCCTGGCGCCTTTCAGGTTGTGCGACAGATTGCGCAGCATACCCAGAACGCCGTTCATCGGCGTACGGATCTCGTGGCTCATCATCGCGAGGAATTCCGACTTGGCCCGCGTCGCCGCCTCGGCCCGGTCGCGCGCTGCGGCATGTGCGGTCACCTCGCCGCGCAGCTCCTCGGTCTGCTCGTTTACCAGCCGCTGCAATTCGTTACGGTGATGCAGCAGTTCCCGTGCGTTGCGGTCGCGCTCGTCCTGAAGGGCAAGGTTCGCCAGCGCCTGCTGGCGGAAGAACTCGACCGACCTTTCCATGCGGGCGATTTCGTCCGTGCCTACGGGCCGCACGGCACCGTGCAGGCGCCCGGCGGCCAGCGATGCCATCCGGTCAGACAGCCGGTCCAGCCGCCGCGTGACGTTCCCGCGAATGTAGAACCAGAGCACCAGAAACGATATCAGCATGGCTATCCCGCCGGAAAACAGGCTGCGCGCCTGCACGTCCCGGATCGCCGCCGTGGACCTGGCTCCCAGTGCGGTGGCCCGCCCCTGCGCCGACAGCGCAAGCGCGTCCGCCTCCCGGCCCAGCAACGCCGAGGTATTGCGCAAGGTGTCCTGACTTTCCGCGATCAGATCGTCGAGACGCAGGATGTCGGCCGAGGCCGCGAAGACATTGGCTTCCTGCGGAAGCGATTCCACCAGAAGGCTGATACGCGCAAGCAGGTCGGCGGCCTGCGCGGCGCGCCCCGGATCGCGCACCGAGGCGATGCGCCGTTTCACGATGTCGACGCGCTCGGCCAGCTCCCCCTCGACCCGCTCCAGCGCCGCGGCGTCCCGGATGCCGGTGATCCGGTTGGCCAGAAGCCCGATTTCCGAGGTGCGCGACCGCAGTTCGAACATCAGCCCCAGCTGGAACAGATCGACCTCGATCAGCTTGTCCAGCGCGTCCAGCCGTTGCTGCTGCTGCCCTCGGCCGGGGCTGAGGTCATAGATGTTCGAGATCACCGCGGATGTTCCCATCTGAGCGTTCGCCACCAGCGTGTCCGCCATTTCCAGCAGGGCGTTGATCGCCTCGCGGACAAGCGCAAGCGTGTGATCGCGCTCTTCGGTCAGCAAGATCCGCCGGCTCACCAGCCGGTCGAGTGCGTTCATCTGCGTGCCCACCATCCGCAGCGTCGCCAGCAGTCCGCCGTAATCCGGCCTTGCCTGCGATCCGCTCTGCTGCAGCCTTTGTTCCAGCGCGTCGATCTGTGCCAGCAGGAATTCCGAGCGTTTCCGGCGTTCCGCCTGCGTCCTGATCTGCGCCAGCTCGGGTGCCAGCGACACGATACGCGCACTTTCCTCGGCGATGCCGCGCACCTCGGCGATGGCGGGAATGGTTTCGCCGATCATCTCGGTCTGCACCCGCGCGACATCGCGCAATTCGAACCAGCCGAAGACGTTCGCGATCACCGGAAGGCCCGCGATGACAACGAAGGCCAGCAGGAGTCTTGCGCCCAATCCGAAGTTTCGGAACATCCCGCTGCCTGGCCCCGTGCGATTGCCGTATGGGGTCTCAGGGTATACAGCTTTGGCAGGACGGAAAGGAAAAAGATGATGCTGCGCTGGGTTCTGTGCTGCCTGCTGTTGCCTCTTCCGCTCGCGGCCGAGCCTTGGCGGCTCGAGGTGCGCACGACTCCGTTCGACTATTCCAGCGCCGCTGTCGTCCGCGATTACGAGCCGCTGGACAAGGCCGCGCAGCACTGGACCTTCTGCGTTTCGCTGCCGCACATGAAGGACGCGTATTACCTCAGCTTCAACTACGGCATGGTCGAGGAAGCGCGGCGTCTGGGGGTCGGATTCCGCCTGCTGGATGCCGGCGGCTATCCCAATCTCGACCGCCAGATCGAACAGATCACGCAGTGCGTGTCAGAAGGCGCGGATGCGCTGATCGTGGCGACGGTCTCGTTCGACGGGTTGACCCCCGCGCTCAGGTCGATCTCCGAGCGCATCCCGGTCATCGGCGCGGTCAACGACATCGCGGACGAGGGGATCGCGGCCAAGGCGGCCGTCTCGTGGTATGACATGGGCCATGCGGCCGGAGAGGTTGTGGCCGCCAGACACCCGAAAGGCGCGCCGCCGGTCGATGTGGCGTGGTTTCCGGGGCCCGAAGGGGCGGGGTGGGTGCGGTTCGTCGATAGCGGGTTCCGCGATGCCATCGAAGACAGTTCGGCCAGCGTGGTCGTCACCCGTTACGGTGATACCGGCAGGGAAATTCAGGTGCTCCTGGTGGAGGAAGTTCTCGAAAGCTACCCGCAGATCGACTATCTGGTGGGCAGCGCGCCCATGGCCGAGGCGGCGGTTTCCATCCTGCGCTCCCGCGGACTGTCGGACAGCATCGGGATCGTTTCGGACTACATGACGCACGCGGTATACCGCGCGCTGCGGCGCGGCCGGATCATCGCCGCACCGACGGATTTTCCGGTTCTCCAGGGACGGCTCGCCATCGAAATGGCAGTGCGCGCGGTCGAGCAGAACCTGTCCTATCGTCACGCGGGGCCGCGGATCGAGCTTGTTACGCCGCAGAATGTCCATGTCATCGGTCCCGAAGGTTCCCTCGCCCCTCCGAGCTTCGTGCCGACATTCGTGGTCGAATGAGGCGCCTCGAGCGGCGTCAGGTTTCAATTTTGCGGCGCCGTGCGCAAGTCGAGCGCCGTGGCGGCCGGGGAAATATCGGGTCTTCGCCTTGATGCCAAACCGGCCATTCAAGCGCTGGGGCGATGCTGCGGCGCAGTGCGTCAAAGCGGCCATCCGGGGATCGTGCAGCATTTCTTGCATGAACGGCAATGCGGGACTTTTCCGCCGTTTGGCGAACGGCAGAACCGAAGTGTGTAGCGGTCTTGCGCTGAACCGACGATGGCTTGGCCTCGGGATTAGCATGACAGATTCCATATCGCTTCATCGTCTCGGCCAGCGTTGGTATGCCATCAGTGTCTGGCCATTTGCTTGGCTCCCAAAGACGCGATTGAAGCATCCATTTCGTTCCACGCCCACTCACGGCTCTTTGCCGCATATCCGCTGACACGCACGGTCTCCCTCTTGCCGGGGACAAGAAAGATAATCCCGATCCGATTGTCCTCCCGCAGATTGCACAGTGATTCGACGCATTTATTGTCGAGGCTTTTCCGGTTTCACGCGATGAACCGGCGACCGAACTCGTCCATGTGGTGGATCATCTTGTCGGTGACGACGCGCGACGGCTCCTTGATGATCTGGCGCACGCGGTCGTGGGGCGTGAGGGTTTCCCGGAAGCGATGGGTCATGGTCGTTCCGGCCTCCGAACAGATGTTGAAATGGTTCGCGCTTGCGCAACAATTGTCTCAGGCCACTCTATCGGCGACTCTCGCGCTGATCTGCGCGTCTATCGCAACACCATTTTGCACGCTATCGCGCATCGGCGAGAACCGGAGCCCGCGCTCAGCGATCTCCCGCAGTGTCGCCTCATCGGCGTCGCCCGCGACATCGATCATGGCGCGGATCGCCTTGAAGCCCGGCCGGATCTTGTCATCGAGGCCAAAGATACCGTGCAGGTCGATGTCGCCCTCCAGCGTGACGTTGAGCCGGTCGAGTTTCACACCCATGAAGGCGGCATTGGCATTCGCCGTGGCGGTGATGCAGGACGCGACCGCATGCATCAGCTGTTCGGCCGGGCCGGGCGCGGCATCCGTGCCGCTGAGTTCGACCGGCTCATCACAGAGCTGAATGAAGCGGCGCTCATCCGCATGCGCGCTCTGGCCGTCGATCCGGTAGCCCGCCATCCGCGTGAGTACACGCGCGCCGTCCTGCCAGTGACTGTCGGTGCGGAATGTCACCTGCCCGCCTTGAGGGTTTTGCACCAGCACGTCCACCAGCCCGCCAAGGGCGGCGGTGTCGAGACCGTTGATCGTGGTTTGCGTTGTCTGGGTCATTGTCTTGTCCTTTCGACTTGGGTGGTTTTCGCTCGGGACCGTGCGCGCGTCAGGGCCGAGCTTCGATCACGAGGTTGAACGGCGTTTCAGTCGCCCGCCGGACACGGGCAAACCCGGCCTCTTTCAGAACCTCGGCAAGGCGCGTTTCCCCGGCCTGTGCGCCAAGTCCGAGACCGACATCCTGGCTCAGCGAATTGGGCACGCAGAGCGCGGTCGAGGCGGCATAGAACAGGCGACCGACCGGGCCGATATTGTCCTCGACCCGATCCCCGGCGAAGGGTTCCACCAGCAGCAAGCAGCCGTTGTCGTTCAGCGCCGCCCGCGTATGTTTGGCGGCCCCCACCGGATCGCCGAGGTCGTGGAAGCAATCCATGTAGCAGATCAGGTCATAGCCGGACCCGTCGAATTCCTTGGCGCTGGCGGCCACGAAGCGGACCCGTCCGCTCAAGTTGGCCTCTTCGGCGCGCTTGCGGGCGATGTCGATCAACTCCTTGTGATAGTCGAAGCCGGTAAACTCCGAGTTGGGGAAAGCCTCTGCCATCACGAGTGTCGAAGCCCCGTGGCCGCAGCCGATATCGGCGACCTTGCCGCCAGCTTCGAGCTTGGCCTTCACGCCACCGAGCGCGGGGATCCAATCATCAACGAGATTCGCGCGGTAGCCGGGGCGGAAAAGCGCCTCGGTGCCGAAGAAGAGGTTATGGTGATGCTCGTGCCAGCCGACGCCCTTGCCCGTGCGGAACGCCTCGGCCAGCTTGTCCTCGTCCAGCCAGAGGCTGGAGACGACATCGAAGCCGGGTGTGAGAAATACCGGGCTTTCGGCCTCGGCGACGACAAGCGCGTGCTCGGCGGGCAGTTCGTAGGTGTCGCCGGACGAGTCATGGGTGATATAGCCGCCCGCCACCTGATTGTACAGCCATTCGCGCACATAGCGCTCATGCGTGCCGGTCCGGCGCGCCAGTTCCGCCGCGGTTATCCGGCCGGCCCCGGACAGCGCGTGGTAAAGGCCGAGCTTGTGGCCGAGATTGGCCATCACACCCGACATCGCCGCAGCCATGTCAGTGATTACCTGTCCGGCGAATGCCTCGACTTTGGATTGGTCGACATTTGAATGATCGAGTGCCATGATAAGTTTCTCCCTTCTTTCTGGTTTGATGGCATCACAATACTACGCGCCCTCGCGCCGCATCAGCGTCAGACCCGTCAGGATGGGTCCGTTTGTGCCAGCGGGAGGGTCGGAAATGCCGGATCGCGATATACCTCTCCATGTGAGTCTGGTCGCGACACCCGATGCGCAGGTGACCCCGCTGAGCGGGATTTTCGAAATCCTCAACGCCTTCGACCTGCTGGCAAACTTCGAGGCCGATCTTCCGACACGACCTTTTGACGTGGAAATCGTCGCGCCCGATGACGCGCCAATCACAGGCGCCAGCGGCCTGCCGCTCGGCGCACACCGCCCCTGTACCGAGATTGCGCGGACCGATATCGCCATCGTTCCGCTGATGATGGTCGAAGGTGCAGATTGGAAGACCGGGCGCTATCCCGGCCTGGTGGACTGGCTTCGCCGCATGAACGCGCAAGGGGCTACCCTCTGTTCGGCCTGCACCGGTGTTCTGCTGCTGGCTGAGACCGGCCTGCTCGCGGGGCATGAGGCGACGATCCACTGGGCCTTCGCCCCGACCTTTCGCCGCAACTTTCCGGATGTGCGGCTGCGCACGCAGGAGGTGCTGACCACCGCCGGCGAGCGGCAGCAGTTCATCATGACTGGCGGCGTGATGTCGTGGCACGATCTGGTGCTCTATCTCATCGCCCGGCATGTCGGGCCGAGCGCCGCGCAGGGCATGGCTCGGCTGATGATGCTGGAATGGCACGGCGATGGTCAGGCCCCCTATGTCAGCTTTTCCCCGGTGACCAATCACGGTGACGCGCTGATCGCGGACCTCCAGACATGGATCGGCGCGCATTACATGGTCACGAATCCGGTCGAGGAGTTGGTAAGGCGCTCCACGCTTCCGCGGCGCAGCGTGGAACGCCGGTTCACGCAGGCCACCGGGCTGTCGCCGATCGACTACGTGCAAGCCGTCCGCATCGAGCAAGCACGGCGGCGGCTTGAGCGCACGGGCGATCCGGTCGAGCAGATCAGCGCCGAGGTGGGCTACGAGAATGCCGCCTTTTTCCGGCGGCTGTTCAAGCGATCAACGCGGCTGACACCAGGAGCCTACCGGCGCAAGTTCCGGATGCCGAGCTTTGAGTGAATGCCGTGGAAAGTTTGACCGCCAAAGGAGATACTGGACGCAGACGCGTCTCTGCATTGCTTCCAAGGTATTGCCAAACAACAATCGCGGGGGCGTGTGGCCAGATCATCGGGGTGGCGTCAAGCGGCAGAAGCCGCTTTCCGCCCGCAGTTGTCGTGCCGCTTTCTCGATTGACCCGCGCCAGCTTTCATAGCTCAGTCTGCTCCACGAAAATACGCCAGCTTACGTTTGCATCAACCCCGTCAGCCTGCCGGTGACCGAGGCGCTGGGCGAGGTGATCGATAATCTGCCCGAGGAGCAGGATTTGCTGGTGACCTCCCTGACCGGCAAACCGCTGACGGCGCTGCGTGCATCCCAGATCATCCGCGACCTCCAGATCCGGCACAACAAGAAGGTCGACGAGGGCCTGCTGAAGGTGCGCATCCGGGACGAGCTGCGCCCCTACGACATGCGCGGCACGGCGGCGACGGCGCTTTTACGTGCTGACTGCTCGCTCAACGAGATCGCGGTGACGATGGGTTGGGGGCTGCGCCATGCAGCCAACGTCATTGAGCGCCATGCCGCGCTGGTTCCCGAAGTCTCGGAAGAGGTGCACCGCGAGCTGAGGAAGGCCAAGAAGAAGGCTGCAAAGGCTGAGCGCAAGGCGGCCAACAAAGTGGGCCAGAAATGACCGCCCTGCACAAGGTTCGAGCCGATCTCACCTTGGCCGCGGAATGGTGCGACCTCGTTCACCCCCTGGTCAGAGGGCGACCCGTATGCCAGAAATCCCAGTAAAATAAAGTGGAGGCGAGTACCGGAATCGAACCGGTGTGCACGGATTTGCAATCCGCTGCGTAACCACTCCGCCAACTCGCCGAAGCCTTGGGTTTAGTAGGGTCTTCGCGCGCGGCCTGCAAGGGGTATCGTGCGGGATCTTGCGGACGGGTGCGATCTGCTTTGGATCCGGGCAGCTTCGGCGGCGCTCAGGCGGTGGCGAAGGCGGTGCGCGCCTCGTCCAGCGTCGCGCCCGCGCCCAGCAAGGCGCTCAGGAGCAGGCGCGATTTGACGGCGGACAGGGTGCCGGCAAAGATGGCGCCCGCATCCTCCAGAGTGCGCCCGCCGGAATCGCGGCCATAGACGGGCAGCGTGCGCCCTTCGGCGCAGCGCGAGGCGACAACGACGGGGGTTCCCTTCCCGACCAGCGGGGCGATGCGCGCGGCGAAGCCCTGCGGCGCGTTGCCGCGTCCGAAGGCGGCCAGCACGATGCCGGTCTTGCCTGAGCGGGCGCAGAACTCGAGGTAGTCGGGCGTGCTGCCGAGGCCGAGCAGGATCAGCTCCACAGCGCCGTCCAGCTGGGGGGCAGCGACGTGAATGCCGGGCATGCGGCGGCGATAGAGATGCACCGCGCCGCCATCCACCTCGCCCAGCTTGCCCAGACCGGGCGAGCGGAAGGTATCGACGCGGCTGGTATGCGCCTTGACCACGTCGCGGGCGGCGTGGATGTCGCCCTCGAAGAGGATGACGGCGCCCTGCCCGCGCAGCGCGTCACTGGCGGCGCAGCGGATGGCATCGGCGATGTTGCGCGGCCCGTCAGTATCGGGCGCGCCCGCGTGGCGCTGCGCGCCGGTAAAGACCACGGGCTTGTCCGAGCGCACAAGGATATCGGCCAGGTAAGCGCTTTCCTCCATCGTGTCGGTGCCGTGGGTGACGACGACACCGTCAACCGCGGCATCGTCCAGCAGTGCCGCGATCCGGGCGCAAAGCCGGTGGACCGTGGGCAGGTCCAGCGCGTAACTGCCCAGTGCCTCGAAATCCTCGACGCGCACCTCGATGCCTTCGGGGCGCTCGTGCAGGCTGTCCAGCAAGGCATCCCCGGCGAGGCCCGCGTTGACCGGGCCGCCCTCGGCCTGGGCGACGGACGCGATGGTGCCCCCGGTGGCGATCAGTGTGACGCGTTTCATGCCATGTCTCCTCTGGTCTTTGCGATGACGGCCCGCTCAGCCGGCCCTGCGCCGCGCGCCGCGCGCGGCGGCGAGAGCGATGATCTCGCTCCAGCGGCGGACGAGGAAGTTATGCTCGTCCATGGTGCTGTTCCAGACGGCGATATGGCTGGAGCGGGCGCGGTAGGACCCGCCGGAGCGTATTTCGCCCGCGCGGATGGCGAGGCGCCCCCTTGGATCGGGCAGATCGCGCGCAGCGGGACGACCTTCGTACCAGTAATCCCATTCATCGGGGTCCAGATGCGCACGCACGCGGTCCGGCACGGACATGTAATAGCCCTGCCGCGCCATGCAGGCGCCGGCCCAGCCATCGAGGAACCAGTTGAACCAGGCATAGGCCATGTCGAGCCGCCGCCCCTCAAGATGCCGCGCGAGGCACAGCCCGCCATGCCAGGCGCGGTAGCCTTCGGCGGGAAAGGCCTGCCGCAGCTTCATGCCGCGCGCCTTCATCTCGACCACCGACGGCGACCAGATCGATGAAATCGCCAGCTCGCCCGAGGCGAATCGCCCCGGCGGCTCGGAGGCGCGGCGCCAGAACGGGGCCAGATGACCCGACTGCACCAGCTCGATCGCGTTGCTGCACATCTGGTCGATCTCGGGCACGCTCATGTTGCCCAGATCGCGCACCTGCATCCGGCCTGCGGCGACCAGCGCCATGGTCAGATCGAAAGCGCCGATGGCCGGCTCGTCGACCAGCGCCACCCGCCCGTGCCAGCGCGGGTCGAGCAGTTCGCCCCAGCTGGTCACCTCGCGGTCGACATCCACCGGCGTCACCTCGCGGTTGATGGCGAAGCTGTCGAAGTTGTGGACCGTGGGCAGCATCGAGATCTGCGGCGACTGGCTGGCCGAAAGCGTGCCGTCCGGCTGCACGTAAAGCCGCGAGGCGGGCACGTCGCCCAGCCCGCGCACCACGCCGTTGCCCTTGTCGGTGCGGGCAAGGCCGGTCATCTCGTCCCACGCCTCGATCCGCGCGGTGTCGATCGGCTGGATCGCGCGCCAGTGCCAGACAATATCGAGGTTGTGAAAGCACTGGTCGTAGATGTCGTAGCTTTGCGGCGCCATTGCGGCGGTGCGCTGCGCGGTGACGAAATCCTGCTCCATGAATTCGATGGCAAAGCCCAGATCCGCCTCGGCCCGTTCCTTCAGAAGGCGCCATGGCAGGATCTCGGTGCAGAGGATGCGCAGAGGCGCACTCATGCAGGCACCACGGCCGGGACCAGCCCCATGAACGCCTCGAAGGAACGGCGGATGCGCGCCGGCTCCAACCCTTCGAGGATGAAGACAAGCCGCGAGTGGCGCGGCCCGTCCGGCCAATGGCTCATGTGGACGGGCGCGTGGACGAGGTGCTGGACGCCGTGGATGGCGACGGGGCGATCCTCGCCCTCGAGCGCGAGGATGCCTTTGACGCGGTAGATCCGGTCGCCGTAACGGTGCAGCAGCAGCGTCAGCCAGATGCCGAAGGCGGTCCAGTCGACGGCCTCCTCGACGGTCAGTGAAAAGGTAACGACGCCCAGATCGGCGTTGAGGTCGTGGGCGTGGTGGTGGTGGTGATCGTCTGCGCTGCCCGGCTCTGCCAGATCCGCGAGGGCAGGAAGCGCCGGGTCCAGCCGCCCGATGATCGCCTCGGTGTCATCCGCGCCGGTGACGACGCCGGAGGTGGGGTTGAGCCGCGCCAGCGTCGCCCTAAGCGCGGCAACCTCGCCGGGCTCGGCCAGATCGGTCTTGGTCAGGACGATGCGGTCGGCGGCGGCGATCTGGCGCACGGCCTCGGCGCGGTGGGCGACCTGCGCGGCGGCGTTGACCGCATCGACGGTGGTCAGCACGCCGCCGTTTTCAAAGTGGCTGCGCAGCACCGGATGCGCGCGCAGGGTTTGCAGCACGGGATAGGGATCGGCAAGGCCGGTGGTTTCGATCACGACGCGGTCGAAGTCGATCTCGCCCCGCGCGCGCAGATCCTGAAGGTTCAGCAGCGCGTCGGCCACCTCGCCGCGCACAGTGCAGCAGATGCAGCCCGATTTCATCAGCACCACGTTGTCGTCGATCCGGTCCAGCAGGTGATGGTCCAGCCCGATCTCGCCGAATTCGTTGATGAGGACCGCCGCCCGCGCCATTGCGGGATCGGTCAGAAGCCGCTGCAGCAGCGTCGTCTTGCCCGAGCCCAGAAAGCCGGTGAGCAGGATCACGGGAGTCATCCGCGCGACACCCAGTCGATCAGCGCGTCGTCAAGCGGATCGAAGTCGCGCCCGGCAATCGCCTCGGCCTCGGGCCAGAGGTGCGAGAACGACTCGAAAACCGTCGAGGCGCCCGTCGCACTTGATACCACGTAGGAGGTCCGCTCCCATTCGGCCAGTTTCAGCCGCCGCCACGACAGCACGCGATTGGCCGCCGCAACCCGGCGGGCGGCTTCCGCCCGGCGCTCGGCGGCGCCCTCGTTACGGGTGAAGACGCCCGGACGGCTGACCGCGTGGGTCCAGTGATCGTCGCATCCCAGAATACCGCAAAGCGAGCACATGGCGCCTCCTTTCGCGCGTTCGGACCAATCCCGCGGTCATGGCCCGAACGCCATCAAATCGCAAGCCGATCAGCCGCGCGGGAACCGCCTGTCATAATCGTCGGCCATCTCGTCCATCGTGACGAAGCGCACGCCCTCATGGCTCTGGATGTGCTTGATCAGCCGCTCCAGCATCAGCAGGACCTGCGGGCGGCCCGACACGTCCGGGTGGATGGTGATCGGGAACACGGCATAATCCATGTTGGCATAGACCCAGTCGAACTGGTCCTGCCACATCTGCTCGATATCGCGGGGATTGACGAAGCCGTGGCTGTTGGGCGACTTCTTGATGAACATCATCGGCGGCAGATCGTCCAGATACCAGTTGGCCGGGATCTCGATCAGGTCGGTTTCCTCGCCGCGCACCAGCGGCTTCATCCAGTCTTCGGGCTTGGCGGAATAGTCGATCTTGGTCCATTTGTCGCCGACGCGCACCCGGTAGGGGGTGAAATCGTTATGCATCAGCGAATGGTCGTACTTGATGCCCTTTTTCAGCAGCAATTCGTTGGTGACGTTGGAAAACTCCCACCAGGGCGCGACATAGCCCGTGGGCCGCTTGCCCGTCAGTTCGGTCAGCAGGTCGATGGACTTGTCCAGCACCGCCTCTTCCTGCTCGGCGGTCATGGCGATCGGGTTCTCGTGGCTGTAGCCGTGAACGCCGATCTCGTGCCCGCGCCGGGCCACGTCCTTCATCTGCTCCGGAAAGGTCTCGGCCGAGTGGCCGGGGATGAACCATGTGGTCTTCAGCCCCATCTTGTCGAAGAGGTCCAGCAAACGCGGCGAGCCGACCTCGCCCGCGAACATCCCGCGCGAGATGTCGTCGGGGCTGTCCTCGCCCCCGTAAGAGCCCAGCCAGCCTGCGACTGCGTCGACGTCGACGCCGAAACCGACGAGAATATCCTTGGTCATGTGTCGTCTCCTTTTATTGACGGATCAGGTGTGGATAAGCGTCACCGAGGCCGGATCGACCCCCAGCGTGACGGGCGCGCCGGGCGTGAGGGCCGCGGCTTCTGGGGTGTCCGAATGCGTCTCGATCGCGATTTCGCGGTCATCGGACAGCCTGACGCGGATATGGCCGACCGATCCGATCAGTTGCTTGGACATCACCGTGCCGCTCAGCGTCAGCTCGCCCGGCAGGCCGCGCGCGCCGATACGAAACGCCTCGGCCGGGATGACCGCCATGTCGGCATCGCGGGGGCCGGTGCCGTGGATCGGGCCGAAGGGCGTGTCGATCTGGGCAAAGCCATCGGCGCCGCCGGCACCCGGCGTGCCCGCGATCATCGTGTTCGAGCCGATGAATTCCGCGACGAACGGCGTCGCCGGGCGGCGATAGAGCTCGCGCGGTGTCGAGATCTGCTCGACCACGCCGTTCGACATGACCACCACACGGTCCGACAGGCCCAGCGCCTCGGACTGGGCGTGGGTGACGAAGACGAAAGTGATGCCCAGCTCCCGCTGGAGCAGCTTCAGCTCGTTCTGGATGATGCGGCGCAGGTTGGCGTCAAGCGCGCCCAGCGGCTCGTCCAGCAGCAGGATTTCGGGCTCCACCACCAGCCCGCGGGCTAGCGCGATACGCTGGCGCTGCCCGCCCGACAGGCGGTCGGCCTTGCGGTCCGCGAATTCCGCGAGGTCGAACATGTTGAGGATGCGGTCGACCTTGCGGTCCTTTTCGGCCTTCTCCATCCCCTTGATGTCAAGGCCGAAGGCGATGTTCTGGCGCACGGTCATATGCGGAAAAAGCGCGTAGTTCTGAAAGATCATCGAGGTCGGGCGCCGCTCGGGCGGCACGTGCGACACGTCCTCGCCCTTGATCAGGATATGGCCACGGGTGATATCCTCGAACCCCGCGATCATGCGCAGCGTCGTCGACTTGCCGCAGCCCGACGGACCGAGAAAGGCCACGAATTCGCCCTTGCTGACCTGAAGGTCGAAATCCGACACGGCCACCGTACCGTCGGGATAGGTCTTGCCGACCGCCTTCAGTTCCAGATCGAAGGTCATGGAATGCTCTGCCCTTTCACATGGTGGATGCGGACGCCGGGTCTGGCCCGGCGCCCGCGCGGATCGCCCTTAGGCGTTCAGGAATTCATCCCAGCGGCGGATGAGGTGGTCATACTCGTCGGGCCACTGGTGCCAGTAGGCGACGTTCGACGCCCGCTCCTTGAGCGAGCCGCCATCGCGCAGATCGCCCGGCACGATGCCGCGCTCGGCCGGGGCGTCCCACGGCTCGCCCTCGTACCAGAAGGCGTATTTTTTCGGGTCCATGACCTTCTGGATGTTGGTGGAGGGGGAATAATATCCCTGCTCGGTCACGGTGATCCCCGGAGGGCCGGAAAGCCAGAAGTTGGCATAGGCGATGACCGCCTCGCGGTTGGGCGTGCCGGTCAGCATGGAGGGGCCGATGGACCAGGCGCGATAGCCTTCCTTGGGGCGCGCGTACTTGGCCGGCTTGCCCTGCGCCTTGACCGCCATGACGGCAGGCTGCCACGCGTCCGAGACGACCATCTCGCCCGAGGCCATCAGGTTCACCAGTTCGCCGAAATCACCCCAGAGCGCGCGGAACTGGCCGCCTTTCTTCTTGGAGATGAGGAACTTGGTCGCCTCGTCGATCTCGTCGACGGTGGGGTTTCCGGGGTTCTGGTTCTCCAGCATGCCGAGGCTGTTCATCGCCAGCACGGCCTGTCCGAAGGCGATCAGCGGATCGACGTTCAACCCCGAGCGGCCCTTCCACTTTTCGTCGAAAATGGCCGTCCAGGTGTTCGCTTCCTCGTCGCTGACGACCTCCGGGTTATAGCCGATCGAATCGTAGTTGTAGACGGCGGGCACCATGTAAAGTTCAGTCTGCGCCTCGTCGGCCCAGATCTGCCCGACGATCTGCGAGCGGCGCTCCCATTTCGGGTCCGCCTCGGTGAAGGTGTCGCGGATATTGGCCCAGTTGGGCACTTCGGAGACCGGGATCGGCTCGACATTGTTGGTGGCGATGAGGGCCGGCAGACGCTCGGCGATGATTTCCCACGTGTCGTAGTCGGACGAGCCCGAAAGGATCTTGGTCTGCGCGTCGGGGAAGGTCGCGGGCGTGCCCGAAACGCTGCCGACACCGCTGCTTTGCTGGAACATCTCGAGGATGCGGTCCTGCACGGTGGTCGACAGGCCGGTGGTGTTCAGCTCCTGATTGCCAAGGTCCTGGGCATGGGCCATGCGGCTCCATGGATGCATCCCGGTGCCCAGGACGGCGGCGCCCAGCGCGGCGGTGCCCTGCATGAAGCG
Organism: uncultured Alphaproteobacteria bacterium; assembly: GCA_963763165.1. Taxonomy (GTDB): domain Bacteria; phylum Pseudomonadota; class Alphaproteobacteria; order Rhodobacterales; family Rhodobacteraceae; genus Roseovarius. The sequence continues at coordinate 724,262 of CAVXNV010000011.1, forward strand.
GCGGCGGCTTGTATGGCTTGATCTGGTCATGTCATTCCCTGTTTGCTTGAGTTGTGGTTCAGTAGCGGCCCGGCAGAAGGCCGCCATCGACGGTAATCACCTGTCCGGTCAGGTAGGAGGCATCGCCTGAGGCAAGAAAGCCGATGACGCTGGCGATCTCCTCGGGCTCACCCAGACGCCCCATCGGAATGTAGGGCGATGCGATGGCCTCGGCGTCGGGGCCAAGGCTGTTCTCGGCGCTCAGCAGTTGCGCCGTGCGGGTATAGCCGGGCGCGACGCCGTTGACGCGGATGCCCCGGCGGGCAAGCTCGACCGCCAGCCCGCGCACCAGCCCGACGACACCGGCCTTGGCCGACGAATAATGCACATGCTCGTCCCAGCCATAGGCGACCCCCATGATCGAGCTGAGGCAGACGATGGCGCCGCCCTCCTTCATCACCGGCAGCGCGGGGCGGATGACGCGCAGCATGCCCTTCAGGTCGATGTCGAAGGTGTGATCCCACTTCTCGTCCGTCATCTGGGACAGCGGCACGCGGTGCGCGATGCCCGCATTGGCCACGATCACGTCGATCCGGCCGTGCCTTTGCGCGATATCGGCGACCAGCGCATCGGCGGCGGCGGTGTCGCGCACGTCGAGCCGGCAAAATTCGGCGCTGCCGCCGCTTTGCCCGATCTCGGCGGCGACGGCGCCGCCCTCGTCCTCCAGCACGTCGGTGACGACCACATGATCGCCCTGCCCTGCCATGCGCAGCGCCGTGGCGCGGCCGATGCCGATCCCGGCGCCGGTGATGATGACAACCCGGTTATCCATTTTCGTTCCTCACAGCATCACATCCCCGGAATTCGGCCCCAGCGTCTGACCGACAAAAAGCGCCGCGTCATCCGAGCAGAGGAACGACACCGTGCCGCCGATTTCGGCCGGCGCTGCCGAAGCGGCCCAGCGGCAGCTCGGCCCGTTTGGCGGCCTTCCAATCCTCCGACAGCGCCGCGACCAGCGGCGTCTCGACGGGGCCGGGCGCCACCGCGTTGACCCGGACGCCGCGCGCCGACACCTCGCGCGCCAGCGATTTGGTCATGCCGATGATCGCGGCCTTGGCTCCGGCGTAATGCACCAGCTCGACACCGCCGATCTGGCCCAGTTGCGACGCGATGTTGACGATGCTGCCCTGCCCCGCGTCCAGCATCGCCGGAAGGCAGGCGCGCATCAGCAGGAAGGTGCCGCGCACATGCACCGCGAACATGCGGTCGAAATCCTCGGGCATGATGTCCAGAAAGGCTGCCTGCTGGCCGTAACCCGCGTTGTTGATCAGAATGCCTGGATCGCCCATCGCGTCCCTGATCCGGCGCATCATGGCCTCGACCGCGCCCGCGTCGCTCACGTCGGCGGCGAATGCCTGCGCGGTGCCGCCCGCGGCGGTAATGCGCCGGGCCGTGGCCTCTGCCGTGTCCTCGTGCAGATCGTTGACCGCGACAGCATGCCCATCCTGCGCCAGCCGTTCGGCGATGGCCTGCCCGATACCCGATCCGGCACCCGTGACCAGCGCGATCATGCTGCCTCCTCCTGCCCCTTGAAGCGGCTTTTGCGGCCGGTGAAGCGTTTCATCAGCAGGCCGTAGATCACCAGCAGCGTGAAGCTGAACAGCGTCGTCAGCACCCCGAAGGCGAAGATGTTGGGATAGATCTCGACCGAGAAGGTTCCGTAGATCGCCAGCGGCAGCGTCAGGTCGCGCCCGGCGGTGAACAGCGTGCGCGCGAATTCGTCATAGCTGAGCGTGAAGCTGAACAGCATGGCCGACAGAACGCCCGGAAAGATGATCGGGAACGTCACCCGGCGGAAGGTCTGCGCCGGGCTGACCCCCAGCGACAGCGACGCCTCCTCGACCGAGCGGTCGAAGCGGTTGAAGATCGCCAGCATCACGAGGAACGCGAAGGGATAGGTATAGACGACGTGCAGGACGAAGGCCGTGCTGAACCACGCGCGGTCGATGCCCGCCACGTTCGACAAGAGCGCCATGCCCAGCCCGACCAGCACCCCCGGCACCATCATGCCGAGGATGATGAGGTAGAAGACCGGCCCCGACCCCTTGAACCGCGTGCGGAACGCCTCGGCGCTCATGGTGCCCAGCACGGTCGACACCACCGTGGTCATGAAGGCCAGCGCGAGCGAGCGCAGCAGGCTGTCGCCTACCGGCAGTTGCGACACGCGCGACGTCTCGGCCAGGCCCAGCAGATGCTCGTACCAGTAGACCGACCAGTCGATGATCGGGAATTGCGGTCCGCCGCCCTTGCTCTGGAAGCTGAGGATCGCAAGCACGATCATCGGGCCGTAAAGGAACAGAAGGAACGCGCCGGTATAGACGGCCAGGGCGGGGCGCAGAAAGCGGACTTGCATGAGCTACATCTCCTTGCGCAGATCGACGACGCGCAGCGCCAGCGTGATGACGGCGGTGATGATGACGGTCAGGACCACCCCCGCGACGGCGGCAAAGGCCCATTTCAGCGATCCGACCTGGCTGACGATGATGTTGCCCAGAAGGTTCACCTTGCGCCCCGACAGCGATGCGGCGGTGGCGAACTCGCCCAGCACCATCACCGACACGAAGATTGAGCCGACAACGACGCCCGGCAGCGACAGCGGCAGCACGATGCGCCGGAAGATCGTCCAGAACGACGCCCCAAGATCGCGCGCGGCCTCGATCACCGAATTGTCGATCCGCGCGATCATGAAGGTGATCGGTCCGACCATGAACACGCAGTAGATCTGCGTCATGCCCACCAGCACCGAGAATTCGGAAAACAGCAGGAAGGTCAGCGGCTGGTCGATCAGGCCCAGCTTCATCAGGATGAGGTTGATCGCGCCCTCGGTGCCCAGCATCGGGCGCCACGCGATGACGCGGATCAGGAAGGACGTCCAGAACGGGATCACGCAGGCCACCAGAAGCGCCGTCTGCACCGTCTGGTTCTTGACGAACAGCCCTATGAACAGCGCCACGGGATAGCCCACCACCAGCGTCGCCACCAGCACGATCGCCCAGACCCGCAGCGTCGTGCCGATGGCGCTGAGATACGTGCTGGAGTTCATGAACTGTGCCCAGCTGGCGGTGGTCAGCGTCGGCTCGACCGTGAAGGTCGTCTGGGTCCAGAACGAGACGTAGATCACCATGCAGAGCGGCAGCAGCATGAACAGCGTCATCCACAGAACGCCCGGCGACAGCAGAAGCAGCGCGCGGCGGCGGTCTTTGGCCTCGCGGCGTTTCGCGGGGCTGCCTTGGCGGGCAGCGGGCCGTTCCGCGGTGACATCGGTGGCCGGAGTGGTCATCAGGCGGCTCCCCTGAACAAAAGCGCGGCTTCGGGCGGGAAATGCAGGGCGTATGTGCGCCCCTCGACCAGGTCGGGCAGGCGGGGATCGCTGAGGTGGTCGATGATCTGGATCAGCGCGCCATCGGGCGCGCGGAAGAAGGACAGCGCCGTCGGCCCGTTGAACTCGCCGGTGAGGTAGCGCGCCTCGAAATGGTCATGCGACGGCGGAACCTCGTCCGGCGCGCAGACCCCGATCTGGTCGAAGCGCACGGCGATCTGCGCGGGCTCGCCCTCGGTCGCGGGCTGCGAAAGCGGCAACAGCCCCAGAGAGGTGCGCAGCGCGCCGCCCTCCACCGTGCCCGACAGGATGTTCCACGCGTTGAGGTGCCGCGCGGCGGCGGGGTTTGCAGGCCGCTCGAACAGATGGCGCGCGTCATCCACCTGGGCAATCTTGCCGCCAGACAGCACCGCGACGCTGTCGCCCATGGTCAGCGCCTCGGTTTCCGACCCGGTCACGTGCAAAAAGCTGATCTTCAGCCGCTCGCGGATCGCGCGCAGCTCGTCGCACATGCGCGCGCGCAGGTTCGCGTCAAGCGCGCCCAGCGGCTCGTCCAGCAGCACCAGGCGCGGCTCCGTCACCAGCGTTCGGGCCAGCGCGACGCGCTGCGCCTGGCCGCCGGATATTTCCGACACCCCGCGATGGCCGAAATCGGCCAACCCGACCAGATCCAGCGCCTCGCGCGTGGCTTCGGTGATCTGCGCGGCGCTTTCGGCCTTTCTGGCCTCGCCGTGGCGCAGCCCGAAGGCGACGTTGTCGAAGACCGACAGATGCGGGAAAAGGGCGAAATTCTGGAATACGAAGCCGATGTCGCGGCGGTGCGGGGGCATGCCGTCCAGACGCTCGCCATCCAGCGATACGCGCCCGGCGTCCGGCTCTTCAAAGCCGGCAATGACGCGCAGGAGCGTCGTCTTGCCCGCGCCCGATGCGCCCAGCAGCGAAACATAGGTGTCGTCCGGCACGGTGAAATCCAGCCCGTCGAGGGCGACCGCGCCCTGATAGCGTTTTGTGACCCCGTCCAGCTTCAGCACGATTCGCTTCCCGACCTGTGTGACCCGTCGACAAAAACACCCTTGCCGCCACCTGACAAGACAATTTCGATCTTTGTATTCAAAAATCACTTTTCCTGTAGGCAAAGTCCCTGGAAACAGCGATCATCAGCGGAACCGGCCGCGGCTACCCGGCGTCAAGGCGGCAAGCCTTGGGCGGATAACGTCGGTTGCATACAATGTTTAGAGGATAATACGCTGGAGGCGCGGGACGCGCTGCAAGACGACCCGGTCGCACCCAACCGCGAAAGGACCACGGCCATGAGCCGCAAACATGCCCCGGCCAGTGCCGAAACGGCGCCCGCGACGCTTTTCGCGGCGGCGGCGGAACTGCTGCGCGCCAACATCCACGAGGGGCGGCTCCAGCCGGGTGTCGTGCTGCAGGAAAGCGCGCTGTCCGAGCGGCTGTCGATGTCGCGCGCCACGGTCAAGCGTGCGCTGGCGCTGCTGGCCGACGAAGGGCTGGTCGGGCGGTTTTCCGGACGCGGCTACATCGTGTCGGGCGCGGACACAGCGCCCCGCCGGCTGGACCTGCGGCAGATGGACCTGGACCTGGGATCGCTCGACGACACGCTGGGCAAGCCCAACTGGCTGCGCATCCAGGACGAGGTCGAGGCCGCGCTGTCGCGCTGTCTGATCTTCGGGCGCTACCGCGTTGTCGAGGTGCTGCTGGCGCGCGAATTCCAGGTCAGCCGCACGGTGGTGCGCGACGTCCTTTCGCGGCTGCAGGAACGCGGGCTGGTCCAGAAAAGCGCCAGCTCCCGCTGGGTGGTGGAGCCGCTGACCGCGCGGCGCGTGCGTGACAAATTCGACCTGCGCATGGTGCTGGAGATGGCCGCCCTGCGCACGGCCGATGCCGATACCGAAGCCTTGGCCGCACTGGCCGATGAGATGCGCGCCCTGCCCGCCGGTCAGCCCGTCGATCCCGACACCTGGTTCGCCTTCGAGCAGCGGTTTTTCGAGCTGGCGATCCTTGCGACGCCCAACCGCGATCTGGCCAGCTATATCAGCACCAACCGCAGCGCGCTGGCCGCGTCGCAGCAGATGCTGTTCTCGCTCGGGCTTCAGCCCGACCCGCGCGCGCTGCTGGAGCTGTGCATGGTCATCGACCTTTTGCGCGCGGGCACCATCCCGGCGGCGGAGAGCATGCTGGCCACGCATCTGCGCAACGCGCTGGACCGGACGATCGCCCAGCTCAAGATCGTGTCGGTGCTGGACCCGCCGGACGATCTGGCGCCGTACCTCCTGCCCGCCTGAACGGGGCCGTCAGGCGCCGTATATGGCATCCCACCGCTCGATCAGGGCCTGCTGCAGGCTCTTGGCGCGGCGATTCCACGAGCGGGCGCCGGGCGGGCGGTCTTCGGTGGAATTCTCCAGACCGACGCGGCTGGCCGGGTCGTGCGTGAAGATGGCAAAGGCCAGCGGACGCTCCGACGGCCCGCTCGCATAGCCGGCCAGCGCGCTGACGAAATGGAGCGTGCCGGTCTTGGCCTCGACGCTGATCGGATGCCTGTCGTCGTAACCGCCATTGGCGTCGCGCATCCGGAACGGTTTCAGCATCGGGCGCAGCGCCGCCTGGCGGCCGGACACCGCCAGCACCCGCGCCATCGCCCGCGCGCTGACCCGCGACGCAGCGCCAAGGCCGGAATGATCGACCAGCGTCGCCCCCTCCAGCCCCAGATCGGCCCGCGCCCAGGCCGTCATCTCGCGCGCCGAGGCGGCAAGCGATTCGGCCGCACCGACGCGCGCGGCGGTCGCGGTCATGCCGACCAGTTCGGCGGTGAGGTTGTTGGAAAACTTCAACATGTCCTTCAGGATATCGGACAAGGGCGCGCTCAGGTGGCTGACCAGCGTCTCGCCCTTGGGCGCCTCCTGCGCCACCTTGGCAGTGCCAAGCGTGACGTCCTGGCCGCGCGCGAGACTGGCGAAGACCTCGCCGGCATAGCTGTCGGGATGGCGCACGGGCAGCCAGCGCGCCCCCGATTTGCCCAGCGCCCTGCGGGCGACCGACCACTGATCGTGATCGCCCCCGTCGGTATAGGTAAAGACCGGCGCCGCGCGGTCGGCGATCATCATCCGCGCGACCTGCACCTCGGGCCGGAACCGCGCCGACCTCGCATCCATCGTCACCGTATAGCCGTCCGAGGCGCGCACCCACTCGAAATGCACCCGGTTGAAATTGAGGTTCAGCCCCGAGACCGCCGGATTGTATCCGACCTGATCGGGCTGCGCGTCATCGATGAACCGCTCGAAGGGCAGCGCGCCGCCGAACACCCTGAACGCGCCGGTCAGACCGCGCACGCCCGCCGCCTTCAAGCTGGCGGCAATTTTTGCCAGCGCATCCGTGTCCAGCACCGGATCGCCCCCGCCGACCAGCACCAGATCGCCCTGGACGATGCCGTCATTCACCGGCCCCGTCGCCACCAGCCGCGTGCGGAAGCGGTAGGTCGGGCCCAGCGCGTCGAGCGCATAGAGCGCGGTGATCGTCTTGGTCACGCTGGCCGGGGGAAATCCGGTGGCGCCGTTGCGCGACTCCAGCGTGACGCCGCTGCGCATGTCGATGACCGCATAACCCACCTTGCCGCCAAGGCGCGCGGCATCGATCAGGTCCTGCGCCGCGGGCGGGGGCGGGCGGTAGTCCGGATCGGCCAGACCCGTCGGCCGCAGTTGCGGGCGCAGCGATATCGCGGGCGCGCCCGCCTGCGCCGCCGCGCCGAGCGCGGACAGCGCCGTTCCAAGGAAAAAGCGTCTGGAGAGGGCCTTTGTCATACGCGCGATTTAATCCCAGCCGCACCGCGCCTGCAATCGCGAACTGGCCGCAGGTCCGCCGCCTTCCCGCGCCCTACCATCGGCCCGCATCCCGCAGCCCGGTCGAGGATAGCGCCACCATCGGCACATTGACAAAGCACCATGCCGGCGCGCGCATTTGTCCCAGCGCGCGCGCCTTCGGCGTCGGCACGCGGGCCGCCTCGTAAGTGCGCGCCGCGACCGACGCCCGCGCCGCCAGCCGCGCGCCGGGCCGCGCCAGGATACCGATAGGCACCGTCTCCATGATGCGGCGCCAATCGCGCCAGAGGTGAAATTCCACCATGTTGTCCGCACCCATCAGCCAGACGAACTTCAGATCGGGCCGCAGATCGCGCAGCGCTTCCAGTGTCCGGGCGGTGTGGCGCGCGCCGATCTGCGCCTCGAAATCGCTGATGTGGACGCGCGGGTGCCGCATGATCCGCTGTGCCGCCGCCATCCGCCGCCCCAGCGGCGCCGGCCCGTGCGCCTTCAGCGGGTTTCTGGGGCTGACCAGCCACCAGACGGCGTCAAGGCCGAAACGTTTGATCGCCTCGCGCGTGATGTGCACATGCCCCGCATGCGGCGGATCGAACGATCCGCCGAGCAGCCCGATGACCTGCCCCCGCCGGGCGGGCGGCAGAACGCTGCGCAAGGCAGGTGCGGTCATGGCCGTCGAACTCCTTAGCCGGCTGCGGGGCAACGTCCCGCCCCGGCGCCCGGTGCGGACGATAGATCGAAACGCGTTAAAATTCTTTGGATTTTCTAGGCAGAATCAGAACCGAAAGCCACCCGTTATTAAGACTGCTGCGCCACCGTGAGCAGGCACGGGAAGCGGGGGCAGCGGTGGCAGAGCAGCGGACAAGGCGTGAGACGCAAATAGGCGGCGGTGCGGCGCAAGGCGCTGGTGCCGCATCCGCACCCGCGGCCGCTGCCCCGTCGTTGCAGGGTCTGATCCTCGATCACGCGCGCGACGGGATCGCGCTTCTGGACATTTACGGCCGCATCCTGTGGATGAATCCGGCGCTTGAGCGGATGTTCGGCTGGCCCATGGACCTCATGCGCGGGCGCAATCCCGCGCCGCTGATCAACCTGCCCGACAAGAAGCCCAGCGCGGAAGAGATGGCCACGTTCCGCTACCGGCCGGACAGCCCGCTTTTCGACAGGTTCCGCATAACGCGCCACATCCGCCGCGACGGCACGACGTTCTGGAACCAGCAAAGTCACGCCCTGATCGACCTCGGGCCGACCGACGCGCAGAAGATGGTCGTCGTCACCTGCCGCGACATCTCCGAACAGGTGCGCGTGCAGACCGCGCTGGAGCAGGTCCGCGACGACCTGGACCACGCCGCCTGTCACGACGATCTGACCGGACTGGGAAACCGCAAGAAACTGTCGCGCTACCTGTCCCGCCCGGAGGTGCGCGACTGCATTCGCAAGGGGCGCATCGGCGTGCTGCAGCTCGACCTCGACAAGTTCAAGCAGATCAACGACACGCTCGGCCACGCCGCCGGGGACGCGGTGCTGCGTCACGTCGCGCGGGCTCTGAGTGCGGGGGCGCGGGCGGGCGACCTGATCTGCCGGACCGGCGGCGACGAATTCCTGCTGATCTGTATTGGCATCGACGACCGGGACACGCTGCTGCGCCGGGCCGAGGCGCTGCTGCGCGCCACCAGCGCGCCGCTCGCCTGGAAGGATCAGATCATCACGCCGGGAATTTCCGTCGGCGCCAGCCTGCCCGCCTGCGGCGAAGCACACGGCGAGGATGCGAACGGCACCTGCGGCGGCGAGGCGCTGATCCGGCAGGCCGACCAGGCGCTTTATGCGGCCAAGGAGGGCGGGCGCGGGCGTGTCGTGCTTTACACCGAGGCGCTGGGGGCGCGCTGCCGGGCCGAGCGGCAGCTGGGCCGCGATCTTGCATCGGCGGTGGAGCAGGGGCAGTTCACGGTGCACCTGCAACCCGTCCTCCATCTGGTCACGCGGCGGGTGATCGGCTGCGAAGCACTGCTGCGCTGGCAGCATCCCGCGCGCGGCCTGCTCTGCCCGGCCGATTTCATGCCCGCCGCCAAACAGGCGGGTTTGGTCGGCCAGATCGACTACTTCGCGATGACGGCGTCGCTCGACGCGCTTTGCGCCCTGCGCGCGCAGGGCTTCGACGAATTCTACCTCTCGATGAACGTCTCCGGCACGACCTTGGGCAATGCAGACTATCCCGCCCTTCTGGACTGGGCCATGCAAGCGCGCGGCGTCCCGCCCGGCTGCGTCTGCATCGAGGTCCGCGAGGCAACCATCAGCCGCGCCGCGCCCGGCGTGACCGCCGCCGTCGCGCGGCTGCGCCAACTGGGCGTGCGCGTGGCGCTGGACGATTTCGGCAGCGGCTATGCCGGGCTGGTGCATATGTCCTCGGCGCCGCTGGATGCGATCAAGCTGGACCGCTCGATCGTCCGCCTGCTGGAGACGGATCCGCGCGCGCGGATCATCGCGCGTTCGATTATCCGGCTCTGCGCCCTTCTGGATGTCGAGGTCATCGCCCAGGGCGTCGAGACGCAGGAACAGCTTGCCATTCTGGGCCGCGCGAAATGTCCGATGATCCAGGGCTACGGGCTGGCGCGGCCGATGCCGGCGGACACGCTTGCCGCCTGGCTGCGGGCGCACGGGGAGTTTGCGAGGCCCGTCACCCTGCCCGTGCAGGCGCCGCACCCCGCCGCGATGCCTGCATTGGCGCCGCGATAACTCCGTTTGAATTCGCCCGTCCGGGCCGTTACATGGGCGCTGAACCCGGGCCTGCCCGGCGGCCCTCTCAGATCGGAAAGCGCAAGCCCATGTCAGCCAACAAATACGTCTATCATATGCAGGGTGTGTCCAAGACTTATCCCGGCGGCAAGAAGTGTTTTGAGAACATCCATCTCAGCTTCCTGCCCGGTGTCAAGATCGGCGTCGTGGGCGTCAACGGCTCGGGCAAGTCGACCCTGCTCAAGATCATGGCCGGTCAGGACAAGGATTTCTCGGGCGAGGCGTGGGCGGCCAAGGACGCCACCGTCGGCTACCTGCCGCAGGAGCCGCAGCTCGACAGCGCGCTTTCGGTGCGCGAAAACGTCATGCTGGGCGTCGCCGCCAAGAAGGCCAAGCTGGACCGTTTCAACGAGATCGCCATGCAGATCGCCGAGGATTACTCGGACGCGCTGATGGAGGAGATGACGGAACTCCAGGACCAGATCGACGCCGAAAACCTGTGGGATCTCGACAGCCAGATCGACGTTGCGATGGAGGCGCTGCGCTGCCCGCCGGACGATGCCGATGTCGACACCCTCTCGGGCGGCGAAAAGCGCCGCGTCGCGCTGTGCAAGCTGCTGCTGGAAGCGCCCGACATGCTGCTGCTGGACGAGCCGACGAACCATCTCGACGCCGAAACGATTGCGTGGCTGCAACAGCACCTGATGGATTACAAGGGCACGATCCTGATCGTCACGCATGACCGCTATTTCCTCGACAGCATCACCGGCTGGATCCTGGAACTGGACCGCGGCCGCGGCATCCCCTACGAGGGCAACTATTCCTCCTGGCTGGAGCAGAAGGCGAAACGCCTGATGCAGGAGGCGCGCGAGGACAAATCCAAGCAGAAGACGCTGGAGCGCGAACTGGAATGGATCCGCCAGGGCGCCAAGGCGCGCCAGGCCAAGTCCAAGGCCCGGATCAAGGCCTACAACGAGATGGCGAACCAGTCCGAGCGCGAGAAACTGGCGCGCGCGCAGATCGTCATCCCGAACGGTCCGCGCCTTGGCCAGAAGGTGATCGAGGTCAACGGGCTGCGCAAGGCGATGGGCGACAAGCTGCTGATCGAGGATCTCAGCTTCTCGCTGCCGCCGGGCGGCATCGTCGGCGTCATCGGCCCCAACGGGGCGGGCAAATCGACCCTGTTCAAGATGCTGATCGGGCAGGAAAAACCCGATGCCGGCACGATCGAGTTCGGCGATACGGTCGATCTCAGCTATGTCGACCAGTCGCGCGACGATCTGGACCCCGATGCCAACGTCTGGGAGGCGATCGCCGACGGTCAGGACATCATCAAGCTGGGCGATGCCGAAGTGAACGCCCGCGCCTATTGCGGCGCCTTCAACTTCAAGGGCAGCGACCAGCAGAAGAAGGTCTCGCTTCTGTCCGGGGGCGAGCGGAACCGCGTGCACATGGCGCGGCTGCTGCGCTCGGGCGGGAACGTTCTGCTGCTCGACGAGCCGACCAACGATCTGGACGTCGAGACGCTGCGCGCGCTCGAGGATGCGCTGGTCGATTTCGCCGGCTGCGCCGTGGTCATCAGCCACGACCGATTCTTCCTCGACCGGATCTGCACGCATATGCTGGCCTTCGAGGGCGACGCGCATGTCGAGTGGTTCGAGGGCAATTTCGAGGATTACGAGGAGGACAAGAAACGCCGCCTCGGCGAGGATGCGATGGAGCCCAAGCGCCTCAAGCACAAGAAATTCGCGCGGTAACGGCGGAAGGCCGCCTGTTGCGCCGGGGCGGCGAAAGCGGTAGTGTGCGCCCCTGCCCACCGCCGCAAGATCCGGCACGGCGGCGGCCCTCCGTCGCCTCCGGAGGGGCCGGCAATGTTGCCCCTTGCATTATGGCGAAAGATGGGCCATGTTGACGTTTGCGACGTTACCACTATCGACCATCTGCTCCTTACGGCTCAGGCACTCGATCTTGCACTGACTAGCCGGGCTGCCGCACTAACGCGGGCAGCAGTTGTTAAGGAGATACGGATATGGCCACTGGCACCGTGAAATGGTTCAATTCCACTAAAGGTTACGGCTTCATTGCACCCGATGGCGGCGGCAAGGACGTTTTCGTCCACATTTCTGCCGTCGAGCGTGCGGGCCTCACCGGCCTGGCGGACGACCAGAAAGTGACGTTCGACATCGAATCCGGCCGTGACGGTCGCGAATCGGCATCGAACATCGTTCTGGCGTAAACCTGAATTCGATATGTGGTAAATCGGGGCCCTGCGGGGCCCCTTTTTCGTAGCGGGCGGGGGTCCGGTCATTGCCGGTCGGCAAGACTCCGCGCAATCAGCTTCTGCACCTGCGGGCCGATGTCCGCGACGATCCGCGCGACGCCCGCGGCATTCGGGTGCGTGCCGTCATCCTGCACGACAGCCGCGCGGTCTGCGGGGTCCTCGGGCAGCGCCGCGAAGAAATCCTCCATCAGCAGCGTGCCGTATTTCGCGGCCAGGTCGGAATAGATCGCGTTGAAGGCGGCGCGATAGTCTGAGCCGTAATTGTCCCCCGCGATCAGCCCGACAAGCAGCACCTCGATATCCTTCTCGGCGGCTTGCGACAGGATGCGGTCGAGATTGGCGCGCGTTTCGGACGGGTCCGTCCCCCGCAAAAGATCGTTGCCGCCCAGCTCGACGATCATCGCATCGGGCGCGTCGCCCAAGGCCCAGTCGATGCGCCGCACGCCGCCCGCCGTGGTGCTGCCGGAAACAGATGCATTGATCAGGCGCACCGGCACGCCGTAGGGCGTCCCGTTCTCGCGCAGCCAAACGCTGAGCTGCGCGGCAAAACCGTTCTCGCGCTTCAGCCCATAGCCCGCCGTCAGGCTGTCGCCGAAGGTCATCAGGCGAAACTCGTCCTCGGCCGTGTCCTGCGCCGTGCCGCAGCCTGCAAGGGCAACGACCAGAAGAAGCGGCAAAATCGCCTTGTCCCGCAGGGCGGTTGCCCCATATCTGATCCATCCCCTCATCGACAGGCGCATTTCATGTCCTCTTCCATCGTGTCGCTGCAAAACGTTGGCCTGACACTTAGATCGGGCGCGGGCCGGGTCGAGATACTCAAGGACATTTCCCTGGACGTCATCGAGGGCGAGACGCTCGCGCTGGTCGGGCCGTCGGGGTCGGGCAAGTCGTCGCTGCTGATGCTGATGGGAGGGCTGGAGCGGGCGAGCGCCGGGCGCGTCCGAACGCTGGGGCAGGATCTGGGCGCGCTGGACGAGGATGCGCTGGCGCGGCTGCGCCGGGGCGCGATGGGCGTAGTGTTCCAGTCGTTCAACCTGATCCCGACCATGACCGCGCTGGAAAACGTCGCGGTGCCGCTGGAGCTTGCCGGCGCGCCCGATGCCGCCGCCCGCGCCGGGGCGCAATTGGCCGCCGTGGGCCTTTCCGAGCGCGCGGGGCATTACCCGTCGCAGCTTTCTGGCGGCGAGCAGCAGCGCGTCGCGCTGGCCCGCGCCACGGCCCCCCGGCCCCGGCTGATCCTCGCGGACGAGCCGACGGGCAACCTCGACAGCGCCACGGGCGCCGCGATCATCGACCTGCTTTTCGATCTGAGCGCCGCGCATGGGGCGACGCTGATCCTCGTCACGCATGACCCCGCGCTGGCAGAGCGTTGCAGCCGCGTCGTCGCGCTCCATGACGGGCGCATCGACGCGATAGCGCCGGCATGAGCCTGCCCGTCGCCGCACGGCTGGCCCGGCGCGAGCTGCGCGGGGGGCTGCGGGGGCTGCGCATCCTCCTGGCCTGCATCGTGCTGGGCGTCGCCGCCATCGCCGCCGTCGGCACCATCCGCGCCAGCATAGAGGCGGGGCTGGCGGAGAAGGGCGCCGTGCTGCTGGGCGGCGACGCCGAGATCGCCCTGACCTATCGTTTCGCGGACGAGGCCGAGCGCGCGTGGATGGAGGCGCAGGCGCTGGCGGTTTCGGAAATCGTCGACTTCCGCTCCCTCGCGGTGACATCCGGCGGCGACCGTTCGCTCACGCAGGTCAAGGCGGTCGATGACGCCTACCCGCTGACCGGCATGGTGCGCCTCGATCCTCCGATGCCTCTGGCGGACGCGCTGAAGGGTCAGGACGACCTGCCCGGCGCGGTCATGGCGCCGCAGCTGATGGCGCGCCTGGCGCTGGCGCCGGGCGACACCTTTCGCCTTGGCGGGCAGGACTTCGTGCTGATGGCCGAACTCGCGGACGAGCCCGATGGCGCCGCGTCGGGCTTTGCGCTCGGGCCGCGCACATTGGTGCGCACTCAGGCGCTGCGCGAACTCGGGCCTGCTCCGGGCGGGCACGCTTTTCAGCACGCGCTACCGGCTCGATCTCCCCGAAGGCGCCGATCTGGCGGCGCTGGAGCGCGCGGCGCAGGAGGCGCTTGGCACCAGCGGCATCGCCTGGCGCGACGCGCGCAACGGGGCGCCGGGAATCGCCGCCTTCGTGGATCGGCTGGGAGCATTCCTGGTGCTGGTCGGGCTCAGCGGGCTGGCCGTGGGCGGCGTCGGCATCTCGGCCGCGCTGCGCGCGCATCTGGCGCAGAAGACGGCGACCATCGCGACCCTGCGCACGCTGGGCGCGGACCGCGCCACGATACTGGCGACGTATTTCTTGCAGATCGGCGCGCTGGCGGTGCTGGGGCTGGCGCTGGGTATTCTTCTGGGGGCGGGCGCGCCGGTCCTGCTGGCCCCGCTGATCGAGGCGCGGCTGCCGGTGCCGGCCGCGTTCGGCTTCTATGCGCGGCCCATGGCCGAGGCGGCGATCTACGGCGCGCTGGCGGTGCTGATCTTTACCGTCGCGCCGCTGTCGCGGGTGCAGGACATCCGTGCCGCCAGCCTCTTCCGCGATGGCGGCGCCGAGGGTCGCGCCCTGCCGCGCTGGCCCTTCCTCGCCCTGATCGCGCTGCTGCTGGCGGCGCTGCTGGGCGCGGCGGCGGGGTTCTCGGACAACCTGCGCCTGACGCTCTGGACGGCGGGCGGCATCCTTGGCGCGCTGGCGATCCTGGCGCTGGCCGCTACGCTGGTGCGCGCGCTGGCGCGGCTGGCGCGGCCATGGGCGCGCGGGCGCCCGGCGCTGCACTGGGCGCTGGCAGCCATCGGCGGGCCGGGCAGCACGGCGGCGCCCGCGATGCTGTCGCTGGGCCTCGGCCTCGCGGTGCTGGCGGCGGTCGGGCAGATCGACGGCACCCTGCGCGGCGCGATCGCCAACGATCTGCCCGAGCGCGCGCCGTCCTTCTTCTTCATTGACCTGCAGGAGGACCAACTGCCGGAGTTCCTGGAGATGACCACCGGCGATCCGGCCGTGGCCCGCGTCGACAGCGCGCCGATGCTGCGCGGGATCATCACCGCGATCAACGGCCGGGACGCGGCCGAGGTGGCGGGCGACCACTGGGTGCTGAACGGCGACCGTGGCGTGACCTATGCCGCGCAGCCCGATGGCCCGCTGACCGCCGGCGAATGGTGGCCCGATGGCTATGACGGCCCGCCGCAAGTCAGCTTTGCCGCCGAGGAGGCCGCCGAAATGGGGCTGAGCCTTGGTGACCAAATTACCGTCAACATCCTCGGCCGCGACATCACGGCGACGCTTACCAGCCTGCGCGAGGTGGATTTCTCGACCGCCGGGATCGGCTTCATCATGGTGATGAATCCCGCCGCGCTGGAAGGCGCGCCGCATAGCGCGATCGCCACCGTATACGCCGATGAAGAGGCCGAGGCGCGCATCCTTCGCCATGTCTCCGACGCCTTCCCGAACGTCACCGGCATTTCCGTGCGCAGCGCCATCGACCGGGTGGCCGAGCTTCTGGGCGGGTTGGCGGCGGCAACGTCATGGGGCGCATCGGCGACGCTGCTGACCGGGTTCCTGGTGCTGATCGGCGCGGCGGCGGCGGACCAGCGGGCGCGGATCGTTGAGGCCGCCGTGCTGAAGACGCTGGGCGCCTCGCGTGCGCGCATCCTCGCCAGCCTCGCCATCCGCGCGGTGCTTCTGGGCGCGGCGGCGGGCACGGTCGCGATCGGCGCGGGCGCGCTTGGCGGCTGGGCGGTCAGCCGTTACGTGCTGGAGGTGGATTATACCGTGCTCTGGCCCTCGGCGCTGGTCATCGTCGCCGCCGGCGTTCTGGTCACGCTTTGCACGGCGCTGGCCTTCGCCTGGCGCCCCCTCAGGGCGCGCCCGGCGCAGGTGCTGCGCGCGCGGGAATGAAAAAGCGGGCCGCAAGACCCGCTTTTCCCGTTTTCGGCAATCGCCCTACTCCGCCGCTTCGGCGTAATCCTCCATCGGCGGGCAGGTGCAGATCAGGTTCCGGTCGCCATAGGCATTGTCGACGCGGTTGACCGAAGGCCAATACTTGTCCACCCGGAATGCGCCCGGCGGAAAGCAGCCCTGCTCGCGCGTGTAGGGGCGATCCCATTCGCGCACGAGGTCTTCCATCGTGTGCGGCGCGTTCTTCAGAGGGTTGTTGTCGCCGTCGATCCTGCCCTCCTCGATGTCGCGGATCTCCTGCCGGATCGCCAGCATCGCATCACAGAAGCGGTCCAGTTCGGCCCTGGTCTCGCTCTCGGTCGGCTCGATCATCAGCGTGCCGGCGACCGGCCAGCTCATCGTCGGGGCGTGAAAGCCGCAATCGACCAGCCGCTTGGCGATATCGTCCACCGTGACATGCGCCAATTCGGCAAAGGGCCGTGTGTCGATGATGCACTCATGCGCCACGCGCCCGTTTTCGCCCTTGTAAAGCACGTCATACGCGCCCTCCAGCCGCTTGGCGATGTAGTTGGCGTTGAGGATCGCCACCCGCGTCGCCTGCGTCAGCCCCTCGCCACCCATCATCAGGATATAAGCCCAGCTGATCGGCAGGATGGAGGGTGAGCCGAAGGGCGCCGCCGATACCGGCCCCTCGTTTCCGCCCGTATGCGGATGGCCCGGCAGATGCGGGATGAGATGCGATTTGACGCCGATCGGCCCCATGCCCGGCCCGCCGCCGCCATGCGGGATGCAGAACGTCTTGTGCAGGTTCAGGTGGCTCACGTCGCCGCCCAGATCGCCGGGGCGCGACAGGCCCACCATCGCGTTCATGTTGGCGCCGTCGATATAGACCTGCCCGCCATGCTCATGCGTGATCGAGCATACGTCGATCACGGTCTTCTCGAACACGCCGTGGGTGCTGGGATAGGTGATCATGCAGGCGGCAAGCACCTCCGAATGCTTTTCCGCCTTGGCGCGGAAATCATCGACGTCGATATCGCCGCGCGCGTCGCATTTCACCGGCACCACCTTCCAGCCGACCATGTTCGCGCTTGCCGGGTTCGTGCCATGCGCGTTGGTCGGGATGAGACAGACATTGCGGTGCTCCTGCCCGTTCTCGCGGTGATAGGCGGCGATGGACAAAAGCCCCGCGTATTCGCCCTGCGCGCCGGAATTGGGCTGCATCGAGATGGCGTCATAGCCGGTGATCCGGCACAGCTTCTGGCTCAGATCGCCGATCAGCTCGTGATAGCCCTCGGCCTGATCCTCGGGCACGAAGGGATGGATGCGGGCGAATTCGCGCCAGCTGACCGGCATCATCTCGGCGGCCGAGTTCAGCTTCATGGTGCAACTGCCCAGCGGGATCATCGCCCGGTCCAGCGCCAGATCGCGGTCCGCGAGGCGGCGCATGTAGCGCATCATCTCGGTCTCGGCCCGGTTCATGTGGAAGACCGGGTGCGTCAGGTACTCGCTGGTCCGGTGCATGTTTTCCGGCACGCGGTATTCGGGCGTGTAGTCATCGTCGGCATGGAAGATGCCGAACGCGCGCCAAACGCTCTCGATATTCTTCGAGCGGGTGCATTCGTCCAGGCTGATCCCGACGCGGCGCTCGCCCACGCGGCGCAGGTTGATGCCCTCGTCCAGCGCCGATTTCATGACGGCGGCCTGAAGCGGGCCGACATCGACCGTGATCGTGTCGAAGAACGCCTGCGGGTCCACCTGGAAGCCCGCCGCCTCCAGCCCCTTGGCAAGGCGCACCGTCTTGCGGTGGATGCGCTGCGCGATGGCCTTCAGCCCTTTCGGCCCGTGGAAAACCGCATACATCGATGCCATCACCGCCAGCAGCGCCTGCGCGGTGCACACGTTGCTGGTCGCCTTCTCGCGGCGGATATGCTGCTCGCGCGTCTGCAGGGCAAGCCGGTAGGCCCGGTTGCCGTGGCTGTCGATGGATACGCCGACGATCCGGCCGGGCATCGCGCGCTTGTAGTCGTCCCGGCAGGCCATGTAGGCGGCATGCGGACCACCAAAGCCCAGCGGGACGCCGAAGCGCTGGGTGCTGCCCACGGCGATATCGGCGTCCATCGCGCCCGGCTCCTTCAGCAGGGTCAGGGCCAGCGGGTCGGCGGCGACGATGCCGATGGCGCCGTGCTTGTGCAGATCGGCGATGTGGTCCGTGAAATCGCGCACATGGCCATAGGTGCCTGGATACTGGAAGAGCGCGCCAAAGACCTTGTCCGCCTCCATCTTGTCCGGATTGCCGACGATCACCTCGATTCCCAGAGGCTCCGCGCGCGTCTGCACCACAGCGATGTTCTGCGGGTGGCAGTCGCGGTCCACGAAGAACGCCTTGGCCTTGGATTTGGCCACGCGCTGCGCGGTGGTCATCGCCTCGGCGCAGGCCGTCGCCTCGTCCAGCAGCGACGCGTTGGCGATCTCGAGGCCCGTCAGGTCGCTGACCATCGTCTGGAAGTTCAGCAGCGCCTCCAGCCGGCCCTGGCTGATCTCGGGCTGATAGGGGGTGTAGGCGGTATACCACGCGGGATTTTCAAAGATGTTCCGCTGGATCGCAGGCGGCGTGACCGTGCCGTGATAGCCTTGACCGATCAGGCTGACCATGACCTTGTTCTTGGCGGCAACCCGGCGCATGTGATGCAGAAGCTCGCGCTCGGATTTCGCCTTGCCGAAATCCAGCGGCTCCTTCTGGCGGATCGCCTTCGGCACCGTCTCGTCGATCAGCGCGTCGAGGCTCGGAACCCCCAGCACCTCCAGCATGCCCGTCATTTCCTCGGGCGAAGGCCCGATATGGCGCCGGTTAGCGAAATCGTAAGGCAGATAGTCGGTGGGCTCGAAGGCCATGTCACACTCCATCAGGTTCGGGAAGTCAGGCAGGCCGCAGACGCGCCCCGCCCTCTTGCATCTTTCCGGAAATACTCCCGCCGGAGGCGTCCCCGGCCGGCCGCACGCCTAGCCGATGAACTTCTTGTAGGCGGCTTCGTCCATCATGTCGTCCAGCTGGCTCATGTCGTCGGTCTTGATCTTGAAGAACCAGCCATTGCCGATCGCATCCTCGTTGACGGTGCTGGGCGCATCGGCGAGCGTCTCGTTCACCTCGACGATCTCGCCGTCGATGGGCGCGAGGATGTCGCTCGCAGCCTTCACGCTTTCGATCACGACGACCTCGTCATCCTTGACGACTTCGGTGCCGACTTCGGGCAGCTCGACAAAGACGATATCGCCCAGCTGCTCGGCGGCGTGTTCTGTAATGCCCACTACGATCACGTCATCCTCGACGCGCAGCCATTCATGCTCTTCGGTGTATTTCATGCTGTTGGATCTCCCTTTCACGGTGGTCAGCGTTTGAAATTGGCAGGCCTGAAGGGCAGCGGCACCACCTTGGCGGCCATGCGCTTGCCCCTGACCTCACCGTAAACGGTCGTGCCGGGGGCCGCCAGATCGGTGGGCACGTAGCCCATCGACATCGGCGCCTCGATGCTGGGGCCGAAGGCGCCCGAGGTGACGGTGCCGATGGCCGTCTCGTCCGCCTCGCTGGCGTAAAGCGGCGTGCCCTCACGCATCGGTGCGCGGCCTTCGGGGGCAAGGCCGACGCGGCGGCGGTCCGCGCCGCCGGCCAGTTGCGGCAAGATCACGTCGGCGCCGGGAAAGCCGCCGGCGCGGGCGCCTCCGGCGCGGCGAACCTTCTGGATCGCCCAGGCCAGATTGGCCTCGACGGGGGTGGTCCCTGCGTCGATGTCATGGCCATAAAGGCACAGCCCCGATTCGAGCCGCAGGCTGTCGCGCGCGCCAAGGCCGATGGGTTCCACCGCCTCATGCGCCAGCAACGCGCGTGCCAGATCCTCGGCGCGATCATCTTCGACGGAGATCTCGTAGCCATCCTCGCCGGTATAGCCCGAGCGCGACAGCCACAGATCGCCGTACTCCGACGGCAGCACGGCCACGTCCATGAAACGCATGTCCGCAGCACCGGGTGCGAGCGCCTCCAGCACCGTCTCCGCCTCCGGACCTTGCAGCGCCAGAAGCGCGCGGTCGGCGACGGGCAGCACGTCGCAGCCGGGCATACCGTCGATCATCCGCTTGATGTCGGCCTCCTTGCAGGCCGCGTTGACGACGACGAACAGCTCCTCGCGGCGCCGGGCGATCATCAGATCGTCCTCGATCCCGCCCAGGGCGTTGGTGAACATCGCGTAGCGCTGGCGCCCGTCGGCAAGGCCGGCCACATCGACCGGCACCAGCGCCTCCATCGCCGCCGCGACATCCGCGTAACCGCCGGGCGCGCGCACGATGACCTGGCCCATGTGGCTGACATCGAAGAGGCCCGCACGGGCGCGGCAATGCAGATGCTCTTTCATCACGCCCATCGGGTATTGGACGGGCATCTCGTAGCCCGCAAACGGCACCATCCTGGCCCCCAGCTCGCGATGCAGCGCGTTCAGCACCGTCACCTTCAGATCGCTCATACCGGCCCTCCTGCCATGGCTGCCGGGTTGACGGGTATCAACATCGGCATCGCAAAGACGCATTTGGCCGATAAAGGCCGCGCCACGATGCCCCCTCTGTCCTTCGGCCTGAGATCGCTATCCCTTCGGCGCCCCCTTTCGGGGGTCTCTCCAGAGTCTGATGATCGGAGCGGTCCTTGCGCCTGAGAGTTTCCGGGGCGGTTGCTCCTTCGGCACCGGCATCTGCCGGTTCTCCCGATCCAATCGTGGTGGACGGTAGTATACCGCACTAAAAGCGGCAAGAGCAATTGCGCGGCCCCACGCGCACCGGCATGTTGCGATTTGCCGCAGGGTGCGGCAGAACATCCCCATGACCGCACCCGCACATGCCTATTTCTTCGGTTATGGCAGCCTCGTGAACCGGGGCACACATACCTTTCAGGACGCACACTCGGCGCGGCTGAAAGGCTGGCGGCGCACCTGGCGCACGACCAACCTGCGCGAGGTGGCTTTCCTGTCGGTGGTCCGCGACCAAGATGCCTGGATCAACGGGCTGATCGCGCCGGTGCCCGATGCCGACTGGCACGCGCTCGACCTGCGCGAAGGCGCTTATGACCGCGTCGCGGCGGAACATATGATCGAGCATCCCCTGCCCCACGCACCGCAGATCGCGGTCTATTCGGTGCCGGATCGGCCGGACGAAGGGGTGGAAGGGCATCACCTGCTGCTGAGCTATATCGACGTTGTGGTGCAAGGCTATCTGCGCGAATTCGGTGCAGAGGGCGCGCAGCACTTTTTCGACACCACCGATGGCTGGACCGCCCCGGTTCTGGATGATCGCGCCGATCCGCGTTATCCGCGCGCCTGCCGTCTCAGCCGCGAGGAAACGGACGTGGTCGACGCCGCCCTCGCCCGCCTTGGCGTGCAGTTGCGCCGCGCCTAACGCCGCGCGCGGATCACCTGCAAAAGCGGCAGAAGCTGAGCCATGTCCGGCCCGTGCGCCTGCCCAGTCAGCGCCTTGCGCAGCGGCATGAACAGCGCCTTGCCCTTGCGCCCGGTTTCTTCGCGCACGGCGGTGGTCCATTCGCTCCAGCTGCTCTCGTTCAGCGGCCCCTCGGGCAGAAGCGTCATTGCATCGGCGATGAACTCTGCGTCCTCATCCTCGATCACGGGTTCCGCACCGTCGCGGAACATTGCCCACCAGGCATCGAGATCGTGCAGCGTGGTGATGTTGTCCCGCGTTACCGCCCAGAATTGCGGAGCCAGATCGTCCGGCACGCCCAGCGCGGCGATGCGCGGCTTGACGGCGGCATAATCCAGCCCTTGCAGGTAATGCGCGGTCAGCGGGAAGAGGTCGTTCACGTCGAATTTCGTAGGCGCGGCGCCGAAACGCGAGATGTCGAAGCCGTCGATCAGCGCCTCCATATCGGTGCGCAGCTCGACCGGATCGGCGCTGCCGAGGCGCGCCATCAGGCTGAGCAGCGCCGCAGGCTCCACCCCTTGCGCGCGCAGATCGCGCAGGGAAAGCGTGCCGAGGCGTTTCGACAGCGATTCGCCCTGCGGCCCGGTCAGCAGGGAGTGATGCGCGAAGGCCGGCACCTGGCCGCCCAGCGCCTCGATGATCTGGATCTGCGTCGCGGTATTGGTCACGTGATCCGACCCGCGCACGACATGCGTCACGCCCATTTCCGTATCGTCGACCACCGAGGCCAGCGTATAAAGGACCTGACCGTCGCCGCGGATCAGCACCGGATCACTGACCGATGCGGCGTCGATACTCACATCGCCCAGCACGCCGTCATGCCATTCGATCCGCTCCTGATCCAGCTTGAAGCGCCAGACGCCCGGCCCGCGTTCGGCCCTCAGGCGGTCCTTCTCGGCGTCGCCGAGGGCCAGCGCCGCACGGTCATAGACCGGCGGGCGCCCCATGTTCAGCTGCTTCTTGCGCTTGAGGTCCAGCTCGGTCGGGGTCTCGAAAGCCTCGTAGAAGCGGCCCATCTCGCGGAGGCGCTCCGCCGCGTCGTGATAGCGGTCCAGCCGCTGCGACTGCCGCTCGACCCGGTCCCAGGTCAGGCCCAGCCATTCGAGATCTTCCTTCAGAGCGTCGACATATTCCTCCTTCGAGCGGACGGGGTCCGTATCGTCGATGCGCAGGACGAAGGTGCCGCCCGCCTTGCGCGCGATGAGCCAGTTCATCAGCGCGGTGCGCAGGTTGCCGACATGGATGTAGCCGGTAGGCGAGGGGGCGAAACGGGTGGTGGTCATGGGCGCGGCGGATCCTTGAACGTCGGGGTCGCGCAGGATGTGTCACAGGGGACGCGGCTTGTCCAGATTTCGCGCCCGCCCCGCCGCTCAGTCCACCCGCCGCACCATCAGCTGATTGCCCTCGCGGCGCGTCTCCAGCACCTTGATCGCGGCAATGAGATCGCTCAGCTTCTTGTGCCCGTAGCTGCGCGTGTCGAAATCGGGGTTGGCGGTTGTGATCTGCTGGCCGAGGCGGCCCAACGCATACCAGTCGCTGTCCTGGTCGATGCTGTCCATCGCCTTGAACAGCAGATCGCGCGCCTCGTTGATGTTCTGCCCGGCCGGTTTGCTGGGGGCGTCCTCGGGCGCGCCACCAAGGTTTTCGAGGTAGATGAACCGCTTGCACGCCTGGCGGAAGGCCTCCGGCGTCTTTTTCGCGCCGATGCCGAAGACATCCAGCCCCTGTTCGCGGATGCGGCTGGCCAGCCGGGTGAAATCGCTGTCCGAGGACACCAGCACGAAGCCGTCGAAGCGGCCCGAATGCATCAGGTCCATCGCGTCGATCACCAGCGCGATATCCGAGGCGTTCTTGCCCACGGTATTGGCGGGCTGGTGGTGCGGGACAAGTCCGAATTCGGCCTGCACCTTGTTCCAGCCGCTCATCTGCTGCGAGGAAAAATCGCCGTAGCACCGGCGCACCGACGCCTCGCCGATGCCGGCGATCTCGTCGAAGATCGCCTTGGTCCAGCGCGGCGAGGTGTTGTCGGCGTCGATGAGGACGGCCAGAAGGGGGGTGCGGTCGCGGTCGGACATGGCTTGGCTCCTTTTGGCGGCCTTCATGCCCTATCGGCGCGCTTGGGGGAAGCGGGCGCAGATGAGTATTTTCGGGAAGATGAAAGGCGGGCGGGTCTGGCCATGATCGGGCGGCGCGATTATGACAGGCGCGAGTTGGGCGCTAGGGGCAGGCATGGGCACGAGACGGGCGATCATTCTGGGCGGCGGCGCCGCCCTGTTGCTTGCGGGCTGCGGCACCGCGTCGAAGGGGCCGGTCACGGACCAGGACGTGGCGGCGCTGGAGCAGGCGTTGCTGGCGCTGGGGCCGGATGTGGATGCCGCCGAGGCGGCGCGCGCGGCGCGGCTGGCGTATTCCGTCACGGCGGATCTGAAGCGCGAATACCGGATCACCAACTCTCCGCTGGTGCATAATGCCAAGGTGAACATGGGCCTGAGGGAGCGCGGCCTCTGCTATCACTGGGCGCGCGACGTCCAGACGCGGATGACGCATGGGCGGTTTGCTTCGCTCCAGTTCGACCGGCTGGTGGCAAATGCCGAAAATCCCTTCCGGCTGGAGCATTCCACGGCCGTGGTGTTCGCGCGCGGCGACATGTGGCGGAACGGCATCGTCCTGGACCCGTGGCGCACCGGCGGCACCCTGCATTGGGACCAGGTCCGCGATGATGTCAAATACGGCTGGAAACTGCGCGCGGATGTGCCGATCCGGCGCGGGGGGCCGGGCGTGAGTGACGCCCGCGCCGGTCTGTAGGGTTCAGCTGCCGCTGATCTTGTCCTGCGTCTGCGTCTGGAAATCCGACGCCGAGTGACGCTCGTGCAGCTGGGTCTGGGGGTCGCCGAAGTTGCGGTTGACCATGCGGCCGCGCTGCACGGCGGGACGCGCGTCGATCGATCTGGCCCAGCGCATGACGTGTTCATAGCTTTCGACATCGAGAAACGTGGCCGCATCGTTGTAGAGGCGCCCCAGCGCAAGCTGCCCGTACCACGGCCAGATCGCCATGTCGGCAATGCTGTATTCCTCGCCCGCGATATGGCTGCGCTCGGACAGGGCGCGGTTCAGCACGTCGAGCTGACGCTTGGTCTCCATTGCGAAGCGGTTGATGGGATATTCGTATTTCTCCGGCGCGTAGGCGTAGAAATGGCCGAAACCGCCGCCCAGGTAGGGCGCGCTGCCCACCTGCCAGAAAAGCCAGTTGAGCACCTCGGTGCGCTTCGCGCCCGAGGCGGGCAGGAACGCGCCGTATCTTTCTGCCAGGTGCAGCAGGATCGAGCCGGATTCGAACACGCGCACGGGCGTTTCGCGCGAGCGGTCCAGCAGCGCCGGGATCTTGGAATTGGGGTTGAGTTGGGTAAAGCCGCTGCCGAACTGGTCGCCCTCGCCTATGTCGACCAGCCAGGCGTCGTATTCGGCGTCGTGCCCGGCCTCCAGGAGCTCCTCGAACATGACGGTGACCTTGACGCCGTTGGGCGTCGCCAGCGAATAAAGCTGGAAGGGATGCTCGCCCATGGGCAACTCCCGGTCATGGGTGGCGCCGGCGGTGGGGCGGTTGGTGCTGGCGAACTTGCCGCCGTTCTCGGCGTCCCATGTCCAGACCTTGGGCGGTGTGTAGGTGTCGTCGGCCATTATGGCGGCTCCTTTGCACATGATGCGTTGGCGGTGAACCTATGCTGCCGGGCTGACGGCGCAAGGGGGGAGTGCGTGCGGCCCCGGATGCAAAGAGCGGCCCGGTCGGGGCCGCTCTTCATCGGGTCGGGGTGGCGGAGGGCTCAGTAAACCACGACGCTGCGGATGCTTTCGCCCGCATGCATCATCTCGAAACCCTTGTTGATCTCGTCCAGCTTCAGCAGATGCGTGATCATCGGGTCGATCTCGATCTTGCCGTCCATGTACCAGTCGACGATCTTCGGCACGTCCGTGCGCCCGCGCGCGCCGCCGAAAGCGGTGCCCTTCCAGGTGCGCCCCGTCACCAGTTGGAAAGGCCGCGTCGAAATCTCGGCGCCCGCGGGGGCAACGCCGATGACGACGCTTTCGCCCCAGCCCTTGTGCGCGGCCTCAAGCGCGGTGCGCATGACGCCGACATTGCCGGTGGCATCGAACGTGTAGTCGCCGCCGCCGCCGGTCAGCTCGACCAGGTGGCCGACCAGATCACCCTTGACCTCGGTCGGGTTGACGAAATCGGTCATGCCGAAACGCCGGGCCATCTCGACCTTCTTGGGGTCGATGTCGACGCCGACGATCTGGCTGGCGCCGATCATCCGCAGGCCCTGGATGACGTTGAGGCCGATACCGCCCAGCCCGAAGACAATGGCGCGGCAGCCGAATTCCGCCTTGGCGGTGTTGATCACGGCGCCGATGCCGGTGGTCACGCCGCAGCCGATATAGCAGATCTTCTCGAACGGCGCGTCCTTGCGCACCTTGGCCAGCGAGATTTCGGGCAGGACGGTGTGGTTGGAAAAGGTCGAGCAGCCCATGTAATGCAGGATCTTCGTGCCATCCAGCATGGAAAAGCGGCTGGTCCCGTCGGGCATCACGCCCTGCCCCTGCGTCGTGCGGATTTTCTGGCAAAGGTTGGTCTTGGGGTTGAGGCAATACTCGCACTCGCGGCATTCGGGGGTGTAGAGCGGGATGACGTGATCGCCCACTTCCAGCGACGTGACCCCCTCGCCCACCTCGACGACGACGCCCGCGCCCTCGTGGCCGAGGATGGCCGGGAACGCGCCCTCGGGGTCGGCACCCGAGAGGGTGAAATCGTCGGTATGGCACAGGCCGGTCGCCTTGATCTCGACCAGGACCTCGCCCTTTTTCGGGCCGTCGAGGTTCACTTCCATGATTTCCATGGGCTTGCCGGCCTCCAGGGCCACCGCTGCTGTCGTGCGCATGTCAGGATCCTTTGTCTTTGCGTGATATGTCGCCGCGGACTTTGGGCGAAATGGGGGACGGTTTCAACACGGCAAAAATGCGTGGCTTGAAAGCGCCGGAAAGCGGAACAGGTGTAATCGCGACTCACGAGGAGATTTGGGATGTCACGTTTACCTTTCACCGCCTGCCTGATCGCCCCGACCGCCGTAGCGCTGGCCGCCTGCGCGCCCTCGGCCGCCGAGGATCCCGCCATGAATCGCCCCGACCGCGACGCCTGCGGCGCCTCTGCCTATTCGGACCGGGTCGGCACGGATTACCGGCAGTATGATTTCAGCGCGCCGGACCGGCCGCTGCACATTTTGGGTCCGGACACGGCGATGACGATGGATTACCGGATCGAGCGGCTGAACGTGGATATCGACACGTCGGGCAGGATCACGCGCATCTGGTGCGGCTGACGCGGGGGGCGGGCGCCGGACGGAGGCTGTGCGGCGCGCGGACATGACGGCGACTCGACTCCGGCAGGGTGACGATCTAGACAGGAACAAAACACGAACGACAACCTGTCATGCCCACTCGCCGCATTCTCTCTGTCTGGTTTCCGCGTCTTGGCGCCGACCGCCTGCTGCGGCGTCTTGGCGATCTGCAGGGCGCGCCCTTTGCGGTGCTTGAGGAGGTCGGCCAGATGCAGACCCTCAGCGCGCTCTGCCCCTTGGCCGAGGCGGCGGGGTTGCGCGTGGGACAGCCCGCGCGCGATGCGCATGCGATGTGCGCCAGCCTTGTCACGCGGCTGCGCAACCCGCATGCCGAGGCTGCGTTCCTCGAGGCACTGACCCGCTGGGCCGGGCGCTACAGCCCTTGGGTCGCGGCCCAGCCGCCCGATGCGCTGTTGCTGGACATCACCGGCTGCGCGCATCTTTTCGGGGGCGAGGCGGCGATGATGGCGCAGCTGGTGCAGGAGGCGGGCGATCTGGGCGTGGCGGCGGAATGCGGGCTGGCCGACACGCCCGGCGCGGCCTGGGCCCTGGCGCGCTATGCGGGGCGCGGCGCGGCGCAGACCCGCACCGGCGACGCCATCGACCAGGAGGCGCGCGCCACCCGCTCGCGCGCCGCCAAGCGGCGCCATTGGGAGCGGGGCGGCGCGGCGCCCGCGACCGGCGCCCAAGGCAGCGCCCCGCGCATTGCGGCGCCGGGGCAAACGCGGCAGGCGCTGGCGAACCTGCCCGTCGCGGCGCTTCGGCTGGATGAGGACACGGCCACCGCCCTCGCCCGGCTGGGCCTGCGCCGGATCGGCGATCTGACCGGCCAGCCGCGCGGGCCATTGGCGCGCCGCTTCGGCAAGGGGCTGCTGATGCGGATGGATCAGGCGCTGGGCGCCGCGCCCGAACCCGTCTCGCCCCGCGCCGCGCCGCCGCGCCATGCCACGCGGCTGAGCCTGCCCGACCCGATCGGGCTGCGCGAGGATGTGGAGGCGGCGCTGGATCGCCTGATCCCGCGCCTTTGCGAGCTGCTGCGCCAGAGCGGTCATGGCGCGCGCGCGATCCGGCTTGAAGCCTATCGCTGCGACGGCAGCATGGTGGAGGCCGAGATCGGCCTTGCCCGCCCCGCCGACCGGCCGGAGCGCATTGCGCCGCTCATGGCGATGAAGCTGGACGGCCTCGACGCCGGCCACGGCATCGACGTGCTGCGCCTCGTCGCCACGCGGATCGAGCCGCTGCACGATGCCCGCCCGGCGGGGCATCTGGACGCCACCCGCGCGGCGCGAGACCGCGCCGGGCGCAACACCGCGCTGGAGGATCTGATCGGGCGCATCGGCGCGCGCACCGGGTTGGACGCCATCACGCGCCGCCATCCGGCCAGCAGCCACATCCCCGAAAAATGCGCGACCGTGCAGCCTGCCGCCTGGTCCGCGCCCGCCGCGCCCGGCGCCTGGCCCGCCCCGCCCAACGCGCGGCCCCTGCTGATCTGGCGCCCCGAGCTGGTCACGGCGCCCGACACGCCCCGCCCGCCCGCGCAGTTCCGCTGGCGCGGCGCGCTACATGATCTGGCCGAGGCGCGCGGCCCCGAACGCATCGCCCCCGAATGGTGGCTGGACGAGCCCGAATGGCGCAGCGGCGTGCGCGACTACTGGCATGTCACCACCGCCAGCGGCGCGCGGCTGTGGCTGTTCTACGCGCATGGCGCCGCGCTTGGCTCTGGCTGGTTCTGCCAGGGGCGCTTTGCCTGAGCGCGCAGATAAGGGCTTGATCCGGCCCGGTATCGGCGCAACTCTGGGTCCATGACGCACCACGCCCCCCTCCCTGCCTTCGGCGCCGCCGACACGGTCGCCTTTCACCGCACCGAACTGGGCGTCATCCTGTCGCTTTACGGACGCATGGTGGCGGCCGGGGAATGGCGCGACTACGGCATCTCCAGCCTGCGCGATGTCGCCATCTTCTCGGTCTTCCGCCGCACCGCCGAACATCCGATCTACCGCATTGAAAAGCGGCCCAAGCTGCGCGGGCGCCAGGGGCAATACGCGGTGATCGGCATGGACGGCCAGATCCTGAAACGCGGCGCCGATCTGCGCCAGGTGCTGCGCGTGCTCGAGCGCAAGCTGATCCGCGCGGTGGAGTGACGGCGCCGCCCGAGGGTGCGGCGCCGGGACCATTTCGCGAAAAGACGGAACAGACGTCCGCCGCCCGGCTTACACCACGTCCTTATAGCTGACTTCGGGCGTGTCCCTGCCCGTGCGTTCGCGCCGCACCAGAAGGCGGCTGAGCGCGTGGACATAGGCCTTGGCCGAGGCGACGACCGTATCGGTATCGGCCGACTGGCCGGTCACGATACGCCCGCCCTCCTCGAGCTTGACCGACACGGTCGCCTGCGCGTCGGTGCCTTCGGTCACGGCATGCACCTGGTAAAGCTGCAACCGCGCCTCGTGCGGAAAGAGGTTCTTGACCGCGTTGAAACAGGCATCCACCGGGCCGTCGCCCGTCGCCTCGGTGCTCTGCGTCTCGCCGTTGATTTCCAGCGTCAGCGCCGCGCTCTGCGGGCCTTCGGTGCCGCAGACGACGCGCAGGGATTTGACGATGATGCGGTTCTCGTCCTCCGCCGCCTCTGTGCTGGCCAGCGCGATGAGGTCTTCGTCGTAAACCTCCTTCTTGCGGTCGGCCAGTTCCTTGAACCGCAAGAAGACATCGTTGATCTGGTTCTCGGCCAGCTCATAGCCCAGTTCCTTGAGCTTGGCGCGCAATGCGGCGCGGCCCGAATGTTTGCCCATGACGAGGTTCGTCTCGGTCAGGCCGACATCCGCGGGGCGCATGATCTCGAACGTCTCGGCGTTCTTCAGCATGCCGTCCTGGTGGATGCCGGATTCATGCGCGAAGGCGTTCTTGCCGACGATCGCCTTGTTGAACTGCACGGCAAAGCCGCTGACGGTGGCGACGCGGCGCGAGATGTTCATGATCTTGGTGGTGTCGATGCCGGTCGTATAGGGCATGATGTCGCCGCGCACCTTCATCGCCATCACCACCTCTTCCAGCGCGGTGTTGCCGGCCCGCTCGCCCAGCCCGTTGATCGTGCATTCGATCTGCCGCGCGCCGCCCTCGACGGCAGCAAGGGAGTTGGCCGTCGCCATGCCCAGATCGTTATGGCAATGGGTGGCAAAGATGATCTCGTCCGCGCCCGGCACCTCGGCGATGAGGCGCCGGATCAGGTCCGCCGATTCCACCGGCGCGGTGTAGCCCACGGTATCGGGGATGTTGATGGTGGTCGCGCCCGCCTTGATCGCGATCTCGACGACGCGCCGCAGGTAATCCCATTCGGTCCGCGTCGCGTCCATCGGCGACCATTGCACGTTGTCGCAGAGGTTGCGCGCATGGGTGACCGTGTCGTGGATGCGGTCGGCCATCTCGTCCTGGGTCAGGTTCGGGATCGCGCGGTGCAGCGGCGACGTGCCGATAAAGGTGTGGATACGCGGGCGTCTGGCGTGTTTCACCGCCGCCCAGCAGCGGTCGATATCCTTGAAATTGGCCCGCGCGAGGCCGCAGATCACGGCGTTTTCCGCGCGTTTGGCAATTTCGCTGACGGCGTTGAAGTCGCCTTCCGAGGCGATGGGAAATCCCGCCTCGATGATGTCGACGCCCATTTCGTCCAGAAGCTGCGCGATCTCCAGCTTCTCGGCGTGGGTCATGGTGGCGCCGGGGCTTTGCTCGCCGTCGCGCAGGGTGGTGTCGAAAATATAGACGCGGTCTTTGGTGGTGTCGGTCATGGTGCCTGGTCCGTCTGAATATGATGCTGGATCGCGGCCATGCCGGAAGACCGGTGCGGATGTGCTGTTGTCATGGCCCCGAGTCCTGTTGCGGGCTGCGGTGTTTCACCCGGCGCGCGATGGCACATCCCCTGAGCGCTCGCGCCGGCCCGGCACGCTCAGAGGCGGCTTAGCAGCAGCAGAGCAGCGCGAACGCCACGACGGCCAAAGCCGTGCGCGAGAGGGCGGATATGCTGCACTGAAATCATGCGCGACACGTTACGCAAAGCGCGCCACGATGGAAAGCGTGTTTTTTCCGGCCTGTGCCGCCCGCGGCCCGAAACAGCGGAACCAATGCGCGGCCTTTCCGTTGTAGGGACAGCCGAAGCATGGTGCTTCGTTTCATTGAATAGGGAGAAAAACTGATGACACTCAATAAATTGTTGACTGCCACAGCCGCTGTCGCCCTTCTGACGGGCCCCGCCGCCGCCCAGATGTATGATGGCTGGGATCGGGAGGCGGGATACGACGGCTTCCACTCCAACCTGACCGATACCGGCCGTTACGATGCCTGGGACCGGGACAATGATGGTGCGTTGTCGGAAAACGAATTCTCGACCGGCATGTATGCCGACTGGGATGCCAACAACGATGTCGGCATCGACGAAAACGAATTCACCGCCGGAAGCGAGCGGTGGTATGGCGCGGACAATGACGGCAATTTCGACGTCTGGGACGAAGACGGCTCCGGCGTCATCGACCAGAATGAATTCGGCGCGAACTGGAACAGCGACTACTACGCAGGCTGGGACGCGAACGATGACAGCTTGCTGGACGAGAACGAATTCAGCACCGGTGTCTATGACACCGCGGATCTCGATGCGGACCAATACATCAGCGTCGAGGAAGAAGGCTGGTTCGAGGGCTGGTTCGACGGCGACGATATCGAGGCAGAAATCAAGGAAGTCGGCGACGTCTACTAACCCGCACACCTGATGCCTTTCGGGAATTCGAGGCCCGTACCTGTCCGGTGCGGGCCTCTTCTCTTGCGGACAGGGGGCTGGACAGGTCACGCGCACCGCCTACCCTTGGCGGCATGAAACACAGATCCCTCATCATCGGCGCCTCGGGCGGTATCGGCGGCGCAATCGCCGCGAAGCTGAAACAGGATGGCAGCGACGTCATCACACTGTCGCGCAGCGCGGATGCACTCGACGTCACGGACGAGGCCAGCGTCGCGGCGGCACTGGGCCGGGTGGAGGGCCAATTCAACCTGATCTTCGTCGCCACCGGCGCGCTGGAAATCGGCGGCAACGGGCCTGAAAAGGCGCTGAAGGATGTCACGCCGCAGGCGATGGCAGACCATTTCTCCGTAAACTGCATCGGCCCGTCGCTGGTTATGAAACACGCGCTGCCGCGCCTGCCGCGCGAGGGGCCAAGCTGTTTCGCCGCGCTGTCGGCGCGCGTCGGCTCGATCGGGGACAACCGGATCGGCGGGTGGTATTCCTACCGCACCGCCAAGGCCGCGCTGAACCAGATGATCCATACTGCCGCCATCGAACTCAGGCGCACCCACCGCGAGGCGATCTGCGTCGCGCTTCACCCCGGCACGGTCCAGACGGACCTGACCGCGAAATACGCGGGCCGCCACAAGACGGTGACACCGGACGAGGCCGCGCGGAACCTGCTGTCGGTGCTCGAAGGGCTGGGCCCGGAGGACAGCGGCCGCTTCTTCGACTGGCAGGGCGAGCGCGTGGAATGGTGACGCCGCGCCTTGTCCTGGTCCTTGGCGACCAGTTGAGCGCGGGGCTGAGCGCGCTCAAGGCTGCGGACAAGGGCTGCGACGTGGTGGTGATGGCCGAGGTCGCGGACGAGACGGGCTATGTTCCGCACCACCCCAAGAAGATCGCGCTGGTCCTGTCAGCGATGCGCCACTTCGCGCAGGACCTGCGGGATGACGGCTGGACCGTGGCCTATACCCGGCTGGACGACGCCGAAAATGCCGGCTCCATCACCGGCGAACTGCTGCGCCGCGCCGAAGGGCATGGCGCAGGCGAGGTTATCGCCACCCGGCCCGGCGAGTGGCGTCTGGTGAACGCGCTGGACGATCTGCCGCTGACGCTGCGCCAACTGCCCGATGACCGCTTCATCGCGTCCCTCGAGGAGTTCGATGACTGGGCCGAGGGGCGCATGGAACTGCGGATGGAGTATTTCTATCGCGAGATGCGGCGCAAGACCGGGCTGATGACAAAGGACGGGGAGCCGGCGGGCGGCAAGTGGAATTACGACCATGACAACCGCAAGCCGGCGCAGCCCGACCTGCTGCGCCGCCAGCCGATGCAGTTCACCCCGGACGAGATCACCGAAGAGGTTCTGACGCTGGTCGACAACCGCTTCGCCGACAATTTCGGCACGCTGCGCCCGTTTCATTTTGCCGTCACGCGGGGTCAGGCGCTGCGCGCGCTGGATCATTTCGTGACACATCTGCTGGAGGGGTTCGGCGATTATCAGGACGCGATGCTGCAGGGCGACCCGTTCCTGCATCATGCGCTGCTGTCGCCCTACATGAACCTCGGGCTTCTTGACCCGTTGGAAGTGTGTGAGCGCGTCGAGGCGGCATGGAAGGAGGAAAAGGTTCCGATCAACGCCGCCGAAGGCTTCATCCGCCAGATCATCGGCTGGCGCGAATATGTGCGCGGTCTCTATTTTCGCGAGGGGCCGGACTACGCCGCCCGCAACGTCCTGCGGCACGACCGGGCGCTGCCGTGGATGTATTGGGGCGGCGAGACCAGGATGAACTGCATGGCCCACGCGATTCGCCAGACGCGGGACGAAGGCTATGCCCACCATATCCAGCGCCTGATGGTGACGGGCAATTTCGCGCTCTTGGCCGGAATTGCGCCCGCAGAGGTGCATGAGTGGTATCTGTCGGTCTATGTCGACGCCTATGAATGGGTCGAGGCGCCCAATACCCTCGGGATGAGCCAATGGGCCGACGGCGGCATCATCGCGTCGAAGCCCTATGTCAGTTCGGGCAATTACATCAACAGGATGTCCGATTATTGCGGCACCTGCGCCTATTCGGTCAAGGACAAGACCGGCGGGCATTCCTGCCCGTTCAACACGCTCTACTGGCATTTCCTGGACCGGCACCGCCAGCGGTTCGAAAGCAATCCCCGGATGGGCGTCGTGTACCGCAACTGGGACAGGATGGACGCGGGCAGGCGCAAGGCGGTGCTGGACACCGCCGAGGATTTTCTGACGCGCATGGACGCGGGCGAAATCGTCTAGCGCGCCAGCCACCTTGCCGCCGCGCGCCCGGCATGCAGGCCCGTGGCAAGGCAGGCGGTGATGAGGTAGCCGCCCGTTGGTCCCTCCCAATCCAGCATCTCGCCTGCCGCAAAAGTGCCGGGGCGGCCTCTCAGCATGAGATCCACGTCCAGCGCGTCGAGGCGCAGGCCCCCCGCGGTCGAGATGGCCTGATCCATCGGCAAGGGGCCCAGATGCGCGATCGGGAGCGCCTTGATGAGCGGCGCCAGATCGGTTGGCAGCGGCCGCCCGAATTCCATCAGCAGCGCCTGTTTCACCGGCGGCCATTTCAGCGTCTTTCGCAGATGGTTGGCAACGCTCGCCTTGCCGCGCGGGCGCGACAGGCGCTTGCGCAGCGTCTCCGCGTCCAGATCCGGCATCAGGTCCAGCAGCAGCGGCGCGCCCTCGCGCATGGCGCGCGAGACCTCGTAGATGCCGCCGCCCTCGATCCCGGCCCGCGAAATTACGATCTCGCCGCGAGAAGTGTCCGCGCCCGCGCGCAGCGTGATGCCCTTGACCGGCGTGCCGAAATGCGGACGCATGTGGTCCGACCAATCCACCGCAAAGCCCACGTTTGCCGGCCGGAACGGCGCCACCTGCCCCGGCAGATGCGCGGCCCAGACGCCATCCGATCCCAGCCGCGCCCAGGACGCGCCGCCGCAGGCCAGAACAGTGGCGCGCGGGGTCAGGCGGCGGCGCCCGTCGGGCGTATCCATCAGGATATCCGCGCCATCCCAGCCCTGCCAGCGCCAGCGCCGCTCGATCCGCACGCCCTGCCCCTCCAGCCGCGCCAGCCACGCGCGCAAGAGCGGCGATGCCTTCATCGCCTCGGGAAACACCCGCCCCGTCGAGCCGGTAAAGAGCGGCTGACCCAGCCCGCGCGCCCAAGCCTCCACCGCCTCCGGCCCGAAGGCGCGCAGGATCGGGTGCAGCGGCGCCGCGCCTTCGCCATAGGCGGCAAGGAAGGCGTCCACGCCCTCCGCCTTGGTCAGGTTCAGCCCGGATTTCCCGGCCATCAGGAATTTGCGCGCGGGCGAGGGTTTGGCCTCGGCCACGGTGACGGGATGACCTGCGCCTGCCAGCGCCTCGGCCGCCATCAGCCCGGCGGGGCCGGCACCGATCACCAGCGCGCCTTCGGAACTTTCCATATTGCGCCTCTTGTCCATAGCGGTCGCCGTGCCATTCTCATGTCGCGACACAGCGCGAGGATCAAGCGATAGACGACCTTCCCGTTTGCCCGATCTGCGGCCGGTCCATTCCCCCGGACGCCAGGCAGAGCCTGCACCACCTGACGCCCAGGCTGAAGGGCGGCAAGGGCGGACCAGTGGTGCTGGTCCACCAGATCTGCCACAACGAGATCCACGCGACCCTGACCGAGGCGGAGCTCGCCCGCGACTACAACACACCCGAAACCCTGCGCGCGCATCCGAGGCTGGCCAGGTTCATTGCCTGGGTGCGCAAGAGGCCGCCCGGTTTCCACTCGAAGACGCCGAAGACGCTGCGCAAGCGCAAGTGATCACGCGCCGCGCACTGTGTCGATCATCAGTTGCACGTTAGCGGGGTCCGCATCCGGCGTGATGCCATGCCCGAGGTTGAAGATGTGCGGCCCGCCGCGCAGCGTCCGGACGATGCGGCGCGTCTCGCTGACCAGCGCATCGCCGCCCGTGACCATGTGCGACGATGCCAGATTGCCCTGCACGCAGCCATCCGGCTGCACATGCTCGGCCACCCATTCGGCGGTGACGGAATCGTCGACCGCGACGCAATCCGCGCCGGTGGCCTTGTGAAATCCGATGTATCTGTCCCCCGCCTGACGCGGAAAGGCGATGACGGGCGTATCCGGGTGGCGCGCTTTCAATGCGGCGATGATCTGCCGCGTCGGCTCCAGCGCGTAGCGGTCGAAATCCGGACCCTTGAGCGATCCGGCCCAGCTGTCGAAAAGCTTGACCACCTCGGCGCCCGCATCGATCTGGGCCGAGAGGTATTCGATTGTCGCCTCGGTCAGCCGCGCGATCAGCGCGTCGAAGACGGCCGGATGCGTGCCCTTCAGCTCATGCGCTGGCCCCTGGTCGGGCGTGCCCTTGCCCGCGATCATGTAGGTCGCGACGGTCCAGGGCGCCCCGGCAAACCCGATCAGCGTGGTTTCCTTCGGCAGAGCCGAGGCGAGGTTGCGCACGGTCTGGTAGATCGGCGCCAGCGTATCGTGAATGTCCTCCGCCCCGCGCAATTGCGCGAAATCCGCCTCGCCGGTGATGGTGCTGAGGCGGGGGCCCTCGCCGGTGACGAACCACAGATCGGCGCCCAGCGCCTGCGGCACCAGGAGGATGTCGGCGAAAAGGATTGCCGCGTCGAAACCGAAGCGGCGGATCGGTTGCAGCGTGACCTGGGTGGCAAGGTCGGGATTGTAGCACAGCGACAGGAAATCGCCGGCCTCGGCGCGGGTCGCCTTGTATTCGGGCAGATAGCGGCCGGCCTGGCGCATCATCCAGATCGGCGGCGTCGGCAGCGCCTCGCCCGCCAGTGCGCGCAGGATGGTCTTGTCGGGTGCCGGATTGGCCATGATGCGTCCTTTCGTTTGCACCGGGTCGTCGCCCCCGCCGCGCGGGAAGTCAAGCGCGGGCTCTCTTGCCCTGCCGCCCGGTCACAACTAAACCGCCGGTATGACAATGCAACTGCCCACTCCGATGGCCCCGCTCAAACTGGGCACGCGCGGCTCGCCCCTGGCGCTCGCCCAGGCGAACGAGACGCGCGCGCGCCTTGCCGAAGCGTTCGATCTGCCGCTCGAGGCGTTCGAGGTCATCGCGATCAAGACCACCGGCGACCGCATCATCGACCGCCCCTTGAAGGAGATCGGCGGCAAGGGCCTTTTCACCCGCGAGATCGAGGAGGCGCTGCTGTCGGGGGAAATCGACATTGCGGTGCATTCGATGAAGGACATGCCGACGCTTCAGCCGGACGGCCTGCTGCTGGATACCTACCTGCCGCGCGAGGATGTGCGCGACGGGTTCGTGTCGCCCGGTCATGCCACGCTGGGCGATCTGCCCGAGGGCGCGAAGGTCGGCACCTCGTCGCTGCGCCGCCGCGCGCAGGTGCTGGTGGCCTATCCGCATCTGGAGGTGGTCGAATTTCGCGGCAACGTGCAGACCCGGCTGAAGAAGCTGGAGGATGGCGTGGCCGCCTGCACCTTCCTCGCCATGGCGGGGCTGAACCGGCTGGGCCGCGCGGAGGTGGCACAAAGCGCGCTGGACCCCGCCGAAATGCTGCCCGCCATTGCCCAAGGCGCCATCGGGATCGAGCGGCGCGCGGATGACAGCCGCACCGCCGACATGCTGAGCGCGATCCATGACGCCGAGACGGGCCAGCGGCTGGCCGCCGAGCGGGCGTTTCTGGCCGCATTGGACGGCTCGTGCGAGACACCGATCGCCGGGCTGGCGGAACTGGACGGCGGCACGCTGCATCTGCGCGGCGAGGTGCTGCGCCCGGACGGCTCGCAAAGCATCAAGGACGCGCGCAGTGCGCCCATCGCGGACGGGGCCGAACTGGGCCGCGCCATGGCCGAGGACATGCTGAAAGAGGCGGGCCCGGGATTTTTCGACTGGCGCCGGTGACGCGCGCCGCTCAGGCGACGATCATGTACATCTTGCGCAGTTTTTCCGTGATTTCCCAAACGACATGCTGGCCCTTGGCGATATAGAACGTATCGCCGGGGCCAAAGCTTTCGCTGCGCCCGTCCTCGTGGGACACGGTCACGGCGCCGCTGACGACGGTCATCATCTCGTGCACGGGCCACGAGGCCACCACCTCGCGGCAGGGATCGCATTCCCATGTGCCGACCGAGATGCTTTTGTCTTCAGATTCGAAGTGGGTGTGATTGCCCTCGGACTTGGCCTCGGTGGTGAACGCCTCCTTGCCGGTCAGCGCCGAAGGCTCCATCGCCGGGTTGGGGTCCATGCGGAAATGGGGGGTGTTCATGTGTCGCGATCCTTTTGTGTTGCAGGGGCGGTATCGGCCCAGTCCCAGGGCCGGGTGAATTCGCCCAGAATGCGGGCCACGCGCGCCTCGTCCGCCTCGCCTTGGCGCTCCAGCAGGGCGACGAGACCGCGCTTCTTGTCATCGACCACTTTGGTCACGCGCGCGGCGGCGCCGTTCCTGTCCAGCGCCGCGTCATAGATGCGCGTGATGGCCCGCTTGCGCAGGTCGGGCTTGAAGACCTTGCCCACGGCGGTTTTTGGCAGCTCGTCCAGAATCTCGATGTATTTCGGCACGGCGGCACGCTCGCGGACACGCTGGCGGCAATGCTCCAGCAGGTCCTCGGGCGTGACCTCGGCGCCTTCCACAAGCTCGACATAGGCGCAGGGCAATTCGCCAGCGCGCGCGTCGGGTTGGCCGATGGCCCCGGCGCCGGCAACGGCGGGATGCGCCATCAGCGCCTCCTCGATCTCGGCGGGGTCGATGTTGTGCCCGCCCCGGATGATCAGGTCCTTGGCGCGCCCGGTGATCCACAGATAGCCGTCGGGATCGATCCGCCCCAGATCGCCGGTGCGCAGGTAATTGCCGTGGAAGAGGTCGCGGTTGCGCGCGGGGTCGGTATAGGTGTTGCCGTGATAGACGCCGGGATTGTCAACGCAGATCTCACCCACCTCGTCGGGGGCGCACTGCACCGCGCCGTCCTCGGTCGTGCGGTAGATCCTGACGTCCGTATGGGGCAGCGGCACACCGACCGAGCCGACCTTCTTGACCCCCTCGGGCGGATTGCACGAAACGAGGCAGGTGACTTCGGTCAGCCCGTAGCCTTCGATCACGGTCATGCCGGTGGCCGATTCGAACCGCTTGAACAGCTCCAGCGGCATCGGCGCGCTGCCCGAAAAGGCGTTCTTGACGCAGGAGATGTCGGCATCGACCTTGCGCTGCATCAGCGCGGCAACGGCGGTGGGCACGGTGATGACGAAGGTCACGCCCCAGCGCTCGCACAGCTTCCAGAAATTGGCGACGACCCCCTCGCCGCGATAGCCCGCCGGCGTCGGCAGGATGACATGCGCGCCCGATTTCAGCGCCGACATCAGCACGACATGGCAGGCAAAGACGTGAAACAGCGGTAAGGGGCACATCAGAACGTTGGTGTGATCGAACAGCAGCCGGTCACCCAGCCAGCCGTTGTAGACCATGCCCGAATAGCGGTGCTGCGCCATCTTCGGCATGCCCGTCGTGCCGCCGGTGTGAAAATAGGCGGCAACACGGTCGCGGCCCCCGTCGTCGAAGCCAAGCGTTTCGGGCTGGCGTGCCACCTCGCGCGTGTAGTCCCGCACATCCGCGCGGTGCGCACCCGCCGCCTCCCGTGGGCGCAGGAACGGGATCAGCCAGCTTTTCGGCGGGTTCAGGTAGCGTTTGAAATCCACCTCCAGAACCGTATGCACGTTGGGCGCGTGGCGCACGGCCTCGGCCGTCTTGGCGGCGATGTCGGTCTTGGGGAACGCCTTGAGCGTGACCACGACGCGCGCGCCCGTCTCGCGCAGAAGGGCCGCGATCTGCTCGGGCTCCAGCAGCGGGTTGATGGGGGCGACGATGCCCGCGGTCATCGCGCCCAGCGTGGCGGTCGCGGCTTCGAGGCAGTTGGGCAGGACCAGCGCGACCGCGTCCCTTTCGCCGACGCGGAGGCTGCGGAAGAGGTTGGCGGCGCGGCAGACCTCGGCGTGGAACTGCGCCCAGGTCAGGGTTTTCGCCGGATCGCGCGCACCCGATGTCAGCTGGAAACTGATCGCCGGGCGCTCCGGATGTGCGCGGGCGGTCGCGCGCAGCATTTCATACAC
Organism: uncultured Alphaproteobacteria bacterium; assembly: GCA_963763165.1. GTDB lineage: Bacteria > Pseudomonadota > Alphaproteobacteria > Rhodobacterales > Rhodobacteraceae > Roseovarius. Next base: position 764,141 of record CAVXNV010000011.1, read on the forward strand.
CGTCTCGGGGCGCTGGCGGGCCTGCCATGGCATTTCGTTCTGGATGTCGATGGCGTCCTGCCGCACGGCAAATGTCATGGCCGTCTCTGTTCCCTCCGGTGCGCGTCTTGTGCCCGGCAGCATGGTCGCGTTCGCGCATCCGCGCAAGGCTGGCCCGCAGCTTGGGGCGTTGCCACGATTATTGCTTGACTAGTTTGGTCAGAAAAGCCAGTAATACCCTATTAATTCTGTCAGATACTGCAAGGATACCCTTCGATGCTACGCAATGTCACCGCACGCCTTGTCGCCGCGACCAGCCTGATCGCCGTCTCGACGGCCGCCCTGGCCGCCGAGGTCAACGTCTATTCGTCGCGCCACTACGACAGCGACGATGCGCTTTACCAGGAATTCACCAAGGAAACCGGCATCGACGTGAACCGGATCGAAGGCGACGCGGACGAGCTGATCGCGCGCCTCGAGGCCGAGGGCGACAACAGCCCGGCGGATGTGTTCATCACCGTCGACGCCGGTCGTATGGCCCGCGCCGAAGAGGCGGGCGTCCTGCAGCCCTACCCCGGCGACGTGATCGACGATGCGGTGCCTGCGCACCTGCGCCACCCGGACGATCTGTGGTTCGGCGTCAGCCAGCGTGCGCGCATCATCTTCTATGCCAAGGACCGCGTCGAGAATCCGCCGCGCACCTACGAGGAACTGGCCGACCTGCAATACAAGGGCCAGATCTGCATCCGCTCGTCCTCGAACGTCTATAACCAGTCGCTTCTGGCCTCGATCATCGAGGCGGACGGCGCCGATGCGGCCACCGAGTGGGCGCAGGGCATCGTCGACAACATGGCGCGCGCGCCGCAGGGCGGCGATACCGACCAGCTGCGCGCCCTTCTCTCGGGCGAGTGCGACATCGCGGTGGCGAACCACTACTATTTCCTGCGCGGCTATGATTCGGACGTTGAGGGGCTGAGCAGCGGCATCGACGATATCGGCTGGGTCTGGCCGAACCAGAGCGGGCGCGGCGCCCACCTGAACCTGACCGCCGCCGCGATGGCCAAATCGGCGCCCCACCCCGAAGAGGCGCAGGCCCTGCTGGAATTCCTGACCGGCGAGTTCGCGCAGCAATATTTCGCCAACCAGAACAACGAATATCCCGCCGTGCCGGGAATCGGGCTGGACAAGGACACCGCGCGGCTGGGCTTCTTCGTACCTGACACGCAGACGCCGACGGCGGCCTTCTCGGCCAATGCGAAACAGGCTCAGGAGATCTTCAACACGGTCGGCTGGCAATAAGCCGCGCGCATCGCTGGAATCTGAAAGCGGGCCTGCGGGCCCGTTTTTTCATGTCGCAAGAATGGACGCGGCGCGCAGAACGGCGCCCGGATTCATGATGCCTCTGGGGTCCAGCGCCGCCTTGATGCTGCGCATCGTGGCCAGTTTCACCGGGTCGCCATAGCGCTCCAGATCGTCCACCTTGAGCCGCCCAATCCCGTGCTCGGCACTGACCGAGCCGCCCATTTCATGCACCAGATCATGCACCGCGCGCTTGATCGCGTCCCGCTGATCCTCGTGATCCGCGCGGCTCCTGCCCTTGGCGGGAAAGACGTTGTAATGCAGGTTGCCGTCGCCCAGGTGACCGAAGCAGTTGATGCGGAAATCGCCCAGCGCGCGGATCGCCCCGCCGCCCTTCTCGATGAAATCGGGCACCGCGCCCAGCGGCAGGGATACGTCGTGCGAGCTGACAGCGCCGATATGGCGGTTCGCTTCCGGCACCGATTCGCGGACATTCCAGAACGCCACGCGCTGCGCCTCGGACTGCGCGATAAGGCCGTCGGTGGTCAGCCCCGCCTCCAGCGCCTCGCCAAACAGCGCCTCCAGCGCCGCCGCAGGATCCAGCCCGCGCGCGAGGCCCACGTCGATCAGCACGAACCATTCGGGCCGCTCGTCGAAGGGCTCGCGCACCTGCGGCATCGTCTCGGCCAGGAACTCAAGGGATTGGCGGTGCATCAGCTCGAACGCGCTGATCCCCTCGCCCATGTGATCGCGCGCGAGCGCCAGCAGCTTCAGCGCGGCGGCGGGACTGTCAACCACCAGCAGCGCCGTCCCCTCGCCCGCCGGCCGCGGGGACAGTTTCAGCACCGCCGCCGTAATCAGGCCCAGCGTGCCCTCGGAGCCGATCAGCAGGTTCTTCAGATCGTATCCGGTGTTGTCCTTGCGCAGCCGTTTCAGCCCGTGCCAGATCTGGCCCGAGGGCATCACCGCCTCGAGGCCCAGGCACAGATCGCGCGCATTGCCGTAACGCAGCACGTTGACCCCGCCCGCGTTGGTCGCCAGCAGCCCGCCGATCCGCGCGCTGCCCTTGGCCGCGATGCTGAGCGGAAAGAGCCGGTCCGCCTCAAGCGCGGCGTCATGCACATCCGACAGGATCGCGCCGGCCTCGACGATCATCACGTTTTCCTCGGGATAGATGCCGCGCACCCGCGTCATCCGCTCCAGCGAGATCACCAGCGGCGTCCCGACCTGTGCGACCTGCCCGCCGACCAGCCCGGTGCCGCCGCCATACGGCACCACCGGCACGCCCGCATCGCCGGCAAGGCGAACGGCCGCCGCCGCCTCCTCCACCGTCTCAGGAGCGACGACGGCGCAGGCGTGGCCCTGCCAGCGGCCGCGCGGCTCTTCCAGGTAATGGGGCGCGACGTCGCGCAGCGCGGCAGGGGGAAGCGCGGATTTCAGCGCATCGAGAAAGGCGGTCAGTGGCGTGTCGTCTGTCATGCGGCGACCTTAGCGCGCCTGTCTTTGCCCGTGAACGGCCAAATCGGCGCGCGTGGGATTTCGCATGATTTTCGCGGCCTAGAGCCCCGCGTCGCTGCGCCCGCGCCGGTCATGGCGCAGCGCGGCGTAAAGGACATGCGTGCGCCAGCGCCCGTCGATCTGCAGGTAACTTTGCGCGACGCCCTCGTATTTGAAGCCGCATTTCTCCAGCAGCCCGCGCGACGCGCCATTGGACGGCAGGCACGCCGCCTCGATCCGGCTCAGGTCCATCCGGTCGAAGGCATAGTGCGTCACCGCCTGGATCGCCTCGCGCATGTAGCCCTGCCGCGCATGGCTGGCGCCGATCCAGTAGCCCAGCGTGCCCGATTGGCTGGGACCGCGGCGCACGTTGTCGAGCGTGATCGCCCCCAGCAGGCGGTCATCCTCCCGCCGGATCAGGAACAGCGGCAGCGCGGTGCCGCCGCTGATGCTGCGCTGCGCCCAATAGACGCGGTTGGTGAAACCCTTGCGCGACAGGTGATCGGCAGCCCAGCTCGGCTCCCACGGGGTGAGGAATTCGGCGCTGGTGCGGCGCAGGTGCGCCCAGTCGCGAAAATCGGGCATGGCCGGTTGGCGCAGGGTCAGCCGCTCGGTTTCGATGCGGACCTTGCGGCGCGGCAGGAACATCAGGCGGCGCGCCGTGTCTGGAGGGCCTCCAGCGTCGGCGCGTCCTCGACCGGACCGTAAAGCGCCAGCGCGGCGGGCGCCTCCGCCGCCGTCCGTTCGGCCAGGCGGCGCACGTCGGCCAGCGTGACGGCGTCGATCTTTTCCACCACCTCTTCCAGCGGCGGCACGCGGCCCCAGATCTGGATCATCCGCGCCAGCCGCTCGGCCCGGTTCGAGGGGCTCTCCAGCCCCATCAGCAGCCCGGCCTTCATCTGCGCGCGGGCGCGCTCGATCTCGTCGGGGCGCATGTCCTGGGCGGCGCGCTTCATCTCGTCGATGGTGATCTCGGCCAGCCCGGACATGTCGCCGCCGGACGTGCCGGCATAGATCGTCATCATCCCGGTGTCGGCATAGGCACCGGCCTGCGCATAGATCGTGTAGCACAGGCCCCGCTTCTCGCGGATTTCCTGAAAGAGGCGCGAGGACATGCTGCCGCCCAGCGCGGTGGCATAGATCTGCGCGGTATGGATATCCGCATCGCCGTAAGCCGGGGATTCGAACGCCAGCGCCATATGCGCCTGCTCCAGCGTCTTGACTCGGCGGACCTCGCCGCCCCTGAACTGCGCCAGCGGCGCGGCGGGGGCAGCGCCGGGGGTCATGTCGCCGAACAGCGCCTCGGCCGCACGCACCAGCGCATCGTGATCGACGGCCCCCGCCGCCGCCAGGACCATCTGGCCGGGGCGGTAATGCTGATCGACAAATCGGGTCAGATCCGCACGATCGAAGCGCGCGACGCCCTCCTGCTGGCCCAGAATGGCACGGCCCAGCGGGTGATCGGGATAGGCCTGCTCCTGCAGCCAGTCGAAGATGATGTCATCGGGCGTATCGAGCGCCTGCCCGATTTCCTGCAGAATCACGCCGCGCTCGACCTCGATCTCTTTCAGATCGAAGGTGGAGTTGCGCAGGATGTCGCCCACCACGTCCAGCGCCAGCGGCACGTCATCCTTCAGAACGCGTGCGTAATAGGCGGTGACCTCACGGCTGGTATAGGCGTTGATGTAGCCGCCCACATCCTCGATCGCCTCGGCGATCTGCAGGGCGCTGCGCCGCCCGGTTCCCTTGAACGCCATGTGTTCGAGGAAATGCGCGATGCCGTTCTGCTCGGCCTGCTCGTTGCGCGCGCCGGTCAGCACCCAGACGCCAATGGCGGCCGATTGCAGGCCCGGCATCGCCTCGGTCACGATGCGGAAGCCGTTGGGAAGTGTGGTCAGGTTTACCGTCAATGCGCGATCCTGTCGTTCAAGCGTTTTCAATCGTGGCGAGCGCGTCGCAACCAATCCCCTCTGGCGATCAATTGCAATTCGCTTTTATGATGGTCTCGATCTCGCCAAGGTCGTTGCCGACCCTGGTGATCCGTTCATTCCGCTCATAAAGGTCCGCCATATGCGAGGGCAAGGGGGCGTGCTGGTCGCTGGCCTGCGCAACCGCGTCCGGAAACTTGGCGGGATGCGCGGTGGCGAGCGTGATCATCGGCACGTCGCGTTTCAGATGCGCCTCGGCCACGTGGACGCCGATGGCGCTGTGCGGGCAGAGCAGCTCGCCCGTCTCCTCCCATGTGCGGCGAATCGCGGCGCGGGTTTCCTCCTCGCTCGCGCGGCCCGAATCGAAGACCTCGCGCAGCGCCTCGAGCGCGCCCTGGCTGACGGTGAACCCGCCATGCTTGAGCTCGTCCATCAACTGCGCGGTGGCGCGCGCGTCGCGGCCGTAGGCCTCGAAAAGCGCGCGCTCGAAATTCGAGGATACCTGTATGTCCATCGACGGGCTGATCGAGGGCGTGACGCCATCGGGCCTATAGTCGCCGCCGGTCAGGCAGCGGTGAAGGATGTCATTCTGGTTGGTCGCCACCACCAGCCGGTCGATGGGCAGGCCCATGCGTTTGGCGATGTAGCCGGCGAAAATGTCGCCGAAATTGCCCGTGGGGACGGTAAAGCTGATCTTGCGGTGCGGCGCGCCAAGGCTGACGGCGGAGGTGAAGTAATAGACCACCTGCGCCAGCACGCGCGCCCAGTTGATGCTGTTGACGCCAGCAAGACCGACGGCGTCGCGGAACGCGAAATCGTTGAACATGTCCTTGACCCGCGCCTGGCAGTCGTCGAAATGCCCGTCCAGCGCCAGCGCATGCACGTTCTCTTCGGTCGGCGTGCTCATCTGGCGGCGCTGCACCTCGCTGACGCGGCCGTGGGGGTAGAGGATGAAGACATCCACCATGTCGAGCCCGCGAAACGCGTCGATCGCGGCCGAGCCGGTGTCGCCGCTGGTGGCGCCGACGATGCACACGCGGTTGCCGCTGCGTTTCAGCGACGCCTCGAACAGCTGGCCGATCAGCTGCATCGCGAAATCCTTGAATGCCAGCGTCGGGCCGTGGAAAAGCTCCAGCAGGTGGTGCCCCGGCCCCAGTTGCACCAGCGGTGCTCGGGCGGCGTGGGTGAAGCCGGCATAGGCGCGGGCGATGATCTGCTCGAACTCGGCGTCGGTGAAGGCGTCGCCGATATAGGGACGCATCACGCGAAACGCCGCCTCCTCGTAGCTGAGGCCGGCAAGCGCGGCGATCTCCCCCGGGGACATCTGCGGGATCGTCTCGGGCAGGTAAAGGCCGCCGTCGCGCGCGAGGCCGGTCAGCATCGCCTCCTCGAAGCCCAGAATCGGGGCGGTGCCCCGCGTGGAGATGTATTTCATGTCTCGAACCTCGGTTGTTGCCCGCGACCCCGCCGCAGACGCCGCAGCAGATAGCCCGTCATCGCCAGCCAGATAAAGGCCAACGAGAACCAGGTAATCGCATAACTCAGATGATTGTTGGGGATGTTCGTACCATCCACCGCCAGCGGCGTGATCTCCGGTGGCGCGGCGCCCTCCTGGCGGCGCACGACCAGAAGCAGCGGCTCGGTGTCCAGCGCCTCGGCCATTGCGGGCACGTCGCGGGCGAACCAGATGCCCTTGTCCATGTCGGGTTTCGGGGTGAAGCTGTCCACCTCGTCCGGCCAGTGCAGATTGCCGATCAGGCGCACCGGCCCGCCATCGCGCGGCGCGTCCTTCGCGTCCAGCGGAATAAAACCCCGATCCACCATGATGCGCCGCCCCGCCACGTCCAGCGCCTGGATCACGCGGTATCCCGCACCCAGATCCTTGGCGCCGACCAGCACATGCAATTCCGGGCCGGTCAGCGTGCCGGAGACGGCGACGGGCGCATACCTGTCGCGCTCCGGGTCCGGCGCGGCGGGCAGGTCGGCGGGCGGGGCTGAAATGCGCTGCGCGATGTCGGCTAGGATCGCTTGTTTCCAGACCAGCCGCTGTGACTGCCAGACGCCCAGCGACACGAGGACCGCGGCCCCCAGCAACCCGAACAACAATGGCACCACCAGACGCCGCATGGCCGCGTGTCCCTTATCCTTCAAAGAGGAAAATGCGGAAGGCTGGCCCCCCGCATTTCCTGTCGGCAGAAAAACCTCTGCGCGCCGCGCAGGGAGAAGCGCCCGAAACCCTCAGGCGCCCCAGATGTAGATCGACGCGAAGAGGAACAGCCAGACCACGTCGACGAAGTGCCAATACCAGGCCGCGGCCTCGAACCCGACATGATTGTCGGGAGTGAAATGACCGCGCATCACGCGCAGAAGGCAGACGAAGAGAAAGATCGTGCCGATGACCACGTGAACCCCGTGAAACCCCGTCGCCATGAAGAAATTCGCGCCATAGATGTTGCCCGCAAAGCCGAAGGCGGCATGGCTGTATTCATAAAGCTGGAACGCGGTGAAGAGCACGCCCAGACCGATCGCGATGGTCAGGCCCCATTTCATGTCCTGGCGGTTGTCTTCATGCACCAGCGCGTGATGCGCCCAGGTCGCCGCCGCGCCCGAGCAGAGCAGGATCAGCGTGTTGATCAGCGGCAGGTGCCACGGGTCGAACGTCTCGATTCCGACCGGCGGCCAGACGCCGTCGATGCCGGGCGACTGATCGCCCATCGGATACATCGCGTGCTTGAAAAAGCTCCAGAACCACGCCGAGAAGAACATGACTTCGGACATGATGAACATGATGAAGCCATAGCGCAGGCTGATCCGCACGACGGGCGTGTGATCTCCCGCCTGATTCTCGGCCACGGTGTCCGACCACCAGCCGAACATCGTGTAAAGCACGCCAACCAGCCCGATCAGGAACACCCAGGGCTGGTTGTTCTCGATCTGGGGCGACATCCACAGGACGGCGCCGAACAGCATGACAAAGCCCGCGACCGCGCCCAGCAGGGGCCAGAGCGACGGGGCGAGGATGTGATAGTCGTGGTTCTTTTCGTGTGCCAATTCTGTTCCCTCCTGGACGGGCCTCGATCACTTCCTGCCTGGCCGGTCGCCCGCCTGGCGCGAAACGCCGTGCAACGTTCTCATGTCTCGTGACATCCGCGGCGCGGCCAGACCGACAGCCACCCCGCAAATGCATCAGTTTACGGTTCTACCCGTTTCATCGCCTTGCGCAAGTGCGGCCTGCTGCTCGGGCAGGTCGATCTCGTAGAAAGTGTAGGACAGGGTGATGACCTTGGTGTATTTCGCGTCGCGGTCGTCGACGATGCCCGGATCGACATAGAACGTCACCGGCATGTCCATGCGCTGACCGGGCTGAAGCACCTGCTCGGTAAAGCAGAAACATTCGATCTTCTCGAAGAAACCGCCGGCCTCGTAGGGGGTCACGTTATAGGCCGCCTGCCCGGCCACCGGCCGATCCGTGGGATTGTATGCCTCGAAGAAGGCCAGCCCCGTCTCGCCGATGCGCAGCTCCATCTCGCGCACCTTGGGCTTGAATTCCCACGGCATGCCGCGCGAGAGGCTGCCGTCGAAACGCACCTTGATCGTCTGGTCGAGCACGACGTCCGATCCCGCCTCGGCGACGCCGGTGACGCCGCCAAACCCGGTGACGCGGCAGAACCAGTTGTAGAACGGCACCGACGCCCAAGCCATCGCGCCCATGAACAGAACGACCCCGATGAGGCCGATCAATGTGCGCTGCGTCTTGTCAATTCTGGGCATTGCCTGTCTCCGACACGTTTCCCGGCACCATGAAATCGTCACTACTGACCTTGGCGATGGTCAGCCCGAAAATCAATGCGACGAATGCTGCCAGCACCAGCCCCAGCCCCAGATTGCGGCCGAAGCGGCGGGTGTGTAGCTCATGCTCTTTGCGGAATGCCATCAGAAACCCCATGCCGCCAGCGGCGCGACGTCGAAACCGCGCAAGGTGGCGTCGATGAGGATCGCGACGAAAAGGCCGAAAAGATAGTAGAGCGAATGCACGAACGCCTTTTTCTCGGTGGCGTAGCCATCCGCCTCGGCCGCCGCCTCGCTGCGCCGCCAGACCGCCCAGGCGGCCCGCAGGAAAAGCGCGTTGAGCAGCACCGCGGCGATCAGGTAGGCCAGCCCGCCGATGGAGGTGAAGGCCAGCGCGAAGGATACCGGCACCAGAACGACAGTATAGGCCAGGATGTGGTTGCGCGTCACCCGGCGGCCGTGGGTCGAGGTCAGCATCGGCACGCCCGCCTCGTCGTAGTCGGACTTCATGAAGAGGGCCAGCGACCAGAAATGCGGCGGCGTCCACATGAAGATCAGCGCGAACATCAGCACCGATTCGATCGATATGCCGCCCGTCGCCGCCGCCCAGCCGATCATCGGCGGGAAGGCGCCCGCAGCGCCACCGATCACGATGTTCTGCGGCGTCCACCGCTTGAGCCACATGGAATAGATGACCACGTAGAAGAAGATGGTAAAGGCCAGCAGCCCCGCCGCGACCAGATTGGTGGCAAGGCCGAGCATGACCACCGAAATCCCCGACAGCGCAATGCCGAATCCGAAGGCCTCGCCCTCGGTGATGCGGCCCGCGGGGATCGGCCGCTTGCGGGTGCGCTTCATGATGCGGTCGATATCGGCGTCCCACCACATGTTGAGCGCGCCCGACGCGCCGCCGCCGATGGCGATGAAGAGAATGGCCGTGAAGCCGACCATCGGGTGTACCGACACCGGCGCCGCCAGCAGGCCGACCAGCGCCGTGAAGACGACCAGCGACATCACCCGCGGCTTGAGCAGCGCGAAGAAATCGCCGAAGCCCGCGTCCTGCGGCTCGGCGGTGCGGGAACTGGCCGTGCTGGCGTTGAGGCTTGCGTCGCTCATGTCAAACTCCGGTCGCGGGCGCGTTGGTGTGGCGGCCCGTCTCAGATGGTCAAATCGCTCCTGACCCGGCCCCGCGCGAATCGCGGGAGCGGGGCCAGAAGTCGGACGTTACTGCGCCGAGGCCACCTTGTAGCCGTCATCGGCGTCCAGACCGGCATATTCCGCCTTGGCGGCTGCCAGCCATGCGTCATACGCCTCCTGACTGACGACCTTGACGGTGATCGGCATGTAGGCGTGATCCTTGCCGCACAGCTCGCTGCACTGACCGAAATAGACGCCCTCCCGCTCGGCCGTGAACCACAGCTGCGCCAGACGGCCCGGCACCGCGTCCTGCTTTACGCCGAAGGCGGGGATCGTCCAGCTATGGATTACGTCCGCGCCCGTCACCTGCATCACCACGGTCTTGCCGATCGGCACGACGACGGCGGTATCGGTGGCCAGCTTGAACTCGTTCTCGCTGTATCCGGCCTCTTGCAGTTCGGCGATGACCTCGTCGGTCAGCACCTTGCCCTCGCCGATCATGAAGGATTCGAAGCCGAAGCCTTCGTCGACATATTCATAGCCCCAATACCACTGGTAACCCGTCACCTTGATATTGATGTCGCCCTCGGGAATCTCCTGCTGCTTGAACAGCACCGGCAACGAGAACGCGCCGATGAAGACGAGAATCAGGATCGGCCCGATCGTCCACGCCACCTCGATCGGGGAGTTGTGGGTGAATTTCGCCGGCGTGGGATTTGCCCTGCGGTTGAACCGCAGGATCGCGAAGATGATCAGCACCGTGACCAGAAGAGTGATGGCCGAAATGATGACCAGCACCATGCCGTCCAGCCAGTGCAGGTCGCTGGCCAGTTCGGTCGCGGCGGGCTGGAAGCCGATGCCGCCGGGGGTGGGCTTGCCGACGATTTCAAGCTTGTCCTGCGCCATCGCGGGAACTGCGGTAAGCGCGGCCACCACGGCCGGCAGTTTGGAAAAGTATCGCATAAGGCACCCTGATCGGTTGAAGCGGATATATCTGGCCCGGATGATGCACCGCCCCGCTTTGGGCAGTCCCCCCGTTGTATCTTGGCCTGTTAAAACCATATTCTGATCGTGCAGACAAGAAAGACGGTTGCGGCAAGCGCATAGTTTATCTGATCTAGATCAAAAACCGGGGCGGACCAGCGGTCATCGCGGCCCGGCCCGCCTTGCCACATCAGACAATCCTCAGCAGGACACGCCATGCCCGACACCCCTTTTCGCCCGTTCGACGACAGTCTCGACAAGGACGCGGCGCTGGCGCAGTTGCGCCGCGCCACCGCAGGCGCCGATGATGGAGAGCTGTTCCTCGAGCGCACCCGCAGCGAGGCGCTGGTCTTCGACGATGGCCGCCTGCGCACCGCGAGCTATGACGCCGGCGAGGGATTCGGCCTGCGCGCCGTGCGCGGCGAGGCCGTGGGATACGCCCACGGCTCGGACATCTCCGAGGCCGCGCTGACCCGCGCCGTCGACACTGCGCGCCTCGCCGTGGGCGATGGCGGCGGCGTGATGGCGCCGCCGCCGCAGGCGACCAACCGGCGGCTTTACACCGATGACGATCCGATCGCGGGCGCGAGTTTCCCGGTCAAGATCGAGACGTTGCGCCAGATCGATGCCTTCGCCCGCGATCTGGATCCGCGCGTGGTGCAGGTGTCGGCCTCCATCGCGGCGTCGCTGCAGGAGGTCGAGATCCTGCGCCCCGACGGCACCCATCTGCGCGACGTGCGCCCGATGACGCGGCTGAACGTGTCGGTCATCGTCGAAGAGAACGGCCGCCGCGAACAGGGCACCGCCGGGGGCGGCGGGCGCGTGGGACTGGACGGGCTGATCGATCCGGCGGACTGGCAGGAAAAGGCGCGCGAGGCGCTGCGCATCGCAACGCTGAATCTTGGCGCCGTGGCGGCGCCCGCGGGCGTGATGGACGTGGTCCTCGGCCCCGGCTGGCCCGGAATCCTTCTGCACGAGGCGGTGGGGCACGGGCTGGAGGGCGATTTCAACCGCAAGGGCGCGTCGGCCTTTGCCGGGCTGATGGGCAAGCGGATCGCGGCGCCGGGCGTGACGGTGCTGGACGATGGCACCATTCCCGACCGGCGCGGCTCGATCACCATCGACGACGAAGGCACGCCCTCGCGCCGCAATGTGCTGATCGAGGACGGCATCCTCGTCGGCTACATGCAGGACCGCCAGAACGCCCGCCTCATGGGCACCGAGCCTACGGGCAATGGCCGCCGCGAAAGCCACGCCCACGTGCCGATGCCGCGCATGACCAACACCTGCATGCTGGGCGGCGATGCCGCGCCGGGCGACATCGTGGCGGATCTCAAGGACGGCATTTATGCTGTAGGTTTCGGCGGCGGCCAGGTCGACATCACCAACGGCAAGTTCGTCTTCTCCTGCACCGAGGCCTACCGCGTGCAGAACGGCCGCGTCGGCGCGCCCGTCAAGGGCGCTACGCTGATCGGCGACGGCGCGACAGCGCTCAGCCGGATCCGCGCGCTGGGCAACGACATGGCGCTGGATCCCGGCATGGGCAATTGCGGCAAGGCGGGCCAGTGGGTGCCGGTCGGCGTGGGCCAGCCGACGGTTATGATCGGCGGGCTGACGGTGGGCGGATCGGGCACCTGACACCGGCGATTCCGCGCATCTGCTATCGCGGCCCGCTTCCCCGGCTTTGGTTTACCGGCTGTTAACCACCCGTGCGCTAGACATGATTCTGCAAGCAGACGGAGTCATGATGGCCGAGGAAACACATCCTTCCACTCACCCCCCTCTCCCACCCACCACGGAAGATGATCGGGCGTCGTGGCTTCGTCTCTTGCGATCGCGGCGCGTCGGCGTTGCGACCTTCTATCGCCTGCTGTCCGAGCACGGCCGCGCGCAGGATGCGCTGAAGGCGCTGCCGGAGGTGGCCAAGGCGGCGGGCATCGACGGTTATGCCCCCTGCCCCGAAGGCGTGGTTCTGGCCGAGATGCGCGCCGCGCGCATGGCCGGGGCGCAGATGATCTGCGTGAGCGACGCGCTCTATCCCGATGCGCTGCGCGACATTCCCGACCCGCCCCCGATCCTGTGGGCCATGGGCGATACGGGCGCGCTGACGCGGCCAAGGATCGCGATGGTCGGCGCGCGCAACGCCTCGTCGCTGGGCACGCGCATGGCACGGGCGCTGGCGACGGAGCTGGCCAACCAAGGCTACGTCACCGTCTCGGGGCTCGCGCGCGGTATCGATACGGCGGTTCATGCCGCCACCGTCGACAGCGGCACGATCGCCGTCATGGCGGGCGGTGTGGACGTTTTCTATCCCGCCGAAAACGCAAAGCTTGCGGACGACATCCTGCGCTGCGGGCTGCGCCTGTCGGAGATGCCGATGGGCACGCAGCCGCAGGCGCGTCATTTTCCCCGCCGCAACCGGATCATCAGCGGCCTTGCCGGCGCCGTCGTGGTGGTCGAGGCGGCGGCGAAGTCCGGCTCGCTCATCACCGCGCGGGGCGCGCTGGACCAGGGGCGCGAGGTACTGGCAGTGCCGGGCCATCCGTTCGACGCACGCGCCGCCGGGTGCAACATGCTGATCCGCGATGGCGCGCGGCTGGTGCGCTGCGCCGCCGACGTGATCGAGGCGCTGCCCGAAGCCCCGGCCCCGCAGCCCGATCTGCCACTGGATGCCACCGTCCCGCCAGAATCGCGCAACCTGTGCGAGATGGCCGATCTGCACGGCCGGATCCTCAGCCGTCTCGGCCCGTCGCCGCTGGCCGAGGACCAGCTCATCCGCGATCTGAACGCCCCGGCGCGCGCCATCGCCCCGGCCTTGATCGACCTCGAACTGGACGGGCGCATCCGCCGTCAGGCGGGCGGGCTTTTGTCGCTGGCGGAGTGATCCGCGGCGCCGGAACGCCGCGCAGATCGCCCGCATTGACAATCCCTCTTGCGCCCCCACATGGTGCGCCGCCATAAGTGCCGCCCCGAGTGGAGAGGAATTTCATGCCCGTCGTCGTCGTCGAATCTCCGGCCAAGGCCAAGACAATCAACAAGTATCTCGGCCCGGCTTACACGGTGCTGGCATCCTATGGCCATGTCCGCGACCTGCCGCCCAAGGATGGCTCGGTCGATCCCGACAACGGCTTCGACATGAAATGGGAGGTGGGCGCCGACAGCAAGAAGCATGTCAAGGCCATTGCCGACGCGCTCAAGAACGACCCCGCGCTGATCCTCGCGACTGACCCCGACCGCGAGGGCGAGGCGATCAGCTGGCACCTCGAGGAGGCGCTGCGCAAGCGCAAGGCGATCAACAAGGACACGCCGGTCAGCCGCGTCGTCTTCAACGCCATCACCAAGGCCGCCGTGACCGAGGCGATGGCCAACCCCCGCCAGGTCGACGCGCCGCTGGTCGAGGCGTATCTGGCCCGCCGCGCGCTGGATTATCTGGTGGGCTTCAACCTCAGCCCGGTTCTCTGGCGCAAACTGCCCGGCGCGAAATCCGCCGGCCGCGTCCAGTCCGTCTGCCTGCGCCTCATCGTCGAGCGCGAGATGGAGATCGAGGCGTTCAATCCCCGCGAATACTGGACCGTCAAGGCGCTGCTTTCCACCCCGCGCGGGCAGGAATACGAGGCGCGGCTGACGACGCTGACAGGCAAGAGGCTGGACAAGTTCGATCTGGCCAACGCCACGCAGGCCGAAATGGCGGTTCAGGCGGTGTCGAGCCGCGCGCTGAAAGTCACCTCGGTCGAGGCGAAGCCGGCCAGCCGCAACCCCTCGGCCCCTTTCATGACCTCGACGCTTCAGCAGGAGGCGAGCCGCAAGTTCGGCATGGGCGCGCGCCAGACGATGAGCGCGGCGCAGCGTCTCTATGAAGCGGGCCACATTACCTACATGCGGACCGACGGCATCGACATGGCGCCCGAGGCGGTAAGCGCGGCGCGCGATGCGATTGCCGAGCGTTTCGGCAAGGAATACGTGCCAGCCTCTCCGCGCATCTACAAGAACAAGGCGAAGAACGCGCAGGAAGCGCATGAATGCATCCGCCCCACCGAGATGACGCGCGACGCCGCCGAGCTGAAGATCAGCGACCGCGATCAGGCGCGGCTTTACGATCTGATCTGGAAGCGCACGCTCGCGTGCCAGATGGAGGGCGCAAGGCTGGAGCGGACCACGGTCGAGATCGGCTCGGACGACGGTCAGGTCGGTCTGCGCGCGACGGGGCAGGTCGTGCTCTTCGACGGATTCCTGCGGGTCTACGAGGAAGGCCGCGACGATGTGGCGGACGAGGGCGACGACGCGCGCCTGCCGCAGATGTCGGAGGGCGACAAGGCAAATTTCGGCAAGACGGGTCTGCGGGACCAGTTCGCCAAGGCCGACAAATCGGACAGCGTTATCGAGGACTCCGCCAAGGGCATGGCCCGCCACGACGCCGCCATCCTGTCGGAAAACGCCGCTGTTCTGGGTCTGCAATCGCACACCCAGCCGCCGCCGCGCTATACCGAGGCGACGCTGGTCAAGCGCATGGAGGAGCTGGGCATCGGCCGCCCCTCGACCTATGCCAGCATCGTGACCACGATCCAGGACCGCGAATACGTGCGCAAGGAGGGCAACCGCCTGATCCCCGAGGACAAGGGGCGCATCGTCACGATCTTCCTGCTGAATTTCTTCCGGCAATATGTCGGGTACGAGTTCACCGCCGATCTCGAGGAGGATCTCGATCATGTCAGCGCCGGGGATGCCGACTGGAAGGACATCCTCAGCCGCTTCTGGCGCGATTTTTCCGCCGCGATCGCCGAAACGTCCGAATTGCGCATCTCCGAAGTGCTGGACGTGCTCGATGACGCGCTGGCGCCCACGCTCTACCCGCCGCGCGAGGATGGCAGCGATCCGCGTATCTGCCCGCTTTGCGGCGAGGGCAGGCTGCACCTCAAGACGTCGAAATCCGGCGGTTTCGTCGGATGCGGGCGCTATCCCGAATGCCGCTATACCCGCCCCATCGGGTCGGACGCCGCCGAGGCGGGCGACCGTGTGCTGGGCGAGGATCAGGGGGAGGAGATCACCCTGCGCTCGGGCCGGTTCGGCCCCTACGTCCAGCGCGGCGAGGCCACCGAAGAGAACAAGAAGCCGCCCCGCGCGTCCCTGCCCAAGGGCTGGACCCCCGAGGCGATGGATCTGGAAAAGGCGCTGACGCTGCTCAGCCTGCCGCGCGAGGTGGGCCCGCATCCCGACGACGGCGAGATGATCGAGGCCGGGATCGGCCGCTACGGCCCCTTCGTCAAGCATGGCAAGCTCTATGCCAACCTAAAGGAAGTCGACGAGGTCTTCACCATCGGCATGAACCGCGCGGTCGAGGTTCTGGCGCAGAAGCTGGCCAGCCGCGGCGCCGGGCGGGCGGCGGCCAAACCGCTGAAGGAATTGGGCGAACATCCTGAAAACGGCGGCGCGATCAACGTCATGGAAGGGCGCTACGGGCCATACGTGAAATGGGAAAAGGTGAACGCCACCCTGCCCAAGGGAACCGATCCCGAGGACGTGACCCTTGCCATGGCGGTCGAACTGATCGCCGAGAAAGCCGCGAAATCCGGTAAGGGCACCGGCAAAAAGGCATCCGCGAAAAAAGCGCCGGCCAAAAAGGCGCCTGCAAAGAAGGCGGCGGCGAAACCTGCCACCAAAAAGGCCGCACCGAAAAAGTCGGCAGGCAAGACAGCGGCCAAAAAACCGGCGACCGGCAAAGCCGCGGCGAAAAGAACGGCCGAGACCTGAGGCAGCGGCGCGTCACGCGCCGCGTCACACGCTTTTGTTATTGGAACCATACTCGCCCGCTCGCCATTTTGGGTGTAATGGGTGCAGAATCGCGCCCGCAAGACCAAGAGGATTGATGCCATGACAGAGACCAAGTTCAACCGCCGCGCCGCACTGGCCGGGGGGGCCGCTGTGTTCGTCACGCTGGCAACACCCGGCATCGTGCGTGCGCAAGCCGAAAGCACCCGCCGCAATCTGTCCAGCTTTATCACCCAGAACTGGCAGGACCATTTCGACAGCCTGGGACAGGGGGCGATCGTCTGCGACACCGACTCGCGTGCGCTGCATTACTGGAATTCGGATGCGACCGATTACCGCGTCTATCCGACGTCGGTGCCGATGACCGACGAATTGACGCGCACCGGCTATACCAAGATCGTGCGCAAGAAGGTTGGCCCCGACTGGACGCCGACCGCGAACATGAAGGCGGCCAACCCCGACCTGCCGGATTACATGCCGCCCGGCCCCGGCAACCCGCTTGGCACGCATGCGATGTATCTGACATGGCCCGCCTATCTGATCCACGGCACGCATGACACGCGCAAGATCGGGCGCAGGTCGTCCTCGGGCTGTATCGGCCTTTACAATGCCAAGATCGAAGAGCTGTTCAATCTCTGCCCGATCGGCACGCAGGTGCGCGTCATCTGACGATTTCCCAGCTACAAACCCCCATGTGGGTCAGTTGTGGCGCGGCCGGCATTGACTCTGGCCGCGCCCCTGCCCCACAACCTAGGCAACAATGCTGATCCGGGGGTTTATTTATGAAGAAATTGTATCCTGACGCCGCCGCCGCGCTGGATGGGGTGCTGTTCGACGGCATGACCATCGCCGCCGGCGGCTTTGGCCTGTGCGGCATTCCGGAGTTGCTGCTCCAGGCGATCAAGGAGGCCGGGACCAGGGACCTGACCTTCGCCAGCAACAACGCGGGCGTCGACGATTTCGGTATCGGCATCCTTCTGCAGACCAGGCAGGTCAAGAAGATGATGAGCAGCTATGTCGGCGAGAACGCCGAGTTCATGCGTCAATACCTGGCCGGAGAGCTTGAGATCGAGTTCAATCCCCAGGGCACGCTGGCCGAGCGGATGCGCGCCGGCGGTGCGGGTATCCCCGGCTTCTACACGAAAACCGGCGTCGGAACGCAGGTGGCCGAGGGCAAGGAGCACAAGGATTTCGACGGCGAGACCTATATCCTCGAACGCGGGATCGTGGCCGACCTCAGCATCGTCAAGGCGTGGAAGGCCGACGACACCGGCAACCTTGATCTTCCGCAAGACCGCGCGCAACTTCAACCCGCCCGCCGCGATGTGCGGCAGGATCTGCGTCGCCGAGGTCGAGGAGATCGTGCCGCGCGGCTCGCTCGACCCCGACCACATCCATTTGCCCGGCATCTATGTCCATCGCCTGATCCAGGGCGCGCACGAAAAACGGATCGAGCAAGTCACAACTCGCAAAAGGGAGACCGCATGATGCCCTGGGACCGCAACCAGATGGCCGAACGCGCCGCGCAGGAGCTTGAGGACGGCATGTATGTGAACCTCGGCATCGGGATCCCGACGCTGGTGGCGAACTACATCGGCGACAAGGAGATTACCCTGCAATCCGAGAACGGCATGCTCGGCATGGGCCCCTTCCCCTACGAGGGCGAGGAGGATCCCGACCTGATCAATGCCGGCAAGCAGACCATCACCGAACTCAGCCGCACGTCGTATTTTGATTCAGCTACCAGCTTCGGCATGATCCGGGGCGGCAAGATCGCGGCGGCGATCCTCGGCGCGATGGAAGTGGCCGAGAACGGCGATCTGGCGAACTGGATGATCCCCGGCAAGCTGGTCAAGGGCATGGGCGGCGCGATGGATCTGGTCGCGGGTGTCGGCAAGGTCATCGTCGTGATGGACCACACCAACAAGCACGGCGACAGCAAGGTGCTCAGGGAATGCACTCTGCCGCTGACCGGCACGGGCGTCGTCGACCGGATCGTCACCAATCTGGGTGTGCTCGACGTGGTCGAGGGCGGGCTGAGGATCGTCGAATGCGCCGATGGCGTCACCGAGGACGAGCTTCGCGCCGCGACAGAGGCCACCATCGTCTGAGCATTCCTGCAGGGCGGTGCCGCTGGCGCCGCCCTCAGTCGTTCAGCGCGAGGTTCAGCGCGCAGCCGTCCGAGATGAATTCCGGCCGCGTCTTGCACAACCCGCGCGCAAGGTCATAGGCGGCCAGCACCTTGGGCACGTAATCGCGCGTCTCGGCGTAGGGGGGCACGCCCTTGTTCGCCTTCACCGCGTTTTCGCCCGCATTGTAGCCGGCCAGCGCCAGGATCGGATCGCCGCCGAACTCCTTCAGCAGCCAATCCAGATAGGCAACGCCGCCCCTGATGTTCTGCGCCGCCGACATCGCGTCGCTGACGCCGAATCGCGCGGCGGTGTCGGGGATCAGCTGCATGATGCCCTGCGCGCCCTTTTCGCTGACCGCGCCGCTGCGCCCGCCCGATTCCACCGCGATCACCGCCAGCACCAGCGCGGGCGACACGTCGGTGCCGATGGTCGCGGTCAGGATGTTCTGGCCCTGCGCCGTCGCGATGGTCTGGATGTCCTGCAGGCGGTAGCGCGGTGCGGGCTTGCCCTCGGGCGGCTTGGCCAGCGTGCCCAATGCCTCGTCGAACCGCATGGTGCCCGTCGGGGAGTAGCCGGGCGGCACGAGTTCCCAGAACCAGCCGTATCGCGCGGCCCCCACGGCGGGCGCATCGGGCAGAACGGCGTCCGGCGCGGGTTTTTTGGCCGGTGCGGGCTGATCGCCCGGCTGGATCTGGACGGTGATGCGCTTGGCGGCGCCTTTTGCCGGGGGCTTGCCCATCTTGAACGTGAATTCCGGAAACGGCGCCGGGTCCGCCGCGTGGGCGGCCGGCGCGCCGCCAAGGAAGCCCGCCAGAATCAATGGGATGAACTGCCGCACGAAGTTGCCTGCCTCGCCTCATGTCACTGCGCGGATGATCGCAAAAAACGTTCTTTTGCGCCAGCCGTCGCAGCAGATTCGCCCGATTCCGGCGGCCGTGGGGTGCACCGGGCAGGCCCGGCCCCGTTATCCGATGAATTTTTTGCAGTATTATATCTCGCATTAACAAATGCTTAGGATGTGCCGCGTTAGGAAAGACGCACCACTCCAATTTCGATCCAATCGTGCCCAAATTGTGCCTTCATTCAGGGGCTATATATCTTCATCCGAGGCGCTGAGGGCCAACAGAGAGAGGCGGCCCAGACCAGCAAGGCGGTTGGAAACCTGACTAAGATGATCCTTTGGAGGGACACACAATGATCGATTTCATCAAGAATTTCCACGCCGACGAAGACGGCGCCGTGACCGTCGACTGGGTCGTGCTGACCGCAGCCGTCGTCGGCCTGGGCATTGCAGGCGTAGCTTCGGTCCGTGGCGGCGTGGACAGCCTCGCCGGCAAGATCAATAGTGGCTTGAGTGACGCTCAGTATCACCGCACTTTCCACGACTGGGCACCAACGGCAGCAGCTGCAGTACGACACCGACGCTAATCTGAAATTTCAGTGAGAAAGATTGGTTGAAGGGCCGCAAATCCGCAGATTTGCGGCCCTTTGTGCGCCCCGGTCGCGTGAGCCTTCAGGCAACACTGTAAAGGGCGGATTCGGTGCTTAGACCTATACAGTCTGATTCGGTTTTTCATTCGGGACGAAGATGGCGCGGTCTCAGCGGAATGGGTTGTGCTTTCAGCCGCCGTGCATCGTGTTAAGCCTTGCGGCCTTCGCCGGGGTTGAAATCCGAGCGTCGGCGGGCTTTCAGCACTCAATTGAAACATCGTCTGACCGACGCTGTCGTTGCCACACCTCAATTTGGAACCAATCCCCGATAAAACGCGGAATTGTCTCAGGCCGACCGCCATTTCGACACATTGTGCCGCAATAATGTCCGACAGTCGCTCCGGCAGCCCTTGGCGCGCCCGGATATCGAAACGTGAAAGGACAGGCCATGCGCTTGATGTTCGGACTGGTACTTGTTCTTGGGCTCGGCCTCGCCGGGTTCGCCGTCCACATGGCCCGGACCTACATTCAAGGCTATCAAGTAGCGCTCGAGCAGGAACGCCAGCAGCGCATTCCGCCGATCGAGACCGCAGATATCTACGTCGCCGCGCGATCCCTGGCCTATGGCGAGCGGATCGCGCCCGAGGACGTGCGCCTTGTCAGCTTTCCGGCCGCGTCCCTGCCCGAAGGCATTTATCGGACCGAAGAGCAGATGTTTCCCAAAGGCGCGGAAGAGCTGCGCACGGTGCTGCGCGCGATGGAGCAGAACGAGGCGATCCTTGCCGTCAAGGTCAGCGAGCCGGGCGAGGGCGCGGGCCTGACCACCAAGCTGGCACGCGGCACGCGCGCTTTTGCGATTCAGGTCGACAGCACTTCGGGCGTTTCCGGCTTCCTGCGGCCGGGCGACCGCGTCGATGTCTACTGGACCGGCAATATCGGCAATGGCAACCTGCGCACCGAAGGCGACAGCACCGGCGACGTGACGAAACTGATCGAGGCCGGGGTCAAGCTGATCGCGGTCGACCAGTCGTCGAACTCCGACCGCACGGAGGTGAGCGTCGCGCGCACCGTGACCGTCGCCGTCCTGCCCCAACAGGTCGCGGCGCTGGCGCAGGCGCAGGCGACAGGGCGGCTTAGCCTGGCGCTTGTCGGCGCGCGGGACGACACCGTTTCGGAGGCGATCGAGATCGACCAGCGCCAGCTCCTCGGTCTTGCCGCGGCCCCCGCCCCGGCCCCGGCGCCGCGCTCCGAGGTTTGCACGATCCGCACGCGCCGTGGCGGCGAGGTCTTCGATACGCCCATTCCCTGCACCAATTGAGGCGCAGCGCGGCAAATCGGACACAGGTCGCCCGCAAAACGCGGTGCCACGGTAACCACCCGGAATTGCAGCACACATTCCGGGCGCCGCACCGCGCGGGCGCCGTCGCATTCCTGCAACGCATCACGCGCGCCATGACAAAACGCGCGCTAAGTGCCATTGATTCTTGAAAATTCCCCGAAACTGCAGCACAGTCGATGCAATCGAGGGCATCAAGACCCCAAAATTGAGGCGTGATCGGAAGGCAGGTCACATGAAATATCGCCAAGTCGTTGCGGCCGCCCTTCTGGGTCTGGCCGGGGTTTGGGCCACCGTGCCTGCGCCCGTTCATTCCGAAACCCTGCAGGTCGTGCGCAAGGGCACCGGCCGCGATCTTCAGGTCGCGATGAACCGGGCCGTTGTCGTGGAAAGCGACGTGCCCTTCGCCGAGCTCAGCATCGCCAACCCCGCGATCGCCGACTTCTCGACGCTGTCGGACCGCACCATCTATGTGCTGGGCAAGACGCCGGGGCGCACCACGCTGACGCTGCTGGACGAAAACGGGCGACTCATCGCGAATGTGGAGGTCAGCGTCAGCGCCGACGTTTCCGAATTCAAGGAGCGGCTGCGCCAGATCCTGCCGAACGAAAGCATCGAGGTGCGCACCGCCAATGACGGCATCGTCATGTCCGGCACGGTCAGCAGCGCGCCGCGCATGCAGCGCGCGCTGGACCTCGCCGAACGCTACGCGCCCGAGCGGGTGTCGAACCTGATGAGCGTGTCGGGCAAGCAGCAGGTCATGCTGAAGGTCCGCTTTGCCGAAATGCAGCGCAGCGTCGCCAAGAGCCTGTCGACCTCGCTGGCGATCGACGGTCTCAACGGCACAGGGCTTGGCGCCGGAGTTGCGACCCAGAACGGCGTGTCGGGATCCTTCCCGTCCAGCATTACGCCGGGCACCTCCGCCTCGGGCGCATCCAATGCCGGCGCGGCCTTCTTCGGCTTCAACGCCGGATCGGCGCAGATCGGCATCCTGCTGCAGGCCCTCGAATCCAAGGGCGTCGTGCGCACCCTGGCCGAGCCGAACCTGACCGCCCTTTCGGGTCAGGAGGCGAAATTCCTGGCCGGCGGCGAGTACCCCATTCCGGTCAGCACCGACGACGGGGTTGCCATCGAGTTCAAGCCCTTCGGCGTCGAACTGAACTTCATTCCGCGCGTGCTGGACGACGACGTCATCAACCTCGAGATGCAGGCGGCGGTGTCGTCGCTGGATCCGTCCAGCGGCATCACGGCGAGCGGCTTCAATGTCAGCGGTTTCAAGCGGCGCGACACCTCGACCACCGTGGCGCTGCGCGACGGCGAAAGCTTTGCCATTGCCGGGCTGCTGCAGGACGATTTCCGCGACACCAACGGCCAGGTGCCATGGCTGGGCGATGTGCCGATCCTCGGCGCGCTGTTCCGCAGCGCCGACTACCAGCGCTCGCAGAGCGAGCTGGTGATCATCGTGACCGCCCATCTCGTGACGCCGACACGCGGCGAGGCGCTGGCCCTGCCGACGGACCGCGTCAGGTTGCCGTCCGAAGCGGACCTTTTCCTCAACGGTCGCGTGGCGCGTGACGTCCTGCCCCGTGCGGGCAGCGTGGGCGAAGTGGCGCGGCAGGATTTCAGCGGCTCTTACGGCTATGTGATGGACTGATGCGGGGAGCGGTGCACATGAAAAGAACTCTTCTGTCGCTGCCGGTTCTGGCGGGCCTCGCGCTGGCCGGCTGCACCGAATCGCGCGATCCGCTGCACAGATCATATGTCACCGAAGCGGGGGCGCTGGTTGACGGCGGCAATTTCGGCGGCGCCACGATGCACAACACCTTGGTGATGAACGGCGAGCGCAGCTATGTCTACGATCTGTCGAACCGCTTCGCCAGCGAGGTGCCGAGCATGGTCACCTTCGCCTTCAATTCGGCCGTTCTGGATGCCCGCGCCCAAGACGTACTGCGTGCGCAGGCGGCGTGGATCCGGCAGTTCCCCGAGGTGCGCTTCCGGGTCTACGGCCATACGGACCTTGTCGGTCCGGCCGCCTACAACAAGAACCTGGGCCTGCGCCGCGCCCGTGCCGTGGTCGACTACCTCACCGCGCTCGGCATCAGCCGCGCGCGGCTGGAGGCGGTGGTGTCCTACGGCGAAACGCAGCCGCTGATCGTCACGCAAGGGCGCGAGCGGCGCAATCGGCGCACCGTGACCGACGTATCGGGCTTCGTGCGCTCGCATCCGATCATCATGGACGGCAAATATGCGCAGGTTGTCTATCGCGAATACATCGCCAGCGCACAGCCGGCCTCCACTCTCGGCGGTGCGGGTAGCCTGGAAGGGGAATAGCCCGCGGTCCGATTCGGTTTCTCCCTGCCCGGCTTGCCGGGACACCTCGAGGGCCCGCCGCGTCGTCGGCGGGCTTTTTCCTCATCGGCTTCCGCGACGGAAACCGCACAATTTGGATGATCCGGCCGCATTGTTGCCCAGATTTTCCGCGAGATTGCCTAAAAGGAAAAACCGTTCGGCGCCCCGATGCGATTCGGTCAGGACATGCCAGGCCCGCGACAGACCCGCCGTCGCCACAGGGAGCTACAGGGGCAGCAGCAAGGATAGGACGACAGCGCAATGAGCAGTGCGATGACCCAACCGGAGCCAAGCCCGCTTGTCGCGTGCACGATCAGCCGCGACGTGACCAATTTCGACCTTCTGATCGAAGACATGGAAGCCGCCCTTGGCGAGGCGTGGGGCGATTTGGGCTTTCCCGAGGCGCTGGCCTTCTTGGGGCAGCTCGATGCCGAAACACTGGAATTCGTCGCCATCGCCATAGATGAAGAGGACGAGGACCGCCTGCCGATGATCGGCGAGATCATCGAACTGGCGGGCCGGCTGAAAATCAAGGTGATTTTGATCGCCGACGATGTCAGCCCTTCGGCGCTGCACGCGCTGCTGCGGCAGGGCGCGGACGAATTCGTGCCCTACCCGCTGCCCGAGGGCGAGCTTCAGGCCGCCATCGACCGGCTGCGCCAGCCTGCGGCGGCCGACATGCCGGCCGGCACGCTGGCGGCGCGCGAGGCCGGTCACGAGGGCGTCCTGCTGGCCGTTCAGGGCCTTGCCGGCGGCACCGGCGCCACGACGCTGGCCGTCAACCTGGCTTGGGAGCTGGCGAACGTGTCGAAAGCCGGCGCGCCGCGGGTGTGCATTCTTGACCTGGGGCTTCAGTTCGGCTCGGTCTCGACCTTCCTCGATCTTCCCCGGCGCGACCCGGTGTTCGAGATGTGGTCGGACACGGAGACCATGGACGAGGATATATTCAAGCAGGCGCTGGTCAGCTACCAGGACAAGATGTGGGTGCTGACCGCGCCGCCGGACATGCTGCCGCTGGACATGATCTCGCCCGAGGACGTGGCCAAGGTGCTGGACCTGGCGCGCCGCCATTTCGACTATGTGATTGTCGACATGCCCGCCACGCTGGTGCAATGGACGGAAACGGTGCTCACGGCGGCGCATATCTACTTCGTGACGCTGGAAATGGACATGCGGTCGGCGCAGAACACGCTGCGGTTGAAACGGGCACTCAGGGCCGAGGATCTGCCCGTCGAGCGGCTGCGCTTTTGCATGAACCGCGCGCCGAAATTCACCGACCTGAACGGCAAGAGCCGGATCAAGAGGATGGCCGAAAGCCTGGAGATCGGGATCGAGCTGCAACTGCCCGACGGCGGCAAGGCCGTCAGCCAGGGCGCCGACCACGGGCTGCCGCTGGCCAGTTCGGCCCCGAAGAATCCGCTGCGCAAGGAGATCGCGAAGCTCGCGGCATCGCTTCATGCGCTGGGCCGGAACGACGTCGAGGCGGCGTAAGCCGCAGTCCGGAAAGGTATTGCTCCGATGTTCTCACGCTACAAGAAACCCGGCGCAGGTCAGGCGCGCCCGGTCGCAGCCGCCCCCGGCAAGGCGCCCGTACCCGAAGCGCCCACGGCCCCCGCGGCAACGCCCAAGCCGGTCAGCCTGCGCCGCCCGACCGCGCCCGCCAAGCCGGCCGATCGACCCGCCGACAAGGAGCGCAAGCGCAAGGAGCGGCTGGCCGAGATCAAGCTGGACCTGCACCGCGCGCTGCTGGACAACCTGAATCTCGGTGCGCTCGACACCGCGACCGAGCAGGATCTGCGCGCCGAGATCGGCGCCATCGCCGCCGAAGTGCTGGAAGAGCGCAGCATCGTGCTGAACCGCGAGGACCGCCTTACCCTCACGCAGGAACTCTACGACGAGGTGCGCGGCCTCGGCCCGCTGGAGACGCTGCTGAAGGACGACACGGTCAACGACATCCTCGTGAACGGGCCGCACCAGATATTCATCGAAAGGGACGGCAAGCTGGAGCTGTCGGACGTCACCTTCAAGGACGAGCGTCACCTTCTGCGCATCATCGACAAGATCGTGTCGGCCGTCGGGCGCCGCGTCGATGAATTGAACCCCTACGTCGACGCGCGCCTTGCCGACGGCTCGCGCTTCAACGCGATGGTGCCGCCCGTCGCGGTGGACGGCAGCCTCGTGTCGATCCGCAAATTCAAGAAGGACAAGCTGGGCATCGACGATCTGGTGAATTTCGGCGCCTTCAGCGAGGAAATGGCGGCCTATCTGCAAGCCGCCGTCGCCTGCCGTCTGAACATCATCGTCTCGGGCGGGACCGGATCGGGCAAGACGACGACGCTCAACGCACTGTCGTCCTTCATCGACAATTCCGAGCGGATCCTGACGATCGAGGATACCGCCGAATTGCAGCTCCAGCAGGTCCATGTGGGACGCATGGAATCGCGACCGCCCAACGTCGAGGGCAAGGGCGAGGTCAGCCCGCGCGACTGCCTGAAGAACGCGCTTCGCATGCGCCCCGACCGCATCATCGTCGGCGAGACGCGCGGCGAGGAGGTGATCGACATGCTGCAGGCGATGAACACCGGCCATGACGGCTCGATGACCACGATCCACGCGAACAACCCGCGCGACGGGATTTCACGGCTGGAAAACATGGTGGCGATGGCGGGCATCGAGATGCCGCTGAAGGCCGTGCGCAGCCAGATCGCGTCGGCAGTGCACCTGATCGTGCAGGCCAGCCGCCTGCAGGACGGCAGCCGCCGCATGACCTCGATCACCGAGGTGACGGGGATGGAGGGCGAGGTGATCTCGATGCAGGAGGTGTTCCGCTTCCAGCGTGTCGGCCTGACGCCCGAGAACAAGATCATCGGACATTTCACCGCCACCGGCGTGCGCTCGAACTTCTCCGAGCGGTTCCGCCTGTGGGGCTACGATCTGCCCGCGTCAATCTATGAACCCGTGAGACCGGAGTAAGCCAGATGTCCCTCAGTCCCGAGCCGATCATCTACGGCCTCATCTTTCTCGGCGTGCTCGTGCTGGTCGAAGGGATCTATCTGACCGTCTTCGGCAAGTCGATCAGCCTCAACAGCCGGGTGAACCGGCGGCTCGAGATGCTGGAAAAGGGCGGCCGCCGCGAGGAGGTGATGGAAAAGCTCCGCAAGGAGATGGAGCAGCATCTGCGCTCGCGCCGCTTTCCGCTCTATTCCATGCTGGCCACCAAGGCGCAAAAGGCCGCCATCGCCTTTTCGCCCCGGCAGTTGATGATGCTCATGGTCCTGCTGGGTTTCATCGCCTTCATCGGGCTCACCATCGGCACCGGCACGTCCCTGCCCGTCCGCATCGCCGTGGCCATTGCCATGGGAATCGGCGGCATCTTCATGTGGATTTCCATGAAAGCGCAAAAGCGGATGAACCTCATGGAAGAGCAACTGCCCGACGCGATCGAGCTGATGGTCCGCTCGCTCAAGGTGGGGCATCCGTTTTCTTCCGCCGTGTCCATCGTCGCGACCGAGGTGGCCGATCCGCTGGCGACCGAATTCGGCATCATCGCCGACGAGGCCGCCTACGGGCGCGACATGGGCGAGGCGCTCAAGGATCTGGCCGAGCGGCTGGACATGCAGGATCTGCGGTTCCTCGCCGTGGCCGTCACCATCCAGCAACAATCGGGCGGCAACCTGGCCGAAATCCTGGCGGGGCTTGCGAAGGTCATCCGCGCGCGGTTCCGCCTCTTCCGCCGGGTCAAGGCGATCACCGCCGAGGCGCAATGGTCGGGCAAGTTCCTGTCGGGTTTCCCGCTTCTGGCGCTGGTCGGCATCCAGATCCTCGATCCGAACTATTATGACAAGGTGATGGATCATCCTTTCTTCATCCCCGCCTGTCTGGTGGTCGGCGCCTTTCTGGTGGTCAACCTGATCGTCATGCGCGCCCTCGTGAACATCAAAGTCTGAAAGAGACCGCCCGATGGACCTTATCAACGATATCCTGACCGGCACCCTCGGGCCTTTCGGCCCGATCATCGCGGTCGGAACGCTGGGCGTGCTGCTGATCGCGATCACGCTGATCCTGATGCTGAACCGCCCCGAAGACCCGCTGGACAAGCTTCGGAAAAGCGAGGCCGCGGCCAAGGCCGGCACGCGCACACAGCAGCAGCAGCGCCTGCGCGGCACCAAGAACGACAAGCTGGACAAATACGCCGGCTTCCTCGAGCCGCAGGACGAAAAACAGCTGGACGAGGTGCGCAAGAAGCTGATGCAGGCCGGCTATCGCGACCGCGACGCCGTGCGCTACTTCCACTTTGCGCAGTTCGCCCTGGGCGTGGGCGGGCTGATCCTGGGCGTGCTGTTCTACATCCTGTTCAAATCCGGCGGCGACAGCGGCACCTTGCAGATCGTGATGTACATCCTCGGCCCCGGCGGCGTGGGTTACATGGCGCCGAAATACTGGGTCACCAAGCGCCAGCAGCAGCGCCAGGAAGAGATCACCGACGGTTTTCCCGACAGCCTCGACATGATGCTGGTCTGCGTCGAGGCCGGGCAATCGCTGGATCAGGCGATCATCCGGGTCAGCAACGAGATCCGCTCGTCCTTTCCGGCGCTGGCGGACGAGTATCTGCTGGTCAGCCAACAGATCAAGGCCGGCCGCGACAAGGCCTCGGTGCTGAACGAGATGGGCGACCGCTGCGGTGTGCAGGACATCTCGAGCTTCGTCACCGTGCTGGTGCAGTCGCAGACCTTCGGCACGTCCATCGCCGACGCCCTGCGCGTCTATGCAGGCGAGATGCGCGACAAGCGTGTGATGCGCGCCGAGGAAAAGGCGAACAAGCTGCCGACAAAGATGACATTGGCCACGATGATGCTTACAGTGCCGCCACTGTTGATCATTCTGGTGGGCCCGTCAGTCCTGGGGATCATGGAACTGACCGCAATGGGGCAATAGCACCGCCACGCCGTTTCCGGCCGGACTAGAGATTCCATGAAGCGCGTTTTGACAATCTTGACAATGGGTCTGGCGCTGGCCGCCTGCGGCGATGATCCGGGCCGGCCCAAGGGTGGCCCCTACGCGCCCGGCGTGGCGCCGAACGGCACGGCGGTGGATCCCGCCCTCGTCGGCCATCGCCTGATGCGGGCCGGCGAATACGAGCTTGCGATCAAGGCCTTTTCGCGGGCCGCTCTGGACACGGGCATGACCTCCGAGGTGTATCTGGGCCTTGGCAGCGCCTATCTGGGACTTGGCCGCGTCGGCGAGGCCGAAAAGCTGCTGCGCGAGGCCGTGGAAAAGGACGAGAAGTCGCCCGAAGCGTGGAACAACCTTGGCGTCACCCTCATGGAGAAGGGTGAAATCTCCGAGGCCGCACAGGTGTTTCGCCGCGCCTATGCGCTGGACAATGGCGAAAGTGACTCAATCCGCGACAATCTGCGCTTGGCCCTCGCAAAACTGGATGGTCCGGTCTATGCTGAGGCCGAAGAGCAAGATTACAAATTGGTGCGGCGCGGCAGCAGCGACTACCTGATCCGGTCCATTCCGTGACCGGACATCCCGGCCAAAGGGGCGCGCATCGAGACGAGGCACGGCAGTAAAAGGACGCGAAAATGCGCCACCCCATCCTTTTTTCGCTCTGTGCGGCGGGAATCGTTGCGCTGTCCGCCTGCGACAAGTCCACGGACAAGGACGACCGCAAGTTCGAAGGCGTCAACGTCGTGGACGAAGCCAACCTCAACGACGTGATGCTGACCGTGGCCGACCCGAACGAGGGCGTCGCCTATTTCCAGCGCAGCGTCGCGGAAAAGCCGGACCGCATCGACCTGCAGCGCGGCCTCGCGCAAAGCCTCGTGCGCGCCGGGCGCGGGACCGAGGCGGTCGTCGCATGGCGGAAGGTCGTCGCGCACAAGGACGCCAGGGACGAGGACCGCGTCGATCTGGCCGATGCGCTGATCCGCAACAACGAATGGGACGCGGCCGAAACGACGCTCGACGCCGTCCCGCCCACCTACGAGACATTCAAACGCTACCGGCTGGAGGCGATGGTGGCCGACAGCAACAAGGAATGGAGCAAGGCCGACAGTTTCTACGAAACCGCCGTCGGCCTGACCACCCGCCCCGCCAGCGTGATGAACAACTGGGGATATTCCAAGCTCAGCCGCGGCGACTATGCCGAGGCGGAACGCCTTTTTGCCGACGCGATCCGGCAGGACCAGACGCTGTTCACCGCCAAGAACAACCTTGTGCTGGCGCGCGGCGCGCAGGGCAACTATGCGCTGCCCGTGATGCCCGTCAGCCAGACAGAGCGCGCGCAGCTGCTTTACACGCTGGGGCTGTCGGCGATCAAGAAGGGCGACGTGACCACCGGCAAGGGTCTTTTGCGCGATGCGATCGAGACCCACCCGCAACATTTCGAATCCGCCGTGCGCAGTCTCGACGCGCTGGAAAACAACGTGGTCAACTAAACTCCTTTTTGATTGAGGGGCAGGCCCCATGCACATCTCCGCCACCGCCGCCACGTGGTTCGCGCCGCTTATCCTGCCCGTGTGCCTGTGGGTCGCGTGGAGCGATCTGCGCTACATGAAGATCCCGAACAAGGCGGTGTGGGTGATGGTCATCATCTATGTCGCCGTCGGCCTCGTCGTGCTGCCGCTCGACACGTTCGGCTGGCGGCTGGTGCATCTGGTGGTGGTGCTGCTGGCCGGCATGGTGCTGAACGCCGTCGGAATGGTCGGGGCGGGCGACGCCAAGTTCGCCGCCGCCGCCGCGCCCTTCATCGCCATCGGCGATTTGCAACTGGTGCTGATGATCCTCGCGGGCATGATGATATCGGGCTACACCATCCACCGGATCGCCAAGCATACCGCGCTGCGCCGCCTTGCCCCTCACTGGGAAAGCTGGACGCGCGAGGGAAAATATCCGATGGGCCTGTCGCTGGGCGGCGCGCTGGGGGCTTACCTCGCACTCGGGGCGTTCTACGGCGCCTGACCGTGCCACCGGGGCGCCCGCAGAACTGCCACATTCTGCACATGATTGATCGGCAATTTGCGCGGGACACAGATCCTGACCAGCCAAGGCCGCCATTCCATGAACATGCAAGTCACCCCGCAGGGCGTGCAGCCCCCGCCGCCCCCCACCACGATCGAGGACATGCGCCTGAGCGTCGTGATGATGCGCGACATCCTGCTCAAGACCATGTTCCGCAAGAATGTCGACATGGTCAGCGAGATCGCCGTCGCCATCTGCCTGCCGCGCACCGTGACGCAGGAGCTGGTCGACCTCGCCCGCGAACAGCGCCTGCTGGAGGCAACCGGCACGATGAGCGCGACCTCGGGCAGCGAGATGGGGTATCAGCTGACCGATGCGGGCAAGGCGCGCGCGCTCGACGCGCTGGCGCAGTCGGAATATTTCGGCCCCATGCCGGTGCCGCTCGCCGTCTATGCCGAGCAGGTCAAGCGCCAGTCGATCCGCAACATCCAGATCACGCGCGACCAGCTGACCGGCGCCATGGGCCATCTTGTCCTGCCGTCCAGCCTGCTGGACCAGCTTGGCCCCGCCGTCAGCGCCGGCCGCTCGATCCTGATGTATGGGCCGCCCGGCAACGGTAAATCCAGCATCTCCAATGGCATCCGCGACGCGATGGGCGACAGGATCTACGTGCCGCGCGCCATCGAATACGCCGGGCAGGTCATCACCGTCTACGACCCCATCGTCCACTCCAAGGCCGAGTCGGAAGAGGACGATCCCAATTCCCTGCGTCGCCGCCGCACCTTCGACACGCGTTACGTCCGCTGCGAGCGGCCCACGGTCATCACCGGGGGCGAATTGACGCTCGACATGCTCGATCTGGTCTACAACCCGACCGCACGGACCTATCAGGCGTCACTTCAGCTCAAGGCGACGGGCGGCATCTTCATCGTCGACGACCTTGGCCGCCAGGTCGAGCCGCCGCAGAACCTCGTCAACCGCTGGATCGTGCCGCTGGAGGAATCCAAGGATATCCTCGCCCTGCAATCGGGCGAGAAATTCGAGGTGCCGTTCGACACGCTGGCGATCTTCTCGACCAACTTCCACCCCAACAAGATCTTCGACCAGGCCGCGCTGCGCCGGATCTTCTACAAGATCAAGATCGACGGGCCGAACCAGGCCGACTTCCTCAAGATCTTCGCCATGGTCGCCCGCAAGAAGCAGATGCCCCTGAACGAGCCTGCGCTGGTGCATCTGCTGAAGAAGAAATACCCCGAGATCGACAACATCTATGCCAACTACCAGCCGGCGTTCCTGATCGACCAGATGATCTCGATCTGCGAGTTCGAGGGCATCCCCTACCAGATGACGCCCGAACTGATCGACCGCGCCTGGGCCAACATGTTCGTCGAGGACAGTGAAATCGTGAACTGACGCCCGCAGAGGAACTTGCCTGGAATCTCGTTTCGCGCGATTTTTCCGCGCAAAATCTGTGCGGTCACCCTAGATAATGGGGCATGAAAGAACTGCCGCCCCCTTTCACCGATTGGTTCGCCGCGCGCGGCTGGTCGGTGCATCCGCATCAATGGGAAATGATGGCGCGCAGCGGCGATCCCGCGCTGCTGCTGATCGCGCCCACCGGCGGCGGCAAGACGCTTGCCGGGTTCCTGCCGACGTTGGCCGAACTCGGCGAGGGCGGTCACAAGGGCCTGCATACGCTCTATGTTTCCCCGCTCAAGGCGCTGGCCAATGACATTCGCCGCAACCTGACGACCCCGGTCACGGAAATGGGCCTGCCCATCCGGATCGAGGACCGGACGGGCGACACCTCCTACACGCAAAAGCGCCGTCAGCGCGCCGATCCGCCCGATATCCTGCTGACTACACCCGAAAGCCTTGCGCTGCTGACCTCCTACGAGGACGCGCCGCGCATTTTCGCGGGGCTGCAGCGCGTCGTGATCGACGAGATTCACGCGCTGGCCGAATCGAAGCGCGGCGATCAGCTGATGCTGGCGCTCAGCCGACTTCAGGCGCTTTGCCCGGGCCTGCGGCGTGTCGGCCTTTCGGCCACGGTCGAAGACCCCGCCGCCATCGCGCGATTCCTCGCCCGCCACCCCGACCCGTGCGAGATCATTCTCGCCGATCCCGGCCCCGAGCCGGATATAGACATGCTGCATGTCGCCGATCCGCCGCCATGGTCCGGTGGCGGCGCCGCCCACGCGATCCCGGCCGTGCTGGAGCAGATCACGGCGCACAACACCACGCTGATCTTTCACAACACCCGCGCGCAGGCCGAGATCTTCTTTCGCAACCTGTGGCTGGCCAATGACGAAAACCTCGCCATCGGCATCCATCACGGCAGTCTCGACCGCGGCCAGCGCCAGCGCGTCGAAGGCGCGATGCAGCGCGGGGAACTGCGTGCCATCGTCTGCACCGGAAGCCTCGATCTGGGCATCGACTGGGGCGATGTGGACCTCGTCATCCAGGTCGGCGCGCCGAAGAACGTCAAGCGGCTGGTGCAGCGGATCGGCCGCGCGAACCACCGCTACAACGCACCGTCCAAGGCGCTGCTGGTGCCAGCGAACCGTTTCGAGGTGGTCGAATGCGTCGCCGCACTCGAAGCCGTGCGGGAACGCGATCTGGACGGCGATCCGCGCGGCCCCGGCCCGCTGGACGTCTTGTGCCAGCACATCCTGATTGCCGCCTGTTCAGGGCCGTTCGACGCCGATCGGCTTTATGCCGAGGTGACAACGGCAGGCCCCTACGCCGCCCTCAGCCGCGCGGAGTTCGACGATTGCCTCGATTTCTGCGCCACCGGCGGATACGCCCTGCGCGCCTATGACAAATGGCAGCGGCTGGTGCAGCGGGGCGGGCTTTGGCACCTGCGCGATCCTCGGGCCGCGCAGATCATCCGCATGAATATCGGCACGATCCAGGACAGCGATCTGGTCAAGGTGCGGATGCAGCGCGCGCGCGGCGGCAAGCCCTTGGGCGAGATCGAGGAGGGCTTTGCCGCCACGCTCACCCCCGGCGACACGTTCCTGATGGGCGGGCAGGTCGTGCGCTATGAAGCCTTGCGCGAAATGACCGTCGAGGTCAGCCGCGCGGAGGGCAAGAAGCCCCGGATCGCGACCTTCGCGGGCACGAAGTTCGCGACCTCCACGCAGCTCAGCCAGCGCATCCTGCGTATGCTGGCGCAGCCCGATTGGCCGGCCCTGCCCGCGCATACCGCAGATTGGCTGCATCTTCAGCGCCGCATGAGCCGGATGCCGGCAGCGGGGCGCCTTCTGATCGAGAGCTTCCCGCATGAGGGGCGCGAGCATGCCTGCATCTATGGGTTTGCCGGGCGCAACGCGCAGCAGACGCTGGGCCTGTTGCTGACAAAGCGGATGGAGGAGCTGGGCCTCGATCCGCTCGGCTTTGTGGCGACCGATTACGCCACGCTGATCTGGGGGCTGGAGCCACTTACCGATGCCGCGCCGCTTTTCGATCCCGCCGCGCTGCGCGATGGGCTGGAGCAGTGGCTGACAGGTAACGCGGTGATGAAACGCACTTTCCGCGCCTCGGCAACCATAGCGGGCCTGATCCAGCGCAACCTGCCGCAGGCGCGCAAGTCGGGCCGGCAGGCGACGTTTTCGTCCGATATCCTCTACGACACGCTGGTGAAATACGACCCGGACCACCTGCTTTTGCGGATCACGCGGACCGAGGCGATGCGCGGCCTCGTCGATTTCGGCCGCATTGAGGAGATGATCGCGCGCACCCGTGGCCGGATCGACCTGATCCGCCTGCCCCGCGTCACGCCGCTGGCCGCGCCCCTCTTTCTCGAGGTGGGGCGCACCCCTGTCGGCGGCGCGGGCGAGGAGCGGCTTCTGGCCGAAGAGGCCGCCCGCCTGATGCAGGAGGCGGGGCTGGCTCAGGTGCCCTGAATCGATTCGAGGTAGGCCAGCAGCGCGGCCAGCGGGCGCGGCGTCGGTGTCATCACGCCATCGCCGGTCTCGACCGGCACGGTGTCGCCTTCGAGCAGCGCGCCGAATTCCGGCATCTGCTGGCCCGGCAATTGCGCGCGGTGGTAGCCGTCGATGGTCGACAGCACCTCGCTGCGCGGAAAGGCGCCGTTCGCGGTCAGGGTCGTCAAGTCGGACGGCGCCGGTTTCAGCCGCGCCGCCGCAGGTCCGTCACCCTTTCCCGCAGGTCCGTGACACTGCGCGCAGTTCTCGACATAAAGCCTGCGGCCCTCGTTCGCCTCGGGCATGCTGGCCGTTTCCATGCAGGCCGCCAGCGCGGTCAGGGCGGTCAGCCCCCCCGCCAGATACGCGTATTTCATCACTGTCTCCTTCGCCTCGCGATCGCGCGGCGTTTGCCCGCCGCTTGCCAAAGCGTTACGCCGAACGCTTCAGGCGAACTTGCCAGCCAGCGCGTCGTCGATCAACTGCCGCGTCTCGTCCACCCCGTAAAGTGCAATGAATCCGCCGAAGCGGGGGCCTTGGCTGGCGCCCAGCAGCACCTCGTAAAGCGCCTTGAACCAATCGCGGAGCGGATCGAAGCGGTCGCGGCCGACAGCATAGACCAGCGATTGCAGCGCCTCGTCGTCCAGCGGGCCGTTATAAACTGCCAATTGGTCGCGCAGGTCGATCAGCGCCTCGCGCTCCAGATCCGTGGGCGCGCGGTAGACCTTGGCGGGCTTCACGAAATCCTCGTAATAGCGCAGCGCATGACCCACGGCGGCGTCCATGTCGGGGTTCGTCTCGGCGCTGGCCTCGGGCGCGTAGCGCTGGATGAAACCCCAAAGCTGGCCTTTTTCCTCGGCGCCCGCGACCGACGCGAGGTTCAGCAGCATCGAGAAGGGCACGACCATCCGGCTTTCCGGCACGCCACCCGGATGGATGTGGAACACCGGATTGTTGACGCGCGCCGCCGCGTCCTGCCCCGGATAGGCGCGCAGTTGCTGGTGGTATTCATCCACCGCCTTCGGGATCACGTCGAAATGCATCCGCTTGGCCGTCTTCGGCTTGAGATACATGAAATAACTGAGCGATTCCGTCGCCGCATAGGTCAGCCATTCGTCGATGCTGATGCCATTGCCGGAGGATTTCGAGATCTTCTGACCCTTCTCGTCGAGGAACAGCTCGTAGGTGAAATGCTCGGGCGCCTTGCCGCCGAGGATCTCGCAGATGCTGTCATAGATCGGCGTGTTGGTGCTGTGATCCTTGCCATACATCTCGAAATCGACGCCCAGCGCGGCCCAGCGGGCGCCGAAATCGGGCTTCCATTGCAGTTTCACGTTGCCACCCGTGACGGGCAGCGTCATTTCCTCGCCCTCCTCGGTATGAAACGTGACCTCGCCTCTGGCGGCGTCCACATGCTTCATCGGCACATACATGACGCGCCCCGTTTCCGGGTGGATCGGCAGGAAGATCGAATAGGTCTGCCGCCGCTCGTCCCGCAGGGATTTCAGCATGACCTTCATCACGTCGTCATAGCGTTCGGCGGCCCGCAGCAGCACCTCGTCGAACTGGCCGGAACGGTAGAATTCGGTGGCCGAGATGAATTCATATTCGAACCCGAACGTGTCGAGGAATCGGCGCAGCATGGCGTTGTTGTGATGGCCAAAGCTTTCATGCGTGCCGAACGGGTCGGGCACCGACGTCAGCGGCTTTTGCAGATGCTCGGCCAGCGCTTCGGGGTTCGGCACGTTGCCGGGCACCTTGCGCATCCCGTCGAGATCGTCGGAAAAACAGATCAGCCGCGTCGGAATATCGCTGATCACCTCGAAGGCGCGGCGGATCATGGTCGTGCGCAGCACCTCGCCGAACGTGCCGATATGCGGCAGACCCGAAGGCCCGTAGCCCGTTTCGAACAGCACATGCCCCTTTTCCGGCGGCCTCGCTTCATACCGTTTGAGCAGCCGACGCGCTTCTTCAAAAGGCCAGGCTTTCGAGGTCATCGCAGCGTCGCGCAGATCGGACATGGGGCTCTCCAGGGATCATGCCCTCGCGCGGAGGCGCGCAAAGGTCCGCCGCTTCCTATTGCCGAGGGGGGCGAAGGTCAATAATCTGCGCGGCAAGGGCCCGGATTTGCAAAGGAATGAGCGATGACCGACACGGCGACACATCCGCTGAGCGCGCAGGATTGCCTGGTGGCCGTGATGGTCGCCGTTTCGGCCTCGGATGCGCAGATCCGCACGGCGGAATTGGTCAAGATCGAGAACGCGGTGAACAACCTGCCCGTTTTCGGCGATTACGACGAGGATCGCATCAACGGCGTATCGCAGACGGTCTTCGATCTTTTCTCGGACGAGGATGGGCTGGATGCGCTGTTCGGTCTCATCCGCGCCAGCCTGCCCGAGCGCCTCAACGAGACGGCCTATGCGCTGGCCTGCGACGTGGCCTGCGCCGACGGAACGCTGGACGACGCCGAGTTGCGCCTGCTGGAGGAAATCCGTTACGAGTTGAACCTCGACCGCCTGCACGCCGCCGCCATCGAGCGCGGCGCCCGCGCGCGTCATATGCGCCTTTGACACGGCGCCGGCCCCGAAAGGACATTCCCCATGCGCTGCGTTTTCATCAACATCCGCTGCAAGCCCGGCACCTCCTACAAGGTGGCCGAAGAGATCGCGCTGCGCGAGGTCCATTCCGAGCTTTACTCGACCTCCGGCCCGTTCGACCTGCTGCTGAAGCTCTACATTCCCGACGGCGAGGATGTGGGCAAGTTCATCAACGAGAACCTGCTGCACATACCCAATATCGAGCGGACCGAGACCACACTTACCTTCAAGGCGTTCTAGACGATGCTGGACAAACTTCGCGAAATTCTGGGCGCTGCCAACGTGCTGACCGGGGCCGACATGGACGCCTATGCGCGCGACTGGTCCGGTGCGCCGCAGGGTACGCCGCTGGCGGTGCTGCGTCCGGGCTCCACCGCCGATGTGTCGGCCATTCTCAAGCTGGCGAACGAGACGGGCACGCCTGTGGTGCCGATCTCGGGCAATACCGGGCTGACCGGCGCGACGGCGGCCGAGGGCGCGTGGCTGGTGTCTTTGGGCCGCATGAACAGGATCCGCGAAATCCGCCCCTCCAGCCGCCTCGCCATTGTCGAGGCGGGCGCGATCCTCGCCAACATTCACGACGCGGTGGCGGAGCATGGGCTGATCTTTCCGCTTTTCTTCGGCGCGCGCGGCTCGGCCATGATCGGCGGGGCGCTGTCGACCAACGCCGGCGGCTCGAACGTGCTGCGCTATGGCAACACGCGGGATCTCTGCCTCGGGATCGAGGCGGTGCTGCCGACGGGCGAGGTGGTCGACCTGATGCGCCAGCTTCACAAGGACAACTCGGGGTATGACCTGCGCCACCTGCTGATCGGGGCGGAGGGCACGCTGGGAATCATCACGGCGGCGGTGATCAAGCTCTTTCCCGCGCCCCTGGCCAATGCCACCGCGATGGTCGCGGTGCCGCGCGTGGGCGACGCGCTGGAGCTTCTGAACCGGCTTCAGCAGGAGACGGGCGGCGCGGTGCAGGCGTTCGAATACATGCCGCGCGCCTATATCGAGACGCACCTGAAGCAATCGCCCGGCGCGCGCCCGCCCTTCGATAAGCGCTACGACGTCAACATCATGGTCGAGGTCGGCGCCACTGCCCCGCGCGACGCGGTGCCGGACGCGGACGGGCAAGTCCCCATCGCGGCGCATCTGGAGGCCGTGCTGGGCACGCTCTTTGAAGAGGGCGCAATCCTCGATGCCGTCGTCGCCCAGAACGAGGCGCAGCGCCGGGAGATGTGGGCCCGGCGCGAGGCCGCCGCCGAGGTCATGACCTACCAGTGGCCCCACGTGGATCGCGATATTGCCGTCCCCGTCGACCGGATGCAGGAATTTCTGGATCGCGTGGCCGCAATCATCAACGAACTTGACCCCGGCGCGCAGGATGTCTCGGTCGCGCATCTGGGCGATGGGAACCTGCATCTTGGCGTCTTTCCCACCCGCGATGATGAGGCGCTCTGCCAGCGGATCGGCGATATGGCCGAGGATGCGGCGGTGGCCATGGGCGGCAGTTTCTCGGCCGAGCATGGCATCGGGTGGCGCAAGCGCGGCGCGATGGCGCGGCACAAGAACCCTGCCGCGATGGACGCCATGCGCCGGATCAAGGCGGCGCTCGACCCGAGCGGGATCATGAACCCCGGCAAGGTTCTGCCTGACGCCTGAGCGGGGCCTTTGAGTATTTTCGGGAAGATGAAAGGCTGGCGCCAAGGCGGCGGCGCCGGCCCTTGACCGTCATTGACGGGCGGCGGCGATGACGCAAAGCAGCTCGAAAAGGATCGTCGCTCCCAAGAGGGCGGTGCCGCCGGAGGCGTCAAAGGGCGGAGAGACCTCGACCATGTCGGCGCCGACGATGTCCAGACCGGCCAGACCGCGCACCACCTCCAGCGCCTGATGGCTGTTCGGGCCGCCCACTTCGGGCGTGCCGGTGCCAGGGGCGAAGGCCGGATCGACGAAGTCGATGTCATAGGTGACATAGGTGGGGCCGGTGCCGACGATATCGCGCGCCTCGGCCATGACGTCGGCGGTGCCGCGCGCGTGGAACTCCTCGATCGGGATCAGGCGGATGCCGTTTGCGGCGGCGAAATCGCGGTCTTCGGTGTCGTACATCGTGCCGCGGATGCCAATCTGGACCATGCGCTTCGGCTCGATCAGCCCCTCCTCGATGGCGCGGCGGAAAGGGGTGCCGTGGGTATATTTCTGGCCGTTGAAATAGCTGTCCGTCAGGTCGGTATGGCTGTCGAACTGGATCAGCCCGACGGGACGGCTGGCCGCGACAGCGCGCAGGATCGGCAGCGCCGACAGATGATCGCCGCCCGCCGTCAGCGGCGTGATGCCCGCCTTCAGCGCGGCCGCGTAGAATTCGGTGATGCGCGCCATGCTGTCGTGAAGATCGACCGGATTCGGCGGCACGTCGCCCAGATCGGCGCAATTCAGGGCCTCGAACGGGCGAATACCGGTGGCGCCGTTCTGCGCGCGCATCATCGTCGAGGCATCGCGCAGCTGGCGCGGCCCGTGGCGCGCACCGGGCCGGTTGGTCGTGCCGCTGTCCCAGGGCACGCCGATCAGCCCGACATCGACATCGGCAAAGCGCGGATGCCCCGGCGCCACATGCGGCAGGCGCATGAAGGTCGGGATGCCCGCGAAACGCGGCAGGTCGGCGGCGGGGGGCGGGGTGAAAAAGCTGTCGCTCATGATGTCGGTCCTTCTGGGATCAGGCGCTTGCGGGCCGTGACGGGGCCGCCGCCCTCGGCGGCGATGCGGGCTATGGCGTCTTTCAGCCCTTCAATGGCGACGGCCATGTGATGGGCATTGGCATGCAGAATGCGCTGCGTGTCCAGCACCCAGGCGACATGGCCGCGCCAGAAAAGCAGATCGCCGCGCCGCAGCTCGGACGTCTCGGCCAGCGGCGTGCCCAGCGCGGCCTCCTGCAGATCGCTGTCGCCGGGGCAGGCCATTCCGCAGGCGCGGCACCCCGCCTGCACGAGCCCGGAGCAGTCGATGCCGAAGGACGAGTTACCGCCCCAGAGGTAGGGTGCGCCCAGATACCGCTCGGCCACGGCGACGGGGTCGCGCGCCATCATCGGGAGGCGAGCCAAGATGCTGCGCCGGGATATGACCGTGAGGGGTTTCGGCCCAGTTGCCGGTCTGCGACAGGACCGCGACGCGCGACAGGTGGCTGAGCGACATGCGCTCGGGCGACTTCAGATCGGCGGCGGTATAGGCATGCGTGGCGGGGGCGGCGATCCAGTGGGTTGGCGCGGGACCATCGCCCAGCGCGGTGGCGGGCAGATACCCGACATAGCCATCTTCGGCCTGAACGTAGGCCCAGCCGTCATGCGTGTCGAAACATATGACCGGGGCGCCCGCCAGCAACTGGCGCAGCCGCCTGCCCTGCGGCGCGTGCGCAAGGTCCGCCACGGGCGCCGACACCTGACGCGCCGCGCCGTTCGTGAAGCGCGGCGCCTCGACCTGCCCGCGCAACGACGTGGCCGCGACGCGCGCGTTGGCCGGGGTCAGGCGCGGATCGCTCACAGTTTCAGCGCCGCCGGCAGCGCCGCCAGTAGCGCGCGCGCGCCCATGCCCACGCCGCCCTTGGGCCGGGCGGGCGCGGCGGTGGGGTTCCAGCCGTAGATATCGAAATGCGCATAGCGCGTGCCCCCCGCGAAACGGCGCAGGAAGAGCGCGGCGGTGACCGAGCCCGCGAACCCGCCCGAGGGCGCATTGTCCAGATCGGCGATGCCCGGCTCGATCATCGCCTCGTAGGGGCTGTGGAAGGGCATGCGCCAGACCGGATCAGCCACCTGCGCGGCGCCTTCCTCGATCGCGGCGACGAGCGCGGCATCGTCGGCGTAGTAGGGTGCAAGGTCGGGCCCGACCGCGACGCGCGCGGCGCCCGTCAGCGTCGCCATCGACACCATCAGGTCGGGCGCGTCCTCGGCCCCGAGGCTGAGCGCGTCTGCCAGCACCAGCCGGCCCTCGGCATCGGTGTTGTTGATCTCGATGGTCTTGCCATTCCGCGCGGTCAGGATGTCGCCGGGGCGCATGGCGTTGCCCGACACAGAATTTTCGACCGCCGGGATCAGCACGCGCAGGCGCAGCGGCAGATTCAGCGCCATGATCATGTGCGCAAGGCCCAGAACCGTCGCCGCGCCGCCCATGTCCTTTTTCATCAGGCCCATGCTGGAGCCGGGTTTGAGGTTCAGCCCGCCTGTGTCGAAACAGACACCCTTGCCGACCAGCGTCACTTGCGGGCCACTCGCCCCCCAGCGCATGTCGATGAGGCGCGGCGCGCGGTCCGAGGCGCGGCCGACCGCGTGGATCAGCGGCAGGTTCTGCGTCAGAAGGTCCGCACCGGCGGTGACGGTAA
Source organism: uncultured Alphaproteobacteria bacterium (assembly GCA_963763165.1). GTDB lineage: Bacteria > Pseudomonadota > Alphaproteobacteria > Rhodobacterales > Rhodobacteraceae > Roseovarius. Next base: position 805,614 of record CAVXNV010000011.1, read on the forward strand.
CATCGGCGCCATGCCGTTCGGCCAGCTGGGCGCAGGCCGCTTCCAGCGCCTCCGGCCCCATGTCGTTCGCGGGTGTATTGATCAGATCGCGCGTCAGCGCCTCGCCCGCCGCGATCACCTCCAGCCGCGCAGGATCGACGCCCTGCGGCGCGATCAGCCGGGCCGAGGCGCCCTTCTGGTCATGGTAGCGATCGAAGGCGTAGCCTGCCAGCAGCCAGCCCAGCGCCTCCTCCTCGGCGCGGGCGGGGTCCAGCCCCTCAAGACGGTAAGTGCCCTCGGGCAGCGCGGCGGCGGCGGCGGCCAGGTGGAAGCGGCCGCGCGCGCGCGCGTCGGCGGTGCCGTAACCGGCGAGGGCCATTTCGGGCGCCCCCTGCGCGTCCGGCACGATCAGCACCTTGCCCAGCGCCGCGGCAAAGCCGTTCGCCTGCACCCAGGCGCGCACATGCGGCGGGCGGTCCGCCAGCCAATCCTCCAGGCCATCGGCCTCGATCACATGCAGCGCCCACGCCTGCTGGGATGGGGCGGCGAAGGTCAAGGGGCGGGCGGTATCGGGCATCACACGATCCTTTCCGGGCACGGGTGGCGGCGCGGCAGGATGTCCGCGCCTCCTGATCGGTTTCGCAGAAAGTCGGAATCAGGAAAACCCCCTTCGCGCACGAAACCCCGCCGCGCCGGAACGCGCGCCTAGATCATCCCGTCCTGAACGTCCCAGACGTCGCTCAGGCTGCGCTCCCCGATGCGCATGAGGCGCGAGAGCGTCGCCGCGACGGCCACCATGTCCTGTCCGCGCGCGCAATGCGCCACGTCGCCGGCCACGCGCGCAAGTGTGTGCATGCCGATCTGGTCGGCGATCGCCATGAGGCCGCGCGCCGATTTGCCCATGTCCCGCACGCGCCCCTCGCGGTGACAGCGTTCCGTATGGGCAAGGCGCACGGCCAGTTCCTCGAGCGCGCGGCACACCACATCCTCGGCCCCCGCCTCGCCCAGCCGGGCATACAGCTCCTCCACGCGGTCCGGGTTCAGGCGCACCACCTCTTCCTGTTCCAGTATCGTTACATGTTCCACGGTCTCACCCCGAATTCATATCTGCGTTGCCTGGCCACCCACGCAGACCAGGCCCGTCCAATCTGCTTTCAAGTTATCTCCAAAAGGTTTCCCGCGAAGGAATTTATCCCTCGAATTGAACGCGAATCCGGTTTATCCCGATGTCCGACATCCCTCTGAAAGGATCAAACCATGCTGCGAGGACGCCCTTTGCCGCCCTCCTTGATCCAGCGATACCACGGCTGGAAGGCAACCACCTACAACGACAACGAAAGCTGGTATCGGACCCTTGCGCAGGAGGGGCAGCATCCGCGCGCGATGATCATCTCGTGCTGCGACAGCCGGGTGCATGTCACGTCGATCTTCGGTGCCGACCAGGGCGAATTCTTCATCCACCGCAACATCGCCAACCTTGTGCCGCCCCATACAACCGATGGCGGGCAGCACGGCACGTCGGCCGCGCTGGAATACGCGGTCACGGTGCTGAAGGTGGCGCATGTGATCGTGATGGGCCACTCCAACTGCGGCGGCATCAAGGGGTGCGACGAGATGTGCGCCGGCAAGGCGCCCGCCCTCGATGAGCCGAACAGTTTCGTGGGCCGCTGGATCGACATCCTGCGCCCAAGCTATCAGCGGGTCGCGGATATCGAGGACGACGAGGCGCGCGCGCGCGCACTGGAAAAGGAAGCGGTTCTTGTCTCGCTCGAAAATCTGACGACGTTTCCCTTCGTCGTCAAATCCATGGAAAAGGGCGTTCTGACGCTGCACGGTCTGTGGCTGGATATCGGCGAGGGCAAGGTCGAGCAATACGATGGCAGCACCGGGAAATTTTCCGAAATCTGAACGCAGCCCTCCTCCCCCCGCATGGTGCCGGTGACAAAAAGCCCCTGCGCCGGTTTCTGGCGCAAGGGCTTCTCACAGGGAAAACATCGGGAACTCGTTAACAAACTCAAGGGTGGCCGCGGGACGCACAAGGACGCGGACCGGATCGCGCCCAATCAGAAGAAGGGCGCAAGTTGCCCGGCGATGATGCGCGTCACCGGATCAATTCCAAGTGCCTGCGCACCCAGCCATTCCGGCAGCGAGCCGGTCAACATCGCCTCGACGCGCGCCTGATAGACCAGATCGCCAAGCTGAAGCAACACCAGAACCTTGAAGCCGACGAAGGCGGCGACCAGCGTGAAGAGCCCGCGCAGCGGCAGGCGCAGCTTGCGGCGCCTGGGCCGGAACACGATCAGCCCGTCTTTTCCGACCTTGGCATCATAGCCGCGCGCCATGCGCAGGTGAGTGCGCTTGACCCTCTTGATGCGGGCATCGAAGCCGTCGTCGGTCGTCGTGGACATGGCACCTTCCAGTTTCTCCGGCCTCGTGCCGGATCGTCCGTAAAGGTGCTGTTGAAATGTGTCGAAATTGTGGCAATAACCAGTTTAGCACTGATTTTACGTGATTTTTCAGACATATTTCCGTAGCGTCAACGTCGTCCAGTCACCAATCATTTGCCGCTCGATCAGACTGTTTCCGGCGCGCCGATAAACGCTCAGCACGTCGTCGGCCTGCTCGTTCAGAATGCCCGAGAGAATCACGTGGCCGCCGGGGGCCAGCCGGTCGGTCAACTCCGGCGCGAGATCGATCAGCGGGCCCTTCAGGATGTTGGCAAAGATCAGATCGAACGGCGTGGCTGCCGCAAGGTCGGGATGATCGAAGCCGCCCGCCTCGAGGCACAGCACACGCCCTTCCAGGCCGTTCGCGCTCACGTTGACGCGCGCCACCTCCACCGCCACCGGATCGATGTCGCTGGCCAGCATCGTGCCCGGCCAGATGCGCGCGGCGGCCATCGCCAGAACGGCGGTGCCACAGCCGATATCGGCGACCGACCGGGCGGTGACGCCGGACACCGCCAGATGATCCAGCGCGCGCAGGCAGCCCTGCGTCGTGCCGTGATGCCCTGTGCCGAAGGCCATTGCCGCCTCGATCAGCAGCGGCTCGGCATCCGCGGGCACCCTGCCCGCGTCATGGCTGCCGTGGACAAAGAACCGCCCGGCGACGACAGGCGCCAGCTCGCGCCGCACATGCGCGACCCAGTCCGTCTCGGGCACCTCGGAGACGGTGAAGGGGCGCGCGCCGTGGATTTCGGCCAGCAGGGCGAGGCCGGCGATATCGGGACGGTCCTCGAAATAGGCGCCGACCTCCCAGGTGCCGCTGCCATCCTCGATCTCGAACATGCCGATGCCCGTCGGCTCGGGCGCGATGCGGTCCAGCGCGTCGGCCAGGCCTTCGGCGGCGGTCTGGCCGTGCAGGGTGGTGAGGGCGGTATAGGTGGGCATGGGCGGGCTTTCTGGCTGGGCGGCTACTCGGCCGGGGCCGGGGCGGGACGTGACAGGATGGTCTCGTATCCCGGCTCCGGGTGGCGCGGGATCAGCAGCGCCAATAGCAGCGACATGCCCGCCATGCCAGCGGCCAGCAGGAACACGGCGGCAGGCGAGACCAGCCACAGATAACCCAGCAGCGCCGGCAGGAACACCGCCGCGATGTGGTTGATGGTGAACGCGACGGCGGCGGTCGGGGCAACGTCGCCGGGATCGGCGATCTTCTGGAAATACGTTTTCAGCGCCAGCGCCAGCGCGAACAGCATGTGATCGACCACGTAAAGCGACGCGGCCAGCAGCACGCCCCAGCCGAACATGTAGATGCCGCCATAGGACAGGAACACGGCCATCAGGCCCGCATATTCGAAGACCAGCGTGCGACGCTCGCCAAACCGCGAGACGGCGTTGCCCATCAGCGGGGCCGCGACCATGTTGGCGACAAGGTTGACAAGGAACAGCGCCGTTACCTCGTGCACGTCGAAACCGAACCGTTCGACCATCATGAAACCGGCGAAGACGACGAAGATCTGCCGCCGCGCCCCCGCCATGAACTGCAACAGGTAATACAGCCAGTAGCGCCGCCGCAGCACCATCTGCTTCAGCTGCGGATCGGGCGCCTCGAACTGCGGATAGGCGATCAGGGCAAACAGCGCGATGGCCGCCGTCGTGCCGCCCGAGAGCAGGTAGACGATGGTGTAGCTCAGGCCCAGCGGCTCCCACAAGAGCACGATCAGCCCGTAACAGAGCAGCGTCGCGCCAGACCCCATCGCGATCAGCCAGCCCAGCGTCTGCGGCGCGCGGGCGCGGTCGATCCATTGCAGCTGCAGCGACTGGTTGACCGTCTCGTAATAGTGGAACCCGATCGAGCTGAGCATGGTGATCGTCAGGATGCCGCCCATCGTCGGAAACCACGCCGTCACGGCAGTGGCGACCCCCAGCAGCATCAGCGAGATCAGCCCCAGCACCTGCTCGCGCATGAAGATGATGATTGCTATGACGCCGATGGCGAGAAATCCGGGGATCTCGCGCACCGTATGGAGCCAGCCGATGTCGTGTCCGTCGAACTGCGCCACCTCGATGACGAAGTTGTTCAGCAGCGCCGACCATGTCGCAAAGGCAATGGGCATCGCCGCCGCCATCAGGAACAGCAGCGTGCGCGGACGGCGCCAGAGCGGCATCTGCCGTGCGTCGCCTATGGGGACGGTGCGGGTCATGGCAAAGGGTTTACGGCAGCCGCGCGGGCTTGGCGAGAGGGGTTGCGCGGCTCAGTAGAAACTCTGCGGGTCGATGTCGACGCTCAGGCGCAGGTTGCCGGGCGCGCGCACGGCCCCGATCCACTGCGCCAGCGCGGGTTGCAGGGCGGCGCCCTTGGGTGCCTTGACCAGCAGGCGCACGCGGTGGCGGCCGCGAACGCGGGCAATGGGCGCCGCCGCCGGTCCGTAGACCTGCGCGCCGATCCGGCGCAGCGGCGCATCGCTGCGCGCCAGCGCGGTGCCCAGATCGAACACCTGCTGCAAATCCGGCCCGCTGAGGATGATGCCCGCCATGCGCCCGAACGGCGGCACGCCGGCATGGCGGCGCGCGTCGGCCTCGGCGCGCCAGAAGCCCTCCTCGTCCCCCGAAAGGATCGCGCGGATCACCGGATGCTCGGGCTGGAAGGTCTGCAGCATCGCCGTGCCGGGCTTGTCGGCGCGCCCGGCGCGGCCCGCGACCTGCCGCATCAGCTGGAACGTGCGCTCGGCCGCGCGCAGGTCGGAGCCCTGCAGGCCCAGATCGGCGTCGATCACGCCGACCAGAGTCAGCAGCGGGAAGTTGTGGCCTTTCGCCACCAGCTGTGTTCCGATGATGATGTCGGCGCCGCCGTCCGCAATGGTGCGGATCTGCTCTTTCAGCGCGCGGGCGCTGGCGAACATGTCCGAGCTTAGCGTGGCCACGCGCGCCCCCTCGAAAAGCGCCGCCGCCTCCTCGCCCAGTCTTTCCACGCCGGGCCCGACCGGAGCCAGCTTGCCCGCCACCTCGCAGGCGGGGCATTTTTCGGGGATAGGCTTCGTCTCGCCGCATTGATGGCACATCAGGCGCTTCTGGAATCGATGCTCAACCATGCGCGCGTCACAGTGATCGCAGCCGATCTGATGGCCGCAGGCCCGGCAGATGGTGACGGGCGCATAGCCGCGGCGATTGATGAACAGCAGCGACTGCTCGCCCCGCGCGATGCGCTGCGCCACTGCCGATTGCAGCGTCGGCGATATCCAGCGGTTGCCGGGCAGATCCTCGGCCCGCATGTCGACGGCGCGCACCTCGGGCATGACGGCGACACCAAACCGCGCCTTCAGGTCCAGCCGCGTGTATTTGCCCGCCTCGGCGTTCGCCCAGGTCTCGAGGCTGGGCGTGGCCGAGGCCAGCACCACCTGCGCACCACAGAGCGACGCGCGCAGGACCGCCATGTCGCGGGCGTTGTAGAGCACGCCGTCCTCCTGCTTGTAGGAGGTGTCATGTTCCTCATCGACCACGATCAGCCCCAGATCGCGGAACGGCAGGAAGAGGGCCGAGCGCGCGCCGACGACCAGCTGCGCGCCGCCCTCGCCCACCATGCGCCAGCAGCGGCGGCGCTCGGTCATGGTGACGCCCGAATGCCACTCGGCCGGCCGGGCGCCGAACCGCGCCTGCACGCGGGTCAGGAACTCGGCCGTCAGCGCGATCTCGGGCAGCAGCACCAGCGCCTGACGGCCGGCTTTCAGCGTGGCGGCCACGGCCTCCAGATAGACCTCGGTCTTGCCCGATCCGGTGACGCCGCGCAGCAGGGTGGTGCCGTAGGTGCCGCTGCGGATGGCGGCGCCCAGCGTGGCGGCGCAGGCGGCCTGATCCCCGGTCAGATCCTTTGAGGCGAGGCTGGGATCGAGGCGCCGGTAGGGGGTGTCGCGGGGCGTGTCGATCTCGTCCACCGCGCCCTGTTTCACCAGCCCCTTGATGACGGAGGACGTGACCCCCGCCTCCTCCGCCAGCTCCTTCAGCGTGAACACCTGATCGCCCTGCCCTTCCAGAACCTCCAGCACGCGCTGGCGGGCGTCCGTCACGCGCGTCGGCTCGCCATAGCCCAGCCGGTAGACCTTGCGCATCGACGGCGGATCGCCCAGCCCCGGCGCGCGGGTGGCAAGGCGCAGCATCGCGTTCATCGGAGTCAGCGTGTAATCGGCGGCCTTCTGCAGAAAGCTGCGCATCTCATCCGCCATCGGCGCCACGTCCAGCACGCGGATGATGCCGCGCACCTTGGCCAGGTCATACCCCCCCTCGCCCTTCCCCCAGACGACCCCCAGCACCTTGCGCGGCCCCAGAGGCACCTCGACGAAGGCGCCGGTCAGGCAGCCGCCCTCGGGCGCGCGGTAATCCAGCACGCGGTCCAGCGGCTGCGCGGTCAGGACGCCCACCAGCGCGCCAGTGTCGTGGAATTCGGGGGCAGCGGCCACGCGCGCACGCTCCTTTCAGGGTTTCACGGGGATCGGCCATGGGATAAACGATGGCCCAGCAAACTCCAATCCATCAAGAAGGGCTGCCGCCATGAAATTTTTCGTCGATACCGCCGAAGTCGATCAGATCCGCGAACTCAACGACCTGGGCATGGTCGACGGGGTCACCACCAACCCCTCGCTGATCCTGAAATCGGGCCGCGACATCACCGAAGTCACCCGCGAGATCGCCGAAATGGTCGACGGCCCGGTCAGCGCCGAGGTCGTCGCGCTGGAGGCGGACGCGATGATCGAGGAGGGCCGCAAGCTGGCCAAGATCGCGGGCAACATCGCGGTCAAGGTGCCGCTGACCTGGGCCGGCCTCAAGGCGTGCAAGACGCTCAGCGACGAGGGCAACATGGTCAACGTCACGCTCTGTTTTTCCGCCAACCAGGCGCTTCTGGCGGCCAAGGCGGGCGCGACCTTCATCAGCCCCTTCATCGGGCGGCTGGACGACATCAACCTCGACGGGATGGAGCTGATCTCGGACATCCGCCAGATCTATGACAATTACGGTTTCGAGACGCAGATCCTCGCCGCATCGATCCGCACGGTGAACCACGCTTGCCAGGCCGCGCTGATCGGCGCCGACGTGATGACGGCGCCGCCCGCGGTCATCAAGAAGATGGCCGACCACCCACTGACGGATGCGGGGCTGGACCAGTTCCTGAAGGACTGGGAAAAGACCGGACAGAAGATCTGAACCCCATGACGGCGCGCGCCCGGCCGGCGGATATGCCGGGCGCATCTGCCGCAGCGGCGACGGCGCGCAGCGCGGCAGGCCGCCGGACCGGCTTTCGTTGCATTCGCTGCCCTTTCGGTCACATTGCGCGCCATTGAAGCAAGTCAGGCGCGAGACCGGACACGCGGAAACGATCAACGAGTTCTCAAGCCGATTCTGAACACCATTCATCACCGCAACGCGGGCAAGTTCGACCGTCAGGCGGCGCACGGCAAGGCCATGCGCGCGATGTGCGCGATCTGAGAGTTATTTCGCCACTCCCGCGAAATCAGATGAAGATTTTCGCGGAACCTCATGCTAAGACACCCGAAACGATAAAAAACGAGCGTGAGCATGAGCAGCAAACCCCAGATCGACGACCACCTGCGCGAGCGGATCATCAACCAGCCCGACATGATCCTTGAGGATCAGGACGTCATGCGCGCCCTGATCGCCGCAAACGAACGTGCGATGGGCGGCAACATCGTCGACCTGCGCGGCATCGCGATGGAGCGGCTGGAGGCGCGGCTGGACCGGCTGGAGGACACGCACCGCTCGGTCATCGCGGCGGCGTACGACAATCTGGCGGGGACGAACCAGGTGCATCGCGCCATCCTGCGCATGCTCGACCCGACCGAGTTCGAGGCGTTCCTGCACAACCTGGGCGGCGAGGTCGCCGAGATTCTGCGCGTCGAATCGGTGCGGCTGATCCTCGAATCCGCGCAGGATGACAACGATCCGGCGGTGCAGCGTCTGGGCAACGTCCTGTCGGTGGCCGAGCCGGGCTTTGTCGCGCGCTACATCCGCAACGGGCGCAGCGCGGATCGCCCGGTGACGCTGCGCCAGCTCAGCGGCGGCGACGACGTGCTGCATGGCGAGGCGGCGCGGCGCATCCGGTCCGAGGCGTGCCTCAGGCTGGATTTCGGCGAAGGCCGTCTTCCGGGCATGCTGGTGCTGGGGGCCGAGGATCCGCATCAGTTCACCCCGCAGCAGGGCTCGGACCTGCTGACGTTCTTCGCGGGCGTCTTCGAACGGGCAATGCGCCGCTGGCTGTCATGATCTCGCCCGCCGCACGGGACGCGCTGGCGCTGTGGCTGGACCAGCAGCGCGCGCTGCGCGGCGCGGCGGACAACACGATCGCGGCCTATAACGCCGATGTCGCTGGGTTCCTGGCCTTCATCACGCAGCACAAGGGCGGGCTGCAGGGACTGGGCGCGCTGGCCGCGATCACCACGTCCGACATGCGCGCCTGGATGGCACATACGCGCGGCGGCGATGTCGGCGCGCGCAGCCTCGCGCGCAAGCTGTCGGCGGTGAAGTCCTTCTACCGCTGGCTGGCCGAGCGCGAGGGATTCGAGCCGACGGCGGTGCTGGCGACGCGCAGCCCGAAATTCCAGCGCAAGCTGCCCCGCCCGCTGAGCGTGGAGGCGGCGCGCGACGTCATCGACACCGCCGAGCTTCAGTCGCTGACGCCCTGGATCGCCGCCCGCGACCGGGCTGTCATCACCCTTCTTTACGGCTGCGGGCTGCGCATATCCGAGGCGCTGTCGCTGACCGGCGCCGACGCGCCCCTGCCCGCCAGCCTGCGCATCCGCGGCAAGGGCGGCAAGGAGCGGATGGTGCCGGTCCTGCCCGCCGCGCGCGAGGCCGTGGCGGAATACACCCGCGCCTGCCCGCATGAGGCCGTGCCGGATCGCCCGCTTTTCCGGGGCGCACGCGGCGGCAGCCTGTCCCCCCGCACGGTGCAAAAGGTGATGGAGCAGCTGCGCGGCCAGCTGGGCCTTCCGGCGACGGCCACGCCCCACGCCATGCGCCACAGCTTTGCCACCCATCTGCTGAACGCGGGCGGCGATCTGCGCGCCATTCAGGAGCTTCTGGGCCATTCGTCGCTCTCGACGACACAAGCCTATACGGGCGTCGATACCGCCCGCCTGATGGAAGTCTACGCGCGCGCGCATCCCAAAGCGTGATTGCCCGCGCCCGCCTTAGCCCCTATAGGGACGCCATGACACGCGAAATCAAAGCACTCCTCGTCCATCTCTTCACCGCCACCGGGATCGTTTTCGCCATGCTGGCGATGCTGGCCGCCGCGGATGAAAAATGGGGCCTGATGTTCGTCTGGCTGGTCGTTGCCTTTGCCGTTGATGGCGCGGACGGGCCGCTTGCGCGCAAATACGAGGTCGAAAGGTACGCGCCGCGCTTTGACGGCGTGCTGCTGGACATGATCATCGATTTCATCACCTATGCGTTCATTCCGGCATTCGCCCTCTTCAAGTCGGGGCTGCTACCGGGCTGGACCGGCTGGGCCGCGATCATCCTCATCACCTTCGCCAGCGCGATGTATTTCTGTGACCGGGGCATGAAGACCGCGGACAAATCGTTCGAAGGCTTTCCCGGCTGCTGGAACATGGTCGTGCTGGTGCTTTTCGCGACCGCGCCCCCGTTCTGGTTCACGCTGGCGCTGGTCGCCATCCTGGCCGTGGCGATGTTCCTGCCGCTTAAATTCGTGCACCCCGTGCGCACCCAGCGCTGGCGCGCGATATCGCTGCCGATGATCTTCGTCTGGACGTTCTTCGCCGGCTGGGCCGCCTGGGTGGATTTCCATCCCGAAAGCTGGGCGCACTGGGGTTTGGTCATCAGTTCGATCTACCTGGCAGGCGCCGGTATCGTGCAGCAGATCGTGCCGGAGCGGCGCCAACGGATCTGATCACGCCGCGTGGCGGAGCAGTGCCGGCGCAGTTCACTCCGAGTTAAAATCTCCGGACGACGCCTGACGACGATTTTGCCTCAACCGCACGTCGATACCTTTGATCCAAAGGTTCAAATCCTGGCGCTGTGGTCTATATGTTGCAGACGGATCGCACTCCAAGGTTAAAACTTGTCCTGTGAGTGAAAATCCGCATGATCAATTTCGAGGGCGTAGCGCCTCCCCGCCCCTTGGTTCGGCGGGCGGGGTTAGGCGGGCGATACAGCAGGATGTCATATGACGATTGAAAGAATTAGCACGGCCCGCGCGGCGAAGCTTACGCAAGACCCGCACCGCCTTGCCCGCGAAGACCGCGAAAATGTTCTGGAGATTGCAATCGGCCGCGAGCTGCGCGCGCATCGCCGCAAGCAGGAGATAACGGTCGCGGAACTGTCGGCCCGAACCGGGCTGAGCATCGGAATGCTGTCCAAGATCGAGAATGGCAACACGTCGCCCTCGCTGACCACGCTTCAGACCCTGGCCCATGCTCTGCGGGTCCCGATCACCGGCTTTTTCCGGCGGTTCGAGGAGACACGCGAATACGTTCATACCAGGTCCGGCGAAGGCGTCGAGCTCGAGCGCGCGGGCACGCGGGCGGGGCATCAATACAAACTGCTCGGCCATATCGGCTCCAACGGGTCGGGCGTCATCGTCGAGCCCTATCTGATCACGCTCAGCGACATCTCGGACACGTTTCCCACCTTCCAGCATGGCGGCATCGAAACCATCTACATGCTGGAGGGTGAGGTCGACTATCGCCATGGCAATGCCGTGGTGCCGCTGAAACCCGGTGACACGCTGTTCTTCGATGCCGATGCACCGCATGGTCCCGAGCGGCTGGTCAAACTGCCCTGCCGCTACCTGTCGATCATCTGCTATCCGCAGAATACCTGACGCCACCTGCCACGCGAAAGGGCGGACCGTATGGCCCGCCCTTTCGATGATGCGCTGGCGCGTTTGGCATAACGCGCGATATCTCGGTGTTCCGCGCGTTTCGCCTTTGTCTGATGTCTCAGACAAAGGCGAAGCACTTGGGTGACGCCGGTCAGATATCCAGCGTGTTGTCCCGCTCCCACTGCGTGAAGTGCATGGCGTAATCGTTCCACTCTCGCTGCTTCAGCTTGAGGAAGCCTTTGGCGAATTCTTCGCCCATTGACTCGGTCAATTCCGTGTCCGCCTCGAAGTTGCGCAGACCTTCCCACATGTTGTGCGGCAGCTGGGCCGCGTCCTTGACCTTGGATTCGTCAACGACCTGGTCCATGTCGTGCGACTCGCCCGGATCCACCTTGTTGCGGATGCCCGACAGGCCGGCGGCCATGATCACGGCCGGCATGAGGTAAGGATTGGTCGCGCCGTCCGGCAGACGCAGCTCCATCCGGCCGCCGCCGGGCACGCGCACCAGATGGGTGCGGTTGTCGCCGGCCCAGGTGATGCTGTTGGGCGCCCAGGTGGCTCCCGATGCCGTGCTGGCCGCGCCGATCCGCTTGTAGCTGTTGACCGTCGGGCAGCAGATGACGGTCATGCCGCTGCCGTGCTGGAGGATCCCGCCGAGGAAATGCCCGCCCATCTCCGACAGGCCATGGCGGCCCGCAGGCGTATCACCGTTTCCGGCGAAAAGGTTCGTCCTGGCGTTGTCGCCCGGCCCGTCCCAGGCCGAGATGTGCGCGTGCAGGCCGTTGCCCGTCAGCCCCGGAAGCGGCTTGGGCATGAAGCTTGCGCGCATGCCGTGCTTTTCGGCCACATGCTTGATCATGAACTTGAAGAAGCTCAGCTGGTCGGCCATGCTCAGGACGTCGTCGAAATCCCAGTTCATCTCCCACTGGCCGTTGGCGTCCTCGTGGTCGTTCTGATAGCAGCCCCAGCCCAGCTCGTGCATGTAATCGCTGGTCTCGCGGATGATGTGATAGTTGCGCATCATCGCCTGCTGGTCATAGCAAGGCTTCCTGCGTGTATCGAGCTCGTCACCGACCGCCGTGCCGTCTGCGTTGAGCAGCGAAAACTCCGGCTCCACGCCGATCTTGAAGTGCAGCCCCATCTCGGCCGCGTCGGAGATCTGCTTGCGCAGCACGTTGCGCGGCGCCTGCATGGAGTATTCTTCCTTCATCACGGGGTTGCCCGGCACCCATGCCATGTCGGGCTGCCACGGGATCTGCACCACCGCGTCGGCGTCCGGCATCACCAGCATGTCGGGGTGGGCGGGCGTATAATCCATGCCGCCGGCGAATCCGGCGAATCCTGCGCCGCTCTCCTGCATCCGGCCGATCGCACGAAGCGGAACCAGCTTGGTGCGCTGGGTGCCCAGGATGTCCGTGAAGTTGACCATGAAATACTTGATGCCGTGCTCTTTGCCCCACTCGGCGAGGTCGATCTTCGAGTCCTGGACGATTTGATCTATTTTCATATTCGGGGTCCCTGTTGGTTCGTGTATTCGAGGTGTTTAAAGCAAAAAGGGCGCGGCACAAATGGCCGCGCCCGATAGGGTGCCGTCAATAAGCGGTGCCCGGCTTGCCGGGATACCAGTTTGTGCCTGCCAACGGAATCTTGGCCATCGCCGCCGCCTCCATCGTCAGCGAAACCAGATCCTCGGGCTCGAGGTTGTGCAGGTGGTTGTGGCCGCAGGCCCGCGCGATCGTCTGCGCCTCCAGCGTCATCACCTTGAGGTAGTTGTTCAGGTGACGCCCGCCCGCGACGGGATCGAACCGCTTGAAAAGCTCCGGGTCCTGCGTCGTGATTCCCGCGGGATCCTTGCCCTCGTGCCAGTCGTCATAGGCGCCCGCGGTGGTGCCGAGCGCGTTATACTCGGCCTCATACCGCGGATCGTTATCGCCAAGCGCGACCATGGCCGCCGTGCCGATGGCGACGGCGTCGGCACCCAGCGCCAGCGCCTTGGCCGTGTCGGCACCGTTGCGGATGCCGCCCGAGACGATCAGCTGCACTTCGCGGTGCAGGTCCATGTCCTGAAGCGCGCGCACAGCTTCGGGGATGCAGGCGATGATCGGCAGGCCGACATGTTCGATGAACACGTCCTGCGTCGCCGCGGTTCCGCCCTGCATGCCGTCCAAAACCACCACGTCCGCGCCGGCCTTGATCGCCAGCATGGTGTCGAAGTAAGGGCGCGTGCCACCGATCTTGACATAGATGGGCTTTTCCCACGCGGTGATCTCGCGCAGCTCCATGATCTTGATTTCCAGATCGTCGGGGCCGGTCCAGTCGGGGTGGCGGCAGGCGCTGCGCTGGTCAATGCCCTTGGGCAGGTTGCGCATCTCGGCGACGCGGTCGGAAATCTTCTGGCCCAGCAGCATGCCGCCGCCGCCCGGCTTGGCGCCCTGGCCGACGACCACCTCGATGGCGTCCGCGCGGCGCAGGTCGTCCGGGTTCATGCCGTAGCGCGACGGCAGCACCTGGTAGACCAGCGTCTTTGAGTGGCCGCGCTCTTCCTCGGTCATGCCGCCGTCGCCGGTGGTGGTCGAGGTGCCGGCCAGCGTCGCGCCGCGGCCCAGTGCCTCCTTGGCGGGGCCCGAAAGCGCGCCGAAGGACATGCCGGCGATCGTTACCGGGATATCCAGCTCGATCGGCTTCTTGGCATAGCGGGTGCCAAGCGTCACCTTCGTGTCGCATTTCTCGCGGTAGCCTTCGAGGGCATAGCGCGAGATCGAGGCGCCGAGGAACAGCAGGTCATCGAAATGCGGCAGCTTGCGCTTGGAGCCGCCACCGCGGATGTCGTAGATGCCGGTGGCCGCCGCGCGGCGGATTTCGGCGTTCGTCGGGTTCGAGAAAGTGGCCGACTGGATCGGAACGGTCTGCGGGATGTGTTTGGTCTCGTCTTTCATGTCGCCTCCCTCTCAATATGCGTTGTCGATGTTGAAGTTATAGAGCTTGCGGGCCGAGCCGTAGCGCTTGAACTCTTCGGGCTTGGCGTCGCAGCCGCCGCGCTCCAGAAGCTCTTTCAGGATCTCGATATGCTCGGGGCGCATCTCCTTTTCGATGCAGTCCGCGCCCAGCGACTTGACCGAGCCGCGCACGAAAAGCCGCGCCTCGTAGATGCTGTCGCCCAGCGCGTCACCGGCATCGCCGCAGACCACCAGGTTGCCCGACTGCGCCATGAAGGCGCTCATGTGGCCGACATTGCCGTGCACGATGATGTCGATGCCCTTCATCGAGATGCCGCAGCGCGAGCTGGCATTGCCCTTGATGATCAGCGTGCCGCCGCGGCCGGTGGCGCCGGCATACTGGCTGGCGTCGCCTTCGACGATGACCGTGCCGCTCATCATGTTTTCCGCCACGCCGGGGCCGGCGGAGCCGTGGATATGCACGGTCGCCTGCTTGTTCATGCCGGCGCAGTAATAGCCGGTCGAACCGTTGACCTTCACCTCGATCGGCGCGTCGAGGCCGACGGCGATGGCGTGGCTGCCCTTGGCGTTGACGACTTCCCAGACGGTCTGGTTCGTCTCACTGGACTGGGCCTGAAGGGCGGCGTTGAGGTTGCGCAGGCCCTGCGCTTCAAGATCGAAAGTTTGCATCATGCGGCCTTCTCGGTAGCGGTCGGAGCGTGATCGTGGCTCCAGAAATAGACGGTTGCGGGCTCGGGCTCCCAGACGCGGGCATGGTCGATGCCGGGCAGGTTGACGAAGGCGCGGTATTCGCTGGCGAAGGCGACATACTGATCGGTTTCCGCCATGACCGCGGGCTTGCACGCGATCGGATCGCGCACGACGCCGAAGCCGTCCTTGGTGCCGACGACGAAGTTGAAGAACCCGTCCAGATCGTCGATGGTCGAGGCCAGCGCCTCGCCCAGGGTCGCACCGTTCTGCATCTTCCAGGTGATGTAGGCCGCGCCCACTTCGGTATCGTTCTCGGTCTCGATATTCATGCCGGCCTTGCGCAGCTTGCGGCGCAGGCTGGCATGGTTGGAAAGCGATCCGTTATGCACCAGGCACTGGTCGCGGCCGGTGTTGAACGGGTGCGCGCCCATGGTGGTCACCGCAGATTCGGTCGCCATGCGGGTGTGCCCGATGCCGTGGCTGCCGGACATCGAAGAGATGTCGAAGCGCGCGGCGACGTTCTTGGGCAGGCCGACTTCCTTGTAGATCTCCAGCAATTCGCCGGTGCTCATGATGCGCACGTCGGGGCGGATCTGGGCAAGCACGGTCCGTGCGGCGGCGGCCCACGCGGTGTCGATCTCGATCACGGCATGGGTGCTGTTGACGCGCATCGTGACATCGCCGCCCAGCGCCTTGTGCAAGTCCTTGTCGAGGTTCTCGAAATCGCGGTCGGGATGGGCCGACTGCACGGTCAGCTTGACCTTGCCCTTGTGTTCGGTGCCATAGATGGCAATGCCCGCGCTGTCAGGACCACGATCCGTCATCGTGATCAGCATTTCCGTCAGCATGCGGCCCAGGTTGGGCTCGAGCGACGTGTCCTTCAGAAAAAGTCCTACGATCCCGCACATCTGTTGTGATCCTTCTGTGATATCGATTCTGACGCTAGCAGCAAAGCCGCGTCCGCTCAACTACCAAGAAACAAATTTTCATTTAAGGCAAGGCCTGTTTGCAGGCCCGCATGTAAAAAGGCCGCCCGCGCGCGGGCGGCCCTAAGTGGCGATGTCAGCCGCGCGGTTACAGGTGGAACACCTGGTTGGCGATGATGACCACCACCACCCCGGCGGCGAGGGTGATGTAGGGCAGCATGCCGGCCTTGCGCTGGCTGAGGTCGGTGTTTCCGCCCACCGACAGGTCATCCAGCATCTTGGCCGGGAACTTGCCCTTGTCGGTGACGTAGTGGCGATACCAGAAGACCGGCAGGATCAGCGCGATCGCGATGATGGCCGACCGCAGCGTGCCCTCGCCCCACACGTTCGCACCCGCGCCCAGCAGCGTCGCGTTGACGAAGGCCAGCGTGCCACCGATCCACAGCATGATGGTCGGCGCCTTCCACGGCCGGTGCGCATTGGCGTTGTCGATGCGGTGCAGCCAGCCCGAATGCAGGTTGAGGAAGTTGAACACCAGGTAGCAGCAGTTCGACACGGCCAGCACGAAAAGATAGTCCGACATCAGCAGCAGGATCAGGTTGAACCCCAGATCCGTCCACATCCCCGAAACCGGCGCGCCGTGATCGTTGGTGCGCGACAGGTACTTCGGCAGCCAGCCATCGACCGACCCTTGGTAGAGCGTGCGCGACGATCCGGCCATCGACGTCATGATCGCCAGCACCAGCGCGAGGAACAGCATGACCACCATGATCTTGGCGATGATGCCGCCGCCGCCGACCATGCCCGCCATGACCCCCGCGACCGCCGAGCCATCGACGATGCCCGGCTGAAGCATGCCCTCGACGCCCAGAACCCCCTGGAAGCTGAGCGGAACCAGCGTGTAGACAACCACGCAGATCACGCCGGCGGCAATGATCGCGCGCACCGTGTCGCGCTGCGGATCACGGAATTCGCTGGTATAGCAGATCGCGGTTTCGAACGCGTAGGCAGACCAGGCCGCGATGAACAGACCGCCAAGGAACAGCGTCGTGCCCTCGATGTTCCATTCGCCCGAAATCGGCACCAGCGGCGTCAGGTTCGAGGCCAGCACGTCGCCGGTGAGCAGCGGCACGATGCCGACGATCAGCAGAGGGATGATGACCGCGAGGCCGATGATCGTCTGCAGCTTGGCCGCCGCCGAGATGCCCTTGTGCTGCGCGACGAAGACGCACAGCAGGATGGCCGAGCCCACGATGGATACCGCGTTGATTCGCAGCGTCAGGCCAGCGTTGAGGAAATCGAGGTTCAGCAGCGTGATCTCCCACGCATTGATGGCCGATTCGGCCCCGAAGAAGGAGGTCAGGACGTATCCCGCGGCCAATCCGCCTCCGATGGCCAGAACCGGCGTCCAGGCCAGCCAGTTGCACCAGACCGACAGGGGCGCGATGATCTTGGAATACCGCACCCATGCGGCGGCGCCATAGATCGACGCACCGCCCGATTTGTTGGGAAAAAGCCCCGCGATTTCAGCGTAGACAAACGCCTGCAGGAAGCCGAAGGTCACCGACAGGATCCAGATCACCCAGGACGGGTTGCCGATCGTCGCCGCGATGCCGCCGATCGAGAACAGCACCAGTGCCGGCACGCCGGAGGCCATCCAGAAGGCATCCTTCCAGCCGATTGCCCGTTGCAGGCTGCCGGACCCGGATTCGGCCGCTGGCGACCCGTTGGCCGCTCCGGAAGCGTTCGTCTGTACCATCCATCATTCTCCCTTTGTTGGATTTTTCCCGCTCTCGGCCGAGCGGCGCCGCCGCCGCTTGCCCGACAGGAAAATTTTATTACCCGCCATTGGCATTGTTTTTGCGCTTCATGTCAATTGCGCTGACCATGGCGACGCTTTCTTTTGTGCAAGCAGGCAAATTGTCGCTCCCTGTGAGGAAAATATGTTTAACAGCATTCTTGCTTTTTGGCGCCGCCTGTTGCTCAATGTCCCGATGATTTTCACGGCAACGCACAGGGAGCCCATATAAATGGCGATAATCTGGAGACATTCCGCACTGGCACACCGTCACGCCGAAATCGGCGGAGAGCTGGAGGATTGGAATGGCATGGGCACGGCGTGGTTCTATGACCACAGCGAAGAGCGCGGGCAGGCCGATTACGAGGCGGTCCGCACCACGGCCGGCCTCATGGACGTGTCGGGCCTGAAGAAGGTTCATCTGACCGGCCCCGACGCCGCGCATGTGATCGACCGCACCACCACCCGCAACGTCGAAAAGCTGATGCCGGGCCGCGCGGTCTATGCCGCGATGCTGGACCAGCGCGGAATGTTCGTAGACGATTGCGTGATCTACCGGCTGTCGGTCAACACCTGGATGGTGGTCCATGGCACCGGCGCGGGGATGGAGATGATGACGACGGTAGCCGCGGGCAAGAATGTCGCGGTCATCTTCGACGACGATCTGCACGATATTTCCCTGCAGGGCCCCGTCGCGGTGGATTTCCTGGCCGATCATGTGCCGGGCATCCGCGACCTGGCCTATTTCGGCATCATGCAGACCAGGCTGTTCGGCTGCCCCGTGATGATCTCGCGCACCGGCTATACCGGCGAGCGCGGTTACGAGATCTTCTGCCAGAAGAAGCATGTGGTCGAGCTGTGGGACCAGATCCTCGAAGGCGGCAAGGACATGGGCATCCGCCCCGTCCAGTTCAGCACGCTGGACCGTCTGCGCACCGAATCCTACCTGCTGTTCTTCCCGGGCGACAACTCGGAAACATACCCGCATGAGAACGGCGATCCCGCCGGCGATTCGCTGTGGGAGCTGGGTCTCGAATTCGTCGTCTCGCCCGGCAAGACAGGCTTCATCGGCGCCGAGAACCACTATGCGTTGGAGGGCCGCGAGCAATTCAAGATCTACGGCGTCAAGCTTGAGGGCGACACCCCCGCCGACGAGGGCGCGGACCTTTTGCAGGACGGCAAGAAGGTCGGCACCGTGACCTACGGCATGGTCTCGAGGATCAACAACCACAATGTCGGCATCGCGCGGATGCCCGTGGAAGCCGCCAAGCCGGGCACCAGGCTGACCGTGCGTAACGCCGACGGCACCGAGATTGCGGCCACGGCCGAGGAGATGCCATTTTACGACAAGGACAAGAAAATCCGCACCGCCAAGGGGTGATTCGGTATAAAAGGAAGCCTGCGGCGGGTGTGCCTGCCGCAGGCCAATCAGGAAAACCCACGACATCCCAACAGGAGACGAAGGCGCCCATGTCGAAGTTCGAATTCCCCCCCTCGATTCCCAGCCGGCCCGTCTGGGGCAGGCTCGAGGCGCGCGCAGGCAAGCATCACCTGATGATCGCCGAGGCCGAAGGCGCCGAGGCGGTCATCGACATCGCCACGCCTGACCTGATGGCGAAAAGCCATGTCATCTACATCCCCAAGGATACCGCGTTCGAGGAGAAGCTGAAGGCGCTGAACCCCGCAATCCTGCATGTCGCGCCCAGCTACCAGACGGCGGTGCCGCGCCTGCGACGTCTTCTCTCCGATGCGCATATGGGTCTTCAGGTTTACCTGACCGGGACCGAGGGCATGATGGGCCAGGCCATGAACGAGGCGGTAAGCGCGGGCATCCCGCACACCGCCATCCAGACCGAGCATCGCGGATCGGTGGCGCGGCGGATGCAGTGCGTGCATTGCAAGGGCATCACCGAGGATGTCGAGGTCGATCCCTTCGTCTGTTCGCATTGCGGGCTGAACCTGTTCGTGCGCGACCATTACTCGCGCCGTCACGCCGCCTATCAGGGCGTGTGCGTCGACGCCGAGTATCCGGGCAACGTGCCCGAGCAAAAGAGGATTTACGAATGAGCGGAGCCACGAAGATCAAGGTGCGCGTCACGGAGATCGTCCCGCTGAACGAGCTTGTCACGCGCTTCAGGTTCGAGCCGGTCGATGGCGGCCTTCTGCCGACGTTTTCCGGCGGCGCGCATACCGTCGTCGAGATGAAGGACGGGGAACGCACCCGCCTCAACCCCTACTCGCTGATGTCCGACCCGGGCGACCGCACCGCCTATACCATCTCGGTGCGGCGCGACGACGAGGGGCGCGGCGGCTCGCTTTTCCTGCACCGGAAGACCAAGGTCGGCGACGAGATGGTGATCTCGAACCCCGTCAACCTCTTCAGTCTGGATTTGCGCGCAAAAAAACACCTGATGATCGCCGGCGGCATCGGCATCACGCCCTTCATGGCGCAGATCAAGCAGCTCGACCGCAGCCACGGCAACTGGGAGCTGCACTATGCCGCCCGCAGCGAGGATCTGGCCAGCTACGCGTGCGAACTGACGTCCGAGCATCCCAACGACGTGCATGTCTATTACGATGTGGAAGGCCAGGCGATAAACCTGGAGCATCTGCTGGACGGGCAGCCCTTGGGCACCCACATCTATGTCTGCGGGCCCAAGGGCATGATCGAGTGGGTGCGCAAGACCGCCGCCGATCTGGGCTGGCCCCGCGAGGCGGTGCATTACGAGGAATTCCTGGCCCCCAAGCCCGGCAAGCCCTTCGAGGTCAAGCTGGCGGTATCCAACAAGGTGGTTCAGGTCGGCGAGCACGAAAGCCTGCTGGAGGCGATCGAGCGGGCTGGCGTCGACGCCCCCTACCTGTGCCGCGGCGGCGCCTGCGGCCAGTGCGAGACGCGGGTTCTGGAATGTGACGGCGAGATCAAGCATCAGGACCATTGGCTCGACCCCGAGGAGCACGCATCCAACGAAAAGATCATGCCCTGCGTCAGCCGCTTCGAAGGCAAGACGCTGGTTCTGGACCGCTAACCAAAGCCCCTATCCCGAGGCGGCGAAGCCTGGGGCAGCAGGGTCAAAGGGAGAACTGACATGACGATACAATTCAACGACGAGACGTTCCGCGACGACTATTCGTTCCGCAACTCCGCGTGGGCGATCAAACGGTTCCCGTTCCCGTTCGACAAGGACGACTACATGTATTCCGTCAACATGGAGCCGCATGCGGGCGGGCGCGAAGGGTCAGTGTTCCAGAACCGCTTCGACGTGGACGAGCATTACGTCAGCGAAATGCGCGACCGCGCACTCGTTCTGGCCGAGGATCCGCTGCGCTGCCAGTCCCTGCCGCATATGACGCTGGCGGGCTGGGACGTGCTGGAACTGATCATGGAAGCCAAGTCCGAGGATTACCCGGACCTGTTCGAGCTGCACCGCGACGGCCACAAGTGGCGCTGGATCAACCGGCCGCTGGGCATCGACGACACCTTCACCTTCCTCGACGAATCCACCCTGCCCTACGGGCCGATGGAGTACATCACCCGCCAGACCCAGGGCGATTTCGCCCTGCTGGACCAGCGCGACGACAACCTGTGGATGGATGCGGGGATGGTGACGACCCAGGCGGACTGGAGCCTCGATTTCGACATCGGCATGAATTTCTTCGAGTGGCACGCGCCCGTGCCGCTGGCGGCCGAGAAGGGCATCTTCGTGCGCGCCCTCAAGTTCCTGCTGAACATCCAGCAGGGCAGCCCCGCGCGGCGCCTCAACTGGACGATGACGGTCAATCCGCGGCTCGACACCAGCCCCGAGAACTACCACAAGTGGGGCCCGCAAAAGACGACCCTGACGCCCGAGAACATCGGCTCCAAGCAGCATCTGCGCGTCGAGTTGCAGACGTTCTTCCGCCTGCCGCGTTCGAACGGGCTGGTCTTTCCGATCCGCTGCTATCTCTGCTCTTTCCAGGATCTGATGACGGTCCCGAAATGGGGCCGCCGCCTGCACCGCGTGATCCGCGACCTTCCCGATGAGCTGGCCGAATACAAGGGCTTTGCCGCCAACCGGGCGATGATGCTGGACTACCTGGAGAAGTTCGACGACGGTGTGCCGACTTCCCCCGGCATCTGGCCCGACCTCGAGACGGAGCCGCCGCTGCAAAAGTGAATGGCGGCACAAGACGCAAAAGAGCGGCCTTCGCAGGCCGCTCTTTTTCATTTCCTCCGGTCCACCGGCCTCAGCTGTCTTTCTTCATGGTCTTGGGTGCGCCGCTGGAGGTGTCCGTGCCGATATATTCCTGCCCGCTTTCCTTCCACGCGGTCATGCCGCCCACCATGTGCGCGATGCGGTCCATTTCGGCCCCGAGACACATCGCCGCCGCCTTGCCCGACCGCACGCCGGATCCGCAATGCAACACGATGCGCTTGGTATCCTGCGTGGGCAGGCAATCGGGACGGAACTCCTGCAACGCCATCAGCATCGCGCCCGCTATCCGTTCCAATGCGTATTCCTGCGGCGTGCGCACGTCGATCAGCACGATATCCTTGCGCGCCTTCGCCACCTCGGCGGGTGACCATGCCTCGATCGTGCCGTCTTCCGTCTCTTCCGTCTTCATGCCGGTTTTCCTTTCCTCATCTTTGCGTCAGGTCAACGTCGCCTGTCAGATAGGCGATGCATGCTTTCACAGCTTTGTGTAATCTCGAACCCGAGCAGTCGCGAAAGGATGCCCATGTCGCTGGCCCAGACCACCGCCGCCTTCACCGGCCAGACGCAGATGAGCGCGACGGTGCAGACCGTTGTCGACACGATCTATGGCCGGATCCGCAGCGGCGAATATGCCGTGGACGAGCGTCTGCCGTCCGAGCGCACGCTGTCCTCCGAAATGGGCGTGGCCCGCAACACCGTGCGCGAGGCGCTGGAAGTGCTGGAAAGCCACGGCTTCATCCGGCGCCGTGCGGGCAGCGGCAGTTTCGTCAACCCGCAGTCCAAGGGCGCGCCGCTGCCGTCGCACAGCGACATCGCCGCCGCGTCCAGCCCGCTGGACCTGCAGGTGATCCGCGGCATTCTCGAGCCCGACATGGTGCGCCTCGCGGTGGTCAACATGCCCCCCCGCGACATCGAGGCCCTGGGCGAGATCCTCAGCCAGATGGAGGCGGTGCAGACCGACGCCGACGCCTTCGTGCGGATCGAGGAGGCGTTCTATCGCAAGCTTGCCGTCGGCACCGGCAATCCGCTGATCGCCGGGTGCTATGATCTGGTGATAGACGCCTGCAGGCAGAGCTTCCGCACCGCGCAGCTGCGCCGCCACCTGACCCCGGTCCGTATCGAGGAATATCAGAAGCGGTTCAACAGCCTGTTCAACGCCATCGCCTCGCGCGATACCGATGCTGCGGTCGAATACATCAAGCTGCACCTGATCGAAGAGCAGCGCCAGCTCGTTCAGGACGGCTGAAACCTGCGGCTGACCGCATGTGCTTTTCGTTTCCTGCGGTTCAAAAATCTTGACAGACGAACGGCCTGCCGATTGAATTGGTTCATACCAAACGAACCAGAAACCGAACCGGTTTGAACCAACGGGAGAGACAATGACCAAACGTGTCGCAATACTGGGCGCCGGCCCTTCGGGCCTTGCGCAACTGCGTGCCTTTCAGTCGGCCAAGGAAAAGGGTGAGGACATCCCCGAGATCGTCTGCTTCGAGAAGCAGGACGACTGGGGCGGCCTCTGGAACTACACCTGGCGCACGGGCGTGGACCAGTACGGCGAGCCTGTGCACGGCTCGATGTATCGCTACCTGTGGTCGAACGGCCCCAAGGAAGGTCTGGAATTCGCCGACTATTACTTCGAGGAACATTTCGGCAAGCAGATCGCCAGCTACCCGCCCCGCGCGGTCCTCTTCGATTATATCAAGGGGCGCGTCGAAAAGGCCGGTGTGCGCGACCAGATCCGGTTTGAAACCGTGGTCCGCCATGTCAAGAAGGTCGGTGACAAGTTCGAGGTCACCGTCTGCAACCTGCCCAAGGATCACGAATATGTCGAGACGTTCGACCACGTGATCTGCGCCACCGGCCACTTCAGCACACCGAACGTGCCGGAATTCAAGGGCTTCGACAAGTTCAAGGGCCGCATCCTGCATGCCCATGACTTCCGCGACGCGGTGGAATTCAAGAACCAGGACCTGCTGATCATCGGCACGTCCTACTCGGCCGAGGATATCGGCAGCCAGTGCTGGAAATACGGCTGCAAATCCGTGACTGTCAGCCACCGCACGGCGCCGATGGGGTTCAAGTGGCCTGACAACTGGAAAGAAGTGCCGCTTCTGACCCATGTCGATGGCAACACCGCCCATTTCAAGGACGGCAGCACCGCCGAGGTTGACGCGATCCTGCTCTGCACCGGCTATCAGCACCACTTCCCCTTCATGGAAGACGCGTTGCGCCTGCGCACCGCGAACCGGCTGGCGACCGCCGATCTCTACAAGGGCGTGGCCTGGGTTCACGATCCCGACCTCTTCTACCTCGGCATGCAGGACCAGTGGTTCACGTTCAACATGTTCGACGCGCAGGCGTGGTGGGTCCGCG
Source organism: uncultured Alphaproteobacteria bacterium (assembly GCA_963763165.1). Classification (GTDB taxonomy): domain Bacteria; phylum Pseudomonadota; class Alphaproteobacteria; order Rhodobacterales; family Rhodobacteraceae; genus Roseovarius. The sequence goes on from CAVXNV010000011.1 coordinate 829,825, forward strand.
ATGCGATCCTCGGCAAGATCGACATCCCCGGTAAGGCCGAGATGCAGGCCGACGTCAAGGACCGTATCGAGCGCGAGGACGCGGGAGAGGACGACCATGACGCGATCCGGTACCAGGGCGACTACATCCAGGAACTGATCGACGAGACGGACTATCCCAGCTTTGACGTCGATGGGGCCTGCGAGGCGTTCTTTGCCTGGAAGGGCCACAAGAAGGAAAACATCATGACCTTCCGCAACAACAGCTATCGCTCGGTCATGACCGGCACCATGGCGCCCGCACACCACACGCCCTGGAAGGACGCGCTGGACGACAGCCTCGAGGTGTACCTGCAAAACTGATCGGCGCACTGCGCCGGGAAACGGCAAAGCGCGGTGGATACCCACCGCGCTTTGTCATGTCAGCGCCGATGCGACCGCGCCCGCAGGCGCGCGAGTATCAGATGCGCGAGACGCGGCGCAGCCGCGCGCTTTCCGCACCCACGACCTCTCCATCGTTCACCAACTTGAGCGCCACCCGGCGCAGCGTCGCGCGGATACGTTCGACATGCTCACCCGAATGGCCCAGATCAATGAGCGCGCGGTCCCACAGTTTCAGCCAATCCTCGGCGTCCTTTTCCAGGATCGGGATATGTTCGTGGATGAGCTTCACGTTCATGTGGCCGTGACGCTCCTTGTAGTATTGCCGCCCGCCGAAGAACCCGCAGAGGAAATTGAACTGTTCCTCGCGCGTGGCGGCAATGCCGTGACCGTCCATGTGAAGGCGCACGATCTGCGCGCCTTCGGGCCGGGATTCGACCAGATCGTAAAAATGCTCGACCACCTGCTTGAGCGCAGCTTCACCGCCGAGTTTATCAAGCACTGTCTGCGTCATGACCGCGGACGCTCCTTCTTGGGATCATAGGCGGCGAAGGGCACGATGGTCGCCGGCAGACGCTTTTGATGGCCGTCCAGCTTGCCGACCTCGACCTCGGTGCCGAACTCGGCATGGGTCACGTCCACCCGCGCCAGCGCGATGTTCTTGCCCAGCAGCGGCGAGATCATCGACGAGGTCACCTCGCCGATCTGCGCGCGCCCGATATGGATGCAGTCGCCGTGGCCGACCTGCACCTGGCTGTCGATTTCCAGCCCCACCATCTTGCGCGCCGGATGCTCCTTGCGGCGGATCAGCGCGTCGCGCCCGATGAAATCGTCCTCTTTCGACTTCAGCGGCACGGTAAAGCCGATACCCGCCTCGAAGGGATCGGTCTGGTCCGAGAAATCGTAGCCCGCAAAGATCAGCCCCGCCTCGATGCGCACCATGTCGAGCGCCTGAAGGCCCATCGGCTTCAGCCCGAATTCCTTTCCGGCGTTCCAGATGGCGTTGAATATCTCGTCGCAATCCTTTGGATGGCACATCACCTCGTAGCCCAGCTCGCCGGTATAGCCGGTGCGCGACACGACGAAGGCGGTCCCGGTCTCATTGTGCAGACGCGCGGGCGTGAAGCGGAACCAGCCCAGCTGATCGAACTCGGGATTGTGCGGCGCGGTCCAGACCAGCTTGCGCAGCAGATCGCGGCTTTTGGGGCCCTGAACGGCGACGTTGTGAAGCTGATCGGTCGAAGAGCGCACCAGCACCTTCAGCCCCAGCTTCTCGGCCGTCTCGCGGATCCACTCGCCACCGTAATCGGTGCCGCCGATCCAGCGGAAATTGTCCTGCCCCAGCCGGAACACGGTGCCATCGTCGATCATGCCGCCATGCTCGTAGCACATCGCGGTATAGACGACCCCGCCCACCGCCAGCGTCTTCATGTTGCGGGTAAAGACATACTGGCACAGCTTCTCGGCATCGGGTCCGGTGATCTCGAACTTGCGCAAGGGGCTGAGGTCCATGATCGCGCAATCCTTGCGGCAGGCCCAGTATTCGTCAATCGGGCCAGACTCGGCAAAGCAGTTGGCCAGCCAGTAACCGTTATATTCCACGAAATTGCGGGTCAGCTTGGCGAAATTGTCGTGGAATCCGGTTTCTTTGGTCATCTTCGCCTCGGAATTGGGGGTCGGACGATAGGCTATCGACCGGGTGAATTTCTCGGTTCCGCTGTAGGTGCGGATGTGAATGTCAGTCGGGTTCCAACCATTGGCGGCAGTGGTGTCGTCCGGGCAGGCCGAACTGACGCAGACGATATCCGTCAGCGCGCGCAGCAGCACGTAGTCGCCGGGGCGCGACCACGGCTCGTCCGTGTAAAGAACGCCGTGCTCGTCGATATGGGTGTTGAAGAAGAAGTTGATCGCCATCCAGCCCGGCCGCCCGGTGACGTTGTAGGTTGCCAGCGCGTTGTTGAAATTGGTCGAGCAGTTGACATGGCCGGGATAGCCGATGTCGTTGTAATATTTCTCGGAACAGGCCATGGCAAAGGCGTCGTGCCGCCCGCAGGTATCCTGCACGACCTCCACCAGCGGCAGCATTTCCTGATCGTAGTATTTCGCATGCAGGCCCGGCATCGGGTAGGAATGATGCATCAGGGTGCGCGTGGTGGTCACGTCCAGAGCGTGTTCGATCCCCTTGTCCAGCTTGGAGGCCGAGAAACATTCGAAATCGGTGCATTGGCGGCCATCGACGTCCTGGATCTGGATGTAGTCGCCGGCCTTGACGAAATAGGCTTCGGCGGTGGCGCTGTGCACCCGGATGCTTTGCAGCGGATCGGCCAGCGGGTCGGGAAGCTCGAACTTCACGTGGCGCTTGATGACGGCGCGTGTCACCATCAGGACGAGCGGCGTCACCGTGTCCTGCGCCTCGGCATCCATGGCCCCGCCCGGCGCGGAGACGATAAGCACGCCGTCGCGCTGGACCGCAAAGCTTTCTTCGGCCTTGGCGGGCGTGTTGCTGTCCCAGAACCGATGCGCACGCGCCTTCGACAGGTCCAGCCCGCGTGCCTCGATCCCCATGCGCAGACCGCGCAGCGAGCGGTCGCTGCCCACCAGCAGACCCTTCAGCCCCGAGGCATCGCTGTTGGCGGCGCCGCCGATGATGTCGGGGTCGATGCGGCCGGTCTCGTCGGCCGCGACCAGTTCGCACGGCTGACCGCCCTCGTCGTTGATGACGGTGAACCGATCGCCCGCGTCGATGCGGATCAGAATCGCACCGCCGCCCTCGACGACGTAGCGCTCGACGCCGGGGGGCATCGTGAAAACCCGCGGCTCTATGATCTTGCTGGGGCGCGGCGGCCCCGGCTGGACCCGTGCGTAAACGTCGTCGAGCATCGTCGAATCCCCCCTCTGGGTGCACCGTTCGCGCCGGTGGAATAATTATTTAATGACAAGAATAATGACGAAGGCAACACATAACCACGTGGGCCTGCAGGATTCTGCGCAACCATCAAGCCGATGTCATTCAAGCCGAGCCTTGCCTGGTGCCCCGCATCATCACGTTTTCGGAACAATCGGTCGCGTCACAGGTTTCAAGGGACAAGCGGCTCCGGCGCGTGCCCCCGTGCTGCGGGCCGCCCGCAAAAGCACCGCCCAAGGGCGGCCCACGCTAAAGGAGGACACGACATGAAGACCCTGATCACGCCCATTCTGGCCTCGGCGACGCTGATCGCCGCAGTGCCCGCACTGGCAGCCAGCGATTCCGAAACCAACTCCACGGGCGTCTGCGCGGGCGCCTACATGCGCGCCGACAAGAACGACGACGGCAGTTACAGCCGCGACGAAGTTGACGCGCTGCGCAATGCCGAGTTCGGGCAGCTCGACGTGAACCAGGATGGCTCGATCGACCGCGAGGAATACGTTTCGTGCATGAAAGGCGCGCGGGACGCCGAACAGAGCAAGAGCGACGAATTCAAAGACAGTAATGAATTCGAGATGAACAGGTGGCTCGATCTTACCTCGGCAGACCAGATGAGCCGCGAAGAGTATGCCGCCTTTGCCGAGGAGGCGTGGGAAGAGGGCGACGAGATGAAGAAGGATTCCGTCGCGCGCCTCAACGATGACGAAAGGGACAACGTTGAGAGTTTTGCCAACGCGGCGGCAAAGCGGTTCAGGCTGCATGACACCGACGGCAACGGCGTCATCACGCAGGAGGAATACGAAGCGTCGGACCGCGCCGCCGATCTCGGCGATACCTCGCTGGAAAAGCGCTTTGACGATCTTGACGCGGACGGCTCCGGCGCGATCTCACCGCAGGAGTATCGCCCGGCCGGTGTCTGGGCGCATGGTGCCTTGGGATCGGATCGCAACACCACGGAAACCGACGGGTCGACCGGATCGGCATCGGCCGAGACCGGCGCGGCAGAATCCGGCAGCGACACCGGCAGCGGCCAGATGGCGGAGGCGCAGGATGCCGATAAAAACGGCGGCATTTCCATCATCCGCTACCACATCCTGACCTACTGACGCGGCCTGCCCCTTGCCGCGCAACAGACGCCCGGCCGCGTATCGGCCGGGCGTTTTACGTGCGCTAAACCGTCAAGGTGAAGAAAAGCCGCCGGAAGGGAAACAGGACAGAACCATCGGCCCGGATGGGATAGGCGCTGTGCATCACCTCTTCGTAGCGTGCGATCAGCGTCGCCCGCTCCTCCGCGTCCAGCGCGTCCAGCACCGGGCGTGCATAGGTGCTTTCAGTGTAGCGCCGCACCGGATGGCTGCCGGCCTCGGCGCTGAGGCGCTGGTAATATTCGGTTTCCCACATCCGGAACCGCCCTTTGTGGGCCAGCAGCGCATCATACTCGGCCGGGGCCAGAACGCCCGGCGTGCCGCATTTGTCGACGCGGCCGGGAAAAAGCTCCTCGGCCAGCGACAGCCAGACGCGGTGGGACGGCGCGTTGTTCTGATGCGGCATCTGCACGGCCAGGGTGCCCCCGTGCCCGAGCATTTCCACCAGCGCCGGCATCAACCGCCCGTGATCCGGCAGCCAATGCAGTACCGCGTTGGAATAGATCAACCCCGGCGCGCGTCGCGGCTGCCAGACGCGGATATCGGCCTGTTGCAGGCTTGCATATCCCTTGGAGACGCGCGCCTTTTCCAACATGGCGGGCGAGGCATCGACGCCGATCACGTCGCGGCCCATGGCCCGTTCCGCCAGCGCCGCACCCATCTGGCCGTTGCCGCAGCCCAGATCGACGATATCACCCGCTCCGATCCGGTCCACCGCGCCCAGCAGGTCCATCGCCGGGCGCAGCCGCAGATCCTGGAACCGGGAGTAGGCACCCGGATTCCAGTCCGTGCTGCGGGCTCTGCCGGCAGGCGTCACGCGGTGGGTTCCGGCTCCAGTCCGCCGTCGCCGCGCGGCGGCTTGGGCTTGGTCTTGGGGATGGCCGTGACCGAAGGCGCGCTTCCCTCCGCAGTGCCGTCATCGTCGTCGCTGGAACGCGGCGGCTCGCCGCGCGCGACGCGCTGGATCTCGTCGCCGGTCAGCGTCTCATATTCCAGAAGCCCTTCTGCCAGCCGCTCCCATTCATCCTTCTTCTCCATCAGGATGCGGTGCGCGGACTCGTAAGCCTCGTCAATCAGGCGCTTGACCTCGTCCTCGATCAGCTCCTTCGTGTGGGCCGAGATCGAGAAGCTGCCGGCGCCGTTGCCCATATAGCCCTCATGCGCCTGCTGGTAGTCGATATTGCCGACCTTGTCGGACATGCCCCAGCGCAGCACCATCGCGCGGGCAAGGCCGCTGGCCTGCTGGATATCGCCCGCGGGGCCATTCGACACGTCCTCGGGGCCGTACTTGATGATTTCGGCAGCCTTGCCGGCCATGGTCATCGCCAGCTTCTGCTCGCATTCGGACTTGTGCCAGTTCAGCCGGTCGATTTCCGGCAGGCTGACCACCATGCCCAGCGCGCCGCCGCGCGGGATGATCGTGGCCTTGTAGACGGGATCGCATTTCGGCAGGGCCAGACCGACGATGGCGTGCCCCGCCTCGTGATAGGCGGTCTTTTCCTTCTGGTCCTGCGTCAAGACCATGCTGCGGCGCTCGGCGCCCATCATGACCTTGTCCTTGGCCATCTCGAAATCTTCCATCGTGACGAAGCGGCGTCCGATGCGCGCGGCCATAAGCGCGGCCTCGTTCACGAGGTTTGCAAGGTCGGCACCCGAAAATCCGGGCGTGCCGCGCGCGATGATGCGCAGATCCACGTCGGGGCCCAGCGGCGTCTTGCGCGCATGCACGCCCAGGATCTTCTCGCGGCCCTTGATGTCGGGGTTGGGGACCGTCACCTGCCGGTCGAACCGGCCAGGGCGCAAGAGCGCGGGGTCCAGCACGTCTTTGCGGTTCGTGGCGGCGACGATGATGACACCCTCGTTGGCCTCGAAACCGTCCATCTCGACCAGAAGCTGGTTCAGCGTCTGCTCGCGCTCGTCATTTCCCCCGCCATAACCGGCCCCGCGATGGCGGCCCACGGCGTCGATCTCGTCGATGAAGACGATGCAGGGCGCGTTCTTCTTGGCCTGCTCGAACATGTCGCGAACACGGGACGCACCGACACCCACGAACATCTCGACGAAATCCGAGCCCGAAATGGTGAAGAAGGGCACGCCCGCCTCGCCCGCGATGGCGCGCGCCAGCAGCGTCTTGCCGGTGCCCGGAGGACCGACCAGCAGCGCGCCCTTGGGAATCTGCCCGCCGAGGCGGCTGAACTTCTGCGGATTGCGCAGGAATTCGACGATCTCTTCCAGCTCTTCCTTGGCCTCGTCGATGCCAGCCACGTCGTCGAAGGTCACGCGGCCATGCTTCTCGGTCAGCATCTTGGCCTTGGATTTGCCAAAGCCCATGGCGCCGCCCTTGCCGCCGCCCTGCATGCGGTTCATGAAATAGATCCACACGCCGATCAGCAGAAGGAACGGCAGCAGCGACAGAAGGAATGTTTGGAAACCCGATTCCTGCTGCGGCTTGGCGGTGACGGGAATACCCTCGTCGATGAGGGTCTGCGTCACGTCCGCGTCAGCGGGTTTGATCGTGCTGTAATCCTTGCCGTCGGTCTTGCGGAAGGTGACGTTCTCGCCATCCAGCGTCACATTGGTGACCGAGTCATCCTTTACCGCGGCGACGAATTCGGAATACTTGACCGATTGGCTCTGCAACGCGCCGCCCGAGCCGCTGAAAAGGTTGAACAGCGCCAGGACCAGCAGGAACAGGACCAGCCAGAAGGCGATATTGCGTGCGTTGCCCAAGGAAATTCTCCTAAACGTTCGGATCGCCCGGCGCATAGCACGCGAGCCCTGCGTCTTAAATAGAGATCATCGTCTCATCTTCAATGCGATAATAACATGCCCTGCAAATCATTCGCCCCGCGCGTCAGCCGCGCCGACCAGCCGTCCGGGCGCCCGGCCAGCGGCGCGGCGATCAGCGTGGCCCCCTGCCAAACGGCCGGCGCGGCCTCGACCGAATGCGCAGGAAGGCCGCTGACGCGCCAGGCGGGGCAGGCGGCGCGGCCCTTCGGGCCGAGCGCGCGGATGGTGGCGCCGGGCGTCTCGGGTCCGGTCAGGCACCAGCGCCCGTCCCAGATCGCACTGGGGACGGCGGCAGCGTCGCGGACTGCGGCGAATTCGCGCGCAAGCCGGATGGCTCCCTTCGCCACGGTGACGCGGCATCCGGCCAGCGTGCCGCCCTGCCCGTCCGCCAGCGCCGCCAGTAGTCGCTCCAGCTCCGGCCCGCGGGGTGCGTATCCGGCGCCGGTGATCCAGCGCAGGCCCGCCGAGAGGATGCGGCGCGCGATATCGGGACGCAGCGCGGCAAAGCCGGCGGCGGGGATCAGCAGATCGCCGTGCCGGACCTCGACCAGCGCGCGCGCCTCCGCGGCGGCATAGTGGCCCAGAGTGGCGCGCGCCTCGGCCAGGTGATGCGCCACATCGGCCAGAGCGTCCGCCGTGATCCCGACCGGCTGCAACGCCTGGAGCGCGCGCCGCGCCTGCGCGCGTCGATAGCGGCTGTCGGAATTGCCTGGATCCTCGATCCATGTCACCCCCCGCGCCGCCAGGCAGGCGCGCAGATCCTCGCGGCCCGCCTTCAGCAGCGGGCGGTGAAGCGTGATGCCGGCCTCCTGGCGGCGCGCCTGCATCGCCGCCAGACCGTCCACCCCGGCGCGGCGCGCGAGGCGCATCAGCAGCGTCTCGGCCACATCGTCGCGCGTATGGCCAAGGGCGATGCCGCAAATCCCATGCGCCGCCGCCCACTCCGCCATCAGCGCGTAACGCGCGCGGCGCGCCTCCGCGGCCAGGTTGCCCTGCCCATTCCAGCCCTGCCAGGTCAGCGCATCATGCGGCACGCCCAGGCCCGCGCAGATCGCCGCCACCTGCGCGGCCTCCGCCGCCGACGCATCGCGCAGCCGGTGATCGACCGTCACGCAGCGCAACGGCGCGCCGCGCCATTCCACCATCAGGTGCAGGAGGGCCAGGGAATCGCTGCCGCCCGACACGGCGATGCCGAGCGGGCGGGTGTCGTCCTGAAAATGCTCCGCGATCAGCGCGCGCAGCGCCGTCACGGGCAGGCGAGCGTCTGCATCTCACTGCGCGCCTCGGCCCCGGCGGGATCGCCGGGAAAGCGCGTCTCCACCTCCGACAGCGTCTGGCAGGCCGCCTCGGTCTGGCCCAGACGGCCCAGCGCGCGGCCCAGCCGGAAAAGCGCGTCGGCCGCCTGCGGTCCGGTCTTGTCGGCCGAGAACGCGTCCAGATAGGATTTCGCCGATGCCTTGGTATCGCCCGCCGCTTCCAGCGCCTGCCCGCGCATCAGGTTCGCGCGCGCGCTCAGCGGGCTGCCGGGATAGGTTTGCAGGAACGTGTCGAACTTCTGCGCCGCGTCCGCGTGATCGCCCGCGGCGAAGGCCGCTTCGGCCGCGTCGAAATCGGCCCGCTCGCCGACGGCCAGCGGCTCGGTCGGCTCGGGCTGCGCGGAAGGATCGGCCGCGCCTTCGGCGGGCTGGATGGCCGAGGTAATGCCGCCGCCACCCGTGGATTCGGGCATGGCTCCGCCGCCCAGCGTCGTCGTCTCGCCCAGCCTGGAGGTGTCGCCGCCCTCAAGCTCGACCAGGCGGAACTCCAGATCGCCGATCCGATTGGTGCCGTCCGTAACCACCCGGTCGATCCGCTGCTGCATCTCCTCGGTGCGGCCGATAAGGCGTTGCAGCTCGGCCTCGATCGCGCCGACCCGGTCGAGGACCGAGCCGGAGGTATTGAGCTGCCCGCCGCTGGCGCCGGTCGTGCTCAGCTCGCGCTTGAGCTTTTGCAGCTCCACATAGAGCACCGACATTTCCTGGCGGATGTCGGCCAGCGTCGCCGAGCGGTCCTGCGCATGGGCGGGCACGGCGAGGGCGAGGGCGGCGGTCAGGATCAGGGCGAGGCGGCGCATCGGCAGGCTCCGGTCAGGGAAGGGTTCAGCTGCCAGCGCCGACCGAGATCACGGTCACGGCGCGGCGGTTCTGGGCGTAGCAGCTTTCGTTCGAGCAGATCTCGATCGGGCGTTCCTTGCCATAGCTGACTGTGCGCAGGCGGCTGGCGGGCACGCCCTGGGCGATCAGATATTCCTCGACCGAGTTGGCGCGGCGCGCGCCGAGGGCGAGGTTGTATTCGCGCGTACCCTGTTCGTCGGCATGGCCTTCGATGACGGCGTTGTAGTCGCGGTTGGTCAGCAGCCATTGCGCCTGCCCGTCAAGGGTACGCTGCGCTTCGGGGGTCAGGTTGTAGGTGTCGATGACGAACAGCACACGGTCGCCCACGGTCTGCTGGAAATAGGCGGGCGAGCGCGGATCGGAGGCCGAGCCGTCCATGCCCGCGCCCATCCCGGCGCCCATGCCGCCATTGAGGCCCGCGCCTTCGTCGCCGAAGCGGTCGGGATTGGTGCAGGCGGCCAGCGCCAGACCGGCGCAGAGAAGTGTCATGGTCTTCAGGAAGGTCATCGTCATGCCTCGCTCGATAAAGTTATGCGCCCGTTCGCGCGTGTTTTGCCCGTAATACCACAGCATCCGGGCCAAGGGAAACGTCCCGCACGACCCGCCTGCCGAAATCTACTGCAGCGGCGACCAGGACGGATCGCTCGCCCCGCCGCTCGTCGGCACCGCGCGCAGGTTGCGCCCGGTGATGTCGACGGAATAAAGCCCCGCCTGCCCGCTGGCGCCCTGCGTCTCGCGCGTGAACATGATGACGCGGCCATTCGGCGCCCATGTCGGCCCCTCGTCGAGGAAAGAGGCGGTCAGCAGCCGTTCCTCGCTGCCGTCGGTGCGCATGACGCCGATGTGAAAGCGGCTCTTGCTCTGCTTGGTGAAGGCGATCAGATCGCCCCGCGGCGACCAGACCGGCGTTCCGTAATTGCCCTCGCCATTCGAGATGCGCCGCGCCTCGCCGCCGTTGGCGTCCATCACGTAAAGCTGGTTGCGCCCCGTGCGGTCCGACTCGAACACGATCTGGCGGCCATCGGGGCTGTAGCTGGGCGCGGTCTCGATCGACGGCGCGCTAGTAAGGCGCTGGCTGGTGCCCGTATTGATGTCCATCGTGTAGAGATCGGTATTGCCGCCAGTCTCGACCGAGTAGACCGCCGTCTGCCCGTTGGGGGCAAAACGGGGCGCAAAGCTCATCGTGCCGTCCTGCGCGGGCAGCGCGCGGCGGGTCACGCTGGCGATGTCCAGCACGTAGATGCGGGGGAAGCCGCTTTCGTAGCTGGTATAGAGGATGCGGTCGCCTGTGGGCGAGAACCGCGGCGCCAGCACCAGCGACGCGCTGTCGGTGAGGTAGGTGACGTTGGCGCCGTCATAATCCATGATGGCGAGGCGCTTGGCGCGCTGGTCCTTCGGCCCGGTTTCCGAGACATAGACGACGCGGCTGTCGAAATACCCGCCCTCGCCGGTGATGCGGCTATAGACCTGATCGGCAATCTTGTGCGCGATCCGGCGCCAGCCCGACGCGGTGCCGACGAATTGCTGACCGCTGCCCAGCTCCTGCCCCGAGAAGACATCCCAGACGCGGAACTGCACCGTCAGCCGCCCCGACGCGTCGACATCGACGGCCCCGGTCACGAGCGCCTGCGCGTTGACCGCCTTCCAGTCGGCGAATTGCACGGGGCTGGAAAAACTGGTGACGCGGCTGATATGCGCGCTGGCGGGGATCTCGCGGAAAAGCCCGGTGCCGCTGAGATCGGCGGCGATGAGGTTCGAGATATCCTGCGCCACCTGTCCGCTGGTGCCAGAGCCGGGCACGAATGTCGGCACCGCGAAGGGCATCGGCTCGATCACGCCCTCGGTGATTTCCAGCCGCAGGGGGCCGTCCTGCGCGGTGGCAGGCAGGGCGAGGAAGCTTGTGCAAAGGGCCAGCAAGGCCAGGAGTCGCGCCATCATTTGATCCTCATGTTTTCGGGATTGAAGGTCAGTTCCACATTGCGCCATGACGCGTATTTTTCAACCGGCAGCGCGAACCCGCGCGCGCCGCAGCGGATGATTGCCCGCCGCGCGGCCTCGTAGGCCTGCTGCGCCGCGCCTGAGCCGCCGCCGGAGGAATCGATCATCCGGATCGTGCCATCGATGGGGCGCGCGTCCTCGGACATCTCGAATGCGACGGTGACGGTCGTCGCCAGCGCGTCCGAACTGAGCGAGCCGACGTTCCAGCATTGCTGCACCGCAACGCGCAGCCCGTCCTTTTCGCCGGCGGTCAGCGGCGGGCCGGCGGGGGCCGAAGGGGCAGGCGTTTCGGACGCCGCGCCAAGGGCGGCGGCCAGCGCGTCTTCGATCCCGGTGCTGTCGGGAACGGACGGCGCCGGATCGGGTTCGGGCGCAGGGTCGGGTTCGGGCGCGGCCTCGGCGGTCTGCGTCTCCGGCTCGGGGGCGGGTTCCGGCGCGGGCGCGGGACGGCTCGGGCGCGCCTTGGGGCGCACGGATTTCGACGGCGCCGCCTGCTCGGCCTCGGTCACGATCTCGGTCGCGGCGGCTTCTGGCGCGGTCGCCTCTGCCTCCTCGCGCGGGGTGTCGGCGGCCTCGTCGGGCACCGCCTCTTCGCGCACCACGTCATCGACCTGCGTATCCGGCTCCGGCGGCTCGACCTGCTGCGGCGCGACACGCTCGGCCGGGCGCTGCTGCGGCGGCCGGGGGCTTTCGGGGAGAAGCGTGGCCATATCCTCGGCCGGCGGCTCGATGGTGGGCGGCTCGTCGCTGACCTCGGCCTCCGCGGGGGGCGCGGGCGGCTCGGGCGTGGGGTCGGGCGGCGTCTGGGGCGCCGGATCGGGCGCGGGCGTTGCGGGGGCGGCATCCGCCTCGCTGGCCAGGTCCGGCGTCTCCTCGGGCACGTCCGGGGCCTCGGGCGGGGAAATCTCCTCGGCCGGGTCGGGCGTGCGCGCGCCCGAGACAATGGCGGCGTATTCCTCGGGGGTGACGGCCGTCACCTGCGTGACCTCGAATGGCATCGGGTCCGTCGGGAAGGAGCCGCCGAACAGCAACCAGCCGATCAGGCCGATATGTCCTGCCCCCGATATGATCTGGCCCGTGTTCACCGGATCGCGCGCCTCAGCCTTCGGGCGCGTCCAGCGACGGCCCGCCGGTATCCGTCACCAGGCCGATATTGTCGAACCCGCCCTTGTTGAGCGCGCCCATGATCTGCACCACATCGGCATAGGGCACGGCGCCGTCGGCACGCAGGAACACGCGGTTGCTGTCGCGCTCGGCGGCGATGGCGCGCAGGCGGCCGATCAGGTCGGCACGGGCCACCTCGGTGGTCTGGATCGACACGGTCCCATCGGCGGTTATGGTGATCGTCAGCGGCTCCTCCTGCTCGCCCGGCAGGGAGTTGGCGGCGGTTTTCGGCAGCTCGACCGGCACGCCGACGGTCATCAGCGGCGCGGCCACCATGAAGATGATCAAAAGCACCAGCATCACGTCGACGAAAGGTGTGACGTTGATTTCTGACATCGCGCGCGCGCGGGTGCGACCCCGCCTGCGCCGCTTTCCGCCACCCGATCCCTGAACAACTCCTGCACCCATGGCCTAGCTGTCCAACTGGCGGCTGAGGATCGTGGCGAACTCGTCGGCGAAAGCCTCGTAGCCCGCAAGGATGCGGTCCGAATCCGCGCTCAGCTTGTTGTAGAAGATGACCGCCGGGATCGCGGCCAGAAGGCCCAGCGCCGTCGCCAGCAGCGCCTCGGCGATGCCGGGCGCGACGACGGCGAGATTGGTGTTCTGCGCCGCCGCGATACCGATGAACGAATGCATGATGCCCCAGACCGTGCCGAAGAGCCCGACGAAGGGCGCGGTGGAGCCGACCGTCGCCAGCACCGGCAGGCCCGATTGCAGCGCCTCGGACTCCTTGGCGATGGCCACGTCCATGCTGCGGTCGATGCGCGCGGTGGCGCCTGCGATCATGCCGCCATCGGTGCGGTGACTGCGCCGCCACTCCGTCATGCCCGCCGCGAAAATGCGCTGCGACTGCCCGGAGGGGTCGGTGCCGATCTGCTCGAACAGCTCGTCCAGCGGCTCGCCCGACCAGAACTGCCGGTCGAACGTGTCGGCCTCGGCGCGCGCGCGGCGGTAGGTGATCAGCTTCTGCACGATGATCGACCACGCCCAGAAGGACGCGACGATCAGCATCAGCATCACCAGTTTCACGACAAAGGTCGCCTGCGCGAACATTCCCCACATGGAGAAATCCAGGTCCTGCGCCAATGCGAGGGTTTCTGCTTCCATCTGCCTGCTCTTTTTTTATCCGGCCTGCCTGTAGCTCGGCCCTGTTTCGCGCGACGCTATCCCAACTGCCGCGCGAAATCCAATGCCATCGCCGGATCGCACGGAAATTTGAGTCTTCAGTGCAAAAGCAGGCGAATATTCGCCGGAAGCCGCGCAGGATGCCCGGTTTCCGTCACGCAGACAATTGTGACGAGGGCTGTGCAAATCGCCTCGCCCGCGCGATCGATCTCCTGGCGCAGCAAAAGGCGGGCGCCGGTGACGGATTGCACCTGCGTGCGCACCTCCAGAACATCGTCGAAACGGGCCGCCAGAAGATAGTCGCACTCCACGCGCCGCACGGCGAAGACAAGCCCGCCCTCCTCTTTCATCGCGCGCTGGTCGATGCCAAGGCCGCGCACCCAGTCGCTGCGCGCCCGCTCGATGAATTTGAGGTAGTTGGCGTGATAGACGATACCGCCCATGTCGGTATCCTCGTAATAGACGCGAAGGGTGAAGACATGGCTCATGCGGCGCAGGTTAGGCCGCGCGTTCCGGCGCTGCAAGCCGCCTGCGGACCTCAACCCTGCCGCATCCGCGCCGCCAGGCGCAGCGCGTGGGACGCGTCGCGTGCGCAGGCGGGAAGCACGGGATCGTAGGCCGCCCGGATCAGCGCCGCGATCTCGGGCTGCAAGACCACCGCGTCCTGCCCCGGCGCGCGCGCCAGAGGGGATTTGTCCCGAAAGGCCATGTCCGACCACAGAAGGATCGTCTGCACGATCTGGCTCAGCGCCAGCGTTTCCGCCGGAACGGCGCTCAGATGCGCATCCATCCGCAGAAACACGAAGGCGGCCTTGATCGCGCCGTCAGTGTCATGACGGAAAACGCGATACTGATTTGCATCCGCCTTCTTCAGCCGCGCCACCAGCGGCTCCAGATCGGGGATCAGCCGCGCCAGATGCGGCACCTCCGGCAGCTCGTCCCAGTCGCGAAAGAAGAACAGCATCAGGTTTGCACCCAGCTCCGGGTCCGTCTCGGCCACGTCTTGCCCGGCCAGCGCCGCGACCGCCTCGATCGCGCCCTTGATGACGGGCAGCGTCGCGTCATCGACGCCGAAGACCACCGGCGCGATCGGCCGCCCCCAGCGGGCACAAATATAGCTGCCATCGCTGCGGGTGAAATGCGCCTCGATCTCTTCGGGTGTCATGGCGGGCCTCCTGTTTTCGCCGCCCCCTCTACCGCCGGGCTTGCCGGGCGCACAAGCAAAAGCCTTCGGCAGCGCCTTCATCCTGGCACAAAATGCTCAGATTTCGCCGCCCGCGCGCTAGCCGTCAAAGAGATCGCGGGTTCCCGCCGCGCGCGGCGCGGCCAGCCCCAGATGTGCCCAGGCGCCCTGGGTCAGCATGCGGCCGCGCGGCGTGCGCTGGATCAGGCCCTGCTGCAAGAGGTACGGTTCGATCACCTCCTCCAGCGCATCGCGCGACTCCGACAGCGCGGCGCTCAGCGTCTCGATGCCGACGGGGCCGCCCTGATAGGCTTCGGCTATCAGCGTGAGATAGCGCCGGTCGGCGCCGTCGAGGCCCAGATGATCGACGCCCAGCCGCGTCAGCGCGCCATCCGCCAGATCGCGGGTGATCGTGCCGTCGCCATCGACAAGCGCGAAATCGACCACACGCCGCAAGAGCCGCCCGGCGATGCGCGGCGTTCCGCGCGCGCGGCGCGCGATCTCGCGGGCACCGTCCGTGGCGCAGGGGATCGACAAGAGCGCGGCGTTGCGCACGACGATCTCGTGCAGCTCGTCCACCGTATAAAATTGCAGCCGCGTCGGGATGCCGAACCGGTCGCGCAAAGGCGTGGTCAGCAGACCCAGCCGCGTCGTGGCTCCGACAAGGGTAAACGGCTGCAGCTCGATCCGCACCGTGCGCGCGGCGGGGCCTTCGCCTATGACCAGATCCAGCTCGAAATCCTCAAGCGCGGGATAGAGCACCTCTTCCACCGCCGGGTTCAGGCGGTGAATCTCGTCGATGAAAAGCACATCGTTGCGCTCCAGATTGGTCAGGATCGCCGCGAGATCGCCCGCCTTGGCCAGCACCGGGCCCGAGGTCATGCGAAACCCGACGCCCAGTTCGCGCGCCATGATCTGCGCCAGCGTCGTCTTGCCCAGTCCGGGAGGGCCGTGGAACAGCGTGTGATCCATCGCCTCACCGCGCTGACGGGCGGACTGGATGAAGACGCGCAGGTTCGCCCGCGCCTCGGCCTGCCCGATGAATTCGCTCAGGGCCTGCGGGCGCAGGCTGCGGTTTTCGTCCTCGGCCAGCTTTTCGGGGCGCAGGGTCGGGTCGGGCTCTGTCATCATCGCACGGGCCTCATCCCTTCGGGGCCAGCAGTTTCAGCGCGGCGCGGATCAGTGTGGCGACATCCGCCTCGGGCGCGCCGCCCACCACCTGCGCCACGGCGCCCGCCGCCTCGCCGGGGGCGTAGCCGAGATTGGTGAGCGCCGACAGCGCCTCGGCCTGCGGGCCGGGTCCGGCGGGCGCGGGGCGCGCCGCCGGAGCGGCCTCGGACCCGATTCCATCGTTGGCGGTGTCGGGCGCGGCGGTGGCGGGGCCTGCGCCCATCGCCATGATTTCGGGCGCCTTGTCCTTCAGCTCGTTCACCACGCGCTGCGCCGTTTTCGGCCCGATCCCCTTGGCCGCCTTGACCGAATTCCAGTCGCCAAGGGCGATGGCCCGCCCCACCCCGTCAGGACCGAGCGTGCCGAGAATGGCCAGGCTGGCCTTGGCGCCGACGCCCTGAACGCTCATCAACAGGCGGTGCCATTCCTTTTCGATCAGGGTAGTAAAACCGAAGAGTTGCAGAACATCCTCGCGCACCAGCAGGTCCGTATAAAGCGCCGCATGCTCGCCCACGCGGGGCAGCGCCTGCAGCGTGCGGTCCGAGCAGAACACCAGGTAGCCGACGCCGCGCACGTCGATCAGCACGTGATCGGCGGCACGGTAATCGATGCGGCCCGCGATGCGCCCGATCATGCCAGCGCCCCCTTTTGCGAAGACGCGGCGATGCGCGCCCGGCTGGCCGCGTGATGCGCGTGGCAGATGGCGATGGCCAGCGCGTCGGCGGCGTCGGGGCCGGTCAGCACCGCGCCGGGCAGCTGCATCCTGACCATGTGCGCGATCTGCTCCTTGCTGGCGTGCCCCACGCCGACAACCGTTTTCTTCACCGTATTGGGGGCATACTCGCCCACGTCGATCCCGTATTGCGCAGGCGCCAGCAGGGCGATGCCGCGCGCCTGCCCCAGCTTGAGCGTGCCGGCGCCGTCCTTGTTGACGAAGGTCTGCTCGACCGCCGAGGTCTGCGGCGCGTACTGGATCAGGATCGCGCTGAGCTGCTGGAACAGCGACAAAAGCCGAACGGGCAATGCATCGCCCACCGAGTGAAGCGTGCCATTGGCGACATGGCTCAGCCGACAGCCGTCGACGTCGATCAGGCCCCAGCCCAAGTTTCGCAATCCCGGATCGATGCCTAGAACCCGCATGAAATGCCCCGCTGCCCGCCCGTATTTCTCCGGCGTTTTCCAACGCCTAGCACGAAACAAGAACACCTTCCAAGCGGAATGCGCGGCCGCGCGCCGGGGCGGCAACTTTCGATCCGCCGATGCTGCGGCGCAGCATCAAAATTTCGCGGCGGACGCCGCGACGCCTCGGCACGCCGCAGGATCATTAAAAAAGGGGGTGTCCGCAAATCGTGTTGGTGCGCTTCGGTATTTCGCGGAAAGGCCTATATCACTCGGCTTTTACGCGGAGGATACCTATGCTGCACCACGACTTTCGCCGGTTTCTCGATGCCCTCGACCAACTGAACCCAGCCCAGATCGAGGACGCCCAGTCGAAGATCAGGGATCTCCGACGGAAGACCGAGGCGATCTCGGAGATCGAAGCACGGACAATCCAAGATCACAAGTGCCCCTTCTGCGGCGACGAGCGCCGACAGAAGTGGGGCCGCACCCGGACCAAGGTCCAGCGCTACCGCTGCGCGGGCTGCCGGAAGACCTATTCGGGCAGGACGGGCAGCGCCATCGGCCGACTCCATCGCCCGGACCTGTTCATGGTCGCGCTTCGGGATATGCTGGGCACCGCCGCACCGCAGTCGGTGCGCAAGCTCGCGCAGCGGCTGGGACTCAATAAATACACGGTCTGGCGTTGGCGGATGCTGGTGTTTTCCATCATCGGCAGCAGCTCAATCGTGAGCTTCTCTGGGATCGTGGAGGCGGATGAGACCTTCCAGCGGGAATCGCGCAAGGGTTCTCGCGAATGGGCCCGGCACTTCGCGGATCCGAAGAAGGTTGCACCGCCGCCCCGCCCCAGGTGGGAGGACTTCACGACGCAGGGGCTGAAGATGATGCGAGGACTCTCGAAGTGGCAGCTCCCCATTCTCACCGTCACTGACCGCGGCGGCGCGCGCCTCTTCCGACGCCTGCCGAACCGCAAGAGCGTGACGCTCGAGCGCGCCATGAAGCCGCTGGTTCCGAGCGATGCCGTGCTCTGTTCCGACGGCGCCAACGGCTACAAGAACGTCGCAGCGGCAGGCGGTCTCGAGCATTTCATCGTGGGCAGCAAGCCAGGCACGCGAGTGGCTTCAGGCTGCTATCACATTCAGAACGTGAACTCGCTCCACGCCCGCTACAAAAGGTTCATCAAGCCCTTCTGCGGACCAGCCACGAAGAACCTCAGCGGCTACATCCGCTGGCTGGAAGTGCGGCTGGCGGGCATGCACCCGGCGGAGATTGTCCGTGCATCGTGAACCAGGTGTCGCGCAGAGGTCTGCTTGGAGCCCCTTTTTACCGATGCTGCGTGATGCATGGATGTCTGCTTGCAAGAGAGAGCTAAGAACCTTCGAAAACTGGTTAGGTTTTGAACGGGATTTGTGGCAGCCGAAAATGAGGCGTTTTACGCCCCAGCCAGAAACGGGAGTTTTGGGAGCATCCCAGCTATAGAAATATAGATTAATTTGAACATGACTTTCACTCGCAAAGTCAGCGGCTTGCACCACTGTATCGCGCAGTCTAACTGCCGTGATCAGGACTGGAGGAACGGCCAACATGACCACTATCAAGCTTGCAATTGGCAGTATTTTCGTCGGCTTTGCTGTCTTGGGATTGAAAGCCCTTGCCTACTGGATAACTGGTTCGGTCGCACTTTTATCAGATGCACTCGAAAGCACGGTCAATGTCGCAACAGCGTTCGCCGCGCTCGTCGCGATCCATATCGCGGCGAAACCCGCTGATGCCAATCACCCCTACGGCCATCACAAAGCAGAATTCTTCAGTGCTGTCCTCGAAGGTGTAATGATCATCGTTGCCGCACTGCTTATTTTTCGCGAAGCCTACCACGGCTTCATGCAGCCAGTCATGCTTGATGCCCCAGTAGAAGGGCTTCTTGTGAACATGACGGCAACAGTCATAAACGGGCTGTGGGCTTGGGTGCTGATCACACGTGGGCGAGCACAGAAATCACCGGCCTTGGTAGCCGATGGAAAACACCTGATTACGGATGTTCTTACCTCTGTCGGGGTTGCCGCTGGCGTTATTCTGGCTGTTGCAACCGGATGGTGGATACTGGATCCGGCACTGGCAGCGCTCGTGGCCATCAACATCCTCTGGTCAGGTTCGAAAATCGTCAAAGAGTCCCTGAGCGGTCTGATGGATGAGGCCGTCTCAGCGCAGACACTCGACGCGATCCGTAATGTTATCGCGTCACAACTGGATGGCGCAATGCAAGCGCACGATCTTCGGACACGGCACGCAGGCGCGGCAATATTTATTGATTTCCATCTCGTCGTGCCCGGTGAAACGACTGTCTTTCAAGCTCATGAAATCTGTGACCGGATGGAGGAGTCTTTGAAAGATCATTTGGATGGTGCCAAGGTTACAATCCATGTCGAACCTGAACACAAGTTAAAGCATTTAGGAGCGATAATTCCGGATTGAAGATGCAATTTTATTGCCGTGCTAAAAATGTCGTTGCGGCCCCAAAAGGTAAATTCTCAATGTTCCAAAAATCACCGTTTGTTAAACGGTTTCCTGAAAGCCGACATTCGGGCTTTTAACGTGGGGGTCCGCTCTGTCCCGCATAGCGGACCAACACGGTTTGCGGACACCCCCTTAAAAAAGGTTCATGCGGTCTCACCGAGCTATGCAAATCCTGCATGAGGACTATGCGCCAAGTGTCATTGCCAGACCTGCGCGGCCTGTCTATCTGCAGTGCAGAAAGATAATTCACCACAACATGACACGACGTCATGCGATATTGAGGATAAAGACATGGCCGCTATCGACACCACCCGCTCCGCCCCGTTCCAGACCGCCCCCGTCGGCCTGAACTTCCGCCGCCTTGCCGGCGCATTCGTCGCATGGAACGACGCCCGCGTCACGCGCAAGGCGCTGTCGGCCCTGACCGATCGCGAACTCGAAGACATCGGCCTGACCCGCGGCGACATCGCCTCGTTCACCGCACGCGGATGAGCGGCGGGCACCCCCGTAGGCTGAACCACAGCCAGACCTGAAACGCGCGCTACCGATCAAACGGGGCGCGCGTTTTGCTTTTGCCCTCAGGCGCGGCGCCAAAGATGCATCGCATCGCCGCCCACACGGCGAACCTCCTCCAGCGCAAAGCGCGGTGCGGCCTCCAGCGCGTCCAGATGCAGCGCACCGATCCCGGCCCGCCCGTCGGCGCCCAGCGCCAGCCCCGCAGTGAAACCCGCCAGCCGGTCCACCACATCCGCCTTGAGCAGCGATGCGGCCACCGCGCCGCCCCCCTCGCAGAAAACCCGCGTCAGCCCGGCGTCGCCCAGCGCCCGCATCGCCGCGCCCATGTCCAGTGTCCCACCATGAAGCGGGCACTCGATCAGATGCGCGCCCACCGCGTGCCACGCCGCAATCGCCTCGGCGCCTGCGTCCGATCCGTGGATCAGCCAGAGCGGCACATCGCGCGCGCTCATCGCCAGTTGCGACATGAGCGGCAGGCTCAGCCGCCGCGACACGGCGACGCGCACGGGCTGGTGTCGCGCGCCCATCCCGCGCACCGTCAGCATCGGATCGTCGGCGCGCACGGTGCCCGCGCCCACCATGACCGCATCGTGCCGCGCACGCATGGCGTGCACCATGCGCCGCGCCTCGGGGCCGGTGATCCATTTCGACTGTCCCTCCGCCGTCGCGATGCGCCCGTCAAAGGATGTCGCCAGCTTGAGCAGCAGCTCGGGACGCCCCCGCCGGATACGGCTGAGGAAACCGCCGAGATCGCGCGCGGCCTGCTCGGCCAGAACCCCGTTGCAGACCTCGATGCCGTTCGCGCGCAGGATACCGATGCCGCGGCCGGAAACGCGCGGGTCCGGATCGTCCGCCCCGATGACGACCCGCGCGATGCCAGCGGCAACCATCGCGTCGGCGCAGGGCGGTGTCCGGCCGTGATGCGCGCAAGGCTCGAGCGTGACATAGGCGGTCGCGCCGCGCGCGGCACCCTTCGCCTGCGCCAGCGCATGCACCTCGGCATGGGGGCGCCCGCCCGGCTGGGTCCAGCCGCGCCCGACGACGCGTCCTTCCCTGACGATGACGCAGCCGACCGCCGGATTGGGCCAAGTATTGCCCTGCCCGCGCCGCCCCAGCCCCAGCGCGAGCGACATGAAGCGGATGTCGGCGGCGCCGCTCATTTCTCGGGCGGCTCGGCCCCGGCCAGTGTTTCGGGGCGCAGCTCGCTCACGAACCTGTCGAAATCGTCGGCGGCCTGGAAATTCTTGTAGACGCTGGCAAAGCGGACATAGGCGACCGTGTCGATGCGCGCGAGGCTTTCCATCACGATCTCGCCCACCGTTTTAGACGGTATGTCGGTGTCGCCCATGCTTTCCAGCCGGCGGACGATACCCGAAATCATCTGCTCGATCCGCTCCGGCTCCACCGGGCGTTTCTGCAGGGCGATGCGGATCGACCGCTCCAGCTTGTCACGGTCGAAATCCTCGCGGCGGCCATTGCTCTTGACCACCACCAGATCGCGCAGCTGCACGCGCTCATAGGTGGTGAAGCGCCCGCCGCAAGCCGGGCAGAAGCGGCGGCGCCGGATCGAGACATGCTCTTCCGCGGGGCGGGAATCCTTGACCTGGGTTTCGATATTTCCGCAAAACGGGCAGCGCATCGGCCTGTCCTTCTATTGTCTCTGCCTCAGGAATTGGGTCTGGCGCCCGTTTATCCACAGCCACTATAGGTCAGCCGCAAAGCTTTGGGTAGATGCGAAATCGCACCCCCATATGCTGCGCACGGACCTTTCGGCGCGCTCGCACGTTACTCCGGCGTTCAATGTTCAAAGGGAGTATTCTCATGTCCGACAAGGTCCTGCTCATCACCGGCGCGTCTTCGGGAATCGGCGCGGAAACCGCGCGCCGCGCGGTGGATGCCGGGTGGCGCGTGGCGCTGTTCGCACGCAACGAAGACAAGCTGACGGCGCTCGCGGACGAGATCGGCGACGCCGCGCTCGCCGTGCCGGGCGACGTGACGGAGCTGTCGGCGCTGGAAGAGGCCGTCGACCGCGCCGTTTCGCGGTTCGGGCGTCTGGATGCCGTCTTTGCCAATGCGGGTACCGGCCTCAAAACACCGGGAGTCGAGCAGGGCGACCCGGAGGAGTGGCGTGGCCTGATCGACATCAACATCATGGGCGTGCTGCTGACGATGAAGGCCGCCTACGGCGCGCTCAAGCAGAACAAGGGGCATCTCGTGCTGACCGGGTCGGCAGCGGGACGCACGCATATCAAGGGCTCCATCTACGGGGCGTCGAAATGGTTCGTTCACGGCCTTGCCGGCAACATGGCGCAGGACATGCGCGACTGGGGCGGGCGCTGCACGGTGGTCGCGCCCGGCATGGTCGACACCCCGTTCTTCGATCAGCCGAAACCGGACAAGCTGAAGCCGGTGGACGTGGCGAATGCGGTTGTCTACGCTTTGGACCAGCCGCCGCGCGCCAATGTGCAAGAAGTGTTCGTGATGCCGACCGGCTGAGCGGTGCGAGGAGGGAAGACATGGACCAGACGCCCGGAACTGCGGCATGGCGCAAGGCGATGCGGACGGAATTCATCGAGGCGCGGCAGGCGGTACCCGTCGCCGCGCGGCACGCGGCCGATGCGCGGCTGGCCGAGCGGCTGGATGCCCTTCTGGGCGATGTGAAGGGGCGTACCGTCTCGCTCTATTGGCCGTTCCGGGGCGAGCCGGACCTGCGCAAATGGGCCGCTGCCTGCCACGATCGCGGCGCGGCGCTGGCGCTGCCGGTGGTGGTGGCAAAGGCGACGCCGCTGACGTTCCGCCGCTGGACGCCGGGCGACAAGCTGGAAAAAGGGGTGTGGAACATTCCCATTCCGCCGGACTCGGCCGAGACGCTCGCGCCCGATATCGTGATCGCCCCTGTCGTGGGGCTGGACGCGGCGAAGTACCGTTTGGGCTATGGCGGCGGGTTCTTCGACCGGACGCTGGAAAAACTGCGCGCGGACGGCCACACGGCGCGCGCTGTCGGCGTGGGATACGAGCAGCAGCGGATGGAGACGATCCATCCGCACGAACACGATATTCCGATGGATGATGCCGTTCTGATCGAGGTTTGACCCGAGTGCGGGAAACATGTGCAGCCAAGGTTGTCGTAGGACGGGGTTCTCGTCGCACCGGGCTTCGATCCATCCCGCGCGGCCGCTCTACGCCTCCACTACGCAGACGGTGCGCGGCAGATCGTCATCGACCATAAAGGTTGGCAGGGTCCAGCCGCGATCCGTCACCACCGGCTTTTGACGCAACTCGCGCAGCGTCTGTTCGCAGTCCGCCAGCTCGTCCGGCGAAACCTTGATCTGGAACGTCTCTATTCGCTCCGCCGGGGCGGTATCGAAGGTCGTCGCCAAGCCGGCGACAGGGACACACAAGGCGGCGATCATGGCAAAGCGTTTCATTGCGTTCTCCTTCCAACTGGAAAAACAACGCACTGACGCGCGATTGGTTCACCGGGGACCGGTGCGAGCTGCAGAACACGCTGCGATCTTCCGCAAAAGATGGTCCTACTGATCCAGAAAACTTCTCAACTTGCGCGAACGGCTGGGATGCTTGAGCTTGCGCAGCGCCTTCGCCTCGATCTGGCGGATACGTTCGCGCGTGACCGAAAACTGCTGCCCCACCTCTTCCAGCGTGTGATCCGTATTCATGCCGATGCCGAACCGCATCCGCAGCACACGTTCCTCGCGCGGGGTGAGCGATGACAGAACGCGCGTCGTCGTCTCCTTCAAATTGTCCTGGATGGCCGAATCCAGCGGCAGGACGGCGTTCTTGTCCTCGATGAAATCGCCAAGCTGGCTGTCTTCCTCATCGCCGATGGGCGTCTCCAGCGAAATCGGCTCCTTGGCGATCTTCATCACCTTGCGGACCTTCTCCAGCGGCATCTGCAGCTTCTCGGCCAGTTCCTCCGGCGTCGGCTCGCGGCCGATCTCGTGCAGCATCTGGCGGCCGGTGCGCACCAGCTTGTTGATCGTCTCGATCATGTGGACCGGGATGCGGATGGTGCGCGCCTGATCGGCGATGGAGCGGGTGATCGCCTGCCGGATCCACCACGTCGCATAGGTCGAGAATTTGTAGCCGCGGCGATACTCGAACTTGTCGACGGCCTTCATCAGGCCGATATTGCCTTCCTGGATCAGGTCCAGGAATTGCAGCCCGCGGTTGGTGTATTTCTTGGCGATGGAAATCACGAGGCGCAGATTCGCCTCGACCATTTCCTTTTTCGCCAGCCGCGCCTCCTGCTCACCCTTCTGGACCTGCCCGACGATGCGGCGGAACTCGCTGATGTCGAGACCGACATATTGCCCGACCTGGGCCATGTCCGCACGAAGCTCCACCACCTTGTCGTTGGAGCGTTCGATCAGCATCTGCCAGCCGCGCCCGGACTTCTGCGCCATGTCGTCCAGCCAGTTGGGGTCCAGCTCGCGGCCGCGATACTCGTCGATGAACTCGCGCCGGTTGATGCGGGCCTGATCGGCCAGCTTCACCATGGCCGAGTCGATCATCATGATGCGCTGGTTGATACCGTAGAGCTGGTCGATCAGCGCCTCGATCCGGTTGTTGTGCAGGTGCAGCGAATTGACCAGCACGACGATCTCGCTGCGCAGCTGCTGATACACCTCTTCCTGGCCCGACGAGAACGTGCCGTCCTCGTTCAGCGTCGCGGAAATGCGGCTGTCCTGCATCTCGGCCAGCTTGAGGTAGTCGTCCGCGATCCGGTCCAGCGTTTCCAGCACGACGGGCTTCAGCGCGGCCTCCATCGCGGCCAGGCTCATGTTGGCCTGATCGTCATCATCGTCGTCGTCGTCGCTCGCGATGGGATTGCCGTCGGCATCCAGATCGGCACCGTCTTCCTTGGCGGAACTGGGGGCGCTGGACGCATTGGCCGCCTCGACGACGGTCTCGCCCTCGCCATCCAGCTGATTGCCGAAGGTCGTTTCAAGGTCGATGACATCGCGCAGAAGGATGTCTTCGCTTACCAGTTCGTCGCGCCAGATCGTGATCGCCTGAAAGGTCAGCGGGCTTTCGCACAGGCCCGCGATCATGGTGTTGCGGCCAGCCTCGATCCGCTTGGCGATGGCGATCTCGCCCTCGCGGGACAGAAGCTCGACATTGCCCATCTCGCGCAGGTACATGCGCACCGGATCGTCGGTGCGGTCGAGCTTTTCCTCCTTGCCCGACCCCAGCGTGATCTCGCCGCGGCGGCCCACTTCGGCGACGGCGGTGCCGCGCTGCTCTTCTTCCTCGACCTCGTCGTTCTCGATGATGTTGATGCCCATTTCGGACAGCATCGACATCACATCCTCGATCTGTTCCGAACTGACCTGATCCGGCGGCAACACCTTGTTGAGCTGATCGTAAGTGATGAATCCCTTCTCACGCGCCTCGGAGATCATCTTCTTGATCGCCGCCTGGCTCATGTCGAGCGACAGATCTACGTCCTGATCGTCGGGCTTCTGGTCGTCGGTGTCCTTGGCGGCCATGTAAGTCTCCTGAGTGGCGAGCGCGTGATTCGCAAATGCCGAATCATCCCGGTGCCAGAACAATTCGCAACCCGTTTACCGTGTTTTGTTTATCCGAACCTCACCAAAATCCCTTCATCGGTGGCGCTTCGTGAATGAAATTTTGCCCAGCAGCGCATCAAACTCCTCGCGTTCGCCGCGATTGATTCGCGCGCCATTGTCGGCCAGATCGTATTCGGCCCGGTCCTCGTGCTCGCTGCGCACGGCACGATTGCGCGCCTCGGCAGCCTGCCCCAGGCGCCATGTCATGGCCTCGTCGGCCACGCCCTGCATATCCTCGGCGGCGTCTGCAAGCTCGGCCTGAAGCCCGCGTGTCGCCGCGATCTTGGCCAGTTCCTCGGCCACGGTCATCCTCGCCCGCGCCGCGTCACCCGGATGACGCACCGGCGGCGTTAGAGCGACATGGGGTAGCCTGAGAAGGTTTTCAAGGGCATGGCTGCCCATCGCGGCGTCAATCGCATCCCGCAGGGGACCGGCGCCGTCCGGTCCGTGCCGCACGATCAGATCGCGAAACCGGGCGCGATCGGGATCGGCGCAATCCAGGCGATCCAGCGCGCCGTCGAATTCGGTGAGGATCTCGGGGGCGGCGATGAAGGCCGCCAGAATGACCGCCTCGCGCATGCCCATGCTGACCTGGCTGGCATCCGGCACGGCCAGCGGGGATGCCTTGACCTCGGGCCTGGGTGGCACGTCCAGTTGCCACAGCTCCAGCCTTTGCCTGCCGCGCGCGCCGCCCTTGAACGGGCGCTTGGGCCCGGACGCCTTGCGCGGGCGATAGAGCTGCCAGGTCAGATCCTTGATCGCGCGCTCGTAATGGCCCCGGATCGTCGGATCCTTGATCCGGCCGATGGTCTCGCGCAGGGATTTGTCGAGGGCCGCGCGCCGCTCGGGGCTGTCAAAGCTGCGCCCTTCCGTCTCGCGCTGCCACAATAGCTGCACCATCGGCTGCGCATCGTCCAGCAGCGCGCGCACCGCGCCCGCGCCCTGGCGGCGCAGGATGTCGTCCGGGTCCTGCCCTTCGGGCATCAGCGCGAATCGCAGGCTTTTGCCTGCCTCCAGCAGCGGCAGGGCGAGGTCGATCACCCGCTGCGCCGCGGCCAGCCCGGCGCGGTCGCCGTCCAGCGCCATGATCGGCTCGTCCACCGCGCGCCACATCAGTTGCAGCTGGGTTTCGGTGACGGCGGTGCCCAACGGGGCGACGGCGCCCGGAAAACCGGCCTGCGCCAGCGCGATCACGTCCATGTATCCCTCGGCCACGATCAGCGGCTGGCCCTTGCCCGCCGCCTCGCGCGCGGGCGCATAATTGTAGAGCGTGCGGGACTTGTCGAACAGCTCGGTCTCGGGCGAGTTGAGGTATTTGGCGTTGTCATTCGGATCCATCGCCCGCCCGCCGAAGGCGATGACGCGGCCCCGCGCGTCGTGGATCGGAAACATGATGCGGCCGCGGAAGACGTCATAGGGCTTGCTGCCGTTCTGCGACGGGCGCGCGAGGCCGCAGCCCATGATCAGGTCGGGCGCGACGTTCCTGGCCGTCAGATGATCCCAAAGCCCCTGCCACGCCGGCGGCGCAAAACCGATGCCGAACCGCTCCTGCGTCGCCTCGTCCAGTCCGCGCCGCTCCAGATAGGCGCGCGCCTCGGCGCCGGCAGCGGTTTTCAGCATCAGGCGGAAATGCTGCTGCGCCTGATCCATTACCTCAGCCAGCTGCGTGCGGCGGTCGGCCTTGACCTGGGCCTGCGGGTCGCGCTCGGGAAGCTGCATCCCGGCCTCGGCGGCGAGGATGCGGACGGCTTCCATGAACTCCACGTTCTCGCTTTCGCGCACGAAGCTGATCGCGTCGCCCTTCGCGTGACAGCCGAAGCAATAGTAGAATCCCTTGCGATCATCGACGTGAAAACTGGCGGATTTTTCCTGGTGAAAGGGGCACGGCGCCCACATGTCGCCCTTGCCCTGGTTCGATTTGCGGGCATCCCACATCACCTTGCGCCCGACCACCTGGGTCAGCGACACGCGCGTGCGCAGCTCTTCTAGGAATCCGGGGGGCAGGGCCATGGGGGCAATATGCGCCAAGTCGCGCCCGCCGCCAAGGGCATGTCGGGGCACTCAGGCGAAGTTCCGTTCTCCGCGCCGGAAGCGTTTCGCCTTGGACCCGAGACATCAGATAAAGGCGAAACGCGCGCGAGGCCGATATGCCGCGCGGGTGTTGCGAAAGTCGCTGATTCCGGTTTTCGCGGAACGGTTCAGCCGGCCTGCTCGAGGCAGGCGGCCTCGAAGGCGGCGGACGGTTTGTCCGCCAACTGCTCCTCCGGCAGGGTGTAAACCCATTCCACAAGCGGCTGCACCGTCGGCACGAATCGGACGTCGAGGCCGGATGCCTCCAGTGTCCCGACCGCGTCGGCCTCGGCGGTACCGTCCGTGCGCAGCGTGACGGCATCGGCGACGATGCCGGCCGTGACCGCACAGTTTTTGATGACGCCCTCCGCGGCAAGCGCGGGAATGGCCACAAACATCAGCAGGGCGCAAAGCATGAAACGCGGCATGGCGATCTTTCGAAACGGGTGCGTTGCCGCACGTCTAGCAGGCCGGGCGCAGCGCGGCCACGCCATGCGGCGGTGCACTTGAGGGTTGCGCGGGTTTCTGCGCAAGCCCCCGACCGACGCCGCACGCGCGGCTCAGAGGCCCAGCGCGCGATAGGATGCCGCGACCTTGCTGATCGAGACCAGATAGGCGGCGGTCCGCAGGTCGGTCACCTCCTCGCGGCCGTGCCAGACCTCGCGCATCGACTGGTAGGCCGAGCGCATGGTATCGTCGAGCCCCGACCGCACGAGTTCCAGCTCGCCCGCGCCGCGCAGGTAACGCTGCTTGAAGTCGGGGCTGAGGGTCCAGCCAAGGTTCTTGTCGCCGCTCAGACGCTCAAGCTCGTCCACGACGAGCTGATGGCGCGATTCCTCCTGCCGGCGCCCCATCCGGCCGAAACGGATATGGCTGAGGTTCTTGACCCATTCGAAATAGGACACCGTCACGCCGCCAGCATTGGCGAACATGTCGGGGATGATGATGCAGCCCTTTTCGCGCAGAATCTGGTCGGCCCCCGCCGTCACCGGGCCGTTCGCCGCCTCGACGACCAAGGGGGCCTGAATGTTGGCCGCGTTGGAGGTATTGATCACGCCCTCCATCGCCGCGGGAATCAGGATGTCGCAGTCCTTTTCCAGCACCTTCGCGCCGTCCGGGACGTGCTGGGCGTCCGCAAAGCCCTTGACGCCGCCATGCTTGCCGATCCAGTTGCGAACTCCCTCGACGTCGAGGCCCTTGTCGTTGATCAGTGCGCCGTCATGCTCGATGATGGCGGTGATGATGGCGCCGTCCTCTTCCGACAGGAATTTGGCGGCGTGGTAGCCCACATTGCCAAGGCCCTGGATGACGACGCGCTTGCCGTCCAGCGTACCGCTGAGGTCCGCTGTCTTGATATCCTCGGGGTGGCGGAAGAACTCCCGAAGCGCGTATTGCACACCGCGGCCCGTCGCTTCCGTCCGGCCCTGGATGCCGCCGGCGTTGATCGGCTTGCCGGTGACACAGGCGCGTCCGTTGATGTCGGTGGTGTGCATGCGCTTGTATTGGTCGGCGATCCAGGCCATCTCGCGCTCACCCGTGCCCATGTCGGGGGCGGGCACGTTCTGGCTGGGATTGATGAGGTCACGCTTGATCAGCTCGTAGGCGAAGCGGCGCGTGATGCGCTCCAGCTCGTGTTCGTCCCATTCGCGCGGATCGATCCTCAGCCCGCCCTTGGAGCCGCCGAACGGCGCCTCCACCAGGGCGCATTTGTACGTCATCAGCGCCGCCAGCGCCTCCACCTCGTCCTGGTTGACGCCCATGGCGTAGCGGATGCCGCCCTTGACCGGTTCCATGTGTTCGGAATGGACGCTGCGATAGCCGGTGAAGGTGTGGATCTGACCGCGCAGGCGCACGCCGAAGCGCACCGTGTAGGTGGCGTTGCAGACGCGGATCTTCTCCTCCAGGCCGGGCTCGAGATCCATCAGGGCGACCGCCCTGTTGAACATCATGTCGACGCTGTCGCGAAAACTCGGCTCTATGGCGGCGGCTTTCATGGGTATCCTCCATCGCGCGGCAGGCACCCGCCGGCCGCACATTTCTATGACGCATTTGCAAAGGCATCGTTAAGGCCTGAGTCTTTTTTGTCCAGCGCAGCATGCGCCTGCCCCACTGTCAACCGAGCGGAAACACTCCCGCACTTGAAGCGAAACTGCGTGAAATCCTGAGGGTTTTACGAGGTTTCGCGCCGCTCACGGCCTTAATTCAGCCATAGTAGTTGGTCAAGAATCGGGTGAGGTAATCCGATTCGACAAAGCCAATTTCAGGCCCCGCGAGGTAACGCTGTGACCCACTCGAGTCCCGAATTCTTCCTGGAAGGCACCCGGCGGTCCGCACGGCGCCGCGGTGGCCCCAGCGCGCTTGCCCGGTTCCGCAGGAGCGAGGATGGCGCGGTCGTGATGTTCACGCTCTTCGTGCTGCTGATGATGCTCATCGCTGGCGGCGTCGCCATCGACGTGATGCGTCACGAGATGGAGCGCGCGCGCCTTCAGAACGCGCTGGATACCGCGGTGCTGGCCGGCGCCGGCGCACCCTACGGCACGACCCCCACTCCTAAGGCGATCGTTCAGGATTACATGGCCAAGGCGGGAATGGCCGAATACCTGGCCGAGATCGACGACGACGGCGAGGGCGAGGACGACATCGTCCACACGCTCAACATGTCGAAGGTGACCGCCACCGCCTCGAAATCCATGGACACCTACCTCATGCAGTTGTCCGGGGTGAAGCAATTGGGCGCTGTCGCCGTCTCCAGCGCCGAGCGGCGGGTGCCCAAGCTGGAAGTGGCGATGGTGCTGGACGTTTCGGGCTCGATGGGGGAGTGGTCGTCGACGACGGACGCGAGTGGCAGATGGGTCAGCAAGATGACCCACCTCAAGAAGGCCGCGAAGGAATTCGTCACGACGATCCTCAACAGCACCAAGACCGGCAACGCGTCGATCTCGATCGTGCCGTTCAGCTGGGACGTGACTCCGGGCCCCTACATCTTCGACGCGCTGTCGGTCGACGAACGGCAGAACTATTCCAGTTGCCTGCGATTTTCCGACAACGATTTCAACAGCGCGGCGATCGATCCGGCGGTCCAGCAGACGCAGCTGATCTACACCGCCAGAGATCATTACGGTTTCGACAGTTTCAGAGACAACACCCGCACCTGCTATACCAACGACTACGCGGAGATCCTGCCCTACCAGATCAACGAATCCGCGCTGCACAACAAGATCGACGCGCTGAAGGACAGCGGCAACACCTCGGGCGACATGGGGATGAAGTGGGGCACCGCCCTGATGGATCCGTCATTCCAGAGCGTGAAGACGGAGCTTGGCGCGGTGGTGGCACGCGAGACCCCGGAAATGGTCGACGGCGTGCAGACCACGGTCAAGACGATGCTGGTCGACAGCAGGGTCGGCGTTGTGCCCGCCGCCTATGACGAGGGCGACACGCTGAAGGTGATCGTGATGATGGGCGACGGTCAGAACACCTATTCCTATCAATTCCCGATCGACAGCAAGTTTCGCGGGCCCGGATCTTATCTGCATAGGGTGACGTGGGACGTAATGGAATTTGACTACGCCTTCCGCAACAATAAGAAGAGCGGGATCAGTTACGATGAGGGAAAATGCGATCAAAAGAATTGGGAATGTGTCTACAAGGTCGGCGGCACCGAATCCGTCTTTTACCTTTATGATCCGACTGACAACGAGTACATAAATCTCTCAACGGACCAGCGCATTTCGGTGGGCGACTTCGCGAATCTGAACGAAGATCTGTTGGGGTTCATATCGAGTGAGCAGCTCACGTGGGAAGAAGCCTGGGGCGTGATGACCCCTCGGTATCTGGGCGAGAAAACTGGCTACTGGACGGCGTGGAACGAATTCAACAGCGACTCGAACCGCGTGTCGGGCGGTGACAAGGACCGGCGCATGAGCAGCGTCTGCACCGCCGCCAAGAACAAGGGCATCATCGTCTACACGATCGGCTTTGAGATCGACAAGGGCGGCAATGCCGAGGTCCAGTTGAAAAACTGCGCGACGTCCGACCTGCACTACTTTCCGGCGAAGGGCATCAGCATCTCGGATGCGTTTGCCTCGATCGCATCGGACGTGGTCAACCTGAGGCTGACACAATGATCTATCGCATGAAGAACGGCCTGCGGCGGCTTCTGGGGATCGCACGCAGGGAGGACGGCAGCGTCTCTGTCGAATTCCTGATCATCGTTCCGATCTATTTCGCGCTCCTGGCGATGTCGATGGAACTGAGCATGATCACCCTGCGCCAGACCCTGCTGGAGCGCGGGCTGGACATGGCCGTGCGGGACATCCGCCTCGGCACCGGCGAGTTCGTCCAAAGCTACGACACCGAGGCCGAAAACGAGGACGCCGTCGAGCGGTATCACAACAAGATCAAGAAGCGGATCTGCGACGAGGCCTTCGTCATTCTGGATTGCGAGAACAGCATCAAGCTGGAGATGGTGCGCAGCGACATGCGCAACCTGGTAGAGCTGGGCGGTGAGGTCATGTGCACCGACCGCGAGGAAACCGGCAAGGCGGTCTATAGCCTGACACCGGGCCAGCAGAACGATCTGATGTTCCTGCGGGCCTGCACCAAATACGATCCGCTGTTCCCGACATGGCATATCGCCCGGTCGCTCAACAAGGACAGCAGCGGCCAGCTGGCCATCGTGTCGATGTCCGCCTTCGTGATGGAGCCCTTGTAAGATGTTCAGATGCGCGCCCAAATCCTGGCTATCCAGGTTCCGCACCGAAGAGCGCGGGTCGATCACCATCGAGGCCGTCATCACCCTGCCCCTGCTGATCTGGGCGGTTGGCGCCACCTACGAATTCTTCGAGCTGCACCGCTACAACAGCGCCCGCGACAAGGCGAGCTACACCATTGCCGACATGATCTCGCGCGAGAATGACGACATCACGCCGATCTATCTCGACAACGCCAAGATCGTCTTCGACACCATCGCCAACGACCGGGGGGCGAATTCGCTGCGCGTGTCGGTGATCAAGTTCGATTCGGCCGAAGAGGACTACATCGTCAAGTGGAGCCAGGTGCGCGGCACGGATGCTCTCGAGCCGCTTGAGTCCGAGGATCTGGAACTGGCGCATGATATCCTGCCCATCCTGCGGGGCGGTCAGGAACTGATCGTCGTCGAAAGCGAATCCACCTATCCGGCAATCTTCAAGGTCGGGCTGAGCGACGATCTGAAGATCCGCACGATCGTCAAGACGAACCCCCGTTTCGTGCCGCAGGTGAACTGGAACGACGGCACCGGCACGTCATCCTCGGGCAACACCGCCGGCACCACCGGACAGGGCTGAGCAAGACCCGGATGCGCTCAGCGCCGTGCAGGCACTTCGGCGCCCGGCGCTTCCGGCTCCGTATCGATCAGGCGGTCCGGAAATCCGGGCGCCGTGATGCTCAGCCCCGTCGCCGCCTCCAGCCGCTCGATCAGACGGTCCGACTGCGCCCGCACACCAAAGCGGCGCTGGGCGTCGGTCAGGATGTCGATGAGCAGCGGCGATATCTCCAGCGGAACGCCGCCCAGGTCGGCCAGCTTCTGGAACAGGCCCACATCCTTCTGTACCAGGTCCAGCGTGAAGTTCACATCGCGCGACCCCGACAGGATCAGCTGGCTTTCCGTTTCGTGAACGAAGGAATTGCCCGACGATATCGCGATGGCGTCGTAGGTTACCCCCAGATCCATGCCGGCGGCCTTCATCACCGTCAGCGCCTCGCAAAGCGTCAGCAGGTTTGCGGTGGCAAGATAGTTGGTCATCACCTTCAGCACCGACGCGCTGCCCAAATCGCCGGTATGCAAGATCTTGCGTCCCATGATCGTCAGAAGCGGCAGGATCCGCTCGAAGGTGCGACGGTCGCACCCGGCATAGATGCTGATGTTGCCAGTATCGGCACGATGGCAGCCGCCCGATACGGGACAATCGGCGACAGCCGCGCCGCGGGCCACGATGTCTGCCCCGAGGCGCTGAACCTCGGCGGCGTCGGTGGTGGACATCTCGATCCAGATCTTGCCGGGGCCCGCGAAAGGCAGCATCGCCTCTACCACGGCGGCGCTGGCGGCGGGGCTGGGAAGGCAGGTGATGACCGCATCGCAACGCTGCATCATCTGCGCGGGATCGCCGCCGTCCACAGCGCCCCTGCCGACGAAGGCCGCGACCAGGTCCGCGTCCAGATCGTACACCTCCAGCGGCACGCCGCCGCGCAGCAAGCTGCCGGCCAGCTTGCCGCCGACATTGCCCAGCCCGATGAACCCCGTCCTCATGCGCCCCTCCTCCTGCCCGGTCCGGGCCAGCGTCGCCTGACGCGGGGCCGCCGTCTGGGCCGAAAACGACGCGGACGGACGGATTTCGCCGGATAACCGTCGGCGATGCGCCCCGCGCTTGCCCCTGCGGGCCGAAGAGTGGCAGAAAGAGGTCGACGTTTTGCAAAATCCGGAACCGCCCATGCGCCCCAGCCTTGCCTTAGTCCTGACCGCCGCACTGGCGGCGGGCGTCATGCCGGGCGCCTGCGCGCCCTTCCCCGATCTTGACGAGACGATCACGGCCGAAGCGCGGCGGGCGCCTTACCCGGACCTCGTTCCGCTGGAGGGACTGCAGGCGCGTGCGGAGGCGACGCGGATCGATCCCGGCACCGCCCAGACCATCGAGGCGCGGGCCGCACGGTTGAGGGACCGCGCGGCGCGGCTGCGCGGCAGCGTCATCGACAGCCGCACCCGCGCGCGCATGGAGGCCGGCGTTTCGCAATAAGGCAGCGCGGGCGCGGCAAAACCCGCGTTGCACCCCCGGCGCTTTGGCTGTAGATCGCCCGACAACCACAAGACCTTGCCCAGAAGATCCGGAGACCGCCCATGAACGATCCCTTGCGCCTTGGCATCGCCGGATTGGGCACCGTCGGCACCGGCGTGGTGCGCATCATTCGCCAGAAGGCCGCGCTGCTGGCCGCACGCGCGGGCCGCCCGGTGACGATCAGCGCCGTCTCGGCCCGCACGCGCGCCAAGGAGCGGGGCGTTCCGCTGGACGATTACGCGTGGGAAGACGATCCCGTCGCGCTGGCCCGCCGCGACGATATCGATGTCTTCGTCGAACTGATGGGCGGCGATGACGGCCCCGCCAAACACGCGACCGAGGCCGCCATCGCGGCGGGCAAGGACGTGGTGACGGCGAACAAGGCGCTGCTGGCGCATCACGGTCACGCGCTGGCGCTGGCGGCCGAGGACGCTGGCCGCGTCATCCGCTTCGAGGCCGCCGTCGCGGGCGGCATCCCCGTCATCAAGGCGCTGACCGAGGGGCTGGCGGGCAACGACATGACCCGAGTCATGGGCGTGATGAACGGCACCTGCAACTATATCCTGACGCGGATGCAGTCGGCCGGGCTGTCATACGAGGAGGTCTTTCAGGAGGCCTCCGACCTCGGCTATCTCGAGGCCGATCCGCAGCTGGACGTCGGCGGCATCGACGCCGCGCACAAGCTGTCGCTGCTGGCGGCCATCGCGTTCGGCACGCAGGTCGATTTCGGCTCGGTCGAGATGGGGGGGATCGGTGCGATCACGATCCAGGACATCCACCACGCCGCCGACATGGGTTTCCGCATCAAGCTGCTGGGCGTCGCGCAGATGACGGGCCGCGGTCTGGAGCAGCGCATGACCCCCTGCCTTGTCCCCTGGACCAGCCCGCTGGGCCAGCTCGAGGGCGGCACCAACATGGTGGTGCTCGAGGGCGACAATATCGAGCAGATCGTCCTGCGCGGCCCCGGCGCCGGAATGGGCCCCACCGCCAGCGCCGTGATGGGCGACGTCATGGACATCGCGCGCGGTTTCCGCCTGCCCGTCTTCGGCCAGCCCGCGGCAAAGCTGGAACGCGCCCGGCCCGCGCAGGGCGGCACACCCGCCCCCTACTACCTGCGCATGTCGCTGGTCGACAAACCCGGCGCGCTGGCCAAGGTGGCGACGGCATTGGGCGAGGCGGGCGTTTCCATCGACCGGATGCGCCAATACGACCATCCGGGCACCGACGCGCCGGTGCTGATCGTCACCCACAAGGCCGGGCGTGCCGATCTGGAGCGCGCGCTGGAGACGATGCAGCGCCTTGACGTCGTGACCGACGCTCCCATCGCGCTGCGCATCGAAAGCTGCTGACCGTTCCCTTGTGCGGGCGGCGGACGGCGGATAAAGCTGGACGCGGTTTCGCCCTCGACCGCTTTTGCAAAAGGATCCTGCCATGACCGACACCGCCGATTTCAACGACCGCATGCTGTCGCTGGGGCTGGCCCGCGTTTCCGAGGCGGCGGCACTGGCCTGCGCCGACCTGATCGGGCGCGGCGACGAGAAGGCGGCCGACCAGATGGCCGTCAACGCCATGCGCGACCAGCTGAACAAGCTGGCGATCAAGGGTGTCGTCGTCATCGGCGAGGGCGAGCGCGACGAGGCGCCAATGCTGTTCATCGGCGAAGAGGTCGGCACCGGCGACGGCCCCGGCGTGGATATCGCGCTCGATCCGCTGGAGGGCACGACGCTGACCGCCAAGGCGATGCCCAACGCGCTGACCGTGATTTCGATGGCGCCGCGCGGCAGTCTCCTGCACGCGCCCGATGTCTACATGGAAAAGCTGGCCATCGGGCCGGGCTACGAACGCGGCGTCGTCGCGCTGGACATGTCGCCGCGCGAGCGGGTCGAGGCGCTGGCCAAGGCGAAGGGCTGCAAGCCCTCCGAAGTGACCGTCTGCATCCTCGAGCGCCCCCGCCACCAGGAGATGATCGAGGAGGTGCGCGGCACGGGTGCCGCCGTCTATCTGATCCCCGATGGCGACGTCGCTGGCGTCATCCACTGCGCCGAGGCCGAGTTGACAGGGATCGACATGTATATGGGCTCGGGCGGCGCGCCCGAAGGGGTTCTGGCGGCATCGGCGCTGAAATGCATGGGCGGCCAGATCTGGGGCCGGCTGCTTTTCCGCAACGACGACGAACGGGGCCGCGCGGCCAAGGCCGGCATCACCGATCTGCACAAGATCTATGGGCGCGACGACATGGTGACGGGCGATGTCATCTTTGCCGCGACCGGCGTGACCGACGGATCGCTGGTCAAGGGCGTCAAGCGGCGCCCCGGCTATGTCGAGACCGAGACGGTGCTGATGCGCTCGAAAACCGGGTCGGTCCGGCGCATGTTCTACCGCAACCCGGTGAAGTGACCGGATTACGGTCAGCCGCAGGCGCGGCCTCGGAAAAACCCAAGCACTGCTTCGACAAATCATATTTCGCCTGATCCGCCCGGGTCTCTAGGATCGTGCAATCCATGGAAAGGGCGAAACATGACAGTTGAAACATTCGACACCGTCGTCGTCGGCGGCGGCCAGGCTGGCATCGCGATGAGCGAGCATCTGGCAAGCCACGGCATCGGGCACGTCGTGCTGGAGCGGCACCGCATCGCCGAGCGCTGGCGCACAGAGCGGTGGGATTCGCTGGTCGCAAACGGGCCCGCCTGGCATGACCGATTTCCGGGGCTGCAATTCGAGGACATGGACCCTGACGCCTTCGCCCCGAAAGAGGACGTCGCTGACTATTTCGTGAAATATGCCGAGATGCTAGGCGCCCCCATCCGCACCGGCGTGGAAGTCTCGCGCGTGACGCGGCTGAACGGGCGCCCCGGCTTTCGTATCGAGACCTCGCAGGGCGTGATCGAGGCGCGCAACGTCGTTGCCGCGACCGGTCCGTTCCAGAAGCCGATTGTTCCGGCCATCGTGCCCGAAGACGCCGGGGTGATGCAGATCCATTCGAACGCGTACCGCAATCCGGATCAGTTGCCCGAGGGCCCGGTTCTGGTCGTCGGCGCGGGCGCATCGGGCGCGCAGATCGCGGCCGAGCTGGTACGCCGGAAACGCCGCGTCTACCTTGCCGTCGGCCCGCATGACCGCCCTCCGCGCAGCTATCGGGGCCGCGATTTCTGCTGGTGGCTGGGCGTTCTGGGCAAATGGGATCTGGCCGCCCCCGCCCCCGGAACCGAGCATGTCAGCATCGCCGTCAGCGGCGCGCAGGGCGGCGAGACTGTCGATTTCCGCTGCCTCGCCCGCGAGGGCGTGACACTGGTCGGCCGCGCCGAAAGCTATGAGGACGGCACGCTGCGGTTCGGCAAGGGCCTGCTCGACAGCATCCGCCACGGCGATACAAATTACCTGTCCGTCCTCGACGAGGCCGACGCGTTCATCGACCGCAACGGGCTGGACCTGCCCGAAGAGCCCGAGGCGCGCGATCTCGGTGACGATCCGGACTGCGTCAGGACACCGATCGAGGCGCTGGATCTGGCCGAGGCAGGCGTCACCTCGATCATCTGGGCCACGGGCTACGCGCTCGACTACAGCTGGCTTCAGGTCGACGCCTTCGACGAGAACGGCCGCCCCGCGCATCAGCGCGGGAAATCGACCGAGCCGGGGGTCTACTTCCTCGGCCTGCCCTGGCAGTCGCGGCGGGGGTCATCGTTTATCTGGGGGGTGTGGCATGACGCCAAGCATGTGGCCGATTCCATCGCGACGCAGCGCAGCTACATGGACTACCACGCCGAGGCCGAGGCGCGCGGCACAGAGGCCGGCGCAAAGGCCCGCAGCGCCTGAGGCGGGCGGCAATTCTTCGGGACATTCCGGCGCGCACGCGGTAAGCGGCGGCCATGAGTATTTGTGGCCAAGATGAAGACAGCGCCCGCGCGCCTGCATTCCTCGGCGTCGAGGCGTCGCTGACCGGGCGGCGCTGGGTCGGGCCGACACCGCTTCTGGACCGCGCGGCCGAAGCGATGGCGCAGGCGACGTCCCTGCCCCGTCCCGTCTGCCTTGCGCTGGCCCGGCGCGGCGTGGCGCCGGAAGCGGCCGAAGGCTATCTGGCGCCCGCGCTGCGCGACCTGCTGCCCGATCCGCGGGCCCTGCTGGATATGGAGAAGGCCGCCGCGCGGTTCCTTGCCGCCGTGCAGCAGCGCGAGCGGATCGCGATCTTTGCCGATTACGACGTCGACGGCGGCACCAGCGCCGCGCTGCTGATCGACTGGCTGCGCCGGATGGGGCGCGAGGCGACGCTCTACGTGCCCGACCGCATCGACGAGGGTTACGGGCCGAACGACGAGGCCATGGCCGCGTTGGCCTCGGCCCATGATCTGATCGTCTGCGTCGATTGCGGCACGCTCAGCCACGGCCCGGTGGCGGCGGCCAGGGGCGCCGATGTCATCATCCTCGATCATCACCTTGGCGGCGAGACGCTGCCCGATGCGCTGGCCGTGGTGAACCCCAACCGGCAGGACGAGAGCGGCGATCTGGCGCATCTATGCGCCGCCGCCGTTGTGTTCCTGATGCTGGTCGAAGCGGGCCGGCAACTGCGCGCGGCCGGTGTCCAGGGGCCGGACCTGATGGCGATGCTGGACCTCGTGGCGCTGGCGACGGTGGCCGATGTGGCGCCCCTGATCGGTGTCAACCGCGCCTTCGTGCGGCAGGGCCTGCGCGTCATGGCGCGGCGCGAGCGGCCCGGCCTCGTGGCGCTGGCCGATGTCGCGCGGATGGATTGCGCCCCGGCCGCATATCACCTGGGATTCCTCATGGGTCCGCGCGTCAACGCCGGCGGGCGCATCGGGCGCGCGGATCTGGGTGCGCGCCTTCTGGCCTGCGACAGCGCGTCGGAGGCGCAGGCAATGGCCGAGCGGCTCGACCAGTTGAACGCCGAACGGCGCGAGATCGAGGCGGGCGTGCAGGCCGCCGCCATGGCGCAGGCCGAGGCCCGGGGGCTCGACGCGCCCCTCGTCTGGGCCGCCAGCGAAGGCTG
The DNA here is from genome assembly GCA_963763165.1 of uncultured Alphaproteobacteria bacterium. Taxonomy (GTDB): domain Bacteria; phylum Pseudomonadota; class Alphaproteobacteria; order Rhodobacterales; family Rhodobacteraceae; genus Roseovarius. Next base: position 869,441 of record CAVXNV010000011.1, read on the forward strand.
GCATCCCGGCGTCGTCGGCATCGTCGCCAGCCGCCTCAAGGAGGCGACGAACCGCCCCGCCATCGTCATCGGCTTCGACGGCGATATCGGCAAGGGCTCGGGCCGCTCCGTCAGCGGCGTCGATCTGGGCGCGGCGATTCAGCGCCTTGCCGCCGAGGGTCTGCTGCTGAAGGGCGGCGGGCACAGGATGGCGGCCGGCCTGACCGTCACGCGCGCGTCACTGGAGCGCGCGATGGCCCGCCTGTCGGACCTTCTGGCCCGGCAGGGCGCCGGCGCGGGCGGCGCGGCCGACCTCGCGCTTGACGGGTTGCTGATGCCGGGCGCGGCCACACCCGAGCTGATCGCACGGCTCGATGCCGCCGGCCCCTTCGGCGCCGGGTCCGCCGCCCCGCGCCATGTCTTCGCACAGATGCAGATCACATTCGCCAAGCCGGTGGGCGAGCGTCACCTGAAGATCCGGTTCGGCGACGGCACCGGGCCTCAGCTCGACGCGATCGCCTTCGGCGCCTTCGACGGCCCTCTCGGCGTCGCGCTGGCCAATCATGGCGGCAAACGGTTTCATCTTGCCGGGCGACTGGAGCTGAACGTCTGGCGCGGGCGCCAGAGCGCGCAACTCCGGCTCGAGGATGCCGCACCGGCCGGCTAGCATGCGGCGATGCTCACTCGGCGGCAAGGTTTTGACGATCAGGCGAAGATTTGGTGAAAATCCCTCTTGCGCAGCCCGCCCGATTTGCCTAGGAACCGCCTCACGCAGAGCGTGGCCCGTTCGTCTATCGGTTAGGACGCCAGGTTTTCAACCTGGAAAGAGGGGTTCGATTCCCCTACGGGCTGCCACTTTTCCTAATGCCACCTTGTTCTACGGGCCTCTACGGTGCCCAGTGTCCCCCGAATTTCAGGGCGTGGGACACTCCGGGCTTCTGCGGCAGCTTCGGCCCGCCGCTTGCGAATGCCGTGCTGTGAGCGCGTAGCGCGCAGTTTTCGCTTGCTGCTCCTGATCACGAAGCCGCTGATCGCAGCAGACGGATCATGAGCGGTCGAAACCCATCGTGTGTAAAGACGCAGGTCGAAGTGGTGACCAAGACCCACTGGTCGCCGATCAACTCGAAGCGCGGCGCGCAAGCATGGTGACGGACAAAGTTGACCCGTTCTTCGACCTGGTCGATGGCGAAGCCAGCGACGGGAAGTCTGTTGAACTTCCGCAATCCTCCGAATTCTCTTGACCGGGGTGCGCACGCAAAGCGGCTGTTTTGCGCACTCTTATGACTCATCGACAGAGACAAGATTCTGGCGGCCCCGGTAGGACTTGAACCCACAACCTCGGACTTAGAAGGTCCTTGCTCTATCCAGTTGAGCTACGGAGCCGCGGCAGGCTGCCTGGCAGCCCGCAAAAGCACCCTTACTTTCCCGGCGCGGCCAAATCAAAGGCAAAATTGGGCGGACGATCTCAGGGCGCGGCGACGCTGGCCGTGAACGGATCCGCCGGATAGCCCACCCCGGCCAGATACAGCCCTTGCGGCGGGCAGACCGGACCGCAGGCCGCACGGTCGCGCGCCGTCAGCGCGAGGCGCACGTCATCCGGCGTCCACGCCCCGCGCCCCACCCGCTCCAGCGTGCCGACGATGCTGCGCACCTGGTTGTGCAGGAACGACCGCGCCCGCAGATCGAACCGCAGTTCCGGCCCGCCCGACCCTGCCACCTCATGGATCTCCAGCGCATCCAGCGTCTTGATCGGGCTCGCCGCCTGGCAGATCGACGAGCGGAACGTGGTGAAGTCATGCCGTCCCAGCAGATGCGCAGCCCCCTCCCGCATCGCGCCCGCGTCCAGACCATGCGGCACCTGCCACACCAGCCCCGCATCATGCGTCGCCGGCGCGCGCCGCATCAGCAGGCGAAAGGCATATCGCCGCTCCAGCGCCGAGAACCGCGCGTGCCAGTCCTCAGCGACCTCGGCGCAATCAAGGATCGCCACCGGCTGCGGCTTGAGGTGATAGTTCAGCGCCTCCATCAGGCGGAACGGCGCCCAACCCCTGGCCAGATCGCAATGCGCCACCTGCCCCAGCGCATGCACGCCTGCGTCTGTGCGTCCGGCGGCGGCGATCATATGCGCCCCCGGCTCCAGCCGCGCAAGCGCCGCCTCGATGGCGCCCTGCACCGACGGCTGATCGCGCTGGCGCTGCCATCCCGCGAACGGCGCCCCGTGATACTCGACTTTCAACGCAAATCTCGGCATGGCCCCGCGCTTACCCCAATCGGGGCGGTGCGAAAAGCGCTCCGGCCCTTCATCTTGGCAAAAATACTCATGCGCCAGCGCCACCCAAGCGCCGCCCACTGGAAACGCACCGCCGCCGCCGTTATCTATTGACGCAACGCGAAAACCGAGGGGCGGCACATTGGGCATATGGACACTGGCCGACGGGCTGACCCGTGGGGCCGAGCAGATTACCGGCGCCGTTTCCGAGACGTTCTTCGAGCCTGTCATCCGCATCGGCGTCACCGGCCTTGCGCGCGCAGGCAAGACGGTGTTCATAACGTCGCTCGTCGCCAACCTGCTGGAGCGCGGGCGCATGCCCGGTCTGGTGGCGGCCAGCGAGGGGCGCATCACCGCCGCCTTCCTGCAACCGCAGCCCGATGACACCGTGCCGCGCTTCGATTTCGAAAGCCACCTCGCCGCCCTCACCGCGCCCGTGCCGCACTGGCCGGAAAGCACCCGCGCCATTTCCGAGCTGCGCCTGTCGCTGCGCGTGCGCCCGGCGGGGCTGCTGGCCGGGCTGACGGGGCCGCGCACGGTGCATGTCGACATCGTCGATTATCCCGGCGAATGGCTTCTGGACCTTGCCCTGATGGACAAAAGCTACGAGGGCTGGTCCGCCGCCACGCTTGCGACGATGGATCGCCGCGACATCGCCGCGCCCTTTCTTGACGCGGCCAGCGCCGCCGATCCAGAAAGCGGCTGGGAAGAGCCGCAGATCAAGGCGCTGGCCAACCCCTTCACCGCCTATCTGCATGCCGCGCGCCAGCGCGGCCTCAGCGGCATCGCACCGGGCCGGTTCCTCTTGCCGGGCGAGATGGCCGGCTCCCCCGCGCTGACCTTCGCGCCGCTGCCGAGGCCCGAAAGACCCGGCCGCCGCTCCCTCTGGCGGGAGATGGAGCGCCGCTTCGACGCCTACAAATCGCAGGTCGTGGCGCCCTTCTTCCGCGATCATTTCGCGCGGATCGACCGGCAGATCGTGCTGGTCGACGCGCTGGAAGCGATCCATGCCGGCCCGCCCGCCGTGGCCGATCTTCAGGACACGATGAGTGAAATCCTCTCGGCGTTCCGCCCCGGCCGCAACGCATTTCTCAGCCGCCTCTTTCTGGGCCGCCGGGTCGAGAAGATCCTCTTTGCCGCGACCAAGGCGGACCATCTGCACCATACCCAGCACGCCCGCCTCACGGCCTTCATGGAGGCGCTGACCGCCGAGGCCCGCACCCGCGCCGATTTTCAGGGGGCCGAGACAGCCTCGATCGCGCTTGCCGCCCTCCGCGCCACGGTGGAGGAGACGCGCGAGCAGGGGGGCAAAGCCTTTCACTGCGTGCGCGGCACACTGCTGGAGCCGGACGGCACCCGCGGGCGCGAGGCGGCGTTCCACCCCGGCGATCTGCCGGACAGCCCCGCATCGCTGATCGCGGCGGCGCGGCAGGGGCATGAGGCATGGCTCGATCAGGATTACCGCGTGATGAAATTCGCGCCCGCCCCACTCGGCCTCAGGCCCGGAATGGGTCCGCCGCATATCCGGCTGGACCGCGCGGCGCAGTTCCTGATCGGCGACCGGCTGTGAGCGCCCTTACCCCCACCCCGGCGCGCCTGTGGCACGTCCCGCAGATGGCAGCGATCCTCTGGGGCTTCATCCGCTGCACCCCGTGGCTGCCGCGCGTGCGCCCCTACCGCACGGATCTGCACCTGATGGCACGGATCACGTGGGCGGGCTGGGTGCGGGTGCTGCGCGACAGGCGCGGGCCGGCCGCTTTCATCGCGCGGGATGGCGCGCGGGTCCACGCGCTCTATGTCCACCCACGCGCGCAGGGGCATGGGCTGGGCCGTGCGCTTCTGCGCGACGCCATGCGCGCCCAGCCCCGGCTGGAGCTGCACGTAGCCGAGGCGAACGCACCCGCGCGCGCCTTCTACGCCGCCCACGGCTTTGCCGAAGCTGGGCGCAGCGATGGCGCGGGCAACGACGAACGTCTGCCCGACATCCACATGATCTGGCAAAGGAGCCTTGCGCCATGAGCCGCCCCAAAGGTCCCGTTCTCTTCCATCTGGATGAGGACGCCCCCCGCGCCGCCCCGTCCGAAGCGCCCCCGGTGCCCGATTCCGATCTGCCGCCGCCGCCCGAAGGCCGCGCGATGCTGACCGTCGCCGCCCTGGCCGCACACCGCCCCTCGCGGCTGGCACGCCTGTTCTGGGGGCTCACGGGCAGCCTTCTGACGCTCGCCATATCGCTGGCGGCATGGAATTTCGCCGCCGGTCTGGTCGCCAGCGTGCCGGTTCTGGGCTATGTGGTGTCGGGCCTGCTGATCGCGCTGATCGTGGTGCTTCTCATCATCGCCCTGCGCGAAATGGCCGCCTTTGCCCGGCTGGGCCGCATCGACGCGCTGCACCGCGCGGCCGATATCGCGCTGGCCGAGGACGATCTGCCCGCCGCGCGCCGTCTGACCGACGATCTGGTAAAGCTCTACGCAAGCCGCGAGGATACCCGTTGGGGCCGCGAGCGGCTGGCCGAGCAGCGCGGCGACCAGTTCGACGCGCACACGCTTCTGGCCCTTACCGAGGCCGAGCTGCTGACCCCGCTCGACGCCGCCGCCCTGCGCCAGGTCGAGGGCGCGGCGCGGCAGGTCGCCGCCGTCACCGCGCTGGTGCCGCTGGCGCTGGCCGATGTCGCCGTCGCGCTCAGCGCGAACCTGCGCATGATCCGCCGCATCGCCGAAATCTACGGCGGCCGCTCCGGCACGCTGGGCAGCCTGCGCCTCACCCGCGCCGTGCTGACGCATCTGGTGGCGACGGGCGCGGTGGCCGTCGGCGACGACGTGATCTCCAGCGTCGCGGGCGGCAGCCTTCTGTCCAAGGTCTCCCGCCGCTTCGGCGAAGGGGTGGTGAACGGCGCGCTGACCGCCCGCGTCGGCGTCGCCGCGATGGAGGTCTGCCGCCCGCTGCCCTTCTCGCCCGGCAAGCGGCCCAAGGTGCGGCGCCTGCTGACCACGGCGCTCAGCGGACTTTTTCCCAGCTGAACGCAGCCCGTTCCACCGCGCGCCGCCACACCTTCCCCCTCTGGACGCGCCCCGCCCATCGCCCTATAACCCGCCCATGATGCACCCCATGGCGATCGTCATCCGAATTACATGCCCGGCGCTCTGACACCTGAGCCGCCGGGACCGAGGCGTTCGAGCCGCTCGCGCCGCCCTTTCACATGACCCGAACATCCGACGACAAAGGACGCCCGCAATGTGCGCCGACACCATCCACACCGCCCCCGACTACAAAGACACGCTGTGCCTGCCGCAGACCGATTTCCCCATGCGCGCCGGCCTGCCCAAGCGAGAGCCGGAATGGCTGGCCCGCTGGGAGGAGATCGGCATCTACGAGCGCCTTCGGGACAAGGCCGCGGGCCGGCCGCCCTTCACCCTGCATGACGGCCCCCCCTACGCCAACGGACATCTGCATATCGGTCACGCGCTGAACAAGATCCTCAAGGACATGGTCGTGCGTTCCCAGCAGATGATGGGACGCGACGCGCGCTACATCCCCGGCTGGGATTGCCACGGCCTGCCCATCGAGTGGAAGATCGAGGAACAGTATCGCGCCAAGGGCAAGAACAAGGACGAGGTCGACATCGTCGACTTCCGGCAGGAATGCCGCAAGTTCGCCGAAGGCTGGATCGACATCCAGCGCGCCGAGTTCAAGCGCCTCGGCATCACCGGCAAATGGGACGATCCCTACCTCACGATGGACTACCGCGCCGAGCGGATCATCGCGGAGGAGTTCCAGAAGTTCCTGATGAACGGCACGCTCTACCAGGGCTCGAAACCGGTGATGTGGTCGCCCGTGGAAAAGACCGCGCTGGCCGAGGCCGAGGTCGAGTATCACGATCACAAGAGCCACACGATCTGGGTGGCATTCGCCGCGCAAAACGCCGCCGGGGATCTGGCGGGCGCCCGCGTCGTCATCTGGACCACCACCCCCTGGACCATCCCCTCGAACAAGGCAGTCGCCTACAACCCCTCCATCTCCTACGGCCTCTACCGCGTCGATACGACCGAGGAGGAAAGCTGGACCAAACCGGGCGATCTCTACCTTTTCGCCGACACGCTGGCCGAGGAAACGCTGACCAAGGCGCGCGTGACCGGGCACACCCGCGTCCGCGACGTCACCGCCGAGGAACTCGGCGCGCTCACCCTCGCCCACCCCTTCGCCGGCATGGAAGGCGCCAATGGCTTCTGGGACTACCCCGTGCCGATGATCGACGGCGATCATGTCACCGACGAAGCCGGCACCGGGTTCGTCCATACCGCACCCAGCCACGGCGCGGATGACTACGAAGCCTTCGTCAAACGCGGCTGGATCGACCGGATGACCCACAACGTCGGCGAGGAATCCGAATTCCTGGACCACGTCCCCTTCTTCGCGGGCCTTCAGGTCTTCGACCGCAAGGGCAAGGAAGGCAAGGCCAACACCGCCGTCATCGCAAGGCTGGTCGAGGCGGGCAGCATCATCGCGCGCGGCCGGACCGAGCACAGCTATCCCCATAGCTGGCGGTCCAAGGCGCCGATCATCTTCCGCAATACGCCGCAATGGTTCGCCGCCATCGACCGCCCGGTGGGTGACGGGCAGGACACCTACGGCAAGACCATCCGCCAGCGCGCGCTGACCTCCATCGACCAGCTGGTGACATGGACCCCGCAGAAGGGCCGCAACCGGCTCTATTCGATGATCGAGGCGCGGCCCGACTGGGTCCTGTCGCGCCAGCGCGCCTGGGGCGTGCCGCTGACCTGCTTCACCAGGCGGGGCGCGCTGCCCACGGATGAGGGTTTCCTGCTGCGCAACGAAGAGGTGAACGCACGCATCCTCGCCGCCTTCGAGACCGAGGGCGCCGATGCGTGGTACAAGGAGGGCGCCAAGGAGCGGTTCCTGTCGGGCATCGTCAACCCGGATGAATGGGACAAGGTCGATGACATCCTCGACGTGTGGTTCGATTCCGGCTCGACCCACGCCTTCGTGCTGCGCGACCGCGAAGATGGCTCCGAGGACGGGCTGGCCGATCTCTACCTCGAAGGCACGGACCAGCATCGCGGCTGGTTCCATTCGTCGATGCTGCAGGCCTGCGGCACGATGGGCCGCGCGCCCTATCGCGGCGTGCTGACCCACGGCTTCACGCTCGACGCCAAGGGCAACAAGATGTCCAAATCGCTGGGCAATACCGTCGCCCCCGAGGACGTGACCAAACAGTACGGCGCCGACATCCTGCGCCTCTGGGTCGCGCAATCGGACTATACCGGCGATCTGCGCATCGGGCCGGAAATCCTCAAGGGCGTGGCCGACAGCTATCGCCGGATGCGCAACACCATGCGCTACCTTCTGGGCGCACTGGCGCATTTCGAGGACTCCGACCGCATCCCTGCCGAGCAGATGCCCGAGCTGGAACAATGGGTGCTGCACCGCATGGCCGAGCTGGATGCCCGCGTGCGCGAGGGCTACGACGCCTACAATTTCCAGGGCGTGGCTCAGGCGCTCTTCAACTTCTGCACGCTCGACCTCTCGGCCTTCTATTTCGACGTGCGCAAGGACGTGCTCTATTGCGACGGCGACACCGTCCAGCGGCGCGCGGCGCGCACGGTGCTGGACCTGCTGTTCCACCGGCTGACCACATGGCTGGCCCCCGTCCTCGCCTTCACAATGGAGGAGGTCTGGCTGGAGCGGTTCCCCGGCTCCGCCTCGTCCGTTCACCTTCAGGACATTCCCGAAACGCCCGAAACCTGGCTGAACCCCGCCCTCGCCGCCAAATGGTCCGATATCCGCCGCGCCCGCCGCGCGGTGACGGCGGCGCTGGAGATCGAGCGCACGAACAAGGTCATCGGCTCGTCGCTCGAAGCCGCGCCGGAGGTCTTTGTCGAGGATGCGGACGCGCTTGCCGCGCTCCGCTCGGTGCCCTTCGCGGATATCTGCATCACCTCGGACATCACCCTGACCGAAGGGGCGGCATCGCAGGGCGCGTTCGAACTGCCCGAGGCGGAAGGCATCGGCGTGACCTTCCACAAGGCGCCGGGCGACAAATGCCTGCGCTGCTGGAAGATCCTGCCCGACGTGGGCACCCACGCCCACCCCGGCACCTGCGCGCGCTGTTCCGCCGCGCTGGGATGATCTCCCGCCGGGCGCCGCACGGAACGCGCCCGGCTTTCATCTTCCTCCCAAATACTCAAGATTTCGAAGGCGGCCCCCAATGCACCGCGTCGAAATCGCCGCCTTCTGCGTCTCGGGTAGCGCCGCCATCGATGGGCGAACCCTCGAAGCGGGCCAGGGCGCCGTCACCGAGGGCGCCGCCACCATCACCATCGATCCCAGCGCCGAGGTGCTCTGCGCGCTCATGAATCCGGCCTGACGATAAGCCTCGCGGCGCCCACGGCGCCCCCGCCATGCTCAGGCGCAACGCTGAGCCGGAATGCGCCGGAGGCATTATTGCAGAAATTCAGCACCGCCTCGACATCCGTGACCACCAGGCAGGGGGGGAGACCGGTACAGCCACGGGGTTACAGAGACAGCGGCGTGGTGCCATGGCTGGCGCCCGGCCAAATGCAAAAGGCCCCGCACGTTCATGCGGGGCCTCCATCATTTCAAAAGCGGCCTTGGCCCCTGCGTATCAGTCGTTGTCCGACTTCAGCGCCGCGCCCAGGATATCGCCCAGCGACGCGCCCGAGTCGGAGGAGCCATACTGCTGCACGGCCTCTTTCTCTTCGGCGATCTCGCGCGCCTTGATCGACAGGCCGAGGCGGTGCGATTTGGCATCCACGTTGGTCACGCGCACGTCCACCTTGTCGCCGACGCTGAAGCGTTCCGGGCGCTGTTCGCCGCGGTCGCGGGAAAGGTCGGAGCGGCGGATGAAGGATTTCATGCCCTCGTACTCCACTTCGATCCCGCCATCCTCGATCGACGTCACCGTAACGGTGATGATCGAGCCGCGCTTCACGCCGCCGACGGCCTCGGCAAACTTGTCGCCGCCGAGGTTCTTGATCGACAGCGAGATACGCTCCTTGTCGGTATCGACTTCGGACACGACCGCCTGGACCACGTCGCCCTTGCGGTAGTTCTGAATCGCATCCTCGCCACGCTCGTCCCAGCTGATGTCGCTGAGGTGAACCATGCCGTCGATATCGCCCGGCAGACCGATGAAGAGGCCGAACTCGGTGATGTTCTTGACCTCGCCCTCGACCTCGGTGCCCTCGGGATGGGTCTCCGCGAAGACTTCCCAAGGGTTGCGCATGGTCTGCTTGAGGCCAAGGCTGACGCGCCGCTTGGCCTGGTCGATTTCCAGCACCATGATCTCGACTTCCTGCGAGGTCGACACGATCTTGCCGGGATGCACGTTCTTCTTGGTCCAGGACATTTCGCTGACGTGGACCAGACCCTCGACGCCCGGCTCCAGCTCGACGAAGGCGCCGTAGTCGGTGATGTTGGTCACGCGGCCGGTATGCACGGATTCCAGCGGGTATTTCGCGGCGACCAGATCCCACGGATCTTCCTGAAGCTGCTTCATGCCCAGCGAAATGCGGTGCGTTTCCTTGTTGATCTTGATGACCTGGACCTTGACCGTCTCGCCGATCGACAGGATCTCGGACGGGTGGTTCACGCGGCGCCACGCCATGTCGGTGACGTGCAGAAGGCCGTCAACACCGCCCAGATCGACGAAGGCGCCGTATTCGGTGATGTTCTTGACGACGCCATCGACGGTGTCGCCCTCGCTCAGCTTGCCGATGACCTCGGCGCGCTGCTCGGCGCGGGATTCTTCCAGGATCGCGCGGCGCGACACCACGATGTTGCCACGGCGGCGGTCCATTTTCAGGATCTGGAACGGCTGCTTCAGGCCCATCAGCGGGCCGGCATCGCGCACGGGGCGCACATCGACCTGAGAGCCGGGCAAGAATGCGACGGCGCCGCCCAGATCGACGGTGAAGCCGCCCTTGACGCGGCCGAAGATGGCGCCCTCGACGCGCTCTTCCGCGGCATATGCCTTTTCCAGACGGTCCCAGGCTTCCTCGCGGCGGGCCATTTCGCGGCTGATGACCGCCTCGCCGCGCGAGTTCTCGGCCGAGCGCAGGAAGACTTCGACCTCGTCGCCGACACTGATGTTCGGCTGCTCGCCGGGATCTGCGAATTCTTTCAGATCGACGCGGCCTTCCATCTTGTAGCCGACGTCGATGATGGCCTGGCCCGCCTCGACGGCGATGACCTTGCCCTTGACGACCGAGCCCTCTTCGGGCGTGTCCATTTCGAAGCTTTCGTTCAGGAGGGCTTCGAATTCCTCCATCGATGCGTTGTGAGCCATGTGGTCTCGGGTTCCTTTATACGGTTCTATTCGGGCCGCGCGGTTGTCTCCGCCGGTCTTCGGGATTTCGTTGGTCGGGCGATTCGCAAAACGCTGAAAAGGGCCCGAAGCTCCGGTCCCTGCTCGAAACAGTCGGATTTGCGGCGGTTAACGCCTTGGTGACAGCGGCGCATATATGCGCAAAGCGCCGCGATGGCAAGGTGGCAAGGGGCCTCAGCGGCCCTGCACGCGGCCGACCTCGGCGATGGCGGCGGCGACGGCCTGTTCGATCGTCAGCATCGAGGTGTCCAGCACGATGGCGTCCGCCGCCGGCTTCAGCGGCGCGGCGGCGCGGGCGCTGTCGCGGGCGTCGCGCTGGCGCAGGTCGGCCAGCACCTCGTCATAGGTGACGGCGTGGCCGGTCGAGGTCAGCTCGGCCAGGCGGCGCGCGGCGCGCACATCGTCGGAGGCGGTGACGTAAAGCTTCACCTCGGCATCGGGGCAGATCACCGTGCCGATATCGCGCCCGTCCAGCACCGCGCCGCCCGACCGGCGGGCAAAGGCGCGCTGGAAGTGGATCAGCGCCTGGCGCACCTCGGGAATCGCGGCGACGCGGCTGGCCGCCTGCCCCACCTCGGGGGTGCGCAGGTCCGGCGCCTTCAGGTCCTCGGCGCGCAGATCGCGCGCGGCCTCCACCGCGTCTGTGCCGTCCAGCGTGCGCAGCCCCGTGGCGCGGTAGAGCAAACCGGTGTCGAGATGCGCAAAGCCGAAATGCGCGGCCACGCGGCGCCCCACCGTGCCCTTGCCCGCCGCCGCCGGTCCGTCGATTGCGATTGTGAATGCCATATGCGCCTCGTCCGATGTGCCTGCCGTATCGGTAGAGGAACGCGCGCCCCGGCTCAAGCTGCGGATGCGGCGCGCCGCTGAACGGGCATTGAGGCGGGCGCGCGCGCGGCTTGCAATGGCGGCGCGATGCCGCGATAAGAAAAGGCCAACAGCGTGGCCACCCCGATCCTGCATGTGCCGCGCCGCGTCCGAAGGTCCGGTATGACGATGAGTGAGCCCTGGAGCGACGTTCTGGCCGACAAGGGCCGGCCGTTCGTCAAGATGCACGGGCTGCGCAACCACTTCGTCATCGTCGATGGCCGCGATGATCCCTATGCGCCCGGTATCGCCGAGATTGTGCGCATCTGCGACGTGCAGGTGGGGGTGGGGGCCGATCAGCTTCTGGTGATCGAAGGATCACAGCGCGCCGACGCCCGCCTGCGCATCCTCAACATCGACGGGCGCGAGGTGGGCGCCTGCGGCAACGCCACACGCTGCGCCGCGTGGCTGCTTCTGGAAGAGCGCGGCGCGGAGGCCGTGACGCTGGAGACCGGCGCGGGCGTGCTGCGCTGCATGCGAAAGGGCCTGCGCGAGGTCAGCGTCCAGTTGGGGCGGATCGTGCACGACTGGCAGGCATTCCCACTGGCGCGAGAGGTCGATACGCTGGACCTGCCGCTGGCGCACGGGCCGCTGGCGCATGGCGTGGCGTCATGGATCGGCAATCCGCATGTGACGTTCTTCGTCGACGACCTGCCGTCGCTCGACGTTGCGGCGCTGGCGCGTCCGGTTCTGACGGATCCGCTCTTCCCCGAGCAGGTGAATGTCGGGCTGGCCGAGGTGCTGGGGCCGCAACTGATCCGCTTGCAGGTGTATGAGCGGCCCGGCATCCTGACCGGCGCTTGCGGCACCGGCGCCTGCGTCGCCGTTCGCGCGGCGCAGATGCGCGGACTGGTGGACATTGGCACGGTTCGTGTTCAAATGGGCGCAGGCAGCGTCGAGATAGACATCGGCGGGGACGGCAGCGCCGTGATGACGGGGCCGGTGGCCTATTCTTTCAGGGGTCGCCTGCCCTGCGATTTGGAAAGGACGACATGACCGAGCCGATGATCGTCATCGAAGGGGTCAGCAAGACCTATCACATGAAGGGCCGCGCCGACGTGCGCGCGCTGGACAATGTCAGCGCCACCATCGACCGGGGCGAGGTCGTCGTCATCATCGGCCCGTCCGGGTCTGGCAAATCGACGCTGCTGCGCGCGCTGAACGGGCTTCAGCCTGTCGATAGCGGCCGCATCGTCATCGACGGGGTCGAGGTGACGTCGAAGAAGACCGACATCAATCGCCTGCGCGCCGAGGTCGGCATGGTCTTCCAGCATTTCAACCTTTTCCAGCACAAGACCGCGCTGGAAAACATCGTCCTGCCGCAGATCATCGTGGCCAGGCGCAAACGCGCCGAGGCCGAGAAGATCGCGCGCGACCTGCTGAAGAAGGTCGGGCTGCCCGATCAGGAAAACAGCTATCCTGTGATGCTGTCGGGCGGGCAGCAGCAGCGCATCGCCATCGCGCGCAGCCTTGCGATGAAGCCGAAGGTGATGCTGTTCGACGAGGCGACATCGGCGCTCGACCCCGAAACCGTGGGCGGTGTGCTGGAACAGATGCGCGCCCTCGCCGCCGAGGGGATGACAATGGCGGTCGTCACGCACGAGATGGGCTTTGCCCGCGAGGCGGCGGACCGGATGATCTTCATGGATGGTGGCGCCATCATCGAGGAAAACACGCCCGCCGCGTTTTTCGACAACCCGCAGACCGACAGGGCGAAGGATTTTCTGAGCCAGATCCTGTAGCGTATAAAAAGTTCACCAAGGAGGAGAAACCGAATGAAACTGAAAAACCTGACCGCCGCACTGATCGGCGGCGCCGTGATGGCGGCAATGGCCAGCGTGTCCTGGGCCGAAAGCACGATGGAGAAGATCGTACGCACCGGCGAGATGACCATTGCCGTGCAGACGCAGGGGCCGCCGGTCAGCTTCATCGACAAGAATGGCGAGCGCACGGGCCTCGCCGTGGAACTGGCGCAGATGATGGCCGACGACATGGGCGTCAAGCTGGTCGTGCAGGATTACGACTGGAAGGGCCTGATCCCGGCGCTGACCTCGGGCAAGGCCGATTTCATCGCCGCAGACATGACGCCGACCGCCCAGCGTTCGATGCAGATCATGTTCACCGAGCCGGTATTCTTTGCCGAAACCGTCGCCTTCACCAAGGAAGGCAACGATTTCACCAGCTGGAAGGATCTGAACAAGCCGGATGTGACACTGGCGGCGACGCAGGCATCCTCCTATGCGACGGCGGCGCGCAAGTTCCTGCCCGAGGCCGAGGTGAAGGAATTCTCCGGCGGCACCGCGCAGTCGGTGCAGGCGGTGATGTCGGGCCGCGCGACGGCGGGCGTCACGGACCGCGCCACGCTGTCGGGGTTCATCTCGACGATCGACGGCATCAAGGAGCTTGAGGGCGAGTTGAACAAGGAGCCGCTGGGCTTTGCCGTGCGGCCGGATTCGGTGCATCTGCTGAACAGCCTCAACAACTATTTCCGCCTGATCCGCATCGACGGGCGCCTTCAGGAGAAGGTCGACTACTGGTGGAATTCCACCGAATGGGAAGCCGATCACAAGTGATGGCCGGGGGCGGGGGCGCTGCGGCGTCCCTGCCCGTCTTTCCCGATCCGATACCATCTGACATGACACGCAGGACCGCGCCCCGCCGATGATGTGGCTTCAGGACTATTTCAATCTCCGGCTGGTGTCGGAATATGCCGATGTCTTTGCGCAAGGCATCTGGCAGACGCTGTGGATTTCCGCCGTCTGCCTCGCGCTGTCGCTGGTCCTCGGCACGCTGCTGGCGCTGGCGCGGATGTCGGAAAATCCGCTGCTGTGGCGGCCGGTGGCGGGTTATATCCAGTTCATCCGTTCGACGCCGCTTCTGGTGCAGATCTATCTGGTCTATTACGGCCTGCCGGCGATCATGCCGTCAGGCATGCTTTTCGACGAGGTGCAGTCTGGCATCATCGCGCTGACGCTGCACACCTCGCCCTATATGGGCGAGATCATCCGCGCCGGCATCGGCTCGGTCGCAAGGGGCCAGATCGAGGGGGCGCTGTCGGTCGGCATGACGCCGCGCCAGACGATGCGGCATGTCACCCTGCCGCAGGCCCTCGCAAATGTCATGCCGCCGCTTCTGGGCCAGACCGCCGTGCTGATCAAGGACACCTCGCTGCTCAGCATCATCGCTGTGTTCGAGCTTCTGGGCGCGGGGCTGCTGATGTTTTCCGAAACCGTGGTGGCGACCGAAAGCTACGTCACCGTCGCGGTCTGCTATCTCGGGATCTACGCCATGATGCTGGTGCTGTCGGGCATCGTCCAGAACCGTCTGGGCGGCAGCGCCTGGCAATCGACGTGAGGGGGGCCGAACATGGACTGGATCGCTGACAAGTGGAGCATCGTCGTCCAGCTCTATCCCTTCATGTTGGAGGGGCTGTGGCTGACCTTCCAGATCTCAATCATCGCCATCGCCATCGGATCGCTGATCGGATTCGTGCTGGGGGTGGCGAAGACGACCGGGTTCAGGCTGCTGAACGGCGTGATCAACCTCTACCTGCACCTCTTGCGCGGCTCGCCCTACCTCGTGCAGCTCTACATCGTCTATTTCGTGCTGCCCGCGACCGGCATCGCGTGGCTGTCCTTCGACAGCTACACGGCGGCCATCGTGTCGCTGTCGCTCTACACCTCCAGCTATGTGACGGAAATCGTCGCCGCCGCGATCAACGCCGTGCCCAGCGGACAGGCCGAGGCGGCGCGATCCGTGGGGATGACGAAAATGCAGACCTACCGGCACATCGTGGTGCCGCAGGCGCTGAAGCTGACGATCCCGCCGATGGCCAGCATCTACGTCATCGTCATCAAAAGCACGGCGGTCCTGTCGGTCATCGGCATTTCCGAGCTGACCCGCCAGGGCGAGGTGGCGATCATGCGGATGCCGGGCGACATCATGTTCATCTACAGCCTGATCGCGCTTTTCTACTTCGTCTATTGCTACCCGATGCTGCGCCTGTCGAAATGGGCCGAAGGCAGGTTCGGCACGACCGGCGGCGGGGATACATAGGCGCCGCCCCTACCCCTCGTCCATCGGCAGGTCCAGCGTGACGATCAGCCCCTCGGGCTGCCAGTCGAAATGCAGTGCGCCATCGGAGGCACTGACGAGGTTCTGCACGATGCCCGCGCCGCTTTCGCGTTCGGGCGCTGTCACCTCCGGCCCGCCGCTTTCGTGCCACGTCATGCGGAATTCGCCGGTCTGCGACACGGTCCACGACAGATCGACCCGCCCCCCTTCGGCGCCGAGGCTGCCATGCTTGACCGCGTTGGTCGCCAGTTCGTGCAGCAGCAGCGTCAGGGACGTCACCATGCCGCCCGACAGCAGGGCCTCGTCGCCGTGAAAGCGCACCTGCCGTTCGCCGAAGGGCGCATAGGCCAGCAGCAGGGTGCGCGCCAGATGCTCGAAACTCAGCGCCTCGGGCGTCGAATTGGTCATCGTGTCGAAATGGGTGTTGCCCAGGGCAACCAGCCGGGCGATCACCTTGTCACTGTATTCCTGCGTGTCGGTCTCGTCGCGCGCGGTCATCTTGATGACGACGCTCATCACGTTGACGATGTTCTTGAGCCTGTGCAGCAACTCTGCCGTGCGCAGCGCCGCCGCCTCGCGCTCGGCTGCGCGCACGGCCGAGATTTCCATTTGCGAGCCGAAGCGCAGGACGACCTGTCCCTCATCGTTCGTGACGGGGCCGATTTGCAGCGCGTTGATGAACTTCTCGCCGTTTTTGCGGTAATTGACGATCTCGTGCATCGTCACTTCGTTGGAGGCCAGCGCGGCGCGAATAGCCTCGACGCTTTCGGGCGTGGTTTCGGGGCCTTGCAGGAAACGGCAGTTCCTGCCGATGAAATCCGCCTCGTCATAGCCGGTCAGATCGCAAAACGCCTGATTGGCGAAAACGATCGGCTCGTCCGGCTGGGCCGGGTCGGTGATGCACAGGGGCAAGCGGCTGTGGCGGATCGCGTGGCCGAACACGTGGTTACGACGCATATCCTCGGGAGAGAGTTTGACAACGCCTTTGAGATCGAGGGACATCTTCTTAACACCAGAGGACTATAATCCTGTTTTTTTAGACGCAGACCGGCGGGAGGGCAAGCGGGACAAGCGCCTCTCCGGTGCCGCCGGTCAACCCGCCGCGCGGGTCAGAGCCTGCTCCAGATCGTCGATCAGATCCGCGGGATCCTCGATCCCGATCGACAGGCGCAGAAGGTTCGGGTGCACGTCGAAACCGGGGCCCGAGACGGTCTTGCGATGCTCGATCAGGCTTTCGACGCCGCCCAGCGACGTTGCCGGATAGAACAGGCGGCAATGGCGCGCGGTGTCGATGGCGGTGTGCGCGTCGCCCCTAGTTATGATCGACATCATGCCGCCGAAAAGCCCGCCGGTCTGGCGCAGCGCCACCGCATGGCCGGGATGCGACGCGAGGCCGGGATAAAGCACCGCTTGCAGCGCCGCGTGCCCTTCGAGATGCCGCGCGATGCTCAGCGCGCTTTGCGTCTGCCGCTCCACCCGCAGGATCAGCGTGCGCATCCCCCGGATCAGCAGCCACGCGTCGAAACTGTGCAGGACCGTTCCTTGCAGCTTGCGGACATCCGCGATCTCGTCCCAGAGCGCACCCGTCTCGCGCACCGACAGCGCGCCGGCGGTGACGTCGGAATGGCCGTTCAGGTATTTCGTCGCCGAGTGGAACGAAATATCCGCCCCCAGCGCCAGCGCGCGCGTGCAGCAGGGCGGCGTCGCGGTGCAGTCGGTGATCAGCCGCGCGCCCGCGTCATGGGCAATGCCGGCGGCGGCGGCGATGTCCGTCACGGTCCAGTCGGGGTTGTTCGGCGTCTCGACCCAGACCAGCGCCGTCCGGCCGGGGCGGATGGCGGCCTGCATCGCGTCCAGATCGCCGGCGGCATGAAAATCCACCGCCAGCCGCCCGGTCGCCTGATGCTTGCGCATCTGTTGCAGCACCCCGTGATACATGACGCCGGGCGCGACCACATGCGCGCCGGGCGGCAGCGCCTCCAGCACCGCGCCCGCCGCCGACATGCCCGACGCGAAGAGCAGCGTCGCCGCCGCCTCCTCCAGATCGGCGATGATCGCCTCTGCCTGCTGGGTCGTCTCGTTGCTGTCGCGGCGGTAGATATAGGGCTGGCGCGGTGCGTAGTCGGCGCCGCGCGCATAGGTCGCCGAAAGCTGGATGGCAGGCGTCACCGCGCCCGTCCGCTCCTCGACATGGTGCAGCGCCTGCGCCAGGCGCGTGGCGGGGGAAAGCGGGCGGTTCCTGCGGTCGGTCATCGGGTTTCATTCCCTTGGGGGCGCCTCGCGCCGTAATAGAGGCCGACCACATGCTCGGCCTCCGCAAAGAACAGCCAGCGCGCGGCCAGAATGCCGGCCACATGGCTCAGCACCGCCAGCGCCGCCGCGACATGCGGCCATGGCAGGGCCAGCGCCGCCACCGGCAGCGCATAGCCCAGCGCGAAGGCAAGGATGCGCAGCGTCTGCGCGTGACGGCGGCCGACCACGTGGATGAACTCGCGCGTGAGGTAACTGGTGCCAGTGTGCGGCGGCTCGAACGCGCGGGGCGCGCCGATGGGGCCAAGGCCGGTCGCGCTGGCCAGATCGGTGCCGGACTTTGCCAGCGCGCTGTCGCCGCGCAGCCACCACGCGATCTGCAGGAAGGCGGCCACGGGCAGCAGGATCAGCGCCAGCATCGCCTGGCCCGCCAGCAGTGCCCCGCCCGCCAGCGACAACGCAAGGAAAAGCGCGGGCGTCAGCCATGTGCGCCAGCGCGGAACGGTGCGCATCTGCGTGTAGATCATCGACGTCGCAAGGACGGCGGCAAGGCACAGCGCCGCGCCCAGCCAGCCCAGCGGCGCCCAGTGCCGCGCGAAGAACACGAGACCCGCACCGTAGAGCGCCATCACGATCAGCGCGCCGACCGATGCCCATGCCTCGCGGCTGAGCCAGCTGGTGCGCCACTGGGTGAACGCCTTGAGCGCCCGCTCGGGATGGCCGAGGTGAAAGACCGAGGCGATGAGCCCGCCCACCGCCAGCAGGTAGGCGATGGCGAAGAAGGCGAAGGCGGTCCAGCCGGTCGGGGTCACGAGGCCGAGGCCCAGCCAGACCAGCAGGCCGAAGCCAAGGCCCGACAATGTGGTGAAGATGATGACCGACGGCGCCGGATGCATGTCAGAGCGCCCCCAGCGCGCGGTCGAGCCACGCGACAAAGCCGCGCCGATCCTCCGCGACCGGATCGAGGAAGGGGGCCAGCACGTCCGTCTGTTCCAGCCTATCGCGCGGGCGCGGCGGCAGGTATTTGTTGACCGGCTTCGTGCCCTGCTCGGGCATCAGGTCGAACCCGCCGCGCTCCGCCGTCAGGCGGCTCACGTGGCTTTCGGGGTCGGCCAGATCGCCGAAATGCCGCGCGCCCGCGGGGCAGGTGCGCACGCAGGCGGGCTCGCGGTCTTCCTCGGGCAGGTTTTCGTTATAGATGCGGTCGACGCAGAGCGTGCATTTCTTCATCACGCCCTCGGCCGCATCCATTTCCCGCGCACCGTAAGGGCATGCCCAGGCGCAGAGGCCGCAGCCGATGCAGTCGGCCTCGTTCACCAGAACGATCCCGTCCTCGGCCCGCTTGTAGCTGGCGCCGGTGGGGCAGACGGTGACGCAGGGCGCATCCTCGCAATGGAGGCACGATTTCGGGAAGTGGACCAGCTGCGCCGCGCCTTCCTCGGGCTGCACCTCGTAGCTGTGCACGCGGTTGAGGAAGGTGCCTGTCGGGTCCGCGCCATAGGGCCGCTGATCGCTGAGCGGCGCGCCGTAGTTTTCGGTGTTCCAGCCCTTGCAGGCGATGACGCAGGCGTGGCAGCCGACGCAGGTGTCGAGGTCGATCACGAGGCCCAGCTTGCGCGGGGTGGAGGGGGGAAGCTGCGTCATGGCCGTGGCACCTCGTGGCAGGCGGCGGACCGGGGCGCTGCCCCGGACCCCGGAGTATTGTCGCCAAGATGAAGACAGGGGCGCCTCATTTGCCCACTTTCCAGGCCAGTTGATCCGGCCCCTGCCCGACGGGCGACGCGATGCGCGGCATGACCGGGTGCGCCTGATTGGGGGCGGGCACCTTTTCGATCTTCACGCGCAGGTCGAACCAGGCCGCCTGACCCGTGACGGGGTCGGAATTGGCCCAGCGCAGGCCGTCGCCGCGCGGCGGCAGAAGCTCGTGGATGAGGTGGTTCAGCAAAAAGCCCTTGGTCGCCTCGGGCGCGCCGTCCTTCAGCGCCCAGGCGCCCTTGCGCTTGCCGATGGCGTTCCACGTCCAGACGGTGCGCGGGTTGAGCGCCGCCATATGCGCGACCGGCACGGTGATGTCGCCATGGGCCGAGGTGACCCGCGCCCAGTCGCCCTCCGCGAAGCCGTGCTCGCGGAAGACGTCGGTGGGAAGGTAGAGCGGATTGTGCCCGTGGATCTGGCGCAGCCACGCATTCTGGCTGCCCCAGCTGTGATACATCGCCATCGGGCGCTGGGTCAGGGCGTGGAGCGGGAATTCCTCGCCATCGACATGGCCATCCTCCAGCGCGGGATACCAGATCGGCAGCGGGGTCATCGTGGACTTGATGCGCTCGCGCAGGTGATCGGGGGGCTGGCGGTCTCCGTGCCCCTCGGCGGCCAGCTGGAAGCGGCGCAGGGGTTCGGCATAAAGCTCGAAGAGGTAGGGCTGGGGGGTGTCGACAAGGCCGATCTTCACGGCCCAGTGCTGGTAGGCCATGTTCCACGGTTTGAAATACTGCGCGTCCTGGGGGATGGGCAGCGCGCAGAAGCTTCCGTTCTCTATATAGCTGTCCAACTGCGCCGCGTTCGGTGCGCCGCGCCCGTGGGTCAGGCCGTGCGCGCCCATGCGCCAGCCGGCAAGCGGGCCGATCCCCGGCTTGCGCTCGTGGTTGGTGATGTAATCGGCGTAATCGGCGTATTTCGGGCGGCCATCGCCGGTGACGAAACCAGGCAGGTTCAGCCGCGCGCCCAGATCGCACAGCACCGACTGGAAGCCGCGCACGTCACGCTCGGGCTTCACCACCGGCCAGCGGATGGCGTCGGCGGCGGCATCCGGCTCGCTGATCGGGCGGTCGAGAAGCGAGATGCAGTCGAACCGCTCCAGGAAGGTCGTGTCGGGCAGGATGAGGTCGGCATAGGCGACCATTTCGCTGCTGTAGGCGTCGGAATAGATGATGCGGGGGATGACGTAGTCGCCGTTCTCGTCCGTGTCGGTCAGCATCTTCGTCACGCCGCCGATATTCATCGACGAATTCCACGCCATGTTGGCCATGTAGAGAAACAGCGTGTCGATCCGGTAGGGATCGCCGGCATGGGCGTTCGAGATCACCATGTGCATCAGGCCATGCGCACTGAGCGGGTTTTCCCAGGTGAACGCCTTGTCGATGCGCGCGGGCGTGCCGTCCTCCTTCAGGCACAGATCCTCGGGGCCGAGCGGATAGCCCAGGTGTGGGCCGTCGAGCGGGGTTGCCGGCGCGCTGCGCGCGTGGGGCTTGGGATGGGCCTGCACCGGCTTGGGGTATGGCGGTTTGAAGCGCATGCCGCCGGGCACCTCGACGCTGCCCAGAAGGATCTGCAGCACATGGAGCGCGCGGCAGGTCTGAAAGCCGTTGGAATGGGCCGAGATGCCGCGCATGGCGTGAAAGCTGACGGGGCGGCCGATCATCGCCTCATGCGTCTCGCCCCGGAAATCGGTCCATTCGCGGCGCAGCGTGATCGCCTCGTCAAAGGCGACGCGGGCCAGTTCGGCGGCAACCGCCCTGATCCTTGCCGCGGTCAGGCCGCAGCGGTCCGCCACCGCCTCGGGCGCATATTGCGGGTCGAGATACTGCTCGGCCATCAGGTGCATCACCGGGCGGTGCGTGATCCCGGCGGCGCGGTGCGTTGCGTGAAGGTCAGGGCGGATGCCGGGCGCGTCGAAGGGGGCGGGCCTGCCGGTGTTCCGGTCGATGACCAGCGGCCTGCCCTCCGCGTCGCGCAGCAGCAGGCCACGTTCGGGCGACTTCGGATCGCAATTCACCAGCACCGGCGCGTTGGTGTAGCGCGACAGGTAGTCGACGTCGATCCGGCCGGCCTTCATCAATTCATGGATCAGCGACAGGATGAAGAGGCCATCGGTGCCGGGTGTGATGCCAATCCAGTCGTCGGCGATGGCGTTATACCCGCTGCGGACGGGGTTCACGCCGATCACGCGAGCGCCGCGCGCCTTCAGCTTGGCCAGCCCCATCTTGATCGGGTTGCTGTCGTGATCCTCGGCCACGCCGAACAGCATGAACAGCCTCGTATGCTCCCAATCCGGCGTGCCGAATTCCCAGAAGGCGCCGCCCATCGTGTAGATGCCTGCCGCCGCCATGTTGACCGAGCAGAAGCCGCCATGCGCCGCGTAATTCGGCGTTCCGAAATTCTGCGCCCAATAGCTGGTGAAGCTCTGGCTCTGGTCGCGGCCGGTGAAGAAGGCCAGCTTTTCGGGAGCCGTCGCGCGCAGGGGCGCCAGCCATTCAGTCGCGAGGCCCAGCGCCTCGTCCCAACTTATTTCCGCGAACTCGCCCGATCCGCGCGGCCCGGTGCGGCGCAGCGGCGCGCGCAGGCGCGCGGGCGAGTTGTGCTGCATGATCCCGGCGCTGCCCTTGGCGCAAAGCACGCCGCGGTTCACCGGATGGTCGCGGTTGCCCTCGATATAGGCAACCTTCCCATCCTTCATATGCACGTTGATCCCGCAGCGGCAGGCGCACATGTAACAGGTCGTCCTGCGCACCTCGTCCGAGACCGGCGGCGAGAGGTCCAGATCGGGCTGATGGTGCGACATGGGGGGTGGACCTTTCGGGCGGTGGGGCGGAACCATGTGCTGTCCCTGCCAAGGTAAGCAGAACTTCGTTCCGCTTGTCACCCCCAATCTCCCAACGCGCCGGCGATCAGGGCGATGCCGGCGCCGATCCTGTCGGACGGGATCGAGGAATAGGCCAGCCGGTAGTGATTGCGCGGCCTTTGCGGGCCGTGAAAGAAAGGCGCCCCCGGCTCGATCAGCACGCCGTTGCCGCGCAGGTCGGTGGCGATGCGGCTCATGTCGATGCCGTCGGGCGCGCGCATCCAGATGGATGAGCCGCCATGCACGCCGCGCCCCGCGACGGTCAGGCCATGCTGCGCCAGCGCCGCCTCCATCACGCGGCGGCGTTCGGCATAGGCGCGCGAGGTGCGGCGGATCAGCGCGTCATAGTGGCCAAGGCTGAGGAAGTAGGCCGCCGTGCGCTGCATCAGGCCGGGCGGGTGGCGCAGCACGCTGGCCCTGAGCGCGCGCGCCTCGCGGATGAAGGGGCGCGGGCCGACAAGGTAGCCAAGCCGCAGGCCCGGAAAGATCGACTTGGAAAAGCTGCCGACATAGATCACGCGCCCGTCGCGATCCAGCGATTTCAGCGACGGCGACGGTGCGGTCAAAAACGCCATCTCGAATTCGTAGTCGTCCTCGACGATCAGCGCGTCCATGTCCCGCGCCTTGGCCAGCAAGGCGCGGCGGCGCGCCACCGGCATGGTGGCGTTGGTCGGGCATTGATGGCTGGGCGTGGTAAAGATCACGTCGGCGCGCTTTGGCAGCGCATCGGGCGGCAGGCCGCCCGCATCCACCGCGACGGCGGCGGTATGACAGCGCGACTGCGTCAGGATATCGCGCAGCCCGTAATAGCAGGGATCCTCGACCACAGCCGTTCGCCGCTGGGTCAGCAGCACCTGCGCCGTCAGCCACAGCGCGTTCTGCGCGCCCATGGTGACGAGGATCTCGTCCGGCTCGGCCAGGATGCCGCGCCGGGGCAGCGTGTGGCGGGCGATGAATTCGATCAGCAGCGGATCGTCGCGGTCGTAACAATCCGTGGCCTGCGCGTGAAAGTCCTTCAGCCCCAGCGCCTTGAGCGCCGAATGGCGCCAGTTGGCGTGATCGAACAGCTTCGGGTCGCTCTGCCCGTAGAGGAAGGGATAGGGATAATCCGCCCAGTTCAGCGGTCTGTCGGGCGTCGCGCCCCCGGTATATCGCCGCCCCAGCGCGCGGGACCAGTCGATGCTGTCCTGCCTTGGGTGGCGCGAGGCAAAGCGCGGCGGCTCGGGCGCCGTCTCGGACACGTAATGGCCGGAACGGTCCCGCGCCGTCAGGTAATCGTTCGCCTGAAGGTCGGTATAGGCCAGCGTCACGGTCATGCGGCTGACGCCCAAGTGCGCGGCGAGGCGGCGCGAGGACGGCAGACGCTCGCCCTGTTTCAGGCGGCCCGACAGGATGCCTTCGGCGATCATCTGCTGGATGCGCGCCTGAAGCGTGCCCGCCTCGCTTGGGCTGAGGAAAAAGCTTTCGACCGGAATTGCCATTCCCTGACGCTAGACTGGACCTATCCGGCGCGCAATCTGGCCCGATGCCGGGGGCGAACATTTCCGCGCGAAGCGGCTGCCGCCTAGCCCCAGCCGTCGGTGTATTCGTCGAACTTGCGCTCCTGCCGGCGAACGCGGAATTTCCGCCACCGCGCCCAGATGCCCCAGACAAGCGCCGCCAGAAGGGTCAGAATGATGATGTTCACCCAGGGAATGATGCGCGCATCCGGCCCCTCGACCGGCTTGACGGCGACGGCGTTCGGAAAGATCGACAGGAATTCGTTGCGCCAGCCGTAATGCGTGATCGACACCCATTGCGCCTGCGCCGCGCTCTTTTTTGAGATGAGGTCCGACGCCTCGGCCTGAAGGTTGGACGTGTCGAACTTGAAATACGGCGGCCAGCCCCAGCCCGTATCCTCGTTGCGGTAGATCATCGGCTTGCCGTTGGTGCGGAACGCCTGGATGAAGAACACGTCGCGGTTCAGCGGCGCGTCGGCATTGCCGCTGCCGGAATTGGACCAGAAAATCGAGTTTTCGCCGAAATCGACGCGCTTTTCATAAGTGTCGGTGATGCGCACGATGTCGTGCTGCGGCAAGGTGTAGTGCAGGAACGCGGCGACGATGATCCAGAAGATGCCCCAGAAAACCCACTTTACATAGACCATTCGGGCCCCCTCACTTGAAATTCGTCCAATATATGATCGCCGCGATAACGGCCATCGGCACGATGTAAACGCCCCAGATCAGTTTTCGCCGCATTGATCCGTCATATTCTTTCAGCCCCGCCTCGATGAAGGCCTGCCGTTCGCCGGGGCGGCCGGTGTCCTCCCATTCGCGCGTCAGCCTGCCGCGCCGCATGCGGCGCGACCAGATCGACAGCGCGATGTAGATCGCCGTCAGGATGGCCCCGCCGATGACGATGAGTTTCAGCAATGCCAGCACATCGCCCCCGCAGTTTTCTTGCCCCAAGTCTAGAGCGGATTTGCGCGACATGGAAACATCAAGTGGCGCGGGGCAACGCTTGCTGAACCGAACGAGGCGGTTGGATCACCCGAAAAAATCGGGCATTTGCCGCGCGTCAGACCGCGAATAGCAAAGCGGCGTAGACAAGCGCCGCCCCCACGAATGGCCAAAACCGGCTTTCGCGTTCTTCGGGCAACTCCTCTTTCAGCACGTTCAGAACGACACCGCCCGCGAGGAAGGCGAACAGGAACGCGATCCAGACTTCGCCCAGGTCCGCCACCAACCCGAGGCCCCAGCCGCCCAGAACCGCGCCGGCGATGATCCAGCGGGCAATCGCGTCATAGCGATGCTTGTGATCCTTGCGCAGTCCGAAATCGTTGGTGATGAAGTGCAGCGCCATCGCGGTGCTGTAGATCCCCAACGACCACGGCCCGGCCTCTTCGCGGTGCAGCAGAAGATATCCGATGATGCCGTTATAAAGCGCGAACGAGCCGATATGCAGCCAGAAGACCCCACCCCGGGGCGGCCCTGTGCCATCGGCGCGGCGGGTCCGGGCGCGGGGCGGCTTGATCGCTTTTTCCAGCCCGTAAAACGCGATGAGCCCGGCCAGCGCCAGCGAATAGACGATGCTTTCCGCCATCGCCTCGCTCGTGCCCAGCTGTTCGGCGAAGGTGGCGCGATGTTGGGCCAGTTCGGGCAGCACATGCAGAAAGATATAGGCGACAGAGATACCGCCGGCGGCGCTGAGCCACCTGCTGCGCGGAGTCTTGTCGAGGACGGTGAGCCACCCGATGCCGATATGGATCGTCGCAAAGACAAGGGCGGACAGCAGACTGAAGGCAACCATGTGGTTACAACCCTTAGGCGCGCCGCGCGTTCCGGCAACGCCCGAACACAGCGAAAGGGCGGCCCTGTGAGGCCGCCCCCGCATCAACACATCCGGACCGCCTTAGCCGACGACGTTGAAATCCGGGCCGTAGGGATAGCCGGTGATGTCCTCGTTGCCGTCCTCGGTGATGATCAGGACGTCATGCTCGCGATAGCCGCCGGCGCCGGGCTGACCCTCGGGCAGGGTCAGCATCGGCTCCATCGAGATGACCATGCCGGGCTCCAGCACCGTGTCGATATCCTCGCGCAGCTCCAGCCCCGCCTCGCGGCCATAGTAATGCGACAGGATGCCGAAGCTGTGGCCGTAGCCGAAGGTGCGGTATTGCAGCAGTTGCCGCTCTTCGAGGAAATCGTTGATCTTGTGCGTGACTTCCGCGCAGGAAACGCCGGGCTTGAGCAGGCTCATGCCGTATTCATGCGCGGCGACGTTCGCCTCCCAGATCTTGAGCGAAGCGTCATCCACCGCGCCCACGAACATCGTGCGCTCGAGCGCGACGTAATACGCGCTGATCATCGGGAAGGTGTTGAGCGACAGGATATCGCCATGCTCCAGCTTGCGCGCGGTGACAGGGTTGTGCGCGCCGTCGGTGTTGATGCCCGACTGGAACCAGACCCAGGTATCGCGGTATTCCGCATCGGGGAATTCCCTGGCGATCTCCAGCTCCATCGCGTCTCGGCCCGCGATGGCGACGTCGATCTCGCGGGTGCCGGTCTTGACCGCGTCCTTGATCGCGTAGCCGCCGACGTCGGCGACCTTGCAGCAGCGGCGGATCAGGTCGATCTCGGCCTGGCTCTTGTGCATGCGCTGCACCATCGTGGTCGGCGCGATATCGACCGATCTGGACGGCTTGAGGAAGTTGTCCAGCTTGGATTTCTGCAGCAGCGTCAGGTGGTCGGCCTCGTAGCCGATGACCTTGCCCTCGCCGGAAACGGAGAGGATCGCGCGCCAGAAATTGTCGCGCTGCCAGTCGGTATAGGTGATGTTGTCGCCATGGCTGCGGCGCCAGGGTTGCCCCGCGTCGATGCCGGCGGAAATGGTCACATCCTGATCGGCGGTGACGACAAGGCCGTAGGGGCGGCCGAAGGAGCAGTAGAGGAAGCCGCTGTAATAGGCGATGTTGTGCATCGAGGTGAAAACGGCCACGTCGACGCCCAGATCGGACATGCGCGCGCGCAGGCCCTTCAGGCGAGCCTCATATTCGGCCGCCTCGAACTGAAGCGGGGCTTTCTCGCCGTTGTGGAAACGATACATTTCAGGACGTGCAGTCATTTCGACCCTTCCTTTTGCAGAAAGGTCCCGGCGTTCAGGACTGTTGATGAATGCGGCTTTGGCCCGACCAGGATGCGCGATTCGGGCGAGCGGCGCCACCGCTCCGGCCTGAAGCTTTTCTTGCCGATCCCGCTCATTCTGGCAAGATATTTCGCAAGCCATCGGAGATGCCGCCATGCCCATGCCGACCGGACCGCTGAACCTGATCACGGATGTGGAGGGCCTGCGCGTCGGCAACGCCGAGGATCGGGCGCTGAAATCGGGCGTAACGGTGCTGACGGCGGATGCGCCTTTCACTGCGGGCGTGCATGTGATGGGCGGCGCCCCCGGCACGCGGGAAACCGACCTGCTGGCGCCGGACCGGACGGTGCAACAGGTGGATGCGCTGGTGCTGTCGGGCGGCTCGGCCTTCGGGCTCGACGCGGCGTCGGGGGTGGCGGAGGGCCTGCGTGCGGCGGGGCGCGGGTTTGCCGTGGGGGATGTGCGCGTGCCGATCGTACCGGCGGCGATCCTGTTCGATCTGCTGAACGGCGGCACCAAGGACTGGACGCAGAACCCCTATCGCAGGCTTGGGGCGGCGGCACTGGACGCGGCGGACGGCGCGTTCGCGCTGGGCAGCGTCGGCGCGGGTACGGGCGCGGTCACCGCCACGCTCAAGGGTGGTCTCGGCTCGGCGTCCTGCGTGCTGCCGACGGGTCACACGGTCGGCGCATTGGTGGCGGTCAACGCGCTCGGCTCGGCCACCGTGGCGGAGGGGCCGCATTTCTGGGCCGCCCCGTTCGAGATCGGGGCGGAATTCGGCGGCCTTGGCCCCGCGCGTGAGTTCGGCGAAGTCCACCTGCCCCGCACGAAACTGGGCGGCGGCGGCAACACTACCATCGCCATCGTCGCCACCGACGCGGCGCTCAGCCAGGCGCAATGCACCCGCATGGCGACAGCGGCGCATGACGGCATGGCGCGCGCATTGCTGCCGTCGCACACACCGATGGACGGCGATCTGGTCTTCGCCGCCAGCACCGGCGCACGGCCGGTCGAAGGGGCGCAGACCATGCTTCTCGGCCACGCCGCAGCAACCTGCCTGGCCCGCGCCATCGCGCGCGCGGTCCACCTCGCGCAGCCCGACCCGAACGATACCGCTGCCTGCTGGTCCGCGCTGTTCGGCGGCGATGCCTGAGCCCGCCGCCCCCGCTCACCCCCTTGCGCGCGCGGCGCCGAATTTGGATAAGGCACGGGCCGACGCCTGAACGGAGCCCCGGACCTTGACCATTTCCCGTATCGCCGCCCTCCTTCGCGTGATGACGCTTCTTCCCGCCCTGCTAGTCGGCGCGCTGCCCGGCCATGCGCAGGAGATGGGCGCGCAGGATCCGGGCGTGAAGACGGTGGCCGATGCCGCGCCGCTGGTGATTGCCACCAAGGATGCGCCGCCCTTCGCCTTTGTCGGCGCAGACGGGGTCTGGACCGGCCTTGCCATCGACGCCGTCACCGCCATCGCGGCCGAGCTGGGCCGCACCGTCGACTGGCGCGAAGAGACGCTGGATGGCATGTTGAACGCGGTCAAGACCGGCGAGGTCGATGCCGCGGCGGCCGCGCTGACCATCACGCCGGCGCGCGAGGCCGAGCTGGATTTCACCTTTCCCTACTACACGACCGGCCTTGGCATCGCGGTTGACCCGGATGCCGGCACCGGCTGGTTCCAGGTGGTGCGCAACCTTTTCACCTGGCAATTCGCCGTCGCCATCGCCACGCTGTCGACCGTGCTGCTGATTGCCGGTGCCGCCGTCTGGGCCTTCGAGCGTGGCCATAACGACGAATTCCCGAAAGGCACCGCCCAAGGCCTGGGCGACGGATTCTGGTGGGCCGCCGTGACGATGACCACCGTCGGCTACGGCGACAAGGCGCCGCGCACCCTGGGCGGGCGCATTGTGGGGGTCATCTGGATGTTCACCGCCATGCTGATCGTCGCCAGCTTCACCGCCGCCATCGCGGCGTCGCTGACCGTCGGCAGCCTCGGCACTCCGATCAAGAATGTGTCGGATCTGCAGAATATCCGCATCGGCGTGGTGCGCGACACCACGGCGTCGGAAGAAATGGCCGCGCGCGGCCTGCGCATCGCGCATTTCGACGATGTCCAGGCCGGGTTCGACGCGCTGCTGGCGGGGCAGATCGGCGCGTTTGTCCATGACAAGCCGCTGATGCAATACATCGCCGTGCAGGATTACGAGGGCGAATTGCGCATCCTGGAGGATGCCATCGGACGGCAGGATTACGGAATCGCCCTGCCGACCGATTCCGAATTGCGCGAGCCGATGAACCGCGCCCTGCTGGGCTATCTGCGCAGCGACGCATGGGCGCGCGTTCAGACCAGATACCTGGGCAACAATTGACCGCCCCCGGCGGCACATCTGGACAAGACCGGCGCAAGGTGCTTTGGCTCTGCGCGAGGACAACACGAAAGGACGCATGACATGAGCAAGACAGACCTGAAATCCCTGCTCAAGGATCCCGAGCTTCTGGCCGACAAGGCCTATGTGAACGGCAAGTGGGTCAGCGGCGACAAGACCTTCGACGTCAGGAACCCCGCGCGCGGCGACGTCATCGCGCAGGTCGCCGACCTTAGCCGCGATCAGGTGGCCGAGGCGATCGCCGCCGCCGAGAAGGCGCAGAAGGACTGGGCCAAGTGGACCGGCAAGGAGCGCGCCGCCGTCCTGCGCAAGTGGTTCGACCTGATGATGGAGAACCAGGACGATCTGGGCACCATCCTGACCGCCGAGCAAGGCAAGCCGCTGGCCGAGGCCAAGGGCGAGATCGCCTATGGCGCCTCCTTCATCGAGTTCTTCGGCGAAGAGGCCAAGCGCATCTACGGCGAGATGATCCCCGGCCACCAGCGCGACAAGCGCCTCATGGTCATCAAGCAGCCCATCGGCGTTGCCGCCTCGATCACGCCGTGGAACTTCCCCAATGCGATGATCACCCGCAAGGCCGCCCCGGCGCTGGCCGCGGGCTGTGCCTTTGTCGGACGCCCCGCCGCTGAAACGCCGCTCAGCGCCACCGCCATGGGCGTTCTGGCCGAGCGTGCGGGCATCCCGGCGGGCGTCTTCAACATCGTCACCTCCTCGCGCTCGTCCGATGTCGGCAAGGAGTTCTGCGAGAACCCCGCCGTGCGCAAGCTGACCTTCACCGGCAGCACCGAAGTGGGCCGCATCCTGCTGAAGCAGGCCGCCGATCAGGTGATGAAATGCTCGATGGAGCTGGGCGGCAACGCGCCCTTCATCGTCTTCGACGACGCCGATCTCGATGCCGCCGTCGAGGGCGCCATCATGTGCAAGTTCCGCAACAACGGCCAGACCTGCGTCTGCGCCAACCGCATCTATGTGCAGGCCGGCGTCTATGACGAATTCGCCAAGCGGCTGAAGGCGGCCACCGAAAAGCTCAAGATGGGCGACGGTCTGGAAGAGGGCGTGACCCTTGGCCCGCTCATCAACGCGGACGCCATCGACAAGGTGCAGGAGCATATCGCCGACGCCAAGTCAAAGGGCGGCACGGTCATCCTGGGCGGCGGCGAGCCGTCCCAGCACGAGGGGTATTTCCTGCCCCCCACCATCGTCACCGGCGCCACGCAGGACATGCAATTCGCCACGGACGAGACGTTCGGCCCGCTCGCGCCGCTGTTCAAGTTCGACACCGTGGATGACGTGATCGCGATGGCCAACGACACGATCTTCGGCCTTGCCAGCTATTTCTACGCCAAGGATCTCAGCCGCGTCTACAAGGTGGCCGAGGCGCTGGAATACGGCATCGTCGGCGTGAACACCGGCATCATCTCGACCGAGCTGGCGCCCTTCGGCGGCGTCAAGCAATCGGGCCTTGGCCGCGAGGGCAGCCATCACGGCATCGAGGATTACCTCGAGATGAAATACGTCTGCCTGTCGGTCTGAGCTGAAGCCAAGCGACGAGAATCAAGCGCCCCGCTGGGTATCCGGCGGGGCGCTGTCGTCTTGGAGCGGTGGCCTTCAACCTGAGACATCAGATAGAGGCGAAAAGTGCGGAACGCTTCAGTTCACCGCCTTGGCGTCCACGACATCCTTGTCGCCGCCCTTGCGGCTCTCGATCGCGATGCGGCGCGGCTTCAGCGCCTCGGGCACTTCGCGCACCAGGTCGATATGCAGCATGCCGTCGGCATGGGTCGCGCCGGTCACCCGCACATGGTCGGCAAGCTGGAACCGCCGCTCGAACGCGCGGGTGGCGATGCCGCGATGCAAATAGGTGCGCTTCTGGTCGTCATCGGCCTTCCGGGCCGAAACGATCAGCGCGCCCTCGCGCAGTTCCACCGACAGATCGTCCGCGGCGAACCCGGCGACGGCGATCGAGATGCGCCAGGCATCCTCGGCCGTCTTCTCGATATTGTAGGGCGGATAGGTCGGCTGGGCGACGTCGCTGGACAGCACGCGGTCCATCACATCGGCGATCTGGTCAAAGCCGACAGTGGCCCGGTAAAGCGGGGCCAGGTCGAAGTTTCGCATGGGTCATCCTCCATTGAGCGATACCATTATGAAATGCCTTCCCAGATGGGACAGGCGGTCGTCTGCGCGGACCCGTAAGGCACCCGGCAAGTCATATTTGGGTAATCCGCAGAACGGTTTCAATAGAGCGCCCGCGCGGCTCAAGGCTTCTGGAATTTGGCGCCGATCCCGCCGCCTCCCTGCCCGACCTGCACGCGGCGCGGCATCGCGGGGGCAAGGCGCGGCATCGCGCGCAGCACGTGTTTCAGATCCTCCACGATCTCCGGCAACTGCATGCCATAAGCCTTGTCGCCGCCCCCGGACGAAATCAGCGAGACGATGCGCGCGTTGCCGCCCGCCGCCCGAACGAAGACCGGCGCCCCGGACGAGCCGAAGGTCACGTCGCAGTCGAACTGCATCACGCCCCGGCCTGCGCCGGTGATGCCGCAATCGCGCTGCCATGACAGCGCCGCATCCCGCCCGCGCCCGTAGGACAGCACGCTGACGCGCATCCCGACGCGGCCCGCACCCGCCAGCGCGAAGGGGCTGGCCACCGCCGCCGGAATGGGCGTATCCAGCTTCAGCAGGGCGGCGTCATGGCGCACCATCTCGCCGGTCAGGGCCCTGGCGGGCACATAGCCGGGATGCGCCGCAACCTGCAGGATGCCGCTTTGCGAAATGAACTGCCCGTCGCGCAACCCGGCGCGGAAGGTCATCCTGTCCTGGCCGATCGGCCCGCCGCTCTTGTCATAGACGCAATGCGCCGCGGTCAGCACGAGGTCCGGCGCGATCAGCGCGCCGGTGCAATAGCCGTCCGCGCCCAGCTCCAGCCGCCCGACCGCTTCCCAGCCGAAGAGATCGTCACGGTCGGTCAGGCGGATGAGACCACTGGCCGATGCCGTCCCGGCCATTGCCCACCCCGCCAGCGCCGCGCGAAGAAGAAGCGCCCGCGCCCTCATGGCTTGGCGAACTTGGCGCCGGTCTGGCGCGTCTGGCTCACACCTGACATATGCGCCCCGCTGCCCACGCGCCCGTCCGCGCCCGGCGCCAGCGAGGCCTTCAGCACCTCCAGCGGAAGCTCGAGCTGCGTGCCGAGCGATACCTTGCGCCCCTCGACCTCGGCCATCGCCGAGACCACCGAAACGACTCGCGGCGCGCCGCCGTCGAAGGTGAAGATGGGCGCGCCGGAGCTGCCGAAATCCACGTCGCAGGACATCACCAGCACCCCCTCCTGGTTGGCCATGACGTCGCAGACCTCCTGGAGCGACGGCGCCTCGGAGCGCCCGCGCGCATAGCTGACGATGCCGACGCGCTGCCCTGCCCGCGGCCGCTTGTCGGTGCCGAAGGGTACGACGCGGGCGTTGCGGATCGGGTGGCGCAGCTCCAGCAGGGCGACGTCATTGCGCACGCGCTCGGCCGCAACAGCGCCGCCGAACGCGTAGGCGGGATGCACCACCGCCCGCCTGACCCAGCGATAGGCCGAGGCGCGGCCATTGCGCCAGCCGGCAAGAAACTCGATCTTCTCATCGTTCAGCCGCGCGCCCGTTACCTTGTCGAACAGGCAATGCGCCGCCGTCAGCACCAGGTCGGGCGCGATCAGCGCCCCGGTGCAAAACCCCTGCCCGGCCAGCTCCAGCCGGCCCACCGCCTCCCAGCCGCGCCCATCGTCGCCGGTATCGAGCCGTTTCAACCGGGTATCCTGCGCGTGACCCGCAGACGCCGCCAGAGTCAGCGTCAGGGCCGCAAGGAGGGGGCGCAGCATGCATGTCTCCGATGTTGAGGACTCCGTCCACCCGCGGATAGCCACGCTTTGAGGCAAAATTCAGGCACGCCGCCCGGCTCCTTCAGGGTCCCGCAGGCCGGGCGGCACCGGCCCGCCTGTCGCCCAGTCGAGCAGCTCGACCGTGTGGACCACCGGCACGTCGGTACCGCTGCCGATCTGCATCATGCAGCCGATGTTGCCCGCCGCAATGACATCCGGCGCCCGCGCCTCCAGCGTCCTTACCTTGCGCGCCTTCAACTGCTGCGAAATCTCGGGCTGCATCAGGTTGTAGGTCCCGGCCGAGCCGCAGCAAAGGTGGCTGTCCGCAGGCTCGACCACGTCGAAACCCGCCCGTCTCAGCAGATCCTTGGGCAGGGTCTTGATCTGCTGGCCATGTTGCAGCGAACAGGCGGCATGATAGGCCACCTTCAGCCCCTTGGGCGCGCCTTCCGGCAGGTCCAGATCGGCCAGGATCTCGGTCACGTCCATCGCCCGCGCCGACACGCGCGCGGCATCGGCGGCAAGGCCCTCGTTGCGGAACATGTGAACGTAATCCTTGACCGTCGTGCCGCAACCAGAGGTGTTGATGACAATCGCATCGAGGCCCCCGTCATCCATCTCGGCACACCACGCGCGGATATTGGCCGCCGCCGCCGCATGGCTCTCGCCGGTCTTGCCCATGTGATGCACCAGCGCACCGCAGCAGCCCGCGCCCTTCGCCACCACCACCTCGCAGCCCAGCCGCGTCAGCAGGCGGATGGTGGCGTCGTTGATGTCCGTGTTCAGCGCCTTCTGCGCGCAGCCGGTCATCAGCGCCACCCGCTTGCGGCGCGGCCCTTGGGACGCAAAGCTTTGCGGGTCGTCATTGCGGCTGACCGGGGGGATGCGCCGCGGCGCCATCTCCAGCATCGCGCGCAGGCGCGCATCCGGCATCAGCCGCGCGAAGGGGCGCGCCGCCTTGGCCCCCAGCAGCGCGAGGCGGAACCGCATCGGATAGGGCAGGATCCGCGCCAGCATCCAGCGCAGCGCACGCTCGCCCACGGGGCGCCTGTAACGCTCTTCGATATAGGCGCGCGCATGGTCGACCAGATGCATGTAATGCACGCCAGACGGGCAGGTCGTCATGCAGGCAAGGCACGAAAGGCAGCGGTCGATGTGCAGCACCGTCTTCGGATCCGGCACGCGATCATTCTCCAGCATGTCCTTGATCAGGTAGATGCGGCCGCGCGGGCTGTCCAACTCGTCGCCAAGCAGCTGATAGGTCGGGCAGGTCGCGGTGCAGAACCCGCAATGGACGCAGGCCCGCAGGATCTGGTTCGAGCGCTCGGTATCGGGGTCACGCAGCTGCTCGGGGGTAAAGCTGGTCTGCATCAGGCGGCTCCTTCAACGGGGGCCTTCAGCCCCGGATCGAAGAGACCCTTCGGGTCGAACCGCGCGCGCAGCCCCGCCTCGATCGCGGCCAGCGGCGGCGGCGACTGGGCAAAGCTCCCCAGCCGCGCCTTCACCTCCGGCGCCGCCCGCACTAGCGTCGCGTGCCCGTCAAAGGCCCCGAGCGCGGCGCGCAGGTCCGTCCCCTCCGGCACGGCCAGCCAGATCAGCCCCCCGCCCCAGTCGAACACCGCCTGCGCCCCCGGCACACGTGCCGCCAGCGCAGGACCGTCCGATGGGCGGGCGGACACACGCCAGACATCGCCCGGCCCCAGCGCCGCCGCATCGCGCACCTCGCGCCAGACCTCGGCCGCGCCGTCCAGAACCTGCCAATCCCCGAAATCCGCCAGCAGGCTGCACAAACGTGCGGCGCGGTAGTCGACCGAGGCCTCGAACCCTTCCAGCCGGATCAGCGTGCGCGCCCCTCCCGCCGCCACATGCGCCGCGCCGGAAACCTCGAAGGGCGAGCCCAGCGCCCGCGACAGCGCCGCCACGGCGCGCTGCGGCTCGAGCCCCTCCAGCGCCAGCGTTGCCGAGGCGCGCGCCACCGGCAACACCTTCAGCGAAACCTCTGTCAGCACGCCAAGGGTGCCGTGACTGCCCGCCATCAGCCGCGCCAGATCATAGCCGGTGACATTCTTCATCACCCGGCCGCCGTTCTTCAGCGCCCGCCCCATGCCATCGACGAACCGCACGCCCAGCAGGAAATCGCGGCAGGCCCCGACGGAGATGCGCCGCGGCCCCGAGGCGTTCGCCGCAACCATGCCGCCGATGGTCGGCTCGCCGTCCGTTCCCAGCAGCGGGCGGTGATCCATCGGCTCGAACGGCAGACACTGCCCCTCGCGTGCCAGCAGCGCCTCGACCTCGGCCAGCGGCGTGCCGGCCTGCACCACCAGCGTCAGCGCCCCCGGCTCGTAAAGCGTCACGCCGCGCAGCCCGGCCACCGACAGCACATCCCCCCGCGCCAGTCCGAAGCTGCGTGTGCCGCCACCGACAACGCGCAGCGGCGCGTGCGCATGCGCGACGATCCGTTGAAGCTCCGCTTCGCTGCCGGGACGCATCACTTTCATCTTCCTTCAAATACTCATCGCCGGCCGAAGCCGGACGGCACGGGCGCCGGTCATTCCGCCGCCATCCGCCGCGCCGCGCTTTGCGCCAACGGAAACACCTTGCCGGGGTTCAGAAGCCAGCGGGGGTCGAACACATCCTTGACGGCCATCTGCATGTCCAGATCGTCAGGCGTGAACTGATAGTCCATCAGATCGCGTTTTTCGATCCCGACCCCATGCTCGCCCGTCAGGCACCCGCCCACCTCGACACAAAGCTTCAGGATCTCGGCGCCCAGCGCCTCGCATTTCTCCTGATCGCCCGGCGTGTTGGCGTCATAGATGATCAGCGGGTGCATGTTCCCGTCGCCTGCGTGAAAGACATTGCCGACACGCAGCCCGAACTCCGCCGACATCTCGCCGATGCGGCGCAGCACGAAGGGCAGTTCATTGACCGGGATCGTGCCGTCCAGACACATGTAATCGCCCATCTGCCCCATCGCGCCGAAGGCGGACTTGCGGCCCAGCCAGATCCGCGCGCTTTCCTCCGCCGACGCGCTCTGGCGCAGCTCGACCGGGTCATGGCCGCGCGCGATCTCGAGGATGATCTCGAGCTGCGCGTCGATCTCGGCTGCGCTGCCCTCGACCTCGACGATCAGCAGCGCCTCGCAATCGGGATAACCCGCGCCCGCGAACGCCTCGGTCGCGCGGATGCAGGGGCGGTCCATGAATTCGATGGCGACGGGCAGGACGCCCGCCCTGATGATGTCCGACACGCAGGCGCCTGCCACCTCGGAGCTGTCAAAGCCGATCAGCACCGGGCGCGCGCCCTCGGGCTTCGGCAGGATGCGCAAGGTCGCCTCGGTCACGACGCCCAATTGTCCCTCGCTGCCGCAGATCAGCGCCAGCAGGTCCAGCCCGCCAGAATCCAGATGCGCGCCGCCGATCTCGTGCACCGTGCCGTCCATCGTGACCAGCGTGACGCCCAGCAGATTGTTCGTGGTCACGCCGTATTTCAGGCAATGCGCGCCGCCCGAATTCATCGCGATATTGCCGGCGATGGCGCAGGCCAGCTGGCTGCTGGGATCCGGCGCGTAGAAGAACCCGTCCGACTCGACCGCGCCGGTCACGCTCAGGTTCGTGCGGCCCGCGCCGACGCGGATGAACCGGTTCGCAAGATCCGTCTCCAGCACCTCGTTCAGCCGCGCGACGCCCAGCACCACGCTGTCGGCGCTGGGTAGCGAGCCGCCGGCCAGCGACGTGCCCGCCCCGCGCGGCACGACGGGCACACGCATCTCATGGCAAAGGCGCAGAATAGTCGCCACCTCGCCGGTCGAACGCGGCAGAGCCACCGCCAGCGGCGCGCAGCGATAGGCGCTGAGCGCATCGCATTCATAGGCGCGCGTTTCGGCGCCGTCGGAAATCATCGTGCCGGGTGGCAGCGCGTCGGTCAGGCGCTGGACGATCTGCGCCTTCTGCGCGATGATTCCCGCATCGGGTATCGGCATGTCCATGCATCGTCCTCCTGCCCCGAAAGGTAGGCAAGCGCGGCACCCAAGGCAAGGCATGCAGCGGTGCCGCAGCCTGTCCGTGCGGGACGAGGACGTTGAGGCCGCACCGCCACCGGCACCGCGCTTTTGATGCCACTGCAAGCGGCGGCGCACCGGTTGCACCTTGTCATCTGCCCTGCCGCAGCAGACACTGCCCAAAATTCGACAATATCCCACAGTACCTTCCCAGATGATCCGGGGGAGGATTCGGAACGCGGCGTTGAACAGCATCATCGCGCGGCTCGCGTCCTTGTCAGCGCAGTTTTACAGGCGAACGTTTTTCCATGGCATATAATAATGTTCCTAACATCAGCGAAGTGTCCGGCAATTTCGCCCAGGAAGGCGGGACAAGCTTTGACCGCTGGGTGGCCGACGCCGATCTGTCCAATCTCACCGTCACGGGCGATTTCGACATCGATCTGGAGCTGGACGGAACCGGAGGGAGCGAGGCAGATTCCTATTCGTTTTCAGCGCTCAGCACGCCTGCCTACGGCTCGCTCACATCCGTCAACACGGCGACGGGCAAGTTCACCTTTACCATCGACAAGGCCGCGGTGATCGCCTCGGGGGCAAGCCAGACCGTCGAATTCACCATCATCGGCCGTTCCGGCCGAAACTCCGACGACGATCGGGTCATCATCAACATCGCGATCTGCGTGCAGCGCGGCACGTTGATCGACACCGCTGAGGGCCGCGTCGCGGTCGAGGATCTGGCGGTGGGCGATTGCGTCAAGACGCTCAATTCGGGGTATCAGCCGGTCCGCTGGATCGGCTCGCGCATTCTGGGCGGCGACGATCTTGCGCTGGAGCCCGAACTGCGTCCGATCCGCCTCGCCGCGGGTGCGCTGGGTCCGGGCAGCCCCGACCGGGATCTGCTGGTCTCGCCGCAGCACCGGGTGCTGGTATCGGGCTGGAAGGCCGAGCTGTTCTTCGGACAGCCGGAAATCCTGGTTCCGGCCAAGGCGCTGATCAACGATCACGACATCCGCATCGCCCACGATGTCGAGGATGTCGAGTATTTCCACGTCCTCTTCGACCGGCACGAGATCATGCTTACCAATGGCGCGCTGACCGAAAGCTTCTTTCCCGGCGATTACGTTCTGGACGAGCTGGACAGCGGCGTTCAGGCCGAACTTCATGCGATCTTCCCGCACCTGGCGGAAGGCGCCGGCGGCTTCGGCGCCGCAGCGCGCGCGTCGATCAAACCGAGCGATGCCATCATCCTGCGGCGGAGCCCGGCGAAATGAACAAACTGGTCGACGTCACCGGGAAGGCCATCCCGCCGCTTGAAACACCGTCCGAGGCCAAGCTCAGGATCTACGGCGATTTCCTGTTCCTCGCGTTCCGCAGCACATGGCACATGCGGATGAGCGTGGCCAACCTGCGCTCGGCGTTCGAGCCGCCGATCGAGCTGGGCCAGTACCGCGTTTTCCGCTTCGACGGCGTGCCGCGCGGCCTGATCACCTGGGCATGGCTCAGCGCGGAGGCCGAGCGCAAGTATGTCTCGGGCAGCCTTCTGGAAGCCGCCGACTGGCAATCGGGCGACCGGCTGTGGCTGATCGACATGATCGCGCCCTACAAGGGGCTGGCGGGCAGCATCACCCGGTGGGTCATGGTGCCGGGACAGTTCACCGACGGATCCTTCAGCTTTCGCCGCGTCGGCAAGGACAACGCGACACGCCGGATCGTGCACATTGATTTCAGCCGCCCGGACGACAAGGCGCGCATCCTTTCGGACGCCGATTTCCTGACCTCCGGGTAACGCACCGTCGATTTTTCGCAGAAAATTTGCGCCTCAGCGGCGCCCCTCGCGCAGCCATGCGCCCGTGACCAGCGCCGCGATCAGCACCAGCACCAGCCAGGCCGGTAGAAGGGGCGTCTGCGTCACGCTTTGCGTGATGTAGGCACCGCGCGGCGTAATCCCCAGCCAGCCGCGCCCTGCGGCGGGGCGCCCCTCGCGCACCGCGCGGATCGACGGTATGCCATCCTCGATGGCGCGGATGCCGCCGTTCGTGCCCTCGATCAGCGGCGCCAGCGCCTCGCCGCCGGCGATGGTCTGCTCGAACTCCAGCGGCGCGGCGGGGCCAAGGCCGATGACCGCGCTCTGATCGCCGCTTTGCAGCCGGTAAAGCCCGATCATCGGGCCGTCATACAGCGCGGCGAATTGCCCCGGCGCGACCTCTTCCAGCGGCAACGTCACCTCGCTGCCATCGGGGGCGGTGACGGTGACGTCCTCGGCGCTGTCCGTCAGGGTGCGGCGGATGATGCGCATGCGCTGGCCGGTCGCCTCGGCCCAAAGCGCCTCTTCCTCAAGCTCGGGCTCCTTCATCATCCAGTGCGCCAGACGGCGCAGCAGCTCCAGTTGCGGCCCGCCCCCCTCGTAGCCGCGGTTCCACAGCCACGCCTGATCTGAGGTCAGGAGCGACACGCGCCCCTCGCCCACGCGGTCCAGTATCAAGAGCGGGCGGTCCCCCGCGCCGGACATCAGCACATCGCCCTTGGGCGCCTCCACCTCGACCTGGCGCAGCCAGCGGCCCCATTCGCCGTCATGCATCTGCCTCAGCCCCGCCGTCACCGGATGCTTTTCCCCCAGTTCCGTGATCTCGGGCCGATATGCCTGATCGACGACGCGGGCGGTCGGGCGCGCGGGCACGATCGCCTCCAGCGGCGAGCGGTAGAGGCTGCTTGCCCCCGCGAAATCCGGCCCTGCGGCAAAGAGGACGCCGCCGCCCTTCTGCACATACTCGACCACGTTCTCGAGGTAGAGCGCGGGCAGGATGCCGCGCCGCTTGTAACGGTCGAAGATGATCAGGTCGAAATCGTCGATCTTTTCCAGGAACAGCTCGCGCGTGGGAAAGGCGATGAGGCTCAGCTCCTCCACCGGGACGCCGTCCTGTTTCTCGGGCGGGCGCAGGATGGTGAAATGCACGAGGTCGACGGAACTGTCGGATTTCAGCAGGTTGCGCCACGTGCGCCCGCCCGCGTGCGGCTCGCCCGAGACCAGCAGCACGCGCAGGCGGTCACGCACACCGTTGATCTGCACCAAGGCGGTATTGTTGCGCGCGGTCAGCTCGCCCGCGGCCTCCGGCGTGGTGAATTCCAGCACGTTGCGCCCGCCATGCGGCAGCACGAGGGGCAGCTCGATCGGCCGGCCCACCGGCACGTCGAAACGCTGCGGCGCCTCGCCGTCGATGGAAATGTCCAGCGGCACCTCGGCCACGCCTTCGGGGGCGGCGCCGCTGTCCTCGATCCTGAGGGTCAGCGTGATCTCCTCGTCCAGGATGGCAAAGGCAGGTGCACCGTCGACGATCAGGCGGCGGTCCCAGTCCGTCTCGCGCCCGGTGTGAAGCAGGTGCAGCGGCGCGGGCAGCGCCGGGGCGCGGGCCAGGTCGTGCAGGCGCCCGTCGCTGAGCAGGAACATTCCGGCGATGCGGCCCTGCGGCTCGGTCGCCAGGGCTTCTGCCAGCGCGGTCATCAGTTGCGTGCCGCTGTCATCGGCGCCGTCGGCCACGCGCACGCGGCGCACTTCGGTGCCGCCTGCGGTCAGCCGCGCCTCCAGCGCCTGCGCCGCCCCGGCGGTCATGCCGGCGCGGTCGCCAAGGTGCTGGCTGGCGCTGGCGTCCTCGACGATGATGGCGATGTCGGTCAGATCCTCTCGCTCCTCGCGGCTGAGCGCCGGGCCCAGCAGCGCCGCGAGGATGATGGCGAAGCCCAGCGCGCGCAGCGGCCAGCCCGACAGCCCCCGCCACGCCGCCAGCGCCAGCATGGCCAGCGCGGCGCCGCCGAGGCAGGCGATGATCCAGACCGGCAGGACCGGATCGAAGAGGATGCTGCCCGTCATTGTCCCAGCCTGTCCAGCAGCGCCGGCACATGCACCTGGTCGGATTTGTAGTTGCCGGTCAGCACGTGCATCACCAGGTTGACGCCGAAGCGCAGCGCCATCTCGCGCTGCCGCTCGCCCGCATAGCCGCGCCCGACGGGGCGCAGCGGCGCACCCATTTCGTCCACCGCCCAGGCGGCGGCCCAGTCATTGCCGCCGATCACCACCGGCGTCACGCCGTCATTGAGATCGCGAAACGGCATGCCCGGCGCCTGGACCGCCCCTTCCGGCGCCGCCTCGACCCAGACGGGGCGACCCGAATACCGGCCGGGAAAATCCTGGAGCAGATAGAAGCTGCGCGTCAGCACGTGGTCGTCCGGCACCGGCTCCAGCGGCGGGATGTCGAGCGGCGCGGCGATGCGTTGCAGGCGCGCGCCCGCCTCGGACGAAGCGCCGTAGCCCGCGATATCCGAATCGCGCGTGTCGAACAGGATCAGCCCGCCGCTGCGCAGATAGGCGTTGAGTTTTGCATAGGCCGCGTCCGAGGGTGTCGGCTGCGCCGCCGTGATCGGCCAGTAGAGCAGCGGGTAGAAGGACAGCTCGTCGGTTTCCAGATCGACGCCCTTCGGCGCGCCCGGCTCGACCGTTGTGCGATAGAACAGCGTCTGCCCAAGGCCGCGCAGACCGGCCTGGGCCAGATCGTCCAGCGCCTTGTCGCCGGTCAGCACATGCGCCAGAGTCACCTCGCCCGCCAGCGCCCCCGGCGGGCGGTCCTGCGCGGCCGAAGGATCGGGCAGCAGCATGAGCGCCGCCATGACAGCGGCGGCGCGCACCGGCATGAGCCGGCCCGACAGCGCCAGCGACGCCATGATATCGCCGCTCAGAAGCAAAAGCGCGGCGGCCAGCAGCCAGCCGCCGAGCGGGGTTTCCTCGGCCCGCTCCAGCCCCATGACATCGGTCCCGGCGGGCCAGTCCGCGGGGCCGAGCGTGTCGCCCTCGGCCAGCACGCCGCGCGCGATGCGCCGGTCCTCGCCCTCGTAGATGCCGGGCCTCAGGTCGGGGCCGAGCGGCGCCTCCAGCAGCGCCTCGCCCGCAACGCCGGGCAGCGTGTCCGCATCGCGCAGCGTGCCGAACCCGTCCAGCACCTGCACCGCCTGCCAGGTCGTGCCGGCCAGATCCGCGGCCTCGGGAACGGCGGTGCCTGACGAGATCGCCAGCCGCTCCAGCATCTGCACGAAAAGGCCGGAAAGGGGCAGCGTGCTCCACTCGGCGTTGGCGGTGACGTGGAACAGCACGACCTGCCCCTGCCCGATCCGCTTGCGCGTGACGAGGGGCGTGCCGTCCTTCAGCTCGGCAATGACGCGGGCGGCCAGCGTCGGGTCGGGCTGGGCCATGACCTGCGCGCTGACGGTGACATCCTCCGGAATGGCAAGCCCCGCGAAGGGGCTGTCCTCGGCGAAGGGCGCCAGCACCTTCGGCTCGCCCCAGCTCATCGCGCCGCCGATGCTGCGCCCGCCCTTGCGCAGGCGCACGGGCATCAGCGCATCCTCCTGCGCGCGCGAGACGTCACTCGCGGCAAGGCGCGGCCCGGCAAAGCGCAAAAGCATCCCGCCCGCATCGGTCCAGTCGAGCAGCGCCGCCTCCTCGGCGGGCGACAGGGTGGCGACATCGGCCAGCACGATCACGTCGGGGTTGGCGGGCAGCACCTCCATCAGCGCGCCGTCCAGCAGCGCGGCGTTGGGCGCGAGCGCGCGTTCGAGGTAATGCAGCGGCGACAGCAGATCCAGACCCTCGCGATCCTCGCGCCCCGCGATCAGCGCCACCTCGCGCCGCCGCAGGCTGTCATCGGTCAGCGCGACGGCGCCTGCATGACCCTGTCCGGCGATCTCGAACCGCGTGAGGCGCGCGCGCAGCTCGCCCGGCAGGGTCAGCGCGCCGGTGGCCTCGGTCTCGCCCTCCGCAAAGCCGAGCGGCAGGGTGGCCAGAACGCGCGGCGTGCCCGCAGGATCGCGGCCATGCGCCAGCACCGTGACCTGCCGCGCAGGGCCGGGGGCAAGCCGCTGCGCCGTCAGCTCCAGCGCCGC
Source organism: uncultured Alphaproteobacteria bacterium (assembly GCA_963763165.1). Taxonomy (GTDB): domain Bacteria; phylum Pseudomonadota; class Alphaproteobacteria; order Rhodobacterales; family Rhodobacteraceae; genus Roseovarius. The sequence goes on from CAVXNV010000011.1 coordinate 912,648, forward strand.
ATCCACCGCGCGCGGCGGCGTCAGCGCCAGCAGGGGTCTGGCCGTCTGATGGACGCTCACGCGGCCCTCCGCCTCGAGCGCGCGCAGAAGATCGGCGCGGCCCTCGCGCGCCAGCCCGTCCGAAAGCCAGAGCGTGTCGAAGGTCAGCCCGTCCAGCAGATCGGCGGCGCGCGCCATCATCGCCGCACTTGGCGTCCATGCGGCAGGCTCCAGCCCCGCCAACCGGCTGCGCCACGCATCCGCCGCCTGAAATTCGGGCGGCTGCGGATCGCTGAGCCGCATCAGCGCGACGGGACGGCCATCGCGGCCCGCCTCGGTCAGAAGCCCGTCCAGCAGCTCGCGCTCCGCCTGCCAATCGCGGGCGCTGGCCCAACTGCCGTCCAGCAGCACCAGCAGCCGGCCATTGCCGCCCGCCTCGTCCGCGCCGCGCGGGTTCAGCACCGGCCCGGCCATGGCGACAATGACGGCGGCCAGCGCCAGCATCCGCAAGAGCAGAAGCCACCAGGGTGTGCGGTCCGCCGCGCTGTCCTCGTCGCGCAGCCCCAGCAGCAGCGCGACCCCCGGAAAGCGCCGCCGGATCGGCGCGGGCGGCACGGCGCGCAGCAGCACCCAGAGCACCGGCAGCAGCGCCAGCGCGATCAGCAGCCACGGTGCGGTAAAGCCGATGGCGCCAAGCGTCATCGCCCCGCCCCCTCGCCCAGCGCGCCGTAAAGCCACAGCAGCGCGGCCTGCGCGGGCGCGTCGGTGTGGTGGCAGTAAAACTGCCAGCCGGCGCTGTTGCAAAGGTGGCGCAGCGCGTCCTTGCGCGCCGCCAGCCGCGCGAGATAGCGCGCGCGCAGATCGTCCGCCTTCAGCGTCTCATGCGCCAGCGTGCCGCCGATCGAATCGAAGATGGAGCGGCCGCGATAGGGAAACGCCTCCTCCGCCGGGTCCAGCACCTGAAGCAGCACGCCGCGCACGCCGCGGTCCGCGGCGCCGGTCAGCGCCGCTTTGATCGCGCCGGGATCGCCCAGAAAGTCCGACACGAACAGCGCATGACCCTGCGCCGACAGCCCGCGCGCGTCGGGCGCGCTGTAGTCCGCGCCGGAGTCCGCCGCCGCCAGCGCCCCGGCCATCCGCGCGATCTGCGCGTTGCCGCGCCGGGGCGGCAGGGCGTGGCCGGTCAGGCCCACACGCTCGCCGCCCTTGTCCAGCAGGATCGCCGTCGCCAGCGCCAGAAGCTGCGCCCGATCCGCCTTTTCCGGCAGGCTCTTGTCGCTGGCGAACCGCATCGAGGCGCCGCTGTCCACCCAGAACATCGCCGTCTGGGCGATCTGCCACTCGCGTTCGCGCACGAATTCGCTGTCGCTGCGCGCCGAGCGGCGCCAGTCGATCTGGCGGCGCTGGTCGCCCTCGCGAACCGGGCGGTATTGCCAGAAGTCGTCCCCCTGTCCCGCGCGCCTGCGCCCGTGCTGGCCCAAGAGGACCGCCGCCGCCAGATGCTGCGCCCGCGCCAGAAGCGGCGGCAGCCGGGCGGCCTCGGCCTCGGCCCGGACGCGCAGGGGGGCGGATGGCGCGGTCACGCCGCCGCCTGCGCCAGGTCCATTCCGGCCACGGTATCGGCGATGAGCCCGCCCAGCGCCTCGCCCCGCGCCCGCGCCGCGAAATTCAGCGCCATGCGGTGAACCAGCACCGGCTGCGCCAGGTCGGCGACATCCTCGGCACTCGGTGCCAGCCGCCCGTGCAACAGCGCCCGCGCCCGCACCGTCAGCATCAGCGCCTGCGCCGCGCGCGGACCGGGCCCCCAGGCGACGCTTTCCTGCACCCGCGCGGATGCATCCGGCTGATCGGGACGGAACGCGCGCACGAGGTCCAGGATCATGTCCATTACCCCCTCGCCTACCGGCATCCGGCGCAAGAGCGTCTGAGCGGCGATCAGCTCGGGCGCGGTGAAAACCGCCGTCGCCGCCTCCTCGGCCGCGCCGGTGGTGGCCAGCAGGATGTCGCGCTCGGCCGCGCGGTCGGGATAGGGCACGTCGATCTGCACTAGGAAACGGTCAAGCTGCGCCTCGGGCAGCGGGTACGTGCCCTCCTGCTCGATCGGGTTCTGGGTGGCCAGCACGTGAAACGGCGCCTCCAGCGCGCGGTTCTCGCCCGCGACCGTCACCTGCCGCTCCTGCATCGCCTGCAAGAGCGCCGATTGCGTGCGCGGGCTGGCGCGGTTGATCTCGTCCGCCATCAGAAGCTGGCAGAAGACCGGACCCTCGATGAACTTGAACGCGCGGCTGCCATCGGCCCCCGTCTCCAGCACTTCGCTGCCCAGGATGTCCGCCGGCATCAGGTCGGGCGTGAACTGCACCCGATTCGTGCGCAGCCCCATGACCGTGCCCAAGGTTTCGACCAGCCGCGTCTTGCCCAGCCCCGGCAGCCCCACCAGAAGGCCGTGCCCGCCGCTGAGCAGCGCGGCGAGCGACAGATCGACCACCCTTTCCTGCCCGATGAAACGGCGCGCCACCTGCGCGCGGGCATCAGCCAGACGCCCCTGCAGCGCGTCAATCTCGGCGATCAGGTCGGCGCCATCTGTCATGGAAAATCTCCGGCATGGGCTATATCCTTGGCCAAGTGTATACCGCGCAGTGGAAATGGCAAAAGCAATGAGCGAAAACAAGATCACGACACCGTCAGACGCCCCGTCCGCCGAAGGGATCGCCGCCGCCGCCAAGGCCGCGCAGAAGGGGCGCGGTTTGCCACCGGTCGACCGGTGGAACCCCGAATTCTGCGGCGACCTGGACATGCGCATCGCGCGGGACGGCACGTGGTTCTACCTCGGCACGCCAATCGGCCGGCCCGAACTGGTGCGCCTCTTCTCAACCATCCTGCGCAAGGACGACGGCAAATATTTCCTTGTCACGCCCGTTGAAAAGGTGGGCATCACCGTCGATGACGCCCCCTTCGTCGCCGTCGATTTCGAGGTGTCCGGCGAAGGCCGCGAGCAGGTGCTGACCTTCCTGACCAACGTGGGCGACAGCACCGTGGCCGGCCCGGATGCCCCGATTCGCGTCGAGCGCGACGCCGAGACCGGCGAGCCGTCGCCTTACGTCCTCGTCCGCCGCAACCTCGAGGCGCTGATCGACCGCAAAAGCTTCTATCGGCTGGCAGAGATTGGCACGCATCACGAGGGCTGGTTCGGCCTGTGGTCGCAGGGCGAATTCTTCGGCCTCATCCCCTCGGACGAGCTGCCAAGGACCTGACCCCGCGGCCCAACTGGCCTCAAGCATGGCTCGCATCTGGACCTATCGCCAAACCGCCGCTTGGGGTGATATGATGAGAGCCAAGGCCTTTCCCGGCGCCGTGCCGGGCCTGAACACCATGGGAGGATCGTCATGGACGGCAAATTTCTGGACAATGACCTTGAGAAGGTCGTCGAGCTGGACCGCGCGCATATCTGGCACCATCTGAGCCAGCACAAACCCTACGAGACAAGCGATCCCAGGATCATCGTCGAAGGCAAGGGCATTCATGTCTGGGATCAGCATGGAAAACAGCATCTCGATGGCGTCTCGGGCGGCGTCTGGACCGTCAATGTGGGCTACGGGCGCGAGCGGATCGCCAACGCCGTGCGCGACCAGCTGATCAAGCTGAACTATTTCGCAGGCTCCGCCGGGTCGATCCCCGGCTCGATGTTCTCGGAGCGTCTGATCTCGAAGATGCCCGGCCTCAGCCGCGTCTATTTCACCAATTCCGGCTCGGAAGCGAATGAAAAGGCGTTCAAGATGGTGCGCCAGATCGCGCACAAGCGCTACGGCGGCAAGAAGAACAAGATCCTCTACCGCGAGCGCGACTATCACGGCACCACCATCGGCTGTCTTTCTGCCGGCGGCCAGCCCGAGCGCAACGCGCAATACGGTCCCTTCGCGCCCGGCTTCGTCGAGGTGCCGCATTGCCTTGAATACCGTGCGCAATGGGATCTGGAAGGCGAGGAATACGGCCTCGCCGCCGCCAACGCGATCGAGGAGGTCATCCTGCGCGAAGGCCCCGACACCGTCGGCGCCATCTGCCTGGAGCCGGTGACGGCCGGGGGCGGCGTGATCGTGCCGCCCGAAGGCTACTGGCCTCGCGTTCAGGAAATCTGCCGCAAATATGACGTCCTGCTGCATATCGACGAGGTTGTCTGTGGCCTCGGGCGCACCGGCACGTGGTTCGGCTACCAGAATTACGGAATCGAGCCGGATTTCGTCACCATGGCCAAGGGCGTCGCGTCGGGCTATGCCGCCATCGCCTGCTGCGTCACCTCGGAAAAGGTCTTTGACATGTTCAAGGACGACGCCAGCGATCCGCTCAACTACTTCCGCGACATCTCCACCTTCGGCGGCTGCACCGCCGGTCCGGCGGCGGCGCTGGAGAACATCAACATCATCGAGGAAGAAAACCTGCTGGAGAACACCCTGAAGATGGGCGCCTACATGCTCGACCAGCTTCATGCCCTCAAGGACAAGCATGAAGTGATCGGCGACGTGCGCGGCAAGGGCCTTTTCCTCGGCGCCGAACTGGTCAAGGACCGCAGCACGAAAGAGCCGGTTGCCGAGAAACAGGTGGCGGCCGTCACCGGCGACTGCATGGCGCAGGGCGTCATCATCGGCGCGACCAACCGTTCGCTGCCCGGCCTCAACAACACGCTGTGCTACTCGCCCGCGCTGATCGCCACCAAGGACAATATCGACGAACTGATTTCGGCCACCGACAAGGCGCTGACCAAAGTCTTCGGCTGACAGGCCCTCGCATCCGCCGCCTCCCGCGCGGCGGATGCCCATCGCCTGTTTCACCTTTCCGAAAATACTCCCGCGCGGAGCGCATCCCGCATCACGCCCTGGTCCGCGCGCCCGCAGGATCATACATCGGCTTCAAACTCGCCTCCGCCCGCACCCGCGTGCCGGCGACGTCGATCTCGTAGCTGGACGCCAGCACATCCGCCGCGCTTTCGCCCTTGCACGGCACGTATCCCATCCCGATCGCGCCGCCCAGATGGTGCCCGTAGGCGCCCGAGCTGAGATAGCCCACGATCTGCCCATCGCGCAGCACAGGCTCGTGATGGTATAGCAGCGGCTCGGGGTCGGTCAGGCGGAACTGCAGAAGGCGCGCGTTCAGCCCCTCGTCCTTCTTGCGCAGGACAGCATCGCGGCCGATGAAATCAGGCTTCGCGGTCTTGACGGCAAAGCCCAGCCCCGCCTCCAGCACGTGATCCTCGCAGGTGATGTCGTGCCCGAAATGGCGAAAGCCCTTCTCGATGCGGCAGCTGTCCATGCTATGCATCCCGCACAGCTTCAGACCATGCGCGCGGCCCGCCTCCATCAGCACCTGGAAGGCATGCCCGGCCATGTCGGCGCTGACATAGACCTCCCAGCCCAGCTCGCCCACGTAACTCACGCGATGCACGCGCGCGAGGCCCAATCCCAACTCGACCTCCTGCGCCGTGCCGAAGGGGTTTGCATCGTTCGAAAAATCGGCGGGCGATACCGCCTGCATCACGTCGCGCGCCTTCGGGCCCATGACGGCGAGCACGCCCTCGCCCGCGGTCACGTCGGTGATGACCACCTGATGATTGCCGCGCAAACGTTCCATCCGCGTCTGGTCGGCCAGCCGCGTGGCGGCGGGGGTGACGATCAGATAGGCGGTCTCGGACAGGCGCGTCACGGTCACGTCCGCCTCGATCCCGCCCTTCGTGTTCAGGAATTGCGTATAGACGATGCGCCCCACGGGAACGCTGAAATCACCGCCGCCGATATGGTTGAGAAACGCCTCCGCGTCCGGCCCCTCGACCCGCAGCTTCCCGAAGGAGGACATGTCATACATGCCCACGCCGTCCCGGATCGCGCGATGTTCGGCGGCGGCGTTTTCGAACCAGTTCTGCCGCTTCCAGCTATAGCGATACTCCCGCTCCTGCCCTTCATTGGCAAACCAGCCCGCCCGCTCCCAGCCCGCCGTCTCGCTCATCACGGCGCCCTCTTCCAGCAATTGCGCGTGAAAGGGCGTGCGCCTGACGCCGCGCGCGGTTGCCTTCTGGCGGTAGGGGAAATGGTCGGCGTAAAGCAGCCCCAGCGTTTCCTTCGACCGCTCATAAAGGTACGTTTTGTTGCCTTGAAACGGCTGCATCCGCGCGATATCCACGTCGCCCAGATCGAACGGCTTCTCGCCGCTGTCCATCCAGAGGCTCAGCGCATGGCCCGCGCCGCCCGCCGACTGGATGCCGATGGAGTTGAAACCGGCCGCCACCCAGACGTTATCCATATCCGGCGCAAGGCCCAGATGGTAGGCGTCGTCGGGGGTGAAGGACTCCGGCCCGTTGAAGAACGTATGAATCCCCGCCTCCGCCAGCATCGGCAGGCGGTTGCAGGCGGCCTCGAGGATCGGCTCGAAATGATCGAAGTCCTCGGGCAGCTGGTCGAACTCGAAGCTTTCGGGGATGCCGTCCATGCCCCAGGGTTTCGACACGGGTTCGAACGCGCCGACCAGCATCTTGCCTGCATCCTCCTTGTAATAGGTGCACTCATCAGGCACGCGCAGGACGGGAAGCTGGCCGAGGTCCGAAATCGGCTCGGTCACGATATAGAAATGCTCGCAAGCGTGCAGCGGCACGTTGATGCCCGCCATGCGGCCCACCTCGTGACCCCACATGCCGGCGCAGTTGACGATCATCTCGGCCTCGATATGCCCGGACGCCGTGCCGTCGTCGCTGGTCCAGTCCACCCCCGTCACCCGGCGACCCGCCTTGGCGATGCCGGTGACGCGCACCCGCTCCTGCACGCGCGCGCCGCGTTGCCGTGCGCCCTTGGCCAGCGCCAGCGCGATGTTCGCCGGGTCCGCCTGCCCGTCGGTCGGCAGCCAGACGCCGCCGGTGACGCCATCCAAGTTGATATGCGGATAGCGCTCCTTGATCTCGGACGGGGACAATTCCTCCACCGGCACACCGAAGGCGCGCGCCATCGCGGCAGAGCGGTAAAGCTCCTCCAGCCGCTCGCCCGTCAGCGCGGCGGAGACCGAGCCGACCTGCCGCAGCCCGGTGGCGACGCCCGTCTCCTCCTCCAGCCCGGCATATAGCTCGGCGGTGTAGCGCGCGAGCTTGGTCATGTTGGACGACGCCCGCAACTGGCCGATGAGGCCGGCGGCGTGCCATGTGGTGCCCGAGGTCAGCGCCTTGCGCTCCAGCAGCACCACGTCGGTCCAGCCCAGTTTCGCCAGATGGTAGGCGACCGAACAGCCGACGACGCCGCCGCCGATGATGATCACGCGGGCCTTTGTGGGCAGATCCATGTGTTACGCTCCTTGCTCAGCGGTCAGGGATAGATTTCGGCAGATTTCGCGGTGTAGGCGGCGATCATCTCGGCCTCGGTCGCGCCGTCGTCATAGGGCGGGCTGGTGACAGATGCGCAAGGGTGCGCATCGTGCCGGGCGAGCGGATGTTGCCGAAGCCAATGGTGGCATCGTCCAGCACCAGAAAGGTCCCTTTGGGGCTGAGGGACGGCGCGTCCTCCGGTGTGGCGGTCGCGGCGAACCCCGGCGGAACGGTCGCGATCAGATCCCTTGCCGCGTCGCCGAGGGTCACGCGCGGATCCTCTCGTTGCCGGGATCCCAGAGCGGCGCGTCGGGCTGAACCGTCGCCGGGAACCGCTCGCCATAGATCTCCACCTCCAGCGCGGTGCCGGGAGCGGCCAGATCGGCGCGCACCATGCCCAGCGCGATGGAGGCATTCACGCGGTAGCCCCAGGCGCCGCTGGTCGTCTCGCCCACCACCTCGCCATCATGCCAGAGCGTCGACATGTAGGGCGCGTCGGCCTCGCCCGCGTCCACCATCAGCGTGACGAAGCGTTTGGCGCTGCCCTGCTGCTTCTCGCGCAGAAGCGCGGCCTTGCCGGGAAAGTCCTGCGGCTTGTCCAGCTTGACAAAGCGGTCCAGCCCGCCCTCATACATCGAGTAATCGGTGCTGAGATCGCCCTTCCACGCGCGATAGCCCTTCTCGATGCGCAGACTGTTCAGCGCATACATGCCAAAGGGCTTCGCGCCCGCGTCCAGAATCGCGCGGTAGATGTCCGGCATATCCTCGTTTGCGGCATGCACTTCCCAGCCCAGCTCCCCGGCGAAGGACACGCGGATCAGGAACGCCTTGCGCCCCGCGACCGTGCAATGCTGGTGGCTGAGCCACGGCAGCGTCAGGTCGGCGTCGGTCAGGGGGGCCAGCAGATCGCGGCTTTGCGGCCCAGTGACGATCAGCGCGCTGCGCTCGGCCGTTGTTTCCTCGACGCTGACGCCATTCGGGACGCTGCGGCGGATCAGTTCGCCGTCATGCCATTGCGCGGTGGCGGCGGTAATCAGCACGAAACTGTCCTCGGCCAGCCGGATGCAGGAAAGCTCGGTCAGGATGCGGCCGCGCTTGTCGGCGACATAGACAAGGTTCATCCGCCCGACCTTGGGCAGCGCGCCGGTGACAAACCCGCGCAACCACGCGTCCGCGCCCTCACCCCGCACCCAGAAGCGGGAAAATCCGGGCAGGTCCAGCACGCCGCAATGATCCCGCACCGCCTCGCATTCTTCCCGAATACGCGGCTCCCAAGGGCCGGAGCGGCTCCACGTCTGCGTCGCCTCCTCGCTGGTGTCATCGCCGGGCTGCGCGAACCAGTTCGCCCGCTCCCAGCCGTTATAGGCGCCCATGACGCCGCCCAGTTCGCGCACGATGTCGTCGTTCGGCCCCAGCTTCCTGTCCCGTCCGGCGGGCCATTCGTGCCACGGGAAGTGCATGGCGTATTCGTGCCCGTAAACCTCCTTTCCCTTGGCGATGCAGTAGTCTTCGTCGGTATAATCCGTGTAACGGCGTGGATCGACGGCCCACATGTCCCATTCGGTCGCGCCTTCGGTGATCCATTCGGCCAGCACCTTGCCCGCGCCGCCCGCCTGGCTGATGCCGAAGGTAAAGACGCAGGCCTCGAACGCGTTCGGCACGCCCGGCATTGGGCCGAGCAGCGGCAGGCCGTCGGGCGCATAAGGAATCGGCCCGTTGATGACCTTGTTGATGCCGACCTGCCCCAAGAGCGGCACGCGCGCCATCGCATCCTCGATATACCATTCCAGCCGCTCCAGATCGTCGGGGTAAAGCTGGAAACTGAAGTCCTCCGGGAAGGGATCGTCGGGGGTGATCCAGTGCGCCTTGCAGTTACGCTCGTAAGGGCCGAGGTTCAGGCCGGTTTTTTCCTGCCGCAGGTAGTAGGAGCTGTCGACGTCGCGCAGCAGCGGCAGCTTGCCGTGCTGTGCGGTGTATTCAGCGATCTCGGGGATCTCGTCGGTCAGCATGTATTGATGGCTCATCACCATCATCGGCACGGTGCGCCCGCCGTAAGGCTTGAACCACTCACCGACCTTCTGCGCGTAATATCCGGCGGCGTTCACCACGATTTCGCAGCGGATATCGCCCTTCGGCGTATGCACCACCCATTCGCCATTCTCGCGGCTGATGCCCGTCGCGGGGCAGAACCGCTCGATCCGCGCGCCCAGATCGCGCGCGCCCTTGGCCAGCGCCTGCGTCAGCTGGCTGGGGTCGATATCGCCGTCGTTGGGATCGTAGAGCACGCCCTTCAGGTCATGCGTCTCAAGGAACGGATAGCGCGCCTTCGCCTCCTCGGGCGTCAGCATCTGCATGTCCATGCCCTGATACCGCCCCATGCCGCAGGCGCGCTGGAATTCCTGCACCCGCTCGGCCGAGTGGCCCAGCCGCAGCGACCCGGTGACGTGGTAGTTCATCGGGTAATCCACCGCTTCGGCCAGCCCGCGATAAAGCTCGGCCGAATAGCGCTGCATGTTCATGATCGCCCAGGAGGTCGAGAAGGTCGGGCAGTTTCCTGCCGCGTGCCACGTGCTGCCCGCCGTCAGCTCGTTCTTTTCCAGAAGCACGCAGTCGGTCCAGCCCGCCTTGGCCAGATGATAAAGGCTTGAGGCGCCCACCGCGCCGCCGCCGATGATGACCACGCGGGCCGTGGAGGGGAATGTGCTCATCTTCGGGGTCTCCTTGCTGCGGTCAATAGACGGGCGGCGCGATCACCCAGATCGCGGCGGCGGGGCTGTCATAAGGGTTGTGCCACTCGAACCGCTCGCCCCGGATGCGGAAACTGTCGCCCGCCCCCACGGCAAAGCGGCGCCCGGCGATGGTCAGGTCCAGCCGGCCAGAGAGCATGTATCCCACCTCCTGCGTCGGGCGTGTCTGCGCGGCCGCGCGGGCGCCGGGGGCAAAGGTGGAATGCACCATCTCGAAATCGTCGGTCAGGTCGGGCGAGACCAGCTCTTCGGTGAGGCCCGCCTTGCCGCGGCCGATGGGCCGCCGGGCGGCGCTGCGCACGACATACCCGGCCTCGTCCTCGGGCGCGTCGGTCTGCGCGAAGAGCAGCGACACCGGCACCTCCAGCGCCGCCGCGACCAGGCGCAGATCGGCGACGGACAGCTGCGACAGATCCCGCTCGACCTGGCTCAGCCAGCCGACGGAGCGGCCCAGCTGCCGCGCCAGATCCGCCAGCGTGACGCCCCGCGCCTTGCGCAGGGCGCGCAGGTCGGCGCCCAAGGTGCGCTGTCCGGCTGGCAGAGGGTGCGACATGAGCGGCCCGCGGTGAAATTCAAAGCGATAATTTCACGCTGCCGCGAGCCGTTGAAAAAAGCAATGAAAATTTCACGCAAGCGCCGTCAGCCGCCGAAGGTCTGGCGCAGCAGGCGGGTCAGCCCCTCCACATCGCTTTGATCGAACGCGGCGGGCCGGTCGCTGTCGATATCCAGAACGCCGATCAGCGCGCCATCCCTGCCGCGCACCGGCAGCACGATCTCGGACCGCGTGGAACTGGCGCAGGCGATATGCCCGTCGAACGCATCGACATCGTCCACCAGCTGCACCTCGCCCGTGCGCGCCGCCGCACCGCAGACCCCGCGCGAGAACGGAATGACAAGGCAGCCATGCCCGCCCTGATACGGCCCGATTCGCAGCGTTTCGGGGTCGGTCACGCGGTAGAATCCCGTCCAGTCGAACCGGTCATCCGCATGATGCAGCTCGCAGGCGAGCGTCGCCATCAGCGCGACATGATCCTCCTCGCCCTCGGTCAGGGCGGCAAGGGTTCTGGCCTTTTCGTCATAGTCGATCCGCATGGTCCATTGATCCTCTCAACTCGGCGCCCGCGCAGGATTTGCACGTTTCGCCGGAACATTCGCGCGAAGATTGCCCTGCTTTTTCGGGAAGACGCAAACCGAATGGTAACGATTGCTCCCGTAACCTGTCCCGAACACCATCATCGCGCGGGAGCTTATATGAACCTCGAAAGCAGACAGGACGGCCCTTATCACCTGATCACGGTAAATGCCCCGCGGATCGACGCGGCGCAGGCGATCGCCTTCAAGGACGCGATGCGCAGCATGACGGCCGAAGGCGGCGATCATGTCATTCTGGACCTCGGCCAGGTGCAGTTCATCGATTCCAGCGGGCTGGGCGCCATCGTCGCCTCGCTCAAGCAGATGGGGCCGGGCAGGCGGCTGGACCTCGCCTGCCTGACGCCGGACGTGGCCAAGGTGTTCCGCCTGACGCGGATGAATTCGATCTTTGCCATCCACGCCACGCTGGAAGGACTGGCACCGCGGCAAGCCGGATGAGCGGCCCGGCCCGGAAGCCGATCGTTCCGGCCGCGCCGCAAAAGGTGTTCCACATGGCCGCGTCCGACGGCGCCGTCCGCGCGTCGCTTGCGGCGATGCGCTTCTACCTGCGCGGATCGGGGCTGGACGACGGCGCGTGCGGCACTGCCGAGATCGTGCTGGCCGAGGCGCTCAATAATGTGGTCGAACACGCTTATGCAGGCAGCCGGACCGGTGAAATCCGCGTGACGCTTGCGCCGCGCGGCGGCGCCCTGACGGCCGAAATCGTCGATTGGGGCGCCGCTCTGCCCGGCCTCAGCCCGCCCACCGGCCGTCTTCCGCCGCTGGGCGGCACCATCGGCGCGATGCCCGAAGGCGGTTTCGGCTGGTTCCTGATCCGCACGCTGAGCCACAGCCTCAGCTATACAAGGCACGGCGGTGAAAATTGTCTGTGCCTGCGCCTTGCCTTCCCTTGCACCCAATCAGCCTGACACTTGCGGCGCGGCGGGGTCGGCGCCCGGCCGCCCGGTGCAGGATACGCAGCAAACGCAGAGGACTGGATCTTGCGCGGTAATTCTCTCACTGCCGCCAGGTTGCGGCTACATCCGCTCCACGATCACCGCGATGCCCTGTCCGCCGCCGATGCACATGGTGGCCAGGCCGTAGCGCCCGCCGATGCGGCGCAATTCATGCAGCAACTTGACCAGAATGATGGCACCGGACGCGCCGATGGGATGGCCCAGCGCAATGGCGCCGCCGTTGGGGTTGACCTTCGCCGGATCGAAAGCCAACTCCTGCGACACGGCGCAGGCCTGCGCGGCAAAGGCTTCGTTGCTTTCGATCACGTCCAGATCATCGACCTTCAGACCTGAGCGCTCCAGCGCCTGCCGGGTCGCCGGGACCGGCCCCATCCCCATTATCTCGGGCGCGACCCCGCCCAGCCCATAGGCGACGATGCGGCCGAGCGGCGCGGTCCCGCGCGTGCGGGCGGTATCCTCGTCCATCAGGACCAGCGCCGCCGCGCCGTCATTGATGCCGCTGGCATTCCCGGCCGTGACCGTCCCCTCCCTTGCGAAGGCGGGGCGCAGCCCCTCCAGCCGCTCGGCGGTGATGTCGGTGCGCACATGTTCGTCGGTGTCGAAAATCGTCTCGGAGCGGCCCTGTTTCACCGTCATCGGCAGGATCTGATCCTTGAAACGGCCCTCGCTGATCGCCCTGGCGGCGCGCCGGTGCGATTCGAGCGCAAAGGCATCCTGCGCGGCGCGATCGATTCCGCGCTGCGCCGCGATATTCTCGGCGGTCACGCCCATGTGGCCATTGCCGAAGGGGTCGGTCAGCCCGCCGATCATCATGTCGATGGCCCTGGTGTCGCCCATTTTCTGCCCGTGCCGCGCCTGCGTCAGCAGATGGCCCGCGCGGCTCATGCTTTCGGCGCCGCCGGCCAGCGTGATTTCGGCACGGCCCAGCAGGATCTGCTCGGCCGCCGTCACCACCGCCTGCAGGCCCGATCCGCAGAGCCGGTTCAGCGTCAGCGCCGGCGCCGTTTCCGGCACTCCGGCGCGGATGGCGACGACGCGGCTGATATACATGTCCTCGGGCTGCGTGTGGATGACGCTGCCCAGCACCGTCTGCTGGATGTCGGCGGCAACGATTCCGGCGCGCGAGATGGCCTCGGCCGCGACGGCCGCGCCCAGATCGCAGGGCGGCACGGTCGAGAGCGCGCCGGAAAATGTGCCAATGGCGGTGCGCACGCCCGACGCGATGACTACGGATTTCGTCATGGAAGACACCTCTTGCAGTTGCGAAGCGCGGCCGGTCCCGGCCGCTTTCGTCAGGCGGTCCTGCCGGTCGCGGTCCAGACGGCGTGGCGGATGCGGGCGGTCTTGTAGGCGTCGATGATGGCGATGGCATAGACGAAAATGCCGCCCGCCAGCTTGCCCACGATCGACACATCCGGCGCGGCCGTCTGCAGCGTGAATCCGCCCAGCAGCAGGATGAAAAAGATGAAGATCAGCCCGCGCACCGGCTGACGGTTCAGCACCTGCCCGGAGGCCGGAAACAGGATGGCGGCGGCCAGCACCAGGTGCGGATGCGGGGGATGACGCGATACGATGCTCATGCGCGCAATTCTTGCACCTCCGGCCGGGCCGCGTCCAGCAGATCCCGGCGCAGCGCGACAAGTTGATCCAGTTTCGGCTTCAGCAGATCGCGCTCCAGCGGAGCGGTGCCCATCTCCGCGTCGCGGTAGATCAGATAGCGGCTGCGCTGTGCCTCGTCGGCCAGAAAGACGATGCGCACGCCCTTGGGCGAGATCACCAGTTCCTTGACCTTCGGATCGTCGAAGATGTGCAGATGCGCGCGCACCAGATCCTCGGGCGGCAGGTGGTCGCGGCTGTCGGTGCGGATCGCGCAGTCCTCGGGGAAATCACCGGCGGGGTCCACGTGATGCGGCAGGCTGCGGAAGCGCGAGAACGGCTCGACCCCGGTCGGGCGGATCATCAGGTGCATCGCGGCCTCCACCGGCAGCGGGCCGGGCAGCGTGACCAGCACCCAGAGCGCGGGCAGCTTGCGGAAGGTCAGCGTGTCGGGCAGCACCTGTATGTCCGCCTCCACCCCGTCGTAGCGCCCGGCCAGCCGGGCGAACCCGCTAGCCCCCCGGCCCGCCCGCGGCGCGAGGAGCAGGGTGCGGCAGGCATCGAGGTAGCCCGCGCGCTGCGCAACCCGCTCGGCCGAGGCGCGGTGCAGGTGGCGCGCCAGCAGCACGAACAGCGCCGCGGCCCCCAGCAGGATTGCGCCTGTGATGAATCGGTCCATTGTCCCTCCCCAGGACGATCCGGCCCGCCGAAGGGCGGGCCGGTCCGTGGTGTGTCAGTAGCCGCGCGGCCGGGGCCAGGGCATGGTGAATTGCGCCGCCCTGCGCACGTAAGGATAGCGCCGGAAGTGGAACCAGAGCGACACGATGATGTAGAAGGACAGCATCGCCACCAGCTGCGAGCCGTAGCCGAGGAAGACGGCGAAGAACGTCACGCCGCACAGGCACAGCAGGATGATCGCCGGGATCGGGTGGAACGGATGCTCGTAGCCGCGCTTGATGGTATCCAGTGGCCATTTGCGGCGGAAGAGGATCACGTTCAGCGGCATGAAGGTGTATTCCAGAAGGCCCGACAGGATCGAGAAGGTGATGACCTGATCCAGCGGCGCGCCCAGGGCAAAGACCAGCGCGATCGGCACCAGGAAGATGATCGAGCGGTAGGGCGTGCGGAACTTGGGATGCACGGCGCCGAACCAGTCGGGCAGGTAGTGGTCGCGCCCCATGGCGAACCATGCCCGGCTGGCATCGTTGATGCACCCGTTGGCCGAGGCCAGCGTGGCGAACATCGTGCCGATCCCCAGGAGCACCATCAGCGTCATGGATCCCGAAAGCCGCGCCGCGTCGAACAGCGGAACGCCCGCCTGGCCCAGATACTCCCAAGGCATGAGGCCTACGCAGACATACCATGTCAGCGTCGCTGCAATCAGCAGCGTCATGATGCCGGCCAGCGTGCCGAACGGCAGCGAGCGCGCGGGCGAGCGCACTTCCTCGGCCGCTTGGCAGGTGCCTTCGATCCCGAGGTAGTACCACAAGCCGAAATGCATCGCCGCAAGAACGCCCAGCCAGCCGTAAGGCAGATCGGTGATCAGCGCGGCATGGCGCAGCGGGCTGTCGGACATGAAGACCGCCGTGCTGAGGAAGAGGATGATGATCGCGCAGAAGGCGAACGCCGTGATGACAAGGCTGAAGGTCAGCGTCGCCAGAACCCCGCGATAGTTGAGCCAGGCGAGGAACATGATCGCCAGCACGATGAAAGGCCTTTCGTCCAGGCCCTCATGCCCGGTCATTCCGGCCACGGTGTCGATCAGGAAGCCGAAGGTGATGGCGTTCGCCGCCTCCAGCATCGTGTAGGCGAAGACCAGGTATAGCCCCACGTTGAACGCCATCAGCGGGCCGACGATATGCTTGGCCTGCGTGTATTGACCGCCGGCGGCGGCGACGGTCGATGTCACCTCGCTGTCGATCATGGCAACGCAGGAATAGAGGATCCCCGCGAACCAGCAGGCGATCAGCGCCGCATAGGCCCCGCCCTTGCCGACCGAGAAGTTCCAGCCCATGTATTCGCCCACGAGGACGATCCCGACGCCAAGGCCCCAGATGTGCGCCGGCCCCAGAACCCTCGCAAGGCCCACCTTGGTCCCCTTGGGGCCCATTCCGTCCATTTCGGCGGACGTGATATCCGTATCAGACATCGCTCTCTCCCCGTTTCAATACTTGCGCTCTTCGGTCATCGCCTCAAGCTCGCCCTCGCGGGAGGACATCAGTTCCTCCTCGCTGTAGGTGCTGTCGATCCTGATCCAGTCGATGACGATATAAAGCCCGAAGATGATCGAAAGGGCCCAGGCGCCGTATTCCATGACATTCCAGAAATCCATGTTTCCCTCCCTGCCTATTTCGGGCCGAATTTTTCAGAGATGACGTCGCAATATTCACGGTTGGAATACCGCAGCACGATGGCGTAGTAGCCCACGACCACGACGATCATCACCAGAAGACTGACGATCGAGAAGGAGTAGTCGAAGCGCGCCGTGATCAGTTCGGCCGCGTCGGCGGCCGTGGCGTAGCCAAGCTCGTTCCATTTCTCGACCATGACCGCGTTCTGGCCCAGGTTCTCCCAGGTGGGATTCTCCGGAACGTTCGAGGTCTGCGCGCTGCCCGCGAGGCCCAGGAACAGCGGCAGGTAAAGCGCGCCGATGGCCAGAAACAGCAGGACGATGACGTCGATGATCTGACCGACCTTGCTTTGGACGGGTGGAATGTAATCAGCCATGTTCGTGCCTCCTCAGCGCTGCTTTTCGGCGCGCGCCATGTCGAGGAACTTGATGTCCAGCCCGTACATGAAGTCGCGGTCTTCGCGGTAATGGCGCAGCATTGCAAGGATCGCCGCGGTATTGAGGACGAGGATGGTGGCGCCACCGATCAGCAGAACGGTTCGCGCCGCCACGCTGGGTGCAAGGTTCCACGTGGCTATCGCCACGAAGATGATCGCCAGCCAGAGGCCGATGACAAAGGCCCAGGCCAAGGCGGTATCGCGACCGTGCATCTTTTTGATGCGCTCGCTGTGTTCGCTCATGTTGTCTCCTGTTGGTTACTGTGCTTGCGCCTATTACGTGGCGCTTTTCATTTCAGTAATAACTTTAGAACCTCAGTAACGCATGCGGCGCAACTTTGTGTCAAGCGCGATGCGCAGTGCGCGTAGACATTGGCGGCGCCCGCCGCTTGGGGCAAAGTCGTGTCCGGCGCCTTGTGGCCGCCGCGCCGCCGCGCGGCACATTCCCGGCCGCATGTCGGTTTCGCTTGAGCCACCCGAAAAATTTGACCAAACAGGGATCGGCCAGCAGATCAGGAGTTCGCGTGTCCCTCTTCCTCATCGCCCTATTGCCGTTCCTCGGGGCGCTTCTGCCCGGATTGATGAACTCGGCCGGACGGCAGGTCTGCGCCGGGGTGACCTTCATGGTGACGCTGACCGCCTTCATCGGCCTTCTGACACACGCGCCGGAGGTCTTTGCGGGCGAGGTCATAACCGCGCGGATCGACTGGCTGCCGAGCCTCGGGATGAACGTGAACCTGATGCTGGATCCGCTGGGCTTCTTCTTTGCCTTCCTGATCCTCGGGATTGGCCTGCTGATCATCGCCTATGCGCGCCACTACCTGTCGCGCGACGACAACATGGGCGAATTCTTTACCTATCTGCTGCTGTTCCAGGGGGCGATGGTGGGAATCGTCCTCAGCGACAACATCCTGCTTCTGCTGGTCTTCTGGGAGCTGACATCGCTGTCGTCCTTCCTGCTGATCGGCTATTGGAAGCATCTTCCCGAAGGGCGGCAGGGCGCGCGCATGGCGCTGGCCGTGACGGGAATGGGCGGGCTCGCTCTGATCGGGGGGATGCTGATCCTGGGGCAGATCGCGGGCAGCTACGACCTCAGCGTCATCCTCGAGCGGCGCGACGTCATCCAGGCGTCGCCGCTCTACCTTCCGGCGCTGCTGCTGATCCTTCTGGGCTGCTTCACGAAATCGGCGCAGTTCCCGTTCCACTTCTGGCTGCCGCACGCGATGGCCGCGCCGACGCCGGTCAGCGCCTACCTGCACTCGGCGACCATGGTCAAGGCGGGCATATTCCTGATGGCGCGGCTGTGGCCGGTGCTGTCGGGCACACCGGAATGGTTCGCGATCGTGACCGGCATCGGGCTGGTGACGATGGTGCTGGGCGCGGCAATTGCGCTGTTCAAGCATGACCTGAAGGCACTGCTGGCCTTCTCGACGGTCAGTCACCTCGGCCTCATCACCATGCTTCTGGGCACCGGGACGGCCTTTGGCGCGATGGCGGCGACGTTCCACATCCTCAACCACGCGACATTCAAGGCGGCGCTTTTCATGTCCGCCGGGATCATCGACCACGCGGCGCATACCCGCGACATCCGCCGCCTCGGCGGGCTGCTGCGGCTGATGCCGATCACCTTCGTCATCGCCACGCTGGGCGCGCTGTCGATGGCGGGGATTCCGCTGCTCAACGGGTTTCTCAGCAAGGAGATGATGCTGGAGGAGACGCTGCACACCACGCTCTTCGGCATGCCGTGGCTGGTGCCCGCGCTGGCCGTCGTCGGCTCGCTCTTCTCGGCCGCCTATTCGTTCCGCCTGGTCGGCCACGTCTTTCTTGGCCCGGTGCGCGTCGACTACCCGGCAGAGCCGCACGATCCGATACCGGGCCTCTGGCTGCCGCCCGCGGCGCTGATCGTGCCGGTCGTGGTGATCGGGGTAGCCCCCTTCATCGCCGAGCCATTCGTCAAACTGGTGACGCAGGCCGTGCTGGGCCGCGCCGCCGAGGTGCCGGGCGCGCATTTCAAGATCTGGCACGGGCTGGTCCCGGCGCTGTGGATGTCGGTCATGGCCGTGGCCGGCGCGCTGGTGCTGCTGGCCGCCTACATGCCCGCGCTGCGCCTCTGGGACGCGTCGCCCCGCCCCGAGGCCAAGGCGATCTTTGACCGGATCGTCGCCAGCGCCGTCGCGGGCGCGCGGGGCCTGATCCGGCCGCTGCACGACGGCGCCTTCACCCGATACGGCGCAATCATGGCGGCGACGGTGACGGCGGCGGGACTGCACGCCTGGGTCACCGGGACTGCGGGGCCCGCGGATCACGAGATGATGCCTTTCACGCCGATATCGGTGGCGGCATGGCTGATGCTGGTCGCGGCGACCGCCGCGCTGGTGATCCTGCACCGCAACCGGCTTCTGTCGCTGATCCTGCTGGGCATCGTCGGGCTGATGGTGTCGGTGGGCTTCGTTTATTTCAGCGCGCCGGACCTGGCGCTGACGCAATTCACCGTCGAGGTCGTCACCACGATCCTGATGCTGCTGGCGCTGAATTTCCTGCCCAACACCACGCCCCGCGAATCCACGATCCTGCGCCGCACCCGCGACGCGGCAATTGCCGTCGCGGGCGGGCTCGGGACGATGGCGATCGCCTATTACTACCTGCTGCGCGACCCGGTGGCGCAGTCGATCTCGGCCTTCCATCTGGCCAATTCCTACAAGGGCGGCGGCGGCACCAACGTGGTCAACGTGATCCTCGTCGATTTCCGGGGCTTCGACACGTTCGGGGAAATCATCGTGTTGGGCATCGCGGCGCTGCTGATCTACGCGCTGACCGAGGCGCTGCTGGACGGACCCGTGCGCGCGCGCCTTCTGAACCGCACGCCGGACCAGCCGCGCGCGGGCGACATTCACCCGCTGATGATGGTCGTGCTGACCCGCGTGATCATGCCGGTCGTGCTGATGGTCGGCTTCTACGTGTTCCTGCGCGGCCATAACGAGCCCGGCGGCGGGTTCATCGCCGGGCTGATCGTCTCCATCGCCGTGGTCATGCAGTATATGGCCAGCGGCTTCAGCTGGACGTCGGCGCGGCTGCGCTATCCGTATCATGGGGTGATCGGCGCGGGCGTGCTGATCGCGGGGCTGACAGGGATGGGCGCGTGGTTCTTCGGCAAGCCGTTCCTGACCTCGGATTTTGCCTATGTGCGCATCCCGCCCTTTGAAAAGTTCGAACTGGCAACCGCCGCCCTCTTCGATCTGGGCGTATTCCTCGCGGTGGTCGGCGCGGTGATGCTGTCGCTGGAAAGCTTCTCGCGCCTCGCGCGCCGCGCGCATGTCGAAGAAAGCGAATACGCCATGGACATCGACCCGTCGCGCGATGGCCCCCCCAACGTCAAGGAAATCTGAGATGGAGTTGCTCGTCGCCTCGGCCATCGGCGTTCTGACCGCCGCGGGCCTTTACCTGGTGCAGCGTTTGCGCACCTTTCCGGTGATCGTCGGGACCGCGCTGCTGACCTACGCGGTCAACGTGTTCCTCTTCGCGTCGGGGCGGCTGACCGTGGGCGCGCCCCCCATCCTGTCGGATGCGCAGAACTATACCGACCCGCTGCCGCAGGCGCTGGTGCTGACCGCCATCGTCATCTCGTTCGGCATGACGGCGGTTGTCGTGATGATCGCGCTCGGCGCCTATCTCGGGGCGGATGACGACCATGTGAACGACCCGCAGCGCGGCAGCGGGACGGAGGGCGCGCCTTGACGCACTGGATCATTCTGCCCGTCATCCTGCCCGCGATCCTCGCGCCCTTCATCGTGCTGGCGGCGCGCTATCACATCGGCATCCAGCGGGCGCTTTCCGTGGCGGGCGTTCTGGCGCTGATCGCCATCGCGGCGGGGCTGGCGCTGAATGCGGCGGACGGGACGGTGACGCTCTACCAGCTGGGCGACTGGCCCGCGCCTTTCGGCATCGTGGTGGTCGGCGACCGGCTGTCGACGATGATGGTGCTGCTGACCGTCGTGCTGGGGCTCTTCGTGCTGCTTTACGCCATCGGCTCGGGATGGGACGCGCGCGGGCGCCATTTTCACGCACTGTTCCAGTTTCAGCTGATGGGGCTGACAGGCGCCTTCCTGACCGGCGATCTGTTCAACCTCTTCGTCTTCTTCGAGGTGCTGCTGATCGCGTCCTATGGCCTGATGATCCATTCGGGCGGGCATGTGCGGCTGCGCGCGGGCGTGCAATATGTGCTTTACAACCTGCTCGGCTCGACGCTGTTCCTGTTCGCGCTGGGCGCGATCTATGCCGAGACCGGGACGCTGAACATGGCCGATCTTGCGGGCCGCGTGGCGCAGATCGACATCGGCGCCAGCGTCGGCATCCGGGTTGCGGCGGTGATGCTGCTGCTGGTCTTCGCCATCAAGGCGGCAATCGTGCCGCTGCATTTCTGGCTGCCCTCGAGCTATGCCGAAGCGCCGGGGCCGGTCGCCGCCCTTTTCGCGGTGATGACCAAGGTCGGCGCCTACGCGATCATCCGCGTCTATACGCTGATCTTCCCGCCGGACCTTGAGGTGACGGCGGGGCTGCATACCCTCTGGCTGCCAGCGGCGGCGCTGGTGTCGCTGGCGCTCGGGATGATCGGCGTGCTGGCGGCGCGCCGCCTCGACCGGCTGGTGGCCTATGCCGTGATCGGCTCCATGGGCATGGTGATGATCGCCATCGCGCTCTTTACCGAAGCAGGCCTTGCGGCGGCGCTTTATTATATCGTGCATTCGACCCTCGTCTCGGCGGCGCTGTTCCTGATCGCGGATCTGGTGCGCAGCGGGCGGGCGGATGTGGGTCTGCGCGCGGCGCCGCAAGTATCCGGCGCGCCGCTGACCGCCGCCCTCTTCTTCGGCGCGGCCATTGGGATGGTCGGGCTGCCGCCCCTGTCGGGCTTTGTCGGCAAGCTGCTGATCCTGGACGCGGCGACCGCATCGCCCCTCGTCGTCTGGATCTGGGCGGTTGTGCTGGGCGCCAGCCTGATCAGCCTCGTCGGGTTCGGCCGCGCGGGCAGCACGCTTTTCTGGAAGGCGCGCGCCGTCCCGCCCGCCGCCGATGCCGAGCCTGCACCGCCGCCATCGGCGCTGTCCTACACGGCCGTCGGCGGCCTAATGGCGCTTCTGATCCTGCTGACCGTTCTCGCCGGGCCGGTGCATCGCTACACCACCGCGATTGCCGCACAGCTCTTCGCACCGGGGCCGTATATCGCTAAGGTGCTGGATACGCCGGGCAAGCTGAGCACCCCGGCAACGGAGCATTGACATGACGCGCGCATTCTTCTGGCTCTTTCCGCACCCGCTTCTGACCCTGCTGCTGACGGGGGTATGGCTGCTGCTGGAGAACACCCTGTCGCCGGGGATGGTGGTCTTCGGGCTGATCCTGGGCATCCTCATCCCCTGGGGCACGTCGATCTGGTGGCCCGACACCCCGCGCGGATTCAAGCTGGGCCGGATGATGGTCTATGTCGTCATCGTGCTGTGGGACATCATGATCGCCAATGTTCAGGTCGCCTGGATCGTACTGACCAAGCCCAACGCCAGACTGCGCCCGGCATGGGTCGTCGTGCCGCTGGAGCTGCGCAAGCCCGAGGCGATCACGATTCTGGCGGGGACGATCACGCTGACGCCCGGCACCGTCACCGCCGATCTGTCGAACAAGGGGCACAGCCTGCTGGTCCATGTCCTGCATACCGACGATCCGGACGCCGTGCGCGACGACATCAAACATCGCTACGAGCGCCGCCTGCTGGAGATCTTCGCATGATCCTTGCCACCCAAGTGATGATCTTCGCGATGTGGACGGCCTTCATCGCCATCGCGATCGCGCAACTGATGGCGATGATCCGGCTGATCATCGGGCCGGGAACGGGGGACCGGATCCTGGCGCTGGATACGATGGTTGTGAACGCCATCGGCCTGATCGTGCTTCTCGGGCTCGCCCAGGGCAGCCACGCCTATTTCGAGGTGACGCTGCTTATCGCCATGCTGGGGTTCGTCAGCACCGTGGCCTATGCGCGCTTCATCCTGAGGGGGGACATCATCGAATGATCTGGGAAACGGTCGCCACTTATGCCATCGCCGTCTGCCTGATCATCGGGGCCGCCTTCTCGCTGATCGGCTCCATCGGGTTGCTGAAGTTCAACGACGCGATGACGCGCCTGCATGCGCCGACCAAGGTGGGCACGGTGGGCATCGGGGGGCTCCTGCTGGCCGCGATGATCCATGCCCAGTTGTTCGAGGATGGCGCGCTGCACGAGTTGCTGATCATGGCGTTCCTTTTCGTTACCGCACCGATATCGGCCAATTTCCTGGGCAAGGTGAACATTCACCGAGGCAATTGCCCGGTTCCGCCCCGGCCGCCGGAGGACGACACCTGGTCGACGCTGGACGTGCCGCCGCCCGACCGGAACCGGGAGAGCCGGCCCGACGCCTGAGCGTTGCGCCGCCCGCGGGCCACGGCGGCGTTTTCGTTCGGACCGCGCGGGCACGCGGCGCATCACGTCGCTTGTGGATCGTCCTTCCATGCCGCTTCCTTTCCGCCATCCCTTTGCGGAACATCCCCGCCGCCCCGGTCGCCAAAGCGTCTGCCCGGCGCCGCGCCGGTGCCGCAGGGCGGGCCGTGACCTGCATGGCCCAGTTCCGCGGCATAGGGCACATGGCGCCCCCTGCCCCGGTCCTTGGCGGCATAGAGCGCGGTATCGGCCTCCAGCATCATGCGCGCCGGGTCGGGGCGCGGGTAATCGCAGGACAGGACCGACCCGGCGCTGGCAGAGACCCGGCACACCCCTTCGCCGAACGGGATGGGCTGCGCGAGGCGCGCGATCATCCGCGTGGCGATTTGATGCACGCGCTCGGAATCGGCCAGACGCTTGAGGACGAGAACGAATTCATCCCCGCCCACACGCGCCACGGTGTCATCACTGCGCGTTTCCTCGACCATGATGCGGGCGACCTCGCGCAGGACATGATCGCCCGCGGCGTGGCCCAGTGTGTCATTGACGGCCTTGAAATAATCGAGATCCAGATGGATCAGCGCGAAATCCTGTTCCGAATCGATCAGCCGCTCCAGCACGTAGTTCAGCGCGCGGCGGTTTTGCAGCCCGGTCAGCGTATCGGTGAACGCCCGTTCCTCGGCGGCGATCATGGCACCCTGCAGGCGCTGGTTCAGCTTGCGCGACGCCTCCATGGCCGCGGCCTTGGCCTCCACGAGATAGAGCATCTCGACGGCGAGGTCCGTGGCGGCGAAATCGCTGCTGGTCAGGCCATAGTCGCGCACCGCGTCGATCACCGAAATCCCGAAGGACAGATCAACCAGCGCGCCGCCTTCGGGTGCCTTGCCGGGCGGAAGCGGCACCAGCACGCCCTTGAGATCGGTGCGAAGCGCCGCGCGCATGCGCAAGTGCAGCTTCGTTCCGGCCCGGTCCAGCAGCGCCCGCATGGTGCCGTCCAGCGCGGGACGCCTGATCTCGAAACTTTCGGTGAAGCGCCTGCCGATCAGCGGCGCACCGCCGAATACCTTGATGAGCGTCGGGCCGGCATGGACGATGCGGCCGGTTGCGTCCAGCACCGCGTGCATCGGGCACAGCACGTCCATCATCGCGCCGCCGCCGGCCTGCGGCATCCCCGGTTTCTGCGCCATCATCCGATTCCCACGCCCAGATCGAAGCTTCGGCCGCTTGCATGTTCCGCCGACAAAAGCCGCACTTCGATCGTTTCCACCCCGTCGCGCCCGCCCTTGTGCTCCAGCACGGCGAGCGTGCCGTAATCGTCGGCCAGGGCCCGCAGGAGGCCGACGACCACATGTCCGAAGCCGGGCGCCTTGCCGCGGCACAGCGCGGTGAACCGTCCGCCGCCATGCTCGCGCAGCTCGAGCTCCGGCAGGATCAGGTCGGGCACCGCCAGCCGCGCCCGCGCCGGAAGCTCGTCCAGCGAGTGCAGGAACTCGGTGAAGGTCGGCCCGCCGAAGCGCAGGAGGCGGCGCAGCGGCTCGACCTTGGGATGCGAGACGAGGTAGGTTCCGATATCCTCCAGTATGTCCTGGCGCGGACGATCCAGCACTTCGTCCAGCGCGGCCAGAACGTCCTGAGTCACACCGGCCTCGTAGCTCAGCATCGGCTCGAACTCGGTATAGTCCAGCCCGGCGCGGCGCACCACGCGGCCCCAGACATCACGTCCGTAGGTGTCGCGAACGAACCGCTCTATCGCCCGGTTGATCAACCCGTGCATATCCATCTCCGCTGATTGCCCAGGCAGGTAAGCACGCGGTCCGTTAACAAAGTCCCAAGATCTTCAATTCTGCGGAAAGAGTTTCAGGCCGCCTACCTCCAGCACGTTGCGCGGCGCGGGCGAGATGAGGAATTGCCCCTCCAGGATGTCGGCGATCATCCGGGGGGTGGCGGTGGGATAAAGGTCCGAGGATGCGTCGCGCGGATGGCCCTCGGCGGTCAGCGCGCCGTCCTCCAGCCGATAGCTGACGATCCGCACCGCGCCGCCCTCCAGCAGGTAAAGCCCGATGGCCTGTTCGCGGCCCAGTTCGGGCTCGAAGGGGGCGATGACGATGACGCAGCCGGGATGCCCTCCGGGCGCGCGGCGTGCGCAGGCGTCGCGGATCATCCGGCGGTCGCGCACGGCCAGCCGGTCCAGCGCGGACGCAGGCAGGCTGCGCCCCTCGGGCCGGAGCGGAACCACCCCCTCCAGCGAGGCCACCTGCGCCGCAGTGTCGGCGCTGTCGTAATCCCATTTGCTCTCTGCGCGCTGCGTGCGTTCGATGCGCGCCAGCAGATCGGCGTTGTCGGCGGCCTCGGCGTCTGCCGTAAGGCGGTCCAGACCGCGGCGCCCGGCGACCCCCCATTCGTGCGCCATCTCCCAGAGGCCCAGCTCCGCCTCCGGCGCGCCGGCTTCGGCGCGGGCAATCTGGCTGGCGGTCGACATCCGCTCGGCGTTCAGCACGGGCGTCAGCCACAGCGCCGCGATGGCCAGCGTGACCAGCGCCATCGCGCGGTTGACGCCGCGCTGGCGGCGCCTCCAGTCGGTGCGCGAGGTCAGGGCGGCCGCGTAGGCCACCGCGTAGATCAGTGCGGCCCCGGCGGCGACCAGCGCCGCCACCCGGTCAGGGGTCAGGCCATACTGATCGACCCGCAGCCACACCGCCCACAGCGCAAGCGCCGCCGGAACGGGCAGGATCGCGCTCAGCAGCCGGGTCGCGGTCAGCATGGCGGTGCCTTGCACCGACATGCCGTCATCCCGGTGGATCGCCGTGGTGATCAGCGTCACCCCCGCCACCGTCACCGATACCAGCGTCGCCGCCGCCGAGAAATCGCCAAAGAGATTGCTCAGCCCGCGGAACGGCAGCGCCGCGATGAAGATTGCCAGCACCACCAGAAGCGCAGGCAGCAGCACGCGCAGAAGCTGGATTGCCAGGAAGGGCGAGACGTAATCCCGCAGCTCGTCCACGATGGCGATGCCCAGCCCCAGCACGAGCCCGCTGACGATGTAGGGGACCGGATCCAGCGCGATCATGTCCTTGATGATGCGGATCCCGACCAGACCCAGCACCTGGTCCGAAAGCAGCAGCACCAGCCACACGGCCGCGACGAAAAGCCATGCCGCCGCGCCGCGCACGGCAAGGCTCCACGCGGCGTCGAACAGCATGCCGTAATGACGCCAGCCGCCGCTCCGGTGCAGCCCGGCCGCCGCGAAGGGCGCGCCGACCGCCAGAAGGTAGATGAAGGCCGCAACCGCGTATCCCTGGTCCAGAAACGGCTCCACATTTGCGTGGCGGAAGCTGGCCCACAACAACAGCGCCGCCGCCGGCGCGGCCATGCCCAGGGCCGCCAACGCCGCGGGAACCGGGCGCACCGGTCCCAGAAGCGCCAGCAGAACACCGAAGAACCCCAGCCCCGCCGCTACCAGCAACAGCACGATGCGCGGGTTGCCGATCATGTCGGGCAGCGCCTCGGTCAGCGCCCAGACCGACAGGCCCGCCCCCGCCCCGATCAGGGCACCGGTCAGCCGCGCGGTCGCGGTTTCGGATCTGGGTATCATGCTCCGCACTCCCGGTCATCGTTCGGGCGCAACCTAGCGGCTTTCCTGCCCAAGCTGAACGGGCGATTTGCGGCGCGGCATTGCCCCGCCGCCCTGTCCGGGCGCTCTTGCCAGACGCACATCCGCCTGTTAGCGTTCCTGCCATCCGTTGGGGTGCCCCGCAATGCCGGGGCTGAGAGGCATGCGCCGACCCATCGAACCTGATCCGGTCAGTACCGGCGGAGGGAACGGAGAATGCGGACGCCCCGGATGCGCCTGCGCGATTTTCCCTTCCTCCCGGCCCGGCGTGACCACCACCCGAACCGCGTGCCGGCCCGCCGGGCACGCTTGCAGGCCTCGCCGCAGGTCCGCCGCCAAGGAGCCGCCATGAAATATCTCGCCGTCGCCGCCGCCCTTCTGGCCGCAAGCCCCGCGCTGGCCGCCGACCAGATGACCGTCGTGCTCGACTGGTTCGTCAATCCCAACCACGGCCCCATCGTCATCGCGCAGGAGCGCGGATATTTCGCCGACGAGGGGCTCGAGGTCGAGGTGGTCGCACCCGCCGACGCCTCCGCCCCGCCCAAGATGGTGGCGGCGGGCCAGGCCGAACTGGCGCTGTCCTATCAGCCGCAGCTTCACCTTCAGGTGGCCGAGGGGCTGCCGCTGATCCGTGTCGGCACGCTGATCGCCAGCCCGCTCAACTGCCTTCTGACGCTCGAGGACGGCCCGATAGAAACCATCGCCGACCTCAAGGGCCGCAAGATCGGCTATTCGGTCGCCGGCGTCGAAGAGGCGCTTCTGACCGCGATCCTGGGCGCGCATGACGTCGCGCTGGACGAGGTCGAGATGATCAACGTCAACTGGTCGCTCGGCCCCTCCGTGATGTCCGGTCAGGTCGATGCGGTGATCGGCGCCTACCGCAATTTCGAGCTGAACCAGATGGAGATCGAAGGCACGCCCGGCAAATGCTTCTTTCTCGAAGAGATCGGCGTGCCGTCCTATGACGAGCTGATCTACGTCGCCAATCCCGAGACGATGGATGCGGGGCTGATCGCGCGCTTCCTGCGCGCCACCGAGAGGGCGACGCAATACATCGTCAACCACCCCGAGGACAGCTGGGACATCTTCAAATCCACCTCCCCCGAGCTGGACGATACGCTGAACGCCCGCGCCTGGGGCGACACGATCCCGCGGTTCGCCCTGCGCCCCGCCGCCGTCGACGCCGGCCGCTACCGCGAATTCGAGCGGTTTCTGGGCGAGGCCGGGTTGCTGAGCGGCACGCGGCCCGTCTCCGACCTCGCCATAGACCCCGGAGCCGAGTGATGTATGGCACCACCTTTGCCGCGTGGCGGGCCGAGGCGGCGGCAGGATGGCACGCCTATACGCATCATCCCTTTGTCGAGGGACTGGGCGACGGCACGCTGCCGCGCGATGCGTTCCTGCGCTACCTGCGCCAGGATTATGTCTTTCTCATCCATTTCTCGCGCGCCTGGGCACTGGCCGTGACCAAATCCGAAACGGTGGACGAGATGCGCTTTGCCGCGCGCACGCTGGATGCGCTGCTGAACGGCGAGCTTGCGCTGCATGTCGCCATCTGCGCCCGCGAGGGCATCGACGAGGCCGCGCTTCTTGCCACGCCCGAAGCGCTGCAGAACATCGCCTATACGCGCTACGTGCTCGACGCGGGCCATTCGGGCGACCTGCTGGATCTTCTGGCGGCGCTGGCGCCCTGCGTGCTGGGCTATGGCGAGATCGGCCTGCGACTTGCGGCGGCGCGCAAGAGCGCCGCCTATGCCGAGTGGATCGACACCTACGCCGGCGACACTTATCAGCAGGCCTGCCACGAGGTCGGCGCGCTGCTCGATAGCGCCATCGCCCGGCGGCTGGGGCCGTCGCCGCAGGACAGCCCGCGCTGGCCGGCGCTGTCGCAGCGCTTTGCCACCGCGGCGCGGCTGGAGGCGGGATTCTGGGACATGGGCCTCACCGGATGATCGCCCCCGGCCTCACCCTTCATGGCCGCGTTGCCGTGGACGGCGCGCCCTTGATCCCCGAGATCCGGCTGGATGCGGCGCCTGCCAGCTGGACCTGCCTGCTGGGCCCCTCCGGCGTCGGCAAGACGACCCTCCTGCGCCTGATCGCCGGGATCGCGGACGAGGCCGAGCTGACCGGCACGCTCGCCGCCACCGATGGCGCGCCCCTGAAGGGCCGGGTCGCGCTGATGGCGCAGTCCGACCTCCTGCTGCCGTGGCTGACCGTCGCCGAGAACGTCACGCTCGGCGCGCGCCTGCGCGGCACGGCACCGGATGACAGGCGCGCCGCCGCCCTGCTGGACGATGTCGGGCTGAGCGCGCATGCGCACAAGCGGCCCGCGACACTCTCCGGCGGGCAGCGCCAGCGCGCCGCCCTCGCCCGCACCCTGATGGAGGACCGGCCCATCATCCTGCTGGACGAGCCTTTCTCGGCGCTCGACGCGCGCACCCGCGCGCAGGTGCAGGACCTGACGGCGCGGCTTCTGACCGGGCGCACGGTGCTGATGGTCACCCACGACCCGGCCGAGGCGGCACGGCTGAGCGATGTTATCCTCATCCTCGGCGAACGGGGCCTGAGCGTCGCCACCGCGCCGCCGGGCCCGCCGCCGCGCGCGGTGGATGATGCGGAAACGCTCAGGGCGCAAGGCGCGCTTCTGGCCGAGCTGCGGGCCGGGCCGTGACGCGCCCCGTCAGCATCGTCGCGTCGGCCTTAGCCGCGCTGGCCGCCTGGCAGGCGCTGATATTCCTGACCGGCGTGCCGCGCTTCATCCTGCCGGGACCGGCGCTGGTGGCCGAAACGCTCTGGACCAGCCGCGCGCTGATTGCGCATCACACCATGATCACGGGCATCGAGGTGCTGGCCGGCCTCGCCCTCGGTGCGGGGCTTGGCGGCGCGACGGCCATCGCGCTGGCCGCCTCGCCGGTCGCGCGCGCGCTGATCCGCCCGATGCTGATCTTCAGCCAGGCGGTGCCGGTCTTCGCGCTCGCGCCGATCCTGACGCTGTGGTTCGGATACGGGATCGGCTCCAAGGTGGTGATGACGCTGCTGGTCATCTATTTCCCCGTCACCTCGGCATTTTTCGACGCGCTGATGCGCACGCCCGCCGCCTGGATCGACATGGCCCGCCTGATGGGCGCCGGCCCCGCGCGCATCATGCGCCACGTGCGCATACCCGCCGCGCTGCCGGGCTTTGCCTCGGGCCTGCGGCTGGCGGCGGTCTACGCGCCGATCGGCGCGATCATCGGCGAATGGGTCGGCGCGTCCAAGGGCCTCGGCTATCTCATGCTGCTGGCGAGCGGGCGCGCCAAGACCGACCTGATGTTCGCCGCCCTGATCGTGCTGGCGGTCTGCACCGTCCTTCTGCACGCCGCCGTCGACCGGATCTGCCGCAGAACGCTGGACAGGAACGGCTGAAATCCCGCCGCCCCCTTTCATCTTCCCGAAAATACTCGAAAAACGGCGGCTCCTCCACGCTCAGTAATCGGTGGGCGCACCGCCTTCGGATTTGCGGCGGGCGACGAAATCGGCCAGTTCCTCGCGGATCGCCGCATCCATCGGGGGCGGCTCGAACCGGGCGAGGATGTCCTGCACCATCTGGTGCGCGCGCTCGGCCGTCCAGATGCCGCCCGCCGCCTCCCAAGCCTCGAAGTTGCGCCAGTCGCTGAGGAAGGGCTGGTAGAACGCGGTGGTGTAACGGTCCTGCGTGTGCTGGATGCCGAAGAAATGTCCCTGGTTGCCGACCTCGGCGATGGCGTCCAGCGCGATCTCGTCCGGGCCGGTGGCGGTCAGCATGGGGTCCATGTAGCGCTGGATATGCTGGAGGATCTCGCAATCCATGACGAACTTCTCGGGGCTGGCGATCAGCCCGCCCTCCAGCCATCCGGCGGCGTGATAGACCATATGCGCCCCCGCCTGCACGGCGGACCAGAGGCTGTTGGACGTCTCCCATGTCGCCTGCGCGTCGGGCACGTTGGCGGCGCAGACGCCGCTGGCGCGCATCGGCAGCTTGTAGAGCCGCGCCAGCTGCCCCGTCATCTGCGTCGCGCGCATGTATTCGGGCGTCCCGAAGGCGGGCGCGCCGGATTTCATGTCCACGTTCGAGGTGAAGGTGCCGATGGCGCAGGGCGCTCCGGGGCGGACAAGCTGGGCCAGAACCACCGCGACCAGCGCCTCGGCCAGCGATTGCGCGACCGCGCCCGCCATCGTCACCGGTGCCATCGCGCCCGCCAGCGTGAAGGGCGTGACGATCAGCCCCTGCCCCCGCCGCGCCAGCCGCATCCAGCCGTCCAGCATCGGCGCGTCGTGTTTCAGCGGCGAGGTGGAGTTGATGTTGGTGAACATGCGCGGGCTTGCGTCGAACTCCTCATGGCTGAGCCCGCCCGCGATCCGCACCATTTCCATCGCATCCTCGACGCGTTCCTTCCCCAGGCTATAGGCATGGGCGACCTTGTCGGTCAGCGTCAGCTTGTCGTAGAGCACGTCGAGATGGCGCACCGAAGCGTGGATGTCCTGCGGCTCGACCGGGTAGCCGCCGGTGAAGTGGATGCAGTTGAAATACTGGCTGAGCCGCAGGAGGTTGGCGCATTGCTCACGCGTGCCGGTCACCTTGCGGCCCAGCTTCATGTCCCAGTAGCTGGGCGGCGACGAGACGTTGCCGAAGTTCAGATGCCGCCCGCCCATGGTTATCCGGCGGTCCGGGTTGCGGGGGGTCATCGTCCATTCGGCGGGGGCCTTGGCGAGCTCCTCCATCACAAACTCGCGGCCCATGCGCAGGTTCGTGCCGGAGATGGTGCAGCCGGACGAGGCGCGGAAGATTTCCAGCGCCTCGGCGTTCAGAATCTCGATCCCGATCTCTTCGAGTATGCGCATCGCGCCGTCATGGATTGCGGCGACACCGGCATCGTCCAGCGGCTCGGTCGGGCGGTCGAGATTGATCGGCGGCTGCCACGGCATCTGCTCGATCACGGCGAGGCCGCGGCGGCCGGTATTGCCGGCATGTCCGCCGCCCCGCTTGCGGCGTTTCAACTCCAGGGTCATGCGCATCCCTCCGCATCGGCCTCGTCCCATCGAACCACGCCGCGCGCCGGGAGGGTGTTCACTTAGCGGCAAGATGTGTCGTTTTCATCGCCCCGCGCCGGGCGCTGCGCCGGGCGTGCAGCAGGTAGAGCGCGATGGCGCCGACCACGATGGTGCCGCCCAGCAGCATCGCGGGCGTCATCGCCTCACCCAGCGCCAGCCAGACCCAGGCGGGCCCCAGCACCGTCTCGAGCAGCAGCAGAAGGCTGACATTCGCCGCCGCCGTGTGCCGCGAGGCGAAGGACAGCGACAGGAACGACACCGGCAGGATGACGCAGCCGGTAACGGCGATGGCCCAGACATTGCCCTCGGGCATGGCGGCGGGACCGACCGCCGTGATGCCGGCCGCCCCGGCGCAGATCGCGCCCGCGCCGATCAGCAGCGGGATGGGCAGATGCGGCTGCGCGCGCAGCACCACGAAGTTGAGCGCCAGCATCGCCGCGACCGTCAGCCCGGCCACCGCACCGAAGACCACGGCGCCCGTCGGCGCCACGGCCCCGCCGCCGCCCAGCACGGCAATACCGATCCCTGCGGCGACGACGGCGATGGTGATCCACGTCGCCCGCGCCGTCCGCTCGCCCAGCAGCGCCCGCGCGAAAAGCGCGGCGAAGATCGGTGTCGTGGCCACGCCGAAAAGCACGATCGCGACGGGCGCATTGCCGATGCCGAGCGCGAAGAATGTCGAGTTGAAGAACTGGCACACGGCAATGGTGATGCCCCCCGCGCTGCCCAAGAGCGCCAGGTCGGCCCGCCTGCGCCGCGAGGTGAGCGCCCAGATCAGCAGCAAGGACGTCCCCATGAAGAGCCCGCGCCAGCCCAGCATCTGAAAGCTCGTCATCCCCGACAGCCGCAGCAGCATCGCATCCGGCGTCAGCACCAGTGCGCCGAACGTGGCCAGCGCCAGACCGAAGGCCGGATGACGCGTCACGCCTTGTCCAGCCAGGCGGGAATATGCCCGATGTCGGGCAGGACCTCGTCCGCATGGGGCGCCAGCTCGGGCGCCTCGGCAATGCCGGTCAGCACGCCCAGCGTGTGCATCCCGGCCGCGCGCCCGGCCAGCAGGTCATGCGTGCTGTCGCCCACCATGACCACGTTGCGCGGCTCCAGCGCCATCGCGCGCGCAAAGGCCAGCAGCGCGCCCGCCTCGGGCTTGGCGCCGTGGCCGGTGTCGTAGCCTGCGATGAAGTCGAAGTGATCCAGCACGCCGGCGCTGCCCAGATGCGCGCGCGCGCCGTATTCGGTGTCGTTCGTGACCAGCCCGATCTTCAGCCCGCGCGCCGCCAGCCCCGACAGGAACGGCACCAGCGGCACCGCGGGCGCCAGCGGTGCCTCGGCCGATGTCACGCGGATGGTATCCTCGATCTCGCGCGCATCGGCGCCGGGGATGGCGGCGGCCAGCAGCTCCGCCCCCTCGCGGTTGGTCGCGCCGATCAGCGCGCTGGTCGGCAGGAAGCGCCCCGTGGCCAGGTCGAAATCGACGGCCTGCGCCAGTGTTTCGCGCGCCGCGCCGTGCCGGTGTGCCAGCATGTCCAGCAGGCTGCGCGTCCAGTCCGCCCAGGTGGTGTGGAAATCGAACAGCGTGCCGTCCTTGTCGAAGACGATGCCGCCGATATCGGCGCGGCTTGCGCGGGCGCTCATGTCCAATGCGCCTCGTCTCCGCCGGGCAGCGCGGCGCGCGCGCGCATCGGCGCGTCGTTCGGCAGCCGGGCAGATGCACAGAAGGCGACGACCCATTCGTCGTTCATCGTCAGGAAATCCAGCACCGCCGCCAGAAAC
The DNA here is from genome assembly GCA_963763165.1 of uncultured Alphaproteobacteria bacterium. GTDB lineage: Bacteria > Pseudomonadota > Alphaproteobacteria > Rhodobacterales > Rhodobacteraceae > Roseovarius. The sequence continues at coordinate 946,111 of CAVXNV010000011.1, forward strand.
GCCGGATCGCCCGCGCCGCGGCGCAGATCGTCCTCGCCCGCGCCGGTGGCGCCCATGAAGACAAGCAAAAGCTCGTCATCTGCCAGCAGCCAGCCGAGGCACTGGAGGGCGAGGGTCTCGGCGGATTCCCGCGTAGTCGTCATCGGCTCAAAAATCCCGGAAAGGTTTTCTTAACTACTTGCATGGATAGTCGGAGATCAGAAAAGGGCAAGTCAGAAAGGGCGTGGCCCATGTCAGGGAAAATCATGATCGTCGATGCGGTGGCGACCAACAGAATCGCCTTCAAGGCCCGTCTTACGGCCGCGCATTTCGAAGTCTTCCAGGCATCCTGCGGTCAGGAGGCGCAAAGGATGGCGCGCGCGGTGCGCCCGGATCTGGTCATGGTCGGCGCCGCCCTGCCCGACATGGCGGGCGCGGATCTGGTCGCCGCGCTGCGCGCCGCGCCGGGCACCGCCCTCACCCCCATCGTGGCGCTGCTGCCGGTCGACTCCGGCAGCACCCGCATCCGCGCGCTGAAAGCCGGGGCCGACGATATCATCACCCGCCCCATCGACGAGCGGATCATGCTCGCCCGGCTGCGCGGCCTGCTGCGCCAGCACCACGCGCTGCAGGACATGCGCCTCAACGCCGGAACGGACTGTGCCGCCGGGTTCGGCGAGACGCAGGGCAGCTTCGACCGGCCGGGCCGCGTCACCCTGCTGGCAGCGCAGATCTGCAATGCGACGGCGCTGCGCGACCGTCTGCGCAGCGCCTGTCGGCATCAGGTCACGGCGCTGCGCACAGGGGGGCCGATGACGCCGTCGCCCGGCGCGCCGGCGGCGGATGTCTTCGTGCTGCTGATTCCCGATGCGGCCGGGGACGCGGCGACGCGCGACCTGGGGCTTTCGCTCATGGCCGAACTGCGCGCCGCGCCCGAGGTGCGTCATAGCCGCATCGTCGCGCAGGTGCCCGAGGGCCGTCATGCGCTGGCCGCCAGCCTGCTGGACATGGGCGCGAACGATGTCATCGTGGGGGAGGTCGATCTGGAGGAGTGGCGCCTGCGGCTTACGCGCCATATCCAGCGCAAGCAGGCGATCGACCAGTTGCGCGCGCGCCTGCATGACGGGCTGCGCGCGGCGATGATCGACCCGCTGACCGGGCTCTACAACCGCCGGTTCGCGATGCCGCTCCTGCGCGAACTGATGACGGCGGACGCACTCGGGCAGAGCGATTTCGCCGTGATGGTTGCCGATCTGGACCATTTCAAGCAGATCAACGACAGCCGCGGCCACGCCGTCGGCGACCGGGTGCTGTGCCATGTCGCCGACCTTCTGGGCAGCGGAGTGCGCGAGGGGGATGTGGTGGCGCGGATCGGCGGGGAGGAGTTCCTGATCATCATGCCCGGCGCCAACGGCGACGAGGCGCGGCAGACCGCGGATTGCCTGTGCCGCCGCATCGCTGCGGCCGCGATCACGCCCAAGGGCGAGGCGGGCACGGTACAGGTCACGATCAGCATCGGCGTCGCCATGGGCCACGGCGGACACACGACAGAGACCGTGACATCCGCGCTCGACGCGCTGCTGGAGCAGGCGGATCGGGCGCTCTACCGGGCCAAGGCACGCGGGCGGAACACTGTCACGATCAGCGCCCGGCCGGCCGCCTGACCCCGGCGCGCCGCAGCGCGCGAGCCTTCGGCGCCGGGAAAACGCACCGGTTGCGGCCCCGCGCGCGCGCCGCGCTCTGGCGCGGCAAAAGCGCGCGATGCTCTGTGGCCTGCGCGCTTGCCCCTTTTCTTTTGGATGATCCTGCCCCAGATTGTGCCCGTTGACGCTTCGAGGCTTGCATGACCTATCAAACCACGACCACGGGGGCGCGTGATCTCTGGCCCGCCCTGCGCCGGGGCTTTCGCCGCAAATGCCCCAGCTGCGGCTCGGGTCCGTTGCTGAAAAGTTATCTCAAGGTGCGCGACAGCTGCGCCGTGTGCCGCGAGGATCTGTCCCAGCATCGCGCCGATGACGGGCCGGCCTATCTGACCATCCTCATCGTCGGGCACATCATGGCCCCCATGCTGCACATCGTCTTTGTGCAGTTCCGGCCCGACCCGCTGATCCTTTTCACCATTTTCGCCGTGGGTTGCGTCGGCCTGTCGCTTTATCTGCTGCCACGGATCAAGGGCGCGATCGTCGCCTTCCAGTGGGCCCGGCAGATGCACGGGTTCGGGTCGGGTGCCTGAGCGCAGGCCGCAGGAGGTGGAACGCACGGCCGGCGCCGCGCCCGTCCGCGATGCGGCCAGCGTGATCGTCCTGCGCCGGGACGGCCCAGCGCCGCGCGTGCTGATGGGACAGCGCGGCACGAACGCCGTCTTCATGCCGGCAAAGTTCGTCTTTCCCGGCGGCGCCGTCGATCCGGGCGACGCCGCGGTGCCGCTGGCCGCCGCCTTGCCGGAGCTGTGCGCCCGGCGTCTTTGCGAGGACAGCGCGCCCGGCTTGGCGCCTGCACTGGCCGCCGCGGCCATTCGCGAGCTTTGGGAGGAGGCCGGCCTGATCGTCGGGCGCCCCGGCACATGGACCGGGCCGGTGCCGCAGGATTGGTCGGGTTTCGCGGCCCGCGGATATGTGCCCGATGCCCGCGCGCTGCAATTCGTCTTTCGCGCGATCACGCCGCCCGGCCGCCCCCGAAGGTTCGATGCGCGCTTCTTTCTGGTCGACGCAGGTCATCTCGCGGGCGATCCGGACGATTTCAGCGCCGCCAGCGAAGAGCTGTCGCATCTCCAGTGGGTGCCCCTGCCCGAGGCGCGCCGTTTCGATCTGCCCTTCATCACCGAGGTCGTCCTGGCCGAGATCGCGGCGCGCGGCACCGACACCGCGCCGCCCGCTTCGGTCCCGTTCTTTCGCAACGGCGACGAGGAAAGCCTGTTCCTGCGCCTTGGCGGCGCAAGCCCGCTGCAATGAGCGCAGCCGCCCGGCGTCAGGCTTCGATCCGGCCCCACGCGATGCGTGACCAGATCCGCTCGTAAAGGACGTAAAGGCTCAGCCCGATCGCGGTGTTCACCACCGCCATCAGCCCGCCGACCCCGGCAGAGCCGGTCATGACGAAGCCGACGAGGCTCATCACGAAAAGGCCGTTGATGTTCCAGATGACCGCCTTGACCATCGTGCGCCTGGGCCGTTCCATAAATCCTCCGATTGTTTCTGTTTCCAAGGGCTTGCATACGCCTTGAGCGGCCCGGCGCCCATTCTGTTTGCGGTTAACATTTCCCTGCAATGATGATAATTGTCACCGATGATGGTAAAGATCGACAAACGCGCCCGCGCCCTGCTGTTCCGTTCCCGGCTGCGCGAGGCGATGGATATGCGGCGGATGAGCCAGAGCGGCCTTGCCCGCGCCATCGGCGTGGACCGCTCGACCGTCTCGCAGCTGCTGTCGGGGGCGGGGGCGCGGCTTCCGAATGCGCAGGTGGTCGGCGAATGCGCGCGCAGCTTGGGGATTTCCGCCGACTGGCTGCTGGGCCTCACTGACCGGCCCGAGACGGCGGCGGATATCCTGGCCAATTCGATGTCGCTGACCGAGGCGCCGCGCGCGGCGGTCGATGCGCAGATCTTCGATTGGCACAAGGAGGCCGCCGGCTACAAGATCCGCCATGTGCCCGCCGCGATGCCCGACATGCTGAAGACGCGCGCCATGCTGGAATGGGAATACGCCCCGCATCTGGGCCGCAGCACGGACCAGGTGATCGGCGCCTCGCGGGACCGGCTGGACTGGATGCGCGGCGCGCAGTCGGATTACGAGATCGCGATGCCGCTTTACGAATTGCACAGTTTCGTGCGCGCCGAGGGGTATTACCACGGCCTGCCGCCGGACGTGCGGCGCGCGCAGATGGGCCGGCTGATCGAGGTGACGCAGCAGCTCTATCCGCGCCTGCGGCTTTACCTTTTCGACGCGCGCCGGGTGTATTCGGCGCCCGTCACCATATTCGGCCCGCTTCTGGCGGTGCTTTACATCGGCCGCAACTACATGGCCTTTCGCGATACCGAGCGGGTGCAGGCGCTGACCGAGCATTTCGACCACCTCCTGCGCGAGGCCTCCGTGTCGGACCGTGACATGCCGGGCTATCTGACCGAGCTGTCGGAGGGCATCCGGCGCTGATGCGGCGCGTCAGAACGGCATGGGATGGGCGCGGTGGGCGCTGTCGATCTCGTCCATCACGTCGCCCGGCAGGGTGATGTCGGCGGCGCCCAGCGCCAGATCCAGTTGCGCCATCGTCGTCGCGCCGAAGATCGAGGAGGCCACGAAGGGCCGCGTCAGCGTCCAGGCCAGCGCCATCTGCGCCGGATCGAGGCCGTGACGCGCGGCGATATCCAGATACGCGTCGACGGCGGCAAAGGCGCGCCCGGTGCGGCGCCCGCCCAGATCGCTGATGATGGACATGCGCGAGCCGTCTGGGACCGCGCCGCCCTGGTATTTGCCGCTCAGCAGCCCCGCCGCGAGCGGCGAGAAGGCCAGAAGGCCCACGTCCTCATGCGCGCTCAGCTCGGCCAGATCGGTGTCATAGAGGCGGCACAGCAGCGAATATTCGTTCTGAAGGGTGGCAACGCGCGGCCAGCCATTCGCCCCGGCGAGGCGCAGGAACTGCGCCGTGCCCCAGGCGGATTCGTTCGACAGGCCCACGTGGCGGATGGTGCCGCGCCGCACCTCGCCGTCCAGCGCCTCCAGCGTTTCGGCCATGTCCTCCAGCACGGCGGCGGTGTCCTGCCTTGAGGGATCATATGTCCAGTTCTGGCGGAACATGTAGCTGCCGCGATTGGGCCAGTGCAGTTGATAGAGGTCGATGCGATCGGTCTGCAACCGCCGCAGCGATGCCTCGACCGCCGCGCGGATGCCTTTGGCCGTGATCGGCGCGCCGCCGCGGATGTAGTCGGTTCCCGGTCCGGCGATCTTGCTGGCCAGGATCACATCGTCCCGCCGCCCGGTGGCGGCCAGCCATGTGCCGATGATCTCTTCGGTACGGCCCTGGGTTTCGGCGGTCTTGGGGGCGACGGGATACATCTCGGCGGTGTCGATGAAATTGACGCCGCGCTCCAGCGCGCGGCTTATCTGCGCGTGCCCCTCGGCTTCGCTATTCTGGGCGCCCCAGGTCATCGAGCCGAGGCACAGCTGGGACACCATCAGGCCGGTGCGGCCAAGCGGGTTCATCTTCATCGCGGAGATCCTTTCGTCTTTGCCGCGCAACCTAACCTGCTGGCGCGCGAGGTCACGCGGAAAACGATCCGGGAAAGCTGTTGAGAACATTAAGCGAACACATTACCCTGACCACATGAGCGTGCTTCCGAATCTCCACACTCCCGCCAGCCGCCCCGCCCTGCCGGTGCTGGGCGATCTGGCCCTGCCGCTGGCGCGCCTGCACGAGGCGTGCGGGCCCGCGCGGCATACGCTGGCGATGATCATCGCGGGCGCGGCCCAAGGCCCGGTGCTGTGGATCGCGCCGCCCTGGCAGAAGGAGGCGCTGAACCCCGACGGCATGACCGCCTTTGCCGGACCCGAGCGGTTCATCTGGATCGCGCCCGACCGGCCGGCCGACATCCTCTGGACGCTGGAGGAGGCGCTGCGCAGCGGCGCCGCGCCGCTGGTGGTGGCCGACCTGGCCCAGCCGCCCGGCCTGACGCCCGTGCGCCGCCTGCACCTGGCGGCCGAAACGGGCGCGGGCATGGGCATGGGCGCGCCTCTTGGCCTGATCCTGACGCCGGGCGAGGGCGGCGCGCCGGGGATCGAGACGCGCTGGCACATGGCACCGGCGCACACACCGGACGCGGCGGGCTGGACCCTCACGCGCGCCCGCGCCCGCACCGCGCCCCCGGCAAGATGGCATCTGAGCGGGGCGCCGGGACACTGGCGCATGAACGCGGGCGCAATTGCCGCCTGACCTTCGCGCGCCGGCAGACGCCACGCGAATCGCCCCTGGCGACGGAATTCTTGCGCCGGATGGCCGGGCAGGCTTGGCTTTGCCCGGCGGCTGTGCCATCTCGCGGCAAACCGGCGTCATCAGGCGGGGGAAGGTCGCAACATGCGTATGATGATCTCTTTCGCTGCGCTTTTCCTGTCGGTCATCCTGATGCAGCTGGCCTCGGGCGGCCTCGGCCCGCTCGACGCGCTGAGCGGTCTGGTGCTGCAATTCACCACGGCGCAGATCGGCCTGCTGGGCTCGGCGCATTTCTTCGGCTTCTTCATCGGCTGCTGGTGGGCGCCGCGCCTGATGGGCAGTGTCGGGCACAGCCGCGCCTTTGCCGCGTTCACGGCGGCGGGGACGCTGTCGCTGATCGCGCATATGCTGGTCATCGATCCTTTGGCTTGGGTCGCAATGCGCGTGGCGATGGGGCTGTGCATCGCCGGGTGCTATACCGTGATGGAAGCGTGGCTTCAGGACAAGGTGACGAACGCCACGCGCGGGCGCGCCATGGGGATCTACCGGCTGGCCGACATGGGGGCGTCGCTGGTGGCGCAGATGCTGATCTCGGTGCTGGAGCCGGCCTCCTATGTCTCCTACAACCTGCTTGCGATGCTGTGCTGCGCCGCGCTGCTGCCCATCACCCTGACGCGCGCCGTGCAGCCGGACACACCCCTCGCGCCGCGCCTGCGGCCGGGGCTTGCCGTCGCATGCTCGCCCCTGGCGGCCGCCGCCGTGGTGGTCGCGGCGATGAGCAGCGCGACGTTCCGCATGGTCGGCCCGCTCTACGGTCAGCAGGTGGGGCTGCCGACGACGCAGATCGCGTGGTTCCTCGCCGCGTTCGTGCTGGGCGGCGCCATCGCGCAGTTTCCGGTGGGCTGGCTGGCCGATAAATACGACCGCCGGCACGTGCTGGTCTGGCTGTCGGTCGCGGCCACCGTCAGCTGTGCCGTCACCGCCTGGCTAGGCGCGCTTTCGGCCGAGGGCGTGCTGCTGACGGCGTTCTTCTTCGGCCTCACGTCCTTTCCGATCTATTCGGTCGCCGCCGCGCATGCCAACGACTTCGCCACATCCGACCAGCGGGTCGAACTGTCGGCGGCCCTCATGTTCTTCTACGCGCTCGGCGCCATCGCGGCGCCGCTGCTCGCCTCGACGCTGATCGAGGGGTTCGGACCCTCCGCCATGTTCGTGATGATTGCGGCGGGCCATGTCGCGCTCGTGGTTTTCGGGCTCGCGAGGATGCGGTCGCGTCCGGCGCAGACGCCGCGCACGCGCTATGTCTGGAGCCCCCGCACCAGCTTCATCATCGGGCGCCTGACCAAGGGCAGCCGCGATCCGGAGTGACGCACTGGCAACGCCGGAACGCTTGCGCTAAAGCGATCCCACGCGTTTGAACGAGGGGCGAAATGGCACGGCATCTGATCACATCGGCAATTCCCTACATCAACGGCATCAAGCATCTGGGCAATCTGGTGGGCAGCCAGCTTCCGGCCGATCTATATGCACGCTACCAGCGCGGACGCGGCAACGAGGTGATGTTTCTCTGCGCCACGGACGAGCATGGCACGCCGGCCGAACTGGCCGCCAAGAAGGCAGGCAAGCCCGTCGATCAGTATTGCGCCGAGATGCACCAGATCCAGGCCGGGATCGCGCGCGGCTTCCGGCTCAGCTTCGATCACTTCGGGCGCTCCTCCAGCCCGCAAAACCACGCACTGACGCAGCATTTCGCAGGGCGGCTGGCCGATAACGGCCTGATCCGCGAAGTGTCCGAAAGCCAGGTCTATTCCAAGGCCGACGGCCGCTTCCTGCCCGACCGCTATATAGAGGGCACCTGCCCCAATTGCGGCTACGACAAGGCCCGCGGCGACCAGTGCGAGAACTGCACGAAGCAACTGGACCCGACCGACCTGATCGAGCCGCGCAGCGCCATTTCCGGCTCGACCGATCTGGAGGTGCGCGAGACGAAACACCTCTACCTTATGCAGTCGGGCATGCGCGACCAGCTGAACGAATGGATCGACAGCAAGAAGGACTGGCCGCTGCTGACCACCTCGATCGCGCGCAAATGGCTGAACGATGGCGACGGGCTTCAGGACCGGGGCATTACCCGCGATCTTGACTGGGGCATCCCCGTCAGGCGCGGCGATCAGCCGTGGCCGGGGATGGAGGGCAAGGTCTTCTACGTCTGGTTCGACGCACCCATCGAATACATCGCCTGCGCCGCCGAATGGGCGGAGGCGCACGGGCTGGACGAGGCCGCGTGGGAGCGGTGGTGGCGCACCGACAAGGGCGCGGACGACGTGCGCTACACGCAGTTCATGGGCAAGGACAACGTGCCGTTCCACACGCTCAGCTTCCCCGCCACGATCCTCGGATCGGGCGAGCCGTGGAAGCTGGTCGATTACATCAAGTCGTTCAACTATCTCAATTACGATGGCGGGCAGTTCAGCACGAGCCAGGGCCGCGGCGTCTTCATGGATCAGGCGCTGGACATCCTGCCGCCGGATTACTGGCGCTGGTGGCTGCTGAGCCACGCGCCCGAAAGCGCGGATTCCGAATTCACCTGGGAGAATTTCCAGACCGCGGTGAACAAGGATCTGGCGGATGTGCTGGGCAATTTCGTCAGCCGCGTGACCAAGTTCTGCCGCTCCAAGTTCGGCGAGGCGGTGCCCGAGGCCGGTGAATTAGGCCCCGAAGAGCATGCCCTGATCGACAGCATCGCCGCCCGCGTGCGCGCCTACGAGCGGCACATGGAAGCGATGGAAGTGCGCAAATCCGCCGCCGAACTGCGCGGCATCTGGGTGGCGGGCAACGAATATCTGCAATTGGTCGCGCCCTGGACAACGTTCAAGACCGATCCCGACCGCGCGGCGGCGCAGATCCGGCTGGCGCTGAACCTCGTGCGGCTCTACGCGGTGCTCAGCGCGCCCTTCGTGCCCGATGCCGCGGCGGACATGCTGAAGGCGATGCAGACGGACGATGACAGCTGGCCCGACGACGTGCCCGCAGCCTTGAAGGTGTTGACGCCCGGCCACGCCTTCACGGTGCCGGAGGTGGCCTTCGTCAAGATCACCGATGCACAGCGCGAGGAATGGCAGGCGCGGTTTTCGGGCGTGCGGGACTGATCCGATCCGCAGGCGGGCGGGCGCCACCGCCCGTCGCCGGGCGCGCGTTGAGGTCATGCACGCGCGCCACGGCCCCGGCAGCCGGCTGGTCGTCTGACGCCGCCGCGCATCCGGGCCGGGACGATCCGGCACAAAAAAAGAGCGGCCCGATCGTTCGGCCCGCTCCTTGCATCTGACGAGGCTGGACGCCCGGCTTACGCCTCTTCGTCCAGCTTCTCGATCTCCTTCTCCAGCTCGGCCTTGCTCACTTCCCGCTCTGTCACCTTGGCCTGCTCGGCGATGTAGTCGATCACCTTGTCCTCGAAGATCGGTGCGCGCATCTGCTGCTGCATCTGCTGGTTCTGCTGGATGAACTCGAAGAACTGACGCTCCTGGCCCGGATACTGGCGGGCCTGCTGCATGATCGCCTGAGTCATTTCCTGGTCCGTCACCTGCACCTCGGCGCGCTGGCCCAGCTCGGCCAGCAGAAGGCCCAGACGCACGCGGCGCTCGGCCAGCTTCCGATGCTCTTCGGTGGTTTCGATGTCGCCGTGGTCGTGGCCCTGAACCTCGGGGTTCTCGTCATGCCACAGCTGATGCGCGATCTGCTTGGCTTCCTGATCGACCATCGAGGGCGGCAGATCGAAATCCACCATCTTGTCCAGCTCGTCCAGCATCGCGCGCTTCATCACCGCGCGGGCGGCACCGGCATACTCGGCCTCCAGCCGCTCGCGGATCTGGCCCTTCAGGCCCTCCAGATCCTCCGCGCCGAATTTCTTGGCCAGCTCGTCGTCGATCTCGGCATCCTTGGGCGCCTTCACCGCCTTGATGGTGCAGGAGAACACGGCCTCCTTGCCGGCCAGGTGCTGGGCCTGGTAATCGTCGGGGAAGTTGACGGTGATGTCCTTTTCCTCGCCCGCCTTCACGCCGATCAGCTGCTCTTCGAAGCCGGGGATGAAGCTGCTGGAGCCCAGCACCAGAGGATAATCCTCGGCCGCGCCGCCCTCGAACGGCTCGCCGTCGACCTTGCCGACGAAATCCATCGTGACCTGATCGCCGTCCTTGGCCTTGGAGCCCTTCTTGCGATCCTCGAAATCCTGCGCGTTCGACGCGAGGTTCTTCAGCGCCTCGTCGACGTCGCTTTCGCCCGGCACGACCTTCAGCCGCTCAAGCTCGACCTTGCCGAGGTCCAGATCCGGGATCTCGGGCAGCGCCTCGTAGGACATCTCGACCTCGACGTCGTCGCCCTCTTTCCAGTTCTCGTTGGTCATCTTCATCGCGGGCTCACCGGCGGGGCGCACGCCCTTTTCCTCGAAATGACCTCTCATCGCCTCATCGACGGCTTCCTGCATGGCTTCGCCCATGACCCGCTGGCCGAATTGCTTCTTCAGCAGCGCAAGCGGCACCTTGCCCTTGCGAAATCCCTTCATCTCGACGTCGGGCTGCGCTTCCTTCAGCTTGTGCATGACCTTCGCGTCAAGTTCCTGAGCCGTCAGGAGCATCTTGTAGGCGCGCTTCAGCCCCTCGTTCTGGGTCTCGGTGACCTGCATTGTTCGTCCTTATCCATTGCAATCGGGCCGCGGAGGCGTCCGCAGCGGTCAAAATCATGCGCTTTCTAGGGGTGCGGCGGGCGCGGCGCAAGCGGAGACTTGGGAGGCGCACAGGCGAATGTCAGAGCAGCCAGTCCACCGGCAGGGCGCCGATGATCGCCAGCGCGATCTGCTCGAGCCATGTCGCGCCGGGCTCCTCCTGATAGATCACGTCGGGGCCGTCTTTGACCGCCTCGCGCCAGATCATCTTGCCTTCCGGGGTCAACGCGGGCTGATAGCTGACCCAGGCGATCGGCCCGTCGAACCCGTCGCTGACCGCGCGCGCCATCGAAGGGCTGTCGATGAGGAACCCCATCTCGCAATTCAGCATGGCCGAGCGCGGATCGAAATTGAATGAGCCTATGAAGATGCGGTCCTCGTCCACCGCGAATGTCTTGGCATGAAGGCTGGCGCCCGACACGCCCAGCGGCTTGATCTGCATGTCCTTCTCAGGCGCCATATCGCCGCGCAATCGCAGCTCGAACAGCTGGATCCCGGCCTCCAGCAGCGCGCGCCGATAGCCGGAATAGCCGGCGTGAACCATCAGCACGTCGGTCGTATTCAGCGCGTTGGTCAGGATGCGCACCTGCTGTCCGGCCTGTGCCAGCCCGGCGAACAGATCGGTGCCCCGCTCGCCCGGCACGAAATAGGCCGACACGAGATCAAGCTGCCGATCCACCCGGCCCAGAATATCGCCCAGCCGCGAGATCATAAGCTGATCGCGCTCCGCGCGCCCCTGCCCCTTGGCCGGATCGTCGGCAACCACCTGCACATCGGTCCATTCCAGCACGCTCATGTCACGCAGAGCGACGTCGGCGCTGCTCTGGAAATCCGCGATCAGCTCTTTCGCCTCTTCGCTCTGAAGGACCTCGCGTGCCCGCGCGTCGAACGCGGCCATATCGGGGCCGGTGTCGATGATGGTTTCCACACCGAAAGCCGAGGCGCTGTTCCAGTACTCGTCGAACACATTCGCCGTCTCGGGCACGATCGCGCCGGTCGCCAGCACATCCATATCCACGTAAAACGCCTGGCCCAGTTCAAAGTAATCGTCGCCGATATTGCGCCCGCCGATGATGGCCGCCGCGCCGTCGGCGATGAAGGACTTGTTGTGCATCCGCCGGTTCATGCGAAAAAAGTCGAAGGCGTATCCCAGCATCTTGGGGCTGCGCACGGTCGAGGGGTTGAACAGCCGTATCTCGAAATTGTCCTGGGCGTTCAGCGTGGCCATGTAGCCGTCCAGCCCCGGCACGCCGTTGTCGTCCAGAAGCAGCCGCACGCGAACGCCGCGCTGCGCCGCGCGTCTCAGCGCCTCCAGCAGCATCAGCCCCGTGGTGTCGTTCTGCCAGATGTAATACTGCGCGTCGATCGACTGCTCGGCCCGTGCGACCAGCGCAAGCCGGGTGGCCAGCGCATCGCGCCCGTCCTGCAATCCGACGACACCCGATTTTCCGGGATGCTGCGCAAGCCCCTTGGCGTGAAGCGCGCCCAGCGCGGTCTGCGCGTCGGCTGGCAGGTGATAGGTCTCGGCTCGATCCGCGATGCCCGGCAACGGGAAGATCAGCCGCAAGGCCAGAATGGCGGTCCCGGCGACCAGGATCGCAAGGATGACGTATCTCAGAACCCGTTTCATCACGTCATCCTGCCCCCTGTCCTTTCAGGCCTCACGCTCCGCCACACCACGCGGCCGGTCCTGTAGTCCGAAAGCTCTGGCAATGGTGCGGGCGGCGGGACTCGAACCCGCACGGGGACAGGCCCCAACAGATTTTAAGTCTGGTATGTCTACCATTCCATCACGCCCGCATGAGCGCGGACCATAAACGGCCCGGCGCGCGTGTAAAGGCGTCACAGCGCATCCTCCTGCGCCTCAAGCGCCGGCAGAAGGAAGCGCTCGGACAGCCAGGGGTTCATGCGCAGCGCGGCCCGCAGGGCCAGGGCGGCCTCGCCCTGACGGCCCAGCGCATGCAGCGTCAACGCCTTGCCGGTCAACGCCGCCACATGGCGCGGCTGCCGGTCCAGCGCCGCGTCCAGATCGGGCAGCGCGGCGGCATAGTCCTGCCGCAGAAAATGCACGAACGCGCGCTGATTGTATCCTTCGGCATAATCGGGACAGTAGGCGATGAGCGCTTCGAACGCCTCCATCGCCGCAGGATAATCATAAGCCTCGCGCGCGGCCATCCCGGTATCCAGCAGATCCTGCGCCCGCGCATCCGGCGCCTCGGACCACAGCGCCCACATCGCATCCGACCCAGCCATGCCCGCGGTTTGATCCGGCGCCCGCTGCGCCTGCGCCACCAGCGCATCCAGCGCCTGCGCATGGTCGGGCGCGGGCGGGCAGGTTTCGGCAAATGCGGCGGGTGCCAGCAATAGGCAAACGGCAAGGCATTTCATCGCGCCAGTTAATCGCGGCGGGGCCGTCCGCGTCAATTCCGATTTCAGATGACATCCTCGGCCGCGTTTTCCTTGACCGCCTGCATGGCGACATAGGTGCTGGTGCCCGCGACATGCGGCAGGGTGCTGATCCGGTCGGCCAGCATCTGGCGATAATCGTTCATGCTGCGCGTGCGGATCTTCATGAGATAGTCGAAATTGCCGGCGATCAGGTGCACCTGCTCGATCTCCGGGATCCGGCGCACGGCGGCATTGAATTCGGCCAGCGCGGCCTCGCGCGTGTCGCTCAGCCGCACCTCGACAAAGCTGACATGATCGAGGCCGAGGCGGATCGGGTCGATCATCGCGCGGTAGCCCGAAATCACGCGGGTCGCCTCCAGCCGCCGCAGCCGCGCCTGCGTGGGCGACTTCGACAGGCCGATCCGGCGCGCCAGATCGGTGACGCTGATGCGCCCGTCCGTGGCGAGAACCCGCAGAATCGCCCTGTCGAACTTGTCCAGATCGCTTTGCATCGCTTTTGCCTTCATTTCCATCCGTTCGGCCTGAAAATCGCCGCTGAACGGGAAAACCACCTTATGCAGACGTGCTAATATCGGTCAATCAGACAATTCGCCTTCGGCCCTGCCCACCAAAGGATCCCTCCATGCCCTATGATACCGAATCCCGCCGCGCGGTTGACCTTCAGACCTACGCCGACGAGGCCGCGACCGTCGCCCGGCTCAAGACCGAGGCGAACCTTTCGCCGCAGGAGCGCCAGCGCATCAGCGAGCGCGGCGCCGATCTGGTGCGAAAGATCCGCAATCAGTCGGACCCGGGCCTGATGGAGGTTTTCCTGGCCGAATACGGGCTTTCGACCGATGAGGGCATCGCGCTGATGTGTCTGGCCGAGGCGCTGCTGCGCGTGCCCGATGCCGAGACGATCGACGCGCTGATCGAGGACAAGATCGCCCCCTCGGACTGGGGCAAGCATATGGGCCATTCCACCTCGCCGCTGGTCAATGCCTCCACCTGGGCCCTGATGCTGACCGGCAAGGTGCTGAAGGAGGACCGCAAGGGCCCCGTCGGCCATCTGCGCAGCGCCGTCAAGCGCCTGGGCGAGCCGGTGATCCGCACCGCCGTTGGGCGCGCGATGAAGGAAATGGGCCGCAACTTCGTGCTGGGCGAGACGATCCAGGGCGCGATGGACCGCGCCGCCAAGCAGGAAAAGAAGGGCTACACCTATTCCTACGACATGCTGGGCGAGGCCGCGCGCACCGACCGCGACGCGACGCGCTATCACCTCAGCTATTCACGGGCGATCAGCGCCATCGCGCAGGCCTGCACCCATGACGACATCCGCAAGAATCCCGGCATCTCGGTCAAGCTGTCGGCGCTGCATCCGCGTTACGAGGTTGCGCAGCGCGAGCAGGTGATGGACATCCTCGTGCCGCGCCTGCGGTCGCTGGCGCTCCTGGCGAAATCCGCCGGTATGGGTCTCAACATCGACGCCGAGGAGGCCGACCGCCTTGCCCTGTCGCTCGACGTGATCGAGACGGTGCTGAGCGAGCCCGCGCTGGCCGGTTGGGACGGCTTCGGCGTGGTGGTGCAGGCTTACGGGCAGCGCGCCGGGCATGTGCTGGATTTCCTTTACGACCTCGCCCAGCGGCTGGACCGGCGCATCATGGTGCGGCTGGTCAAGGGCGCCTATTGGGATACCGAGATCAAGCGCGCGCAGATCGAGGGCGTGGACGGCTTTCCCGTCTTTACCTCCAAGGCGGCCACCGATGTCAGCTACATCGCGGGCGCGCGCAAGCTGCTGTCGATGACCGACCGGATCTATCCGCAATTCGCCACGCATAACGCCCATACCGTCGCCGCCGTCCTGCACATGGCAACCGACAGGGAATCCTTCGAGTTCCAGCGCCTGCACGGCATGGGCGAGGCGCTGCACGACATCGTGATGAAGGAGGAAGGCACGCGCTGCCGCATCTACGCGCCCGTCGGCGCGCATCGCGACCTTTTGGCCTATCTCGTGCGGCGTTTGCTGGAAAACGGTGCCAACTCCAGCTTCGTCAACCAGATCGTTGATGAGGAAGTGCCGCCAGAGGCGGTCGCCGCCGACCCCTTCAAGCTGGTCGAGGAAAAGCATACGGCCCTGCCCACCGGCCCCGAACTGTTCCTGCCCGAGCGCATCAACTCCAAGGGGTTCGACATGACCCACGCGCCGACGCTGGACGCGATCGAGGCTGCGCGGGCGCCGTTTGCCAATCATAAATGGGAGGCCGCGCCGATCCTGGCAGGCGATGCCGCGCCCAAGGACGCGGTGGATGTGACCAACCCCGCCGATCCCGCCGGCAGCCCCGGCACCGTGGCCCATGCCAGCGCCGCCGACATCGAAACAGCGCTGAGCCATGCGGCGAAATGGGACGCCCCCGCCGCCGAGCGCGCCAGGGTCCTGGGCCGGATCGCCGACCTCTACGAGGAGAACTACGGCGAGATTTTCGCCATCCTCGCCCGCGAGGCCGGCAAGAGCCAGTTCGACGCGGTGGCCGAGCTGCGCGAGGCCGTGGATTTCCTGCGCTATTACGGCGCGAATGCGCCGGAGGCGGATGCGGTGGGCACCTTCACCTGCATCAGCCCGTGGAACTTCCCGCTGGCCATCTTCACCGGCCAGATCGCCGCGGCGCTGGCGGCGGGCAATGCCGTGCTGTCGAAACCGGCCGAGCAGACGCCGATCATCGCGCATTTCGCCGTGAGCCTGATGCACGAGGCCGGCGTGCCGAAAACGGCGCTGCAACTCCTGCCCGGCGGCGGCGATGTGGGCGCGGCGCTGACATCGGATGCCCGCGTGGGCGGCGTGGCGTTCACCGGCTCCACCGCCACCGCGATGAAGATCCGCAAGGCGATGGCCGACAACCTCGCCCCCGGCGCGCCGCTGATCGCGGAGACGGGCGGGCTGAACGCAATGATCGTGGACAGCACCGCGCTGCCCGAACAGGCCGTGCAGGCGATCATCGAAAGCGCCTTCCAGTCGGCGGGCCAGCGGTGTTCGGCCCTGCGCTGCCTCTACGTGCAGGAGGATATCGCCGAGGAGTTCACCCGGATGCTGGTCGGCGCGATGGATGCCGTCGTGATGGGCCAGCCCTGGGATCTCAGCACCGATTGCGGCCCCGTCATCGACGAGGCGGCGCGCGCCAGCATCGCCGAGCATATCCAGACCGCGCGCGCCGAAGGCCGCCTCATCCACGAGCTGAAGACGCCCAATGCCGGCACCTACATCGCCCCGACGCTGATCCGCGTGGACGGCATCGGCGATCTGGAGCGCGAGGTCTTCGGCCCCGTGCTGCACATGGCGACCTTCGATTCGGACGAGCTGGACAAGGTGATCGACGCGATCAACGCCACCGGCTATGGCCTGACCTTCGGGTTGATGACGCGGATCGACGACCGGGTGCAATACGTGACCGAGCGGGTGCAGGCGGGCAACATCTATGTCAACCGCAACCAGATCGGCGCCATCGTCGGCTCCCAGCCCTTCGGGGGCGAGGGGCTGTCGGGCACCGGGCCCAAGGCGGGCGGGCCGCGCTACCTGCCCCGCTTCACCGCGCATCCCGCGCCGATGCCCGGCCAGGACTCGGATCGCGCCATGTCCGAAAAGGACATTCAGGCCGCGCTGGACAAGGCCCACACGACCCGGATGCTGCCGCGCGAGGATCAGCTCATGCCGGGGCCGACGGGCGAATCGAACCGCCTGACCAGCCACGCGCGCGCGCCGCTTCTGTGCATGGGCCCGGGCCGCGATGCCGCCAAGGCGCAGGCCCATGCGGTAATGTCGCTGGGCGGCATGGCGGTCGAGGCCACGGGCACCGTTGCGCCCGAGGCGCTGACCACGCTGAAGGGCATCGCCGGCGCGCTCTACTGGGGCGACGAGGGCAAGGCGCGCCCCTACGCGCAGGCGCTGGCGCGGCGCGATGGACCGATCCTGCCGCTCATCACCGGGCTGCCGGACGCCGGCCACATCCTGCACGAGCGGCACGTCTGCGTCGACACCACCGCGGCGGGCGGAAATGCCGCGCTGCTGGGCGGCGCGTCCTGACCGCATCGCGCTTGACCGCACCCGGACATGGGGCCAAGCTTCGGCCCCATGTTCCCCATCCGCGATCATAACCCTTCGGGGCGCACACCCTATGTGACCTATGCGCTGATGGCGCTGAACATCGGCATTTTCCTCAGCTATTGGCCACTGATGGGCGATCCGCGCGCGCTGAGCGCGTTCTACCTGGAATGGGCAATGATCCCGGCCAAGGTGAGCTATCAAGGCGCCTATCATACGCTCATCACCTCCACCTTCCTGCATGGCGGGCTGATGCACCTCGCGGGCAACATGCTGTTCCTGTGGGTTTTCGGCGACAACCTGGAGGATGAGATGGGCCACCTGCCCTACCTCGCCTTCTACCTCGCCTGCGGCGCCGGATCGGGGCTGGCGCAGCTTTGGTCCGAGCCTTACTCGCTGATTCCCACCGTGGGCGCGTCCGGCGCGATTGCAGGGGTAATGGGCGGCTATCTGCTGCTCTTCCCCAAGGCGAAGGTGGATGTGCTGATCATCGTCGTCATCTTCGTGCGGATCCTGCCAATCCCGGCCTGGATCATGCTGGGCCTGTGGTTCGGCTTCCAGATCTTCGGCAGCCTTTCGATCCCCACGACCGGCGGCGGCGTCGCCTACTGGGCGCATGCGGGCGGCTTCGTCATCGGGATCGTGCTGGCGATCCCGCTGCTGCTGCGCCGGGGCGGCACGCGGTTCTGGGCCCGCAATCGCGGGCGCCCGCCCCATCCGCAGGCGCGCTACACGACCGGGACCACCCGGATTCCCACAGTCAGACGAAAGAGGTGAGACGATGAAAGCGACATGCCATTGCGGCGCGGTGGAACTGCGCGTGACATTGACCGACGGGCTGAACACCGCCCGCCGCTGCGATTGCAGCTTCTGCGCGCGGCGCGGTGCGGCCGCCGTGACCGCGCCGCTGGACGGGGTCGAGGTGGTGAAGGGGGCGGACAAGCTGACACTCTACACCTGGGGCACGGGCACGGCAAAGCATTACTTCTGCTCGGTCTGCGGCATCTACACGCATCACCGGCGCCGGTCGAACCCGAATGAATACGGCGTGAACCTCGGCACGCTGGAGGGCGTCAACCCCCGCGATCTGGGCGAGATCGGCTGGATCGACGGGATCAATCACCCCTCAGACCGGTCGTCCTAGCTGTTGCGGATGACCTTGGCGAACTTGCCGAAAATCGCGTTGTTGGCGCAGATGACCGATCCTTCGTCCAGGATCTCGCGCCCTTCCGTCATCGGCTCGACCAGCGCGCCAGCCTCGCGGGCGATCAGCAGGCCCGCGGCCATGTCCCACGGCTTCAGCCGCCGCTCCCAGAAGCCGTCATAGCGCCCGGCAGCGACATAGGCCAGATCGAGCGCGGCCGAGCCGAAGCGGCGCACGCCGGCGCAGGCCGGCAGAAGGCGCGCCAGATCCTGAAGGGTCTTGGGCAGATCGCTGCGCCCGCCGAAGGGCAGGCCGGTGGCAAAGATGCTTTCGATCATGCGGTCGCGCCCCGACACGCGCAGGCGCGATTCGTTCATCCAGGCGCCCTCGCCCTTTTCGGCAAAGAACATCTCGTCCTTGGCAGCGTCATAGACGACGCCCGCGACGATCTGGCCCTTGTGCTCCAGCGCGATGGAGACTGCCCAATGCGCGAGGCCGTGCAGGTAGTTGGTGGTGCCGTCCAACGGGTCCACGATCCAGCGGCGGGTGGGATCGGTGCCCGGCTCCTCGCTGCTCTCCTCGGCCAGCCAGCCATAGGTGGGGCGCGCGTTCATCAGTTCAGATTTGATGATCTGTTCGGCCGCGATGTCGGCGCGACTGACGAAATCCCCGGCGCCCTTCATCGAGACCTGGAGGTTCTCGACCTCGCGAAAGTCCTTGGCCAGCGCCCGCCCCGCCTTGCGGGCGGCCTTCTGCATCACGTTGAGATTCGCGCTGAGTGCCATGGGCGTCGGTCCTTGGATGTGTCAAGCCGCGCGTATAGGCCGGGATGGGGGTGGGCTGCAAGGGGCGGACGGGAACGGGCGGCCCAACGGCCCGCCCGCTCCCGAAAGCAATCAGATACTGCTGTTGGTCTCGCAATTGGCCAGCACGATCTTGACCGCGTCGGCGCTGCCGCCCATGCGCAGCGCGCAGGTGGTCTCGGCCGAATAGGGGCCGGCGAAGGGCATCTTGTCCCCGCTCTTGAAGGCGCCGTACTCATAGAAGGCAATCGCCGCCGACACTTTTCCGCCGGGAAGCTGCCAGACGTCCATCACGCGGGTTTCCAGCGTATATTCCTCGACCATGTCCAGCATGTTGCCCTGCGGGCCTGACATGCCCATGGAGACGAATTTCTGCAGATCGGCCCCTTTCATCGAGCCGGTGAAGGTCATCGACGGGCCGTCCGAAAACAGCACATTGCCCTCCATGTAGATCGGCGCATCGTCCGACACATGCTCGGCCATCCAGTCCTGAACGCCCTTCCAGTTGCCATCCTTCACGGCCTGTTCCGCCTTCGGCTGAATGCTGTCCAGAAAACTGCGCGCGTCGTCGCCGGTCAGGTCGCCATCCTGCGCGAAGGCGGGCAGAGCAAGGGCAAGTGCGGCGGTGGTGGTGAGTGATTTCATCATCATGGCAGGTCTCCTGTCAGCTGCGATGCCCTGCCAACAGACGTGATCGGTAAATTGTTCCCGCCTGCCGGACCGCGCGCGGTCGCGCGGCCTGCGGCCGGTATCCCACGCGGGCATTCGGAAAATGGCGGGCGCCGCTGCCTATTTCGGCAGCATGAAGAATTCTTCGCGGCTGATCTTGCCGTATTCAACCGTGTAAACAGCGATCTCGCGCATTGTCAGGCGTTTGCCGGTGGCTTTCTGCGTGACCTCTACCTCGAAGCGCACACCGAACCGGTGGGGTGGATGGACGTAGGGCCCATCTGCTTCGAGCTTGTGGATGTCATGCGCCGCCGCCCAATCCTCGCGCTTCGCCTGGATCGCGCCGCGGCCCTTGGCAATCCGCACGTCCCGACCCGGAGGCACGACCGCCTCGATCGACTCCGCGTTCTCGGCATAGATTTCATCGACGTGCTCGATGCCACGACCGCTTCGCATCGCCTCTACGAATTCCCGTCCGATTCTGATCAGATCTTCCATGCGAATCCTCCCTGTCCTGTGCTCCACAATGGCACAGTTTCGCGGTGGCGGTCTTGACCGGAATCAAAATTCTGCACCTATCCGCGCGTAGCGGCGGCCTGCGCCCGTCACAAAGACAGGTGTGTCCGGCGTCATGCCTCCTCCCGCCGCTGCATCCGAACGGGGATTTCGCGCGCCAGTTTCAGAAGATGCGCCATGAACGGCTTGGCGGCGTCATCGTCGCGGATCGCCGCGTAAAGCCGCTTGGTCAGCCCCTGCTCGGTGATGGGGCGGACCACGTAATCCGTGCTGGTGCGCAGCTCCCTCACCACCCAGTCGGGCAGGACGGCGACGCCGCGATTCGACGCGACCAGCAGCAGGATCACCGCCGTCAGCTCCACCTGCCGGATCGCCGCCGGCTCCACCTTCGCGGGTGTCAGAAGCTCGGTGAACACATCCAGCCGCGAGCGGTCCACCGGGTAGGTGATCAGCGTTTCGCCGCGGAAATCCTCGGCCACCACGAATTCCTTCTGCGCCAGCGGGTGCGTGGCGGCGGCCAGGAACACCGGCTCGTAATCGAAGAGCGGCTTGAACCCGATGCCGCGCAGCGCCTCGGGGTCGGAACTTACCACCAGGTCCACCTCCTCCTTCTGCAGCGCGGGCAGGGCGTCGAAGGCAAGGCCGGGGCGGATGTCGACATCGACCTCGGGCCAGGTGTGGCGGAACGCCTCCAGCACCGGGAAGAGCCATTCGAAACAGGCGTGGCATTCGATGGCGATGTGCAGGCGCCCCGAACTGCCCGCGCGCACGCCGGAAAACTCCGCCTCCAGCGCCTCGATCTCGGGCAGCACCTTTTCCGCGACGCGCAAGAGGCGCAGCCCCGCCGAACTGAGCCGCATCGGTTTCGAGCGGCGCACGAACAGCTCGACCCCCGCCTGATCCTCCAACCCCTTGATCTGGTGACTGAGGGCGGATTGCGTGATGTTGAGCGTATCCGCCGCCCGGGCCAGCCCCCCGGCGGCGTGGATCGCGCGGATCGTGCGCAGGTGCCGGAATTCGATGTGCATTAGCGCGCCTCATGTAGATCGTGAAAATTATGAATTTGCTTAATCTATGCCGCATTGCGACAAAGGCTCAAGCCCTTCACAAAGGAACCGAGCAAATGGCCGCGCCCCGCATCTCCTTCGAATTCTTTCCGCCCAAGACGCTCGAGGCATCGTTCCGGCTGTGGGATACGGTGCACACGCTGGCGCCGCTCCAGCCGCGCTTCGTATCGGTCACCTACGGCGCGGGCGGCACCACCCGCACGCTGACGCGCGAGGCGGTCGGCGCGCTGCACGGCTCGGCGGGCCTGAATGTGGCGGCGCACCTGACCTGCGTCGATGCCACGCGGGACGAGACGCTGGCGATTGCCGATGAATTCCGCGCCGCCGGCGTGAACGAAATCGTCGCCCTGCGTGGCGATCCCCCGAAGGGATCGGGCGGGTTCATGCCCCACCCGGACGGCTTCCGCGATAGTTGCGAGCTGATCGGGGCCCTGAAGGAGCGCGGGGATTTCACCGTCCGCGCCGGCGCCTATCCCGAGCGGCACCCCGACGCCGCCGATGACGATGCGGATGTCGAGTGGCTGAAGCGCAAGTTCGAGGCGGGCGCGGACGAGGCGATCACGCAGTTCTTCTTCAGCGCCGATACGTTCCTGCGCTTCCGCGACCGCTGCGCTGCGGCGGGCATCGACAAGCCGGTCATCCCCGGCATCTTCCCGATCGAGAACTGGGCCGGGGCGCGCCGCTTCGCGCAATCCTGCGGCGCCAATGTGCCCGCCTGGCTGAGTGCTGCCTTCGAGACCGCCGAGCGGGACGATCGCAGCGACCTTCTGGCCATCGCGGTGGCGACCGAGCTGTGCAGCAGGCTGATGGACGAGGGTGTGGAGGATCTGCATTTCTATACGCTCAACCGGCCGGAGCTGACGCGCGACATCTGTCACGCGCTGGGCGTGACCCCGAAAGTGACGTTGCGCGACGTGGCCTGAGGGGCGTGCTAGGCGGCGCTGCCCCCCGGGGACGGCGCCGCGCCTTCCGGGTGCACGGTTTCATGGACGTGCTCTGACGGATCGCGCCCCACCCGGCGCCGTGCCCGGATCAGGAATATTATGCCCCAGCGGCGCCACGTGCCGACCGAAGGCGCGGTCACATCGCAGGGGAAACGCGCGCGCCAGCCTTCGGGCAGCGCCAGTCCCGCGGCCTCGGCCCGCTCCAGCATCCAGACGAGCGGGATGTTCGCCAGCGGGCGGGCCGCCTCGAACCCGCTCAGGTGGCCGCCGATATCGGCATGGGCGCCGCGGAACCACACCTGCTGCACGTCGGCCTCGGTGCCGGGGTGCGTCTCCCACAGGACCGGCGTATAGGCAACGCGCGTCTCGTCCAGCGCCAGAGCATGATAGCCGCGGCGCACCGACGTGCCCAGCGCATCGGAATGGAACGCATGCGATTCCTCGGTCCAGCGCCAGAGGACCGGCAGGCGCAGGCCCAGCGCCTTGACCGTATCCCAGACACCGACCATGTCGATCGGCACGGCCGCATGGCAATAGGCCGCGTGAAAGGCGCGCGCGACGGGCCGCTCCGGCCCGATCTGGTAGTGGCGCCAGGCCAGCCGCACATTGCGCTCGGTCGCGTGCTCGGGGCGCAGCAGGCCGACCATGTCGATCGCCCCGGCCAGCGAACGCACGGCATAGGCGCCGCGCGAATAGCCCAGAAGGTAGATGCTGTCGCCCGGCCTGTAGCGGCTTGCAAGGTACCCGTAGGCGCGCCGGATCTGCCGGTTGAGCCCGTTGCCCATCATCACGCTGATCGTGCCGCGCCAGTCCTGCCATTGCAGTCCCGCCTCGTAATAAAGCGCAAGCCGCGCGCCGCGCATGTCGGTCAGCAGCTTGTAGGTCAGCCCGGCATTGCTTTCGTTGCCGGGAACCAGCGATGCCATCGTGCCGTCCAGGATCAGCACATGGGTAACCGGGCCGCGGCGGCCTGCCGCACCCTTCTGCCCGCGCCGCAGACCGCGCCCGAAGCCGGGAAGCACGAGCGAGTAGATTTTCCTGGCCCAACTGCGCCACGACATGTACGTCTTCGTCCTTTCGCGCGCCTTCTGGTGCCTTGACAGTATTTAAACCCGTCGCGGCGGCAATTGACAGCCACCCCGCGCCGGGCCGCCCGATGATCGGCCTTCCGTGCCAGCCGCCTTATCTGCGCGTCAGCCAGCCAAGGCGCCAGAACAGCGCCAGCAGCAGCCCGCCCAGGATCAGCAGCACTGCGCAGACGATCCAGAAGGCATGGGGCGACATGGCGCCGGGCAGTCCGCCGACGTTGATGCCCAGAAGGCCGGTGATCAGGCCCAGCGGCAGGAAGACGGCGGTGACGACCGACAAGAGCAGCATCTGGCGGTTCATCGCCTCGGCGCGCGCGTCGGAAATGTGATCGTGCACCACCTGTGCGCGGTCGCGGATCGCATCCAGCTCCTCCGCCAGGCGCGTGACGCGCTCGGTCGCCTCGCGCAGGGCGCTGCGCTGCGCCGGGCCGATCCAGGGCAGCGGCTCGATCTCCAGCGAGCTGAGCGCGTCGCGCTGCGGAAACATGTAGCGGCGCAGCTGTATCGACATGCTCCGGATCTCGGCCAGCTCGCGGCGGGGCGGCGCGCCCTGCCCCGCCTCGACCTGATCCTCCAGATCGTCGATCCGCTCGTTGAGGTCGGCCACGACCGGCTCGGTCCGGTCGGCGAGGCGCAGGGCAAGCTGCGCGATCACCTCGGCGGTCGAGGCAGGACCGGCGCCACCCTCGCAATGAGCGACAAGGTCCAGCGTCGCCTGCACCGGCCGGCGGCTGAGCGTCACGATCCGCTCCGCTCCGGCCCAGATGCGCAGGCTGACCATATCCTCGGGATCCTCGCCGGGGTTGAGATTGACGCCGCGCAGGTTCATCAGCACGCCCCCCTTGTAGAGCGTGCAGCGCGGGCGCGTCTCGTCCGCCAGAAGCGCGCCGCAGACGATCTCATCGCCGCCCAGCGCCTCCAGCCAAGCACGATCCCCGCCCGGCGCCTGGCGCACATGGATCCACAGCGCACCGCCCTGGGGAATGTCCTGCGCCGCCGCATCCGGGGGCGCGATCCGGCGCGCGCCGCCCTTCCCGTCGAGCAGGATCAGGGTCGTTTCATGCATCATGTCCTCCGGCATTGCCCTGACCCATTCAACGCCAGCGCGGGCCGGGGTGCCAGTACCGATTTGAGCGGCAGGCAGAACCATCGGGCTTTCCCTTGCTGCCCGAATTGTCTAAGCGATGAGCCAAGGTAAAGGAGCGATCCGATGGCGATGGACAAGACATTCGATGCGGCCGAGGCCGAGCAGCGGCTCTATGACGCGTGGGAGAAATCCGGCGCGTTCAAGGCGGGCGCGAACGCGGCGCCGGGGGCCGAGACCTTCAGCATCATGATCCCGCCGCCCAACGTCACCGGCAGCCTGCACATGGGGCACGCCTTCAACAATACGCTTCAGGACATCCTGGTGCGCTGGCACCGGATGCGCGGGTTCGACACGCTCTGGCAGCCCGGCACCGATCACGCCGGCATCGCGACGCAGATGGTGACTGAGCGTGACATGGCCGCGAAGGGCGAGCCGAGCCGCGCCGAGATGGGCCGCGAGGCGTTTCTGACCCGCGTCTGGGAGCAGAAGGCGCGCTCGCGCGGTACGATCATCGGCCAGCTCAAGCGCCTTGGCGCCTCCGCCGACTGGTCGCGCGAGGCGTTCACCATGTCCGGCGCCCCCTCGGCACCCGAGGGCGAGGAGGGCAATTTCCACGACGCCGTCATCAAGGTCTTTGTCGACATGCACGACAAGGGGCTGATCTATCGCGGCAAGCGGCTGGTCAACTGGGACCCGCATTTCGAGACGGCGATTTCCGATCTGGAGGTCGAGAATATCGAAACGCCCGGCCACATGTGGCATTTCAAGTATCCGCTGGCGGGCGGCGAGACCTACGAATATGTCGAGAAGGACGAGGACGGCAACGTCGCCTTCCGCGAGACGCGCGATTACATCGCCATCGCCACGACACGCCCCGAAACAATGCTGGGCGATGGTGCGGTGGCCGTGCACCCGTCGGACGCGCGCTATGCGCCGCTGGTCGGCAAGCTGTGCGAGATCCCGGTAGGGCCGAAGGAGCATCGCCGCCTGATCCCGATCATCACCGATGACTATCCCGACCCCGATTTCGGCTCGGGCGCGGTCAAGATCACCGGCGCGCATGACTTCAACGATTATGCGGTGGCGCGGCGCAATGGCATCCCCTGCTATCGCCTGATGGATACCCGCGCGCAGATGCGGGAGGACGGTGCGCCCTATCGCGATGCCGCCCGCATCGCCATGGCCGTCGCCCGCGGCGAGCGCGAGCTGGACGAGGCCGAGACCGACCGGATCAACCTCGTGCCCGATGACCTGCGGGGGCTGGACAGGTTCGAGGCCCGCAAACGCGTCGTTCGGCAGATCACCGATGAAGGGCTCGCCGTCATGGTCCCCGGCGACCCCGAAGAGAGCGAGGGCAATGTCTGCATGGACCCCGGCATGGTGCCGCTGGTCGAGCAGAAGCAGATCATGCAGCCTTTCGGCGACCGCTCCAAGGTGGTGATCGAGCCGATGCTGACCGACCAGTGGTTCGTCGATACCGCGCAGATCGTCATGCCCGCCATCGCCGCGGTGCGTTCGGGCGAGGTCACGATCATGCCGGAGTCGGACCGCAAGGTCTATTTCCACTGGCTGGAGAATATCGAGCCGTGGTGCATCTCGCGCCAGCTCTGGTGGGGGCACCAGATTCCGGTGTGGTATGGCCTCGATCTGGAGCGGGGCGAGTTCCGCGATGACGAGGCCGACGGCGCGCTCGACATGGTCGAGATGCAGCGCCTTTTGTGGGACCAGTCGCTTGCGCCCGGCAGCGACCGCTACCATGCCGCGACCGAATTCGAGGGGCTGCATGACAAGTTCGATGACGTTCTGGCCGGCCTGCCGACGCCGCTGAACCACGCGCGGCTGGTCGAGGTGGCGGACCGGGGCGAGGCGATGCACGTTCTGGCCGAAAGCCTGGCCGAATACGTCTCCACGCAGGACCCGACGCAGCTGCTCTATCCGGTCTGGCGCGATCCCGATGTGCTGGACACGTGGTTTTCGTCCGGCCTCTGGCCCATCGGCACGCTGGGCTGGCCCGAGGACACGCCGGAAATGCGGAAGTATTTCCCGACCAGCACGTTGATTACGGGCTTCGACATCATCTTTTTCTGGGTCGCCCGGATGATGATGATGCAATACGCGGTGGTCGGGCAGAAGCCGTTCTCCCACGTCTATGTCCATGCTCTGGTCCGCGACGAGAAGGGCAAGAAGATGTCCAAGTCGATGGGCAATGTGCTGGACCCGCTTGAGCTGATCGAGGAATACGGCACCGACGCCGTCCGCTTCACCCTGACCGCGATGGCGGCGATGGGGCGCGATCTGAAGCTCAGCCCGCAGCGCATCGCCGGCTATCGCAACTTCGGCACGAAGCTGTGGAATGCCGCGCGGTTTGCCGAGATGAACGGCGCGACTCCGGCGGCGCTGGGTGCGGATTATTCGCCGGACGCCGTGCCGGCCCCGCAGGAGACGGTGAACAAGTGGATCGTGGGCGAGACGGCCCGCGTCCGCGCCGAGGTGGACGCAGCGCTGGATGCCTACCGCTTCAACGACGCGGCGAACGCTCTTTATGCCTTTGTCTGGGGCAAGGTCTGCGACTGGTATGTGGAATTCTCCAAGCCGCTGCTGATGGATGGCGCGGACGCGGTCAAGGCCGAAACCCAGGCGACGATGGCCTGGGTCATCGACCAGTGCCTGATCCTTCTGCACCCCATCATGCCCTTCATCACCGAAGAACTGTGGGGCACGCTTGGCGAGCGGCGAAAAATGCTGATCCACGCCGACTGGCCGACCTATGGCGAGGACGCCATCGACCCCGCCGCCGACCGCGAGATGAACTGGGTCATCTCCCTGATCGAGGCGGTGCGCAGCGCGCGTGCGCAGATGAACGTGCCTGCGGGGCTGCAAATCCCGATGCTGGTGACCGCGCTGGACGCCGCGGGCGAGGCCGCGTGGGACCGCAACGAGGCGATGATCAAGCGGCTTGCGCGGATCGAAAGCCTCGAGCGCGCCCAAAGCCTGCCCAAGGGCAGCATTACCGTCGCCGTGGAGGGCGGCAGCTTTGGCCTGCCGCTGGCCGACATCATCGACGTAGAAGCGGAAAAAGCGCGGCTGGACAAGAGCCTGGGCAAGCTGGAGAAGGAGATCGGCGGGCTGAAAGGGCGGGTGAACAACCCGAAATTCGTGGCCTCCGCACCCGAAGACGTGGTCGAGGAAGCACGCGAAAACCTCGCCCTGCGGGAAGAAGAGGCCGAAACGCTGCGCGCCGCCCGCGCGCGCCTGGCCGAACTGGGCTGAAAGGCGTCCCGTCCGCTGCAATTGACGCAAGGGGGCGGGGCTGCACCGGACCGTCATGGCCGTCATATTCCTCCAGACATTGCCGTTCTTCATGGTGATCGCCCTTGGCTATGGCGCGGGGCGCAGCGGCTTTTTCTCGGCCGAGGCGACGGCGTGGCTGACGAAATTCGTGTTCTACTTCGCCCTGTCGGCGATGCTGCTGCGGTTCTCGGCCAATCTCAGCCTGCGCGAGATCTTCGATCCGTCCTTCGTGCTGGCTTACCTATGCGGCTCGG
Organism: uncultured Alphaproteobacteria bacterium; assembly: GCA_963763165.1. Taxonomy (GTDB): domain Bacteria; phylum Pseudomonadota; class Alphaproteobacteria; order Rhodobacterales; family Rhodobacteraceae; genus Roseovarius. The sequence goes on from CAVXNV010000011.1 coordinate 974,068, forward strand.
GCGCGGTCTATCTGCTGGCGACGGCGGTATCGCTGATGCGCGGCCTCCGCGCCGAGGAAGCGGCGGTCGAGGCGCAATGCGCCGTCATCGGCAATGTCGGCTTTCTGGGCATCCCCATGCTGGCGGCCCTGATGGGCGAGGGCGCGGTTCCGGCGGTGATGATGGTGCTGGCCGTCGATCTGATCGTCTTCGGCACGCTGATCGTGATCGTCATCACCGGCACGCGCGACGGGCGGATGCGGCCCGCGGTGCTGGGGACGGTCGGGCTGGGCCTGCTGAGAAATCCCATGATCGTCTCGATCGTGCTGGGGCTGGCATGGTCCGCCTCGCGCCTGCCGATCCCCGCCCCGGTGAACGAATTCCTCATCATCCTCGGCGGCGCGGCCACGCCCGGCGCGCTGTTCGCCATCGGCGCGTCGCTGGCCGGGAAATCGGCCGAGCGGCCTTACGTCGCGGGCTGGCTGAGTTTCTGCAAGCTGGTGCTGCACCCCGCCGCCGTGGCCATTGCCGCGCTGCTGATCTTCGACGTGCCGCCCTACATGGCGGCGGTGATGATCGCCGCCGCCTCGCTGCCGGTGGCCGGAAATGTCTACATGCTGGCGCAGCATTACCGCATTGCGCCGCAAAGGGTGTCGACCTCGATCCTCATTTCGACCCTGCTGGCCGCGATCACCGTGTCGCTGGTGATCGGCTGGATGCAGCCGCTCACCTGAGGCGGCTTTATCCGTTTTACCTTCGCGGGCTGCCTGCTAAGTTGCCCCGCGACATCGAAGTTCGAACCAAGGAGCGCCGCCATGGACATCAAATCGGAAAACGCCTGTTTCGGAGGTGTTCAGGGCGTCTATTCCCACGCCTCGAAGGCCACCGGCACAGACATGACGTTCGGTCTCTTCCTGCCGGCCGAGGCAAGGGACGGGCCGGTGCCGGTGCTGTGGTATCTTTCGGGCCTGACCTGCACGCATGAAAACGCCATGACCAAGGCCGGCGCGCAGGGCTGGGCGGCCGAGCAGGGTATCGCCGTCGTCTTCCCCGACACCTCGCCGCGTGGCGAGGGGGTGGCCGATGACGACGCTTTCGACATGGGGCAAGGCGCCGGGTTCTACGTAAACGCCACGCAGGACCCCTGGGCGAAGCATTTCAACATGTGGGACTATGTGGCCGAAGAGCTGCCCGCGCTGATCGGCGATGAATTCGCGATCGATCTGGACCGGCAGGCGATCACCGGCCACTCGATGGGCGGGCACGGCGCGCTGACGCTGGCGATGGGCCTGCCGGGGCGCTACCGGAGCGTTTCGGCCTTCTCGCCGATCTGCAACCCGTCCGACAGCGACTGGGGCCGCAAGCAGCTGGGCGGCTATCTGGGCGAGGACAAGGGCAAATGGGCCGCGCATGATGCCAGCATGCTGATGGCGGAAAAGGGCTTTGACGGGCCGGTGCTGACCGATACCGGCACGCAGGACCAGTTCCTCGACCTTCTGAAGCCCGAAACGCTGGCGCATGCGGCCGCCAAGCGACGCCAGCAGAGCATCCTGCGGATGCAGCCGGGATACGATCACAGCTATTTCTTCGTCTCCACCTTCATGGAGGATCATGTGACCTTCCACGCCGAGGCGCTTTATGCCCGCTAAGCGCAAGGATCATTACGATCTGATCGTCATCGGATCCGGCCCCGCGGGCCGGTCCGCCGCGATTCAGGCCGGCAAACTCCAGCGCAAGGTGCTGGTCATCGACCGCAAGGAGCGGCTGGGCGGCGTGTCGGCCCATACCGGGACGATTCCGTCCAAGACCCTGCGCGAGACGGTGCTGAACCTTTCTGGCTGGCGCGAACGCAGCTTCTACGGGCGTGCCTACAGGGTGAAGGACGATATCAGCCCGCAGGATCTTCAGGTTCGGTTGCGCAAGACCGTCGATTACGAGGTCGACGTGCTGGAGCATCAGTTCAACCGCAACCACGTGGAAACGCTGGACGGTCTGGCCAGCTTCACCGCCCCCAACGAGGTGGAGGTGAAGCTGGACGCGGGCAAGGTGACGCGCCTGACGGCCGACAGGTTCCTGATCGCCACCGGCACCAGAACCTATAGGCCGGACACTTGCCCCTTCAACGGCACGACCGTGCTGGACAGCGACGAATTTCTGGAACTGACCACGATCCCGCGCAGCCTGACCGTCATCGGTGCGGGCGTCATCGGGGTGGAATATGCCACCATGTTCGCCGCGCTCGACGTGCGCGTGACCCTGATCGAGCCGCGCGAGACCTTCCTCGATTTCATCGATAAGACCCTGATCGAGGATTTCACCCACCAGATCAAGGAAAACGGCGTCGATCTGCGGCTCGGCTCGGGGATCAAGTCGATCGACGACGAGGGCAGCCATATCGAGGTGGCGCTGGAAAACGGCCGCCACGTGCGCAGCGACATGCTGCTTTTCGCCGCCGGGCGTCTGGGCGCGACCGCCGAACTGGGCCTCGACAAGGCCGGGCTGGAGACCGATCATCGCGGCCGGCTGGAGGTCGACCGCAAGACCTATCAGACGAAGGTGCCGCATATCTACGCCGCGGGCGACGTGATCGGGCATCCCAGCCTTGCCTCGACCTCGCTGCAGCAGGGGCGCATCGCGGCCTGCCACGCGCTCGACACGCCCACCCTGCCGGAAAGCCCGTGGTTTCCCTACGGCATCTACTCGGTTCCGGAGATCAGCACCTGCGGCATGTCCGAAGAGGAGATGAACGAACGCGGCATCCCCTACGAGGTCGGCATCGCGCGGTTCCGCGAGACGTCGCGCGGGCACATCATGGGGCTGGAGCACGGCATGCTGAAGATGCTGTTTTCGCTGAAGACGCGGCGCGTGCTGGGCGTGCAGATCGTCGGCGAGGGCGCGACCGAGCTCATTCACATCGCGCAGGCGGTGCTGAACCTGAAGGGAACGGTGGATTACTTCGTGCAGAACACGTTCAATTATCCGACGCTGGCCGAGGCCTACAAGATCGCGGGGCTCGACGCCTTCAACCGCATGCCGATCCCCGAGGAATACAAGGTGCCGCGCGACAAGAAGAAGAAGGCAGCATCATGAGCCGGCCATGATCTATGTCGATGCCGATGCCTGCCCGGTCAAGGACGAGGCGATCCGCGTCGGCACGCGGCATGGCCTGCAGGTGCATATCGTCTCGAACGGGGGGCTGCGCCCGTCGCCGCACCCGCTGGTTCAGACGGTGATCGTGCCCGACGGGCCGGACGTGGCCGATATGTGGATCGCCGAGCGCGCCGGCCCCGGCGATGTGGTCATCACCGGCGACATCCCGCTGGCCGCGAAATGCGTCGCGGCGGGGGCGCTGGTGCTGAAACACAATGGCGAGCCGCTGACCGGGGCCAATATCGGCAACGTGCTGGCCACGCGCGATCTGATGGCCGATCTGCGCGCCGCCGATCCCTTTCGCCAGGGCGGCGGCAAGGGGTTTACAAAGGCCGACCGCTCGCGCTTTCTGGACGCGCTGGAGCGGGCAGTCAGGCAGGCCCGCGCCACCTGAGGGATGCGCGATGGGCACCATCACCGACAGCACCGCGCCCGAGCAGGGCAGCAACACGATGGGCGCGATCTGCGCGCTGACGGCGATCCTGTGCTTTTCCTTCGTCGATCTTGGCATCAAGCTGCTGAGCGAAGGCTATGCGCTTCATCAGGTCGTGTTCCTGCGCTCGCTGGTCAGCGGGGCGGTCTTTCTCTGCGTGATCCTGCCGCTCAGCGGCGGCTGGTCGGCGTTGCGCACCCGCCGCCCCGGTGCGCACCTTCTTCGCGGCGTCTTCATCGTCTGCGCCAACGTCTGCCTGTTCCTCGGCCTCGCGGCGCTGCCCATCGCGGACGCGGTCGCGATCTTCTTCGTCTCGCCCCTCGCGATCGCGGCCATGTCGGTGGTTTTCCTTGGCGAACGGGTCGGCCCGCGCCGCTGGGCCGCGATCGTGCTGGGGCTGATCGGGGTTCTGCTGATCGTGCAACCGGGGACCGAGGCGTTCCAGCCTGCCTCCTTGCTGCCGGCCATCTCGGCACTGCTTTACGGCGCGATGCACATGGTCACGCGCAAGGTCCGCGCGACGGAAAGCGCGACGACGATGACCTTCTACGTCATCCTCACCTTCCTCATCTCCAGCGCGATCATCGGGTTTTCCATCGGCGACGGACGCTTTGCCGGCGGCGCGCATCCGGCGCTGGAGTTCCTCTTGCGCGCATGGGCGCCGGTCGCGCGGGCGGACTTGTGGATCATCGTCATGCTGGGCGTCGCGGGCGTCACCGGCAGTTGGCTGATCAGCCAAGCCTACCGGCTGAGCGAGGCGGCCTTCGCCGCGCCTTTCGAATATGCCGCGATGCCGATCTCGATCTTCTGGGGCGTCGCGTTCTTCGACACCTGGCCGCAGCTCAACGCCTGGGCCGGGATCGTCCTGATCGTCGGATCGGGGCTCTACATGCTCTGGCGCGAAAATGCGGCGGGCAAGCCCAGGCCCCGGTATCGCCGATGACGCCGCAGGCCGTGATCTTCGACATCGGCAACGTGCTGATCGAGTGGCAGCCCGAGCGGTATTTCGACCGTGTGATCGGCCCGGCCCGGCGGCACGCATTGTTTCAGGCTGTCGACATCCACGCCATGATGCAGCGCATCGACAGCGGCGCCGATTTCGGCGCGGAGGTGGCGCGCATGGCCGCGGCCCATCCCACGGTTGCCGATGATCTCCTGCATATCCGCGACCGCTGGTGCGACATCGCGCAGCCGGAGATTCCGCACTCCGTCCGGCTGCTGCGCGCGCTGCGGGCGCAGGGCGTCCCCGTCTTCGCCCTGTCGAATTTCGGCGCGCAGAACTTCCCGCTCAGCGCCGCACAGTTCCCGTTTCTGCACGAATTCGACCGCGCCTACATCTCGGGCCCGATGGGCATGGCCAAGCCCGACCCGGCCATCTACGCCGCCGTCGAGGCCGATTGCGGCATCGCCCCCGAACGCCTGCTCTTTACCGACGACCGGCAGGACAATATCGACGCCGCCGCCGCACGCGGCTGGGAAGTGCACCTCTTCCGCGGCCCCGCCGGGCTGGCGCGGCGGCTGGTCGACGCCGGGCTGCTGGACGACGCAGAGGCCGCCTGAGCCCCGCCCTACTCCCGCCGCTGGCGCGCCAGTTCCTCCAGCCGCGCCTCGATCGCGCCCAGCCGTTCGGTGACTTCGTCGCGATAGGTGACGGTGCTGGCCGTTTCCTCGGAGTGATGCGCCTCCTGCATGGAATTGACGATGAGGCCGACCAGCAGGTTCACCACGGCGAAGGTAGTGATCAGGATGAAGGGCACGAAGAAGGTCCAGGCCCATGGGTGCACGTCCATGACCGGGCGCACGATGCCCATCGACCAGGATTCCAGCGTCATGATCTGAAAGAGCGTATAGCCCGACCGGCCCAGCGTGCCGAACCACACGGGAAAATCCGCGGCGAAGAGCTTGGTTGCGATCACCGCGCCGATATAGAAGATGATCGCCATGAGCAGGAAGACCGACCCCATTCCGGGCAGCGCACTCACGAACCCCTCGACCACGCGGCGCAGGCGCGGCGCGACCGAAATGACGCGCAGCACCCGCAGGATGCGCAGCGCCCGCAGCGCCGACAGCGCCTGCCCCGCCGGCACCAGCGCCAGCGCGACGACGACCAGATCGAAGATGCTCCACCCGTCGCGGAAGAACCGCAGCCCGCGCGCATAGAGCTTGAGCGCGATCTCGATCACGAAGAATGCGAGGCAGGCGGTGTCCAGCGCCACGATCAGCCTGCCGAACCGCGCCATCAGGTTGCCCGACGTCTCCATCCCGAGGAGGATCGCGTTGAAGATGATGACGCTGATGATGACCTGCCGCACGGCGGCCTGTGACAGGAATGCGTCCAGCCGTGCGCGCGCGTTCATCGATCCCCCTGGTTCCGTCCGATCAGGCAAAACGGGCGGCCCTAATGCGCGCCGCCCTTCTTTCGTCCTGCTCCAGATATCCACTCAGCGGAAATCTGCAAGATTTCCGGTGCAGGACGGCGGAATTACCCGCCGGCGATCATCTCGGACTGTTTCACGATGACCTCCGCCTGCTTGATGCTGGCGATATCCACCAGTCGGCCCTTGTAGACGGTCGCGCCCTCGCCCTTGGCCTTTGCTTCCTCCATCGCGGCGAGGATCTCGCGCGCCTCGGTCACGGCGGCGTCGGAGGGGGTGAAGACCTCGTTGCAGAGCGCGATCTGCTTGGGGTGGATCGCCCATTTGCCGACCATGCCCAAAGTGGCCGAGCGTAGCGCCTGCGCACGAAAGCCCTCGTCGTCGGAGAAATCGCCGAAAGGTCCGTCGACCGGCAGAAGGCCATGCGTCCGGCAGGCCGCGACGATGGCGGTCTGCGCCCAGTGCCACGGGTCGGGCCAGTACTTGGCGCCATCATGGAGCATGTAGTAGTTTTCCTGCGTCCCGCCGATGCCGGTTGTCGCCATGCCCATCGAGGCCGCGAAATCCGCGGCGCCAAGGCTCATCGCCTGCAGGCGCGGGCTGGCCGCCGCGATCTCCTCGACATGGGCGATGCCGGCGGCGCTTTCGATGATGACCTCGAAGCTGATCGGCTTGGTGCGGCCCTTGGCACGTTCGACCGCCGTGACCAGCGCATCGACGGCATAGATGTCGCCCGCGCAGCCCACCTTCGGGATCATGATCTGGTCCAGCCGGTCGCCCGCCTGTTCCAGCAGGTCGACCACGTCGCGATACCACCATCTGGTGTCGAGGCCGTTGATGCGCACGCTGAGATATTTCTTGCCCCAGTCGACCGCATTGATTGCTTCGATGGTCTGCTGCCGCGCCAGATCCTTGTCGTTCGGGCTGACCGAATCCTCGAGGTCGATGTTGATCACGTCCGCTTCGCTGGCCGCCATCTTCTCGAACAGCCGGGTGTTCGAGCCGGGGCCGAAAAGCTGGCAGCGATTGGGACGGGCGGGGGCGGGCGGTTGCAGGCGGAAGCTCATGACAGGGGCCTTTTCGTATAAGGATATTGCGTGTGCGCTGGCCCGATCGGTATTAAATTACGCGCCGGGTTACAAGGCGATTTCGCAACCGCAGCATCGGCAGAGCTGATTCTGCGCTGCCGCATGTTTATCTCGAAGGATATTCGGCCCGGTGAAGTTTCTGTCGAATAATCATGCGCCTGAGATCAAATGATGGAAATTATGCGTGGAATTTCACGTGAAATGTGCGGCCCGATTGTCTAAAGAGGCTGGAGACGCGAATCCCCGCCGCAGCTTGCGGCCTTCGCCCCGGACATGCCAAGGACAGATGCCATGATCGAGACGCCATATCTTCTATTTCTGGGCGACGCGCCCGACATGCTGGCCGCCAAGGTGGCCATCGGCATCCGCGACTGGCGCCCCGAAAATGCGGTCGGCCAGATCCGCCTGCCCGGATGCGGCGCCGATCTGGGCCTGACGGAAATGACATTGGCCGAGGCGCGCGAGGCGGGGGCGAAGACGCTGGTGATCGGTGTCGCCAACCGCGGCGGCGTCATCTCGGCCAAGTGGAAGGAAGTTCTGCTGCAGGCGCTTGCCATGGGCTACGATCTGGCCAGCGGCCTGCACAACCTTCTGCGCAACGAGGCGGATCTGGTGGCGGCCGCCAGGGAGCATGGCCGCACCCTGCATGACGTGCGCATCCCGTCGGTGCAGTATCCCATCGCCAATGGCGAAAAGCGGCGCGGCAAGCGGTGCCTTCCCGTCGGCACCGATTGTTCGGTCGGCAAGATGTATACGGCCATGGCGATGGAGCGCGACATGACCGAGCGCGGGATGAAGGCGACCTTCCGCGCCACCGGCCAGACCGGCATCCTCATCACCGGCGGCGGCGTGCCGCTGGACGCCGTGATCGCCGATTTCATGGCCGGGTCGATCGAGTATCTGACGCCGGACAATGACGACGATCACTGGGACATGATCGAGGGGCAAGGCAGCCTTTTCCACGTCTCCTATTCCGGCGTGACGCTGGCGCTGATCCACGGCGGCCAGCCCGACGCGCTGATCCTGTGCCACGAGCCGACGCGCAAGCATATGCGCGGCCTGCCCGGATATACCCTGCCGACGCTGGAGCAGTTGCGCGACACCGCTCTGCCGCTGGCACGGATCGCCAATCCCGCTTGCCACGTCGTCGGCATCGCCGTGAATACGCAGCACATGAGCGAGGCGGATGCGCGCGCCTATCTGGACGAGGTGTCGCAGCGTATGGACCTGCCGGCGACCGACCCGTACCGTTTCGGCTCGGGCGTGCTGGTGGATGCGCTGGCGGCGCTCTGAGGCCAGGTGGCCACGGCAGGCGGGCGGCGGAATTTGAGTATTTTCGGGAAGATGGAAGGCGGTTTCATGCAGGTATCCGTGACGCGCGACGTGTTCAGGCTGGCGCAGGTGTTCACCATCAGCCGCGGCTCGCGCACGGAGGCGCAGGTTCTGACGGTGCGTGTCAGCGACGGGGTGCATGAGGGCCGCGGCGAATGCGTGCCCTACGCGCGCTATGGCGAGACGCTGGACAGCGTGACGGCGCAGATCGAGGACGCGGCGGTGACGGATCGCGCGGCGCTCTATGCGCTGCCAGCGGGGGCGGCGCGCAACGCGCTCGACTGCGCGCTGTGGGATCTGGAGGCCAAGCGCGCGGGGCGCCGTGTGTGGGATCTGGCCGGGCTGCCCGCGCCGGGGCCGGAGATCACCGCGTATACCCTGTCGCTGGATACGCCGGACGCGATGCGCGCGCAGGCGGCAAAGAATGCGCACCGCCCGCTTCTGAAGGTCAAGCTGGGCACAGAGGAGGACATGGCCCGGCTGGAAGCGGTGCGCGCGGGCGCGCCGAAGTCGACGATCATCGTCGATGCCAACGAGGGGTGGAGCGCTGGGATCTATGCCGATCTCGCGCCGCATCTCCAGCGCCTCGGCGTCGCGCTGGTCGAACAGCCGCTGCCGGCGGACGATGACGACGCGCTTCTGGGCATGGCGCGGCCGGTGCCGGTCTGCGCCGACGAGAGCTGCCATGACCGCGCCAGCCTGCCCGCGCTCAAGGGCAAGTATGACGTCATCAACATCAAGCTGGACAAGACCGGCGGCCTGACCGAGGCGCTGGAACTGCGCCGCGCGGCCGAGGCCGGGGGCTACCGCGTGATGGTGGGCTGCATGGTCGGCAGCAGCCTTGCCATGGCGCCCGCGACGCTGGTGGCGCAGGGCGCGATGGTGACGGATCTGGACGGGCCGCTCCTGCTGGCCGAGGACCGCAAGACACCGCTGATCTATGACGGCAAAGGGGTGCATCCGCCCGCGCCGGAGCTTTGGGGATGACGACAATGCGCACTGTATATGTGAACGGCGATTACCTGCCCGAGGACGAGGCCAAGGTTTCGGTCTTCGACCGCGGGTTTCTGATGTCCGATGGTGTCTACGAGGTGACCAGCGTGCTGGGCGGCAAGCTCATTGATTTCGACGGCCACGTGAAACGGCTGGAGAGGTCGCTGAGCGAGCTGAACATGGCGAGGCCCGCCGCGATGGACGATCTGCTGACGATCCATCGCGAGCTGGTCGCCCGCAACGGCATCACCGACGGGCTGATCTATCTTCAGGTCACGCGCGGCAATCCGGGCGATCGCGATTTCCTCTACCCGCCCGAGGACACCGAGCCGACGCTGGTGCTGTTCACACAGGCCAAGCCGGGCCTTGCCGCGTCGCCCCTCGCGCAGCGCGGCGCGCGGATCATCTCGGTGCCGGACATGCGCTGGGGCCGCCGCGACATCAAGACGGTGCAGCTTCTCTACCCGTCGATGGCCAAGATGATGGCGCAGGAGGCGGGCGCCGACGATGCGTGGATGGTGCAGGACGGGTTCGTGACCGAAGGCACGTCGAACAACGCCTATATCGTCAAGGACGGCCGCATCATCACCCGCGCGCTGAGCAATGAGATCCTGCACGGCATTACCCGCGCCGCCGTGCTGCGCTGCGCCCGCGAGGCGCAGATGGAGGTGGAAGAGCGCAGCTTCACCCTTCAGGAGGCGCAGGAAGCGGACGAGGCATTCTTCACCTCCGCCAGCGGGTTCGTGACGCCGGTGGTTGAAATCGACGGGACCAGACTGGGCGGCGGCACCCCCGGCCCCGTCGCCACGCGCCTGCGCGAGGTCTATCTGGAAGAAAGCCTCAAGCGCGCCATCTGAAGCGTTGCTTCAAGCGCTCTCGCGGCTTTTTCCTTGCACCAGATATTCAGGGGCGCGGCGGCTGAACCCGTCGCGCCTTTTAATCCTTGGTGGCGACGTTTTCGGCAAAGGAGGTCTTGAACGCCTCCTGCTGGGCCGGGCTGGCGTCGGTCTGATGGTTCGCCTTCCACTCGTCCATCGTCATGCCGTAGAAGATCTCGCGCGCCTCGTTTTTGTCCATGTCGATGCCGCGCGCGTTCGCGGCCTCCTGATACCAGCGGCTCAGGCAGTTGCGGCAGAACCCCGCGAGGTTCATCATGTCGATGTTCTGCACATCGGTCCGGTCTTCCATCAGGTGCTGGCGCAGCCTGCGGAAGGCGGCGGCCTCCAGCTCGATCCTCGTTTGCTCGTCCATGTCTCGACTCCCTTGCCCATTTGATTTCAGGTCTCGTCCGGCAGCACGCGCTTGGCATAGGCGGCATCCAGATCGGCGAGGTCGACCGACAGGCTGTGCACCTGCGGCAGGGCCTCGGCCATCACGCGCAGGATCACCTGCGCCAGGTCCGATCTGGTGTCCGCATCGCGTCCGGGCAAGAGCAGCAGCGTCGCATGGGCATAGCTTTGCCCCCGCGTGCCCAGCAGATGCGCGCCCGATTGCAGCGTGCGCAGCTTCAGCGCGTCCGGCCTCGGGATGCCCGGATGGGCGGCCAGCGCCTCGTAGAGATCGGCGCAGAGCGCCGTCAGCGCCTCTGGCGGTGCGGCATCCGGGGATTGTTCGATCACGACATGCGGCATGGCGGCCCTATCAGAGTTCACTGGCGGCCAGGGCGCCGACCAGCATCGGCGCGAGCCGCGCGGCCCAGGCGCGTTGCTGCGCTTCGGTCTGGATCAGGTCGTTGCGCAACTCGATCAGAACGTTCGGGCGCCCCTCGGCAAGCCCGTGCCGCGCGATGGTATCGCCCGGCAGGTGTCCGGTATAGGGCTGATTGTCGCCCACGCTGAGGCCCGGCTCGTCCCGCAGGCGCGCCAGCAGGGGCCGCGCCAACCGCGTGTCGGTGGAATAGAGCACACCCACCTGCCAAGGGCGCGGCGGATGCCCGCGCAGCCGCGGCGTGAAACTGTGGACGCAGACGATGACCGGCGCGCGGCGCGCGGCGGCCATCCGGGCGGCGGCGGCGTGATACGGGCGATAGCAGCGCCTCAGCCGCTCGCCCGCGTCCAGATCGGAAATGCCGCGATTGCCGGGGATGATCGTGCCGTCGTAAAGCTGCATGATCAGCGTCGGGTCATCCTCGCCCCGGTTCGGGTCGATCACGAGGCGCGAGAACCGCGACAGCACCGCAGGCCCGTCCAGCGCCGCCGCCAGCGCGCGGCTGACACCTTCGGCGCCCAGATCGTAGGCGATGTGGCGGGCCATGTCGGCCGGCCCGACGCCCAGGCTGCCGCCGCCGACGAAGTCGGGCACCACGTTGCTTGCGTGATCGCACAGCACCACCCAGCGCCCCTCGCGCGCGGCCCCGTCCAGAACGACCGGCTGATACGTCATGCCCCGGCGATACCCTTTTGCCTCACTTCGCCGCATCAAATGCTGGCATCATCGGCCGTGCGATGTTAGCGATAACTCCGACACCGACCCTCAGACCAAGGGAATCCCACATATGAGACGCCATCGCAACGTCAAGATCGTCGCCACGCTCGGCCCCGCCTCGAGCGATTACGAGATGATCCGCGCACTTCACGAGGCCGGCGCCGACGTGTTCCGCCTGAACATGAGCCATGGCCAGCACGACGACATCCGCGAAAAGCACCGCATCATCCGGCAGATCGAAAAGGATCTGGACAGCCCGATCTGCATCCTCGCCGACCTGCAGGGCCCCAAGCTGCGCGTCGGCGTCTTCGCACGCGGCGAGGAAGAGCTGGAGGTGGGTGCGGCCTTCCGCCTCGATCTGGACGAGGCCGAGGGCGACGGCGCCCGCGTCTGTCTGCCCCACCCCGAGATTTTCCAGGCGCTGAAGCCCGGCGCAACCCTTCTGGTGAACGATGGCAAGATCCGCCTTTCGGTCATCGACTGCGGCAAGGATCACGCCAACTGCAAGGTCGAGGTCGGCGGCACGATCAGCAACCGCAAGGGCGTGAACGTGCCCGATGTGGAGCTGCCGCTTGCCGCGCTGTCGGAAAAGGACCGGAAGGACCTGGAATTCGTCTGCCAGCTGGGTGTCGACTGGCTGGCGCTCAGCTTTGTTCAGCGGCCGCAGGACGTGACGGAGGCGCGCGAACTGGCGGCCGGGCGGGCGGCGATCCTCAGCAAGATCGAGAAACCCTCGGCCGTCACGCGGTTCAGCGCCATCCTGGCCGCGTCCGACGGCATCATGGTCGCGCGCGGCGATCTGGGGGTGGAACTGCCTGTGCAGAACGTGCCGCCCATCCAGAAGCGCCTCGTGCGGGCCTGCCGCGCGGCGGCCAAGCCGGTGATCGTGGCCACGCAGATGCTGGAGTCGATGATCGAATCACCCGTGCCGACCCGCGCCGAGGTCAGCGACGTGGCCACCGCCATCTACGAGGGCGCGGATGCCATCATGCTTTCGGCGGAATCGGCGGCCGGCAGTTACCCGGTCGAGGCGGTCACGACGATGGACAACGTGGCGCGCGAGGTCGAGAACGATCCGACCTATACCCAGATCATCGAAGCCTCGCGCATCGCCGTCCGCAAGACGGTGGCCGACGGGATCGTCGCCGCGGCCCGCGAGATTGCCGAGACAACGAACATCAAGGCGATCTGCTGCTTCACCCAATCCGGCACCACCGCCCTGCTGACCGCGCGCGAGCGGCCGCGTGTGCCGATCATCGCCATGACGTCCGAGCGCGGCACGGCGCGGCGCCTGTCGCTCAGCTGGGGGATAAACTGCGTGATGACGCCCGAGCTGGACCGCTTCAAGCAGGCCGTCATCAACGCGGCACGCGCGGCGCGGGCGCAAGGCTATGCCACGACGCTGGATCAGATCGTGGTGACGGCGGGCGTGCCCTTCAACGTTCCGGGCACCACCAACATCCTGCGTGTCGCGCCCTGTCAGGAAAGTTTGATCTACGCGACCGATCCCAGCTAGAGTTGGCGCATGAATTTCATTGGATGAATTATCATGACGCCTGACCTGATACTCGTGATCGGTATAGTGCTGGGGATTTTTTCGATCCCGGCGATCGTTTCGGCCTTTTCGGACCGGCGCCCTCCGCGCGTTGCCGCGCTGGTGCTGGTGGCCGCCGGGTGTCTGGTGATCTGGGCGCTCCAGAAGAAACCCAGCGGCTACAGCCTGAACGACGTGCCCGCCACCTTCGTCCGTGTCGTCGGGCAGGTCATCCGCTAGCGGCGTCTTTGGCCTTGCGGCGCGGGACGATCCCGCCTAGAAGGCGGGCTTCACCCGCGCGTCCGGCCCTAAGCGGCATGCCAAGTCGCGCGTTCGACCGAACCTTCAAGAGGAGCCGGAAATGCCCAAGATGAAGACAAAATCGAGCTGCAAGAAGCGGTTCAAGATCTCGGCCTCGGGCCGCGTGATCGCCGGTCAGGCCGGCAAGAGCCACGGCATGATCAAGCGCAGCAACAAGTTCCTCCGCGATGCGCGCGGAACCACCACGCTGTCGAAGGCTGACGAGCAGATCGTCAAGCCGATGATGCCCTACGCGCGCTAAGGAGGAACACACATGTCCCGAGTCAAGAGCGGCGTCGTCACCCACGCCCGTCACAAGAAGATCACCAAGGCCGCCAAAGGCTATTATGGCCGCCGCAAGAACACCTTCCGCGTCGCCACGCAGGCCGTCGACAAGGCCAACCAGTACGCCACGCGCGACCGCAAGAACCGCAAGCGCAATTTCCGCGCGCTGTGGATCCAGCGCATCAACGCCGCCGTGCGCAGCCATGACGAAACGCTGACCTACAGCCGCTTCATCAACGGTCTGGCGCTGGCCGGGGTCGAGGTGGACCGCAAGGTTCTGGCCGATCTGGCCGTGCACGAGCCCGCCGCCTTCGCCGCCATCGTCGAGCAGGCCAAGGGCGCGCTGGCCGCCTGAGCCTGCGTCGCGTCATCAGGTTTCAGAACGCCGCCGGGTTCGTCCCCGGCGGCTTTTTTGTCTGTTTGCCGTCAAATCCCCTGGAGCAAAGCCCCCCGGCGGCGTCGGAAAAGGCGCATTATCATCACGATCAGCACCGCCGGCACCAAAGCCGGGTGCAGAACGTGGTCGAACCAGTTGCTGCTGCCCCAATCCGCCGTCCAGAACGCCTGCGCCGCGACCGCCAGCACCGGCAGGAACAGCGCCCCCTGCCAAAGCCCCAGCACGCAGAGCGCCAGCGCCATGATCGCCACGGCCCATGGCGCGTAACCCAGCCGATAGATGTCCACCGGGCTCGCCACCGCCGCATTCGTCAGGAACGCGAGATAGAGCGCGAGGAACACGACCAGCTGCGCCGTGCCGAAATGCTGCACCGGCGCGCCCAGATGCGCCGCCATCTGGCGCAGGATCAGCAGCGGCAGCACGATCCCCACCGGCCCCAGCAGCGCCACGATCCCGTTCAGCGCCACCGTGTCGCGAAACACGAAAGCGCAGGCCGCCCCCAGCGCCAGCCCCGCGATCAGGCTGACCGGCAGAGCCAGCCAAAGGCTCAGCATGCGCCATGCCACCCAACCCAGCAGCAGCGCCAGCCACAGTGTCGAAGCCTCCGCGATCATGCGTCCAGCGCCCAGGCAAGGTTGAACACATGCGCGCGGATGCCGGTCTTTGTGCCTGTGCTGTAGGCCAGCACGATCCGCCCGTCCGGCAGCGCGCGCATCATCGGATAGCGTGCCTCGCCGCCGCCCTCCTCCAGCCGGTGCAGGTGGCGCCAAGTTTCGCCGCCATCCTCGCTCAGCGTCAGGTTGAGGATACTGCTATCGGCCATATCGTCGTTGACGGCCATCAGGATGCGCCCGCCGCCCAGGCCCAGCGCTGCAACGGGGGCCGAGGGGTTCGGGATGTCGGTCTCGCGCACCTCGCTCCAGCTTTGCCCGCCGTCCTCGCTGCGCGAGATCAGCAGGCGCCGCGCGTCGCTGCCGAACTGGCGCAGGAAGGCAACCGCGCGCTGCGCATCCAGCGGCACGATCATCGGCTGGATAGCGTTCATCCGCCCCGTCATGCGGCGCAGGTCGCGCACCCGCCCCTGCCCGTCCAGCCGCACCAGCGCGCCATAGGCCTGACCCATCTCGAAATAGGCGGGCAGACCATAGCTGCCATCGGCATAGCTTACCTTTGGCGATTTCACCAGGAACGAACGGTTCAGCAGCGGCGACAGGTTCAGCTTGCGCGCGGCAATCGGCCCCTCCGGCCCCATCCGCACATCGGCGACCGACGCCATTGCCCAGCCGCCGACCGACACCACGGTTGCATATAGCGCATCCGGCGCGAGCTCGTTCTCGATCTTGTTGCCCAGCGTGACGACCAGTTGCCGCGGCTCGAACGCGTCCGACAGCGCACCCCGCGTGACGCGCGGCGTTACAGGGCCGGCACCCTCCGACCGGATATCTACTCCGACAATGTCCACGTCGGCCTGCGCCTCCTGCGAGCCTTCGAACCACAGGATGCTGTAGTCCACCTCGTTCAGCACGATGGCCGGCGAATGCGCCTCGCCTTCGGGCGCCTTGTAGTCGAGAATCGTCTTAAAGACCGGCGCCTCGCCCGGTGCAAGCGGCACCGGCGCCGCCCATTCCCAGGACAGCGGCACGTCGCGCCGGATTGCCCAGGCGCTCAGCCCCAGGCTGAGCGCGGTCAGGCCCAGGATGGCGATCTGCACGACGCCCATGCCGCTCAGCCGACCTTCAGGACGATCTTGCCGATATGGGCGCTGCTTTCCATGTATTCATGCGCCTTGGCCGCATCCGCCAGCGCATAGGTGCTGTCCATCACCGGCGCCACGCGGCCCGCTGCCAGCAGCGGCCAGACATGTTCGCGCAGCGCGTCGGCAATGTCGGCCTTGGCCTGATCGCTCTGCGGGCGCAACGTGCTGCCGGTGATGGTCAGGCGGCGCATCATCACATGTGCGAAGTTCAGCTCGACCTTCGGGCCGCTCAGGAACGCGATCTGCACCAGCCGCCCGTCATCGGCCAGCGCGCGCACGTTGCGCGGAATGTAGTCGCCGCCCACCATGTCGAGGATCAGGTTCGCGCCGCCCTCGGCCTTGAGCACATCGACGAAATCCTCATCGCGGTAATTGATCGCCCGCTCCGCGCCCAGTTCCAGGCATCTGGCGCATTTCTCATCCGTGCCGGCGGTAGTGAACACCCGCGCGCCCAGCACATTGGCCAGCTGGATCGCCGTCGTGCCGATCCCGGACGAGCCGCCGTGGACGAGAAACCGCTCGCCCGCCAGCAAGCCGCCACGCTGGAAGACGTTGGACCAGACGGTAAAGAACGTCTCGGGCAGGCAGGCGGCCTGACGCAGATCCATCCCCTCAGGCACCGGCAGGCAATGCGCGGCGGGGGTGGCGACGTATTCGGCATAGCCGCCGCCGGGCAGCAGCGCGCAGACCCTGTCGCCAACCTTCCAGCCAGTGACGCCTTCGCCCACCGCCGCCACCTCGCCCGCGGCCTCCAGCCCCGGCAGGTCGCTCGCGCCCTTGGGCGGCGCGTAGGCACCCGCGCGTTGCAGCGCGTCGGGGCGGTTGACGCCGGCATAGGCCACGCGGATCACCACCTCGTCCGCGCGGGGCTCGGGACGGGGGCGCTGGCAGAGGCGTAGAACCTCCGGCCCGCCCGCCTCGGCAATCTCGACGGCCTGCATCATGTCGCTCATCTTCGTGTTCCTTTCAGCGCGTGCCGGACCAGTGCCCCGGCAGATCGTCATCCCGTTTCGGCGCGCGGATCTGGCCCAGGATCGCCATCGGCCCGGCCATCAGCGCGCTGGCCAGCTTGTTGCCCCTGACCTGCGCCTTCAGCTTTTCTATCTGCATCACGTCGTCGATGCGCCGGTCCAGAAATTCCCACGTCGCCGCGTGCTCAAGGCTGTCATCGCCCAGCCAGTACAGCACGGTCGAGCCATAGACCCCCGCCAGCGTCGCGCGCTTGGTGTACCAGTTCACGTCGTCCGAGCTGTCGCCGAGCGCGTTCCAGATGTGATCGGCGGTCTGCCACAGCGCGCGGGCACCGTCGGCGGCGTGCTGCGGCAGCGCGAAAAGCGTCATGCCCCGGCGCACCATCTCGGGCTGCCCCGCCTCCAGCCGGTAGCGTACGGCGGTGGCGATCCGGTCGCGGAACCGCATGTCGCCAAGGTCCGCCGCCTTCAGCCGCTCCAGCATGGCGCGGTCGCCCGCCGCGTGATAGGCAAGCGCCAGGTCGACCGCCCCGCGCGGACAGGCGGCGCGGGCCACGGCGATATCCACCCCGGCATCGCGGGCCGAGGCGGCGAAGGCCGCATGGCTCCACCCGTCGAAGGGCACATGGGCGGCGGCGGCGTCCAGCAATCGGTCGATGATATCGGTCTGCATGGCATCCTCCTCGTTGCATCCACCCTAGACATGTAGCGCGGGTTTTGCTATATACGCGCTTCCTGCAAAATCATGCAAATTCAACTTAGGAAGGTGGTGACACCACATGCAGGTTAGTGTTCGCGACAACAATGTCGATCAGGCGCTTCGTGCCCTGAAGAAGAAACTGCAGCGCGAAGGCGTATTCCGCGAGATGAAGCTGAAGCAACATTTCGAGAAGCCGTCCGAGAAGAAAGCGCGCGAGAAGGCCGAGGCAATCCGCCGTGCCCGTAAACTGGCCCGGAAGAAAGCCCAGCGCGAAGGGATGATGTAAGCGCCCCTGCGCCGGTTTCGACCGACACGTGAGAGACGAAAAGACCCCCCGGAGCGGATGCTTGACGCATTCCGGGTTCTGGGACACGCGAGCAACGCCTACCGAGTTCTTACTTGGTAGGCGTTTGTCTTTGTTTCATATTTTCCGAGGAGAAATAATGTTGCTCGCGGGAGTTTTGTCCCGCTGCAACACATGCAAGAAAAATCTCTGACAGATTTCCGGCCGCGTCGAAACGGCCAATGTCTCTGTCGGTCTCCGGAGGCCAGCTTGACCGAACGACTGAAAGGAAATCGCGTGGTCAACGGCTTGGACCAACTGTCTTTGCGGGCAGTCTATCCTCCGGCGCTACCGGAGATCAACCTCAATACCTGCGCCGACCCGGATTGTGGGAACTACGGCGTCATACCGGACTTCGCTCGGCCCGTCTTCAAAGGCCCGAACGCCGCCGAACGAAAGCTACGCGCGTCAGCCGCCGACCCGGCGCTGTCTGTCGGTCGTGGCCATTACACCATGACGACCGACGACAAACGCGAGCAAATCTCGGATGTCTTCGAATACGACGGTGATCCGCGAGTATGGTCGGACGGGCGAGAAATCGAATGTCATCATCAACGGGGAAATGGCGAATGCGGCATCTCATTCGGTGTTCTGTCGAATAAGCACTTCCTCGACGAGCTGGATCGGCTTCGCACCCAGAACGGAGCTCTGGAGGGGCCCGTCTGCAAGAACTGCGGGAGACGGTATCTCGATCATCCTGAGGAGTTCGTATTCAACGGGACGCATGGCGTGCTGCCCGCAGAGCGAAACCGGCGCAAAGAGAAGCCTTCCGGCTTCCGGATCATTCACAAGCCATGTAAGGGGAAAGCCGGCGCCAGGATCTCGGCGACGCTGGACCACCAGGCGCAGAAGAAACAAAACGACAATGTCAGGCTTCTCCGCGCCTTGGTGAATGGAGCAAGCATAAACGACCTCCGTCGATTGCTCTCCGACCCAGATACAGGAAAAAAGTGTGGGGTAAGCCGGATCTACAGTCGAATCTTCTGGCTTGAGAAAGCGCTCCTCGCGTTCGAGCGCGCAAAACTGAAAGAATGGAAAGCCCGCGAGGAGGCTTCCGAACGCTTCTCACATACCCGCATCGCGCACGACGATGTCGTCATTTCCGTGAATTGGGAAAGTAAGAGTGACCAACGCCTGACGCCGATATACTGTTCGGTAAGTGCCGATATTCGGAGCGGGTATGTGTTTCGGATCGACGCTAACTTCGATCCGCGCATTGATCCAGTCGGTTTTGTCGAGAAGCACTACCTCGACGAGTCGGGAAAGCCGGCCAACTTGAATCGCACCTACAGCCAGAAATCTGGGAAGACATTCACCGCGCCTCTCATGCGGTTCCAGCGCCCGAGTGGGCGCTACGACGAGGCCTCGCTCTTCGCAAGCGCTGAAGGTAGTTGGCGGGTCTTCGCAGAGAAATTGGGGCGAGCCTATGAAGATGAGCTGGCGTTGGGCATGCAGCTCCCGAGCGAGGTTCAGTCCTTGCGGGAGAAGGCGTGCGATCGCCGGCTAACGATCGACGAGATCCGAAATCGCTACTTCGGATTTCCGGATACGAACAAGGATTTTCGCGGCAGCTTCCAGGGGATCATGGTCGGTCCGACCTATACGAAAGCGGCGCATTTTGGTGCTCTCCGGGAGATGTTGCCGAAGGGAAAGATCACCCTTGTGGGGGAAATGGAAAGTCAGACGGCGCGGGTCATCCCCCATTTGTTCCGAGACCTAATCCACGATGACCTGTTCGAGTGGATGATCATTAAGTTCGACAAGAAGGCATCGACGCCGGTCAGCAACAAGCGCAAAAAGGACTTTCAAGAAGACTTGGACAAGTTCGCTGCCGCCCTGTTGTCCTCTGGTGAGGAGCTGGCACGGTATGAAATCCTTCAACGGTATTGCAGTATAAACCTGCGAAGCAACTATGTGCTGGATCGCTTCAACACGCCACATCCCATCCAGATATCGAACTTTCAGTCGATACAGTTTCCGCAGGTTTGGATCAAATCGCCTGTGCAGCAATTTGGGGAAACGGAGAAATCGGTTGGTTTTCCGCTCCTCCGAAAAGAGTATCGCAGAAAGCTGAAGGGACAAGCTTTTGATCAGGAGGTAACAGATCAAGAGTTGCGCGATGCTTTGGCGCGGAGAGTTCTAAAGGCAACCATTGAACCGCGCCGGGTTTGCCGGAGGCTCCAACTCCTGATTAGGATGGAGCATCATGAACAAGACAACGAACAAGTTTTCCCCTGAAGTGCGTGAACGCGCGGTGCGACTGGTCTTCGACAATGAGGGTCAGCACGGGTCGCGTTGGCAGGCGATTATGTCGATTGCGGCGAAGATCGGCTGCGCACCCCAGACCCTGAACGACTGGGTCAAGAAGGCCGAGGTCAATGGCGGCAAGCGTCCGGGCGTCTCCAGCGAGATGGCCGAGCGCATGAAGGCGTTGGAACGCGAGAACCGCGAGCTGCGCCAGGCAAATGAGATACTGCGCAAGGCGTCGGCTTATTTTGCGCTGGCGGAGCTCGACCGCCGGTCGAAGTGATGGTGGGTTTCATCGACGCGCATCGTGATGCGCACGGGGTCGAGCCGATCTGCAACGTGCTGCCGATCGCCCCGTCCACCTATTATGATCATCTGGCCAAGAGGGCCGATCCAACCCGGTGGTCGGATCGCGCGCGCCGGGACGAGACGATGCGGCCAGAGATTCGGCGTGTCTTCGAGGAGAACTGGAGCGTCTACGGCGTGCGCAAGGTCTGGCACCAGCTGCGCCGCGAGGGCTTTACTGTCGCTCGCTGCACGGTCGCGAGGTTGATGAAGGACATGGATATTCAGGGCATTATCCGAGGCAAGCCTCACAGAACGACGATCCCCGACAAAAAGCAGCCCTGTCCGCTGGACAAAGTGAACCGCCAGTTCCGGGTGCCCGCGCCGAACATGCTGTGGGTCAGTGATTTCACCTACGTCGCAACCTGGAAGGGGTTCGCATATGTGGCTTTCGTGATCGATGCTTATGCTCGGAGGATCGTTGGCTGGCGCGTCAGCACCTCCCCTCACGCCGGTTTCGTCCTTGATGCATTAGAACAGGCGGTCCACGAACGTCGCCCGGTCAAAGGCATGGGGCTGGTGCATCACAGCGACCGAGGCAGCCAATACCTGTCCATCAAATACACCGAAAGGCTGGCAGAGGCGGGTATCGAACCTTCTGTGGGCAGCGTCGGCGACAGCTATGACAACGCCCTCGCCGAAACGATCAACGGCCTGTTCAAAGCTGAGGTCATCCACCGTCGCGGCCCGTGGCGCAGCTTCGAGGCCGTCGAATACGCAACACTCGAATGGGTCGACTGGTTCAACAACCGCCGCCTGCTCGAGCCTATCGGGAACATCCCGCCAGCAGAAGCCGAAGAAAACTTCTACGCAGCTCTGGAAACTGAACCCGTGGCCGCGTAACTAACGTCAATCAGCCTCCCGCAAATCCGGCGCGGTTCACATCCAGCCTGTTTCTTCGTTCATGAACTCACTGCGGATGCGGACCAGCCACACACAGCGCGCAGGCGGGAAGTCAGCCCGAACTGGCCCGAGTTATATCAACGGTGCGGTGTTTAATCCCGCCGTGCTGGTGGCGGTTCTCAACATTTACCGGGTCTGGTTCAACTGGTTCGAAAGTCGCCAGTATGTTGGTCCCGGCGCGGAAGCTTCAAGTGAAGCGGAAGTCGAAGAAGGTCTGTCCCATATCCGAATCCCAGGGTCTGGAGAGACGATGAAGATCCCAAAGCGCCGTGCAGCAGCGCCGCTGATGCGCACTCCCGCCATGCGCCTCGGTGCAGATGCGCCGCGCAACCAGGCACCGGACCCCCGACGCATCCTCTACCGACCGTGGCTCTTCCACGGCACCCCGCTGTGGCGAAAGTTCGAGACCAGATGACAAGAGGCCCCGGCGAACTTTTTCGCCGGGGCCGCCTCGTGTCCCAGATCCCGGAATGCGTCAGCGGATGCTGCGGGGGGTTTTTGTTGGGGGTGCTGATAGTTTAAAGGGTAGTCTCAAGATCTATCACTTAGTCTTGGCTAAATTCTCGACTGCCCTGACTAGCCGCATTTGAACTGATCTCTCTGCGCCTAACTTTTCCATCTCTCGAACATCCAGAAGAAATCGACCCTTGTATTCTCCCCCAAGGAGGTCTTCATAACGAATATTGACCTCAAAAGGTGGAAGAGGAGGGTCGGCATTTAGCAAATCCCATCCAAAAGCAAGGCTGAACTCAACGGCTTTATCTTGCTGAATAACTCGGAAGGGGTAGTGTCGCTCAAAAATGTTCGTAAGCAGTTTGTACTTTTCTAAGTCAGTCGCAGGTTTTTTGATTTCCATATAAACATTCAGTGCTGCTCCCGCGCCGATGTTTGACAGCCTAAAAGTAACCAATTCTCGTGCATCTTCCCGTTGCCCGAAATGGGCTACAAGAACGGGATCAGTCGCCGCTTCTCTGGATTGCCGCTGCTCCATCAGCGCATTTGCTGCCAAAAACGTCGAGGCGCCTGCGACGATCAGAGATATCACTATTGGTAGCATCTCAATGTAGTCGTTTCTGGTAATGTCCCTCGGGTAAAAATCGAGCCAGAAATAAGCCAATAACGATAGAAAAATCCCTAAAACAACCCCGACAGCAACTTTACCGTCTCGAAGAAACGTTTCGCCACCTTTGATCTTTTCGTGTCGAACCGGGTATTTAGACATAAACTCAATAGCTGACAAAGTTGAAAGCCCCCGCAGTTAAGCGGGGGCTCTGCAAATCAAAACCGCTCACATGCAGTCCTTGATCTTCTGCACGTCCGGCCCGTCCGGCGTCCGGCCTAGGTTGAACGGCGCCGACGCATCCCGCCACTGCGCATAATCGTTCAGATACTCCATCATCGACACATAGACCTTGGCCGAGTTGGGGTTCTCGCAGGCCGTCTCGATGATCACCTCGTTGGCCATTTCCTGCACGCGTGCCAGCGTCTCGTCGTCGTAGCGGTTGATCTCGACCGCCTCGTCGAACTTGGCGTAGGCTTCGGTGGCGCGCTTTTCGGTGAAGGCCAGCGACCACAGCAGCGTGGCGTCCGCGGCGATCTGCAGCTTTTCGCGGGTCTCGTCGCTCAGCGCGTCCCAGCTTGCCTTGTTGATCATCACGCCGAAGATCGAGGCCGACTGGTGCCAGCCCGGCGTCGCCCAGTAATCGGTGACCTGCTGGAAGCCGGCCGACCAGTCCACGTTGGGGGTCGAGAATTCGGCTCCGTCGATCACGCCGCGCTCGAGCGACTGGTAGATCTCGCCGCCGGCCATCGACACCTGGCTGCCGCCCAGACGCTCCAGCAGCTTGCCCTGCTCGAGGCCGGACAGGCGCAGGCGCATGCCTTGCAGGTCGTCGAGGTTGCGGATCGGCTTGTCGGTGGTGCGGAAGCCCGATTCGTTGTTGGTCACGCCGTAGGGCAGATAGACCATGCCGTAATTGCCGTAGATCTCGTTATAGAGCTCGGCGCCGCCCCATTGCTGGATCCAGTTGACGTAATCGACCGCGTTGAACAGCGACGGCGTGGTCGCCAGCGGCGAGAATGCGGCATCGCGGCCGGCCCAGTAGCCGGGCCAATCGGCGCCGGCCTGCACGGTCCCGGATTCCACGGCGCCAAACACCTCGCCCGCGGGCACCAGCGATCCGCCTTCGAAGAATTCGATGCTCAGCTCGCCCTGCGTCAGCTTGTTGGCGAGGTCGACGAAATGCTTGTCCGTCTCGATCAGTTCCAGCGACGAGGGCCATGTCGTCGTCATGGTCCAGCTTTCCTGCGCCATCGCCTGCCCCGCGAACGCGGCGGCGGCGGCAGCGGCCATGATGGTCAGTTTGGTCATGCTTACTCTCCCTTTTATGGTAGCATCTTACTTGTAAAGAACGCCCGGCAGCCATTCCACCAGCGGCGGGAAGACGGCGACGAGCACGCACATCCCCAGGATCAGCCCGATGAAGGGCAGCACGCCGCGGATGATGTGGCCGGTGCGCACCTCCTTGGGTGCGATGGCGCGCAGGTAGAACAGCGCGTATCCGAATGGCGGCGTCAGGAAGGACGTCTGCAGGACCACCGCCATCAGCACCACGAACCACAGGAGGCTGACGCCCTCCATCTCCTGCACGATGGGCAGGAAGATCGGGAAGGACAGCAGCACGATGCCGGTCCAGTCGAGGAACGCGCCGAGGATGAAGACGATGAACATCATCATGGTGATCAGCAGCCACGGCTCCATGTCGAGGGCGCGGATGATCTCCTGCGTGGCCCGCAGCCCGCCGGTGATGTTGAAGACGCCGGTAAAGGCGGTGGCGCCGACGACGATGAAGAGGATCATTGCCGAGGTGCGTGCCGTCTCCAGCATGGCGCTGTAGAAGGTGCGCCAGCGGAACCGGCCGCGAAAGATGACGATCAGCAGCGCAAGGCCCGCGCCGATGGCCGACGCCTCGGTCGCCGTGGCGATCCCGG
The DNA here is from genome assembly GCA_963763165.1 of uncultured Alphaproteobacteria bacterium. Taxonomy (GTDB): domain Bacteria; phylum Pseudomonadota; class Alphaproteobacteria; order Rhodobacterales; family Rhodobacteraceae; genus Roseovarius. The sequence goes on from CAVXNV010000011.1 coordinate 998,614, forward strand.
CCAGCAGCGTGCCGAGGATGCCGAAGATCAGCACCAGCGGCGGCACCGCCTCGACCAGCAGCATGCGGATGAGGGCGGGGCGCGCGATCTTCTCGTCCGGCTCGACCGAGGGGGCCAGATCGGGCCGGAAGACCGAAACGATATAGACGTAGACCGCATAGCTGAGGCCCAGAAGCACGCCGGGGATCATCGAGCCGGCGAAGAGATCGCCCACCGTCAGCGGCGAATAGCTGGCCATCAGGATCAGCATGATCGACGGCGGAATGAGGATGCCGAGGCAGCCCGACGCCGCGATGACGCCTGTCGTCAGCGTCGGCGCATAGCCGTATTGCAGCATCGGGCGCAGCGCCATGACGCCCATCACGGTGATCGATGCGCCGATGATGCCGGTCGTCGCCGCCAGCAGGATCGAGATGAAGACCACCGCCAGCGCAAGGCCGCCGCGCACGTTGCTCATCAGCAGGCGCAGCGCCTCGAACATGCGGTCGGTGACGCCGGAATCGGACAGGAACCGCGCCATCAGCACGAAAAGCGGGATCGCGATCAGGGTGTAATTGTCCAGAACGTCGCCGAAAACGCGGTTGATGACGATGCCCAGCACCATGGTCTTGCCGGTGATGACCGCCGTCAGCACCGCCGTACCGCCAAGGACGAAGGCAAGCGGGTGGCCCATGAACAGGCCCAGCACCAGCAGGCCGAACATCAGGACGGCGATGAGTTCGGGGTTCATTGCAGCACCTCGTCCGACGTGGTGTCGACGTCGAGGATGATCTTCAGCACCTCGGCGATCCCCTGGATCAGCAGAAGCGCCGCAGCCACGCACATCGCCATCTTCAGCGGATAGACCGGCATCTGGATTGCGCCGTAGGTCACTTCGCGCTGGTTCCAGGACGTCATGGCGAAATCCCAGGACCGGACGGTAAAGACGTAGGTGAACGGGAAAAAGAAGATGGCATAGCCCAGGATGTCGATCAGGCGCTGCCAGCCCCGGCTGAGCCGTTCGGTCACGAGATCGACGCGCACATGCGCCTTGTGGCGCAGCGCATAGCCGCCAAGCATCACGAAGTAGAAGCCGTAAAGCTGCTTGGACACGTCGAAGGCCCAGCGCGTCGGGTCGTTGAAGGCATAGCGCAGCACGACGTCGTAGATGATGATAAGCGCGAAGAGGACCGCAACCACAGCGACGATGCGGCCGACGATCTCGTTCAGGGCGTCTATGGCCCGGATCACGATCAGCATATGAAGTCCATTATCCGTCTCCCCTGTGGCTGGCCGGCCTCTTGCGGACCGCTCGCGCCCGGCTGTGCCGACCCTGCAGGCCGGACGGCTCTGTTGCGCGCCACTTGTAGCCATACCCTTGTTGTTTCCGGCCGCGATTGCAAGCGGGACAGTATTTCCACGCTTGCGGCGCGGGCGCTTGTCCGGCGGCGAGGCGATTGGCCTTGATGCACGCGGCGCGCTGGATTATCTGCTGAAACCGTGCGTTTCGGCCCGGCGCGGGAGCACCGAAAATCCGGGGCGCGCGCGACATGGAAACGCCGGGCGGGCGTTGCGGCATACCGCCCGAAGGCGGGGCAATGGCCGTGTCCGCTTCGGGGCCGAGACAAGGAACGGGTCATGGACTTTCTGCGCAAATTCGATGCCGCACTGATGGCGACGATCGGCCTGACGCTGATCGTGACGGTCATCCTGGCCTTCGCCAGCCCTGACTACTTCGTCTCGCGTTACGCGGCCGAAGACAGACTTGTCGAATATGGAACCGCGATCTTCCTGCTGGTCGCCAGCATCGTTCTGGGCACGCATGCGCTGTCGCTCTGGCGCCGCGGACAGCGCGGGGCGGCGGCGCTGACGCTGCTTTACGCGCTGATATTCTTCGTCGCCGCGGGCGAGGAGGTATCGTGGGGCCAGCGCATCATAGGCTGGGAATCGGGGGAATTCTTCATCCAGCACAACAAGCAGGAAGAGACGAACCTGCACAACCTTGTGGTGGGCGACGTGCATCTGACGACATCGCTTTTCGGTCCGGTGCTGACGGTGTTCGTCCTTCTCTACCTCATCGGCCTGCCGCTGGTCTACCCCAAGGGCGGAAGCATCTCCGCGCTGGCCGACCGCATGGCCCTGCCGGTGCCGTGGCTGCGTCACGGGATCATCGCGCTGATCGCCAGCATCATCATCGCCCTGCTGTCGGTGGGCCGAAAATGGGAAGTTTACGAGCTGATCTTCGCTCTGCTGATGGTGTCGATCTTCATCCTGCCGCAAAACCGCGACAAGACGCGCTGATCACAGGATCTCGTCCTCGTCGAAGAGCGGCGGCGCGTCCATCTGCGCGGTGACGCCATCCGCCGCCGCCTCGGCGCGCAGCGTGCTCGCGACGTGGAACAGCGCCTCGCCCTCATAGACCACGGGCATGTTGGTGCGGCCGATGACGATGCCGGCCTCGTCACAGACGACTTCGGCCTCCACTTCGCCGAAAGGATCGGACACCGCGCCCAGAACCGTGCCCGCCTCGACCGCGTCGCCGGTCGCGCGGTAGCTGCGGAAGAGCCCTCCGGCGGGCGCGCGGAACCAGCGCGAACCGGCGCACATCACCGTGCGGGTGCGCGCTTTGGGCACGCCCTTCTGCCCGACCATGCCAAGCGCCTGCATCACGCGCAGGATACCCGCCACGCCCGACCGCGCGGCCAGCTCGTCAAAGCGCAGCCCCTCGCCGCCCTCGAACAGCAGCACGTCGATGCCCGCATCCTCGGCGGCCATGCGCAGCGATCCCTCGCGCAGCTTCGAATCCAGCATCACCGGCGCGCCGAAGGCACGGCCCAGCGCCGCCAGCCGTACGTTGCCGGGCGTCAGGCGGATCTGCGGCAGGTTGCTGCGGTGGATCGCGGCCGAGTGCAGGTCAACCCCCACCTCGGCGCGCAGCACGACCTCGCGCATGAAGATGTCGGCCAGCCGCGAGGCCATCGAGCCGGTCGCGCCGCCGGGGAAACTGCGGTTCAGATCGCGCCGGTCTGGCAGATACCGCTCGTTGTTGAGAAACCCGTAGGTGTTGACGATGGGCACCGCCAGCAGCGTTCCCGCCATGCCGCGCAGCGGCGCGGCGCGCAGGAGGCGGCGCACGATCTCGACCCCGATCACCTCGTCGCCGTGGATGGCGGCCGATACGAACATCACGGGGCCGGGCCTGCGCCCGTGGATCACATGCACCGACAGCGTCACCGGCGTGTGATCCGACAGGGTGCTGACGGGAATGTCCACGGTTTCGCGCATGCCCGGCGCGATGCTGTGCCCCCCGATCTGGAACGGCTTGCTGTCCGGCATGATCCCTCCCCTGCGCCGCTTTTCCGCCGGGTTAGGCGGTTTTCGCGCGCCTGTCCATCGCCGCCCGAGCGGCGCGCGGGGCAGGCGCCGCCGGACCTTGCGCAAGAAAACCGACCCGCTGCGCCCGGTTGTCTGCTACAATTCGTCGCATCTGCCGCATTCAGGCCCTTACAGAGCGCGACATCACGCGCCGCCCGCCGGAGCCCGATCAACACCCTGCGCAGACAGCAACCGGGAGGAACAGGATATGACGACGAAACTGGTGGTCGGCCTCGATGGCCACGCCTCGGGCGAGCGGGCGTTGAAATACGCGCGCCGCCTTGCCGAACTGATCGGAGATTGCGAGCTGGTGGTGGCCTACATCGTGGAATGGTCGCCCTTCTCATTCCAGACAGCGGAAGAGAACGCCGAACGCCACAAGCGCCGCGAGGAAGAGATCCGGACCGCGTTTGACCGGGTGGTGGATCCGGCGGTCGAGGCGATGAAGGCCATGGGCGTGAAGGCGCGCGGCGTGGTGCGTCATGGCGACGTCTCCGACGCGCTGATCGCCATTTCCAGTCAGGAAAAGGCCGAACAGATCATCGTGGCGCGCACCTCCGAAGGCGGCTTTGCGCGGCGGCTTTTCGGCAGTTCCACCTCCAACCTCGTCATGAGTTCGCCGGTGCCTGTCACCGTCGTCAACTGAAAGGGACTCTGGCCATGAAAATCCTCTGCAAGACACTTCTTGCCGCAGCGGCCATCGCCGCGCCGGCGGGCGCCATCGCGCAGGACGCGGTCACGATGGACCAGAAGGTCAACGCCGCCTTCGCCACCGCGACCGGCCCCTTCGTCAACCTGATCTTCGCGCCCTTCCCCGGCACGGACTTTCCGTGGATCGTGATGTGGCTGGTCGTCGGCGCGACGATCTTCACGCTCTATTTCGGCTTCGTGCAGTTCCGTTTCTTCGGCCACGCGATCCGGCTGGTCAAAGGCGACTATTCCGATCCCAACGACGCGGGCGAGGTCAGCCATTTCCAGGCGCTGACGACGGCGCTGTCGGGCACCGTGGGGCTTGGCAACATCGCCGGTGTCGCGGTGGCCGTGGGCATCGGCGGGCCGGGCGCGACATTCTGGATGATCCTCGCGGGGCTTCTGGGCATGGCGTCGAAGTTCACCGAATGCACGCTGGCGGTGAAATACCGCAACGAATACCCGGACGGCACCGTATCGGGCGGCCCGATGTATTACATGAAGAAGGGCTTTTCCGAGCTGGGCCTGCCGGGCGGCAGCATCCTGGCGATCCTTTTCGCGATCTTCTGCATCCTCGGCTCTCTGGGCGGCGGCAACATGTTCCAGGCCAACCAGGCCCATGCCCAGATCGAGGGGATCTTCGGCGAGTTTCCCGGCTGGATCACCGGCCTCGTCTTCGCCGCCGTGGTGTTCGCGGTCATCGTCGGCGGGATCAAGTCGATCGCTCACGTCACGGAAAAGGTCGTGCCCTTCATGGGCATCCTCTATGTCGGCGCGTCGCTCATCATCATCGCGGTCAATTACCAGCAGATCGGCTGGGCCTTCGGGCAGATCTTCGCCGGGGCGTTCACCGGCCTTGGCGTCGCTGGCGGCCTTGTGGGCGCGCTGATCCAGGGATTCAAGCGGGCGGCCTTCTCAAACGAGGCGGGCGTCGGCTCGGCCGCCATCGCCCACGCGGCGGTGCGCACCAAGGAGCCGATCACCGAAGGCTTCGTGTCGCTGCTGGAGCCGCTGATCGACACGGTCGTGATCTGCACCATGACCGCGCTGGTCATCACCATCTCGGGGCAGCTCATCACCGATCCCGCGACCGGGCGCTATGTGCTGAACGAGGCGGGCACGGCCATCGCCACCATCGGCGACACGTCCGGCGTCGCGCTGACCTCGGCGGCGTTCGGGTCGGCGATCAGCTGGTTTCCCTATGTGCTGGCCCTTGCGGTGGTGCTGTTCGCCTTTTCCACGATGCTCTCGTGGTCCTATTACGGACTGAAGGCGTGGACCTACCTGTTTGGCGAGGGCAAGGGGTCGGAGCTGACCTTCAAGGTGATCTTCTGCGTCTTCATCGTGATCGGCGCGGCGGCCAGTCTCGGACCCGTCATCGACTTCTCGGATGCGGCGATCTTCTCCATGGCGGTGATCAACATCTTCGCGCTCTACTTCCTGATGCGGCTGGTGCGGCGCGAGCTGAACTCCTACGCCGGTCGGCTGAGGTCGGGCGAGATACAGGCCTTCGCGCACTGACATCAAGGCATCCGCGTTCCGGCGCGGGTGCCTTTCGCGTATTTGCCCCCGGATGAAGATCTTGCGCGACAGAGTGGCGCGGGCGCTGGTAAGCTCGGCGGCATGTCAGGATCGAGTTTCGCCCAGCGCCTCGCCGTGCGCAGCGCCCTGCCCCGCCTCAGCGCGGGCGCGCAGGACGCGGTCAATATCGGCTTTCTCGGCCCGCTCAGCGGCCCGGTGGAAAGCTGGGGCCGGCCCGGCCTCAACGGCGCGCGGATCTGGGAGGAGTGGCTGAACAGGGCCGGAGGGCTGCTGATCGACGGGCGCAGGCATCCGGTGCGCATCCACGCCTTCGATTGCGGCTATGACCCCGATCATTCGATGGAAGGCGCGCGCCAGATGGTGCAGCGGCACAACGTGGCGCTTCTGATGATGCTGGGGGGCGACACGTTCACGCCGGTGCGCGATTTCCTGATGCGCAAGAGGGTGCTGACCTCGACCCTCCTGCCGTCGGACCTGTCGCCGGACACGCCCTGGCTGATCGCGCCGAGCGAGCTGCATCCCATCTACAACGTGACCGGCGTCGACTGGCTGGCGCGGACGCGGCCGGAGCTGAGGACCGCCGCGATCTGCAGCCAGACCGACGCGCTGGGCCTGCCGTCGCTGGCCACCTACCGCGCCGCCTTTCGCGCCGCCGGGATCGACCTGGTCCGCGAGGTCAGGTATCCGCCCGACCAGACCGATCCGGCCGCCATCGTCGACGCGATGATGCAGGACGGCCCGGACATCCTGTGCTGGTCGACCAGCTACACGCCGATGGTGCATGCGCTGACCGAATACGCCCATGCGCGCGGGTTCAAAGGACAGATCGTGTCCTGCACGCTGGACAATTACCCGGCCCTGGTGGCGCGCACGTCGGCCGAGTTCATGGAAGGCACGCTGTTCCAGTTTCCCGACTTCGACGATCCGCTCCTGCGCGAGAAGGCGTTCTTCTTTCACCAGCCGGACGTGTTTTTCGAGGAATACAACCGCCGCTTTCCAGGCAGCTGGAGCGCGGTCAGCTGGGAATACGTCGCCACGCTGGAAATCTGGCAGGCGGCGGTGGAAAAGGCCGGCAGCCTCGCGCCCGCCTCGGTGCTGGCGGCGATGAAGCAGCTGGGGCAGGTCACGCACGCTTTCGGCCCGGCGCAATGGTGGGGCGACGAGATGTTCGGCATCTCCAACGCGCTGGTCGGCGACTGGCCGGTGGTGACGGTGCAGGGCGGCAAGGCGCGCATTGCCGAATTCGGCTCGATCCCCGGCTGGCTGGGGCGGCACGGGGCGCTTCTGCGCCGCGAGATGTCGGACCTGGGCCAACTGTGGGAGCAGCGCCTTGCCAGGGGCGGGTGGGCGTTTTCCGGCACCTGAGGCGCGGCGAAGCGGCGAAGATTCTCTCGGATGGCGGGGGCAACGGGGCCGGGCCTGCGGATTGCGGTATAAAAATTGGTTCACCGGGCGCGGCCAGCGACGCGACCGTTTGTCGCACCTAAACGTTTAATAAGGTTGGGCGAATCGGACCCCGAATTTTGTCCATGGCTCTGCCTACGCATAATTGGTTCAATTTTTTAAACCACAGAGAAACAAAGTTTCTTGATCGGTGAACCAACCGGCTGTTACGCTTTGACCGAGACCGGCGCGAACCGCCTTTCCTGGCTCTCCGGATGCCGCACCGCATCCGGACGGGCACGGTTACCGCCCGCCGGTTTTCCAAGATACGCGCCGCGCAAGATCTGCGGCCACAACATGGGAGAACACTGATGATTTCCAAATTCTGGGCCGCAGGACTGACGCGCCGGACATTTCTGAAAAGCACCGCGATCACCGCCGTGGGCGCGTCGCTGCCCAGCGTGTCGCTGGCGGCGGGCGAGCCGATCAAGATCGGCTTTCTCGCGCCGCTGACCGGCGCCGTCGCCGCATGGGGAAAGCCCGGTCTCGACGGGGTGCAGATCTGGGCCGAGCGGGTCAATGCCGCGGGCGGGATCGAACTTTCGGACGGCAAGCATCCGGTCGAGTTCGTCAGCTACGACAACGAGTACGATCCGGCCAAGGCCCGCACCGGCGCGACCAAGCTGATCCGCGAGGACGGCGTCAGCTTCATCATGATGCTGGGCGGCGATACCTGGCCGGGCGTGCAGCCCGTGGCGGACAAGACCGGGATGCTGTTCTCGACCCTGCTGCCGTCGGACCTGAGCCCCGACAGCACAACGTTGCTGGCGCCTGCCGAAGTGCACCCCATCTATATCGTCACCGGTGTCGATTACCTCGCCGACACCTTCCCGGACGCCAAGACGGCGGTGATTTGCGCGCAGGACGATGCGCTGGGCCTGCCCTCTGTCGCCACATATCTCGCCGCGTTCGAGGCGCGCGGTATCGAGGTGCTGGAAGAGCCGCTGCTGTTCGATCCTGCCACCACCGACTTCGCGCCCATCGTCACGCGGATGATGTCGCAGAACCCCGACATCATCTGTCTCGACACCTGCTATTCCGACTACGTGCATCCCATCGTCGAGCAGCTTTTCCAGCAGGGCTACGAGGGCAAGCTGATCAGCGCGACCGCGGATTTCTATGATCAGATGATCGCCAAGACATCCAAGGAATTCATGGAAGGTTTCATCTTCCAGTTCCCCGATTTCGACGACCCGGCGCTGAGCGGCGACAACATCAACTTCGAGGACGCGAACGGATTTTACAAGACCTATGCCGAGCGTCATCCGGGCCAGTGGGGCGCCGTCAGCTGGGAATACGCGTCGATCATGGACCTGTGGAAGTCCGCAGCCGAAAAGGCCGGATCGGCCGACCCAGAAGCCGTCATCGAAGCGATGAAGGAAGGCGGCACCGGCAAACACGCCTTCGGCGATGCGGTCTGGTGGGGCGAGGAGCTGTTCGGCATCGACAACGCGCTGGTCGGCGACTGGCCCGTGGTCGTGATCGAGGACGGCAAGGCGGTCATCAAGGGCTTCAGGTCGATCCCCGAGTGGTACGACCAGCATGGCGATCTGCTGATCAAGCACATGCAGGCCTACAACCAGATGTACGATCAGCGCGGCTGATGCGTCTGCGTGGCGCGGGCGTCGCCCGCGCTGCCCCTGTTCTTCTAGCTGAAAGTGCAATCCATGCTGGATCTTCTGGCCCAGACGGGCCTGAACGCCATCTATGCGGCAAGCTATATCTCGCTGATCGCGGTCGGGCTCGTGCTGATCTTCGGCGTGATGGGCGTCATCAACTTCGCCCATGGCGAGCTGTTCATGGCCGGCGCCTATGTCGTGGTCGCGGTCTATGCCGACATGCAGATGCCGTTCTTCCTGGCGGTCGTCGTCGGGCTGCTGTTCGTCGGGTGCCTCGGCCTACTGATGGAGCGCGCGCTCTTCCGCCCCTTGCGGGACAATCCGCTGGGCGGGCTGGTGGCGTCCATCGGATTCCTGATGATCCTGCAGGCGCTGGCGACGATGGGGTTCGGCGTGCGGATGGAATTCATTCCGCCGGTCACGCAGCATGTGGTGCAACTGGGCGAGAATGTCTCGATCCCGCTGGCGCGGGTCTGGGTGATCGTCGCCGCCGTGCTGCTGCTGTCGGCGCTGTGGTATTTCCTGAAGCGCACACGGTTCGGCTGGGCCTTGCGCGCCTCGGCGCAGGATCCGCAGGCGGCCGAGCTTCAGGGCATCTCCATCGCCTCGACCGCGCGGATCGCCATGTTCATCGGCGCGGGGCTGGCGGGCATCGCCGGCGCGCTGACCGCGCCCTTGGTGTCGGTCAACCCACATATGGGGCATTCGGTGATCGTGACCGCCTTCATCGTCATCATCGTCGGCGGCGTCGGATCACTGGAAGGGGCGATCATCGCGTCGATTGCCTATGCTTTCGTGCACACCTTCGTCACCACCTTCTACGGCGGCGTCATCGCCGACATCGTCGGCTTGTCGCTGATGCTGGTCGTGCTGATCGTCAAGCCCACGGGCCTTTTCGGGAGTGCGGATCGTGCTTAAAGCTGTCATCTGGATCGCCTTCGGCGCCGCGCTTATCGCGCTGCCGCATGGCCTCAGCTTCTCGCAGCAGGAAATCCTCGTCTTCCTGACAATCAACATCCTGCTGGTATCATCCTACCGCCTGCTGACGCTGACCGGCGAATGGTCGCTGGCGCATGTGGTCATCATGGGCGTCGGCGCCTATGCCAGCGCCATGATGACCCGCGATCTGGGCGTTCAGGTGCCGCTTGCCATGCTGCTGGGCGGCGGCGTCGCCGCGCTGGTCGCGGTGGTGCTGAGCTTTCCGCTGTTCCGCATGAAGGGGTTCTATTTCCTCATCGGCAGCTTCGCGTCGGGCGAGATCATCCGCCTTCTGTGGAAGCATTTCCGCGACCCCTTCGGCGGCGCCAAGGGCATCAAGGGGATCGATCCGATGCCCGACTTCTCGATCGGCATCTACGATTTCGACTTCTTCGAGCCGGTCAGCTATTTCTACTTCGCCGGCACCATCGTCATCATCTGCCTGTGGATCCTCTGGCGGATCGAGCGCAGCCCGGTGGGCCTGACCTTCCACGCCGTCCACTGGCAGGACAAGCTGGCCGAGGCGTCGGGCGTCAACCTGCGCGCCTACCGCACGCTGGCCTTCGCGGTGGCCAGCGGGTTCGCGGGCATCAGCGGGGCGCTGCTGGCGCATTATATCGGCACGATCAATCCGGGCAGCTTCGATCTGGACTACATGGTCTTCGTGCTGACCTGGGCCATCGTCGGCGGCACCGGCACCTTCTACGGCCCGATCCTGGGCTGTGTCGTGCTGACCATCCTGAACGAGATCGTCCTGCGCGAGATGGGGTTCGAACAGCTGCGCCCGCTGATCTACGGCGCCATCCTGATCGCGTCGATCCTGTTCCTGCCCGACGGGCTGGAAAGCATCGTGCAGAAATTCACCCGGCGGAGCGCCAAGAAGACCGCCGACCGGAGGGCCGAGGCATGAGCGATTTCCTGAAGGTCGAGGACCTGACCATGCGCTTCGGCGGTCTCGTCGCGGTCGACGCGCTGAACTTCACGGTTCATCACGGCACCATCCACGGGCTGATCGGCCCCAACGGCGCGGGCAAGACCACCACGTTCAACATGATATCGGGCTTCTACACGCCCACCTCCGGCAACGTGCTGTTGCGCGGCGAGGATATCTCGGGCCTCAAGATGCACGAGGTCGCACGGCGCGGCGTGGTGCGGACCTTCCAGCATTCCACCCTTTTCGCGGAACTCACGGTGATGGAAAACGCGCTGGTCGGCACGCACATGCCCTTCCGGCCCAACATCTTTGCCGCCATCGTTGGCTGGGACCGCGAGGACCGGCGCGGCGCGCAGGCGCGGGCGCGCGAGGCGCTGGAATTCTTCGGGCTGGACCATCTGAGAACCGAGCGCGCCGGCGATCTCAGCCACGGTCATCAGCGCGCCTTGGGCATGGCGGTGGCCTATGCCAGCCATCCCGACCTCATGCTGCTGGACGAGCCCTTCACCGGCATGAACCCCGAGGAGACGCGCCAGATGATGGAGCTCATGCGCCGCCAGCGCGAGGCGGGCACGACGATCCTGCTGGTCGAGCATGACATGCAGGCGATAATGGGCCTTTGTGACAGGATCACCTGCATGAGCTTTGGCAAGCTGCTGGCCGAAGGGGGGCCGAAGGAGATCCGCAACCATCCGGCGGTCATCGAGGCCTATCTGGGGGGCGCGCGCCATGTTGCTTGAGATGAAGGGGATCGCCGTCAATTACGGCAAGATCAACGCGATCCGGGATATTTCGATCAAGGTGCCGGAGGGCAAGATCGTCACCATCATCGGCGGCAACGGCGCGGGCAAGACGACGACCTTGCGCGCAATGTCCGGCATGATGCCGATCAAGGCGGGCGAAATCACCTTCGAAGGCCAGCGCATCGATGGGCTGCCCGCGTCCAAGGTGGTCGCCCACGGCATCGCCCATGTCCCCGAGGGACGGCGCATCTTTCCGCAGATGACGGTCGAGGAGAACCTGCGCACCGGCGCATTCCTGCGGCGCGACAAGGACGCGGTGGAGAACGACCTGGAAGGCGTCTTCAAGCGGTTCGAGCGCCTGCGCGAGCGGCGGCGCCAGCGCGCGCAGACCATGTCGGGGGGCGAGCAGCAGATGCTGGCCATCGGACGCGCGCTGATGTCCAAGCCCCGCCTTCTGCTTATGGACGAGCCGTCGATGGGGCTGGCCCCCGTCATCGTCGAGGAGATCGCGCAGATCATCGAGGAGATCAACGCTCAGGGGCTATCGGTCGTGCTGGTCGAGCAGAACGCCGAGCTGGCGCTGGAACTGGCCGATTACGCCTATGTCCTGGAGACAGGCAATTGCGCGATGGAGGGGCCTGCTCATGAGCTACACGACAACGAAACCGTCCGTGCCGCATATCTGGGCGTTTAGGCGCGGCGATCCCGATTGGAAACTGGCCAGCGCCTCGGGCTGGACCCGTGCCGATCTGGCGTGGGAGCGGCTGATGGAGGGCGGCAACGCCGCCTTCTGCGCGGGCGACATGGCGCTGGCGGGGCGGCTTTTCGCAATTGCCGATGTTCTGGCGCGGCTGCGTTTCGGGCCGGGCGATCCGCGCCGCGCCACGGCCCCCGCCGCGCGCGCGGCGCTGCGCATCGCGCAGGGGCGGCAGGCAGATGTCCTGACGGCCCGCGCACGGCAGGCATGGCAAGGCATCGACGCGGTAATCGCAGACATGCAGATCCGCCCGCGCATCCGCTCGTCGCTGTTTCATCTGCGGATGGAGGCAAAACATCGCGGCCAGTATCAGGAAAATCTGCGCCTGCGCCTTGCCCGCATCGCCGCCGAGACCGGCGAGACGCTGGCCCACCTGGGCGAGGGCGCAACGTCGCACCGCCACTACGCGCGCTGGCGCGGCGAGAAGCCGCCGGTCTTTGACGACACGCGCAAGGTGCTGGGCGCCGCGCTGCTGATCCCGGATACCGCGGCGAAGTAACCGGGGCCACTGGCGCCCTCGGAAAATCTTGCTAAAAGTGCGGCCTGCGAACAACCGGAAGGTGCAGGCTGTGCCAGAACTCCCTCTCAAGGTGCTGATACTCGGCGGCACGGGCCGCGTCGGCCGCATGCTGCGCCGGCACTGGACCGTCGCGCCGCCCCACGCCATGACGCTGACCTGGCAATCGCGGCATGGGGCGGGCGATCCGATATGGGACGCGGCGGACGGCGCCGCCGCGCTGGCGCGGCACGGGCCGTTCGACCGGCTGCTGGTTCTGGCGGGCATCACGCCGGGCCATCGGGCGAACCTCGACCGCAATGCCGAGATCGCGCGCATCTGCGCCGAGGCGGCGGCGCTGACCGGTGCGGCGCATCTGCTGCTGGCCTCCAGTTCCGCCATCTACGGCACCGTCGGGAGCCGCCCCTGTCGCGAGGATGACGCGCCGCGCCCGGCCAGCCCCTACGCCAAGGCCAAGCTGGACGCCGAGCGCGCCCTGCTGGACAGGGCCGGCGGCCCGCCCGCCTGCGCGCTGCGCATCGGCAACGTCCTGGGCGCCGACGCGCTGATGCTGAACGCCGTCAGGGCCAGCGACGGCGATCCCCTCCACCTCGACAGCTTCGCCGACGGGCACGGGCCGCTGCGCAGCTATATTGGTCCGGCCACGCTGGCGCGGGCGCTGGAGACGCTGCTGCGCAAAGGGCCGGCGCTGCCCGGCGTGCTGAACCTCGCCGCGCCCGCGCCGGTCGCCATGCAGAGCCTGCTGGAGGCGGCCGGCACGCCCTATGTCAAGCGTCCCGCGCCGCCCGAGGCGGTGCAGACCGTCACGCTCGACTGCACCGCGCTGACGGCCCTGCATCCCTTTGCTGGCGACGCCTCGGACGCCGCACGCATGATCGCCGAGTGGCGCCGCGTGAGGGACGCGGCATGACCCCCCTCAAAAGATGCTTCGACGTGGTCGCGGCGACGCTGCTGGGGATCGCGCTGCTGCCGCTGATGGCTTGGGTGGCGGCGCTGATCCTGCTGCGTGACGGGCGGCCGGTCTTCTACGTGTCCGAGCGGATGAAGACCCCGACAGAAGGGTTCGGCCTGATCAAGTTCCGCACCATGCGCCCCGCGCCCGGCGACAGCGGCGTGTCGGGCGGCGACAAGCGGGACCGGCTCACGCGCACCGGCGCCATGCTGCGCGCCCGGCGGCTGGACGAGCTGCCGCAGATCCTGAACGTGCTGAAGGGCGATATCAGCCTTGTCGGCCCGCGCCCGCCCCTGCGCCTTTATGTGGAACGCTTTCCGGATGTCTACGCGCGCGTCCTGCAATCGCGGCCCGGCATCACCGGGCTTGCGACGCTCAGTTTTCACCGGCACGAGGAATATCTGCTGGCGTCCTGCCGCGATGCCGCCGAAACCGACCGCGTCTACGCCACGCGCTGCGTGCCGCGCAAGGCGCGGATCGACCTGATCTATCAGCGAAGCCGCTCGTTCTGGCTCGATTGGCAGATCATGCTGCAGACAGTCTTCCGGCGGCTGCGCTGAGCGTTCAGAACTCTTCCTTCACGGGCCGCGACAGCAGCGCGGTGACCGCATCGCCCGGTGCGATGTCGCCCGCGATCAGGCGTCGCGTGGCCTGAAGGATCGGGGCGCTGATGCCGTGTTCCTCGGCGATGCGGCTGGCGATATGCACCGTCGCGGCGCCCTCGGCCAACGGGCGCCCGGCCAGATCCTTGCCCTGCCCCAGCGCCATGCCATAGCCGAAATTGCGCGACTGCGGCGACGAGCAGCTCAGCATCAGGTCGCCGAACCCCGAGAGGCCAAGATACGTTTCGGGCTGTCCGCCCATCGCGGCGCCGAGGCGGCGCAGCTCGACAAAGGCGCGGGTGATGAGCGCGGCCTTGGCGCTTTCGCCAAAGCCGAGGCCGATGACGACGCCGGCGGCGATGGCATAGACATTCTTCAGCGCGCCGCCCGTCTCGACGCCCGCCATGTCGCCGCTGGCATAGGCGCGGAAACTGTCCGAACTGAGCGCGCGGCACAGGTCCAGCGCCGCCGCCTCGTCCGCCGCCGCAAGGGTGACGGCGGTCGGCTTGCCCTGCGCCACATCGGTGGCAAAGCTGGGGCCGGACAGGATGGCCTGGGCATGGTCGGGGCAGATTTCCGCGATGACCCGGCTGAGCGCGCAGCCGGTGCCCAGCTCGATCCCCTTTGCGGTGTTGACAAGGCGCGCGCCCGGCGCGATCCGGGGCGCGAGGGCGGGCAGAGCGCCGCGCAGGCTTTGCGCGGGAATGGCGAGGATCACGATATCGGCGTCCTGCAGCTCCTCGGGATCCGTCGTCGCCTCGATGGGATCGCTCAGCACGATCCCCGGCAGGTAGCGCGGATTGCGCCGCTCGGCGTTCAGCGCCTCGACGACCGCGGGATCGCGGCCCAGCAGCATCGCCCGCTGCCCGGCCCGCGCCGCCACGCAAGCGAGCGCCGTGCCCCATGCGCCACCGCCGACGACAACCGTTTTCAATGCCATGTGACCTCCCTCCGGTTTTTGTCCTTCGCAGCCTGCCGGATCATGTTAGCGCCGCGCCGCGCCCGGAGCCATGCGATTATCGCCGCCCGGCCGGCGGCCGGCCGCGAGCACCCCTTCGGAACCTTTCGGACGCCGGGGCGTAAATAACGGGGCTGCATTGCCTTTCGCGCCGCGTTTCAAGGCCCGGCGGCTTTCGGGTTGACGCCTTGTGGCGGCTTCGTCATGGTTCGTGCCGTCGATACGAATTAATTTTTCAATGAGATCCCGAAGGGAGACAGACATGAAATTCGACTTCAGGAAACTGGCCTTGGCCAGTGCTATCGGCCTCGGCATGGCATCCGGCGCCATGGCGCAGGACAGCGTCCGCGTCGCGACCGACCCCAGCTTTGTCCCGTTCGAGATGATGGACCAGGAAACCGGCGAGATGACCGGCTTCGACATGGAGATCATCCGCGAAATCGGCAAGCGCGCCGGGTTCGAGCCGAACATCAACACGATGGATTTCAACGGCATCATCCCCGCCTTGCAGACCGGCAACGTCGATATCGCCATCGCCGGCATCACGATCACGGACGAGCGCAGGGAGATCGTCGATTTCTCCGATCCCTACTATGACAGCGGTCTGCAGATCCTGGTCGGCGCCGATCAGGACGGCGTCAAGAAGATCGAGGATCTGGAGGGCATGAAGATCGGCACCAAGATCGGCTCGACCAGCTATGACTACCTGACCGAGAAATTCGGCGACACGGCCGAGATCACCCCCTATCCCGGCTCGGCGGACATGTACATGGCGCTGGTCGGCGGCAGCGTCGACGCGGTGTTCTACGACGCGCCCAATGTCGGCTACTTCTCGCAGACCAAGGGCGAGGGCCGCGTCAAGGTGGTCGGCCCGCTCTACGAGGGTCAGCAGTATGGCATCGCCTTCCCCCAAGGCAGCGACCGCGTCGAGGCCGTGAACGAGGCGCTGGCCGCCATGCGCGAAGACGGCACCTATGACGAAATCCACGCCAAGTGGTTCGGCAAGAGCGAGGAATAAGCCTCGCCTGCGCGCTGCGGGGCGCATATCATGATCTGGCCGCACCAGCGCGGTCCCGCCTCTCCGGAGAGTGATCTTCGGAGAGGTTTTCACGTCAACCGACATGACCGCTACCGGAGTCCGATTCGTGAACCCATCCTTCGATTTTGACTGGCAGGCGGCCTTCGCCTCCATTCCCTATCTGCTCAAGGGCGTGCCCTATACGCTGATGATCTCGTTCGGGGGTCTGGCCATCGGGTTCGTCATCGGCATCATCTTCGGCCTCATGCGCATCGGCCCCACCGTCTGGCTGCGCTGGCCCGCCATCGCCTATATCGAGATCTTCCGCGGCACCCCGGTTCTGGTGCAGGTATTGTTCATCTTCTACGGCCTGCCGCAGCTTCTGGGCGGTCCCATCGATGCACTGACGGCCGGCATCGCGGCCATCGCGGTCAACTCGGGCGCCTATATCTCCGAAGTGGTGCGCGGCGGCGTGCAATCGATCGAGCGCGGTCAACGCGAGGCGGGCGTGTCGCTGGGCCTGTCGCGGCTCCAGACGTTCCGCTACATCATCTGGCCGCAGGGCTTTCGCCGCATGATCCCGGCGCTGGGCAACCAGGCCATCATCAGCATCAAGGACACGTCGCTTTTCGCCGTGATCGGCGTGGGCGAGCTGGTCCGGCAGGGGCAGATCTACATCGCCACGACCTTCAACGCGCTTGAGGTCTATCTGATGGTCGCGCTGATGTATCTGGCGATCACGCTGACGCTGTCGGTGTGTCTGCGCATGCTGGAACGCAAGGGGCTGGTGGGACAATGAGCAACGCAAGCAAGACGGGCACGAACCCCATCGTCAGGATGGAAAAGCTCAACAAGCATTTCGGCACACTGCACGTCCTGAAGGACGTGGACCTTGCCGTGATCCCCGGCGAGGTGGTGGTGATCATCGGCGCCAGCGGCTCGGGCAAGTCGACGCTGATCCGCTGCATCAACGGGCTGGAGGAATTCCAGTCGGGCAGCCTCGACGTCGACGGGAAGGAGCTGCTGCCCCACGGCAAGGCCACCAAGGCGCTTCAGACGATCCGCACCGAGGTTGGCATGGTGTTCCAGCAGTTCAACCTTTTCCCGCACATGACGGTGCTGGAGAACGTGACGCTCGCCCCGAGGAAGGTGCGCGGCGCCAGCCGGGAGGAGGCCGAGAGTACCGCCCGCCGCCTGCTGGAGCGTGTCGGCATTGCCGATCAGGCCGACAAGCACCCCTCGCAGCTTTCGGGCGGCCAGCAGCAGCGCGTCGCCCTCGCCCGCGCACTGGCGATGGAGCCGCGCCTGATGCTCTTCGACGAGCCGACCTCGGCGCTCGACCCCGAGATGATCGGCGAGGTTCTGGACGCCATGCGCGAGCTGGCCCGCGAAGGCATGACCATGGTGATCGTCACCCACGAGATGACTTTTGCCCGCGAGGTCGCCGACCGCGTCATCTACATCCACGGCGGCGAGATCGTGGAGCAGGGCACGCCCGAGGAAGTGTTCGACAACCCGCAGAACGAGCGCACGCAAAGCTTCCTCGCGCGGGTGCTGACGCACTGAGAGGCGGGGGCCGGTAAACGGGGCATCCTTGCGCGCCCTCGCGGACATCCGCGAGGGCGCGTTTCCGTCAGGGCGTGTCGCCTTCGGCCGGCTCCAGCCGGATCGGATGCGCGAACCGATGCCCCAGCAGCCGGATTTCGTCCTTCGAAACCGTCACCCCCTTGCGCCACTGGTCGTCCCGCATCACGGTGGGGAAGACCTCCGCATAGTCGCGGAACCGGTCATTGGTCACGGCGAACGATATGGGCAGGTGCCTCAGCGTCTCGAGGATGTAGATGTCTGCCCTGACCCCGCTTGGCACAACGTAGATTTCATCCGCCCTCAGCCCGAAGACGGTTTCGAGCAGGAGCGGCGAGTGCCGCCTGAGTTTCGGCAATACGCCATGATCCATCAGCGTGAAAAAGATGTTGGCGTCGAAGAAACAGACGACACGATATTCCTCTTCCCGGAGCCGATGCACGATCTCGCGCAGCGGCTGCGCAAACAGCTGCTTGTTGCGTCCGAGGTGGTAGATGTTGCTGCCATCGAAGATCGCCGTCTTCGCATCCAGCCGCAGATCGCGCATGAACCCCTGGCGATCGTCGGCCAGCAGGCTGTGCGGCTTGCGGAAGCGAAGCGAGAAATGGAGGATAATCCAGAAAACCACCAGCACGCCCAGAACCGCCAGCATCACATAGGGGTCGATGTCCGGCCGCGCCACGTACCACCACAACGGCAAGGCGCAGAGCGCCGATAACAGGCACAGGTCCAGCGTGACATGAAGAACCTTTTGCAGACGCGCGCGGAGCAGCGTGCCCGAAGCTCCGGGTTCCGGCCGCGCCAGTTTTTCGCCCAGCGTTAGCGGTTGATGCGTCATGATATCGTCAGCGTGTTCTACGAAAGCGGCGCCCCTGTCGCGGGGCCGCCGCCTATTTCTCCGGTATCAACCCCCGCGGGTTAAACCGCAGCACCAGCAGCAGGATGAGGCCCATGGTGAACAGCCGCATATGCGCCGCAGATTCCAGCAGGTGCTCCTTCAGCCAATAGCCGTCGGACATGCCCGCCGTGATCAGGTCCATCAGCAGCCTTCCCATCGGCTCGACCTGCACCCAGAGGAACCAGATCAGGAAGCCGCCCAGCACGGCGCCGAAATTGTTGCCCGACCCGCCCACGATCACCATCACCCAGATGAGGAACGTATAGCGCAGCGGCTGATACGCGCTGGGGGTCAGCTGGCTGTCCAGCGTCGTCATCATCGCCCCGGCGATGCCGCAGATCGCGCTGCCCAGGATGAAGACCTGCAAATGCCGTTTCCTGACATCCTTGCCCATCGCCTCGGCCGCGACCTCGTTATCGCGGATCGCGCGCAGCATGCGGCCCCAGGGGCTTGCCAGCGCCTTTTGCGCCATCCACAGCAGCAACAGCAGGACGACCAGGAACAGCCCGGCATAGAGCAGCTTGACGTAAAGGGTCGAAGCCGTCACCGGGTCCAGCCCCAGCCCCGCCGCGCGGTCGACAAAGCCGGGATCGCCCTGAAGGTCGATCTCCAGCGGCACGGGACGCGGGACGCCGATCACGTTCTTGACGCCGCGCGACAGCCAGTCCTCGTTCTTGAGCACCGCGATGATGATCTCGGCGATGCCCAGCGTCGCGATGGCCAGGTAGTCCGAGCGCAGGCCCAGCGCCGTCTTGCCGATCAGCCACGCGGCGCCCGCCGCCAGCAGCCCGCCCACCGGCCAGGCAACGATGACCGGAAGGCCCAGACCGCCCAGATACCCCGTTGCGGCGGGATTGATCGCCTCGATCCGCGCGACGCCCGGATCGAGGATCGCGCGGTAGATGAAAAACCCGCCCACCAGCAGGACGATTATCGCCAGCGCCCGCAGCCATCCGCGGCCCATCGCCCGGTAGAGCAGGACCGCCGCCGCGATCGTCGCCGCGCCCATCGCCAGCGCCACCAGCACGCGCAGGCCGCCTGTCTGCCACGCCTCGGTCGTGGGCGGCATCGCCACCAGCACCGCCGCCAGCCCGCCCAGCGCGACGAACCCCATGACGCCGATGTTGAAGAGCCCCGCAAAACCCCATTGCAGGTTCACGCCCAGCGCCATGACGGCCGAGATCAGCCCCATGTTCAGGATCAGCAGCGCGGAATTCCAGCTTTGCAGAAACCCGGTCAGCAGGATCAGCGCCCCGATGATGGCGAAAAGGCCGACATTTCTTACCGCGGTGCTCATACCGACTGCCCCTTGAACAATCCCGTTGGCTTGAACAGCAGCACGATCAGCAGGATCACGAAACTGACCGCGAACTTGTAATCGGTACTCAGAAGCTGCACCAGCCCGTCGGGCGCGAGGCTTTCGGGCAGCATGTAGCCCAGCACCTTTTTCCATGCATAGGTGATCGTCACCTCGGAGAAGGCGATGACGAAGCCGCCGGCGATGGCGCCCAGCGGACTGCCGAGACCGCCGACGATGGCGCTGGCGAAGATCGGCAGCAGAAGCTGGAAATAGGTGAAGGGCTTGAACGACTTGTCGAGGCCGTAAAGCACCCCGGCAATGGTCGCCAGCGCCGCGACGATGATCCAGGTCAGCATCACCACCCGTTCGGGATTGACCCCCGACAGCAGCGCCAGATCCTCGTTGTCCGAATAGGCGCGCATGGATTTGCCGGCGCGGGTGCGGTTCAGGAACCAGAAGAGCAGCGCCACCACCACCACCGCCGTCACGACGGTCAGCGCCTGCGACGTCTTGATCGCCAGCCCCTCGTCCAGCCCGGTCATCTCCTTGAAGGTGCGCGCGGAAATGACGAACCGCTCGCCGTCCAGGAATTGCTGGTCATCGGGGCCGATGACGAACCGGACGATCCCGTTCATGATGAACATGACGCCCATGGATACGATGACCAGGATGACCGGCTTGGCCTTCTTCTCGCGGTAGAACCTGTAAACGGCCCGGTCCGTCGCCAGCAGCAGCAGGATGCAGCCCAGTATCGCCACCGGCAGCGCCAGCAGCGCGGTCGGCAGCGGCCCCAGCCCGATGCCCAAGGATTGCAGCCACCATGTCACCAGCACCGCGATCATCGCGCCGAACGCCATCGTGTCGCCATGGGCGAAGTTCGAGAAGCGCAGAATGCCATAGACCAGCGTGACCCCCAGCGCGCCCAGCGCCAATTGGCTGCCATAGGCCACGGCGGGCACCAGCACGTAATTCGCCAGCGCGACGAACGCGTTGAGTAACTCCATCAGTCAGCCGCCCCGCTGCCATGTCCGGCGGCCCGAAATCCGTGTTGCACCTTCATCCTCCCAGAAAACTCTTGCGCACGTCCTCATCGGCCAGAAGCTCCTTGCCGGTGCCGGTGTAGGCATTGGCGCCCTGCACCAGCACATAACCCTTGTCGGCGATCTCCAGCGCCTGGCGGGCATTCTGCTCGACCATCAGGATCGGGATGCCGGTGCGCGCCACGTCGATGATGCGGTCGAAAAGCTCATCCATGACGATGGGGCTGACGCCTGCCGTCGGCTCGTCCAGCATCAGCACCTTGGGCTGCGTCATCAGCGCGCGGCCCACCGCGACCTGCTGGCGCTGGCCGCCCGAAAGCTCGCCCGCGGGCTGGCGGCGCTTGTCGCGCAGGATGGGAAAGAGGTCATAGATCTGCTCCATCGTGCCGGAATAGTCGTCGGTGCGGATGAAGGCACCCATCTCGAGGTTTTCCTCGACCGTCATGGAGGCGAAGATGTTGTTCGTCTGCGGAACGAAGCCCATGCCGCGGGCCACCCGGTCCTGCGGCGAAAGCCGCGTGATGTCGTCGCCATCCAGCCGCACATGCCCGGACCGCAGATCCAGCATGCCGAAGACAGCCTTCATCGCCGTCGATTTGCCCGCGCCATTGGGGCCGACGATCACCGCGATCTCGCCCTTCTCGACGGCGATCGTGCAATCGTGCAGGATGTCCGGGCCGTTGCCGTAGCCGCCGGTCATGCCTTCGCCGATCAGGAACGGCCCGCCGGGCGCCGGATGGGCGCTGCCGCCGCGCGCCGCGGGATGCGCGCTTCCGGCGCCCTTCGGATTGGCGATGGACAGATCCTTGTTGCCCCGGTCGCCATAGGGATCATCGCTCATGCGCTCACCTTGTCGCGGTTTTTCAGGCCGGTGCCCAGGTACGCCTCGATCACCTGGCTGTTCGCCTTGATCTCGTCCACCGTGCCGGTGGCCAGAACGCGGCCCTCGGCCATGCAGATGACCGGATCGCACAGGCGCGCGATGAAATCCATGTCATGCTCGATCACGACGAAGGTATAGCCGCGCTCGGCGTTGAGGCGCAGGATCGCGTCGCCGATCACGTTCAGCAGGGTGCGGTTCACCCCTGCGCCGACCTCGTCCAGAAAGACGATGCGCGCGTCGACCATCATCGTGCGGCCCAGCTCCAGCAGCTTTTTCTGCCCGCCTGAAATCTGCCCGGCCTTCTGCTCGGCCAGATGCTCGATGGTGAGAAATTCCAGCACCTCGTCGGCCTTGGCGCGCAAGGCGCGCTCTTCGTCGGCGATGCGCTTGCGGCCGAACCAGGTGTTCCACAGCCGTTCGCCCGACTGGCCGCCGGGGACCATCATCAGGTTCTCGCGGCAGCTCATCGAATGGAACTCATGCGCGATCTGGAAGGTGCGCAGCACCCCCTTGTGAAACAGCTCGTGCGGGGGCAGGCCCGTGATATCCTCGCCGCCCATCGTCACGCGGCCGGAGGTGGGGGAATGCACCCCGGCGATCACGTTGAACAGCGTCGTCTTGCCCGCGCCGTTCGGTCCGATCAGGCCGGTGATTGCGCCCTGCGAAAACGCGAGGCTTGCGCCATCGACGGCGTGAAAGCCGCCAAAATGCTTGTGGAGATCCTCGACAACGATCATTCGTCTTTCTCCCGTTCCGCAGCAGGCCCAAGCCGTCCGCCGCAAACCGTTTACAGGACTTTCCGCGTCTTGGGAATCGCAATGCCGGGTATCGGCCCCTGCACCGCCGAGTTTTGCGGCGAATGGTTCCCCGGCGCTACACATGAGAACGCCAGCCCGGTGCGTGTCCGGGCTGGCGCGCGAGTCGCGGGTCTGGCGATCAGCGGTAGCCGACCGTTTCCATCTTGCCGTCCTTCATCTCGATCTCGCGATAGTGTCCGGCGCTTTCGCCCGCACCGATCAGCTCGACCGCCGAGGCACCGACATAGTCGATCTCGCCGCCTTCCTTGAGGATTTCCAGGGCACGGCCCAGATCGCCCGGCATGATCTCTTCGCCCGGAGCGTTGGCGACATCCATGATCCTGTCCTTGTAGACCATCGGATCGGTCGATCCGGCAGCCTGCATCGCCAGCAGGATCAGCGCGGCCGCGTCATAGCTTTCGGGTGCGAAGGCGCCGGTCGGATCGAACCCGGCCGCCTTGCCCATCTCGCCGAACCTGGCCGGGCCGTCGCCCGATGCGCTGGGATGCTGCCCGAAGGAGCCTTCGGTCGCCGAGGCGAAATTCTTCTCCAGCGTTTCGGAGACCATGCCGTCGGGGAACATGAAGGTGTCGAAGGCGCCGGAATCGAGCGCGCCCTTGATGATGCCGGCGCCGCCCTGGTCGATATAGCCCGCGACGACCAGAACCTCGCCCCCGGCGGAGGCCAGCGCGCCCACTTCGGCGGAATAGTCGGCCTTGCCGTCCTCGTGCGATGCGTTCATCGTCACGGTGCCGCCGGATTCGGTGTACGCCTCTTCAAAGCTGTCCGCCAGGCCCTTGCCGTAATCGTTGTTGGTATAGCTTACCGCGACCTCCTTGATGCCGCGGTCGTTCAGGATGTCGGCCATGACCTGCCCCTGACGCGCATCCGAGGGCGACGTGCGGAAAAACAGCCCGTTATCCTCGACCGTGCTCAGCGCGGGCGACGTCGCCGAGGGCGACACCATCACGACGCCGTTCGGAATGGCCGCGTTCTGCAGCACCGCGCCCGTCTCGCCCGAGCACATGCCGCCGATGATGCCCTTGACCCCGTCCGACGTGATCAGCCGCTCGGCCGAGGCGACGGCGAGGCTGGCGTCGATGCAGCCGGTGTCGCCCTGAACCGAGTCCACCGTCTGACCGTCGAGGAAATTGCCCGATTCATTGACCTGCGCGATCGCCAGCCTGGCGCCTTCGGCCATGTCCGATGCGATCGATTCAAGCGGGCCGGTGAATCCCAGAAGGATTCCCAGCTTGACGTCCTCGGCATGGGCGGCACCCGCCATCAGGGCCGTCGCGGCGCTGGCCATCATCAGTTTCTTCATGTCTGTCTCCCTTTGGTTGGACCATGTGTCCGGACCGGAGCCTAAGCAGCGTGCGCGCAAAAGAAAAGCCTCTTGAAAGGGCGCTGGCACGGCTACCGGATCAGTGTCACGCCCCGCGCGCCCGCCAGCCACAGGACCGCCCGCACCGTCAGCAGCATCAGCATGACGATGGCCATGATGCAGACCGAAAACGCCGCCGCCTGGTTGGTCGCGCCACGGTCGGCGAGTTGCAGCACCGACACCGCCGCCACCTGCGTCTGCGGCGTGATGAGGAAGATCACCGCCGACAGCGACACCATCGCGCGCATGAAGAAGAAGACGCCGACGCCCAGCAATGTCGGCCACAATAGCGGCAGCGTGATCCGGACCAGCGTGCGCACCGCGCCGCCGCCCAGCATCAGCGACGCCTCGTCGAAGGTCGCGCTGATCTGCTTGAGACTGGTCGCGGTGATCAGATAGCCCTGCGCGTGGTTGTAGTAGATGTAAAGCAGCACGATCAGCGGGAACGTCCCGTAAAGGAAGTTCAGCGGATTGGCGAGGCTGTTGAAGGCCAGCACGTAGCCCAGCCCCAGCACCATGCCGGGGATCGAGGCGGGCAGCGTCGCCAGGAACGACACCGGCGCGCTCAGCGGCGTGCGGAATTTCAGCGTGACGATGGCCGCGGCAAAGACCGCGATCACCCCGAAAGTCGCGGTCGCCAGCGCGACGCCGATGGAATTCCACAAGGGCTGGATCCCGTTCTGCACGTCGAAGCGGTAATGGTCCAACGTGAAGCTCATGTTGTAGGGCCAGAGTTTGACCAGACTGGCGAAGACCACGATCAGCGGCACCGACAGGAAGAGCAGCGCGACGATGGCGGCATAGGCGCCGAAGGCCAGATCGCGCGACCGGTGGGGCCGGATCTTGAGCGCCACGGACTTGTCGGTCACCTGCGAGTGCTGCCGCTTGGAAATCTGCGACACGATCAGCTTGGACACCGCCGCCGGCACCAGCAGCACCACCCCGATCACCGCGCCCAGCTGAAACTGCGCCTGTCCGATGACCTTGTTGTAGATCTCGGTGGCCAGAACGCTGAAATCGCCGCCGATGACGATGGCGTTGCCGAAATCCGTGATCGAGAGCGAGAAGGCGACGAACAGCGCCGCCGCGATACCGAAACGCGTCGAAGGCAGCGTGACCGTGCGGAAGATCTTCCACGGCTTCGCACCCATGACAATGGCGCCCTCGTAAAGCCGCGCGTCAGCCACCGCCAGCGCCGCCGAAAGGATCAGGAACGCGTAGGGAAAGGTATAAAGCGAGTTGGCGATGGTCACGCCCCAGAAGCCGTAAATCTCGATGTCGAAACCGAGGAAGCGGTTGAAGACGCCGTTGCGCCCCAGAAGAAAGATCAGCCCCTGCGCCTGGATCAGCGACGGCGCGAAAAGCGGCGCCATCACCACCATGCGCAGCACCGATTTCAGCACCACGTTGGTGCGTTGCAGCGCGTAGGCATAGAAGTAGGACAGCGTCACCGCGCAGAGCGCCGCCAGGGCCGACATGCCCAGGCTGTTGCCGATCAGTTCCCACACGCGCGGGTCGCTGAGCGTGACGATGTAGTTGCCCAGCCCCGCGCCGCTGCCGGTATCGAAGCTGCGCCACAGGATCGCCACGACGGGCAGCACGAAGAACACCGCCATCGCCGCGATGACAAGGACCGACAGGATCAGCGCAACGGCGCTGTCGCCTGCCTTCGGGATCAGGCGGCGGCGGGGGCGGACGGCGGCATCGGCCATCAGCGCAGCGCCTGAAGCGCGCTCGCCGGAAAGCGTGCGGTGACATGGGCGCCGGTTTTCGGCGTCTCGGCCAGACCGTTCATCTCGACATTCAGGATCTGGCCGGGGGCGCAGTCGGGCGCCAGGTCGATATGCTGCAGATTGCCCATGAAGCGCGTCCCGGCGACGGTGCAGCGCAGCGCGTTCTGCGCCCCGCCATCGCCGCCCAGCGAAATCGCCTCGGGCCGCAGGCCCAAAGTCGTGGCGCCGTTCAGCGGGCCGGAAACCTTCAATGCCGCGCTGCCGTATCGCGCCATGCCCTCCGGCCCTTCGCTGACCGGTAAAAGGTTGATTGCGCCGATGAAGTCCGCGACGAAGCGCGTTTTCGGCTGGGCGTAGATCTCGCGCGGAGTGCCGACCTGCTCGATCTCGCCGTCGCGCAGAAGGGCGATCTGGTCAGCCATCTCCAGCGCCTCGTTCTGATCGTGGGTGACCATGATCGTGGTGATGCCGAACCGCTGCTGGATGCCCCGGATCTCGCCACGCAGCTCGGCCCGCACCTTGGCGTCGAGCGCCGACAGAGGCTCGTCAAGCAACAGCAGCGATGGCTCGGGCGCCAGCGCGCGGGCGATGGCGACGCGCTGCTGCTGGCCACCCGACATCTGCTCGGGCAGCTTGTCCGCCTGATCGCGCAGATGCACGAGGTCCAGCATCTCCAGCGCCCGTGCGCGCCGCTTTGCCCGCGCCCAGCCGCGGCACTCCAGCCCGTATTGCACGTTGCGCAGCGCCGTCAGGTTGGGAAAAAGCGAGTAGGACTGGAACACGACGCCGAAATTCCGCTTGGCGGGCGGGGTGCCGGACAGATCGTCGGGCCCCAGCATGATCTGCCCCGCATCCGCCGTCTCAAGCCCCGCGATCACGCGCAAGAGCGTGGTCTTGCCGCAGCCGGACGGGCCCAGAAAGCAGGTCAGGCTGCCCGAGGGGATGGTCAGCGACAGATCGTTCAGCGCCCGGACCGGCCCATAAAGCTTGGTGATGTTCCTGACGTCGAGATCCATGAGGCGCCTTCGAAGGTAAGTGAAAGCGCCCCGCACCATGCCGGCGGGGCGCTGTGGTGCCGGGGGCGGACCCTCCCCCGGTGCCTTGCCGCAATCAGCGCTCGTAGCGCTTCTGCCACTTGTCGATGATATCGAGGCGGTTTTCGCCGGCCGCGACGAAGTCGGTCGGGTGCAGCACCTTTGAGGTGTCCTCCGGCAGGCCCGCGTCGAGGAATTGCTGCGGCTTCTCGCCGCCCGGCATGGTCACGATCGCCTTCCATTTGCCATAGGCGGTCGCCGCCTCGGGCGTCACCGTCCAGTCGAGGAAGGCCTTGGCGTCTTCCTTGTTGTCCGAGGACGCGACCAGCGCGTTCGCCTCCAGCTCGTTGCCCGCGCCTTCGGCGGGAATGACCATTGTGATGGGATAGCCTTCGGCGATGTTCTTGATCGCGCGCATGTCGTAGGAGGCGCCGACGGTGTATTCACCGGCCGAGGCCGCATGGCACGGCTTCGAGCCCGACTTGATGTATTGCGCGACGTTCTCGTCCAGCTTGTCGAGATAGGCCCACCCTTCCTCCTCGCCCATCATCTGCAGGATCGAGGAGATCTGGATATAGCCGGTGCCGGACGACGCCGGGTTCGGCATCACCACCTCGCCCTTGAAGGCGGGATCGGCGAGGTCGGCCCAGGAGGTGGGCATCTCCAGCCCCTTGTCCTTCAGCCGCTCGTTGTTGACGCAGAACGCGGCCATGTAGCCGGTGACGGCGAACCATTTGTCGTCGGGCGAGCGGAACTGCGCCGGGATCGCCTTGACCCCGTCGGGGGCGTATGGCTCCAGCGTTTCCTCGATCTGCGGATCGACGATGGCCGAGGCGGCGAAGCCCCACAGCACGTCATGCTGCGGATTACCCTTCTCGGCGATGATGCGCGCGGCCAGATCGCCCTGCGAAAGGCGCAGCATGTTCATCTCGACATCCGGCAGCGCCGCGCGCGCCAGATCGAGGAACGCAGCGGCCTCGTCCTCCTCGTAGGAGGTGTAGATCGTGATCTCGCCCGCGGTAGCGGCAGTGCTGATCATCAGCGCGCCGATGAGGGTGGCCGTTTTAAACATGATGATATTCCTCGTCTGTTGGGGACAGGTTTTCGCTGACAGCAACCCTACAAAACGCAAGGCGGATGACAAGTTGATTGTCGCACCAGGACGAGCAGCCGACGAGTGAAGTGGTGCGGGTGAAGGGACTCGAACCCCCACGCCAAAGGCGCCAGAACCTAAATCTGGTGCGTCTACCAGTTCCGCCACACCCGCACCGGGCCGCGCGGCGCCCGAGGGGGCGCGCGGCGCCTGCCTGTCTAGCGCAGCGCGGACGCGGGCGCGAGGGGAAATTGCCCGGTCCGGCGGCAGTGCGTGCAAAATCCGGTTCGTGGTCCGGAAGCGATGCCCGCCGGCGCCCTACACGCCCAGATCCGCGTAGACGGCCGGAAGGGCCTCGGGCAGGTCCTCGGCGATGAGGCCGGGGCCGACACGGCGCGCGCAGGCGGCGTGCAGCCAGGTGCCGCCTTGTGCCGCGGCGACGGGCGGCAGGCCGCGCGCCATCAGGCCCGCGATCAGCCCGGCCAGCACATCGCCGGTCCCGGCCGTCGCCAGCCAGGGCGCCGCCATCGCGCCGCGCGCCGCATGGACCGACAGCGCGCCATCCGGCGCGGCGATGACCGTGTCCGCACCCTTCAGCAGCACCGTGCAGCCGGCCCGCCGCGCGGCATCCGCCACCGCCCCGGCCCGCCCGTCGCTCAGCTCCCGGCCCGCCCGATCGGCCAGGTCGGGAAAGAGACGCGCGAATTCCCCCTCGTGCGGGGTCAGCACACATTGCGGATGCAGCAGGCCGAAGAGCGCCGCGTCCTGGCCCAGCGCGGTCAGCGCATCCGCGTCCAGAAGCGTGGCACGCGGCGCGGCCTGCCCCGCGCCCAGCGCCTCGGGCAGCAGGTGCGCCGCGCGGTCCACGCCCAGGCCCGGCCCGAGGCAGAGCGCGTTGATCCGCCCGTCCGCCAGCGCCGCATCCAGCGCCTCGGCGTCCGGCACCCGCATCAGCATGACCGCGGTGATCTGCGCCGCGACCTCAAGCTGCGCGGCAGGCGGCACGCCCAGCGTCACCAGCCCCGCCCCCGCGCGCAGCGCCGCCCGCGCCGCCAGCCGCGCCGCCCCGGTGCGCCCGGCCCCGCCCGACAGGACCAGCGCGTGCCCGTGGCCGTATTTATGCGCCTCCTGCGTCTTGCGCAGCGCCGCGATCCGGTCGGGCGTCATGGTGATCGGCGTCGGGGTGGCGGGCATCGAAGCCTCCGCAGAAAGGGTCGAACGGGAATACGTGTGACAGGTATAACGCGGCACCGGCGCCTTTGCGATCCACCGGCCGGCGGCATGGCTGCCTAAAATTTAGGCAGCACCCGGAGTTTTTTCGCAGATTTCCCGTCGGCCGCCCCTCGCCGCGTTGAGCCGCCGCACCATTCATGCTTTGACGTGGCTGACACCAGACACGCCGCAGGAGCCGAAGAATGAAGAAGATCGAAGCGATCATCAAACCGTTCAAGCTGGACGAGGTGAAGGAGGCGCTGCAGGAGGCCGGGATCCAGGGGCTGAGCGTCATCGAGGTGAAGGGCTTCGGCCGCCAGAAGGGCCATACCGAGCTGTATCGCGGGGCCGAATACGTGGTCGATTTCCTGCCCAAGGTGAAGATCGAGGTGGTGCTGGACGACGATCAGGTCGAGGGTGCCATCGAGGCCATCATCGACGCCGCCAAGACCGACAAGATCGGCGACGGCAAGATATTCGTCAGCCCGGTCGAACAGGCCATCCGCATCCGCACCGGCGAAACCGGTTCGGACGCGCTGTAACGGACAACAATCCAAGGGGAATGCTTACCATGAGCGCATCTGACCTGCTCGATACCATCAAGGAAGAGGGCGTCGATTACGTCGACATCCGCTTTACCGATCCGCGCGGCACATTGCAGCACGTGACCATCGCGGCCGAACTGGTCGACGAGGATTTCATCGACGAGGGCTTCATGTTCGACGGCTCGTCCATCGCTGGATGGAAGTCGATCGAAGCGTCGGACATGAAGCTGATGATGGACACCGGCACCGCCTACATCGATCCCTTCTATGCCGAAAAGACCCTCTGCGTGCATTGCACCGTGGTCGAGCCGGACACGGGCGAGCCCTATGACCGCGACCCGCGCGGCACCGCCGAGAAGGCCGAGGCGTATCTGAAATCCTCCGGCATCGGCGACGCGGCCTACTTCGGTCCCGAGGCCGAATTCTTCCTCTTCGACGACGTGCGGTTCTCCAACACGATCAACAAGGTCTCCTACGAGGTCGATGCGCAGGACGGCAGCTGGAACACCGACACCGAATACGAGATGGGCAACATGGGCCACCGCCCGGGCCTCAAGGGCGGGTATTTCCCGGTCAACCCGATCGACGACGCGCATGACATCCGCAGCGAGATGCTGTCGACGATGAAGCGTCTGGGCATGAAGGTGGACAAGCATCACCACGAGGTCGGATCGTGCCAGCATGAACTGGGCCTCATCTTCGGCACGCTGACCAGGCAGGCCGACGAGATGCAGAAATACAAGTACGTCATCCACAACGTCGCGCAGGCCTACGGCAAATCGGCCACGTTCATGCCCAAGCCGATCTATGGCGACAACGGATCCGGCATGCATGTCAACATGTCGATCTGGAAGGACGGCAAGCCGCTTTTCGCGGGCGACAAATACGCCGATCTCAGCCAGGAGGCGCTGTGGTTCATCGGCGGCATCCTGCGCCACGCCGAATTGCTGAACGCCTTCACCAACCCCACGACCAACAGCTACAAGCGGCTGGTGCCGGGGTTCGAGGCGCCGGTCCTTCTGGCCTATTCGGCGCGCAACCGGTCGGGCTGCGTGCGGATCCCGTGGACCGAAAGCCCCAAGGCAAAGCGCGTCGAGGCGCGGTTTCCCGACCCGGCGGCGAACCCGTATCTTTGCTTCGCAGCGCTGCTGATGGCCGGTCTCGACGGGATCAAGAACAAGATCGATCCGGGCGAGGCAATGGACAAGAACCTTTACGACTTGCCCGCCGAAGAGCTGAAGGACATTCCCACCGTCTGCCGCAGCCTGCGCGAAGCGATCGAGGCGTTGCAGGCCGACCACGATTACCTGCTGGCCGGCGACGTCTTCACGCGCAGCCAGATCGAGGGCTACGCCGCGTTGAAGATGACCGAGGTGCTGAAATACGACCAGACGCCGCACCCGGTGGAATTCGGGATGTATTACAGCTGCTGACGCAGCGGAATGATGCATTCCGCCCGGAGGGAAGACCAGAACCTGTCGCGGCATCCGCGGCAGGTTCTTTAATACACGATGGTTCCATTCGTAGCGGGCCCCTGCCGGCCGGGCAGTCAAAGGTCGAAGTCGGCCTCGGCCGCCTCGGCCGCCTCCGGTTTTCGCCGTTCGGCGATCGCCGCGACATGAGCCGGCATCGTCACCGCCTGACGGTATTCGACAACGCGCCCGTCATCGCCGTAGAGCATGATCAAAGCCATGACTTCATGCGGCGGACAGCTCGCGCTTTCGCCAAAAAGCCGAGGCATGGATAAGGGGGTCGCGAGAGATGGAACCGTCTCTGCGCCCTCGGCGTCAGCCCAGGTTGCACGCGGGTCGAAAACCAGCCGCTTACTCTCGTCTCTCGCGCGCCGGTGACTGATGAGCGTTGGCAGGTATGCCTTTACAGCCGCGTTCAGCGCACTCTGACAGGCGGATGCCTGTGCATCGAAGGGGTCGCCCGCTCGATGCTCGGGCGCATCCCACAGCACGACTGTGTCCGGATCATCCAGTCCCTCCAGATCCGCCGCATCGATCTGCGGATAGGATTTCAACAGGTTGTCGCGCAACGCCGGCCAGGATGGTCCGGTGCCGGGCTCGAAGAGTTTGGTGCGCACGATCGCTGTTACCGTCGATGCCTCGACCGGCGGCTCGTGATAAACGGCCACCATGTCGCGGCTTTCCGGAGCCTGGAGCAGGACCGCGTTGTGGTAGGCTTCCCAGTCCAGGATCGGCGCGGCAGTCTGATCTTCAAGCGCCGCCTGCCGCGTGGCTGTGCGGGCATGAAGACGCTGCTCGGCACCGACCTTTTGGGCGAGTTGCTCGACTCCGGTATCGAAATCGTCACCCAGCTGCACACCCAGGACGGCAAAGGCGCCGGGCGGTGGCCCGGCGGCCGCGGTCGCGTTTCCATCATCGGGAGAGATTGTGCCCGAACCCTCGGGGGAAGGTGCAAAGACATGCCGGAACCGCACCGCACCGGGAT
This sequence comes from uncultured Alphaproteobacteria bacterium, assembly GCA_963763165.1. Classification (GTDB taxonomy): domain Bacteria; phylum Pseudomonadota; class Alphaproteobacteria; order Rhodobacterales; family Rhodobacteraceae; genus Roseovarius. Next base: position 1,030,681 of record CAVXNV010000011.1, read on the forward strand.
CGATCACCGGTCCGCCCTGCCCGGCATCGAACAGGATCATTTCCACCGGTTCGTAGACGAGGGCGATGTTGGGCCCGAAATCGGTTCCGTAGGTCGTGTCGACCTCCGAAATGCGGAACGCCAGGAGCGCATCGAGTTTCGGGAAGGCGGCCGCATCGAGTGACGCGAAGTTCCGGCCTCTGGAATTGTAAAGCCTGGCCTCCTTCAGACGCGTCTCCAGTACGATGCCCTGGGCCCAGCGCTTTGCGCCGGCAAACTCCACCGCAAGGTCGATGACGAAGCCCTTTGGCAGTTCGTTGGCGCGACTGATACATTCGTTCCAGCCATCATGGGCACGAGCGAGATCGGCGCCGGTTGCAGCGTCCATCGCGAGTTTCTCGCGCCTGCATTTCTCGACGAAAAGCTCCTCCGCCGCGGATGGCTCCATTCCGATCTCGGGGATCCTTGGTCGTCGGTCCATGATCAACTTAACGTTCTTCACCAATAGCGGAAGGTTGGTGACCAGTGACCTGGGAAGTTCCTGCACGTTGAAACGCTCCAGAAGGCCCGGATCGGCGACCATTGCGGCCGCCCCCAGTTCCGATGCCATCGCCTGCTGCCGGTCGTCCTGGTAGAGCTCCCGCAGATAACCCCAGGGCTCCGAAGAGGTCAGCTTGCCATCGCGGTAGTCGACCCATTGGGACATGACCTCCATCCGGGCGACAGCCGCCGTGTCGAGTTCGGAGAGAACCGCCCCGACCTTGTCCTTGAACTCTTCGACCAGTTCCGGCGCTGCAAAGGATGCCTGCCGATCTGCGACCTTTTCATGCGCGAAGACCGCGGGATCGTTCCGGTGCTGATCATACTCGATCTGGCGCTCGGTCAGCGACAGCCAGTCCTCTTCGGAAAGCACATCAGGCGCGACGCGCAGCGCAAAGTAGGCTGCCGGCACATGATGCATGCCTTCGGTGGCGGCCAGAAAGTCGGGGGTTTCGGGCACCTCAGGGGCGGCCCCTTCTGCCACCGGGTAGCGATAAAGCACCTCGTCGAGCGACTGCATGGGATGCAGCACCGGCGCACCGGTTTCCTCGATCAGGAGCTTGGGGTAGGGTCCCGACTTGTCGACCGACAGCCTGGCCGGCGTCGAGACGAGGACCTGGCGGTTGGCGCCAAGGCGTTCGGAGAACGCCCTCGCCTCCGTCACCTCCTTCAGAATCGGGCCCACCGAGGGGCCGGTTCGATACTCGGTCAGAAGCGACGCTCCGGTCACATCCAGGCGACCCTCACGGCACGAACTCGCGAGCATCTCGAACGCTTTCGTGTCGAAGTCGTAAACTCCGAACGAGACCGAACAGATTAGATCCACCTCAAGCGGGTTGGGCACCTGATCGTGAGGAAGTTCCCGCTCCACCATCGCGCGGCCTTCCTGCAGCAAGAGGTGGCGGTCGAATTCATTGAGCAGGCCCGACACCTGCGTCACGACCGGCCCGTGGGTCTGCCGAACCGCGGCGATGTTGTTGGCGACGATGTCGGGCATGTCGCCGGGATAGATGCGGCCAATCAGTTCATCCAATCTGTCGTCGGGAAGAGTGTCCAGCAGCCGCATCAGGAACTTGTCGTCAGCCATCGCGCCCGGATCGGCCGCATATTCCAGCCGTGTCACCATCCGGCGTCGGTCGGCCTCGAGCGCGGAGGCATCCTCGCGCGGCGTGAAGTGGTTCGTCAGAAAGAAACGGGGCCGATCCTCCGATCCGGCGGCTATGTCGGCGCGTGGGTCTTCCGCCTGCTCGATGGCGTCGAACGCGGGCAAGATCGCTTGGCCCGCTGTCGTTGATGCGCCTGGTCCGGGTTCGGGTGACGGCACTGGCGAGATCGGGATTTCCGGACCGGCATCTTCCGCATTCGCAAGCATCACAAGTGCCTGCGAGCGGGCCGCGAGAGCGGCGACGAGGCACATCACATCCGCACCGCAACGGTCGCGCTCGGTCATCCAGTCGCGCTGCCCGGCCTGCAACCGGGCGCGGCCATGCGCATCACGCACGTCGAGGGCGGCGGCGTAATTGCGTGCAACAGCCCGGTCCAGCTCGGCCAGATCGTCGGACCCGCAGATCGCCAGTTCGGTGGATGTCGTTGCCTTTCGGCAGTCGAAACTCGGCCCGGACGATGCCGCGGCGGTGCCGCTGCCGGCGCCATGTTGCGCCGCCTCCCGCAGGTTTGCCAGGACGCGAGCGCCCGGCGCGCCTGTGATCGCAAGGCCGCGGTCCCGTTCGAACGCCCGGATCGCCGCGGCCGTCCGCCGGCCCACCAGCCCGTCCGCGGGACCGGGATCATAGCCAAGCCGGGCAAGCAGCGTCTGGATTTCCCTGGTCGCGGCAGAAGAAGGACGCGGCGCGCGCGGTTTGGCGGCGCGCGGCTGCTCGACCGGTCTGGCGGCGGTATTCGGTGTTGGTGGCGTCCCGACAGAAAGCTGGTTCAGGATGGCAATTCCCTTGCTGAGATCGTTGACGTCGAACGCAAATGCGGAAGTCACGAAACCCAGGAGCGCAAATACCGCAGCGCTCATGCGAACAAAATCAAACATCATCCCCCCGAGGCTGTTTGATATTATGTTATATGTTACAGCAAAAAAGCCGTTTTCGTCAATCTTTGCAGAGTTTGTGGATATTCCCAGTTCTTGTCCGCGAATGGGGCTGACGATAGTTTCTCAATACCAAGGATATGCCGCGTCAGGTTCTGGTTTGCTCGCGTCCCGCCGGCAGAATGCGTCAGCTTTGATGCATCCTTCTCGGGCTCACGGCGGGTTGTTCACGGCCGGATGCACCGGCTAGACTGTATCCGTCGTTTGTTCATTTCCGGAATCCCCATGCGCCTCATCGTCTTTGCATTTCTCGCCGCTCTCCTTGCCGCCCCTGCGGGTGCGCAATGCATCACGTCCAAGGGCGCGTTCGGTCAATACAAGCAGACGCTGCTAGAGCAGGCCGCCGCGCAAGGGGTGGGCCAGCGGGGCCGCGATGCGCTGGCCCAGGCGGGGCTTTCGGGCATCACGTGGCGCTTTGAGTCCCAGCCCTCCAGCCAGACCGGCACGCTTCAGGACGATCCGGCGCGTTTCCTGGCGAAACGCTCCGGCAGCTCCGCCGAAGATTTCATTTCGCATGTCCGTAACCGCATCGCGCGCAACCCCAACACCTTTGCCGCGATCGAGCAGCGTTTCGGCGTGCCCGCCGGCGTGCTGGCGACGATCTGGGGACTGGAGACCAGCTGGGGCGGCTACATGGGCAAGACGCCGGTGGTGAGCGGCGCGGTCACGCTGTCCTCCTATTGCCGCCGCTATCCGCGCTTCGTGCCCCACGCCATCGCGGCGCTGCAACTGGTGGATCGCGGGATCATCACCGCCGGCACGCGCGGCGGACCTTCGGGCGAGTTGGGGCACATGCAGTTCCTGGCCGGCAACTGGTTGAGATACGCGGTGGACGCCGATGGCAACGGCCGGGCCGACCCCTACGCGGCGGCCGATGCGCTGGCCACGGCGGCGAACATGCTGCGCGCGCATGGCTGGCGTCCGGGGCAGCCCTTCGGCCCCGGCACGGCCAATTTCGACGTGCTTACGGCATGGAACGACAGCGGCAATTATCAGCGCGCCATCGCCTATGCAGGCGAGCGGGCCGGGCGCTAGACGCTGCTGTTGCGCTTCAACCTCACCTTGCCGTGACAAACGGCGCCAGAGGGGTGTAACTGCGGGGCGCCATGCCTAGTCTGTGGGCGTGTAACCAGAGGACTGCGCCCATGCCCACCGAACGCCTGACTTTCACCGGCCATGACGGCGCCGACCTCGATGCGCGGCTGGACCTGCCGGAGGGGCCGCATCTGGCGACGGCGCTCTTCGCGCATTGCTTCACCTGCTCGAAGCAAATTCATGCCGCCCGCCGCATCGCCGCGCGTCTGGCGGGGGCGGGCATCGCCGTGCTGCGCTTCGATTTCACCGGTCTGGGTCATTCGGGGGGCGAGTTCGAGAACACCACGTTCACCAGCAACGTCGAGGATCTGGAGCTGGCCGCCAAGGCGCTGGAGGCGCGCGGCCTGGCGCCGGGCCTGCTGATCGGTCACTCGCTCGGCGGCGCGGCGGTGCTGCGCGTGGCGCGCCGCATCCCCTCGGTGCGCGCCGTCGTTACCATCGGCGCCCCCTTCGATCCGGGTCATGTCACCCGGAATTTCAAGGGCGCCCTAGACGAGATCGCAGAGCATGGCGCCGCCGAGGTCGATCTGGGCGGCCAACCCGTGCGCATCGGCCGCGCCTTTGTCGAAGACGTGCGGGCCGATGCGCTGGCGCCCGAAATCGCCGGGCTGAAGGCCGCGCTTCTGGTGATGCATGCCCCACGCGACGAGGTGGTCGGCATCGACAACGCCGCGCAGATTTTCCGCGCGGCCAAACATCCCAAGAGCTTCGTCACCCTGTGCGATTCCGACCACCTGATTACCCGCGCCAGCGATGCCGAATATGCCGCCGAGGTGATCGCGACCTGGGCGGCCCGGTATCTCGACCTGCAAAAGCCCGCCCCGCCCCCCGGCGCGCCCGAGGGTGTCGTGCGCGTTTCCGAAGCGGACCCGGACGGCTATTTGCAGGACATCGATTTCAGGCCCGCGCCATCACACCCTTGCGGACGAGCCGCTGGCCTATGGCGGCACGGATCGCGGCATGTCGCCTTACGGTTTCCTGTCGGCGGGTCTTGGCGCCTGCACGTCGATGACGATCCGCATGTATGCGCGGCGCAAGGACTGGCCGCTGGATCATGTGCGCGTCGATGTATGCCACGACAAGGTTCATGCACAGGATGCAGGTGCCAGCGGCGCGGCCAAGGTCGATCAGTTCACGCGCGTCGTCTATCTCAAGGGCGATCTGTCGGACGACCAGCGCGCGCGTCTGCTGGAAATCGCCGACAAATGCCCTGTGCACCGCACGTTGGAGGCGACCTCGCAGATCATCACGCGCGCCGGCTGAGGGCCACGCGCCTTGGCATCGGGGCGCGCCCGCGATAAACGGCGCGCAACCCGTTCCCAACCGCCAGAGGCCAACGCCATGATCCCGCGTTATTCCCGTCCCGAAATGGTCGCCATCTGGTCGCCCGAAACCAAGTTCCGCATCTGGTTCGAGATCGAGGCGCATGCCTGCGACGCGATGGCCGATCTTGGCGTCATCCCGAGGGAGAATGCCGAGGCTGTCTGGAAGGCGAAGGACGTCGAGTTCGACGTTGCCCGCATCGACGAGATCGAGGCAGTGACCAAGCATGACGTCATCGCCTTCCTGACGCATCTGGCCGAGCATGTCGGATCGGACGAGGCGCGCTTCGTGCATCAGGGCATGACCAGTTCGGACGTGCTCGACACCTGCTTCAACGTGCAGCTGGTGCGGCCATCGGACATCCTGATCGAGGACATCGAGGCGCTGCTGGCCGCACTCAAGCGCCGCGCCTACGAGCACAAGGACACGGTGCGCATCGGGCGCAGCCACGGCATCCATGCCGAACCGACGACGATGGGCCTGACCTTCGCGCGCTTCTATGCCGAGATGGACCGCAACCTGAGCCGGATGGAAAAGGCCCGGAGAGATCGCGACCGGGGCGATTTCCGGCGCGGTCGGCACCTTCGCCAACATCGACCCCGCGGTCGAGGAGCATGTCTGCAAGCAGCTGGGCCTTGTGCCCGAGCCGATCAGCACGCAGGTCATCCCGCGCGACCGGCACGCGGCCTTCTTTGCCGCGCTGGGCGTCGTCGCCTCGAGCATCGAGAACATCGCCATCGAGATCCGCCACATGCAGCGCACCGAGGTGCTGGAAGGCGGAGGAATTCTTCTCGCCGGGCAGAAGGGGTCCTCGGCGATGCCGCACAAGCGGAACCCGGTGCTGACGGAAAACCTCACCGGGCTGGCGCGGCTGGTGCGCATGGCGGTGATCCCGGCGATGGAGAACGTCGCCCTCTGGCACGAGCGCGACATCTCGCATTGCTCGGTCGAGCGGAACATCGGCCCCGATGCGACCGTGACGCTGGACTTCGCCCTGGCCCGGCTGACCGGCGTGGTCGACAAGATGGTGGTCTACCCGGAGAACATGCTGGACAACATGAACAGGTTCCCCGGCCTCGTCATGTCGCAGCGCGTGCTGCTGGCTCTGACGCAGGCCGGCGTCAGCCGCGAGGATGCCTATCGCCTCGTGCAGCGCAACGCGATGAAGGTCTGGGAGGAAGGCCGGATTTTCAAGACCGAACTGCTGGCCGACGAAGAGGTCCTCGCGGCGCTGACCGAGGCGAGATCAAGGAGAAGTTCGATCTCGGCTATCACACGAAGCATGTCGACACGATATTCAAACGTGTCTTTGGCGGGTGAACCTGCGAAAAAGTGATTAGGCGTGGCGGCTTCGCGAAGCTACCCTTGCGTCACCTTTGACAAGGAGACCTCGCCATGAAGACTCTGACGATTGCTGCGCTGCTGACGCTGGCACCGACCCTGTCGCTCGCGACGGGGTGGGATCACGCCAGGAAAAACACGCAAGCCATGACCTGCGCGGCCGGCACCAGCTATGATGCCGACGCCAAGGCGTGCGTGCCGGTCAACAGCTGGTACATTGCGCCCGCGCGGATGGCCGGGCGCGATGGTGACGCTTTAGACATTTCTTCACTCTTCGGCGGCTATGGTCGGCCAAACGTCCGCAAAGAGGGATGGAATGAGCCAGCCAACGCCGCTTGCCCGCATCACGCCGCAGGTCCAGACGCCGCCCGCGCCCACCACAAGCCGCCTCACGCGCAAGCAGAAGGCGGTGATCATCGTGCGCTTCCTGATCAACGAGGGCGCGGATGTGCCCCTGTCGGATCTGCCCGAGGGGCTGCAGGCGACGTTGACCACGCAGATGGATCGATGCGCTATGTCGACCGCGCCACGCTGGTTGCCGTCGTCACCGAATTCGTGGCCGAACTCGAGGGGATGGGCCTGACCTTTCCGCACGGCGTGGTCGGCGCGCTGACCGCCCTTGACGGGCGGATCAGCCCGCAACCGCCGCGCGCCTGCGCAAGGAGGCGGGCGTGCGCCAGTTTGGCGACCCGTGGGAGCAGGTGGGCGCCGCCGATCTGGACGATCTGGTGCCTATCGTGCTGGCCGAAAGCACGGAAGTCGCCGCCGTCATGCTGTCCAAGCTCCACGTCACCCGCGCGGCCGACCTGCTCAGCCGCCTGCCCGGCGAGAGGGCGCGCCGCATCACCTTTGCCGTGTCGCAAACCGACGCTGTCAGCCCCGGCGCCGTGGACCGCATCGGCCTCGCGCTCGCCGCGCAGCTCAGCGATCTGCCGCCCGCCGCGTTCGAGGAGGGACCGGCCAGCCGCATCGGCGCGATCCTCAACTCCACGCCGTCGGCGCTGCGCGACGACGTGCTAGGGGCTCGATGCCGAAGACGAGGCGTTCGCGGCCGAGGTGCGCCGCGCCATCTTTACCTTCGCCAACATTCCCGCCCGCGTGGCTCGCGCCGACATTCCCAAGGTCGCGCGCGAGGTCGAGGCCGCGACGCTGGTCATGGCGCTGGCCGCCGCCTCGGCGGGCGATCTGGCCGAAGTGGCCGGGTTCATCCTCGACAACATGCCGCGCCGACTGGCCAATCTCCTGCGCGAGGAGGTGGAGCAACTGGGCCGCGTCAAGTTCAGGGCGGGCGACGAGGCGATGACGCAGGTGGTCAATACCGCCCGCCGCCTTGCCGCGTCGGGAGAAATCGCACTGGTCATGCCGGAGGACGGCGAGGACGCTTGAAGGGGGCCACGCAAGCCTTGCCCCCTGCGCGCCTTGTGGTCGCGCGCGCTGCGCTTTATGTCTGCCGCAACTTGGCAGCGCGGCGGTGAGATCTATGAGCGAACGACAGGAGTCGGCCCTGGCACGCTTCGGCGAATACATGGTCAGCCTGGTCCTGCGGGCGCTGATCGGCCTTGCCGGCCTTTTGCCGTATCGCTGGCGCATTCCGCGCTGGGGTGGATGACGGCGCATATCGTCGCGCCGCTTGCCGGCTACAGCCGCCGCGTGCGCGACAACCTGGCGCTCGTCATGCCCGACCTGCCGCAACGCGAGGTGCGC